>NZ_CP017962.1:0-3869935 GCF_001878675.1 Virgibacillus halodenitrificans | reverse complement strand
ATCTGGAGTTCACTCCTTTCTACTTTTAGTGATATAAAAAGCCTCTCTCAATCTATGTAGACGGAAAGGCAACACATTTTAATTAATTTTGGTACATTATTTTATTTTTTATTGTGGATAATAAATGGAAGTACTATCAAGTATATAGTAGACTTATAAACCTTATCCACAGTTATGTTTATAACCTTATGAAGAAGGTGTGGAATAAGTATCCACATCTTATCCACAATCTGTGTATAAGTAAAATTTGTTTTTCATTTTTGGATGAGTTAAACACAAATATAATACCAAATAGAAGCAGGAAATGCAATGGTTTATCGACACTTATCCACAAATTCAACCTGTTGTATACAATTTCTATCCACACCCCTATATTTTGTGATTTTCTTGTCGATAAATGATGTGGATAATAAAAATGGCTCGAAAATTAGCGAACAAGTACTGTGGATAAACTTTTTTTGAAAGTAAGTTGACAGATTGCCGTTTTATTACGTATAATTACAAAGACTGTCTACTGGATTAGTTTTAATTTGGATATTTCATCCCTTGGGGAGGTGCAAGATAAAATGAAAAGAACGTTTCAACCAAATAATCGTAAACGGAAAAAGGTACACGGCTTTAGAACTCGCATGAGTACTAAAAACGGACGTAAAGTTTTGGCTCGTCGCCGTCGTAAAGGAAGAAAAGTATTATCTGCATAGGCCACTGAAGCGTCAGTGGTCTTTTTTTCAATATAAGATCGATTGTATGTCTACATAATTTCTTCAGTTGGATCTGTGTCTGGAAAAAGCCGTGAATACATAAATTTTTAGGACAAGCTTGTGTTGTACTAGTAGTAAAGGTGATAGAATGAAAAAGGAATTTCGGATTAAAAAGAATGAAGAGTTTCAATACGCATTTAAAAGAGGTAAATCTTTTGCCAACAGACAGCTTGTCATCTACTATGTTGAAAAAAAAGATCAACAGCATTTCCGAATAGGACTATCCGTAGGTAAAAAAATTGGTAACGCCGTTACGAGAAATAGAATTAAACGATACTTACGGCAATCTTTCCAGGAGCTGGAAAGCAATATTAAATATCCTTATGATATTGTAATTATTGCGAGGCAGCCTACTAAAGACATGGAATATATTGAAATAAAAAAAAGTTTAACACATCTATTATATAAAGAACGTTTATTGAAAAAAGTATAGCTTGATTGCATATTTTAAGTTAAAATAACATGGAATAAGACTACTTCTTTAGGGTTAGCGTGAAGCGCGCTTTGTAGTTAGGAGGAAACATTTTGCGTAAAAAGTATTTATTGCTGGTTGCCTTAGTAGGCTTACTTGCTGTACTATCCGGGTGTACCCAGATCGACCAGCCAATAACAGCAGAGAGTGAAGGATTTTGGAATAGTTATTTTGTGTACCCATTATCCATGGTAATCACTTACTTTGCCGAATTATTTAATGAAAATTACGGACTGGCAATTGTAATTGTTACAGTGATTGTTCGTTTAGTATTACTACCTTTAAACGTAAAACAATTAAAAAGTTCTCAAGCAATGCAGGATATCCAACCTGAATTGAAAGAACTTCAAAAGAAATACAGTTCCAAAGATGCGAATACACAACAAAAGCTTCAGCAAGAGACGATGGCTTTGTTTCAAAAGCATGGGGTGAACCCACTTGCTGGGTGTTTACCGATCTTTGTTCAGATGCCAATTCTGATTGCAATGTACCATGCAATTATGCGTACAGGAGAAATCAGTTCACATAACTTCCTTTGGTTTGAATTAGGATCACCTGACTATATTTTACCGATCATTGCCGCAGCTGCTACTTTCCTTCAACAGAAATTAATGATGGCAGGTAGTCCGGCAGCTCAAAATCCACAAATGATGGTTATGCTTTATGTAATGCCACTCATGATAGGTGTATTTGCATTCTTCTTCCCGGCAGCCCTAGCATTATACTGGGTTGTAGGTAATATCTTTATGGTAGCACAGACAATATTTATTCGTAAGCCTATGATGAAGAAAGGTTCAGATACTGGAGGAGACAAAAAGTGAGAGAAATAACTGCTAGCGGCCAAACAGTTGAAGAAGCGGTCCAGTCAGCATTAGAGCAGTTAAACACAACAAGGGACCAAATAGAAATTAATGTAATTGACGAAGGAAAAAAAGGACTTTTGGGGCTATTTGGTTCCAAACGTGCATTTGTTAAAGTGACAATGAAAAAAGATCTTGTTCAAGAGACTGAAAACTTTATTAAGGACATCACTCAAAAAATGAATGTGGAGATTGATGTTATTACAAAAGTTGAAGGTAAGCATGTCACGTATGAACTGCAAGGTGATAATATCGCCGTTCTTATTGGCAAACGTGGTCAAACATTAAATGCATTGCAATACTTGGTAAATCTCGCTTTAAATAAAGATAGTGATCAATTTTATTCATTAACTTTAGATGCAGAAGGCTACAGGGGTCGAAGGAAAGAGACATTGGAGTCTTTGGCAGAAAAAATGGCGGCTAAATCTATTCGCCTTAATAAAAAGGTTGCTCTTGAGCCAATGCCAGCATTTGAACGAAAAATTATCCATAGTGCATTGCAAAAGAGAAAAGATGTATCTACATCCTCCCAAGGTGTAGAACCACATCGACATATTGTGATACAACCTGCCACATAATTAAATCCGCTTGGTTCATATTTGAGCCAAACGGATTTTTTATTTGAAAAATAAGATAATTAATCTATTCTGTGGCGGATAGCCACACTTTAGACTATTAATTTGATTCCTTTGAACTATGTATAATTCTTCTTCCGGATATAAATTCTCATTTTTCAGAATAAAGAAGGGATAAATTAAATTTTATCGAACTTAATCTAAAATGAGAAAGGGAGTGGAATTATTTTATGAAACTTTTTAAAAAGGCGAGCATGGTATTCCTGTTATGTTTACTAATCGCTACACCAGTTTATGCTTCACCAGCCGGAGGCGCAGACCAAGCATTTGATAATAAGATTGTGAAGCGCGTAAAGACAGAAAATATTTATGATCATGTTGCATACTTATCTCAAGTAATTGGTTCTCGTGGGGCAGGCACAGAAGGAGAATTAGAGACTGTTGATTATCTGGTGGATCAGTTTAGAAGCTATGGCTATAAAGATGTTAAGGTACATGAGTTTACATTTCCTTCGGGAGGCAAAAATATTACCTCCTATAACGTGGAGGCTGTAAAAGAACCAATGAAAAATCACAATAAAGGTCAAGAAATTATTGTCGGTGCACATCATGATTCTGTGCCATGGGGGCCTGGAGCCAATGATGATGCGTCTGGAACAGCTGCATTGTTAGAGCTTGCCAGGGTGTTTGCCGATACGCCAACAGATACAACTATTAAGTTTGTTGCTTTTGGTGCAGAAGAGTATGGTCTTTGGGGCTCTCGCAGATATGCTGAAGAAATGACGAATCAAGAGGTAGATAAAACTGTTGCTATGTTCCAATTGGATATGGTAGGCAGTGCAGATGCCGGAGATTTAGTTATGTTTACAGCAAACGGTGAAAAAAATACCGTAACTGATCTTGGAGCGGCAGCAGGCTCGCGTGTTAGTGAGTTAGTTCCGTATAGTGAATTAGGGCGTAGTGATCATGTACCTTTTCATAACCTGGGAATTCCTGCAGCATTGTTTATTCATACACCACTAGAACCTTGGTATCATACGGAAGACGATTTACTAAAATATATTAGTAAAGAGAAATTAAAGGACGTGTCTAATATTGTTGGAGCTGCTATCTACCAAATAGCCAGAAAAGACACTCCAGCATTGGAAAAGTCCCAGGTAGCTCCAGTACCTGTGGATTACTATTATAAAGAACCTGAACTATAAAATTACCTTAAAAGCCGGTTATTCACAGTGTGGATAACCGGCTTTTTTTGTGAGATAAAATATTTTTGTGGATAACTTTATTTTTGAAGTAACTTGTGATATTCTATTAAGTTAGTGACGATAAAATATTATCATTCGTTATTAACATAGATATATTATTCATGTTGGAGGTGAAAGCGATGGAAACAGATACAATTACTGCGATATCAACCCCAATTGGTGAAGGTGCAATTGCTATTGTGAGGTTGAGTGGTCCAGAGGCAATTTCCATAACCAATCAACTATACAAGGGAAAAGATCTCGGTGAGGTAAATTCTCATACGATTCATTATGGAAAGATTATTGATCCAGAAACAGAGGAAGTTGCTGAGGAGGTAATGGTTTCCGTAATGCGTGCGCCGAAGACATTTACCAGGGAAGATGTTGTGGAAATAAATTGCCACGGGGGGATGGTCTCCGTTAATCGCGTATTAGAGATTGTTCTTAGTAAAGGTGCCCGCTTAGCAGAGCCTGGGGAATTTACCAAGCGTGCTTTTCTGCATGGACGAATTGATTTATCGCAGGCAGAAGCGGTGATGGATTTAATCCGGGCAAAAACAGATAAAGCAATGTCTGTGGCACTGAAGCAAATGGATGGAAGGTTATCTGGATTAATTCAGCGTCTAAGACAGGAGCTGCTGGAAACCGTTGCTCACGTGGAAGTTAATATAGATTATCCGGAATACGATGATGTGGAAGAGATGTCCCATGAAATGATGCGCCAAAAGACAAAAGAGGTCAATAAAGAAATAGTAAACCTACTTGAAGTAGCAAAACAAGGAAAAATTTTGCGTGAAGGATTGGCTACTGCGATCATCGGCAGACCAAATGTAGGAAAATCTTCCTTAATGAATGCATTGGTTCAGGAAAATAAAGCAATTGTAACAGAGATACCGGGTACTACCCGTGATATTATAGAAGAGTACGTGAATGTCCGTGGGGTTCCACTTCGTCTCGTCGATACGGCGGGGATACGGGAAACAGAGGATATTGTCGAAAAGATTGGTGTAGAACGTTCCAGACAAGTACTGAAGGAATCAGATTTGATTCTGTACGTATTGAATTATAATGAAGCTCTTACAGATGAGGATCGAAAGCTGTTTGAAGCTATACAGGGACTTGAGTATATTGTAATTATCAATAAAACAGATTTGGAACAAAAGCTTGATTTAAATGAAGTAAGGAATTTAGCAGAAAATAATCCAGTCGTTACGACTTCTTTGATTGAAGAAGAGGGCATAAATGAACTGGAAGCAGCAATTGCGAAAACGTTTTTTGCCGGGGATATTGATACAGGTGATTTAACATATGTATCCAATGTAAGACATATTCAGTTATTGAAGCAGGCTAAGCAAGCATTAGAAGATGCAGTGAATGGTCTGGAAATGGGAATGCCTTTGGATATTGTACAAATTGACGTGACTCGTACGTGGGAGTTTTTAGGCGAAATCATTGGTGATACAGCTAGTGACAGTTTAATTGATCAGTTGTTCTCGCAATTTTGCTTAGGAAAATAACAATAGATAAAATTAGTAGCAGTGGTGTGTGCTCAGGGGATATTTTGTTAAAATAATAATAACTATTCAGCCCTGTGGCATACACCTGTGCTTTTTATATAGAAAGGATGAAATACTATGACATACAATGCTGGCCATTATGATGTGATTGTTATTGGAGCAGGACATGCTGGCGTAGAAGCAGGTCTTGCAGCAGCGAGAATGGGTGCAAAGACATTAATGCTGACATTGAATCTGGACATGATCGCTTTTATGCCATGTAACCCTTCTTTAGGCGGCCCTGCAAAAGGTATTGTTGTACGTGAAATAGACGCCCTTGGAGGAGCAATGGCGAAAGTAATTGATAAAACGCATATTCAAATGCGTATGCTAAACACTGGTAAGGGGCCGGCAGTGCAAGCATTACGTGCCCAAGCGGATAAACCATTATATATAAAAGAAATGAAAAATATTATCGAAAATGAGCCTAATTTGACATTACGCCAAGGTATGGTTGATGAGTTAATTGTCGAAGATGGGGTATGTAAAGGTGTAATTACGGAAACAAAAGCAGCTTACTCTGCAGGGACGGTAATTATAACAACTGGTACGTTTATGCGTGGAAAAGTGTTAATGGGAGATTTGGAGTATGAAAGTGGTCCAAATAACCAACGCGTATCCATTAAACTTTCTGAACATCTGGAGGATCTTGGTTTTGAACTTACAAGGTTTAAAACAGGAACACCACCACGAGTGAATAGCCATACAATTGATTATTCCAAAACAGAAATTCAACCAGGTGATGAGAAGCCGCAAAGCTTTTCTTATGAAACGACAGAATATATTACGGATCAAATTCCTTGTTGGTTAACCTATACGAATGAGTTTACCCATCAGGTAATCAATGATAATTTGTCACTTTCAGCCATGTATTCCGGTATGAAGCGTGGGACAGGGCCTCGTTATTGTCCTTCTATTGAAGATAAAATTGTGCGATTTAACGACAAACCACGTCACCAAATCTTTTTGGAGCCGGAAGGAAGAGATACGGAAGAGGTATATGTACAGGGCTTATCAACTTCTTTACCGGAATCTATTCAACATGAAATGGTGCGTAGTGTGAAAGGGCTTGAAAATGCTGAAATTATGCGTGCAGGCTATGCAATTGAATATGATGCCGTCGTACCTACACAGCTTTGGCCGACACTAGAGACAAAGAAGATTCCTGGTTTGTTTACGGCTGGGCAAATTAACGGTACCTCAGGTTATGAAGAAGCAGCAGCTCAAGGGATTATGGCAGGTATTAATGCAGCTGCAAAAGTGCAAGGTAAAGACCCGGTAATTCTTGATCGCTCTCAAGCTTATATTGGTGTATTAATAGATGATTTAGTGACAAAAGGAACAAACGAGCCATATCGTCTTCTTACCTCACGAGCAGAATATCGTTTATTATTACGTCATGATAATGCCGACCTTCGTCTAACTGAGGTTGGACATAAACTTGGAATCATATCAGAAGAACGTTATGCAAAATTCCTTGAGAAAAAGCGCCTTGTAGAAGAAGAGAAAAAACGTTTAAATAAAATTGTTATTAAACCAAATGAAGCTGTTAACAATATCATAACGAATGCTGGTGGAACACCATTAAAAGAAGCATTTAAAGCTTATGATTTAATGAAGCGTCCAGAGCTTAGCTATGAATTGGTTGATCAAATGCTTCCAGAGCATGCGAACCTTCCTGTTGATGTACAGGAACAGGTTGGCATTCAAATTAAGTATGAAGGATATATTAATAAAGCAAAAGAACAAGTTGCCCGCATGTTGAAAATGGAAGACAAAAAAATTCCAGAGGATATCGATTACGATGCAATTAGCGGTATTGCAACTGAAGCGCGAGAGAAGCTTAAAAAAGTTCGCCCTCTATCTGTAGGTCAGGCATCACGGATATCTGGTGTAAATCCGGCAGATGTTTCCATATTACTTGTGTATATTGAACAAGGGAACATTGCCAGGGTAGCAAATTAGGTTTTGAATACATGATGCTTTACAGAGAGAAAATGCTTTATTAGAATTTTAAGAGGCTGCCATAAAGGTAGTCTCTTATCCCATACATATATAAGGAGATAAGTCTTTATGAATCCAGAACAATTTTCACTTGCATTGATGGATAAAGGTATTGAGTTAAATGATCACCAAAAAAAGCAGTTTTCTATTTATTATGAGACATTAATTGAGTGGAATGAAAAAATTAATTTAACTGCACTTACAGATAAACAGGATGTTTATTTAAAACATTTTTATGATTCTATTTCTGCAGCATTTTATGTAGATTTTAATACAGTAGAAAATATATGTGATGTTGGGGCAGGAGCTGGTTTTCCAAGTCTGCCATTAAAAATTTGCTTTCCGCACTTACAAGTAACTATTGTTGATTCGTTAAAAAAGCGAATTGGTTTTTTAAATGAATTAGCAACAAAATTGGAAATAGATAATGTGGCATTTTATCATGATCGTGCTGAGAACTTTGGCAAGCATACACAGTTTAGAGAAACATTTGACATTGTTACAGCAAGAGCTGTAGCTCGAATGTCCGTTTTGAGTGAATTATGTCTCCCTTTAGTTAAAAAAGGTGGCAGTTTCGTAGCAATGAAGGGTGCACAGGCGAAAGAGGAAATATCTGTTGGAGCGTCTGCCATTGAATTATTAGGTGGTACGTTACGTGAAACTTATACCTTTACCCTTCCAAATGAAGATAGTGAGCGATCCATTGTAATCGTCGAAAAAACAAAAAAAACCCCAAAAAAATACCCAAGAAAAGCCGGCACACCAAACAAAGATCCAATAGAATAGTTTAATAGATGTGGAGAAAGAAGCAACAATATATTTACTGATTTAATACTTTTATTCTAGTAAATGTGGTAAAATGGTAATAGGAACAGACGAAAAAATGAACTACGCAACAGGTTTGTTGTTGCGTTTTTTCTTATTAATTGTTTTTAATTAATTATTTATGTGATTACGTCTATTCATAGAAAATGTTTCACGTGGAACATTTTCTATTTTATACATAGATTGATAGTTTGTTAAAGTATATAAAGGTGGTGTCTTATAGTGGTAAAGCCTTTTAATAGAATCTTTGGTTTGGGAGACAACAAGGCAGATGCTGAACCGGAAGAGGTAGATTTCCATCCAGATGAAGTGGTTCAATTACCTGTACAAAATATTGAACCAAACCGTTATCAGCCAAGGTCTATCTTTAATGAGGAAAAGATAAAAGAACTTGCCCAGACTATTCATACACATGGGATGATTCAGCCCATTGTGGTTCGTAAGATAGAGGATGAAGAAAATAAATATGAATTGATTGCAGGTGAGCGAAGGTGGCGTGCCGTTCAATCACTTGGTTGGGAAAATGTTTCAGCTATTATTCGAGAAATGACGAATGCTGAAACAGCCTCTGTAGCATTGATTGAGAACCTGCAAAGGGAAGAATTAACCGTTATAGAAGAAGCAACAGCTTATGGGAAATTACTGGAGTTGCATGGGATTACACAGGAGGCTTTAGCTCAGCGTCTTGGTAAAAGCCAATCTACTATAGCGAATAAGATTCGGTTATTAAAACTCCCTGAAGAGGTACAGCAATCTATTTTAAATAAAGAAATTACTGAGCGACATGCTAGAGCACTAATCAAATTGGGAGATCCAGAGAAGCAATTAAAAGTATTGAAGGAAATCCTGGAAAACGATTTAAATGTAAAGCAAACAGAAGAGAAAATTGCTAAAATGAATGAGCCTCAGGCTGAGCCGAAAAAGAAAAAAACGAAGTTAAAAGGCTTTAACAAAGATATTCGGATCGCAATGAATACCATTCGCCAATCCCTAAGTATGGTTTCGGATACAGGTGTAGAAGTAGAATCAGATGAACAAGAGTTGGATGACTGTTATCAAATTACAATTAAAATACCTAAGAAGAAATAATTTATCTTATACTTCATGTTCAACGCCCATCTTAGTTAAGGTGGGCTTTTTGCCAATAAATATTAAGTGAGAGAAGTATGAGTGATATAAGGACTTCAAAAGATCCACTATGTTTAAAATAACTTAATGATTAAATGAGATTAATAATGAATTACAATTCGCATTTTATTCGGCATTTTTTCTTTATTAATGATAGAATAATATGTATATAGTTTAGGTAGGTGTCAACATGGGAAAAATAATGTCCATCGCAAATCAAAAAGGTGGCGTAGGGAAAACAACTTCATCTGTTAATCTGAGTGCATGTCTTGCACATTTGGGTAATAAAGTATTGCTTGTAGATACAGATCCCCAAGGAAATGCAACTAGTGGGGTGGGAGTTAATAAAGCAGATGTAAAGCATTGTATTTACAATGTACTTGTAGAAGATATGCCAGCAGAAGAAGTATGTATCCCGACAAGTGTAAACAACTTAGATATTATTCCGGCAACCATTCAACTTGCAGGTGCGGAAATAGAACTTGTACCTACAATTTCAAGAGAAATTCGCTTGAAGAAATCATTAGAAGAACTGAAAGAGACGTATGATTATATAATTATAGATTGTCCACCATCCTTAGGGCTACTAACCTTGAACGCCTTGACCTCCTCGGATACAGTGTTAATACCGGTGCAGTGTGAATATTATGCGTTGGAAGGGTTAAGTCAGCTTCTAAATACCATCCGTTTAGTCCAAAAACACCTCAATAAGCAATTAATGATTGAGGGTGTATTATTAACAATGTTAGATGCTAGAACAAATCTTGGTATCCAGGTTATAGAAGAAGTAAAGAAATATTTTCAGGATAAAGTGTATAATTCCATCATACCTAGAAATGTAAGGTTAGGCGAAGCACCCAGCCATGGACAACCGATTATCACATATGATCCAAAATCAAGGGGCGCAGAAGTATATTTGGAGTTAGCAAAGGAAGTGATGGCCAATGGCGAAAGGGTTAGGTAAAGGGATTAATGCTTTCTTTCCAGATATTGAAGAAAAAGAGGATGACATCATTCAAGAAATTGCAATTACTGAGTGTAGACCGAATCCATATCAACCAAGAAAGACATTTCATGCAGATGCAATTGAGGAATTAAAGGATTCCATTCTTGAATATGGGATTATTCAACCTCTTATTGTCAGAAAGAGTATTAAAGGCTATGAAATTGTAGTCGGTGAGAGACGTTTTCGAGCAGCAAAGGAAGCAGGGCTTGATAAGATCCCTGTTGTCATCAAGGAATTAACCGATGATAAAATGATGGAACTGGCTTTACTTGAAAATTTACAGCGTGAGGATCTAACACCAATTGAAGAAGCACAAGCGTACGCTAATTTGATGACAGAATTGAAGGTTACACAGGAAGAATTGGCGAAAAAGTTAGGGAAAAGTCGTTCTCACATTGCAAACATCGTCCGTCTTCTCTCTTTGCCTGAACAGGTAATTGCATATATTAATAATGGAGAATTATCGATGGGGCACGGCAGAGCTTTGTTAGGTTTGAAGGAAAAGGATAGAATAATTCCTTTTGTAAACAAAATCCGTCATGAAAAACTAAATGTGCGACAGGTTGAACAACTGATTAATCAGCTAAATGAAAGACCTGTAAAGAAAAAAGAGAAACCGAAAAAGGATATATTTTTACAGGAAAGAGAGTCGATCCTTAGAGAGAGGTTTGGCACATCTGTAAATATTCATCGAGGTAAAAGAAAAGGGAAAATCGAGATTGAATTTTACAATGATGAAGACCTGGAACGTATCATTGAAACACTTGAAAAGTAAATAATGCTTCATTTTTTGGACGATTATCTTTAAAAAAGCGTTAGAGCTGGAACTGAACAGGCTCCTGCTATTAAGCTTTATGTAGTTCAAAATCTTATAGTTTTTAATGGAAGGACTGGCGTAAGAGATCGTCAGTCCTTTATTATCATTTTATATAGGGGGAAGGCAAATGATATATTTTGATCAGGCTGCATCCTCATTTCCGAAGCCACCACAGGTTGTTGAAGCAATGGTCCGTGTAATGACCACGACAGGTGCTAATCCAGGAAGAGGCGGACACAAAATAGCTAGGGAAGCAGCCGATATCATTCGTAGAACAAGAGAAAAAGCAGCAAATATCTTTGGTTGTACGGATCCTAAAAAAGCGCTTTTTTATAATAATGCGACGGTAGCCTTAAACCAGGCAATTAAAGGGTTAAGCTGGGAGCATGGAGATCATGTTATTTCTACTTCCTTGGAGCATAACTCTGTAAGAAGACCTCTTGAATACATAAAAGAAGCATTTGGTGTAGAGATAACTTATATACCGTGGTCCTCAGATGAAGAACAATTTACAAAAGCAATTCAGCAAGAGATAAAGGGAAAAACAAAATTAGTAGCACTGACTCATGCCTCGAATGTGACTGGTGCAGTACTCCCTATAGATAAAATATTAGATGTAGTGAGAAATAAAGGAATTATTACATTAGTGGATGCATCACAAACTGCCGGCCATATCCCTATCCATATGAAAGAGCAAGGGATTGATATGCTTGCTTTCCCGGGGCACAAGGGCTTACTTGGTCCACAAGGTACAGGAATGCTTTTGTTGGAAGGTGATATCACTTTAAATCCTTTACATCATGGTGGGACAGGCAGTTTTTCTGATACCCCACATCAACCAGAAAACTTACCGGAAAAATTGGAGAGTGGCACGTTAAACACACCTGGAATTGCGGGGCTTTATGCGGCCTTGGAATGCTATGAAGAGCGAAAAGGTGAAAATGTTCCACGTGAAACAATCTTGATTAGAAGGTTGGAAGCCGGGTTAGAAAAGATCCCGGGAGTAATTTGTTATGGTGTGGAAAACCATAAGCTGAAAATGCCAATTGTTGCTTTCAACATTCAAGAGGTTAACTCACAAGAAATAGCAACCATTTTAGATTCACATTACCAAATTGGAGTACGTGCTGGTTTACATTGCAGCCCGTTAGGCCATGAAACTCTAAACACGCATGGGCAAGGGGTTGTCCGTGCAAGCTTAGGTATATATAATACGGAAAAAGAAGTAGACACTTTTCTAAATGCAATAAAAGAAGTAGCAATGGCTTACGCAGATTTTGATTAATTGGAGTTGGGTTGAATGGTTTTATATGGAACATTGGTAAATGGGGTATTAATTATTGTAGGAAGTCTGTTAGGATTATTTTTTACGAAAATTCCTGAAAGATATAAAGAAACTGTTATGCACGGAATAGGGCTTGCTGTTATTCTAATTGGATTACAAATGGCATTTTCCACCGAAGTTATTATTATTGTGTTATTAAGTTTATTGACGGGGGCTGTGATTGGGGAGTTACTACATGTGGAAGAAGGGTTAAATCGTCTGGGTTCCTGGATTGGAAGTAAATTTGCCAGTGATACAGGTGATGGATTCAGTGTGTCTCAAGGATTTGTTACTGCCTCCCTTATATTTGTTATTGGTGCTATGTCTGTCATAGGTGCCTTAGACAGTGGGCTTCGCGGAGATCATGAGATTTTGATTACGAAAGGGGTTATTGACGGTTTTGTTGCACTTGTGCTTACCACGACACTGGGCTATGGAGTTATCTTCTCTGTTGTTCCTGTAGTTGTATACCAAGGGGGAATTGCTTTATTGGCAACACAAATAGATAGATGGTTACCAGAAGCGTTTTTAAATGGTCTTATCGTGGAACTGACCGCTGTAGGTGGACTATTAATTCTGGCGATTGGTCTAAATCTATTAAAAATAACGAATATACGGATAGGGAATCTATTACCATCTATCTTAACAGTAGCTTTTATTTATTACATTTATCAGTTTTTTGTTTAAATCCCTATTTACATGCAAAAAATGCTGTTGAAAAAACCAGATTTATTCTATTTTTTAGCTAAAATTAGAATGAGTCTGGTTTTTTAGGTTCTAATATATATTGGGGTTCTGCAGTGATATGGAGAATAGAAAAAATACGAACAAACTAAGAATATAGAGGCTGCATAAATCACCGCTACGGGGAAATATTCCGCTTTCCGCGGGCGGCTGATGAGCCTCCTCACGCTACGCGTTCCGGGGTCTCATCGAGGCCTCTCCTCCCGCAGGAGTCTCCATATTTCCCCTTCGCTAAGAATTGCTTTTTAGAAATAAATGACTTTAGTTTTAGGAGAAAAAAGCTCGTTTAACATCTTAAAAGATAAGTGGAAAGACCACTCCGCATTTGAATTTTGAAGATGATACAAAATGATTGGAATGGAAGATGGCAATCTATGAATGTCACGTCCTGGGACTGGGGCTGGGGCTGCGCTAACTCGCCCCATCAAAGAGCGTTTGCGCTAACTCGCCCCACCGAAAACATTTGGGATTGCGTTTGCTTGTCCCGTCAAAAATAACTGTGGCAACGATTGCATGACCAACTTCCTCGAAAAAGGAAACCGCTTTTTAGGGTGGCGTAATACTTATAGTAGTTTTCACTAGTTTGCAGTTTCCTTCTAAC
The DNA here is from genome assembly GCF_001878675.1 of Virgibacillus halodenitrificans. NCBI lineage: Bacteria > Bacillati > Bacillota > Bacilli > Caryophanales > Bacillaceae > Virgibacillus > Virgibacillus halodenitrificans. The sequence goes on along the minus strand of NZ_CP017962.1, from coordinate 3,856,018 downwards.
TATGAATAAACAAAATACGATTGTATCCTCTCATTTGCAGCATAACCGTTTTTATAAGGATGTTAGCTAAAGCAAGGTGCTTCCACTTACATCGTTTTTTCTTTGTTTATTGGTAAAACAATTGCAGGCTGGGTGTGTTGATAACAAAGCCGCTGATCTATATATGCCAATAACTCGGAAATTTTTGTTGCCATATCCATTACGATTGATAATCTGGTATTTTGTAATACAGCATATTCCATAAACCCACTTATATTAACTACCCCAGTCACATGAATATCTCCCACATCAGGTAGACGCTTATTTAAGGCGGCTCCGGGGCTAATTGGGCCTGTTCCAGCTATAAGCTGACCAATGGATGTGTTTTTGCCGAGGCAGGCATCTATTGCGATAATAAAGGGGTTCCTGTGTTTTGACTTTATTTTATCCAGATAATCTTGCAGGTTAGTTGCATGCACAGGTTGATGCAACGTACCATAGATTGTTAAATGTTTCGGATTGAGCGAGGACAACAAGGAGCCAGCCAGTGGACCAAGCGCATCCCCTGTAGATCGATCTGTTCCAATAAAAACAACAATATAATCTCGTGGAGTTGTGGGAAACCAGGAGATTAATTTTTCTCCTAAAGAAGTTTTTAGCTCTGCTTCCTGGTAAAACATACGAAAACTTTCATTTTTATTTTTGAAACGATTTATAAGACTCATAGCTTATCCTCCAGAAACATATTGGTATAGTATACGGAAATTTTCAAAAATCTATACATGGATTCTAAAATATTGGAGGAAAAGTAATGATACGTGCGGGGCTGAAATGGATGTTTTTAATCATAGGAACAACAATTGGGGCAGGGTATGCATCGGGCAGGGAATTATGGCAATTTTTTGGGCATGAAAGTGGACTGGCTATTCTATTGTTTATTATTTTCTTTTCTATCTGTTGTATGGTAATTATGGATATAAGTCACAAAAAAGAATCTACGCAATACTTGCCTGTATTAAAGGAAATTGTTGGGATAAAATTAACCGGTGTATATGATGTCATGATTTTTTTGTATCTATTTACAACTACTGTCGTAATGATTGCGGGGAGTGGGGCAACTGGAAGAGCGTTTAATTTTCCATATATTTGGGGAATAGGTATTATGATATTTGCCTTGATTATTTTATTTATTAAGGATATAAATGGATTATTATCAGTTAATCAATTTGTGTTGCCTCTATTATTAGGTGGGCTGTTATTTGTATTGATTATGTTTACGTACGATCAGAATCTTTCTCTATTTTCCCATTGGCATGAGCAACGAAATTGGACGGCAGCATTTCCTTTTACAGCGTTAAATATTTTACCGTTAATTGCTGTGCTTGGTGCGATTGGAAATAAAGTTAAATCAAAAGGTGAAATTGTAATAGCATGTGTTGGAAGTGGCTTGATTTTAGGGATTATTACATATATATATAATAATAGTCTTATACAGATTGCGGACGAGATCCTCGTGTATGAAATTCCTTTATTCGCCATTTTAAAGCACTATCCATTGGAAATGCTTATCTTCATGAGTATCTTATTATGGTTTGCTATATTTACAACAGCAGCCTCGGGTGTGTTAGGTATTGTAACAAGGGTACAGGAATTTTTTCGGTTACCATTGTGGATCATTGTTGTTATCACACTAATCACTATGCTGCCATTGACTGCATTTGGGTTTTCAACCTTGGTAAGTTATCTTTACCCAATCTATGGGATACTAAATTTATATGTACTTGTCCGATTATTGCTATTTCCATTGTGGAAAAGAACAGATTCCCCTCCCACCTCATAAAAAACAACACACATAGAATTACTATAGAAAAGCACCAGGGAACATAGGAGGTATAAGCATGGCTACAAAAAACGAAGTAGATTTAGGTGAAGATATAGAAAAAGTTAATGAAGATATAGGGCATTTATGGGATTTTTTGTTCTCTCCCGACCTGTGGATTTCCATTGGAATTGCCGCATTGAAGATTTTCTTCATTGTAATTGTTGCCTTAACATTTGTTCGTATATCCAGAAATCTGGTTGACAGACTGTTTAAACGGCGGGAAAAGGGGCCAATTCGGCTTACAGAACGACGCGAGAATACGTTAAAAAAATTAATTAAAAACGTTGTGGCATATGTCGTTTACTTTATTGCGATTATGATGATCCTGGATAATGTGCTTGGATTTCAAGTTGGAGCTCTATTAGCAGGGGCGGGGGTTGCCGGCTTAGCTATTGGTTTTGGAGCGCAGAATCTCGTTCGTGATATTATTTCCGGCTTTTTCATTATCTTTGAAGATCAATTTTCTGTAGGAGACTATGTCGGTGTAGCCGGAATAGAGGGCACTGTAGAAGAGATTGGACTTCGTACTACCAAGGTGCTTAGCTGGACAGGTGAAATGAATATTCTACCTAATGGGAACGTCACCCAGGTAATCAATTATTCGGTACACAATGGGTTATCTATAGTAGATATAAATATTCCTTATGAAAGCAATGTGGCGGAAGCGGAGCCGCTCATTGAGGAAATCGTGGAAACCTTACCAGATAAATATGACTTTATTGTAGGTAAACCGGAAATTATTGGGGTACAGAATTTGGATGTATCTCACTTTGTAATTAGAGTTATTGCAGAAACACTTCCAGGCTTCCAATGGGCAGGTGAACGGAATATCCGCAGGGAAATTCAACATAAGCTATATCAGGAAGGAGTCGAAATACCATCACCACGTATTGTTATGTATTCCGGAAATGAAAAAGATAATATTTTAGACAAAAACAGAGAGCGTGGCCAATAACTTTTGTTATAATGAGAGTAAAAAAAGGAGAAAGAGTTATGGCGGAAACTGAGTTTGGACTAAATGATGTTGTACAAATGAAAAAACCTCATCCGTGTGGAGAAAACAAATGGAAAATTATTCGCATGGGGATGGATATTCGAATTAAATGTTTAGGCTGTGGCCATAGTGTTATGATTCCGCGCAGAGAATTCACAAAAAAGCTGAAAAAGGTTATTGAAAAGGCGGAGCAGGAGTAAAAAGAAGCCACCTGTACTTACACTTTAAATCCTAATGGACCGAGCTTAAGAACTGATGAAAGAGATAGCTAAATAAATAATAAAAAATAGACGAAAGAAACGATTTAATGGTACGATAGGAGCGGAACGGTTAAATTCGTAGATTTGGTCGGTGAAAAAGCAAAAACAGGCCTTTGGATAGCGCCTGTTTTTGCTTTTTGTTAACTTGTCAATTTGAAAGCAAGTATCTATAATTAGGATGACTAACGCGTTCATATGAATGAAATCCTTAAGGAGTGAAAGTTGCATGGCATTAACAGCAGGAATCGTCGGGCTTCCCAACGTAGGAAAATCAACACTTTTTAATGCTATTACACAAGCTGGTGCAGAGGCTGCAAACTATCCATTTGCTACCATTGACCCGAATGTGGGAATTGTTGAAGTGCCTGATCATCGTTTAAATAAATTAACAGAACTAGTAAAGCCAAAAAAGACAGTACCAACAGCATTTGAGTTCACAGATATAGCTGGTATTGTGAAAGGCGCAAGTAAAGGGGAAGGATTGGGGAACCAATTTTTATCTCATATTCGCCAGGTTGATGCAATCTGTCAGGTGGTACGTTGTTTTGAGGATGAAAACATCACCCATGTGTCAGGAAAGGTTGACCCAATAGAAGATATTGAAGTAATTAATTTAGAGTTAATTTTAGCAGACTTAGAAACTGTTAATAAACGGCTCCAACGTGTAGAGAAACTTGCCAGACAGAAGGATAAAGAAGCAGTTGCTGAGCAGACAGTCCTTGAAAAGATAAAGGAAGGGCTGGAAGAAGAAATTCCAGCTCGTGCATTGGAATATTCAGAAGACCAATGGAAGATTGTAAAAGGTCTTCATTTACTAACAAGTAAACCAACCTTGTATGTAGCAAATGTAAGTGAGGAAGAAGTAGCCGACCCTGAGGGCAATACTTATGTCCAACAGGTGAAGGAATATGCTGCAAAGGAAAATGCTGAGGTTATCGTGATATGTGCAAAGATCGAAGAGGAAATTTCTGAACTTGATCAAGAAGAAAAGGAAATGTTCCTGGAAGATTTGGGTATTACCGAGTCCGGCCTGGATAAATTGATCAAAGCTTCCTATAACCTACTTGGGTTGGCGACTTATTTCACAGCTGGAGAACAAGAAGTACGTGCATGGACATTTCGTAAAGGAATCAAAGCCCCACAGGCAGCGGGTATTATTCATACAGACTTCGAAAGAGGTTTTATCCGTGCAGAAACAGTTTCCTATGGAGACCTAGTGGAAGCAGGCGCCATGGCTCAGGCCCGTGAAAAAGGGAAAGTCCGCTTAGAAGGTAAAGAGTATATTGTGCAAGATGGAGATGTTATTCATTTCCGATTTAATGTGTAAGGACTAGCAAAGACGTGACAAGAAAAATTAGTATATTGCTCTAAGTTAACAAATTATAAACGATCTTAGACCAAGCAAAGGTACAAGCACCTTGCCAAACAAATGATGAAGTTTTATTAAAAGGTTAATAACGTAAAAAAGGATCTCTCGAAGGCTTGTTATTTTAAAAAAGATTTGGTATAATACAACATTGTGAGTAATTAAATTTACGATTACTCCTTGCTCTCATGAAATATTGGGAGCCGTTAAGACCAAAAGGAGGTGTAACGGATGAGAAAATACGAAATCATGTACATCATCCGCCCAGACATGGAAGAAGAAGCTCAAACAGCTTTGATTGAGCGTTTCAATGGCATTTTAACTGATAATGGGGCGGAGATTGAAAAAGTTGATGAAAAAGGCAAGAAGCGTCTTGCTTATGAAATCAATGATTACCGTGATGGATACTATGTTATCATTAACTTCAGCAGTGATGAAAAAGCAATCAATGAATTTGATCGTTTAGCTAAGTTCTCTGATGATATTATTCGTCATATTGCAGTTCGAGAAGATGATCAATAATAAGGAGTGGTTCTGATGTTAAATCGTGTCGTACTTGTCGGCAGGTTAACGAAGGATCCTGATTTACGTTATACACCAAACGGAGTTGCAGTAGCTAACTTCACCATAGCAGTTAATCGACCTTTTTCAAATCAGCAGGGCAATCGCGAAGCTGACTTTATTAACTGTGTTGTTTGGCGTAGACCGGCAGAAAATCTCGCTAATTTCATGAAAAAAGGTAGCATGATTGGTGTAGATGGCCGTGTACAAACACGTACATTTGAAGGACAAGATGGTAAAACTGTTTTTGTTACAGAAATTGTGGCAGACAGTGTACAATTTTTAGAATCAAAAGGCTCGTCTCAGGATAGAGGTCAGGGTGCATCAGGATTCCAGCAAAACAGTAACCAGAACCAATTTCAACCGAATCAGAACCAAAATCAAAACCAGAATCAACCTCAAGAGGACCCTTTTAGAAATAATGGGGAACCTATCGATATATCAGATGATGATCTTCCTTTCTAAGAAGGAAGCGTAAATAAATTGAAGGAGTGATATAAATGGCAGCTCGTCGCGGACGTGCAAAGCGTCGTAAAGTGTGTTATTTCACTGCAAACGGTATTACCCACATCGATTATAAAGATGTTGACTTGCTAAGACGTTTCATTTCAGAGCGTGGGAAAATTCTTCCTCGTCGTGTAACTGGAACTTCTGCAAAATACCAACGTAAACTTACAAGAGCAATTAAACGTGCTCGTACAATGGCATTATTGCCTTTCGTAGCAGAGTAATAGTATAAGGTTATTCTAAATAACTTAAACGTAACCCGGATCATGGATAATGATTCGGGTTATTTTATGTTCCTCTAATTTTGATTTTGCAGTTTTAGAGGTTCTAATAAATATGTTGAGACTTTCTAATGATTAGGAAAATACACTCCGAATTAACTTTTGGTGAAATTGTAAACAGGGTTTTGGGAAAATAACGTATGGTAAGCAAACTATAGCTAATTCTTAAATATCTTCGGCAGATACTTCCACTCTGCTGCCGATTAATATCGTCTCCGGCAGATACTTCCACTCTGCTGCTGATTAATATCCTCTTCGGCAGATACTTCCGCTCTGCTGCCGATTAATATCGTCTCCGGCAGATACTTCCACTCTGCTGCTGATTAATATCGTCTCCGGAGGATATTTCCACTCTCCAGCTGATTAATATCGTCTCCGGCAGATACTTCTGCTCTCCAGCCGATTAATCCCTTCTCCGGCGGATACTCCCACTCTGCAGCCGATTAATCCCTTCTCCAGCTGATACATAAGATTGTCTCCATCCTCTAGTTCGCAATTACCTCCAATATGAATGTACCACAAGAAAAAACCTTCAAAATTGGCATTCAGCCGGGTTTGAAGGTTTTTTAAAATACAGTAAACAGTTTTTAATTCTTTTTTCTGCGTTTCGGATATATAGAAATAATGGCAACTAAAAATGCAAAGGAATAAATAAAAAATAAGCCAAGATAGCTGTCATTCACTTTGAATAGTAAGGCGAGTACCGTGTATAACAGAAAAGGAATGGTTGTTGTAAAAGCCGTCATTTTCCAAAGGATAGCGAAGCGTAATTTTCGGTCCATCAGCTTAGCTATTCCTGTCCCAATATAAGCTATAACAGAAATCATAATGAAAACGAGAACAGTCATTGGTAAGTAATAGAAAATAAAAAAGTAAATAAACAGAAAGAATATATTTAATTCTGCACTTATCCCCTCCGCAGATGTCAGCCTGTCAACAAGGGAAGGCACAGAGACAATAAACAAGAGTAAAAACATGTAGATGACAGCAATGTCCATTCCAATTCGATTGAGCCAGAATGTTGCCTTTTTGGATGGCAGTTTGATACTATGGAGAAACGTTTGCAAAAAAATCAATGGACTTCATCCTTTAATGGTAAATAATTAAGATAGAGTAGTTTTTAATCAATAAAATAAGATGCTGTTCCAGGTGTCACAAATGATGCTAAGAACACAACCAAAAACTAGAAATTTAATATGTTGCCAACATAGTATTTTGTAGTTGGCGGCCCTTTCTATTATAATTGATAAGAGTGAATAAAAACTGCTTTAGCCATGAATAATCCATGACAATTTCATGTGCTGGGCACTGTATGTCGCTATATTATAAAAGGTAATTTATTCCCTGGAAAATAGTTATTTCCACCAATTTCGACACCCTTTTCGAGGGAAATCATGTTATCATATTATAATGACATAAATATAGAATGTAGTCGAGGTGCTTTATGAATCAGTCAAAACGATTAAAAGAAGGGGCACTTTTAACAGCTATTTTCATTGTATTGATATTAGTTAGTGTATTCGTTCCTGTTCTATCTTTTTTCGCAATGTTTGTATTGCCGGTTCCCTTTGTGATCTATGCATCACGTTATGACTGGCGGCCAGCATTGATCATGCTTGCTGTTTCCATGTTATTATCTATCCTGTTTGCTACCTTATTTTCATTACCAGTTACACTTCTAATGGGGTTAGGCGGGATTATGATTGGAAGTGCAATCTATCGTAAACTAACTCCATATGAGACTTGGGCACGAGGAACATTTGGGTTTATTATTGGTCTATTGTTTGCTTTCGTTTTTACGCAATATGTATTTGGTGTGAATTGGGTAAATGAACTTGAGAATATGATGAATGAATCGATGGATATGACGATAAATACGTTTGAACAATTTGGAATGGGTGAACAGACAGAGGAAGCCCGCGAAATGCTGGAAGCTTCTTTAGATATGCTTGTAAATCTGTTACCTGTATTTATTGCTCTAATTGCAATAGGATTAGCTTTTCTTAGCCAATGGGTAAGCTATAAAATAATTCGACGGTTGGATAATAAAGAGATTAAGTTTCCACCATTTCGTCACTTGCGATTTCCCGTATCGCTAATATGGGTATATTTCTTTGCATTGATTATCACACTAATCGTTTCAGAGCAATCAAACATTTTTCATTTAGCGGCAGAGAACTTACTTGTGTTGACAGGGGTCCTCATGGCAATTCAAGGATTTTCATTTATTTTCTACTATGCGCATCATAAGAATATGTCTAAAGCGATTCCGATCCTAATTGTTGTACTTACGATCCTATTTCCTATGCTGTTTTTCTATCTCGTACGGATTTTAGGTATTATTGATTTGGGATTCGGATTAAGAGATCGTCTTTCAAAGAAAGAGTAGTGATGGAAGAGAAAAAAGGCGTCAATTCGTAGGGAGCTGAATTTTATGCAAGACCTAAAAAAGAAGCCAACATTTCGGAGCCATTTATGGGTGATTTATTTATTATCCATTCTCCTGTTATTTGGGATTTGGTATTTTCAATGGATTCTTGGCTTGATTATGACCCTGTTGCTTGCTGCTTCTTTCTACTACAGTATAAGGTCAGAAATTATTTTACAAAATGAAGCAGAAAAATATATAACCACTTTATCTCATCGGATAAAAAAGGTGGGGGAAGAGGCATTGCTGGAAATGCCTTTTGGTATCGTTTTGTATAATGAGGATTATAAGGTGGAATGGACCAATCCATATATGAATCAATTTGCCGAGGACGATACATTAGTTGGTAAGTCTTTACATTCCCTTGGGGATGAATTAATTCCGATGATTAAAGAAGACAAGGAAGAAATATGGTTCGAGCTGGAGGGCTATAAGTTTCAGACAACCGTAAAAAAAGAAGAGCGTTTGCTATACCTTTTTGATCGTACATCCCAGGTAGAGCTGCAAACACTTTACTATAACGACCAAACAGTGCTTGCAATTATCTTTTTGGATAATTATGAGGAAATCACGCAAAACATGGATGATACGACGAAAAGTCAGTTGAACTCACAAGTAACTTCAGTGTTAAATGAGTGGTCGAAAAGCTATGGTCTATACTTGAAGAGAACATCTCAGGAGAGATTTCTTGCGGTTGGCTCAAAGGAAATTTTAAAGAAGCTGGAAAAGGTTAAATTCGATATTTTAGATGAAGTACGTGAATTAAACGGGGAGCAAAACAATCCTGTGACATTAAGTATTGGAGTGGGCGCAGGCAATGTAGAGCTACCTGTACTTGGACAATTAGCTCAATCAAGCTTAGATTTAGCACTTGGCCGTGGTGGTGACCAGGTTGCCATCAAAGATGAAACAGGGAAGGTTCGATTCTACGGTGGTAAAACCAACCCGATGGAAAAACGGACCAGAGTACGTGCACGTGTTATCTCACATGCGTTGAAGGAATTGGTGAAGGTTAGTGATAATGTCATAATTATGGGACATAAATCACCTGATATGGATTCCTTAGGCGCAGCAATTGGGATTTTAAATATCGCTAAAGCAAATGGCGTAGAGGGCCATATTGTGTTCGATCCGGATGATGTAGATACAGGTGTATACCGATTAGTGGAAGCAATTAAAGAAGATGAAGATGTCTGGCAGTATTTTATTGATCCAGATCATGCAGAGGCAATTACAGGAAATAGAAGCTTGGTAGTCATCGTGGATACACATAAACCTAGTATGGTAGCACATGAACCATTGCTTCATTTATCCGAATATAAAGTTGTCATTGACCATCATCGGAGAGCTGAAGAATTTATTGAAAATCCTACCCTTGTTTATATGGAACCATATGCGTCCTCTGCTTCGGAGTTAATTACAGAGCTATTGGAATACCAGCCGAAAGCATTAAAGTTAAAAATGCTTGAAGCAACGGCTTTATTGGCAGGAATTATTGTCGATACGAAGAGCTTTACATTGCGTACAGGGTCAAGAACCTTTGATGCAGCAAGTTATTTGCGAGCTAAAGGTGCGGACACTGTATTAGTTCAGCAATTTATGAAGGAAGACCTTGATATTTACGTTAAGCGTAGTAAATTGGTTGAACGTTCTGAAGTATATCGGGGACATATAGCTATTTCGAAGGCCGAGGAAGGTCAGGCTTATGGACCTGTACTTATAGCACAGGCGGCAGATACGCTGCTTACCATGAGTGGAATTGATGCTTCATTCGTTATTTCAGAAAGAAAAGATGATAGAATAGGAATAAGCGCACGTTCCTTAGGTAACGTGAATGTGCAGGTTATTATGGAAAAAATGAATGGTGGCGGGCATTTGACGAATGCAGCTACTCAAATAGAAGATACAACTATAGAAGATGCAGCAAATTTATTAAAAGATATACTTGATGAGTATTATGAGGGGAGAGAAACAGAATGAAAGTAATTCTATTAAAAGACGTGAAGGGCAAAGGAAAAAAAGGGGAAGTAAAGAACGTTTCTGATGGCTATGCACGTAACTACCTTTTAAAAAATAATTTAGCTGAAGAAGCAACAGCTGGTAATTTGAAAGCATTAGAAGCTCAACAGCGTAAGACAGAGCAGTTGGAACAGGAAGAAAAAGAGGAAGCAATGGATCTGAAAGACACGCTTGCAGATCTAACTGTTGAATTAAAAGCTAAATCAGGCGATAATGGCCGACTTTTTGGCTCTATTACAAGCAAGCAAATAGCCGAAGCCTTGCAAAAAGAGCATGGACATAAAGTTGATAAGCGGAAGATTGAACTGGATGAGCCAATTCGTGCATTGGGTTACACAACAGTACCTGTGAAATTGCATCCAGAGGTTTCCGGCTCTATTAAAGTTCATGTTTCAGAGAAATAAGGACAACGATTATCTTATTTACAATTTACGACGTTAGAAAAATTGGGAAGGCGGGCTCACTTTTTGGTGAGCCTTCTTCTATCCTCAAGGGAGGGGGCAGCAAATGAGTGAAGTATGGAGTGATCGTACACCACCGCATAATTTGGAAGCAGAGCAATCCATTTTGGGAGCTGTATTTTTAGATCCTGAGGCATTTTCGACTGCATCGGAATCTTTAATACCGGAAGATTTTTACCGTGCAAGTCATCAGCGGATTTTTTCTGCAATGATGAAGCTTGCTGATCGTGGTGAACCAATTGATGTTGTTACTGTTACATCCTTTTTGCATAATGCAAAGCAACTAGAAGAGATTGGTGGCGTTTCTTATCTATCTGAGCTGGCAGAAAGTGTGCCGACAGCTGCCAATATAGGGTACTATTGTAAAATCGTTGAGGAAAAAGCTCTCTTACGGAGACTTATTCGTTCAGCAACAGACATTGTTACATCAGGATTTGAGCGGGAAGATGAAGTAGAAGATGTTTTAAATGAAGCAGAGAAGTCCATTCTGGAGGTTTCCGGCCGCAAAAATTCCGGAGCATTTAAAGCAATTAAAGATGTACTTATTGATGTATATGATAATATTGAACAGCTTCATCATCAAAGCGCTGACGTAACCGGGATTCCTACTGGTTTTCGTGATTTGGATAAGATTACTTCCGGTTTCCAGCGAAATGACTTAATTATCGTTGCTGCAAGACCATCTGTTGGTAAGACGGCATTTGCCTTAAACGTTGCTCAAAACGTCGCTGTTAATACAGATGAAAATGTAGCGATATTTAGTTTAGAAATGGGAGCTGACCAACTGGTACAACGTATGCTTTGTGCAGAAGGGAATATTGATGCACAGCGCATGCGTAATGGTCAGCTGCAGGCCGATGACTGGAGTAAGCTTACGATGGCAATGGGAAGTCTATCAAATGCAGGTATTTACATTGATGATACACCGGGAATCCGTGTTGCTGACATTCGCTCAAAGTGTCGTCGTTTGAAACAAGAACATGGTCTTGGAATGATTTTAATTGATTATTTACAGCTCATCCAAGGTAGTGTTAACTCAAAGGAAAACAGACAGCAGGAAGTATCTGAAATATCACGTTCCCTTAAAGGGCTGGCTCGTGAATTAAATGTGCCATTAATTGCTTTATCTCAGCTTTCTCGTGGAGTAGAATCACGTCAGGATAAACGTCCGATGATGTCTGACTTACGTGAGTCAGGAAGTATTGAGCAGGATGCGGACATTGTAGGATTCTTATATCGTGATGATTATTATGATACAGAATCAGAGAAACAGAATATTATAGAAATCATTATTTCCAAGCAACGTAATGGTCCTGTCGGTAATGTAGAGCTGGCCTTCGTTAAGGAATACAATAAATTCGTTGATCTGGATCATCGCTATTCAGAAAGTGATGTCCCGCCAGCACCAGTGCAAGTATAGATAACAGCCTTTTATAGGGCTGTTTTTTTGTGTTTTATTTTTCGGGATCGGAAGCTAGTTCATGAAAATAAAGTAGCTATTCCTTAAAGTCAGACACTACATAAGGTGCTAAGGTTACTTGGGCTCTGCAGCGGATTATTCTCGTCTATTGCCGATTGACACTTCTTACAGTGAATAGTCCCTACTTACTGCTAATTAAAACAACCAATTGCATAGCTATAAATCTCTCGCTCCCACTTCCTTTCAACTATCCTATTAACTTACGGTTCTGTAGCTCAGCCAACTGAATAACCGTTAACCTTCTATTAATCTATGAAAATAACCGAACGATAAAATATTATATTAACTTATTGTTCGCATTTAGGATTGACGACATAAAGGAATACTGGTAAAATAACAGTTGTGATTATTAAAACCATATGATTTAGATAAATTAAGTGGAGGTGCGCTATGTCCTCAGTAGTAGTAGTTGGAACGCAATGGGGCGATGAAGGGAAAGGTAAGATTACTGACTTTCTATCGCAAAATGCCGAGGTGGTTGCTCGTTATCAAGGAGGGAACAACGCTGGGCATACAATTAAGTTTGATAATGTGACATATAAATTACATTTAATTCCTTCAGGGATATTTTTTGACGATAAAATCTGTGTCTTGGGTAACGGAATGGTTATTGACCCCAAAGCATTTGTAGAAGAGGTTGCCTATTTACATGAACGCAATGTATCTACAGACAATTTACGTATAAGTAACCGGGCACATGTTATTTTACCTTATCATTTAAAATTGGATATCTTGCAGGAAGAGGAAAAAGGCGTCAATAAAATTGGGACAACTAAAAAGGGAATTGGCCCTGCCTATATGGACAAGGCAGCACGGATGGGCATTCGGATTGCTGACTTGTTGGATAAAGATGCTTTTCGGGAAAAACTCGAGCAAAATCTGAAAGAAAAGAATCGCTTGTTTGAAAAAGTGTACGAAGTTGATCCCCTGCATGTGGAAGATATTTTAGAAGAGTATTATGAATATGGCCAGCAAATGGCTCCATATGTTTGTGATACGTCTGTTGTATTGAATGATGCGCTTGATGAAGGCCGACGTGTGTTATTCGAAGGTGCACAGGGCGTCATGCTTGATATTGACCAAGGAACGTATCCGTTTGTAACTTCCTCCAATCCGATAGCAGGTGGGGTTACTATCGGATCAGGTGTTGGTCCGACTAAAATCAATCATGTTGTAGGTGTTTCGAAAGCATATACTACACGTGTGGGCGATGGTCCGTTCCCTACTGAGCTTCATGATGAGATTGGTGATCAGATTCGTGAGGTCGGACGAGAGTATGGAACAACTACTGGGAGGCCGCGAAGAGTTGGTTGGTTTGATAGTGTAGTTGTACGCCATGCACGTCGCGTCAGCGGCATTACTGATTTATCTTTAAACTCTATTGATGTACTTACAGGAATTGAAACATTGAAAATTTGTGTTGCCTATAAGTATAAAGGTGAGGTTATCCATGAGTTTCCGGCAAGTCTATCCGCTCTTGCTGAATGTGAGCCGGTGTATGAGGAAATGCCAGGCTGGACAGAGGATATTACCAATGTGAAAAGTTTGGACGAATTACCTGCGAATGCGCGTCATTACCTTGAGCGTATTTCTCAACTGACACAAATTCCATTGTCCGTCTTCTCTGTAGGTCCAGACCGCTCGCAGACGAATATAGTAAGAAGTGTTTATAGCTCTTAATATAAAATTAACCTGAAAAGGGGTTGTCTCTATCTAGTGGAGATGACCTCTTTTTGTAAGTGGTTGAGATCTGTTATGGCGTTTGCGTTTATGAAAGACATTGCTGTGGGATTTTACGCGCTCAATGTCCGTCATTCCGCTTATGAAAGACATTCCGGCCTGATTTTGCGTTCGCAATGTCCATCATGCCACTTATGAAAGACATTGCTGTGGGATTTCGCGCGCGCAATGTCCGTCATCGCCCTTATGAAAGACATTGCTTCCGCTTCGATTTAGCGCGCGCAATGTCCGTCATGCGGATTATGAAAGACATTCCCGCCTGATTTCGTGCTTTCAATGTCCGTCATCCCACTTATGAAAGACATTCCCGCATGATTTCGCGCTCACAATGTCCGTCACCCTACTCATGAAAGACATCCCCGCCCTATTTCACGGGCGCAATGTCCATCATGCCACTTATGATAAACAATGCCACATGATTTCACGCGCGCAATGTCCGTCACCCTACTCATGAAAGACATCCCCCAAGCCCCCAACATGAGATAAACTATATTTTTCCTTTTGCTAATACACGCCAATGAAAGACATTTACCTGAAAGTACGATAAAATAAAACTTAGTAATATGTTAAAGTAAGAGTTAGATTGTAATTAATAAAGGATGTGTCGAAGATGGGTCAAAAGATATTAGTTGTAGATGATGAACAACCAATTGCAGATATATTGAAATTCAACTTAGAAAAAGAAGGTTATGAGGTTGTATTAGCACATGATGGCGATGAGGCAATTGAGGTTGCTGAAGCTGAAAAGCCGGATTTAATTTTATTGGATATTATGCTTCCCAATCGTGATGGCAATGAAGTATGCAGGGAAATCCGGAAAACACAGTCCATGCCAATTATTATGCTGACAGCCAAAGATTCGGAAATTGATAAGGTGCTTGGTCTTGAGTTAGGTGCAGATGATTATGTGACAAAGCCTTTCAGTAACCGGGAGGTAATTGCACGTGTGAAGGCGAACCTGCGTAGACAGCAAGCTGTTCCGGACGATAAAGTAAAAGCTACAAAGGACATAGAGATCGGGGCGCTTGTTATTCATCCTGATGCATATGTAGTATCACGAAATGGGGTTCAGATTGAGCTTACCCATAGAGAATTCGAGCTGCTTCATTATTTAGCAAGACATATGGGACAAGTAATGACGCGTGAGCATCTATTGGAAACTGTGTGGGGTTATGATTACTTTGGCGATGTGCGGACTGTTGACGTAACAGTAAGAAGACTTCGCGAAAAAATAGAGGAGAACCCTAGTAACCCTACGTGGATCGTTACAAGAAGAGGTGTGGGCTATTATTTACGCAATCCTGAGCAGGAGTAATTGCTAATGAACAAAGTCGGTTTTTTTCGCTCTATACAATTAAAGTTTATAATTATTTATATTTTATTATTACTTGTGGCGATTCAGGTTATTGGATCTTTTTTCACCAATGAATTGGAAGCAGAGCTCCGGGAAAACTTCTTTACGTCCATTAACGATCGTGTGCAGCTCTTAAGCTATAATTTGGAGCAAGCATTTAATAGGGAGCGAATGGAGGATGGGGAAGGACCCACATTACAGCAAGAGGTTCAAAGCATTATTTCAGATGTTGGGCCAGATGATATTACGAGCCTGCAAGTAATTAATAACCAAAGCCGGATTATTGCTACAAATGATTATAGTTCGCAGGGAGATATCGGAAAGAAAACAACGAGAGATATGGTACAGCAAGCATTGGTAACAGATTCTGTGCAGTCAGGGGAAATGTTTGATCAGGCAACCAGGCAGCAGGTTTTTGTCCTTGCCCAACCTATTTTAGATAGTGACGGTGTGGCCGTTGGGGTCATTTATTTAAAGGCATCTATGGAAGGTGTAAATGAACAGCTGCAAAATATTAATGAAATTTTTCTTAAGGGCTCCATCCTTGCAGTAACAGTGTCTGCTTTTATAGGTATATTGGTAGCAAGGACGATTACAAAACCGATCATTGAAATGCGGAGACAGGCCCAGACAATGGCTAGAGGCGATTTTACCCAAAAGGTAAATGTGTATGGTCGAGATGAAATTGGTCACCTGGCAGAAACCTTTAATGATTTGAACAGCCGATTAAAACACTCCTATGCAACGATTGAAGAAGAGCGGCGAAAGCTAAGCTCGGTTCTATCCAATATGTCAGATGGTGTAATTGCTACAGACAATGTCGGGGCTGTTACGTTAATGAATGAAGCAGCAGGAAGATTAATTGGTCATAATCCGGATGAAATTATTGGAGAAAATCTGCTGGATATCTTTCAATTAGAAGAGAAGATCGTTGATATAACAGAGCTTCATGACAGTGGATCGATTATTATTGATTTAAGTACAGAGGAACAAGAGTCACTAGTACGTGCTAACTTCTCTACAGTGCTGGATGATGAGGACGAGCTTACCGGGTTTATTACCGTAATCAGTGATGTAACAGAGCAAGAGAAAATTGAACAGGAACGCCGTGATTTCGTATCCAATGTATCTCATGAGCTGCGTACACCATTAACCACAATGCGAAGTTATATTGAAGCATTGACAGATGGTGCATGGGAAGATAAGGAAATTGCTCCTAAATTCCTTGGTGTTGCACAAAATGAAACGGAGCGTATGATTCGCATGGTAAATGATCTGTTACAGCTTTCTAAAATGGATGCAAAGGAACATCCGTTAAAGAAAGAAAGGACAGAATTCATTAATTATTTTCATGGGATAATTGATCGCTTTGAAATGAACGTACCTGAACATATTTCACTAAAACGCGAGCTTCCGAAAGGGAAATTCAATGTTTGGCTCGATCAGGATAAGATGACACAAGTGCTTGATAATATTATATCCAATGCGATTAAATATTCACCAGAGGGTGGTAAAATAACACTCCGTGTGGAAAACAGGCGCCATCATATTCTTGTCAGCATCCAGGATGAGGGTATGGGAATTGCTTATGATAAACTTGAAAAGATTTTTGAACGTTTTTATCGGGCAGATAAGGCCAGAACACGTAAATTGGGTGGTACTGGATTAGGACTTGCCATTGCAAAAGAGCTGGTAGAAGCACATCACGGTAAAATCTGGGCAAAAAGTAAAGAAGGTAAAGGGACAGCAATCCTCTTTACACTTCCGCTAATGAATCAGAAGCGGAGGGGATTATAATGAAACTGGAAACAGCTAAGTCATTTGCTCTGGTTGTATTGGTCGGTGTCAGTTTGTTATTAACCTTTGGTTTATGGACATACCAACCCAATCAAACCCCAGTAGGCGGACCAGATTTGTTGAAGGAAATTGATATTGGTGGGATGAAAGAAACTAAAAAATCTTTAATTGAACCGATAAGTGTTATTTTTCATACAAATGGGGCACATTTTGGTTATGATGAGCCTGATAAGCGCCAAGGGTTTTACAATGAGCTGCAATCTACGGTTCTCTACGATTTTAGAGCTGGAGAGAAAAAAGGTGATATTCAACCATATGACATCGAGATGATCTATCCAGATGATCTCCCTATGGAAATTTTGCCGTATTTATTTTCTTTTAAAGACGATATAGAGGAATTTCCTACATGGTCCTTTGACCGCATGTACTTTACGTTTATAGAAGAATCCTCTTCGTTAAAAATACAATTTATCTCCATTGATAACAGACATAAAGCAACAGCTGTAATTAATGATTCACAAATCTATAGTAGGCTATGGAAAACGATTGATTCACAAAAGAATCTTACAGAATACCTTGTCTTTAAGGAAGGTAAAAGAGATATCTTTTTTCCAAGCGGAAGCCCTGATGTAAAAAAATGGTCTTTATCTGTAAGTAGTATTCCGGCAACAAAGCTTGTAAATGATTTATTCCTGGATCCATCCAGAGTAAGTCGTTCCATTGCATCCTCTATTACGGAGGGAGAAGTATACTTCACGGATGGGGTACGAGAACTCAGTGTGGATCACAATGGTAATAGAATGGAGTTCTTTAACCCCATTACATCTCAATATCAGCAGAAGAATCCCTTGGAATTATTAGACAGCAGTATTGAAAAAGTTAACGGACATAAGGGCTGGACAGAGGAATTTAATTTAATGGATATCGAGCCATCGATAAATAAAATAACATATCAAATGTTTTACAGAGGATATCCGGTCTTCAATAAGTATAATATGGCTTCCATTAGCCAAGAATTCCGAAATCAAGATCTATACCGTTATCAACGCTCTTTGTTTAAATTAAATAATTCATTAGGAAAAGAATCCGTATATATTTCGTCAGGTGAAGAAGTATTAAAGGAAATTGAGGGTATGGATAGTCAAAAGAAGCAAAACATTTTGGACATCAAGCTAGGATATGAGCTTAAATATCAAGAAAATGACCTTAGTGATTACGTGACGCTCGAGCCCACTTGGTATGTAAACTATAATGGGGCATGGGAGCAAATAAATACCACTGGTAATAACAAAGCGGAAGGAGGAAGTTAAGGATGCAGTGGAATCAAATAAAAACACTATTTATCCTTTGCTTTCTAATTCTGGATGTTTATTTACTAATGCAATTTATGGAAAAGCAGGAACGGGCAGATGTTGGTGTGTTGACCAGTCAGGAAGAGACTTCCTTTGAATCTAAGCTGGAACAAGAGGATATTACCATTAGTGATAACGAAGTAGAAATTGAAAAAGATTCTTATATTTCTGTACTAAGGAGAGAATACAGTGATAAAGAATTAAGCCAACTAGCAGATTTGGATAAACAGGATGTTGAAGTAATTGATAAAAACTTGATTGTTTCCAAATTTGAAGAGCCGATTGCTATTCCTGATAAAGCACAGTCTGCCGATATTAGTAAACTGGTGAAGAGTCATATTATCCACCCGGAGGATTTTACGTTTTGGGGGTGGAATAAAGATAGAAATGCATTGCTTTTTTTTCAGGAAAAAGAGAATAGGCCAATTTACTTTAATGAAAACGGCATGCTCCTTGTTTATTTAAACAAGGATAATGAGATGGAATATTATACCCAGACAATGCTTGGCGAAGCAGAGGAACAAGGGGATTTGCGGACACTTACGAAACCAATGAAAGCAATTGAAATATTGTATAATGCGAATGAGCTATATGCTGAGGATAATATTACCAATACGGAGATTGGTTACCATACAAGGATTCCGTTAGCCAATGGCAAGCAAGTGTTTGCGCCAACCTATAAAATAACCGTGAATGACGAACGCAACTATTTTATTAATGCGATTGAGGGACATATTTTCGCAAGTAATGACACCGAGTTTATTGGCGATGCCATTCAATCGACGTTAAGTAAGATCAAGAAATTAGAGGATGAGGTAGAATGGAAAGATAGCATTCTACAGCTTTTAAATCAAAAATTGCAAGTAGAAGGTAGTAGAGGTGAGGAGTAATGACATTGCGTTTTAGTGTACTGGCTTCTGGCAGTACAGGGAATGCATTTTATATAGAATCAGAAAAGGAAAAAATTCTTGTAGATGCTGGCTTGAGCGGGAAGCAAATCGATCGTTTATTTCAAGAAATCAACATCGACCCATCCAAGCTGACAGGAATTTTGGTTACTCATGAGCATAGTGATCACATTAAAGGCTTGGGGATAGTGGCTCGCAAATATAACCTACCTATTTATGCCAATGAGAAAACCTGGAAAGCCATGGAGCGCTCAATTGGAAAGCTTACGACAGACCAAAAATTTCATTTCGGTATGGAGGAAGTAAAAACATTTGGTGACATGGATATCGAATCGTTTGGAGTATCACATGATGCCGCGGAACCGATGTTTTATACTTTTCATCATGATAATAAGAAGGTTGCGCTTGTTACAGATCTTGGGTATGTATCTGAACGGATCAAAAAAACCGTCGAGGATGCAGATGCTTATATTTTTGAGGCAAATCATGATGTAAGTATGCTACGTATGGGAAGATACCCTTGGAATGTAAAAAGACGTATTCTTGGTGATTCAGGTCACGTATCCAATGAAGACTGCGGCCTCGCATTAACAGATATTATTAGTAATCGTACGAAACGTATCTATTTGGCGCATTTAAGCCTGGATAATAATATGAAGGATCTTGCCCGCATGTCTGTGGAAAGTGTGCTGCAGGAGCGGGGCATTAAAATTGATTTGCATGATACTGATCCAAATTCCCCGACATCCTTATATGAAGTAGTATAATTGGTAGGTGCTATTTACTTTGAAAACAGCGTTTCATTAAAGAAACGCTCCCTTTTCTTAGTCTAGCTCCAGCGCCCAGCAACTAGCAGGGGTTCTTGATGGGGCGAGCATTTAGCGCAGCCCCAAACTTCGATCTCCTTTCTACGATAAGTCAACATCGATTCGCTATATAGCTCATCGTGTTTCCTTTATCTCACGCAGGAGACCTCCAGTTTGTACGTTGCTAAACGGGCGCTTGCGCTTTTCTTAGTTTAATTTTTCATAAATAAGGAATAACTATATTGATTATGTTTATTTTTTAGGATAGGGGTTGGATATATGGGATACTACGATCAAAATTACAGACCAAATCCGCATAGAAAAAAATCCGGCGGGTGGTTAGTCCCCGTTTTGCTAGGAATAATTATTGGTATATTATTAGTTGTTGTGGTTATGCCATCCATTCAGGAATCAGGGTTATTACCTGGTAATGAAACTGCTGGAGATTCCTCCAGTTCAGGAGTGAAGCAAGATGGCGATTCAGTAAATTCCACAGTTAATGTGGATGTAAATACTCAAATAACAGATGTAGTTGAAAAAGTATCCCCGGCGGTAGTTGGTGTTGTGAATCTTCAACGGCAAGGTGATTTCTGGCAGCAGCAACAAGAGGATCAGGAAGCGGGAACGGGTTCTGGTGTTATTTATAAGAAAAAAGATGGAACCGCCTTCGTTGTAACAAATCACCACGTAATTGAAGGTGCGGATACAGTGGAAGTAGTACTTGCAGATGAGACAAGTATTAAAGCGGAAATAGTCGGAAGTGATTTATTTTCAGATTTAGCTGTATTACGCATGGATGGAGCGGATGTGGATCAAGCCATTGAAGTGGGCTCATCTGGTGATGTGAAAGTGGGAGAACCTGCTATTGCAATTGGTAACCCACTTGGCCTGATGTTTTCCGGATCTGTTACACAAGGGGTAATTAGCGGTAAAGAACGTACCATTCCACAGGATTTTAACCAGGACGGGCGTGCAGACTGGCAAGCAGAGGTTATACAAACAGATGCAGCCATTAACCCTGGTAACAGTGGTGGAGCGTTAATAAACATAGACGGCCAGCTTATCGGTATAAACTCGATGAAAATTAATCAGACAGCTGTAGAGGGAATTGGTTTTGCTATCCCTGTCGATTCAGCTATGCCGATTATTAATGAGCTCGAAACACAGGGAGAAGTGACTCGACCATATATTGGTGTGGAAATCTATTCATTGGATGAAGTGCCACAGTCGGAATGGAGAAACTCTCTTAATTTACCGAAAGAGATTGAGGGCGGCGTATATGTGTGGAGCGTGGAACCATTGTCTCCAGCAGATAAGGCCGGCTTAAAACGTCTTGATGTTATTACAGAGCTTGATGGAAAACCAGTAATGAATATGATTGATTTACGTAAGATTCTTTATCAGGAAAAGAAAATAGGTGATGAAGTGAAAATCACTTATTATCGTGATGGAGAGAAGAAAGAAACAACGTTAAAATTAGGAGAGCAATAAAACGAAAGCTATCTTTCACCGTTTAGGCGGAAGATAGCTTTTATTATCCACAGAATTATAAAGTTATGCACAGTTTGTGGATATAATTAAAGTCGAAAATCAATATATGGTGTCGAAATTTTGTGCGGTAACAAAATAGCTACGAACATTTGTGCATATGTGGATTAAATTGTGGATAACTAGTAGATTTTAACATATAAAAGATGCTTATCCACTGGTTTTCAACAGAAAATGGTTAGTTTCCAAAAGTTATGCACATTATACTTTTACGCGTACTTGCTGCCAGATAACTAATAAAAGAATAAGCATGACAATATCCAATCTTGCTTCAAAAGCAAAGGAAAGGAATCCTTCTGTTAGTAAGACTGGGATTTTTGTTAAATATAATGCGCCAAGCATAATTAAAATTAAAGGTGGTACTGCTAGATGAACATACATCCTCCCGACAAGAAGCATTCCACAAACCACCTCCGTAATGGCTATCAAAAATAAAGTTGCTTCAGGAAAAGGAATACCAAGATTGTGAAAGACCCCTCTAAAATCACTTACAAGCAATGCAACAATCCCAGAAGTAATAAAAACATAACCAACAGCATAGCAAATCCAAGGGTATGCCTGCATATGAAATTGTATTTTTTTCATTCGTTTTCCCTCCTTAAATAGTTAATTAACTTATGTATATGTTAATGAAAGGACAACCTTGACAAGCATTTCAAAATAGATGAAGGAAGTAGGCTTGAAGGGAAAACAATTTCTACTTACTAGGAGGGAGAGGGCCATGTCTAAGTGCTTCGAGTCGATCTTCTTGCTTAACACAGAGCAATAAACTTATAATCTACTGTAGTCTTCAGAAAATAATGTAAAGGAAGTACATAGATGATACGACGATTTTTCTCTTATTATAAGCCACATAAACGCTTATTTATTATTGATTTCACTGCTGCAGTCATTGTGGCTATTTTGGAACTGGCCTTCCCGGTTGCAGTCCAAAGCTTTATTGATAAATTACTGCCAGAGAAAAACTGGGATGTAATTATTACCGTTAGTATTTTATTATTACTGGTTTATTTATTAAGCTCTTTCCTTCAATATATTGTTACCTATTTAGGTCACAAACTTGGATTAAATATTGAAACAGACATGCGTCAGGATCTTTTTAAGCATGTGCAGAGTCAATCGTTCCGTTTTTTTGACAATACAAAAACCGGTCATATTATGAGTCGGATAACAAATGATTTATTCGATATAGGTGAACTGGCACATCATGGACCGGAAGATTTTTTTATTTCCATTATGACTTTTATTGGTGCGTTTATTATTATGTTTACAATTAATATGAAGCTCGCCTTTATTATTTTAATTGCAGTACCCATTCTTATTTTTCTTATTGCCTTTAGTAATATAAAAATGAATAAAGCGTGGCGAACGATGTATGAGAATATTGCCAGTGTTAATGCAAGAGTAGAAGATGCGGTTTCTGGTGTCCGTGTCGTTCAGTCGTTTACCAATGAAGCTTTTGAAATGGAGCGGTTTACAAAAGATAACTATAAGTTTCGAAGGGCAAAGGCAGGAGCATATAAAGTAATGGCAATTGTCCATTCCAATATCTATATGCTTATGCGGCTCATTACGCTGCTCGTACTTGTTGTTGGAGCTTGGTTCACATACACTGGGCAGCTTTCTACGGGAGAACTGGTGAGTTTTGTACTTTTTGTAAATGTGTTATTTAATCCGATTCAAAAAATAACCGCCCTATTGGAATTGTATCCAAAAGGGATGGCTGGATTTAAACGATTTACTGAATTACTTGATACAGAAGCAGAGGTACAAGACCAACCGAATGCTAAGCAAATAAGCCATCTAAACGGAGATATTTCATTCAATAAGGTGACCTTTGGTTATGAGAAAACACAAGAGCCTGTACTAAATGCGTTGAGTTTTTCTATCCAAGCAGGAGAAACCATTGCCTTTGTTGGTCCATCAGGTGCTGGAAAAACAACTATATGTTCCTTAATTCCTCGTTTTTATGATGTGGAAAGTGGGAGTATTACAATTGATGGAATAGATCTTAGAGATATGACGAAAGAGTCGTTACGAAAGCAAATTGGGATTGTCCAACAGGATGTGTTTCTGTTTACAGGCACGCTGAAAGAAAATATTGCTTATGGAAATAGAGATGCTACAGATGAGGAAATTAAGCATGCAGCAAGACAGGCACATATGGAGGAATTTATTAATGAACTGCCTGATGGATACGAGACACAGGTTGGAGAACGAGGACTTAAGCTTTCCGGAGGGCAAAAGCAGCGAATTGCTATTGCACGAATGTTTTTAAAGAACCCTCCAATTCTCATATTAGACGAAGCTACATCTGCGCTTGATACAGAGACAGAAACGATTATTCAGAAGGCGTTAACTGAGCTGGCAAAAGAACGTACAACACTTATAATTGCCCACCGGTTAGCAACAATTAAAAATGCGGATCGGATTATGGTCGTTACAAAATCAGGTATTGAAGAAGAAGGCAGTCACGAAGAATTACTTCAGCGTGACGGTATTTTTGCTCATCTGCATAAGGTACAGATGAAATAAAGTGTTTACTTCTATTCAGGAAAGGGAAAATAACTGAATTACATTATTTTCAGAAAAATTATACACATTTGCTTGTGCGTAAATGTGGATAAGTAGTTAAAATAACTTCAAAATTTGTCGATATTTCCCGGGAAATACTGAGTAAAAAATGAAAATAATTAAGTATTATAGTTGTTTTAAAGGGTGGATATTTTTTGAGCTGTTAATGCAGCGAAGCCGGAGATGGTTCAGAGATGTATTGCTGGAGGGTATTTCTCTGGTAATAAGTATTTTTAACGTCATCTGTATTTCTTAAAATTGGATACTTATTTTTTTTGAATTTCATGCTGAATTTCCAGCTTTAGCGGGAATAATAAAGGTAGAAGGAGTGGAAAGATGAAAAAAGTAGTAATCGCGATACTCATTATGCTTTTACTTTCGGCATGTATGAGTAATACGGAGGAAAATACAAAAAAGGAAAATACGGATGGGACAGGCTCTATTACGTTTGAGGAAACGGGGATTACCGAAGATACCTTGCAAAAGTTTCCTGAGTATAAAACCTTTAAGAAAAATATAGATTTACAAACATATCATGCCCAAATGAAGGATGAAAGTAACGAAAAACGTGTGATTGTCTTTTTGAATGATAAGCAAAAAGAAATTTATAAAAGTGTTTATCTAAAAGGTACAAAAAGAGTGAAAATTATTAAGCTAAGTGAGGATGAAGTGATGGTTAATAAAGTGCTTAGCTAGGGAATAGCTGTTTTCAGATATTAATGCATAGAAGAAGCAGAGATAACTCGAACGTAAATAAAATAAATAATAAAAAGAAGCACGCAGCTTAAGAGCAACGTGCTTCTTTTTATTAGGAGGATGTCCATGCTCCGCCATTAATGTGAATAGCTTGTCCGGTCATATAAGAGGATTCATCCGCAGCGAGCATAACATATGGCCAAGCATGCTCGGATGGTTGACCTGGTCTTTCCATTAAAGTATCCTGTCCAAAGTTTTCTACTCCGTCTTCATCAAAGGAAGATGGGATAAGCGGTGTCCAAACAGGACCGGGTGCAACTGAATTTGCACGAATACCTTTTTTGGCCAGACTCTGAGCAATACTTCTTGTCCATGCTGTAATAGCGCCTTTTGTAGCAGAATAATCCATGAAAATTGGATTACCTCGATAAGCATTAATGGAAGAAGTGCTAATAATAGAGTCTCCTTCCTTCATATGTCGTACAGCAGCTTTTGTTAAATAAAACTGTGAAAAGAAGTTAGTCCGGAATACTTCCTCAAATTGCTCGCTGGAAATCTCCAGAACATCTTCTCGTACATATTGAATTGCTGCATTATTAACTAATATATTTATCTTACCAAATTCCTCTACTGTTTTTTCCACGAGGTCAATACAATGTGACTCATCCTTTATATCACCAGGGAGAAGTAAACAACTAGCACCTTCTTTTTCAACTAGCTTCTTTGTTTCTTCCGCATCATCATGTTCATCGAGGTAAGATATTGCTACATTCGCGCCCTCTTTGGCATAAAGGATGGCAACCGCTCTGCCAATTCCGCTATCCCCACCTGTGATAAGCGCTGCCTTTCCTTCTAATTTATTACTTCCCTTATAGTTCAATGGTTGCGCAGGCTGAGGATTCATTTTCGATTCTATTCCAGGCTGCTTCTCCTGTTTTTGTCTAGGTGTACTTCCTTTTTGCATTTCTCTTGGATCCATGTTCAGCTACCTCCTTGAAGTTTTTATGTCTATGCTGTATGTTAGTCTATTCCACAGCTGGGGAAGGCCAAAACCTTATTTCAAAAGATGATATACTGCTCAGAAATCAAACCCTCAACAAGTATTTTAAAGCCAAATAAAAAAGAAATTCCCTGACAGTAGGAATTCCTCAACTTAATTAATCCTGTTTACTCTTAGTAGGATCGCAGTCTGGATACGCTAGGTCGGTGGATTCGGCTAGTTTTATAAGATAATAGCATTCCTCTCTAGCCATATGATCTGCCATTAATGCAGAAAATGTACTTAGCACCGTGTTGTTTAATTCCATTTCTTCAATCTCTCCAAGAAAAGTGCGGAAAAGGTTCATTTCAATTTCTACGTCACTATTAAAACGATCGAGTGCAGGAAAGGACTGGATGTTGGCACGTAGATAGCCTGTCAGCTCTACAGCCTTCAGGTAAAAATCACTAAAATGGTTCGTAAATTCCTTACTTTTTTCCTTTAATCTTTTTTCCACTCCATCAAGTTCATCATTTATCGCCCCAGCATGACCATAGGCATCTGCCAGCCAAAGCAGGTGGTGATGCAGCTCATGGAAAATGGGAGGTGAATCACCTTGCTTCAAATACTGGATTACCCGTTCATATTCCTCCAGTTCATTTACCATATGGTTAATAAATGTAGGGGATAAATGAATTCCAATCTTTCCAACTAACTGTCTTCGGATGAGGGAAAGTTTAAACTTTTTTAATTCTTCTACAGCTGCTTCCGCTTCTTTTGTGAAAGTAATGGCATTGGAGTTGGACAAGGAATTAGTGTTCTTTAATAGTTGCTCAAAAACCACAATAAAATCCTTGGCAATTTGAATATCTTCTTTTTCGGTTGGGTAAAGAGAGTCCCGAATAAAAGTTGCATGATCACCTAATACCTGCAGCCAAAATTGATGTTCAAATGTAGCATCTTTCAAGTACTCTGCCAATAACGCTCACTCCTTAAAACATTTCATCGATTTAATGTATTCCGTTAATGATGAAAATAGTAGTATTAATTTAAAATAGATTTCATAGCAGAGTGAGAGTATCTTCTGTAATAAAGTATTCAGCCGCAGGACAGCATAATCGCCCGGAGAGGGAAAGAATCCGCCGCAGGACAGAATAATCAGCCGGAGAGTGAAAGAATCCGCCGCAGGACAGCATAATCGGCAGAAGAGCGAGAGAATCCGCCACAGAGCAGAATAATCAGCCGGAGAGTGAAAGAATCCGCCGCAGGACAGAATAATCAGCCGGAGAGTGAAAGAATCCGCCGCAGGATAGAATAATCAGCCGGAGAACGAAAGAATCCGCCGCAGGATAGACTAATCGTCCGGAGAGTGAAAGAATCCGCTGTTCCTATCGAGGGACTAAGCTCACCATACATTATTTACCAAACCACCGTATACATTGCTATCAAGTTACTTGGTAGTTCACCCATTTTGCGCATCAAAGGAAGACCTTAACATCCTTTTAGAATCAAAAAAAGCACTGGGGATGTTATCATCCTCAGTGCTTGTTTCATCCGAATTTTTATTTTTTAGTAGCCGACTTCAACGGCGGCATTTACCATATACATTAAGTCATTTTCGTCATTTTTGTCTTTCAGCAAAATTCCACTGGATGTAGCCATGCCTCCATCGGTTACATCGACGGTAACAACACCATAAGGAATCGCTTCTTTTACTTTTTCAACATCCAGTTTTTCACGATCAAGCGGGACTGCTAGTCTGACATTCACCTTCATACTTTCAAGTCGCTCACCTGGAAGATTTTTTTCAATGCCAGGCATTGAGTTAGATAAAATCGCATTTTCCACAGCACGAACAGCTGCCTTCGTCACATTTTGCCCGTGCACATCGACCCCTGTTCCTGTTTGTATAAATAAAACTTGATCCATGGATAACACTCCTTTATGCTTTGGGGATCTTTCTATAAGAACATTTCCCAAACTGAGGTTGTATAAAACATCGGCCGTGAAGACAAAAATTACTACTTAAGAGTGGTTCATTTTATCAAGCTGATTCAGTAGTTCGTCCAACTTCTTTGATAAAATTAGAATATCTTCATATTTTTGTTCTTTTTTATAAGCATGATACATTTTATTCCTAACATGTTCTACTTTTATTTCTATTTCTTTTTTTGTAGGCAAAATACTTCACTCCAATTCTCATATCCATTGATACCCGTATACGAATATTTAAAACACTTTATTGCATTGAAGATTAAAATGTCAAATAATTATCAAATTTATATAGTAGTTTTAAAGGAAGGCCTTATATATGGGAAAATATGTTAAGCTGAAAAATATGATTTATTATGGAAGGAGCAGCAAAATGTTCATTTTATTCCTAAGTGGGCTTGTTTTAGGCTTGGTTATTCATGCAGTAACGTATATTTTCCGAAAGAGATGGGGCGATAGACAAAGGGCACTGGTCGTAGGAATTTCTGGAGCTGTGTTATTTATGGTCAGCATAACTGTGATTGGTGGTTTTGCAGGAATGCCGTTTGGTGTTATAAGCGCAGGAATTTTTAGTGTTGCGATTTTAATGGTTATCTTTAAAAACAATACGGTATGGAAAAAGGTAGTATACACTTCCGTCATAACGACAGTGCTTTGTTATTCCGTATTTATTTATTTCACCCAAACAGATTATTGGGTAATAAAAAAGAGTCAGTATTACCTAGGTGATGAGGTGGGGGCATACTTTCAAAAATTGCAGGATGAGCCTACTATTGAGGGTTATAAAACATTTACTATTTTAGAAGGAAATAAAAGCATTATCCTTTCTTTAGGTGAAAAGATGGCCGGAAATGATATTGAGGTGCTTGATGTGGAAGAACAGTCAAACACGACAATTGTGAAAATAAGAAGCTACTATAATCAATCTTCTGAGAAGAATCCAGTGATTGGTATTGGTCTGGACAGGTTAAAGGAAAATATTGTGATTATGGATACAAATGGTACGGTGTATGAAGAGGTGGAATAGGGCATTCGATGTCCTCCACCTCTTCGGGAAATTAACTAAAATTGAGATTCATAATTTCCGTTTTGATAGACTTTATATAGCCCAACTGTTCCGGAGCCACCATTTTTCTGCATCGACTTAGAAATGAGTTCCACACGATAATAGGCCCCTGACTCATCTGTATGTAACGAACCACCCATGTCATCAAAAAGAAAACCTTCTTCTGTCTCCATGTCCAGTTCCTTTTTTAAGTAAGAAACGGCTGCTTCCCCACTCATAATTTTCGTCTGATCTGCGGGACTTTCTTTTTTCT
This sequence comes from Virgibacillus halodenitrificans, assembly GCF_001878675.1. Taxonomy (NCBI): domain Bacteria; kingdom Bacillati; phylum Bacillota; class Bacilli; order Caryophanales; family Bacillaceae; genus Virgibacillus; species Virgibacillus halodenitrificans. The sequence goes on along the minus strand of NZ_CP017962.1, from coordinate 3,826,735 downwards.
CAGGATGCTCTGTGTTTTGTGAATGAGCATTTTCTTGCTCTTTCTCCATATTATTACCCTGTACTTGCTGCTCTGCTTGGGTGTTATCCGATTCTTTTTTCGCATGTTCAGTCTGTTCCTTGTTATTTTCTCCCTCATTGGGTTCGTTTTCTGTGCTAGATTGCGATGGAGCTTCTTTCTTTTCTATCAGCTTCTCCTGTCCTTTGTGTTCAGCTGCATGTGAATCTGTAGCATCATCGCCACAAGCAGCAAGTAAGCATAGAGTGATCCAGAGCATGGTAATTAGTAAGGCTACTTTTCTTTTCAAATGTTTTTCCTCCTTGCATTGTGTTGATTTTATAGATAAATCCAAAAAAATCGTAACATAATTAGGAATAGAAGGACAATGACCCTCAACTAGCATGATATAAATACATAATTCTATTTACTTTCTCGCGAAAACTGTCGATAATAAAAGTGGAATGTATTTTAATACATCATGATGGAGGAATCAGCATGTTTAATCAGCCTGAGTTATCTGGCTTTAACATCATAGAAGGGGACTATTCAAGCTCTATTATTATTTTATCTATCATTATAGCTATTTTTGCTTCTTATACAGCGCTTGTTATGAACCAACGAGTCCGTCAGAATAGTTTTTTCAATAAGCATCTCTGGTCAGTACTTGCTGCTTTTTCGATGGGCGTTGGGATTTGGTCCATGCATTTTATTGGGATGAGTGCGATGATGTTGCCGGTCCATATGCATTATGATCGGGTATTAACCATTGTTTCCATTATTCCAGCGATTGTGGCAGCATTTATTGCTTTTCATGTTGCTAATAATCCTCAGCCAACAAAGCGATCTCATTTTCTAGGTGGTTTATCTATGGGGGCGGGGATATCGCTCATGCATTACATTGGAATGGACTCCATGCACATGGAGGGTGTGTCATATTATTATCACCTGCCACTTTTTACACTTAGTATAGTCGTTGCTATAATCGTTTCTTTCGTAGCCTTATATGTCTTTTCCGTTTTGCAAAATCAGATGAAAAACTGGCTGCAACGGTTAATTGTGGCTGTCATAATGGGGATTGCCATATCCAGCATGCATTATATCGGCATGGCTGCTGTTGTTTTTTATGTACCAAAGGATTTTACTTTTGTAACACATATGCAAATGGAGGATATGCATTTTTTGCTGACCTTAATTATCAATGGCTTGGGAATAACGCTGCTATTATTTCTTTTAATGGAATTATTTGATCGGTTTGTTTCGAATAGAATAAATTATTATGACTCCATGACGAAGCTACCGAATTACAGGGAGTTTGAACGGAGGTTTTCTACTTCTACTTATTCTGCTATTGCCTTAATTGATATGGATAAAATGGATAAAAGAGGTTCCTTACATGGCTATATGGCTGTAGATGAGCTGATGAAAAAGGTCGCTGCCCGGTTATTTGAGCACAAGCCATCATCCATGGAGATTTATCGCATGGAAGGTCGTAAGTTTGCATTTGTCAGCCATAAATGGGTGGACAAGGATAAATTGGCAGCTTCCATGCAGAAAATGGTTGAAAGTCTATCTGCACCTTTTCCTCTAAAAGATAGGAATGTTACTATCTCCACTGTTTGTGCGATTGCAATGCAAGAGGAGGATAACAAGAGAAATTCGCTCTATGCTAATGCACTTGCTATTCTCCAAGATCCTAACATCCAATATACCAATCAGCTGGTTTTTTATGATGAAAATGTGCATCGGTATATGTTTGAACAGGGAATTTTACAAGATGTAGATAAAGCCTTTGCAGAAGATCAATTTTTTATTGTATATCAGCCAAAAATGAATATGCTGGATGGACATATGGTCGGTGTGGAGGCATTACTTCGATGGCAACACCCCGCGCAGGGGTTGATTAGCCCAGGGGTGTTTATCCCAATCCTGGAAAAGAATCATCGAATACAGGATGTAACACGCTGGGTTATAAAAGAAGTTTGTAAGCAGCTACAGCAGTGGCAGCTGGATAGTAAAGTGAATTGTCCTGTATCCATTAACATCCCAGGTGAATGTCTCACATCACACTCCCAGGTGAATTATTTAAAGGAAATGACAGAGACATATCAGATAGACCCTAAGTGGATTGAATTAGAGATAACAGAAACAAGCTTTGTAGCATCTATTCAACAGGCATTACGGGGAGTTGCTGCTCTTCGGAAAGAGGGATTTTCCATTGCACTTGATGATTTTGGTACAGGTGTTTCGTCGTTGTCATATTTGAAGCAAATGCCCATCAGTACGTTAAAAATAGATAAGTCATTTTTGGATGATGTACCACATTCGCGAAAGGACGCATCAATAATTCAGTCCATCATTTCATTAGGAAGATCTTTGGATTTGAATATTGTCGTTGAAGGTGCGGAAACAAAGGAACAGATTCATTTCCTTGCAGATTTCTGTGATAACCCTATTATTCAGGGATACTATTATTCGAAGCCATTGCCTGCACTCGAGCTTTCTGAATGGTATAACAGGTTCACAAAGCCAGAAACTGTATAATGTTTGAACGAGCAATCCAGAATAACAACAGCTGGGTTGCTTTTTTGGTTATCATTCTTCTTAAAAGGGTACTAGCTTCATAGAGGAATAGAGAGGAAGGGGAGATCGGTATGGCAAATACGAAGCCTGTTGTGGCAATAGCAGGAGCAAGCGGCTATATTGGACAGAATTTAATTGAAAAGTTAGAAGGTCGGGTAAATATTATTGGCTTATCAAGAAATGGGGACAAGCGTGAGGATACGGATTCCGTTACATGGCGCTCTTGTGATTTATTTTCCTTAGCTGATGCAGAGAAAGGATTAAAGGGAGCAGATATTGCTGTTTACCTTGTACATTCAATGATGCCCTCTGCTAAGCTTACGCAGGGTGATTTTGAAGATATGGATGTTATCCTTGCAGATAATTTTGCCCAAGCAGCTAAAAAACAAGGAATAAAAAAACTAATCTATTTGGGTGGAATTATTCCAGACCATGCTCCTAAACTATCCAGGCATTTAAAAAGTCGTCTGGAGGTAGAGAGAATCCTCCGGGCTTATGGGACACCAGTTACCGCATTAAGAGCAGGGCTGATTGTAGGACCAAAGGGATCCTCCTTCCCAATTCTAGCAAAGCTTGTGAAGCGGTTGCCTAGCATGATTTTACCCAAATGGACGAGAACAAACACACAGCCTGTTGCCCTCCCGGATGTTATGAACTCGCTAGGAAAACTTACAATGGAAGAGGAGCCGCAAAATAGATCCATAGATATTGGCGGACCTGATGTGATGACATATCGATCGATGATGGAGCAAACAGCAGAAATAATGGGGAAAAAGCGCTTTATGTTTAATGTCCCATTCTTTTCCGTCAGTTTATCCCGACTATGGCTGCGCCTTGTCACGCAAACCCCTAAAGAGATTGTTTACCCGCTTGTGGAAAGCTTGGAACATGAAATGACGGTTCAGGATAGCCACTTTGTGGAAGGGATTAGCCAAGGAAGCATCTCATTTAGGGAGGCTGCAGCATATGCCATGGAGGCAGATAACCAGGAGAACAAGAAACCAACAAAGAAAAAGCCGATCATCACTCCCCTCAAGCAAGATGTGCGCTCCGTACAGCGTGTGTGCTTGCCGGAGGGTTGCAGTGCCGACTGGGTGGGCAGATATTATGTGAAATGGCTGGAGGTTTTTCTGAATCCATGGATAAAAACGTCCACAGATGAGAATTTAAATTGTAAGATAGGTTTTCTCGGTAATAAAACCTCTATGCTGGAATTATCTTATTCGGCAGAGCGGAGTACAGAAGATAGAGCACTCTATTATATTACCGGTGGTTTTTTAACAGATCGCAAAGAAAATGAGCGAGGTAGAATGGAGTTCCGTAAAATCCCAGGAGCCAATGAGGCAATCATTGCAGTACATGATTTCACCCCAGCATTGCCGTGGTTTATCTACCATTACACACAAGCGAATATGCATTTATTTGTTATGTATGCCTTCCGTAAACATATGAAGAAGTTAAGTGAAGGACAGGCCTCTGAACAGGTCCAGCTATATGTCTAACAAGCTTCTCATAGAATTCTAATCCAATTCACAGGATTATTTCATAGGAGAGGAGTATACTAACTTTAGTAACATGATAGAAGAAGGAGAGAAACATCAATGAAAAAGCTTATCCTCCTAGCTGGCTTGTTATTTATTATAACTGCATTAGCAGCATGTGGAGACAATGAACAATCAACAGATACAGCAGATAACGAAGGAAACGAATCAACGGCAACAGAAGATGAGAATCAAAATTCGGATACAGAAAAGCCTGAAGATAAGGAAGTAACCAACGGAAATACGGAAAATAATGAGGAGGCAGCTGATATCGATCTAACAAAACTGCCAGAATACTCGCCAATTAAAAACCATATTGATTTAGATGCACATCACCCTGTAGTTGTGGAGGATAATGAGGGAAAACGAATTATTCTGTTCCGCAATGAGAAAAATCAGGAAAAATATAAAAGCATTTTTATAAAAGAAGAAGAGCGTGTGAAGATTATTGACCTGGATAAAGGAGAAATTTTTAACGGCTTGCTAAAATAGAAATGAGCGGGTAGCTATTGTTTAGCTGCCCGTTTTTTTTATGGCAGATTTGAGACAAAGCTGCTGCTCCCCGCGACAGGAAGAGCATCACCCGAGACAACGCGTGCCGTCCCCCGAGACAGAAAGCGCACTCCCCGCGACAGTAGGGGCGCTATCCGCGACAGTGCGCGCTGCCCCCGAGACAGGGAGAGCGCCATCCGCGAGAGTGCGCACCACACCCGCGACAGCGCGCGCCGCACCCGAGACAAGAGGGGCGCCATCCGAGACAAGCAAGCCCTCAACCGCGACAACATCAGCGCTATCCGCGACAGCCCACCCCTCAACCGCGACACACAATAACCTATCCTCTCCCCCCAACCCCCAATTGACTAAAAATTATAACAATTATATACTAAACCTACAGTCGAAAGGAGGACTCTTTTTGAAAAATATTGGTAATCACATACAGTATCAGATTTATATGAACATGCACGACCCCGATCCGAACAGACTGCCAGTTGTGTATGAGGAGTGGGAAAGGCTAGTCCGAGAAAAATTAGAGGATGGGCCGTATTACTATGTTGCAGGTGGAGCTGGCGGGGAAAATACAATGAACGCAAATTTGAAAGCGCTTAACCAATGGAAGATACTTCCACGCATGCTGCGAAATGTAGAGGATAGAGACTTATCCGTTTCGCTGTTTGGAAAGACTTATTCTTTTCCTGTGATGCACGCACCAATTGGTGTACAATCTATCATTCATCCAGAAGGTGAGATTGGCTCCGCACTTGCTTGTGCAGATGTAGGAGTGCCTTATATAGCAAGCTCAGCTTCTACCATTCCCATGGAAAAAATAGCAGAAAGTATGGGTGAGGCGGACAGATGGTTTCAATTATATTGGAGCAAAGACCCGGACATTACTGCAAGCTTTCTTCGTAGAGCGGAGGCTTCCGGTTATTCTGCAATTGTAGTCACATTGGATACACCGATGATGGCATGGCGCGAATATGATTTAAAAAATGTGTATTTACCATTCCTCGCTGGTGAAGGTGTTGGCAATTATTTTACAGATCCAGCATTTAACGCCAAGCTGGATAAATCCCCGAAGGAAGACCCACAGGCTGCTATAATGCATTGGACACAAATCTTTGGAAATGCCGGATTAACATGGGAGGATATCGATTTTCTTAAAGCAAATACAAGCCTCCCCATTATTTTAAAAGGAATTCTCCATCCGGATGATGCGAAATTGGCATTGGATCACGGTGTAGATGGCATTATTGTTTCCAATCATGGAGGAAGACAGGTCGATGGAGCAATTGGTGCGTTGGAGGCACTCCCTCTTGTATGTGAGGTGATTGATGGCCGGATACCCGTACTGATGGACAGTGGAATCCGAAGAGGTGCAGATATCATTAAAGCAATGGCATTGGGAGCGAGCGCTGTCCTTATTGGCAGACCACTCATGTATGGACTTGCTGTTGCGGGCCAGCAGGGAGTAAAGGAAGTTATGCAAAACATGATTGCAGATTTGGATATTACGTTAGGGCTCACAGGAGAAAAAGCTGTCCAGGATTTAAATACAAGCATATTGAAAAAATCTGTCGCAGAATAGCGGCATAGAGGAGAAAAAGTCATGGAATATGATGTAATTGTGGTCGGTGCAGGTCTGGCAGGATTGGTGGCAACCGCTGAAATAGCGGATGGTGGGAAAAAGGTTCTCCTATTGGATCAAGAACCGGAAGCATCTATTGGCGGTCAGGCCTGGTGGTCCTTTGGTGGATTATTTCTGGTTGACTCACCTGAACAGCGGCGAATGGGGATTAAGGATTCCCAAGAGCTTGCCTGGCAGGACTGGTTGGGAACTGCTGGTTATGATCAAGAGGATGACGCAGATTACTGGGGGAAAAAGTGGGCAGAGGCCTATGTTAATTTTGCAGCAGGAGAGAAGCGCGAATGGTTGACTAGCATGGGCGTGAAATTCTTTCCAGTTGTCGGTTGGGCAGAACGAGGCGGTTATCATGCTGGTGGTCACGGTAATTCCGTCCCCCGCTTTCACATTACATGGGGCACCGGTCCAGGAATCGTCGAACCATTTGTACGACGCGTCAGGGAGCATATAAAAACAGGGAAGGTGATCTACAAACCACGTCATCGGGTTGATGAATTGATTCAAGAAAATGGCCGGATCACAGGTGTTCAGGGCTCTGTACTTGTTCCAAGTATGGCTTTACGCGGGGAGAAGAGTCCACAGGATGTGGTGCGCGTGTTTGAAGCAAAAGCAGAAGCTATCCTCATAACAAGTGGTGGGATCGGAGCCAACTTTGATCTTATCCGGGAAAACTGGCCAGCACGACTGGGAATCCCTCCGGAACAAATGTTGTCAGGAGTACCTGCCCATGTGGATGGACGTATGTTGCTAATTTCAGAGGAAGCGGGTGGGCGAATCGTAAACAAGGATCGCATGTGGCATTATACCGAGGGAATAAAAAACTGGAATCCGATTTGGGAAAAGCACGGAATCCGTATACTCCCAGGGCCATCTTCTGTTTGGCTTGATGCTACAGGGCATCGACTTCCTTCTCCTAATTTTCCTGGTTTTGACACACTGGGGACATTAAAGGCGATTAAGGATACCGGCTATGACTATTCCTGGTTTATCCTTACTAAGAAGATTATCGAAAAGGAATTTGCTCTTTCCGGCTCGGAACAGAATCCTGATTTAACAGGAAAAAGCATCTCCAAAGTACTTAGTCGAGTCCGACCTGGTGCCCCAGACCCGGTTCAGGCATTTCTTGATAAGGGCGAAGACTTCCTTACTGCCGATACAATTGATAACCTCGTCATGAAAATGAACAAACTTACTGGAGCAAATCGATTGAATGTGGATCGTGTGGTAGAGCAGATCCGTGCCCGTGACCGGGAAATCGATAATACTTTTACAAAAGATCTTCAAATTACCGCAATGCGAGGGGCACGAAACTACCTTGGTGATAAACTAATCCGCGTGGCCAAGCCACATAAAATCCTTGATTATCGAAATGGACCATTAATTGCTGTTCGCCTTCATATTATTAGCCGAAAAACACTGGGAGGATTGCAAAATAACTTATCAGCACAGGTGCTGGATGAGCAGGGTGAGGTCATTCCTGGACTCTATGCAGCAGGAGAAGTAGCCGGCTTTGGTGGAGGAGGGCTGCATGGCTATCGCTCTCTTGAAGGCACGTTCCTCGGAGGCTGTTTGTTTTCCGGAAGGGTTGCTGGAAGAGCGATTGTATCGGATTTAACATAGATATTGAACTTGTTTAAGGATTGCTTTCCACTTTTCCACATAGGATATAGAAACAATGCTGTAAGAGGTGATGCTGCATGTACAAAGATACGAAAAAAGCAATTAAAATAAATCTATGGATCGGGGGAATCACCCTTCTATTCTTTGTTATCCTATCGATGGCTACGGATCAATGGGGCTTCTTCTTTTGGGCGCTTTGGAGTGTCTTTCTTGTATTTGTGATTAGCCTTTCGCAAATTAGAAAACATGAAAAAGCGAATAACCCCAAGCCCCCACCTGGTTGAATAATAGACCTTAACTTTTTGTCCAGCCGAAAAAAGGGAATAGAAAACGAGGAGGGATCGTAATGAAATACAAGACAGAAGATGAATATGAAATGATACCAGTAACGGCGGAATGGCTGACTAAGGAATTAGAGAAGCTGCCTGAATGGGAGCAGCTTGATGACAAATGGATTGCCCGACAGTATAAATTCGCCAGCTATATGGATGGAGTGCAATTTGCCAATCAGATTGCCGAATATGCAGAAAAGCGGCAGCATCACCCATTCATTGCCATCGATTACAAAAAGGTCACGTTGAAAATTTCCTCCTGGCGGGCAAAAGGAGTAACCGAATTGGATTTAGAAATGGTTCGTGACTTTGATGAAATATATGAAAAAGAAAAGAAATGATCTCTTTATCGATAAGGACAAAGCCCGATTTTAATCTATTTCGGGCTGACCCTATTTTTATTAACGTAACAAACGTTCCTTCCACACTTAAGAAAAACGTGCCAGCAGACGTTCAAGCTCTTCCCTTTGCTCTTCTTCTGTTTCCAAATATTCTTCCGGGATGCCCTCCCGTTTTTGTGCCGCCATTTCAGCTTGCTCCCTCTTATTCTTGATAAACCAATCAGGTATTTGCTCCTGTCTTAATTGGTCAAAAAGGTTCGTCTTTTGTTCTTTCTCTTCTTTGCGAACACGGTAATTATTCTCTTCCTCTTTGGCAGCAGCTACATCTTCAATACCTTTATTTCTCCATGCATGCAAAATAGCCTTCACATATCCCCAATGACTTTTTCCCTGCTCTAATGAACGCTTCATTGCTTGGATAACAAGCGCATCTCCAACATCATCTATCCAATAAATAAGTTCTTCTGTAATATATGTATTTGGTTCACCGAAATTATCGAAGTAAAATAATTTAGCGCCTGTAGCAGCTTCTTCTTCTTGTTTCTCTTTTATTTTTGTTTTTTGTTTATGTTTAATTAATGGGCTCAACTTGTGGCTCAGTTTTTGGTCCGAAGTGTAGTCCACTTTCTCTTCATGTGGTTCCATTTCTGAAGATGTATCGGCATATAATTGGACCACATGGTAGACCGCAGCTTGATTTCCTCCTTGGGAAGTCACTTGAATAAATCCGTTTTCTTCTAATTCTATTCGAGCTCGCTTAAAACTACTAGCTGATAATCCAGATTTATCCTGCAGCTTGGAAGCAGCTACGGTAAACGTTTTTCGCCAAAGCAGTTTATTATTGATGTCGATCAATGTTAGCCAAAGGGATCTGGCCTGTATTGAAATTGGCTCCAGATCAATTTTCAAATGGAATGCATTCATTTGTTTAATATAATTCATCTTGTCTTCTCCTTTAAAAACCTCTTTATAACTACTATCGAAGGAGGAAGATAAAAGGGGGCATCCAAAAGAGAATTTTTATTCTGAAAGGTAAATTTCCCGTCTGTCAGGTGAAAATAGATGGACAAGAAAGGCTAAAAAAAGTCACCATTTCAAGGGAACTACCGTGTATAGGTGAAAAAGATTGTTGTGTGCTTCTCCTGGTAGAACAAAGAAGCACACACCAACATCCAGTAAACACAGTAAATTAATCTCTCGCCAGCCCTCTTTCAAATGCTGCCAAGTGATTAACAGAGGCATTACGTAATTGGGTGAAAACTGTCCTGACATCTGCAGGGAGTTCCATGGATAAAAATCGATCGTACATGGAAATATTATCAATTTCTCCATCAACTCCAGCAGCAAATGCTTCTTTCAAATTTCCGGGTGTAGTTACGAAAGCCTGAGCTGTATTTTCTGGTACAGAAATTTGGTACATATCAAATAGTGGGAGTAACGCGTAAATATGTCTTAATTCTGCTTCTTTTATTTGGGAAAATGTCCGGACGTTGCCAAAGGTCTGGAGGATATTATCATACCTTGCTTGTGCCAGAAATTCGTCTTGCAGAGCATAAGTGAGCATTTGAGGTAATGTTAGTGTAGTCGCATTTAATGCGCCTTTTGCTCCAAAGTCGGGGATCTGGCGAGTGTGATTTTTGCCATTATAATTAGCTAACATAAAATACATAAACCACACTGCATGGTTTTGTTCATCTGCAGCTACACGACGGAATTTCTCTTTTATTGTTGGATCCTCCGCCCGATCAGAAATACCTAAATAGAAATCAACCGTATTTTGTTCATCCTGAAATGCATAATCAATTCCAGCCAGGTAGTCATCTGGGCATCCTTCCATTAAAGTGTGGGATGGCTGCATACCGGTTAGCTGCATATAAATGGAGCTGAATATCTGAAGATGCCGGCCTTCATCCCGCTGTATTTCTTGAATTCTTTTCCTTTCCCATTCCGTAGGTGCTAATTTTGCCAATTTTCCATAGCAAGAAATGGCGCTATATTCACCGTTAATAGCTTTTTGAATGTCTTCTATAAGCGAAGCATCCTGTGAAGGACGGTTAGTATGGTTGTAGAAATCATTGGAATACATAGTCTTCCTCCTTAAAATTTACCTCTTATCCATGTTATGCATAAGGATTGGGCAAGAGTGCTTGTTCAGTTTCTTGAAAAGAATATAAGGTTCTTACTAAAGGAGGCTTGAATTTGATAAAATGAATGTAGAATGAAAAACAAAGGATGAAAACAATGAAAATAACCATCGTGTCGGTAGGGAAGCTAAAGGAAAAATATTTGAAGCAGGGTATCGCGGAATATATGAAACGACTCAGCGCCTATGCGACTGTAAATATCATGGAAGTACCAGATGAAAAGGCACCTGAAAACATGAGTAAGGCAGAGGAAGAGGAAGTAAAGCGCAAAGAGGGACAACGCATTCTCTCTCATCTTAATCAGGACACGTTTGTTATCACACTGGAGATTGAAGGCAAGATGCTGACATCCAAACAGCTTGCGGCTAAGCTGGATGGGCTCGCCACATACGGGAAAAGCAAAATAGCTTTCGTAATCGGAGGATCTCTCGGGCTAAGTGAAGAAGTTACCAAACGAAGTGATCTTGCTCTATCTTTTTCAAAAATGACATTTCCACACCAGCTTATGCGGATGATTTTATTGGAGCAAGTGTACAGGGCGTACCGGATAAATAAGGGACAGCCATATCATAAGTAGCAGAAACAACATGTAGACATGTCCGCCAATGAGGATTTTTAAATCGTAGGGGAGGGTGAAACCGTATGGAGAAAGCCAAAAAGAAAACCCCCTTTCAAGGGAGTAATCGTGAGTTATTTTATGTAGGTTATATTTTGCTCGTATCATTACTTTCTAATATCCTGCCGTTTCATGTGAAATATGCATTTATCCCGTTACTTGTAGTTTTGGCGGTCAATATATACGTACATACGGAGCATTTTGTGAAAATGAAGCTAGCTTTAGTGATTGGGTTTATTTTACTCATTTTACTGATTTGAAACGTCTTTGTAAGCACATCTCCCTGTTGCTTCGTAACACTCTCGATAAATACTCCACTGACAGCCAACCCCCGCCAGATGTTATAATTTCAGCTAACAGGGTAAAGCCATAGAGATACATATTTTTTTTAAAAATTTCTATGGTCTAAAATAGTGCAAATATCCTCATAAATTGGGGGTTTCTGTCGAATAGTGTATAGATAAGAACCTTTAAATAAAACGGAATGTAGTAATGGAACAAGTATAAGAGGAATAAGAATAGATGTACGCTGAAATAACCCGATTTATAGAGTCATAAAAATATATAATGTGAGGGATTATCGTGACGACGGAAAATAGACGAATTAATAAATCCTATTATCAAACGATTTTAGATAAAAGCAAACAAGGACACCCAGTAAGCATATTGGGCGATATGTACATGGAAGAAATGCAAAAACAGTGGCCAGATCTTTCTTCCATTCGCTATGCCCAGGGAGAAATTTATTACCAGAATAACGATTATGAAGCAGCGATCTTTAAATGGCAGCAGCCACTGGAAGAGGAGCTTATTCCATGGGCACAGAAGAATATAGCTGATGCACATGTAGAGTTGGGATTGTTGGAGGAAGCAGAAGGACTTTATTTGCAGGTTGATTCCCCATCCCTTGTATTGAAGTCGGAAGTACTTATGCAGCTATTCTCGTTATATGTACAGCAAGGAAATCAGCGAAAAGCAGTTAGTACGATAAAGGAAGCGGTAAGTCTAAATCCTGATTATTCCCGTGTAACAGAGATAGCCCAGACATACTTCGAGGACATAGGTGAGTGGGATCATGCAGTAGAACTCGCAGTGAATGAAACGATTCGAACTAAAACCAGCTATTGGATGGGAGTTTTATCAGGCTATGTGCAGCAAGGGCTAACGGTTGGTTACAGACCGGATTATTTTAATGATTTGCTTGTACATATACTTGCAATGGATCGAGACCGTTTTGAAGACATGACAGAGGTGTTATGGAATAGCTATCGACAAAGCCCGTATTATATCGAGTGGTTACGTGTGATTAACCAGCTTCTCCTGGAAGCTCATGAGGAGCTGCCATATGTTTGGAGGAAGCTTCCGGCATTATACCAAGAGGCTTACTTCGACTTGATTAATGGCGATTATTTAATCAGGGAGATTTCAGACTTAATCCAGCAGCATTTAACGAATTGGTTGGATATAACAGCAGAATCAGATGCGTTGGCTTCTTCCGCTGCTATACTGGCATGGGATAAAACGATCCCTTCGATGCTTGATGAACAACTTGTCAGCAAAGCCGAATATCAATTTGAAACCACAACACCACAGCAGCATGACTCAAAGGATGGCATGATCCTATTTGAAGCCATTAAAGCATGGGCTAAAAAAGAGGGATTGCTCCATGATTTAACAGAAGTCACAGATCCTATTCTACGTAATTCCGACATGGAAGCGGCGAGTCCGTCGAGCATACGGGAAGTATTGAAGGTAGCCATTGAATTTCTGCTGGAACAAAGAGTCGAATTGGAAAAAGGTATCGAGGAAGAGATCGAATGGAATGAAGCATTACTGGCAAGCTTGCAGAATATCCATCAACAGCTCGGAGATATGGAGCAAGAAACTACCGAGCATATGACAGAATCCTTCCGTACGATGAAAAATAATCTATCCAAACGCGTTATGACTGAACTGCCGAAGCAATTACAAAAAAGTGCCAGCATCATTCAGGATGACAGTGACTTTTCCAAGATCAATGAGGAACTAAACGAGGAAATGAACAGACGAATTGTCGTCTTTATGAAAAACTTCGTCCATCATGATGTGAAACAAGCGGTACAGCAATGGATTAATGAATGTAAAAGAGAATTCCAGGAAAATCAAGCAGCATGTAACGAATTCAGCCAGACGGTTAATCAGCAATACAACGAAGAGAAGATTGACCTGCAGGCCGATTTTAAAGTGCTCGAGGATTGGCAGAGAGATTTGGAACGGATTTCCCGCGGTATGCTACGCTTTGAGAAAATGAATATTTTCATGCGTAATACACCATCCCAGTTATTTTTAAAGGGTGCAGGCAAGCTATTCAGCTCCATTTCCAAGAATAACGAAATGCTTCATAGCAGATATAAAAATTATATTGAAAATGAGGATTACACGCCAACAGCAAAGGAAATTATCGACCCGTTCATGCAGCAATTGGAATTGTTTGAAGGATCGATCGAGTGGGATGTGAACAGGTTCTTCGCCAGCCCTGTAGATATTGTGAGCCAGGAAACGGAAAAGGTAGAAGCAGATATTGAAAGCCATACTGCTGACTTACAAAAGATGCATGACAAACCGGAAACCTACCGTGATCCATTAACTTTGTTTGAAGTGAGACGCCGTCAGTACGAATTGACGAATACAATCAGCAAGGTCTAAAGCCAAAAAGCTATCTGAAATCTGTAATCAACTATCATCTTTATAAATTTTCATCATATAATTTTTAGAGGTGATAAATATGGCAAGAGTAGCATACACAGAGAATGACGTGAACTTAGTGGCAAGGATGATGCGGGCAGAGGCTGAGGGAGAAGGGCAGCTGGGGATGCTGATGGTTGGTAATGTCATCGTCAACCGTTTAGTTGCCAATTGCTTAGACTTTCGAGATTTACGATCCATATACGACGTAATTTTTCAAATACAGGGAGGCAATTACTCTTTCGAGGCCGTCCAAAAAGGCAATGTTTTTTACAACAGAGCACGTGGTGTTGAAAAGAGATTAGCCAAAAGAGTGCTAGATTCCTGGAGAGAGCACCCATCCAGGTTTGCGCTATGGTATTTTAATCCATATGCTCCATGCCCTCCAACATGGTATGGTCAGCCATTTACAGGACAATATAAGCTTCATTGCTTTTACGAACCAGCGGCGAATACATGTGAGGGTGTGTATATGGGATAGGTGGTTGGAAGCCTTGTGTGAGGGGGACTCATGCAGGGCTTTTTGCTTTGGTTTTATGTATTCTAAGGAAGTGGGGGACCCATTGATTTCCACTACAGGGGGACGCTTTCCACCGGCATGGCTTCAGCCGCTTCCTCCGCTACGCTCCGTCCAGGGTCTTCAGCTCATGCTATTCCGGTAGGAGTCGCCCCCTTCCGCTCCAATCAATTAGTATATGCGTTTATTTTATTGATTTATTTTCCATTGACCTTATACTCAGTAACTTATTTCACCATAAAAAATAATTTCCCGAAGCGATGTATTTTGCTTATAATTGAAATGAATGTGAGATAAATAGAAATAACCCCAGCTCCTTTTTGAGGAACTGGGGATATTTTTGTTAGAGCGACTAGTTGATGCGTTTGTTTATCCTAGGTGTGTTGGCTTTCTATGCAATTACATGTCCCTGGCGGTGTCCAGTGTCAATCTAACCAGGTTTCCATTTGCATCACCCAAAAACGATAAGGCAAAGGCAAATGGAAGCACAAAAACATACATATTTAGTTTCACCCATTTTCGCAGCAATAGCACCCCTCCTTCTTAAGACTAAGTATAATCGGAAAGAGATAAAATATTCAATTATTTTCATTTTTAGATAGTAGTTTTAAGCCATATTTAACTGTTTCAACTCTTGGCAAGCTTAGAATTTTTGGTTTAATTTGGTAGAATAAAGATAGAGCATTCTGGAAATTAACAAACAATACCGATGAGGAGGATAAAAAATGAGTGAGAAGAACATGGATCAGGTGGTCAGAGACTTAACACTAATGCTGCTTTACTTAACTTCGTGGGAGGAAGAGGGCGTTGATGGGGAGTATCACCGAGCTTGGAAAGGCTATCCATTTGAAGTGTTGGATCAACTAAGAGATGAAGAAGAATTAATTTCAGGAAGCAATCGGTCAAAGTCAGTCTACATGGGAAAAGAAGCAGTGGAGGAAGCGCAGCGTTTGTTGGAGAATTATGGGGTGATGGAGTAGAATACAGTTGCTTTTAGAATATGAAAATGATAATTAATTTCCAAAATTATCCTCAATTCGTGGTAAAATTAAGAAAAGAATATGTGTAATTCTTCCTTAAGATATCCAACGGTCTGGAAGTACCAACGATGTAAAAACTATGATAGTTAATTACTGTTGCGACAAACAAGTAAAATGATGTAAGAATTCGAAAAAAAACCTAATTAAAAGGTGTGTATAAATGAATAAACGTGATTACTTAATAAAAACTTTTTCACGAACTAAAAGAAAAGATTATGAGAATTATATTTTAACTGCGATTTGGCACAAATTAGATAACATGGATATTAAACCTGTGAGCCAACAGTATATTAAACGTCAAAATGGTACCCATGCATTGATGGATTTGTATTTTCCGCAGCTACACATTGGGATAGAAGTGGATGAAGCGTATCATCAAGATAATCAAAAAGAAGACAAACTTCGTATGGATGATATTATCTCTGCTGTTAGTGAAGAATCTATTAGAGATTTTAAATGGTTTAGAGTTGATGCTACCAGGTCGTTAGAAGAGATAAATGATAGAATTAATGAGATCCTATCATTTATTAAAAATAAGGCATCCAAAACTACATTAAAATGGAAGACATATGAAGAAGAATTAAAAGAATTGAAGCAACAAGAGTATTTATCCATTTACGATGACTTGTCATTTATGGACATAAAGGACATTGCAAATACTGTGTTTGGGAAGAACGCCAAAAGATATCAACGCAGTTATTTTAATGTGGGAGGTAAAATGTGGTTATGGTGTCCTAAGCTCTCAATTATTGTAAACGAGAATGCTCTCTCAGTAGCTGGTGGTTGGCTAAACTTCTTGGCAGAGGACTGGTCATATATTGATGAATCTCATCAAGACGATACAATTGTTGAAGAAAGAAAAAACAACTATATGGAAGAAGTCAACTTTGGTCGTGAAAGAGCCGTATTTGCAAAATATAAAGATAATCTTGGCTTTAATAGATATAGGTTTGTTGGGACTTTTAAGATATCAGGTATCTCCCCTGAAAATAGGAATTTTATTAGGTATTTACGTGTAGATGATAAGGTGAAAATTGTAAAGTAGTCTATGAATAGACTGTAATATTTGATGAAAACAGCAATTGTAATATTTATCGACAATTGTAACGAGTTCCCGAAGTAATAGGCAATAAAACTAAAAAGTGAATATAGGTTATATCAACAATGTCAGTCATTCTTAGGAGAAGTTAGGTAAAGGGACTTTTATGGATGACTGGCATTTTTGTGTTTGTGAGTGACTGCTTCTATGTTATAGGACAGATAATCTCAAATATACTTTAAAATTTAAGGAGGTGATAAAAGTGGCTGTTAAACATATACCAACTGGAATTGTGCATAGTGGGACAAAAGGTGGAAGTACTGGTTGTGGATTTAATACGAAGGAAAGTTCTAGTCACTGGGTAAATACTAGTTCCAAAATAACTTGTGACAAAAATGGTTGTAAGAACTAGCTCTACAAAATAAAGTGGCATACTTCCAGAAGAGACAGGCAATTTAACTTACAATACTATTTTCTTTGCTTGTAATTGAATTTTAGAGAGAAATAAATAACGACCCTGTAAAATTCCTGGGTCGTTATTTTAGGCTTGAAGCATTTTTTAACTTGGTAATTTTTAATCCCTTTTTAACTTAAAAAGCATTTAATGAGCCAAATCAACTACTAATCTCGAAGAAAATTCTGGGGTATTGTACTTAACTCCTTCTTTCTTCAAATCTAATTCAGCAATGAACGATTCATTTTTAACATAATAGTTGATACTTGAGACGATAGGGCTTTTATCTATTTGAACTATACCACCTTCCCTATCTAAGTCTCCTCCAACTTTGCCGTAAGGAATTTTTATAAATAGCTTGCCATTTTCCTCCTCAATGGAATAATCGCTGATGTCATTGTTTAGGTCGAGCACGACTCTTGTTGAGTCTGAATGAACACCATACCGAATATTTTCTATATATGGTACGGAGACAGTTACATCACGACTTGCTATAAGATTTTTATAGGTAGCTATAACTTTCCCTTTACCTTCTTTCGTAGGTTGAAAAATTCCATCATTTATTTTTCCAATATTGTTTGTAACCTCCCACTTAATGGAAGATGGGGAAATTTCAAGTTTCTTCCCCTCTTTATCAAATCCCTGTACTTTTAAATCAACACTTTTTCCAGGGGTAATTGATATATCTAACGGTAATATCCCTAAATAACTTCTCTCCTTATAAGGACCTGTCTTTTTTGGGAATGGAACATAAAGAAGGTATTGGTTGCGAACTTCTGTTACCCACCTATCTAGCTCGGATTGCCAAGAATCTATTATTTTATTAACAGGTTCATCATTTTTTATCATAGTAGGTACTTCTGGATCACCAATTAGATTTGCATAACTTGACGTCATTTCAAATTTATCCGGGTTTTGATCTCTCATAGCATCAACTAAATTTAGCCCTAATTCTACTAAATTTATTTTTGTAGGTTCTTTTATATGAACCTGAACACCTCCAACTCTTTCCCCGCTATACTTACCAAACATAGGAGTATAATAGGCTGGGCGGAAGGTAACGCCATCAATATTTCGTTTTTTCATTTCTTGAGCTAAAGCTTCGCCATCCAACCATGGTGCGCCTACTAACTCAAAAGGCTTTGTTGTACCTAATCCAACGGAAAGGGTTGTATCATCTAACAATTCCGTTCCAACATATAAATAAGCAGATTCCTTTGTTGGTATGTTTGGTGAAGGTTGGACCCAAGGCAGGCCAGTATCTTCGTAATGCATCGTTCGTTTCCACCCCTTCATTTTGGAAACCTTCAAATTCACTCCCATGCTATATTCGTGATTCCACATGGTAGCTAATTCCCCTACAGTCATTCCGTGTCTTACTGGTAGCAAAAATCTTCCCATAAAACTAACCGTATCTTTCGAGCGAAGTGGCCCTTCAACTTTTTCGCCATCTATAGGGTTTGGCCGATCTAGCACAATTAGTTCCTTATCAAATTCAGCTGCTGCTTCCATGGCGAAACCTAACGTATAAATATATGTGTATACGTTCGATCCAATGTCCTGTATGTCAAACAGGAGTACATCAACATCTTTTACCATATCCTTTGTAGGTTTCCAGGTAGGACCATATAAGCTATATACAGGTAAACCAGTTTTTTCATCAACATATGATTCAATATATTTTCCTGCTTCCTGGTCCCCTCTTATTCCATGCTCTGGCCCAAATAAAGCTGTTAAATTTACGTCAGGATGCTCAAATAATAGATCAATATCACTTTTAAGGTTAGTATCGACCCCAGTGGGGTTTGTTATTAAACCGACTTTCTTACCCTTAACCCAATCAACGTGTTTATCTAAAAAGGTTTCAATACCTGGAGTGACTTTCTTGCCTTTTTCCTTTGCTTCAGTCTCAGTCCCATTAATATATAGCACTAATCCCAATATAGTCAGGAATATAAAAGTAAGTTTACCAAATTTCATAACTACACCTCACAAAATTTTGTCAGCCTTTACCTTAATTTTTCTTCATTTCTAACCTCTCTATTACCTTTGATAATCGCTCCATCTTTTGTTCCGTTTCTATTTGCCTTTTATACATCTCAATCATTTCTTTAATAAGATCTTTTTCAGAGATTACCGTCATTAGATGATCCTGCGCATGCATTAACAATACTTGTAGATTCTTTAATTCACCATTTGAATCTTGTTGCAAGAATTTGGTTTGGATTTTATGGGCAGCTAGTAATTCATCCGATGCAAGCTTAATTTTTTCGTCTGTTCCTTCAAATTCACCATTCCTGGCATCAGCTAAGGCTTCATGTAAATAAACTTTGGCATTCCCAGCATGCATTATAATCGACATGGAAAAGTTATCAACGTTCATTTATATCCCTCCATAGTGCACGAGTTGTACGTTTTGCTCGTCTAGACATTTTCTAATTCTGTTGCTTACTAAGATTTCTACCTCTTTCATTCTCATTTGTTGATAACTACTTGTCTTCGTTAACCAGGTATCTAAAAAGCCGGGATGGCACATTATTTCAGAGGTACCTTGATCTAGATTGGTAATCATGTTTATCAAGTATTCTTCTGTCAAATTATTTTCACCATAAAAATTAAAATGAAAATAATCTGTCCTTGGCACTGTTGCTGTTACTGTAGTATTAGTAAAGACTCTTACAGGTAATTTATAATCATGAGCTACCTCATAAACTATCTCTAGCGCACCGGGAATATGCAGATGCATATGATGGTGACTATCAATATGTGTCACATCTATCCCCCAGGAAAGGAGAAGTTCTAGTTGTCTTTTTAACTCTTCTTTAATGTCAGTTCCTTTTGCATTTTCAACTAAGTCCTTGCCTTTAAGAAAATTATTTTTATTATCCGTTAAGCTAGGTACTGAAGGAGAAAGAGGTTGGCCTGCATCTAAAACAAAATGCAAACCAATTCCTAAATAAGAATAGTGTTTGGCTTCCTGCAAGCAATCCTTTGAAAAACTTGTATTAACCATGGCAGTCGTGCTGGAAACCAGGCCATATTGATGGGCATATAGAATCCCAGCAGTTACGCCAGGGCTTAATCCAAAGTCATCTGCATTTATAATTAATCGACGTTGTTTAAGATCCATATAGAGTCACCTACTTTATTTCGCTTTCATCATCTTCTCGGAAGCCTCATCTTTTTTTGTTTCACTTTCTTCTGCCAGTAATTGCTTATCATACAAACGGAAAAACGGATAATATATTGCCATTGCTACAAAGATATTGAGCATCATTAATACTCCGCCACGCCAGTCACCAGTGGTTAATATTCCTGAGAATGGTGGAGGAGTCGTCCATGGTACAATGACATAAGGCTTTCCAACGAAACCGAGAGTCATGGAAAAATAAGTAATCATACCAACTGCTAGTGGTGCCAATATAAACGGAATAACAAGCAGAGGATTCATTACCACAGGTGCTCCAAAAATAACCGGCTCACTAATATTAAACATACTAGCCCATATAGAACCCCTGCCCAACCCTTTTAAATGCTTCGAACGTGCACGCCAAACGAATAAAATGGTTAAAGCTAAGGCCATGCCTGATCCACCTACAGCCCACCAAATCGCCATAAATGGCTGCCCTACTACGTGAGGCAATGCCTCTCCTGCTTGATGTGCTGCAACATTTTGATCTGTAAGACTATACCAGATTGGAGCCATGATACTGGCAACAACTGAAATTCCGTGAATACCAAACGACCAGAGTAAATGAATAAGAATGATAGCAACCATTGCACCCCAGAAACTTCCTCCAACCATTTGTAAGGGTTCTCTTAGAAGTGCCGCAACTACTCCGTGGAGCGATAAATCTAGTGAAGTTTTTAAAATGACATCCACACCCCATACAATAAAAACAATTACTGCCCCCGGTATTAGTGCTGTAAATGCTCTCCACACAGAGGGAGGGACTCCGTCTGGCATACGGATAATAATGTTCTTTCGTTCAAAAAGGCGGTATATTTCTACCGTGAATATAGCTAATACGATTGCTATAAATAAGCCTTCACTTCCCATTAAATTAAGCGGAATGTTACCCTCTTCTGTCATAGGAGTAGCAACAAAAAAGGCAGCTATACTCAGCACCCCTGCTGATAGTCCATCCATTCCGTAACTTTTCGCAAGATTATAGGCTATGGAGAAAACGGCTATTAAACCCAAAAGTCCGAATGTCGCATTTACAGGAATATTTAGTGTCGGAGCATAAGGTTTCATGTATTCCGCCCAAGAAGGCACAGGCGGAGAAGATATGATAAGAAAGATACTACCTATAATTAGCAACGGCATTATTGCAATAATTCCGTCTCTTATTGCCTTTAAATGCCGCTGCTCAGCCAATTTTCCGGCAACTGGCATAAAGTAACGTTCCATAAATGAATTAAATCGTTCCATCATTGTTAATCCTCTCCTTTAGATTAATCCCAATGCTTGATCCAACACTTTCTCACCGTCGGTTGTTCCATAGGCCCTCATTTCTATGATGTCAATGGGAACATTTGCAGAATTAGCCTTTTTGAATAACTCATTCTTTTTGTAGCGGATCTGAGGGCCTATTAAGACAACATCAGCGCTCTTTAATTGTTCATCAATATCGTCAACAGAATGTGCTTCAATTTCTACGTCTAATCCTCGTTTTCCGGCAGCTTCTTTCATCCTTTCCACAAGCAAACTAGTACTCATTCCTAATGCACAAAGTAAAGTTATTTTCATTTATATTGACTCCTTTATAGCGTAAAATTTATTTTAATGAAATGCTGGTAAATAATGCTCATTAACCTCGAGCATTTCGTTAAGAACTTTTTTAGCTACATCAGTAGATGGTAATAGTGGATGCATAGCTAATGCTTGAAATGCAAGGTTCCAACTCCCCTTCACAGCGGCCTCTATCGTTAATTCCTCATAAGCTTTTACATGTTGAAGCAATCCTCTAATTTGGGGACTAACATCTCCTACCAACATTGGTGTAACCTGGTGCTTTTCTACAACACAATTCACTTCAATACTTACGTTATCCGGCAAACAAGCTATTGTCCCGTTATTTCTTACATTCAGGGTGTGTATATTGCCAGTATTGAGATGGAGAGAGCAGATCAAATTTATAGCAGCTTCTGAATAAAATGCGCCACCCCGCTGATCAAGTTCCTTTGGTTTCTGAGTTAAATCAGGATTTTTAAATAACTCAAATAGCCCTTTTTCTATTTCTTGTACCTGATCTGCTCTTGTTTTATTTTCTCTATATTGTTCAAGCTGTTCTTTCAAAATTTTATCTGTCTGATAGTAATATTTATGATAGCCACAAGGTATGGCTCCTAATGATTGCAAGAAGTCAACATCCCAACCAAAATCAGGGATATTTTTAGCCTCGTAACTCTGTGATTTTCCTGTAAGGATATCATCTATTTTTGACTCGCCATTTATAAAAAGACCAGTGATCCATATCAAATGATTAATTCCAGTGAAATTGATGCTAACTTCTTCTATTGGCACATGATAGATGTCTGCAAATTTTTTATAGAAATTTATAGGATTATTGCATAAGCCGATCACCTTTACTGAACTGTGTTTTAGAACTGCTTCCGTTATAATGCCTGCAGGGTTTGTAAAGTTTAGTAGCCATGCATCTGGCGCAAGTTCTTCTATGTCTTTACAAATATCAAGGATGACTGGTATGGTTCTTAGCGCCTTCATAAAACCGCCAGCGCCAGTAGTTTCTTGTCCAATAACGCCATGTTTAATAGAAATATATTCATCATATTTTCTCATTTTCAATTGGCCTACCCTGATTTGAGTAATAACATAGGACGCGTCTTTAATGGCCTCCCTTCGATTTAAGGTTGCGACTATTTTAATTGAAGTGTGACTTTCTTTAACCATTCTATTTGCAAGTTTTTCAATAATAGCAAGCTTTTCTTCACCCTCTTTAACATCAACCAACCAAATTTCAGAAACGTTTAGGATGTCTTGATTCTTCAAAATGCCTTCAATTAATTCTGGTGTATAGGAAGATCCTCCTCCCACAACGGTAAGCTTAATGACACTCACCCTCCTTTAAAATAGATTTATTGCTATATACCTATAGTATTGTGTAAGCGCATTCATTAAAAGGCAGTATTTTTCCGTTGGCAAAGGAAATTAAATAAATAAAAAAAGCAAAGGAGTTTCCCTTTGCTTTTAAAGTTGCTGTACTACCTTAAGCACCTGGTGGTATGTCTTGCAATCAAGCAACTGATGTACTGTTGATCTATTATCAACCAATCTTACCAGAGAGTGGAACATAGGCTTCAAATCTTCTTTTTTACTCTTATTTACGTTTAGTAAAAAGACGACTTGAACAGGTTTATCACCCCAAACAATTGGTTTTTTTAATGTCATCAAACACCAAAAGGTTTTATCGGTTTTTTGCTCAATGGGGTGGGGTATTGCTACTAAGTTACCAAAGCTAGTGGGAGCGTAACTTTCTCTCTCCAGGACAGAATCAATGTAATCTTCTCCTACGAGCCCCCTTTCCAACAGATGATTCCCAAGGAATGTAATAACCTCCTTTGGTGAACTAAGATCATAATTTATAAAGGTATGCTCTTTTTCCAAATACCATCTATCCTTTTTCTTTTCTCCATCTATAGCGGTTTCAATTTGTTTAATATCCGTTTCTCCAAGAATGGTGCTCACATAGATGAGAGGAATACTAGTTTGCATATCAATTGGTACGGTAGTAATTATAAAATCTAGGTCACTGGGTATCGTGTTCTCCAAGTTATATAGTTCCGTAGTTCCAATGATTTCTAATTGATCACTAAATTGATTGGTAAGTTTATAAGAAAGAAGTTCGGCACTACCCATTCCCGACGCACACACAATTAGGCAACGCTTTTTGCGAACGTTTCTCGTTTTTAACCGTTCTTGGGCAGCTTCGATATGTAGAGCCAAAAAACCAATTTCATCCTCATTTAGTTGAATCTCCATTACCTCAGCAAGTACTTTGGAACCAATCAAAGCAGCTTCAAAAGAAAGTGGATAGGATGTTTTAATTTCTTCCAGCATGGGATTATAAATATTCATGCCCTGTTTGTATCGATTAATTGCCGGTTGTAAATGTAAGCATAAGTTAAATAATAATTTATTATCTCCAGCTAAATGTAAAGAACATTTCTCTTCTATACGCTGAATCATGCTTTGAGCTAATTCTACTATTTTCGTGTCCATTATTTTATTTAAATCAGCTCGAGTTCCATCTAAGTTATTTGATAGTTTCGTTCCCTTTAAATGTAAAGCTAAATATGCAATTTCCTTTTCCGGGAAAACTATATCTATGTCTCTCTCGATATCCGTTAGAATTTTCCGTCCAACTTCATATTCTTTTGTGTCTCTTAGTTCTAGATAGTCTTCGCTGTTTATATCAAACATATTACTCTCTTTAATTCTTCTGCATGCTAGAACAATATGGGTAAATAGATTTTGTAAACAAACATCTGCAACCACTATATGATGCTTCCGCAAATTATTTATTAAATGAGTATAAATTAAATTCGTTTCCTCTGAAGAAAAGTTACCCAATTGAGCTACGTCGTACTTTTTTCCATCTAATTTCTCACGCAAAAGGTAGGCAGAGATACAAAAGCGAATCTGTTTTTCATCCCCTTTTACTATCACTCCGTAATTTGGTTTGTGTTCCAGTTGCAAATTATAACTATCAAGGATGCCTCGTACTTCCTTCAAGTCAGTTTGCAATGTAGATCGACTAATAAACAGCATGTCGGATAAATCATCTAACTTAACATAGGATGTATTCATTAATAGAGTTTCCAGTATAAATTTAATTCTGGATTCCGGTTCTATGGGGACGTTACTTCCAATCTTATTCCACTTTCCTAAGAGGTCTATGAAATAACGTTTATCTTGCTTAAGTGAAAAGCCCTTCCCGCGGATGGAAGTAATACATAAATTTTCCGTTTCTAAACTACGGTTAATCTCTTTTATATCATTTCGGATGGTCTTAGAACTCACGTGTAATGCCGCAGCAAGTTCACTGCTTGTTACATCCGTATCAACTTTAATAAGATATTGTATAATCTTTATCCATCGAGAATTCATTTTCATCCCTCGTTATTAGAAAATTATATATATTATAACATAATTAGGGTGAATGTTTGGTTAATAGATTTACATGGGTTAAGTTGTTGGCTTACTGCCTATGTGGGGAATAATATATTGTTATAGGACATGATGTAGACTAAATATTACCAAATTTATCCTAAATATATGGTAGAATAAAGGAGGGGGTTATGGTTTAATGTCTGTTGAGTTAAGTAAGAAATTTTCAATAATTTTTGATCGACAAAATATTACAAAATGCGGAAAGTGACAGGCACCTGAACCAAGAATATTTTACTGGGGCAAGATCTAAAAATTGAAAAAAGACAGTCTAATATATGAATCACCTGATCGTAGTGCTTTAACCAATAGTAAAGATATGATAATAGAAGAAAATATAAAAAATATTAATATAATAGAAAACATTGATATAGAAAGCTTAAAAAAACAGTATAATATATGTTGAAGTATGTTTATAGAGCAAAATTAAAGAGTATGATTTAAACTGTAAAATTATATTTAAATTCTATATTATAATAAGGATGAAATTGATAGTAACTTTATTGGAGGTGCAAAATGTCTAATGTAATACTTTTAAGAATAGACTCACAGATTATGAATATAAACAAGGTTATTTGTCGTCACATAGACAACCTTGCCACTTCACCAAGAGGCATAGTTTCACAGGACATCCTGTCTCAACTACGCAACTTTGTGGAACATATAATGCTGAAGATTTACGCCAACGGCCAAGACATAGATAACAACTATGATAATATCTGCGCAGCAGTTGGCTTTGTAAAAACACAGGGCAAACTAAAAGTACTGAGGCAGTTTCATGATTATTTGCAAATCGTAGCATCACACTATACGCTTGACGAGGAAAACTCAGAGCGGTTAATGCTAAAATATTATGAATACCTTTTGAAAATCAAAAACCTCATGCATGATAGGTTTTCCCTTGCAGTTCTTTGCAATCTTGACAAGTTTCCGCTGAACATGGATTCAAACATGCAGGAGTATTATGAAAAGATTGCCGCCAAGGTAGAACACTATAATATACAGAGTGTTGGAAAATCCGATAAATACTATATTCAAAAAATTAAGCCAGTCTTTGTCGATCAACGAGTTTACTATGAGGTAACTTTTACACCTGCTAATGATTATGCGAGCAAGTTTAACCGTGTTATCGCTTTTACGCGTTTAGAAATAACCGACAACTATGCAGTCAAATTTGCCCTTGCTCAAGACAGTATTGAAATCCTCGGCAAATCAATGCCTATCATTGTTATCGTAGGTTGGGAAGTCGCAATTCGAGATTGTGAGTTTAAAAATTTTACAAGTCTGATTAGAGGAACAGCCGTTAAGACAGGCTATGCAGAACAACAGGGGATCTCATTATTTTTAACATCGACCGGGTTTAATCTTACGGAACTAATTAATTTTCCCGATGAGGAATTTCAAAAGATTAAACAGCAAGCTACAGAACGATCCAAGACGGTTGTTTTCTTCGATGATTTAGAGCGTTGTCGTGCAATAACAAATGCAAACGGTACGGGCAAAAATCTTCTACATTATTTACTTTACCGTATGAATAATAAAATTATAAAGAACCAGCATCATAGCCTTGCAAACAATAATTTGTCCGGGCTTTTTGTGAAAAACGGTTGTATCCCGTTCGACAGGATGCCCTTTAATTCCTCGCCATTAGGACATAATCCCAGACTAGTCGATTTATTCGCTTGCATTAATGCCGAGGAACGGCAGCATGAAATACTTGCACGTCTGATTAGAAACAACACCGAAATTAAAGGAGAACTTTTTACGTCCGTAAAGAATATTGTTGGATTTGATGATATAGTAGCATTAGTAAAAAACTATAACTCTACTTTATGGCACGGTCATCTTGAGAACAGTAGATTAGTGATTGAAGCTGGTCAAATCTTCATTAATGGATATAAAAACAATACACGGTTTATTATTGGTGAACTTGAAGAGCTAGCAAAAAGCGGAGTTGAGAACTACTCAAATTCGGTAAAAGCATGGTTGAGCGAACCTAACCACGGTGTTGACTGTGACGAGAAAAAAGAGGCTTTAACTCAAATGTTTGAACACTCAAGAGTGGCTCTAATGTACGGATCGGCCGGCACGGGAAAGTCTACGCTCATAAACCACATAGCACATTTCTTTGCTGATAAGAAAAAGCTGTTCTTAGCACAGACCAACCCCGCTGTGGATAATTTGAAACGCCGGGTGAAAGCTTCCAACTGCACATTCTCAACGATTACAAAGTTTGTAAAAAGACAAAGCATTATTACTGACTATGACTTGCTAATAATAGACGAGTGCAGTACGGTGAACAATGGAGATATGAAGAATATTCTTAGCAAAGCTACATTTAAATTGTTGGTTTTGGTAGGGGATTCATATCAAATATCCTCTATCCGATTTGGTAACTGGTTCAGTGTGGCTCGTGAGTTTGTTCCCAAAAGCTCGGTGTTTGAATTAACCAAGCCTTATCGGAGCAACAACGAGGAATTGCTTACGTTATGGAGCAGAGTACGCGAGATGGATGATAACATTCTGGAAGCTATTACACGGCAAGGCTATTCCAACACGTTAGACGTTTCAATTTTTGCCCGTGCTGAAGCAGACGAAATAATTCTTTGTCTTAATTACGATGGCCTGTACGGCATAAATAACATTAATCGTTTTTTACAAGAGAGCAATCCAAGCGTTCCAGTGTTGTGGGGAGTTCAGCAATATAAGGTCAACGATCCAATTTTATTCAATGAATCTGACCGCTTTGCTCCTCTTATTTACAACAACATGAAAGGTCGGATAGTAGGGATAGAAATTCTTGATAGTGAAAAACCCACAGAACGTATACAGTTTGATATCGAACTGGGTATTACAATCAACGGCGTAGATGCCTACAATCAAGATTTTGAGCTATTGGACAATTTAGAAAGCGGTAACTCTGTAATACGTTTTTGTGTCAACAAACTTAAAAGCACAGATGAAGATGATGAAGGGTCTTCAAAATCGGTCGTTCCATTCCAAGTTGCATATGCCGTTTCTATCCACAAGGCACAAGGGTTGGAGTACAACTCTGTTAAAGTGGTCATAAATGATGAAGTTGAGGAACTTATAACACATAATATATTCTACACCGCTATTACCCGTGCGAGAAATAAGCTTAAAATCTATTGGACACCTGAGGTCGAGCAAAAGGTGTTGAGTAGCATAAAACCAAAAAACAACAATAAAGATATACAGTTGCTGAAAAATGGCATCCAATGATGTCTTTGGATAACAGTTTATTTAAAATAGTAAAAAAGCCTTTTAGCACTTAAAAGGGCATTTAAGAAATTTCACGACAAATTAGTGTAATTAAAAAACTATGGATATGTGATGATCGGTAAAAGATATTTCTTAGTTGATAAAATCTACGAGTTAGACTTAAAGAAGATAGCACCTTGAATACCCTCCAAAATGAGAGGTTTATGCTGTCACCTTGTCGAGAATTATATCATTACATGATGTTGAAAAAGGGATATGAAGCTAGTGATGCGGACGCATTGGTTCGTAAATACGCGAGGAGTGCACTAGCAAGGAATGCAGAAATAAGTGAATTATCGTTAGCTAAGATGTTTGAAGCTATTAAAAAGGATAATAACTAGTTGAGGAATACAATGGAAAAAGAGCGATTTGATGGACTGGGTAAATTTATAAACAATGCTGCTACTATTAGGAAACAACTGTGAAGTATAGCGTGGAGCGTTTATTTTAGATCATGAGGGTACTGGAATGGCAAAGAAAGAATTGGTAATAGTATTGGAAATTACAGTTTACGTCATACGTAAATAGTTAAAGGTACTAGTTATAAAGTTTATAAAGCAAAAATCAACGGAGGTTACATTTAATAAAGCTTTTAGAGAAGAATTAAAAAGTTAATTGAATGTAAAACTACCAGCTTCATGTGTTTCACATACACCTACACATGTGGAGTTTGAGCACAACGGTACAGATAGAAATTAGAAAAAGCCTGGTATACCGCACTCTAAGCTCATGATGATAAAGACATTACACACTCTCACCATAGGGGAGTCTGATGTTATTGGTTGCTAGTATCAAGCCAAGAGTAGACACTTATAGCCTGAAAATTATTATAAAGCGTTGGAAAACTCCAAGCCCTTATTTTTGCTTCTTAAATAACCACGTTGAACCGTATCAAAATTAACGATAAACAAAAGCGAGGATAAGGGTCTACTCCCCTTGCTCTTTCCTACAAAAAAGACCGTTCCCATAACAGGAACGGTCTCCTTCCAACTTTCCATAAACCAACACCATCACCAACTTACCCCTCAATCGTCCCTGCATCTGCGGGATGGACACCATGACGATAATAATCTTTATACTCCGGTTTCATAGGTTCGCGTCCAAGAATAATATCAGCTGCTTTTTCTGCCAGCATCAATACCGGTGCATGGATATTTCCATTGGTTGTAGTTGGCATGGCGGATGCATCTACTACTCGTACATTGTCCAGCCCATGAACTTTCATGGTATTTGGGTCTACGACAGCCATTGGGTCAGAGGCTGGTCCCATTTTGGCTGTGCATGATGGGTGAAGTGCTGTTTCTCCGTCTTTCTTGACCCATTCCAGAATTTCCTCATCTGTTTGGACAGATGGTCCGGGTGAAATTTCACCAGTGGTGTAAGGTTTCAATGCCGGTTGGGAAAGGATGTCTCGTGCAACACGTATTGCTTCCACCCACTCACGACGATCCTCTTCGGTAGATAAATAGTTACATACAATACTTGGATGCTCAAAAGGATTACGGGAACGGATCTTCAGGCTTCCTCTGGAGTTGGAATACATTGGTCCAACATGTACCTGGAATCCGTGGTCTGTATCTGCCTTTTGCCCATCATAGCGCACTGCTAGCGGCAGGAAGTGGAACATGAGGTTTGGATAGTCAACTTCATCATTCGAACGGACAAAAGCGCCACCTTCAAAATGATTGGATGATGCTGGACCAGTACGCCCTAGTAACCATTGCAAGCCAATCCAAGGCATTTTAGCTTTATTTAAGCTTGGTTGCATGGAAACTGGCTGTGGGCATGCATGCTGGATATATACCTCAAGATGATCCTCCAGGTTTTCCCCTACCCCTGGCAAGTGAACAATCGGGTCGATGCCTAATGAGCGTAAATGCTCTGCGTCTCCTACACCAGACAATTGTAATAGCTGTGGTGTGTTGAATGCACCACCGGAAAGAATGACTTCCCCTGCGTTAACGTGATAGGTTTTTCCATTCCTTTGGTATGTTACTCCTTGTGCTTTGGTACCATCGAAATTGATACTTGTAACAAACGCACGTGTCTCTACAGTTAGGTTTTTGCGGCGCATCGCTGGACGCAAATAGGCCCGTGAGGCAGAAACGCGTCTGCCATTATGCACTTGACTGTCAAATGGACCGAAGCCTTCTTGACGAAAACCGTTAACATCAGGTGTTCTTGCATAACCAGCTTCCACACCCGCTTCAAAAAAGGCTTGGAATAAAGGATTTTTTGCAGGCCCGCGCTTTAATTTTATAGGGCCATGATGCCCGCGGTAGTCATCCGTAGAATCAGATCCGAAGGCTGCCTCCAGACGTTTGAAGTATGGAAGGCAATGGGCAAAATCCCAATTTTCCATCCCTGGTTCAGATCCCCACTTCTCATAGTCCAATGGATTTCCGCGTTGATAAATCATGCCATTGATCGAGCTTGATCCTCCAAGCACCTTGCCTCTTGCATGGGCCACACGCCGTCCATCCATATAGGGCTCCGGATCTGTAGAATAGATCCAGTCATAAAAGCGATTGCCTGATGGGAACATTAAAGCTGCAGGCATTTGGATAAATAGATCCCAAAAGTAATCATTTCGTCCTGCTTCCAGAACAAGCACACTCCTATTCTTATCTGCACTTAGACGGTTCCCGAGTACAGAACCTGCACTGCCACCACCAATAATTACGTAATCATATGTTTGATTCATGTGATATACCTCCTTGAAGATAGTTAAATAAAATTCAGTACTCTGAAAAACGTTATCTTCAATTTATTTTTTATTAAGTTTATTTTATTTATTAAATATAATTTTAACGAATTGGCCAAAAGTAATGCACCATGAATTGAATCATGGCACAGCTTTTCTTTTTGGGAATCCGCCAAGACGTATGGCGGAAATACTCCATATAGTTCTAAACCTTCCTACGTAAGAAGAGTTAGAGCTATGAGTCTATTAAAATCTTAGTTAAACCATTGAACAGGTTCCGGCTGCGTATTGCGATAAATATGTTTTACCTCAGTATATTCCTCCATGCCTTCACGGCCAAGTTCACGGCCGATGCCTGATTGCTTATAACCGCCCCACGGTGCTTGGGCAAAATATGGATGGAAGTCATTGATCCACACGGTACCCATTCGTAAGCGTGCGGCAACAAAATCCGCTTTACTCAAATCCTGTGTCCAGACGGCACCAGCCAGGCCATAAATTGTATCGTTCGCTAGTTTGACAGCTTCCTCTTTCGTCTGGAAGGTTTCTACAGTTAGTACCGGCCCAAATACCTCTTCCTGGACAATACGCATATCGCTTGTGCAATTTGTAAATATGGTAGGTAAATAGAAAAATCCGTTTTGCAATGCATGATCATCCGGGCGCTTTCCTCCAACAGCCAGTTTAGCACCTTCTTTTTTGCCTATTTCCACATAGTTTTCCACTTTTGCACGGTGTTCTGCTGAAATCATTGGACCACTTTGTGTGTTTTCATCAAAACCATTGCCTAATTTGATTTGTTTCGTTCGTTCAATCAATGCTTCCACGAATTCATCATGGATGCTTTCTTCAATTAAAAGCCTTGATCCTGCAGAGCAAACCTGTCCTGCATGGAAAAATACCGCATTTAATGCCTGGTCAACAGCTGTATCAAAGTCAGCATCAGCAAAGACGATATTCGGATTCTTTCCGCCAAGCTCAAGGGCAATTTTTTTCACATTATGGCTTGCTGCCTGCATGATAGTTTTCCCTGTTTCAATGCCACCCGTAAATGAAATTAAATCAACGTCAAGATTGGCAGCTAATTCAGCACCCGCAGATTTTCCGGAACCAAGTACTAAGTTGGCAACACCTTTTGGTACACCAGCCTCTTCGATTAGTTCAAAGACTTTTACGGTCGTTAATGGTGTAATCTCACTCGGCTTCATCACAAGGGTGTTTCCTGCAGCCAAAGCTGGGGCAAGCTTCCATGCGGCTTGGAGTAAAGGGTAATTCCATGGCGTGATCTGGCCACAGACACCGACAGGCTCGCGAACAACCTTACTTTCACTGTTTGGTATCGGTGAGGCAATGACTTCGCCACCATCTTTATCTGCCAGACCCCCAAAATAAAAGAATACATTCGCAATGTCGGCCATATCTGCACGACTTTCTTCGACTGTTTTACCTGTATCCAATGTCTCGAGTTCAGCTAATTCCTCCAGATCGCGCTGGATTAATGCACCTATTTTATAAACGATCTCCCCGCGTTCGCTGGCAGGTAATGTACTCCAGTTGCCTTCATCAAATGCAACCCGCGCAGCTTGAATAGCTGCTTTTGTGTCTTCCGCATTTCCTTCTGCAGCTGTTGTAATAACTTCTTGATTGTAGGGGTTAATGATATTGCGTGTCTCTCCGGATTTGGCATGCAGCCATTCCCCATTTATATACATCTTCTGTAATTTCACATCATCACTCCTAAGCGATTCTATTGTTAAATTTGTTAAATAAAA
The DNA here is from genome assembly GCF_001878675.1 of Virgibacillus halodenitrificans. Lineage (NCBI taxonomy): Bacteria > Bacillati > Bacillota > Bacilli > Caryophanales > Bacillaceae > Virgibacillus > Virgibacillus halodenitrificans. Next base: position 3,793,692 of record NZ_CP017962.1, on the reverse strand, counting down.
ATTTAATGTTCTTAATACATTAATACTAACAATACTCTCATTTACTTGTCAAATAAACGTGGAAAGGACTGTTGCTGCATTGGCAGCGCTATTTCTTTATAAAGAAATACCGTTGGTTAAATTTTTATTCATCTTGAAAAAGTGTAAAATTGTTTCATTACCTATATAGCAACAAGGAAAGAAGCTAAATGAATTATAGCGATTTGACAAATCAAAATTTTTCTTTAATGTATTAGATATAGATTTTTTGTTAAAAAAATATTTAATAAATTTATTTTATTTAATAAAAGGGAGGCGAGACAACGTATCATCTCATGTAATTTAAATACACACTTGGAAAAAAGGTGTTTTTTTACTGGATGTTAGCTAAAAACTAAAAGGGAAAGGTGTTTATAATTAATGAATTTTAAAAGAATAGGTCAATTATTTTTAATTACTATACTAATTTTTGTACTTGCAGCATGTGGATCAACTAGTGAAGATGCAGATTCGGATAGCAGTTCTGATGAATCAAAAGATAGCAAAGGGACAATTACGATCGGGCAGATTAATTGGCCTGAAAATATTGCAGTTACAAATTTATGGAAGACTATTTTAGAAGATAAAGGATATGAAGTTGAATTTAAACTGCTTGAAATGGGTCCACAGATGGCTGCATTAGCATCAGGAGATTTAGATATCGCACCGGAAATTTGGTTGCCGGTCCAGGATAAGAGTTATTATGAACAGTTTAAAGATCAAGCCAATTTCTTTGAAGAACCGTGGTATGAAAATGGTAGAGTTGGATTGGCTGTTCCAACATATATGGAAGATATAAATAGTATTGAGGACTTGAATGAAAATAAAGATAAATTCAATGGGGAAATAATTGGCTTTGAGTCTGGAGCAGGAACTATGTTGGTTACACAGGATGTCATTGATGAATATGGTCTTGAGTATGAATTAACAGCGAGCAGTACAGCGGCAATGATTTCATCTATTAAGAAGGCGGTTAAAGATAAGGAACCGATCGTTGCTCCACTATGGAAGCCACATTATATATTCTCTGAAGTGGATCTGAAGTTCTTAGAAGATCCGAAGAAAACCTTTGGTGAGGTAGAGAAAATTTATATGGCAACACGGGAGGAATTTGATGCAGATCATGAAAAGGTCAGTAAATGGCTGACAAACTTTAAACTGGATGATGAGCAGCTTGGTGATTTAATGATTAACATTCAAGAAAGTGAAGACAATCCGATTGAGGGTGCCCAAAAATGGGTGGAAGAAAATCAAGATGTCATTGACAATTGGATGAAGTAAACAGAGGCAAAGAGACGATACTCGATAAGGGGATCGTCTCTTTTGTGAAGGAGGAAGCCTTGAAGGCAGGGTAAAACTGGTGCCAAATTTCATTTGCTTCTTTGCCATACTAATTATAAAATAAAAGAAACGTTTAATTTATTATAAACGAACTAAATAACATGTCGCTATTTTACGATAGTAACTATTATAATAGAAGCTTCCTGACTCGCATGATATAAGGCAAATGCAATCTACAAAAAAGAGGTGCCACCATGGAAGGAAAACAGAATAATTTACCCAATGGAAATGCTAAAGAAAAGATTGACCAGGTTGAACACATGATGATTAATACAATCTCAGAAACAATGGATTTGTATGGCGTTACTCCTTCAGTAGGACGTTTGTATGCAACCATGTATTTTAAACATGAACCGATTACTCTCGATGAAATGAAAGACGCACTCGGTATGAGTAAACCAAGCATGAGTACTTCCGTCCGTAAGCTGCAAGAGATCAATATCGTTCAAAAGGTATGGCAGAAGGGCTCGCGAAAGGACTCCTTCATAGCTGAAAAGAATTTCTTCAATTACTTTACTCAATTTTATGGGATGAAGTGGGAACGTGAAGTGAGTATGTATTTGGCTAGTCTGAAGAAGGCCCAGGCACTACTTAAAGAGGTAATCGAGGATAGTGAGACAGATGAAGCATCAAGAGAAAAGGCTGAATTGGATTATCAGCAACTCGCAGATGCCATGGTCTATTATCGTTGGTTGGACAAGCTTACAAAGCTTACTAAATCCGGTGAAATATTTGATTATATACCTGTAGATGATGTGGATGAAGTGTAGTTATGGTGCGTGTCACTCACCGAATATAAACCCTTTAAACTATTAAGTTAGTTTGGAGGGTTTTGTTTTTAGTTTTAATATTGAGAAAGCAGCATACTTATTGAAGAGAAGAAACTGGGTGAAGAGGCAGTTGTTAAGGCTTACTTGACAACTGAAAAAGGTAGGAAGAATTACAAACCAAGGACTACATGAATTGATTATTATTCAATTAAAAGTGCTTTTTACATGTTACAACAAGTAATAGCGTTTAACCCCACCCCCAAAAGAGGAACTAACCAATAATACAAACAAAATCAACAAAGGAGCGATTATTATGTCTATTTTCTCCAACCAAGCACTAAAAAACGAACATGCACTCATCACTGGAGCAACTGGTGGCATTGGTGCGGCTACGGCAAAGACGCTTGCAGGGATGGGGGCTGCTGTGACGATTACTGGTAGAAATGAGGAGAAGCTGGAAAATGTTGCGGAGGATATTCGAAGCACACATCCTGATGCAAATATATGCAAGCAGCTTGCTGATCTTGGTAAAGATAGCGATCGGGAAACACTTGTAGAGCAGGCGGAGAAGGCTTGTGGGCCAATTACGTTACTTGTGAATAATGCCGGAATTGCGGGTGGCAGTACAGTGGATGGGCTGACGAAAGACAAGCTGGAGAGCATCATGGATATTAATTATACATCGACCGTTTTACTGACACAGCTTGTTTACAAGAAGATGCTGGAGAAGAAGCGTGGCGCGATTGTTAATGTATCCTCCCTGTCCGGTTTGCGTGGGACTCATGGGAATACTGCCTATGCAGGTTCCAAATTTGCGCTGATCGGCTTTACGCAATCGATGGCTGTGGAGGCGATTGAACATGGCATCCGAGTAAATGCAGTATGCCCGGGATGGGTGGATACAGCGATGGGTCAGCAGTCTGTAGAAAATAAAGCAGCACGTACCGGTACTTCCGTGGAAGAGCTGCTTCAGTCCTCTGTTCCTTCTGGACGCATGTCGGAACCAGAGGAAGTGGCTAATACGATTGCCTTCTTACTGACAGATGCAGCGGCGAATATTGTGGGTGAGTCTGTGAAAATCTCTGGTGGTACGGTAATGCGCTAGCAAGCCATCCGTATTTATTTTGTTCGCAAATCATTAATGCATTCGATACACTACAAGTTACTAGGCTATTTTGAATAATGGATATAAACGTAAAGACCTGGGTCTCACCTCGGGTCTTTGATATAAGGCTTTCTTTTCTTATTGGACACAGGGGAAAAGTCCCCTCTATTCATAGGGTAGAAATTTAACTAACTTGTGTCCATCCATCTTTACTAGCACCAGTGATAGCAAGCTATTCTGCTTAATTTAATTATTTAGTATGAAGTAACAATTGATTTAAATCCATTATTTTAATTTTCTTTTTCGGTAACTGTTTAATCAATCCGCGTTCTTCCAGAGTAGTAAATTTGCGGCTGATTGTTTCTGGTGTTGTACCAAGATACGAGGCTAAATCCTTTTTGGACATTGGTAAGGTAACTGTGGGACTATTGTCATTGCCCTTTTCAACATTTTCAGCCAAAAAAGATATAATACGGACTTCTACATTTTCGATCGCTACTTGAGTAGTTTGTTTTTCAGAATCCATCAAGCGTATTGTTACTTCTGAAAGTAGTTTTAATGAGATCTGGGGGTATTCCATTAAATATTTCTGTAAATCCTCTCGTTGTATTAAACAAATAGATGTATTTTGTAGTGCTTCCGCATAATTTCCATGAATACTTCCAGAATGAAAAATGGCCAATTCCCCTGTGAAATCACCCGGATTTAGAATGCGAACAAGTTGTTCTTTTCCAGAATCAGATAAGTGGTAAATTCTAACTTTCCCTGAATTGATAATATATAAGGCATCATCTTCCTCATCTGCACGGAATAATATTTCCCCTTTATGCAGATGAAGTGTCTTGGCAGATTTCGCAATTAAATCCATTTGTGAACCTTCTAGATGATTGAAAATGGGAACGCTTCGAATACATTCTACATGCCCTTGTTGGTGATGAGAACATTGATTTTGTTCCAAAATAATCTCTCCTTTCTATCTGAAGCCTAAGATAGTTTCTTAGGCTTCAGGTTCCATTCTTTTTATTAAATTAAGCGGGTTTAACCTTTGATTTTACAACTGGGTATCCTAGATTTTCAATTGCCTTTTCGATCTCGTTAATGGAGGTTTTTTCTGAATCAAAATCTGCTTTTACTTTGCTGGCATTGAATAATACTTTTAAGCTATCTTGATGAACTCCGTTTATTCCTTTCACCGCATTTTCAATCTTTTGAATACACGATGGACAAGATAAGGTTTCTAATTGAATAACTGCTTTTTCCATGAATTATTCCCCTCTCATCTTATATTTAATTGATTTTTTTTCTTATTTACAACGTTAGTATAGCTCAGATTCACCGAAATTTAATTGACGCAAATCAAGTTTTAATAAGAAAGGGGATTATTTTGTCCTTCCCACCTAAATAATCCACCTTTATCATTTGTTAAGCACGCGTTCTGTTAAAATCATTTTCTCTACGGTATCGAAGCAATCTCATACCATTCAAGATAACTACTAAGATACTTGCTTCGTGAACCAACATTCCGATTGACATATTCATCCATTCACTAAATAGTAAGCTTGTAAGTAAAATTAATACTACACCAATTGCTATTGTAATGTTCTGTTTCATGTTTCTTGAAGTTATTTTTGTTAAGCCTAATGCGTGTGGTAAACGACTAAAGTCAGAATTCATTAAAACGACATCCGATGTTTCAATTGCTACGTCTGTCCCACTTCCCATAGCAATTCCGATATTCGCTAAGGCTAATGAAGGACTATCATTTACTCCGTCACCAACAAAAGCAACGATTTGGCCTTTTGCTTGTAAATTTTCGATATATGCCGCTTTTTTTTCGGGAAGCATATGGCCGTGTGCTTCTGTTAACTTGAGTTCTCGAGCAACTAAATCCACAGTCCCTTGATTGTCTCCTGAAAGTACGACCAGATTTTTGACCCCAAGCATTTTTAAGCTTCGAAGAACTTTTCTAACACCTGGACGGATTTGATCTCGAATGCCCATCAGAATTTTTAATTCTCCATCGACCGCAGTTAGCACAAGGGAATCCCCGTTTTTTTCAAAGAGTTCAACATCTTTTTTAACTTTTTTGCTTAATTTTACATTTTCTTTTTCCATTAAAGCTACACTACCAACAGCGATACGATGAACCCCTATTTTTGCTACAATTCCTTCCCCTTTAATTACTTCTGTTTTCTCAACAGTAGAGAAAGTTGTCTTGCCAATATCCCGGAGGACAGCTTTGGCTATTGGATGGTCCGATTCACGTTCCACACTTGCTAAGTACCCTAGAATTTCTTCCGTATTGTCTCCATAAAATTCTTTTTCAACAACTTCAGGGTTTCCTACTGTCAACGTTCCTGTCTTATCAAAAACAATCGTATCTACTTTGCTAAAGTCATTGATAACTTCACTACCTTTTAGGAGGACACCATTGCGTGCACCGTTGCCAATACCGGCAACATTGGATACAGGTACCCCGATAACTAATGCACCTGGACATCCTAATACCAAGATAGTAATCGCCAGCTCACTATCACGACTGAAAAGCCAAACAATGAAGGAAAGCACTAAAACAGCTGGCGTATAGTATTTTGAGAAGCGATCAATAAACCGTTCTGCTTCTGATTTGGAATCTTGCGCTTCTTCAACTAATTCAATAATTCTACCAAATGTTGTATCTTCTCCTATACGGTCGGCTCGAATTTGTAGCGTTCCATTTTCTAAGATTGTACCTGCAAAGACTTCAGAATCAACCCTTTTTCTTACGGGGACAGACTCTCCAGTAATGCTTGCTTCATTTATGTGCCCTTCCCCTGTTAATACGGTTCCATCTACAGGGACTTTTGCTCCCGTTTTGACTAATAAAATGTCACCTTCATCTACATTATCGACATTAACTTCTTCATACTCTTTATTTTCCATTTGTTTTAAAGCACTTTCAGGCGCCAGATCTGTTAATTCTTTAATGGCAGAACGTGTCTTATTCAAGGTGCGTTGTTCCAAGTAAGAACCAAATAAGAATAAAAAGGTAACGATAGACGATTCTTCATAGTTTTGAATTAATAATGCACCAAGTACTGCAATGGTAACTAAAACATCAATACTGACAACTTTTACTTTTAATGCCTGATATGCTTGGATCATAATTGGCGCTACACCAAGTATAGATGCAACGATGAGCGACCAATTGAAAATAATCATGTTGTCTAAGACAAATCGTCCAGAAAATGCAAATATAATTAAAATTGCAATAATCATTGTAATGGAATTCTTTTTACTTAATATATATCTTTGCATGTTGATCCCCCCAATTTTGTTTTCATTTTTATCCCTCGTTGTTGACTCTAGTATAGGAGGTTTCTATGAAATAAAAATTGATTCGGATCAAGTTCTATTTTAAAAGTGAAAGATTATAAATCTAATTCAGAGGCTCCAGAAGAAAGCAGGTTAGTTATAAGTAACCCTAACACTAATAGAAATGCACAGTAGAAGTTTGTGAAGCAAAGTACTATTCAATCACTTTCCTTTAGTAGAGAGGGACTATATTTCAAAAAAAACAAGTTTGAATAAAACAGCTTTAGCGGAATTATATCAACTCCCACTCAAAATATTACGCTTCATGTTAAAATATTTATGAAGAAGGAAAACAGCATTAAAGCGTACCCTTTGAGTATTATTTACAAGTTCACAAGGAAGCTTCAAAAGAAGTAAAAAGCAATCCAGAAGTTTAGCCTCATCCCCAAAAGAGGAATTAACTAATAAAATAATATTTGTGAATAACTGAATATAACTAAGAAGCCCAATTAGGAGGTAAGCCTGTGAACATATTACTACTAGGAGCAACGGGGCGGGTTGGAAGTGCCCTGCTGGAAAAAATGCTGCAGGATGGCCATGAGGTTGTAACACTTGCCCGATCACCTGAGAAAATAACGGCTGATCACCCGCGTTTGCATGTCGTCCCGGGAGATGTATTGGATACGGAAGCATTGGAAAAAGCTATGACGCGTCTTTCCGTAGAAGCGGTAGTAAGTGCATTAAACACAGATAAAAATAATGTACTCTCCCGCTATACGCCAGCACTTGTTCAGCTTATGAACCATCATCATGTCAAAAGGTATATTGCCATTGGGACAGCAGGTATTTTAAACAGCAGGAAAAATCCTGACATCTATCGTTTTCAGTCCAATGAGTCAAAACGAAAATCCACGACTGCAGCAGAGGATCATTTAGCTGCATATCAGTTTTTACAGAAATCAGATCTTGACTGGACACTTGTTTGCCCAACCTATTTGCCTGATGGAGAAGAAATAGGGAATTATCGTATGGAAGCAGATGTGCTACCAGTGGATGGCAAGAAGATTTCGGTACAAGACACAGCTGCGTTTGCTTATAAACAGCTGACAGAGGGCAAATTTATCCGGAAACGTGTCGGAATTGCTTATTAGATTCCTATATCTCGAAAAAGAGGTTACGTGCTAATCAAAAGATTAGAAGGAAACAAGATGAGCAATGGAAGACAGTTCCCACCCTACCACAATTTTTTTTGCAAATAGAAGGAGGCAGACAATGACATATTGGCTAACAAATGTACGCATAGAAACCGGCTTTCATAAAGAGAATGGACAAGTGATTGGCACCGAAGCTGAATTAAAGCATGTGGTGATTGACGAAGGAAGCATTAGTAGAATCGTAGCCCTAGAGGAGCCGATTCCGGCGGATGTCGATGTGAAGGACGCGGAAGGAATGCTGTTACTTCCTTCTTTCATTGAAAAACATGTCCACTTGGATAAAACCTATATGGGAGATAAATGGAGAGCAAGCAGGCCGGCAAGTAGTGTCTTAGAAAGAAGTACGATTGAAAAAAATACGTTAGCTTCCATGCACACAACTACTGAGGAGCGAGCCAATGCGTTGTTGGAAGTTCTAGTAGCTGCAGGCTCGACCCATGTAAGGACACATGTGGATATATATCCAGAGGTCGGGCTGCAAAATCTCGAAGGTGTTAAGCGGGCACTTGCTAATTTTGACGGTAAATTCAGTTCAGAAATAGTGGCGTTTGCCCAGCATGGATTGTTGAGCAGTGGCACGGAAGAGTTAATGCGCGAGGCTGTAAAGAATGGTGCAAGTATTGTAGGCTCTGTGGATCCGGCGACAGTGGATCAGGATATAGAAAAATCATTGGTAACATTAATGGATATTGCAGTGGAAGGGAATGCGGCGATCGATATCCATTTGCATGATCCTGGACATCTGGGGAACTTCACGATGAAGCGACTTGCCTATTTAACCAAGCAAGCTGGATGGCAAGGAAAGGTAGCAGTGAGTCATGCATTTGGCTTGGGAGATGTTTCCGAGGAAGAAGCGATCGATATGGCCCATATTTTAAAAGATGCAGGCATATCTATCATTACAAGTCTGCCTATTGATCGAGGGGTCCCTGTATCTTTACTAGATGAGGTTGGAGTCGAAGTAGCCGTTGCGAATGATAACATTTTTGATTCCTGGTGGCCAACAGGCAATGGGGACTTACTTGAAAGAATCGGCCGCCTTGTTGAGACAAACCGATGGACAGATGAAGTGGCGCTTTCGCAAGCCTTACGTTATATAACAGGAGGTATTACTCCATTGAATCGTGATGGCAATCAAGCTTGGCCAAAGCTGGGAGTGGAAGCAAATATGGTCCTGGTTGATGCAAGCTGTTCAGCAGAAGCAGTTGCAAGACGTGCTGAGAGGAAGGCTGTGTTTTATCAAGGTAATCTGGCTGCTGGAGGGTTGGGTAAGCTATAACATACCAAGGGGAGCTAGATAGAATGGTAAAGCTATTACTACCTGTTTTATGTATTGCGTTGCTACTAGGCTGTCAGACTAACTATCAATCGACAGAGAACACCAAAAACCAGGAGGCAGAGGAGGAAAGCAATATGAAAGAGCAATACTTTCAAGCGGCTGAGCAGGGGGATGTTGCAAAGCTGAAAGAGGTAATCGAGGCTGGGATCGACATTAATGTTACGGATGATGAAGGACGGACAGCGGCAATGATTGCTACTTATGCGAACAAACCGGAAGCTGTTAAGCTCCTTATAGAAAAAGGAATTAATATTGATCTCCGGGACAATATGCAAAACAATCCATTTCTTTATGCAGGTGCAGAAGGTTATTTGGAAATTCTGAAGCTAACAATAGAAGCAGGGGCAGACCCAAGCTTATTAAACCGATATGGTGGTACGGCTTTGATTCCTGCAGCTGAACATGGTCATATTGATGTCATAAAGGAATTAGTTGAAAACACGGAAGTTGATGTAAACCATATAAACAATTTGGGTTGGACAGCCTTATTAGAACCGATTATTCTCAGCGATGGTGGAGAAAAACAACAGGATACCATTCAAATATTAATTCAACATGGTGCAGACGTGAATATCCCGGATAATGACGGCGTAACACCACTTGCCCACGCTAAAACGAAGAGATTTACAGAAATAGTTGAAATACTTCAACGTGCCGGTGCAGAATAGTTTTAATAAGAACTTACCTATAAGATTCAACACGAATATTTAGATAGTAATCGATTTGATTATTATCTAAATATTCATTATAATAAAAGTGGTTAAACATCCTCCGTACAGTCCTCACTTCGAAAAAGGAAGTGTTATAAATGCCCCTGAATATACCTTTACGACCAAACTCCTCATCGATAACAGTAATGGAAGATGCTGGTTTTTATAAACAAAAATCAGCAAACCAAGCTGGAAGAGAAAAATTATTGAAACATGTTCCTCTGGAAAAGTTAATGGATTTAAAAGTAGACTATGCTTTTAAACAGTTATTTGGAAGTGAAAAAAATAAGGATATAACTGTTGTATTTTTAAATGCCATTCTAAAAAAAACAGGTCGAAAAGTCATAAAAGAAATAGCATTCACCAGCACGGAGGCCAGAGGTGAATATGTAGATGACAAGCAGTCAAGGCTTGATTTTCTTGCAATAACAGATGACAATGAACGAATTAACGTGGAAATTCAGTTTACCAACAAATATGACATGGTAAAACGATCTGTCTACTATTGGGCAGGCGTCTACCGTAGTCCTTTGCAGAAAAGGATGAGCTACAAAGAATTACAGCCAGTGATTGCCATTAATATAATGAATTTCAATTTATTTCAACAGACAGATCGGTTTAATACAATGTATCATTTATATGAAGATGAGGAAAAATTTAAGTTGACGGATGTCATGGGATTTCATTTTATAGAAATGCCAAAATTAATAAGCGATTGGAAGAATGGTAAACTGGATCCATGGAACGATGTTTTAGTTAGATGGCTCTTAATGCTTGGTATGGTAGATTATCGAAATAAAAAGGTTTACGATGATATTTATCAAGAGTTGGAGGCGATTGCTATGAAGGATAAATCGGTGCGTGCTGCCTTTCAAAACTGGGAGCAACTCAGTATGACACAGGAAGAATATTTTGCTTATGAATCGCGTTTAAAGCAAATTAATGATGAAGAAGCGGCCCAGCGTGAAGCAGAACTCAGGCTGCAGGAAGCGAAAGAGAAGGCAATTAGGGAAGGAAGAGAAGAAGGTTTTGTCAAAGGATTAGAAGAAGGAAAAAAAGATGGCAGAGTGGAAGGAAAGCAAGAAGGATTAGCTAAAGGAATTGCGGAAGGAAAAGCGGAAGGAAAAGCGGAAGGAATCGCTGAGGGGATAAAAGAAGGAGAGAAATTCACAAAAGAGAAAATTGCGCGACGTTTATTAATGAATGACATGGATAGTGAAACCGTGGCAGAAACAACTGGGCTATCCATTGAACGAGTTATTCAACTTCAACGTGAAATATAGTCTAACTGTGAGTTAAATGTAAAAAGGAAATGAAATCTAATTAAGAATCTATTTCCTTTTTGTGTTATAAAAGTAAGCTGCCACATCTCAATTAATCTATATATCAGAAGATCTAGCTCGCCTTTTTCTAGTACTAAAGAAGGATATTGTATCTTTTTGTCGAATATAAAAAAGACACTAGATAAAAGGGGAATGGAGAATGAGTTGTGATATTTGTGCACCACAAGAAAAGGGATATACCGTATGTTTTTCAGATAAGCAAGATGCACAGCGACTTTTAAGTTATTTTAATAGCCTTCCAACAGTAAATTGGAAGAGGATAGATCCTGCAAACGTGTGGATGATCGAGTCCATCTTTTTTGACTTTATGGATTATGCGGAGGCGCATCTAGGTGAGAGACATATAGTTGCCGCTTTGGCAGATGTCCGCAAGCCGTTAAAGTATAAAACCCCTTTGAAACCAATTGCTCAATTTAAACAGGAGCGTGAAGCGAGCTGGATAGATGATGTAATACAAAACGAATCGATCGCTACCCATTATCAGCCAATCGTTAGTTGGACAACTGGTACATTAGAAATCGTAGGCCATGAATTATTGTCGAGGGGCTTGGACAACGAAGGGAAGATTATTCCTCCTTTTAAAATGTTTGAGGCTGCTAAGATTAGAAATCGTACATTCTCCTTGGATAGGGCATGCAGAATTACTTGTGTAAAAAATGCGGAAGCTGTGGGAGATAAGCTTATATTTATTAATTTTATACCTACAGCTATTTATGTACCGGAGCATTGCCTGGCAACTACGATTAAATTAATTGAAAAACTGCATATAAAGCCTGAACAGGTCGTTTTCGAGGTCGTTGAAACAGAACAGATAGATGATGTGGCGCATTTAAAATCGATCTTAAATTATTATCGGTCACACGGGTTTAAGTATGCGCTGGATGATGTGGGAGTAGGTTATAACGATGTTGAGATGTTATCCAATATGGAGCCTGACTTTGTGAAGTTAGCGATGGAGTATACAAATGGAGTGAGTCAGGACGCGCAAAAACAACATGTGGCAAAGTCTGTGTTGACAATTGCACATAATATGGGCGCAAAGGCATTGGCAGAAGGTGTAGAGCAGGAAGAGGACTTATTGTACTTAGCTGATATGGGATATGATCTATTCCAAGGCTATTATTTAGGAAAGCCAACTGCAGCCCCTGCAACAAGGATAGGAAAAAATGCAGTAAGCTAACATTTAATATAAAAGCTAGGTAAGACCAGATGTCTTGGCTAGCTTATTTCTTGCTAATCGCATCTCCTATATTTGCATTCTTCTTTTCTATTAGGGAAGGCTTCGCTCACCCCCATACTGTTTACATTTAAATCACTTTCAATCCCAGCAGTGTATTCAGCATGCCCGTTTACTGTTCCGTCAATTGCTATACCACCCATTTGACTCACATAAATATCGTTAATCTCCACTGATTTAATGTCTTCAAAGTTTTTAAAGAGATAATCTTCTACATTTTTCTTTGCTTTGTCTACATTAATCTCATCCTCAATTTCATTACCAGAGTTCAAATTACAGCTAGCTAATAGTATAACAAATGCTATAATAAAAAATATTTTTTTCATGTTATCCCTCCCAACGCTACTCCCTTTTAGAAAGGAGTAAAAAGATGACTATGAATGATAAACATTGAGGTAGCAGGTCACTATTGGTTACATCGAACAATTGACAGCAAACCTATAAATCTATGGTGTAGAAATCTTTAATGAGGGCATGGGAATGTCAATTGATAATGTTACCACTGAAAAAACTTGTACGTTCATTGCGCGCAACATCGTGGAAATGGCATTACAAGATGAGTTGGAAGGTTAATAATATAAGGAGACGCTTAGGCATCTTTTTTTGTTAATCACAGTCTCTTCCCTTTTCATTCTACTTTTCTGTTAGGGATGACTTCTACACTTCACCTAATTATAAGATTAATAATCACAAATTTTTTCTTTACATTCTTCTTTTACCTCAGGGAAACCCTTTGTTTCTCCTAAACTTTGAACGCTTAGTTCTTTGGGATCTACACTTGCCGAGAAATCAACCTTGTCATTTACAGTTTCCCGAATCATCAATCCACCCATTGGATCGCTAGTATCATTTGAAAATGTAATCTTATTCGTCGAGTTGAATATTGTTGATATTGGTATAGTTATTCACAAGGTAGCTTTCCACATTTGCTTTAGCATTTTGTATTGTCTGTTGGTCATACTCGTTTTCTTGTTCAGAATTCACCTTACAAACAGCTAGTAACAACATAATGAACAGAATAATAAGTAGTTTTTTCAAAAGCTTCGCCGTCTATCGTCATAGCACCCATGGGATTTATATACGGTTCTGTTAATTCAATAGATTGAACTTCTTTATAATTATTTTGAACGTAACTTTTTGTAACACTTTTTGCTTTAGAAATAGTTTCATCATCAAATGCATTTTTTTCAGAGTTCACATTACAACCTCCTAATAGTATAATAATGGAAATGAATAGAAATAAAGTAAGACCTTTCAATTTAAATCACCTCAATATAATTTATAAATGGGGGTATTTTTGTGGGCAATATAAAAGATTATGCAGCGAGGATTTCAGAAGAAACATATAATAATGCAGTTGAAACACTTGAAATAAAAAAGAGTACGGGCGAAATGTCTTATTGGAAAACAAAAGAAACCATCAATGACAAAGACACTGGGCTTCAAGGCTACGTTTTACAAAATCCTGAAACTGAAGAAGTAGTAGTCAGTTTTAGAGGCACCGAACTTCCGAGAATGGTGGAAAAGCAAGTGCCACAAGGATCTCCCTCTTAGGCTGCTCGCTTAGCTGGTGCCGGTGGAGGGGCCACTTTAAAAGATGGTAACATTGTGGAAATGACACCACAAGATGAGATGGAAGGTTAATAAATATAAGAGAGACGCTTAGGCGTCTCTTTATTGTTAATCACATCTTCTTTCTTTACATTCTTCTTTTCTGTTAGGGAAATCGTCACCCACAGCCATATTACTTACACGTAAATCACTTTCGATTCCTGCAGTGTATTTAGCATGACCATTCACTGTACCATCTACTGCTATACCACCCATAGGGTCGATATAAATATCTTTGATTTCCACAGACTTAACATCTTCGAAGTTATTAAAAAGATATGATTCAACGTTTTCCTTTGCTTTGTCTACATTTATTTCATCCTCAATTTTATTGTCAGAGTTCACATTACAGCCCCCTAATAGTATAATTAATCCTATAATTAAAAAAATTTTTTTCATGTTATCCCCCCCCCAACGTTCCCCCTTTTAGAAAGGAGTAAAAAGATGGCTATAAATGATCAATTAGCAAGTAGAATATCTGCTAGGACCTATGTGGACAATGTTAACGAAGTCTATTATGAAGCAAGAAACGGAAAAGCGTCTGCTTGGTCAACAGTTGACACCATTCAAGATAAAGACACCGGACTCAAAGGGTATGTTCTACAAAACCCAGATACGGAAGAAGTAGTGATCAGCTTTAGAGGTACAGAACTTCCTAAAGTTGAGAAAAAGCAGGTAGAACAGAAATATGTAGGATCTCCCTCTCAAGACGCTCGCTTAGCTGGTGCCGGCGGCGGTGCCACTTTAAAAGATGGTAACATTGTTTATGATGGCAATAGCATCACAGGTATTGATAAAGCTGAAAAAGATCTAACAGAAGATATTCAAGGTATTGTTTTTGGTGATCCCAATTATACCAAAAAAGATATGGAACAACAGAGTATATAGCATCACCTTCTCAAGATGCTGCTTTATCAACTGGTAAAGCAAAATTAAACTCCAACGAAAAAACCATCACCTATGTAAACAAAAACCAATTTACAGAATCAGAAAAAATAATAGCTGACACCGTAAAAAAATATGGAGCAGACAACATTACTTTTGTTGGGCATTCACTTGGAGGTGGTTTGGCTCAGTATTATGCAGTTAAACATGATTCCAATGCAATCACATTTGCTGCAGCTGATGTTTATTCTTTATTGTCCGAGGAAGAACAGCAAGAGGTTGCTAAAGGGAAATTTAAAGACAACATTATATCTTACACATATCCAGACGACTTTGTGGGTACTTTTTATAACGATTCCATTGGTTCGGTCTACTATATGTCTGAGCCCAAAGATAGTTCGAAAGGAATTAGTACACATAAGATTAAAAATTATATGGTTGAAGACTTGTATGATAAAGAAGGATATTTTTTACCCAGCACCCTTTATGATGAAAAAATTCATAGACAATTAGCTTCTTCGCCATTAAAAATGAAGAACAAAGGGGTCGAAAATTTTTACATTCGTATTCAGGGTAGTCTCATGGCGGCGTATGTTAAAGAATTGGAAGGCAGCTCTGAACTAATCGAAGCAACACGAAAAGCGCTGGTGAATTTTCTTGATTATTATGTGGAATCAATGACCGAGTTAAAAAATACATATCTAGCTAAAGTAGGCACTGGTCAATACGATAAATTGAGTACAGCGCACGTCAATGAATATTTCGCAGATTACACTAACATCGACGAAGAAGGAGGTCCTATGCTGTTAGACATCGAAGAATTTGAAGGATTAATGTCTATGATAGGAAAAGCCTTGTCGGATACAGATGAGATCGCCTACCATATGGAAAAAATGAGCAATGATTTTAACAAAGCTGATACACAGCTTGCTCAGTGGTTGCAATTAAAAAAGTAAAAGTGTGGTGATACGATGGACGATTTAACTGAAGGGTGGGAGGATTTTTGGGAGACGCAAAGCCAAAAGAAAGAATTAAAATCAAACATCAAAGCTGACCTGGAGACAAAAGCAGCCTTTTTTAAAGCTTATCTACAACACTGTTATGCCTTGCACTCTCTATCTGAAAAACATAGAGGAATTTTAAGTAAGATAGAAAACAGCTTTGATGGGGAAGCGAATGAAGCTTTAGGACTTCGCTTTGAAGAGAATAGTAAACAACTGGAACAATTAGATAAAATGTATGAGAATGTGAAAGATAGCATAAAGACTAAATCGGGTTTCTGGTAAAATCGAATCTATATCCTCCGCAACTACCTTGCTCAATAATAAATAGATGAGAGATTTTTGATAGCTGAAATTACTTTTACATACAAGTTAGACAAGACAGAAGAACAATTCTTGGCTAGCTTATTTTTGTTTAAAATAGAAAACTTCTAATGACTAATTATACATTTAACACGGACAATATTTCTGACGAATTAAAGCTAAATAGTCTCTATCAATAAACCCAATCATGGAACATGAAAAAAGACTGTTTATCTATCTTTCTATCCTTAAATAATACAGAATTCTCGAAATATATCATCTACTATGCTATCATTATAAAAATAACCAAAAAAGCAACATAATTCATGCTAGATTCAGAGGGCATACGAATTCTACTAATTTCAGCCAACAATCAAGGAGGAAACAGGATGACAGTAACGACTGACAGCAATGCATTACTTCGACGAGATGTGAATATGCTCGGCAGTATTTTGGGGGAAATTTTAGTACTCCATGGTGGCAAGGAGCTATTTGACAAAGTAGAAACAATTCGGGAAATGACGAAAAGTATTCGTAAAACATATGATGCGGATACGTATCAAACACTAAAAAATGAAATTAGCACACTACAGCCGCCTATGAGACAGCAGGTGATTAGAGCTTTTTCTATTTATTTTCATTTAATTAATATTGCGGAACAAAATCATCGTATTCGCCGGAGACGCGAGTATTTATTGAAGGAGGAGGAGAGTCAGTCCTTCTCTTTGGAAAAGACAGTATCCAACGTGAAAAACTATGACCTCACAAATGAGGATATTCAGGACGTACTTAATGAATTATCTGTGGAACTAATTATGACAGCACATCCAACAGAGGCGACCAAGCGTACCGTGTTAGAAATCCAAAAACGAATTTCTGAAATTTTACGGAAGTTAGACAATCCACAAACAACAAAAAATGAGCGCGCATATGTGGAGGAAAGTTTATTTAATGAGGTTACAGCATTATGGCATACAGATGAACTGCGCCATCGGAAGCCTGAAGTGCTTGATGAAGTGAAAAACGGTCTTTATTATTTTGATCAAACACTATTCCATACTTTACCAGACGTTTTTCAGGATCTGGAGATGCAGCTACAATCCCAAATTTCTGAGGAGGACTGGAAGGTACCAAACTTTATTCAGTTTGGGTCGTGGATTGGCGGTGACCGGGATGGTAATCCAAATGTAACGCCAGAAATTACGTGGAAGACGTTGGGGATGCAACGGGAGCTTATTTTGAAGAAATACGATAGCACCATTGTTGATCTAATGAGACGTTTTAGTCAGTCAAGTGAACGTATTACCATTAACCCTCAATTTATTGAAAAGGTAGAGCAAGAGGAGGGTACCTATTTAGTAGATAAAGAGAAATGGCCAGTGAAGTCCGAGGTATATCGCCGTAAGTTTGCCATTATTTTAAAGCGGCTACGGGAAACAGGAAAAACGGAAAACGGCTATCAGTTTTCGGAGGAGCTGGCAAATGATCTTATTGAAATTAAGGAGCATGCAGAGGCACATCTGCCGAAACCAAAAAAGCTGAAGACGCTTCGTAAAGCAATTCGCCAGGTGCAGATGTTTGGTTTCCATCTGGCAACCCTTGATGTGCGGAACCATAGTGGGGAGCATGAAGCTGCTATTCATGAGATTTTGAAGGCAGTACATGTCACAGATGATTATTCTAACTTGACCGAAGAGGAAAAGCAGAAAATTCTTCTCGAGGTTCTAAATGATCAACGCCCATTACTACTGTTTGATGGCAGTTATTCTGAGGCAACACAAAAGATGTTGCGTGTATTCCGGATGATTAAAAAAGCCCATGAAGAGTTTGGTAAGCGTGCAATTGAAGTTTATTTAATTAGCATGACAGAAGCACCGAGTGACCTATTGGAAGTCATGGTACTAGCTAAAGAAGCGGGTATCTATCGACTTTATCCGGATGGAAGTGTAGAAAGTGACATTGATGTTGCACCACTTTTAGAGACAATTGATGATCTGATTGCTGGTCCGAAAATTATGCAAACATTATTCGATACAGATGTATATCGGAAACAGCTCCAATCACGCGACAGACGTCAGGAAATCATGCTCGGCTACTCGGACGGAAGTAAGGATGGCGGTACATTAAGTGCAAACTGGCGATTATTTAAAGCACAGTTGGAAATTCATAATACAGCAAGAGAATATGATATCCGTCTGAAGTTTTTCCATGGTCGTGGTGGTTCATTAGGCCGCGGGGGCGGTTCTTTAAATACAAGTATTCTTTCCCAACCAATGGAAACCTTGGGCGATGGTGTAAAAATTACGGAGCAAGGGGAAGTACTTTCCTCCAGGTATTTACTTGAAGATATCGCCTATCGTAATCTGGAGCAAGCTGCTGCAGCCTTATTTGAAGCGTGTGCCAAGGTGTCCAGTTCTTCTGACCAGGTTGAACTGCGTCAAAAAGAATGGGAGGATGCCATGGAGGCTATTTCAGAAAAATCCCTAAGAAAATACCAATCGCTCGTGTTTGGCGACCCTGACTTTCTGACGTATTTCAATCAGGCAACTCCATTAACAGAGTTAGGTGCTTTAAATATTGGTTCACGACCAATGAGCCGGAAAAACAGTCAGCGTTTTGAGGATTTGCGGGCAATTCCGTGGGTATTCGCCTGGACGCAATCCAGACATATGCTCCCTGCTTGGTATGCAGCGGGAACAGGTTTGCAATCCTTCATTGAAGAGAATGGAAGTAACTTAGAAATTTTGCAAACAATGTATAAGGAGTGGTCCTTCTTCCATTCCACTATTAATAACTTACAGATGGCCTTGATGAAAGCTGATATGAAGACTGCGAAGGAATATTTAGAGTTGGTAGAGGATCCTGTGTTGGCAAATCGGATTTATGAAGATATTGCCGAGGAGTATGAACGTACGAAGAAGGCGCTGCTGCAGATTTCCGGAAACGAAGAGCTGCTAAGTCACACGTCTAATATAAAAGAGTCCGTGCATCTTCGTAATCCATATGTTGATCCACTTAATTTCCTGCAGGTTGATTTGATCCAAAAGCTAAGAGAAACGTCAAATCCATCCGAAGAACTGGTGACAGAAGTGTTACTTACAATTAATGGTGTTGCTGCAGGTTTAGTGAATACAGGTTGATAAATAAAAACAAGCTGGTAATGATGCCAGCTTGTTTTTTAATGTAAATAGAAGTATTGCTTGTTGTAGAAATGATAGATTGTCCTTTTAACCCCGCTTCATTAACGGATCCAATACCATATCTGCAGATACACGAATGGGATACAATCCCTTGGCATTCCACAGTGTAATTCCTTGAGATAGAGATATATAGTAAGCTGCCAGCTCCATTTCATCCCCATCACGAAAAAGACCAGTCTGTTGTCCTTCAGCTATAATTCTGCCAATCCCTTTTAATGCCGTCGTATATTGGTCGATAATTTGTTCTTTTGTATCCTGAGAAAGGAAATCGGCTTGCATTGCCTCCATAAGAAGCATGTGCCGGTCTAATGCCACATCAAAATCTCCCTTAAATGTAAGCTCTGTCAACCAGCGTAGCTTGTCATATGGTGTACCGTTATTACTTTCTGCCTCTTCAACCGCTTGGCTAAATAATTCCAGTACATTTGTAATGAGTGCAACATAAATCTCTTCCTTGGATTTAAAATAATGATATAGCAATCCGTGACTGAGATTGATGGAGGAAGTTATATCGCTTATTTTTGTGCCTGCAAATCCTTTACGGGCGAAGATCTTTAATGCAGCATTACTAATTTCCTCATATCGTTGATCACGTATCTTCTTAAATTGTTCTTCACTTCTAGCCATTCTTTTTGCCTCACTTTATTTAAAACATGTAACTATAATGCATTTATTATAGCATTAGTGGAAAAATAAAAGGAGCTTCAACTAAAAATCGCTTTATTTTTCTAATTTGCCACTAAAATTTATTGATTGATTTGTTAGTCAATACATTATATGATGGATATGCAAATAATATATTTAATGAAAAAGGGGAGATATAAATGGGAAAATTACAGGGCAAAGTAGCAATAATTACTGGCGGCGCTGGTGGTATTGGTAGCGGAATGGCAACAGCTTTTGTTAAGGAAGGTGCAAAGGTTGCTATTGTCGATCTTAACGAAGAAGCAGGCCAGAAAACAGTTAAAAAACTTCAGGAGTACCAACCGGAATGTATGTTTATCCAAGCAAATTTAATGGAGCATGATAAGCTTGCGGGAGTAGTTAAGCAGGTTGCAGATCAATTGGGTACGATTGATATTCTTGTAAATAATGCACACGCATCCAAAATGGCTTCAATTGAAGATATAACTCAAAAAGAAATGGATCTATCCTTTAATACAGGATTTTATCCAACATTCTACTTTATGCAGGCAGCACTTCCTTACTTAAAGGAAACAAAAGGAAAAATTATTAACTTCGCATCAGGCGCTGGAATTAAAGGCGATGTGAACCAAGGATCCTATGCAGCTGCAAAAGAGGCTATTCGCGGAATTACACGTGTTGCTGCGAATGAGTTTGGTCCATATGGTATTAATGTAAATATTATTTCTCCGATTGCTAAATCTGAAGGAATGATTCAATGGGCAGAGGCTAACCCGGAATATTATCAAAGAATGCTTTCCGGTATTCCATTAAGAAGAGCAGGCGAAATTGAAGCAGATATCGGTAGAGTAGCAGTTTTCTTAGCAAGTGAGGATTCAGATTATATTACAGGGCAAACGATTATGGTGGACGGAGGATCCATCCAGCTTCGTTAAATAATAAAACATTGATCCACAAGTCTGATAAAACAGGCTTGTGGATTTTAAAGGGAGAATAAACTATGCGGGGAACAAAAGGGAAGATTCATTTTGCATGGTGGGTCTTATTAGGCTTATCGATTATGATTGGACTGGCACGTGGAGGAATAAATAATGCTGGTGGATTGTTTTTGGCACCAGTATCACAGGATTTAGGGATCGGAATTGGAAACTTAACTATCTATCTTAGTATTTCTTCCATTGTAACAATGTTTTTCTTACCATTGGCAGGTAAAATGATGGCTAAATATGACATTCGCGGCCTTTTGATTATTGCTATTATCCTACAAGCAGGCTCGTTTGCACTATTTGGCTTGATGGATTCTGTGTGGGGCTGGTATGTGCTTTCTGTGCCGATGGCTTTTGGCGCAATTTTTGTTACGACAATGGCAGGTCCTGTATTAATTAATCGTTGGTTTAAAGAAAAAAATGGACTGGCAATGGGTATCATGATGGCAGCGGTTGGCTTGTTTGGTGCGTTCATTCAACCATTAGCCGGAAGCTTAATTGGAGAGCAGGGCTGGCGTCAAGCTTACATCATCTTAGGTGTGGCGGCGATTATTATCGTAGTTCCTGTTATATTATTGTTTATTAGAAAGAAGCCAGAAGAAAAAGGCTTGTTACCATATGGCATGCTTCAGGTGCCAGAGGGTGAAAAGCAGTCTCAGCCTGCAGAGCGTGGGGTAACCATGGCGGATGCTAAGAAATCATTGGCATTTTACTCCATGCTTCTGTTCCTGTTCTTTATGACAGCAATTGGCAGCTTTGCACAGCATATTGGACCATATGCGATGGGAATCGGCTACGAGGTTGATTTCGCAGGAAAAGTAATGGGTGCATTCATGGTAGGTATGCTCGTTGGAGCTCTTGCGTTTGGCTTTATGTCAGATAAAATTGGAGCGAAAAATACTGCTATTATCTCTATGCTAAGTGGAATTGTAGCTGTTAGTTTATTAATCTTTGTCCCAGGAAATGCGGCTATCTTCACATTAGCAATTGGTATTTTTGGTTTTGTAACAGCATCCATTGGAACATTGGGACCATTGCTAACGTCTTCTATATTTGGTAATAAAGAATATAGTCAAATCTATGCATCTATTGGAATTGGTTTAGCAGTAGCTGGTATTGTGGCATTGCCTGGTTATGGTTATGTTTATGATTTAACTGGAAGCTACACACTTGTATTGTATACCATTATTGCAATGCTAATTATTAATATTGTCCTTGTTACGCTTGCTTTCAAAGGAAAGAAAAAGCTGGAGGATGAAGGATTGTATAATTAATAGATACGAAAAAAACGCAGATATGAAGTCTGCGTTTTTTTGTTCTAGTATATATGTTGAGGTTATTCAATGGTTCGAAAAATAGATAAAAACTCCGAAGTAACTTTCGTGTTTAGATTATATAAATTAACTATGTTGCTGGAAAGCTCATTGAAGTAGTTGAAGAGGTAAGCCCGATTGATTTCCGTTGCATGCGGACGCTTTCCGCCGGCATGGCTTCAGCCGCTTCCTCCGCTACGCTACGTCCAGGGTCTTCAGCTCATGCTATTCCGGCAGGAGTCGCCGCACTCCACTCCAATCAATTCTTACACAGCACATTCTGGGTGTATGCGAACACAGTTTTTCTTCGTAGATATAATAATTAATAGTAGCGAAGGGGGAATATGGAGACTCCTGCGGGAGGAGAGGCCTCGATGAGATCCCCGAACGCGTAGCGTGAGGAAGCTCATCAGCCGCCCGCGGAAAGCGGAATATTTCCCCGTAGCGGTGTTTTACGCAGCCTCTATCTTCTTAGTTACTTCGGGGCCTTAATTATCAACACTCCATTCATCTGAATCTAACTGAGGGAGTTTATTTCAACAACGAATATACGAGATGTGTTTGTATCTTAACATTTTCAGTAGTACCGCGTTTTTTTTGTTGATATAGATGGTTAATGGACAAAAGCAGAGATTATTGAATTAGTTGTAAAAAAGAGCCTCACTCTGATATCGTGCTTCTATTTTCTACTAGTAAAATAGCTTTGGCTTGTGCTTGTTTGCTGTTGGGGCTGACTTTTTCTCTCTATAATCCTCGTTCATAGTCAAGGAACCGCAGTGATCATCAAATTCAAATGGAATAACTTGTTCATACGGTGGCGGAGTTAGTTTTACATTTGCGGAATGTCTGTATGGTGTATCAATGTTATGATCCTCTGTATCTCTTTCCTCGCGTAATTGATCCACAGCTAGTTCTCCTACCTGTCTTCCTAAACGTAATCCTTGCTCATTATCTACTGGGAAATGGACCCCTGCATATAAGCGGGATTGTGCAGCTTCTTCAGCTAGCTCGTGCAGGCGACGTCTTTCTGCAGGGAAAAAGTATGAAAGAACAGTTTCCGCAGCACCGGCGACAGCCGCATGACCAGATGGATAAGAAGGGTGTCTCGGCGTACAAAGGAAGGTTGCCAGGTTGTGATCTAATTGGTTTGGACGGGCGACAAACCATTTGAATTTATAAGACCATGTTAAAACAAATGCATCATTTATTGCCGCATGCAGTGCTGCTAATATTCTTGCACCCCTCGGAGCCTCTACGCCATAGGAATCGATTAGTTGATCTGCAATCGGTGTCCATTGCTTAGTAGCTACTCCTGATCCCCAGTATGTGGCAATTGTTTTTTGTTCCCTCGTTAACTTTCGCTGCGTTCGTTGTACAACAGCTAATTGTTTATACCAGTCGATCGACTCCGGATGACGAATTTTAAAGTGAATCGTCTTTCCATTGAAGGCTGATACCCATTCATCCTGTTGGTATCGAATAAAGTATGTTGTCCAGCTGCCGGCATAAGGAGCTTCGGCATTGTCAGGTGCTTTCGTTTCTCCTGCATACGGAAGTTCATTCCAACGGGGATAATCAGTATGTGGTGATCTTTTACTCATTGTCTTGCACCTCATTTCTAAACATATATAACTACAATATGTATAGAATGGGTTCTCGTATAGTTGATATATCACGGAAATGAACGAAAGAATAAATGTTAAAATAACATTTTTATACTTTTTCACAAGGACAACCGCCTCTTTTCCCGCTATAATGTAGATACAGAAATCTTTGTCGGGGAGTTTAGTCATGGTACAAAAACATAGATATAAATTATTGCTGGATAAAGTGAATCAATATAATTCAGGGGATAAAGGGATTACAAGAATTGCTTATACAGACCTGGAACAAACGTGCACACATGCCTTTATGCGCTTGTGTATTGCGGAGGGCATGGAGGTACGTCTGGACCCAAGTGGAAATATGATTGCACGGAGACAAGGTAGAAATAATGAGCTGCCCCCCGTTCTTATGGGATCGCATTTGGATACGGTTTATCAAGGAGGGCGCTATGACGGGGCGGTTGGAGTAACGGCTGCACTGGAAGTAGTGAAACGTATGAATGAAAAAAACATCATAACAGAGCATCCAATCGAGATTATTTCCTTTGCCTGTGAAGAATCTGCCCGCTTTGGTGTCTCCACGCTTGGTAGTAAAGCAATGACAGGTGCACTGGAAAAAGAGAAATATAGACAGCTCAAAGATCGTGATGGGATTACGGTTGAAAAGGCATTTTCTTTATGTGCGTTGGATTATGACCAAATTGATCAGGCGAGCAGGGCGGATGAGAAAATAAAAGCCTTTTTCGAATTGCACGTAGAGCAAGGGCCTGTATTATTAAACAACAAAAAGAAAATTGGGATTGTCACTGGAATTGCTGCACCAATTCGATTTTCAGTAAAGATGCTCGGCAAGGCTTCCCACTCAGGTACTACACCAATGAACATGAGAAAGGATGCACTTCTTGGTGCCGCTGAGTTATCTCTCGAGCTGGAACGAGCTGCGAAGCTTGAAGAAGCGGCTGGCACAGTTGCTACGATTGGGTATTTGAATTTACCTAATGGAGCGATGAATATTGTGCCAGGAGAGGTAGAGCTTAAAATTGATATTCGTTCCACTTGCTTGGAATCAAGGCAACGGGTGGCTGAACATGTCCATCATGCTATCGCTAAGATCCAAGCCGAAAGGGAGCTGGACATCGAAACAGTTGAAATTGCTTCGGAAGAGCCTGTGCAATTATCGGCAGAGATGAATCAAGATCTTGTAACTATTTGCGAAGAAAAATCGCTATCCTATCAGCAGATGCATAGTGGCGCAGGTCATGATGCAATGAATATGGCAAAACTTTGCCCTGTTGGCCTTATTTTCGTTCCTTCTGTAGATGGGCTTAGTCACCATCCCAATGAATTTACGGAGCTGGGCGATATTTTAGCAGAAATCGATGTGTTGGAAGAAGCGGTAGTGCAATGCGCGAGGGTAGCTGACTAAAGAGACAAGCTTAATAAAGTTAAATATATTTAAATAAATAAAGGGTACACAGACGCAATTTTTCATTGCGTGCGTGTACCCTCTTTGCTGTCTTCATACTTTGCAGAAATGAACCCAAGCGTTATACCCAGTAATGCACCACCCAATACTTCCAGCGGTTGATGGCCAAGAATTTCCTTTAACTCCTTCTCTTTGGCAACAAACTCAAAGCTAGGAAATTCTCCTGATAGGTCAGCAAATTTATCCTCCAACTCATTAACAAGCTGAGCAATCTCCCCTGTATGCCGGCGAATCCCTTGCGCATCATACATTACAATCACTCCAAATACGGTAGCTAGTGCAGTTTCCGTATGGCGCGAGCCTTTATTTGCAGCAATATACGTTG
Organism: Virgibacillus halodenitrificans; assembly: GCF_001878675.1. Taxonomy (NCBI): domain Bacteria; kingdom Bacillati; phylum Bacillota; class Bacilli; order Caryophanales; family Bacillaceae; genus Virgibacillus; species Virgibacillus halodenitrificans. Next base: position 3,767,962 of record NZ_CP017962.1, on the reverse strand, counting down.
CCAATGCAGAGACCCCCGCAGAATGAGAACTCGGCATCCCGCCTGTCGTTGCTGCCTGCTTGATATCCCATTTCCCTGTCAGCCTTTTATGTGTAAGGATCTTAAGCCCTTGCGCGATCCCAATAGATGCTAATGCGGTGATAATTCCTTTATTCATCTTTGTTTCCACTATGTAACCTCCCATAAATCTGTCTATTCATTTCTTACCCTTAATAAGAAGTTTTTATGCGAGGGAAGAAATTCCTACGTCTTTTTCCCACTATTCATTACTATAAAAATTTTGTACGCTAGTTGTAGAGAAATATTAAAAGGGGAGGATGGCTATGAATATAACAAATGATTACAGAAGGAAATTATGCAGCCCGGCAGACGTGATAACTTTTATTAAACCGGAAACGGATTTGATCACACCACTACTTGCAGGCGAGCCATACGGTCTAATGAAACAATTGGAGACTGCAGGACATTTGCAGGGGAATCGTCTTTTTCAAATGTTTTCAACAAGAGATGTGTTGGAGGTAGACCCGGAAAAGGTAAAACTGATATCAATGTTTATGGGAGCAACCGAGCGTAAGGCGTTTAAGGAAGGCAAGTTAGATCTACTGCCAAATCACTTTTCAGATATACCAGCACTGTTAAAGCAAACAGCAAGAAATCCAGTAGTAATGGCAGTGGTTTCCCCAATGGACAAAAATGGCTACTTCTCACTAGGTGCCAATTGTGATCATACTGCTGCACTGCTATCAACGGCTGAAACCGTATTACTTGAAGTAAATGAGAATATGCCTCGTACCTTTGGGGAAAATCAAATACATATTTCGCAAGTTACAGCCCTAATTGAAAATCACCAAGCGTTACCTGAGGCCCCCGCTGTATTGCGCCAGTCAGAAAAGGATAAACGCATTGGAGAGCATGTTGCTGAACTTATCCATAATGGAGATGTGCTGCAAATTGGTTTTGGTTCTATTCCCAATGCCATTATGGATTATTTAAAGCATCATAGAAATTTGAGTATACATACGGAAATGATTCCAGAAAAAATTATCGACTTATTTGATAGTGGTGCCGTAACAAATGAAAATAATCCATTCTATAAAGAAAAAATGACAGCAACCTTCGCTTATGGTTCCAGATCTCTGTATGATTTCCTACATGAAAATAAGGATGTTTATATGCTTCCTGTAAACAAGACAAACTATATTTGTGAGCTGCAGGCAGTGAAGAATTTAGTAACGGTAAATGCAGGGGTAGAGGTTGATTTTCTTGGCCAGGTCAATTCCGAAATGGTAGGAGGAAATTACTGGTCTTCCACGGGGGGGCAAGCTGATTTCCAATTAGCTTCCCGCATTTCAGAAGGAGGCAAGGGGTTTATTTGTCTGCACTCAACAGCGAAACAAGATACAATTTCAAAAATAGTCCCTACATTAAAGCCAGGCACTCCTGTGACCACTTCCAAAAACGATGTTGATTATATTGTAACAGAGTATGGTGTAGCAAAATTACGGGGGAAGGCAATTAGAGAACGCACGAAAGCATTAATTGATATCGCCCATCCTGCTTTTAGGGAAGAGCTGCTTTTTGAAGCAAAAAAACTAGGATATGTATAAGCGTAATATAGCGCTGCTTCCATTGCTTTCTCGTTTTTCTTGCCCTATACTAACATGACAGAATACTTGGTTGAAGGAAGGATGAATAAGCATGACATTTGAAGAAATACTCCCACAAGTAAAGGCAGGTAAAAAGGTAATCCGTCAGGGCTGGGGAGGCCCTGAGCTATATGTGAAGCTTGTTGGTGAAACAGAGCATGATGGAGAAAGATTGAATCCATATTTTTTGATTAATGTAGAGGGGGAGGGCTACACCATGTTCAGCCCAACCGTTTGCGACATTCTTGCTGATGATTGGCAGATTGTTGAGCAGGAAGCCCGCCGCTAATGGAAAATAAGATGAGATTTCCTGAGTTTAACGGAAAAACAGTATTTGTAACCGGCGCAGGTTCAGGTATTGGCCGAGCACAAGCATTAGCTTTTTTAGAAAATGGTGCAAATGTAGTTGGCTTTGATCTCGTTGGAAAAGGATTAAACGAATTTTTTCAGCAATATGAAGCTCGATTTTTGTTTATCGAGGGCAGTGTTTCAGAAAAGAAAGTCGTTGAAGAAGCGGTTCAGCATGCTTTAGCTGAATTTGGCAGAATTGATATTTTACTAAATACAGCTGGTGTGCTGGATGGCTATGCAAAAACCTTGGATACGGATGAAGCATTATGGGACAGGGTTATGAATACAAACATAAAAGGCACTTACTTTGTAACGAATGCCATTCTTCCCCATATGATAGAAAATGCCTCTGGGGTCATCGTGAATATGGCTTCGATTGCAGGGCTTGTTGCTGGTGGGGGAGGAGCTGCTTATACAGCTTCTAAGCATGCCATTATCGGTTATACCAAGCAGCTTGATCTGGATTATTGCCGTGAAGGAGTCCGCGCAAATGCGATTGCACCGGGAGCTATTCAAACTCCAATGAATGCAGCTGATTTTGCTGGGGATGGTGCGATGGCCGATTGGGTAGCAAGTGAAACACCTGCCGGGCGCTGGGCTCAGCCAGAGGAGGTTGCTGGTCTGACGCTTTTTTTGGCAAGTAATGCAGCAGATTACATACATGGAGCAGTTATGCCAATGGATGGTGGCTGGACAATAAAGTAAAGAATGCCTATTCGAATTTAAAATAGTTTGCTATAATAGGCAGGCAGGCTTGCAAAGGTCTGCACTACGGCACTTGGTCTTCCTTTGGTCGTAGTTATTACTAAGACAGTAGGAAACTGTCTTACAAAGGAGATAGTAAATTGAATAAAACGATTTCGAACACATCGGTTACCACATCCGTCAGCGAACTAACTAAAGTAGCGCTCATTGTAGCACTATATGTAGTTGTTACAGCCTGGTTTGCAGTATTTAGCTTTGGAGCTATCCAGCTAAGAATGTCAGAGATGTTCAATTATCTCGCACTCTATCATAAACGATATGTCCTTGCTGTAACATTAGGTGTAGTGTTTGCTAATTTCATGTCCCCAACATGGATGCTCGATGTACCTATTGGTGGACTTGCAACATTTTTAGTACTAATTTTATGCCGTGCTGCTACGAAAAACATTTCAAATCAAATAGTAAAGATGGCAGTAACTGCTGTAATTTTTGCATTATCTATGTTTACAGTTGCTGGACAACTATCAATTATGCTTGATTTGCCGTTCTTTTACACATGGCTTACCGTAGGACTTGGAGAATTATTATCCATGACGGTTGGTGGATTTTTTGTATATATGTTAAGTAAGAAAATTGATTTAAGCAAATAGTAAAGAGGCTGGAAGGAATATTACCTTTCAGCCTCTTTTGGTATGTAAAAAGCCCAAGCGGGAGTTCTCATTTGCTTGAGCAAGGGTGGGCCTGAGTTCTTATTCTGCTTCGGTAAGTACGTAGCGTTCTTTTCTTAATGCTTGCTGCAACGAGCTGAAAGTGGTCATCTTAGAAAAATCAAGTCCCAGCTGTACAGATGTCTGGGCAATCTCCGGGCGAATTCCTGTAAAAGTAACTTCAATTCCCAGCAAATTTAAAACTTGTGTCACTTGAAAAATTTGATTTGCTACCATTGTATCGATGACCGAAACCCCTGATAAGTCAATAAATAGCCTGGTAATCTCCTCATCCATACATTTATTAGGGACTACCTCTGCGATCTTCCTGGCCCTGAAAGTATCAATTTCTCCAATTACCGGTAATACCCCAATGGTATCATTAAGCTTAATAATAGGTGCGCCGAGTTCATCAATAAGACTTTGTTGGGCTGATAGTCGGGTGTTCATCAGTTCTGCATATGTACGGGTAAATGCAATATTTAACTCGTCAAATGCTAAGTGAATCGTCTCACCCCATTTTAAGATGACCTCTGTGGGAATTGTTTCTTCCTGCTCATTTACAAATCGTTCAATTTGCCAACCAAAAACTTTTCTGACCCTGCTTAGGGCATCGATGACATCAGGGAATGGCGTGTTGCTGGCAACCCTGCTTTCTGCAACCAAATGAGCCCATTCGATCTTATTTTGTTCAAAATTACCTTCGTCCCCGAGAAGACTACTTGCTATAGTCAGATTCGTCATTTTATTCTGCTTGCGAAGCGTCTGTTCTGCTTCTGACCCTGCATCTATCGAATAAACGGAATCAGAAGTATTGTCTCTAAGTGCGAGCCATTCGTCTGTAATTTTTGTCGTGTTATCCAAAATATATGTATATAATCTTTGATTCCAATCCGCCATTGTTATTCTTACTCCTTTATAGTGGAAGTATATTGCCAAGCTGCCATTTTTAAGAGCAAGTGGCGCTCATTTTTCTTCTGTTCTCATATTACCAAATTTCTTCACAGATGCATAAGATTTATATGCTCCTTTCCATTTTTCCACTAAAAAGAATTATCATTCATTATTGTTATTATAATCAAAAAACGAAACCTAATCTTCCGGGAAGCGTAAAAAAGAATAGATGCTAACCGGAAATGGAGGGGTAAGGTTTTGGCTATGAAAGAAAGAAAAGAAGACAGACGTATGCGAAGAGCAGAAGTCATTTCTGATATAATCAGCTGGATACCGGAATTGCTGTTCCTGCCAATCAGATTAGTTATTTGGTTGTTAAGAGGGCTAGTGAGCCTTGTTAAAGGAGTGCTCGGAAATTGGTAGAAGTGAGGTTGCGAAAAGAATTATGGAAGGAGAATGAAAATGGGGACGAATTTTACGTCGTAACCGTTGCTTATTCTTCAGAAACTTATACAGGAGACTTAACGATGGATGCAACGGAATCTATTCATTTAGCATTTTTTCACCCGAATGAATTACCAACGCCCCTCGTTAAAAGTCATGAAAAGATCTTGAAAGAATTCCTGGCATGGGGCTGATGACGGACATTGGGAGCGAGAAACTGGGTGTGAATGTCTATCATGAGTGAGATGACGGACATTGGGAGCGTGAAACCGCGTGAGAATGTCTATCATGAGTGAGATGACGGACATTGGGAGAGTGAAACTGGGTGTGAATGTCTATCATGAGTGAGATGACGGACATTGGGAGCGTGAAACCGCGTGAGAATGTCTATCATGAGAGCGATGACGGACATTGGGAGCGAGAAACTGGGTGTGAATGTCTATCATGATGTAGATGGCGGACATTGGGAGCGAGAAACCGGGTGTGAATGTCTATCATAAGGTTGATGAGGGACATTGGGAACGCGAAACTGGGTGTGAATGTCTATCATGAGTGAGATGACGGACATTGGGAGCGTGAAAATGCCTGACAATGTCTATCATCAGGCATAAGTCGGACATTCAGAGATGCAGTTTAATAGATTCTCCCTACAGCTTTCTACTGCCCATCATCAATCCCTCATCATTCCATCTCAAATCTCCGGCTCCTCTCCAAAACCTTCCCCCACGCTTACATTCAGTTATACACTTTCTCAAGGACTTGCTTTTTATGAACATTAGAAGCTCGGCGAGAACGTCTCCACTGCAATAGAACGACCACCCCAATGAAGCCTATTCCAACTAAATCCGATATTACCCCCGGATACATCATGAAAAAGCCAATTGATATTAATAGCATACGTTCAAGCATGCTTGCTTTTCTGACCAACCAGCCAATTAAGCCGGCTGCGAGCATGACGACACCGAGGAGGGCGGAAAGTACAGAAGTAAGAATTGCCCCGAGAGAACCATTTAACAATAATGAAGGTTCAAAAACGAACAGGAATGGCACGATAAAGCCAACCAGACCAAGTCTGACAGCCTCTATGCCAACCCTGTTCGGATTGGCGTCAGCAATTCCCGCTGCAGCAAAAGCAGCAACTGCCACCGGAGGCGTGATTGCTGAAAAAATAGAAAAATAGACTATGAATAAATGTGCTGCCATGATAGGTACACCCAGTTCAATGAGGGCTGGTGCTGCAAGCATTGCTGTTAAGATATATGCAGCAGCAACAGGCATGCCCATTCCGAGAATGATACATATTACCATAATGAGCAATAAGGTTGGCAAAAGCATTCCCTCTGTTAACCCTAGCACAATACTAGTTAATTTACCGCCAAGCCCAGTCGACATAATCCCTGCGATAACTAATCCTGCTGCGGCACAGGCGGTAGTTACGGGGATGGCTGATTTGGCGCCATCAATCATTGCTGCCGTAATTCCCTTCCAGCCCATACGTGTATTTTTTCTGAAAAAGCTAATAAGAATAACGGAAATAATACCGTAGAAGCCTGTTCGAGAAGCGCTGGCGCCCCCCAATAAAAAGGTAATTAACACGACTAATGGCACGAAGTAATGCCAGCCATCTTTTAAAACGGCCGAAATTTTTGGAATAGAATCTTTGGAAGCTCTGGGAAGATCCAGGCGTAATGCTTCAAAGTGTACCATTGCCAATAAAGATACATAATAAAGTATTCCTGGAACGATTGCTGCAAGTACAATTGCCTCATATGGTAATTGTGTAACGGCAGCCATTAAAAAGGCCGAGGACCCCATGATTGGTGGCAGGATGCTCCCACCTGTAGAGGCAGCGGCTTCTACAGCTGCAGCAAATGTTGGCTTATAGCCAGTTTTCTTGCTTACTGGAATAGTAAATGCTCCAGTTGTTACGACATTTGCAGTTGGACTCCCGGAAATAGAACCGAAAAAGGCGCTTGCCAACACAGCTACCTTTGCGGCGCCACCTTTGGTTCTTCCGGCAATGGCCGTGGAAAGCTGAAAGAAGAATTCTCCAGCTCCTGCTTTATTTAAAAAGGCACCGAACAGAATAAACATAAAGACAAAGGAGGCTGCCACAGAGATTGGTGACCCCCAGAGGCCATTCAAGCTAAAAGCCAGATCATCGAGCACCTCCACGTTGGTAAAAGGCCGATGTCCAAGCATCCCCTCAAAAAAATGTCCCCATCGTGCATAACCTATGCCGATTAATGAAATAATTACAATCGGTAAACCGATCGTCCTGCGGGCAGCCTCTAAACTAAGCAGGACGAATACCAATCCAAAAAATATATCTGCACTTGTTAGTGGCTCCATTATAGGAATGCGGACAGCAATTCGCTCGGCGTGAAGGCTGTAATACACTCCGGCCGCTAATGCAAGCAGCACAGCAACATAATCGAAAAATACAACAGCCTTGGATTTTGCAGTACGCTTAATTAAAAAGGTTAAACCTAAAATAAGTGCAAGGTGAATAGCCATTTGGTTCATTGGGTTTAATTTCCCCCAAGTGACAGACCAAATTTGAAACAAGCTTAATATAATAGCAATACACACAAATAGTTGTGAACGTAATTTTGTTAAGCTGTGTTTCTCCTCTGCCAAAATGATCCCCGTAAATATCTTCTTCACAATAACCCCTCATTCCATAGGAACTCTCTCCATGTTGGTCCTGACAAACTAGTTATCTATCCATCCATCCCTTTTCCTTAAAAAACTTTACTGCGCCAGGGTGAAGAGGGACATCTCCAACATCCATCATGTTTTCTCCAGACAAATTCTCAAATTCCTTATGTACCGTTTTTAAATAATCCAAATTCTCATAAATAGCTTTGGTAACTTGATAAACTTCCTCTTCGGATACATTTTGGTTTACAAGTAGAATAGCTGGTGTATTTACCGTGTTAATATCATCTTTTTGAAAATTGTAGCTTTCTGCTTGGATCTTTCCTGTCAGCATTCCAAGCTCATCTGCAACAGACTGATTTACCTGTTGTTCCAAGGCAAGCATTTTTAAATCAATGGTTGTGGAGGCTTCCAAAATATCACTCGAAGGTACAGAAACTGCATCACCCGTTATGTCTACTCGCTTATCTGCCATCAATTCAAATGTTTTTGCCCCACTTAAATGATCGACTGACCCGCCCCAGGAGATGATATCCTCATACGTTACACCATACTCGTCGAGCATTTTTCTGGTGATGATTTCGCCCGCAGAGCCTTTTTGATCTACAGCCAAGTGAATCGGAGCTTTATTCTCTACAATTTCTTTTAGTGAATCATATGCCAAATCTGCTCTGGCAACTAACTGATAGTAGTTTGCAGGAATAACAACACTTACAGCTCGAATATCCTCATATGGCTGGTCATATGGTTCTTCTCCTTTGTATGCGGCATAAGCCGTCATCGTATAGGACAATCCATATGGCACCTTATTCATCCCAACAGTTGGTGGATTTTCCACAATGCCACCTGGTTCTACGGTAATAACGGATCCGTCATGCTTTCTGCGAATGGACTCAGCAATTCCTTCTGTAAAAACAGACCATGCTCCCCCTGTTCTTCCACCAATTATGATGGTTTGAAGAGCTGTATTTTTTCCCTCTGTTTGCTCAGAGCTAGCTGATCCTGACGCCCCGCATGCGGTTAGAAATAGTAGAATTAATAATGACAGCAGTAAACTATTCCTCTTCATTATCATCTGTCTATTGCTCCTTTGCTGATGATTTCTTTGGCCCTGGTTTTACTTGTAAGCTAATGTCCAAAGCAGTTACAGAGTGGGTTAGAAATCCCAAAGAAATATAATCTACCCCTGTGTGTTGATATGTTGCCAAATTATCAAGTGTGATACCACCAGACGCTTCTGTAATAATAGAATCAGGTACATATTTGTTGAATTGAATTACTTCTGCAGGAGAACGATTATCAAACATAATAATGTCAGCACCTGCTTCCACAGCTTCGAGAACTTCTTCCTTCGTTTCGGTTTCCACTTCAATTTTCACCATATGGCCAATTTTTTCCCGCACCTGGTGGACTGCTTTTGTTATGGAGCCGGCAAATGAAATATGATTATCCTTAATCATTACCCCATGCTCCAGGCCGAAGCGATGATTTCTTCCACCACCGCATGTCACCGCATATTTATCGAACATTCGTAAGCCAGGTGTAGTTTTTCGTGTGTCACAAATATGTATGGATGGATCGTTTAATTCGCTGACGCTTCTTGCTGTAATAGTCGCAATTCCGCTCATTCGTTGGATAAGATTTAAGATAACCCGCTCTCCGGCAAGTAACGGAACAATTGGCCCGTGCGCCTCGGCAAGTACATCTCCGCCCCTCACTTGATCCCCGTCTTGAAAAAATACTACTACAGTAATGGAAGGATTTAGAAGCATATAGGCCTCTTCAATAATCTCCAAACCCGCCACCACCCCTGACTCTTTAGCGATAAAAACGCCATGGCCTGGCTGATTTGGAGGAAAAATGGATTCACTTGTTATATCTGTATCCCCTATGTCCTCTATCAGAAATTGCTGTACTAAATTTCGTAGTTTTAATTTGTTCATTTCTAAACCCCTTATTGGATATTGTGATATTTTTCACATTTAAACCCCTGTTTTCCTATTGCTGTTACACCTGATTGAAATGTAAAGTACATTTTTATATTATTAAGTATACAGGTGTCTTGTCATCTATATTTACACAAGTTTTAGCGAAAGGCAAGCGTTTTTTTGCTATAATATATGGCATAAGGAAATTGCGGATTCAGGAAGGTGCTACATAATGAATGAGGAACAGAAAATGTCATCAATAAAAAGGCAAAACCTAATTATGAAGTTGTTACGCGATGCAGAGGAGCCAATTACTGGCAGTGAATTTGCAAAGCAAACGAATGTCAGCAGACAGGTAATTGTGCAGGATGTCTCAATATTAAAAGCAAAAAAAGAACCAATTATGGCCACAAGCCAAGGGTATGTACTGCTGGGCAAGCAGAAGAGTCAAGGTCTTCTGGAACGAATTGTTGTATGTAAACATACACCCAAGCAAACACAGGAAGAATTGAATATTTTTGTTGACCATGGAGTTAAGGTGAAGGATGTCATTGTTGAACACGCGGTTTATGGTGACCTGACCGCATCTGTCATGGTAAGCAATCGGGCAGAAGCAAACCGATTTATTGAAAAGATACAGGAAACGAATGCAGTCTATCTTTCGAGCCTTACGAATGGAATTCATCTTCATACATTGGAGGCAGATACGCAGGAAAAGCTGGATGCCGCCTGTGATGCTTTGAAGAAAGCTGGGATATTGGTGGAATAGTTTCTTATGGGAAGCTTAAAAAGACGGACAGCTTCCAGCAGTTGGAGCTGTCCGTCCAGCTTAAATGATTAAGAATAAGTGCTTGAAAGTAGCTTATACTGATCCACTGATATAAGACAAAACAGTTATACTCAAAACTAAACCAATAATAATTCCTGTGGCAAGTCCAGATTGCTTTCGCCGGGAAAAAGTAATCCCGACTATTGAAGTAATTAGACCGAACATGGGAATGAATGGTGTGATCCAATAAAGAAAAAATGAAAATATGCCTAACAATAATCCGGCAAGTGACCAATAATTTTTTTCTACTGCTGCATATTACTTTGGTGAACTAGCTTTTAATCCTGTCTTCATAATTCCACCTCTTCCATCTACTAATTATTACCATATTATCATATATTTCGTTATTAATTGCCTTAAATTATAAAACCATAATAAAATAGAAAAGAAGCGAAAAGAATCTATTATGAAAGTCGGACAAACTGAAATGAGGTAAAATGAGTTGAATGATATAGAAGAAGATTCGAACATGAAGAAAAGTGATTTTAGAGCTACTATAAAAAAATTGGTAGAGCATAAAAATTTTCAATCTGCTGTTATTGCGATTATTGTTTTAAACGGGATCGTCATTACCGCAGAGACTTATTTTATTGGAAATACTTTTTTGCAAGCAGTGGATCGGATTATTATCTGGGTCTTTGTCGTGGAGCTTTTGCTTAAAATGATCGGGCTTGGTGTGAAGGGCTACTTCTCAAAGAAATGGAATATTTTTGACTTTGTCATTGTAGCAGGGAGTTTAGTGTTTTATACTACACCGTTTGTTAGTGTAATGCGATTGCTACGGGTGCTAAGATTACTCCGAATGATTCCCGCCATTCCTGCGTTACGAAAGATTGTTGATTCCCTTATGAAATCTATCCCTGCACTGACTGGGATCCTTGGTTTATCAATGCTGATTTTCTCTATTTATGCGATTATTGGAACGACTTATTTTAGGGATGTGCTACCTGGAGAGTTTTTTGGCAGCTTCCATACGTCACTGTTTACCTTATTGCAGGTAGTTACTTTTGAATCGTGGGCAAGTCAGGTTGCCCGACCGGTTATGAGTGAAGTCCCATGGGCGTGGGTCTATTTTGTTTCGTTTATCATTATCGGTGCATTGGTTATTTTAAACTTGATTGTTGCTGTAATCCTAAGTTACCTGGGTCAAGAGGAGGAGGATCACAGAGGCGGGCAGATGGATCGGTTATATAATGAGAATGCTGAAATTAAACAAGAGCTGCGGGAAATCAAAGCGCTGTTGGCGGATAAAAAAACAAATAATGACAGTGAATGAATGTCTTTAAAAGTAATTGATGACCGGCATTCCGCTTATGAAAGACATTGTCATGTGGTTTTGTAGCCTGAATGTCCGTCATCAGCATCATGATAGACATTCCCGTGCGATTTCGTGCTCTCAATGTCCGTCATCGCCCTTATGATAGACATTCCCGCATGATTTCGTGCTCTCAATGTCCGTCATCAGCATCATGAAAGACATTCCCGCATGATTTCGCACTCTCAATGTCCGTCATCAGCATCATGAAAGACATTTCCGTGCGATTTTGCGCTCGCAATGTCCGTCATCGCCCTTATGAAAGACATTGCCGCATGATTTTGTGCTCGCAATGTCCGTCATCAGCATCATGAAAGACATTTCCGTGTGATTTCGCGCTCTCAATGTCCATCATCGCCCTTATGATAGACATTCCCGCGAGATTTCTAGGTCTCAATGTCCGTCATCAGCATCATGAAAGATATTGCCGTGCGATTTTGCGCTCTCAATGTCCGTCATTGACATTATGATAGACATTCCCGCATGATTTCGTGCTCGCAATGTCCGTCATCAGCATCATGAAAGACATTGCCATGCGATTTTGCGCTCTCAATGTCCGTCATTGGTATCATGAAAGACATTGCCATGTGATTTCGAGGTCTAAATGTCCATCATCGCGCTCCCAATGTCCCTTACGTCTGTAAGAGCATTCATCAGAGTAACAAAATAACCTTGCAGCATTTCATAGAAAGGTTACAAGGTTGTTTTTATACTATGTTCTTTTTTTAAAAGTTATTAGGAGGGAAGGCCGACTAAAAGCGGCCTTTGCATTAACTTCACCGTACTCCTAATCATGTTCTCAAAGACGAGAATGGTTAAGTCATTCCTCCCTGCATAAAAAGTAACACCGATGCACACTTTTATTGCCAGATGCCTCGGTGTTGCTAAACAGCGCTTCATAAATTACCAATCTTTTTAAGCTTGGTTATCCACACGTTTTTTTAATAAGCCAAGTAAAACTGCAGATACGATAGAGCCAATAACTACAGCTAGTAGATATAGAAGCCAGCCGCCTTCTACAAGTGGGAATACAAAGATACCGCCATGAGGAGCTTGCAGTCCGATATTGAACATCATACTTAAACCTCCGGTCACAGCAGAACCAACCATAAGAGATGGAATAACCCGAAGCGGGTCTGCTGCTGCAAAGGGAATTGCCCCTTCTGTAATAAAAGATAGGCCCATGATATAGTTTACTTTTCCAGCCTCACGTTCTTGCTGGTTAAATTTATTACGAAATACGGTTGTTGCGACTGCGATTGCTAATGGAGGAACCATACCTGCAGCCATGATCGCTGCCATTGGTTCGTACACGCCACTTGCAATTAACCCCGTACCAAATAAATATGCTGCTTTATTAACTGGACCACCCATATCAAATGCCATCATAAGCCCAAGTACAATTCCGAGAAATACAGCATTGCCTGTGCCAAGGCCTGTCAACCAATCTGAGATTGCAGTATTTAACAGACTAAATGGTTTATTGACAACAAAGAACATAAGGAAGCCAGTAATGGCAATTCCGAGTAATGGATAAAGCAGGATCGTTTTGATTCCTTCCAATGAAGATGGTAATCTGGACAGTGCTTTTTTAAGACCGACAACTAAATAACCACCAAGAAAACCTGCTACAATACCTCCGAGAAAGCCTGCGCCACTACTTGCTGCCATTAAACCGCCAACCATACCCGGAGCAAAACCTGGACGATCAGCAATACTCATTGCAATAAAACCAGCCAATACTGGAATCATCAGGGCAAACGCATTTCCGCCACCAATCGTATTTAATGCTTCAGCAATTACAGAATAAGATGGGTCATCTGGAATATGTGCATTTACACCAAATAAGAATCCTAAAGCAATCAAAATTCCGCCACCAATAACGAATGGAAGCATATTGGAAACCCCACTCATTAGATGCTTATAAATTGTTGCGCCAATGCTTTTTCCTTTTTGTTCTTCTTGATCATCGGCACTGGAATTATTGTTTTTATATATTGCTGCCTCTTGCTTTAAAGCCCGGTCAATTAATTCTTTAGGCTTGCGAATCCCCTCTGCTACAGGAACTTCAATGACATGCTTACCACTGAAGCGACCCATGGCAACATTGGTGTCTGCTGCAACAATGACAGCAACAGCCTTTTCAATATCCTCTGCCGTCAGCACGTTTTTAGCTCCCCCAGAACCATTTGTCTCTACCTTTATATCCACGCCCATTTCTTCTGCTTTTGATTTAAGGGAATCAGCAGACATATACGTATGGGCAATTCCAGTTGGACATGCAGTCACTGCCACGACAAAAGGTTTACTCTCATCTGAAACTACGGGTTGCTCTTCTTCTTTATCACTTTCATCATAGTGATTAATGATGGAAAGAATGTCATCCTCTGTTTTTGCTTCCAAAAGCTGTTTGCGTACCTCTTCACGCATTAAGATTGTAGATAGTCTTGCGAGTGCTTGTAAGTGAGTATCGTTTGCCCCTTCTGGTGCTGCAATCATGAAAAATAAATGAGAGGGCTGTCCATCTAGTGATTCATATTCTATACCACTTACAGATCTTCCAAACGCAATGGCAGGTTGCTTTACAGCCTTTGTTTTTGCGTGTGGAATGGCAATCCCATCACCAATTCCTGTTGTACTTTGTTCTTCTCTATTTAAAATCTGTTGTTTAAACTCTGCTCGATCTGATAATTTCCCAGCCTTTTCCAATACGGATACTAATTCTTCGACTGTATCCAGCTTATTGGAACTACTTAAAGAAAGATTAATGGTGTCTTTGGTTAACAGTTCAGTTATTCTCATGTCCATTCTCCTCCATCTGGTTTGTTAGTTTTACCTGTGGTAACAGACTCTCAACTTTCTCTTTACTGCATAACCCGTTCGAAAATGCTGTAGCACTGCCTGCAGCTACACTGTATTGGAAAGCTTCCTTCACTGCTCTTGTTTTAAGATATGTTGCAACAAATCCTGCTACCATCGAATCTCCTGCTCCTACAGATCCCTTGACCTCACCTTTGGGGACTGTGGCAATATAACAGACATCCTTACTAATAAAGACAGCGCCTTCCCCTGCAAGAGAGACAATGACATGCTGGGCTCCTTGTTTAACAAGCTCCCGGCCATAAGGAATGGCATCTTCACACGAGGAAATCGTGACATTAAATAGATCGCCAAGCTCGTGATGATTTGGTTTGATTAAAAAAGGCTGATATGGCAGTACCTTTTTAAGCAAGTCTCCTTCTGCATCTACTACAAAAGCAGCGCCATTATGGTGACATAGCTTCACTAACTTTTCATAGATTGTTGATGGTAGACTGGATGGAATGCTTCCGGCCAGAATAAGCATATCTTCACTGGTTAGATTGCTAATCCGGTGCTCAAGTTCTTGTAAATTCGCCTCCGTGATGGCAGGTCCCTTCGCATTTATTTCCGTTTCTTCATTTGCCCTTAGCTTCACGTTAATTCGTGTATCCTCTTCCACATAGACAAAATTGGTTTTAATCTGCTTCGATAGCAGGTAATCTTCAATATATTTTCCAGTGAATCCACCAAGGAAGCCGAGAGCTTCACTTTGGAGTCCTAATGTATTCAATACTTGAGACACATTAATTCCCTTTCCTCCGGGGTACTTAGCCTCACTGCTCGTTCGGTTCAACTCTCCCAAATGCACTTGGTCCATTTGCACAATATAATCGAGAGACGGGTTAAGTGTTAGTGTATAGATCATGGTGTAACCACCTTTATTTTCGTTTTAGTGCTTAGCTGTTCTTCTGTATCTGTTTCAATCTGGTTCGTAATAATAGTTGCGGTATGCAAGTCGCTTATTTTTGAAAAAGCGATCTCCGAGAACTTGGAATCATCAGCAAGTACATAAGCTTCTCTGGAGAGAGATATAGCTAGTTGTTTAACTTGGGCCTCCTCTTGATCGGGAGTGGTATATCCGAATTGTGGATGGATTCCATTTACACCCATAAAACATTTATCAAAACGATATTGCTGCAAGCTGTCAAGCGTACCTCTTCCGATCATTGCCTTTGTCTTCGGTTTTGCATAACCACCTAGAACATATGTCGGAATATTTCTTTCCAAAAGTTTGTCTACATGCATTAATCCGTTTGTAACGACAACAATTTTTTCAGGAAGATGAGGGATGAGTTCAAATATTGTGGAACCTGCATCAAGATAAATACTGTCCCCCTCTTCTATTAAACTTGCAGCGTACACGGCTATTTTTTGTTTTGTTTGAAGGTTTTTGGATGATTTCTCTATCATACTTGGTTCCTGTAGCTTCCCCTGTAGGCTGGAAGCTCCCCCATGAACTCTCTTTAAATATTTTTTCTCTTCAAGCTGTGTGAGGTCTCTGCGAATAGTTGATTCTGACGACTGTGTCAGCTCCACTAACTCTTGAAGTTTAACAGTATGCTTTTCTTTTAAACTATCTATAATAATTTGATGACGCTCTGATTCCAACAAAAGATCATCTCCTAAAACGCTTTCATTAATTATATTTCTATTATAGCTCCGTACAGAATAAAATTCAACCATTTTCAATCAAAAACATTCATTAACGATCAGTGAGAGTGAATGATTTATTTGAAAAGTATTATGATGGACATTGCCGTTCGATTTCAGAGTCGCAATGTCCGTCATTGTACTTATGATAGACAATGCCGCTTGAAAACCTGCCCCCAATGTCCGTCATCGCGCTTATGATAGACATTCTCGCATGAAAACCTGCCCCCAATGTCCGTCATCGGCATCATGAAAGACATTGCCGCATGAAATCCGTCTCCCAATGTCTATCATCCCGCTTATGATAGGCTCTCCAGCATGGCTCCTGTTCTCTTAGAGCAGTAAAAAAACCTTGCAGCCTTTTCGGAGAAAGGGTGCAAGGTTTTTTCGTCTTACATTGTATTTACAATTAATCCGATATGAGTAAAGTAATTCATGATACCGAATGCCGTCAATAGAAAACCAGATACATACATGCAGCTATACGATACTCGGATTATCCATTTTGCCGGCTTCAATTTTAAAGTAAAGGTAAATAGAAAAGCTCCAATTCCAGTAAGAGCATAAAGAGCAGAAATAAAGATTGCTTCGACCATTGGGTATTCGGCAAAAGCACCTGAAATAGGCTCTTGAGGTGGTGCTGCAAATAGCTGGTACGTAACCCCGGCAATTCCAATGGCAATTAAAGCAAGACCCATGGCCGCACTAAAATATGACATTGGCTTCATTAAGTCAGGTAGGTCCCCTTTTAGCTGCTCCGAAACGGCTTTGCGATCTTTTGGGTTAATTCCTTGTTTCATGTATACATTGGATTTCCTCCAAAGTAAAATGGCTGCAGCAAATAATAGCACCCCAAATGCTAAGGAAGGTTCGCCAAAGATAATATCATCAAACGGGAAACCAATCTCAGCCAACGGCCAGGTTAAACTCATATGGGCACCAGTAAGTACTAATATAAAGCCTAGTACACCAAATCCCATAGCCCAGCCTTCTAGTTGACCTATTTTATTTTGCCTGAGTCGTTTTAAAAAACGCAAAATCAATAATAATCCTACTCCTGCTGCCACACACATAATGGTATTATATACTTGCGTGGCTGCCCAATCGATAGTCATGTGAATTCCTCCCTGTCCTTCTTTTTTCTATATAGGATAAATTCCCTATATACAAATGGAAGAAACATAAGAACAAGGAGTTAGAATCTTTTAGGCTCTTAGAATCCTTAGCCATCACTCTGTTTTTTATTCTTTTCCTTAATCACCGAATGATTATATTTTTTCAATAAATGGGCGAAAGACTCACATTCTTCCTCGGTCCATTCCTCGAGTGCCCGCTCCAATCCTGCAAAGCGTCTCTTCCTGTTCTCGTCCAGCATTTTTTCACCCGGCTCCGTAATTTGATAAAAGAATGCCCTGCCATCATCCGGATTGGGAACTTTTTCTACATATTGCTTATCTACAAGAGTCGCAGCTTGTCTGCTGATTGTTGAGATATCAAGGTTCAATTCTTTAGCCAATGATTTAACACCTGCAGGCCCATGAGTAGTAAGTTGACGTAAAATGACAAAGCTAGATCGATCCAGGCTCCCGTCCCGTCTTTCTGACAAAACGATGCGTCTTATGAAATCAGTCACTTCGTTTTCAATGGTTTCCAAAGCTTGTCTCTTCATATTTTTCACCTCTGTGAAGATCTTCTTAACTACATGATAGCATGATTCAGCAAGGAAAACTTGACAATAATCCTCGTTTAGTTGTATTATACAAGTAAATAGTTGTACAGTACAACTAAATGAGCTTTACGAATTGTAGAAAGGATGTGTGGAAATGATAGCAGAGGAAGTAATGATTTCTGATGTTTATAAAGTTAACCAGAAAGATACGATTCGTTCCGTGATAAATTATTTTATTGATTATCGTATTAGTGGTCTTCCGGTAATTAATGATGAAGAGAAAATAGTTGGCTATATAAGCGATGGTGACATTATGCGTTATATTGGCAAACATAAGGATATTTTCGTTGATTCCTTATATAACGTTACTGTTTTTAAAGGAGATAAAGAGGATTTCGAGGCACGTATCCAGCATGTGTTGGATCTGAATGTAATGAAACTGGCAAAAAAGAAAATAGTTAAAGTAGATGTAACTGCGCACATAGAGAACGTTGCAGCTATATTAGGTAAAAAACAAATTAAAAAACTACCGGTAGAAAAAGATGAGAAGCTAGTAGGAATTATTAGCCGTGGTGATGTGATCCGCCATGCATTTCAACGTTTTTTATAAGTAATATTATTTTCATAGGATAGGGGATTTTTTATGACATCAACAACAATAGAAAAAGAATCAAGCTTATTAAAACAACCAAAAGCCGTATGGGCTGTTTTTTTTGCGTCAATTATCGCATTTATGGGTCTTGGTCTGGTTGACCCGATACTGCCTGCCATATCAAATCAGCTAGAAGCGACAGAAAGTCAGACGGCCTTGCTGTTTACGAGTTATAATGCTGTAATGGCAGTCGCCATGCTTGTAACAGGAACTATTACTTCACGTATTGGTATGAAAAACACTCTCTTGTCCGGGATTGTGATTATTGCCCTATTTTCTGCTTTGGGTGGTCTTTCCAATGGAATCTGGGAGCTTGTCGGCTTGCGAGGTGGCTGGGGACTTGGTAATGCCTTATTTGTAGCAACAGCTTTAACAGCTATTGTTACTCTTTCCAAAAGTGGAAATGCCAAAGCAATTATATTATATGAGGCCGCTATTGGACTGGGGATTTCCGTAGGTCCGTTAATCGGAGGAGAGTTAGGCGCCATTTCCTGGAGAGGGCCTTTCCTTGGTGTAGCCACCTTAATGGTCATTGCTTTTATTGGTTTATCTATTTTAATGCCTAAATCCGAAAAGGTCACAACTGAAACAAAGAAGACTTCGATTCTTGATCCTTTCCGGGCATTGAAGCATCGTTCTTTGCTTGTGTTTGGTATTGCGGCAGCATTATATAACTTTGGCTTTTTTACGCTATTGGCATATGCCCCTTTTGTATTAGGGTTGGATGAACGTGGTCTTGGCTACGTATTTCTTGGTTGGGGGATTTTATTGGCAGTCACCTCTGTGTTCATGGCACCAAAACTGCAGCATCGATTTGGGACAGTAAAATCAATGTGTGCCATGCTGACTTTATTTGCATTACTTCTTCTAGCTATGGGAATCTGGACATCGATCCAGTGGGTTGTCATTGCGGCTGTCATTGTTGCAGGGGCTTTACTTGGTAATAACAACACCTTAATAACGACTGCTGTAATGAATGCAAGTCCTGTGGAACGGTCTACCGCTTCAGCCGCATATAGCTTTCTTCGGTTTATTGGAGGAGCCATCGCACCATATCTTGCCGGTAAGCTTGCGGAAGTATTTAATTCAAGCATGCCTTTTGTTGTGGCAGCTGTGTTTGTTTTTCTATCCGTGATGTTTATTTGGTACAATACCAAGCATATTTCTCATGTGGATGAAGTGGAGGTAGCCCACTAGAGAAGTTTAGAGCAAAAAACTATGTATACTATTAAAAACAAACTAAGATTAGTGGGTAAGGTCATCAACGGATGATTTTGCCCGCTATTTTTATTTTTGGAGACTGGGACATAACTAAATAGAGCTATTATAAAGACGAACGATCTAAAGTATGGGAACCCCGCTCCGGAAAAACGCTTCGCTTTCCGTGGGCGCTGCTAAGCCTCCTCGTGCTACGCACTCCGGAGTCTAATCTAGGCTTTTTCTCCCACTGGAGTCTACGCGTTTTACCTCCGCTAATTTGTTACAAAAAGAATCCAAACCATGATTCATTAGTAGTACGAATCGGTTCGGATTTTCAATGTATAAAATTCTTTTGTCCCAGCCTCCAATCCATACATAATAGAGTTCGATACTATAAATTAATCCTCCTCTTCCAATTCCACTAATTTTTCCGTTACTGCTTCTTTCTCCTTTTCTGCAATTTCACTTGAAATCACATCATTTGTTTCAAGTAATTCAACCGTTTCATGCTGAGCATATAGCGCATATTTTCTTAAGACAATTTGCTGTTCCTGTTTTAAGTTTGGATATTTTTCCAGGAGCTGATGCATTTCTTCATGGAGCTTATCCAATTTTTCTTTATATGCATGAACAATCTCAGCGGATACGGGCTCAGCGATAAATAAATTTTTCTTTACCTTGTTTATTTCTTGGATAGCAGCTTCATATTGATGAGAATGTGCAATAATCTCCTCATACTCTTCATGGCCCTCAGGCTTACGGCTAATTCCGAGCCAAGATAACAGTCCTTTAATAGTAAGACCTTGGATGACAAGAGAGAATAGAACAACACTGAATGCCACAATTAATATATCTTCACGTCCGGGAAAGTCTCTAGGGAGGCTTAGAACTAGCGCAATAGAAAGAGACCCCTTTAATCCGCCCCAGTTAAAAATATGCTTCCAGGAAGTGGGGATATTTTTGATAAATAACAAACTGGTGTATACCGCTAGGCTTCTGGCAATAAAGACAATAAGTATGGCCAGGTAAATTAACCCCCACTTATCATGTACATCTATCCTGGTTATTTCCAATCCAACCATGAGAAATACAAGGGAATTAGCAAGCAATGCAGTAACATCCCAAAAATTATTTATATTCAATTTCGTGGTCGGACTCATACCAATCTTTCCACCGTAGTTTCCGAATACAAGTGCAGCGACAACTACCGCTATTACCCCAGAAGCATGAAAACTCTCTGCGAGTAAAAAAGCTCCATAAAAAAGTATAATACTGAAAATAATTTCGAGAGGATAATCGTCAAAATATCTGGTTAAACGTGAAAAGCCAAATCCAAGAGCACCACCAATAATTAGACCCAAGGAGATTACTTTAATAAACTCCCATACACCAAGACCTGCGCCTTCCAGACCCAAATCAAGATAGGTAATGAGGGAAAAGGCAGAAATATTGAATAAAACAACAGCCAGACCGTCATTAAACAAACTTTCACCTTCAATGATGGTTGCCAGCTTTTTGTTTACTCCAAGGCCTTTGAAAATGGAGAGGACACTGACAGGATCAGTCGCGCTCATAATTGCCGCAAATACGAAAGCGGCTGCGATTGGGAAGTCCAATAAGCCCATTGATAAAAAGCCAATAATGAGAAAGGATAAGAATGTCCCTCCAAATGCTAACGTTAGTATTGGTGCCTTGTTTTCATTCAAATGAGAAAAGGGAAGCTTTAATGCAGCTTCACCTAGTAAAGCAGGTAGAAACAATGTGATGATAACAAAATTAAACACTTCTCCTTCTGTAATGAAGTCCTTTAATGGTTTTAAAACGGTGATATCTGATAATCCGATGATGGCTCCTACAATAACAAGTGCAATAGGGTATGGTTTCTTGAATTTTTTAGCAATAGCAGTAATGCCTGCTGCGATCATAATCATAATCAGGCCAAGTTCAAATACATGGTGTAAATCCAAATCTTGCATAAAATAACCCTTTCTAATTCAATGAATTATTTATTTAGTATATCCATTGCCTAAAGACTAATGCGATAAACAAAAGTATGCGCTTTCCATATGTGTCAATATCGTTTAGAGTAAAGTAAAACGGATTTTGGGTGGAGGAGAATAGAAACATGCAAATACCTCAGGCATTTCAAACAAAGATAAATAATGCGTTCGGCAAGGAAGGGGAAAAGTGGTTAAACCTGTTACCAAAGCGTGTGGATATCTATTTACATAAGTGGAAGCTAGTTAACCACGGGCCGGTAATGAATCTCTCTTACAATTATGTTTTAAACGTGACAGATACAGAGGGGAATCTTTATATATTGAAGCTTGGGGTGCCAAATGCTGACTTTGCTAATGAAATACGCACAGTACAAATTTATAATGGGACAGGCTGTGCCCGTGTAATAAAAGCTGTGCCAGAAGAGGGGGTTATGCTACTGGAACAGCTACAACCGGGTACTATGCTTGACACATTAGAAACGGAAGAAGAGCAATTAGTGCAATTTGTAAACGTGTGGAAGGCAATTCGCAGGCCAATACCTCCGCGGGAAAAGCAGCAAACACCGTTCATTGCCGATTGGTTTCAAGGAATTACAACATATCGTAAAACCTATAGAGAAGGAGATAGGATTAAGGAAGAACACCTACTTCTGGCTGAACAGTACATAGAAGAGATAAACCAAACGACGAAAGGAGCAGCATTGCTACATGGTGATTTACATCATGAAAATATTTTATATTCAATGCATAAAGGGTGGCTGGCCATTGATCCAAAGGGAGTTATTGGAGATGAGTATTATGATACAGTGTCGTTTCTGATTAATAAATTGGAAGGGAAGTCAAATCAGAGATATGTGTTGCGATATAGGGTAAAAAGATTAAGTGAGCTTCTTCAACTGGAGGAGAAGCGGCTGTTAAAAGCAGCAGTGGCGCTATCTACCCTCTACGCATGTTGGGCCCAAGAGGACGGCGTACCTGAGTGGAAGCAAACGTATCAATGTACAATATGGTTTAGTGAATTCTTAGCAGAGTTGTTACAGTGAAGAATTTTAAATTACAAGTAAGTATTCTTTATTTAATTGGCAAAGAAACACTGGAAAAGGAAGTCTTATAGCAGTATAATAAGTCATCATTCCATTTATGGAGGAGATGGGTTTTACTTGGTCAAATTTCTAAACAAGCTGCATTTAAAACCAGCACAGCTTATCGTATCATTCTATCTATTAGCAGTCATTGTATCAACTATTTTATTAAGCTTACCAATTGCGCTTAAGCCTGGTGTGAGTTGGAGCTTTGTCGATGTTGTTTTTACTGCAGCAAGTGCTGTAAGTGTTACTGGTCTATCTGTTGTACCTATTGTAGATACATTTAGTACTACAGGGATATTTATATTAATGTTTGTTCTTCAATTTGGCGGTATCGGAATTATGACCCTTGGGACGTTTATTTGGTTACTATTGCGGAAGCGGATTGGTTTAAAAGAAAGACAATTAATTATGACAGATCAAAATCAAACGAACTTATCCGGACTTGTCACATTAATGAAACAGATTTTAGGCATTATTCTTCTTATTGAATTTTTTGGCGCACTAATTCTTGGAACGTATTTTTTAAATTACTTCCCGACATGGCAGGAAGCATACTTGCAAGGTTTGTTTGCATCTGTTAGTGCTACGACGAATGCCGGTTTTGATATAACGGGGGATTCTTTAATTCCATTCGCTAATGATTACTTTGTTCAGTTTGTGACTATTCTTTTATTAACTTTAGGAGCTATTGGTTTTCCGGTGTTAATTGAACTAAAAAGTTATATTCTGGATAAAAAGAAAATGAGACATCACTTCTCTTTATATACAAAACTGACGGTTATCACGTTTTTTTCTTTAATGGTATTTGGAACACTGGCTATTCTGGTATTTGAAGCAAATCATTTTTTGTCTGGCAAGAGCTGGCATGAATCCTTTTTCTATGCGTTTTTTCAATCTGCCACAACTAGAAACGGTGGACTGGCAACGATGGATGTAAGTCAGTTTTCTGAAGCTACATTACTGATTATTTGTTTATTAATGTTTATCGGGGCCTCGCCAAGTTCTGTAGGAGGTGGAGTAAGAACAACAACCTTTGCAGTTAATATACTTATGCTGATCTCCTTTGCCAGAGGGCATAAAAAGATCCGAGTATTTGGCAGGCAACTTCATGAAGAGGATGAGCGAAAATCAGTAATTGTCACGTTATTAGCCATCCTTATTTGTTTTTCGGCGACTGTCATTTTATCTGCAATTGAGCCATTTACTACACTGCAGATCCTGTTCGAGGTATGTTCTGCATTCGGTACAACCGGTCTCTCCATGGGGATTACGGCTGATTTAAGCACAGTCGGAAAGCTTATAATCATTTCGCTTATGTTCATTGGACGAATAGGAATTCTGTCATTTATTTTATTATTTAATCGGAGAAATAGAGATGTATCCTATGATAATCCAAAAGAACGTGTCATTATCGGTTAAAAGGGGTATATAAATTATAATTGCGGACCTTGGCATTTTCTGCTATAGTTAAGGCAATTAAATAATTTCCCATTTCTATATAATCGATTTGGGGATAGAGGTGCAAATAACATCAGTACACAATCGGAGGAAAATGGGTTCCTGTGAACATTGTGGAAAGGGGAATTTGCCGAAGCTTTAAGAAGCTCATATATCTTAAGGCTGGGTCTGTATTGAATAAATACAGGACTGTCATATAGGTGACTATATGGAGGGCTATCGTAAAGGAAACAATCATCGAATATGTTTCTAACAGCAGCGACCCTTCGTTGCTGTTTTTTGCTGATGATTAATAGCTCTAAACACCTCTGCAATTAATAATAGAAAAGGGTGTGAGGATCATGAATTTTGGTCAGGTATTGACTGCAATGGTAACCCCATTCACTCCTCAGGGAGAAATTGATTTTGAAGCTACAAGAAAGCTGGTCAATCATTTAATTGCAAATGGTTCAGATGGATTAGTAGTAGCAGGCACTACAGGTGAGTCGCCAACGTTAACTAATGAGGAGAAAATACGCTTGTTTTCATTCGTTAGTGAGGTTGTGGACGGAAGAGTGTCAGTAATTGCAGGTACAGGCTCAAATAATACCTATGGCTCTATTGAGCTTACGAAACAAGCAGAGGCAACTGGTGTGGATGCCATCATGCTAGTAAGTCCATATTACAATAAACCGTCACAAGAAGGACTTTATCAGCATTTTAAAGCAATTGCTGAAAATACTTCCTTGCCGGTAATGCTTTATAATATACCAGGTCGAAGTGTTGTCAACATGTCTGTTGAAACAATCGTCCGGCTTTCGGATATAGATAATATTGTATCAGTAAAAGAAGCAAGTGGTGACTTGGATGCTGTGTCAGAAATAATCAAGCGCACAGACGATTCCTTTACCGTTTACAGTGGAGACGATGGAATGACACTTCCTGTCATGTCTGTAGGAGGCAATGGCGTTGTTTCCGTTGCATCCCATATTCTAGGGAATGAAATGCAGGATATGGTCCAGGCTTTTACACAAGGTAATGTCAAAGGAGCGGCAGAAATGCATCGTGAGCTTCTTCCAATGATGAAGGCTTTATTTGCTGCACCAAGCCCATCTCCCGTGAAGGAAGCATTAAGCATGCTTGGCATTCTCCAAGAAAAACATGTACGCTTACCGATGATTCCTTTAAACCAGGAAGAAAGGGTAGCTCTTCACCACGTGCTACAGCCTTTATTAGTTAAAAATAATAATGTAATTGGATATTAAACAGTAAAAAAGCTCTTTCTAGGCAGAAAGAGCTTTTTTGCTTAATTTATGGGTCTATATGTTGGAATAATTAATGTGTTGCAAAACTAACTTGATAGAACTGTGCATCGCTGTTTCGGAAATTAACTTATGGTGAACACACTATAGCTAGATTGTGAACGTCTCCCGCGAATACTTTTCCTCCACTGCTGATTAAACTGCTCTCCGGCGTAATATCTCGTTTTGCTGCTGCTTAATTTGCTCTTCGGCGGATAATCCCGTTCTGCTGCCGATTAAATTGCTCTCCGGCGGATAATCCCGTTCTGCTGCTGATTAAACTGCTCTCCGGCGTAATATCCTGTTCTGCTGCTGATTAAATTGTTCTCCGGCGGATAATCCCGTTCTGCTGCTGATTAATTTGCACTCCGGCGGATAATCCCGTTCTGCTGCTGATTAAACTGCTCTCCGGCGTAATATCCTGTTCTGTTGCTGATTAATTTGTTCTCCGGCGGATAATCCCACTCTGCTGCTGATTAATCTGTTCTCTGGCGTAATATCTCGTTCTGCTGCTGATTAATCTGTTCTCCGGCGTAATATCTCGTTTTGCTGCTGATTGTTCCCACACTAGTTCGCATTTTTCTCCTACTAACAATGTAAGACATAAGTTTTCCACTCTAACACTGCAATAGATTCTGATTTATGTTGCTGTTTTTTCTTTTCCGGTATGGTCTACAAATGCAGCGCCTACGATATCACCTAACACATTCGAAGCGGTTCCTCCCATGCCAATGAGTGCATCAACACCAGCAATCAGTGCAACTATCTCCAGAGGAAGACCAAACATACTTAATACGGCAGACAATGTAACAAGCCCTGCTGCTGGTACACCTGCAGTTCCAATAGATAGTAGCGTACCAATTAGAACAATAACGAAGAAATCCGTCGGTGATAAACTGAGATTCGTAATATTGGCTGCAAATACAAGGGAGATTCCCATGCGCAATGCGCCACCATCTGAGTTGAAAACTGCTCCCAAAGGCAGTGCAAAATTAGCCGTGCGCTCTGATATCCCAGCTTTTTTAGCTGCATCAATCGCTACAGGTAAGGAAGCAATACTACTTGATGTAAAAAAAGCTGTCGTGTAAGCTTCTTTCGTGTTCTTGAAGAAAGGAAATACGGGTGTCTTTGAAATTTTAAGGAAACCTGCATAAACGACCACCCAGAGAATGAGAATACCGAGATAAAATACTCCGGCCAACTTGAGAAGGGAAGCTAGCGTACTCCAACCCTGGCTACCAAAAGCCTGTGCACTTATTGCAAATATACCAATCGGTGCATATAACAGCACACCTTTCAAGATCTTAAAGAATAGCTCATTCAATGCATTGAAAAATGTATCCAACATTTCTCCATAATTACGCATCTTTTCCTCAGTAGAAAATTTCATCGTGGATATTCCCATACCTATAATAATAGCTAAAAATAAAATAGACATAAGGTCACCGGCGGTAAATGCCTGAAATATATTCTCTGGGACTATTCCCAGAATCACATCAGATATATGGGGCGTCTCCGGTTTTTCTACATCGGCATTAGGTAATGTCAAATTAGCGCCTGGTCGGAAAAACAAAGCAAGTGCCAACCCGATAAGTACAGCCGCAGCAGTAGTCATCATATAGTAAGAAATAAGCTTGCCGCCAATTTTGCCAAGCTGCTTAATATTCATTTGATTCACAGCCAGTACAACCGTTAGAAAAATAACAGGTATGGCAATTAAACTTAACAGGTGAATTAATAACGTACCAAGCGGACTAATAATAGATGCGTCTTTACCAAAAAGAATTCCAACAAGGGCACCAGCAAGAAAACCAATGGCCATTTTTAATACAAAGGAGGAATCCTTATATTTTTTCCATATTTTCATAAGCTTTATCAACGCCTTCTTTTTCAATTTGCAATATATTTAGTTTAACAAAAGATAGGACGATATACTCGTACAACGCTCAACTGGTAAGGATTATGTGCCTTTTCTTATTAATTCCGTTTATTCGTCGAGAAAAACTCCAAAAAGAAGTTAGCAGAATCTAGGAGGGGCTTGTTCCAGTTTTTAAATTTAGAAACTAAGTATAAGAGGTAACAATAACATGTACAATTGGGTTGCTGAAATCACCTTGAAACTTTATAATAAGGTAAATTATCAGAAAACACAAAAAGGAAGAGATACTATTGCCAATTAATATTCCGAAAGAATTGCCTGCCGGCGAAGCATTGAAACAGGAAAAAATATTTGTGATGGATGAAGACAGAGCGAGAACACAGGACATTCGCCCATTAAATATAGTAATTTTGAACCTCATGCCGCAAAAGGAAAAAACAGAGCTTCAGCTATTAAGATTACTTGGAAATACGCCACTACAAGTAAATATTACATTTTTGCGAATGGCTACACATGAATCTAAAAATGCCAGCAAGTCTCATTTGGATACATTTTACTGTACCTTTGATGAAATTAAAGAGCGACGCTTTGATGGAATGATTATTACTGGGGCACCCATTGAGCAGCTTAAATTTGAACAAGTGACATATTGGGAGGAACTCCAAAAGGTAATGGATTGGTCAAAGCAGCATGTGACTTCAGTTTTACATATATGCTGGGGGGCTCAGGCGGCATTATATCATCATTACGGCATTAAAAAAGAAGCTCTATCAAAAAAGTATTTCGGCATATTCACCCACGACATAACAGATCCAACTGAGAAACTTGTTCAGGGCTTTGACGAAGTTGTCCGAGCGCCGCATTCCCGGCATACTACGGTTGCAACCGAAGCCATACGGGAACACCCTGATTTACGTCTACTATCTTCTACAGAGGATGGGGAAGCGTTTATTATTATGTCAGCGGATGGACGCCACATTATGATTACTGGACATTTGGAGTATGATGCAACAACACTTGCTGAGGAATATGAACGTGACTGTAACAAAGGATTAGAAATCGATCTTCCAATAAACTACTATCCAAATAATGATGTCAGTAAAAAGCCGCCTCATACGTGGCGAGCACATACACATTTATTGTTCTCCAATTGGTTAAATTATTATGTTTACCAGCAAACCCCTTTTGAATGGAAGTAAATTGAATAAAAAAGTTAGAGAGGCTCTTCAATCAGTACCTAACAGGTGAGATGGAGAGCCTTTTAGCATGCATTTTATTATCAACATTTAAAATTATTTGCTCTCTATATAGTTGGTTCTTACTAAATCGGCATTAAATATCATAAAATTCATTTTTTTAAAATAAATTGGTAAATAGTATGATAAAATACAGATAATGTTAATTCATTTACATAGACATACAAAACAAACAAAAAATTAGTGGAGAGGGGAATTCTGTGAAAAAAATGAATTGGTTTTTTATCGTATTAACAGCATTTGTTATTTTTCTGACAAGTTGTGAGGAAGGTGCTGGTAAAAGCCCTGATGGCCCTGTAACCATCCAGCAGTATAATCAACTGGAAAACAGAATGGAATTTGATGATGTGATTGATATGCTGGGCCAACCGGATCTGATTAATTTCAAAGAACATTCCGAAGAAGAAGTTGAATATATCGATGCGAACACGATGTACAGCTGGAACGGTGC
This sequence comes from Virgibacillus halodenitrificans, assembly GCF_001878675.1. NCBI lineage: Bacteria > Bacillati > Bacillota > Bacilli > Caryophanales > Bacillaceae > Virgibacillus > Virgibacillus halodenitrificans. The sequence goes on along the minus strand of NZ_CP017962.1, from coordinate 3,739,037 downwards.
AGCACCAAATTCCGGGATAACTCTAAGATTCAGAGACGGCAAGCTTTCCAGTAAAGATCAGGTGGGCTTAGAGTAGGTATGTTAATAAATATAGCCAAGCTCTTCAAAGAAATTATTCTTATTCTAGTTGTTATATTGTTAATCAGCTGTACACCCGGTTTATTTCAAACTCAAAGCCTTACTTACTTTTTTAGAAGTTTAGGGTCAGGCATTTATTATTTGTTTCAACCACAGAAGATAATTATTCCGTTAAGTAATGGAGAAGAAGTAACTTTCTTTTCGGCTGTGGCGGACGAGTTATTCAATTCTACAGTCATTATCATAGGCTCCCTCGTTTTATCCATTGTGATAGCAATTTTATTTACGTATCTATTTCACATGTTGACAGCTACTTTAAAAAAAGTAGTATCAGGTGTTTTATTCGTCATTGAAGCAATGCCTGATGTATTAATTGTTTTACTATCCATTCAATTTTTTATTTGGATTTTCAAAACAACAGGGATTTCGTTGGGAATTTACGAATTTGGTGGGGAAACAATATATCTTCTGCCCATCCTCGCTTTAAGCTCTATACCAAGTCTTTTTCTATTTAAATATATGGCTGCTGGGATTGATGAAGAAAAGACCAAGGACTATTACTTATTCTCTAAATCAAGAGGTTTCAGGGAAAGCTATATCTTTTTTATTCACCTTTTCAGAAATACACTTTTGACCCTGATTCAATACTCCAAAAATATCTTTCTTTACATGATTTCAAGTCTGTTAATATTAGAAATAATCCTTCGTTTAAGCGGGATCATGAGCTTTGTTAAAGTATATGGTATTGGAGATTTCCGTATATTGATGTGGGTTCTCGTTTTGTTGTATTTTCCGTTATATTTATTTATAAAATTGGGCGAATATATTGTAACGAAATGGACGTTTGGTGAGGTAGGTGATGAGGGTGTGGAGTAGTAAAGGAAATCTAAAAATAATTGGGGGAATCAGCTTTGTTGTGTTCCTTGTATTTTTTAGTTTCTTTCCCGACCTGATTGTCTCACATGAAAAGGCGCCAACTCTTATGTTGGACGATTCCGGAAATGTAATTGCCAAGCCACCTTATTCTCCAATGGAATTGCCTCCCTTTGGAACGAATAATATAGGAGAGCCTTTATTATATAACTTATTAGCAGGGGCTAAATATACAATACTATTTGTAACTATTGTTTGCTTGTTTCGCTTTATTATATCTTCAGCACTTGCGCTCATTTATGCGTTTTATATTCATCGATTTAGAAATTTGGTACAACGGGCCGTGGAGATTGCCTATATTATACCACCTGTTATTATTGTCTTTTTTCTGCTTGCACCAATGCTCTTTGTTTTTCAGGAAAATAGTCTTCAATTTATGCTATTGCTTGCCTTCGTACTAATTGGAATTGGTACACCTCCATTAGCCTTGTTAATTGGCGACGAAATAAAAGGAGAGCTCCAAATGGACTATATAAAAATTGCGAGGTTGCAAGGTGTGAGTAATTTTTATATCTTTAAGAAACACATTTGGCGAATCATCAAGCCGAGGATTGGGATTTTTTTCATTCAAAATAATATACAGTTACTCTTATTATTAATTCATCTGGGTGTATTAGGCATTTTTATTGGTGGCAGCAGACAAATAAATATGACAGAGGAAACGAGTGTGTTGCTTTCCATTACGAATGAATGGGGCGGTTTGATCGGCTCCTCCTATAAGGAATTTCTGCATCATCCTTGGATTGTCCTGGCACCATTGTTCTCCTTTATGCTGCTCATTCTTTTATTGAAGATTATACTTTCAGGGATTGAAGAGTCGACGAAAATAAAATAGGAGAAAGTACAAGCTTACTACCCAAGCTAGTAAACGAGCAGGCACATTTGATCATGTGCCTGCTCGTTTATGTACGGCTCTTAGTGGGTACGTGTATGCACTAACATTTGCAACAATCTCCCTCTATTTTCTTAGTAATAGATACATGAAATAAGGTGCACCAATTAAGGCTACGATAATTCCAGCAGGGATTCCGTTTGGTTCGATTAAATTGCGCCCGATAGTATCTGCAACTAATAAGAACCAACCTCCGATTAAGATAGCTACTGGAATAAAGAGCTGGTTTCGACTTCCTACAAGTGCTTTGGCAATATGTGGTGCAATGAGACCTACAAACGCAATACCCCCAGTTACAGATACAGCGGACGCTGCTAGTGCCACTGCAGCGAGTAAAACAACAATTCTTTCTTTTTCAATCGAAATGCCAAGTCCAATAGCTACGGGTTCATTCAGCCCAAGGATATTTAAACGATTGGCTTTATATAAAATAAAGGGGATAAGAATAATTAGCCAAGGCAGTAGTGCAATAATAAATGGCCAATCTGTTCCCCAAATGTTTCCTGCCAACCATTTCGCAATGAAGTCTACTTTTTCTCTTTCAGCAGACGAAATAAGTACAACCATAATCCCTGAGAGTGCCATGGAAAATCCAACACCTGTAAGTACGAGCTTCACAGGTTGAATTCCTGTTCTTCTATTGTAGGAGAAGAGGTAAATGAATATAGCAGTAATGAAAGCACCTAAAAACGCTACGAGGGGCAGCGCATATACAAACGAGCCACCCTCTGTTGGGAAAAATAGAAAGAAAATAGCAATCGCAACCCCTGCCCCTGAATTAATACCGATAATTCCCGGGTCTGCTAAGTCGTTTCTTGTGACCGTTTGTAAAATGGACCCAGATAGGGCTAATGCCATCCCACCTAATAATGTAATGATTATTTGGGGAAGACGTATCGAAAAAAGCACAAATTCCTCTTTAAATGTTCCATTTCCCAGTAATGCAGGAAGTAATCTGTCATTAGAGAGGCTCGTTCCACCAATACCCATCCCAATAATAATTGTAATTATAATGAGGAAAATTAATAAAATTAGTATCATGCGTTGTTTTCGCAGCAAGGAAGGATGTATCATAAGAATGCTTTCCCTCCTTTATGCACGATAAATAAAAAGAATGGGAGCCCCATAATGGAAACGATGGCAGCGACTGGAGTTTCGAAAGGCGCGTTGATTGTCCTGCCAAGTGTATCTGCCATAAGCATGAAGGCAGCGCCAATTAAAACAGACATAGGCAAAATCAGCCGATAATCGGTTCCAACCAGGGCACGGACGATATGTGGGATCATAAGACCAATAAAGGCCATATTTCCGACAAGTGCTACAGAAGCCCCTGCGAGCAACGTAATGACTACAAATAAAACAGCTTTAATCCACGTTGTTTTCTGCCCAAGCCCAATAGCCACTTCCTCATTTAAGCTGAGAATGGTAAGCTGTCTGGATAACATTAGGGCAATGATGATTCCAACTGTAATAAAAGGAACGATTACCTGAACCTGGCCCCACGATGTGCCAATGACACCACCAGCAGTCCACATTGATACATCTTTGGAAATTTTGAAATAGATGCCTACACCTTCTGCAATCGCGTAAAGAAAGGCAGAGACAGCTGCACCCGCAAGAACAATTCGAAATGGTGAAAATCCGCCTTTTTTTATTGCGCTAATTCCAAACACCATTCCTGCTCCAATAGAAGCACCGATAAAGCAGGCAACCATAATACCGAAATATCCCGTTCCAGGTAAAAAAGCAAGCGTGATTGCTAATGCCATATTCGCACCTGCAGTTAACCCAAGCAGTCCCGGGTCGGCAAGTGGGTTTCTCGTAATTCCTTGCATAATTGCTCCGGAAACGGCTAAAGCAGCACCCACAAACATTGCAGCAACCTCTCGGGGAAGGCGAAGCTCGCGAATAATGGACATACCTTTTTCATTTGAACTTGTAAAAATAGCTTGCCAAACATGAGAAAACTGAACATCTGCAGCCCCAAATGTCATAGCAATGACGAACATACCTATTAAAATAGCAAGCCCAAGTATAAAGCTGAATAGAAAGGGAATTTTTCTGTTCGTTCTTTTCATTATGTATCGCATCTTTCTATGTAAAGTATAGTATGTAAAATAAACAACATAAATTTTTATAGTAATGGTACTATTACTAAATGTAACATATGTCCACAATCTAAAGAAGTAAACGATGCAGATGTTATATAGAATGAGAGCTCTTTTAGTTAATGAAAATCCGAACCGATTCAAATTTACATGAATCATAGTTCGGATTTTCTGATTGTGTATAATTAAGGATTTTTTATTACTTTATTTAATCGTATGGACTAGCACACTGTTCTCACGTTTTATTCACCAAGGAAGTTATCTTTGAAGAACTGCAACTGATAATCCAATGAAATAGGGTCATTAAAGTAGAATTCCTTCGCATTTGCTTCAAATACACGATCATTTTTCACAGCAGGGATATTTTGATACGTATCTGTTTCTGTGAAGGCATTGTCTGTGTCAGGATTCTTACTGAAAATCATATAGTCTCCAGCGAACTCAGGCAGCACTTCAAGCGATAAGGCATAAAACCCATCTTTTAATGCCATTTCTTTTACCTTTTCAGGCATTTTCAATTTCATTTCCTGATAAAGAATTTCTGTTCCACGTCCCCAGTTGTCACCAAAAACATAAATCTGCTTATCAAAGTTCTCAATTACAGAGACGGTTGCATCTTCTCCTATTTTATTGCGTATTTCATCGCCGGCCTTTTGTGCTCGTTCTTTAAAGTCGTCAATCCAAGCTTGAGCTTCTTCTTCTTTATTTAACAGTTTTCCTATTTCCAAATGCTGTTCCAAATAGCCGACTTTACCATACGTGTAGGTAACTGTTGGCGCTATTTCTTTTATTTTATCCAAATTCTTCACAGTGGAAAGACCAATGATTAGATCTGGATCCAGTTCAATTATTTTTTCAAGATTTTCTTCTGAAACTTCTTCTACGCCTTCTAATTTATCCTCAAATCGCGGATTCATTTTTGAATAAGAATCTACACCTACTACTGGAACGTCTAAGGCCATAACATTTCCAGCATAAGTGGATAATACGACAACTCGCTCAGGATTGGCAGGCACTTCGACAGGTCCATCCTCTGATTGATACGTAATGGTTTCTTCCTTCTTATCCGAAGCGGAATCATTATTTGGATCATTACTGCATGCACTAATAAGAACGAGCATTAAAATAAGCAGTGGAATCAACTTTTTCATTTTGTTTTTCTCCTTTTAGTAAGTTATAAGTAAGGCAAATTGGTCTGTTTGTTCGTGGATCTCTGCCAATCTCGGCATCAATTTGAAAAACGTCTCTTAGAACATCTGGCTGCATGATGGTTTCACAGTCTCCGGATTTTACAATTTCTCCATCCTTTAATGCGATAATGTAATCAGCAAAGCGGGCAGCCTGATTGAGGTCGTGAAGTACCATGATAATAGTACGTTCCTCTTCTTTGTTTAGGCGTTGCAATAACTCTAAGACCTCTAACTGATGTGCCATATCAAGGTATGTTGTTGGTTCATCCAAAAAGATAATCTCTGTCTCCTGGGCTAGAGCCATAGCAATCCATACGCGTTGCCGCTGTCCACCGGAAAGGGCATCTACATGGCGATATTTAAAATCAATTATTCCTGTTACCTCCAACGCCCAATCGATCATTTCGTGGTCTCGGCGAGTCAGCCTTCCAAAACCACTTTGATAAGGAAAACGACCATATGATACGAGCTCTCCGACGGTTAGACCTCCTGTACTCTCAGGAGACTGAGGGAGAATAGCCATTTTTCTGGCAAGCTGTTTGGTGTTTTCTTTTAAAATATTTTTACCATCAAGAACTACATTTCCGGATGATTGGGAAATGATCCTTGTAATAGCTTTCAAAAGTGTTGATTTACCGCAACCATTGGATCCAATAATGGTTGTGATTTGTTTATCAGGAATCTGGATGCTAAGATCTTTAACAATTAACTGCTCTCCATATCCGATATTAAGTGCGTCTGTATACAGGCGGTACATAGCATGACCTCCATAAAAAATGCGTGTTAACGATGATAATGATTCTCATTATTGACAATTTAAATAATATATTTCGTTCTATTGTTTGTCAATATCTATTTGCAAATTCATGAGAATGGGTGTATAGTTAAATGAGAATGATACTCACTTACAATGAGTGGATGAGGAGTGACGCAATTGACTCGCAATGAATTATTTGATGTAACCATCATTGGTGGCGGCCCTGCTGGATTATATTCTGCGTTTTATAGTGGGCTTCGGGAAATGAAAACAAAGATTATTGAATATCAACCCGAGCTTGGTGGAAAGGTTCACGTGTATCCGGAGAAAATGATCTGGGATATTGGAGGACAACCGCCAATTTCAGGAGCAAAATTTATTGATCAGATTGTTGAGCAAGGTTTAACTTTTAATCCGAACGTTGTAGTGAGTGAAAAGGTAGAGAAAATCACAAAGAATGAAGAAGGAATTTTTGAACTACATACTTCTTCAGGTGAAACCCACTATTCAAAAACCGTAATTGTGGCGGTTGGAAGTGGGATACTAAATCCTCAAAAGCTGGAAATTGAAGGCGCTGAAAGGTTTGAAATTTCCAATTTAAATTATACAGTTAAATCATTAAAGAGTTTTAAAGATAAAGTCGTCGTTATTTCCGGTGGTGGAAATTCAGCGATCGATTGGGCCAACGAATTAGAGCCTATTGCCAGTCGTGTATTCATTACGTGCAGAAAAGGAAATTTTGCTTGTCATGAAGCGCAATCCACTCAACTTCAAGAGAGTTCTGTCGTGTGCTTCTTTAATACGCAAATAACAAAGCTTATTGCAGATGAAAACCATGAAAAAATTGAAAAGGTAGAGCTTACCAATCTTGAATCAGGTGGTGTATCTTACTTGCCGATTGATGAAGTGATTGTTAATCATGGCTATGAACGCGATACTTCTCTACTTAGCCAGAGTGATTTACCTATTGAAATAAAGGATGACTATTTTGTTCATGGAAACGAAAATAGTGAGTCATCAGTGCCTGGTCTATATGCTGCAGGTGATATTTTAGCCCATGAAGGTAAATTAAATCTAATTGCTGGTGCATTTCAAGATGCTGCAAATGCAGTGAACAAGGCGAAGCAATATATTGAACCAAAAGCCCAAAATACCGGAATGGTATCTTCCCACAATGAAGTGTTTAAAGCTCGCAATAAAGAGCTTGTTAAAGAAATGATGAAATAGATTAAAAAAGCAATGGGAATGTATAAGCGTTATCTTATACATTCCCATTTTTTACGGATTCAGAGGAAAATGCGAATTAGTGTGGCAATTAATCGGCAGTAGAGCGGGCTAATCCTCCGGAGAACAAACTAATCAGCAGTAGAGTGAGATAATCCTCCGGAGAACAAACTAATCAGCAGTAGAGTGAGATAATCCACCGGAGAACAAACTAATCAGCAGTAGAGTGAGATAATCCACCAGAGAACAAATTAATCAGCAGTAGAGTGAGATAATCCACCGGAGAACAAACTAATCGGCAGTAGACCGAAATTATCCACCGGAGAGCAAATTAATCGGCAGTAGAACGAGACTATCTCCCGGAGACATCCGCAAACTAACTATAGTTTGTTCACTATACGTTATTTTCCAAAAAGTCATTTGCAAACAATCAAGTTACTTCGGATTTTATCTAAACAGCGAATTGTTACAATATCCAAATGTTTTAAGATACTAAAACAAAGCACCGTCTCTTTTCTGCTAAAGAGAGGGTGCTTTGTGCAATTCTATGTCTATAATTTATAAAGCATTACGCGATGCGGTCATCGTCATGGATATCTTCAGGCATGGAATGGGTATAGTATTTACCCTTTGTAATAATAGCAATGCCAACCGTCAGTATAGCTGCAAGTATTGCAGAGAAGAATGCTGCCGTACTTTCCAGGAAAGATCCCATGTATCCTAACGCAGCAATGGTTCCTAATCCACTTGCTACAACAAGAGAGAGTACACCTACTGGATTCCACTTGTATAAAAATTCCTGTCTTGCTTCATAAAAGTTCGGACCAATTTTCAACATTTTTTTGACTACCATGGCGTCCGTCACTAAAATTGCTGCCCATGCTAGTAAAAATACACCTTGGAAGGTCATGGCTGTATCAAGATGGTCTACAATTCCACCAAGCATAAGAAGGATAGCGCTGATACCTGAAACAACTACCCAAAATCGTCTGCCGGGTGTGAATTTAAAGATATTTTCAAAGAAATTAGATAAGGACAACGAAGCACTGTACACATTGGTAACATTAATTCGCAGTTGAGTCAGCAAAGTGAACAAGGCGCCTCCCATACCTAATAATAATACGATATACACGCCGGGATTCGGATCACCAAGACGTACACCGAACCAAATTCCTAAACCGCCCATCACGCCAAAACAGAAGATTTGCGGGATAAAACCAATAGCCAGAGATCCTAGCTTCGTATCTTTTGGTTTAAGAAAACGGGCATAGTCAGATGCAAGTAGTGCAGTTAGCCCCATAATTCCATGATGCATTCCTATACACATAAGGAGAGCTTTTCCGCCTACTTCTACACCTTCAGGCATATACGTCCAAAATGCTCCTTCATAGCCAGAGGGCTTATAAAAAGAAACAACGATTGCGGTAATAAGAAATATACCGAAGATTGGTAAAGACCACTTTTGTAATTTATCTAGTTGTTTAATACCAAACCAATTGAGAGGGATAACTAGGGCTCCGAAAAACACGATTAACGCCCATTCGGGTATAACTGGGAAGAAGGTATGAATAGCGGAAACAAGAATAAGACCTTCAAAAGCACAATACATGATAAAATTTGTAGCGTAAATAAACGAGGTCAACGACGCTCCAATGTAACCAAAGCCACCACCTCGTGACAATAAGTTTACATTCATGCCTGATTTAGCAGACAAATAAGCGATAAATGTTCCTAGAATCCCAGCGACAATAATTGCGTACGTAGCGGAAATGATTGCATTCATTGCTCCAAATTGAAGTGCCATCACACTTCCCATTTGAAAATAAAAAATGGCTGTAGCTATACCAAACGCAATGTTTGTTACACTAAACCACCCCATTGTACGTTTGTCTCTTGGGACTTTGTCCAAAGAATAATCGTCTTGAGCATTTGCTTCTACTTCATTTGTATTTATTTTCGCCGATTCCATTAAATCAACTCCTTTTATTAATTTGTCGGCTAGTATCTCTCCTTCTGTGAATAATTTCACAATAATCTTCTTTACTAGAAAGTGGTCCGGTCCTGTTTGACGCGTACTTATCTAGGATAACAGATGCGAGTTAACATAACAACATACACTGCGAGAATGGTAAAACCTTCTCACTTCGATAACAATATAATGTGAAATTGTCTTTAGTAAGTGAAATAGCATCCGCAACTTCCAGCTATACTCATTACTTGTAGTTTGGAGATATTGCGGATATTGCTAAACAGCATCCATACCACTTGTTTTTAGTTAAACATACTAATAAACGCAGGATTTAACCTGCCCAATTTTTGATTGTTGATATTAGCTGCTCCTTTTGGTCAACAAATTGCTTTTTACGATGGCCATTTGCTCCGGATGGGTGTGGAAAACCAGATAGAAGTGTATGCTTGCTATCAAATATTATGGAGTGGATTGTATTCTCAACAGATTTACCTAACGGAATAACCAGAGCTGCTTCACGAATGAGGTTAAGCTCTTCTGGAAATACAGTATATACGTAATGTTTTAACACTTCTGACTGGTCAATCCTGGGCTGGTGTCCTGTATAGTTCTTATCTTTATAAAAAACAGGATATTTAATGATTGAGGTAGTATGTATGATGTCTCGGTTTGTTGAGAAAAGGGTAGAGGCATGATTTATATTTAATGCATCTGCCACCCCGGATTCATACAACATCTGAATTAAGTTATTACGCATAGTTCCCGAGAAGCTTGCAGCTATTTTTGCTTTTCGCAGAAGGTCCGCCTTACTCAGATACGGGAGATTGCTTATTACACTTTCATAGGCAGTTTTTGTTTGTTGCCACCCAGGGGTAATGCCAACAATTACAATTTTGGCAGCTGTGTTAACATATTCATTGTGTGGAGAGTAATACATCTTTAATTTCTTTTCCTCTTGAAGTAAAAAAGCTTCATTTAGAATATCACTTTTATTAAGAATACGATCACATGGAAGGTTTTTAATTTTTGGTAAAAATTGATTAAATAACTCGCTCATTCTATGCTTCCTCCTTTTTTAAAAACATTCCCTTTGAAGGTCTGTATTAACCTGACTAGTTTAATTGTGTGAAAACAGGGAAAAATATCAACACTATTAGTCAGAAGGAATAGGAGTGTGCATATGGAAATTTTTAAGGTTAATGGCACGGTGAATAAAAAGCGTCTCGCAATAGGGGTGTTAATACCAGTAGTAGGTGGTGCATTAGTTGGCTACTATGCTAATAAAGATACACAGGCACAATATAAGAAATTAAAAAAGCCTGCTTTCTCTCCACCTCCCCGAGTATTTCCTATAGCATGGACCTCCTTATACAGTATGATGGGCCTTGCTCAATATCGTGCTTATGAAAAAGTGGATACCAGCCAGATCGAAGCAACCGTGATAACTCCTTATTCCATTCAACTGGGGTTGAATTTTTTATGGTCATTTTTATTCTTTAAATGGAATTTACGTGGCGCCGCACTGTTGGAAATTGGCATGATGATGGCGGCCATTGGGTGGAGTGCTACCCAATTTTATAAGGTGGATCGACTTGCAGGAGCATTAATGCTTCCTTATCTGGGATGGGTAGGCTTTGCGTCAACGTTGAACTATTCCATATGGAAATTAAACCGCTAAGTAATGAGGACATATGAAAAGTAACGTTACTTCTTTCACAAATTTATGGAGCAATTCATTTTTCTATTACTTTGCCTCTTTGTTCACTGAAATACATGCTATAATAAAACTATAGAATCAAGCATATACATCACAAGATGGACAGAAGCAGTATTCCTAGAAAAAGAAATCTTGGGAGGTCAAAAACATGCTAGTAAAAAATGATTATGTAAACATTCGGGAAGTAGTCTACGCCAAAGAGTCCGATAATGTGGAGCAGGCAAAGGCTACGATTGAAAAATCAGGCTACCGTTGTATTCCTGTGTTAGATGCTTCGGAAACTAAGTTTGTCGGTAATATTTATAAAGTAGATATTTTGGAGTACGAAAATGAAGAACATCCACTGACAGAATCAATTAAAGGACTGATTCGTGACCAGGAAGGTTTTGTTAAAGAAAACGATCCTTTTTTTAAGGTATTCTCAACTATAAAACGACTTCCTTATTTAGCAATCATTAATGATGCCGAAGAATTTCAAGGAATATTAACTAACGGAAATGTTATTCAAGTACTTGAAAATGCTTGGGGAGCGAATAATGGAAGTTACTCCTTAACTATTGGCACAGTAGAATATTCCGGTGCACTAACAAAGATGCTGCGAATCGTAAATAAATATTGCAACGTGCAAAGTGTTATTTCGCTAAATAACGATTCTAAATATGCTAGAAGAGTTTGTATTGTACTACCTGAAGAAGTGAATAAGGAAACTGTGGATGAGATTGAACAGGATCTTAGAAAGAAAAACTTTATCGTTACCGATATTGAATATCTGTTGTAATAAGACTTTCAGTTCAGCTTCATAGCGGAAAAGTTAGATGAATAAATGAGTGGTAAGAAACGAGGAGGGAACCCAAAAGGGACCTTCTCGTTTTTTTGTTTTCTAAATATGTTGGGGTACTCAATGATTTTAAAGAATGGATAAAGTGCGAACTAACGTAGTATAAACCAATCCTATATATTCTATTAATAGGTACGACGGATACGCTCGCTTTACTGACGATTAAATTTTTCCGCGGTGGATTACCTCTCCCTACTGTTGCACTTCGCTGTTATCTCCTGCTATTAAGTGGGTTGTATAAGATATGATATATACCACATAATTCCATACATAAAATATATTGCAAAAGGTTTATTCATATTATACAATGTTAATCACGAACTATTTCAATAATATTTTAATTAACGTTCGGTTTTAACCTAAGGAGGATTTAATATGAAAACTATTTTAAAAGCATTGGGACTGCTAGCGATTTTGTTAACAGTTGTGGTTATTGGTGGTTGTGGATCTTCGAATGCTGAAGGAGGAAATTCTTCAAGTGAACAAGAGGATGCTACAAAGCCAGTTGCAGTTCAAGGAGCAATGGATGTGGAAGTGTCAGCATTACTTGATGAGATGGAGGATTATAAAACAGAGCAGCAAGGTGGTTATACTTTTTATGTAGGTGAAATTGATGACATACCTGTGGTCGTTTCCAGAACAGAAGTGGGAATGGTCCATGCAGCTGCATCTACAACGCTATTAATAGATGAATATGAGCCTAAGGCAATTATTAATCAAGGTACAGCAGGTGGGCATAATCCGAACATTCATGTGTTCGATACAATCATTGGAACGGAAGTTATGAATATCGGTAGTATAAAGACAGATCATTTGGATGATGAGAAGGGGATGGAACCAGGCTCCTGGCATTTTATGAAAACCCAAATGAGAGAAGATGGGGATATAAAAGAAGTAGCTTCATTTAAAAGTGATCCAGAACTAGTGGAAAAAGCATGGAATGTAAAAGAAAAATATGAATATGGTAACGTCGTGAAAGGAAAAATTGGTAGTGCAGATGTATGGAATAGAGAAATAGACCGAATTCAATGGTTTCATGAAAAGGCTGGAACAGATGCCGAAGAAATGGAAGCAGCGTCTGTAGCACAAGTAGCTGAAGGCTTTGATATTCCATACCTATCTATACGCACCGTTTCAAATTCAGAGGTTACTAACGATGGTATTGAAGATTTGGAAAAGGCCGGTCAGTATGGTGCTGAGTTTGCCATAGAGGTCGTGAAAGAAATAGGAAAATAATACCCCTAGACGAATTATTAGTCGTTTTTCCTTTGGGAGAAGCGACTTTTTTTATATAGAAAGAGAAGAAGTTTTTATAGAGCCGCGGGATTAGCAGGAGGAAAAGATAGACCTTCATGCAGTAAAGTATATGTTTCAAGTCTGCTGCTTCACATTCTATTTTTCAGAAACTACTATGCAAGTAGTATAAAATTCTGTAATTTTAACGTATAATTGAAATTAACAAGTGCAGGTACCTCTTCATAAAAAAGGTAGATTGACAAAAGGAAGGTTTATATATGGAAGAAGAAAATATAACGCGAATACATATAGACGGAAAAGAATTGATTTTAATTGGTACCGCTCACGTATCAAAAAACAGTGCAACACAGGTGAAGGAAGTTATTGAGCGAGAACAACCGGATGCGGTATGCATTGAACTGGATGAACAGCGTTATCAAACCATCCGTGAAGGAAATCAGTGGAGAGATATGGATATTTTTAAGGTCATTAAAGATAAGAAAGCAACATTACTTTTAATGAACCTTGCCATTTCTTCTTTTCAGAAAAGAATGGCCAAGCAATTTGGGATTAATCCTGGTCAAGAAATGATTCAAGGAATGGAGTCAGCAGAAGAAATAAAAGCAGATCTGGTGCTTGCTGACCGAAACATTCAAACAACTTTTTCACGGATATGGCGTGGCATCGGGCTAAAAGGTAAGGCTATCTTACTTATGCAGGTAATTGGCAGTATTTTTAGTAAAGAGAGTATTACAGAAGAAGAGCTTGAGAAAATGAAAAGCCAGGATACTATCAATTCGATTCTAAATGACTTTACAGAAAGCTTTCCAAAGTTGAAAAAACCGTTAATTGATGAACGAGATCAATATTTAGCTCAAAAAATAAAAGAAGCACCAGGAGATAAAGTTGTAGCTGTACTTGGTGCAGCACATGTGCCTGGTATAACTAAAGAGATCCATCGAGATCATGACTTGGATAAGTTAATGGAAGTGCCACCCAAATCTAAAATACCTAAACTAATTGGCTGGTCGATTCCGCTAATTATTCTGGCTATTATTGCATATACATTTTATGCTAACCCATCAGCTGGATGGGAGCAGACAATTCGCTGGGTGTTATGGAATGGATCATTCTCAGCGCTAGGTGCGATTATTGCGCTTGGTCATCCGTTAACGGTAATTACAGCATTCCTTGTTGCACCAATTACGTCTTTGAACCCATTAATTGCAGCAGGTTGGTTTGCCGGGATTGTTCAAGCATATATACGTAAACCACATGTGCGTGATTTTGAAACATTGGCAGAAGACGTTTTCAGTGTAAAAGGGTTTTGGCAAAATAAGGTTACGAGAATTTTACTCATTGTTGTATTAGCTAATTTAGGTAGCTCCCTTGGAACCTTGATTGGTGGGCTGGACGTTATCCGTCTGTTTTTAGATAATATATAGAAGTATTGAGCTTATTTACGTAGGTCGCGTCAATCAAAGCGCGCTAATATTGAATTTTGTTTAATTCGGAGAGTTAAGGAAAACGGTTTGGGAGAAGGTATGTATGGCACACGATATAGAGACACAGATGATTGATGACTTGATGGAGAAGATTATTACAAAATCTATGCAACCGGGCGAAAAGTTCCCTTCAGAGAACCAACTCGCAAATCTTTATAACGTTCCTAGGATCACAGCTAGAAAGGTGTTAACTACCTTGGATGCACGCGGATATATTCATTCCATCCAAGGGAAAGGGCGCTTTTTAAAAGAGACTTCCAAACCAATTCAATTACATCTACTGGGCAATCGCAGTTTTACTGATAAAATGCAGCATGCAGGCTACCGTTTAATGACAAAGAACATCTATTGCACTCAAATTAATTATGATGAAAAAATATACGAAGCGCTTCAGAGTAAAAAGGAAGCGGAGGTATATAAAATTGGACGGCTCCGGTTAATTGAGGGCGAACCAATAGCGATTCATCAATCCTTTGTAGATAAGGAAAACTTCCCTTCAATCGTACAGGATGGCCCGGGGATAGAGTCTATGTTCGCCTACTATCGTCAATTAGGCTATGAAGAATTTATGAGTGAGCGGTCTTTACTAAGCGTGACTTTTCCCACTTCTTCTGAACAGGATTTATTATCGTGCAGGAGTATGGTGCCTCTGATTGTACTCGAAAGTGATTGTATCGATGTAAAGACTGGCAACGTACTTGAGTATACAAAAATACTGTACCGAAGCGATAAATTTAAATATGATATTACTTCTGAACGAAGCTGATAAAGGTGATTAGTACTTTGTCAGCTTTTTTGTTGCTAGAAAATGATCAGCTTTAAAAAGTGTGACTTGTTTTTATTAAAATATTTACTACGTCAAGTACGGAGTGTTCAAGGTGATTCCGCTTTCCTTATACGGAAAAGAAATGAATATTATGATCGTATATAAAACGTTGGTTTATTGCGCCAACGTTTTTTCTTTGGTTTCCAATGTTCCTGTTTTTATTAATCCTTCTTTACAAATACTTTACCATATCTTAAAACACAACAACTTGGCAACAAGTTACGATGAAGTTGTGAAGGAGGTTGTTTGAATGAAAAGACGAAGGAGAACAGAAATACTAATTCAAAGTAATCCCGATTTAGCGGGAAA
Organism: Virgibacillus halodenitrificans; assembly: GCF_001878675.1. Lineage (NCBI taxonomy): Bacteria > Bacillati > Bacillota > Bacilli > Caryophanales > Bacillaceae > Virgibacillus > Virgibacillus halodenitrificans. The sequence goes on along the minus strand of NZ_CP017962.1, from coordinate 3,723,455 downwards.
GTTAGCTGATCAAATAAAACAGACATACACCTACAAGGAAATTGTTTCTCCGCAATACGGATTAACGATGGTAAAGATGCGAGAAAGTGCACAAAAATCCCTCTTCTATATTGGTGAGGTGCTTGTTACAGAGGCGAAAGTGGAAATTAATGATCACATTGGCATTGGCATTGTGCAAGGGATGAATGATGATTTGGCTATGCGTTTAGCAATCGTTGATGCTGCCTACAACGCAAAATTACCAGAAACATCTACGTGGACAGATACCCTGTTAAAAGCAGAAACAGAAGTAAACCATAAAAAAGCGAAACAGCAGGCAGAGCAAATGGAAACAAAAGTAAGCTTTGAAACGATGGATGTTTAAGAGTATCACATGAAGACTTAGAACAGTGTTCCATTTAAACAGCCACTAAAAATATAAGATCAGGAGAGAGATTGTATGCCTATAGATCAAGTTCATGATATGCAAAAGGTGTATCGAAAAATAGTGGACAGCATGTCTCGTCCGGGAAAGCTGGCAAATTTAGAAACGAATGCAGAACGGATCGAATATGATGTTGCTTGTTATCATGCAACATTGCTAATTGCAATGACATTACTGGATGGAGAAGTATCATTTCATGTGATTTCACAGAATAACCAGTCAGTAGAAGAAAAAATCGCAGCATATACACTAGCAAAACACGCTTCTATGGAGGAAGCTGATTATATTATTGTGTTGCAGGATGCTACTGATGCCTCCATTATCGAAGGGATTGCTGCTTGTAAAAAAGGTGATCTTATTGATCCACAGTATTCTTCGACATGGATTATGGAAAGTGCCACCCCCCTTTCCAATCAAAGCCAGCTACAATTAGCTGGACCTGGAATTGAGACGAAAACTAATCTACATACAAATTTTACGGCAGATGTTTGGCAAGCTAGAACCGAAGCGGTACTGGAATACCCATTAGGAATAGATGTCATAGTGACAGACGAAAGGCATCAAGTTGCCTGTGTTCCTAGAACAACACAAATTTCTGTAAGGGAGGTGAAGTAAATGGGGTATGTAGCTGTCAAAGGTGGTACCAAGGCGATCGAAGCGTCGATCAACCGGTTGACATATGACCGTATAAAGGAAAGTGAGATTATTGAAGTAAACACAATTATGGCTACGATGCGTGCACTTGTAGACCAGGTTATGTCTGAAAGTAGCTTATATTCTCCATTTCTTGCGGCGCTAGCTATCAAACAGGCAGAAGGAAGCATGGAGGAAGCTGTATTTATTATGCGCGCTCATCGTTCTACCTTACCGAGGCTGTATTATAGTAACGTCGTAGAGTCGGAATCGATGCTGGTAGAACGCCGTATCTCAGCAAGTTTCAAGGACATTCCTGGTGGGCAAATATTAGGCTCTACCACCGACTATACCCATCGTTTGCTCAATTTTTCTCTAGTTGAGGAAACACAATCTGATAATGAGCAGTGGATTAAAAATTATATGGAGAAAATAGAGCATGAGGTAACTGTGCTAGATAAAGTGTTGTTTTTTCCTAAAGTAGTAGATTATTTACGAGAAGAAGGATTATTTGCAGCTCACGAACCGGAAAATACGAACCCAACGGATATTACAAAAGAGAATTTATCTTTTCCAGCTTCCAGAAGCGCTCGTTTGCAGACATTAACACGGGGGCAGACGGGAGCGGTAACTGCGTTAGGCTATGCCTCTTTACGAGGGTATGGGCAAGTTCACCCGACGGTTGGAGAGGTTCGCGTCGGTATGCTCCCAATCTATGTTCGACATCCAAATGAGGCGGAACAAACGGAAGAAGATAGCTACTATATAGGAGAGATTAAAGTCTCTGAAGTGGAGTCGTTTGTGCCTGTATCTATGAAAAATGAGCAAAATGAAGAGCAACTAGATTTTGAGATTGGTTATGGCGTATGTTACGGACAAAATGAAACAAAAGCAATTGCGATGAGTATATTGGATCAATGCTTAGAGCATCCAGAAGCCAGTTTCTCAACGCATGATGAAGAGTTTGTCTTATTGCATATCGATTCGGTGGAAGCAACTGGCTTTATTTCACATTTGAAACTCCCACATTATGTTACTTTCCAATCCAAGCTGGATAGTGTACGTGAAGTGAAAAGGAAGGGAGATAGCCATGAATAATACAACACATTTTGCTTTTTTTGATGAAGGATCAAAGAAGGAAATTCGTCGTACAACATTAAAGGCGGTGGCCATCCCAGGATATCAGGTTCCGTTTGCTTCCAGGGAAATGCCCATTGCAAGAGGTTGGGGGACAGGAGGTCTGCAGCTTACCTTATCACTAATAGGCAAAGAAGATACGTTAAAAGTAATTGATCAAGGTGCAGACGAATCTGTGAACGCCGTTAGCATAAAAAAACTTGTACAGCAGACAACGGGTGTTGAAGTAACCGAGCATACGGAAGAAGCTTCCTTAATTCAGTCCCGGCACCGAATTCCAGAAGTGGCGTTAACAGAGGAGCAAATTTTAGTGCTGCAGGTTCCGACACCAGAGCCGTTACGAGATGTAGAAGCCAGTGAGTATGTAACAAAGCGGCTGCATGCAGAAGAAGAATATAGTGGGGCATGGCTCTTATTATTTGAGCAAATTATGAAATACGGAAAAACAGCGACAGGTGCAGATCACCCTGTGTATGTGAATGGCCGCTATGTAATGGCGCCGAGTCCTATTCCAAGATTCGATAATCCCAAAATGCATACATCAAAAGCATTGACCTTACTTGGTGCAGGTCGTGAAAAGAAGATCTACGCTGTTCCACCATATACAAATGTAACATCACTTGCCTTTGAAGACTATCCATTTACAGTCGAAGGGTTTTCCGGCAATGCGTGTCATTTATGTGGTGCAAACGATGTTTTTCTTGATGAACTCGTAGATGAAAAAACAGACAAAGCTTATTACCAGTGTAACGATACGAGTTATTGTTTAAGCAGGTTGAATAGCTTAGAACAAGCGGAGGTGGAGCATCATCATGCATGAAGAGCCAATATTGCGGGTGCGCAACTTAAATAAACGATTTGGCCGAGGCTGCCCTCAGTGCCATGATCAAACGATACGCCAGCTAGAAAAGAATTATTGTTCGACTTGCGGAACTGTATATGCGTGTCAAGATGTATCACTGAACCTGTTTCCTGGAGAGATACTAGGAATTGTTGGAGAAAGTGGCAGTGGGAAATCAACGATGATGCAATGTCTCTATTTTGACGAACCAGTTACTTCTGGCGAGGCCTATATTGCTAACCGAGACCTAACCGGTCAAAATGTTTTTAACTTATCGCAACAGAAAAAAAGGTATATTCGTAATCATCGATACGGAATGGTATATCAAAACCCTGTTAATGGATTAAAGATGAATTTTTCTTCTATCGGAAATATTGCCGAAAAACTTATTGCAGCAGGTAATAGAAATGTTTCCTCCATGGAAGCAACAGGCAATAAACTACTTGAGCAAGTGCAAATACCACTGTTTCGGTCGAAGGAGGAACCGCAAAACTTTTCAGGAGGAATGCAACAGCGTGTACAGATTGCAAAAGCATTATCAAATAATCCACCTATTCTATTTTTAGATGAAGTGACAACAGGATTAGATTTATCTGTTCAGGCTAATGTGCTTGATTTAATTAAGGAAATTCAGAGAGAGTGGGGCATTAGTATGATCGTTGTCTCCCATGATCTCGCAGTTATTCGTATGTTGGCTGATCGAACAATGGTGATGTTGAATGGGTCTGTCATCGAAGAAGGCTTAACGGATCAAATCCTCGAAGATCCACAGCATGCTTACACACAACGATTAGTTTACTCGTTACTATAGGGGGCGCTTACTGTGTATGTTATTCATAATGGAAAAGTAATTACAGAAGAAACAATACTTGATGATTACGCTGTACTTGTAGAAGGAGAGACAATTAAAGCAATTATCCCGGAAAAAGAAGTCAATAACTATCCAGACGCGAAACGAATAAATGCCAATGGCGGATATATCTCTCCAGGGTTTATCGATATTCATTCTGATTATATTGAAACTCTAGCATCACCAAGACCAACGAGTATGATGGATTTCAACTTTAGTTTAAGAGAAGCAGAGAAAATATTGATCGGCCATGGCATTACAACAATGTTTCATTCGCTTTCGTTTTACCGGGAGGATGCGTTTGGACACAAACCGATTCGCCAGCCTCAAAATGTACAGCGAATGGTAGATGCCATTGCAAATACACATCAAGCCTTGCATTTAATTCGCCACCGCTTACATGCCCGGTTTGAAATTGACAATATTACTGAAATTGATCAGTTAATCCGAAATATTGAAGATGATAAGGTACATTTATTGTCATTTATGGATCACACCCCTGGTCAAGGACAATACCGGGACTTAGAAGTGTATCGTGAAACACTGCAGGGCTACCGTAATTTAACAGATGAAGCTGTACAAACAATTATTGCAGAGCGTCAAAGCGTAGAATATATGACAATTGAACGGCTGCGAGAAGTCGCTGAGTTAGCTATTTCCAAAGGGATAGCTGTAGCGTCCCATGATGATGACAATATAGATAAGCTTCACCTCGTACAATCATTTGGAACGACGATCAGCGAGTTCCCAATCACAATGGAAATTGCTAAAAAAGCGCAGGAACTTGGGTTGAAGACGATAGCCGGTGCTCCGAATGTTTTGTTGGGGGGATCTCATTCAGGCAATTTATCAGCAGCGGAAGCAATTCAAGAAAATTGTATTGATATATTATGTAGTGATTATTACCCCGCAGCTTTGTTGCAAGCCATCTTTTCATTAAGTGAAAAACATGGAAATAATCTACATGAGATGTTTATGAAAGTAACCCTTAATCCGGCGAAGGCTGTAAGAATGGATGATGAAATAGGTTCTATAAAACCAGGTAAAAAAGCAGATATGGTTGTTATTGAGAGGATGAATGACGGTTATCCCATGTTAACTGCAAGTATGGTGAATGGTGCATTAATTACTACAACGAATTACCGTATGAACAAATGAAAAGGAGGTTCATTTAAATGGCAATGCTGCGAGTAAAAGATTTTGGCAAACGATTTACGATTCATCACTTAGACAAAACGAGGCAAGCTGTAGACGATATCAATTTTTCACTGGAGCAGGGGGAATTTCTTGGTATTGTCGGCAAAAGTGGCAGTGGTAAATCTACAATCTTGAAAAGTATTTATCGTACGTACCGTCCAGATACGGGAAGCATTATATATAATTCTGCGCGCTATGGGTTCATTGATTTAATGCATGCAATGGAGCGAGAAGTTCTTTATTTACGGAAGCATGAAATAGGTTATGTGTCCCAGTTTTTAAATGTTATGCCACGGACAACAGCAAGAGAGCTCGTGGAAAAAGCAATACTGGAAATGGGAGCTACAGAAGCAACTGCGAAAGTAGAGGCTGAAAAGGCATTAGCGCATTTTGAACTGGACCAAAAGCTTTGGGATAACTATCCAAATACCTTTTCAGGTGGAGAAAAGCTAAGGTTAAATATCGCGATGGCTACAGTCAAAAAACCGCGACTTCTTCTACTTGACGAGCCAACAGCCAGCTTGGACCACCAGTCGAAAATAAAGGTACGTGAGATTATTGAGAAGCTGAAAGCAAGTGGAACGACATTAGTTGGTATTTTTCATGATATAGAATTCATGGATGGCTTATGTGATCACGTGTTTGACATGCAATTCAGCAAGGGTTGTACAGGTAAGGAAGGAGTTATTCATGAAGGCTGATCTCCATGTACATAGTACATATTCTGATGGTTCCGAACATGTGAAAACAGTGCTGGAATATGCAGCTAAGCACCATGTGACGCAACTCAGCTTTGTTGATCATGATAGCATAGATGGTCTAGAGGAAAAACAAGCTATGGGAAAAAGCTATGGAATAGAAGTGATTCCTGGAATAGAGATTTCTGCTTACGATTTTAAGCGTAACCGAAAGGTGCATGTACTTGGCTACCACTATCAACCGGAAGCGAAAAATGTAGAAACCCTTTGTAAAACAGTCCGAAATCGAAGACAAGCCCATACGATATGGCAAATAAAGCAGCTTAATCAACATGGCTATAGTATTGATTTACAAGCTGTCATTAAATCTGCACGTCCAAGCCAAACGATTTATAAACAGCATGTCATGCAACAGCTTACGTCAGCACCTTATACATCCGCAATCTATCAGGATCTTTATCGAAAGCTCTTTAAAGATGACGGGCCAGCTGCAGGTGATATTGAATATGCAGATGCTTTTCTTGCAGTACAAGCAATTGTCGCAGATGGTGGGATAGCCGTGGTTGCTCACCCGGGCCAGCTTGATTCCTATGACATTATTTCCGAACTCGTGGAGGTTGGCTTAGGTGGTATTGAACGAAATCATCCCGATCATACTTCAGAGGATCACAAGCGTGTAGAGGCGTTAGCAAAAAAGTACGATTTAGTAATGACAGGAGGAACGGATTACCATGGTAGTTTTGGTGCTCCTATAGAGGTCGGCGCTTTATCAAGTCCTTTATATCTTAATAGAAAGTAATAGATTATGACTTGATTATTGTAGGAATGTAAATTTACTAAACTATATGTAAAAATATTGTAAATATAAACTGCATTCGTTTATATTATGTTTCAATAATAGATAGAAAGCAGATTGCTCGTTATAGGGAGGGAATGTTTCTAGCTCAACGTGCGTATGTAAACACAATATCACTATTTATTCTATTAACTAATCTACGAATAAAAAGGAGTGTTAACATGAAGAAGTCGTTAACTAGTTTAGCTGTTTTGCTTGTATTAGCAGTATTCGCGGTAGGTTGTTCAGAAAAGAATGCTAAAGAAGGAAACGCTGAGGTAGATGATGTAATTAATGTTGTTTGGTATCCAAATGAGTCAGGAGAAGATTTAAAATCCTCTCGTGATGAAATTGGTAAAATAATTTCAGAGGCTACTGGAAAAGAAGTAGAACATCATTTAACAACAGATTATGCAATCGCAATAGAGACATTAGTAAATAATAATGCGGATATGGCATTTATGGGAGCTCAAGGATATATTGAAGCAAAAGAAAATAATGATGCGATACAGCCATTAATCGTTCCTACTGGACCATCAGGTACTTTGGATGACGCAGTTTATCATAGCTGGCTAGCTGTAAATGTAGATGATCAGGAAAGCTATAAAAAAGATGGAGAGTTTGCTTTAGATACAATAGCAGAAAAGCGATTTTCTTTCGTATCTAACAGTTCAACTTCTGGATTTAAAGTGCCGTCTGCAGACATTCTCTCCCACTTTACTGAACAAGATGCGTATGCAGAATTAACCGAAGAAGACTTAATGGAGGGTGGACCGTTGTTCTCTCAAGTCCTCTTTGGCAATTCCCACCAAGGTTCAGCAGTTAATTTATTGGATGGTAATGCAGATGTAGCGGCATTTTGTGATACATGTGTAGAAAACTATGTTCAACTTGCAGAAGGAGAAGAAAATGAAGTTGGCTCCGTTTATAAAGTTAAGGATGACGCAGAGCAACCATTTAATAAAGTGGCTGGTAAAGAATTCACTCTAATGAATGTAACGCCTGTCCTTAATGCGCCATTTGCAGTGAACATGGATATGTTAGGTGAGGAAGACTATACAAAAATACAAAAAGTATTAACTTCTGATGAAGTTGCAAATAATGAAAAGATTTTTGTCCCGGAAGGTTCCGATCAATCCGCGCTATTTTTTAAAACGGATAAAGAACGATTTGCACCGGCGAAAGATGAATGGTTTAATCCAATTCGAGAAATTCAGTAATCAAATAGTAGTGTAGAGTATATCTGATTTAATCAGTATACTCTGCATGTACATTTATGGGAGGGGACCATCTATGGCACTTTTACAAATTGAGGGACTTGGTAAATCGTATGATAACGAATCGAAAGTATTAAGCGATATTTCTTTTAACGTGAAGGAAGGCGAATTTGTTTCTATTATTGGGCCGTCTGGTGCGGGGAAATCTACCTTATTACGTTGTATAAATCGGATGGTTTCAATTAGTGAAGGTGAAGTTATATTTAATAATGCTCGCGTAAATACACTAAGAAAGCGTACATTACGTCAGCTACGTACGAATATTGGTATGGTATTCCAACATTATAATCTGGTTCCGCGTTTAACAGTTATTGAAAATGTACTCCATGGACGTTTTGGTTATAAGACTACACTGCAAGGAGTATTAAGCAGATTTACGGAAGAAGAAAAAGAGCGGGCTTTCTATTTGCTTCAAAAGCTTGGGATTGAAGAACATGCTTACAAGCGCTGTGATCAATTAAGCGGAGGGCAGCAGCAAAGGGTAGGTATCGCTCGTGCGCTTATTCAAGATCCTAAGCTCGTTCTATGTGATGAACCAATTGCATCGCTTGATCCGAACTCGTCAAAGATTATCATGGATCATTTAAAGCAAATCACTACTGAGTTAGGTATTACTTGTTTAGTCAATTTACACCAAGTAGAGGTAGCCCAGCAATATTCAGATCGAATTATTGGACTTAATCAAGGAGAAGTAGTCTTTAATGGTACAAACTATCAACTGACTGAGGATAAAATCAATCGCATTTATGGTTCACAGATGCGAGAATTAATTACAGTGTGAGGGGAAATTGACGTGAGTGAAAAAGTGATGCAAAGACGGAAATGGCAAACTACAATTGCTTTGTTCATTATTATTGCCATTACGTATTTATCTGCAGCAATAACGAACTTTAACTTCATGGATGGACTGGCAGCTTTTCCATCAGCAATCGGATGGATGTTCTCTAATATGCTCATTACGCAAGAAGCATTGGAAAAGCTGCCAACAATAGTAGAAAAACTGAATGAAACTATTTTTATGTCTATTGCAGCAACCACTACTGCTGCTATCGTTTCCATTTTTCTTGGATTAATGGGATCAAAAACTACAAGTATTAATAGTTTTGTAAGTACATTTGCTCGCTTTATTGCATCCGTTTCACGTAATATTCCTGTTGTTGCCTGGGCGTTGATTTTATTGCTCTCCTTTGGGCAGAATTCGTTAACTGGATATTTAGCTTTATTTGTTGGAACAGTGGGATTTCTAACGAGAGCATTCATTGAATCAATTGATGAAGCTAGCCAAAGTGGAGTAGAAGCGTTGACAGCTACAGGCGCAACGTATTTCCATATTATAAATAAAGCAGTAATTCCGCAAAGTTTACCACAAATGCTTAGTTGGATTCTATTTATGATTGAAACGAATATTCGCAGTGCAACCCTCGTTGGTATTCTAACAGGTACGGGTATAGGATATACATTTGATATGTATTATAAATCAATGAATTACGATGTGGTTGCTTTAATCACCCTTAGTATCGTGATCGCTGTTATTATCATTGAGCTTATTTCAAACTATATACGAAAGGTGATTATGTAATGGAAACAGCAGCAAAGCCAACGTATATAAAACGTAAGAAAAATGGTCGCATATCGCTGAAAGCGGGCAATAAGTCAGAATTGGTTATACGCTTAACGATGATTCTGCTAGTAACATTAACAATAATCGGTTTTTTATTGTTTGATTATACTGGTTTAAAGATAAAAGAAGCGATTATGGAAACTGCTTATAATTTAAAGGTAATGTTTTTTGAGCCGGCACTGAATCATTTCACATGGGCAGAAGCGATATATCAAGTGGGAGTTTCTTTGGGCCTAGCTGTTCTTTCTACAGTTATTGGTGCGGTTATTGCTTTCTTTTTATCTTTGATAGCCGCAACAAATTTATCCAAGGAATGGATAACCAACACAGTTCGTATTATGGTGGCATTTATCCGCGCGGTTCCTACGGTGTTATGGGTATTAATTTTTGCGATTGCTGCTGGTTTAGGAAGTGAAGCAGCAGTATTAGGAATGTTGTTTCATTCTGTTGCTTATTTGGTAAAAGCTTTTTCGGAGGCTATTGAGGAAATCGATCAGGGTGTTCTCGAAGCTTTAAAATCAACGGGATCAAATTGGTGGCATGTTGTGACACACGGTGTACTTCCTTCTACATTTACCTATTTATTATCATGGACCTTTCTGCGCTTTGAAATTAACTTTGGAGTAGCTGTAGCTATGGGTGCTGCAGCTGGAGCAGGTGGAATCGGGTTTGAACTATTTATGGCTTCTGGCTTCTACTTTGATCTTAGTGAGGTTGGCTTCATAACATATGCTATATTAGTGATTGCGATTATCTTGGAAGTATTATCTACCCAATTGAAAAACCGATATTTCCCAACAAATGTACGCAGTTAGCATAGCATAGGATAAAGGCTTTTTCAGTAGAGAAACAAGGATGATCATCTTACACTGCGTTTTAAATTTAAACGTTTTAAAAATGGTAAATTAATTTATTTCTTCTCCATGCATAGATAGTAGCACAAAGGCAGAATCATTTGCCAAAGAGATACCAAGTTATTTTTTAGCTTGTCCTAATAGCAATTAGTAAACTTCTCGGCATGATAAAAAGTTAATGTGCATAGGCTATAGTAATTAGGCATTGGATGGAGGAATAATATGGACATTCTCAGTAAAGTTCTACAACATCGTGAAGAAGAAAGAAAGTTGAATTGGGAAGGTACGTTTGCAGATTACTTGGATATTGTAAAGGAAAGACCGGAAGTTGCTCAAACCGCTCACTCACGTGTTTATAATATGATTAAAAGCTCTGGCCTTACAGAAAGAGATGGAAAAAGAATGTATCATTTTTTCGGCAATGAAATTTTTGGTTTGGAAGATGCGATTGAAAGACTTGTGGAGGAGTATTTTCATCCTGCCGCTAAACGGCTGGACGTGCGAAAGCGAATTCTCTTACTAATGGGACCTGTAAGTGGCGGGAAGTCTACGATCGTGACCATGCTTAAACGAGGCCTGGAACGCTATTCGCGTACGGATGAGGGGGCAGTTTATGCAATTAAAGGTTGTCCGATGCACGAAGATCCACTTCATCTTATTCCACAGCATCTAAGAAAAGATTTTTCGAAGGAGTATGGCATTCGTATTGAAGGAAGCTTATCTCCATTGAACACGATGCGTTTGGAAAAGGAGTTCGGGGGGCGTATTGAAGATGTCCAGGTAGAAAGAATCTTCTTTTCGGAAGACAAACGTGTAGGGATTGGTACCTTCAGTCCATCTGACCCAAAATCACAGGATATTGCTGATCTGACAGGAAGCATTGATTTTTCCACTATTGCAGAATATGGATCCGAATCAGATCCCCGCGCATATCGATTTGATGGTGAGCTGAATAAAGCGAATCGTGGAATGATGGAATTTCAGGAAATGCTTAAGTGTGATGAGAAATTTCTCTGGCATTTGCTTTCATTAACGCAGGAAGGGAATTTTAAAGCAGGCAGGTTTGCATTGATTTCAGCAGATGAACTTATCGTAGCACACACGAACGAAGCGGAATATCGTTCCTTTATTGCAAATCAGAAGAATGAAGCACTGCATTCAAGAATTATTGTCATGCCAATTCCATATAATTTACAGGTTAGTCAGGAAGAACGAATCTACGAAAAAATGATTTCGGATAGCGATATGGCCCATGTGCACATCGCTCCACATGCTCTTCGGGTTGCTGCCATATTCTCGATCTTAACCAGGTTAGAGGATTCCAAGAAACAGGGCGTGGATATTGTTAAAAAGATGCGGTTGTATGATGGAGAGAATGTTGAAGGCTTTAACCAGCTGGATGTGGAGGAATTGAGAAAGGAGTTCCCTGTGGAAGGGATGAAGGGGATTGATCCACGGTATGTGATTAACCGGATTTCATCCACAATTATTCGTAAAGAAGTACCGTCTATTAATGCATTGGATGTGCTCCGCTCGCTTAAAGAAGGACTGGATCAACATGCTTCCATTTCTGACGATGATAAAGAAACGTATATGAATTATATTTCTATTGCCAGAAGAGAGTATGATGAAATTGCCAAGAAGGAAGTTCAGAAAGCCTTTGTATACTCTTATGAAGAATCTGCAAAAACTTTAATGGATAACTATCTTGATAATGTGGAAGCATTCTGCAATAAAAATAAGTTAAGAGACCCGCTTACAGGGGAAGAAATGAATCCGGATGAGAAGCTGATGCGATCCATTGAGGAGCAGATTGGAATTTCGGAAAATGCCAAACGTGCCTTTAGAGAAGAGATATTAATTCGAATTTCTGCTTATGCCAGAAAGGGTAAACGCTTTGAATACAGTTCCCATGAACGTTTGCGTGAAGCCATTCAAAAGAAGCTGTTTGCTGATTTGAAGGACGTTGTGAAAATCACTACCTCATCCAAAACACCAGATGAGTCCCAGCTCAAGAAGGTTAACGAAGTGATTGCCAGATTAATAGATGAGTATGGCTATAATTCCGTATCAGCAAATGAATTGCTCCGTTATGTTGGAAGTTTACTAAATAGATAGCGATATAGTTGTGCAGGATCAGCAAATAGCTGGTCCTGTTTCATTATCAGTGAATAGAAAAGTTATTTTGCTCTAAGTCCCTTACCCCCGCTGCCTGCTATAACTATTCTTCTAACACTTTCCTTCCAAAATTCCAGTCCACTTTTTTACACCTAAGTTTTCTAAAAAGTGCAATAACTAGAGCCGAGCTGCATAGTATAAAGAAAGCAATCAATTGCTTGGAAGGTAAGTTTTTAACAACTATACAGGAGGAGATAGTATGCAGGAGAAAAAGGAAAATTTCGTCGTCTCCCAGGAAAACTGGTCCCTCCATCGCAAAGGCTATCAGGATCAACAACGTCACATGGATAAGGTGAAGGAAGCCATTAAGAATAACTTGCCGGATTTAGTTAGCGAAGAAAATATTATTATGTCAAATGGCCGTGATGTCATTAAGATTCCTATACGGTCATTGGATGAATATAAAATCAGGTACAATTATGATAAAACAAAGCATGTCGGGCAAGGCGATGGAGATAGTCAAATTGGTGATATTGTTGCCAGAGACGGCAGTAGTCAAGGAGAAGACGGAGCTGGTAAAGGGAAGAAAGCGGGAGATCAGCCTGGCCAGGATTATTATGAAGCAGAGGTTTCTCTAGCTGAATTGGAGGATGCTCTTTTCAGGGAAATGGAGCTACCTAACCTTCAGGAGAAAGACCAAGCTGAAATAATTACAGAAAAAGTAGAGTTTAATGATGTGCGTAAAAAGGGACTTATGGGCAATATTGATAAAAAACGTACGATTTTAACAGCAATTAAACGAAATGCAACAGAAGGAAGACCGGGGCTGACCCCAATTTATAATGATGATCTTCGTTTTAAAACGTGGAATGACGTTATCAAACCGGAATCCAAAGCGGTAGTGCTCGCAATGATGGATACAAGCGCATCCATGGGGACATTTGAAAAATATATAGCACGAAGCTTCTTTTTCTGGATGACAAGGTTCCTTCGTTCAAAATATGAATCCGTAGAGATTGCTTTTATCGCCCATCATACGGAAGCAAAGGTTGTAACGGAGGAGGACTTTTTTTCTAAAGGAGAAAGTGGTGGAACCATTTGCTCTTCTGCTTATTATAAAGCTCTGGAGCTTATTGATGAACGATTTAACCCAACAAGCTATAATATTTATCCTTTTCATTTTTCAGATGGAGAAAATATCACATCCGATAATCCAAAATGTATCAAGCTAGTTAATGAAATTATGGATGTATCAAGCATGTTTGGATATGGGGAAGTGAATGGGTATAGCCGAAAATCAACCTTAATGCGGGCATATGAGAATATTAGTGATGAAAAGTTTCGCCATTATATTTTAAAAGAGAAAAATGATGTCTATCATGCATTGAAGAGTTTCTTCCAAAAAGAAACAGCAAACGTATAATTGGAACAAGTGCCATGACGCTAAATGTCTGGCACTTGTTTCATTCACCTGCAAGTTCAATTGTATAAATAGCCCGGTCTGTTACGATTGAAAATCGATCTCCATCAAACTGGTATAGAGAAGTGTCCTCTAAAGGTATCTCATACAATGGAGAAGGCAATGGCTCAAAATGATTGGAGGCATTTTCAATTTCGCCTATGCCGTTTAGATGCAAGGAATGCATCGGTTCATAATCATCCAGTCTCCGTGTGTCGGTTTCATAGGAAATGCGATCTAAGCGCATTATGATTTCATCATAATCATCCAATTCCTGTTTGGCAATTTTCACCGTTTTACCGTTCCATTTATAAAATAGTTTATTAAATTGCTCAATTGATAAATACTGTTGATGCATTTTCAATCCCTCCTATACTATAAGTTTTCCCTATCCAAAATAATCATACATTTTTCAGGAGGGGTCATGTTTTATTTGCAGAAGCATAAATTATATAAAGTCAGGTTGGGGGGATTCTATTTTGAATGAGACAAAGGAACTCAGTCATGCGATCAGTGAAATAACGGAAATTGCTGCTGGATTTGGCCTTGATTTCTATCCGATGCGTTATGAAATTTGTCCTGCAGATATTATTTATACATTTGGTGCATATGGAATGCCAACAAGATTTTCGCATTGGAGTTTTGGGAAGCAATTTCATAAGATGAAGCTTCAATATGATTTAGGTTTAAGTCAAATTTATGAGTTAGTTATCAATTCTAATCCTTGCTATGCGTTTCTTTTGGACACTAATAGCTTAATCCAGAATAAATTAATTATTGCCCACGTTCTTGCACATTGTGATTTTTTCAAAAATAATGTGCGTTTTTCCAATACGCGTAGAGATATGGTGGAAAGTATGACTGCTACTGCAGAACGAATTGCAAATTATGAACTTATCCATGGGAAGAAGGAAGTAGAGCGTTTTTTGGATGCCATCCTTGCCATACAGGAGCATATAGATCCATCCATTGTACGCCCGAATTTACCGTCTTATGATAAGGAGGAGGAAGAGTCAGAGGAGAAAGCTGCTAAAACGCCTTATGACGACCTTTGGAAGTTAGATGAGGTAGAAGAAAAAAACAATCGATTACCTGCATTAAGAAAAACCAAAAAGTTCCCGCCTAGACCAGAGAAGGATTTACTGCTGTTTATACAGGAATATAGCCGGGAGCTGGAAGACTGGCAACGTGATATTTTGACAATGATGCGGGAAGAAATGCTTTATTTCTGGCCACAGCTTGAAACCAAAATTATGAATGAAGGCTGGGCATCGTATTGGCATCAACGGATATTAAGAGAAATGGATCTTTCCTCAGATGAAACGATTGAATTTGCGACGCTAAATGCAGGTGTTGTTCAGCCATCCAAGCAGAGTATTAACCCTTATTATTTAGGTTTGAAAATATTTGAGGACATCGAAGAACGTTACAACGATCCCACAGAGGAAATGAAAATGCTAGGTGTGAAGCAAAATTCGGGAAGAGATAAGATTTTTGAGGTAAGAGAGATGGAATCGGATATATCCTTTATCCGCAATTATTTAACGAAGGAATTAGTGCAACGTGAAGATATGTACCTTTTTGAGAAAAAAGGAAGGAATTATCAAATTACGGATAAGGACTATAAAAATGTGCGGGAACAACTTGTTTCCATGCGTGTGAATGGTGGGTTTCCTTATATTTGTGTTGAGAATGGGGATTATCTGCGTAATGGCGAATTATACTTGGTACACAGCTATGAAGGAACAGAGCTGGATGTGAAATATTTGGAAAATGTCTTACCATATATTTATCAGCTTTGGGGAAGAACCGTTTATATGGAAACATATGTAGAGGAAAAGAAAGTCGTGTTTTCCTGTAATGGCGATAAAATTAACCGAAGACAGGCTTAAAGACGAAACCCGGAAGGTACGCTATGTATCTTCCGGGTTTCATTTATGGAAGGCGAAAAGCTCAGCACTAGAGTGAAGTATTCGGCCGGAGAATAGAGCGGGAATATCCACTGCAACAGCAGAAAATTGGCCGGAGAAGAGAACTATATGAGAGCCCGATTTTTTTCTTTACTACTTGTTTTATTTTTCGGTATAAGTATATAATGGCGTAATATTTATTTATATAAGAAAAGGGGGAAAGGCGTTTGCTTCAAGAAGATGCTGTAGAAAAAATAACGGAGAGTCTAAAAGCAGATCCGCTTGTGAAAGCAGTTTTTCTTAAGGGTTCCATGGGTAGAGGTGAGCATGACGAGCATTCTGATATTGATCTATACTGCCTGGTTGACCAAAAAGATGAAGCACTGTTTCTGGAAAAGCGACTCATGCACCTTAAGGCATATCAAGATATATTATTTTGGGATGATATTTTTATTATTGCACCACAAATTATTGCTGTATATAATAATCTCCTTCACCTCGACCTCTTTACAGTTACGGAACAATCATTTAAGCAGAAGGATTATTTTACGGTACTATATGACCCGGAAGGCAGATTAGACAAGTATAAAAGCTCGCAAAATTTACGATTATCGGAAAAAGAATTCAAAGATGATGTCATAGATGTTGTGTGGTTTTTGTTTCAATATAAGAAATCGGCTTCCAGAGGAAATGACCTATGGTCTGTGGCTATGCTACAGCATGTGATGACACATATGGCAAGGGTATTGCTTCATCATTATTGTCCTGAACGTGCTCAACTGGGATTAAAGACAATAACATACTCTGTACCGGAACAGATGGGAAGTAGTATTACAGCTATTTTTGAAAGCCTTACTCCTGAAGCTCACTCACAAGCAGCAAGGCGTATTCAACAGCTTGTTGCTAGCGAAAAGGAGTGGATAATTTCCGGCCTGAGTTTGGAAGGGAAAAAGAGAGTACAGCCTTTCATGGAAAAAATGCTTACTATACCATTATAAAGAAGGAGCAAAAACATGAGTAAATTAATCTATGTAGTAAGACATTGTAAGGCAGAGGGGCAAGAACCAGAAGCTCCGCTTACAGAACAAGGCAAGCAGCAGGCAAATCAATTAGCAGCTTTTTTTAATAAACGACCAGACCGTATTATCTCAAGTCCTTTTATAAGAGCCCAACAGTCGGTCGATCCGTTGGCCTCAAAATGGGATATGGAGATAGAAACTGATCCAAGGCTTGCTGAACGTGTATTAAGTAAAGAGAATCTTTCAGATTGGTTTGAAAAACTACGAATTACGTTTGAAGATCTGGAACTAACATATCCTGGTGGGGAATCGAGTAATAAAGCAACACAACGCATTGTGTCCGTAATAGAGGAATTAGAAGATGATACGAGTACCATCCTAGCTACACATGGAAATTTGCTATCACTTCTTCTCATGTACATAGATCCGAATTATGGATTTGAAGATTGGAGCAGTCTTACAAATCCAGATGTATTTGAGCTCAATATAGCTAATGGAAAGGCAACTATCCACAGAATTTGGGAAAAGTGACGAAATCAACCTCCGATGAGGCTACCAGTCGGAGGTTTTCTAGGAATTGAAAATTAACGCTAATTGGCAAATTACTTATCTTCTATATTAATTTTTTGAAAACGAAACTTACTCTATCATACGTCATTCTCTCCTCATAAAAGCGATGGGCCTCTGTACGTTGTAAACCGGAGGACAAAGCAACAGCTTGATACTTGTTTTTTTTAGCCCAATTCTCTACAAAGGACAGTAACTTCTCCCCGAAACCATTGGAACGCTTATCCTCTTTTGTAACCAAATCACACACCCAAATGAACCGGCCATAATAAAGGGTGATCATTGGTTTATATCCAATGACAGCAGCTATTTCCCCGTGCTCATAAAGAGCAACAAGGTGGTACATATCTTTTTCCATAGCTTCTTGAACCAGTTCTATATATGAATTGAGATCAAGATGCGAACGAAGCTCATTCATAATCGGAAAAGCCTCTATAATATCTTCCTTTAATTGTAGCTCCTTTATTTTAATCATCTACTCACCCTCCGTTGTAATTCATTTGAACTATTATATCCTATCTCTTCCTTTCTGTCGTTTAAATCTATAACTATAGGGGTACGGGTATAATATAGAGGTTTTATGTAAAGAATTTTTAAATGGAGGGATCAGTAATGGCGGAAGTAAAGCCACTGACAACTAAAAGATTAGCTCAAAAAATTCTTAATGGTGAAAAGGTGTTTATCCTTGATATCCGCAAAGAAGAGGATTATTCTGATTGGAAAATTGAAGGAGAAAACGTAAAAAGTATAAATGTTCCTTTTAAACAACTAAAAGATGAAGTAGAAGATATAAAAGAAGAGCTTCCTCACGATCAAACCATATATGTTGTTTGTGCAAGAGGTATATCCTCTCAAGATGGAGTGGAAACCCTTAAAAAAGCGGGTGTTGAAAATATTACCTACTTAGAAGGGGGAATGACAGCATGGAGCGAACATCTTGAACCAGTCAAAGTAGCAAACTTATCTGATGGAGGAGAAATTTATCAGTTTCTACGTATTGGTAAGGGTTGTCTTTCTTATATGATTATTAATAATGGTGAAGCAGCAGTGGTCGATCCTGTTCGAATGACAGATATCTATAAACGTTTCGCAGAAGATAAACAAGCTTCTATTCATAGCGTTCTGGATACCCATCTTCATGCAGATCATATCTCTGGAGGAAAAACGTTAGCAGACAAGGTAAGTGCTGATTATTATTTCCCTGAAAATGAAGAGGAAAATATTGATTTAACCTATAAGGCAACTACAAGTAATACAGAGATAGAGGTAGGTAAATCTGTAACAATTTCAGCGTTTCATTCTCCAGGTCATACACCAGGGAGTACCAGCTTTATCATTAACAATCAATATTTACTGACTGGGGATACGTTGTTTATCGATTCCATCGGTCGTCCGGATCTAGCTGGCAAAGCAGATGAATGGGTAAAAGATCTTTATGAAACGCTGTACGCAAGATATCCAGAATTATCTCAGGATTTAATTGTATTGCCTGGCCACTTTGGTGATATGAAAGAAATTAATAAAGATGGGACAGTTCAAGCCGATCTGAACAACCTTTACAGACAAAATGATCGTTTGCAGGTGGAGAATGAGGATGAATTCCAAAACCTTGTAACAGATCAATTACCTCCCCAACCGAACAGTCATGAAAAGATTAGAGAGGTAAATATGGGTAAAAGAAACCCAGATGATGATGCCCGACAAGAAATGGAAATAGGTCCTAATCGTTGCGCTGTCTAATAAGTTATTAAAGCCCGTGTAATACGCGGGCTTTTTATAATAAATTAATTTTGCAAAAATTTTTAAAACGGTGGACAACTTCTGAAAAAGTGTTAAAATTTATGTATAGTGAGGAGTTGAAAACCATGAAGCTTTGGATGAGAAAAATAGCCGTCGTTCTTGTTGCAATTATGACGCTTGGCATGTATGTGCCACAAATGGATATACACACAAATGCAGAAAACAATAAAGATGCCTTGTCTTCTAAAGGAGATCATCTCGAAGATTTCTCTCCAAAAATGGTGGAAGACAGGCCAACTGAA
The DNA here is from genome assembly GCF_001878675.1 of Virgibacillus halodenitrificans. NCBI lineage: Bacteria > Bacillati > Bacillota > Bacilli > Caryophanales > Bacillaceae > Virgibacillus > Virgibacillus halodenitrificans. Next base: position 3,703,973 of record NZ_CP017962.1, on the reverse strand, counting down.
GCGACAGGATTATCAACAGACAGCTTACATATAGATGCGTTAAAGAAGGATGTTAAAGCACAGACGTATACCAAGTTAGGACCTAGAATTAGTGAGCGCTTGGATGATCAGTTTTTAGCTGTGATTATTAAGGAAATGGAGACCGTAGTGGAAACCTTGGTTACAGAAGAAGATCATGACTTTTATTTCGGTATCACCCAGCAGCCGACAGAAGGATTTGGTGAAAAAATTTTCAGTGTCTATGATCTCCGAACCAATGAAGATATAGCTAGGTTTGATGTTCGTAGAGATAACCGCCCACTGGAAGGATACTGGTTTAATTTCCATTATCATTTACAGGAAGATAACTTTGTTAAGCATCATGAAATTGGAGAAATATTCTGGGATAAAAATACCCCTCCAAAATGGATGGCTTAAATGGCTGAAACCACACAAAACATAAAAAAACATATTAAGCCAGAGATTTGTAAAGTATCCAACCTTTTGAGTCTCTGGCTTTTAGTATGCCTACATGTCTAATCCTGCTAGTACTTTACCAATTGCCTGGTCTCTAATAACTTGGTCAGCATAGTAATCAAAGGGAGTCTTTTCCCGATTAATAATAACAAGTTTTGCGCCCATTTCTTTTGCTATTAAAGGAAATTGGTTAGCAGGCGTAACGCTTAGTGATGAGCCTAGAACAATAAATAGATCACTTTTTCGGCTTTCCTCTAAGGCAAATTGAAAGGCATCCTGTGGCAGTGTCTCACCAAATAATATGATAGAAGGACGCAATATACCTCCACAGGTACAATAATACTCTTTATCTACGTACTCTTGGCTGCTATACACCTCTCCACAACTCTGACAGTGAACCGTTTGTAACGTACCATGCAGTTCAGCTACGTTTTTCGATCCGGCTTGTTGGTGAAAGCCGTCTACATTTTGCGTGATAATGGATTTCACATATCCCTGTTTTTCGAGATCAGCAAGAATATAATGCCCTTTATGTGGACTATATTCTTTCACACCTAATACGCGTTCTCTGTAAAAGGAAATAAAGTCATTTACATTATTATTTAATGCATCCGTACTGGCAATTTTGCTTGGGTCTTTTTTATTCCATAGTCCTTGGTTAGAAGATCGGAAATCAGGTAGCCCACTTTCCGTAGACATTCCTGCCCCAGTGAAAACGACTGTATAATTGGAATTCTGTAGCCACTTTTTTAACATGTGAACTCTCCCCTTCCATCCAATGTTATACCCGTTATTTTAGCATAATATGCCCCAGTAACACTGACCTCCCTCTTCTATGTCAAAAGTCCAGAAATTGCATAAGCTATAACAGTTAACTGATCAAGGAGTGTAGTTTATGGGTTTATATATTAATCATCGTCATGGTGATATTTATAAAAATAATGAAGGAATACAAGCACCTAATCAGGAGGTGTTTATAAAAAACCATGTGGCAGAAATGATTGAAGAGCAGCAAAGGGTAAATAAGTCACTATCTACATCATTCTATGAATTAAAAAATCTCTATGAACAACAGAGTAATAAACAAACACATCAGTGGAAAGATATTACGACCCAATTGAATCAACTAAAGCAGTTAAATGATACACATGACAAATTGGAGAACGATGTTATAAAAGTACTGCAAAAGTTGGAAGGTAATCAGCTGAGCATACAGAAATTAATAGAAGAAAATTATTTATCAAAGGAAACGTATGACCAACAGCTTAATGAGATTACTTCAGGCTACCAGGACATCGCGGACAAATTGGAAAGACACAGGGAAGTAAATGAAAAGCTTACTTCAAAAGTTGAGCAACAGACAGAATGGCAAAAGGAAATTGGAGAAAAAGTGAAGGAACATGAAGTGAGTCAAGAAAAGGTTCTGGAAAGAATGGAAAATCAAGAAGCGATTACAGAGAAAATCACCCGCCAAATGGACCATTTTCGTTCCATTCTATTTGAAAGAACAAATTATTTAGCGGAGAAAGTCGAAGAAGGATACCATTTAACAACCTCCTATGTAGCGAAACTGATGTCTGATCCAGAACGACCGCTTGCGTATATGACCTTGGAAAGAAAGAACAAGGATAAACAATAGGGGCGTGGGTATACGAATGTGACATATTGTATGGTAGATTTCTTATACCGAACTGGCTCATACATTATGCTCCAGTTCGGATTTTTGTCCTCACTCGTTGGAGTTTTTATTTACCGGTGTGGCTGGTCTAGCTGCTTTCTAAGGTGTACTTCTATTCTCGCTTAACCCATGCAATTCAACGTGCTGACTGTTATGCATCTCATCCAATGGGAAAACAGTTGCTGTTTCATCTTTATTGTTAATACCCTCAATATATACAGGGATTCCATGATAATGGACCTGAATCATTGCCAAGGAATCCATGATTTCCTGGGCGCGCTGCTTATCCATACTATCCCCACTCCTTCTTTAAGCACTAACTAATGGCGTTTATTAGGCAGTTTTTTTGCCGGGTCATTATGCCCTTGTCGATGTTTATTTAACTGATCTTTTCTTTTTGTATCATTAAATTTCTCTACAAATTCATGTGTGCTTTTCATGTTGAGCCTCCTATAAATGGGGTACTATTACTTTAACCAGGTTTATATCAAAAACACGTGGGAAAAATAAGTACCTAAGGCAAAAAACTTAAGCTAAGATTGCCACAGGAGCGCTAATTCTTATTTATTTTAGGTGCCATCCTTCCATATGCAGCTCTGGGGCGCGAATGTACTCTATGTTCACAGAAACTTCAACTAAAGCAAAGCGCTTGTACTTTTCTTATTAATCAGGTTCCTTTATCATAGAAACAAGTGAGTCAACATAAGGAGGAATATAATAGTGATCATCGCGATCATCGTACTACTTTTTGTTTCATTTTTCTTTTCTGGAAGTGAAACAGCTTTAACTGCTGCAAACAAAATGCGTTTGCAATCCAAAGCGAATAATAATGATAAAAAATCAGAGAAACTGTTAAATCTGGTGTCCAAGCCGGAAGAATTTATTACAACAATACTGATCGGGAATAATATCGCAAATATTTTACTACCTACGTTAGTAACGATGGTAGCAATAGATTATGGAATAAATGTTGCGGTTGCCTCAGCTGTATTAACTATTGTAATCATTATTTTCTCAGAGGTAATACCAAAATCCGTTGCGGCGACCTTCCCTGATCGGATCTCTTATATAATTTATCCTGTTATCAAAGGAATTGTTTTGTTGTTTAAGCCGTTAACCATTGTACTAAATGCAATGACTGGCTTCATTATAAAATTTCTGTCCAAAGGGCAGGAAGACAGCACCTCTATTTCTAAAGATGAAATTAGAGCAATGGTTGATATTGCAAGAACAGAAGGGATATTTAAGCAGGACGAGTCGTACCGGATTAAAGGCGTCTTGGAGTTTAATAATCTGAACGTAAAAGATGCATTGAAAACACCTCGTGTAGATATTGTTGCCTTACCACACACAGCAGATTTTGAAGAAGTGAGGAATATGGCAATTGAAAATCCGTTTACCCGTTACCCTATTTACGAGGAAGATATTGATAACATTGTTGGAGTATTTCACTCGAAATATGTACTGTCCTGGTCCATTGAACCGGAAGAATCTCTTGAGTCATACAGTGATATGGATCCATTAATTGTTTTTGAATTTCATTCCATTGAATGGGTATTTCGTAAAATGATGCAAGAAAAGAAACACATGGCAATTGTATTAGATGAGTATGGCGGCACTGAAGGTATTCTTACTCACGAAGATATTCTAGAAGTATTACTTGGTCTGGAAATAGAAGATGAAATGGACAAAGGAAACGAGCCACTTGTAGAAAAGGTTACTAATACAGAAATTATTTGTAATGGAAAAATCCCCTTACATCGCTTGAATACTATTTTTCATACAGATATTCCTGAGGAAGAGGATGTACTTGCTGGATATTTACTGAGGGAGTTTAATTATTTCCCTTCTGAAGGAGAAACACTTGAAAGAAATAACTTATCATTTAAGGTATTAAGCTTAGACGAACGTATGCTAAAACGGGTGCAAATAATAAAAAATAATTTACAACAATAAAAGGGTTTGACAAAATACCTATAGGGGTATATTATAGTAAATGTATTACAAAGAAGAGAGGGGTAGGCGATGATTTATTTGGTGGCTTTAGGACTAATGGCTGCAACGTATTTCGTTTATCAACGGTATATGCCTGTCCGAGGAGTAAAACAAATGACTCCACAAGAAGTCGCAGCTTCTCGGGAAGAAAACGTGCAGTTATTAGATATAAGAGATTACCAGACCTCCAATCGTGATTTTATTATAGACGCACATTGCTTGCCGCTACCTTATTTAAAACGTCATTATCATGAAATACCAAATAAACGCATTATCCTTATTGGTACTGACCTGGTTGAGAAAAACCTGGCTGCTCGATTTCTGAAAGGAAAAGGAATTGAGGTAACAGGGTATTGTTTATGTTTATCAAATGATTGTAAAGAGGAGGGGTATTCCTATGAAATATGATGAAAAAGTAATGAATCGTATGAAGCGCATTGAGGGGCAAGTTAGAGGTCTTATTAAAATGATGGAAGAGCAAAAGGACTGTAAAAATGTAGTTGCTCAAATGTCTGCAGCCCGAAACGCACTAGATCGAACCGCTGCTTTAATTGTCAGTACGAATCTAGAGCAGTGCATTCGTGAAGAAAAAGAAAACGGGGAAAATACAGAGGAGCTTATTAAAGAAGCGGTTAATCTATTGGTGAAGAGCAGATAAGGCTAGAGGTTTGACGAACAATAAAAGGGCCTTTAATATAATACAAGTGGGTGAAGCAAATAGCTAGCCCATTTTTTAGAGATAAATTAATACCCGTACATGTATATGTAAAGTGAGTAAAGGAAGCGGAAAGGGAGAGAATAAATGGCGGAAAAGAAAAAAACAACGATTGTACTATTTAGTGGTGAGTATGATAAAGCAATGGCTGCTTATATTATCGCAAATGGGGCTGCTGCATATGATCATGAAGTAACTATTTTTCATACCTTTTGGGGTTTGAATGCTCTTCGAAAAGATGAACAGATCACTGTAAATAAAGGTTTTATGGAAAAAATGTTTGGCAAATTTATGCCAAGAGGTGCTGACAAAATGGGGCTTTCCAATATGAATTATTTGGGAATGGGCCCGAAAATGATTAAGAAGGTAATTAAAAAGCATAATGCCATGCCATTGCCAGATCTAATTGATCTTGCGAAAGAGTTAGATGTTAAGTTAATCGCTTGTACAATGACAATGGATTTACTGGGTATTGAACAAAAGGAAATGATGGATGGTGTTGATTACGGTGGAGTTGCTGCATATATAGGTGATGCAGAGGATGGAAATATTAATTTATTTATTTAAAAAATTTTACCTTTACTAATACCTATAGGGGTAAAGAATAATACGAAACGGAGGCTGTTTAAAATGAAAGAAATTACTACAACAGAACTAGCAAAAAAGATGGAAACCGAAAAGGGGTTAAGCATTATCGATGTTAGAGAAGATGAGGAAGTAGCACAGGGAATGATTCCTGGGGCAAAGCATATTCGATTAAGTGAAATACCTGAACGAGTGAATGAAATGGATAAGAATGAACATCACTTTATTGTGTGTCGGTCAGGCGGCAGAAGCGGGAAAGCTTGTGAATTTCTTATTAGTCAAGGCTATGAGGTAACCAATGTTGCTGGCGGTATGCTTGATTGGAATGGAGAAGTAAAGAAATAGGAGGATGAACATGAATATTCAAGTAGATGAAATATTAGATGCAAAAGGATTAGCATGTCCGATGCCAATTGTGAGAACGAAGAAAGCAATGACAAACCTGGAAGCTGGCCAGGTTATTGAAGTCCAAGCTACAGATAAAGGTTCTACCACAGATATGAAAGCCTGGGCAGAAAGTACAGGTCATCAATATCTTGGCACGGTAGAAGAAGCTGGAGTTTTAACGCATTATTTACGAAAAGCAAGTGATGCAGAAACAAAACAAGAAACAAAGCACGAAGATGTGGAGCAATTAATAGATCTTCAATCAAAAATAGAAGCAGGAGAAAATCTGACTATTTTGGATGTGCGTGAACCAGCTGAGTTCGCATTTGGCCATATCCCTAATGCAATTAATATTCCACTGGGAGATCTTGAGGAAAGAATGAAAGAATTGGATAAAGATAACGAGCTACATGTAATTTGTCGTACAGGAAACCGTAGTGATCTAGCTGCACAAAAGTTGACAGAGAAAGGCTTTCCTAATGTAAAGAATGTCATACCTGGTATGTCAACATGGGAAGGGCCAACAGATAAAAACAACTAATTAATATGGAGGAATGGATTATGGCTAACACAAAAGTAGCAATTATTGCTGCAAACGGAAGTTTATTTGATGCATATAAAGTTTTTAATGTGGCGACTGCAGCGGCAGCGTCTGATGCAGAGGTAGGTATATTCTTTACGTTTGAAGGATTAAACCTCATTCATAAGGAAGCACACAAAAATTTACCACTTCCTGAAGGAAAAGAACATTTTGAAGAAGGCTTTAAACAGGCAAATGTACCATCAATTGAAGAGCTGGTTGGAATAGCTCAGGAATTAAATATTAAAATAATTGCTTGTCAAATGACGATGGATGTCATGAACCTCGAAAAGGAAGCCTTTATTGATGGGATTGAAGTAGGCGGAGCCGCTTCATTTATTGAATACGCGAAGGATGCAAATATAACATTATCATTTTAATGAAGGAGGAGATCTGATTGTCTAAATCAGTAACTACAAAAGATATAGCACGAAAAATCATTGCGAACGAAGAGTTGTTAATTTTGGATGTCCGAAATACAGATGAATATGATAATTGGAAAATTGAAGGTGGCAAAATCAGGGTTATTAACGAGCCGTACTTTAATTTATTAGACGGTGTTGATTCCCTTGAAATAGATAAAGATAATGAAATTGTGGTCGTTTGTGCAAAAGGCGGATCCTCTCAAATGGTTGCCGAAATGATGGAAGAGGCTGGATTTACCAAAGTGTATAATCTGGAAGGTGGTATGAAGGCCTGGAGTGAACACCTGGAACCAGTGAAAATTGGTGATTTAAATGGTGGAGGAGCATTGTATCAATTTGTCCGTCTTGGAAAAGGTTGTCTTTCTTACTTTATAGAGTCTAATGGAGAAGCTGCCATTATTGATACGGCAAGAATGATTGACGCTTATGAGACATTTGCTGTGGACAAAGGGGTGGAGATCAAGCACTTAATCGATACCCATTTACATGCAGATCATATATCAGGAGGGCGTGCCCTTGCTGAAAAAGTAGGTGGAACATATCACTTGCCACCGAAGGATGCGACAGAGGTTACGTTTGATTATACTGCATTAGAAGAAGGAAAAGACATTACGGTTGGTAATACAAAAGTTGTTGTGCATCCAATTTATTCACCCGGACATACCATCGGGAGTACGTCATTTATTATTGATGAAAAGTATTTATTAACAGGAGATATCCTATTTGTGAAATCCATTGGTCGACCAGACCTAGCAGGTAAAGCAGAAGATTGGGTGGGAGATCTCCGTCATACACTTTATAACAAGTATAAAGAGCTTAGCGATGAACTGCTTGTTCTTCCGGCACACTATTCATTTGCAGAGGAGCTGGGAGAAGGCGGAAAAGTTGCTGCTAAATTAGGAGATCTATATAAAAAGAATGAAGGCTTGAACGTGGAAGATGAAAGTGAATTCAGGAGAATGGTTACAGAGAATTTACCACCACAGCCAAATGCTTATCAGGAAATACGCCAAACAAATATGGGGAAAATAAAACCTGAAGTGGAAGAACAAAAAGAAATGGAATCCGGCCCAAACCGCTGTGCGGTAGAAGGTTAGAGAAAAGTAAGAAGAATTAGAAGAGCTAGCGATCGTAATAAATAGTATAGAAATATAAAAACAAATTATTTTTAGGAGGAATTTTAAGATGGAATCAAATAAATTTTTAGATGCAAAAGGGTTTGCTTGTCCGATGCCAGTTGTAAGAACAAAGAAAGCAATGGAAGACTTGAATTCAGGAGAGATTTTGGAAGTGCATGCGACAGACAAAGGGTCAAAGAGTGATTTGACAGCATGGGCGAAATCAGGTGGCCATACAGTCGTTCAAGACGCGGAAGAAGATGGCGTATTTAAATTTTGGATTAAGAAAGCATAAAAAGACGAAGACCCATGCAATATGGGTCTTCTCTAGTTAGGAGGTAGATTGATGGAATATAGTATACTTTTTTTAATAACCATTTTCCTCATTGGATTTATTGGGTCGTTTATTTCTGGAATGGTAGGAATTGGTGGCTCTATTATTAAATATCCGATGCTATTATATATCCCGGCCATGCTTGGACTGTCTGCCTTTTCTGCGCATGAAGTCTCAGGGATTAGCGCAGTACAGGTTCTATTTGCAACCATTGGGGGAGTATGGGCATACCGAAAAGGCGGATATTTAAATAAGACGTTAATCATTTATATGGGTATTAGCATTCTTATTGGTAGCTTTATAGGTGGCTATGGCTCTCAGCTCATGACAGACCAAGGAATTAATCTTGTTTATGGAATACTTGCGACTATCGCAGCGGTAATGATGTTTGTCCCTAAAAAAGGGCTCGATGATATTCCGCTGGATCAGGTTACTTTTAATAAATGGCTTGCAGCTGTATTAGCCCTTATTGTAGGTGTTGGTGCAGGAATTGTAGGAGCTGCGGGAGCATTTATTTTAGTTCCAATTATGCTTATTGTACTAAAGATCCCTACTCGGATGACGATTGCCACCTCTTTGGCGATTACATTTATTTCATCCATTGGTTCCACTACTGGGAAGTTATTAACGGGACAGGTTTTATTTGTTCCTGCCGTAATCATGATTGTAGCAAGCTTAATTGCGTCCCCACTTGGAGCAAAGTTCGGACAAAAGGTCAATACGAAAATCTTGCAATGGTTATTGGCGATCTTAATACTAGGTACAGCTATAAAAATTTGGCTGGATTTTTTCTAGGAGGTATGTAGATATGGAAATAGTACAATGGATAGTAATCTTGTTGGCAATCGCGTTTATATTTAGCCGTTTTATGCCTGCAAAAGGGGTGGAGAATATAACGTCCTCCGATGCAAAACAGAAGATGAAGGATAGAAATATTCAATTCATTGATGTACGTACCCCTGGGGAGTTTAAAGCAAAGAATCGAAAGCCGTTTAAGAATATCCCTTTATCCAATTTGGCAGGCCAAACAAAGCAATTAGATAAATCTAAAGAGGTTGTTGTCATTTGTCAGAGCGGAATGCGCAGTACGAAGGCAGCAAAAATCCTTAAGAAACAAGGTTTTGAAAAAGTATCTAATGTAAAAGGCGGTATGAGTGCCTGGGTATAAGATATCCCACTCATACAAAGAACCTACCTCTGAACGAGAGGTAGGTTCTTTGTATTAATAACACTTCAACTATTGCTTGCCTAACGGTAAATAAGTATATTTCCGACTGTTCCATCATTGCTTTGTCCCGCTACTCGGAATTTTAAACCGTATTCTGGAATATTCCGACCAGCATCTATCTGCCCCGGGTTGCTGTAGTCTGCACTATCGTCAAATAGAGGAATACGTTTTGTGAAATTATCCTTCATATTATATAGATCAGGATAAGTAATGGACATTTTCTCCGTTTTATCTAAGCTGAAGGCTGCGTCATGTAACTGGTAAGATGTCGATCCAGCGGTTTTATCACTCCAATAATTGGTGTGCTGATCTGCATCAACTACGCCTAGGAATCCTTCTCCAGGATGTTCTCCTGTCCAGTTATTATCATAAGATTCATCAACATACCAAACGACCAATCCTTCATCATAAGACATCAGGCTTGCCCCACGGCGAATATGCGCCAATCCTTCATCAACCCCATTGTGAGATCTCCATTCAAGAAGATAGTAATGGTTTGTAGTATAAGTTCCATCGTGCTTCTTAAACCCATCCAAGGTGAAATTCGGCTCAGTCTCTGCCCCATCGTTAAAAATTTCCTTATCATCTGCTCTTACAGTAATATTATCCGCAAAAAAACCATCCAAATTTGTTGCCCAATCTGTCATTGAACGAAATTGCACCTGAATTTCCTGCCCTGCATAATTACTAATATCTAATGACTCATGAATCCAGCCATTGCTTGAGCCAGTATATCCAGGGAGGTTTTCTGAAATGGCTGGATACCCATTTGGATCAAGTTGACTAGTGGTATTCTCACTAGCTAGAGACTCCCAAGTCTTCCCTCCATCTGTGGAGACCTGTACCATTGCATAATCCCAGTATTTTTCAATATTATACCAAGCATCAAACTCAAGTGTGGCTGTAGTTGCATCACTTAAATCAATGCTGGTAAACATTTTATGATCTGCTTCGTCTCCTTTACCACCATAATATTCAAATTCACCTGTTCGTGGAGTATTTAAAACATTTAGCTTATCAGGCAAATCAATGCGAACAGCATCGTTGTTAACACCTTTTGTTATTGCTTCATCAATTAAAACATTAGTACCTTCACTCGTAATCTCATCTGCTTTCAGTGTAGCGCCAGATAACCAGTTTCCACCATGCATATTCTGAAGCATTTCACGTGCATATGGACTCATTCCAGGAGGTTCTGTTCCGGGAATATCTCCGGCCCAGCTACCGCTTGCCATTACAGACCAATAGGATACTGCTTCACCAGCTCCACTATATATCGTATCATATTCATCTGGAAGACCAAGATCATGGCCATATTCATGAATGAATACGCCTGCTGCCCCATCCTCAGGCTCGACCGTGTAGTCATAGGCTCCTAACAAACCACCGAAACGATCGCTATCTGACTTGCCGCCAGGTACTGCAACTAATTGTCCGAGATTCCAGCGATGTGACCAGATGGCATCTCCACCGAGAGAACCGCCGCCGGCTTCTTCACCTACTCCAGCATGAACAACCATCAAATGGTCAATAATCCCATCCGGCTCATTATAAACGCCATCTCCGTCATAGTCATCTCTATCCCATACATCGTACTCACTTAGATCAACCTCGGGGTCTGCCCCTGCTTTCGTCAACGCTTCATATACTAATTCTCTAGGGCGTGCATCACTTCCATCAGGTGATGGAATATTTCCGCCATAATAGGCTGCAGGGTGATCTGCTGTATACCAGCCAGCTACCGTTCCATCGACGGTATAGCTACCACCTGATTGTTTTTCGTAATATTGCTTCATAGATACAAGATTTTCACCATTAGGTCCTGTGTATCCGTTTTCTCCAAAAATCATATCCTGGTAGTGGTCATGTGTGTAATTTTCATACCAGAAATCCGTTTCCTCTTTTGTAATAGAGCTTTTAGGGTAGTCAGGAAATTCTATTGCTAATACCAATACTTTGTCAGAACGAACATCTCCACTATATGTTTCTTTCTTTACAGTATCAACTTCATTTTTCTTTGCTTGTCCTAATTTATTTCCTTTGCCCTTTTTTAACCCTTTATTGGCATTATCACTCTCTTTTTTTAGGTTTGCATCAAGTCCTTTAGGGAGCTTGTCCTTTGTCTTTTTTGCATTTTTTGCCTTTGCTTGGAGAAACTTTTTCAGCTTCTTTTCTGCTTCCGCAGGTGATGCATTTTTGGGAATTTTACCTTCTTCCTTTAACTTTTCTATTAATCTATCTTCATTTGCGATACCCAAATCTATCGGTGAACCGACTTCCGTAGCCGCTGAAGCTTTGACGGGTGCGGTGACAGTGGGTGTGGTAGTTACAGCGCCAAATGTTCCAAGCCCTAGTATACATGCTAAAGTACTAGAAATAATTGCTTGTTTCTTCTTCATTTAATGTCCCCCTTATTTCTTAATAGTTTCCAAAAAAAGTTAATGAACATTTTTATAATATAATTTTTTCTGTAAATTGTAAATATTATTATAAATATTTAGCTCATTATACTTACGCTAATTCGGCCGAGTGGATATATTGACCTATTACGAAACTATAAAAAAAACCGTCTGAATTCCAATAAAATCTGGAGGTCAGACGGCTATTTACTATGCTGAAAAGATATGGAATTTTTAATTTAGGAAAGTTAGTGACTTCAGTTATATCGCCTCTTATGGATTCGAAAAAACAATCCCCATAATAAAACTTTCCAAATTATTGTTAAGTCACAGATCAGTTAATAGGGAGTAATATCCAAAAGGTGTTTGTACTTTCTTTAGGTTGCACCCCTATTTCCCCTCCATGCCGTTCTATAATAGCCTTTGATATTGCCAGGCCTAACCCAGACCCACCTGTATTTCTATTTCGAGAGGGATCTAACCGGTGGAATCGTTCAAAAATAATTTCTTTTTCGTTTTCTTCTATTGTTGGACCAGGACTTTCCAAAGAAATTTTATATCCGGCCTGGAGTTGTTCTCCCTTTAGATAAATATCACCCGGACCTTGATAATAGCGAATAGCGTTATCAAGAAAATTTGTTAAGACTTGCTGGATACCTTCCCTGTGGAGCTGTAGTTTTGCAGGAGTAACATCGATATGAAGAGCTATTTCTGTTTTATGGAACTTCCTATCAAACATCGTTACACATTGATGAACTAACTCTGTGATTTCTGTTTCCTCTTTTTCATAAAGGTTATGACTGGACAAATATTCCCATTCCTTTAAATCATCCAATTGCTCAACTAATGAAGTCAGCCGTTCTGCTTCTTGATGCAAGGAGCGGAAAAGGTTCTCATCTCCTCTAATATCTCCATTTCCGAGAGCAAGTAGGTATCCATTTAAATTAGCCAAAGGCGTACGGAATTCATGAGATAGATCAGCAACCATTCTTTTTCGATGTTGTTCATTTGTATTTAATTGTTGTACAAGCTCATTAAACTTTTTTATTAACAGCCCAATTTCATCTTCTTTTTTAACTGGTACTTGCTCGGGAAAATTGCCTGATTTCATTTGATCTGTAGATTTCATTAACATTCGAATTGGTTTAATAAAGTGTTTAGTTAAGTAATAATGCAAAAGACTTCCCATTGTAATTGTTAATAAGAGAAAGATAATCAGATAGGTTCTTAGCGTGTTATTATACTGCTGCTGCGAATATGCATTCATATTACCAACCGCATCAGCCAGTGTACAAGCCGTATTATATAAAGACCAACCTAGAATGACGGTCGCAATTCCAACTATAACAGTATTTAAAAAGGTTAATCTCCATAAAAAACCTGAAGGAATAATTGCTGAGATAAATTTACGTATTTGTAACAAATTTATACCCCATTCCTCGTACCGTCTGAATTCTTTTAGGTTGAGCTGGCGAAGTCTCAATTTTTTCTCTTAGCTTTTTTATATGTGCATCGATCGTTCGATCCATTACAGTTTGCTCTTCATTTGGATAGAGCTGTGAAATAAGCTGTTCACGGGAGAAGACGATATTTGGATTTTGCATGAAATAATATAACAGTTGAAATTCATGCTTAGTTACGTTCACCACCTGATCATAAAGTAGTACTTCACCTTTACGAGGCATAATACATAAACCGTCCAGAACCACCTTTTGACAAAATTGACCTGTCCTTCGAAGTACTGCTTCCACATGAGCTATCAACTCATTTGGATCAAAAGGCTTTGTGATGTAATCGTCTGCTCCCAAACGAAGACCAGCAATCTTATCTGTGGTGGAAGCTTTTGCTGATAACATAATCACGGACACAGTCTGCTCTTCTTTGTCACGCAGCCATGTAAGGAAGTCTTCCCCACTTAACTTGGGCAGCATAAGATCTAATATAATAAGGCAAGGACGGTAGGTGAGAAATTTATGCTGTGCTTCTTCTCCGTCAGTTGCTTCAACTACATCATAGTCATGCTTCTCTAAATACATCCGAATGAGTTGACGAATCATTGTATCATCTTCAACAATCATAATGGTTTGTTTCAAGAAAAATACACCCCTTTAATAGTCTAAACCTTGCCAAGGGTTATTGCATCTTTTCAAACTCTTGAACCATAAACTCGTAATTCATTGCGCCTAACGCTTTAAATTGGATGCGGCCATTAGAATCAATCATGTAGGATGTTGGAATAGGCTGTATTTGGTATTGATCTGCAACGGTAGTCTTTTCATCTAATGGAACGGTAAAACTAACTCCAAATTCCTTGATAAAGTCTTCTATAGCTTGTCTGCTGCTCTCTGTTTCCGTTAAATTAACAGCAAGAATTTTTACATCTTTATTTTTATGAAATTTCTCCATATCGGGCATTTCTGCTCTGCATGGCGGACACCAAGTGGCCCAAAAGTTTAACATCACACGTTGTCCTCTAAAGTCCGATAGTTTAACAACTTCACCATTTAATGTGTTGAGTTCAAAATCGGGTGCAATATTACCTACCTCCAAACCCACTGCATTACTATCTGCAGGCTCTTCTTTTTCCTGATTCTCTTCCTTTGGTGGGGAGGTTATACTATTTCCGCTATCAGTAGAAGTGAACTCCTCGTTCTCTGTCTTAGTCGAATCATCTGACTGATTACTAACCAAATCAAAAACCGCCCATGCAAACATAGCTGTAATAATAACGCCAATAATTATTTTTTTCATGTCCCAATACCTCCAATTATCCTAGTTTCGTTAACCATGTATCCTGCACCAATTTTAGTAAGAAAGCGGAAATTCGCGGCATTTGTCCAGTGAAGAGAAGAACCCCCATTAGAATCATTACAATTCCGCCAACCTTCATAATTTTGTCGCTGTACCGAACAATCCACCGAGTTGATCCCAAGAAGAAAGTTAGTACCAAGAAAGGCACAGCGAAGCCGATGACATACATAAGCGTATAAAGGCCGCCTTGACCCGGGTTACTCGCAGCAACTACAAGTATCGAAGCGAAAATAGGACCAATGCAAGGCGTCCAACCTGCTGCAAATCCCATTCCTACGAAAACCGTGCCAAGATAGCCTACAGGTTTATTTGTAAAACGAAATCTCTTTTCCTTCATAAATGAAGTAATATTAATCCATCCTGCTACAAATAAACCCATAATGATAATGAAAATCCCCGCAATTCGCTGGATAAATAAGCCTGATTGACCGGCAAGTAAGCCCTGAATCCATTGGCCAAGAAAAGAAACCCCAATACCCAAACCTATAAATATGAGCGATACGCCGAGTAGGAAGAAAACAGAATGAATTAATAGTTTACTTCGGATTTTCATACTTGGTTTGTCCTGCATTTCTTTTACGCTCATCCCAGTAATATAGGATAAATATGCTGGAAAAATTGGCAGGGTACATGGTGAAAGAAATGATAACAACCCTGCGCCAAATGCCAGCCAAATAGTTAGATCAGCTGCTGATGTCATTTAAATACCTTCTTTCTAAAAAATATTAGTGAACTACTAGCTATATAAAATAGGATTAAAAACCAAGGAGCCATTGTATAGCCAAAAGCTGTAGTATATGGCATGAGATAGCTTAAAAGGAGCTGCCCCGCTATCCAGCCAGTCAGTGTCACCCAAATCAATTTCCATTTAGACAGGCGATTATGTAAAATTAAATAGGCGCCTAGTAAGATTAGTAATAAAGTTAAGTACTTCCAGTGGTAAAAATTGTCCCTCCAAACAACTTCGATGAATTCATATACAAAAGAAGCTACAAGAAATACCGGTACAAAAGAAAGAATAAATGAGCTTACTTCGATTTTTTGTTTATATTTTTTGTAAGCAATTGCTAAGCTGGTAAATAATAAACCAAGATAAAGAGCATGGGAATTGCTTGGATAAGCAAGGACAGCCAGAGGATCCTGAATAAATATTCCGAGATGAAGTATGATTTTCCCCAGCCAAATAAATAGTATAAAATTAATTATCTGTGATGTAATTTCCTCTGCCTGCTTCTTTTTTTCTTCTTTTGGTAGGTCACTTATTAAATAAAATGTGAACAACCCGGCGAGTATGCTTAATATAAGTATTCCAATATTGGTTAAGATAGCAGTATATGCCATTTTTTTACTCCTTCATTTGAGCTTTGATGTACTAAGATATCTATAGCATGACAGGTAAACACTGTCTCTACCAGTATAACGAGCAATTGTGAAAATCTGATGAAAATAACACATAATTATTTTCTTTTCTATCTATGATTCACAAGAATGTCACAGATTAAGAACTCTTCCTATGTTATGCTTTGTTTGATATTGTTACTAATTATTAGAAACAGAAACATTTCTCATAATATAGATGATTTTTTATATAGTAAGAAACTGCGAACTGAGGAAACTTATTTCTCAGCTAACACAAAATAGCTAAATAACACCGCTACGGAAAAACACTGCGCTTTTCGGGGGCGGCTGATGAGCCTCCTCATGCTAACGCATTCCGGGGTCTCACCTATGCCTCATCTCCCCCAGAAGTCTCCGTATTTTTCCTTCGCTGAGGTACATTTTTTCACTTAAATATATTTTTATAGTAAAGCGCAATACAAATTGATTGGAGTGGAATGCGGCAATCTAAGACCGCCACGTCCTGGGACTGGGGCTGCGCTAACTCGTCCCACAGAAGACCTTTGTGGCAACGATTGCATGACCAACGTCCTTGAAAAAGAAACCCGCTTTTCTGCGTGCGATGTTTCTCTTAGAAGCTTTCCCTGTCCTGTTGGCCCGCGACTCCTGCCGGGCGGCAAAGAAGACACTGTGAGGTTACGAACAGATGTCGCCCTTGTACCCGGAGGTGTGAAAGCGTCCGCATGCAACGGAAATCAATGGGGCTTACCTCTTCAATATTTCAGTGAGCTTTCCAACAACAAATATATTTTTCATACGTAACTTAAATACCAAAAGTTAGTTCTCGATTTATCTAAATTTATGAATTTGTTCGTGAGTGAAATTATTATATGGTGGGAGGTTGGTTTGGTATGTTGCCAATTGAACGGCAGAAGCGGATAAGAGAATTGATTTTGGATAATCAACATATGAAGATTTCTGAGCTAAGTAAAGAGCTTCAAGTATCGGAAATGACTATACACCGAGATGTCAAGCCACTGATTGAGGATGGCTTTATAGAAAAAACATTTGGGGGAATATCTCTTCAATCCGAAGCGGACGAAAAAAAAGTGAATGAAGGAAAGTGTGTGATTTGCTGTAAAACGGTCAATGAGAGAATGGCTTACAGATTGATAACTTCTGATAATCGAATAGAAGTAACGTGTTGCGCTCATTGTGGTTTAATCCGTCACCGCCAACTGGATAAAGAAGTGGTTCAAGCAATTTGTGCGGACTTTTTCAGACATACAACAATCAGTGCATTAGTAGCATGGTATGTGGTGGATACTAGTTTACAACTGGACTGCTGTCAGCCACAAGCACTTCCTTTTGAAAGGAAAACAGAAGCTGATAAATTTGTTAAAGGCTTTGGTGGCAGAGTACTTCCATTTCAGGAAGTATCTGAAATGATTTACAACCAGATGAATGGCGACTGCTGCCATAGTGTTAATGAAGTAGAAAATATATGAACAAAAGGAGAATTCTTTATGAAGAAACTAGGTTTGTTAGGTTTTATACTTATACTTTTTCTTACTGCGTGTGGAGAAAAGATTGAAACAAACATGTCAGAAGAGGTAGCTGATTTTGAATTTACAACACAGGATAAGGAAAAATTAGGCCTTGATGACTTAAAAGGCGAATGGTGGGTAGCTGATTTTGTCTTTACGAATTGTACGACAGTTTGTCTGCCAATGACATCAAACATGGCAAAACTGCAAAAAGATCTAAAAGAAGCTGGTGTTGATGCTCAGTTAGTATCCTTCAGTGTTGATCCGGAAAATGATACTCCGGAAGTATTGAAAGATTATGCAACGAAATATAATGCAGATCTTAAAAACTGGTCATTCTTAACAGGCTATGACTTCCAAACAATCAAAGAGCTTTCCATTAAATCATTCCGTTCTTTAGTAAAAGAAGCACCTGCCGAATCAGATCAGGTTACACATGGAACAAGTTTCTTTCTAGTAAACCCTGATGGAGAAGTTATAAAACAATACAGTGGTATAGATTCCAAACAGTTAGATCAAATTGTAAAGGATTTAGAAAAGGTTCAATAATAGGAGGAGTACACACATGAAAAAATTATATTGGGTAGGAACAATCCTGCTTTTATCAGCAATTTTTCTTGTTGCATGTGGAGAAGATCAAGAAAATCAGAGCAATTCTAAAACAGACGAGGAAGAATTAAAATCATTAGATGTAAATTTCGAAGTGCCTGAAACTGTGGAAAAGGGAGAAGAAGTGGAATTAAAAGCTGTAGTTACATATGGCGACGAGAAGGTAAAAGATGCAGATGAAGTACAATTCGAGTATTGGATAAAGGGCAATGAAGATGATAGCACAAAGATAGAAGCTACGAACAATGAAGACGGCACGTATACAGCGAATGTCACCTTTGATAAAAATGCCGTGTTCGAGATATTCTCACATGTGACAGCAAGAGATTTGCATACGATGCCCAAGAAATCAGTCACCGTTGGGGATGGGGAGTCTGACATGCATCATGCTGCTAATGAAGATGGCAAGGAAGAACATGAAAGTCATAGTGGACATGAAGGTGATGGACATGCTCACACAGATGGGTTCTCCATGCACTTCAAGGAACCTGAAGATGTAAAAGCAGGAGAAACTACTCCGTTAATTGTTCATCTGACTCAGGATGACCAACCATTAAAAGGTGTAAAAGTGAGATATGAGATTGTGCCTGATGGAAATAAAGAGAAAACAATGTGGGTAGATGCCAAGGAAGATAAGGCTGGCGAATATACAGCTGAGCATACGTTTAAAGAAAGTGGAGCATACACTACAGTTATACATGTAGAAGACGATAAAGACCTTCATGAGCATAAAGAATATGATATTGAAGTAAAATAACGAAAGCAACCGGTTGTGAGAGCCGGTTGCTTTCGTTTTTTAAGCGAGCATTTTTTAAGAAAGCCAAATTTGTTAAAAATTTGTTACATATTCAGCGTTTTATTGAACAATACAGTGGGGAATAGTAAGATATGTGTAATGTCTACGGAGGAATCAATCAATGTATTTAATCGCACGGCAGCCTTATAGTAAGGTGGAGCGAGTTATAAGCAGCGCAGGCCAACAACACATAAAGCATCAAAGAATGATGTACATGTATGAAGAGGAAATCGTTACACAGTATCATACCTTTCCATTAGAGATTGTAAACGATGTATCATTTAGAGAAATAAACGGAAGTGGAGGTTTATTATACTTACATACAATGAAAGGTGTATTTACTTATATGGTAGCACAACCTCCTTATTTATTTATCCAGGCATTTAAGAACCATGTGAATCGCTGGTAAGTTAACTATTAACGAATTTGGTTGACTTATGACACAGTGTCATTTATACTTAAATTACAGAAGATGACACGATGTCATTTGAGGAGGGATTGAATGCCCAAACCAACCTTTTATAATTTGGCAGAGTCAAAGAAAAAAGTATTAATGGAGGCTGCGGAAGCTGAATTTTCAAGAGTTGCACTTTCTGAAGCCTCAATTGCTAACATTGTTAAAATGGCAAAGGTTCCTAGAGGAAGTTTTTATCAGTATTTTGAGGATAAAGAAGATGCCTATTTTTTTCTGCTGGAAGAGCATGCGAAAAGAAGACAAATAAATTTTATTACTTTTTTAAAACAGACGAATGGTGATATCTTTGAGACAATGAGAGAGATGTATTGTCAAACAATAAGTAATGCAACAAACAAGGGGAATCTTCACTTTGTTAAAAACGCGTTATTAAATATGAACCATAAAATTGAGAACACCTTCGAAAAGATATTTATAGATACGGTTATGGAAGATCACTTAGATGAAGTGAGATCTTTAATTAATAAGGATAAGTTAAATATTGAGCATGAGAGTGATCTATCACATATTATGAAAATTTTAACCGTGGTAACTTTGCGTAATTTAATTGAAACCTTTGCTAAGGATCTAACGTATAAAGAGGCAGTACATAATTATACTGCTGAAATAAGCTTATTAAAAAGAGGTTTATCCAAGTGATATGCCTTGAAATAAAGTAAGCTACTATGTGAATTATTTCACGGTAATTTTAAATTAGAAAATGGGGTATGCAATATGACTGTTAAAGTTTACGGCGCACCATGTTCATCAACTCGAAAAGCAAAAAACTGGCTCGCAAATCATGGACTAACCTTTGTAGAAAGAAATATATTAAAAGAACCATTAACAGTGCAGGAATTACAAGCAATTCTACATCGTACATTAGATGGTACAGATGAAATCATTGCTACAAGATCCAAAGTGTATAAGGAATTGGATTTGGATTTTGATGCATTATCTTTACAAGAATTAATTACAATTATTCAGAAGCATCCTGGTTTGTTACGTAGTCCGATTATTATGGATGAGAAGCGAATGCAGGTGGGGTATCATGACGATGAAATACGACAGTTTATCCCACGTAAAACTCGAGAATATGAATGGTTGCAATTACGCTTGAACAGCTTAAGACCAGCTGAACTATAAAATAAAGGCTCTAAAATATTTGTTGGGGTAAGGATAATCTTCTGAATATAAATAAAAAGCACGCAAGCTCCTTATTTGTTACACTGGGTGCAGTTCAAACAACCAAACAAAAAGGAGATGCGTGTAATTGAATTCTACCATTAATTTACCAGGATTTGAAGAGTTTACGGTTCAACATACAGAAGAAATAGATGGCGTTTATCGCTTATTTGTGGAGAAAGAAATAGAAGCCCACAGGTGTCCTCAATGTGCCACGTACACCACGAGTGTTCATGACTATCGGGCACAGAAGATCCAGCACACCCGTATATTCGGAAGACGGGCACATGTTTTTTATCGAAAAAGAAGATATGTGTGTAGGGGAGGTTGCGGCAAACGTTTCTATGAGGATAATTCCTTTGTAGAGCGTTATCAACGATATTCTAAAGAGTTCAGCCAAGCGCTTGCCATGGAACTGGTTCATGGGAAGAACTTTAAAGATATGGCCCAACGATTTGATACGTCTCCAACCACGGTGATGCGCCGATTTGATGCCATTGCCGCGCCCATGTTGGAAGAAACAAGAGAATTGCCGGAAGTTATATCCATTGATGAGTATAAAGGGGACGCGGGCGGTGAAAAGTATCAAACGATTATTGCGGATCCCATTAATCATAAACCATTGGAGATTCTCCCGGACCGTAAAAAGGAAACGGTGAAGGAATACCTGCATAAGCACGGCGCGAAGGTCACTATTGTGGTGATGGACATGAGTCCCTCCTTTAAGGCAGCAGTAGACCAGGCCCTAAATAACCCAATTGTAGTTGCCGATCGTTTTCATTTCACGCGTTACATTTATTGGGCTTTAGAAAGAGTAAGACGCCAGGAACAGAACGCCTTTGATGATTATGATCGTAAAAAGTGTAAACGAATGAAGCATGTTTTTAATAAACATCCGGAAGATTTAACAGATAAGCAGCACTGGTATTTACAACGTTACTTGGATAAATCAGCTTATTTGGAAAGAGCTTATCAATTAAAAGAAGCCTACCAATTATGGTTTAAGACTGCCAAATGGAACGCCACAACTGATTTAGAAACGACGAAGGCTCATCTATATGAGTTTTACGAACTGGTAAGAACGTCAGGCGTAAAAGAGTTTGAGAAGGCAATAGAAACCCTTCAGAATTGGCAAAAACAAATTATGAACAGTTTTGGTTTTAACCTGCATAATGGTTATATTGAGGGGATTAATAATCAAACAAAAGTATTAAAACGGAACGCATTTGGTTATAAGCGATTTGATCGCTTCCGTGCAAGAGTGTTATTACATCATCAATATAAACACCTGAATATCCGTGTTGCATAAATAAGGAGTGAGCATACGCTCACCCCAACATTTGACTTAGAACCAAAATAAAAGCGAGGCAGTGATAAACTGCTTCGCTTTTTATTTTTGACACTATCGTATCAAAATATATTTTAGTAGTGTACCTTTTAGAAACGGCAATTTACAATAACTCCATTGAATCGCAGTATATACATTTGCGATTCAATGGAATCCAATATAACCTTGTTTATTTTATAGTAATTATATTTTCTTCATTAGCAGAAACAGATCTGTTTCTTTCAATGGTAACTGTTTCTCCATCCTTTAGGTTTGTAAATACAATTGGAGTAATGGTTGATTTTGCATGTTTTTCAATATATGCTAAGTCCGCTTTTAATAAAGGCTGACCTTGCTTCACTTCATCGCCTTCTTTAACAAGTGGCTCAAACCCTTCTCCTTTTAAATTAACTGTATCAATACCTACATGGATGAGAATTTCTTTTCCACCTTCAGATAATATGCCAATTGCATGCTTTGTAGGGAAAAGATTCACGATTTTACCATTTACAGGTGAAACAATCTCGCCATCTTCAGGAACAATTGCAAACCCGTCTCCCATCATTTTACCTGCAAAAACATCATCTGGTACTTCTGTAAGTGGAACAAGCTCTCCACTTAATGGTGAAGAAATTGACTCATTAATAGCTGTCTCATCATTTTGCATGCTTTCCGGATTAACCTCTTCAATTTGTTGCTTGATTTCTTCCTGTTGATCTGTTTCTACTGGACGTGGCGTTCTTCCTGCCATAATATCCTGCATTTGACCTTTTATTGTTTCAGAACGAGGTCCGAAAATTGCTTGGATATTGTCGCCAACTTCAAGTACGCCAGCAGCACCCAGCTTTTTCAGACGATCTTTATCCACTTGGCTAATGGAATTAACTGATACGCGCAGTCTGGTAATACATGCATCTAAATGAGCAATATTTTCCTGTCCACCCATTGCTTCAAGTACATTAAAAGCAAGATCTCCGGTTTTTACTTTACTTGTTGTATTATCGGTATCTTCATCTGCCTTTTCACGGCCCGGTGTCATCAGATTGAACTTTTGAATAAAGAAACGGAAAATAACATAGTACACGACAGCAAAAATAACTCCTAATATGATGGTGATCCACCATGGTTCTTTACCAGGCAGAATTCCGAATAGGAAGAAGTCAATG
This sequence comes from Virgibacillus halodenitrificans, assembly GCF_001878675.1. NCBI lineage: Bacteria > Bacillati > Bacillota > Bacilli > Caryophanales > Bacillaceae > Virgibacillus > Virgibacillus halodenitrificans. The sequence continues at coordinate 3,680,840 of NZ_CP017962.1, read as the reverse complement.
GCACCACCAGAGAACGTATAACCTACGTTTACATCCAGCCAAGTCATTAGTACGAACGAAAATCCATCTAATACAGCATGAATAAAGAATAATACTGGAGATATAAACATAAATGTAAATTCAATTGGTTCTGTGATTCCGGTTAAGAAGGAAGTTAATGCTGCAGAACCAAGCAAGCCTGCAACCAGTTTCTTCTTTTCTGGCCGGGCAGTATGATACATAGCTAAGGCAGCAGCTGGAAGACCGAACATCATTACAGGAAACTCACCAGCCATGAAATTACCGGCAGTAATCTCGACACCGTCTTTTAATTGTTCAAAGAAGATGGTCATATCTCCACGAACTAACTCACCTGCTGCATTTGTATAAGAACCAAATTCATACCAGAAAGGTGCGTGGAAAATATGATGTAAACCAAACGGGATTAACAGTCTTTTAATAAACCCAAAGAAAAAGACTGCAAGGTAAGTACCTTCCTCAATTAGCCAATAAGATGCACTGTTCATCGCATCCTGTACAGGTGGCCATACAATAAGTAATATCAATCCTGCAACAAAGGACATTGCTGCAGTTACAATCGGAACGAATCGCTTACCAGCAAAGAATCCAAGAAATGAAGGCATTTCGATATTATGATACCTATTGTAACAAAAGGCAGCAATTAACCCGACGATAATCCCGCCAAACACACCGGTTTGTAATGTAGGTATTCCTAACACCGATGCAAAGCCTGGGTCATTTTCGAGCATGTCAGGTGATACACCAATCCAGGAACTCATCACCTGATTTAAAACTAAGTAACCTACAAGTGCGGCTAGACCAGCGGCTCCATCGCCAGCAAGACCGATAGCAACACCAATGGCGAAAATAAGTGCAAGATTACCAAAGATAACGCCACCAGCATCTTCCATTACCGTGGCTAGTAATTGAACCCAATCTGCCCCTAGAAAAGGAAGATAATTAAGCATTGTCTCCTGTTGGGCAGCATTACCCAGCCCGAGCAGAAGGCCGGCAGCGGGTAGTAAAGCGACAGGCAACATAAGTGCTTTACCCACTTTTTGCAGAACGCCAAAAGCTTTCTTAAACATTGTAAAACCTCCTAAGTAATAGATAAGCTTATTTAAGCAACAAAAAAAGGCATGAGCAGAATTGACAAAATGCAGATAGGGGATAGTTTTCCCAAATCTGTTTTTTTCATCAAATCATCTACTCATGCCTGATCGAGTCAGTAACACGTAAGACTATTATTATTCATATTTATTTGTTAATCGTTGCAGATGCATCGTTAAATAAACTGCCTCCGCATCAAACACAGGTTTTTTTAAAGTTTGTTGCATAATCTTAATAAGCTTCCATGCTAAATTATAACATGTAGGATATTCCTTTTTCAATAGGCTTGCTATCTTCTCCGGTTCGGTTATCTTCTCCTCCTTTAATACACGCTCCATCGTATATCTGAGATGCCTTACCAATCGGATATAATCAATTCCCTCTCTGTCTATATTTATTTTGAGTTGGCTCTCAATGGTTTCAATTAATACAGTTACAAGCTGAGAGTAACGATTAATGTCTGCTAATTGTGTATCTGTTATGGCACTATGAATATGAAGGGTAATAAAGCCAATTTCTCCTGGTGGCAGGTTAATATCCAGGGATTGATTAATAAAGTCAACTACTTCTGCAGCGATTTCATATTCAAAGGGATAAAGCGTTTTCGTTTCACTTAAAAATGGGTTGCGAATTGCCAAGCCTTTCATTAAACGGGTGATGGCAAATAGAATATGATCTGTTAGGGCAACAAATACCTGTTCATTTACCAGTGTGTTCGTTCGTTTCCTTATCATCTCAAGAGAGCTAATAATTGTATCCATTGTGAACTCATCAATATTAGGCAAGAGCTGTTTATAGTGTTCCTGTTCTTTTTCGCTACGCAATACAAACAATTTTTCAATGGAAGATTCGGGTATTATTTCATTTTTCTTTGCTTGAAAACCAATTCCTTTACCAATGAGCACAACTTCATGTTGTTGTTCATCTAAAGCGATAAGTACATTGTTATTTAGAACCTTTTTGATTAAAAATGTATTCATTTATCTTCTGCTCCTTAAAAATTCATCATATCATGATCACAATAAACTGCAAGCAATGAATATAATAGATACATATTTTTTATCTTGAATTTAAAATAAATAGATTGCTTTTGATTAATATGGGTGTTATTATAAAATTATTAATCAATAATCTTGAATTCAAGATATTTATATATGGGAGGAAAAGAATATGTTAACTATAGGGATAATTGTTGGAAGTACACGTCAAGGGCGTAATGGGGAAGCTGTTGGAAAGTGGGCATATGATTTTGCTATTAGCCGTAACGATGAGGTTAAATATGAATTAGTAGATTTAGCAGACTACAAATTACCATTTCTAGGTGCTGAGCTGGATAAGTTTGCTCAAGAAGAAGCGAATAAATATATAAAAGCATGGTCTGATAAAATGGCATCCTTTGATGGTTTTGTATTTGTAACACCAGAATATAATCATGCAACTTCAGCTATTCTTAAAAATGCGCTTGACCACCTAAATCCGGAACTAAACAATAAAGCTGCAGGCTTCGTTTCTTATGGTAGTTTGGGAGGGGCAAGAGCTATTGAGAATCTTCGTCTCATTTTAGGAGAATTACAGGTTGCGGATGTTCGCACCGCTGTTACCTTTTCTTTAATGACTGACTTCGAAAATATGAGTATCTTCCAACCGGCAGAATATCACGCAGCAAATGCTAACCAAATGCTTGATCAGGTTATAGCTTGGAGTACAGCACTAAAATCAATTCGTGGGTAAAGCTAACATTAGAGAGTCTTGAAATCTATAAAAGATTTCAAGACTTTTTTTATGTGAAGAGACAGGGGAATCGGCAGTAAAGCGAGCTAATCCGCCGCAGAAAGGTTTAATCGGCAGCAGTTGAATAAGCTTTTCATAGATAAGGTCCTGAAAGAGAATTTTACATTGATACAGTTCAATGTTTTTCCTGCTCCGTGCGAAAGTAATTGACTTTGTCTGAATTTTTATTATATACTATATTCAACAAGGTTGAATAATAAGAAACAGAAGTGAATATAAATATAGTAATTAATAAAAAGCAAATTATTAAAGTAAACTCCGCTAATGAAAGCGCAATCATATAGTGAGATATGAGGAGGATTATAAATGGGACGATGGCCAGATCTTGTACAAATAAAAGAAGTAGGCCCGCGTGATGGCTTGCAAAACGAAAAGAAAATTATTTCCACTGCAGATAAGGTGAACTGGATTAATATGCTTTCAGAATCAGGAGTGAAAGAAATTGAATACTCCTCATTTGTCCATCCGAAATGGGTACCGGCATTATCTGATGCACATGAAGTTGGCCGCAAAATTAAACGGAAGCCAGGAGTGAAATATTCTGCACTTGTACCAAATCAAAAAGGGCTTGAGCTTGCTTTGGAAGCAGGAATTGATGGAGCTTCTGTATTCATGTCAGCGAGTGAATCACATAATAAAAAGAACATTAATAAATCCATTGATGAGACCTTCCCAGTGCTAAAGGAAGTCATAGAAGAAGCGAAAAAAGCCGGCAAGCATGTTACAGGCTATGTTTCTACTGTTTTTGATTGTCCGTATGAAGGTAGAATAGACCCCGATGAAGTGATTCGAGTATGTGATCGACTTTTAGAATTTGGTGTAGATGATCTTTCACTTGGAGATACCATTGGTACAGCTGTTCCATCTCAAGTAGGTCAACTCCTCGAACCGATTTTAAAAAGGTATCCAAAAGAAAAAGTTATTATGCATTTTCACGATACAAGGGGGATGGCAATAGCTAACATTATGACTTCCATGGATTATGGGATTACGCGCTTTGATAGCTCTGTCGGAGGGCTTGGTGGTTGTCCATATGCGCCTGGTGCGGCAGGTAATGTTGCTACAAACGATGTATTATATTTATTACATGGATTAGGTGTGAAAACAGGTATAGATGAGAAGAAGTTCCAGGAAGCGGCTTTATATATTCAAAACAAACTGGGAAAGGTACTTCCTAGCAAGTCACTCGCCTATACAACTGCTCAACTTTAAACATTATTACCATTTTACTGATGCAAAAATCAAACAAGTAAATGCCCTTATGGCAGAGAATAGATAGATTACCGGCATTGCTAGGTATATAGATTTTAGAAGCCATCAATTGTTGATGGCTTTTGCTCTGTTTATTTTAGTTATCTAGAAAACGGAGGGGTTGAATTTAGTCTGTCTTCCTTACAGACGCATGCGCTTTTCTCAGCGTTCCTTGACGAATGGGGCATGCTCCTCTATGATTAAATCACTAGAAAGGTCTGTAGAGAAAGGGGAGGTCCCCAATAGATTTACATAATATAGGTAGAAAAATTAAGGAAGCCCGGTTGGGTAATAAAAAAACACAACAGCAAATTGCTGACGAATGTGGTATTTCTAAAAGTATGCTTTCTAAAATAGAAAATGGGCAAACTTCTTCCGCGGTAGCTACTTTATCAAAAATTAGTGAGGCCTTGGAGGTTCCGCTTGCCTGGGTATTGGATGACCATCCCGAAACAGATATTGTCATGCTTCCGAAAGCAGAAAGACAATTCACGGTGGGTAATGAAAGTATGGGTTACTCTTATGAGTTATTGGCTAATCGTTCGAAATTTTCCAGTATTGAACCAACCATAGTACATGTTACCCCTAAAGATGATAATCTGCGGCATGAACCATACACCCATTCACAGGAAGAGTTTATTTACATTCTGGATGGCTCGATCTATCTATTGTACGATGGGGAGAAGCATTTTATGGAAGCAGGAGATTCTGCATATTTTAAAGGAACAAAGCCTCATTTATTTGTCCCCGTTGAAAATAAAGAAGCAAAGGTTTTAACTATTTTTATATCTTAGAAAAAAAGCAGCCCCTTGTAGGTAGCTGCTTTTTGTATGTGTTATTCTGTAATAAAATGGCCCTTTTCTATATGAAGGATGCGGTTGCCGAGTTTTTTTGCTTCCTCTGTTGAGTGTGTGACCATAATGATTGGAATATCCCAAAGCTTTTGTAATCTAATTAGCTCTTCATGGCTGTTTGCACGAGTTGCTTCATCCAGGGCGGAAAAAGGTTCATCCAATAGAAGTGCTTCTGGTTCTGTTGCAAGTGCTCGAGCCAAGGCTACCCGTTGTTTTTCTCCGCCGGAAATATATAAAGGATATTGTTCTGATAGATGGTCGATCGCTAATTCTTTCATTAGCTGTTTCGCCAGCACGTCACTTTTTGCTCCATAACGAATATTTTTAAAAACAGTCATATGGGGGAAAAGTGCATAATCCTGAAACAGATAACCGATGTTCCTTTTCGGTGTTGGTACTGTAACAAATGTGTCATAGAGTGTACGACCTTGAAGGGTGATTTCTCCAGCGTCCGGTTTGATCAGTCCTGCGACACAATTTAGGATGGTTGTCTTGCCAGAGCCTGATGCCCCAAAAAGAATAACTATTTCATTTCCCACTGAAAAATTTACTTCCAGTTTAAAGTGGGATAGCTTTTTATGAACATTTATATGTAACATGGAAAATCCACCTTTACTGTCGGTTTATTTCGGTCGCTGGGAATAACGCATCATGTTTCGTTTGCTCCACCAGTTTAACCATAGAATAGCACTGAAACCGAGAGCAACAATAATGATCACCCAGAAAGTGGCCATTTCTGTATTTCCTGATTCAACTGCAAAGTAAATGGCAAGTGGAATGGTATCTGTTACACCTGGTATATACCCTGCAAGCATAAGGGTAGCTCCAAATTCACCAAGTGCTCGGGCAAAAGTGAGGACCAAGCCACCAAGCAAGCCAGGCCAAGCCAAGGGGAAGGAGATCGTCCAAAAGACACGCCACTTGGAAGCCCCCATGGTATACGCTGCTTTTTCCAAATTGGCATCATATTGCTGAAATGCGGCCGAAGCGCTCTGATACATGAGGGGAAAGGCTACAACGATTGCAGCAATTAGCACAGCATACCAGGTGAAAACGATTTGTACATCAAACCATTTGGATAACAATATTCCAAGAGGCCCATTTTTACCAAAAATAAATAATAAACCAAAACCGACTACAGTTGGTGGTAAAACAAGTGGAAGCAGAAAAATTGCTTCCAGAATACTTTTTCCTGGGAATGTATTTCTAGTTATTACTCTTGCAAGAAAAACCCCGGCTATAAAAACAATAACCGTAGCCAGAGCTGCAGTTTGAAAAGATAGCCAAAGTGGTGAAAGATTCATATTTTCCATAAAAATCATCCTGAGATTATTTTTTAAATCCATACTTTTCCAATATTTGTTGTGCTTCCTTTGACTCCATAAATTGGATAAATGACTTTGCCGCTTCTGTATGTTTCGTTTCTTTAAGTACTGCAATTGGATAAATAATAGGATCATGCGTCTCCGGAGCTAATGTTGTAAGTATCTTTACTTTACTGGAAGTAAGCGCATCACTTTTATAAACGAAGCCAATTTCTGCATTTTTAGTTTCCACATAGGTAAGTACTTGTCTAACATCCTTGCCAAGAACCATTTGGCTCTCAAACTCTTCCCATTTATTCAATTTTTGTAATGCTTGTTCAGCATATTCACCGGCCGGCACGCTATCGGGATTTCCAATGGCAACTTGCCCGATATCCTTTCCTGAAATTTCTTCAACAGAATGGTAGTTTATATCAGTATCTTTATGCGTAATTAATACAAGGCTGTTTCCTGCTACATCTTTTCGTGTATCAGGGAAGATTAACTTTTCCTTTTCGAGCTTATCCATCCAATCCTGATTTGCTGAAATAAAAACATCTGCAGGTGCTCCGTGTTGAATTTGTTGAGCCAGCTTTCCTGAACCACCCAGATTAAAGGTGAGGTTAACGTCATGATCATTTTCATATAGTTCTTTAATTTCATCGAGGGCATCCGTTAAACTAATTGCGGCAGAGACTGTTAGCGACTCGCTCTCCTTTTTATTATTTTTCTCTTGTTCCAAGGAAGAGTTATCACTATTTCCACAAGCGTTTAATAGAACGATTGAAAATATTATAAGAAGCAAGAGACTAATCCTTCTCATTTTTCTTCCTCCTGTTCAAATCACAATCCAACTAATTATGTCTAATTATAACTAATTATATATGGATTTAATTTATAAGTAAATGATAATATGGACGTTAAGAGAGTATGGAAAATGAGGTGAAGATTATGTCTCACAAGGAGTCTTATACACCTGAAGAAATTGCTCGATTATTGAAAGTATCGAAACTTACGGTATACGATTTAATCAAGAAGGGGCAGCTTAGTGCGTTTCGTGTGGGCAGACAAATGAGAGTCGACGCCATAGAATTAGAAAACTATAAACTTCGTGGAAAAGAAGTAAAAACAGATGATGGAAGTTCAAAGCAACCCACTCCTGATTCTTCTCCATCATCTTCTGTAGTTATTTGCGGTCAGGATAATAGTTTGGATATTTTAGCTGGAGAACTAGAAAAACAAATAAATGAGATGCCTTTAAGGTCATATACAGGGAGCCTGGATAGTTTGATAGGTTTGTATAAGGGAAAGGCGAATATTGTTAGTACGCATTTGTTTGATGGGGATACGGGGACATATAATATTCCTTATGTTCGGAAATTACTTGTCAGTAAGTCATTTATTGTTATCGGATTTATTAAACGAATTGCGGGATTTTATGTAGCGAAAGGCAATCCGAAATCGATTACTTCTTGGCCTGATCTTATGAAGGAGGGTATAACTATAGTAAATCGTGAACCTGGAGCAGGTGCACGTATCTTATTAGATGAACAATTCCGTTTGCACGATATAAATAAATTACAGGTGGCAGGCTATGAACAGGAAATGAAAAGCCATCTCGATATTGCTTCAGCTATTGCAAGTGGCAAAGCAGATGTTGGTGTAGGTATCGAACAAGTATCAAAATTAGCACCTGTTGATTTTATTCCTTTAATAGAAGAAAGCTATGACCTTGTATTACTGAAGAACGAAGAAAATATGCAGCTTATCTCTGCTGTAAGTAAAATATTGAAAAGTAAGGATTTTCAAGAGAAGTTACGTTCATTGGGCTATAATATGGACAACATAGGTGAAATACGCTGGGAACAATAGATATTTGATGAAGGGCAGGTGACTTAGATTGGATGTAAAGCAATTAAAGTATTTTATTGAGGTTACCAAATCAGGAAGTTTTACACGGGCAGCAAACCAGCTATACATTACTCAACCTGCTATCAGCAGAATAATTAAATCATTGGAAGATGAATTAGGTGTTCCGCTCTTTGTAAGATCAAGGAAGCATTTGTCCCTTACGGAAGCGGGAAAGGTGTTTTACAACCATGCCCAGCAGATGGAGGAGCAATATCATGCGTTATTAAATGACTTGGAGCAACTGGTTACCTTACAGAAAGGACATTTACGAATTGGCTTACCCTCTATAATAAATTCCTTCTTTTTCTCTCAATTTCTTGCTGCGTTCCATAGAGAGTATCCTGAGATTACTTTTCAACTTGTTGAAGATGGTTCCAAACGAATAGAAGAAAAGGTAGCTAATGACGAATTGGACTTTGGCGTTGTTGTCTTACCAACACAGCATCATGTTTTCGATAATTATTCTTTCGTGAAGGAAAAGCTGAAGATTATCGTTCCTTCTTCCCACCGTTTGGCAGCAAGGGAAAAAATCGAGTTGAAAGAATTAAGAGAAGAAGCCTTTATTATGTTTAATAAAGACTTCGCTTTAAGGGATAATATTATTCAAGCATGTAACGAGTCCGGATTTAAACCGAAAATCATCTCAGAAACCTCTCAACTTGATTTTATCGAAGAAATGGTTGCATCAAAGCTTGGTATCACACTGCTGCCTGAGAGTACCAGTATGGAGCTGACAAGTGACGTTATTGCTATCCCTGTGGCCAACCCAGCCATTGACTGGGACCTGGCATTGATCTGGAAAAACGATGTTCGCCTTTCCCATGTCATGCAGGAATTTATTCGTTTTGCCAAGGAAAAACTACTGCAGAAATAATTCTGCAGTAGTTGTCATTTTTGCAAACTAGTTAATTTGGATGATGTTTATTCTGGTCTAGTTTAGTGGAAATTTCCTTTAAGATGGAATTTTTCTCTTTGAGTGTCTTGATTAGCGTTACTGCAAACCAGATCACAAATGCAATCATTCCAACGTAAATAAGTAAAGGAATTAGGGCAAAAAAGTTAAATGCATGCATCATGTTTTCACCTCCAATGGATATAATATGTTCTTATACAGTTTAATAGTAACAAAGCATGGAAAATAATGAAGTATTGAAGATTTTTTAAATAAAAATAGATGCAGCGCAGTTTATCCTAAAGGTGGAAAAGGAACTGATGAACCATATACCATAATATCGGAGATTAACAAATTTATTCTTAACGCTAAAAATGGAGGTGGCTTTTCATGAAGGGAAGGTTGGAGATAGTATATCGAACCCCTAAAGGAGCGGAGGTTGCATTTACTTCCGAAGAAATGACTGCAGCCAAAGCATTGCTCATGGCGGAAGATCTGCAAAAATCAGGGCGACTTAAACAAGCAATTTTTATTGATCGTAGTGAACATGAATGGACTACTAAACAGTTGAAGGCCTATTTAGAAGAAATTAAAACAGAGCCTCATAATATTACCGTATACTTTGATGGTGGTTTCGATATTAATACAAGAAAAGCCGGGCTTGGTTGTGTCATCTATTATGAGCAAAATGGAAAAAAGCTTCGAATACGTAAAAATGCCCTCGTGGCGGAAATGGAAACGAACAATGAAGCTGAATATGCTGCTTTACATTTGGCTATTCAAGAATTAGAGCTGTTAGGTGCTCATCATTTACCTGTTTTGTTCACGGGAGATTCCCAAGTAGTAATAAATCAGTTGGAAGATGAGTGGCCAGTTATGGAAAAGGAATTAACGAGCTGGCTTGATAAAATTGAAAGGAAACTTAAGGAAATGGGAATTCAGCCTGAATATAAATTAGTTTCCCGGAAAAATAACCAAGAAGCAGATCGCTTAGCGACACAGGCGTTAAATGAAGTAGAGGTAACCAGCCAGAGTGAATGGAAATAAAGGCAATAGACAACAGGGGTATTTTTGACCAGGTTAAAAAGACTGGTTTATTTATACGTGAGACAGGAAATTGCTTATTAACAACTTTAGAATTCTTCATTTAACTTAAGGAGGCGTTCTGTTTGGCTAATAACTTGGGTCATATGAAAGGAAATAATCGGTATAACCATCTTTCCAAAAATTTATGGTCTGGCTTTTTGTTTGGACTTGGCCTTGCAGCATTTGTAGACGAAATGGTGTTTCATCAGCTATTGCATTGGCATCATTTCTATGACAAATCCTCACTCGCAATAGGGCTCGTATCCGACGGTTTTTTCCATGCCTTTAGCTGGTTTGCGACAATTGGCGGTCTATTTATAGTAGCAGATTTAAAACGGCGTGATGCCTTCTGGATCAGCAGATGGTGGGGTGGCGTTCTTCTAGGTGCGGGTATCTTTCAACTGTATGATGGCACGATCCAACATAAATTAATGCGTATTCATCAAATTCGTTACGAGGTAGACATTCTTCCATATGATTTAGTCTGGAATATCACTGCTATTATCATGATTGTGATTGGAGCTATTTTGTTACGAAAAACAGGGAAGAAGGCCATTAGGGGAGTGAACCTTCCAAATGGATAATCAAATGAACTTGATGCTAGCCTCAATTTTATTAGTAATCCCCTTTATTACAGGGGGGATTGCCTATCTAATTGCAGTTTTTATATCTATACGCAAGGGAAGAAAATGGCCCCTCTGGAGGACTGTGTTAGGATTAGCAGGTTTTTTAACTGTGGGTATAGCAGTAGCGGGTCCAATCGCTGAAAAGGCACATATGGACTTTACTTTTCATATGCTCAGCCATTTGCTGCTAGGAATGCTCGGTCCATTGCTAATCGCCTTGTCTGCACCTATGACGTTAATATTACGTGCACTTTCTGTTTCAGCAGCCAGAAGGCTCACTAGCTTATTAAGAAGTACATATGCTGGCTTTGTGACTAATCCGATTGTGGCAAGCTTTCTAAATATAGGCGGGCTCTGGCTATTATATGCGACAGATTTATTTTCTCTTATGCATGAATCTCTCCTGTTATATGTTATTATTCATGCCCATGTATTTTTGGCTGGCTATTTGTTTACAATCTCTTTAATATATATTGACCCAACACCACATCGATATAGTTTCGTTTATCGAGTGAGTGTATTTATTGTTGCTTTAGCAGGACATGGCATTTTATCCAAATATATTTACGGTTTTCCCCCAGATGGTGTAAGCACCTCAGAAGCTCAAACGGGAGGAATGCTTATGTATTACGGAGGAGACCTTATTGATCTCTTATTGATATTTGTGCTATGCCTTCACTGGTACCGGGCTACGCGTCCAAACACAGTTCCTCAACAGGCGTTTAATTAGGTTTACACGAGGTTGGGTCAAATGAAATTTTATACAGTGAAAATCCGAACCGATTCATACTAATAATGAATTATGGTTCGGATTTCTTTTTGTAACAAATTAGCGAAGCGTTATTCCGGAGCTGTGCTCCCAAACTTTATTTCGTTCGTCTTTAGAATACGTTATTTAGTTATGTCCCAGCCTCTTTTTGTATGCATGGCCGTCTCCGGCTTGAGCACTTCCTCTTTTCTACTTACGGCATTAGCCTTTTCTTCTTACTTGTTTTCTTACATTTTCGCCATAAAGCCTTTACATAACATTTTGTTATATATTGCATCTGTTATCGGCATTGTACTATAAGAAACCACCTGTACTATAATAGGTAATGTATTAAAAATACTTTTTATAGTTAAGGTGAAATTAATGGAAGCAAAAAGAATGAAAGATACCAGGATTATTCAAAATGATCAGGTTCTCATAAATGATTTAAATAATTACCATACATTGTTTGGTGGAGTTCTAATGAAAAAACTGGATGCTTGTGCAACTCTTTCAGCTCAAAGACATGCACGTGTGAAAGAATGTGTGACCGCATCTACGGACTCGGTAAATTTTATTGAGCCAATTCGGCAAAGTGATTCTGTTTGTATAGAATCATTTGTTTCTTATACAGGTAGAAGTTCGATGGAAATCTTTTGCAAGGTAACAGCAGAAAATACACTTACTGCAGAAAGAAGAATTGCTGCTACAGCATTTCTAACATTTGTTGCTTTAGACGAGAATAAGCGACCAATTGAAGTGCCAGGCATTATACCAGAAACCGAGGAAGAAAAATTCCTTTATGAAACAGGTAAAGAACGGGCAAAAATTAGAAAGTTAAAGCGAGAGCAAAATAAAGATCTTGTTGCAGCTTTAACTGTTAAAAAACCTTGGGATGAAGTGTAGGAGGGGTAGTATGTTAGTTACATCAAGTTTTAGTGAACTCATGCATGCAAAGAAGGACCTGGAAACATTTAAACAGACGCAGCCTGAAACGTATGAATCGTTTGTAGGGATAGTTCATTTAACAAGACAGCTGCAATTTAACTATCAGTACATGGGCTGCCTGCTTATGGATGAGGAACCAACACAGTTCCGTCCGCAAGTACAAGATGATTTTGTGTTACAGGTTTTTCATAAAGAAGTTATGAAATTGAAGCAAGACCAAGCAGCAAAAAAATTATGCAGTCTTTTAGGGGCTTATAGACAAATAGGTTACGCTAATTTATGCAAATTAATTATGGGCAAAAGTCCTAACGTATTAGTCGGCCCGCAAATTGTATAAGTCTATAAAATAGATGAAAATATTTTCCGATTTTCGCGAAATAGTATGCTACGAAGTACTTTTAAGATAAGTATGAAAAGATAACACTGTAGTAGCTATCATATGTATTCCAACAAGTAAATGAGGCTGGGACATAACTAAATAATGCTATTCTAAAGACATACATTCTAAAGTGTGGGAGCCTCGCTCCGGAAAAACGCTTCGCTTTCCGTGGGCGCTGCTAAGCCTCCTCGTGCTACGCACTCCGGGGTCTTAGCTAGGCTTTTCCTCCCACAGGAGTCTGCGCGTTTTTCCTCCGCTAATTTGTTACAAAAAGAAATCCGAACCATAATTCATTATTAGTATGAATCGGTTCGGATTTTCAATGTATAAAATTTCTTTTGTCCCAGAATAATTGCTTTAGGATTAATTGAATAATGGATTGCTTATTAAATCCGCTTAAAGCAGATATTATTACCTGCTGTTATTAACGGCCGGAAGTTTCACTGTTAACTCATCTATGGTGCTTCTTTTACAACAATTGCAGTCGTCGTTTTATTTGTTTTACATGGTGTAAAAGCAGTTTCTTCGACAAGACCGATCTTAATAGCTGCTTCCAATTTTTCGGTGTCGGGGAGCTTTTCCACAATAATAAAATCATGTAAGTTTAACTGTTCTAATTTTTGAACGGTCAATTCTTGATTATATCCAACGGCTGTGCGTACCTGTCGTTGTAGTTTGTAGCTGCCACACGTTACCTCACCTTTTTGATCTTTACCAATAGAATCATCAAGATTAAGATTGAAGTCTTTCTTTAATTGTTTCATTTCTTGTTCAATTTCCTTTTTTTGTTTGCTTAATATATAGTATCTCTCCAAGTCAGCTTCTGAAATTCTTACTGAGCTTCCCATAGAAACGCCTCCGCCCTCATGTGTGTTAATACATTCTATGTTAAGCAGTTCGAATTATGACAAGCAGATAAGCGCAAAAAAGGAATATATTATTCTGGATAAACAACTGTGCCATCCTTTTCAATAATTGGCCTGGCCCCCCATTTTCCTAATTCATGCTCAATAATAGTTATATTTCCCTTATTGTCAGGAATAATATGATTAACTTTCCAATTATGTGTAGCAAGCCAATTACTAATAATTAATCGATGACAACGTGCTGGATGGCGTTCAGAGCAACAATAAACCGTTCTTTTCCTTTGGGCTAGTTGGGACAAAGCGGCAATACCCTCATGAAATGATTCTGTTAATGTATAATCAGCATAATTATGAAAGGATTGGTTCTCCCATGCTCCGTTTAAAAGAGGAGAGACGTCAGAGGAAGCCTTCCTCCTTCCTCCGAGTTTTGGAAAGTGAGCGTAATGAATGCCTGCAGCTTGAAGCCAATCAGGCATATTGTCCTTTGAGTATTGAGGGAATTTCCTACTGCCGGGGAATGCTCGTACATCGGCTACTGCTTCTATATCCGCATCAGAAAGTAAACGAAGAAAGTCCTCCTTAGAATGCGAATAATGTCCAATTGAAAAAATGTGCACTTTAACCCTCCTCTCCGAATATTGTTTACCAAACAAGCCGATGACTATTTTTTACTATAGTGAATAGACTATGGGCGATAAGAAATTGAGCTGCGTAGTATGTCAGCATGATAAGTTCTGCAGCGTTCGGAATAGGGGAGATAAACATGTTCCATGCCAAGACACTATCAGAGATAACAAACAAAATACTTCCCCACAAAGCCCAATGGTTACCTGTCATCATAGCCGACCATGTCATAACAGAAATAACCAGTATATAGAGAAGAACAGGAATGACAAGTGATTGTTCTCCAGATTCGTTTAAAGCCTGTATGAGTCTTCTGCCAAATAGTATAGCGTATATTCCAACAGGGATTGCGTATAGCATCCGGCTTACAGAGAAATTCCAACGTGTTAAAAAGGCAGTAATATAAAAAAGGTGGGCAATTAAAAAGGCTGACAACCCTAAAATAAACCAATGAATCGTCCCGTCTCCAAGCATAGAGAAGATCAATCCACAAAGAAGTAGCCAGTGTGTTTTGCTCTTCCAGCGACCACTTTGTTCAAAAGCATACATAAGAATCATAGCCATTGGAATAAGTTTAAAAAATAATTTAAAGACAAAGGGGTCATCTGGAACAATAAATATATATAAGATACTCATAGTGAGAATGAGCAGTGGTAAGCGATTTGCAGGCATTATACATACATCCTTCCTTTTATATCCTTCTATTAAACCATTTCGAGACTCTCTAGTCTAATTCCTGCTGATAACAATCATTTATGTATCCTATTCTATGATAAACTAATAGTAAGTTTAATAATAAATTGAGTTTCAGTTTTAAAATGTGGATACATATAGAGACAATATTTACAGTTATAACTGAAAAGGAGAGGATATGCTTGGTTGCTACTATTGGACAAAACGGATTGAAGTTAATGGTGGGAGATATTACCTTGCAAAAGACGGATGTAATTGTTAATGCTGCAAATGGGACTCTATTGGGTGGCGGTGGAGTAGATGGAGCCATCCATAAAGCGGCGGGCGAGGAACTATTGGATGCTTGTAAGAGAGTAAGAGAGGAAGAATTAAGCGGAAGGCAGCTGCCAACAGGAGAAGCAGTTATAACAAAGGGATACAATCTCCCGGCAAGCTATGTCATTCATACCGTTGGACCAGTGTGGGAGGGTAGTGCAGCAAATGAACCGACGCTGCTTGCATCCTGCTATGAAAATACAATGCAAATGGCATTAAAGCATCAGCTAACAAGCATAGCTTTTCCTTCTATTTCCACAGGTGTCTATCGTTTTCCTATTGAATTCGCGGCAGATATAGCATTAACCACACTTGTATCCTTTTTAAAGGAACATCATTTTGGACAAGTCGTAATAACTTTATTCTCGGAAGCGGATTATGATGTGTATAAAACTTCCCTTAAAAAAATAATGGAAGAGGAGGGAGACCTGCCAAATGAAACTAATTTATAGCGGCAAAACGAAAGATGTTTATCAAACAGAAGAAGGAAATATGTTATTGAAATTTAAAGATGATGTGACAGGAGAAAATGGGGTCTTTGATCCTGGTGCAAATACCGTTGGCCTTACAATGGAAGGAGCAGGTAAAGCAGGTTTAAAGCTTACGACTCTTTTCTTTCAGAAACTGAATAAAAAGGGAATTCCAAATCACTATATTGACTCAGATATAGAGGAGGCTACCATGACGGTAATTCCAGCAACTCAATTTGGGGAAGGTCTGGAAGTGATTTGCCGATACAAAGCTGTTGGGAGCTTTTTGAGACGATATGGTAAATACGCAACGGAGGGACAGAAACTTGATGGCTTCGTAGAGATCACATTAAAGGATGATGAACGGCAAGATCCCCCCATTAATGAGGATGCATTAAAAATGCTAGGTATTTTAACAAAGGAAGAGTATCAGGTAATTAAAAATTTAACTGCCAAAATAGCTGAAATGGTTAAGGAAGAATTGATAAAGAGAGAAATAGAATTGTATGATATTAAATTAGAATTCGGAAAAGACCCTGATGGAAATATTATATTAATTGATGAAATTTCAGGTGGTAATATGCGTGCATATAAAGAAGGACAATATATTCCCCCAATGGAGTTGGAAAGAATAGTAGTCTCTTCCTGATACAATGTCCATACTAAAGCAGGGCCCATTGAAGGGCCCTGGAACCTATACAATATTTATTTCGGTATGCTGATGGATAAGTTCTTCTATTTTCTGCACTGCGTCTGTAACATCAACTGCATGAATATCAATAACATTTTGTTTCGGATAATGGTTTGCTGCATGCTCATACCGTGGATCATAATAATAGTTTAAAAGAAGCTCTGCAACATGATGGTAGTCCGTAGCCTCAAATGCCTGCTCTATCTCTTTGGCAATGGGTGTGTGAATTCTTTTTTTAATGATCTGAAAGGCTTCATGAAAACGCTCAGGGTTTTTCCAAGGCTGATAATCCTCAAGAATATGCTTAACTCTTTCTTCCATAGGTATATGGATAAATAGCTGCATACTCTTTTCTTTTTTGGAGTAAAGAAAGTCAGGTAAGGATACTTTGCCGATTCGCTTGCTTTCGCCTTCTATAAAAACGAAAGGCTCTTGCTGAAATTCAAGCATTTTCTGTACAAGCAAAGCTTCAAATTTCTTTTGGTTATTTGGATGAAGCCCGATTTGTCCAAAAATGGAACCTCGATGATTCGCCATTCCTTCCAGGTTAATAATAGGATATCCCTTTTTTGCTAATTCATGAAGGATTACAGTCTTTCCGGAGCCGGTATATCCATTTAAAACAAATAGTTCTGGCTTAAAATCCCCTTGTTCAAGTGTACTGACAACCCATTTTCTATAGGTACGGATACCACCACTTAATCTGGTAGCCTTTATCCCCATCAAATCTAAAACCGTTGCTGCTGTTTTACTCCGCATACCGCCTCGCCAACAAAATACGGTCATTGGTGTTTGGATTTTACTAAACTCCTGAATGAAATTAGGCAGTTTCGTGGAAAAAATCTCCAAGCCGCGTTTCTTAGCGGCATCCTGACCCACTTGCTTATACAATGTCCCTACTTCTGCACGTTCCTCATCAGTAAAGATGGGGATATTTATACTACCCGGTATTGTCGCTTCATTAAATTCCTTTGGTGAACGGACATCAATAAGGGTATGCTCACCTGCATCTTTAAGCTGTAACATTTCGTTTAATTCAATATCCTTAAACATGTATAGGTCACTTCCTGTAATAAAAATAGATTATTTTACGTTAATGTGTCCACTACTACTATCTTTTACTTCTCCAATAATTTGTGCTTCTACACCTTTTTCCCGTAATTCTGTAAAAAGCTGATCTGCTTCCTTAGATGAAACAGCAATTAGCAAGCCTCCAGAGGTAACTGCATCACAGAGGATCCATTGATCAATTTGATCCATGTTTTCAGGAAAGGTGATCATATCTTGAACATGTTTGAAATTATTTTTCGTACCACCTGGAACCGCGCCTGAGTCTGCTAGTTCTCTCACGCGCTCCAGCATGGGGACATGGTCATAATTTATTTCAATGTCTACTTTACTTCCCTTTGCCATTTCAGAAGCATGGCCTAAGAGGCCAAATCCGGTAACATCTGTGCAAGCATGAACGTCATAGTGATTCATTACCTCCGCTGCAGTCTTATTCAATGTAGACATTACGGCTGTCACACGGTTAATCTCATCCTGACTGAGTAGGTTATTCTTTATTGAGGTAGAATAAATTCCTACCCCGATTGGTTTAGTTAGAATTAATTTATCTCCGGGCTTTGCACCGGCATTTGTCCTAATTCGATCCGGATGAACCGTCCCCGTTACTGCAAGACCAAATTTCGGCTCTTGGTCATCAATAGAGTGGCCACCCACCAATGATACACCGGCTTCTGCAAGTTTATCACCTGCACCACGCAAGATATCTGCTAGAATGCTTTTATCAAGTGTAGAGATAGGGAAAGCGACAATATTAAGTGCAGTGAAAGGTGTTCCTCCCATTGCGTACACATCACTGATCGCATTGGCAGCAGCTATTTGACCGAAGTAGTAAGGGTCATCCACAATCGGAGTGAAAAAATCTACTGTTTGTACAAGGGCAGTAGTATCGTTTATTTTGTATACTCCTGCATCATCACTTGTGTCGAGTCCAACGAGGAGGTCTGGGTTGGTTACTGTAGGGGGGAGGGAGCGAAGAACTTGCGATAAGTCTGCTGGACCAATTTTACATCCGCAGCCACCTTTAGAGGATAATGACGTAAGCTTTATATCGTTTTCCATATATCTCATCCTTTTTTAATAAGTATAGTTAATGCACAATAAAATAATTTTAACATATTATTAAAATTTTAAAGGGAGTGAAGCCTCCCATAACTGTTGTCAATATATTGGCGCTATAAAAATATATTTAATGACTTTGCACACTGGTTCTTTTAATTAACCTTGGAATGAGGCAAATCTCCTTGGGAGCCTTTTCCTTTTCCTCCATTTTTGAGAATAAGAGATCAACAGCATGGTGGCTAAGTGAACCGACATCTTGCTCAATAGAAGTAAGCTCAACTCCAAATATATATGGATAAATAGTGTTATCATAGCTGACTACTGAAATGTCATCAGGTACCTGTTTCCCTTGCTCATAAGCTGCTTTGAGGAAACCGAGCGCCATCATATCATTTGTAATAAAAACAGCAGACATATCTTTCTCCAATAATGACTTTCCAGCATGGTAGCCACTATCAATACGATAATCCCCATCAATGACAAGATCTTCTTCTACTTCACAATGATATTCTCTCATTGCTCGATAAAAGCCTTCTAACCTTGATTTACCATTGGAATCATTTCCATAATTAGCAATACATGCAATTTTTCTATGTCCATTTTCCAGTAAATGCTTCACAGCTAAATAAGCGCCTTCTTCGTTATCAAACCAAACTTTATTACAAGCTTGCTCGGGGTAAACACGGTCAATCATTACATAAGGAGTAGAGGTGTTGTCTAATTTACTTAGTCGGTGGACTAACTCTGAATGTTCTTTATAAGATTCATTGCTTGGGATAATAAACATTCCGTCAACTGAGCGAGAAAGAAGCAAGTCCAGCAGTTCTAAATCATGAGCATAGTCATTGTCCGAGTTCACAATAATGAGCATATAGCCTCGCTTGCGACATTGTTCTTCAATTTGCTTTGCAAGAGAGGAAAAGAAAATGTTCTCAATGTCAGGTATGATTAAGCCAATTGTTTTGCTTTTTTGAGTTACAAGGCTTCGGGCGATTTGGTTAGCAGAATAATTGTATTCTTCTGCAATACGCTTAATTAAATCCTTCTTTTCTTTTGATATTCTGCATGGGCGGTCGTTAAGCACCAATGATACAGCGCTTGGAGAAACGTTTGCCTTTTTTGCTATATCCTTTAAGGTGATTTTCATCTTATTCATTCCTGCTTTCCATCGTAAAATCGTCTTTCTACAATATGGAGAAGACATCACTTGTATCATATCATCTGATTACAAGGAATAGAAGCGTTCTATTTTGTGAAAAAACCATGTGTCCTTTTGCAACTGTACAATCTTCGGCTCGCTAGACTAGATGGGGCGACCTTCCTCTTTATATAAAGCGTGGAAGCCCAGCTTAGCATCGCACGAAGGAAATGTGTACTTCATTTCTGAGGAGTCTGCGCGTTTTCTCACCGCTAATTTTTAACAAAAAGAAATCCGAACCATGATTCATTAATAAAATGAATCGGTTCGGATTTTTAAAGTATAAAAGTTGACCTAGATTCTTAGCCAATATATTACGTTATATCTCTTGTGTTTTTATAAGAATACAATCATAGAGAGTATAAACATGAAAATGACGCCTGAAACCATTGGTACGGATGTCCGTTTAATAATATCAAGTGGGTCTACTTTTAATGTTCCGGCAATAATAAGTACTACTGCAGCAACTGGGGACACTGAACGGAACAGGTTTCCAGCTAAGCCCATTGGTATGGATATGGCTATTGGGTTAATGCCTGCAGCATCTGCCAGAGGTACCATCAATGGAACCATTGCAAAGAATAAAGCAATTCCACTACCACTTAGTAGTACAATTAACGCTGTAAAGGCTACCAAAATTAATGGTAAAATAAAGTTGAAGCCTGAGCCTTGAATGTGTTGCATGGATTCTTGCAGCTGTTCAATAAGACCGATTGATTGTAATCCGGTTACGAACACGGATGCAGCAACAATTAATGCTACGATCGGAATAGCTCTACCCATACCTTCAAAGAAGGATTCCGTGTCTGAAAGTACTTTTTTATCACCTTTCTTACGGATTAATTCACAAATAATAGCAAGAATTAACGAAACAATTACTGCGATTTCAACACTTAGTGTTACAGCAATACCTGTTGTAAGTTCCAGTGCAAATGAAATCAACAATAGGATAATTGGAAAGATAGGCAGAATAGCATAAACTGTTTTGTATAATTTACCGCCTTTAATTTCATCAAGCTTTTTCAATTCCACTTCTTCTTTAGAAACCTTATTTGCTGATCGCTTGTCCATCCTTTTTTGCCAGAAATAATGCACAATAGCAATAAAGAGGAGGGTAGGCAACGAAATCATTGCATGGTAATTAAATACGTAATCTGTCACTGTTAAGTTTGCAAACGCAGGATGTAAGGCTAATTCTTCTGCAATTGCAACATTATCACTACCAAGTGGTGTTGGTATAATAGTTGCCGATGTAGCGATAATGGCAGCAATACTAAGTGTAGACATGCCAGCTCTTTTTAAAACAGGATAGAGTGTTGCTAATAAAAGGATG
Organism: Virgibacillus halodenitrificans; assembly: GCF_001878675.1. Lineage (NCBI taxonomy): Bacteria > Bacillati > Bacillota > Bacilli > Caryophanales > Bacillaceae > Virgibacillus > Virgibacillus halodenitrificans. The sequence continues at coordinate 3,659,623 of NZ_CP017962.1, read as the reverse complement.
GCCAAGGTCGATGCACTTGGTATTACTAAAGATAATAAGTTACCTAATAAAAAGACAATAGGAACTAGAAAGTAAACGGACTTTATTTTACTGATAGGTCTTGTTAGAACCTGAACGGTAATATCATTTGCCCCTATGGATGACATATAGGCAGTATAACCACCAAGCATTAGAATGATTAAACCAGCTTTGGCAAACGTAGACTTAAATTGTTCGACAATAACTTGTAAAGGATCTAGGAAAGCAGAACCTGTTGATTCAAATTCCTTTAGTGCAATGTCATTTCCCATTGCAAGACTAACGAGTATTAAAATAATTCCCATTAGAAATAAGGCTATTTTAATATCCATTTTTTTAATCAACATGTAGACAACTACAGCAACTGCTAAAATTGCTGAAGCATACATAATAAGATCATTTAACATTCTCTACCCCTCCTTAAATGCATTTCTTAATGCATTCAATCAACCAGTCTTTATATTGCACAGGGTCAATATCAACTGCCACAGTAACGTTCGGTTTATTTCCGGTGTAATTTTTCAAATCTACTACTGTACAGCCCTTAGTTAATGAACCCTCAAGCTCGATATCAACAAAGGCATCAACTGTTTCAAACATATCCGGATTTAGAAGATAGCCTATTGCTGTGCTATCATACATTTTCAAGCCTGTTTTCAAGCCACCACCGCGATAGCGTTGGAACAGCTGATAAAGCATATCGCCTGTTCTATTTAGTTCTTTTAATTGTTGGCTGTCTTCAGGATAGATAAGCGCTTTCAAACCGATGTCAAGACCTACCATAGTAAGCGATATTCCGCTGTCAAAAACAATTTTTGCTGCTTCCGGATCAGCAAAAATATTGAATTCAGCCATCACACCAGCATTTCCTCGTGCTGTAGAACCCCCCATTAATACAATTTCATGAATGTTATCCTTAACCTCAGGGTACATTCGTAAAAGAAGGGCGATATTTGTAAGTGGGCCGATTGGTACAAGCGTTATAGGCTGTGCACTATTTGTAATTTCTTTATACATGGCATTAACTGCGTGTTCTTTTAACAGTTTGTCCATGTCAGGTTCTTCAAAATCATAGCCGCCCATGCCTGTTTCCCCATGAATATCACTTGCATCAATAGCTTCTTTTATTAGTGGACGGTCAGCACCTGCAGCAACTGGAATGTCCTTTCCAAAAAACTTCATTAGTCTCATGGCATTGTAGGTTACTTTTTCTAAGCTTACATTTCCTGCAACGGTTGTAATTAGACGAACATCAAGCTGCTCATCGTATAATGCAATTGCAATCGCAACTGCATCATCAATTCCTGGGTCTGTATCAATTATAATTGGTCTTTTATTCATTTAGTTAACCTCCTTGAACTGGTCGATTTCATTTTTGTAGGGAATAGATTCCTGTGCTCCTTGCTTTGAAATAGCAAGTGAAGCCGCTTTTGTCGCATAGATCATGCTATCTTTCATGGTTGTTTCATTAGCTAATGATGCTACTAATGCACCAATATACGTATCTCCAGCCGCTGTGGTATCCACAACGTTAGTTTTAAAGCTTGGGACAAAAATCAATTGCTCCTTGTCACCATAGGTACTGCCAGCAGCTCCGCAAGTGATAATAACAGACGAAACACCTTTGTCGAGGAAGAGCTTGATAGCATCTTCGCAATCCTTGTCTGTCTTTGGATAAATTCCTGATAACATCTCACTTTCCCACTGATTGACAATTAAGAGGTCAATGGAGGGATAGGCAGTTTCCGGTATGTCCTTTGCAGGCGCGGGATTAAATACCGTAAAAAGACCCTGACTCTTTGCCTTTGCAAGAGAATGTAATACAACCTCGTAATCGCTTTCAAACTGTGTTAAAAATATATCTTCTTTATTTGCAATCTCTTGTAATGCTTGAGACGTGTAGGCTTCATCTACCGTGTAATTAGCACCAGCTCCGAGAATGATTCTGTTATCCCCAGCATTCCGAATGATCATCGCAATACCTGTGGAAGTGGAGTCATTTTCCATGACATGCGTGCAATCCACACCTTCTTTTTTTAAAGAAGAAATAAGTTGACTGCCAAACAGGTCATTTCCTACGCTGCCAATCATACTTGTTGGTGCCCCGCTCTTTTGAGCTGCAACAGCCTGATTAGCGCCTTTACCTCCGGGAGACATAAAGAACGATTTCCCATCTATTGTTTCACCATTACGCGGCATACGATTTGTTTCTATGGATAAGTCCATATTTAAACTACCCAGCACAACTACTTTTTTCATCTCAAGTCCTCCTCTCGATGATTGATAAACTTGATAAAACGTTTTACCAGTTTATATTACCACCATACTTATTTTTTCGTCAACATGAAAATTGTGACAAATTGATAATTTATTTGTTAGCTTTTCCTCTTCGTTACTCTTTATTCTTTGAGAAGGTTAGCCTAAATACAAGATAGGAACGAGTGTAGTGTAGGCAAAAGCTGAATTAATATTGAAACAGCTCTGCATATTAGAGTGAGAAAATCAATTTTAGAAAAAAGCATCCAGCTTTGTTTTATATTTGGTAGGAAGGGAAATAATATTTATAGAGAAGAAAAGGAGTGGTATTTTGAGTCAGGATAATATTAGAGCAGAAGTAGAAAACATACTTGAAAACAGCCATATTGGAACAATGGCTACAGTGAAAAACAATAAACCTCATTCCAGATATATGACTTTTTTCCATGAGGATTTAAAGCTATATACTGCTACGAGTAAAGAAACGGATAAAACGGAGGAACTGGAAGAGAATCCGTACACGCATATTATTCTTGGTTATGAAGGAGAAGGATTTGGTGATGCTTATGTAGAGTATCAAGGAAAAGCAAAACTAAATGATTCTCAAGAACTTAAAAATCAAGTGTGGAATGAGTACATGAAGAACTGGTTTGAAGGCCCAGAGGACCCTAATTTGGTTGTATTAGAAATTGAGCCTATCGGGATTCAACTTATGAATAAAAAAGGTGAAAGCCCTAAAACATTGGATGTTTAAATAAAATAACACCCCTTGCTCTTTAACTGAGCAGGGGGTGTTATTTGGCTATTTGTATTAATGGAAAAATAAGTTTTCATTAGCTCGCAGCTTCCTCCTGCTATGATGATAAACCTGTACGAGTTAATGTTTGTACCTCAACATTTGCAATGGAATAATTTATTTTTCTATGCTTAAAATAATATCTTCTCCGGCACGGACAGATTTTTTATCTGCAGGAGAGATCTCGCTCATTTCATCTGTATTTGTAATAATAATAGGGATCAGGGTGCTCTTTGCTTTATTTTCTACTGTAGTGTAATTGAAAGCAACCAATTTATCTCCCTTTTTCACATAATCGCCTTCTTCTACATAAGCCGTGAAGCCTTCTCCCTTCAGTTCTACTGTGTCTATACCGATATGAATAAGAATTTCAGCACCATTCTCTGCCAAAATTCCCACTGCATGTTTGGTGGAGAATAATTGAATAATCTTTCCGTCAACTGGTGCAGTTACGAGCTCATCAGATGGTTTAATTGCAATACCGTTGCCCATCATTTTCTCGGAAAATACAGGATCAGGTACTTCTTCCAATGGAATCGTTTCTCCATTTATAGGCGCATAAAGAGAGATATGTTTACTATCTTCTTTTTTCTTAAATAATTTTCCTAACAATATTATCCGTCCCTTTCTGAATATCAATTAAAGATTTTTTCCAAATCCCACTTTTGTAAATTAAAAGTCACTTGCCCGTCTGCTTGGAAAGATACAGCTTGCTCATTGGTATCATCGAAAATCCGTGAAGTGAAAACTTCTTCTCCATTATTTATAAAGACTTCCAGTGAAGAGGTGTCTTTGAAGAGTTGTATATTCTCCAGCTTGTCTAGATGACAATGTCTGCTTTCCGTTCCTTGATTATTAAAACATTTGCGTTCTAGAGTGAAAGTAGAAGAATTTTGATTAAAACGCAACGTGCTTTCTCCAATTGTTAAGGAGAATATGTTTGTGCTCCAGTCAGTCACTGTTATTTGCAATTCAAACACCTTGCCAGCAACTTCATTAAATTGCTTGTGTTGATTTATTATCGTTATATTTTCATACACAACTTCATTCTTTCGTAGTACCGCAAGTTCCTTTACGGGAGTCTGAAAAAGCTTTCCTTTCTTCCACTGCAGTGTACGGGGGAGAGTAAGCGCATGAATCCAACCGTATTCTGCGGTAGGATGCTGTGTTTCTCCTACTTCCGCATTACCCATCCAGCCAAATAATAAACGTCTACCTGACTCATCCACCGTTGTTTGTGGTGCATAAAAATCAAAGCCACGATCCAACTCTTCAAAGCTTCCATGCTGATAAGCGGGGCTCTCATAATCTACTTGCCCTGTAAAATAACCGGATTGATAAATATTGTTAAACTTATATCCTTTTGCTTCCAATCCTTGTGGAGAAACAATTAGAATATCCTGATCTTTAATTCGAAAAAGATCCGGGCACTCCCACATGTATCCGAAATTATCTAGTTCATTCCTATGAGCCCCTGTTAGAGGGCCGCGATAAAACCAATTTTCCAAATCAGGGGAGGAGTAAAGAACCACTTCACCCTGTTCTTGGGTGTTTTGTGCACCAATTACCATAAACCAACTACCATTTTTTGAAAAAACTTTAGGATCACGGAAATGGGCGGTGTAACCTTTAGGTACTTTAATAATTGGCCCTTTTTTATCAAAATGGAGACCATCATCTGATACGGCGAGACATTGGTAGGAGGCACGGTTTCCGTCGTGGTCTTTTACATTTCCTGTATAAAATATATAGAGCTTTTCATTGTGGACAATGGCACTTCCTGAGTAACAGCCGTCTTTATCAAACCATTCATCGGGAGCTAATGCTATAGGCGCCTCTTCCCAATGTACTAAATCACTGGAAATGCGATGACCCCAATATTTTTGACCATGTGTCGTTGCAAAGGGGTTCCATTGATAGAAAATATGATAATGTCCTTGATAGAACACAAACCCGTTAGGATCGTTGAGTAATCCTACAGGGGGCATAATATGGAAATGGAGACGGTGGGGATCGGATTGAGCGATATCCTGTTTTTCTTTTATTTGCTGCAAAGCCTTCTTTATCGGATGTAAATGTTTCATATCTGTTTGAGGCACTCCTTATCTAAAAGACAGACAAGGGGATGCCCGCCTGCCTGTCTTTAATTGTAAAATATTCTTATTAGAAGGAGGCATGTTCAGTTCCTACCCTCTCCATGTAATTAATGTGTGTGCGTTTTTCTATGCTGTTTCAACATCTTTAAGCTTTTTATCTGAGTATCCGAATAACCATGTAAGGACAAATGCAGTACCAATAGCGATAATGTTAACCAGGATATACTGTAAAATTTGTCCATTGAGATAAAGTAGCGTCCCTGGAATAACGGTAATTGCCATACCAGTTCCTTTAATACCAAGCAGGGAAGCAGCAAAACCACCAACACCACCGCCGATTAAGCCCATTACAAAAGGTGTAACATAGCGTAGGTTTACACCGAAAATGGCTGGCTCTGTAATCCCAAGAAATGCAGATAAAGAGGAGGGTAATGCCAACGCCTTCAGTTTTTTAGATTTCGTTTTTAAACCTACGGCAAGTGCTGCTCCACCTTGTGCGGCCACTGCTGAAGTAACAATGGCGTTATATGGGTTATTTCCAAACTTTTCAAGCAATTGGATTTCCAATAGGTTAAAGATATGATGAACTCCTGTGATTACAATAATTTGATTTAAAGCTCCAATTAAAAATCCTGCAATACCGAATGGCAGATCCAACACAAAGAGTGTTCCCTGAAGGATATATTCCTCAACTGTATGAAAAATTGGCCCGATGATGAAGAGAGCTGCTGCAATCATCACTAATAGTGTTAAGAATGGGGTGATGATTAAATCCAATGCTTCAGGAACCCGTTTTCGGATGGCTCTTTCCAGTTTTGCGCCAATTATCCCTGCGAAAAAGGCGGGTAATACGGCACCTTGATAGCCTACTACAGGGATGAATCCTAAGAAATATAAAGGTTCAGCCTCTGTCGCAACTTCCCAAGCATTTGGCAACGCAGGACTTACAAGCATCAATCCAAGTACTAGACCAATAATTGGCGTGCCCCCAAATACTCTAAAAGTTGACCAAGCAACAAGTGCAGGTAAGAATATGAATGCAGTATCTGTTAGGATTTCAGTAAATAAAAGAAAGTTTTCAGAAATATCAGCGGGTGTCATACCGAAGAGTGCTAAGATCTGTTCCTGCATGACCAAACCTCTAAGTCCCATAAACAGACCTGTTGCTACAAGCACAGGAATAATGGGTACAAATACATCGCCCAATGTCCGGATGGCACGCTGGAACGTATTTTTTTCTTTTGCAGCTTCCTTTGATTGTTCAGATTTATCTGTGCTGTTGATACCGAGTTTATCCACTTCTTCATAAATACGATTTACCGTGCCGGTCCCAAGGATTATCTGATATTGACCAGAGTTAAAAAAGGCACCCTTTACTTTATCTGTATTTTCAACTCTCTCCTGATCAATTTTTTCCTTGTCGTGAATCATAAAACGTAATCTTGTGGCACAATGAGCGACGGAATGAATATTTTCTCTTCCCCCGACTGCCTCAATAAGCTCCTTTGCGATTTGCTTGTTATCAGACATATAATCTCACTCCTTTTATTTTTGTGGTATCGATTCCACATTAGCTAAATTAGTAAATATAATGGCAATAGGTATTAACTGAGTTATACGTGGTATCGATTCCATAATATATATGATGAAATCGGTTCCACAATTTCATCATACACTATTACGAATTATTAGTCTATAGTTCAGGAGAATTTTTTCTTGGTATTCGGTTTTGGATATAATTGCTAGTATCTGCTTCGCAGCCTGCTTACCTGCCATTTCATTGTGATAGTCTACAGTTGTTAGAGAAGGATCAACATATCTGGAAATTTCTGATGCTCCAATACTCGCTACAGCAATATCATTTGGTACTATAAGTCCTTGTTCTTTCAAATAACTCATCGCTCCAATAGCTAAGCGGTCTGTTACTGCAAAAACTGCTGTGGGGAGAATAGAACTCTTTGTTAAAATTCGTTTCATTGCTTTATAACCAGAATCTATGTCAAATATTGCAGTCTGCACCCAAGTTGAATTAACTTCCAATCGATGCTCATTCATCGCAGAATAATATCCTTTTTTACGGAAATAACCTACCGAGCGATCTGTCTCATCTACACCGATAAATGCTATTTTTTTATGACCTTTCTCAACCAAATAGTTGGTAATTTCTTTTGAAGCATGGAAATCATCATACACCACACTGGTAACCCCAGGCATGTCCTGCCCTATAATAACTATTGGAAGGTTCATTTCCTGGACTTTCTTAACTAATCTTTCTTCTGTATTTGTAGCTACCAATATAATTCCATCTACTTGGCGGACTTTAAGTAAATCCAGATATTCTAATTCTTTTTCTTTATCCAGATTTGTGTTGGCCAGAAGGATTTGATATCCCTGTTTTGCCAGCTCGTTATCTATTCCTGCTACAATTTTACTTGATGTCTCTGTATGGATGGTTGGTAATATGACACCAATTACTTTTGTTTTTTTGGTGCGGAGGGATTTAGCGTGTTCACTTGGTATATATCCTGTTTCTTTAATTACTTTATCAATTCGTTTTCTGGCCTCTTCACTGACATAGCCAGAATCATTGAGGAAACGGGAAACAGTAGATCTGGATACGTTAGCCATTTCTGCTATTTCTTTTATTGTAAGCAATGTTTTTCACCCTTATTTGATGACATATTTTTGGTTCTGTAGAATAATAGAACATAATTTGATCTTTATATAAATCATACCATAGGGAGGTAATCATCGTGAATCATGGTGTCATTACTCTGGGGGAGACGTTAATTGATTTTATACCAACTGACGAAACAAATTCAACCTATCATAAAAGTCCCGGCGGTGCTCCAGCTAACGTAGCAGTGGGGGTAGCAAGACTTGGAGGCGATTCATCATTTCTTGGCATGGTAGGAGATGATGTGCTTGGCAGGTTTTTGCAAGAAACGCTCCAGTTCTATCATGTAAATACAGAACAATTATTATTTTCGAAGGACCACCGTACAGGGATTGTATTTGTAACCAACAGAGAGGATGGGGAGAGGAGCTTTGATTTTTATATTAACCCAAGTGCGGACCGTTTTCTGGAGGAAAATCACATAAATAGAGAGCACTTGCTTCGCCATCGTATTCTTCATTTCGGATCTATTTCCTTAATTAGCGAGCCCGCAGAAGGTGCAACTAAGGCAGCTGTTAAACTGGCAAAAGAGAATGGATTGCTTATTTCCTATGACCCTAACCTGCGTTTGATGTTATGGGATTCGAAAGAGAAGGCAAAAGACAGGATAATTTCCATGCTTGGAGAAGTGGATATTCTAAAGCTTTCCGAAGAGGAGTTAGCATTTATTACTGATAAAAAGTCAGTTAAAGAAGGCCTGGAAATGCTTGAGTCCTATGAAATTCCAGTTATATTTGTCACCCTTGGTGCGGAAGGATGCTATGTTAAGACAATGGAAGGGAATAGGTATGTTCCAGCAATGAAGGTGAAAGCAATTGACACAACTGGGGCTGGTGACGCCTTTGTTTCTGGAGTGCTTTATTCTATTGATCAATATGCTTCAGATCTTGATGCACTTACGTTGGAAGAAGCAAGTAGGATAGCTGAGTTTGCCTCAGTATCCGGGGGGCTTGCCGCTTCTACAAAAGGAGCAATGACTGCACTGCCTACTAAGGCTGAGGTAGAAAGTTATTTGGACCGATAGAGAAGATAAATGATTTTTAATTTTGTAAGAAAAGATCCTATTGCAAATATTGGGCTGCAAAAGTTTTCCCCTACAGCCCAATTTATATTTTAGAGACAAAAAAAGAGGCTGCATGGTTGCAGCCTTCATTCTTAAATAAAAGTATTGGATTGAATGCCCACTAGTTATTTATTCATCCTTTAGCTCAGTGTAAATGACAAGACGTTCCTGATGGGTTCCAGCGTCATAATTAAAATCGCCTGTGCATGTAATTAAATTCAATTTTCTTCTTGACGTATAACCGAATATTTTCTTTACAGGTGCATGCTGATAGTCATATGATTCCTTCCCGATTACTTTGAAGGTTCTCTTTTCACCACTTTTATTCAATACTTCGACTTCATCACCAGTCTCCAGCTTGTGAAGGTTCCAAAAAATACTTTTTCCGTTCCTTGTATTCACATGCCCAGCAACTACAGCACTGCCTTGTTCCCCTGGCTTAGCTCCGAACTTATACCAACCAGCATTCTGTACATTTTCAGGGACACCCATTTCACCTTTTTTATTCTGACCAACCTTTTCAACAGGATCGTTGACGCCAAGGCTGTCAATAATCAACTTGGCTGGAACTATACCCGGTTTTTCTTCTTTAAAAGCATCCTTATAGGCGGAATCTGACTGATTAAAATCACTGTTTTTCGTTTTGGTCATAGGGTTTTTAACTGTTTGAGTTGTTTCCTGTTCATTACTAGATGAGGAATTAGCTGGAGGAGATTCACTTTCAGGAACGGTTCCACAGCCAACCAAGAAAAGTAAGGTGATGACAGTTATTAATTTTCCCATATAAAGCACCCTCCTCTAGCGCATTTATTCCAATAATAGAAATGAGCTTTTGTTAAATTTTAAGCCTGATTTGCTTTTTCTCTAAAGCTTTGGAAGACAGGGAGAAAAAACGGATAATCTGCCTGTCTTCCTGAACAAGATTCTTACCAATATATCAACTCTTATTTTTCGTTTGTACGAAACTTACGGATTGCTGCAAATGCTGCTAATCCAAATACACTTATACCAACCATCCAGGCGATCAACATATCATTATTTTCTTCAGCGGGTGCAAAGCCTGTTTTTGGCATATCTGAAGGCATATCATTGGCAAATTTATCAGGGAACTGCATTACAATACCGGATGATAACATTTTAGATGAGCCATACATATGACCATATGCTTCGCGAGCTGTAGTAAATGCTTCATCATAGTTACCATCTGCATAGCTTTCAAATGAACCAATTAGTTGGTCTACGTGTTGTTGCAAGCCTTTTGCCAGCATGTCTGCGGAAACGTTACCCTCTGTAGCTTTTTCCATAAACATGGAGAAATCTTCTCTATAATTTTCGAGATTAGTTAGTGCCTCTTTTTGCGCTTCTTCATCTTCATTTGCTGTAGCATTTACATAATCAACAAAGTACCCTACGTGCTCGGACCACATTTTCTTAAATGCTTCTCCTGCTTCATCGCCATAAACAGATGCAATTGCTTTAGACAGATCCTCTGTATTTTGACCAAGAACCTTTGCTGATGCATCGAATTCCGGAGCTTCAGAAATTCCATTTTGCATTGCTGATATGGCAATACCGGCATGCTCAGATAGTAGATAATTTAAATCTGCTCTTAAGTCGCCTGCTGGTGTCACCGCCATTGTATTATTAAATTTGTCAGGGAATTGATCGGTAATCGCCGTGGAAAGCCCTTTAGCTACCATATGCATATGGTTAATCGCTTTTCTTTCCTGCTCATAGGCTTGTTGATAATCCCCATCAACATAGCTATTAAATGCACCTATTAATTGATTTACATGTTGCTGTAGACCTTCAGCAAGTGCATCAGCTTCCAAACGTTCTTCTGTAGCATTCTCTAGAAACTGGGAAAAGTCTGCTCTGTATTCTGATAACTCATCCAATGCTTTCTGTTTTGCATCTTCATCTTCATTTCCTGTTGCTTTCACATAATCAACGAAGTACCCAATGTGTTCCGACCACATTTTCTTAAATGCTTGGCCAGCTTCTTTCCCATAAACAGATTCGATTGCTGCACTAAGATCCTCCGTATTAGCAGTTAAGGCTGCAGAAGATGCTTCGAAATCTTCTGAACCAGCCGCACCGTTTCTCATTGTTTCTATTGCAAGATATGCGTGCTCGCTGAGTAGTTGCCCTAAGTTAGATCTTAAATCAACTGCTGCTGTTTCTACTGTTGGTTTTTCCATTGTGTCCGCACTTACAATACCACCGTTCGCAGTAAAAAGTAGAGTTGCGCTCATCGGAGCTACGATCATTGCTTTTTTCCAATTCATTCTATCCATCTCCCTTTTGTAATTTTTAATGTTTCTACACAGCTAACGGTAGGAATCGGGAAATGGATCACTTATTATTTAAAAAATTTTATTTTTATTGCAGAACCCCTGATAGAGCTAAGTTCAGGAGGGAAAAAATTGAGATGCGTTCGTATGCATCTCAATTTAACTCCTTAGATAGGGGAGCTTAACAGAATTTCTCCTTTAGGCTTTTGACTGTTCGCATTAGGCTCTTTAGTAATTGCAATTGTCTCCCAGCTTTTATCGCCTTCCAGCAGATAGGATACAGCTCCTTTTCCTTCTGCATTCGTTACAAATGTACCTGCCCGATGTGGCTGATCATCTTTTAACACCCATACCTGATAGGTTTCTTCACCTTCGAGTGGAGGGAGGTTATTCGCCTCTATAACTAAGTTCATTTTCTCATTTTGCTCAATCATTAATGCGGAAGCCTCGGCATTTACACCAGATGAAGGGCTCAAAGTAAGAGACTGCTTAATTGCATCCAGTGATTCATTGATAGGCTTTGCAGGAGGTTCCTCTGCTACCTCATTGTCTTGATTGTTTATATAAAGAAGTGCTGCTCCATTTCCAGCTAGTGATAGTGTTAAAGCAGCTGCAATTAACGGTTTCATCCAGGACTTGTTTTTCGTTTTGTTTTCTGTTTCTTTTGCATATGATGATTTCCCTTCAGCCTCGGTTTGTTTATGTGCTAAGGGTGTAATATTTTTATTTTCATCCTTTACGGTAGTAAGAATTCGGCCCTTCATACCTTCTGGAGGATTAACCGGCTCAGCTGCATAGGGGAGATCCTCAACTAACTGTTCCAGTTCAGCAAGCTCATCCTGACATTCTTCACAGTATAGCAGATGTGTTTCAAACTCTTTCCTTTGTTCTTCGCTTAACTGATCATTAAAGTAATCAAGCAGTATGTCACAAGAATTATTGTTCATGCTGCATCCCCCTTTCTTTAATGGAAGACAGCTCTGTTCGTAAATGTTTTAACGCCAAGCGCACTCTTCCTTTCACTGTTCCCAAGGGAATGCCGCAAGTTTCAGCAATACTGGTTTGAGACATCCCTTTAAAATAAAATAACTCAATAATTCCTCTTTGTTCCTCTGACAATGTTTTCATGGCAGTTTGCAGTTGTTCATTTTCTTCTTTCCACTCTACTTGTGTTTCAACGGAAGAAGAAGCTTCATGCAATGCGTCTCTCTCATCGAGCTCATACGTGTTTAAGCTTTTTTTTCGAAGTTTATCAAGTGCTGCGTTTCGTGTAACAGTTAGAAGCCAAGACGAAAACTTTCCTTTTGTTTCATCAAAGTTCCTTTGCTTTGTCCAAAGCTTTGTAAAAACATCCTGCACAATTTCTTCAGCTAAAAATGAATTATTTGTCATTCGATAACAAAAAGAAAAAAGTAATTTTTCGTATCGATCATATAGCAATTCTAAAGCTTCTTCATCGTGGGTTTGTATTCGCTTGAATAATTCCGTGTCATGAAGCTGCATATCATTCTCCTTTTCAAAAAAGATTCTATTTAACTATCATAGCATTATTTTCTAAAAACTAAGAATGATAGTGTGCCAGTCATTTAGCTAACGTTTTGTGTGGAATAATGGATCAATGTTGCCACCATTTTCGGGAGCGAAGTGAGAGGGAATTTTAAAAAATGTCGCCCTATTGATCAAGTAAGAAATAAAAATAATAGATGTTAAAAAAAAGCATAATCGTTAACGATTATGCCTTTTAAGAGGAAATTTCATATTGTGTTAGGGAGCAAAGGATACAAAATAACGAAACATAAAACCGAGCAATGCAACAACAGAGATAGTGCAAAGTGATGCAAAGTGAAGCAGTATATAAAGAATCTTATATGGGTCATTTATTTTAAATGAGTAAATAAACCCAAAGATTGGATTTAAAATTAGGAAAGGTAATGAAAGTGCAATAAACGTTTTGCCAATGAAATGTACTATTTCTGAGTTCGTGTTTGCCAGGTTTAAAATCACCATTAGAACGACAGTGACAATAAGTGTGGCAGCAAGAGATATTAACGAGACACGCATGGCATTTGGGAAAATACGCTTCATTTTACACCTCCTATTTAAAGCTGGGTCTCTTCCAATGCTTAGATAATTTTTTGTAACCATGTTGTCACTCTTGTTATTTCCAGGGGTTTAAACCAGGATATGAAGAATAGAATAGCGGCTATACAGAGAAGGCAGCTTCCTTTTAAAAAACCTGATTCCTTGCGGAGGAAAGCTACTATCCCTAAAATTCCGCTTACAAATAAAAGCAAATAAGCAATAAGTGATATGGGTTCAGAGAATTGAATAATCGACCAATTAACTAGTAAAAGAATGAAAGCAAATAAAATTAATGTAATTGATCCTCTGCTAAATTTATTCATTTAAATCCCCCTAATTTCTAAAAATTTCCGCTTCTATTATTATCTATTCATGCTACATATGTATATTTTTGAAAAAGTATGAAGTAGGTATTTTTTACTGCTACTGAAGTTATTCCCTTTTTTTAGAAAAGTAATCTATAAAGGAGTAATTTGATATATATAACGTATGAAATCTACACTAAGTTTCATTGAAACAAATTTCTCTTCTGTTTGAATAACTTTTTCTTTAGCTGATAAATCCACCCTTATCGAACCATACTAGTAGCAGAGGTGACGTACATGTATAAACTGCTATCACATAATGACTTAGACGGCGTGGGTTGTGGGATTTTGGCACGCTTAGCTTTTGGAAAACAGGTTAACATTCGCTATAATTCAATCGCTGGATTAAACAGGGAAGTAAAATGGTTTCTGGAAAATGAGTCAAAAGATACTTTTTTAATGATTACTGATTTGTCGGTAAATGAAGAGAATGAGAAACGGTTAGAGAATTTTTATAAAGAGGGAGGACAGGTACAGTTAATTGACCATCATAAAACTGCTCTGTCATTTAATGATTATGAATGGGCAGCTGTCCATGTAGAGGGTGAAGCTGGTGAATTACATTCGGCTACCTCCTTGTACTATGATTACCTTGTGAAACACAGCTATTTGGAATCATCGAATGCAATATCTGAGTTTGTCGAGCTTGTTAGACAGTATGACACATGGGAATGGGAGAAAAATGATAATCAGAAAGCAAAGCGCCTGAATGCATTATTTTTTCTTGTCTCCATAGATGAATTTGAAGAGAGCATGCTGGAAAGGTTAAGTAAAGAAGCATATTTTGATTTTGATGATTTTGAAAAGAAGTTGCTTGATATGGAGGATGATAAGATTGTTCGCTATATTCGACGAAAAAGACGGGAACTTGTCCAAATTAAAGCAGGGGGGCATTATGCAGGAGTTGTTTTTGCAGAATCTTATCATTCAGAGTTAGGAAATCAATTAGGAAAAGAGTACCCCCATCTGGATTATATAGCTATTTTAAATATTGGTGGAAGAAGGATGGGGTTTCGTACAATACACGATCATGTGGATGTCTCCGAAGTTGCAGGTTCATTTGGAGGGGGAGGACATGAAAAAGCAGCAGGATGTTCTCTTACAGAGGAAGCTTATAAACAGTTTGTAGCAAAGACCTACCCGTTGGAACCGCTTCGTGAAGATGCTAGAAGAAATCGATTTAACCAAAAGCAATCAACCTTTGGAACTTTATATAAAAGTAAAACAGATGAGTTTTTATTCCTGTATCCACTAAGTAACCAAGCGTGGGCGTATGAAAAAAACAGACAAAAGCAGCAAACTAAATTTTCCAGCTTTGAAGAAGGTGAGAAATTCCTGAAGCGAAACTATGAAGCATGGTTAATTAGAGACGAGATATTTGTCCAATACCTTGTCGATGAGGTGAAAAGGCAAAGGGGCAAGGAGAATAAGTAGAAAAGAGGAACAGCGGGGAAGGGTATCCTCCTTGCTGTTCCTCTTTTCGGTTTAAAGCTTAATTATATTTTGTCTTGTCATGTCCGTCTTATCATGTATATTTATAACGAATAGCTGTTTTTTTGTTTTTCTTTCCATCTTTCCCTTTAACATGTAATAGGGTTAAAACTAGCAGTCCTACCAATAATGTGAATGCAGCAATTGTTAAGAACATCCCGGTATTTGACCATTCCATTAAACGTGTGAAAATAGGGGGGCCGAACGCGACTCCAAGGAAGCGGACAGATCCGTATAAAGATGTTACAAAGCCCCTGCGTTCTTTTCCAACTGCACCGGTTATAATACTGTTTACGCAGGGAAGAATGAGACCTGCCCCTACGCTGCTTATGGCCAATACCGAAATAAATGGAATGATTTTTTCAAAAAAAATAAGTGTTCCATAGGATAAGGTCATTAGCCCAAAGCCAATCACAGATAAGCGCTTCATCTTCTCCAGATTTTGACCAATCTTACTACCTGTAATATAAGATGTAATTACCAATACTAGAAGAGGGACTGCTAGCACTAGCCCCTTCATTATTCCTTCAATGGAATATTTCGTTTCCAATACATCCGATAAATAAAATAAAATCCCAAACAAGGTAAATAAACAGGTTCCCCCTGCTAAATAGGTAGTAAAAATCCATCTGCCTTCATGTTTAAACACACTAAGCAAACCTCTAACATACTTTGCAAAGGGCGGGGGAGCTTGTCTATTGTTCTTTTCTTTAATAAAAAATAATAAAAGAATTAAACTAATAAGACAAAGAGCGGGAAACACAAAAAACGCAGCATACCAAATAATTAATCCTAATAATGAGCCGAAGATAGGTGATAGCACTTTTCCCAATCCATTTGATGCTTCAAAAACACCTAACACCCGACTTTGCTCACCACCTTTAAATAAGTCTCCGGTAAGCGCCATTGCAATAGGGGCAGAGCCTGCTGCCCCAATCCCTTGTATGGATCTGCCAATTAAAATCCATATATAGGATTGCGAGAAGTAAGCTGCTCCAACTCCTGATATCAGGCCACCCAATCCAAATAATATGATGGATGGAATAATCACAACTTTTCTTGAAAATCGATCAGATAAATAGCCAACGAAAGGAATAAATATTGCTGCCATTATTGAAAAAACAGTAATTGTCAGACTAACTTGCATTTGTGATAATTCTAAAGCTGCTTTCATCTGAGGAAGGATAGGGATAAGCATGGAGTTTCCCAATGTCATGATTAAGGGAATAGAGCCAATTGTTATGATAGCCATGCCTTTTTCTTTTGGTTTCAATGTTCCCCACTCCTCATTTAGTGTTAATAGGCGGAGAAACAATCCAGCCTTTTTCCTTCGTAATGTTGAGCAGTTTTAATTCGTACTCATCTTGCTGAGCCAGAAAATCTCCAAACATGGTGCGAATGTCTTCACGAATAGAGACTCCTATAACATAACTGCAAAGGATCCTTCTGACCATTAGCTCTTTCTGTACTAAATTAGCAATTTCAGGGTCGTGAAAACGAGCACCAGCAGGGATATCCTGAAGTTCTACATTAGGACGGTCAGGAGGGGCTGGAGGTAATCGAATCCCGGTTTCCTTTAATAAGGCATCCACTTGCTGTTCTTCCTGTGTAACAACGTTTTCCTGCATATCCTCTAAAAAAGCAATTAAATCGTTATCTCCTGAATGGTTGAGATATATTTGCATATTTACCAGAAACCCTTTCGTTCCGTGTAAATAGGACCATAAATGAAACACTTCACCTGCGTGAAGTGGCTCTTCCTCAGGTTTCCCATTTAAAATACCCATCTGGTTACTCCTCCTAAAAAGTAGTCCTTTTAGTTTCCCTAAAAAAAGATAAAATATGACTGAAAATAAAAGTAGACGGGCTATCCTTTATTATTGGAATATTGGTGTGCTGTATTATTTAAAGAACTAATTACTTTTGACTCCAGCAATTATGAAACTAACTCCTAAAATAATAAGTATAAGTTTTTTAAATGAAACTTGTTCAGACAATCCCGTTAACCCAATAGCGGTTGTAAGAATAAGAACAAGTGGGCCAATAAAAGCAAGTGAACCATTAATAATGAGTGCTTTATCCAATTCATTGAACCTGATCATTAAATAAGCTGCAAAAATTTCCAGTCCTCCGGATAAAATTCTTAGCAGGGCCATTCCTAGTACTGCTTTTTCCAATAACGTAAACATTTTTTCCCTCCGACTATTAAAATTTCAGTGTGAATAATGTATATGCACTGCTTGGACAGATAAGGACGGAAAAGTTATGCGTGCAAAGAAAAGTAAGACACCTTCATCTATGGAAGCCAATCTGATTCTTGAACAACCTCTTGGAAATTGAGAACGAGGCCAGGGTTATGATTATTCGATACTCTAGGAACGTTTACGCGGCTAAATTGTCTAGGGTGCCTTGTTTTTCAAAGCTGGTCATATTTTAATAAAGCTAAAATTAGATAAAAAAATAAAAGATTAGCTGAAAAGTTACCTTTCCAGACTAATCTTCATTAGTTAGTGATATAAACCATCTCTTTTATTGTCAAAATAAAGCGTTCCATCAGGTTGTACTTCAGCATAGAAAACTTCAGATAGTGATTTAATACCAGCTTGTTTCAATTGCCCGTTCAGCCAGTTAGTATCCAAGTTTAACTTCTTAAGGTTTGCTTCATTCAGTTCTCCATCAGAGATTATCTCGGTAGGGAAAATTTTTGGAGAATAAGTAGTTAACTGATGAATATCACTTTTGGTTGCTGGTTGCTTATTTTCTTTTTTCATAACAGAAAGCTTACCACTTGTTTCAAAGATGGCATAGTCTACCTCTTTCATCGAAAATACGTTTTTCTGACGTAAAAGAGCTTGCAAGGAATCGTTATCTAATCTTGTTCTTCGTAGTGCTTCCTCCATTATTTTTCCATCCTTGATAACGATTTCTGGAATACCTGTAGTAAATTTTCTTGCTTTTTGTGATTTTATATCTATATATCCCATAATGAGGGTGAAGCCTGCCCAACCCGTTAATGCTATAATTCCATTAAGCATACTGAAGTTTTGATTAGTAGCCAAAATTGCTGTAATGGAGCCAATGGCAATGGCAGAAACAAAATTAAAAAATGTCATTTGGCTAATTTCTTTTCTACCCATAATACGCGTTAGTGTGAATAACAACGCGAATGATAGGCAAATACGCAAAATTAACTCTGGAATAGCCATAGGATACCTTCTTTCTCCTAATTTAATGGATAGTATAGTTGTTTGTAACAATTTAATATTTATACAACAAAGCTCCAACACGCAGTGTAGCTGACGAAGCCATGCTGGTGACAAAGTAGTCACTGCGGATAATGACAGCAGAAGGTTTGATCCATTGCTTCAAAGTTATTTTTCAAACTCTATGCACCAAGTTACTTCACAGTAGATACAAACGAACATACAAAAAAGCATGTCTGCCACGGACATGCTTTTTTGTTATTATATTTTCCATTGGACTTTTTTTCTAAATGCTTCATTTCTTAACTTTTTCCTTACTTGTTTTCCCCAGCTTTTAACTGCTTCCAGTGTTGTGTTTTCCTGTATTGCGATATCTGTTAATGTCATACCATCCATGATGTGAAAATAAATCCATTTCCACTGATTTGCTGTTAAATTGGCTTTCAATTGTTTCCAAAATACGTTATCCTCTACTAAACTAGCTGCCTCCCTTCTGATAGCAAGATTATTACCACTGTTATTTCTCTGATGATTTCCATTGCAATAATCCGACTTATAATTCAATAAATAAAATTCCTGAACATCGAGGCGTCTTCTCTCCTTTCGCAACTGATCAATCAGACGGTTGCGAATCGTATAATTAAAGTAAGTTGCCATTGGGCCTTTATCTGGTTTATATGTTTTATAGGCATTCCATAAGGCAACCAATCCTTCACTATAGTATTCCTGATTAACATCTCTGATGTGGAGCTGATTTATTTGATAATGAATTCTTCGTTCATTTTGTTCTAAAATTTCTTCAAATGAAAAATGTGTTTCAAACATAAATGGACCCCCTAATACGTTCATTTACTTCTATAATCGAAATAAATAGTAAAAAAGGGGCATCTTGTCATTAATTTATTGTAAAAATTAAACTTTTTCTATATAAGCATCATTTATTCCGGCTTTCAAAAGCATTTGTAATCGTTTTTCCGCATTTGTTCGTTCTGCGAATGCTCCACCGATGACGCGGTATATTGGTGATGTTGCTTTAGTTTCTGTACGCTTTAGCTGAAAGGATTTTGCTATTCCGTGTACATGACCTAGCGCAACTTGTTGTCGCCAAGTAGATTTTTTCATTAAATTGGCATCAGCTTTGTTGTCAATAAAACCATTTTCAGTTAGTAGTGCAGCCATTGAGGTTTCTCTTAAAACATGGAAGTTTGCAGTTTTTCTCCCCCGATTAGCAAGCTGATTTACTTTAGAAATTTCTTGATGGAGAATCCGTTGATATTTTTTTGTTTTAGATTGGTCGGATAAACCACTATAGATGAAATCCTCATAGCCACTTCCCTTCCCGTTAGAGGCATTACAGTGTATAGAAAGGTAAAAATCAGCTTTCCATTTGTTTGCCTCATTTGTTCGTTGCTGAAGACTTATGGTGGAGTCTTTGGTTCGACTCATTTTCACCTCTACATGAATGTAATGTGTGGTAATTAATTTTTGAATGCGTAACGCAATATCTAATACAATCTCCTTTTCCTGCAAACCATTTCCAACTGCACCTGGATCTGTACCGCCATGCCCTGGATCTAAATATAATTTCATATTGAAAAACTCCTTTATATTTTTTTGTGATCGCTATCCTATAATTAAAATCGTTTGAAATTATAAATAGGGGGCAAGAAAAAGGATTCTATTGCAAATGTTGGATACTAAATTCCTTTCGTAAATGCATAGTTGGAGGAAACTGCGACGTAGAGCGGGGACTATCAGCAGCAGAGCGAAGTAATCCTCCGGAGAGGAAATTAATCGGCAGGAGAGCGAAGTAATCCGCCGGAGAGGAAATTAATCGGCAGGAGAGCGAAGTAATCCGCCGGAGAGAAAATTAATCGGCAGGAGAGCGAAGTAATCCGCCGGAGAGAAAATTAATCAGCAGCAGAGCGAAGTAATCCTCCGGAGAGGAAATTAATCGGCAGGAGAGCGAAGTAATCCGCCGGAGAAAAAATTAATCAGCAGGAGAGCGAAGTAATCCGCTGGAGAGAAAATTAATCGGCAGGAGAGCGAAGTAATCCGCCGGAGAGAAAATTAATCAGCAGGAGAGCGAAGTAATCCGCCGGAGAGGAAATTAATCGGCAGGAGAGCGAAGTAATCCGCCGGAGAGAAAATTAATCAGCAGGAGAGCGAAGTAATCCGCTGGAGAGAAAACTAATCAGCAGGAGAGCGAAGCAATCCGCCGGAGAGAAAATTAATCGGTCGGGGCCATTTGCAAACAATCAAATTACGTCGCAGTTTATCTATTTTGCGAATCATTGGATAACCCCAGAATAGATATTAGAATAAAAAAAGCTGCTACCAACTGGTAACAGCAATTATATTATGATTTTTGCTTATGCTTTCTTTTACTTGCCTTTTTAACTTCCTTTTCCTTTATCTTTTTTCCCATTAATACGTTCTTGGCTTTATCTCTGCTTTTCTTATTGCTTAAAACATATAATGTATCTCCATCTTTGATAACCGTATTACCAGAAGGGGTGATCAGTTCATCATTACGGATCACGCCGATAATAAGTGTGTTTGCAGGAAGCTCTAAATCAATTAGGGAAGTGTCCAATGCTGGTGAGTTACTCGTTATAGAGACTTCCATAATTTCTGAGTCGGTTGTGCCAAGATTAATGATTTCCAAGCTTGGCATTAAGTTTTTACTCTTATCTTCTGTCAAACCGAGTTTACTTGCCAGCCAAGACAAGCTGCTTCCTTGAACCAGAGCGGATATCAACACAACGAAAAATACAGCATTAAATATAGTTTGACTGTTAGGGATATCAGCGACAATAGGGTAGGTAGCTAATACGATAGGAACAGCCCCCTTTAGACCGGACCAAGATATAAACAGTTTTTCTTTCACACTATACTTCAAAAAAATCATGGACAGGAAAATAGCGATAGGTCGCGATAAGAACATGAGAATGATGGACAAGATAATACCTTGCCAAAAAACATCCAATAACTGAGTTGGAAAAACAAGTAATCCTAAAAGAATAAACATAAGAATTTGCATCATCCAAGCAAATCCTTCGTTAAACCGTAATATAGTAAAACGGTACATAAGGTCATTGTTCCCTACATATACAGCCATTACATAAACAGCTAGTAACCCGCTTCCTCCTAATGTGTCGGTTAGGATATAAGTTAGCGAAGCCATTGCTAGTGCTAGCACAGGATATAGTCCCGCCGTATCCAGTTTAATGCGGTTGATTACTAAAACAGTTAATTTACCGAGTAAGAAGCCAAGGAGCAGCCCAAGTCCCATTTGTATAAAAAAGCTGCCAACAGCAGACCATATGGATGAATCAGGAATTTGGATCATTTCTATAAATGCAACAGTAAGAAAGACTGCCATAGGGTCATTGGAACCAGACTCTGCTTCCAAGGTAGAGGTTAATTTGCGCTTGATGTTTTTATTACCAAGAACGGAGAATACAGCTGCTGCATCTGTAGAACCAACAATGGCCCCAAACAACATGCCTTCCAGTAGGGAGAAGTCTAAGATGTACATGGCAGCAAAGCCAGTAAGAATTGTAGTAATTAGTACGCCGATGGTAGAAAGGATACTCGCTGCCCCTAACACGGGACGGATATGATTCCATTTTGTTTGAGTACCACCTTCAAACAAAATAATAATTAATGCCATTATTCCAATAAGCTGAGAGAGTTCTACATTTTCAAAGAAGACAAAACGATTTAGGCCCATTCCAACAAGTAAGAAGAGGACTAAGGCAGGAAGACCTAAACGGGTGGAGAATTTAGTGGCTAGGACACCCATTAGAAGCATTGCAGTGAATAAAAAAATCAGTGTTTCAACAGCCATATTTATAAACATTCCTTCCAAAGCTAAAAAGCCTATATATATAATAATAAACCGTAGTTTTTAAAAAATAAAATAAGAAGTACTATTTGTGAATAAATAATATTCCCATTCAGAAACTAATGAAAATGAAAGGAGAGATAAATATTTATGGTTAATAAAGAAAAAGAATTTAATAATATGTTTAAAAAGAACAAGCAAAGTGGAGAACATCGTAATGGACGGAAAAGCCAATATAAAAATTATAACAGTCAGCTCGGGGAAGAGCCGAATGAATATCAGAGTAGGAAAGAAGAATAAATAACTGTGTTTATTAATAAAAAGAACCACGAGCTCTTTAAGAGAACGTGGTTCTTTTGTGCTTGAAGTTCATTCTTATCCAAACCGTCCTGCAATATAGTCTTCTGTACGGTGATCGGTGGGATTATTAAAAATAATGTCTGTGTTATCATACTCCACTACTTCTCCGTTTAAGAAGAAGGCGGTTTTATCTGATATCCTTGAAGCTTGCTGCATGTTATGGGTAACAATAACAATAGAGTAATCCTTTTTTAATTTTTGGATTAATTCTTCTACTCGTAAGGTAGACTTTGGATCTAGCGCGGATGTAGGTTCATCCATTAAAATAACATTTGGCTCAATAGCAAGACAACGAGCGATGCACAAGCGTTGTTGCTGTCCTCCAGATAGGCCGTAAGCATTTTCTTTTAGCCGATCCTTTACTTCATCCCAAATAGAAGCTCCGCGTAAGCTTTGTTCTACAATTTGATCAAGAATTTTTTTATTGCGGATCCCATGAATTTTAGGGCCATATGCAACATTTTCATAAATGGATTTTGGGAAAGGGTTTGGTTTTTGAAACACCATGCCAACACGGGTTCTTAGCTCTTCGGGTCTAAAAGACTTATCCAAAATGTTTCTACCCTGGTAACTGATCGTTCCGGAGGTTCGCACTGTTGGAACTAGTTCTACCATACGATTAAGAGTTTTTAGGAAAGTGGATTTCCCGCATCCTGATGGACCGATGATAGCAGTTACTTCTTTTTCATAAATAGATAAATTAATTTCCTTCAAGGCATGTGTTGCTCCATACCATAGATTTAAGCCTTCCGTTTGATATACTGTTTTATTCGTAGGAATTGGTCTCGTGAGTAGTCTTGTCATTGAAATTGTTTTACTCTCCATATTATAGGAATCTGTTAATGTACTCAAATTCTCCATCTCCTTTATTTAATTTACTTTGTATTCCAGTCAGTCAGCAGCAAGGTGCTCCCGCTTTTGCTATTAATATCTCTTTTGAAATTTGTTTCTGATTAGAACTGCTATAAAGTTCAGTATAAACAGCATTAGCAGAAGTACTACAATGGTAGCGGCAGCCAGGTTGGCATATTCTGCTACAAGTGATGAGTCCAACGTCCAGTAATATATTTGCATTGGCAATACGGTGAATGTATCCATAATCCCCCCTGGGAAAGGAATGAGCAATGCAGGGATACCAATAACAGTCAACGGTGCAGTCTCCCCAATGGCACGGGAAAAGGCGAGTATGGAACCAGTTAGAATACTCGGTAAAGCTGCTGGAAGCACGACATTTTTTACTGTTTGCCATTTAGTTGCTCCCATTCCATAAGAAGCTTCACTTAAATGCTGAGGCACAGAACGTATGGCTTCCTGTGCCGCTACAATTACAATAGGTAGTACGAGTAGCGAAAGTGTAAGCCCTCCTGCAAGAACAATATTTCCTAAATCCATAGCTCTCACAAATACAGTTAAACCTAATAAACCGTAAACGATGGAAGGTACACCTGCTAAGTTTGCAATATTTGTTTGCACAAGAGCTTGCATTCGTCCTTTTTTAGCATAAAGTTCAAGATAGATTGCAGTACCTATCCCAATAATTAATGTTGCAGGAATGACAACAACCATAAGCCAGAATGTTCCTAGGATTGCTCCCATAATTCCGGCTCTGTCAGCATTTGTAGAAAGTTTACTTGCAATAAACTCCATATCAATCCAATTAACACCTTGAGAAAATACACGAACTAATAATATCGCCAATACAATCAATCCGAACATGGCTGCAGACAAGAATAAAGCTTTAAATAAACTGTTTTTTAAAATACGGTAATTCATTCTCTTTCGTACGTCCACTTGATCAATATATTTCATCACTAATATTCCTCCCTGAATCGACGAGAAACATACCTTGCGAGTATATTCATAAGAAGTGTAAAGATAAACAATGTCATGGCAACAGCATATAAACTATAGTAAATTGTAGACCCGGCTGGAGCATCCCCTCCTGCAACTTCTACAATATACGCAGTCATTGTTTGCATGGACTGTGTAACATCAAAGGTGAAATTTTTGGAACTTCCACTAGCGATGGTAACGATCATTGTTTCTCCTATCGCACGAGAGATACCTAATACAAAGGAAGCGATAATCCCTGATAAAGCTGCTGGAATAACCACCCGAAAAGTTGTCTCCAGCTTGGTGGCTCCCATTGCCAATGCACCTTCCCTCATGCTATTTGGTACAGAGATAAGGGCATCTTCGGATAATGAAGCTATCATTGGAATAATCATGACTCCCATCACTAAGCCGGGGCTTAGTATATTCGTAGCTCCCATTCCGGGGATAAGCTCTCTTAAAATAGGTGTAACAAATGTAAATGCAAAGAAACCATAGACAATGGTGGGAATTCCTGCAAGTATCTCCAGCAATGGCTTTAAGATTTTTCTAACTCTTTCAGAAGCATATTCACTTAAATAAACTGCGGTCATGATCCCAATTGGACCAGCAATTATTATAGCGATAAGTGATGAAATAATTGTTCCGTTAATTAAAGGAAGAATACCGAACTCCGGATTTTGACTTAGAGGCTTCAGTATTTTTCCAGTGAAAAATTCTCCAAAGGAAACCTGTTGAAAGAAAGCAATCGTTTCGGTCAGCAATGTCACAACAATACCGGCTGTGGTGAGAATGGAAATAGAAGCGATAATGAGTAAAATTGCTGGTATGAGCTTCTCACTGACAGAAGCCAGGCTATTCCTTTGTTTCTTATGTTCAATTATGTTTTTTATATCTCCAGGCTGCTGTCTAAATTCGGGTTGGGCTGCCATTAGTTGAGGCTCCTTTCTGAGATTTCTCATGATAAGTCACAACGAGATGAGAGCGAATCAGCCCTCATCTCATGCTTTCAAATAACACTTTTTATTGTTTTAATGCCTCGAGTTCTTCAATTAAGGACTCTGCTTCTCCGTTCGGAATGGGAGCAAAGCCTGTTTCTCCTGCAAATGTGTTTACGTTATTCATTACATATAAAGCATAATCAAGTACTTCAGGTTTTTCTTTGGCATGATTTACGTTTAAATAGGTAAACACAGGGCGGGTAAAGTCCGCATATTCTCCATCTTCTGCAATCGTGTCAAGCGAAGGTTCTACTGGGCCGTTTCCAAAATCTACGCTTACTGCTTGCAATTTATCCTTGTTATTCACATAGTATCCAAAACCGAAGAATCCAATCGAGTTCACATCTTCAGAAACTAGTGTTACTAAAGTGGAGTATTCTTGTTGTAAATTAACATCACTTACAAGGTCTTTTTCTTCTAAAATATTTTCATAGAAAAACTCATAAGTTCCATGGTTTTCATTAGGTCCTACAGCATTAATCTTTTCATCAGGCCAATCGGGATTAATGTCTGACCATTTTTCAACCCCACCATCTGCGAGAAATATGCTTTTAATCTCTTCAGGTGTCATTTCTGTTGCCCAATCATTGTCTGGATGAATAACAAAGGTTAACCCGTCTAAAGCTACTTTTAATTCTTTTGTTTCAATACCAAGCTCATCTGCTTTTGCTTGCTCTTCTTCTTTTATTTTACGAGAGGCATCATTGAAATCTGTGCCATCTTTCATTAGAAATTTTTCAAAACCTGCACTAGTTCCAGCCCGACTTACTTCAACTGAAACACCTTGCTGTTCTGTTGTCATATATTCTTCAGCGATGCGGGACATTAATGGGTAAACAGTACCAGAACCATCGATAACAACATTTCCTTCTAATTCGGAGGAAGTATCATTCCCACTATCAGCACTTGCACTTTCAGAAGAACCTTCATTTTTCTCCTTGTCTGTCCCACATGCTGCTAATAGTACTATGAAGGCAGCTCCTACTATAAGTAGTAAAAATGACTTAAATTTCATAATAAATTGTCCTCCCCTTTTGCAATTATGTTTTTTAAGAGTTTCCCTCTCAATTGCAAGTATAGTGGGTGAATGTTAAGAGAGTATTGGCTTAGTGTAAATGTTTTGTAAATATAGGTCTAACTACATAGTTTATACTTGAAGGAGTAAGTGAACTAGTTAGAAAGAGAGAGGAAAGGGCGGGGAGTGTAATGTCAGAAAACTACTATGATATATATATAAAACTATTACAACGTTATGGGGCACAAAGCTGGTGGCCTGCTGACACTCCATTTGAAATGCTCATTGGATCTATTCTTGTTCAGAATACAAGTTGGCGAAATGTAGAAAAAGCAATGGAACAATTGAAACCATTCTTATCACCCGAACAAATAGAGAAATTGACTCAGGAAGAGTTAGCACGGTTAATACGTCCCAGTGGTTTCTTTAATGTGAAAGCAAAAAGAATTAAAGCATTTATAGCTTGGTTTCGCTTATATGATTACGAGGTAGAAAATTTAAAAAAGAGGGACAGAGAAGAGATAAGGAATGAATTATTGGGGATCAATGGTATTGGAAGAGAGACGGCAGATGTAATGTTGCTTTATGCTTTTGATAAACCAATATTTGTAGTGGATGCATATGCAAGACGTATTTTCTATCGGTTGGGTAATGATATGCCTGTATCCTATGATGGATTTCGCTTCATACTAGAAAAGGAATTACCATTGGATTTACTTTTAATGAATGAATATCACGCTCTACTGGTAGAACATGCAAAAGTTCATTGTAAAAGCAACCCGATATGCAATGGTTGCCCATTGTTCGATCTCTGTGCACGTCGACTGGAGTAAATGAACGACTTTAGCAGGGAGGATCTTTTGAGATGTATTTACTTTAACATCAAATAGTTTAGTGTTAAAATAAATGGCGTAGAATAGAATGAAGGAACATTTTATATTGCTAAACTAAAAGATAAAATGCGTCATCATTTTTGGTGCAGGTAGGATTGGTAAGAAAAGGGCAACTGCATTTGCATAAGTTTAAATTTGCAGACCTGAATAATGAAGCAGAAAGTGCTACAATAAAAGAATTAATAACTACCAATCAAACTGTATCTTATCTTCATTGAAGTCCATCTTGCTGAAAAAGGAGAAGAGACTTACAGTGTAGAGAAGGTGTGTAGCCATGAAGGTAAGCTTGATACTCTGGGGAATAATGGTCATTCATTAAGACTAGCATCATTTGAGGATGTTACACAGGAGCATCTGGATTTATCTTTTTTACTAGCTTTTATCCAACATTCTATTTAATGCAAAAGAGCATTGCCGCACTTACAGGAAGCAATTGGGGTGACCCTCTTGCATTCCGTGCTGGAATAAATGGTAATAGAACTCAGGCATCTATGCAGCCGCATTGCTGTCTTAGTATGTGTTGTAGATTCTTTGAGGCGTGGACTCTGACTACATTTCCTGGCGAACCCTTATGGTTGATGGTGGTACTATTCAACTAAGTTAATTGAGGAGATAATATGGACAAGGAAAAAAATATTTTTAAACTAATCCGTACGATTGAATTGTTTTCAAATGAATCGATGCTGACATGGTCCCGGTCATTCCAACGTTCAGTTGGAATATCTTCCATTTTGGTATTGCAGGAATTAAGACAGAAAGGGGCTCAGAAGCAAACGGAATTAGCTTCTACCTTAGGTTATACTCCAGGTGCGATGACCAATATTGCCTCTAAGCTGATTAATGAAGCATATGCAATAAGGAAGTATGATGCTGGGGATCGACGTGTCATTCGCTTGGAAATAACGGAAAAGGGTGTACAGTTGTTAGAGGAAGCTCAGCAAAAGGGGACCGAGATCAGAAAAGAAATGTTTGAGGTTTTAAGTGAGGAAGAGGTTAGTCAATTCCTCGCAATCCAAGAGAAATTACTGCGACATATTGAAAGTAAACCAAAATAAATGGAGGATGTTTTAGAATGGGAAGAGTACAAGGAAAAGTAGCATTAGTAACCGGAGGAGCTTCTGGTATCGGCTTATCTGCAGCAACATTACTTGCTAAGGAAGGAGCTAGTGTTGTAATTGGAGATTTTAATGTAGATGGAGCGAAAGAAGCAGCACGAGAAATTCGCAACCAAGGTGGAGAAGCTACTGGTATTTTCTTAGATGCTTCAAAAGAAGAATCTATTGCAGAAGCTGTTGATTTTACTGTTAAAAAATATGGTTCTTTAACAATCTTATATAATAATGTTGGATTAACTAATATTCAAAAGGATTTGGATGTAGTTAATATTGACTTGGATGAGTGGGACCGCTTGATGAACGTCAACACGAAGAGTGTTGTAATAGGTAGTCGCTATGCAATTCCACATATGAAGGAAGCCGGTGGTGGCTCAATTATTAACACTGCATCTATGGCGGCATTTGCAAGTGACTCGATCCGCTCTGCATATGGTGCTTCAAAAGCAGCTGTAGTTCAGCTGACAAAATATATTGCTACACAATACGGAAAAGACGGAATTCGTTGTAATGGTGTAGCGCCGGGATTGATTTTAACTCCAGCAGCTAAAAATAATTTGTCAGAAGAATTACAGGCAACATTCATGCGTTACAATGCGCTTCCATATCACGGGGATCCTGATGACATCGGTAATGCCGTGTTATTCTTGGCTTCAGATGAATCTAAATTCATGACTGGGCAAACGCTTCAAATCGAGGGTGGGCATTATTTAGCAAACCCAACTGTGCCATTTTTCAATGAAATGGCTGCAAAGCAAAAAGAATCTAATTAATAAAAAAGAGGACATTTCCTGACCGGAGATGTCCTTTTTTTTCTCTTTATATTAGTTCGTGTGAACCTTTGCAAAAAAGATAAACTCCGAACTAACTTGGTAGTAGTTTATTTCATTTTAAGGAGGTGAATGGACTCATTGATTTCCACTGCAGGGGGACGCTTTCCACCGGCATGGCTTCAGCCGCTTCCTCCGCTACGCTACGTCTAGGGTCTTCAGCTCATGCTATTCGAGGCCACTGAAAAAGTCATTTTCTACTAAAATAGAAGTTTTTCAAAAGACGCTATCCCAAAATTTTGTTTTGTTAATACGCATAAATGGAGAGCCAGAACCATTTTACTCCACTCATAGACTAAAAAGTGGTGATGTAATTTTTTGGAACTAGCCTTCTCAAGAATTTACCGGACTTTTTCAGTGGCTTCATGCTATTCCGGTAGGAGTCGCGGGCCAACAGGACGTTGGTCATGCAATCGTTGCCACAGGACGTGGCGTTCTTAGATTGCCCCCTTCCGCTCCAATCAATTTGTATGACTTTTAAACTCCAAATTCCGAGTGGGCTTTTCACTTTTCCTTAAGAGAGCTTTTCACAACTAATACTAAAGTCATTTATTGCTAAAAAAGTAACTCTAAGCGAAGGAAAATACGAAGACTTCTGGGGGAGATGAGGCATAGGTGAGACCCCGGAATGCGTAGCATGAGGAGGCTCATCAGCCGCCCCCGAAAAGCGAAGTGTTTTCCGTAGCGGTGGTGGAACCAGATTCAAAATTTTGGTGATTTTTACAGCAACAAAGTTTTTCAAAGTTAATTTATACACCAAAAGTAGTTCGATGTTTACTCCAACTTTGACAAATGAAATTGTAGAGGGAATTCTTATTATAAGCAAGTATCCTAGTTCGTGTTTATATAGTTAAATTTGGTTAGGATAACTATCAAATCGAGAGTCTCTCACTACTCGTTTCGTAGAAGTAGACAATTCGTTAAACATACAGTATAATGAATGACAGTCAGTCATTTAATGTGGAGGTATTAACATGGATGATAAAAAAGAGAAAATTATCCGTTCTGCTATTGAAGTCTTTAAAGAAAAAGGAATCGAAAAGGCAAAAGTTTCTGAAATTGTTAAAGGAGCAGGGATTGCCCAAGGAACCTATTATTTATATTTTTCATCAAAGCTTGCTGTAATGCCATCCATTGCAGAAAAAATGGTGGAAAAAACCATGGAAGCAATAGAAAGAGAAATTAAAGAAGAGACACCATTCGATCAAAAGCTGGAACAAATTATTGAATTAGTTTTTGAGATAACAAAAGAATATAAAGAAATTATGGCACTCATTTATGCTGGTTTAGCCTCAAGTGATTATCTTGCTCAATGGGAGACCATTTACCAGCCGTACTATAAATGGATGAGTAATTTTTTAGAAAACGCTAAATTGGAGGGTGAAATTAGAGAAGATATTGATCCAAAACATACAGCAGAATTAATTATTGGCTTAATTGAATCAGTTGCCGAGCAGTCTTATTTATATGATAACCAAGAAACTTCCATTATAAAGAGAAAAAAGGAAGAGGTATTTTCATTTATTAAACATGGACTAAAAAAATAAAACGGGAATTTTTTTTACGACAAAAATGACTGAATGTCAGTCAAAAAGAGGTGCAAGAATGAATAAATCATGGATATACGTTATTTTAACAAGTCTTTTTGAATTAATTTGGATTTTTGGTTTTAACGTAGCTAGTGAATGGTGGCACTGGGCTATTATTTTAGGATGTATCTCTTTGGATCTCCACTTTTTAACTAAAGCTTGTGAGAACTTGCCAACAGGAACGGTTTACGCTATTTTTGCGGCTGCAGGAACGGTTGGTACAGCCTTAATGGATGTATATATCTTTAATGGGAATTTAAGTACACCAAAGGTTTTATTTATGGTTCTTCTTGTTGCTGGGGTAATTGGATTAAAACTAGCAGATAATTTACCTGATAAGGGAGAAAAGGAGGTTGTGAATTAATGGGTTGGTTATATGTCGCAGGTGCAGCAATAAGCGAAATGATAGGTGTATTAGGTCTACAACTTTTTAGTAAGAATAAGAACATTAAAAATGGCCTGCTTTACTTTGGAGGATTAGCCGCCTCTTTTGTATTACTATACGCCTCTTTTTCTTATTTAATGGTTAGTGTTGCTTATGCAGTCTGGATTGGGATTGGAACAGCAGGTGCTGTCATTATGAATATGATCTTTTTCGGTGAAAAAAAGAACACACCAAGGATTATAAGTCTACTGGCAATTATTATAGGAGTAACAGGCCTAAAAGCATTGTCTTAACATAACTAAATAATACGCTGTAATAAAAGCATGGTAATCTCTGCTGAAAAGGGATTCTTACCATGCTTTTATTTTTTATATAAAATTTTTATGCAAATACACTTGAATATTTATTCAAAATAACGCATAATAATACATAACGAATATAATTATAAAGGAGTTGCAGATAGATGAGTAAAGAAAAAGTTGTTTTGGCATATTCTGGAGGACTTGATACGTCAGTTGCAGTGAAGTGGTTACAGGATAACTATAATTATGATGTTATTGCGGTAGCCCTGGATGTAGGAGAAGGAAAAGACCTTGATTTTATAAAAGAGAAAGCGTTGAATGTAGGGGCTATAAAATCCTATGTTGTTGACGCCAAATCTATTTATGCAGAGGAATATGTTCTTCCAGCATTACAGGCAAATTTATTATATGAAGGAAAGTATCCATTAATTTCTGCTTTGTCACGTCCGCTGATCGCTAAGATATTGGTAGATATTGCAGAAAAGGAAGGAGCAGTTGCTGTCGCTCATGGCTGTACAGGAAAAGGAAATGACCAGGTGAGATTTGATGTTGCTTTTACTGCATTAAATCCTTCTCTAAAGATTGTTGCGCCTGTGCGTGAATGGGCAATGTCCCGTGATGAGGAAATTGCATATGCAAAAGAGCATGGAATACCTGTCCCAGTGGATGTGGATAACCCGTTTAGTATCGATCAAAACTTATGGGGACGCAGTAATGAATGTGGCGTACTGGAGGATCCATGGGTGGAAGCGCCGAAAGAAGCGTATGAATTAACAGTAGACCCAGTTGATGCACCAGATACACCTCAGGTTGTTCAACTAACATTTGAACAAGGAAAACCTGTATCTCTTGATGGTACTTCCATGCCACTTGAAAAACTGATCCTGCAATTAAATGAAATTGCCGGAAAGCATGGTGTCGGACGTATCGACCATGTAGAAAACCGTTTGGTAGGAATTAAATCACGGGAAATTTATGAAGCCCCTGCAGCGTTAACATTAATTGCAGCACATCAGGAACTGGAAGCTTTAACTCTACCAAGAGAGGTTGCACAATTCAAACCAATGATTGAGCAGAAGCTTTCTCAAACGGTATATGATGGCTTATGGTACTCCCCGTTAACAGACGCACTTAAAGCGTTTATTAATGAAACTCAACAGCACGTGTCTGGTACTGTAAAGGTAAAACTGTATAAAGGCCATGCTCAGGTAGTTGGCCGGGAATCTGCTCAATCCCTCTATGATTTTGATTTAGCAACATATAATGCCGAAGATGCATTTGATCATGAAGCAGCATTAGGCTTTATAAAACTTTGGGGCTTACCAACAAAGGTTCACGCTACAGTGAATCAAACGCATGCTAAGAAGGCGATTTCCACAGAGGAAGCAGTTGTAGATGTAAAGGAAGCTGTGAAACAATGAAACTATGGGGAGGACGCTTTACAAAACCAACAAACCAACTGGTAGATGAATATACTGCGTCTATATCTTTTGATAAAAAGCTTGCCCAATTCGATATTCAGGGAAGTCTTGCACATGTGGAAATGTTAAAAGTATGTAATATCATTTCAGCAGAGGACGCCACAAGTATTGCAGCTGGTTTGAAAAAAGTTGCAGCAAAAATCAAAGATGGAGAAGCGGTGTTAAGTGAAGAGCATGAAGATATTCATATGAATGTGGAAAAGCTTTTAATTGAGGAAGTTGGGGCTGTTGGTGGCAAATTGCATACAGGGAGAAGTCGAAACGACCAAGTAGCCCTTGATATGCGACTCTATCTAAGAGAAGCAATTGTTGAACTAAGTCAATTACTTATTAGTGTTCAAGAAGCACTTTATAAACAAGCACAGGAAAATCTGGAAACAGTCCTGCCAGGCTATACTCATTTGCAGCGTGCTCAGCCAGTGCTTTTCGCACATCACATGATGGCATATGGATTTATGTTTGAACGTGACCTGGAAAGATTACAGGATAGCTGGAAGCGAGTGAACAAATCACCGCTTGGTGCAGGTGCCTTGGCCGGGACCACCTTTCCGATTGACCGGGAGCTTGTAGCACAAGAATTAGGTTTTGATGGAATTTGTGAAAATAGCTTGGATGCGGTTAGTGACCGGGACTTCGTGGTAGAATTTCTCTCAACAGCATCCATGGTATCCATGCACTTGTCTCGCTTATGTGAAGAGCTTGTACAATGGTCTAGTGCAGAGTTTAATTTCATTGAATTGGATGATGCATTTTGTACAGGCAGCAGTATGATGCCCCAAAAGAAAAATCCGGATGTAGCAGAACTCGTGCGAGGAAAAACAGGCCGTGTGTATGGACATTTGGTTGGTATGCTTACGACTCTAAAAGGACTTCCTCTAGCATATAATAAGGATATGCAAGAAGATAAAGAGGGCATGTTTGATACGGTAGAGACACTAAAAGGAGCGCTTGCTCTTTTTGCACCTATGATTGAAAGTATGTATGTTAAAAAAGATATGATGTATGAAGCAGTAAGCAAGGATTTTTCAAATGCAACAGATTTAGCAGACTATTTAGTAGGGAAAGGGATGCCTTTTCGAGAATCACATGCAGTAGTTGGCCAGATCGTATTGCATTGTATTCAACACAATAAATATTTGCTTGACCTTACTCTAGAGGAATTTCGCTCGTTCTCTATGCTTATAGAAGAGGATATCTTTCGTGTTTTAACTCCGGAAGCAGTGGTAAATGCCAGAGATGTAGCGGGAGGAACGGCTAAGAACAGAGTAGAAGAGCAATTAAGCATCATAGCTGGGAAATTGGAAGTAAATAAAAAATGGATTCAGGAGCATGAAGGTGTTGCTAATCTTTATATGCAAGTTTAATAGAATTTGTTTTAAGATGATGGATGAGCACGAGGATCCATCATCTTTTTTGCTATACTGAATTCATCTCAATTTATTGGAGTGTTCAACGTGTTTAAAGTCATACAAATAATTATTCAAATAGGTTTATTATCATTATTCTACCTTGTAGGTGATTGGATGCAGTCTGTTTTTAATCTGGTGGTGCCAGGTAGTGTTATTGGTATGTTGCTTTTATTTTTATTTCTGTCGACTGGTATTCTCAAAACTTCATGGATAGAGACTGGAACAAAATTGATAATTAATAATCTAGCATTCTTTTTTATCCCTGTTACTGTTGGCGTATTAGAGTATTACGATATATTCGCCGGCAAAGGTATTTTGCTAGTTGCCATTACACTAGGAAGTACGATATTGGTAATGACATGTGGTGGATTGATAAGCCAGTGGCTGGTAGTTAGAGGAGAATTGAAAAATGAGTAAATTTGCTATAGGTGTAGTGGCGATTGTTATTACGATAGTGGTGTATTTTTTAGCAGTAAAATTACATAGAAAGCTTGATTATCCATTTACTGTTCCTGTTCTAACTTCTACGGTTTTGATTATCATTCTCCTTTTAAGCTTCCGTATTTCTTATGAAACATATATGGTTGGGGGTGGATGGATTGAAAAGCTTCTTGGTCCTGCTGTGGTAGCGTTGGCTTATCCGCTTTATCAACAGAGAGAGACATTAAAAAAATTAACGGCGCCAATTCTTATAGGGACATCTTGTGGTGCGATTGTAGGGGTTTCTTCAGGCTTATTATTGGCAAAGTGGGCTGGTTTTGAAGAAACGATTATCTATTCATTAACTCCAAAATCTGTGACAACTCCTGTTGCTATGGCCGTTACAGAGTCGCTTGGGGGAACTACTCCACTTGCAGCAGTATTTGTAATGATTGCTGGGATTGGTGGTGTGCTTATGAGTTCAGCTGTTTTTCAATTGTTTCGGATCAAACACCCTATTGGGAGGGGAGTAGGAATGGGAGGAGCTTCTCATGCGATTGGTACAGCATCTGCAATGGAAAGTAGTCAGTTGGAAGGATCAGTAAGTACCATTGCCATGATTGTGAGTGCAGTCGTTGTCTCTCTAATCACCCCACTGTTGGTAAGTCTGTATATGTAAATAGTTCATAATTGCTAATGTTAGAGACAAACATTATCTCGTACATGCATAGTAGGAGAAAACTGCGACGTAACTTGTGTTGGACGGAGTAATTCATTTTACAGAGGAAGCACCCATTGATTTGCGTTTCAGGCGGACGCTTTCACACCTCCGGGTACAAGTGCGACATCTGTTCGTTAACTCACAGTGTCTTCTTTGCCGCCCGGCATGGCCTCAGCCGCTTCCTCCGCTACGCTCCGTCCAGGGTCTTCGCCTCATGCTATTCCGGCAGGAGCCGCGGGCCAACAGGACGTTGGTCATGCAATCGTTGCCACAAATGTTTTCGATGGGACGAGTTAGCGCAGTCCCAGGACGTGGCGTTCTTAGATTGCCGCCCTCCACTCCAATCAATTCGTATGAGCTTTTAATATTCCAAATACGGAGTGGCCTTTCACTTGTCCTTGACGATGGAAAGTGACCTTTTTACATCTAATACTAAGTTCATTTATCGATAAAAAGTAACACTTAAGCGGAGGAAAATACGGAGACTTCTGGGGGGAGATGAGGCATAGGTGAGACCCCGGAATGCGTTAGCTGGGCTGCACCCCAAAAGTTGGACACCATATCCAACACGAGGAGGAGCCTGGAAATGTCCAAGTTTACCGAAGCTATTAAACTACAAGTAGTTAAAGAATATGCGAGTGGAAAGTTCAGTTACCGTGAGCTGGCAAAATATTATGAGGTGGATGAATCTGTTATCCGCTATTGGGAGTTGTTATACCGGCATCATGGGGAGAATGCGTTTAATTTCACCTATACAAACTATCCAGCAGCCTTTAAACTAGAAGTAATTAAATTCATTAACGAAAAAAATTACTCCATTCGAGAGGCATCCGCCATTTTCCATATACCTGATCCTTCTATGGTGCGCAGGTGGAGAAAAAAGTGGGAGGAAGCTGGAGAAGATGCCCTTGAATCGCGAAAGGGGCCTTCTATTATGGGATCGAATCAAAAGAAAAGTTCTTCCAAAGAAGCTGAAAATCAATCAAAGGAAGCTTTAGAAAATGAGCTGGAGTACCTTCGAATGGAGAATGCTTATTTAAAAAAGCTAAGAGCCTTAGTTCAGGAAAAGAACTCACCAATAAACTCAAAGCACAAGTAGTGTTTGAACTAAGGCATGAATTCCCCGTAGCCAAACTGGTTAAAGTAGCTGGTATAAAAAGAAGCACGTATTATTACCAGGTAAAACGAATGCAAGAGCCCGATCCCGACCGCAAGTGGAAGCGCAGAATTAACTTTATCTTTCACAAGCACAAGGGGCGTCTTGGATATCGTCGTATTACCGATGTCCTGCAAGAAAAGGGACATATTATTAACGCTAAAAAAGTACTTCGAATTATGCAGGAGTTAGGAATTAAATGTGTGGTCAGAATGAAAAAATATAAGTCCTATAAAGGAGCGTATGGTAAAGCAGCACCTAACGTTCTTGACCGTAAATTTAGGGCTGAAACCCCCAACCAAAAATGGGTTACAGACGTAACAGAGTTCAGGTTATTTGGGGAAAAGTTTTATTTTTCTCCCGTATTGGACCTGTTTAATGGGGAAATCCTTACGTTCACGCTTCAATCGAGACCGACATTTGATTTAGTAGAAAAGATGCTGAACCAAGCGCTGGAACATAAAAAGGAAAATGACAACCTCTTGATTCATTCTGACCAAGGCTGGCATTATCGTATGCCCCAGTATCGAGAAATACTTGAACAAAACAAGATCACACAGAGTATGTCCCGAAAAGGCAATTGTTTTGATAATGCCGTTATAGAGAACTTTTTTGGGATACTGAAATATGAATTCCTGTTTTTAGAGGAATTTGAAAGCATTGAGCACTTTAAAAAGGAATTAGAAGCGTACATTTATTACTATAATCATTTGCGAATTAAATCAAGGTTAAATCGAAAAAGCCCCGTGGCATATCGAAAAGCCTTTGAGTTAACTGTATAAAATAGACTGTCCAATTTTATGGGTCCAGTGCATA
The DNA here is from genome assembly GCF_001878675.1 of Virgibacillus halodenitrificans. Lineage (NCBI taxonomy): Bacteria > Bacillati > Bacillota > Bacilli > Caryophanales > Bacillaceae > Virgibacillus > Virgibacillus halodenitrificans. The sequence continues at coordinate 3,622,109 of NZ_CP017962.1, read as the reverse complement.
GCATGAGGAGGCTCATCAGCCGCCCCCGAAAAGCGCAGTGTTTTCCGGAGCGGTGATTTGCGCAGCCTCTATATCCTTAGTTACGTCGCAATATATCTATTTCACGAATCATTGTATGATAACTCCAACATATATAGTAGAACCCTTTTAATTTCAAATAGTTATGGTGCAAACATAAAAAAAGCTGCCTGTCTATTAGGGAAGACAGTGCAGCTTTTTTATTGTAAGAAAGAGCCATGCCCAGCTCCAACTTAAAACGTTTTATTTTTAGTGACGCTTGTTCAACCAAAGAACACCTGATTTTGCTAGTCGTGGCAGTAACCCAGTCATTGGTTTTTGCATCATATTTCCAAAGCCATCTGATCTGCCAAGTGAACCTAACGTACCTTTTAACTTGATTTCTTTCGGTTTACTAGGTTTTTTGTTATTTAATATAGCTAATAGAATCTCTGCAATCTGATCTCCTTGCTGTCCAGCCAGCTGGGCACTTGGTGAAAATTCGGAAGCAACACAATCACCAACTACATAAACATTCGGTTGCTCTGGAACCTGATAGAAATCATTTACTATAATTTTCTCCTGATGATCCTTTTCAAATGGTAATTCTCTAACAAGGTAGTTTGGTTTTACGCCCGCTGTCCAAATGGTTACATCGTTAACAAAACAAACACCATTATTGCAAACACCATCTTTTTCCACGTACTCTACATTGGAGTGATGAAGTACATCAACATCATTTTTAATAAACCAATCTGCTACATATTCTTGTATTTTTGAATCAAAGGCTTTTAATACAGAGGCACCACGATCAAGCAATCGAATATTTAAATCCTTTCTGCTTTCCCTGATCTCTGAAGCAACTTCGATTCCACTTAGCCCTGCGCCCACAATGGTTACTTTACCATATGCTTTCAAATTACCAACAGCTAAACCTGTCTTTCGTGCTTTTTCGAAGGTTTGAACACTATGCGTATATTCCTCTGCCCCTTCAATTCCGTGATAATCATCCTCACAACCCAGGCCAATTAATAAATAATTATAGGGAAGCGTCTGACTTGTATCACTAAATAGAATCTGCTCATTCTTAGTGTCAATTTTTTTAATTTCCCCATAAAAATAGGTAACGCGTTTGTCTTCAGGGAAATCCAAGCGGACATCCTTTTCTGCAACGGTACCAGCGGCAATCGTATAAAATTCAGTCTTTATCGAATGATAAGGATTGCGATCAACTAACGTTATTTCTACATCATTCGGTAATTGATGTTCTAACATGCCCAAAAGAGTTCTTAAGCCTCCATAACCCCCGCCTAAAATAACCATTCTTCTCATAACAAAACCCCACTTCTGTTTAAATCATATGTATACTTCCCATTTTAGCTGAGAAGTACAATTCTGTCATCCTTTGATTGGGATATGTTTATGCTATAATTAGATGAAAAGGAGGCAATGTGATGATGAAGGAAAAGGTCCCGGCAATACAAGAGGATTATGCAGATGACTATGCTTGGTGTTACGGTTGTGGAAGGTTGAACAAAGAAGGCTTACACTTTAAAACGAGCTGGAACGAAGATCAAACAATTACGGTTTACACTCCAAGAGAGGAACATATTGCCATTCCCGGCTTTGTATATGGAGGATTAATTGCCTCATTAATTGATTGCCATGGCACCGGTTCTGCATCACTCGCTTTGCATCGGAAAAATGGGCATGAGCCTGGCGATGGTATAGAGCCACCCAGATTTGTAACTGCATCGCTTCACGTTGACTTTTTAAAACCAACTCCCCATGCTACCGAGTTGAAGGCTGTTGGTACAATTGAAGAAATACACCCTAAGAAGTGGAAGATACATACTGAAGTGTTTGCAGGAGATCAATGCTGTGCGAAAGGCGAAGTCACAGCAGCAGTAATGCCAAAGACATTTACTGCAAAATAAACAGTTAAATTTATTAGCACAATTCCGTTGCGAAAGGGATTGTGCTTTATTTTGTGGAGGTTTTTCTATGCAGAAATTAACAATCACATCCTTATTAAATGTTATCGGAGAGCTTTTTTCTGATGAGGTTTCTATAGGGGTCACAAATAAAAGTGAATATATTTATTATCGTCCAAGCAAACGGATTGATTTAAAAATCAGGCCAGGGGATGCTATAAAAGAGGGGACGCTTGCCAGTAAGGCACTGCTATCCGAACAAAAGGTTTCCGAGTTCATTAATAGAAATGTGTATGGTGTACCATACCATGGCATGGCTGTTCCATTCTATCAAGAGGAAGACTTGGAAGGGGCGGTATTGGCTATTTACCCTGCGATGACAGAAGGAAAGTCTGTTGTAACAGTGAAGACCGCTGATGGATGGAGACCAATTCCTTTTCAGGAAGTTATGTACTTAGAAGTGAAAGAGCGAAAAACACATGTGATCGCAGGTGAGGTTGCAGGTATACATAAACATACGCTTCAGGAGTTTGAATATATTTTACCAATAGAATCCTTTATTCGCTGTCATCGTTCCTTCATAGTGAACGTTAATTACATTGTAGATATTTTTCCTGATACGCATTCGACCTTCTTATTATCTATGAAAAATGGCGCGACAATTCCAGTAAGCCAATCCTACTCCAGCTACTTCAGAAAATTACTTGGATTCTAAGGATAAAAATATGCTGGTTTAAGCCTGTATTTTTGTAGTTTAATCAGTAATTTACTTATATTCACATAAAACCCCAATTAAGAAAGCGCTTATATTACAATTATTCTTAACCTTATGAAATAGAAAGTGGGGTAAGTTTATGGGAGAAATAAATGAGCGTATTAAAAATTCCCAGCTCCGTAAAAAAGTGATCACTGCGGAGGAAGCCGCGTCACTGATCCACGATGGTATGACATTAGGATTGAGTGGTTTTACCCGTGCAGGGGATGTGAAAGCAGTGCCTACTGCCCTTGCAGATCGTGTGATTAAAGGAGAAAAGTTAAAAGTAAATGTATTTACAGGCGCTTCTTTAGGTTCAGATGTGGATAAGCTATTTGCTGAAGTGGGTATGGTTAACAAACGGTTACCGTTTCAGGCAGATCCAGTAATGCGAAAGAAGATAAATCAAGGTGAACATTTGTTTGTTGACCATCATCTATCACATACAGCTGAAATGTTACGATCAAATACACTGGAAACTGTTGACTACGCTATTTTGGAAGCGGTTGCTATAACGGAGCATGGCGAAATTATCCCAAGCACATCCATCGGAAACTCCATGGCTTTTGCTGAACATGCGAGAAATATTATTATTGAGATCAACACAGCTCAATCTGAATTATTAGAAGGCTTGCATGATCTTTACAGTCCGAAAAAGCAAGGGGAACGTACACCAATACCTTTAACGAACGTTAAGGATCGAATTGGAACTATTGGCATTCCAGTAGATTTAGATAAAATAGCGGGGATTGTTGTTACAAATCAACAAGATTCTCCTTCTACTATAGTTCCCCCAGATGAGGAAACACGAATGATGGCTGATCATTTATTGAATTTCCTAAGGAACGAAATAAAAGCAGGTAAACTCACAGAAGAGCTTGCTCCGATACAATCTGGAATCGGTTCTGTAGCGAATGCTGTATTACATGGCATGTTGACTTCGGAATTTAAAGATATAGAAGTCTATTCAGAAGTGCTTCAAGATGCGGTCTTTGATCTCATTGATGCGGGAAAAGTAAAAACGGCCTCTTGCTGCTCTATAACGCTTTCTGAAAATAAAATGAAGCAAGTTTTCGAGGACTTTGAAATATATCGGGATAAATTGATTATGCGTCCACAGGAAATATCAAACCATCCGGAAATTATTCGTAGACTCGGACTAATCGCAATTAATACTGCGTTAGAATTCGATATTTATGGAAATGTTAATTCCACACATGTAACAGGAACGAAAATGATGAACGGAATTGGAGGATCTGGTGACTTTGCAAGAAATGCCAGATTAGCTATCTTTGTAACAAAGTCAATTGCTAAGAACGGAGACATTTCCAGTATTGTTCCTTTTGCATCCCATATTGATCATACGGAACACGATGTAGATGTTGTAGTGACAGAGCAGGGATATGCAGATTTACGTGGATTAGCTCCAAGAGAGAGAGTACCACTTATAATAGAAAACTGTGCCCACCCAATGTACCGTGGGCAATTATGGGACTATTATAATGAGGCTTTAAAATATGGTGGGCAAACACCACATGTGATGGAAAAAGCATTTTCTTGGCATGCCAATTTTTTGAAGAATGGAAGTATGCAGGAGCTAGTGGGCAGTACTAGCTGATTTGCAAAAAAATTCGTTTATAGTGGATTCAGACAAGGGTTATTATATAGATGAAAGCCGATTTCCTTCTGGGGGGAGGGACAATCGGTTTTTTGTTTGGAAAAAGGGGTAGAATTGTGTATGATTCGAATGGGATAAAAAAATTCGTGACAGAGACTTTCCTGTCACGTATAATAACTATTTTAACGACTTAAGAGGAGTTTACTATGATGAAAACAAATTCACTTCCTTTTACCATTTCCAAAACAGAAAATTTCTTTGATCGTCTTGGGGATTATATTGGTGATGTTTTTTACGATATATTACCAGAGCAGGGTTACGAACTGCGTGATGAACAAATTTATATGGCTTTTCAACTAGAACAGGCCTTTAAAAATAAACACACAATATTTGCTGAGGCCGGTGTAGGTACAGGAAAGACTTTTGTGTACTTGCTTTATGCTATCTGTTATGCACGTTATCGACGTAAACCAGCGATTATCTCCTGTGCAGATGAAACTTTGATTGAGCAGCTAGTAAAAAAAGACGGCGACATAGAAAAATTAGAACAAGCGCTTGGCCTGTCTATTGATGTAAGGCTTGCTAAGGCAAGAGAAAATTATGTATGTGTACGAAAACTAGATGCACTTGTCGAGCAGACAGACGATGAAGATATTCATGAAGTGCATGATGCTATTCCGGACTTTGTCTTTGATACGAGTGCTATGATGAAATCCTTTGAACGCTATGGAGACAGAAAAGAATATCCGTGGGTGTCTAATGAAAGCTGGGAAAAGATTGCCTGGGACCCACTTGAACAATGCTCTACCTGTGAATGGCGTCACCGTAGTGGCCAAACATTAAACAGAGAGTACTATCGACATGCAACAGATTTAATTATATGTTCACATGATTTTTACATGGAACATATTTGGACGAAGGAATCCAGGAAGCGTGAAGGTCAAATGCCATTATTACCTGAAGCCAGCTGTGTTGTATTTGATGAGGGCCATCTCTTAGAATTCGCAGCACAAAAAGGTTTAACCTACCGATATAATTTTGAAACATTGTCCAATGTATTAACAGCTTATATGGGTCAGGATGTACGTGAGGAAACGTTATATTTAGTTGAGGATATCTTAACATTGAATGACGAGTGGTTTCAGTTACTTGGTAAGAATACGACTGATGTAAAAGGTTCTAATAGAAAAGAAATAAATTTTTCTTCTACAATGCTTGAAATGGCTCAATCCTTGTATGAAAAAGTTCAGCAATTGCTTGAACAGTTAGTTTTCGATGCGGAACTATTTACGATGGAAGATTATCATATTAAAATTATTGAAGAATACTTGGAGTTTTTCTCTTATGGGCTGTCCATTTTATTAAAAGATGATGAAGGTATTTACTGGTTAGAGGAAAGTGACACATCCACTAATTTGGTAATTATGCCACGATTAGTAGAAGAGGTACTTAAAAAGGAAGTATTCTCCCAAGACATCCCATTTGTCTTTTCTTCTGCTACGCTAGCTCAAGCAGGCGACTTCTCTTATTTGGCTAACAGTCTAGGTATTCAATCATTTGATTCCTTTTCTGTTGATTCCCCATTTGATTATGAGGAGCAGATGAAAATAGCTGGTCATATCGCTAGTGATAAACAGAGCAAATGGGAAAGAATAGGCAAGCAACTGAGAGAAAATGAAGGACGTTCCCTGGTCCTGTTTTCTACAATGGAAGACATGGAGGAATTTAGGGAATGGGTTAACTTACAGTCATTTTCTTTCCACGTTCTTTATGAAGGAGATCGCGAAATAAGTGAGACAGTTCGCACTTTCCAATTAACAGCATCTTCCGTTTTATGTGCGTATCACTTATGGGAAGGATTGGATATTCCTGGAGAGGCGCTGACACAGGTTATTATTTCATCCTTGCCGTTTCCACCAAAGGATCCGGTTTTTCAGGCAAAGCGCAAGCATGCAAAAAACCCGGATTATGAAGTCGACATACCATATATGTTGCTTCGTTTAAGACAAGGAATCGGCCGCTTAATTAGAAGCAGTAATGATCATGGAGCTATTCAGTTATGGATAGAAGAACAACAGAAACAACTTTATGAAGATCAGATAGAAGCCGTATTACCTGTTAATATAGATTGGAACTAAGTAGAAAAGAAACCATGCCGATGATGGCAGGGTTTCTTTTTTGATTCTGAAATATTAATGTAAGTTTAAAACTCATTCGCAATATAGATAAACTGCGACGTAATTTGTGGAGAATAAAGTAATTCATTTTACAGAGGAAGCACCCATTGATTTGCGTTTCAGGCGGACGCTTTCACACCTCCGGGTACAAGCGCGACATCTGTTCGTAACCTCACAGTGTCTTCTTTGCCGCCCGGCATGGCCTCAGCCGCTTCCTCCGCTACGCTCCGTCCAGGGTCTTCGCCTCATGCTATTCCGGCAGGAGTCGCCGCCCTCCACTCCAATCAATTTGTATTGAACTTTTATTTTGGATACTTAGAATGCAGTCATGAGCGAAGGAAAAATATGAAGACTCCTGCGGGAAAAGCGAGACTAGCGAGACCCCGCAGAACGTAACGCTAGTGGAGTTCGAGGAGGCTTGCAGGCCGCCCGCGGAAAGCGTAATATTTTTCCGCAGCGAGATTTGGTGCTCCACCACTAGTTCGCAGTTTCATCCAACTGTGCAGCAAACGTAATAGTATTAAATAATCTGTTTATCTCAACGTAATACAAGTTATATTCTAAAGTTTGCTAAACAAGGCATTCTACACTTTGTAGTGCTCCTTTAGAGGGAGGGCTATTCAGATTTTAGCAGTTCAAGGAAATGTGTGAGAATCTTGGCTGTTAATCCCCAAATCACTTTACCTTCATAGTAATAGAAAATCTCTTCAATACGATGAACTTGCCAGTCATAATCTTCTCCCCCAATAATGGAAGCATAAGGAAAATCAGGCTCAGGAGTAATCTGCATGTTCACATAATGTATTTCCGGCTCTGTATTAAGAAAGAAATCCAGTGGAACCGTAAACACATCTTCTACTTCTTCTTTATTAAGCGCAAAAGAAGAGCTTGCAGATATTTTACCAATAAAGGGATAAACGATTCTGCCAAAATCGGAGACAATATAATCAAGTGGTACCACGTCTGCAATGTCTCTTTCAAGAATACCTAATTCCTCTGTTGTTTCCCGAAGTGCAGCAGCACGAGGGGTAGGATCATCTGTATCTATTCTTCCTCCCGGAAAGCAAATATCACCTGGCTGTCTGCGTAATTTTAGGGATCGAATTTCAAATAAAATATGGGTTTCACCATTTATATCAATAAGGGGTAATAGAACGGCCGATTTAAAGAAGTCCTTATATCCTAAAATAGATGGTTTGCGATGCTGCAATTTGTCCATTACTTTATCTAATTTCATTTATATACCTCCTCTAAATATCTATATGATCGTTAGCCACCTACTATTATACAAGCATATCGTTGAGAAAAACCAACAAGTGATTTCTTGGGTATAAAGGGATGCTATTTAAGGAAACATATGACAGTGCAATGTAGGAAGGTGGCACGACTATGAAAATTATTAGGAGGCTGAAAATGGGCATACTAAGTGGCAATCCGACGGATGAACCGATGCATTATGGAGAAGTATACAGTATTTGGACAGCAGTAAACACGATGAAGGGGATGGTGGCAGGGCACCAAACCTTTTTAAACCACGCAGGTGATGAGGATCTTCGTAAACTTATTGAAGAAGCGATTCAGCAAGGAAACCAGGAAATTCAGGAATTAGAAGCATTGTTAAAGGCAAATGGAGTAGGTTTACCACCGACACCACCTGATAGACCAACTGCATCGCTGGAGGACATCCCAACAGGTGCACGTGTGCAGGATCCGGAAATTGCAGCTGCCATGTCTATTGGAGTTGCAGCTGGCCTAGTTGCTGCAAGTCAGGTAATGGGTCAATCCATTCGAGAGGATATTGCCATGATGTTTGGGCAGATCCATACGAAAAAAGCAGCTTTTGGAGCAAAGCTATTAAGGCTTAATAAAGAAAAGGGCTGGTTAGTACCCCCACCGCTTCATCAAGCGCATAATGGATAAATTTAAGAAAGGAGCGGGCATGTGGCCTGCTTCTTTTTTGTAGGGCATATAAAAAAAACTTTAAATTACTATGTAAAAACAGGGTAGAATTAGTATCCGGTCACTGTTTATATATCCAACCCATGACATTTGTCATATTACATTATTGACATTTATGTCTTACATAGCATTTTGATTTGCACTATGATAAATGAAACAGAACGTTTTCTCTATATTAGGAGGTAATTATGAGTAGACAAAAACAAGCACAATTAAGAAAAAGTGTTGCATCTTTTGCAAATTCAGATATGAAAGCAAGTATTATGCAGTTGATAAATACAATTCTGCCGTTTTTTCTGCTTTGGTTCTTGGCATATCAAAGTCTATCTCTTTCCATATGGCTATCAGTGGCGTTATCTGTAATTGCTGCAGGCTTTGTCATACGGATATTTATTATTTTCCATGACTGTACTCATGGTTCATTTTTCAAAAGCAGTAAGGCAAACAGAGTTGTTGGGACGATAACAGGTATTATTACTCTCTTTGCATTTGAAAAATGGAAGAGAAGTCATGCAATTCACCATGCGACGAGTGGTAATTTGGATAAACGCGGAACCGGCGATGTCTGGGTAATGACAGTTGAGGAATATGTGCAAGCTTCTGTTTGGGAGCGACTTGCCTATCGACTTTACCGTAACCCCATTGTTATGTTCGGGTTTGGGCCACTGTATCTTTTCCTCCTGTCTAACAGGTTTAATCGAAAAGGGGCGAAACGAAAGGAACGTTTGAATACGTATTTAATTAATGTGTCCATTATGGTTATATATTCTCTTTTAATTTGGGTTGTAGGTTGGCAGGCATTTCTAATGATTCAGCTTCCTATCTTATTTGTATCCGGAGCATTAGGGATTTGGTTGTTTTATGTGCAACATCAATTTGAAGATTCCTATTTTGAAAATGAGGACGAATGGGATTTTGTGAAAGCAGCAGTAGATGGCAGCTCTTATTATAAGTTGCCCAAAGTAATACAATGGTTGACTGGGAGTATCGGATTCCATCATGTGCATCATCTGAGTCCGAGAGTACCTAACTATCACTTGGAGAAAGCACATGAATCTACTCCGCCATTACAAAAGGCAACTACTATTACATTAGCGACAAGTCTAAAATCGATACGTTTTCGTTTATATGATGAAGCAACAAGGTCATTTGTTACATTCAAAGAAGTAAAAAGTCTCATTAGAAAAAGAAAGCTTTCTATCCAACTTAATCCACAAAGACCGAGTATTCCAGAAAAATAATGTCTTTTATTTACCCCGCTATGTAAGATAGTGGGGTTTTTGGTATACTGTACAAAAGCTTGAAAGTGAATATGGCTGGAAAGGTTAAAGATGACATATGCAGAATTGGTTTCATATTATACCTAAAAACACAGGGCTTAGTGCGTTTGCCTGGATAGCTTTTTGTATCCTTCCATCTTATTTTATCTTCCGCTCCACAACAACTGTTGAAATTATAATTGGGGTTATTTTAATTATTCTTTTTTTTGCAACGTATCGTTTATCTTTTATTAAAAAAGGCTGGACGGTATATGTTTCTGTTGGAATAGAAATGGCTATAAGTATTGGAATGACCTTATTGTTTGGCTATATTTATTTCGCCTTGTTTCTGGCCTTTTTTATTGGGAATATACAAAATAAAGCCGGGTTTATAACATTATATGTAGTGCATATAATTACAACTATTTGCGCTGCGGCTTTTAGCTTTTACAATCAAAATCCGCTTTTTTTAGCACAATTTCCCTTCGTAGTTATTAGTATTATTGGTGTTATTTTATTACCTATTAATTTATATGTAAGAAATAAAACAGAGAGATTACAACTGCAATTGGATAGTGCAAACCAAAAAATTTCTAAGCTCTTGGTGTATGAAGAACGTCAGCGTATTGCAAGAGATCTCCACGATACGCTTGGTCAGAAGCTTTCATTAATTGGTCTGAAGAGTGATTTGGCTGGGAAGCTTGTACATGTTGAGCCAGATACAGCGAAGAAAGAACTAAATGATATTCATTCAACTGCTCGGACAGCATTAAAAGAGGTACGAGAAATGGTTTCAAATATGAAAACAATTTCACTTAAAGAAGAGCTTCTGCGCATTCAACAAGTCATGGAAGCAGCAGAGGTGGAGTTTCATTTCCAAGGAACATCAGAATTGAATGATACCCCCTTACTCGTTGAAAATGTGGTAAGCATGTGTTTAAAAGAAGCTGCAACAAATATCGTTAAGCATAGCCAAGCTTCCAAATGCCATATCGAAATAAGAGAAAGCTCAAGTGAATTAATTGTTCTTGTTAAAGATAATGGTATTGGAGCAAAAGAAAACATAAATATCTTTAATGGTCATGGATTACGTGGAATGAAAGAAAGACTTGAGTTTGTTAATGGTAGCCTGGAAATCATCCCTGCGAATGGTACTACTTTAAAAATTAGTGTACCGAACATTATCCAACAGTCAAAGGAGGAAAAAGAGGAATGATTCGCATTGTGATAGCAGAAGATCAAGGACTGCTGCTTGGCGCTTTAGGATCTTTATTGAACCTTGAAGAGGATATGGAAGTAGTTGGGATGGCAAAGAATGGGAAAGAGGTCCTTGATCTCGTACATCTCAAAAAGCCGGATATCTGTATAATGGATATTGAGATGCCTCTAAAAAGCGGTCTGGAAGCAGCAGAAGAACTAAAAGCAATGGCATGTAGAGTAATTATCTTAACCACTTTTGCAAGAAGAGGATATTTTGAAAGAGCGAGAAATGCAGGGGTTAGTGGATACTTATTAAAAGATAGCCCAAGCGATGAATTAGCGACATCTATTCGCCAAATTATGGAGGGTCGGAGGATTTATTCACCTGAATTAGTGGATATGGTTTACAACGCTGAAAATCCGCTTACGGATAGAGAAACACAAGTATTAAAACTTATTGCTGAGGGGAAAAACACAAAAGAAATTGCTAAAAAGCTAGCCATCACAAATGGGACGGTAAGAAACTACGTATCTGTTATTCTGGAAAAGTTGGAAGTAGGAAATCGTATTGAGGCAATTTCCAAATTCAAGGAGAATGGTTGGTTATAAAAAAGGATTGTGGGGAGGGGCTTATAGTGAAACACGCAATTTATCAAATGGATATCATACCTGGAGACCCACCAGCAAACAAGGAAAAAGTAGCTGATTGGTTAAATAGTACGATGAAAGAAGAAAGACCGGATACTGTTGTTCTTCCGGAAATGTGGACAACGGGTTATACACTTCCTAATCTGGAAAGTGTAGCGGAGAAAAACGGGGAGCCAATTACTGGTTTCTTACAAAAAATGGCATATTTGCATGATGTGAATATTATAGGAGGATCCTTTGCTAATAAGAAAGACGACAGGTTTTATAATACGAGTATAATCATTGATCGGAATGGAGAGGTTGTCTATCGCTACGATAAGATTCATTTAGTTCCTATGCTTGATGAGCCTGCCTATTTAACCGGAGGGAAAGACAAAGTTAAAGTATTTGAACTTGATGGAGTAAAAGCCGGAATAATTATTTGCTTTGACCTTCGCTTTCCAGAGTTAACGCGTAGCTTAGCTTTAAATGGGGCAAAGATTGTGTATGTAGTAGCAGAATGGCCAACTGCTAGGAAAAACCACTGGAAATCTCTTTTAATTGCCCGGGCAATAGAAAATCAAATCTATATTGTTGCTTGTAACCGTGTAGGTGAGTATGACGGTGTTGATTTTGCAGGTAATTCAATGGTCATTGATCCATGGGGGAATTGTTTGAAGACGGGTAGTGATGCAGAGGTGGAGACGGTGGTAGAAACACTTGATATAAGTACAGTTGCTAAATTCCGAAAGGATGTCCCCATATTTTCCTGCAGAGTCCCCGATTTGTACTGATTCACTATTTACATTTATTGTAAAAAAGTGACTTGGGTTAGCTAGATAGGTGAATTTTAGATAAACTGCGACGTAACTTGGTTGTTTGTAAATGACCGTTTCGGAAAATACACTTCGCTTTCCGTGGGCAACGCTTCAGCTTCCTCGGAAGAAAACCACTTCCTTGAAAAAGAAACCCACTTTTTCTGCGTGCGATGGGTTCTCATAGAAGATTTTCTGGTCCTGCGGGATCTTCAGCTGGGGCTGGGACTGCGTCACCTCGTCCCACCGAAGATCTTTTGCGATTACTCGCCCCATCAAAAAGCCCTGTTGCTTTTCCCACAGGACAAGGAAGGCTTCAGCGAATTTTGCATCGCACGAAGGAAAGATGTTTTTTCTTTCCGAGGAGTCTTCGTGTCTTTCTTTCACTGGTAAAGTGGTTAGATAATAACCCGTTATTTATGTACAAAGCAGATACAAATTGATTGGAGCGGAAGGGGGCAATCTAAGAACGCCACGTCCTGGGACTGCGTTTCCTCGTCCCACCGAAAACATTTGTGGCAACGATTGCATGACCAACGTCCTGTTGGCCCGCGACTCCTACCGGAACAGCATGAGCTGAAGACCCTGGACGTAGCGTAGCGGAGGAAGCGGCTGAAGCCATGCCGGTGGAAAGCGTCCCACTAAAGCGTAAATCAATGGGTCCATCCGCTTCCTTAAAATAAAATATACTTTAGTTCGCGTTTCTTCCAACTATGATAATAGATGGAGATAAATAAAAAGCCTTTCACGTGAAAGGCTTTTTATTTGTTGCATGAATTATACCAGCCTTCTAATCCGTTCATCAATATCTGGATGTGTAGAGAAAATACTGGATTTACGTCTTCCATTTATTTTTAGGGTAGATATGGCTGTTTGCTCTTCATTCATCTGTGTGCGGTTGGCATAGTTTTTTAATGATTCTAAAGCATGTCTCATTTTATCCTTACCTGCTATATCTGCACCACCCCGGTCGGCATGGTACTCTCTGTGCCGTGAGTATGCGAATACAACAAGACTTCCAAGTATCGAAAAAATAAGCTGGAAAACAATAATCGCAATAAAATGTACAATCGGTGCCATTTCCTCTTTTACAAATCGCGAAACTGCAAATGCTACAACACGAGCAAGGAATACAACAAATGTGTTTACAACACCTTGCAGCAAAGTCATTGTAACCATATCCCCGTTAGCTATATGAGCTATTTCATGAGCGATAACACCTTCAATTGCATCATCATCCATTTCTTGGAGCAGACCACTTGAGACAGCCACAAGCGAGCGTTTTTTGGTTGGCCCAGTAGCAAAAGCATTTACCTCTCGGGAATTATAGATGCCCACCTCAGGCATATGCATAAGCCCTGCTGTACGTGCAGAGCGATGTACCTTTTCAACTACTAATCTTTCTTCTGCAGACATAGCCTCATTTGGATTAATGACCCGAACACCCATCATCTTCTTAGCCATCCAGCGAGACATAGCCAAGGAGATAAATGATCCAGTGAAGCCTATTACTGCACTAAATATTAATAATGATACCGGGTTGATACCACCATCTTCAATATAATTCCAACCACCAGGAATCAGTGAAAAAATAATGCTAATTGTGACAAGAACCAAGACGTTTGTCAGTAAAAAGTAAAAAATTCGTTTCCCCATCTTCTCACCCTTAATTTTATTATTGTGAGCAATTCACATAATCTAATTATAACTAGTAGGAACCATGTTTACAACAGAAGTGTAGTTTAATTGCAGTATAAATTAGATTGAATAGCATATTCTAAGCTTATCTCTTATAAATAGAAAGGTGTAAATAAATGAAGAAAGTAAATTTAGCAATTATATACTACAGTTCGACAGGAACAAATTTTCAGATGGCAAAGTGGGCGGAAGAGGCTGGTAGAAAGCAAGGAGTAGAGGTAAAGGTCTTGAAGGTAAAGGAATTGGCCCCGAAAGAAGCAATTGCCTCCAACCCTGTCTGGGAGAAACATATAGAATTAACAAAGGATGTACCTGAGGCTAAATCGGAGGATATAGAATGGGCGGATGCTATTCTTTTTAGTGTGCCTACACGATTTGGTAACATCCCGTCCCAAATGAAACAATTCTTGGATATACAAGGAGGTTTATGGGCTGCAGGTAAAACGGTGAATAAGGTTGTGAGTGCGATGTCCTCTGCTAGTAACCCACATGGAGGACAGGAAGCAACTATTCTATCTCTATATACATCAATGATGCATTGGGGTGCAATAATTGTACCACCTGGATATACAGATGATGTAGTGTATCCAGCAGGGGGTAATCCATATGGAACCTCAGTTACCCAAGGCAAGGATGGGAAGATGGTTGAAAACGTCGAAGCAGCTGTCAAGCATCAAACGAAGCGAACCGTAGATATCGCAAAACGTATAAAATCAAGCACTGATTAGGAAAATGAAAAACCGCCTTCTAAATAAATGGGAAGGCGGTTTTTAGTCTATTCCATTAATTCTCCTATAATTTCATAGGAACGTAAACGGTCGGCTTGATTATAAATTTGAGAACTGATAATTACTTCATCCGCCTGTGTTTCTGCTATAAAGCTTTCTAAGCCTTTCCTTACTTTTTCTTTATCACCTATAATGGTGGAACGAGGATCAAGGGATTGCTTAATTGCTGCTAATTCCATCGGTGTCCACTCACTTTCTATATCCTGAATAGGTGGTTGAAGTTTTGTTGGCCGCCCTCTACGCAGATTTAAAAACTGTTGCTGAAGGGAGGTTGCAATAAACTGAGCGTGCTCATCTGTGTCGGCTGCAATCACATTAACCCCTACCATAGCATACGGTTTTTCCAGCTCTTCGGATGGTTGGAAATTTTCGCGATACAAATTTAGTGCAGGTACAGTGTATGCAGGAGCGAAGTGACTGGCAAATGAAAAACGCAGCCCTTTCTTTGCAGCAAGCCGTGCACTAAAATCACTTGAACCAAGGAGCCAAATAGGTATAGAGAGGCCTTGTCCAGGAACAGCTTTTACACGAGAAATAGGATTGTCTGAGAAATAATCCTGTAGCTCATTCACTTGCATCGGAAAATCCTCAACGGACATGTTTAGTGTTCTACGCAATGCATAAGCCGTTGCTTGGTCACTTCCTGGCGCACGCCCTAGGCCCAGATCGATTCTTTCCGGATACAAGGATTCCAGTGTTCCAAATTGTTCTGCAATGACAAGTGTTGCATGATTTGGAAGCATAATACCACCAGCACCGACTCGTATACGACTTGTTTTTTCTGCTATATGACCCATAATAACAGATGTTGCAGAACTGGCGATTCCGGGCATATTATGATGCTCTGCAAGCCAGTAACGATTAAATCCTAACTGTTCAACATGCTGTGCTAATTCAACACTGTTTTTAAAAGAATCCGTGGGCTCTGTTCCTTCATTTACTGGTGCTAAATCAAGTACGGATAAAGGTGTATCATGAAAGGTTTTTGGTTGAATAGAATCCACTTAAATCACTCCTGTAATAATTGTTAAAAAAGTTATTCCGCTTTTAATAGATTAGAGCTTCTCCAACGTTAAATTAAATAACAAGTTATCATCTCATTTAACAGATGGAAACAACGCTTTATTAACTTATATAATATATCTTTACCAAATGATGTTACTCGCTTTATAAATGATCGTCCACTATTACGCTTACCTGTTTGGTAATAGAGCTTATTGGGGATATAAATAAAACTGGCTTGCCTTATTGTCAAATTTTCAGTAATATAGTAAGATAATATATTGGAATGTTTTTGAGAAATAAGCAACTTTATTAACAAAAGATGCTTTTTTATAGAAATGAGGGTATACAAATATGAAACCATCCATTTACGGACTAACATATGATCAGTTGACGGATTGGCTTATGGATCATGGACAACAACGTTTCCGCGTAGACCAGGTATGGAATTGGCTTTATAAAAAGCGTATTACAGATTTTTCGGAAATGAAAAATGTAAACAAGCAGACGGTAGCTTTATTAGAAGAAAACTTTGTCCTACACACCCTGGAACAAGAAGTAAAACAGGAATCAAAGGACGGAACGATCAAATTTCTTTTCAAACTTGCGGATGGGAACCTGATTGAGACAGTGCTTATGCGTTTTAATTATGGCTTATCTGTTTGTGTTACAACACAAGTAGGCTGCAATATCGGTTGTACTTTTTGTGCCAGTGGTCTGTTGAGAAAGAGTCGCGATCTATCAAGTGGAGAGATCGTTGAGCAAATTATGAATGTACAGAAGCATTTAGACGCACAGGAAAAAGGCGAACGAGTAAGTCATATTGTTGTTATGGGGATTGGAGAGCCATTTGACAATTTTACAAATTTGATGGATTTCCTTTATGTTGTTAACGATGATAAAGGTCTTAATATCGGTGCAAGGCATATTACTGTATCAACGAGTGGATTAGCTCATAAGATTAAAGATTTTGCTGATACCGGTATTCAGGTAAATCTGGCTATATCTATTCATGCTCCGAACAATGAATTGCGTACAAGAATCATGAAGATTAATAAGGCTTTTCCAATTGAAAAGTTAATGGATTCTGTTGATTACTACCTAGAGAAGACTAACCGACGAATTACGTATGAATATATTATGCTCAAAGATGTAAATGATCACAAAGCAGAAGCCATTCAGCTTGCTAAGCTTTTGGCAAACCATCGCCATTTAGCATATGTGAACTTAATTCCATATAACTCTGTAGATGAGCACAGTCAGTATCAACGAAGTGATTCAGAAAATATTCAAGCATTTTTTGAAACATTAAAATCACAAGGCATAAATTGTGGTGTTCGTTGGGAAAACGGTGCAGATATTGATGCAGCATGTGGACAATTAAGAAGTAAACAAATTAAGAAGAATAAGAAAGAGAATGCTTTATAAGCATGTAATGAGGTAAGAGCCAAGAGCCGGTCATTTGCTTTAACACTATTACAATTACAAATAAAAACGTATCAGTACTTATGTCTGATACGTTTTTTTATGTTTCAATTTCTTTACTATGGAGATGCCTAATTCATTAATTACAATGGCAAGAATAATCATTATAATACCTATCCATTGCAAGCCACTGATATGCTCGGAAAGGATGAGGCTTGCCGAGATGATGGCGACAGGTAATTCTACGGAGCTTAGTATATTGGCAAGGCTACCTGAAATTAAATGTGCACCTAAGGCAAAGAAGAGGGGTGGAAAAACAGACCCAAACAAGCCGACTCCTGCTGCGATTAACCATAATTCAGGCGCAAACGTTACGACAGAAGGGATACTCCTCATAAATATAAGTAACACCAAAACGACAGATCCAGTTACCATAATCGAGCTTCGCACCCATGGATTGACGTCTACTGCTACTTTTCCACTAAAGAATATAAATCCTGCATACGTAATTGCTGCAAGAAAGCCAAGCACCAGACCGGAAATCGGCATGCTTTGAATGGTGCCTCCAATTACGTTTGAAGCAAAGAAAACACCTGTTAATATAAGCACCAGGACACCCAAGGTTACAATAGTTGGTTTGATTTTAGTAAAGATCCATTCAAAGAAAATCCCAATCCAAACAAACTGAAATAGAAGAATTACTGCTAGAGAAGCAGGAAGATACTGAATGGCCCCATAGTAAAAGACACTCGTTAGCCCTACAAAGGAACCTGTGATCATAATTTTGATTATATTTCTTTTTGTTATCCCTTTGAAATCAGTATGTTTAAATATGGTAATAGCCCACAGAAGGATACAGGATAAAACCATTTGAATAATATTAAGCTGACCAAGTGTATAGCCATGTTGAAAACCAAGCTTTGCAAAAATAGGTGTAAAACCAAAGCTTGAGGCACCGATAAGAACAAATAGAATCCCTTTATTTTTCACCCTAACCCCTCCTAAATCAGACATGTCTTTATTTGCAAAACCATAATAACATATTTGGAGTGGAAGGTGGCGGAAAACAATTAGTTTGTAGGGATATATGAAACAGATGAGGGAAGTGCCCCCTCAGCATGTTTTGTTGAGACTTTATTTCTACCAAGCTGCTTTGAATGAAGTAAAAGTTGATCGGCCTGAATATATGCCTTCATTATTTCCATTTCCTGACCAGTCAGAAAATAAAAAAGTCCAAAAGAAGCTGTATAGGAAATAGTAATTTTATTTGCATGGTACTCCGCCGTTACCTTTGTTCTTTCCACCTTTTCTCGAATACCATGTACAAATTGAACACATTCCTGATAGGTTTTATTACGTAAAAAGATAGTAAACTCTTCTCCTCCACTTCTAAATAGACAATCCTCTTCGCTGATTGAACTTTGCAATACAGAGGCGAAATGCTTGATTACCTGATCACCAACCGCATGGTTATATGTATCATTAATTCGTTTAAATGTGTCTATATCTGCAACAATAATTCCTATTTGTTCTGATGTTTGATCTAGTTCACTCATTTTTTTATCCATAAATGCTCTATTGTGAACATTTGTTAAGAAGTCAGTATAAGCCATTTGTTCAAACTTATCTCGTTCCATTTTATTCTTGATGCTTTTAGATTTATTGATAAAGGATCTGCTGACTAGATAATTTAACAAGAATAAGGCAATAATCATTTCCCATTTTTGTTCCAATAATAGTATGAACAATAAGCCATTTGAAAATGCTGTTTTTCCCATATCGAGTACATTTCTACTCTTTATGAAATCAATAGCATCCTTTAGACCTTTCAACTCGCCTGTGAAGGAAAATATCAGGATAAGGAAGCTATCGGATAGTAGAGCAACGACAATTACTAATAAAATAATAAGAAGCCAAAACCCGAAAGGAACCGGTTCCACATACGGGTAACAGATGGTAAACAGAAAGAAAGCGATGGAATTATTAAGAGTAAATGCTCCAATATTATAAAAGGTATGTAGAAATTCGTCCGGGTCTGCAGTTCCGGCAATTTTCCGTCCTGCGTAGACAATAAATCGTTGAACAAATTCAAATAAAAATAAACCAAGTGGGCCTGCGAATAGGGCTAAAGCCAAGCCATAAGAAATGCCATGATCCATATTGACATTACCTTTTTTAACTACAATATTTAAGTGAGAATAAAGACTTGAAAATAACCAAAATAAAAAAAGCGCGTTTAAAAATACCTTTTTTTCAACGGTAATATGACCATAGGAAAAAGCTATTACTAATGAGGCTATAAATATACAAATAATAAAGATCCGCACATTTCTCATGACTTTATCTCCTGTTCCTAGGTCTATTATCCTATTATTAATCTTATAATAGCATAATCTGGAAATAATGATACAAATAAATTTAAATTTTAAAAATTTATGACAAACCACAAGTATGTATTTGCTAATTTACATATACCCATAGTTATTCTCTATTAATCTCTCATATTCCTTTTTCAAGTTTGTAGTTTCTTCTTATAGGGAATAAAAATTGTGAATAACTCTATTGGAAGGAGAGGTCAAATGAGTGATCAACGTAAGGTGAATGAAAAGAGTAAAAATGAGCAATTAAATGAATTCCGTACAGAAGATCATGGTAAAAAGATGACTACAAATCAGGGTTTAAGAGTTTCGGAAGATGAATTTTCATTAAAAGCTGGGGAACGTGGTCCGACTTTAATGGAGGACTTTCACTTTCGGGAAAAAATGACTCACTTTGACCATGAACGTATTCCTGAGCGTGTCGTACATGCTAGAGGATATGCTGCACATGGTGAATTTGAACTATATGAATCGATGAAAGAATATACAAGAGCAAAATTCTTACAGGAACCAGGTTCAAAAACCCCTGTGTTCGTACGTTTTTCTACAGTGGCAGGTTCCAAAGGTTCTGGAGAACTAGCACGAGATGTAAGAGGTTTTGCTACAAAGTTTTATACCGAAGAAGGTAACTATGATTTGGTTGGTAATAATATGCCAGTGTTCTTTATTCAGGATGCTATCAAATTTCCTGATTTAGTACATGCAGTGAAGCCTGAGCCGCATAATGGAATCCCTCAAGCAGCATCAGCTCATGATACATTTTGGGATTTTGTTGCAAACAATCAGGAATCAGCCCATATGATTATGTGGCATATGTCAGATAGAGCGATTCCAAGAAGCTTTCGAATGATGGAAGGGTTTGGTGTACATACCTTTCGCTTTGTAAATGAACAAGGAAAAGCGTATTTTGTTAAATTTCATTGGAAGCCTACATTAGGAGTGCACTCTACGGTATGGGATGAGGCGCAAAAAATAAATGGTAAAAATCCTGATTTCCATAGAGCTGATTTGTATGAATCTATTGAAAAAGGGGATTACCCGGAATTTGAATTAGGTGTACAGATTATAGATGAAGCAGATGAGTTCAACTTTGATTTTGATATATTAGACCCAACTAAAATCTGGCCAGAAGAAGACGTGCCAGTTAAGATTATTGGGAAAATGACCTTAAACAGAAATGTAGATAATGTATTTGCTGAAACAGAACAGGTTGCCTTTCATCCCGGAAATGTTGTCCCTGGGATTGATTTTACAAATGATCCTTTATTACAAGGAAGGTTATTCTCTTATACAGATACTCAATTAATACGTTTAGGTGGGCCCAACTTTCATGAATTGCCTATAAACCGACCAGTGTGTCCATTCCACAATAACCAACGTGATGGATATGGTAGACAAACGATTAATAGGGGACAAGTAAGCTATCACAATAATTCTCTTGCAAATAATACACCTGAAACCTCTTCTGCAGAAGAAGGTGGATATGTGCATTACCAGGAAAAAGTAGATGGCAGAAAGATACAAGCACGTAGTGAAAGCTTCAAGGATCATTTCTCCCAAGCTATTCTATTTTGGAACAGTATGACAGATGCTGAGAAGGACCATATTATACAAGCATTTAGCTTTGAATTAGGCAAAGTGTCTAATCAGTCTGTACAGCAACAGGTAGTTAATATGTTCGCTAATGTGAATCTGGCTATGGCTCAAGAAGTAGCTGGAAATATTGGGGTAGAGCAGCCTCAGCAAGCGTCTAAAATAGCAAACGAGATTACCAAAACATCTCCAGCATTAAGTCAAGAAAACACCCGCAAAAAACCAGACACGAGAAAGATTGCTGTCATTCTTGGAGATGGCTTCAATGAAAAGGATGTAAAGCATGTTATAGAAGGTTTGAAGAAAAAAAAAACAGAACCGGAAGTTGTCAGCAGTAAATTAGGAACGATTAAAGGAAAAGAAGGTAAAGAGCTAGAGGTTGATCAGACGTTTACGACCGCTGATCCGGTGCTATATGATGCGATATATGTAATAGGTGGTGACAACCTTCAAGAAGCCTTTTGGAAAAACGCCACATATTACGTAAACGAGGCTTATAATCATTTTAAGCCAATTGGTGCTACTCATGAAGGAATCAAATGTCTCGAAAACAATTCTCTATCAGATAAGCCAGGAGTGATAACTGATACCGATATAAGCAGCTTTGTCTCAAGGTTTACAGAAGCAGTAAGTGAACATCGTTTCTGGAACCGTTAAATATATTTATATTAAAAGGTGGACTACTTGATCGTAGTCCACCTTTTTTAGGTTTTAAAATATATGTTTGGTTATTCATCTGTAAAAAGAGTTATCTTTGGTTTACCTTCATTACCGTGGTAGAACCGGAATATATAGTCATCCGTCAGTTTTTTAACTTCTTTACTTAGGAATATCATTGGAATTACGTTTAATATCACAACAAATGCTAACATTAGATCAAGGAACTGCCATACGAATTTAAGCCCTCCTATTGCTCCAATGTAGATAGCCACTAAATATACAATTCGCATTACCCTTGCACCTTTTAAATTTGTAAGGTATTCTGCTTGTTTTTCGCCAAAGAAAATCAGGATTCCTATTGTAGTGATAACGAAAAACATTAAAAATATAGCTACAAATACACCGCCAAATGTATCACCATACAAGTTTGAGAATGCTACATTAATCATATTGGAAGCATTAGCTGCATCTACATCCTTCCAAGCACCTGTTACAAGTACAAGTAAGCCTGAAACAGTACAAATTACAATAGTATCAATAAATACACTGAAGACACCCCACAATGCTTGTTTGGAGGGATGATCTGTTTGTGCGGCAGCATGAGCTACTGGACCTGTCCCCATGCCAGCTTCATTAGAGTATAGACCTCTGGCAATTCCCCAACGTAGAGCTTGTGCTATACCAGCTCCAGCAAAGCCTCCGGCTGCGGAAATTGGAGTGAATGCATGTGTAAATATTAGACTTAACACATTTGGTAACTCAGCTATATTAAAAATTATAATTATCAGAGCAAGAATTAGGTAACTTAGAACCATAAAGGGTACAAGCTTATCTGTTACTTTTGCGATGCGTTTAATTCCACCAAAGACAATAACTCCTATAATGACAGCTATTATTACACCAGTTATCTGAACGGGCCAGTTAAAAGCACCTTGAAGCTGTGTTGTAATGGAATTGGACTGCACCATAATACTAGGTATGATTTCCAGCATGAGAAACACTGCAAACAATAGGGCGACCGTATTCCAACCCAGTGCCTTTTTAATATAATACTGTGGACCACCAACCCATATACCTTTCTCATTTTTCTCCCTATATTTCATACCCAATACAATTTCCCCGTAGCGTGTAGCCATTCCAATCAGAGCGACAATCCACATCCAGAACAGGGCACCTGGACCGCCCAGAGATATAGCTACAGGTACTCCTACAATGTTAGTGGCTCCTGCGGTTGAAGCAAGTGCTGATGTAAATGCCTGAAAAGGGGTGATTGTCCCTGTATGCCTGTTCTTTTTAAATACCTGCCCAATTGTATTTTTGAGTATGTGACCAAAATAGCGGAATTGAAAAAACTTAAGTCGAAAAGTGTAAATTAAACCAGTAATTACTAATAGGAATGATAATAAGTATGTCCATAAAAAATTTGATATATCTGCTACAAATGCTTCAATTACTTCCATCCCAACCCATCCTTTTCTATATTTTTGAGGTTAGTAATTACTTCCCTGAATAGATAAAATCAAATCGTAAAATATTCCTAAAAAAATAAAAAGGTAAATAATTCCATAAAAAACCCTTGTATACCTAATTGAATACAAGTATACAAAAAGTAAACAATATGAATACAAAAGTGTAAACAAGTAAACAAACACGTACGCGTACCGGTATGAAGCCGTTTGCAAAATGTGTACAAGTAAACGTCGAAGAAAACATGTAAACATTTGTTGATTATTACACTAAAAACTATTAATCTAGTAATAGTAAGTACTTAATTTGGAAGGAGTTTTTTCAATATGACAAACCCTAGAATTGCAGCAGTGGATGTTGGTAATGATGCTCTTAAAGCCAACTTTGGAAAAATGGAAAATGAATTGTACATACCAAATGTCGTCGCACAGGACATGGAGGATCGACCGGTAATTGGAATTGAAGAATTAAATGACAAAGAAGTATTGGATAATATCCACATACGAGTCCACTCCCCTGCCCTGGAGGAGAACAATGTAGTATACCGTGTAGGTAATTTAGCAACAAAAACTACTAACTCGACAGAACTTGATCCAGGAAGCAGTAAGTCTGAGGAAGACCAGACATTAATTATGTTATTCGCATCATTAGCTTTGGATGCAGTCGAGAGTGAGGCTTTTAAGGCAGCGAAAAATGATACAATTGATGCCAATTATATATTAGGAACTGGGCTCCCTCTCCGTGAAGTAAAAGAAGGTAAAGATGTTGGCTACAGGTCACAATTGCTAGGATCTGTTCATCAGGTAGAATTTTTGGTTACACCTAAACATCAAGGGAAAAAAGTAAATATTAAGTTTGATGAAGTAAAAGTATATCCTGAAGGATTTGCAGCTTACGTAAATCTTATTATGGATAATGAACTAAAAGTAATTAATAAAGAATTAATAAATAAGCAAATTCTTATTCAGGATATCGGAGGATTATCTACAGATATTGCTGTGATCAAGAATCGTAATGTAGACGATGATAAGGCCCAAGGATTTAATTTGGGTGTATCAGAGTCTTTAGAACAAATTCGCGAGGAAATTCGTTCCAAACATGGTGTGGAGCTTGACAGCAGAAGAGATGTAGTAGACATCATCACTAGGAAAAATGATCGACACCACATAATGGTAAAAGGAAGTAGAACCAACGTTCATGATATAACAGATCATATCTTATTAGAGCTCGCTAAAAAGGAATATCGTTTTCTTCGTAATGTATGGTCAAAGAATTCTCAATCGGAAATTTGTTATTTCGTTGGTGGCGGATCAGCTGTCTTGAAGGATTATATTAAAGCATTGAATAACAAATTAGATGGATTCAATATTGAGTTTTTTGAAGACGAATCAGAGAGCATATGGATGATGGCAAATGCTTATTATAAACTAATTACAGACTTTGTTAATAAATCAGCAAAAAATGTGAAAAAGGAAGAAGAAACAACTGCAAAAACAAAATAGGGTGAGATCATGTCTAATAAAAGTATAGAACGCGGGCAATCAATAACCTTTCGTGTTCCTTCCGATACACCTGATTATCTATTAAAACAACTACAAAGACTCAAAGAGAGGGAAAGAAGAAACTTCTCGAGTGAAATTGCTCAGTTTGTTCTAAAGGGTGTAAACGAAACATTCTCCAGGGAAAGAGAGACAATCACCATTCCTTTGCCGAAGCAATTGACTAAAGAGCAAAAAAGCTGGTTAAAGCATGAACACTCTGAAGCACTAATTGGCACCATTCTATACCAGCTGCTGAGTGATCCAATGCGTGCTTCCTCGCTTCTTGCTGCATTAAATAGTAATACGAGCAATATTGATGAAGCATTATATTTACAAGAATCAGCTATGGCTCAGGAGGAGGATGAACAACCGGAAGAAACATTCGTCGGTAATCTGGATGATATGAATATGGACGGATTGGATCTGGACATCCATCAGGAAGAAGAGAAGGAAGAAGAAGAGGAAGATCCATTAGCAGACTTCTTCTCCAGTATGAACAGATAAAAAGCTGTCATGGCAGGTAAATTACTACCTGCCATGACAGCTTTTCTTTTTCAGAAAGAGTAATCGACACCACATCGTTAGCGGGACTATGTTGGGGGGCAACCTGTGACTCCTCAATTGTTTTTATTATTCGCTTCACTAATGCGGTGGGCGTTTGTAAATACAGTCATTCTATTGCCACGAACAAAACCTGCAATAGTTATCCCCAAATCAGTTGCCAATTCTAATGCCAGGTTTGTCGGGGCGGATTTGGAAATAATAATACCTACTCCAATCTTAGATACTTTTAATAAGACTTCTGAAGATATCCTTCCACTGAAAACAATTAACTTATCCTTTAAAGGGATACGTTCCTGAAGAATAGAACCATATACTTTATCCAAGGCATTATGCCTGCCGATATCACTGCACATAAACAGTAATTCCTCTACTGTGCAAAGTGCTGCATTATGTACTCCGCCAGTTCGCTTGAAGTGTTCGGAGCGTTCCTGCAATTCCCTCATTAATTTATAGCATTGATTTGCTGATATAGAAAGGTTATTTCTTATAGTCTTGGCAGTTTTTACATCGCTTTGAAAATAAAATTGTCTACTTTTCCCACAGCAAGAACCGATAAAACGTTTTGAATAATCTTGTTGGTTAGTAGAAAAAGAGCGAGTAAGCTCAATATATGCAAAGCCTTGTTCTCTATCTATCGATTGAGAGGAAATCTCGTCGAAAGAACGAATAACACCTTCTGCCGCAATGAATCCGATAACTAGACTTTCTAAATTGGATGGAGAACAAACCATTGTTGCAAATTCTTCGCCATTTATCATAACGGTTAATGGGAATTCCTCTGCAACTTCTGTCTCTTCTAATGAAGTGAGGTCACCATCAAATCGGATAACTTCCCAGTCATTTTGGTTAGTATCATTCATACCTCTCACCTCTATTGTATTTATTTCACTAATAATTAATACCCCTTTTTAAACATTGCAATCAATAATAATTTAAAGTTCAGCTAACAGTATACCGCAGAAAACGAAAACCTAAAAATAATTTATTTCAAATGGAAACTTTTTACTTAATATAAAGGTATATATAGTAAGAGCAATTTGAAAGAGGGGGTGCTCCATTGTTTGATCGAGAGAAAAAGCTTATCCGAAAAATAAAGAACGGGGATCAGGAAGCCTTCGAAAAGCTATATAATACATATGCTGATTACTCACTTCGAACAGCTTATGGTATAACAAAAAATCAATCAGATGCTTCTGATATTGTTCAGGAAACCTTCATAAAAGTATATCGAAACCTGGACAAGTATGATATGAAAAAACCTTTCAAACCATGGTTTTATCAAATATTAATAAATGAAGCAAAAAGGTATATTGCAAAAAAATCAAAGCAAGCAATCAGTATGGAAACAGAGCAACTACTAGATTATTTTAACAGTAAAAAAACAGACTCTGATAGTGAAGTATGGATAGAAGACTTAGAAGTAGCAATGGAGGAGCTTGATGACAATCACCGAACTGTACTTATTCTAAAATATTTAAATGAATTTAAGGAAAAAGAGATTGCTGAGATTCTTGAACTAAATGTTAACACCGTGAAATCGAGGCTGTATAAAGCCAGGCAACGATTGAAAGAGATTGTAGGGGGTGTTGCAGGTGAATAGTAACCAATTTGATGAGCAGTTAAAGAAATCTGTAAATAGGTATACGAATGTTAATTCGGAACTTAAGCGAAAGACTTGGGAAGGGATATCTGAAGAACTTTTCATAGCACCCCGTCGACGAAAAAAGAGGAAGAGGATTCTTGTGGGCAGTATAGCATCAGTTGCTACCATTGCACTTTTGATATTTGGTTTCATGACAGAGACAGGGCAAGCAATGATACAAGACATAAAGGAATTATTCGTAGAAGAGAAAAACCAGGAAATTGAATTAGAAGGGCATAAGGAGGAAATGAAGACTCAGTTAGAGACTAATGAAGAGCTTCGCTACATTATATATATTGATGAAGACCGTTACAAACTAATTGAGGGGCAAGATGGAGACCGAGTCGAGCCGAAAGAACCTTTAGGTGAAAACTATCCAGAAGTATACATGGAAATAAGTAAAGAAAGCGGTGTGCCAAGTGGGGAAATTGTAAAGCAAATTAAAACGGAGATAGATAAGGAAGGGTTGGAAATAGTGGAGGAAGAAACGGTCAATAATCCAATTTCATCCACAATGTTGCGGGGAATTGGGAGGGAATCTGCCAGTGAGTTGGGAAAAGTTGGCAATCAGTGGGATACACCTGTTCATAGATATTATGTTACTGAACAGGAAAATGGGCAGGTGTTTGTTATTAAACAGGCTTATTTTTTGGAGGCTGCAGAAGGACATGGTGCTAGATTTAATTATATGCTAGAGAGCTTTAAAGTAGTCAAATAATAGGGGGCTGAAGAGATATGTGTGGATTTGTGGGTGTACTCTTAAAAGAAAATACAGCATTTAGTGAAGAACATCTTACAGCAATTAAGGAAAGTAATAAGCTAATTAAGCATCGGGGGCCGGATGAGGAGGGTTATTATAGTGATTCGTATATGGCTTTAGCTTTCCGTCGACTTAAAATTATGGATTTAAAAGCAGGATCTCAACCATTCTACTTTGGCGGAGGTAGATACGTGCTCACTTTTAATGGGGAAATATATAATTATAAAATTCTTAGGGAAGAGTTAAGGTCTGAAGGATTTGAGTTCCACACAGATTCTGATACAGAAGTTGTAGCAAAGTTATTTCAGAGTATTGGAGTTAAAGCCTTTTCTAAGCTTCGTGGCATGTTCTCAATAATAATATGGGATTCAGAAGAAAGGACGCTGTATGGAGCGCGGGACCATTTTGGTATCAAACCACTATATTACTGTGAAAGTGACTGTGAGTTTACGTTTGCTTCGGAAAGAAAATGTATTACCTACTTAAATCAGCTGAATGTTCTAGATACCGTTGCTATCCAGCATTACCTTTCTTTTCAGTATGTACCTAACCCACTCACATTAACAGAAGGGGTATGTACCTTAGAGCCAGGGAACTATTTTATTAAAGAGTGGGGAGAACCGTTAGAAACATATTCTTATTTCAAGCCTGCATTCAATCCGGTTTTGAGCAGTGAAAAACAAGTCATTCACCAGATTAAAGATGTTTTGTCGGAATCTGTTCACAAACATATGCAGAGTGATGTACCGTTAGGCGCATTTCTCTCCGGTGGAATCGATTCAACGTTTATTGTAGCATTAGCGAGAGAAATAAACCCTAAAATTAAAACGTTTTCAGTTGGCTTTGCTAGAAATGGTTACTCAGAAATAGATGTTGCACAAGAGACGGCGGCAAAACTTAATGTAGAAAATATCTCTAGTCTAATTACACCACAAGAATTTGTTGAAGCCTTACCTAAAATCATGTGGCACATGGACGATCCATTGGCAGATCCAGCATGTATCCCTCTTTACTTTTTATCAAAAAAAGCAAAGGAAGATGTAACTGTCGTTCTTTCTGGTGAAGGGGCTGATGAGTTATTTGGAGGATATGAAATATACAGGGAAGCAGAATCACTAAAGTATTTTAAGTATCTACCTTCCGTACTTAGTAAAAAGATCTATCAGCTGTCATGTATCCTCCCGGAAGGAATGAAAGGAAAAAGTTTTCTTCAGCGAGGTACAACACCGTTACAAGACAGATATATTGGTAATGCTAAAATATTTGAAGAACAGGAAAAGAACCAGTTATTTAAACAGTATAACCCGAACTACACCTATAAATCATGGACAGAGCCATTGTATGCGCAGGTTAAAGAAAGTCATCCTACTCAACAAATGCAATTCATTGATATGCATACATGGCTGATTGGAGACATACTTTTAAAAGCAGACAAAATGTCAATGGCCCATTCATTAGAAGTGAGAGTTCCATTCTTAGACAAAGAAGTTTTCGACTTAGCAAGTAAAATTCCGGTAGAACAAAAGATTGCAGAAGGCACTACAAAATCAATCTTGAGAAAAGCTGCACAGGGAATTGTGCCAGAACATGTAATAAACCGTAAAAAGCTTGGTTTTCCTGTCCCTATAAAACATTGGCTGAGAGAGGAACTATACGAATGGGCTAAAAATCTTATAAGAGAAAGCCAGACAGAGCATATTTTTGATAAAAACGTTATCTTTTCTTTATTGGAAAAACATGCGCAAATGAAAGGCGACTATTCTCGAAAGTTATGGACAGTTCTAACCTTTATGGTATGGCATAGTGTCTATATGGAACAAAATGAACCTATTAGTATACGTAGCAGGGAACACCAAATCATATAGTGAATAAGGTTGGGCAAATGTGGCAAACTAAGCAAAAATGCTTGTGAAATGGGGTTTATTCACAAATGGAGTTTGACTGGATTTGGAAAGCAATCCTTATCGTTGTAGGTGGCACCTTTTTGCTTCGAATTGCGGGAAGAAAGTCGATTTCGCAAATGACCTTGGCCCAAACTGTGATCATGATTGCAATTGGTTCTTTACTCATCCAACCTGTTGCTGGTAAAAATATATGGGTGACCTTAGGTGTTGGAGGGATTTTAGTATTGACTTTAATTTTAATGGAGTCTCTCCAGATTAAGGGTGATTTTTTTGAGAATTTAATTTCCGGGAAATCTAAAGTTGTTATAGAGAATGGAAAGTTGAATGAAAAAAATTTAAAGAAAATGAGATTGACGATTGATCAGTTGGAAACAAACCTGAGACAGCATAATGTTACGAATATTGAGGATGTGCAATGGGCTACCCTGGAACCCAATGGCCAAGTAGGGTTTACTCTAAAGCCATCAGCTCAGCCAGCTACCAAACAAGACCTGCTAAAATTGAAAGAAGATTTACAGTTAAAGCTCGACCAAATTGCCTTTCAAAACAATAATCAATTTATCCAGAACTTACAACAAAATACAGTTGTTAACAAAGAGAGCGATAATAATTTGTTTGCTGAAGTGAAACAGCATGAACACACAGATCCACCACCAGAACATTTACAGTAATGGTGGTGGATTTTTGTTTTCGTAAGGAATTTGTATTAAAGGATTAGTTAATGCATGTGTTTATTTAAAGATGGTTAAGGGAAAAAATGAGTAAAAGCTATATGGAGGTGTAGACATGGTTAATAACCCATATGAAAATAAAGTAATGCCCATGACTTCTGTGGGAAATGGTAATGTTCGTCTTTTGGCTAATGATGTTCATTGTTATACGAATCAGGTTGTAAATTTATGCTTTGTTGGCAGTAAGGAGCATTGGGTGTTAGTAGATGCGGGAATGCCAAGATCAGCAGATGAAATAGAAAAAGAAGCAGAAAAACTATTTGGAAAAAACAGCAGACCCGAAGCAATCATTTTAACTCATGGCCATTTTGACCATGTAGGTTCAGCTGCAGAACTATTGAGAAGATGGGATGTACCTGTGTATGCTCATCCACTGGAAATCCCTTATATTACAAACGAAACCAGCTATCTGGAGCCAGATCCAACCGTTGCTGGTGGGTTGGTAGCAAAGTTATCCAAATACTTCCCGAATGACCCAATAGATTTAAGTGGTTATGTTCATGAATTACCGGTTGATGGAACAGTTCCTCATATGCCTGATTGGAAATGGTATCATACACCAGGGCATACACCAGGACATGTTTCTCTATTCCGTGAATCAGACAGTACCCTGATAGCTGGAGATGCATTCACAACGGTAAAACAAGATGAAATGTTTGAAGTGATTAAGCAAGAAAAAGAGATAAATGGTCCACCAAGATATTTTACTCCTGACTGGGAAGCTGCTGAAAACTCTGTAAAGAAATTAGCGTCATTAAATCCTCTTCATGCAGTTACAGGCCATGGAATCCCTATGCTGGGAGATGAGCTTCAGCAAGAATTGGATAAATTAACACGCAACTTCCAGGAGATTGCAGTACCTGAGCATGGCAAGTACGTGAGAGAAGAAAAAGATTAATTATGCAGGATAGCTGATAGCTCGTCATGAGGCAATGGATCTATTGCAAATGTTGGTGTACAAACATTATCTGTACATGCATAGTAGGAGTAAAATGCGAACTAACTAAAAATATAGAGGCTGCGTAAATCACCACTACGGGGAAATATTCCGCTTTCCGCGGGCGGTTGATGATCATCAAAATGTATTAAAATATATTTTAGTAGTGTATCTTTTAGAAACAGTAATTTACAATACTTACAGTTACTTCGCAGTCTATTTATATTGCGAATCATTGAATAACCTCAAAATATTAGAACGAATAAATAAAGGTAAGAGAGTGGTCCATGTGGTTAGTACATGAATCACTCTCTTATTTAATGTTACGTTTTTATTTTAGTAGAAGGTTCCGCTCATTCTCCACTCAATTGAAATGAAAAATTGCTACTTCTCTTTTTTCTGTTTTTCTAAAATTTCTTTACGATTAATGTGAATGGTTGGCGATCGGTAGTCTTTCGATGCCCGAATATCATTGTTTGAGGCTTTCAAGAAGGACCATGCTAGTAGGAACATAATGAAAATAACCGGGAAACCTGCCACGATACTTGCTGTCTGCAGTACTTCCAAATCTCCAATAAACATAAGAACCAATGGCAACAGACATAGAGTGAATGCCCAGAAGAGACGATTCCACTTCAGTGGTTCTGATTGAACTGTTTTTTGTACAACAGATGCTAAAATATAGGATGAAGAGTCAAAAGTAGTTGCTAGAAATACGATAGCAAGTACAGTAAATATCCCGACAATAATAGATGACATCGGTAACTGGTGTAAAATAGCAATAATCGCTGCTGGAGCTCCAAACTCATTCATGAATCCAATAACATCAAATGCTCCGGAAAGCTGAAGATAAAGACCAAAGTTACCCATAATCCCAAAGAATAGTAAAGATCCAATTGTACCGTAAATCATTGTACCGAGTATCATTTCTTTTATTGTTCTGCCTCTGGAAATACGGGCAACAAACAACCCGACAAATGGAGCATAAACTACCCACCATGCCCAGTAGAAAACAGTCCAAGATTCAGGGAATTTCGTTTCAGTAAACCCACCCATATTTCGGAAGGGTTCCAGCCAGGTGGCCATACTAAAGAAATTATCTAATATGAGACCAATACTTGTGAAAGTAGTTTCACTGATAAATACAGTTGGTCCTAAAATAAAGATAAATGCCAAGATAAAAATTGCCAACCACAGGTTAACATCACTTAAAACCTTAATTCCTCTGCTTAGACCAGAATACGAACTGATAGCAAAAATAGCAGTACATATTAACATGATGACAGCTTTTAAACCAAGGGTCACAGGGATTCCGGTAAGATCATGAATACCTTCAGCAATCATTGGAGTACCAAGTGCCAATGTTGTACCAGCCCCACCCATTAGTCCAAACATAAATAATACATCAATAACCACACCGAGAGGAGTATCAACCAGATTCCCTAATACGGGGCGAACAGCTTCACTAATTTTTAGGACAGGTTTTTTTCTAACATAATAGAAGTAGGCAATAGGTAAGGCGGGTAAAGTGTAGATGGCCCAAGCGATAGGCCCCCAATGAAAAATACCATAAGTAGAAGCCCAAGAAATTGCTTCCTTTGATTCTGGAGTTAAACCAAAAGGAGGACCTTGATAGTAGTAAGCCCATTCAATCATTCCCCAATACAAAATACTTGAGCCAATACCTGCGGCAAATAACATGGCAGCCCAAGAAAAAGTTCCGAATTCTTTCTTTTCTTCTCGATTACCTAACTTTATTTGCCCATTCTTACTAAATGCGACAAAGATAAGAAATACAAATGCCAATAAGCCCAACAACAGATAAAGTATTCCAAAGTTTCCTGTCATAAACTTATTTGCTTCATTAACAACCTGTGCTCCTGCCTCTGGAAAAATAATAAGAGGTATAGAAACAGCAAGTAATAAAATTAAGGCACTGATAAACGTTGGCCAATCAATTAATCTTGCTTTCATATTATAACATCCTTTCTATTTTCCGAACGTTTGCTTTTTTAGATTAACAAACATAAGGGGATTAGACAACGCCTGTTATTTTACATAAACTTTGTGAAATATTTATTGTATAAAGTTTATGGTAATATAACGTTAAAATCCTCTTATATACTCTTAAATACTATGTGAAATGGTGTTTTAAAATAATCTTTACTTATAGTATGGTTAATTCATAATAGAAAAATAAATAATTTCTATACTAATTAAATGACAACTAATACAATATTTAATCTGAATTTTAGGAGGAGAAATATGAATAGAAATGTAATCTTATCATGTGCTGTAACAGGAGCGGGAGAAACGACGGAAAAGAGTCCTCATGTTCCGGTAACACCGAAAGAAATTGCAGATTCTGCTATAAAAGCTGCTAAAGCTGGAGCTACAATTGCCCATGTGCATGCCCGCGATCCTGAAACTGGGAAATTAAGTCATGATGTTAAGCTTTTTCAGGAAATTGTAGAGCGAATTCGTGAAGCTGACACAGACGTAATTATTAATATTACTGCAGGTGGCGGTGGAGACTGGATTCCGAGTGAATCAAATCCTGCTACAGGTGCAGAGGGAACAGACATGCAAACACCTGAGGAACGTCATGAACCTGTTGGCTTATTATTACCTGAAATCTGCACATTAGACTGTGGAAGTGTTAACTTTGGAGATCAAGTGTATATTAGTCCTACAGATTGGCTTCGTAAACAAGCAAAACTTATTAAAGATAGCGGTGTAAAGCCAGAGTTAGAATGTTTTGACACAGGTCATATTCGATTTGCCAATCAATTGGTAAAAGAAGGGCTTATCGAGGGAGATCCGATGTTTCAGTTTTGTTTAGGGATTCCATGGGGAGCAGACGCTGATGCAGAAACATTGGCCTACATGCGGTCGCGCATTTCTGAAAATGCAACATGGGCTGCTTTCGGTATTGGTCGCATGCAAATGCCTATGGTTGCTGAATCAGTTCTTCAAGGTGGTAATGTACGAGTTGGCTTGGAGGATAACCTTTATCTGAAGAAAGGTACCTTAGCAACAAACGAACAATTGGTAGACAAAGCAGTAGGTATTGTTCAGAGCTTAGGAGCAGATGTTATGTCACCAGCGGAAGCAAGAAGCTTTTTAAATCTGCGTAACCCGAATGGAAAGGCGGAATAAATAAAATGTCAGCAGAGAATTTGAACATACAGCAAATAAAGCATATTACAGTTGTCGGTACAGGTGTAATTGGCAACGGATGGATTACAAGGTTCTTGGCAAATGGTTTTACCGTTACTGCGAGTGATCCGGATCCAAGTGCTGAGCAACGCACTCGAGAAGCAGTTGCTCACGCATGGCCATATATGGAAAAAATGGGATTGGCTGAGAATGCTTCCAAGAATAATTTATATTTTGAGCCAGATTTAACTAAAGCTGTTTCTGAAGCTGATTTCATACAAGAAAATGTACCTGAACGAGAAGAATTAAAACGAAAGGTTATTGCTGAGATTGATAAACATGCTCCAGCAGCAACAATTATTGGTTCAAGTACTTCAGGGATTTTGCCAAGTACTTTACAGGCGGATTGCACAAATCATCCGGAACGTGTTATTGTAGCACACCCTTTTAACCCAGTATATTTGATGCCTTTGGTTGAATTGGTAGGTGGGAAAAAGACATCTGATAGTAACCTTGAAAAGGCAAGAGAATTTTATGCGATTATGAAAATGAAGCCACTTATTGTTCAACAAGAAATTGAAGGACATATTGCAGACCGTCTGATGGAAGCAATATGGAGAGAAGCGTTACACATTGTAAATGATGGCGTAGCTACTACAGAAGAAGTGGATGCATCTATCGTGTACGGACCTGGCTTGAGATGGGCGTTAATGGGGCCATTTCTAACCCTGCATATGGGTGGCGGCAAGCAAGGGATGCGCCATCTATTGGAACAATTCGGTCCTGCACTTAAGCTTCCATGGACAAAACTAGAGGCTCCTGAGCTGACAGATGAGCTTGCAGAAAAGGTTATTACAGGCTGTGAAAACCAAACAGAAGGTGTTTCTATGGAAAAACTGGAAGAGCGTAGAGACGAATTCTTAGTCGAATTACAAGAGCTCTTGGAAAAGTACTGGCCTGCAGCTACAATGAATGGAAAGCTATAGATGGGGGACGATCAAATGACAAAGTCTAAAGTAATCCTTGAAGATAAGGTTCGTGAGGAATGGATTGACTACAATGGTCATATGAACGATGCGGAGTATGTACGTGTGTTCAGTTGGGGCGTAGACCGGTTCATGAAATTAGTTGGGATCGATGATACGTTGCGCAAAGAGAATAATTATACGATTTTCACCATGGAAACACATGTATGTTATTTAGCAGAAATGAGCTTGAATGAACAGCTAGAGGTACATCTGAAAATAATTGATTATGATGCAAAGCGTGTTCATGTGTTTTTTGAATTATACGGAGCTGACGGTAAACGTGCAGCCACTTCAGAACAAATGTTGATGGGCATTGATCAGACATCAGGAAAGGCTTCCCCGTTTCCTGAAGAAGTGTTTAAGCAGGTGGAAGAACTTGCGAAAAATCATACACCTGACGAAAATCCGAAAGAAGTAGGAAGAGTTATTGGTATTAAACGAAAAAAATAAGCACTAGCAAAAGAAGAGGCCGTTTTGTGGCCTCTTCTTTTTATGATGCACTATAACTTCCTCACTACTTATTTCTACTCACTTACCGCCATCAATTGCTTTTATTATTTTTCAAGATTTTTTAGAAAACTATATTAATTTCGATAAATATATGATATAATCACGCTTAACATTTTCAATACTTTAGCACATAACAGGGGGAAAGCAAATTGAAGAAAGTAATTGGTTTAGCAATGTTAATTGCAATGGTACTATTATCAGCTTGTGGATCAAATAATGCTGCTGGCTCGGAAGGAGATAAAGAAAAAAGTGAAGATGCAGCAAAGAAAGAAACATACACAATAGGAGCCAGCCAAATCGTAGAGCATCCATCACTGGACGCAGCATACGAAGGGTTTCAGGCTGCTTTAAAGGAAGCTGGATTGGATGTTGAATATGATTTTCAAAGTGCGCAAGGTGACCAAAATAATGTGAAACCAATTTCAGATAATTTTGTTGCTGATCAGGTTGATCTTATCTTTGCAAATTCCACACCAAGTGCCTTAGGAGCATTGCAAGCAACGAAAGATATCCCAATTGTATTTACCTCGGTAACCGATGCAGTCGATGCAGGATTGGTTTCTTCCATGGATGAGCCTGGGGAGAATATTACGGGGGTTGTTGATCTGCACCCAGAACAAATTGATCAAACAATCGAATTTTTAAATAAAAACTTCGCTGGTGCAACAATAGGAATGTTATATAATGCTGGAGAACAGAATTCTGTTACCCAAATCGAGGCTGTTCGTAAAGCAGCAGAGGGTACAGATCTTAAAATAGAAGAGCGCACTGTAGCAAATTCTGCTGAGGTTCAACAGGCCGCTAATTCACTTGTTAGTGACATTGATGTATTTTATATCATTACTGATAATACAGTAGTATCTGCATTGGACAGTGTGGTAGGAGTTGCAAATGAACAGGATATCCCACTTATTGTTGGTGAACCGGATTCCTTAGCAAAAGGTGGCTTTGTCACTTTTGGTATTGACTATCATACAATAGGTTACCGGACAGGTGAAATGGCGGCACAAATTTTGCAGGGTGAAAAGAAACCAAGCGATTTCCCTGTTGAATATCCGCCTGAAATACAACTGTTTATTAATAAACAAGCAGCAGAAGAACAAAACGTAGAATGGAATGACGAATGGGATAACACAGCCCAATTTGTTGAAAATGAGTAGGATAATAACTATAACAGAGCCAGGAGACAACCTGGCTCTTCCTTGCACCAAATACACATATCAAATACGGAAGGAAGGGGATATACGATGCTAATAGCTATGTTTGGTGCAGTAGAATCAGGAATCATTTATGCAATAATGGCATTGGGAGTTTATTTAACCTTTCGTATTTTAGATTTCCCGGATTTAACTGTAGATGGCAGTTTCGTTACCGGAGGTGCCGTCGCAGCAATCTCAATTATTAACGGAGTCCCACCGGTTATAGCTACTATATTTGCAATTGGAGCAGGTTTTCTTGCAGGATGTATTACCGGTTTATTGCATACAAAGGGTAAAATTAACGCCCTGCTTGCAGGGATTCTGATGATGACTGCACTCTATTCCATTAATTTAAGGATCATGGATACGCCTACTCTATCGCTATTAAATGAAACAACCATTTTCACCCAACTGCAAACGATTTGGGGTAATACCGGTGTTGACCAGGCCTTAAATGGTTTATTAACTGCGATGGGTGCGGATCGATTGCCAAGCACGTGGGCCTTTTTAATCGTTATGCTAGTAATTACAATCACTATAAAATTAGTAACTGATTTTTACCTTAAGACAGAAATTGGTTTAGCACTAAGAGCGATTGGTGACAACAAACGTATGATTCGCAGCTTATCAGCAAATACAGATAATCTGACAATCATTGGTGTAGGAATTTCCAATGGATTGGTAGCTCTTGCTGGTGCTTTAATTGCTCAACTTGGAGGCTTTGCAGATGTTGGAATGGGGATAGGTATGATTGTAATAGGGCTCGCCTCCGTAATTATTGGTGAGGCATTATTTGGTACCAAAACCGTTGCCAGGGCGACTATTGCGGTAATCGGGGGAGCTATTATATATCGTATGATCGTAACAGTTGCTCTGCGTTTTGACTTTGTAGAAACAGGAGATATGAAGCTAATGACTGCTCTTATAGTAATAGCAGCATTAATTACACCTAAAATAGTACACGCGCGAAAAGAAAAGCAGCGTCGTTTACAGAAACGAGCACAACTTCATCAACATGCAAAGGGGGCGTAACTATGTTGGATTTAAAAGATATTTCCATTACCTTCAATGAAGGGACTCCAGACGAGAAGAAGGCATTGACAGATATAAACCTCAATCTTAAAAAGGGAGATTTTGTTACTATAATTGGAAGCAATGGGGCAGGAAAATCAACCTTGATGAATACTATCTCCGGTAATCTATACCCTGATGTTGGAGATGTGTTAATCAATGGACGACAGGTTGTCCATTTACCGGAATACAAACGTTCCGCCTTTATCGGACGTGTATTTCAAGATCCAATGGCAGGTACAGCCCCCTCGATGACAATTGAAGAAAATTTGGCAATGGCCTATGCGCGTAATAAAAAAAGAAAGCTTGTATTTGGTGTAACTAAAAAAAGGAAAGAGATGTTCCGAGACCGATTAAAGACACTGAACCTTGGTCTGGAAAACAGATTGAATGCGAAAGTAGGTTTTTTATCAGGTGGAGAAAGGCAGGCATTATCTCTTTTAATGACCACTTTTACTGACCCGGATATTTTGTTGTTAGATGAACATACAGCTGCTTTAGATCCCTCACGTGCAGCGTTAATAACAGAGCTTACAAAAGAGGTTGTCGCCAATTCAGGCCTTACTACGCTGATGGTTACACATAATATGCAGCAAGCCTTGGATTTAGGTAATCGTTTGGTAATGATGGATAAAGGTCAAATTATTTTTGAAGTAAGCGGAAAGGCGAAGCGTGGTTTAAGGGTGGAAGATTTATTACGCGAGTTCCAGCGTATAAGAGGTGAGCAATTCGAAAGTGATCGAGCGGTTCTGGGTTAATGGCTATTATAAGTCGTGGAAAAATATTAACATATATTTTAAAGCAGATTTATCGGACTTAGTTATATTCCATAATAAAAGTGCTTACCACTCGGTTAAGCACTTTTTTAAACTAATTTATACGACACCTTGTTCAATCATAGCATTTGCAACCTTTTCAAATCCGGCAATATCTGATCCGATAACTAAGTTACCGGGATAGCCATATTCTTCGGCTGCTGCCACACAATTTTGGTATATGTTTTGCATGATTTCTTGTAATTTCATATCTACTTCTTCAAATGTCCATGACATTCTCATACTATTCTGAGCCATCTCGAGAGAAGAAACAGCTACTCCTCCTGCATTAGCTGCTTTTGCAGGTCCGAATAAAATATCGTTCTCAAGGAATAAATCAATTGCTTCTGTTGTGGAAGGCATGTTAGCCCCCTCTGCAACGGCTTTAACACCATTAGCAATTAATAATTTTGCATCAGCTTCGTCGATCTCATTCTGTGTTGCGCACGGAAGAGCAATATCACAAGGCACAGTCCAAATCTTAGAACAATCATCTACAAATTCAGCGTTAGGATGAATTGCAACATAATCGGCAATTCGTCCACTCTCCACCTCTTTAATCTGCTTCACTGTATCCAGATTAATTCCATGCGGATCGTAAATATATCCACTGGAATCACTGCAAGCAACAACATTTGCACCGAATTCTAATGCTTTTTCCATTGCATAAATAGACACATTACCAGATCCTGAAACGACAACTGTACTATCTTGAAGAGTCAGGTTCGCACTATTCAGCATTTCTTTTACAAAGTAAATGGTGCCGTAACCGGTCGCTTCTTTTCTGGCAAGACTGCCGCCATAATTTAATCCCTTTCCTGTTAGTACTCCAGCTTCAAAAGTCCCGCGGATTTTCTTATACTGGCCAAACATATAACCAATTTCTCTAGCGCCAACGCCAATGTCTCCAGCCGGGATATCAACATCAGGTCCGATATACTTCGCAAGCTCGGTCATGAAACTGCGGCAGAAGCGCATAATTTCATTATCTGATTTTCCTTTTGGATCAAAATCAGCTCCACCTTTACCTCCACCTATAGGCTGACCGGTTAGTGAGTTTTTAAAAATTTGTTCCAGACCTAGGAATTTCACAATACTTAAATTGACCGATGGGTGAAAACGAAGCCCACCTTTGTACGGGCCCAGTGCACTATTGAATTGAACACGGAAACCACGATTCACATGGACTTTCCCATTGTCATCAACCCATGGAACACGGAAGGTAATTACGCGCTCAGGTTCAACTAGTTGTTCCAAAATGCCTTTTTCAATATAGATAGGGTTTTTAATGAGGACAGGGGAGAGGGATTGGAAGATCAATTCAACTGCCTGGTGAAACTCACCCTCATTGGGATTTCGCTCAAGAACACGCTTATAAAGTCCTTCTAAGTAATTTTCTACATTCTCTACGCTTGATTTATCATCTGAAACCTTTTTCTCTTTAATTAGACTCATAAAGGCATCAACAACCTCCTTCAAATTATCGCTAAGAAAATCCAACCGAATTAATGAATATTCTGTTTATTATTTTACCTGAATTAATTCATCTTAACAATATGAATATTAGATATAATTAATGCTATAATGAGATTAATAAAAGGTGGCGGTTAAATTTGGAACTACGACAATTAAAATATTTCATTGAAGTTGCCAAACGTGAGCATGTTACAGAGGCTGCTGATGCGCTTCATGTTGCACAGTCTGCAGTAAGTAGACAAATATTTAATCTTGAAGAAGAACTTGGTGTTAATCTTTTTATCAGGGAAGGCAGGAATGTAAGATTGACCCCTATTGGCAGGGTTTTTCTTGATCATATGGAGCAAGCATTGAACGTAATAGATGATGGGGTACAAGTAGTAGAAGAATATACAGATCCTCAAAGGGGTACCATTCATATCGGTTTTCCGAGCAGCTTGGCGGCTTATATTCTACCTACTGCTATTTCTGCTTTTCGAAATCAATATCCAAATGTAAAATTTGAATTGAATCAAGGTTCATATTATGATTTAAAGAATGCTGTAATTAGAGGTGAAAGTAATATAGCGTTGCTTGGACCTGTTCCACTTAATGAAAAAAGATTAAAGCACTCTATTCTATTTACAGAGAAAATTGTTGCATTATTACCAGAACAACATAGACTTGCCCAGGAAAAGGCATTACATCTTAATCAATTAAGGGACGATTCCTTTGTTCTTTTTCCAGAAGGCTTTGTATTACACGATATTATCATAAAGGCTTGCAGACAGCTTGGATTTTCCCCTAAAGTTTCTTTTGAGGGGAAGGATATTGATGCCATTAAGGGACTGGTTTCTGCTGGACTTGGTGTATCGTTGGTTCCTGAAATTACGCTTGTTGATCATTTACCACGTTCTACAGTGAAAATTCCCATTAAGGAACCAGATGTAACTCGTACAGTGGGTGTAGTTATCCCCGCAGAACGACAACTGCTGCCAACGGAAAAATTATTCTATGAATTTATAAAACAATTCTTTAGCAGACTAGAAAGCTTTCAATATTAAATTCTTTATTTTTGAGTATATATTTATCTACATTTTTCTTGATAAACTTCATTACCTATGATAGTCTATAGATACAATATATCGATAACTAAATATAATATTAACACTATATATAGTGTTTTGGTTATGGTTACACCATTCGTGTTTAAAAGGGAATCCAGTGAAATTCTGGAACTGTACCCGCAACTGTAATTGTGACGAACGAGATGATTCCACTGTTTGAGATGTCTATTGAGCAAATGGGAAGGACTCTAGTAGAAAGACCAAAAGTCAGGATACCTGCCATAACTTGTAGTTTCCATTCTCCGGGATTAGAGAAGGTGAAACGATGGATGCTAGTTTAAGTAGCACTGTTCTGTCGTTTTGACCGTTCCTAATATGAGGAGAACGGTTTTTTTATTGCACTAAAGGTTAAGGTGACAGTATATCGGTATTATTTTTTTGAGGAGGTTTCACATGATAACAAAGAATTTGGATTACGAAGAAAAGGTAATGGAATGGATTAATCGGGCAGCAAAAGAATTACCCATAAATACGGAAAAGTATATTGAAAAATCATTGAGAGCAATTCAAGAAGATACTTCTTTGGAAAAAATAACCGATATTTTAGTTAAGAATGCTTTAGAAAATATTGACGAATCTGCACCTGAATGGACGTTTCTTGCCAGCAGAATTTTTCTTGAGGAGCTATATCGTCAAGCTGCCAAAAACCGGGACTTTGATGTGCATCTACGTTATGGCAATTTTTATAAATTAATTAGTACGCTAACGGAGCAAGGAATTTATGCTACTAACCTATTAAATAAATATAATAAAGAAGAGATTGAAGCTTTTGAAAAGCAGCTTGATCCACAAAGAGATTTGCTGTTTAACTATCTAGGAATACATACCATAGCAAGTCGCTATCTTGCTACAGATCACAATAAGAATGTAATGGAGTTACCTCAGGAACGTTGGATGATAATTGCTATGTATTTAATGCAGGATGAGAATAAGGCGCAACGTGCACAACTTGTCCAGGAGGCATACTGGGCACTTAGCAACCTTTATATGACAGTGGCTACCCCTACTTTAACGAATGCCGGAAAAACACATGGTCAGTTATCCAGTTGTTTCATCGATACGGTCGACGATAGTCTTCAATCTATATACGACAGTAATACAGATATTGCCAAGCTGTCGAAAAATGGTGGCGGAATTGGTGTATATATGGGTAAAATCCGCAGCCGTGGAAGTGCTATTAAAGGATTTAAAGGTATGTCCAGTGGGGTAGTCCCTTGGGTTAAGCAACTGAATAATACAGCTGTTAACGTGGATCAGCTGGGCACTCGTAAAGGAGCCATTGCCATTTATTTAGATGCATGGCATAAAGATATTGAAGCATTTCTTGATCTGAAGCTAAATAATGGAGATGACAGAATGCGCGCCCATGATATTTTTACAGGGGTTTGCTTGCCTGATTACTTTATGGAACAAGTGGACAAGCGGGGCGATTGGTATCTTTTTGACCCACATGAAGTACGACAGGTAATGGGCTTCTCGTTGGAAGATTTTTATGATGAAGAAAAGGGCACCGGAACATGGCGCGAAAAGTACGAAGCATGTATTCAAAACGAGAATCTTTCCAGAACAAAGGTGCCAGCTATTTCTATTATGAAAAGGATAATGAAATCACAGCTTGAATCAGGCACGCCTTTCATGTTTTATCGTGACGAAGTGAATCGTCAGAACAGTAATGAACACGAAGGAATTATTTATTGCTCGAATTTATGCACAGAAATTACGCAAAATCAATCTCCAACGCAATTTATAGAAGAATTTGTAGAAAATGAAAACACGATTGTGCAAAAATATAAATCTGGTGATTACGTTGTTTGTAACTTAAGCTCAATTAATCTGGGAAAAGCTGTTCCCGATGGTGTGCTTGATCGTTTGTTAAAAATCCAAGTACGTATGTTGGATAATGTAATAGATATAAATACATTGCCAATTAAGCAAACACAATTAACAAACCAAAAATACCGAGC
Source organism: Virgibacillus halodenitrificans (assembly GCF_001878675.1). Classification (NCBI taxonomy): domain Bacteria; kingdom Bacillati; phylum Bacillota; class Bacilli; order Caryophanales; family Bacillaceae; genus Virgibacillus; species Virgibacillus halodenitrificans. Next base: position 3,578,351 of record NZ_CP017962.1, on the reverse strand, counting down.
TATCGGCTTAGGTACATTCGGTTGGCATCATTTGCTTGCCAAGAAGAATATTAAATGGGAGACAGACGAAGCAGTGAATTTCGCTGATGAGTTGTATGAGGAAATTGCTTATTTAACCATTAAAAACAGTATGGAATTAAGTAAAGAAAAGGGTTCCTATCCTGTATATGAAGGCAGTAAGTGGCAAACGGGCGAATACTTCACCAATAAAGGGTATACGAGTGACAAATGGACAGGACTTAAAGAAGAAGTAAAGCAGAACGGAATGCGTAATGGCTATTTAATGGCTGTTGCACCAAACTCTACAACAGCGATGATTGCCGGTTCTACAGCTAGTATTGATCCTGTATTTAAAGCTTTTTACAACGAAGAAAAGAAGGATTTCAAGATTCCTGTTACGGCACCAGAATTAGATCATCGTACGTACGATATTTATCGCCGTTCTGCATATATTGTCGATCAACGTTGGTCTGTGAAACAAAATGCGGCTAGACAAAAGCACGTAGATCAAAGTATTTCATTCAACTTTTATGTGCCAAATACGATTAAAGCCTCTGTTTTGCTAAATCTTCATTTGCAGGCATGGCAGGAAGGATTAAAAACAACTTATTACGTACGTTCAACATCAAATGATGTCGAAGAATGTGAGTGGTGTCAAAGTTGAGGATGCTAATTGCGTATCATACCTATAGTGGCAATACGGAAGAAGTTGCTGATCATATCGCAAAACAACTTTATGATAAAGGGTTTAAGGTAGATACACATCTTATGGGTATAGATCCCCCAGTAGATGTCTCCCATTATGATTTTATCTTTATTGGAACATTTACATGGGATAGGGGCAGTACGCCTGAAGAAGTGAAAGACTTTATATGGGAAATTGGCTACAAGCCTGAGAATGTTGCAGTTTTTGGTACGGGTGATACACAATTTGGCGGGGATGAATTGTTTTGTAAAGCAGTAGATAAACTGGTTCAGTTCTATAATAGTAAATGGCCAGGGCTTAAAATTGAACAGTCTCCCCGGGGATATCAGGAAAAAAGGATTTATGACTGGGTGGAAGGAGTTTTAGAACATGTCAGAAGTTATGCTTTCTAAAGCAAAGACTTTGGAGCCGCGTAATCCAAACAAGTCCACAGGCTTATTTGGGGGGAAATCAAGCGGAATATTGAATTGGAATGATATTGCATATCCACATTGGTATAAGATATACAAGCGGCTGATCGGGAATTATTGGCAGGCTGATGAGGTAAATATGGCAGGTGATGTAAAACAATTTTCTACATTATCAGAAGCAGAGAAAGAGGCATATTTAAAGATCATCGGATTATTGTCCACATTAGATGGCCCACAAACACGGACTGCTTTACTAATTTCGTTATATGCAACAGATCCGTCCGTACAATCAATAATGGCGGTAATTGCCCAGCAAGAAGCTGTGCATAATGAAAGTTATTCCTATGTACTTGCTTCCGTTGTCTCACTGGATGAACAAAACGAATCTTTTCAGCTTGGAAGAAAAGATCCTGTGTTGTTGAAACGAAATGAAAACTTAGTAAACCAATACAATTCATTTGTGGAAAAACCTACAATGGATAACATTCTAAAAACGCTAGCGTATACTGCGTTACTTGAAGGAATGTTCTTCTATTCTGGCTTTGCATTTTTCTATAATTTGGCTCGTCATAACAAAATGGTTGGTACTTCCACGATGATTAGTTATATTAATAGAGATGAACTGGAGCACGGCCGTTTCATTGCTGAGCTATTCAGAGCAACATTGGCAGAAAACCCGGAACATAATACAGAAGAATTTGTTGAATGGGTATACGATCACTTTAAGCAGTCAGTAGAACTGGAAACAGAATGGTCGAATTATGTATTGGGAAATGTAGAGGGAATAGATTTAGAGGAAATGGAAGGCTATATTAAATACCGTGCAAATAAAATGCTCCGGATGATGGGATTGGAAGAATTATATCCAGAGCATGTGGAGAATCCAATGAAGTGGATTCGTGCATATGTGGATAACTTTGATGGAACTAAAACTGATTTCTTTGAACAAAAATCAAGACAGTACACCAAAACAAGTGATTTAAACGGATTTGACGATCTATAAAATTAAAAGAAGCATGCCTCTTTTTCACCGGAGGCATGCTTCTTTATGATTTATTGTAAATGCTGGGGCGCATATGATACCTCATATAATCTTATTTTTTCATAGTTGGAGGAAACTGCGACGTAAATTTGTAGTAGATTTCATTTTAAGGAGGGGAATAGACCCATTGATTTCCACTGCAGGGGGACGCTTTCACACCTCCGGGTACAAGCGCGACATCTGTTCGTAACCTCACAGTGTCTTCTTTGCCGCCCGGCATGGCTTCAGTCGCTTCCTCCGCTACGCTCCGTGCAGGGTCTTCAGCTCATGCAATTCGAGGCCACTGAAAAAGTCATTTTCTACTAAAATAGAAGTTTTTCAAAAGACGCTATCCCAAAATTTTGTTTTGTTAATATGCATAAATGGAGAGCCAGAACTAGTTTATGCCACTCATAGGCTAAAAAGTGGTGATGTAATTTTTTGGAACTAGCCTTCTCAAGAATTTACCGGACTTTTTCAGTGGCCTCATGCTATTCCGGCAGGAGTCGCGGGCCAACAGGACGTTGGTTATGCAATCGTTGCCACAGGACGTGGCGTTCTTAGATTGCCCCCTTCCGCTCCAATCAATTTGTATCTGCTTTAAACCATAAATAGCGGGTTAATATCTAACCACTTTTCCGCAACGGCCGCTTAGAGTACTATTAAGTTACGTCGCAATATATCTATTTTACTAATCACTGGGGGCCCCCAACATAAAATTTATGATCCCTTGCTGATAAAGAAAATATAATCTACGACAGAATCACTCGCCCACAACTAACTAATAGGCAGGTATGCATTGTAAAGCAGAGATAGAGTATACCTCTATCTTATCTATAATTGATCCAATGGGATAACTTTCCCTGATACTGCGTCAACACCATAGGAACAATCTATTTTTCCACATAATATATATTTGTCTTCTGTCTGACTGTAGACATAAACAGGTGTAACTTCTACATGTTTACGTAAAAGCTCAAATGCTTGCTGTTTTGTTAAAACCGGAGTCTGAGCTGGTGAAAAGTGATCAAAAATTTCAATTAGGCTATCAAAATCTGAGTAATTCAAAGCAGTATATTTTTCACTATCAAGATATACCTGAAGTTTGCGATCAATTACTCGTCGCCCACGTTCTGCAGGAAGCAACTCTGCAATGATATAAGAATCTTGTAAACGCAAACTGTACAGCATCCATTTACCACTGTCATCAGGATAAACTCGTTGTAGGAACCGCTTAATTTCTAATGTTGCTTTTTCCTCATCCTCTTTATCCAGTTCCTTCTTAGAAGTGCTATGATCAGATAATGCTTCCTCCTCCGTAGCCTCAAGAGATAAGTCAATTTCTACTGGAGAAAAAGGATCCTTAATAGCTTCTTCCCATTCCATAATAATTTGTTTTTTTACATAAGCAGCCTGTTCTTCTGCCTCTTCAAATGTAATTACTTTCTTAACGTCATTTGTTAGAAATACGCTCGTTGCACTATAGATAGATTTCCACATTTCTTCACTCTCTAAAGGCACTTCAAGCAATTGCATTTGTTCTTTCGCAACAGATTCAACAATATCTGTTGTTAACGCAAAAGGCTCCCAATGAATAGCATCTTCGGAAGGGAAGTTACCATCAATAGAAAATAGCGTAAGTTGGCCTTCATTATTAAACTCCACATTAATTACACCAGTAGGGAAAACCGGAATGTTATCAACAGCCGCTTGAAAATGCATTGTCGTTCCTTCTGTAGGCAATAGCTGAAATTGTCGTCCAAATTCCAAGCCGGTAATGTTTTCGATCCATGTAATCGTTTCTTCTTTTTGATTTAAGTTTGGAAAACTGCCTTCTTCAGCAAAGGAGACATCCTGCACAAAAATAATTCGCTTCACTTTTTCAGTTTGAATATCAATATCGATCACAGCAGCACCAGGTGGATTGAGTTCTTCATCCATAGGCTCAGAGTCTTCGGGGAACCACTCTGTGGATAAAAGGTAGCTATGTTCCCCAGGTATACCACTTTCTTTAAAGATGTGGCTTCTTTTCAGAAAGTAGTTACTTAGACCACAATCTTCTGCAGTAGCTTTCGCTAGTTTTTCCAATTTATTGTCCATATATATAATACCCTCACTTTTTTATTTTCTTCAGTATAACACGATGAGATAAAGGTTACATTTCAAGGGAAAAAGGAAGTTACTGTAAAGTAATATTGTAAATAATCTGAAATAAACATATACTAGAAATAAATAAACCTAAGGAAAGGGAGATTCATATGCCATTATGGCTTCAAATAGTCGGAGGGCTATTAGTGTTTGGTTATATTATCGATCTTGTCGCCAAAAAAAGAGGTGGGCGGATAAACCCCGGGGAAAAGGCTAAACCTTTAAATGATGACCCCCGTAATCTTCCGGAAAATATTATTCATCAGGCTAATATGAATAACCAAAACCACGGACCTAATTAATAATTAAGGATGGGGACTGAGATATAAATAATGAAAGGATGGAAGATCCAAAACGATTATTCCATAAGGCAGTTGATGAATCACTCCTACAATTAAGTAAAAACGTTGGGGGTGAGTTTTTATTTTAATAAGAAGTTGAATATAGGAGGTTTGTATGTGAGAAATAGTTTACCAGAATTAGAAACAGAAAGGCTTATTCTAAGAAGAATTACGGAGAATGATCTTCATGATATGAACGAATACGGGGGCTGTAAAGAGGTATCTCAATTCGTTTCATGGGAAACGCATCAGTCGCTGGAGGATACAAAAACTTTCTTAGATTTAGTTTTACAAGGCTATGCACAGGGCGAGTCATATTTTTGGGGCCTTATTCTAAAGGAGAATAATAAGTTAATTGGAACAATCAATTATGTTACTTGGAATCAAAAACACCGAGTAGGTGAAATTGGCTATGTACTATCCAACACGTATTGGAGAAGAGGCTTGATGACAGAAGCCGCAACAGAAGTTATCCGATTTGGCTTCAGAGAAGGAGGACTTGTTCGGATTCAAGCGAAATGTTTTCTGGAGAATACAGGTTCGGAGGGTGTCATGAAAAAGTGTGGAATGACGTATGAAGGAACACTGAGACAGGCGATGTATGCAAAAGGAAAGCAACATGACTTAAAATTGTATGCGATCATTAAAAATGATGATTGTAAATAGTTGAAAACAAACCGTTATCAAAGTGTATAACAAAAAAGTATTATTTGTACGCTTGTTAGTAGGTTATGATAAAGGTAACAAGCAAAGAAGCAGGTGTGTAAATAATGAATACGCAACTCAAATGTAAAAAAGCAGAGATCCAGGACCTTCATAAAATGATTGAATTACTTGCAGATGATGAATTGGGAAGGAAGAGAGAAAGATTTGAGGATCCACTACCGGAAAGTTATATAAAAGCGTTTAATGCAATTCAAGGAGATCCAAATAATGAATTAATCCTAGCTGTTTTCGCTGAAGAAATAGTTGGGGTATTACAGATCACCTTCACACCTTACTTAACTTATCAGGGGGGATGGCGAGCGACGATAGAGGGTGTAAGAACTAATAAATTTTTACGAGGTAAGGGGATAGGAACTCAAATGATCGAATGGGCCATTCACCTTGCAAAAGAAAGAGGCGCCCATGTTGTACAGTTGACAACTGATAAACAGCGACCCGAAGCTTTGGAGTTTTATAAACGACTTGGATTTCGAGCTTCCCACGAAGGATTAAAGCTGCATTTAGGTTAACTATTTCATTACGGAGGGATTTTTTTGAAAATCTTCGATGCTCATTTACATATTATAGATCCAAAATATCCCCTAATTCCCAACCAAGGATACGTGCCGGATCAATTTACATGTAAGGATTATAAAGAGAAAACAAAGAACTTAAACGTGACAGGAGGGGCGATTGTGTCAGGCTCCTTTCAAGGATTCGATCAATCCTACCTGAAAAAGGCCCTTCATTTACTTGGCGAAGGCTTTGTAGGTGTAACACAATTACCATACGATGTATCCGATGACGAGATTATTGAATTACATAAATTAGGGGTTAGGGCAGTACGATTTAATGTGAAACGTGGAGGAACAGAGGCGATGGTGAATTTAGAAAATGTTGCTCGGCGGGTGTATGAAATGGTCAATTGGCATGTGGAGTTGTATATTGATTCCACCAAACTGAAAGATTACTTTTCGTTGATTGTAAATCTACCAGCTGTTTCTATTGACCATTTGGGATTAACACAGGACGGATTTCATGATTTGCTTCGCTTAGTCGACCAAGGAGTGAAGGTAAAATCAACTGGTTTCGGCAGACTTGACTTTGATCCAGCAAAAGCTATGAAACAAATACATGCAGTAAATCCAGAAGCACTATTGTTTGGGACAGACCTTCCATCTACAAGAGCAGACAGACCATTTCAACTATCCGATATGGAACTTATTATAGACGTATTGGGAGAAAATGAGGCACGAAAGGTACTTTGTGAAAATGGTGTAAATTGGTATCAAAAAGTACTTAATTAACGTAGAGCTGCATTTTATAAAATAGAAAGGTGATAAGCTATGAAGCTAGTACTCATATTCGGTCCTCAGGCAGTTGGAAAAATGACAGTTGGCCAGGAGCTTGCCAAACTTACTAACTTGAAACTAATGCATAACCACATGACGATCGATCTTTTAGAACCATTATTTGGATTTAGTCCGGAGTTATGGAAGTTATCCAATACCTTTCGGGAAGAAATTTTCCGTTCCTTTGCCAAAACGGATCAAGATGGAATAATCTTTACCTTTGTTTGGGCATTTAACAAGCAAGAGGATTGGGAAAACGTTGAACATGTATGTACTATTTTTAGAGAAAAAAACGCGGAAATCTATTTTGTAGAATTAGAAGCGAAATTAGATATCAGGCTGAAGCGAAATAAAACTGCAAACCGATTGGAACACAAACCAACAAAACGCAACATAAACCAATCAGAGCAAAATTTATTAAACAGTTCGGAAACCCTTCGACTGAATTCACGTGAAGGCGAACTCAAACGAGATAATTATGTTCGTATTGATAATAACAAGCTAAGTGCCGTGGAAGTCGCAGAAAGGATAAAAGAGCATTTTGAACTATAGGGAAATTCCTCCTTTACATTAACGTAACGTAAACCCTTATAGTAAACGTGAAGGGGTGACGAACATGCTTATTAAAGAAGCAGCAAAAAAACTAAATACAACAGCTAGAACAATTCGCTTATATGAGGAGAAAGGATTGATTAGTCTAAAAAAAGACCAAGAAAATGATTATAGAATCTTTACCGAAGACGACTTATATCGGCTAAGTACCATTATTGCCCTAAGAGAGATTGGTATTCAAATTAGTGAGATTAGGGAGATGTTGAAGCAGCCTGGAATGCAGATGGAGGATTATTTAAATCTGCAACGCAGTGTCTTGTATGAAAAGCTTTTGGAGATGAAGGATATGATTCATACTATTGATCAAATGATGGAGCATGTGGATTCTGCCGATTTCCAGCCGATATCCAAATTGGCGGAGCATCTAAAAAAACTGAAGCAAATTCGTAAAGGGTGGAAAGACAAGTGGGACTTTGATAGTCAGGCTATAGAATATGATCAACATATTAAAAAGGCAGGATATACGTTTAACGTGCATCAAGGATATGATGTGGCTTTATCTACGGTAGAGCAATGTATTACGTTAAATGCTAAAGACCAATGTTTAGATATTGGGGTTGGGACAGGTAATTTAGGAGGGAGATTTCTTCATCAAGGTGCCCATGTGATTGGTGTTGATCAATCTGGTAAGATGCTTGAAAAATGCAAGGAGAAATATCCTTTGATGGAAGTGCGGAAAGGACATTTTCTGGCTTTACCCGTTATGGATCTCACAATGGATGTAGTTGTCTCCAGCTATGCTCTGCATCATTTACCGGATGAAGAAAAGCTGCTAGCCTTGCAGGAAATAAACCGTGTGTTAAAATCCGGAGGGCAATTATGTATTGCAGATTTAATGTTCCAAAATGAAAATGACAGGAAACGTGTTCTAGACATGTATCGCTTAGAGGGGAATATGGAAGCTGTGGAAGCGATTGAAGATGAGTATTATGCTGATAGATCCTTACTAATAGAATGGCTGGTTGCACATGATTACGAAGTCAAAGCACAACAAATAAATTCAATATTAAGCGTTATATATGCTGAAAAATGAGTTGGAAAGGAGGTTCATTTAATGCAATTAAAGACCGTACTGCAAGAAATTACTCATCATAATGACTACGACCTTAGTAAAATTTCTATGGATGAGCTTATAAAAGAAATGCTTTGTAATATTGGCTCAACCGATCCCGAATTAAGAGATGCATTGATATACAACGCTTTCGGGAAATTAATTCAAGAAGATTATTTAAAAGTAGATCAGTGGAGATATATCGTAAAAACATGTATGGATACCAATCATTTATTTTTAAACATAGGTGAGACAGAAACAGACTCCGTTTTCTCAAGATCCTTTTCCTCACTTGTTCTGGCTTTGATTTTAGAAAAAGATAGCCAAGAATTTCGTTTATCTGAGACAGAAGTTAGAGAAATTATTAAACAAAGTATTTTATATTTAGAATTAGAAAGAGATATTCGCGGGTATGTAAAAGACAAAGGTTGGGCGCATAGTGTTGCACACGGTGCTGATCTATTGGCAGAAGCGGTAAAACATCCATATTTCGATATGGGGTTAGTTGATGATTGTTTGCAAGCAGTACAGCACAACTTATTCAAAAGGAATGAGGAAGGAATTCCTTATCTGGATGATGAAGAAGAAAGGCTTGTTTTTGTTATAGAAGCATTGTTGGGTCGGGGTGCTACGGAAGAACGTATAGCATCCTGGATATCTGAGGTATCTACCAATTTAAATGAATTATTGACTAGAGAAGGAACAAACTTAGTCTTCTTTAGAAAAAGAGGAGAAATTGTTCGGTTTTTTCGAGCAATATACTTTAGATGCTTGTTCAACAAGAATTTCCCGATCGTTCAGCAAGAGTTATTGAAGGAGTTGAAAGCCTGGCATGAACCGTTCTATGATTAAATATTTTGGAGTATAAAAGAACTTTATTGCAGTTATTGAACTTCAGCTTTCACACAGTTGGAGGAAAATGCGAAGTAGAGTGAAGACTACTAGCTGCAGAGCAAATTAACCGGCAGGAGGGCGAAATAATCCTCTGTAGAGCAAATTAATCGGCAGGAGGGCGAAGTAATCCTCCGGAGAGCAAATTAATCAGCAGCAGACTGAAGTAATCGGCCGTAGACATTCGCAAACTAGCTATAATTTGTTCACTATACATTATTTTTCGAATGATGGCATAACATCCTAATAAATATGGAATCAAATAAAGAAAAGCTGCCCCATGTCAAAGAGGGGAGCTTTTCTTTAGATTATTCGCTAAAGTAATTTTGTAAACCTGTAGTAATTGCTTGTCCAACATTATTTTGATAGTCGGCAGTTTTAATATGAGCTAAGTCATTAGGATTGGTGATAAAGCCCAGCTCCATTAAAATAGAGGGCGCCCGATTCTCCCTTAATACTTTATAATTTGCTTGTAGACTACCTCTACTAGCCAGTGGAACTGTTGAAGCCATAGCAGATTGCACCTTAGTAGCTAAGCCGGCATCCTTATCTGAATAGTAGTATGTGCTCGTACCATTAATAGACAACATCGGGAAGGTATTATAATGAAGACTGACAAAAGCATCGGTATCATAGCTATTACTAATAGCCACTCGTTTACCGAGTGTAACAAAATAATCTCCCGAACGTGTCATGATAACGTTTGCCCCTGCCGAACGAAGCTGTCCAGCAACTGCTTCAGCTGTTGGCGAAATGAGATCTTTTTCATAGATCCCACCAAGCCCAATTGCACCTGGATCCTTGCCGCCATGCCCTGGATCAACAACGATTGTATAACCGTTTAACGTGCCATTCGCTTTTTTTGTATTTTTAACTGAGTTTGTTTGTTTCTTTGATTGCCCGGCAGCATTATTGTTCGTTCCATTATTCGTTAACCATGAAGCTACCCAACCAGTATTTCCGTTAGTCAATTCTATGTTGTGCCAATCACCTGAAGTTTTTACAATGTTATATGTATTTCCTGAATCTGTGGAAGCAATTACTGGATGGTTTTCGCCAGGTCCTGAACGAATATTGACATTACTTGCTGTAATGGTCACTTGTTCATTGGATCTATCTGTTTTCGCTTGCTGACTTTTTCCACTTACTGGAATCAAGTAATGTGCAGCAATCCAGGCTTCTTCACCTGCATAATAGGTTTGAGCCCAACCATGTTTTTTTTGAAAAATTTCCACCTTGTTACCTTCAACTAGCTGACCAATAACTTTTCCGCTGGAAGAAGGTTCACTTCTAACATTAAGAATGATCTCGCCAATTTCGTAAATTTCCCCTTGTTCTGCATGACTCGTATTAGGAATGAAAAGAATAGAAAATAGCAATATACAAATACCAACAACTGGAAAATAAATCTTTTTCACGTTTTCCCTCCTTATAATTAATTTTAATAAAGTAAGTAAATCATAATACTAAATTGTTACCTATACAAGTACAAAATAAACTATTTTAGAGTAAAACAATTCAGAAGCCCTAGTAAAATTCGTCAATATACCTAAATGCATAAAGTTCACGAATAAAGTAAGAATAGTTAGAGAGTGACATTAGAACAAAAATACCATAATAAAAGTACCTGACTGCTCTACAAATACAGTCAGGTACTAGTGCTAAAAGAATTTCCTTATTATATTTTTAATGTAAGGGAATGACTTACATTTAGTATAAAAATACCAGTTATAAGTTGATTTCTGTTACGAGTACAGCCGCCTCATCCAAAGCTCTTTTGTTATTTTTAATATCGCCGGGTTTACTTGCCTGACCTAGTACATAACCGGCAAACTCCATACCAAAAAACTGACAAATATAATTAAATTGCTGAACAAGCGGCAATCCTTTAATAGTAGGGTTATCACCTCCAACCGCAATAAGATAGGCTTTTTTCTTCTTTAATTCTCCTCGGAAATGCGCGTAATTCGGGTCACGCATAATCTGGGACCAGCGGTCAATAAATGTCTTCATTGGGCCTGATAAACTGTACCAATAGATAGGCGTGGAAAATACGATTATCTCATGTCTAAGCATTAGATCAATTAATTCTTTATGATCGTCATGAACATTTTTAAACCCTTTCACCTCATGGCGCTCATCAATAATTTGCTGAATATGGTAATCTTGAAGATGAATATGGGTGGCTTTTTCTTTCGGGACGGCATGGTAGGCAAGATATTCTGCATTACCATTTTGACGGCTCGAGCCATGAATTACTGCTATCTTCATTATGTTAACCTCCTTATGTTCTTAGCCGTTTACTATATGACTGCTTACTACAGACTATGTAAAAGAATTGGAAATCATAAGTAAAATTTTTATTTGTTAATGAGTAAGTTCTAATATTTTCATGAAAGCAAAACAACCGAAAAAGTGCTTGGAGCGCTAGAAGGTTTTACAGACAATAAAAAAGATAGGTGGAAAGAAATTGACTATAAAAGGAAATAGTGTGTTCAAGTTTATTGTTATATTAATCGCTGCAATTGTAATACGAACATTACTGGCTGTTTTTAGCGAGGGTGGGTATCACCCGTATACGAACATTGTTGTTATCATTAGTGCCATTATCACCTTAGTACTTTGGACTGTTTGGGAGGAAAGTCGAAACAAGTAATGAGAGAAGAATCAGTGATCTAATAAAGACTATTTTGCTATTTATGATTGGTTCTCATGCATTCAACGGATTCTTTCTGTTACACATTTATTTATAAGGCAGAGGCTGAAATTATCCAGCCTCTGCCTCTATTATAATTACGCCCGAATCCATTTCCATATTTCCCCGGGAGTTGCATTCTTTCCATACATTAAAATACCTACTTTAAATATTTTTCCAGCCAACTTCATTGCAAGCCAAACACTAACTATTAATATAGCTAAAGAAATCACAATTTCTACCCATGGCCATTCCTCCATAATAGTTAACCGTAACAGTAAAACACCCGGCGATGTAAATGGGATGTAGGTTCCAATTTGAGCCATTAGACCAGTTGGATCACTGATTACAGGTCCGATAAAGATAAAAGGAAGGAAAGGAAGCATCATAACCATACCTTGAAAATTTCCAGCTGTAGTGATATCTGCCATTGTAGCTCCAATTCCAACAAACAGAGAGGCAAATAGTAAAAAACCAAGGATTGCAATAACTAATAATAGGATAAGCTCTGGTACAAAGATATACTCTATAATTGGTAAATCTATTTTCCATAAAAGAAAAGGAAAAAGCAAAGTAATTGATACAACTGCTTGAATTAAGCCAAGTACAAAATAACCGATTATTTTCCCTTGCATAAGCTCTGCTGGTGTAAGAGATGAAAGAATAATCTCAGCAATTTTATCTTTCTTTTCCTGTGAGGCACTTTGAAATATAGCCATACCCGTAAATACGATGGAAAGCATAATAAAGCCTGCAAATGCTCCTGGGGCTAGATCTTCTATTGGATTTTCACCTAAGCTGGTTTCTTCTTCTGTAGAAGTAGTATTAATATTTTCTCCTGGCGATTGCTCGTTAAAGTGGAACCCTTTTGAGATAACAGCAAGCTGTTTTTCGGTTATTCCGAGTTCTTCCATTTGCATTGACTGTAGAGGAGAAGATAATAGTTGCAATTCATTTGAAAAAAAAGGAGGAATTTCCTCACTGAGATAAACAGGAACATTACCTTCTTGCATCGCGCGTTCATCGATAAATATGTATGCCGTATTCTCACTTAGTTCTGCTTCTGCAGCTACTTCTTTTTCGGTTAGGTCGGTTTGCAATAGATCCCAAGGTAATTTATTCTGATTCACACTTTCTTGAAGTTCAGGAAATACACCGAGCTGATCATTTACAAACACTCTGGTTGTTTCCTGTTCTGTATCAGCTGGATCATCACCAAAAAGACTACCCAAAAGCATAAATCCAATAATAAGGACCGGGGTCAGGAATAACCCGATTAAAAACGTTTTATTCTTCAGGTTTCGCTTTATTTCCCACTTGGCAACCTTCATGGTATTACGCATATACTTCACCTGTTTCTTTTAGCATATTTTTATCTGTAGCAATATCTATAAATATTTCATGCAACGAAACACGGTCCATTGTTAATTCATGAACGACTAACTCATTCGGCAATTGCTTTAACCATAAAGTCGGTTGAACAGCCTGTTCAAGGTAAAGAACAGATATATCTTCCTGTTGTTCAATTCGTAGTACCTCGGGTATTGTTTGAAGAATATCCAAATTATTTATGCCACTAATGGTGCATTTGAAATTTGCATATGTTGTTTTAACCTCTTCCATCGATCCGTAAATAACTTTCTGTCCCCTGTGAATCATAAACAAACGATTTGCCATTTCTTCTACTAAATTCATTTGATGGGAGGATAGTAATATAGCTGTCCCTTTTTCGGCAAGTTCTTTTATTTCTTGTTTAAACAATTCCTGGCTCACAGGGTCTAATCCGGAAAATGGCTCATCTAATATAAGAAGTTCCGGTTCGTGTAGAATGGACGCAATAAATTGAACCTTCTGCCCCATCCCTTTAGAAAGCTCCTCTACTGATACTTTCTCTTTCCCTTCCAGATCAAATTTCTTTAAGTAATCAAGTGCCCGCTGCTTTGCTTTTGCTTGTGGATAGTCCTTTAATTCAGCTAAATACAATAATATATCCATCACTTTTACATTTTTGTATAATCCACGTTCTTCCGGTAAATAACCAATTTTATGTCTTGGAATATCTTTACCAGTACTGTTCGTAAAGGTAATAGAACCCTCATCTGGATACATTATCCCCATAATGTTTCGAATGGTAGTTGACTTGCCAGCACCATTTGGTCCAAGTATGGCCATAATTTCCCCTTTGCGAACCTCAAAAGATATATCAGAAATGATCTGTTTGTCTTTAAAAGATTTCCCCAATTTGTTTACTGTTAACAATGCTTCCATTAACAATCCCTCCTTCGTAGATAGTGTGGTAAATATAAGTGAGTCTGTGAATTTTCCTGTATTTTCAGCTCATGCATTGGGATAAATTCCCAATAAATTTATTAGCCTTGTTGCAGTTTTTCTTTCCCAAGTGCTCTCACCATATGCCTATGTTTTAATACGTAGAAGTAGTCAGTTAGTTTCATAATATTAGAATTTTAATAAAAACCCTAACGAACGAGTGGTTACCGTCTTTTTTAGTGTGAGATTTTTATCAACTAATTCATATTTCAGCTTCCATTTTTCTTGTACGAAGAGAGTACTTCAAAAAATATTTCTTGAATCTGCTTTTCGTTGTAATCATAATCAAATGCAATATTGATTGCTTTTTCGATTTCATAATATACAGTAGAGATTTTCACCTGTTGCTTCAATTCTGTTTTAATATGGGCGACAAAGGTGCCTTTGCCCTGTATTGTTTTTATAAATCCTTGATGTTCTAAATTTTGATAGCTTCTTCGAATAGTGATCATACTTGTTTCCATGTCTTTTGCTAAAGCTCGGATGGAAGGCAAAGGTGTATCTGCTGGTAAATGTCCTCCAGCAATTAACGCTTTTAATTGGTTTTCGATTTGATGATAAATAGGTTCTCTTGAGTCTTTGGAAATGGAGATAGGTAATTCCACCTTAAACACCCCTTATTTTAAATTGTGATCTACTAATATTAGTGAAAATAGTAAACGTGACAATTAGTTAAAGCTGTTAAAGCGTATAGTTTTCTCTTTACGATAGAGGGCGCTGCTTTCGGTCTTTCCTAATTCAAATAGTGTTATACTGTGTATGTTTATATATACAGTATATATGTTGAGTAAAGAAGTCAATTATTATTCTGTATATATGCTCGTTGTAGAATTCCGCAGGATTATCCGATACCACGTTAACAAAATTGCCATAATATAGTAAGTATATGTGAAATATTTCACAATAATTATATACAAAGACTTAAAATAATGTTATTATATAAATGTACCAAGGAGGTACAATACAATATATATTGTGAAATATTGAACATAATAGAAAAGGAGATGAATAAAATGTTTGTAGATTTTATTAGGAATAATAAGATAGCTGCGGGAATATTGACTTTTCTAAGGGTTTATATTGGTTACCAATGGTTGACAGCCGGATACGGTAAAATAACTGGGGGAGAATTTGATGCGACTGGTTTCTTGCATGGCGCAGTAGCAAGTGCAAGTGGCGAACACCCGGCAGTTCAAGGCTGGTGGGCCGCATTTTTAGAAGCTATAGCTATTCCAAATGCTGAATTATTTACTTTTATCGTAATGTGGGGAGAGTTTTTAGTAGGAATTGCACTTATTCTAGGGATCTTTACTAATTTCGCAGCATTGATGGGCATAATTATGAACTTTGCATTCTTATTCAGTGGTACAGTTAGCACGAATGCCCAAATGGTTTTAATTACAGTATTTTTGATCGTAGCTGGGTATAATGCTGGTAAATATGGTTTAGACAGATGGATTATTCCTTTCTTAAAAGACCATAAACCAATTAATAAAAAACATAAAAAGGAAGCAGCACTAGTGTAAAGGTGGAACCAATTTAAAAGATGGATAACAATTTATATATGCTTTAGTACAAACCGGACGATGTATTTAAACGTTCGGTTTGTTTGAATTTCCATGTGTTAAGAAACTACATTACACGCATGTGCATTTTCTTTTGATTAATGTGGGTTAAAAATTAACATACTTTATCTAAGTAAATAGGTATATGACTACTAATAAAATCAACAATCTAAATAGACAAATTACGCCTCAATTACTACTCATTTATTTATTGTATAAGGAAAAAGAACGAATTAGCTCAAAAAAGGTTTAATTTTCTTTAAAATAGAGGAAGATACTAGTAACAATCAGGAAGGGAGTTCGTAAAATGAAGCGTTCACTTTTACTAGTATTTTCAGTTTTGTTGATAATGGTTCTAGCAGCCTGTGGTGGAAACGAAGAAGAAAAGCCTAATAAAGATAACAACCAAGAGAATGAAGAATCGTCGGAAACGATGGCAGATCAGAATAAGTCAGACTCAACAGATAAAGAGGATGTACTTGTCTCTTTAAAAAATAAGGATGGAGAGGTAGTAGCAACAGCAACGTTGACAGAAGATGAAGAAGGGGTTCATGTTGCCCTTGAAGGAGAAAAGCTTCCGGCAGGCACGCATGGATTCCATATTCATGAAAAGGGGGCCTGTGAAGCGCCTGATTTTAAATCTGCAGGTGGGCATTTTAATCCGACAGATGCCAAGCACGGATTTGATGTACCTGAGGGGCCGCATGCAGGAGATATGAAAAATATTGAAGTAGGAGAAGATGGGACCGTTCAGACAGAACGTTTGGCAGACATGGTTACACTGAAAAAAGGTGAAGCGAACTCTTTATTTAAGGAGGGAGGGACAGCACTTGTTATTCATTCAGGAGCCGATGATTATAAATCGCAGCCTTCCGGAGATGCAGGTGAACGTATTGCTTGTGGTGTGATAGGTGAATAAATAAACGAAGCCGGCTAACTTGGCCGGCTTCATTTATTGCTGAAAAACTATTCTAGTGGAAAGTGTTCCATGCTAAAGGGACAAAATTAGCCTGCCTTCTTTACTTCAGGCACTTGAGTTTTTTTAATTAGAAAGGTCCCCAATTTATCAAAACGCCCGTAACTAAGGTAATAACAGCAATAGCAAGCCAAATGAAAAATAATGGCATAATCCATTTCAACCATTTGGTCCAAGATAAATTAGCGACAGCTAGGCTTGCCATCAAAATCCCTGATGTAGGGAAAATTAAATTTGTTAGACCGTCCCCAAATTGGTATGCTTGTACAGCTACTTGTCTTGTCACTCCCACCATATCCGCAAGAGGCGCTAGCATAGGCATCGCAATCATTGCCTGCCCACTACCTGAATTGACAAGGAAGTTTAGAACCCCATTGGAGATAAACATACCGATAGCTGCTACTGCAGGCGGGAAATGTTCTAAGGGCACAGCAATTCCATAAACAATTGTATCCAAAATTTGTCCGTTCTCCAGTACAACAATAACGGATCTGGCAAGTCCAACTACCATTGCACCGTAAACTAACTTTCTCGTTCCAGATAGAAAGGTTTCGGCAAGCTTATTATAGTGCATTCCCGCAATAATGCCTGCTCCGATGGCGATAAAAACAAAAAAAGCAGACATATGATTAATCGTCCATTTCAATTGAATAGACCCATAGACAAAGAAAAGCAAACTTAATCCTACAAATATAAGAAGGAGCTTATGCCTTGTAGTAAACGGAGCATTTAACTCTTGCTCATTACCATCCTCATCATCACCGTAGGCTCCTGCAAAACTTTTTGATGGATCTTTAAGAAGTTTTTTTGTATAACGCCATGTATACCAGATTAGCGATGCCAGTATTACGAGGAATACGATGATGCGTAGTACCATTCCTGAGAATAAAGGAAGACCTGCTATGTCCTGAGCAATTCCGACAGTGTAAGGGTTAATAAAACCAACACTGAAGCCCGCAAAGTTGGCACCGAATGTAATTGCTACAGCAACAATAGGATCTAGTTTTAATGTTCTGGCGATAATAACTCCTACCATAACAAAAGCGATAACTGCGTTAGCCACAGCTCCCACAGCCCCTGTTAATGCAAAAATGGCAGATACGATAGCAATCAGCCAAAATTCGTTGCCGCGTGTAATATGTACTGCCCTATGAATCGCGCCATTTAAAGCCCCAGAGCGTTCAATTATCTCAAACATTCCCCCTGTGAATAAGACTAAGAAGATGATATCAGCAGACTCAACCATCCCCATCTGGATAGCATAGAAAAAATCAAAAAAACCCAAAGGAGCAGTATCTGTTCCGTGATATGTATTTGGAATAACTCGTTCCACTCCATCAATTGTTTCTCTCTCAAACAAACCGGATGGCAAAACATATGTAGCGAGAAATCCTAGTAATAATACAAAAAATAAGATGACATAGGTATCTGGCATCTGCCATTTATTCTGCTGTTTTACTGAATAATCTTGGTTTACTTCTTTTTGTGGTTCCATAAATCCTCCTATTTTAAAAAGTTTTTACTATTGTACCAGAAAGAATAAGTATATTCACGAAATAGTTAGAAAAATACGAAATAACTTTCTAAATGGAGGGATGCCTCTAAATGAAATTTCAGTATATGTAGAGCGGAATAAAAGGAAAGGGTGTATAATAATTCCTGAATTCTTATTTGATCGGAGTGTACCTTCATGGAAGTAGCTTTGTTTATATGTATTATCTTTATAGCTTCTATCCTTCAAACAAGCACGGGATTTGGTTTTTCTATTATGGCTACACCTTTTTTACTTTTAATTTTTGCGCCCAGAGATGCCATTCAAATTAATTTGATTCTTTCTTTGCTCATCTCCATTCTATTAATTAGAAATGTGAAAAAACACGTAGATACCACCATACTTAAACGTCTGATCATTGGAAGTATCGGTGGATTACCTATAGGCATTTTCCTGTTTACTAGCATCAATTTGATATTTTTGAAGTATTTTGTAAGTGGTAGTATTCTAATTCTTACTGTATTGTTAATCATGAAATTCCGGATAACGCAAACAGGGAAGAAGGATTTTTGGATAGGTGGGGTTTCTGGTGCATTTACAACAAGTATTGGCATGCCAGGTCCGCCGATACTTTTGTATTTTTCAGGTACTGACACAACTAAAGAAAAGCTAAGAGCTACCACGTTGGCGTTTTACTTATTTATTTACTTTGTTAGTTTGGCTCTTCAGTTAATTGTTTCTGGGACCTCACAACAAGTATGGGTATCAAGTATGTGGGGGATACCAATTGTATTGGTAGGACTAATTGGAGGCCAAATCTTATTTAGGT
This sequence comes from Virgibacillus halodenitrificans, assembly GCF_001878675.1. Taxonomy (NCBI): domain Bacteria; kingdom Bacillati; phylum Bacillota; class Bacilli; order Caryophanales; family Bacillaceae; genus Virgibacillus; species Virgibacillus halodenitrificans. The sequence goes on along the minus strand of NZ_CP017962.1, from coordinate 3,559,229 downwards.
GGATTGATCAGGATAAGTTTCGTTGGCTGACATATGGATTATTGCTATTTTCGGGCTTATATTTGCTTATACAACAATTGTAAATTAGATGCTTTCAGACTTTGTCATGTGTATAGCTTGATTCCTTCGGGCTAATGGCTATCAAAATAAAGAGGCAGAGGCAATTCTTATAATAATTTGCCTCTGCCATGTTGCTTTTTTCCTTACATTATTAAGCCTTATCCGCACTAATATGCTTTCGTTGAAATTCTGTAATACTATCATACTCTTCTTCAAAAAGGCGGGATAAGCGTATATAAATGGGTAAGAGTTCACGATAAAAATTCGTTGTTTCTTCTACTGGTTCATGTGTATGCGTCTTGCCAACCATTTCTGATACGATACTGAAATCGTCAATCTCATTTAATGCATACATACCAAGCACAATTGCTCCAAGACATGAGCTTTCATAGCTTTCTGGAACAACGACTTGTTTGTCAAAAATATCGGCCATGAGCTGGCGCCACATTTGGGATCGTGCAAAACCGCCAGTTGCTTGAATTCTTTTAGGTTCTCCGGTTAACTCTTCTAATGCTAAAAGCACGGTATATAAATTGTAGATAATACCTTCCAAAACAGCCCGTATCATATGTTGTTTCTGGTGATGGATACTTAGGCCAAAGAAGGAAGCTCTCGCATTCGCATTCCATAATGGTGCTCGTTCCCCGGTCATGTATGGGTGGAAAAGCAGGCCGTCAGAACCAGGATTAACCCCACTTGCTATTTTTGTTAAAACATCGTATGGATCTATGCTTAGTCGCTTCGCTGTCTCTACCTCGGCTGCAGCAAATTCATCGCGCAACCAACGTAATACCATTCCGCCATTATTAACCGGGCCACCAATAACCCAATGATTTTCTGTTAAAGCATAACAAAATATGCGTCCCTTGGGATCTGTTCTCGGTGTATTGGACACAGTGCGAATAGCTCCGCTTGTACCAATTGTTACAGCAATTACTCCAGGGTCAATTGCATTTACACCTAAATTCGATAAAACACCATCACTTGCCCCGATTACAAAAGGTGTGTCGGGGGAAATACCCATAAACTCACACAGCTTCTTATCTGTTCCTTTAATGATCTCGGTAGTTGGTACCGGTGTTGATAACTGTTCTGATGAAATGCCTGCCACAAGTAAAGCTTCTTCATCCCAACTCATTTTTTCCAAATTAAACATACCGGTAGCAGAGGCGATGGAATGGTCAATGATATACCTTCCAAACAATTTATAAAAAACATATTCTTTAATGGAGATAAATTTGGCTGCCTGATCAAAAATATCTTTCTTTTCATCCTGCAACCAGACAAGTTTGGCGAGTGGAGACATTGCATGGATTGGTGTCCCAGTTCGTAAATAGATCTCATGGCCGTTCATTTCTTCTTTTATTTTCTTTGCATGAGTTGCACTACGGGTATCTGCCCAAGTAATACTGTTTGTCAGTAAATTATGTTGCTCATCTACAGCAATTAGGCTATGCATAGCAGAACTGAAGGAAATGAGTGTTAGTTGTTCTGATGAAATATCACTTTTCCTCATTGTCTCACGTATTGTGCCAAGCACAGCATTGAAAATTTCCTCCGGATCCTGTTCCGCTATTAAAGGGTTCGGTGTGTGTAAAGGATAATTAATTGTATGGTTTGTTATTACGATGCCGGTTTTTGTAAAAAGTACTGCCTTTGTACTTGTTGTACCAATATCTACACCAAGGTAATATTTTTCGTTCTTCATAATGAAGGACCTCCTATATGGGAAAAGGAAAAAGAAACGTTATGCTTCTTTTTCCAGTAGTTTGTTTATAAGGTATTACATATAAGTTTTTAGCAAAAGGTAATGTGCATAGCCCTACATGGGTTAAGAGCAGGATTTCTTACACGGCTTATCCAATAAATAAACTTAATACAAATACAACTGCGAACCCTACAAGGGCAATTAATGTTTCCATCACGGTCCATGACTTAAGGGTATCTTTCACATCCAAACCAAAATATCGGTTCACGAGCCAGAAACCAGAGTCGTTAACATGAGAGAAAATAGTGGCACCTGCAGCGATGGAAATAACAATTAAGCCTAAGGATGGTCCCGTAATTCCCATTGTTTCTATTAAAGGTGATATTAACCCTGCAGCAGTAACCATGGCAACCGTAGCAGATCCTTGAGCTACACGAACGACGGTAGAGATTAAAAATGCGAGCAATACAGGTGGTAGTGCAGAGCTTACCATCATTTCACCTAAAACATCTCCAACTCCAGAATCAATTAATACTTGCTTAAAAACTCCACCTGCGCCTGTAACTAGAATAATAATTCCTGCAGGTTCTAATGCTTTTGTTGCAATGTCTTGAACATCCTGTTTCTTATACCCTCGTTTTACACCCAAGAAGTAAAAGGTCAATAATGTTGCAATTGTTAATGCAACAAAGGGATGCCCCAGAAAAGTAAAGAAGCTTCTAATTGCATTGCCTTCTTCTAATATAACGCCAGTCAACGTATTAGCAAGAATTAATACTAATGGAATGAAAATTAAAGAAGCAATCATAGCAAAGCTTGGTAGTTCCTGTTGATGCTCTGTTTCTTCTATTTGCATATAATCCGGAATACCCACGTGAATTTTATTAGCGATATACTTACCAAAAATCGGGCCGGCTATGATCATTGCAGGAAGCCCAGCGATTGCACCAAAAAGAATTACCCAACCAAGATCAGCCCCAATTAAATCAGCGACCGCAATGGGCCCTGGAGTTGGCGGAATATAGCTATGTGTTACTGCAAGACCAGCTAGCAACGGAATACCATAATAAAGTAATGACTTTCCTGTCTTCTTAGCCAATCCATAAACAATCGGCACTAGAATAATAAAGCCAACATCAAAGAAAACAGGAATAGCTACTAGGAAGCCAGTAACTCCTAAAGCCCATTGCGCTTTGTCTTCCCCGAACTTAGCAATCATTGTTTGTGCTAACCGTTCAGCTCCCCCGGAGACTTCAAGCATTTTACCAAACATGGCGCCAAGCCCAACGACAACTGCTACGAAGCCGAGCGTTCCTCCCATGCCGCTTTCCATTGAATCAATAACACCTGAAAGTGGCATGCCTGCTGCCACCCCGACAATTAAACTTACAAGCAATAATGCAACAAAGGCGTGTAGCTTTGTGCGGATAACTAAAAATAATAAAAGAAAAATACCAGCTAGCGCGATCATAATTAATGAAATATCACCCATTTTTACTTCCTCCTCTTTCTATTAATCTTTTTTTATATGAAAATAACTTTTGCAAAGCCACCAAGTGACTGCACAATATTAATGCAATGAAGCGAGTTTGTTTAACCGCTTACAATTGTTGCGAAAACACAGGGATGAGGAGGAAACCTCATAAGTCAGTTTCCTCTCAGTTTCATTTTTTTACGGTTTCATGCCCACCAAACTCATTCCGAAGTGCAGCAACTACTTTGCCGGAAAATGTATCGTTTTCTAAGGAACGATAGCGCATCATAAGAGATAGGGCAATTACTGGAGCAGCCACTTGCAGATCAATTGCTGATTCTACTGTCCACTTACCTTCTCCTGATGAATGCATAATTCCGCGGATCTGTTCAAGATTAGCATCTTTTGAGAAAGCATTTTCTACTAATTCCATTAGCCATGAGCGAATAACGGAGCCGTGGTTAAAAACCTTAGCCACTTTCTCGTAATCATAATTGAATTCACTTTTATCGAGAATCTCAAAGCCCTCTGCAATGGATTGCATCATGCCATACTCCATACCGTTGTGCACCATCTTTAAGAAATGCCCACTTCCAGTTTCTCCTGTATATAAGTACCCGTTTTCCACGGAAATATCACTGAATAGTTGCTCGATTTGAGTAAACTTTTCTGCATTTCCTCCAATCATGGTACATGCGCCATTCCGCGCACCTTCCATACCACCGCTTGTACCGCAGTCGAAGAAATAAATACCTTGTTCAGAAAGAATTTTATTTCTGTTTAAGGTGTCTTTATAATTTGAATTTCCACCGTCTATAATGGAATCGCCCTTGTCCAGATGAGGAGAAACTTCTTGAATTACTTTTTCAGTTATATTTCCTGCAGGAACCATTAACCAAATTACTCTTGGAGTAGCTAATTGGTTCGTAAGTTCTTTCAACGAATCTGCAAGTGAGAAGTTTTCATGTGCTATATTTTCGCCAATGGAGCGATTTGCATCATAACCAACTACGTGATGATTATGGTCCATTAGATTAAAAGCCAAATTTCTACCCATTTTCCCGAGACCAATTAATCCGATATTCATTTTGTCACCTCTAATGATGAAATTTTTTTCTTTTTCGCATTCATTATATCAAATATTTTTCCTTGATCAAGCGTTTTCATAAAAAATTTTTTCGTTTATAATGTTTTTATGGAATAAAATAGAGAGGAATTTCATTATGGAACCAAATAAGTATGGATTAGCAGGAATACGAAGTAATTATGGGAAGTTTAGTGAAAAGGAAAAAAAGATCGCTGATTATATTTTGCAGGATCCCCAAAAAATTATTCACCACACGATTAATCAGGTCGCAGACGAATTAAATGTTGCTGAATCTACTGTGTTTCGGTTTTGTCAACGGGTTGGCTTCAAGGGGTATCAAGCTCTGAAAATTGCACTTGCAGCTGAAATTGTAACACCGATGAAAGATATTCATGAAAAGATAAGTGATGGAGACAGTGTGGGGATGGTAACCGAAAAAGTATTCCGGTCAAATGTAAAAACTTTGGAGGATACATTGCACATTATGGATTCGCATATAATGGAGAAAGTTGTCGAAACCATTTTAAAGGCTGATCGTATTTTCTTCTTTGGAAGTGGAGGATCTGCAGTTGTAGCTCTGGATGCCTATCATAAGTTTATTCGCAGTGGATTAAATGTAAACTCAACCTTGGATGCGCACATGCAGTTGATGGCTGCTTCTCAGCTAACAAAGAAAGATGTAGCTATTCTCATCTCCCATTCAGGTTCAACGAAAGATATTTTAGATGTATTGCAGGTGCTGAAGGATAAAGAGGTAAAGATTATTAGTATAACCAATTTTGCTAAATCTCCTTTAACCAAAGAAGCAGATATTGCATTATATACTGTGGCAGAGGAGACAGATTTTCGTTCAGAAGCATTATCTTCCAGAATTGCTCAGTTAAGTATTGTGGATGCACTATATACAAATATAATGATTGCAAGAAAAGACCTGGGAAATAAAGCATTAAAAAATATGAGAAACGCTATTTCCGTTAAAAGACTATAAAGGACCAAAAGCGTAAGTGCCTTTTATAAATGAAAAATGGTAATGTCGTTCCATTTCTATTCTAAGCCCACTCATGTATAATATATTTCGAGTAACGAAGAAAGGAAGAAAATATACATGAGTTCACAAGCAGTAAATCATAGAGCGACAGACAAGATATGGACAAAAGATTTTGTTTTGGTTTGTCTGGCAAACTTTTTTATATTTTTAGGTTTTCAAATGACATTGCCAACACTACCTCTATTTATAAAGGAATTAGGCGGCAGTGATCAGATGATAGGTATTATTATTGGTATTTTTACCTTTTCCGCTTTACTATTTCGTCCCTATGCCGGACATGCACTGGAGTCAAAAGGCAGGAAATTCGTTTATATGATAGGTTTAGCTGTATTCGTAATTTCTGTTGGCTCCTATGCTTTCATTGTAGGCATTGGACTACTGGTGGTTATGAGGATTGTTCAAGGTGCGGGTTGGGGATTGTCAACTACAGCAACAAGCACCATAGCTACAGATATTATTCCAATGAAACGAAGAGGGGAAGGCCTTGGATATTTTGGCTTGTCCGGTAATTTAGCTCTTGCATTTGGCCCTGCTCTTGGCTTGACCCTTGTTGGAGTAATTTCGTTTACCAGTCTGTTCTTAATCTGTGCAGGACTGGGGTTAGTAGCATTTTTACTTTCCATGACAATTCACTATAAAAAAGTGGAAGAATCACCGGATAAAGCTGTTACGATTAAATTTGATATTTTTGAAAAAAGCGCAATTCAGCCGTCCATCCTCTTGTTTTTTATTACAGTAACATTTGGGGGAATTGCTTCTTTCTTGCCGTTATATGCTGCTCAAGAGCATATAGATGGTATCGAGCTGTATTTCCTTGTATACGCAGCCTTTCTAATGATTTCACGAACCTTTGCTGGCAAGATTTATGATAATAAAGGACATCTATATGTATTCCTTCCAGGTGCGCTCTGTATTTTTATTGCAATGCTATTGTTATCCTGGTTGCCAAATATGCTGGTTATGTTAGTTGCTGCAGCCATTTATGGGCTTGGGTTTGGAAGTGTCCAACCTGCATTACAGGCATGGGCAGTAGATAAATCTCCGAACAATCGAAAAGGAATGGCTAACGCTACCTTTTTTTCATTTTTTGACTTGGGGGTAGGCATCGGTGCAATGACATTTGGCCAGCTTGCTTCACTATCCGGTTATGGAGCGATTTATGTGACAGCAGCTGGTTCCGTTTTAATTGCCATGTTATTTTATGTATATTTGATTCTAAAGTCTGGCATCCGTAATCATCTATAAGGTATTAACAGTTTTGTTTAAAAACATGCTGTGATCGTATACAATAGAAGGAACACAAGACTTAGAAAGTAGGTTGCTAACGTTTTGAAAAGTATCGGTAATATCAACATCCAAAGTTTATTCCCTTCCGTCATTTATAAAAGAGGACTTGATTACTTTAAGAATAACAAGGTTACTGACCTTTTATATGATATTAACTATAGTGTATGGACAGCGACTGTAATTGGTTCTGAGGATTATTTTGTAGAATTGAATATGAAGGATTTCTCCAATGGTTCGATTGAAGCATATTGTGATTGCCCGGCATTTGAAACATTTGGTTCCTGTAAGCATGTTGCTGCAACATTAATAGCGATTGCCAATAGAAGCGCTAATAAACCTCCAGCCTTTGCAGATTATGATTATAATATGACCAACCGATTTATCCGGGCTTTTAGTGATATTCAACAACCAACAGCTGAAAATGAGATTCTTCCGGAGAAGAAGGAAATGAAGGTGGAGTATTATTGTCACCTGTCTTATGACAAAAGCTTGTCCATTGAAATAAAAACTGGGGAGAAGCGCTGTTACGTAGTAAAGGATGCGTATGAATTTCTTAAGCATGTTTTAAATAATATCGAACACTTTTTCACAAAAACATTTACCTATTTTCCTGATACGCATCATTTTCTTCCTCAGGATAGAGAAATTTTTGAAAAGCTGCATGCTGTTTTAAAAAATGAGTCCATTTATAATGACCACTCTTACATGTATTATCAAAAGACAGCAAATGATCGAAGGTATATTACCCTTCCTCCTTTAATTGCAGAAGATCTCTTGGAAAAATTGATTGAACGGAATTTTACCGTCGTCACAGAACGGACTTCCTTTACCCATGTGCAATTAGAAAAAGATAGTCTACCTTTTCATTTTTCTATTTCTAAAAATGATAAAGAGGATTTAACCTTAATAATGGATGAACTATCCGACGGGGCCTATCTTCCGGCATATGAATTATTTTTTCATAAAGGTGTATTTTATAGCCCTGCTAAAGAACAGGTCCCGGTGCTTGAGCAAATTAGTCAATTTGGAATGGATAATCTCGAACTGCCGATCTCCAAACAACAAGCAGACACGTTTTTATCAGAAGTGCTTCCCTCTTTGAAGAAAATTGGGGATGTAGCGATAGATAATAATGTAAGAGAAGAAATCATTCAAGTTCCCCTACGCGCCAAAATGTATCTCGAAGTAAAAAGTGATTGGATTATTGGTAAGCTGGAATATCACTATGGAGATCAATTAATAGATCCGTTTAGTGGCAGAGAGCAGCACGATGTTATTATTATTCGAGATACAGAGAAAGAACAACAAATCATGCGTCTTATTGAATACGCAAATTTTAAATATAACGGAAAAGAACTGTATTTGGCAGCAGAAGAAGAGGAAGAAATATACGACTTTTTGTATCATGTTCTTCCACTTTTAGATGACCAAGTGGAACTGTTTCTGACTTCAGATATACGGAATTATATTATGGAAACAGACCCAGTACCCAGTACAAGAGTAAATTTGGAAACATCATCTAATTTACTGGAAATTGGCTTTGACATAGCAGGTGTAGACGACTCAGAGATAAACAAAATTATTGATGCCGTTATTGAAAAAAAGCGGTATTACCGTCTGCAAAATGGCGCACTGCTTTCCTTGGAAGGGGAAGACTTTACTTCCATGAAGCAGCTCTTTAGTGATATGGAGATTAATAAAGATGATCTTCAAGATGGCAGTATTCATGTACCGGTCTATCGTGGTACGCAGGTAGATGAAATGATTGAAACGAATAAAAATTATGATCCATCATTTCGCAAGCTGCTTCATCAACTGAAATCACCAGAAGAACAAGTATACCCATTACCAGCTAACTTACAGGCTACGTTGCGGAATTACCAGCAAACGGGGTATCAATGGTTTAAATCCCTTAGCCATTATCATCTAGGGGGCATATTGGCAGATGATATGGGCTTGGGAAAAACCTTACAGAGCATCGCCTACATTGCTTCAGAGCCTAGTGAGCATCCACACTTGATTGTGGCACCATCTTCCGTTATTTATAATTGGAAGAATGAATGCGAAAAGTTTTCACCGGAGATGAAAGTAGCTATCTTAACAGGGAATCCTCAGGAGCGAAGAGAAAAAATTACCGGCACGATTGATGCAGCAGATGTTTGGATTACCTCTTACGCTACTCTCAGACAGGATATTGAATATTACCGGGAATTGACCTTTCAGACACTCATCTTAGATGAGGCACAATATATTAAGAACTACGCAACGAAAACATCAAGGGCAATACGTGAAATAAAAGCAGGAAGAAAATTTGCGTTAAGTGGCACACCAATAGAAAACTCGATTGATGAGCTATGGGCTATTTTCCAGGTTATATTGCCAGGGCTGATGCCAAATCATCGCAAATTCAAACAATTGTCTCATGAAAGAATAGCAAAGATTACAAAACCATTTATTCTTCGACGTCTCAAAAAAGATGTACTGAAGGAATTACCGGATAAGATTGAAACTGTTCATGTATCCGAACTAACCAAAGAACAGAAGGATTTGTATATTGGGTATCATCGCCAACTTCAACAGGAAGCTGCCCAATCGATGCAGGAAAGTGGTTTTCAAAAAAACCGGATGAAGATACTTGCTGGATTAACACGCTTGCGCCAACTATGCTGTCATCCTTCCTTGTTTATCGAAAATTATCAGGGGAAATCGGGTAAGCTTGAGCAATTGATGGAGACGATACGTACTGCAAGGGAAAGTGGAAAACGCATGCTGATCTTCTCCCAGTTTACAAGTATGCATGAAATCATTAGTGCGAAACTTGAGAACGAAGGAATAGGTTACTTTTACTTACACGGGCAGACGCCATCACAAGAACGAGTGGAAATGAGCGAACGATTTAACAATGGAGAAAACGATGTTTTTCTTATTTCCTTGAAAGCCGGTGGCACAGGCCTCAACTTAACTGGGGCAGATACGGTTATTTTGTATGATCTTTGGTGGAATCCGGCGGTGGAGGACCAGGCAACAGGCCGTGCTCATCGATTTGGTCAGAAAAATGTTGTCCAGGTCATTCGGTTGATTGCTGAAGGTACCATCGAAGAAAAAATTTATGATTTACAACAAAAGAAACGAGAGCTCATTGACCAGGTTATTCAGCCTGGAGAGTCTATGCTATCCAGTCTCAGTGAAGATGATGTTAGAGAACTATTGAATATTTAATGAAAGAACCAGCCTGCCCAGGCTGGTTCTTTATGTTTTTATAAACGGAAAAAAGGGAAAATAATATCCGTGACTTTTATAAAAGAAGAAAATTTATAATGCGAACCATATTTTGTTCTTAACCAAGCCACATTCGTATAAATTACAAGTAAACACTTAAGGGGGATGGGAAGATGAGAACAGTTGCAAGAGGGGTGGCAAAGTTTTTCGTAGCTAATTTTGCTGTAGTAATGGCGATTATGTTATTGCCAGTATTTCTAGTAACTGATGATGTTGCTCTATTTGATTCGATGATGGAATATTTATTCAGTAATAAGTCATAAGCAGAATTTAATTTAGGAGGATGTATTAGTTAAATGCATCCTCTTTTTTTATAGGTATGATATTCTATATAAAACCGGTTCTAAAATAGATGTTGGGGTATGAAAAGCATTTTTGATGAAACCTTACAGAAATATTGAGTGTGTGTACACCATCGCTACGGAAAACACTGCGCTTTTCGGGGGCGGCTGATGAGCCTCGGGCCAATACGATGTTGGTCATGAAGGCGTTGCGACAGGACGTCGCGACTTTAGCCTTCCAGTCCCTATATAACGCATTCCGGGGTCTCACCTATGCCTCATCTCCCCCAGAAGTCTTCGTATTTTCCTCCGCTTAGATTTACTTTTTTAAATATATGGGATTATTATTAAAAGCTTAAATGTACTCACTTTTACATTTCAAGTACAGGTTTGGTGAATCCTACCCTACCTGTTTGTATGCGTGATACACTTAAAAGTAATCAGGCGATACTAGTCTGTATTCTAGAGTTTTAAGCTGATACAAATTGATTGGAGCGGAAGGGGGCGACTCCTACCGGAATAGCATGAGCTGAAGACCCTGGACGTAGCGTAGCGAAGGAAGCGGCTGAAGCCATGCCGGTGGAAAGCGTCCCCCTGCAGCGGAAATCAATGGGTTCATCCACTTCCTTAAAATTAGATATACTCTAGTTAGCAATTATTTCCAACTATGAATGTACGAGATAATGTTGTATCTTAGCATCTGTATTAGGACCGTAAAACAATTCTAGATTAGTGAGGTGAGTGAGTTGGATTTTTGTAAAGAAATGAACATTGCACATCCTATCATTCAAGCAGGGATGGCCGGAGGAATTACTACACCGGAATTAGTAGCAGCCGTAGCAACGAATGGATGCCTTGGTACAATAGGTGCCGGTTATATGAGCGCACCTAAGCTGAAAGAAGAAATCAAACAAGTGAAAATGCTAACTTCTAAGCCATTTGCAGTAAATGTGTTCGCCATAAATCTTGAAACATATTCCAACGAAGTCGCTGAAATGCAACAATTCCTTAATAAATACAGGCAAGAACTTTCTATTAACGAAGGAAGCAGAGAGATTAAAGTAAGAGATCATCTACATGAAAAAATTCAAGTAATACTCGATGAAAACATTCCAATTGTCAGTACAGCTTTTGGCGTGTTAACAGCCTCATTAATTGAAAGATTAAAAGCTAATCAGGTGAAACTGATAGGAATGGCAACGAATGTATATGAGGCAAAACTGTTGGAAGAAGCAGGTTATGATGCAGTTGTGGCACAAGGTTATGAAGCAGGCGGGCACCGTAGTACCTTTGATTTAAATAGATTCAATGATAATGCTGATCTTGGTTTAATAGCTTTAGTGGAAAGATTTAAAGGAAATTTGCAACTTCCTATTATAGCTGCAGGAGGTATACATACAAGAGAGCAAATAAAAGGATTGCTAGCAATGGGGGTAAGTGCTGTCCAGCTTGGCACAAAATTTTTAATAGCTAGAGAAGCCGGTACAAATGCGGCTTATCGTCATGCGTTAATCCAGGCAGAAGCAGAGGATACTCAAATAACAAGAGCATTTTCCGGTCGCCCAGCTCGAGCAGTGAAGAACCGTTTTATTGATGATTTAGAACAAAGTAAGCTTAACTCATTGCCATTTCCTTTGCAAAATGAGATGACTAAAGATATACGAGCTACAGCAAAAGAATTTTCATTGGCGGATCTTCAATCCTTATGGGCTGGACAAGGTGTAGGTGAAATAAAAAAGGAAGAATCGGTAAAGCAAATAATAAATTCACTAATATAAAAGAGAGCATAATGGGCTTTTCGACTCATTGTGCTCTTTTAAAAACTGAATTATATTGTGTAGTAGAGTGCCATTAGCAATAGTAGAATAACAATTTGCATCCACACTAGGAATCGGAGATTGCGGTAAAAAGTAGTATTTATAGTTTGAGATGGCGCAGGTTTGTCTTTCCATTCTCCCATATAGTCTTTCTTCTTTTTTGACATCATACTACCAAATCTTCTAAAAGAGAAGGTCAGACCGTCAAAAAAGCCACCCTTTTTAATAAATAGAAATAGAATTGCTACAAGTGAAAGGAGAAAAACATAAAACCATGTGTTTATATAGTTCTCCAGATCATATTTAGGAGTGAATAGAAAAAAGATAAGCGTCACTACTAAAATATTTACTAAGAAATAGAACCATTTGTTCATGAAGAGTTGCATATATTTCCACCTTTTATAGTAATTTGTTACTCATTATATCATAGAAAATAGATTTAATTGGAAATAATTTTGTAATAATTTGTAGTGAACACTTATTCATGAAAGCGTTGTCAATCAAGGGTTTTCATGACTTTATTAATTTAATAAATAGTAATAGTTTTTTCACTATTTTAAAAAAAGACTTTACAAAACTGTAAAAATAATTGTATACTTCTTGTAGTAGAATTCATCTACGAAAATATCAGAAAATAGAAAATAAGGGGGTTCTTTTGACTATGAAGTTGAAATGGTCATTACTTTTGGCACTAGGTTTACTGCTTAGTGTGTTCTTAGTGGCTTGTGGCGGAGGAGACGACGCTTCAGAAGGCACAGAAGACAGTGGTAACAAAGAAAAAACTGAAGATTCTGCATCAGAAGGAGAAGAAGCTTCAGGAGAGCAAGTCTTAAATCTTCTTAATGGAGATACAATTCCAACAATGGATGCTTCCATGGCAACAGACCAATATGCATTTGAATTTTTAGGTGCTACAATGGAAGGTCTTTACCGATTAGGTGAAGATGGTAAGCCGGTTGAAGGTATTGCAAATGATCACAAAGTAAGTGAAGATGGTAAAACATGGACATTTACTTTACGTGAAGATGCAAAATGGTCAAATGGTGACCCTGTAACTGCACATGACTTTGTTTATGCATGGCAACGTGCTGTAAACCCTGACACTGGTTCAGAATATGGACCATACATGATGGGTGGAGTTATTAAGAATGCAACTGCTGTTAACGGTGGCGATAAGCCAGTTGAAGAACTTGGTGTTAAAGCAGATGGTGACTATACATTAGTAGTAGAACTTGAAAACCCAACTCCATACTTTGAGTCATTAACAACTTTCGGAACGTTCTTACCGTTAAACCAAAAGTTTGTTGAAGAACAAGGCGATAAATATGCAACTAGCACAGATACATTATTATCAAATGGTCCATTTATTTTATCTGATTGGGAAAGCACTTCAAGCTCTTGGAATCTTACAAAGAACGAAGATTACTGGGATGCAGAAACTGTTTCTCTAGATAAAATCACATATGAAGTAGTTAAAGATCCACAAACAGCGGTAGATCTTTATGAAGCAGGTACAGTTGACCGTGCTGGTCTATCTTCTGACCTAGTTGATCAATATTCTACCCATGAAGACTATATTGTAAACCCGCAAACTTCTGTTTTCTATTTGAAAATGAATCAAACTAGAAACGAAGCTTTAGCAAATACAAACATCCGTGCAGCTATTAGCCGCGCATTTGATAAACAGGCATTAGTTGATCAAATTCTTAATAACGGATCTCTAGTAGCTAATGGTTTAGTACCAGCAAACTTTACTCCAATGCCTGAATCTGGAGAAGATTTCCGCGAAGTAAGTGGAGACTTAGTAACATATGATCTTGAAAAGGCAAAAGAATATTGGAAAAAAGGTTTAGAAGAGCTAGGAACTGATTCTGTTGAACTTGAATTCCTTGCTGGTGACAGTGAAACTGCTAAGCAAATGAACGAATACCTAGCAAACCAGCTTCAAACTAACCTTGATGGATTAAAAGTTACTTTAAAGCAGGTTCCATTTGAGCAACGCTTGGATTTAGATACAAACATGGATTATGATATTCAATTCTCCGGTTGGGGTCCTGACTTCTTAGATCCATACACTTTCTTAAACCTATGGATTACAGATGGCGGAAATAACAAAATGGGCTATTCCAATAAAGAATACGATAAGCTTTTGGAAGAGGCACAAACAACACTTGCTACTGATAACCCAGCAAGATATCAAAACTTCTTAGAAGCTGAAAAGGTTCTATTTGAAGATGCAGCAATTGCACCAGTTTACCAAAAAGCTTCTGCACAGTTGTTGAGACAAGGTGTTGAAGGAATTATCGTTAACCCATTCGGACCGGACTACGAGTACAAGTGGGCTAGTGTTAGTAAATAATTACATTTTTAAATAAAAAATATGCTTTTACTTTCAGAGAAGAGAGTGTATGACCCTTTGGCATATACTCTCTTTTCCACTGCAATTAAAAAGTCTTACAATATTGAACATTTTATAAATTACAACAAGATTCGACATAAATTCAGGAGGTGCAGAAATGTTTCGTTACATACTACGCCGTATTCTTTATATGGCTGTAACATTGTTCATTATTGCTACCGTATCATTCTTTCTGATGAAGATGCTGCCAGGTAGCCCGTTAAAAGCTGAAGATAAATTAAGTGAAGAACAAAGAGAAATTGTATTAGAGAAATATGGCCTCAATGACCCGGTACCCGTACAATATGTCAGATATATTGGTGGTCTCGTAAAAGGGGATTTAGGAATTTCATTTACATTTGACAATACACCTGTAACCAAAATATTAATGGATCGCATCGGTCCGTCCGCCCAGTTAGGGGCACAGGCACTGTTAATTGGAACATTTTTAGGAATTCTCCTGGGACTCATCGCCGCAATATCACATAATGGGGCACTGGACTATACCTCCACAATACTTGCTGTGTTAGGTACTTCTATTCCATCCTTTGTGTTTGCAGGATTACTGCAGCGCTACCTCGCAGTTGAATGGGAATTGTTCCCTGTCGCATTATGGGGGACGTTTGAACATACCATACTGCCAACCGTTGCATTAATGATTTTCCCAATGGCAACTGCTGCACGTTTTACACGTACAGAAATGATCGAAGTTATGGGTTCCAATTTTATTACAACTGCTAGAGCAAAAGGTGTTAGCGAATATGGAATTATCTTTAAACACGGCCTCCGTAATGCTTTAATCCCACTAGTAACAGTAATGGGCCCGATGGCTGTTAGTCTAATGACTGGTACACTAGTTATCGAGAAAATCTTTGCTGTTCCTGGAATTGGAGAGCAGTTTGTTACATCAGTTATGGTTAATGATTACCCAACAATTATGGGAACAACACTTTTATTTGCTTTCTTGTTTGTTCTAATAATTTTAGTAATCGACCTCCTATATGTATTAATTGACCCTAGAATCAGACTTACAGGAGGGGAGAGCTAAATGGATAACGAAAATAAAAATAATAATAATGTTCCAAAGGATCTTCTTGTTCCTTTGGAAAGAAAAGAAGATACAAGTGATAAAATCTCCCGTCCAAGCAGAACCTTTATGCAGGATGCAAGGAGAACCTTCTTTAAAAATAAATTAGCAATGCTCTGTGTATTCATACTTATAATAATTTCTATTATGAGTATTGTAGGACCGGGGATGAATGACTACGGACTGGATGATCAAGATTTATCCCGTGCGAAAATGCCACCACATGTGCCAGTACTTGAAAAGATTTCTTGGCTAGGCTTTGATGGTACATTAACAGATGAATTTAAAGGTAAAGACATAGAAGAAGCTACGAAAAACGCAGTAGCCAGGTATGGTAATGATGCAGATTTTATTGATATAAAAGAGCTTGATAAGGGAGACGGGAGTGCGAAGTCTGCTGAAGTACAAGCTACGTATCATATTTATGAAGCAAAAGATATGAATGATCAATATTTTTGGCTAGGAACAGACACACTGGGACGTGACCAGTGGACAAGATTGTGGTTAGGTACAAGAGTATCATTAATTATCGCTCTAGTTGCAGCGGCAATTGATTTAGTAATCGGTGTTGCATATGGTGGAGTTTCCGCCTTCTATGGTGGACGAGTTGATAACGTCATGCAGCGAATTTTGGAAGTACTTGTCGGAATACCGAACCTGGTAGTTATACTATTAATGATCTTAGTGCTACAACCAGGTATTCTCTCTATTATTATCGCTCTGACCATTACTGGGTGGATTGGAATGGCCCGTATTGTCCGAGGAGAAATATTGAAGCTGAAAAGTCAGGAATTTGTTCTTGCGGCACGAACCTTGGGAACCTCCAATGGTAAGATAATTAGTCGTCATTTAGTTCCGAATATTAGTGGTATAATTATTATTAATACCATGTTCACTATTCCTAGTGCCATTTTCTTCGAAGCTTTTCTAAGCTTTATCGGACTTGGGTTAGTGCCACCAGAAGCATCACTAGGTACACTAATTAACACTGGATTTGAGAACTTACGATTATACCCTTACTTGTTGGTATTTCCTGCAGTATTAATTTCAGTCATTATGATTACGTTCAACCTTATCGGGGACGGTTTAAGAGATGCATTTGATCCGAAAATGCATAAATAATAAGGTAGGTGTTTTTAAATGAGTAAATTATTGGAAGTTAAAGATTTGAAGGTTTCATTTAACACCTACAACGGTGAAGTACAAGCTGTTCGAGGTGTAACCTTTGATTTAAATAAAGGAGAGACGTTAGCAATCGTTGGAGAATCAGGCTCAGGTAAGTCTGTAACATCCATGGCTCTAATGCAGCTTCTTCCTAAACCACATGGCTATGTGAAATCAGGAGAAATCCTTTTTGAAGGTGAAGATATAGTAAAAAAATCTACTAGAGATATGCAAAAAATCAGGGGTAAAGATATATCGATGGTTTTTCAAGACCCGATGTCTTCCCTAAATCCTACCATGAAAATTGGTAACCAAATCATGGAAGGTTTAATTAAGCATCAGAATATGAATCGTACTAATGCTAGAAAAAAGGCTGTGGAATTGCTGGAACTAGTAGGAATTCCACATCCTGAAACTAGATTAAATCAATATCCACACCAATTCTCGGGTGGGATGCGTCAGCGTGTTGTAGTAGCAATTGCGCTGGCATGTAATCCAAAAATTCTAATTGCAGATGAACCTACAACAGCTTTGGATGTGACCATTCAGGCACAAATTTTAGAACTGATGAAAGATATTCAAAAGGAAACAGATAGTGCGATTATCTTCATTACCCATGATTTAGGTGTGGTAGCAAACGTTGCTGACCGAGTTGCTGTTATGTACGCAGGTAAAATTGTCGAAATTGGCACAACAGATGATATCTTTTATAATGCCAAACATCCTTATACTTGGGGTTTACTTGGCTCTATGCCAACATTGGATAGTGATGAAGAAGAATTATTTGCTATTCCAGGCAGCCCGCCAGACTTATTAAATCCACCAAAGGGAGATGCATTTGCACCAAGGAATGAATTTGCTTTGGAGATTGATACAGTAATGGAGCCGCCAATGTTTAAAGTATCTGATACACATTATGCAGCTACATGGCTATTGCATGAAGATGCTCCAAAAATCGAGCCACCTGAATCTGTGCAACGCAGAATGCAAGGCTTCTCTAATACAGGTTCGAAGGATGGTGAGAAATAATGTCACAAGAAAAGTTACTTGAAGTTAAAAACCTAAAAAAACACTTTAAAGCTGGAAGACATAGAACAATTACTGCAGTAGACGGAGTAACCTTTGATATCTTCAAAGGTGAAACGTTTGGATTAGTTGGGGAATCCGGTTGTGGGAAGTCGACAACTGGAAGAACCATCATTCGTTTATATGAAGCGACAGAAGGTGAAGTGAAGTTTAAAGGCGAAGATGTACACGGGAAGAAATCAAAGAATGAATTGCTGAAATTTAACCGTAAGATGCAAATGATTTTCCAGGATCCTTCTTCTTCTTTAAACCCTCGTATGACTGTAATGGATATTATAGCTGAAGGTATTGACGTTCATAATCTGGCGAAAAATGATAAGGAACGTAAAGCCCGTGTAGAGGAATTATTAGAAGTTGTTGGTCTGAATAAAGAGCATGCAACACGCTTCCCTCATGAGTTTAGTGGTGGACAAAGACAGCGTATAGGTATTGCAAGAGCACTTGCTGTCGAGCCAGACTTCATTATTGCGGATGAACCGATATCTGCTCTTGATGTATCTATTCAGGCACAGGTAGTTAATTTGCTTAAACAGCTTCAGAAAGAGCGCGGATTAACTTATTTGTTTATCGCGCATGATCTTTCCATGGTGAAGTATATTAGTGATCGTATTGGTGTTATGTATTTTGGTAATATGGTAGAGCTTGCAGATGCAGATGAACTGTATCATAATCCAATTCATCCATATACCAAATCATTATTATCTGCTATCCCTTTACCAGATCCAAATTATGAACGTTCACGCAGACGTGTGGCTTATGATCCTACTGTTCACGACACAAGTGAGCAGCCGGAATTTAGGGAGGTTCGGCCACGACATTGGGTGCGCTGTACTTCTAAGGAATTTGAACAATATAAAAAAGAAGCAAATAAATAAGAATAAACAAGGCCCTTGTTCTATTGTAGAACAAGGGTTTTTGATGATAACAGATTAAATTCTGTATACTAACTATTCCCATCTATAATGGGAGTATAATTGCTACTGCTGATTAACTTTGTCGGTGGTGAAAAAATCTCTGTAGCTCACTAATCTTAGGCAGATCTTTACTTGGTTCCCAACACAACAATCTATTAATTTTTTAACCCCAACTGCTCCTTAACTTGTTCACGTAATTCCCGTTTTAAAAACTTCCCTACTGACGTCTTAGGAATTTCATCGAAAAATAGTACGTTATCCGGCAGCCAAAATTTAGCGAATTGTGGGCGCAGATAATTCATAATAGCTTCTTTCATTCCATCTTTTTTATAGCCTTCATTAAGAACAACACAGGCAATTGGCCGCTCCTGCCATTCTGCGTCAGGAACTGCAACGACACTTGCTTCAAAGACAGCCTCATGTGCCATTATAGCGTTTTCAAGATCAACGGAGGAAATCCACTCCCCTCCACTTTTAATTAAATCTTTAGTCCGATCTACAATTTTTATCGTACCTTCTTCGTCAATCGTAACTACATCTCCTGTATGAAACCATCCATCAACAAATGCTTGTTCACTTCGTTCATCTTTGTAATATTCATTTGCTATCCAATTACCACGGACTAGTAATTCCCCCATTTCTTGGTCGTCCCAAGAAATTTCACCACTATTCCCAAGCACCTTCATTTGGAGACCTGGCACTAGAATTCCTTGTCTGGAACGTTCTTTTAACTTTTCTTCATTGGATAAATTCTGCTGGTAACTCTTTAATCGAGATAAAGTAACCAATGGGGTTGTTTCAGTTGCTCCATAAGCATGGAAGAACGGGATATTGAGTTTTTCTTCAAATGCTTTTATTAACCCAAGTGGAGCTGCTGAGCCACCACATAGAACAGCACGGAGACTTGACGTATCGTAAGTGCCTTTCTCCAACTCGCGATATAGAGCTAACCATATGGTCGGTACGCCTGCTGTTATGGTAACTTTAAACTTATCAATGAATTCAGCCAGTCGCTGTGGGGTAAATCTTGGGCCAGGCAGGACCTGTGTTGAACCAAACCATGTACAAGCAAATGGAGTACCCCAAGCATTAACATGGAATTGAGGAACAACAGGCATGGAAACATCCGACTCTGAAATAGCTGCAGAATCAGCTAAGCCAAGTGCGTAGCTATGCAGCACGATGCCTCGATGTGAGTAGGTTACTCCTTTAGGTTTGCCAGTCGTGGCGGATGTGTAGCACATGCCGGCAATTTCATTTTCATCAATGTCAGTGTTAAATGGATAACTTGGATCTCCAGTTTGTAAGAGTTCTTCATAGGAGTATAAAGGGTGGATGGATGAATCGGGAAGTTCAGCTTTATCTGTCATGACAACGTAAGCTTCAACAGTAGTTAAGTGATCTTTAATTTTCTCAATCAATGGGAGGGTATCTTCATCTACAAATAATATTTTATCCTCAGCGTGATTTATAATATAAATAATATGTTCTGGAGCTAAACGGATATTAATGGTGTGTAAGACCGAACCAATGCCCGGAGCAGCAAAATAAATCTCCAAATGACGATGATGATTCCAGGCAAGTGTCCCTATACGGTCTCCCTTGTTCGCTCCGAGTTCTTTCAATACGGACATAAGACGCCTAGTTCGCTGTCCAACATCTTTGTAAGTTAAGTGATGTAACTGATCATGTGTTTGCGAAATAACCTGCTTCTTAGGAAAAAATGTTTCCGCATGTTCCATCATTGCACCAACTATTAACGGGACGTGCATCATATACAACAACTCCTTTAAAATAGTAATAAAAAAGCTTGTATTCATAATATCATATTATTGTAAAAATTATGTACAATTAGTAAAAAAGTATTATTCTATAGTGAGATTTTTCTTAAATTATTAACTATTAGCCCAAGTTATATTGACAACTTACCAGCTTTAAAGGTAAAATAGTTTTACTATAATAAAGATTATAAGGGGGAGTATGGATGAAAAAGAAATCGTTTTCATTTATATTAATGCTAGCGCTTGCATTGCTGTTGGCAGCATGTGGTAGCGGAGATAGTGAGGAAGGGAAAGAAGATGGTGGTTCCTCTGATGGTGGGGATAAGCCGAAATTCCTAAGCATGCTTACTGGAGGCACAAGTGGTACATATTATCCTCTAGGTGGAGAAATGGCCAAAATTATTACAGATGAAACTGATATCCAAACAGATGCATTGTCTTCAAACGCTTCTGCGGATAACGTGGCAGCTCTTGCGGCAGGAGATGCTGAACTTGCCTTTGTACAGACAGATGTAGTAGCAAATGCAATTGAAGGAACAAATTCTTTTGAAGGTAAAGCTGTAGATAATGTTCAAGCGATTGGATCTTTATACCCTGAGACTATTCAGATTGTTACAACAGCAGATTCTGGAATTAAATCTGTTGAAGATCTGAAGGGTAAAACTGTATCTGTTGGTGCACCTGGTTCAGGTACGTATGTTAATGCAGAACAAATTCTTGAAATTCATGATATGTCAATGGATGATATTGAAGCACAAAATCTTGATTTTGGAGAATCCACTGGTGGAATTCAGGATGGCAACATTGATGCCGCCTTTATTACAGCTGGAACTCCAACTGGTGCAGTAGAAGGACTATCTGCTACAGTAGATGTTAGCATTGTGCCAATTGAACAGGATAAAGTAGACGCACTTGTTGAAAAGTATCCATACTATGCTGCAGATACTGTTAAATCTGGTACCTATGGTTTAAAGGAAGATGTGAATACAGTTGCTGTACTTGCAATGCTAGCTGTTGTTGACAGTCTTTCAGAGGATACAGTGTATGAAATTACCAAAGCAATTTACGAAAATACAGGTGATATGGCCCATGCTAAAGCGGAGTTTATTACGAAAGAATCTGGGCTGGATGGTATTGGGATTGATTTACACCCTGGCGCAAAAAAATACTTTGATGAAGTTGGCGTGTCTAAGTAAAGATAAAAAAATATAAGTTTCGTGGCCGGCTAGTAATCCTTTATTGGAGTTTGCTGCCGGTCACTCATTTTTGTATGAAAGACAGATGTAATCTAGGTGAATAAAATGAAGTTTTATCAAAATAAAAAAGTACTTTTTGTAGCCATTCTTTTCATTATTATTGTAGTACTTCTATTATTTGTTCCCTTCCGCACAGCGGTGGTGTTCTATAAAGAAAATACAAACCACATCGAAGCATTCTTACCGATTGATGAGAAAGATACCTTTCAGATCATCTTCAAACACTCTATCCATCTGACAGACGTGGTTGAAAAGTATCAAGTGCTTGGTAATCATGAAATAAAACAATATGAGATCGTTTATGAGCACTTTGGAATTGGAATGCCCTCTAATGCGCAAGAAGGGGAAACGTTTGTATATGAAGATGGTAAATACCATGTGAAGAACTTGGATAATATCTTTCCATATATGAATGTAAGAAATGGAAAGACAGTTTCTGAGAATCGCCTTGTTTGGGGCGTGGATAATGAACATATGGTGTACTTTAATAAGTATTTTAAACCAGGAGCGTGGTTTAAAATTAAAGTCGAAAATCTATCAACTTGGCAATTTTTGAAAGGAGTGAGAATCCGTGAGTGATTCAAAAGATCAGCTAACAGAAGTACATCAAGAGGAACTACTACAAAAATATGATGCTGAATCCAATACTCGAAACCTTGGTGGCATTGCTGCTAAAATTGTCTTTTTCGGGCTGCTGGCTTTTTCCCTTTTTCAGCTTTATACAGGTGCATTTGGCCAATATACGGCCTATATTCAACGGACTGTCCATTTAGGGTTTGCTCTTACCCTTATTTTCTTACTATTTCCGGCGAGAAGAAAAGGGAACAAACGAAAGGTAGCTTGGTATGATTATATTCTTGCATTATTATCTATTCTCGTTTGTGCTTATTGGCCGGTGTTTTATGATACATTAGTTCAACAGATAGGCGGAATTACTCAAGCACAAATGGTTGTCGGTGGTATTGCTATTTTACTAGTGCTCGAGGGTACGAGACGTGCTGTAGGGCTTCCTATAACAATTATTGCGATATTATTTATGGTGTACGCACTATTTGGCCCTAATATGCCTGGTATGCTGGCACATCGCGGATTGAGTCTCGAACAGCTGATTAACTCCATGTTCTTTACAACAGAAGGTATTTTAGGTACGCCACTACAGGTATCTTCTACATATATCTTTTTATTTCTTCTGTTTGGTGCTTTTTTAGTACAGACAGGTGTAGGGAATTACTTTAATGACCTTGCAATTGCTATTGCAGGTAAGCGAACAGGTGGACCTGCAAAAGTGGCCATTTTCTCCAGTGCTTTAAATGGCACGATATCTGGTAGTTCTGTAGCGAATACAGTTACAACGGGCTCTTATACTATCCCAATGATGAAAAAGCTTGGTTACAAGCCTAATTTTGCTGGGGCAGTTGAAGCAGCCTCCTCAACAGGTGGCCAAATTATGCCGCCAATTATGGGTGCGGCTGCATTTCTGATGATTGAATTTGCTGGTGTAGGCTACTGGGAAATTGCGAAGGCAGCGACTATTCCAGCTGTGCTTTATTTCTCAGGAATTTGGATTATGACCCACCTGGAAGCAAAGAGACTTGGTTTGCACGGCTTACCTAAAGAAGAGATTCCTGCCAAAAAAACAGCATTAAAGAAGCTTCATTTATTACTCCCTATTATTGCTATTGTTTTTCTGCTGTTTCAGGGATTCAGTATTGAAAGAACAGCATTACTAGGTATTTTAATTACAGTTATAGTGAGTCTATTCCTGAAGGAAACAAGAATAACTCCGGCAAAGTTTATTGTAGCCCTTCAAGAAGGTGCCAGAACGGCGTTAGGAGTAGCAGCAGCTACAGCTTGCGCAGGGATTATCGTTGGTGTAGTTACTAAGACAGGTTTAGGCTTGAAAATGGGTAATAGTCTTGTAAGTATTGCAGGGTCTATTGCCAGTTCACCAGAAGCTCAGTTGCTATTAACATTGTTCCTGACAATGATTGCTTCTATTATATTAGGTATGGGCTCACCGACGACAGCAAATTATATTATTACTTCTACAATTGCTTTACCTGCAATACTTGCATTAAATGATCAATTGGAAGTGGCAATTCCTGTATTGGCTGGTCATATGTTTGTATTTTATTTTGGTATTGTAGCGGATATAACGCCCCCGGTTGCACTTGCGGCATTTGCGGCAACAGGTATTTCTGGTGGCGAACCGATACGTACAGGAGTAAATGCATCAAAGTTAGCAATTGCAGCCTTTATTATTCCATATATGTTTGTGTTGCAACCGCAATTACTCATGATAGATACGACTTTCTTTGAAATCTTGCTAATTTTACTCACTGCTATTACGGGTATGATTGCTATTGGAGCAGGATTAATTGGTTATTGGTATCGAAAACTTCCTTGGATTGAGCGGATTGCTGCAGTGATAACAGGAATACTCTTAATTTATCCAGAGGGACACACCGATTTGTTTGGTGCAGCAGCATTCATTATTATGATTGCACTCCAGTTCATCTGGAAACGTGATAAAAAAGACAAAGCAAAAGAAGCAAGAGCACAAGCTTAATACACGAATACAGCAAAGGTGATCAGAGATTCTGGTCACCTTTGTTTATGTTCAGGGAAGATAAGGGTAAAGTAGATGGTAGTTTGAATTACCTATAAATATGAATTGCAAGCTTTTTTGAGAAATATGTTTATCATAACGCTATAGAAATACGCTCATTGGATCGGTTTCTTCGTCAAATATAAAAATAATTAAGTTGGATCTCAAGCATTTTATTAGAAAGGAATTGTTAACATGGCAAATCAGCATAATTTTACCCAAGGAAATATACTAAAACAGTTAATATATTTTTCAGGTCCACTTATGCTGACAAATTTGCTTCAAACCTCTTATCAGTTTGCAGATAGTTTATGGATAGGAAATTTGCTTGGGGGAAACGCGTTAGGGGCGGTGGCAGTCTCCAGTACGATCATCTTTACCGTATTATCCTTCGTTATTGGAATGAATAATGCTGCCCTAACAATACTCTCACAGCAAAAGGGGAAGTCACACCAAGAAGGGTTAAGAAGTTACTTAAATGCGTTTGTGGTGCTCTTAACTATTCTTTCTGTTATGTTAGGCCTGCTCGGTTTTCTGCTGGCAGAGCCTCTTCTTATGCTTGTAGGGACTCCGGAGGCCATGCTGGCTAATGCGAAGGCTTACTTACAGTTAAATTTTCTTGGGATTCTCTTCTTGTTTGGTTATAATTTTATCAGTACTGTACTGCGAGCGTTAGGTGATAGTAAAACACCCCTTCGATTTGTAATGATTGCTGTTTTATTAAATATAGTTTTGGATCCTTTGTTTATTTCTGTGTTTAATTTAGGCGTTAAGGGTGCTGCATATGCAACAATTCTTGCTCAGGGAAGTGCATTTATATTTGGTGTCTCCTATGTACTGCGCAAAAAACTAGCTCCTTTTCAAATACCTGAATTTCCTAAAAAGGAAGAAATAAAACTGATTTTCCATCTAGGCATCCCATCTGGTATGCAAATGGCTGTAATTGCTGCAGGAGTTGCAGCAATAATGAGTGCTGTAACTGATTTTGGTGGAGACGTAGTTGCCGGTTTTAGTGCTGCGCAGCGATTAGATAGTTTAATTATGCTTCCTGCTCATGCATTGGGTACGGCGGTTAGTAGTATGGCCGGGCAAAATATAGGCAGCAATAACTGGGAAAGAGTCCGTAAGATCGCCAAGTATGGAGTGTTGTATAACGCAGGTATCATGCTAATTGTCGGTGTGTGTGTTCTATTGTTTGCTGAATATGGAATAAAGTTGTTTATTCAGGATAAGGCTGCAGTTGAATTTGGTACCACGTATTTAACTATTATTGCTTTGTGCTACCCTTTTCTTGGGATTAACTTTATTTTAAATGGTATTGTCCGTGCTTCGGGCGCTATGTATCAGGTCTTAATTTTAAATATTATATCTTTCTGGTTATTGCGTTACCCTCTGGCTGAGATAATGTCCGGTTTATTTGGTGAAATGGGTATAGCAATTGGGATGGGGTTAAGCTTTCTCGTAAGTAGCTTGATTGCTTATATGTATTATCGATTCGGTAAGTGGAAAGAGAAGGAATTATTTTCACGTGAAAAAGCAGGGAGGGAAGAGTATTGAATAAATGGAAACTAGTTAACATAGGAATTATATCCGGTCTGTTTCTCGGTGGTCTGCTTTTTATATTGGAAAAGTGGAGCTCCGAAAAAGTTTACGTACTACTAATGAATGTTGACTATATACCTGTATTAAAAGAAATTCCATTACATCCAGTAGCAGAATTTATTCTTCACCTAATTGTTTCTATCGTTCTTGTCTTCGTGCTTTATTACGGATTAAGCAGATTTAAAAGTGAAAAAAAAGTACTTCTCTATATTGTTATAAATACACTAATAGGTGCTGTATTATTTTTAACTACCAGTTTCTCTGACCGCACCCCTGAGCTTACCGATGGAATGGCATTCTTTTATTGGTTATCAGCCCATTTTATTTATGGATGGCTAGTTGGTAGTTTAATAGTTTTTGTAAAAAGGAATAATTAATATGAAATATAAAAAGAAAACACAAAAGGCATGGAAACATTCACTTTTAATAACTTTTCTCTTATGTATGGTGCTCCTGTTTTTGTCCTTGGTAAGCTATGAACCATTACAGAACAATTGGAATCAGGAGTCATCTGTGAGTGAAGAGGTAATCGCCTATGAACCACTTGTTAAAAAGTATGCGGAAAAGTATGGAATAGCTGATAAAACCCATGTTTTATTAGCAATGATGATGCAGGAATCGGGAGGAAGAGGAAACGATCCGATGCAAGCATCAGAAAGCTTTTGTGGGTCAAGAGGATGCATAGATGACCCTGAGGTATCCATAAAACAAGGAGTCTATTACTTTTCTAAAACACTAGAAGAAGCGGATGGAGATGTAGAATTAGCTGTTCAAGCATATAATTTTGGCAGAGGTTTTATAGACTATGCCGTAAATAGGACAGGTACTTTTACACAAGAAACTGCTATAGCTTTCTCCCAAAAAATGTATAATGAAGATCCTGAAAAAGAGAAATATCGTTGTTTACGTGAAGAGGCGAAAAAATTAGAAGCATGCTATGGGGATATATACTATGTTGAATCTGTAATGGAATATAAGAAGGGTTTAGCGACAGATTAAGTATAGAAATGATATGATGAAAGAAATATATGCATGGGAGGAATGTAAATGTTGAAAGCAATTCATACAGATAACGCACCAGCTGCCCTTGGGCCATATTCACAAGCTATTCAGGCAGGTGACTTTGTTTATGTTTCGGGCCAAATCGGCATTGATCCAAGCAAAGGGGAAGTTGTGGATGGAATTGAAAAACAAACAAAGCAGGTGTTAGCGAATCTACAAGCAATTTTAACAGAAGCAGGTACTGATTTTTCAAAAGTAGTTAAGTTCACGATTTACCTAAACTCCATGGAGGACTTTGCTACTGTGAATGAAATATATGGAGACTATTTGACAGAACCCTACCCTGCAAGAGCGACCGTCGAAGTAAGTCGCCTTCCAAAAGACGTACTTATAGAAATGGATGTTATTGTATACACCAAGTAATAGGAGGCAATATGTGTGGATAATTTTACGTACCAGAACCCGACCAAATTAATTTTTGGTAAAGGCCAAATAGATGCTCTGCCCCAGGAAGTTGAGAAATACGGGAAAAAGGTATTACTTGTCTACGGTGGAGGTAGTATTAAACGAAACGGCATATATGATAATGTAATGAAAAAATTAACTGAAATAGATGCAGAAGTGTTGGAGCTATCCGGTGTAGAGCCAAACCCTAGAATTTCTACGGTCAGAAAAGGTGTGGAAATATGTAAAGAGCAAGGTGTTGAATTCCTCTTAGCAGTTGGCGGAGGCAGTACGATCGATTGTACAAAAGCCATTGCTGCCGGGGCTAAAACAGATGTTGATATGTGGGATATTGTAACCAAAAAGGAAGCAGCAACGGATGCACTTCCGTTTGGTACGATTCTTACCTTGTCGGCCACAGGATCTGAAATGAATCGAGGCTCTGTAATTACCAATTGGGAAACGAATGAAAAGCATGGTTGGGGTTCACCATATACCTCTCCACAATTTTCCATTCTTGATCCGGAACATACGGTGTCTGTTCCAAAGGACCAAACAATCTATGGTATGGTTGATATGATGTCACATGTATTAGAACATTATTTCCACCAAGCAACAAATACACCTATTCAAGATCGTTTCTGTGAGTCAGTGTTAAAAACTGTGATGGAAACAGCACCGAAATTATTAGATGACCTTGAGAATTATGAATACAGAGAAACAATCATGTTGAGTGGAACGTTAGCTTTAAATGATATGCTCAGTATGGGGCTTAGAGGAGATTGGGCTTCCCATAACCTGGAGCATGCTGTTTCCGCTATACATGACATACCTCATGGCGGCGGTCTTGCCATTCTATTTCCTAATTGGATGAAGCATGTGCTTGATGAGACTAACGTAGGTAGATTTAAGCAGTTTGCAATCCGTGTATTTGAAGTGGAGCAAGAAGGCAAAACAGATTTCGAAATTGCAAACGAAGGAATACAAAAACTTAGAGAGTTTTGGAATAGTATAGAGGCTCCGTCTCGTTTGGCTGATTATTCTATTGATGAACAATCCGTAGACGACATGGCAGAAAGAACAGTAATAGCCAGTCCGGAATTCGGTAATTTCAAAAAGCTGACGAAGGAAGATGCAGCAGCTATTTTCAGAGCTAGTTTATAAGTTGCTATATCCGGTTGCGTTACTCGTAGCAACAAATTATGACAAATTATTACCCGGGAAATAATATAGCAGAGAAAATAAAAAGGAACTAGCTGTTATTCATATACAGCTAGTTCCTTTTTTATGGCGTCCCGAATTTTATCGAGACATTCCTCTGGCGTATTTCCGAAGACACGATTGTTATTAACAAGGGCGTATGGTTTTACCCTGCATAAACCACAAAAAGATAAACATTCATTCATTAAAACAGCGACTTCAGGAAACTCTTCTTCCAGTATTGCTTCTATATCAATTGTAGTGATTTCGTTGCCGTCACAAACCTCAACTACGACTATACCCATATAAATCACTTTCTTTCTACGTAAACAAGTTTGTCTTATTTTTATTAATTAGACTCTGTTATTTTTGCATATTTTTACGTTTAAATCAATAGTTCAGCATAGAAGGAAAAGAGAAAAAGGTTTGTTTCGCGTCAAGTCATTACTACTAAAGATTTAGCTAACTTCTGTTGGTTGACAAGGAATGCGAATGTTTACCTTCATATTCATATTTATACCAAGCAATTAACATGATAAAACCACTAAGAATAAGTAAGGCACTTGTCACAAAGAATACAGCTGAAAATCCAAAGAATCCTGCCAAAAAGCCTCCTAATGAAGGACCAATAATGTTACCAAGAAAACGTAAACTTGTGTTATAACCGAGCACTTCACCTTGCATAGATAGTGGGGCTTCCTGACGAATATATGCTATTCTGACTGGAATGATCCCTCCAATGGAAATCCCAAGCAAAAAGCGTAATACAACTAGTTGCCAAATATTAGTTACGAAGGCCCCAGGGAAATATACTATTCCGGCCATGAACAGCAGGAATATAAGTATTTTAATGTAACCAATTTTGTCACCAAGGCGCCCCCACCTGCGTGTCATCAATAAATTACCTAACCCCGCAGCTGAAAAAGCCATCCCTGAGAAAAATGCTATGCTTTGGGGCCCATGAATTTCAGCAACAAATAATGAGAGGATTGGCTGAATACTAAAGTGTGCTACTTGAACTAATACAGAAATTAACATAACAACAAGTAGAACCGGTTTCTTTACAATGTGTAAGATGACTTCTTTGCTGGAATATGGTTTATAGTCGCTCTCTTTAGAGGATAGTTTGACGTTTATTTCTTTTATCCCGAATGTAACAATAATGGCGGAAAGGAACACCGTTATGGAAACCCATTTGAATGTACTTGCATAGCCGAATGCATCTGCTAATGAACCGCCGATAAGTGGCCCCATTAATGTTCCGGTAATGCTACCTGTTTGTAATGTTCCAAGCACTCTTCCGGCTATCTCTTTAGGTGTCTGTGTAGAAATTAGAGCTTGAGACATCGGAATGAAGCCAGTCACTATGCCCATAAATAATCGTAATAAAAAAAGCTGCCATACAGAGGTAGCAAACCCCATTAAGAAAACCGAAAGGCCTAAGCCGACAGCAGAAAATATTAAGATTTTCTTTCTACCATACTTATCACCGATGCGCCCCCAAATTGGAGAAAATATAAAAGCTGTTACAAAAGTAATTGCAAATATCCAACCAGACCAATTTTGCACATAAGCATCTGAAAAATCGCCGAAGGATTCAATATATAATGAGATGAACGGTAGAACCATCGTAATACTGCCTGCGATAAAAAAGTTAGCAAACCACATGATTGCTAAATTGCGCTTTACTAATGAATTTGTATTGATTTGCAAACCCTTCTTTCTATATAATAGTTCGACACACTAAATATATCGCAACTGTATAGGGAACAAAAGATATATGCTTAGCTATTGGATGAAAAACACAAATGTGTATTCATATTGCAAATAAAAAGTTATAATAATAGATGATAATCAATATTCACCTTGGACAAACATACAATTGAAATATACGAGTAAACCCGACTTACTTAAAAAGTTACATGTTTATAAACATCAAAGGAGAATGAAAATGAAAAAGAAATTAAAAATAATTATTATGATGACCCTCATCTTTGGCTTTGTTATGGGGCTTGCGTCTACATCTTTTGCAGATAGCGGAGCAAGTGATTCAAACAGCATTAATGAAAAGTTAGGCGTTCCTATTGTCGTTTATGGAGATACGTTAACAGATGCACAACGAGCAGAGGTTCGTGAATTACTTAAAGTACAGGAAGCAACAGATGTACAGGAGTATAATGTCACAGGGAAAGACATTGCCAATTATATTGATGGTGACCCTAACTCCAGAATGTTTTCCAGTGCTAAAATTGTAAGACAGGAAAAAGGAAATGGCTTAACCGTTAATATTGTTACACCTGATAATATTACCCAAGTAACAAAGGAAATGTATGCAAACGCATTATTAACAGCAGGGGTAGAAGATGCAACTGTAGACGTAGCTTCTCCTGTGAAGGTTAGTGGTCACTCTGCCTTAACTGGTATTTACAAAGCGTATGATGTCGAAGGTGAACAGCTAGATAAGGAAAGAATGGAATTAGCTAATGAAGAACTTGACGTAGCAACAGATCTGGCTGAAAAAGAAGGAATGAGTCAAGAGAAGGTTAGTCAGCTTTTGACAGACATAAAGAAACAGATTGCAGAACAAAACCCTGCTACGAAAGAAGATGTAGAGCGGATTGTGAAGGAGCAATTGGATAAATTGGAAATTTCCTTGAGTGAAGCAGACCGCCAAATGCTCACAGATCTTTTTGATAAAATGCGTGACTTAAACATTGATTTTGACCAGGTGAAAAATCAGTTGGAAGACATTGCGTCAACTATTAAAAACAAAGCAGAAGAACTTGGATTGGATCAAAGCTTCTGGGAGAAGGTAGCAAACTTCTTGAGTGAACTTTTCCATTCCTTAGGAAACTTTTTTAAAGGATTATTTAATTAATATAAAGCTATAGCGCTCAGTTTACTCATGAAGTGAATAGTTAGTCATGTATTATTAGTAAGAACAAGAAAAGGACTCGAAAATAGAGTCCTTTTCTTGTTTCATAGATGATAAAAATGGAATTCGAAAATTTATTGGCATTCTTAGCTAAATAACAATTTAGATAAAGTGCGAACTAATTTGGTAGGACTGCAAACTCCCGTTTTAAAAAAATCCAATATAGTTAATCCCTAAATCTCTTAAATATCTAAGGCAAATTTCTTCGCTCTGCAGCTGATTAACTCATTCTCCGGCGGATAACTTCAGTGTGCAGCTGATTAGCTTGCTCTCCTGCTGGTAGTCCCCACTCTACTTCGCATTTTCCTCCAACTATACAGTTAAATTATTTCTTTACAAAACAGGAATAGTCTATGTTATTGATCAACTAATTTAATTTATTAGGTTTTTTGCAGATGCAAGACTAATAGTTATTTTGTTTTCAAAAGCCTTTGTCAATGCTTTTTTTCTCTAATCTATTAATAGTTTTATAGAATAATAGCCGAAAAAAATAGTAATTCAAAAAAAATATCGCTTTTTTTATTACAGAATCGCTTTTTTTGTGACTTTTGTGCTATAAATTGGAAATCTATCGGTCTTTTATCACAAATCTATTACATTTGTAATAAAAGTATTAAAAGTGGTAATGCTTGTAACATACACTTAAAAGTCTTGTAACTGCATTGCCTGTATCCATGTGATAGTATAGGCAATGTCAGAAATTGAAGGAGGGACTATCGAATGAAAAAATTATTAGCTTCATTCGCTACAGGCATCATTATTGCTGGCGCTGCTGTATCAACTGTATCAGCGGAGGAATACCAGGTACAAGAAGGAGACAATCTTTGGCAAATAGCCAATGAATATAATACAACTGTTGAAGATTTAGTAGCTATCAATGAATTGAAATCTACTACAATTCATCCAAAACAAAATCTATTTATCAATGAAATGTATGAAGTTCAATCAGGAGATACACTAAGCAGTATTGGAAATGAATTTGACGTATCAATTGAAAATATAAAAGAATGGAACAAATTAGATTCAGATCTAATTGTAGTTGGACAAGAGTTGACTGTTAAAGGTGTCAACGTAGATAAAAGTCATAAGCCAGCAACTAAAGTAGAAAAGAAAGAAACTGAAAAAGCAGCACCGAAAAAAGAAGAAAAATCAACTGAGTCATCTAATACACAGAACACAGCATCAGCGGCTTCTAAACAAGAAGATAACGAATCTGATGAAAGCCCACAAGGTAAAACAGTTTCTGTAAAAGCTACAGCATATACTGCTGATTGTGCAGGTTGTTCAGGAATTACTTCTACTGGTGTAGATTTAAACGCAAACCCTAATGCAAAAGTAATTGCTGTGGATCCTAATGTTATTCCTTTAGGCTCTAAAGTACATGTAGAAGGCTATGGTTATGCAACTGCTGCTGATATCGGTGGTGCTATTAAAGGTAACCGTATTGACGTACACGTTCCAACAAAAGATGAAGCTTATAACTGGGGCGTACGCAACGACGTAAAAGTAACAATTGTTGAATAAAATTAAATAGATGAATAAACGTACAATTAAATAATCGAATAAACGTAAAAAGGAAAACATTTATGTATAAGATGTTTTCCTTTTTTTTATTTATATTAAACGTACAAGCGATAATTTTATAATTTAATTGTAGTAGAATGAGAGTTTTCATCTACAATTTCATTTGTATCGTTGTTCATTTCTGTATAACCAAGTATTCCAAAGCCGAGAATAATAATCGCAAACAAACCAACCAGAACTTTCTTCATTTAAATGCCTCCATCAATAAGAACTAATTCAATTATAATAAAAATAAGTGTAGATAACCATCGTTTTTTATAATATTTTGTAGAAAAAATCTTACATTTATGAAAGGAAGTAACACAAATTTGAGAGAATTACTATCAGATAAAAATGAATAGTTTTACTTCTTTTGAGTAACTTGATAAAGTAAACATTTTAAACCCTATATGTTAAACTGTATGTAAACTATGTGCTCTAATTTTTACTCGATAATGTAATTGAAGCGCTTACAAACAAGGAGGAAAAATAATATGACTAGTAAGGCACTAAATAGCTTTTTAGATGAGAACATTGCTGAACTAAAAGAGCGAGGATTATATAATGAAATTGATCCGGTACAGGGTGCGAATGGACCGGAAATTCAACTCGACGGGAAAAAAAGAATTAACTTGTCATCGAACAACTATCTTGGGCTAGCTACCGATGATCGTTTAAAGGAAGTTGCAAAAAAGGCAGTAGATTCACATGGAGTTGGAGCTGGGGCAGTACGTACAATTAATGGAACACTGGATCTTCATATTGAATTAGAAAATAAATTGGCTCAATTCAAGGGCACAGAAGCGGTTATTTCATACCAATCTGGTTTTAACTGTAATATGGCAGCAATTTCTGCAGTAATGGATAAACATGATGCCATTCTTTCTGATG
The DNA here is from genome assembly GCF_001878675.1 of Virgibacillus halodenitrificans. NCBI lineage: Bacteria > Bacillati > Bacillota > Bacilli > Caryophanales > Bacillaceae > Virgibacillus > Virgibacillus halodenitrificans. Next base: position 3,525,257 of record NZ_CP017962.1, on the reverse strand, counting down.
AATTAAATCATGCCTCCATTATTGATGGTTGCCGATTATCCAAAGCTAAAATTATCCGTTTTAACCACTCTGATATGGAAGATTTACGGTTGAAGGCAAAAGAAGCAGTAGAATCAGGCCAATACAATAAAATTATGGTAATTACAGATGGAGTTTTCTCCATGGATGGGGATATCGCCAAGCTTCCTGAAATTGTTGAGATTGCTGAAGAATTTGATTTAATCACATATGTTGATGATGCTCATGGGTCAGGTGTACTTGGAAAAGGAGCAGGAACTGTAAAGCACTTTGGTTTACAGGATAAAGTTGATTTCCAAATGGGCACACTTTCCAAGGCAATTGGAGTTATTGGTGGATATGTTGCCGGGAAAGCAAATTTGATTGATTGGCTCAAAGTACGCTCACGTCCATTCTTATTTTCTACAGCTGTATCTCCTGCAGATGCAACAGCTAGTACAAAGGCAGTCGAGCTTTTGATGGAAAGCACGGAATTGAATGAGAAGCTTTGGGAGAACGCTAACTATTTAAAGGATGGGTTGAAGAAGCTAGGCTTTGATATTGGGAACAGTGAAACTCCAATTACTCCTTGTATTATTGGTGACGAAAATGATACACAAAGATTTAGTAAGCGTCTTTTTGAAGAAGGAGTCTATGCTAAATCAATTGTGTTCCCTACAGTACCGCGCGGCACGGGTCGTGTTCGTAATATGCCTACTGCTGCACATACAAAAGAAATGCTTGATAAAGCAATTTCAGTTTACGAAAAAGTTGGAAAAGAAATGGGCTTAATTTAGTCCGCTGTGAGGGGGAATTCCCCTCCGGCTTTTAAATTTGTTTACACAATTCTCTATTCAACATAGAAAGGGTTTAGGAAATGAGAAAAATTTTAGTTACAGGGGCTCTAGGACAAATTGGATCCGAGCTTGTGGGAAAACTGAGAAAAACATATGGAAAAGATAATGTAATTGGAGCAGATATAAGAGAAGTTGAGGGCATCCGTGATGCAGGACCATTTGAGATTGCAGACGTCACGAATGGAGACCGATTAATGGAGGTAGCAAAAGAGCATAAGGTTGATACCATTATGCACTTAGCTGCACTACTTTCAGCCAAGGCAGAAGTTGTCCCTAAAATAGCTTGGGATATTAACATGGGTGGTCTTGTTAATGCGTTAGAAGTGGCACATGAGCTTAATTTACAGTTCTTCACTCCTAGCTCCATTGGTGCATTTGGACCTTCAACACCAAAAGATAATACCCCTCAGGATACGTTACAACGACCAAATACCATGTATGGTGTTAATAAAGTGGCTGGAGAGCTATTGGCAGACTATTATCATCATCGTTTTGGCGTGGATACACGGGGTGTACGATTCCCTGGATTGATTTCTTATGTAACGCCTCCGGGTGGTGGTACGACAGATTATGCTGTAGAAATTTATTATGAAGCTATTAAAAATAAAGCATACAGCTCTTACATTGGTGAAGGTACATATATGGATATGATGTATATGCCAGATGCTTTGAATGCAATTGTTGATTTAATGGAAGCTGATCCTGCGAAGTTGAAGCACCGCAATGCATTTAATATATCTGCAATTTCTGCAGCACCAGAGGATTTTGAAAAAGCTATCAAGAAACACATCCCTGAGTTTGAACTGACATATAACGTTGATCCTGTTCGACAAAACATTGCTGACAGCTGGCCAAATAGTATTGATTCCTCTGCGGCAAAAAGCGAGTGGGGATTTAAAGCAGAATATGACATTGATAAAATGACAAAAGATATGTTGGAAAAAATTCGTGAGAAATAAGTAAAAAGCGTCCTGTAAAAGGGCGCTTTTTTAGATACCAAGAAATATCTTGAGAATTAACAATAATTCACAATATAGATAAACTACGACGTAACTTGATTGTTTGCAAATGGCCGTTTTAGAAAATAATGTATAGTGAACAAAATTATAGCTAGTTTGCGAATGTCCCCGGCGGATTGCTTCGCTCTTCTGCCGATTAATTTGTTCTCCGGGTGATTATTTCGCTCTGCAGCCGATTAATTTGTTCTCCGGCGGATTACTCCGCTCTGCAGCCGATTAATTTGTTCTCCGGCGGATTACTCCGCTCTGCAGCTGATTAATTTTCTCTCCGGCGGATTGCTTCGCTCTGCTGCCGATTAGTTTTCTCTCCGGCGGATTACTCCGCTCTGCAGCTGATTAATTTTCTCTCCAGCGGATTAATTTGCTCTACGTTGCAGTTTCCTCCTACTCCGCAGAAATGAACTTGAAGGAATTAATGTGATCTGCCCAACATTTCCATAGCTCCATCAAAAAAACGCTCCTCACTAAGAGGAGCGCTATTTTAAATTAACTAGCGTACATTTCAGCTATTTTTTTCTGTAGTTGTTTATCCTGTACGTATTCATCGTAGCTCATTTCTTTATCAATAATTCCGTTTGGAGTAATCTCAATCAGACGATTAGCGATACTCTGAACAAATTGATGGTCATGAGACGTGAATAAGATAGAGCCCTTAAATTTAATAAGCCCATTATTCAATGCAGTGATAGATTCCAGATCTAAATGGTTTGTTGGTTCATCAAGTAACAAGACATTGGCATTACTCAACATCATTTTAGATAGCATACAGCGGACTTTTTCTCCACCTGATAATACGTTTGCTTTTTTCAAGGCTTGTTCACCAGAGAATAACATTCTGCCAAGGAAACCACGAAGGAATGTTTCCGTTTCGTCTTCTGGTGAGTATTGACGTAACCAATCGACCAATGGCAAATCATTATTTTCGAAATAAGCAGCATTATCTTTAGGGAAATAAGATTGTGATGTGGTTACTCCCCATTTATAGCTTCCTGCATCTGGCTCAATTTCACCCATTAAAATTCGGAATAACGTAGTTTTGGCAATATCATCTTTTCCAACAAGCGCAATCTTGTCATCCTTGTTCATTGTAAAACTTACGTTATCCAGTACTTTATTCCCGCCAATTGTTTTGGTAAGACCTTCGACACGAAGTAAATCATTACCTATTTCACGTTCGGGGGTAAAGGAAATATATGGATATTTTCTGGATGAAGGTTTAATGTCATCAAGGGTGATATTGTCAAGTAATTTTTTACGCGAAGTTGCTTGCTTCGATTTAGAGGCATTAGCACTAAATCGTGCAACAAAGGATTGCAGCTCTTTAATTTTTTCTTCTTTCTTTTTATTGGCTTCCTGCGCCATTTTTGCAGCTAACTGGCTTGATTCGTACCAGAAATCATAGTTACCGATGTAGATTTGGATTTTTCCGTAGTCAACATCTGCAATATGTGTGCATACTTTATTTAAAAAGTGTCTGTCATGAGATACAACAATGACAGTGTTCTCAAAGTTAATTAGGAATTCTTCCAGCCATTGGATTGCTTGAATATCAAGTCCGTTAGTAGGCTCATCAAGTAAAAGGATATCCGGATTACCGAATAAAGCCTGTGCCAAAAGTACTTTCACCTTTTGATCTGCAGACAAATCAGCCATTTGCGCCATGTGAAGGGATTCATCAACACCAAGCCCTTTAAGGAGCACAGCTGCATCTGATTCAGCTTCCCAACCATTCATTTCAGCAAATTCACCTTCTAATTCAGCAGCACGCATACCATCTTCTTCAGAAAAATCGCCTTTCATATAAATGGCATCCTTCTCTTGTTTAACGGAATAAAGCTTTTCATGTCCCATTAAGACAGTATCGAGTACTTGATGTTCTTCATATTCAAAGTGATTCTGCTTTAGTATTGCTAATCTTTCACCTGGAGACAAAGAAACAGCACCTGATTGTGGCTCAATTTCACCAGAGAGAATCTTTAGAAATGTAGATTTTCCGGCTCCATTTGCACCTATTAGACCATAGCAGTTACCAGGTGTAAACTTTAAATTTACATCTTCAAATAACTTTTTATCACCATATCGTAAACTAACGTTAGTTACATTAATCATTCTTGTAGAATCCTCCAATAAAAATAAATAGTAATCAACGTAAGCTTACGGTATTTATGCAGTTTAGTCAATGTTAACAGGCTTTAAATTTGTAAATAATGATGAAATATACAAAAAATTAACTTGTATATTTGTTAATTTTTTGTAATAGTAGATAAAAAGGATTATACAGTTATACAACCTAGAGGCGGTGCAGGGGGGAGGGACTTTAGGTGAGTGAACGAACGATTTATTTTCTCTTTACAGATACGGGAACATATTTAGCGAAAGCAATTAACTATTATACAAAGCAATCACTGAATCATGTCTCCATTTGTTTTGATTCAGAATTGAAAGAAGTTTACAGCTTTGGTCGAAAGCAACCGAGGAATCCCTTTATTGGTGGTTTTGTTCAAGAAGACATTCGATCTGAATTCCTGAAAAAATCCTACTGCGCTATCTATAGCTATACGGTATCAGAACAAGAATATGAAATGGTTATGTTGCGTATAAAAGAAATCGAAGCAAAAAAGGCAGATTATAAATATAATTTTATAGGATTATTGGCAGTACTGTTTCAAGTTGAAATTGATCGCAAATATGCTCTGTTTTGTTCTCAATTTGTGGCAACAGTATGCGGGGATGCAGAAAAATTTGTTTTTGATAAACCGACATGCTTTGTAACTCCAGGAGACATTCGTAAGTTGGATGGTCTGAAGTTAATATACCAAGGCAAGTTGGAAAATTACACACATGCTTTTAAAACTGAAAGGAAATTAATACCAGGTAGTTTACCTTCAACGAAGCAATCATTTATTATTAACATATCTAAAAAAGTTAAAAAGTTTGTCATAAGATAAAGGACCATAATTTCATTGTATGGTTCTTTTCTCGGTTTTAAGGGAGGTAAAGAAATATGGAACGTAGCAGTAACTATCGTCTATTGAAAATAAGAGAAATATTATTTCAGCAAACAGATGATCAGAACGAAATGGGGATTAGCGAATTAGTTGATAAGCTCAGAGAGTTAATGCCTGAGAGACAACTGGATCACCGTACGATAAAAAAGGATCTGGAAACGCTCGATGATATGGATTTTGAAGTTGTAACGAATAAGGGTAAATTCGGTAAAAACTATTACAGCCATCAAACCAGATTGTTTGAAACATATCAGCTAAGGCTTATGGTTGATGCTATTCTCTCCGCTAAATTTATAACAACAAAAGAGAAGAAGCTGTTAATTGAAAAGTTAAAGCAGTTAACAAGTAAACAAATTGCCAAAACTTTGCCAGAACCAGTCTTATTTAGTCAATCTGCCAATATTGATTATGAATTGGTGAAATTGAATATTGACTTTGTACACCGAGCAATAGCAGAAAAAAAGATACTTACATATCAATATGGAAAGTTTAATGTAGATAAGAAATTTGAATATAATCGTAATGGAGATTTATATTACGTGGAGCCATATGCTCTTATTTGGCAGAACGATTACTATTATCTAATTGGACGATTTATAAAAACAGATGAAGTGCGCCATTATCGCCTGGACCGGATGCGTAATATTCACTTAACAAATGAGAGGTTTATCAAAAAGGATTTTGATTTAAATGAATATGTAAACCAAAGCTTTCATATGTTCGCAGGAGAAGAAATACGCATTAAAATAAGGTTTCATCTTCATTTAGTAAATGTTGTGCTGGACAGATTTGGACATGACGCAAACATAAAACAATTGGATGAAACACACTTTTTATTAACAACGAAGGCAAAGTTATCGGACGGTCTAATAAACTGGATTCTTACCTGGGGCCATAAGGCTAAGGTAATAGAGCCGGAATATGTAGTGCAGGAAATGAGGGAACGTATTCAACAGATGGCAGCACTATATATGACAGACATTGATTAAATGTAAATTTAAGTTAGCAGATAATAAATTACCTAATTATATAAAAATTTAAAACTATCGATATTTTATTGTTTAATAGTGGTGAGGAGAGGGAAGCTTTGTCTGTAGGAAAGTTTTCTGAGTTCTGAGATACGTCAACACGAAAGAAAATACTACAAGGAGTGTGTTGAATGGAAGATCTATATCCTTCAAGAAAAAATAGCCAACCGGAGATTTTGGAAAGGAAGGATCCGGTAATTCATACAGATCGATCCAAAGATAATCAAGCTCCTATTTCAACAGAACAGCTTGATTCCTATGAAAAAAATGGGTTTTTGCAAATAAAGAATTTCTTCTCTGAAGAGGAAGTTTCTGATATGCAGAAAGCCATTTTTGAATTGCAGGACTCAAAAATGGACGTAGATTCCAAAAAGGTTATCCGTGAGCCGGAGAGTGATGACATTCGCTCTATTTTTCACGTACACAAAGATGATGCTTATTTTAAAAAAGTGGCCAATGATCAGCGAATCTTGGATATCGTAAATCATCTTTTGGGAAGTGATGTATATATACATCAATCTCGAATTAACTATAAACCAGGTTTTAAGGGTAAGGAATTTGACTGGCATTCTGATTTTGAAACATGGCATGTTGAGGACGGGATGCCTCGTATGCGTGCAGTAAGTGTATCGATTGCATTATCAGATAACTATACTTTTAACGGGCCTTTAATGCTTATACCAGGGTCCCAGAACTACTATGTTAGCTGTGTAGGCGAAACGCCAGAGGACAATTACAAAGATTCATTGAAGAAGCAAAAAGTTGGTGTTCCTGATGAAGAAAGCCTTCGTTGGCTTGCAGAAAAAGGTGGAGGAATTTCCGTACCTACAGGAAAAGCGGGTTCCATTACATTGTTTGAGTCAAATACGATGCATGGCTCTACAAGTAATATGACACCATATCCGCGTAATAATCTGTTTATGGTATATAATAGTGTAGAAAATAGATTGGTGGAGCCATTTTCCGGTGGCAATGCACGACCGGAATATATTGCTGTCCGCGAGAAGCAAGCAATGTATAGCGGATAGAGGTACATGTTTTGATGGATAACTTTCCCGTGTTGACGTAATCCAGATATAAACGGCGGTTCCCCGGGATATAACCTGGGAACCGCTTTTTTGATTCTATTTCAAATGTTTAGGGTAATACTTATAATATTCATTCTTAGCTGGAGGAAACTGCGAACTAGAGGGGAACAATCAGCAGCAGAGTGAAACTATCCACCTTAGACATTCAGCAACTGGTACAGTTTGGTTATAATACATTAATCTTCGAAATAGTATGAGCTATCACCAGATATAGACCTACTTAATCCACTTGCTCGATCCCCAGCGTCTTATATGGCACCTTGATTTTAAATGCAAGGTTATTTGCATCCAAATCTATCTGTTCTACTGCGACCTCGAAGTTACTTTTAATTTTCATATCAGTTACTGCTACATATATTTCTTCTTCCTTTGGATTGACGGTTACCCATTCAGGCATTGGTAAGTATTTACCCATATACTCCATTATTTTTTTGTTTGGTAACTGAAGCAGGCCAACAGAAATCGATTTTAATTTAAGAATTATGTCTCCGTTCTCCTGCACGAGCGGTTCCAAATGCACGGATAAAGGAACAGTTGAAGAAAATACCGGTAATTCGCCAATTAAATGAACGTCTTCTTCCAATTCAATTTTATATTGATGTTTACTGTCATTTAATTCTCCAATATACGCGTTTACAAGTTCATTTAAATTATTCTTGGTTGTTCGGACAACGAATACGGAGCTGTCCTCCGCAGGTGTTTCTTCTTTAACGGCATATTCTTTTTTAGAAACTGGCCAAAAAATTAATGATACAAAAACAAGAACTAAAAGTATATTTACGATTAGCAGAGTGAAAAACAGTTTTTTCCACTTGCTTTTTCTTTTTGATTGATTTGTTCTCGTGGTCATAGCAGTCATCCTTCTTCATGGGTTAAATAATTTAATACTCGTCGGGCAATTCGTTTATAGCCAAGTTCATTCGGATGGAAATTATCCTCTGAGAATAAATTAGTATCATCCTCATCAAATAAATCAGCTGTAGGTATATAAGTAATATTCTCATGATCTCCAGCGATTTTTCGTCCAGATTCGTTCCACTCTTCAATGATTAAACTAAGTTCTTTAATATCTTCAAAATATTGTTTGAAAGGGTTATAAAAACCTAATAAGTATATATGTGAATCAGGGTTTATTGATTGCATCTTATTAAAGATTTTTTCTAAACGCTGTTCATAGTTTTGCTTTTCCTCAGTGAAGTCCTCCATTTTTAGATGAGTAAAGTTTTCTTTTACAACTTTCATAATATCATTTGCACCAATAGTAATTAAAATGATGTCTGCTTCATTAATTGCGTCTACCACTTCGGGTTTCTCCAGGCGCTTCAACAGCTGATCAGATCGGTTGCCTCGAATACCGAGATTAGCGAAATCAACTAATTCTTCTTGCTGGTTGATGGAACGGTCTAATATACCAACATAACCACCTTGCTCTGTGCTATCTCCGACACCCTGTGTTAAAGAATCTCCAATTGCTAAGATTTGGGTTTCTTTCGTAGAGAAGAAGTCAACAGTTTGTTTAACAGCCTTTACTACTATTTCTTTTAATGGAGCTGAATTTTCGGAGTCTTCCTCCTGCATATTTTCTTCTTCGTCATTTGCAGGTTGCTGAGTAATTGTTTCCTCATCTTCATCTGTAATCCGTACATTTTTAAAATCGGGCTCAGGTTGATTCATGTTTATTATAATAACTGCAATTCCTATTAGCATGACCACGCCTGTTATTAAAGCAATAATTTTCTTATTCATTCCTACCACACCTAATGTTGTTGTACTATATTTATATGACTGAAATAGCTTGTATTATATCCATTCGTTACTTTATAACTGTATATGTATGTATATTATTATACATTATAAAAGAAAAAATCGCCTTCATATAAAAGGCGATCTTTAACAGGGAAGGGTTAATACAATTTTTCCCCATTTGCTGATTTATAAACATCTAATCTATAAGTTTATTAGCAGAGCGTGTCAGCTTAAACTTCTACCGGAATATTCAATGACCCTCCACTCCTAGTACGGATAGCTTCATTATAAGGGTCGGTTTCCGTAATTACGGTAATCCCGGCAGCTGCAGCATTCTTAACTAGGTTTTCATGTAGAGAAGGTTGCTCCACAAAAAGAATAGCTACTTGTTTATTTATTAACTCTTCTATACTAGTTTTAGTGTTCTCTTTGCCTGGAATCCAAACTGCGTCTATTTTTTCCTCATTCGTGGATAACGAGCTGACTTCAAATCCAAGTGATTGCAGTTTAGCCACTTTTTCCTTCGTTTCTTGTTTTTCTGCACCTGCCACTGTAATAACTTTTTTACGTATTCCTCCATTACTTCGGTCAAAAGGAGAGGAAACAAGCCACTTCACAGCATCATCTTCTTTAAATGTAATTGTTACAGGTTCATCTGTAGCTTTTGCAATGGCTTGATCAAGTGTAAAAAGAATATCATTCGATGATTCAAGCCCTATTGATAGGCGGATTAATTCTTCAGAGACACCACTCTTTACTAAATCTTCTTCTCCCAATTGTTGATGTGTGGTTGAAGCAGGATGAATAATTAATGATTTAGCATCACCTACGTTTGCTACATGGGACCATAATTCAATCGAATCAATTAGTTTCCTGCCAGCCTCACGTCCTCCTTTAATGCCAAAGGTAATAACAGAACCATACCCATTCCTAAAATATTTTTTGGCAAGTTGGTGAGAAGGGTGGTCGGCTAAGCCAGGATAGTTTACCCACTCTACAGCTTGGTGATTTTCCAAGTAATTAGCTACTTCTATTGCATTCTGAGTATGTCTTTCAATACGTAAGTGCAATGTTTCCAATCCTTGCAGTAAAAGAAATGCATTTTGTGGGCTGAGACAAGCTCCGATATCGCGTAATAGCTGTACGCGTAGCTTAATCGCAAAAGCAGGAGCCCCTACATCTATAAATCGTAAGCCATTATAACTTTCGTCTGGTTCTGTGAAACCAGGGAATTTTCCATTATCCCAATTGAACTTGCCGCCATCTACAACAACTCCCCCAATAGCTGTTCCATGTCCACCGATCCATTTTGTAGCAGAGTGAACCACAATATCTGCTCCCCAGCTAAGTGGCTTCGTAATATATGGAGCGAATGTATTATCAATAATTAGAGGAATCTCATGCTTATGGGCAATATTTGCTATATTTTCTACATCAAATACATTTAAACTAGGGTTTGTGATGATTTCTCCATAAATTGCTTTTGTCTTATCTGTTATCGCTGCTTCAATTGCTTTATGGTCTGTACCGTCAACAAAATTCACTTGAATACCATAGCGTGGCAGTGTGTTAGCAAATAAATTATATGTTCCTCCATATAAATTACTATCAGCAATAATTTCATCACCAGCACTGGCAATATTTAATATAGCGAAAGTTATGGCTGCCATACCGGAAGAAGTGGCCACCGCTGCGACACCATCTTCTAGTTCTGCAACCCGCTGTTCAAATGTATCGACAGTTGGATTCCCAATACGAGAATATATATTGCCTGGTTCAGCTAAACCAAATAAATTCTGTGCATGCTCTGTGTCACGAAATACATAGGAAGTAGTTTGATAGATAGGCACAGCGCGTGAACCTGTGGTCGGGTCAGCTGATTGCCCTCCGTGTAGTAATACTGTTTCCGGATTTTGAAAATGAAATTGAGCCATAATAAATTCCTCCTAGGTTTAATTTGTTATCTGGAGGAAGAGGAGATAATCAAAACGCCCTCTTCCTAAGAAGAGGGCGTTTAATTTAACCGGTCCTCCTCTTATCTTCCAGATCTGTTTTGATCTGTAGGATGTAGCACCTTCAAAGCAAGAATTATTGCTTTCAGGTTGCCGGGCTTCACAGGGCCTATTCCCTCCGCCACTCTGGATAAGAGATTAAATTTTCTAAATTATGAATAGTATAGGTCCTTTCTTTTCTTCTGTCAACCATTAATTTAATAATTTTCTATTTTTTCTGGTTTTATTAGGCCGATATGCTGCTCCCATATAATTGATAAGTGCTATCCATATTAATGAGAAAGCAATAAGGTGAGCTGACGTGAACGTCTCTTCATAAAGAAATACACCAAGTAATAGCATAATAGTAGGGGCAAAGTATTGTAAAAAGCCGATCATCCCCAATGGAATATGCTTGGCACCAGCAGCAAATAGGAGCAAAGGAATTGCAGTCATTATACCAGCGCCCATTAGAAGCAGGTTTGTTGCTGTTCCTACCTCCACCCATTTAAAAGTAGTTTCAGGCAATAAAAATAAATAGAGTAAGGCAAAAGGAGTAACAACAAATGTTTCAATTGTCAGGCCGGTCATTGCCCCCACATCAACCACTTTTTTTAATAAACCATACACACCAAAACTAAATGCTAATGCGAGTGAGACCCATGGAAATACCCCGTAGCTGATAGTAAGATAGATCACTCCCAAAGATGCAAGAATAAAAGAAAAGATTTGTCTCCGTGTCATATTTTCCTTTAAAAAAATTATTCCCAAAAGAATGCTGACAAGAGGATTAATATAATATCCTAAGCTTGCCTGGATGACATGGTTGCTGTTAACCGCCCATATATATGTTAGCCAATTTAAGCTAATAACAATGGCTGCTAAAGAAATAAATATGACTTTCTTCTTGCTTTTGGTAAATGATTTACATTCTTTTATAAATGCAGGCCACTTTCCGGTAATAAGTAAAATAATTAGCATAAAAACAAAAGACCAGATAATTCGGTGTGCCAGAATTTCGCCTGCTGGGACCGATTCTACCTGTTTCCAATATATCGGCAAAAATCCCCAAATGATATAAGCACCTATAGCATAAATAATACTGTTTCTTACTTGATTCGTATTCATACAAACCCTCTTTTATGTGAGATTAAATGATTTTGTGTAATTCCATCAAATTAAACTTATTCTAGAAATAAAACATCAATAAATCAATAGAAGTTTAGAAATTTTCTAATTTAAACGCTTTCATAAATTAGGTTAATGGCATAGTATAGGAGTATGTACATCTATTACATAAGGGGGAGAAGTAATGCAAAAAAAGAATAATAGATTTGAAACAGCAGTGATTCATGATGGATACGACGCCAAGGATATGCTAGGAAGCCTGACTACCCCATTGTTTCAAACATCTACATTTACGTTTGAAACTGCTGAGCAGGGAGAAAAACGTTTCGCAGGAGAAGAGGAAGGGTTTATTTACTCAAGATTAGGAAACCCAACAGTGAGAGCCTTGGAAGAAAGAATTGCCACATTGGAAAATGGAGAAAGAGGCCTGGCATTTGGGTCAGGAATGGCTGCTGTATCAGCCATTTTATTCGCATTAACAAAGGCAAATGATCATATATTGTGTTCGTCAGGTTTATATGGCTGCACGTTTGGTTTGCTTCAAATGCTCCATGAGAAATTCAATATATCCTATGATTTTTCTTCCATGGAAACAAAAGAAGAAATTCGTTCACTGATTAAAGAGGAAACAGCTTGTATATACGTAGAAACGCCAATAAATCCAACAATGAAATTGATTGACCTTCAGCTTGTGGCTGAAGTTGCCAAAGAATATGGAATTCCTGTTATTGTTGATAATACATTTTCTTCACCATATTTACAGCGTCCATTGGATTTAGGCTGTGATGTGGTTGTTCACAGTGCTACAAAGTATATTGGAGGACACGGGGATGTAGTAGCAGGACTAGCTGTTGGAAAAAAAGACTTTTTTGACTCTGTTGCTATGACAACGCAAAAGGATATTGGCGGGATAATATCACCGTTTGATGCATGGCTCTTGTTAAGAGGATTAAAAACATTACCAGTGAGAATGGATCGTCACTGTGACAATGCAGAGAAAATAGTTGAGAAACTGGAAAGCCACCCGAAAATTTCAACTGTATATTACCCGGGAAGTAAGAAAAATCCTGATTTTTCTATTTGCGAAAAGCAAATGAAACGTGGTGGTGGAATGATCTCCTTTGCTGTGGATGGGACGAAAGCAGATGCCCAGGAACTGCTGAATAAGCTTAACTTTATTAAAATAGCTGTCAGTCTTGGTGATGCAGAGACGTTGATTCAACACCCAGCAACGATGACCCACTCCGTAGTACCTGAAGAATCCAGAGAGAAAATGGGAATTACAGACCAGCTTATCCGATTATCCGTTGGTTTGGAAGCTTGGGAAGATATATGGAGCGATTTGGAGCAAGCCTTAAACCAATTGAAGTAAGTAAAGTGACATAAACATACTATACAAAACAATAGTCGAACCTAATTCGAACCTTTATACAGGCCTTCGAATTAGTTCGGCTTTTTTAATGGATTTATATTCACTCATGTCTCGTTACAACAGTAATTTTTAACATGATTTGATATTGTGTGCTATATTATGGATAATATAATGATGATATAAATTTCATGGCTAGAGAAACCAGGGCCATAAGGGGGATCTTATATTGGGGATACTTTCCTACTTATTAGGGTTTGTTATTTTCTTTAATATTGCACTAGGTATTTCTATTATATTTCTTGAACGAAAAGATGCTAGTTCAACATGGGCCTGGTTAATGGTGTTGCTGTTCATTCCTATTGCAGGCTTTTTCCTTTACTTGATATTTGGAAAACCCATTAGCAAAAGACGTATTTTTACGTGGGATACAAAAAGCCGTTTAGGGGTGAAGGCTGCAGTACAATCGCAGCTGAGGGCATTAGAGGAACAGCGTTTTGACTTTAAAGATAAACAGATTGCTGAGCATGAAGACCTTGTGTACTTACATTTGCGGAATGATGACGCTATTTTTACACAGGATAACAAAGTTAAGATATTTACAGATGGAAAAGAAAAGTTCGATGCCTTAGCTAAAGATCTTGAAAAAGCGACAGACCATATTCATCTATTGTACTACATTATACGTAGTGATGAATTAGGACAACGAATTGCAGACATCCTAGTAAAAAAAGCCAATGAAGGTGTAGATGTCCGGGTTCTTTATGATGATATGGGTTCAAGAAGCTTAAAAAGATCTTACATCAAACGGTTGAGAGCTGCAGGAGTTCAGGTTGAAGCATTTTTTCCGCCTAAAATACCAAAGATTAATTTTAAGATTAATTACCGAAACCATCGAAAGCTAGCGATTATTGATGGGAAAGTGGGCTATATTGGGGGTTTCAATATAGGAGATGAATATTTAGGGAAGGATAAGAAATTCGGTTACTGGCGGGATACACACTTACGCATTTATGGAGATTCTGTTAATAACATGCAAACACGCTTTATTCTTGACTGGAATCAAGCTTCAAGGAATCATATATTATATGAAGAGCGTTATTACGCCGCAGAACCCGCAGGTGATGTAGGGATCCAAGTTGTTTCCAGTGGCCCGGATTCGGATTGGGAGCAGATTAAAAATGGCTATATTAAAATGATTATGTCGGCAAAGGATTACATTTATATACAAACACCATATTTTATTCCTGATGAGAGCCTTCGAGATGCATTGCGTATTGCAACACTTTCAGGAGTGAAGGTCAAGATAATGATTCCCAACAAGCCGGATCATCCTTTTGTGTACTGGGCGACACTATCGTATATTGGAGATTTATTGAATGCAGGTGCAGAGATTTATATTTATCAGGACGGATTTTTACATGCCAAGACAATTGTGGTCGATGGCGAGATAGCATCTGTTGGAACGGCAAATATTGATGTACGAAGTTTCCGTCTTAATTTTGAGGTAAATGCATTTCTTTATGATAAAGAGGTTGCTGCCAAATTAGAGGATGCGTATAATGCCGATATTCTTCTTTCTACACAAATGACAAAGAAATTATATCAAAAGCGGTCCCTCGGCATTCGATTTAAAGAATCCGTTTCTCGCTTGATATCACCTGTTTTATAAGGTGGTTTTTGGAAGGGATTGTTGATAGGCTTGATTTTACAGTGTAGAATAGTAAGAATTGACAATGTGTATAACGGGAATAAAATAGACCAACATAGAATTTAACAGGAGGAGAAGAAAATATGACAGCAAAACCTTGTTCTAATTCACTTGCAGTAAAAACCTCTCATGTGTTACCACCAGATACAAATTATCATGGGACTTTATTTGGTGGGAAATTGATGGCACATATCGATGATGTGGCAGCAATTGCTGCCGAAAGACATGCAAGAAAACCAGTAGTAACCGCATCAACAGATTCGGTTGATTTCCTTGCGCCAGTCAAGGCCGGGCATTCAATCTGTGTAGAAGCATTTGTTACATGGACACATCAGACATCGATGGAAGTGTTTGTTAAAGTCGTTACGGAGGATTTACTAACCGGAGACAGAAAAGTATGTACTACTGCATTTATGACGTTTGTTGCTGTAGATGATAACGGAAGGCCTGTATCTGTCCCAGAGGTTTATCCGGAAACAGAGCAAGAAAAGACGCTCCATACACTCGCTCCTACACGTGCGGAGCAACGCAAAGAACGTCGAAAGCAATCAAAGGAACTAGCAGCAACGTTTGGCACCAGTTTTCCTTGGAATAAAGGAGTTTAAAAGCCTAACTATAGGCTTTTTTTCTTTTAAATAACAAGTTATAGAAGAATACCCGAATGTTATAAAAAAAGAGAGAAAGGGTATACATAATTATTATTCGGACTTTTACGTTTCTTTATGATAACAAATATTAATGCTAGGTGATAAAGGAGGAGAAGAGAAAGTGGAACTGTTGGAAAAAATGATTGGTGAAGTTAATGATGTATTGTGGACATATGTTTTAATCGCAGTATTACTTGGTCTCGGTTTATTTTTTACGATAAAAACCGGCTTCGTACAGTTTAGATATTTACCGGAAATGTTCCGTGTTTTAGTTGATAAGCGGACAATAAGTGCGTCTGGCAAGAAAGGGACCTCCGCATTCCAGGCCTTTGCTATAAGTGCAGCATCCCGAGTGGGAACAGGAAATTTGGCAGGGGTAGCGACAGCGGTAGCAGCAGGGGGACCTGGAGCATTATTCTGGATGTGGTTGATCGCATTACTTGGTTCAGCTTCTGGATTTGTGGAAAGTACCTTAGCACAGGTATATAAAGTACCAGAGAAAAATCAATATAGAGGTGGACCCGCTTACTATATGGAAAAAGGGTTAAATAAGCGGTGGCTGGCAATTATTTTTGCTGTTACAATAACTTTTACATATGGCCTAGTGTTTAATTCAGTTCAATCCAACACAATAAGCTTAGCCTTTGCAGGGGAATTTGATATTAATAAAAATATAATCGCATTTATATTAGTTATCTTAACTGCAGTTGTTATTTTTGGTGGATTAAAAAGTATAGCCAATGTTACCCAGTATATTATACCGATTGTAGCCATTCTTTATATAGGGGTAGCTTTGTATGTGTTAATCGTTAATATTGAGCAAATACCTGATATGCTTTCTCTTATATTCGCAAACGCATTTGGAATTCAGCAGGTAGCTGGTGGTGGTTTTGCTGCAGCTATTATGATGGGAATTAAACGTGGCTTGTTCTCAAATGAAGCAGGTATGGGTAGCGCACCGAACGCAGCAGCTACTGCGGAAGTATCCCACCCGGCAAAGCAAGGACTTATTCAAGCACTTGGTGTATTTTTTGATACGATATTAATTTGTAGTGCTACTGGATTTATTCTTATTTCAGCAGGAGGGTATGAAGGAAGTAAATCAGACGGGATACAGCTCACCCAGGATGCCTTCTCCTATCACATTGGTGATTGGGCAGGTATATTTATAGCTGTAGCCATCTTCCTTTTTGCATATAGTTCTATTCTTGGAAATTATTATTATGGAGAGAATAACATAGGATTTATTAAGGAAAGTAAAATTGCTTTGTTTATTTATCGCTTGGCAGTCCTTGCAATGGTAGTTTTCGGAGCGGTTGCCTCCTTTGATATTGTTTGGAGTCTAGCAGATCTAACCATGGCAATTATGGCATTAATTAACCTCTATGCCATTGCAAAACTATTTAAGGTTGCCAATAAGGTATTGCAAGACTACAGAGAACAACGGAAAGCGGGTAAAGATCCTGTTTTCTATCGAGATAGTCTGGACAATCAAGAAGGTATTGAATTTTGGGGAAGAGATCAAACAACAGAAAAAGAATCCTAAACAAAAGAAGGACTGCCTAATAACAGGCAGTCCTATTATGATTGGCAAAAAAGATAAACACCGACGGATATTCTTGCTCTGCAGCCGATTAACCCCTTCTACGGCGGATATTTTTGCTCTGCAGCCGATTAATCCCTTCTACGGCGGATATTTGTGCTCTGCAGCTGATTAATTTCTTCTGCGGCGGATATTTGTGCTCTGCAGCTGATTAATTTCTTCTGCGGCGGATACTTTTGCTCTGCGGCCGATTAATCTCATGTGCGGTGGATTGCTCCCAAGCTGGTTCGCAGTTTCAATCACTTCTACTCTGCAAAATCGGAGTAGCTGAATCATGGGTCTTATTCTTTAGTAAAAGTGGTTTTGAAGATGTGTAAGGTATCTCATAATTAAAATTGAAAATTTTTCCCAATTTAAGATATGATAGTTGGTAAATTGACAGAAGTATGAAATAATAAATAGAGATAAAATTCTATTTTTTTGGAGGTCAAATCATGGTTAGTCAACAGATACAAGAGAAATATGCAGAGTTAGCTCTACGAACTGGTGTTAATCTTCAGGAGAATCAAGCATTAATGATTAATGCACCAATTGAAGGAGCTGACTTCACCAGAATCGTAGCTCGGAAAGCATATGAAATGGGAGCAAAAGACGTTCACATAAACTGGGTAGATGATGAGCTTACCCTGCTTAAATACGAAAACGCACCGGATGAAGTGATTGCTGATTATCCGGAATGGAAGGTTAAATTACATGATAGTTTTGCTGAAGATGGGGCAGCAATCTTAAATATTCGTTCGACGAACCCGGACCTATTAAAAGATATTGATCCATCCCGTGTAGCAAAGGCGAACAAAGCAGCTGCAGAAGCAATGAAGAATTTCCGTAAATATACGATGAATGATAAAATTGCCTGGTCAATTATTTCCATACCTACTGGGGATTGGGCGCAAAAAATATTCCCTGAAAAATCAAAAGAGGATGCCATTGAGAGCCTTTGGGATGCAATTGTCAAGATCGTTCGTGTTGACAAAGAAGATCCTGTTGCAGCCTGGGAAGCACATAATGAGACGTTAAAGACAGCAAGAGAGATATTAAATAAAAAGAACTATAAATTGCTTCACTTTAAAGCTCCTGGAACAGATTTAAAGCTTGAACTACCAAAAGGCCATATTTGGAAAGGTGGATCTGCTGTTACAGAAGGTGGTACTACCTTTAACCCTAATATGCCGACGGAAGAAGTATTTTCCATGCCGCATAAGTATGGCGTAAATGGCACAGTAGCAAGTACGAAACCTTTAAATTATGGTGGTAGCTTAATTGATAATTTCCAGCTTACATTTGAAGATGGAAAAGTAGTAGATTTTAAAGCAGAGCAAGGCGAAGCAACTTTAAAACATCTACTTGACTCGGATGAAGGTGCTCGCAGACTAGGAGAAGTTGCTCTTGTACCGGACGAATCACCTGTGTCCCAGTCAGGCTTAATTTTTTATAATACACTATTTGATGAGAATGCATCCTGCCATATTGCATTAGGAAAAGCTTATCCTACCAATATGGAGGGTGGTTCTTCGATGAGTGATGAAGAATTGGACAAGCATGGGGTAAATGACAGTTTAGCACATGTGGATTTCATGATTGGTTCTAAAGAACTTGATATCGACGGAGTTCATGAAGATGGCTCTACAGAAGCGGTATTCAGAAATGGAACATGGGCATTAAATATAAAAGGTGAATAATTTTATTAAAAAACCCACACGAACAGTTGAAATACCAGTCGTGTGGGTTTTCTTATACTTATATTGATGATCTTGTTTAATTACATTATCTCGTTCTTCACAAGCACTGCCTTTATTTTAGTATAATCATATTCTTCGGGCAAGGCTTCTTTTATCGGCTTTAATTTTGGTTCATCCATTTCATTCCAAACCTTCAACACAGCAGCTTCTTCCTTATCGTTAAAGAAGATCCCCCAAGCAATGGGATATCCTTCGTGAAATGCTTTAAATAAGTGTCCTTCTACTGTTTGCTTGGACATATCCCGAATTACGGCAATATCCTTTATGGATTTTCCGGATTGGAACGACTGGTAGCTAATCATATGACTTGGTCTGTCGTCCGTGATTTTTTTCTCTCTTGGTTTTGGTGTGTCCCCAATCCTTATTTTTTCTTTCACATCAGGGTTGTCTTTCCGCCATACTTGGATAACCGATAGAAAAGCCTCTCCGAATTGTTCGTATTTTTTCTCTCCTACTCCTTTAATAGCAAGCATATCCTCTTTCGTTACAGGAAAATAACGGCTTAATTCTTTTAAAGTAGCGTCAGAGAAGAGTACATATGGAGGGACATTTTTTTCGTCAGCAATCCTCTTACGCAGCTCCCGCAATTTTTGAAAGAGATCTTCTTGATAATCCGCCTCTTCTCCAATAGGGAGAGGAGTTGTGTACATCCAAACCTGTCTTTTTCCTTTTAATACTTCTACAGAGTTTTGATTCAGCTTTAATGTAGGAAACCTACTTTCCTCCGTAGAAATTAATTGTTCTGCTATAAGAAAATGAATCCATTCTGTAAGTTCTTTTTCTGTGTAGGCAGATAAAATACCATACGTCGATATTTTATCTAAACGAAAGTCTTTTATTTTTTTGTCCTTTGATCCTTTTAGTACTTTTGCAGTCATACCTACACCAAATCTCTCTCCCATACGTTTGATGCAGGAGAGAATCATTTGTGCTTCTTCTGTTATATCGCTCTTTTCTTGGCGTTCAACACAGTTACTGCAACGTCCGCAAGCTTTCTTCTCTACCGAATCATTAAAATAATCGAGAATAAAGGTTGTTAAGCATCCATGTGTATGGCAATAATTTATCATTGCCTGTAGCTTGCGGTATTCACCTTGTTTTGCTCCCTCTTCCATTAATGATTGTTCAATAAGAAATTTTTGTAATTGGGTATCCTGTGGAGAGAAGAGAAGAATACAGTCACTATGTTCACCATCCCGGCCTGCTCTGCCGGCTTCCTGATAGTAGGATTCTATATTCATCGGCATGGCATAGTGAATTACATAACGCACATTAGATTTGTCAATCCCCATACCAAATGCATTCGTTGCAACCATAATACTCTTTTCATCATGGATAAAAGCAGATTGAGCCTCTTTTCGTTCCTGTTCTGATAAACCCGCATGGTATTTTGCGACATTTACTCCTCGTCTGGTAAGTTGGTCAAATAAACTGTCCGCTTGCTTACGAGTAGCTGTATAAATAATACCGGACTCTTCATTATGCTCATCAATAAATGAACGTACATAGGTTGCTTTGTCTTTTCCTTTGACTACATGAAAAGAGAGATTCTCTCTTTCAAAACCCGTATTTATAACATGGTTAATATGCAATAATTGTTGTATATCAGAAATAACTTCCTCTGTTGCTGTAGCAGTTAAGGCAACAAAAACCGGGATATTATTCAGCTTTTGCAGGTTAGGAACAATAGACCGATAGCTTGGTCTGAAGTCATGGCCCCATTGGGAGATACAGTGGGCTTCGTCAAAAGCTACAAGTGATAATTTAATTCGTTTTACTACATTAATAAAGTACCCGGAGTCAAAACGCTCTGGGGCCACATACACAAATTTATATCTGCCTGCAGAAATATCTTGTAATCTTGTTTGCTGTTCTGCTGACGAAAGTGAACTATTTATGTAAGTAGATGAAATACCTAGGGATTGTAAAGCATCTACTTGATCCTTCATTAGGGAAATTAATGGAGAAATAATAATTGCAGTTCCGTTTAAAGATAGCCCGGGAATTTGATAACAAAGTGATTTACCTCCGCCTGTGGGCATAACGGCAAGTGTGTTATTCATTTGTAATATATGATTAATTGTTTCCATTTGGCCAGGGCGAAACGTTTCATAGCCAAAATATGTTTGCAGTATTTTTTCTTCTTTCGTAGACATTATTGCACCCCTTTATCATTACTTATCCTATCATATTTTCATCGTTTATGAGCATTAAGTTATCGTGAAATAAACTGTAAATGTGGCTATTTACCATGTGAGTGTTGGTTTATGGATAATTCACTACTGTGGAGTATTTGAATAATTGTTTTATATATCAGATGTTTTTATAGCGCAGGCGCTTATTGGGTGAGGAGATTCCCTTTGGAGAGTGAGTACATCAACACGGAGCTTTTATCTTTTTTATTTTAATGTAAAAATATAGAAAGCTGAACGTATGCTCAGCTTTCTATGAAGGGTTTAGATGGATTCTTTGTTAGCAAATAGCCGATGATACCACCAATTATCGCAGGAAGCAGCCATCCTAGTCCAATTTGAAAGAAAGGTAGTTTTTCCATTATTGGGGTAATTGCAGACATATCGAATCCAAATTCCGCCATTCCGTCGTAAAGACTGACAATAGCAGTAAATAGGATACTAATTCGATAGACTCCTTGGTTGCCATGAAATAACTTGTGTAAAAATGTAAGTAAAATTAATACGATCGCAATTGGATAAAGGAATACCAATACAGGCACAGAGATGCTGATGATCGTGTTCAGTCCCTGATTAGCAATTAGAAAACTTCCTATAGTTATTATAAGTACAAGCCATTGATAAGAAATAGGTGTTATTTTTGCGAAAAACTGACCACATGCTACAATAAGCCCTACGGAAGTAGTGAAACAAGCAAGGGTTACAATAACACCAAGCAGTAGAGCTCCAAGTGTACCAAACATAGAGTTAGCAGCTGCAGAAAGAATTTCCCCGCCATTCGTGTAGGTGCCACTGTTCGCCATTTTTGTGCCAATCCATCCGATGGAAGAATACACGGCGATCAGCCCAATACCGGTAATTGCACCAGCTTTTAAAGTAGCTTGTACCAGATCGCTTCTGTTTTCTACCCCACGTTCCTTAAAGGCATTTACCACAATAATCCCAAATGCTAATGCAGCAATGGCGTCCATTGTAAGGTAACCCTCCACAAAACCAGTAAATAGAGGAGATTCTTGATATTTTTTAATTGGAGAAGCTTGTGGTGAATCTAACAGAAAGAAGCCACCAACAATTAACCCGACAATGGAAATAAGTAGTATTGGTGTCAAGTACTGACCGATACGATCAACCATTTTAGAAGGGTTTAAACAGACAATGTATACGAATAAAAAGAAAATACTCGTAAATAGTAATAGTGCAATAGATGAGGTATGACTTTTTAAAAATGGTTCCACACTCATTTCAAAACCCACTGTTGCAGCACGTGGTATTCCGAAAAATGGACCGATAGCTAAATAAATAACAGAAGTAAATATGATCCCAAATGTAGGATGCACCCGGTTCGCTAATTCTCTGGCATCGTTTTTAACAAATGCAATTGCTGTAACTGCCAGAATAGGGAGTCCGACGCCTGTAATAACAAATCCTATGATGGCTCCCGGGTAGGAAGTGCCTGCTTCCATTCCCAGTACAGGTGGATATATTAAATTTCCTGCTCCGAAAAATAGTGCGAATAACATAAATCCAATAATAAAAACATCTTTATTCATAGTAATGTACGCCTCCTGCGTGTTATAGCAAATACATTCAATTAGCATCATTTTCTATATTATCAGAAAACAAAAAAGTTAAATTGTTCAGAAATAATAAACCGAAACGAACTTATATTAACAGTAAGTGATATGAACTGTCAATCTTCTCTGGAATTAATATCTAACATCTTTGTGACAAGATATAAAAAGGAAAAAATAGGTATAATGTTGATTTGAGCGAAATAAAGTAGCTTTACCATTTATAAAATGAAAAGATGTGGAGTAATTTGTTTACAATTTCTTCTTCCACATATAGAATGACTTTATATTTAGTTTCATAGGGGGTATGATATGGTACCATCTCTTTTATTTGAAGTTATGCTTATCGGTCTTTTGGGGATTGGCTCCCAATGGATAGCATGGCGTTATCGGATGCCTGCAATTGTTGTCATGTCCATCACCGGCCTTCTGGCAGGGCCAATTCTTGGTATTCTTAACCCGGAAGAAGATTTTGGTGATTTATATAATCCAATCATATCGGTTGCAGTGGCGATTATCTTATTTGAAGGAAGCTTGAATTTAAGTTTTAAAGAGATTCGTGGTCTTGGTAAGCCAGTTTTTCGTATCTCTACTGTGGGTGCTTTTATTGCCTGGATCCTAGGATCTCTAACAGCTCATTATATTGCTGGTCTTTCTTGGGCAGTTGCCTTCATAATAGGTGCCTTGTTTATAGTTACAGGGCCAACAGTAATTATGCCGTTATTGAGACAGTCCAAATTAAGAGCAAGGCCTGCCAAGATACTTAAATGGGAAGGAATTATTGTAGATCCTATTGGTGCACTGCTTGCAGTTTTCGCTTTTGAGATTATTTCCTTTATGACAGCAACAGACCCAAGTGGAACGAAATTGATTCTCTTCTTTACAGCATCCCTATTTGCCGTGATTTTTGGCTGGGCATGTGGTAGAGGAATTGGCTGGATGTTTGAAACAGGACATATTCCGGAATTTCTAAAATCTCCTGCTGTAGTGATTGTCGTTATTCTATGTTTTACAGGTGCGGATGAAATCATGCATGAAACAGGGCTTTTATCTGTGACTGCAATGGGAATTACATTGGCCAATATGGGGATTAGTTCCATATCAGATATGCGACACTTTAAGGAGAACATCTCCATACTTCTTATTTCTACCATTTTTATTATGTTGACTGCATCTCTACAAGTAGAAACACTACTACAGATTTTTAGTCCACGTATTATTGGATATGTTTTATTAATGATGTTCATTGTTCGCCCACTATCTATTTTCCTGTCCACTATAGGAACTGGGATGTCCCTTAATGAAAAGGTATTAGTTGGTTGGATAGCACCACGTGGAATTGTTGCTTTGACAGTTTCGGGATACTTTGCTTCCATTCTTCAGTCTGCGGGCTACGAAGATGCTGAAATTCTAACCACACTCACCTTTGGGCTTGTATTCTTTACGGTAATAGCTCATGGTTTTTCTATTGGGTGGTTATCTAAGAAACTTCATCTCTCCATGGAAGGAAGACCAGGCACGTTAATAATTGGTGCGAATCGTTTTACAGTGGAGCTTGCTAAGACACTTACAAAGGTGAAGATTCCAGTGATTATTGTAGATTCTTCTTGGGAGCGGCTAAGGGCTGTGAGGGAATCTGGAATTAACTTCTATCATGGGAATATTCTTTCTGAACAGACAGAATATAATCTGGATACTATTCCATATGAATATATGATTGCTATGACAGATGACCATGCCTACAATGCATTAGTATGTACGACGTTTATGCCTGAATACGGTAGAACGAATGTATTTAAAATCAGTCCATACACACATTCTGAAGTCAACAATTCAACGGAAATCGTCTCTAAAGTTGGAGGTAGAATTTTGTTTGATAAAAAGTTCACTATGGACGACTTAAATGATAAACTTTCAGGTGGTTATGTGTTTAGACAGACGACATTAACTTCACAGTACAACTATAAGCAATATGTAGCTGATAAAGATAATTCCACTGTATTTCTGTACTTAATTAAGCCATCAGGACAGTTGAAATTCTATTCAGAAGAAATGCGCACAGTTCCATCTGTCGGAGATACGATTATAAGCCTTACACCTCCAAATAAGGAAAAGGCAAAAATAGAAGCAAAACTGGAAAATCAGCGTAATAGCATAAATGGAAATAATAAAAAGTGAAGCCTCTGATGGCTTCACTTTTTATTTAGGTTTATTATGTTACTCGTACGCTTCAAGCTTTTTGTTGATTTCTGAGATTTCACCCTCCAGGCGAATTAACTGTGCTTCTGCGGAAGAAACTCTCCCACGGACGTATTCTAATTTATCCATATCGCTTTGGATTCTTACATAATCTGATTTTAATTCATCTAATTTAGCTTCCAATTCTTTTTTTGTCATTCGTTGATCACCTCTGCTTTTAGTTTAGCTGAAATTCCCTTTACAAAACAAGAATATCGGTTACCATTATATGAATACAGGTTATAAATACAGGGGGGATTAAGTGGAAATTAGGTTCATAACATCCGTAAGAGAGTATGCGAAAAAGGTGGAATCCTTATTACTACATAAAGAAGCTTGTAACAACTTAATGCTTGGGTTAATTGATCGGATCTTGAAAAACAGGTCAGATTGCCACCTTGGATTAGTAGAGAACGATAAAGGAGCAATTTATGCTTTTATGCAAACACCTCCCCATAACTGGATTTTAGCAGATGTGGAAAACGTAGATAAAAGTGTAGTACAAGAGATAGTGAGATTTCTTAACAGGACAAATATGGACATACCAGGAGTGTTGGGCCCGGATCTGTATGCATCTTATTTTGTTAAAGAATGGAAGGCCATTACAGGCAAAAAGGCCAATATCCACATGAATGAATTAATTTATCAGCTGGACGAGGTCAAAATCACTCCTATTTCTGGAGGTATGTTAGTACCTGCCACTGAAAAGCAATATAATTTACTTGTAAAGTGGCTTATTTGCTTTGGACAGGAAGCGAATGAGGACATTACAAAGTCTTATGCGGAGACACTTGCAAGAAGCTTTATAAAAAATCAATCTGCTTATCTTTGGAAGAAAAACGGTAGATTTGTATCGATGGCTAACAGATCTCGTACAACTAAGCATGGGGCTACGATTAATGCTGTTTACACACCAGATGCTTATAAAAGAAATGGGTATGCTACAGATCTTGTGGCGTCCTTAAGTACTCAATTCCTTGAAGAGGGTTATCAGTTTTGCAGTTTGTATACAGATAAATCAAATAGTACTTCAAATCATATATATCAAATGATTGGGTACTATGAAGTGGGTTCATCTACTGTTTACTCCATGGAATAATAGGAGAGAAAAAGGCTGGGACACAACTAAGTTGTCCCAGCCTTTTTTTTAGATTAATGCATCATTTTTATCTTTTTTTGTATCCTGGTAGGTGTGGTAAAAATGCACAATGATTGTTTTAGCTACTGCATAAAATGGAACTGCGAAGAGAATTCCAAGAAATCCTGCAATACTGCCAGCAGCAAGAATTACGGTGATTACAGTTAATGGGTGAAGATCAAGTGCCCGCCCCATAACATTTGGAGAGATTAAGTTACTCTCAATTTGCTGGGCGGCTACCATGACAATTGCTACCCAAAGTATCATGATCGGATCCTGAATAGCGCCAACAATTAACGCAGGTACTACAGCAATAAACGGCCCCAGGAATGGGATAACATTCATTAGCATACCAAACAAAGCAAGTGTTAATGAATATTTCAGTCCAATAATTAAATACCCAATGAACAGCAACACACCAACAGCAAAGCTGACAATAAGCTGTCCTTGAATAAACGCTGTTAACGTATCATCAATTTTTCCAAGCAAACTCTTAATATTGGATGCCTTTTTTGGTGAAAAAATTCTCGTTACAAATGGTACCAATTTATCCCCATCCTTCAGCATGAAAAAGAGGAAGAAAGGTACTAAAATAAGTCCTGTTAAAATTCCAATAAGCTGACTAATAAAACCAAATACGGAATTCAAAATGTTTTCTACATAGGCTTGAATATTATCCGTGAAGTCTTGTACTGCCTCTAACACTTGGTCTGGAAGAGCAGTATAGTTATTCTGCCAATATGTAATAAAATCTTCTATCATTCCCACCATACCGGGTATGTTGTCAATTAAATTATTAAACTGTGTCTGCGCAATTGGAGCAATGTAATTAATAAACAAATAGACAAGCAGAATAATAACCAGGAAAACAAGTACAATGGAAAAAATCCGATTAATTTTAAGCCGTTCAAACAGGTGCATAAGTGGTTTCGACAAATAGTATAGAATGCCAGCTCCCACTATAGGAAATGCAACCGCACCAAGATATTGAAAAACGGGTGTAAAAATAAATTCTGTTTTAGAAATGAGCCATATTAATAGAAAAACTAATACAAAGAATACTAGTATTTGAAACCAGCGTTTGTTTGCCACATTTACCCCAACTTTCGTAACCATAGTTAATTATTATTATTATTTTAACGTTTTATCTTCATTATAGGAAGTATTCTTATTATATCCTTCAATAAAAAAACCTAAACTACCCCATTATATAGAATATTGTATGAAAATATGCTAGAATTTGACCATATATACATAGTTGTGGAGGTACTAGAATGGCTAGTTGGCAAAAGGTGTATGAAAAATGGCTCGGATACCAAGATCTTGATCCGGATCTCAGGGAAAATTTGGAAAAATTAAAAGATGATCATGAAGCATTAGAAGATGCGTTTTATAAGGAATTAACTTTTGGTACAGGTGGAATGAGAGGCGTACTTGGGCCTGGTATAAACCGAATGAATATTTATACCATTCGTAAAGCTGTTAACGGGTTGGCTAATTATATTCTTGAAAACACAGTGAACGTTAAAGACCGTGGTGTGGTAGTAGCGTATGATTCACGTTATATGTCTCAGGAATTTGCAGTGGAAGCAGCAAAAGTATTGGGTTCTTATGGGATTAAAGCATATGTATTTGAATCATTAAGGCCTACTCCACTACTTTCCTATGCTGTACGTTACTTAGGAACTGTAGCCGGGATAATGATAACGGCAAGTCATAACCCACCTGAATACAACGGTTTTAAGGTATACAATGAAGACGGGGGGCAAATCACACCAGACCAGGCTGCTGATATTGTTTCTTATATTCAGAATACGGAAGATGAGCTACTTGTTCCTGTAATGGAAAGAAGCGAATTGGAACAAAAAGAACTGCTAAATTGGGTAGGCCAGGAAGTGGACCACGGTTACTTAGAGAGACTTCAGTCCATTACCAAATTGGATGAAGAAGCGCGAAAGAAGGAGAAAGATCTCCGTATTGTGTTTACACCGCTACATGGCACAGCACATGATCTTGTGATGAGCGGCTTGGAACAATTGAACTTCACCAATGTGGAGGTTGTGAAAGAACAGGCAAAACCTGACCCGGAATTCTCAACTGTAGCTTCTCCAAATCCGGAGGAACACCAAGCGTTCACTATGGCAATTGAACAAGGGGAAAAAACAGATGCTGCAATACTACTTGGTACTGATCCCGATGCTGATCGACTAGGTGTGGCAGTTAAAAATAAATCAGGCGATTATCAGGTTTTGACCGGAAATCAACTCGGAGCTCTCATGCTTGATTATATTTTATCCCACAGTGATCCGATGGTGTTAAAAAGTGCACGTATGATTAAAACAGTTGTCACTTCAGAGCTTGGCCGCGCGATTGCAGATGCGTACAATGTTAAAACAATAAATACATTGACAGGATTTAAATATATTGGTGAAAAGATCCATCAATTTGATGCCACGGGTGAAACCTTTGTATTTGGCTATGAAGAGAGCTATGGCTATTTGATCAGCACCTTTGTGCGAGATAAAGATGCTGTACAGGCAGCGGTAATGGCCAGTGAAATGGCATATTATTGGAATGGAAAAGGTAAAACATTGTTGGAAGCCTTAGAGGTATTGTATGAAGAACACGGCTACTATATGGAAGGGATGTCTTCTCTCACATTAAAAGGGAAAGAAGGTACGGAGCAAATTGCAGCAATTATGGAAGCTGTTCGAAATAACCCAATAACGAAAATTGCTGACCTTAAAGTAGAAGTGGCAGAGGATTACTTACAAAGTGAAAGGAAATTTCTAACAAGCAAAGCAGAAGCTGAAACAATTCAACTGCCAAAGGAGAATATGATAAAACTGATATTGGAAGGCGAATGTTGGGTATGCCTCCGTCCATCTGGTACAGAACCTAAAATTAAATATTATTACGGTGTTTGTGGAGAATCAAAACAAGATAGTGAAAGAAAACTAACCTTGATTAAGCTTGCCATGGACGAAATGATTGAGCAAATTAGAACAAAAAGATGAATATAGATATTCAAATAAGGGTATCCTACTTAAAAAATATGTAGATCGGTAAGGTCCTTAGTTGACATTTTTTCATTTATAGTTTTTAATTAAGGAATGTAATATTCCTAAAGGGGAGTAGCTGTACAATTAAAGTCGTCATTACGAGAATTTATTCTCCGGCTTTATTGGCAACGGACGTTGTTTGCGAGACCTTTACCGTTAACAGGTAAGGGTCTCTTTTTGGTTCTTACCTGTTGGTAGGAACTTTTTTATATTGAGGAGAGGTTAAGTAATGGGTGCAGATTTATTGTTGGAATACCTATGGGTGCTCGTTGTCTTAGTTGGTTTAGAAGGGCTTCTAGCTGCAGATAATGCATTAGTTTTGGCTATTATGGTAAAGCATCTTCCTGAAAAGCAGCGGAAGAAAGCACTTTTTTATGGACTGGCAGGAGCGTTTGTATTGCGGTTTGGTTCCTTGTTTATCATTTCATTTCTCGTAGATGTATGGGAGGTACAAGCACTAGGTGCCGCTTATCTATTATTTATTTCTATAAAGAATTTGTATGGAAAGTTAAAGTCCGGGAAGAAAGAAGAAGAGGAAGCAGAGGAAAAGGCAAAGGTTGCGAGAGGCAATGGCTTCTGGATGACTGTTTTAAAGGTCGAGTTTGCTGATTTAGCCTTTGCCGTTGATTCAATTTTAGCGGCAGTAGCTTTGGCAGTTGCTCTGCCACCAACAGATCTTGGCCATGTAGGAAGCCTTGATACAGCACAATTTGCTGTAGTTTTTGCTGGCGGTATGATTGGTCTGATTATCATGCGTTTTGCCGCAAACATCTTTGTTGATTTGCTTCATAAGCGACCAGGACTTGAGATAGCAGCTTTTGTGATTGTAGGTTGGGTTGGAATTAAGTTAGCTGTTATTGTAATGGCACATCCGGATGTAGCTTGGATTCCTGAACACTTCCCACATTCTACAATATGGAAATTAACTTTCTATATTGTGTTAGTAGCTATTGCGGTTATCGGATGGTTTGCTTCTGGGGTAAAAGAGAACAAAGACGAACAATCAAGCTAATAGAAAAACATCTACCTGACAGGTAGGTGTTTTTTTATTCAGAACCACATAGGAGGAAATTCCTTTATTATTGATTTAAATAGTCTCCGACGATTTCTACTTTATTAGAAGAAACTATCTTTTAAAAGAGACGTTCTAAAATGGCTGAAAGCTTGCTTCGTGTTTCCGTTTGCTATGCAATGGGTAATGGGATAGTAAGGAGGAGATAGAATGCCTGTACAAATAAAGCGTATTTATAATGAAGAGGATCAAAACGATGGCTTTCGCGTACTTGTGGACCGTGTATGGCCTCGCGGTATGTCTAAAGAATCAGCCAATCTGGACGAATGGATGAAAAATATCGGTCCATCCAACGAACTCCGCAAATGGTTTAACCATGACCCCGAAAAGTTTTCTGAGTTTAAGAAGAAATATAAAGACGAACTTCAAAATGGAGACCAAAATGAGGAACTAGAAGAACTAAAAGATTTAACTAAAAAGCATAACAAGCATATTACTTTATTGTTTTCAGCGAAAGATGAAAACAATAATCAGGCAGCTGTTTTAAAAGAAATTCTCGATAGACAGTAATCTCTATCAACGCTACTGCACTCTCGCTATGCTGGGTAGATACCCCAGCATAGTTTAATGCGCGAACGGCTTCGTCTCACTTATTCTTTTTTTATAACAAGTTTATAGTTATCTGGAAGAAACACTTTCTGTTGAGACTCTTTTAAAAACAACTCAGCTTCTTCATAGGAATGAAAAGTAATTACCTTTCCGTCGAAGGCCATATCTGCATTTACTTCATTTGTTCCAATAGCCACTACTTTATACATAATTTCTAAATCCCCCTTCCCCTGAAAATAAAACAAAAAAATAGCCGAAAAGAGAATTTTCTCTTCTCGGCTTATGCCCAGGCGCTATTGTCCTGACATTCCCACCAACTATTTAGTTGTTTTTAAAATAAATACAACGTATCCAGCATCCTCAGCAAAATCCCAGTCTACAAATACATCCTGGATTTCCTGTTTTAAGACACTCTCTATATAATCTATATTTATTAAGGATTTCTCCAATTTTCTTTTTGATAATCTTAGCTGTTCAGAAAAACCTGATTTAATAAGCTCTTTCTCAATTAATACTAAAATTTGTTCTCGCTTTGAAATGATCGTACGTTCGTTTAGCTTGTAAGAAACTAAGTGTTTTGGGGTTTTTTGCGCTTTTTCTGTAAAGCGTCTAACCTCCTCGTGAAGCTTCTCTTTTGCTGGATAATCAAGGTCTTCCTCTTCAACTTCACTTTCACTTGATTCTAACTCAGCAAAAATAATTCCGGATTTTCTTTCCAATTCCCAATCATAAAGAATTGAATTTACATTTGTTTGTAATTCTGAAGTAAGAATCCATTTTATTTCAGGAATAAGCTCTCTCATCAAGAGATCCCTGGTCTCTTGGATTTTTAAATTATTTTTTTGGTTTAACAAAATACGTTCCATTGGGGCTAAAAAGTTTTGCAGATACATTGTGACAAACCCTTTGCTGATGGAAACATAGATAGACCCGGGGCCCTTCCCGAAGTTGTCTCGCAATAATTTACCAACAGAGCTTGCAATTATAGAAGCTTGACTTTTAGAATTCAATTACTCTCATCCTTTATTGGAGGAACGTACATTATTTTACATTCCCTGTTTTTAGTCTAACATTACCACCAATGAATGAAAACCAAACATGGCTAAATAATAGTGTTTGTAATAAAACAATAATTAATCTTTATTTTTACCTCGCTTTTTACTCTAATTTTCCTACCGTTTCTGCTATTCTGAGACAGAGGTGATAAAATGGCAGAACATCATTTTCATTTAAAGGCTACTTGGTCTGGTGGACGGAATAGTGATGGTTTTATTGAGTCTACAAACTTAAAAACAAAAATATCGATCCCTCCTGAAATGGATGGACCGGGGATTGGTACAAATCCAGATGAAATGTTACTTGGAGCAGCTGCAACTTGCTATGTAATAACGCTTGCTGCAATGATAGAGCGCGCTGAACTCCCTTTAGAAAATATGGGATTAAATTCAGAAGGTATTGTAGATGTGACAAAAGGAGTATTTACGTATAAGAAGATCATACATCGGCCTGAGGTTACGCTTAAGGAAAATGCGACTGAGGAACAAATTAATCAACTTAAAAAGCTAGTGGAAAAGGCAGAAAAAAGTTGCATGATCTCCAGAGCGATTCAAGGAAACGTAGAAATCGAATTGGAAGCAGATATTAGAGTAGGATAAGGGAAGCCCTCTCTTTTCGTTAATTAACGGAAGAGGGGGTTTTTAATTGGTTCTGATATATATGTTAAGGTTATTCAGTGATTCGGAATATAGATAAACTGCGACGTAACTTGGTTGTTTGTAAATGACCGTTTCGGAAAATACACTTCGCTTTCCGTGGGCAACGCTTCAGCTTCCTCGGAAGAAAACCACTTCCTGCGGGATCTTCAGCTGTTGCTTTTCCCACAGGAGTCTTCGTGTTTTTCCTTCACTGGTAAAGTGGTTAGATAATAACCCGTTATTTATGGTACAAAGCAGATACAAATTGATTGGAGTGGAGGGCGGCAATCTAAGAACGCCACGTCCTGGGACTGGGGCTGCGCTAACTCGCCCCATCGAAAACATTTGTGGCAACAATTGTATGACCAACGTCCTTGAAAAAGAAACCCGCTTTTTCTGCGTGCGATGTTTCTCTTAGAAGCTTTCCTTGTCCTGTTGGCCCGCGACTCCTGCCGGAATAGCATGAGGCGAAGACCCTGAACGGAGCGTAGCGGAGGAAGCGGCTGAGGCCATGCCGGTGGAAAGCGTCCGCCTGAAACGGAAATCAATGGGGCACTTCTTCTCAAATATTTCACTGAGCTTTTCATCAATAAAGTTACTTCGCAGTATACTCCTACTATGAATGAACAAAATACTATGCTTGTATCCCAATGTCTGTAGCAAAACTTCTTAATTTGAAAAATATATCTCATATATGGATATGTCTTTCTAATCCTCGCTCACAGGAAGGTATTATTGACCACTGATTTCTTCAAAAATATATTCGAATTGTTACCAAACTTGCTTGACACTTCTCTTAAATCAATGTATTTTAAATTAAGTCATAGTAAATTTATCGGAATTATATATTTTAGGTCATTTCTATAAACTTATGCATATAATAAATTTACTAAATGATTAACAGGGAGGGGAAGAAGAAATGGATTTACTTTATATATTTCTAAATATTGCCGTATTGTTAGCTGTAATTGGTTTGCTAATTTGGATGCAAAAGAAGCACTATTCTTTTTCTAGAAGAGTGTTTACAGGTTTGGGCTTGGGAATTTTATTGGGGACGGTTTTACAATTAATCTATGGCACGGGGTCTGATGTGCTGACCGCAACAACAGACTGGTACAGCATTGTTGGTAGCGGGTATGTGCGTTTACTTATGATGATTGTTATACCATTAGTACTCGTATCCATTATTCAGTCAATCATTAATTTGGAAAACTCAGCTGAGTTAGGAAAGATGTCAGCATGGATTATCGGGATATTAATAACCACCACGATGGTTGCTGCTTTTGTAGGAATAGGGACTGCTACATTATTTGATTTAAGTGCAGAGCAAATTGAAGCAGGTCAAGCAGAGAGTGAACGAGGGACAATGCTGGAAACAACATTAGGAGAGGTGCAAAATCAATCCACCCCCGATAAGATCCTTAATTTCATTCCATCAAATATTTTTATGGATATGACAGGACAACGCTCTACTTCTGTAATAGCTGTTGTTATTTTCTCTATTATTGTAGGGATTGCCGTACTTGGTGTACGACGTAAAAACCCGGAGCAGGCAGAAATGTTTACGAAGATTATAAACTCCCTGTACGCTGTGGTAATGCGAATAGTGACATTGGTGTTACGTTTAACACCATTTGGTATTTTGGCGTTAATGGCTAATACAGTAGCAAACACAGATTTTGCTGGAATTGTAGAGCTTGGTAAATTTGTAATTGCTTCTTATGTAGCATTATTTGTTATGTTTATCATTCACTTAGTGTTAGTAGGAGTGTTTGGTTTAAATCCATTAACATATCTGAAAAAGGTAATACCTGTACTTGGCTTTGCGTTTACTTCCAGATCCAGTGCGGGAACCATTCCGTTGAACATTCAAGCCCAGAAAAACTCTTTAGGTGTAGATCAAGGAATCGCAAACATGTCAGCATCTTTTGGAGCAACAATGGGGCAGAATGGATGTGCGGGTATTTATCCTGCTATGCTTGCAGTCATGATTGCGCCAACAGTTGGTATTGATCCACTATCACCAGGCTTCATTCTGCAGTTGGTATTAATTATCGGTGTTAGCTCATTCGGTATTGCTGGTGTGGGCGGCGGAGCGACATTTGCTGCATTAATTGTCCTCTCGTCCATGAATATGCCTGTAGCTCTTGCTGGTCTTCTTATATCCATTGAAGCTTTAATTGATATGGGACGTACAGCATTGAATGTTAATGGTGCCATGGTTTCAGGAACAATAAGCTCTCGTATCTTGGAAAAATTGAATCTAAAAACGTTTAATGACAAAACAGCAATTGAAGAAAGCACTTCTTTATAAATAGAAAATCCGTTTTCCTTATTGGGAAACGGATTTTTTAGTAAATATAAATCTCCAGTTTGTTACTGATTTAACCTCGTATAAGTGATAATACTTTATCCAGTTCTTGATTTTCGCCAACCTTAAAGTAATCGTTGAAGGGGCAACCAAGTGTTTGTACTCGTTCTATCATATTTTTTACTGTGAAACACGTTGGTTCTAATCCTTCTTTAACTTCTTCCCAAAATAAAGGGGTAGAAACTGTAGCTTCTTCCGTCCTTCTTGGGGAATATGGAGCAATAATAGTCTTGTCCTTACCATGCTGTACATAATCAATATAGAGCCTTTCATTCCGCTTTTTCTTCATTCGTTCCGTTGTAAATAAGTTAGGATAAGCTGTCTCCACTGTCCAGGCAATGGATTGAGTGATTAATGCCGTATCCTCATAGGATAGCTTATTAGACGGAAGTGGAATGTGTATTTGCAGACCTTTATTTCCGGAGGTTTTTACAAAGGAAGTGAGCTCTAATTCATCAAGCATTGGCTTAATAATATTTGCTGCTTTAATAGCTAAACTAAATCTTTTTCGATCTGGTGGATCTAAATCAAATACAATCTCATGTGGATGTGTTTGTGTAATATATTGAAATGGAACATGATATTCCACAGCTCCATGATTTGCAAACCAAATAAGTGAATCAAGCGAGTCACAAATAATGAGCTTTTCATTTTCATAAAGGCTGGAGTTAATAAAATCCGGTGCGTAGTCAGGTAGATGCTTTTGAAAAAAATGCTCATTGCTAACTCCGTCCGGTGCGCGAATAATTGTAAGAGCTTTACTTTTAATAAACGGAAGCATATAGGGGGCTATTTCCCTTATGTATACAAGTAAATCCCCTTTTGTATAACCGGTACTCGGCCAAAAAATCTTTTCTGTATTCGTAAGCTCCACCTTTTGGGGAAGCATAGCCATATCCAGCTCAAGCTTCTGCTGGGTGCACTCAGTCGCTGATATATTTGGCAACAGTGTGGAAAACTCAGGTTCTCTTAACTCATTTTTATATAAGTCTAGTGTATGAAGAGAGGCACATATGGCCGGAGGAAGTTCATAGCTCTCTCCATGCTCCACACCATTTTTAATGAAGAATTGGGCAATGGAGGAGAACGTGTCTTTATCCAATCCATGCTTACATTTCCCAATAGTGCTTATATTTTCTCCATTAAATACTCCTACAGTAAAGTAATTATTTTTCTTGTCATAGGTCGTAAGAAAACCATGGAAGGTTCGCCAATTTTTTATTTTTAACCAATCATGATGCCCTTTGCCCGGTTGGTAAATACTTCGCTTTCTCTTTGCAATCATTCCTTCTCCCTTATAATTAAAAATTATTTCCCATAATTTATTCGGGTTTTCAAATGCTTTTACGATACGTAGCTGAGGTACCTTAATAGTTGCTAAAAGAGATTCTAGAGCAATTTTCCGTTCAATATAAGGGACTTTTTCCATGTTTTCCTTGCCTTGTTGCCAAAGGTCAAATGCTAAAAAAGATGCAGGTCTGGTCTCAGCTGCTTTGAGGATAGCTGCTTTATTTTTCAGGCGACCTCGTTTCTGTAGAGCGGAGAAATTCCCTTGATAGTCATTGTTTAGAATGACGAGTTCTCCATCTAAGGTTATCGGCAGGACTTCTGTCATTTCTGATTCTACTGCATATAGTGCTTCGACAATTTCTGGAAATCCCTTTGTAAGTTCTTTATTATTTTTACTTACCAGTTTAATTTCTCCTTGATTCCAGTATATAACACAACGAAAGCCATCGTACTTTATTTCATATAACCAATTCTCTCCCTGAGGAATGTCATTACTGCTAATAGGCTTCATCACTGGCATGTCTTTCCGCCTTTCTTCTTTACTAGTACTAGTAAAACGCTTGCGCTTTTATTCATAACTTGGCTTATTTTAAGAAAAATACTCGCTGAGAGGATAAAAAGATATACAACCGACAAACTATGTAGAAAAGGGAGGTACGTATTTATGCACACGATGTGGAAGGGCACCATAAGTTTCGGATTGGTGAACATACCAGTAAAAATGCATGCAGCAACAGAGAATAAGGATGTGAAGCTTCGTCAGCTTCATAAGGAGTGCCAATCACCTGTGAAATATGAGAAGGTTTGTCCTGTTTGTGATCGAAAGGTAGAGAATGAGGAAATTGTGAAGGCATATGAATACGCTAAAAATAAGTTTGTGATTTTAGATGATGAAGAACTGGAAGCCTTGCAAAAGGAACAGGCCGATAAAGCAGTTGAAATTGTAGATTTTGTAAAGCTGGAAGAAATTGATCCGATCTATTTCGAAAAAAGCTATTACTTATCACCAAATGAAGGTGGCGGGAAGGCTTACGGTTTATTACGAAGTGCTTTGAAAGACACTGGGAAAATTGGCGTAGCGAAAATGATTATCCGTTCAAAAGAGCAGCTTGCTGTGATCCGTGTATACGAAAATACACTTATTGTAGAGACGATTCACTATCCTGATGAAGTCCGGAGTGTACAAGATGTGCCAAACGTGCCTGAAGAAGTAGCTGTCGCGAAAAAAGAACTCGACACTGCGAAAATGTTAATTGATCAGTTAACAGCTGAGTTTGAACCTGAAAAATATAAAGATGAATATCGCACCGCATTGCTTGATTTAATTGAAGATAAGAAAAATAATGAGCAAACAACTACGGCGAAGGATGTAAGCACAAGACCGGCTACAGCCACAGGTGCTGATAATTTAATGGATGCACTGCAAGCCTCTTTAGAGAGGGCTAAAAAAGAAAAACCGAAGCCAAAACAACCAAAACGTAAAACAAAAACAACAACACAGAAAAAGAAAACAGCAACGTAAAAGTCTCTATTTTTTGAGGCTTTTTCTTTTTGTAAAAAGTTATGGTAAATCGAGGAGTCCTAGAAAACGTATGCCCTGTAAGAGAGTCATAAAAGAGAAATATTTGTTATTTTAGGTTCTATAGCAA
Source organism: Virgibacillus halodenitrificans (assembly GCF_001878675.1). Classification (NCBI taxonomy): domain Bacteria; kingdom Bacillati; phylum Bacillota; class Bacilli; order Caryophanales; family Bacillaceae; genus Virgibacillus; species Virgibacillus halodenitrificans. Next base: position 3,487,500 of record NZ_CP017962.1, on the reverse strand, counting down.
ATGTTGAGGTCCAAACATTATCTCGTACATTCATAATAGGGGGAAAACTATTCTTGCGTTAATACAAAATGGCTATAATGGCTTTAGTATTAGATTGAAAAAGCTTGATTACATCTTCAAGGACAAGAAAGAAGCTTACTGGGCATTTGGAATTTTTAAGCTCATACAAATTGATTGGAGCGGAAGGGGGCGACTCCTGCCGGAATAGCATGAGCTGAAGACCCTGCACGGAGCGTAGCGGAGGAAGCGGCTGAAGCCATGCCGGCGGAAAGCGTCCCCCTGAAGCGGAAAACAATGGGACTTCCCTCTTTAACTATTTCAGTGAACTTTCCAGCAAATAATTAAATTATTCACCAAGTCACTTCGCAGTTTATCCATTTTTCGATTCATAAGATAACTTCAATTTAATTCGAACCTCCAAATATAAAAACCTTATTTCTGCCACACATATTACAAATATTCAAGTTATTTTCATTCTGCTAACAAATGGTTAACAACTACTTTAAATAGGATTGAAACTCCGTTTAAACGTGTAAAATAGGGTATAGAATACGTAAATAAAAGTTTAAGGATGAGTGTAATGGAAAGAAACGCCTTCTTTGATAATGCGAAGTTCATTTTAATATTCCTTGTGGTGTTCGGTCATATGATTCAACCATTTACAGATGGTTCTACAACTATAAACACGCTGTATATGTGGATTTACACCTTTCATATGCCTGCATTTATTTTGTTGGCGGGTTTTTTTGCCAAAGGTTCAGGGAACATTTCTTATATACTGAATTTAATAAAAAAACTACTTGTACCCTATTTGATTTTCCAATTAATCTATACAGGCTATTACTTTATGATTGGGAAATCCGGTTGGCAAAATGATTTATTTCACCCGCAATGGGCTCTATGGTTTTTGTTTAGTTTATTCTGTTGGCATCTTTTGCTGTATTGGTTCAAAAAAATACCAGCAGTATTAAGTATTACACTTGCTGTTCAAATCGGCTTGATCGTTGGTTACTTTGGAGAAATTGGACACACATTTAGTTTATCTCGTACATTTGTGTTTTTCCCATTTTTCCTAGCTGGTTACTGGCTAACAGAGAAGCAAGTAATGTTAGTTAAACGAAAAGTATTTAAAGTGATATCTGTTGGTGTAATGGCCGCAATTGCATTTGCTATCTACTACATGCCTGATTTCAACTCAGGTTGGTTACTTGCATCCAAATCTTATGGAGATTTAGGAATGAGTGAGTACGGTGGTTTAGCTCGACTAGCGGTTTATATTACAGCAGCAATTATGGTAGCGAGTGTGTTGGCATGGATACCAAAAAGTAAGCAGACTTTTACTAAACTTGGAACAAGGACATTATATGTGTACCTTCTGCATGGGTTTTTTATTCAGTATTTCCGTCAAATAGATGTATTTAAAATTAATAATCTTGTTGACTTTGTAGGATTGGCAGCTATTTCTATGGGGATTGTTCTCCTCCTATCCAGTAAGCCTGTGCTGGGAATTTGGCAGCCTATAATTGAAGGAAAAGCATCCATTATGAAGAAAGCCTATCACGAGAAAATAAGTAAAAAGCAGCCTGGAACAGAATCATAATTCTAACTGTCTTAAAGAGAGGAAGTGTTAGGTATGAAGGTTTGTGTATTTGGGGCAAATGGTTATGTTGGGTCATCCGTTTATAAAGTACTAAAGGATATTTCTGGCATAGAAGTTAGTGGGACGTTTTTAGAAGAGCCGTCCATGTTTGACGATCTAGTAAAGTTAGATGTAAATGAACCGGAATCGTTTTCTGAATACTTTAAGGAAGAACAGCCAGATGTAGTCGTTTGGTCAGTAATGGCTGGACCAAATGAACATGAATTAACAGATCAAGGCTTAATACACTTAATCACACATCTTACTCCAGAGACGAAGCTAATCTATCTCTCGTCTGATTTTGTTTATAGTGCAGGAAATGGACCGTATAAGGAAGAAGATCCATTATCAACATTGCCTGAGGATCATACGTTTAGTAATTATACAAATGCTAAGGTAAAGGCCGAACGGCTCATTGATAAGGAGTTAACAAATTACGCTATTTTGCGCGCTGGTCCAATATACGGTGAAAATGCAATTGGAAAGCTGGATGAACGAACAGATAAACTAGGCTATCATTTGCGTGCAGAGAAGCCGATAGCATTTCGGGATGATCTCATTCGGTCATTTGTGCATGTAGCGGATTTGGCAGACGTTATTGTAGAGTTCGTCCAAAATGATCTGATCGGTGTTTATAATACTGGACCTGGAAAGACACAAAGCTTCTATGAATTTATGAGGGAAGAAGCAGAAAAAATGGGCTATAATGCAGATTTAGTTGAAAAAGGTTCTGAAGAAGAACGAGTAGATGAAGAAATTCCGAAGAATACTTCTCTGAACACGGAAAAAATTAAAGAAAAATTGAAACTAAATTTCAGATAAAACGTATAGCATATCACCCCTTTTTTTATAAAAGAAAAAGACGGTCATCTATGAGGTGACCGTCTTTTTCGTATTTGCTTATAAACCTGTATGAATTAAAAAATCAGATGAGCAATCAGTGTAATAATAGGCAATGTAATTAATGTTCGAAGTAAGAAAATAATTGCCAGGTCCTTAAATGATACAGGTACCTTGGAGCCGAGTAATAAGCCACCAACCTCAGACATATAAATTAACTGTGTAACAGACAAGCCTGCGATAATAAATCTCGTAATCTCTGCATCAATGGATGAAGCAAAAATGGCAGGTAAAAACATATCTGCAAAACCAATTAAAACCGTCTCGGATGCCTGAGCAGCATATGGTACTTGCATTAGTTCAAGTAAAGGGATAAACGGCATGCCAAGCCACTGGAATACTGGAGTGTATTCGGCAATAATCAAAGCAACTAAACCGAAAGCCATAACTACTGGGGCGACACCCATCCACATATCGAGGATATTTTGTCCGCCTTCTTTGAAAAATTGATATACACTCGTTTCCTTTTTTCCGCGGTCCAATGCTTTTTTATAACCAAATGTAAAAGAGTTGTAGCCTTTAGGAATGTCCTCATTAATTCCTTCTGCATCATCTTTTACAAAGGAATCGGCTTTTCTTGAAAGTGGCGGTATTCTTGGCATAATTAAAGCAGCGATAAATCCAGCTATTAGTACAGTTGCATAAAAAGGAACAAACATATGCTCTAAGCCTACTTCAGAAATTACTACTAGTGTGAACGTAATGGAAACAATAGAAAAGGTTGTCCCAATTACGGCGGCTTCACGCTTTGTATAGTAACCATCTTCGTATTGCCGACTAGTTAAAAGCACTCCAATAGTACCGTCACCAATCCAAGAAGCTAATGAATCAATGGATGCTCTACCTGGTAAGCGAAATAGCGGGCGCATAATTTTTGTCATTAATGTACCGAATAATTCTAGTAAACCAAAATTCATAAGTAATGGTAGAAATAATCCGGCGAATAAAAAGACAGCGAATAGAACATGAAGCAGATCATCCAATAATACCTCACCTGTATTGGGACCATATATTGCTTCCGTACCTAAATCAAAATAAACCATAACTGCAAATACTGCGGCGACAGCCCTTGTAATTGTCCAGAATATGCTTACATGAAATAAGTTTTGAAAAAACGGTGTATTTTTAAAAATAGAACTAAGCCTTGCCATTATTGTCATTATGGCAGTCAGCACAATAATAATCATCATTATCATAGATAGCTGATCAGCAAGCTTATCCTGAACCCAATTTGCTAAAACGGCAATTGGTATCGTTAAACCTTCTTTTGTTTGTACAGGACACATAAATAAAAATATTCCAATGAGGGAAGGAATAATAAATTTAAGATGATCACTCCATTTGTAGTTTTGCTTGTTCATATAATCCTCCCTGAATAACTCTTTTTTGTACTATTATACAGGGGGTTGTATAAATATCCAAGCGTTTTATTTAAGTATACAGACATGTTTTATTTCATATATTACCGGGAAATGGCTATAGAGGTGTTTAATGTGAAAAATGCGTTAACATATAATATGTTTTACCGGTGTACGGTTATCGTATGGATGGTCGTAAAATTTATCTCTCAAATTTATTTTTTTCATCTTTTTCATGGGATTTGGGATGAACAGACGAAACGAAAATGGGAACACCTGCTACATAAACAGGCTGTAGAATATCGGAAAAAAGCCGTTAAAATGGGTGGGGTATTAATAAAGGTGGGTCAGTTTCTTAGTACAAGAACAGACTTTATGCCGGAAGTATTTATTAAAGAATTGAGTGGCTTGGTCGATCGTGTCCCCCCAATGCCATATAGCTATGCAAGTCGTTTGCTTAAAGAAGAGTGGGGAGCGGAACCTGATGAATATTTAGAGGATATAAACAAAGCCTCCATTGCTTCAGCTTCGATAGGGGAAGTCTACTACGCAAGGTTAAAAGGAAGCGGGAAGGAAGTTGCAATTAAGGTTCAGCGGTATCAAGTGGAAAAAATCTTTCATATGGATTTTAAAGCATTACGAGTTGTGTTTTGGATTATTTCTTTCTTTACTTCTTTTGGTAAAAAAGCAGATTTAAAATCACTCTATTTGGAACTAATACGGGTAATGGATCGTGAACTGGATTTTACCCAGGAGTTGCATTATGGAAAATATTTTAAAGAAAGATTTAAAGATGATAAGACGGTATATATTCCGGCGTTTATGGAGGAGCTATGTACAAAAAGAGTGTTGGTTATGGAATGGGCGGAAGGTGCAAAAATAACTGACCTTGAATTTATGCGTAAGCATCATATTCAACCAGAAAGAATTGCAAAAAATCTATTTAACTTTTATAGTGAGCAGTTTTTAAACCCAGGAAACTTTCACGCAGACCCGCATGCAGGTAATTTATTGATTAATAAAAATGGTATAATTACTATACTGGATTTTGGAATGGTGGGAGAAGTTAAAAAGCAAGATACCACTTACTTTAAACACTTGATTCAAGGTGTAATTATTGATGATTACGATCGTGTAATTGAAGCGTTGGAACAAATGAATTTTGTTTTGCCAAATGCAGACACGAATAAACTAAAGAAAATGGTAAAACAACTGATCGAAATGTATCGGGATGGTTCATTTAAAAATATGGATGGACAGTTGCTCGAGCAAATTAAACAGGATATTAAACTGTTTGTAAAAGAGCAACCAATTCAGTTGTCTGCCGAATATGCCTATTTAGGACGGGCGATATCTATTAATATAGGTATACTTTTTGCAATATATCCAGAAACAGACATAGAAAAATGGGCCAAACCTAAAATCAAGAAATGGCTTGGCAGCAAGACGCTAATTGAGTCAATTTATAAACAATACGCGAAAGAATCCATTGAACCTATCTTTTCTTTTCCGAAAGCAATGTTAGGATGGCTGGAAAATGGGGAAAAGGATAGAGAATGGGATAAGGAAAAACAAGAAAAAACATGGAAACATCACTTTTTTCTCGTACTGGAGTCATTTCATTTTATTATGATTCTAGTCAGTATTGCAGCAAGCTGGTATGGCTATGTAGAAGGCTATACTATATTTGGAAGCTTTGGTCTGGCTGGTATTACCTACTTTGTGATTATGTTTACTATACTTGCCAGAAAGCATTACAAGGTAATTCAATCTATAAAATAAAGGAGTGCTAAAAATGAATGAATTACTAAAAAAGGGATTCTTATTAGGACTTGGAGCAGCCGTAACAAGTAAAGAGAAATTTGATCAGAAACTAAAGGAACTTGTAGATAAAAATGAACTGACACAGGATGAAGCTAGGACCGTACTTCAAAGCTTTACAGATAAAGGCGAAATGAAAAAGGATGAATGGAGTGCCAAGCAGTTTGAGCAAACCCAGAAAATGGCAAAGGACCTTGGTCTGGCAACAAAAGAAGATATAAATGAATTGCGTGCACGCATTACGGAGCTGGAAGAAAAACTAGGAGAAAATGAATTATAAAAAACAGGTCATTACTGGCCTGTTTTTTCTTTAAAAATTTTTACTAGACGTTCTTTCTATCGAGATAGCATACTCAAAGAATTAAATATAACTCTTCACCGTAAAGGACAACTACTCAGGCTTGTCCTTTACACTAACGTAGGTGAACTAGTCTAATGTTTAGCATGATTGAAGGAGGGTATTGCTATTATGACGTATATAGACAAAGGGAGGAGATTGAAATGGAAAATGCACTATTAATAGTAATAGTTAGTTTAATAGCTGTTCTTATACTTATTCCATTACTCGTTTTATTGCGGATTTACTTATTTGATGTGAAACAAGATGAGCATTCTATTCTGCGTAATTACCCTCTATTAGGGAAGATGCGGTATATCATAGAAAAGATGGGGCCCGAGTTAAGGCAATACTTATTTAATAATAATAATGAAGGAAAGCCATTTCATCGAAGAGAGTTCGAATTTGTTTATAAAGCGGGAAAATATAATGATCGAATGATTGGCTATGGATCAGAGCGTGATTTCCACGAGAGTGGATTATATGTTGTAAACAATATGTTCCCTAAGCTGCGAGACGAAATAAAGGTTGATCAACAGCCTAAAGTTAAAACTAAATTATATAAAATAGATAATGAGAAGCTATTTAGTCGAAAAGAACATCGGGAAGAGGGAGAGTTAGATCCATTTTATTTAACAGATGATGAAGCGATTGTACTGGGCGAGAACACCGCCCGTCATCCTTTTAAAATTAAAGGCCTGATTGGGCAATCAGCGATGAGTTTCGGATCACTGGGAGATCATGCTATTACAGCACTCTCCGAAGGGCTTGGCATGGCAGGTGGAACATGGATGAATACAGGAGAAGGCAGTGTCTCCCCATATCATTTAAAAGGCGATGTGGATATTATTATGCAAATTAGTCCTGGTCTGTTTGGTGTCAGGACAAAGGATGGGGAGTTTTCATGGGAGGAATTCAAAAAGAAAAGTGATAATAACCAAATTAAAGCATTTGAGCTAAAAGTAGCACAAGGGGCAAAACAGCGTGGCGGTCATGTGGATGGTAAAAAAATTACAAAAGAAATTGCGGAGATTAGAAAGGTTGAACAAGGCAAGGATGTTAACAGCCCTAACCGTTTCCATGGTATTAATAACGGCAAAGAGTTTTTGGAATTTCTAGAACAATTGCGAGATGTCGGTGGTAAACCTGTTGGTATGAAAATTGTTGTAGGTAATCAGGAACAGGTAGAGAACTTAATGAAAGCAATGAAGGAAACAGACATTATACCTGATTTTATTACAGTAGATGGAGGTAACGGAGGAACCGGCGCTTCTTATTATGAATTGGCTGATTCTGTAGGACTTCCAACATTTGCTGCACTTCCTATGGTTGATGAATTGTTAAAAAAATACGATTTGCGGGAGAGAACGCATATTATTGCTTCTGGGCAGTTACTTACACCAGATAAGATTGTGATGGCATTGGCACTAGGTGCTGACATGATAAATATTGCAAGAGGATTTATGCTTAGTGTCGGTTGTATTATGGCCGAAGTGTGCCACACCAACAATTGTCCAACAGGTGTAGCGACAACAGATCCCAAATTACAACAAGCGCTAAGCATTGAAGAGAAAAAATACAGAGTTTGTAATTATTTGTTGGCATTGAGAGAAGGGGTTTTTGAAATGGCTGCTGTAGCTGGAATAGATTCACCTACAAAATTCACAAGAGAGCATGTTGTTCTAAAGGACCAATTACAAGAGGTAAGTAATCGCAAGGATTATTCTTATATAAGCTAAAGATTTTGTCAGTATGAGTAGTTTTCTGTAAATTCAGCATATTTATAAAAGTTTTTATTGAAATAATGGCTGTTTCCGTTTACAATATGAGTAGATTTTAATTTCTCGACTCTACAGGGGGTTGTCGATGACTAGTCTAGGGGAATTTTGCAGAGAGCTACAAACAAATCTAGAGAGGCCTTTCAACAACAAAGAGTTGGAGTTTATTAAGTGGATGTATGAGCAGCATGTAGCTGAACAGAAAGGAAGATTAAAAAAAGAAGTTCTGTTAATGTCTGAAGTAGCTTTTTTAAAGGAAGATAACATCCATGTGAAAAACTTTATACTTTAACCACTTTACTCTGCTTACGCAGGGTTTTTTTTTTTGTTCACTCTTTTTTAATTGTTTTTTTAGATACCTCTTAAAATGGAATAACTGCGAAGTAACTTGGTAGTACTACAAATTCTCGTCTCGGAAAATAACGCATTCTGTTGCCGATTAATTTGCTCTTCGGCGGATAGTTTTGATCTGCTGCCGATTAATTTGTTCACCGGCAGATTACTTCTCTCTGCTGCCGATTAGTTTGTTCACCGGCGGATTATTTCACTCTGCTGCCGATTAATTTGTTCACCGGCGGATTATTTCACTCTGCTGCCGATTAATTTGTTCACCGGCGGATAATATCGCTCTACTGCCGATTAATTTGTTCACCGGCGGATAGTTTTGCTCTGCTGCCGATTAATTTGTTCACCGGCGGATTATTTCACTCTGCTGCCGATTAAATTGCTCTCCGGCGGATAGTTTCGCTCTGCTGCTGATTAAATTGTTCTCTAGCGGATAATCTCCGCTCCGCTACTGATTGCCCCCAGATTACTTCGCAGTTCCCTCCAACTGTGCAGCAACAACTGACATTTGAAAAAATAGGTTGTCCAAACCCTTCTTAAGTTAATTTCATGGAATAACATGATATAATGGCAGATGAATCGATTGGAAGGAGCGATCGTAAGTGGCAGTAGCAAATGAAACGATTATAATTAAAATGAAAGAAGAGTTAGGCCGTGCGGAGAAATGGGCGGATAATCCTGAAAAAATGTCTAAGTCAATAAGTAATATCCGTCTATTATGTGATTTATTGCTGGAAGCGGATGAGACTTCGAAAAGTAATCAAATAGATAGCAATGAAATCTCTCCTGAAGAAATGAAAGCAATGATTGGAAAGGCAAACGCTGGTCAACCTTCAGTAAATAAATCTACAATTGATCATGAAGAAGCGAACGGGGATTCCTTATTTGATTTTTAATATAGAAGGGAAGGATTACAATGAAATTGTTTTTATTACTAGGAGTAATTAATGGCTTTTTGGCAGTAGCCTTGGGAGCTTTTGGCGCTCATGGCTTAGAAGGAAAAATTTCCGAAAAAGCTTTGGCTACTTGGGAAAAAGCGGTTAACTATCAAATGTTTCATACCATGGCGTTACTAGTGACTGGATTGTTAGCAACAAAAATCACCGGGAGCGGTATCAGTTGGGCTGGATGGATGTTTTTTATTGGCATCATTCTTTTTTCAGGAAGTCTATATATTTACTCGACAACTGCAATAAAAACCTTCGCAATGATTACTCCATTGGGAGGAGTAGCTTTCCTGATCGGTTGGATAATCTTAGGCACAGTCATTGTGAAAGCATTATAATTTAAAGATGAAATAAGTAGTAAAAATAAATAATAAGATAGCTCGCAGCACTTGTTTTGCTGCTAGTGGTGCTTGATTTGTATGAATATGGATTAATGCATCTACAATTAAACTGAGAGAAATGAGATATACACATAGAAAAATAAGGGTGATAAAACCTTTAATCAGTGCAAGGGTCCCTATAATTAGCGCACAGATAATCGATATGATTTCTAATCGGATCAATCTAGTGTACGGATGGCGCATAGGGTGGGCTCCTCTCCATGTCTTTCTTTGTTGAAATGGCAAAGGATGGCCTCAGTAATTAAGGTGCCATCCTTTGCCATTTAATGGCTAAACGTTTTCTTCGTATTCTACCTAGGGGAATACATAGCCATTTGACTACCGCCGTCATATGGGTAGGAATAATTTATTTCTTCATCAAATGTCACGTAATCCAAATAAACCATTAATAGTAGATACCTTTTTCCAGTTTGCGGATCACTTAATATAAGATGGTCTCTTCCAGCTGCCTCAATAATTCCTTTAAAAACCTTTGCATTCCACTGATTGTTATTCTCAAATGTCATATAAACAGTTGCCTTTTTTCCTCTATTTAAGCGCAAGATATTTTCAATGTACGATTCTTGTAATGGAAGCATTCCTTGCTCCTGTGTTGTAGGGGCTTGTGGCTGCTGTGGATAGTTAGGGTACTGTCTCTGCTGATTGGCAGGATAGTACGCTGGTGAAGTTTGTGGGTAATAGTAATAAGGGTATGCCTGATACGGATTTCCTGTATACTGTTGCTTATTGTCTTTCTCGCTCATAAAATAACCTCCTTAATTTAAACATACATAGATTAACGAAAGACTGCTGGACACTCCGAAGAAGAAGGGGAATAAAAACAATGTGATTTGTATCTCCCCGAATTTTCCGTGTGTGCAACAACGGCCATCATAACTCCTCATTTCTGCATAAGCATGATGCATGACTCACTAAATTATATGTATGCCCAGAATGATTAAATGATGACAAAATAGTTTAGGTTTAAATAGGTGTTTAAAGGAGGAGGGGCTATTAAATAAACGAAAGCTTTTCTGTGAGAAGGAATTAATCACCAGCAGAACAGGAATATCCGCAGTAGAGCGAGATAATCTGCCGGAGATTAAAATAATTGGCAGGAGAGATTATTTATTTTACTGATCATTGAATAACCCAACAAATAGATTTGAACCTAAAAAAGAGCCGTCTCAACTGAACGGCTCTTTAGCTTATTCTCTTTTACCTTCAATGTGCCCATGCTTTTCACTTGAAAATTAGACTTTTAGGTAGGAAGCGATCTCTTCTTTTGGAAGATAATTTCCGATGAAAAACTCTCCGAATTCACCATAACGGGAACTCACTTCATCAAAGCGCATTTCATATACTATATTTTTAAATTCTAATGGTTCATGGGCGAATAGCGTAACTCCCCATTCCCAATCATCAAGACCAATAGAACCTGTAATAAACTGCTTAATTTTTCCTGCATACTTCCTTCCAGTTTTACTATGTTCATATAAAAGTTTCCCGCGAACATCTTTTTCTAGTGTATACCAGTTCTCTTCTCCCTCACGGCGTCTGTCCATTGGGTAAAAACAGATATGCTCCCATTTTGGTAAGATTGGTTTTAAGCGCGCTTGCGTTTCCGGTAAAGTTTCCGGATCCACACCATCTTTGGCAGGGCGGTATTTTGCTAGCTCAATAATGGATACATAGGAATGTGCCGGGATAAGAAACTCACCCATTTTTGATTTATTTAATTCTGTTTCAATATCATTTAGCTCGTTCATTGTAGGTCGGAGGAACATAAACATGAAATCTGCTTTCTGGCCGACGATTTTATAGAGAACCTGGCTTCCGTTTTTTTCTTCTTCAACCTTTTCCCATTTGGACATCAGCTTCTCCAGGCTGTGAATTGCTTCTTCACGTTCCATTTCAGATGCAAGCTTCCATGCAGTCCAGTCAATAGAGCGGAAATCATGTAAACTACACCAGCCATCCATTGTTTCTACTGCTTCTACCATATGTATCTCTCCTTCATAATTGTAAATAAGTTTCATCTGTTTTTACTATATCATAATTGGGGTAAGATATTCATGAGGTACGATTTTAGTTAAAGGAAAAGAATGTGTGTGTTTTTCCTTTCTGTCACTGGAATGTCATAACTATTTTAAAACACTGCAATGCTAGTGGACTTCGACTTTAAAAAGATGTGTTCTTAGTCTACAATTTAGGTATAAAAATCGATGGAGGGATGAACCCATGAGCCAGTTATTTGATCAGTTGGAAGAAAAAATTACCGGACAAAATAAATCACTCGTATTTCCGGAAGGGCAAGACGAACGGATCTTAAAGGCTGCCAGCCAGTTAGGAGCAGCAGGAATTATAACACCAATTCTAATTGGTAATAAAACGGATATTCGCCATAAAGCAGAAGAATACGGCGTAAACGTATCTTCATGCAAACTAATGGATCCTGCAGAATTTGCGGAGATGGATGTAATGGTTGAAACTTTCGTGGAACGACGAAAAGGAAAGGTAACAAAAGAGGAAGCTCACAAAATATTACAGGATGAGAACTACTTCGGGACGATGCTTGTGTATATGAATCAGGCAGATGGTCTGGTTAGTGGGGCAGCACATTCAACAGCAGATACTGTACGCCCGGCCTTGCAGATTATTAAGACGAAGGAAGGTATTAAGAAAACATCCGGAGTGTTTATTATGGTTCGGGGAGAAGAAAAATACGTTTTTGCTGACTGTGCTATCAATATTTCTCCAGATAGCCAAGACTTAGCGGAAATTGCAGTGGAAAGTGCTGTTACAGGAAAACTTTTTGATGTAGATCCTCGCGTGGCAATGCTTAGTTTTTCTACAAAAGGGTCTGCAAAGTCACCGGAGACGGAAAAAGTAGAGGAAGCACTTGAAATAGCCAAAGAGAAAAATCCTGATCTCATTATTGACGGGGAATTTCAGTTTGATGCTGCCTTTGTCCCAAGTGTTGCTGAGAAAAAGGCTCCTGATTCTGTAGTACAGGGAGATGCAAATGTATTTATCTTTCCTAGCTTGGAAGCGGGCAATATAGGGTACAAGATTGCTCAACGGTTAGGTGAATTTGAAGCAGTTGGTCCTATTTTACAAGGCTTAAATAAACCAGTGAATGATTTATCCAGAGGCTGTAGTGTTGACGATGTGTATAAGCTTGCATTGATTACGGCAGCCCAGGCTGAATAAAATAATTACTTAAGCAATTTATCTGCATTGTTTTTTATTGATGCCCCTCCACAATGCGAAGAAAACAAATAAGGCCGTAGGATGCCTCCAATAATTTAAGGAGGCCGCTCCACGGCTTTATTTTCTTTCTAAAATTTCTGTGATGACTTCATTACGCTTTTTCATTAACGTATATCGTTTGTTGAAGGTCGATATTTCTTCTGTCGTTAAATCATTTTCAGTCATTTCCTCTGTAAAGTCACGGAGTGCGTGATAGACTCGTCGTTTCATATCGTCAACGGAAATTTTTATTCCTAACAGATCAGATAATGAACCCATTACATTGGGGTTTACCTCTGGAAAATTGAAATTTGTTTGCTCTCCACGCTTACTAATTTCGTAAAATTTTTTAATCATAGAAGCCCGCTTGTGATTGTCACCTTCCACATCCAAGTAAATTTGAATAGCAGCACCATCTTTAACCCGTCGCTGAGAAATTCCCGCAAACTTTTTGCCATTAATGCTTAGATCATAATCTCCTGGACAATAGGAGTCCTCTATTTCATATGCCTTAATTTCCTCTGTTAAATCGCGCAGCATATACTGAACAAAACTAACCATCGCCTCATAACAATCATATATGGAGATATGTTTTACATTAGGAAGAACGAGAGAAATATTGAGTACCCCCTCGTCCAAGGCTACAGCGAGTCCCCCGGAATTCCGAACAACGACATTATAGTTTTCACTGGTCAAATACATAACGCCTTCCTCAATATGGGGAAGTTTGGCATCCGGAATGCCTAAGACAATCGTGTTTGGGTGGACCCACAAGCGTACTGCGGGCGGGGATGCTTCATTACTAACCGAAATGGCTAATGCATCGTCTATAGCAAAGGATGTCATTGCATTAGAAGTATATTTTCTATTAACAGAATGGTCTATATAACGAAATGTTGTATGTCGAATAATGTCTTTCCAGTTTTTCATAATGTTCTCCTACTCTGAATACTTGTTATCTCTTTTTTAGTTTCTCCAACTATTATATAATAAAAAGAAATAGTCGAAAAGAAACGGATGGGAAGTCATGTGTTATAAAGAGGAACAATTAATTGAAGAAAAGGTTTTTAAAGATCCGGTGCATAGGTATGTACATGTCAAGGACCGTGTCATATGGGATCTTATAGCTACACCCGAATTTCAAAGATTACGCCGGATCAAACAGCTGGGGACTTCTAATTATACATTCCACGGAGCAGAGCACAGTCGTTTTAACCATTCTCTTGGCGTTTATGAAATTGTTAGGAGAATTATATATAATTTTCAGGAACGTCCTTATTGGAATAATGAAAAACGATTACTCTGCTTATGTGCTGCATTATTACATGATCTAGGACATGGTCCGTTTTCCCATTCCTTTGAAAAAGTATTTAAATTGGATCATGAACAGTATACTCAGGCAATCATCCTGGGTGATACCCATGTTAACCGTATTTTAAAATCAGTGGAACCGGGGTTTGATCAAGCGGTTGCAGATGTCATTGCTAAAACGTATGAAGATAAGCTGGTTGTCAGTTTAATATCCAGTCAAATTGATGCGGATCGGATGGATTATTTGCAAAGAGATGCCTATTTTACAGGTGTCAGCTATGGACACTTCGATATGGAACGCATTTTGCGAGTAATGCGGCCGATGGAGGATCAAGTTGTTATTAAATCAACTGGGATGCATGCAGTAGAAGATTATATTATGAGCCGCTATCAAATGTATTGGCAGGTATACTTTCACCCTGTTACGAGAAGTGCAGAGGTAATATTGTCAAAAATACTTCATCGGGCTAAATTTTTATTTGAAACAGAGGATTTTACATTTAAATTGGAACCAACTCACTTTATCTCTTTTTTCAAGGGGAAGGTAGATTTGCAGGAATATTTAAGGCTGGATGAGGGTATTGTGTCGTATTATTTCCAACTATGGCAGGAAGAGGATGATGAAATATTACAAGATCTTTGTGAGCGGTTCTTAAATCGTCGTCTCTTTAAATACATTGAATTCAATCCCAATCTGCAAATGAATGATTGGATGGAGTTATACCGTTTGTTCCAAAAAGCAGGTATTGACCCGGAATATTACCTCGTGGTCGATTCTTCGTCTGATTTACCCTATGACTTTTATCGGCCTGGAGAAGAGGAAGAACGACTTCCTATCCATCTACTAATGCCTGATGGTAGCTTAAAAGAGTTGTCCAGGCATTCAGATATAGTTGAAGCAATTTCAGGAAAAAAGCGGACAGACCACAAGTTATATTTTCCTAAGGATATGTTGGAAAAGCTAAAGGACGAGCACATTAAAACGCGGATTAAGGATATTTTATACGGTCAAGGAGAGGTAGAAAATGCTAAGTAATCATGCAAAGCTAATGCAGTTTTTTTCTGTTGCTAAGGAAGTAACCGGTCGGAAGAAACTTCAAAAGATGATATACATACTTCAAAAATGTGAAGTGCCTTTTGAAGAGAAATACCAGTTTCACTTTTATGGGCCATACTCTGAAGAACTGACATTGCGCGTAGAGGAACTATGTAACCTCGGCTTTATTGAGGAAGTGAAGGAAGAAAAGAGTAACTATTATCAGTACAACTATGCCATTACTGATGATGGAAAAGGGTTTCTGAATCAATTCCGCATGGATATGCCAGATTTTAGTGAGCAAGTGGGATTACTACAAGGGAGAAGTTCACGGTTTCTTGAACTTGTTTCTACCATGCTTTACTTTGATTATTTGCCAGCTGAGCAGGTCGTCGATAAAGTACATACAGTAAAACCAAAACAAAAATACAGCGAACAAGAAATTCAGGAAGCGAACGAATTTATTCATAAACTGAAGCATTAAGCGAGATATATGAATATAGGTATATACTTATGCTACAATGGAAAACAATAGAAATATAAGGAGGGCATTGAGATGAGTTCGGATCAATCTTCCAATCAAAAAAAGACAAATGCTTTTACCATTATTAAAGATGATTCTACAGATGGCCATGGTGGTTATGGTGCAGGGACAATTAGCTTGGAAAATATGTCACCTGTAATTATAGACCCGGAAGAAAACAATGCTTATGTAGATATGGGTGCTATGCATGCAAGAAGTGATATAGAGCGCCGTGTTAAATATATGCCCAACAGAGAAGACGTTCCTAATGGAAGGTTATACTGGATTGTCTGGGTGAATGTGGAGCGTGGGGAAAAAGGTCCGTATTATGCTGGTGTGGCAGGCAGTGAATTACGTGTGGATCGCCCGAACAAGCGTGCATATAAATCCATGGCACAGCATGTAACACATATGGAGAAATCACTAAAAGGTAAAATAGTTGTAGAGCATATGGATGAGCACTCTAAAAAGCTTCTAAAGGATTTCCTTGTCGATTTTAATGGCGAGATGTGGAGTAATTCTACAAACGAATTAAAAGACGCATTGTCGGAGTGAAATTGGAAAAGTGAACATTTTGTGACTTAATCATGAACATTCTTCTAATATCTTGTACTTTGCGCTATAAATTTGTAAAATATGTGTACATGGGCTACTCATGTATTACTAGGACAAAAAAGAAGCCGACAGGAAGTAAGACGGACCTTACTTATGTCGGCTTCTTTTTATGCTTGAAAATAGTATTAATATATATGGGAGTTATCCAATCATTCGCAAAATGGCTAAACTGTAAAATAACTTGGTTGTAGTTTATCTCATTTTAAGAAAGTGGGTGAACTCATTGATTTTCATTTTTAGAGAGTTAAAATGCAGTCTTTAGCGAAGGAGAAATATGAAGACTCCAGCGGGAAAAGCGAGACCCCACATTCATACAAAGGTTGGAAGGCTAAAGGCGCGACGTCCTGGGACTGCGTAAACTCGTCCCACCAAAGCCCATTGTCGCAACGCCTTCATGACCAACATCCTCGAAAAAGAAGTACACTTTTTCATCGTGCGATGTTTCTCATAGAAGCTTCCCTTGTCCTGTTGGCCCGAAGCTCGCAGGCCGCCCGTGGAAAGCGTAATATTTTCCCGTAGCGAGATTAGAAAATCATATTAACTCGTTTTGTTCAAAAATAATCAGCGGAAGAGGTCGAATAATTTTTCTAATATCCCTTCCTCATCCTGTGCCCCATTATCCTCATAAACATGATCTGTACAATGAATCTGTGGTTCGGTACCTTTTTCAAAATACATCACACGGCTTGTGTCACAATAAGCAGTAGCTCGTTGCCCAGTCGACGGATCTACAGGGACACCAACAACTCCTGCAGGCATATCAAAGGCTTCGTTAGGCAAACCCTTATGTGCTGTCTCCATAAATTGGCTCCAAATAGACTTAGCATAAGACTTTTCGGCAACTGCTTCCATAGGACGGTTGTCATCATACCCCACCCATACCCCAGTTACCAATGACGGACTATACCCAATCATCCAGCTGTCCGAATTTGTTGTTCCGGATTTGCCTGCATAGATGCGTGTCAATCGATTACTTATCGTAGACCCAGTTACTGACATATAACCATCCAATTGGCTGTCGAACATGCCAGTCATTAAATGATTTAACACGGAAACCTTCTTTTCATCTAATTTTTGTTTTCCAAGGGTTTCTTCTCTTTCAAATACAGTTTTTCCGTTTGCATTATCAATTTTTTTAATCGTATGTGGAGACATCTCATAGCCTCCATTTGCAAGCATGGCATAGCCTGCAACCATTTCCTTAACAGAAACAGTGGCTGTTCCAAGTGCAAGAGATGGTACGGCGGGAAGTGGACTTTTGAAGCCAAACTTCCTTGCTGTATCAACGAGTTCATCAACTCCCAAGAATAAGTGTGTTCGGACAGCATATACATTATCCGATAATGCGAGGGCTTGTGCCAATGTGATTGGTTTATTGGCATAATAACCATTATAATTGCTTGGTTTATACTCCTCTCCGTTTTCCAAATGAAAAACAGTTGGCTCACTCATCAATTCTGTTGTCGGAGTAAATCCTTTTTCAAGCGCAGCATAATACAAGAAAGGTTTAAATGCAGACCCAGGCATTCGTTTCGCCTGTGTTGTACGGTTGTACGGACTCTCTGCATAATTTCTTCCGCCGGACATTGCCAGTATTCCTCCAGTATTTGGCTCAATTGCTAGTACACCTACTTCTACTTCACTGGAAGAGCGTACGGTTTGATTAATCTGCTTCTCTAATTGCTGCTGGTAATCTCTATTTAATGTTGTATGGATTTCAAAGCCACCAGAACGAATTGCTTCCACATCTAAATTCAATATTTCAGCAGCTTCTTGTAGTACGGTATCTTTAAAGTGTGCGCCAATTACCTCTTCATTTTCATTTTGGGCAATGTATGTCAGTTCTTCTTCTATTGCTTCTTTGTATTCACTCTCTGTAATTACTTGTTCGTTCCGCATGACCGCTAAAATATGCTGCTGTCTTTTTGTTGCGCGCTCTATATCATTTAATGGCGAATAATAGGTTGGCCCTTTTGGTATGCCTGCTAGCATAGCCGCTTGTGCTAATGTTAATTCGCTTGCCGCGGTTTCAAAATAGTAATTACTTGCGGACTCAATTCCGTAAGCACCATGGCCATAATAAATAGTATTTAAGTAGCCTTCGAGAATTTCATCTTTGGAATAAAACATTTCCAATCTTACCGTGTAAAAAGCTTCCTTTATTTTTCTTAACCACGTCTTTTCATGGGTCAAGTATAAATTTCTTGCGTATTGCTGGGTAAGTGTACTTGCACCTTCCTTAAGAGATAGACTTTTTATATCTTTGATAATGGCACCCATAATTCGCTTGTAATCAAAACCATGATGTTCATAGTAATGCTGATCTTCTATTTGCAGGGTGGCATCAATAAGAAAAGGGGAAATTGCCTTTAATTCTACCCAGTGGCGGCTTTCACTTCCGCTTTCTTCACCAATAATCTCTCCATCATTGCTGTAATAGACAGTATTTTGCTGATTTGATAAGGGCGGCGGTCCCATTATATAGCTCACCAAATAAACACCGCCAATTAGGCAGCCAATCGCAAAAAAAGATCCGACCAAGACCCCAAATATCCATTTTAATCTTTTAAACTTTTTTCTCATTATAATGGCTCCAATATGTGTGCATTAGTACCATTATGGGAAAAGATATAAAGATATAAACAAAAAGTGCTTGTCTTTTTATAAAAAAAAGCATAAAATGTTGCTCTATTAAGTTTCATAACGGAAACAAAGGAGAGCTTCTTCGTTTTTGTGTGCAATTTATTTTATAGGTAACAACACCAAGAGGAGTGTTTATATTGAGTATGTGGTTTACGGAAAAACAGACAGCAAACTTTGGCATTACTGCAAAGGTAAACAAAACTTTAGCCGCACTTCAAACTGACTATCAAGACTTGAAAATGGTAGAGACAGTTGAATGGGGAAATATGCTTTTATTAGATGATATGGTTATGACAACAGAAAAGGATGAGTTTGTATATCATGAAATGGTTGCACATGTACCCTTGTTTACCCATCCAAGTCCCAAGCATGTACTTGTAGTTGGCGGGGGAGATGGTGGTGTTATTCGTGAGGTACTAAGGCATCCATCTGTCCAAAAAGCGACGCTTGTGGATATTGATGGGGAAGTCATTCACTATTCAAAAAAATATTTACCAACCATTGCCGGATCTTTAGACGATGAACGCGTGGAAGTAAAAGTGGATGATGGTTTTATGTTTATAGCCAACAGTGAAAAAGCATTTGATGTCATATTGGTGGATTCCACTGAACCAGTTGGACCAGCAGTAAACCTGTTTACCCAAGGTTTTTATGCAGGAATTCATAAAGCTTTAAAAGATGATGGGATTTTTGTAGCCCAGACAGATAATCCATGGTTTAAAGCAGATTTGATTCATCAGGTTTTTCATGATGTGAAAGAAATATTTCCGGTAACTCGATTGTATACAGCAAATATACCAACATATCCAAGTGGTTTATGGACGTTTACTATTGGGAGTAAAATTCATGATCCGTTGAAAGTGAAGCAAGAACGTTTTCATGAAGTTGATACAAAGTATTACACGCCAGAAATTCATTTTGCATCATTTGCCCTTCCAAGATTTGTGAAAGAATTGACAGAATAAAGGGGGAAGCAATATGCGATTTGATGAAGCGTATTCCGGCAAGGTGTTTATCATGTCAGGAAATGACTTTGAAAAAGCAAAAGCGGTTATTTATGGAATGCCGATGGATTGGACAGTGAGCTTCCGCCCGGGTTCCAGATTTGGTCCGGGAAGAATTCGTGAGGCCTCGATTGGTTTGGAGGAATATAGTCCTTATATGGACAAGCATTTGGAGGAAGTCGCCTTTTTTGATGCAGGTGATATTCCGTTGCCATTCGGTAATGCGGAAAGAAGTCTTCATATGATTCGTGAATATATTGGCAAGCTGCTTGCACAGGGAAAGTTTCCAATCGGACTCGGCGGTGAGCATCTGGTAACATGGCCAGTGATTCAAGTAATGTATGAGAAACATCCGGATATGGCGCTGATTCATATTGATGCACATGCTGATTTACGTGAGGAATATGAAGGTGAGACGCTTTCCCATTCTACACCAGTACGTAAAATATGTGATTTAATTGGAGCAGACAATGTATATTCCTTTGGTATCCGTTCTGGTATGCGTGAAGAATTTCAATTCGCCAAGGAAAGTGGCATGCACATGTCGAAATTTCAAGTGGCAGAACCATTAAAAAGAATGCTGCCGGAATTACAAGGAAGAAAGGTCTACGTAACGATTGACATCGATGTACTTGATCCGGCTTTCGCTCCTGGAACCGGTACAGCAGAGGCAGGGGGAATTAGCTCCACAGAATTATTGGAAGCTATTCAACTGATTGCGGAATCTGATATCCAG
The DNA here is from genome assembly GCF_001878675.1 of Virgibacillus halodenitrificans. Lineage (NCBI taxonomy): Bacteria > Bacillati > Bacillota > Bacilli > Caryophanales > Bacillaceae > Virgibacillus > Virgibacillus halodenitrificans. The sequence goes on along the minus strand of NZ_CP017962.1, from coordinate 3,466,875 downwards.
GTAATCGGCGCCGATCTTGTGGAAGTGGCTCCAGTATACGACCATTCTGAAAAAACCGCCATTGCAGCTAGCAAATTCATCCGGGAAATTTTATTGGGCTGGGTGAAATAATGAAAGCGCGCTTCTGTTTTGAAACAGGAGTGCGTTTTTGTTTTGACTCTAATACGCATCTAGGGTTACTCAATGATTCGGAAAATATATAAACTACGAACTAACTTGGTTAGGATATGAAAATTAACTTTCTTGTTGGAAAGCTTTCTGAAATAATGAATCTGGTTACACCACCGCTACGGAAAACACTTCGCTTTTCGGGGGCGGCTGATGAGCCTCGGGCCAACACGATGTTGGTCATGAAGGTGTTGAGACAATGGGTTTCGATGGGGCGAGTATGCGCAAACGGTCTTTGATGGGACGAGTAATCGCAGTCCCAGCCCCAGGACGTCGCGAATTTAGCCTTCCAACCCTATAACGGATTCCGGGGTCTCACCTATGCCTCATCTCCCCCAGAAGTCCCGTATTTTCCTCCACTTAGTTTTACTTTTTTAGCAATAAATGACTTTAGCATTAGGTGAGAAAAGCTCGCTTAACATCTTAAAAGACAGGTGGAAGGACCATTCCGCATTTGGAATTTTAAAGCTGATACAAATTGATTGGAGCGGAAGGGGGCGACTCCTACCGGAATAGCATGAGCTGAAGACCCTGCACGAAGCGTAGCGGAGGAAGCGGCTGAAGCCATGCCGGTGGAAAGCGGCCCCCTTCAGCGGAAATCAATAGGGTTATCCGCTTCTACAAGGGGCTAAAATTTTCAGTAGTTCGCATTTTACTCTAACTATGAATGAACAAAATACGGTTGTACCCCAACATTTGCAGTAGAACCGTTAGTCAAATGGAAGAGGTTCTGTAGTCTGTATTTTTTTACTTATTATTCTATTTCTATAACCGAAACCAGCACGACAAAAATAAAGCATTTTAAAAAGATAATGAACGAGATAGTGAGTTTTACGAGAAAGATATTGATTATCCTATTCATTTAAAGATATAATAGTAAATTATATGAATTAATATAAGTAGAGGGATTAACATGAACGCACTACACAAAAACGTATCCATTGAACTCCAGACCATGATTGAAGAAGATGGGGCGAAGGAATCAAATAAACAAAAACATACAGGGAAATACTATAAGAGAAATAATCTGGATGTACTTACATATGAGGAAACATCTGATGACAAATCTGTCATTCACAACCTGATTACGATTCAACAAAATAAGGTGAGTATTAAGCGTTCAGGAAATGTAAAAATGAATCAGCAGTTTCGAGAAGGTCAGATTACGGAGAATGTGTTTTACCACCCGCATGGTGGTATCCATATGGAGACATATACAGAAACTATTCACTACCAGTCGAATGAGGAGTCAGGTTCATTAACGATTGATTATAAAGTCAAGCTAAATGGGCAAGAGGAACGGAATCAGGAAATAAAGTTGAGTTTTAAAGAGGAGGAATCCCAATGAACGTATTAGTTCAAACGGAAGAAACGTTAAAACAAGAAATAGCAGCAGCAGTGATCCAGGCAAAATTGGCTACAGCTGAAGAGCTTCCTGCGGTCATTTTGGAAAAACCAAAGGATAAAGCACATGGAGACTTTGCATCCAATATTGCAATGCAGCTTGCTCGTATAGCTAAAAAAGCACCAAGGCAAATTGCTCAGGACATTGTAGATCATTTGGATCAAACAAAAGCCTCCATTGAAAAGGTGGAAATAGCAGGACCAGGGTTTATTAACTTTTTCATGAAAAATGACTTTTTGGAGTCAATTATTCCTACTATTTTGGAGGCGGAAAGTACATACGGCCAAACAAACGCTGGAAAAGGTGAAAAAGTCCAAGTAGAGTTTGTTTCTGTAAACCCAACTGGTGATTTGCACTTAGGGCATGCTCGTGGAGCAGCTTTTGGAGATGTGCTTTGCAATGTTTACGCGGCTGCTGGTTATGATGTAGAACGTGAATATTACATCAACGATGCGGGTAACCAGATTGATAATCTGGCCTTATCAGTTGAGGCACGTTATCTGCAGGCACTTGGACAGGAAACGCCTATGCCTGAAGACGGTTATCATGGTGCAGATATTATTGAAATAGGTAAAAAGTTAGCAGAAGAAGTTGGTGATAAATGGGCCAACACGAATCGAGAGGAACGGCTTGCTTACTTTAAAGAATATGGCTTGAAATACGAATTAGGAAAAATTGAAGAGGATTTGGAGGCCTTTCGTGTTAAATTCGATAATTGGTTCTCTGAGCGTTCCCTTTATAATGATGATCAAATTTCGAAAGCATTGGAAAAGCTGCAGCAGGGTGATTATATTTATGAAAAAGACGGTGCTACCTGGTTCCGCACTACTGCATTTGATGATGACAAAGACCGCGTCCTTATTAAACAGGACGGCAGCTATACGTACTTAACTCCGGATATCGCGTACCATAAAAATAAACTGGACCGTGGCTTCAATAAGATTATTAACGTATGGGGTGCTGACCACCATGGCTATATTCCGAGAATGCGTGCAGCTATCCAAGCGTTAGGCTATTCTGCAGATAAGTTTGCTGTAAAAATTATTCAAATGGTAAACTTGTTTGAAAACGGTGAAAAACTTCGTATGAGTAAACGTACGGGGAAAGCAGTTGCTTTACGTGAGCTAATGGATGAAGTAGGTATAGACGCTGTTCGTTATTACTTTGTCACTCGTTCCAATGACTCTCAATTGGATTTTGATATGGATTTAGCACGCTCTCAATCTAATGACAATCCAGTCTTTTACGTTCAATATGCGCATGCGCGTATTTGTACAATGCTGAAACAAGCGGAAACGAAAGGGTTTGCTGTTGACGGAGAGTTTGACACAACCTTGCTGAATGCGGAAAAAGAAATGGATTTATTGAAGAAGTTAGGTGAATTTCCACAAACAGTAGCAGATGCTGCGGAAAAACAGACACCTCACAAAGTAACACAATATGTATATGATCTTGCCACATTGCTGCATAGCTTCTACAATGCAGAAAAAGTATTGGATGCAGATAATAAAGAATTAACCCAATCGCGAATTGCTTTAATGAAGGCTGTAAGAATTACATTACAGAACGCTCTTGATTTAATTGGTGTATCTGCACCAGAAAAGATGTAACCAAATCTGTTCATATGCCGGTTTAAAAGCTAGCTTTCTAAACCGGCATATTTTTACCTCGGTTTGAAAGCGATTTCTTTTTTGACCTAAAAAATATGTTGAGGTTATTCAATATTTGGAAAATGAATAAAGTGCGAAGTAACTTAATAGTACTTTAAGCGGGTTTCTAAAAATACACTAGCAAAAAGGTTACTTTAAGACGTTTAGAAGATCACCTATCGCCATTGATTTCCATTGCAGATGAACGCTTTCCGCCGGCATGGCTTCAGCCGCTTCCTCCGCTACGCTCCGTGCAGGGTCTTCAGCTCATGCTATTCCGGCAGGAGTCGTGGGCTAACAGGACAAGGAAAGCTTCTAAGTGAAACATCGCACGCAGAAAAAGCGGGTTTCTTTTTCAAGGACGTTGGTCATGCAATCGTTGCCACAAATGTTTTCGATGGGACGAGTTAGCGCAAACGGTCTTTGATGGGGCGAGTTAGCGCAGCCCCAGTCCCAGGACGTGGCGTTCTTAGATTGCCATCTTCCATTTCAATCAATTGATGTTGTTAACCCTTTAAGTATATGTTTTATCAGTGAATTACGTACCAGTAATTAATTTTCTCTTGAAAAACAAATCTTAGCGAAGGGGAAATATGGAGACTCCTGCGGGAGGAGAGGCCTCGGTGAGACCCCGGAACGCGTAGCGTGAGGAGGCTCAACAGCCGCCCGCGGAAAGCGGAATATTTCCCCGTAGCGGTGATTTACGTAGCCTCTATATTCTTAGTTAGTGTGCAGTTCCCTCCAACTATGAAAGAACAAAATACGTTTGAATCTTAACATTTACAGTAGAAAATCTTTTTAGAGTCATGAGAAAATACAGGGTTAACCGTTGTTATTATTACAACTGTTTGGGTTTAAGTAATTAGAATTATTTCTAGAAACAAAAAAGAAGTTGACTGAATGATCATTCATAATTTATAGTATAGGTAGGTGTCCTATAAAAACGTCTTACTTATCAGAAAAATGCAATCGTTATCATTGTTAGTTATACTATTAAGATAGAAGGGCAGCTAAATTTTTAAGGGGGAGCGAGTAATGAATACTTTTTTGCTGATCAATACGCTGGCATTTGTGGCAATAACCTTATACGGGTTCTATTTATTCGGAAGAGTTGTTGCAACACGAGTGGCTTACATTAGGCTGGGAAAGAAATCAGAATTTGACCGGGACTTTAAAGAGCGGCTCCGCCGTGTGGGGAAAATTGTTTTCGGGCAATCCAAGCTTTTAAAGGATAAAAAATCAGGAGCAATTCATGTCATGATGTTCTATGGATTTATCCTTGTGCAATTTGGAGCAATTGATATGTTTGTCAAAGGATTGTCACCAGGAAATCATTTACCTTTTGGTGTTTTTTATCCAGGATTTGTTTTCTTTCAAGAACTAGTAACGTTAATGATTCTAGTTGCAGTAGCCTGGGCATTCTACAGACGTTATATGGAAAAACTGGTGCGTTTGAAACGTGGGTTTAAAGCAGGACTTGTCCTCCTTTTCATTGGCACCCTGATGATTTCTGTGCTTGTTGGAAATGGAATGGCACAAATCTGGCATGGTCATGAAGCCACTTGGTTGGAGCCTGTAGCTAGTTTAATAGCTTTAGGATTTGGTTGGATGTCTCCAGCAGCAGCGATGGTTGTATTTTATATTGCATGGTGGGTACACACGATTACAATTCTAACGTTCCTCGTTTATGTGCCACAATCGAAGCACGCACATTTAATTGCTGCACCAATTAATGTATTTTTAAGTAAGCGGGTACCAGGTAAATTAAAGACGATCGACTTTGATATTGATGAAGACAACGTGGAGAACGAAGAAGAAATCTCCTTTGGGGTAGGAAAAGTAGAAGATTTTGATCAGTTTCAGATGATCGATTTTTATGCTTGTGTGGAATGTGGTCGATGTACTGATGTTTGTCCAGCTTCTGGGACAGGGAAAATGTTATCCCCGATGGACATTATGGTAAAGGTTCGCGACCATTTAACAGAAAAAGGTGCCGCGGTTACAGGAAAGTCCCCATGGGTACCAACATATGCGTTTGCTGGTACACAAGGGAATCAGGCAAGCGGGCAAAATGAGGCAGCTGCTACGGTACAGAGCAGAAGTTTAATTGGTGATGTAATTACAGAGGAAGAGCTTTCAGGTTGTACAACATGCCGTAATTGTGAAGAAGCTTGTCCCGTAATGAATGAACATGTAGGAACAATTATTGACATGCGCCGTTATCTTGTAATGACAGAAGGAAAAATGGATCAGGATGTCCAACGAGCAGTAATGAACATTGAACGTCAGGGTAACCCTTGGGGATTATCTAAAAAGGATCGGATTAAATGGCGTGAATTGGATGAAACTGCCTATATTCCAACAGTAAAGGAACTTAAAAAAGAAGATAAGGAATTTGAATATCTTTTCTGGGTAAGTTCTATGGGTGCATATGACAGTCGCAGTCAAAAGATTGCTGTTGCTTTTGCTAAACTAATGAACCAAGCTGGTATCAGCTTTGCTATTCTTGGAAATAAAGAAGCTAACTCTGGAGATACTGCGCGCCGTATTGGTAATGAGTTTTTATTCCAGGAAATCGCCGAGAAAAACATAAAGGAATTTGAAAAAAATGGTGTAACTAAAATTGTAACTATTGATCCGCATGCGTACAATATTTTCAAAAACGAGTATCCGGACTTTGGTTTTGAAGCAGAGGTTTATCACCATACTCAAATGCTTTATGACCTAGTGATGAATGGGAAGCTTAAACCCCAACGTGAAATTAATCAGCGTTTGACCTATCACGACTCTTGTTATCTAGGAAGATATAACGGTGTTTACGATCCACCAAGGGAAATTTTGCAATCCATACCTGGCCTAGAATTAGTGGAAATGGCCCGAAGTAAGGAAAATGGCATGTGCTGTGGTGCAGGTGGTGGGCTTATGTGGACAGAAGAAACTACTGGAAACCGTATAAACGTAGCCCGTACCGAACAAGCGCTAGCTGTAAAACCGACCATGATTTCCAGCGCATGTCCATATTGTTTAACAATGTTAAGTGATGGAACGAAAGCAAAAGAGGTAGAAGAGGATATAAGTACGATGGATGTAGCTGAAATCCTTGCTTTATCAGTATTTGTTGAAGAAGAAACAAAATCTGCTTAAAATGAATCTACCAAACTGCTATATTTAAATTCTGTATAATTTTTAGAAAAAAACAAATGAGTATGTTAGACTAATAGAGGGGTATCCATATGCCCCTCTAATTTTTGAGGCATGATTGAGCGAGCGTTCAATCATTATAATTTCATTAAAAAGAAAGCGTTAACAAAAATATAAAATAAGGGGTGCTGGTAAGTATGAGAAAAACGGTTATTGTTTCAGGTGCGAGAACACCTTTTGGCAAATTTGGCGGTTCTTTAAAATCATTCACAGCTTCACAGCTTGGTGGAAAAGCAATAGAAGAAGCGTTGAAACGAGCTCAAATGGATGGCGAACAGATAGATGAAGTAATTATGGGAACTGTATTACAGGGAGGACAGGGACAGATCCCTTCCAGACAGGCAGCAAGAGAAGCAGGTATTCCTTGGCATGTAAAAACGGAAACGATAAATAAAGTATGTGCTTCCGGACTTCGAAGTGTAACATTGGCTGATCAGTTAATCCGTCTGGGCGATGAAGAAGTAATTGTTGCTGGAGGAATGGAAAGTATGAGTAACGCTCCTTACTTCCTGCCAGATGCTCGTTGGGGAAATCGTATGGGTGATAAAACCGTTAAAGATATGATGATTCATGATGGATTGACATGTTCTTTTAAAGGCGTCCATATGGGCAACTATGGTAACTCTACTGCAGAAGAATATGAGTTAACTAGAGAGGCACAGGATGAATGGTCATACAGGAGTCATCAACGTGCTGGAGAAGCGATTGAAACTGGTAAATTTGCCGAAGAAATTGTTCCACTTGAAGTTCCTCAGCGCAAAGGCGATCCAATTGTAGTAGATACAGACGAAGCACCAAGAAAAGATACAAGTGTGGAGAAACTGGCTAAATTAAAGCCTGCTTTTGATCCAAATGGAACTATAACTGCGGGTAATGCGCCTGGCGTGAATGATGGTGCTTGTGCTTTTGTGGTGATGTCAGATGAGAAAGCAAGAGAGCTAGGGAAAGAACCTATGGCAACAGTGTTGGGACATGCTGAGGTAGCTGTTGAAGCAAAGGATTTCCCGCAAACACCTGGGCTCGTCATTAATAAGCTTTTAGAAAAAACTGGACATAAAAAAGAGGACATTGACTTATTTGAAATCAATGAAGCATTTGCTGCTGTTTCCTTAGCAAGTGGAAAAATCGCAGGTATTGACCAAGAAAAGGTAAATGTGAATGGTGGAGCTGTTGCATTGGGACATCCAATTGGAGCTAGTGGAGCCAGGATTATTTTGACATTAATTCATGAATTAAAGCGACGCGGTGGCGGACTTGGTATTGCTGCTATTTGCAGTGGTGGAGGGCAAGGAGATGCCGTGTTAATTGAGGTATCGAAACAGTAATTGTGCCCATAAGAAGGGAAAAGCTGATTCGGTAAAAGAGTCAGCTCCTTTCGTTTACAACGGCTTTTTTAAAAAATGGAGGTAGATACATATGGCAATACAAAAAGTAATGGTAATTGGCTCAGGTCAAATGGGGGCAGGGATTGCCCAAGTATGTGCACAAGCAGGATTTGACGTTTTGCTTCATGATATGAACACGGAAGCTTTGGAAAAGGGACTAAAGAACATTGAAAAACTATTAACCCGTGCGGTAGACAAGGAGCGAATTACCGACAAGGATAAAACGGAGACGTTAAATAGGTTAAAGCCGTCTCATCATCTAAAAGATGCACAATCCTGTGATCTTGTTATTGAAGCGGTTGTGGAAAATATGGATGTGAAAGCAAAAGTTTTTGGTGATTTGGATGTATTTGCACCGAAACATGCTATTTTGGCGACAAATACTTCTTCCCTGCCTATTACAGAGATTGCTGCGGTTACGAATCGACCGGATCAGGTAATCGGTATGCATTTCATGAATCCAGTACCGGTAATGAAATTAGTAGAGATTATTCGCGGATTACAAACAAGTGATGGAACATATCAGGCAATTGAGGAGATGACAGCTAAACTAAATAAGACCTCTGTAGAAGTAGCTGATCTTCCGGGCTTTGCCGCCAACCGGATTTTAATGCCGATGATTAACGAAGCAGTCTTTGCTGTACATGAAGGAGTGGCTTCCGTTGAAGATGTGGATAAAGTAATGAAGCTTGGGATGAATCATCCGATGGGACCGCTGACTCTGGCTGACTTTATTGGACTGGATACGTGCTTGTATATTATGGAAGTACTCTATGAAGGTTTCAATGATAGTAAATACCGACCATGCCCGCTACTTCGCCAATATGTAAAAGCAGGTTGGCTTGGCAAGAAATCAGGCAGGGGCTTTTATCAGTATAACTAATACATCATGAAACGGCAGAGGGGTGGAATATAGATGGATATGAACTTTACAGAAGAACAGCAAATGATGCAGAAAATGGTAAGGGATTTTGCTCAGAAGGAAATCACAGGTGAAATAGAACGGATGGAGACAGAGGATCGCTTCCCAAAGGAGATTATTCAGAAGATGGGTGAATTAGGGCTGATGGGAATACCAATACCTGAAGAATATGGTGGTAGTGGGATGGACTTTGTTTCGTATATTAGCGCGATCCATGAGCTATCTAAAGTAAGTGCGACAGTTGGTGTTATTTTATCTGTACACACTTCCGTAGGCAGTAACCCAATTCTTTATTTTGGTAATGAAAATCAAAAGAAACATTACTTACCAAAGCTGGCAAGTGGAGAGTATTTAGGAGCTTTTGCACTCACAGAACCAAGCGCGGGCTCAGATGCCGGCAATTTAAAAACAAAAGCAAAAAAAGACGGTGACACGTATATATTGAATGGCTCCAAAGTATTTATCACGAACGGTGGCGAGGCAGATACCTATATTACTTTTGCCCGAACTGGAGAAGGATCGAAAGGAATTAGTGCGTTTATTATTGAAAAGAACACTCCGGGCCTTATTATTGGCAAGAAGGAAAAGAAAATGGGGCTACATGGGTCTAATACGGTAGCATTAACCTTTGACAACTGTGTGATAGCAAAGGAACAATTACTTGGGGAAGAAGGAGACGGCTTCAAGATTGCAATGGCCAATTTAAATGTTGGAAGGATTGGGATTGCCGCCCAAGCTCTTGGAATTGGTGAAGCTGCTCTTGAGCATGCAGTTGGTTATGCAAAAGAGCGGGAGCAATTTGGTAAGCCGATTGCTGCTAATCAAGGAATCTCATTCAAATTGGCAGACATGGCTACAAGCGTAGAGGCTGCTAAACTATTAGTCTATCAGGCTGCAGCACTTGTCCAACGAGGAATCCCTTGCGGAAAAGAAGCTTCAATGGCCAAAATGTATGCATCGAAAACAGCAGTTCAAACAGCGATTGAGGCAGTGCAAGTATATGGAGGTTACGGTTATACGGAGGACTATCCAGCAGAGCGCTTTTTCCGTGATGCCAAAATAACTGAAATATATGAAGGTGCCAACGAAATTCAACATATTGTGATTGCAAAAAATCTACTAAAGAACTAAGGGGGAACAACCATGGATTTTCAATTGACAGATGAGCAGGAAATGCTACGTAAAATGGTAAGGGATTTTGCTACAAAGGAAGTAGAACCGACAGCAGCGGAGCGTGATGAAGAGGAACGCTTTGATCGTGAGATTTTTGATAAAATGGGCGAGCTTGGATTAACTGGTATTCCTTGGCCGGAGGAGTATGGCGGAATTGGAGCAGATTATGTAAGCTACGTTATTGCAGTAGAGGAGTTGTCTCGTGTATGTGCTTCTACAGGAGTAACATTATCTGCACACTTATCACTCGCAAGCTGGCCTATTTTTAAATACGGTAATGAAGAACAGAAGAAGACCTTTTTATATCGTTTAGCAACAGGAGAAGCTTTGGGTGCATATGCACTATCTGAACCAGGTGCGGGAAGTGATGTTGTTTCCATGAAAACAACTGCAAAGGATGATGGCGACCATTATATTTTAAATGGCAGCAAGGTTTGGATTACGAACGGTGGCGTTGCTGATATTTATATCGTTTTCGCTAAAACAGATGCGGATGCAAAGCATAAAGGCATCAGTGCTTTTATTGTTGAAAAGGGTACGGAAGGATTCACATTCGGTAAAAAAGAAAAGAAATTAGGTATTCGTTCATCTCCAACAACGGAACTTATTTTTGAAAACTGTCGCATACCTAAGGAAAACATGCTAGGGGCAGAAGGCGAAGGGTTTAAAATTGCTATGACCACATTGGATGGGGGACGTAACGGGATTGCAGCACAAGCACTCGGTATTGCACAAGGAGCACTGGATGCAGCAGTGGATTATGCAAAAGAGCGGGAGCAATTTGGTAAGCCAATTGCAACAAACCAAGGGATCTCCTTTAAATTAGCAGATATGGCTACAGATGTAGAAGCATCCCGACTATTAACCTACCAGGCTGCTTGGCTTGAATCACAGGGTCTTCCATATGGAAAGGCATCCGCGATGTCTAAGCTGTTTGCAGGAGATGCAGCAATGCGTACTACGGTGGAAGCAGTTCAAGTATTCGGTGGCTATGGATATACAAAGGATTACCCGGTAGAGCGATATATGCGTGATGCGAAAATTACACAAATCTATGAAGGTACAAATGAAATTCAACGCCTTGTTATTGGACGTATGCTAACGAAATAAGTTCACAGTGATACACAGCTTGTACGAAAAACTGAATTAACAAATAAACTAAAAGAAGAAGTGAATGGATTAGAAAGGATGTCCACCATGCACGAAATAGTTGAACGGATAAAAAATAAAGATGTACGGGCACTGGCAAGAGCGATAACTATGGTGGAAAATGATCATCCAGAGAAGCTCGACCTATTGAGTGATATATTTTCACTTAAAAAGCATGCCCTTTATGTTGGATTAACGGGTTCGCCTGGTGCTGGCAAAAGTTCTCTTGTAAATCGCCTGATTTCACATATACGCCAAGAAGGCAAAACCGTTGCTGTTATTGCAGTTGACCCGACTAGTCCGTTCAGTGGTGGAGCCTTACTTGGAGATCGTGTTCGAATGAATGAGCATTTTACAGATGATGGTGTTTTTATCCGCAGTATGGCAACAAGGGGAAGCTTAGGCGGCTTGGCAAGAGCAACAAAGGATGCAGTGCGTATCTGTGATGCTTACGGTTATGATGTTGTTATTGTCGAAACAGTTGGTGTCGGACAATCTGAGTTAGATATTATGAAAATTGTTGATACAACAGCTGTTGTGATGACACCGAATAGCGGGGATGTATTACAAATCTTTAAAGCAGGTATTATGGAGATCGCTGATTTGTTCGTCATTAACAAAGCAGACTTACATGGTGTTGGTAAGTTGAAGGCACTATTAAAAGAATTGGTTATGATGACGGCAACAGAAAAGCATATGACCTCCATTGTAAAAACAATTACTACAGAAAACAAAGGTATTGATAAACTTTGGGCAAAAATTAAAGAACATCATGATTATTTATATCGTACAGAGGAAGGTCGCAAGCAGCGCATCCAGCAGCAGGAACTGGAAATCTATGAATTGATTCGCGAAGAGATCTGGCGGGACGTAAGAAATTATCTTGAGTCAAACAATGAACTAGCCACAATTGAGGCAGACAGTGATCCATATAAATTGGCAAGCAAATGGTATGAGCAGTGGAAAAAAGAGGGGGAGAGAAAATGAGTGATGAACAGGTCCTTTCCTCTGTAAAAGATAGAGAGTTAGTGGAGAAACGGCGGAATCAGATGATTAAAGGTGCGATGAAGCTCTTTAAGGAAAAGGGATTTCATCGGACCACAACAAGAGAAATAGCTAAGGAGTCGGGCTTCAGTATTGGTACACTTTATGAATATATCCGTACAAAAGAAGATGTGCTTTTCCTTGTATGTGACTCTATTTATGAGCAAGTGCGTGAACGGTTAAGTTTATCCATTGATTTGGAGTCGGCATCTGTAGATAATTTGATAGCTGTAATGAAGTCGTATTTTTACTTAATGGATGAGATGCAGGAAGAAATTTTAATTATGTACCAGGAAGCCAAGTCATTGAAAAAAGATACGAAGGAATATGTACTGCAGAAGGAACGTGACATGGTAGGAATGTTGGAGGAAGTGATCCTTACCTGCCTTCCAGAAAAAATTTCGCATCAGGATGTTGCATTACTTGCCAATAATATTTTTGTCCAAGGACAGATGTGGGGCTTCAGACGGTGGATGCTTCAACGGCAATTCACGTTTGAACAATATATGGAAAGACAAATTCATTTTAATTTGCAAATGCTCGGTATCGTAGTAACAGAGAAATGAAAGCGATTTACTATTGAAGGAGGGGTAACAAATGGAACAACCAGAAATTTATAAACCGACAAATCCAGTGCGGTTTGTCACAGCATCCAGCCTATTCGACGGTCATGATGCATCAATTAATATAATGAGACGAATTTTACAGGCAAGTGGAGCAGAAGTGATCCATTTGGGTCATAACCGGTCTGTAGAAGATGTTGTTCATGCAGCCATTCAGGAGGACGCACAGGGGATTGCTATCTCTTCCTATCAAGGTGGGCATGTTGAATATTTTAAGTACATGATTGATTTGTTGAAGGAGCTTGGGGCAGAACATATTAAAGTCTATGGCGGGGGCGGTGGAGTTATTATCCCTCGTGAAATAAAGGAATTACATGAGTACGGGGTGTCAAGAATTTTCTCGCCGGAAAATGGCAGAGAGCTTGGTTTACAAGGAATGATTAACCTCATGCTGGAGGAATGTGACTATGTACCGCCAATTGATATAAAAAAAGATCAGGAACAATTATTTAACGGAGAACGTCAAGCGATTGCCAGATTTATTACGTATATGGAAAACGCTGAAGTTGACGAGAAAGAAAAACAACAGGTCATTGACCAGTTGCAGAATCAAGCGAAAGACAATGTACCTGTACTGGGAATAACCGGAACGGGAGGAGCTGGAAAAAGCTCGCTTACAGATGAACTGATCCGGAGATTTATTAATGAAATTCCCGATAAGAAGATTGCTGTTATTTCCATCGACCCGACAAAAAAGAAAACAGGCGGAGCCTTACTTGGTGACCGAATCCGCATGAACGCTATTTTCACAGATCGGGTTTATATGCGTTCATTAGCAACACGTGATTCCAGCAGTGAGCTTTCTAAAGCAATTCAGGATGTCATCGATGTTGTAAGAGCTTCAGGTTTTGATTTTATTATTGTAGAAACAAGTGGAATTGGTCAGGGGAATGCTGCCATAACAGATGTTACCGACTTATCGATGTATGTTATGACAGCAGAATTTGGTGCGCCTTCCCAGCTTGAGAAAATTGATATGATTGATTTCGCTGATTTTATTGTTATTAACAAATATGAACAAAAAGGCTCTGAGGATGCATTAAATCAAGTACGTAAGCAATATGAAAGAAGCCATATGCTATTCCACCAGGATAAAGAAAAATTCCCTGTTTTTGGTACCATTGCAAGCCAGTTTAATGATGCAGGGACAAATGCGTTATTTGCTGCCCTAATTGATACATTGAATGAGCGTTATGCGTGGACAGAAGAGATAAATTTTGAAAGAAATATTATTGCAGAAAAGCAAAATATGATTATTACAAATGAGCGCAGGCATTATTTAAGAGAAATAGCCACACATGTGCGAAGCTATCATAAACATACAAAGAATCAGAGTGAGATAGCAAGAAAGATTTATCAGTTGGAAGGTGCAAAGGAAGTTTTAGAAGAGGATGAGGTCCAAACAGTCATTGACCAATCTCTGGAGAAATATAATGAACAACTGGATGCCCGTTCGAGGAAATTACTTGACTCATGGGACGAAACAAAGGAAAGCTATAGCAAAGATAAAATGACGTTTAAGGTCCGTGACAAGGAAATTGAAATGGACCTGACAACTGAATCACTTTCTGGGCTAAAGATTCCAAAGGTTGCCTTTCCTAAGTACCAGGATTGGGGGGAACGTCTGACTTGGCTCCTTAAGGAGAATGTACCTGGAGCATTTCCGTTCACTGCAGGAGTTTTCCCTTTTAAACGCAAGGGAGAAGATCCGACACGTCAATTTGCAGGAGAAGGAACGCCAGAAAGAACGAACCGCCGCTTTCATTACCTGTCTAAAAACGAAGAAGCAAAACGATTATCTACTGCATTTGACTCGGTTACTTTATATGGTGAAGATCCGGCACACCGACCTGATATTTATGGGAAGGTTGGAGAAAGCGGAGTAAATATTTGTACACTCGAAGATATGAAAAAATTATATGCTGGCTTTGATTTAACGAATCCAATGACTTCTGTTTCGATGACAATAAATGGCCCTGCTCCAATTATTCTTGCTATGTATTTTAATACTGCAATTGATCAGCAGGTAAATAAATTTAAAGATGAAAACAACCGGGAGCCAAACCAACAAGAATATGAAAAATTAAGGGATGAAACCATCGCTGTAGTAAGAGGGACCGTACAAGCAGATATATTAAAAGAGGACCAGGGACAAAACACCTGTATTTTCTCAACGGAATTCGCTCTACGTATGATGGGGGACATTCAGCAATACTTTATTGATAAGAAAGTTCGCAACTATTACTCAGTTTCTATTTCCGGATATCATATTGCTGAGGCAGGTGCAAATCCAATTACACAGCTGGCTTTTACGTTGGCAAATGGTTTCACTTATGTTGAGTACTATCTAAGTAGAGGGATGGACGTAAATAAATTTGCGCCGAATCTGTCCTTCTTTTTCTCAAATGGTCTTGATCCTGAGTACAGCGTGATTGGTCGTGTAGCCCGTCGAATTTGGGCAATTACGATGCGTGATAAATACGGTGCGAATGAACGAAGTCAGAAGCTAAAATATCACGTCCAGACTTCCGGGCGTTCACTACACGCACAGGAAATTGACTTTAACGACATAAGAACAACATTACAAGCACTACTTGCTATCCAGGATAATACGAATTCTCTTCATACAAATGCGTATGATGAGGCAATTACTACGCCAACAGAAGAATCTGTTCGCCGTGCCATGGCAATTCAGATGATTATTAACAAGGAGTTTGGCCTGACTAAAAATGAAAACTCCCTTCAAGGCTCATTTATTATAGAAGAGCTAACAGATTTAGTAGAAGAAGCCGTTCTGCAGGAATTTGAGAAAATGAATGATCGTGGTGGAGTGCTCGGAGCAATGGAACGACAATATCAGCGTGGAAAGATTCAAGAAGAGTCGTTGTATTATGAAGGAAAAAAACATTCCGGGGAACTACCAATTGTGGGAGTGAATACGTATTTAAACCCGAACCCACCATCGGAAGACCAAATTGACTCCATGGAGCTTGCCCGTGCTTCCAAAGAAGAAAAGGAGCACCAAATCAGTGAATTGCAACGATTCCAAGAAGTGAACAAAGACGAGGTTGAAGTAGCTCTTGAAAGGTTAAAACAAACAGCCGCATCCGGTGGAAACATATTTGCAGAACTCATGGAAACCGTAAAAGTAGCCAGTCTCGGCCAAATAACCAACGCCCTCTACCAAGTAGGCGGCCAATACAGAAGGAATATGTAGACATCAAAAGCGGAAGTTCCCGTTTATAACCGTATGGCCTGGGCGGGGGTTGCTATTATAAAACTTACGAATAGAACCTCATTCTAATTCCAGTTTAGAACGAAGCGCAAACGGAAATAGGAAAAGTAGAATGCTTTAATAAAGGAGAGGTTCTATTATGTCTAACTTAAGTGTGCAAACGTTAAAGCAAGGACAAAATTATACAGCAAGAGAATTAGATAATTTTGTGAGTACGAAAGATGTTGTAGTACTATCCAATAACGAAAATCAGCTTTTTACAGATCCGGAAAGAGAATATAAAGTCGTTCATGAGTTTGAAGGATTCTTTGAACACTCCATGGAAGATGCAGAAAAGCACTTTCGAAATAAGAAAGCATACGTCGTGGAAAAAGTATAGACAGCTAACAATACTTTCATTGTAAAGTTGCAGTGTCACTTCATTTTAAGTAAAAAAAGTTGCACTCCAAAACAGGGGTAGCAACTTTTTTGTTTTACTGCCGATAAAAATGATCTGCAGCGGATAACTTTGTTCTACTGCTGATAAAATGTTTCAACTGCTTTCCCTCCCACACGATATCTAAATTTCTCTAGTTCGCCGCATTCCTGGTACTATGAATAAACGATATAACCTTTGTATCCTATCATTTGCAATAGCACCACAATTTTCAGGGAAGAAAAGTGTACATTTTTTTGCTTAAACTATAGCATAAACGTGGTAGATTTGTTTATAATGAATGGTATGGTTTATCACAAACGGAAAATTATAGTATAATTCTTCTAGAATGAGTAAAAAAATTACAAATGAGGCTAGATGCCCTCAATATATAAGTAAAGGGAGTGCGTTGCCGTGAGCTTATCGAATTACAGCCACGAAGATCTTAAAACAATGTCCATGATTGAATTAGCAAATTTAATCTTATTGGATGAAAAAAAGGCGCTTGATTTTAGAGATGTATTCGAAAAAATTGCAGAAATAAAAGAATTTACTGAGCAGGATAAAGAAAATAATATTGCCCAATTTTATACAGATTTAAATGTGGATGGCCGTTTTATTACCATTGGTTCTAATCTATGGGGATTAAAACGTTGGTATCCAGTTGAGCAAGCTGACGAAGAAGTAACTGCAGCACCTAAAAAGAAAAAGAAGGCAAAGAAAAAGAAAAAAGCAGATGAAGATGCTGATATTACAGAAAAAGAACTGGATATTGTCGACGAGGATATTGAAGAGCTTGCAGATGACTTCAATGATGACGAAGATGATGAGTTTGATGAAGACTTAGAAGAAGAGTTTGATGAGGAACTTGATGATTTTGAAGACGACGAAGATGAAGATGACGAAGACGAAGAAGAAAAGAAATAGCTGGGTACGATTAACAAAAAAGTTAGCTTGACTTTTCTTTAAGCTGAAAGTACAATTCTTATTGGGCTCTTTAAATTTACTTATCAAGGCGTTTCCCCATTCTATATATGGGGAGGCGCTTTTATTATTTTCTGCCAATTTTGGTGCAGACTATGAGATATAGCAACCTGTATGAACGAATTGAACGAAGAATATTTTGAAGAAAGAGGGAAAATAATGACCAAGTATATTTTTGTGACAGGTGGCGTTGTGTCGTCTTTAGGTAAAGGAATTACGGCAGCGTCTTTAGGTCGTCTATTAAAAAACCGGGGTTTGAAAGTGACTATTCAAAAGTTCGATCCATATATTAATGTCGACCCAGGGACAATGAGCCCATATCAGCATGGAGAAGTTTTTGTGACAGAGGATGGAGCGGAAACAGACCTCGATTTAGGGCATTATGAACGTTTTATTGATATTAATTTAAATAAGTACAGTAATATTACCACTGGAAAAGTATACTCCAGTGTAATCAAAAAAGAACGTCGTGGCGACTATTTAGGTGGCACGGTACAAGTAATCCCGCATATTACGAATGAAATTAAAGATCAGGTATTCCGCGCTGGTGATGCTACAAATGCTGATGTTGTTATTACAGAAATTGGCGGGACTGTTGGAGATATTGAATCTTTACCTTTTCTTGAAGCAATTCGACAAATTAAAAATGATGTTGGCCGAAACAGTGTCATGTATTTGCATTGTACATTGGTTCCATTTATTCAGGCCGCTGGTGAGATGAAAACAAAGCCAACACAGCACAGTGTGAAAGAATTACGTTCATTGGGTATCCAACCAGATGTAATTGTATTACGTACAGAGCATGAAATTAGTAATGAGATGAAAGAAAAAATTGCTTTGTTCTGTGACATTAATAAAAATTCTGTTATTGAAATGAAGGATGCAGACACACTTTATCAAGTACCAATTTCCCTTCAGGAGCAGCATCTTGATCAAATAACATGTGAGCATTTTGGTTTGGATTGTAAGGAAGCTGAAATGGATGAATGGAAAGAGCTTGTTACTAAAGTTCGTCATTTATCACAAAAAGTAGAAATAGGACTTGTTGGTAAATATGTTGAATTGCCGGATGCTTACATTTCTGTGGTAGAATCTTTAAAACACGCGGGATTCGAGTATGATGCGGACATCAAAGTACATTGGATTAATTCCGAAAAACTTGATAAAGAGACAATTAAAGAAGAGCTATCTCATGTTGATGGTATAATTGTTCCAGGTGGTTTTGGTGACCGTGGTATTGAAGGGAAAATAGAAGCCATTCGCTATGCGAGAGAAAATAATGTACCTTTCTTCGGTATTTGTCTTGGTATGCAGCTTGCTACAGTTGAGTTTGCTCGTAACGTTGTAGGATTAAATGGTGCTCATTCTGCTGAAATTGACCCAGGAACTCCATATCCGATTATCGATTTATTACCTGAACAGAAGGATGTTTCTGATTTAGGTGGAACACTAAGGCTTGGCAGCTACCCATGTATGCTTCAAGATGGTACAAAAGTAAAAGAAGCATATAATGGTGCAGAAACAATTGAAGAACGTCATCGTCATCGTTATGAATTTAATAACATGTATCGCGACCAAATGGCTGAGCATGGCTTTATATTTTCCGGAACCAGCCCGGATGGTCGCCTCGTGGAGACAATTGAATTAAAAGATCATCCATGGTTTGTTGCTTGTCAGTTCCATCCTGAATTTACGTCTCGTCCTACAAGAGCACAGGCTTTATTTAAAGGTTTCATTGGTGCTTCTGTTAATAATAAATAAATTTAGATGTAAGTAACGGAATGACTCACATTTAGCAATTGCTAAATGTGAGTTTTTATTTAACTTGAATTTAAAGGATTTAGGGGTTTAATAGCGAATTTAATACAGTAGGGGAAATACGTTGGGGGAATCTTTTGGAAGGAAGGGGAATGAGTATGGCAAGAAGAATCCTAATAGTGGATGATCAGCCTGGGATTCGCATGTTATTAACGGACGTGCTCACAGATCAAGGGTATGAGGTAATCACAGCCCAAACAGGAACAGAAGCATTGGAAAAAATAAGCATGGAGAACTTAAACCTCATAATACTTGATTATCAGCTACCATTATTAAGTGGGAAAGAGGTTTTACATAAACTGGAAGAAGAACAATATGAAATCCCGGCAATATTAATGAGTGGATTGGTGGAGAATATTAAAAGAAAAGAAATCAAATATCAATATTTGAAAGAGGTACTTGGAAAACCGTTCAGTATTCATAAAGTCATTGAACTGGTTGCACATATTGTGTCAGATTAGTTTTTCTGTAATGTTGCGCGAACAAGCTGTTGTTGGTATTCTAATATTGTAAAAGATGATATAATTTTCACAGACTGTAACTTCATCAGAGGAGGAAATAAACAAGATGCCATTAGTATCAATGAAAGAAATGCTTGAAAAAGGAAGAAAGCAAGGCTACGCGGTAGGTCAGTTTAATTTGAATAATTTGGAATATGCACAAGCGATTCTCCAAGCTGCAGAAGAAGAGAAATCTCCTGTCATTCTTGGTGTGTCGGAGGGTGCCGCAAGATATATTGGCGGTTTTAATGTTGTTGTCTCTATGGTTAAATCCTTAATGGAAGCTTACGGCACGACTGTCCCTGTAGCAATTCATTTAGATCATGGTTCCAGTTTTGAAAAATGTGCAGAAGCAATTCACGCAGGCTTTACATCTGTTATGATTGATGCTTCACATGATCCACTGGAAGAAAATATTGCAACAACATCTAAAGTAGTAGAGCTTGCACATATTCATGGTGTTTCTGTAGAAGCAGAATTGGGTACAGTTGGCGGGCAAGAAGATGATGTTATAGCTGATGGCGTTATTTATGCAGATCCTAAGGAGTGCTTGGAATTGGTTGAGAAGACGGGAATTGATTGTCTTGCTCCTGCACTTGGTTCTGTACATGGCCCTTACAAAGGAGAGCCTAATCTAGGCTTTGCTGAAATGGAGGAAATCTCCAAAACAATCGAATTACCTCTTGTTTTACATGGTGGTACAGGGATTCCTACAAAAGATATTCAACGTGCTATTTCATACGGTACTTCTAAAATAAATGTGAATACAGAAAACCAGATTGCGCAAGCTGAGGCAGTCCGTCAAGTCTTAAATGATAAGCCGGATTTGTATGATCCACGTAAATATCTGGGCCCTGGTACAGAAGCCATCAAGGAAACTGTAAAAGGGAAAATGCGTGAATTCGGATCATCTCAACAGGCATAATTATCAGGCGCTTTGAGCTGTATACGAGCACAAGCGCCTTTATTCATATTTTTATTAGTTTTTTAAAATATACTTATAAAATAAGTAGTCTAAGAGGAGGTTATCAATTAAAATGAAATTTTTTATTGATACTGCAAATATTGAGGAAATCCGTACAGCAAACGAACTTGGAGTCTTATCAGGGGTTACAACTAATCCGAGTCTGGTATCTAAAGAGGGTGTATCTTTCCATGATCGTCTTTCTGAGATTACAGAGGAAGTATCCGGATCTGTCAGTGCTGAAGTTATTTCTGAGGACGCAGAGGGAATGATTAAGGAGGGGAAAGAATTAGCGGCAATTGCCCCTAATATCACGGTAAAAGTTCCTATGACATTGGAAGGCTTGAAGGCTGTCAAGGCGTTTAGTGATTTAAATATCAAAACGAATGTTACATTGATTTTTAATGCTAATCAGGCTTTATTAGCAGCTCGTGCTGGCGCAACTTATGTTTCACCGTTCCTTGGTCGTTTGGATGATATTGGTCAT
The DNA here is from genome assembly GCF_001878675.1 of Virgibacillus halodenitrificans. Lineage (NCBI taxonomy): Bacteria > Bacillati > Bacillota > Bacilli > Caryophanales > Bacillaceae > Virgibacillus > Virgibacillus halodenitrificans. The sequence continues at coordinate 3,445,753 of NZ_CP017962.1, read as the reverse complement.
GACGGAATGAATCTTGTAGCAACAATCGCAGAAATCTTTGACAGACATGCAATCGATACTGAAATAATTGCTGCTTCCATTAGACATCCACTGCACGTTATTGATGCTGCTGTAAACGGTGCGCATATAGCTACTATCCCATTCAAGGTTTTAGAACAACTGGTGAAACATCCATTAACAGAACAGGGAATAGAAAAGTTTCTTTCGGATTGGAATAACCAAAAATAAGCGGATAAATTTGGAAATATTGCACAAGCTACCGATAAAAGACGGAATAGGTCTAAGAGGCACAAATTACTATACTCTGGAAAAATACTATTCACGTATAGGTAGCTTCCTTGTCCTGTGCGTCAAAAAGTGGGGTTTTTAATATGCAAAAAATGTTAATTGAAGGTGGCCATCTTTTAAATGGCCAGGTAAGAATTAGTGGTGCGAAAAACAGTGCGGTAGCTTTACTTCCGGCAGCTATTTTAGCTGATTCAGAAGTAACAATTGAAGGGCTCCCGGAAATTTCCGATGTGTACACACTTGGAGATTTGCTGGAGGAAATCGGTGGTACAGTAAATTGGGACGGACAAACTGTCCATATCGACCCAGAGAAAATGGTAGCAATGCCTTTACCTAATGGAAAAGTGAAGAAGCTCCGTGCCTCATATTATTTTATGGGGGCAATGCTCGGAAAATTTAACAAAGCAGTTATCGGCTTGCCGGGAGGTTGCTTCTTAGGTCCACGTCCTATCGACCAGCATATCAAAGGCTTTGAGGCGCTTGGTGCTGAAGTGACGAATGAGCAGGGAGCCATTTATTTAAGAGCGAAAGAGCTTCGGGGTGCCCGAATATATTTAGATGTAGTAAGCGTCGGAGCAACAATTAATATTATGCTTGCTGCAGTAAGGGCAAAAGGTAAAACAATTATTGAAAATGCTGCAAAAGAACCTGAGATTATCGATGTTGCTACTTTATTAACAAATATGGGAGCGAAAATTAAGGGTGTAGGTACAGATGTGATTCGAATCGAAGGTGTACCTTCTTTACATGGCTGCAGACATACGATTATTCCCGACAGGATTGAAGCAGGTACATATGCCATTGCAGCCGCTGCACAAGGAAAAGAAGTAATTATAGACAATGTGATCTCCCAGCATTTAGAATCTTTGCTCGCCAAGTTAAGAGAAATGGGTGTAACTGTTGAAGAAAATGAGGAACAGTTGTTAATTGCACCAAGGAACCCACTGAAGAGTGTTGATATTAAGACACTGGTTTATCCTGGTTTTCCAACAGATTTACAGCAACCTTTCACTTCATTATTAACAAAAGCAGTGAACACCGGAGTGGTTACAGATACGATCTACTCTGCAAGGTTAAAGCATATTGACGAACTAAGGCGAATGAATGCAGCTATTAAAGTTGAAGGTGGTTCAGCAATAGTTTCTGGACCTGTGCAGCTTGAGGGAGCACGTGTGAAAGCAAGTGACCTGAGAGCAGGAGCGTCATTAATTGTAGCTGGCTTAATGGCAAATGGGATTACTGAAATAACTGGGCTTGAGCATATAGACCGTGGATATGAAAAAATAACAGAGAAATTAAATAACCTCGGAGCTAATATATGGCGAGAAGAAATGACCGAACAAGAAATAACACAATTCCAAAACATGTAAAAACAAAAGCGCAAGCACCCGTTTCACTCTTCTAACTCCATTTAAATGGTCTCAAGTACATGCTTGTTAAAAAAGTATTGTATAAAGAAGTTAACGGCACACTCATATTAAAGGGGGGGACTCGACCCCCTTTATATGATTTCGGAATGGGATATTAGCAAAGAAGGAGAGTAAATAGGTACTTTTTGTGGTGATGATAATGTAATTTTTGCCAATGGGGAATTATTAAAAGGTGTACAATTTAAAGGCTATAAGGCCAATTCCGAACTGTAATTATACGTGCTAAGAGTTCGTTTTATTGATGGAGAGCATCGTCTACAGAAAAAAACCAGACCTGGTAATAAGGCCATAGACCGTATGAACGGAAAGAAAATGGTTAATACTACCTTCAAACCTACTTTTTAAAACTGCAATAGAAAGGGAAGCGAAAGCCGTTTGCTTCCCTTTCTATTAAAATATAAAAAACCTAAAATTTAGTATTGAATAATATGAACCAAAGGAGTAATATGGTATAAGGTTTTGGAAAGCAGTTAAAAGAACTCCTAATCTAGCTTCTGATTTTTCCTTCATTTCTACGAAGACTTACCTTTAATAAAGAAGTGAAACTCTCATCTAAATAGGTTTAAAACATAGACCAATGATGTGTTGAATATATTTTACGAATATTACTAACATAAAAAACAATAGGCGTGGTGATTCTATGGCAGCATTAACAATCTCTCATCTGGAAACTCTGACTTTAAAAGAGATTTACACACTAGCGAGAGAATACAAAGTTTCATATTATGCAAAGTTAACAAAAAGAGAACTTATTTTTTCTATTTTAAAAGCACAGGCTGAAAAAGATGGTTTCTTATTTATGGATGGAATTCTGGAAATTATTCCTTCAGAAGGATTCGGTTTTCTTCGCCCAATTAATTACTCTCCAAGCGCAGAAGATATCTATATATCTGCCTCACAGATACGCAGGTTCGATTTAAGAAATGGTGATAAAGTATCTGGTAAAGTAAGACCTCCAAAGGAGAATGAACGTTACTATGGTCTATTGCATGTAGATGCCGTAAATGGCGACGATCCTGAGACTGCAAAGGAAAGAGTCCATTTTCCAGCACTAACTCCACTTTATCCGGATCGATTAATGAAGCTTGAAAACTCTACAAAAAACTTATCAACCCGCATTATCGATCTGATGACACCGGTTGGATTTGGGCAGCGTGGTCTTATTGTAGCTCCACCTAAAGCCGGTAAAACAATGTTACTTAAGCAAATTGCCAATAGTATTTCTGAAAACCACCCGGATGCCAAATTAATTATTCTATTAGTTGACGAACGTCCTGAAGAGGTTACCGATATTGAGCGATCTGTACACCCTGATGTAGATGTAGTTAGTTCTACGTTTGATGAAGTACCTGAAAGTCATATTAAAGTTTCAGAGCTCGTATTGGAGCGTGCAATGCGCTTGGTGGAGCATAAGCGAGACGTGATTGTACTGATGGACAGTATTACAAGGCTTGCGCGTGCATACAACCTTGCTATTCCGCCAAGTGGCAGGACTCTTTCTGGTGGTATAGATCCAGCTGCTTTTCATCGTCCGAAACGATTTTTTGGAGCAGCCAGAAACATAGAAGAAGGTGGAAGCTTTACAATATTGGCTACTGCTCTGGTTGATACAGGCTCGCGTATGGATGATGTTATTTATGAAGAATTTAAAGGCACAGGTAACATGGAATTGCATCTTGATCGAAATCTTGCTCAACGTCGCATTTTCCCTGCGATTGATATTCTTCGTTCCGGTACACGTAAGGAAGAATTGCTAGTGGATAAAGGCCAACTTGATAAAATGTGGGCAATTCGCAAGACGATGCAGGATTCCCATGACTTCCTGGAACGTTTCTTAAGAAGGTTAAAGGCATCCAAGAATAACGAAGAGTTCTTTCAACAGATGGAAGAAGAAATGAAACGAAGAGGCACAAAGAAATAAGCTGAACAACATTAGTTTCTCCATTATTTTATGTGTCTAAAATATAAAATGTATGTTATAATTTTAACTGGACAGGTAATGATTTTCTATTGCAAACAATGCAGGAGACTGTTATAATCTCTTTATGTGAGTTTAGATAAGGTATTGTACCTATGACGGCTCTTACAATAACTCTGTTTCAAAATGATTCAGGGCAAAAAGGAGTGGAAAGAACATGAAAAAGGATATTCATCCAGAGTACAGAAAAGTAGTTTTTCTTGATACAAGCTCAGAATTTAAATTCTTGAGTGGATCAACAAAAAGCTCTGACGAAACAATTGAATGGGAAGACGGTAATACGTACCCTTTAATCCGTGTTGAAATCAGCTCAGATTCACACCCATTCTACACAGGTAAGCAAAAAGCTGATAAAGTCGGCGGCCGTGTAGACCGATTCAAGAAAAAATATAATATGAACTAATAGATGAACGGTATCAAACCGTTGCATCATATTAATAAAGCATTGGCAGCCAATGGTTGTCAATGCCCTTATTGATTGTTGTCCGTGTATTATGCATGGCAAAAATTAGTTTTGGGAAAGCAGGCAAAGCGTCTCATTTTGCCTGCTTTTTTACTTTTAAATATAGTAAATATGATACTGATATATACGTTGGGCTTAACCAATGATCGTTTTTATGATTATCTATCGCCATTGATTTCCATTGCAGATGAACGCTTTCACACCTCCGGGTACAAGCGCGACATCTGTTCGTTACCTCACAGTGTCTTCTTTGCCGCCCGGCATGGCCTCAGCCGCCCCCGAAAAGCGTAGTATTTTTCCGTAGCGGTGTTATTTAGCCATTCTTTTCAACAGCTAAATAGAGCCATGGTGGGCTTTGAGTTAGTGGAATCAAGGTCCAGTTTTGTGCTTTTATATAAAAGATTAAAAAACCATGTTAGCTTGACAAAAATAGTGGTAAACTAGTTAAGAAACGTTTTAAAAATAATTATAATGATTGTACATAGATTTAGAAGGGAGCCCTTTGCTCATGTATGTAATGAAACAAAGTGGTTGGGTAGAAGTGATCTGCGGCAGTATGTTTTCTGGTAAGTCTGAGGAATTGATTCGCCGCGTACGCAGGGCAACTTACGCGAAGCTATCTGTTCGTGTATTTAAACCAGCTATTGATGACAGATACGACGACGAGGCTGTTGTTTCACATAATGGTTCTTCAACTGTCGCCAGACCTGTGAAAAGCTCAGATGAAATTTTGGAATACCTTCATGCTGATGTAGATATTATTGGTATTGATGAGGTGCAATTTTTTGACGAAAATATTGTGGAAGTGGTTGATGAGCTTGCAAACAAGGGGATTCGAGTTATCGTCGCCGGCCTCGATACAGATTTTCGAGGAGAACCATTTGGACCAATGCCAAAACTGATGGCACTTAGCGAGTCAGTAACAAAACTAAATGCTATTTGTCCTATCTGCGGTTCGCCAGCAAGTCGAACGCAGCGGTTGATAAATGGAAAACCAGCTTCCTATGATGATCCAGTTATTCTGGTGGGAGCCTCAGAATCTTATGAGCCAAGATGTCGTCATCATCATGAAGTTCCCAATAAGCCCAGCAACAAGATTGTAAAGGGATTATTTAAACAGATTAGATAAAAGCGCCTGAGGGTGCTTTTTTTAGTGCAGATAGAAGCATCAAGTTTTACTTTAGCATAATGCACTCCTCTAAGCTGCGAAATAACTTTGACCTTGCAACGTGAGTATACTATAATTATACTGTTAATCAGAAAGAGGTGGCCGTAATGTTAGACCGATTACAAACATTAGAAGACCGTTATAATAAATTGAATGAATTATTGAGTGATCCAGAAATTATAAATGATACGAAGAAGTTACGCGAGTATTCAAAGGAACAATCCGGTTTGGAGGATGTAGTACAAGCGTATCGTGAATACAAAGATGTAACCTCTCAATTAAAAGATGCCAAGGAAATGCTTGACGACAATTTGGATGCAGAAATGCAGGAAATGGTAAAAGCTGAGATAGAAGAACTATCGGAGAGTAAAGAAGAATTGGAAGAAAAAATGCGAATTCTTCTTTTACCAAAAGATCCGAACGATGATAAGAACGTATTCATGGAGATACGTGGAGCTGCAGGTGGAGATGAAGCAGCATTGTTTGCCGGAGATCTATATCGTATGTATTCCCGTTACGCGGAACAATACGGTTGGAAGACAGAAGTAATGGAAGCCAGCACAACTGGTGTTGGGGGATACAAAGAGATTATTTTTATGATTAACGGAAGTGGAGCCTATTCAAAATTAAAATATGAAAATGGCGCTCACCGCGTTCAACGTGTACCGGAAACGGAATCTGGTGGTCGTATTCATACCTCAACAGCCACAGTTGCTGTTTTGCCTGAAGCGGAAGAAGTCGAGGTTGATATTCATGAAAAAGACATTCGTGTGGACACGTTTGCTTCCAGTGGCCCTGGTGGACAGAGTGTAAACACAACCATGTCTGCCGTTCGCTTGACACACGTTCCTACCGGTGTGGTTGTGTCTATACAAGATGAAAAATCCCAAATTAAAAATAAAGAAAAAGCGATGAAGATCTTACGTGCTCGTATATATGATAAATTCCAACAAGAGGCTCAAGCAGAATACGATGAAAATAGAAAGTCCGCAGTAGGAACTGGGGACCGTTCTGAACGAATTCGAACATATAACTTTCCTCAAAATCGTGTGACGGATCACCGTATTGGTTTAACGATTCAAAAGCTGGATCAAATTTTACAAGGCAAGCTAGATGAGTTTGTTGATGCACTGTTAATGGAAGAGCAAGCCAAAAAATTAGAACAGATTGGTGAATAAAATGAGCCAAATGAAACAATATGAAGTCCTTCAATGGGCTTCTCTTTTTTTAGAAAAGCATCATCGAGAACAACGTGTTGCAGAGATATTATTGCAGCATCATTTAAACTATAGTCGAAATTATTTTTTTATGAATATGCGGGAGCCAATAGATCCGAATATTATTCAAAGATTTAAGAGAGATGTAGAAAAGCATGTAGAAACAGGGATGCCTATACAGCATTTAATGGGCTATGAGGAATTTTACGGACGGAAATTTAAAGTGAATGAGCATGTATTAGTTCCTCGCCCCGAAACAGAAGAGCTTGTCCAACATGTTACCAACTACATAGAAACAACTTCTTCTGAAAATCAGATTAGAATTGTGGATGTGGGTACGGGCAGTGGAGTTATTGCTATATCGCTTGCGCTGCAATTACCCAATGCAATGGTGTATGCTACTGACATTTCGCAGGAAGCACTGCAGGTTGCTAAAACAAATGTAAAGAATCATCAAGCACAAGTGACGTTTTATCAAGGTAATTTCTTACAACCGCTCATTGATCAAGGGATAAAAACTGACATTATTGTTTCTAATCCCCCTTATATTCCTCGATCAGAAGAAAAAACATTAGCAGACACAGTTAAAAACTTTGACCCTGATATGGCTCTGTATGCAGAGGAGAACGGCCTGGCTGCCTATAAAGAAATTATATCTCAATCCACAAGTGTACTTGAGTTGAACGGGTATATTGCTGTTGAAATCGGGCATGCTCAAAGTGAATCCGTAAATGATATTATCCAAAAAATTTATCCACAGAGTAAGCAAAACACGATCCAAGATATTAATGGAAAAGACCGAATAGTTACGGCAAAGTTATAGTGAAGATAGTACGTTGCAGCAAGAATAAACTGCGGCGTAGTTTTTTTTGCTGGCAATATTACCTCATAAACGGAATAAATTGAATCCAAGTTCAAAACCAGTCTAGTAATACAAAAACAATCTGATTTTAAGGTGTTAGTGCAAATGTTGGGAAACAAACTTATTTTTTTGATTCATAGTTGGAGTAAATTGCGAACTAGTGTGGGGACAATCAGTAGCGGAGCGGAGATTATCCGCGGGAGAATGAATTAATCGGCAGCAGAGCGAAATAATCCGCGGGAGAATGAATTAATCGGCAGTAGAGCAAAACTTTCCGCCGGAGAATAAATTAATCAGCAGCAGAGCGATACTATCCGCCGGAGAACAAATTAATCAGCAGCAGAGCGATACTATCCGCCGGGGAACAAATTAATCAGCAGCAAAGCGAAATAATCCGCCGGAGAGCAATTTAATCGGCAGCAGAGCGACATAATCCGCGGGAGAACGAATTATTGACTGGAGAGCAAAGAAGTTTGCCTTAAATATTTAGGAATTAGCTATATTGGATTTTTTCAAAACGGGAATTTGTAGCTCTACCAAGTTAGTTCGCAGAGTATCTATTTTCCGAATCATTGAACCACCCAACAACATATACATTAAAACTAATTTTATAGAATACTAGTTTAAAATCTTTAACCTGTGACCATACTGTTTTTAACAGAGGAAGAGGGGGACTTAAAGATGAAGAAACTAGTATTTTTTGTATTTATATCTATTATTTTATTTTTTACTTTACCGCCACAAGGAGTTAGTCAGGAAAATACAGAGACTGATTATCAAATTATCCCTGATGATGCAATTCGATTAAGAATATTAGCCAATAGTGATAATAACGATGATCAACAGCTTAAACGGCTGGTTCGTGATCAAGTCAATGCAGAAATTAGTGAATGGGTACAAGATATTACAGATATTGAAGAAGCTAGAAGATTAATAGAAGCACGTATTCCAGAAATTGAAAAAATCATTGCAAAGACAATAGAAGCAGAAGGACGAGACAACTCTTTCCAAGTTGAATATGGAAAGAACGTTACATTCCCTACAAAGCTCTATGGGGACTTTCTATACCCGGCAGGAGAGTACGAAGCAGTTCTAATCACATTGGGTGAGGGAAAAGGAGCAAATTGGTGGTGTGTGCTTTTTCCCCCACTATGTTTTCTGGACTTTTCCAATGGGACAAGTGTAGCTGAAGCTGCAGAGGTTGAAGAGAAAGAAATAGTAGAGGAAGAAGACGATGCAGAAGTTAAATTTTTTTTATTTGATTGGTTGGGATGGTCATAAATTATAGAGAAATGCATAGAATGAATTAATAGATAAAAGCTAGATTAGCAGAGTTAAATTTTTTCTTAGCACTTTCGAGGAATGTTTTTCAAAGGCCTGAAAATCTTATAATAAATAACAATTAGGGGTGATTAAATGAAATTAATCCGTGCATATGAGGCTGATGAGGCGAAGGTAGAGCAATTTTTGAAGAGCACACCGAATGTTAAAAAGGAAAGTTTAATGTATCAAGGCTATGTGGTGGAAATAGATGAAAAAATTGAAGCTTGTTTTGTTTTGGAAGAGATGGAAGATGGTATTTACTGGTTGAAGCAGCTATTTATTACTCAAAATAAAGCAGCAAAACTACCAGTCTTGCTAGAAGCTATTTTAACCCTGGCTAAGCATCAAAAGGCTAAAAGAGTGTTTGTACACAGTCACCAACCAGTTGTTGATATATTATTGGAAGCGCTACAATTTAATCCACAAAAAGAGGAAGTATTTGTGGATAAATATAAAAATGAACAAGGTAATTGGTGGTCTTATCATGTGTCCTAACAGGTTATGCACATTATCCACATGTACCTGTGTATAACCTGTGATAAGTTTGTGTATAATCGTGTAGAACTGTGTATATCTTTATTTTTATATTAGAGAAACCTTTTTGTAATAGGAAACAGCCTGTGGATAAATCATGCAGGCTGTTTTTATATTTTCTCTGTAAACTTTATAACTTTGCTAAATCCTTTTAGATCTTTTAAAATGTAGACAGCATAGAAAAGAGGTAGCAAGAATGGAAACAAAGCGATGGAATGTAACGAATATGGAAAAAGATATTACAAAAGATATTGAGGAAGCAGTATCCGTACTTTTGGCAGGAAATACAGTAGCTTTTCCAACAGAAACGGTTTACGGATTGGGCGCTGATGCAACGAGTGAGAAAGCGGTAGCGAAGATATTTGAAGCAAAAGGAAGACCTCAGGATAATCCACTTATAGCTCATGTTGCTACAAAGGAGCAGCTAAAAAAGCTGGTTACCGACATACCTGATTATGTGGATAAATTAATAGATTTATTCGCTCCTGGACCGATTACCTTTGTTTTACCGAGTAATGGAGTGTGCGCTGATAATGTGACTGCAGGATTATCCACAATTGGTGTGCGTATGCCCAGCCATCCGGTAGCTCAACAGTTGCTGAGAGCTTGCAATATACCAATTGCAGCGCCTAGCGCGAATTTATCCGGAAAGCCTAGCCCTACATCGGCAGATCATGTATGGGGGGACTTATATGGAAAGATAGCAGGGGTTGTTGATGGCGGGGCTACTGGTGTGGGTGTAGAATCGACGGTCATTGATTGTACGCAGGATATTCCAGTAGTATTACGACCAGGTGGCATTACACTTGAGCAATTAGAAGCTGCAGTGGGTACAGTGATGGTCGATCCGGCTCTTGTAAATAAAGATGAAAAGCCGAGAGCTCCGGGGATGAAATACCGTCACTATTCTCCAGACATAGATTTATGGCTGGTAAAAGGGGAACCAGCAGATATAGAAAAATTTATTAATGATGTAAGGGAAGAAGGGAAAAAAATCGGGTTTATGGCTAGTGAGCATACTTCTCATTTAGTTAAAGCTGATAAAAACCTCTCTCTTGGGTTTGATGCGAATGAAATAGCATCAAATTTATATGATGCATTACGTGCTTTTAAACACGGCGATGTAGATGTAATTGTATGTGAAGCTTTCTCAGAAGAAGGCATCGGACAAGCAATTATGAATCGATTAAAAAAAGCAGCAAGTCAATATATTGAACTGTAAACTAAAAGGGAAGTGAGTCAGTACAAGCTGACTCATTTTTTCATGAACTGCCTTAGAACGAATGAATTAATCGTTGGTTATTAATGATTGTGGCCCCAAAATATATCTTCGTTTATCGTTTTCCGACAGAAGACTCCCTCCTCAGTCGTGTGTAGGGTGAAGCCTAACGATAGGTGGGAGATGAATGTCGGTTAGGCGATAGCCTAAGGGCTTTTTGTTGCTTGCTTCATACCTTAATAGTATAATCAGTCTTATATAAATGAAAGGCTGATAGTAAAATGAAATTGGACAGTAATAATCATTCAGTATTCTCAATGTATTATCATCTTGTGCTAGTTGTGAAATATCGTAGAGAAGTCTTTGATGACAAAGTATCTGACTTTGCTAAAGATATGTTTGTAAAGCTAGGCGAAAAATATAATATCTCTCTAGTTGAATGGAATCATGATAAAGACCATGTGCACATCCTGTTCAAAGCACATCCTAACACGGAATTATCAAAGTTCATCAATGCTTATAAAAGTGCTAGTTCACGATTAATCAAAAAAGACTTTCCGCAAGTTAGAAAAAAGTTGTGGAAAGAAATGTTTTGGTCAAGAAGTTTTTGCTTACTAACTACTGGCGGTTCTCCCATCAATGTAGTTAAAAAATATATTGAAAATCAAGGAATGAAATGAGGTGAAAACAATGTTAGTCAACAAGGCATACAAATTCCGTATCTACCCTACCAAAGAACAGGAAATTCTAATTGCTAAAACAATCGGATGTAGTCGTTTCGTATTCAATCGCTTTTTAGGGCAATGGAACGATACATACAAAGAAACAGGCAAAGGATTAACTTATAATTCTTGTTCTTCCGAATTAACAAAATTAAAAAGCGAATTGGTATGGCTAAAAGAAGTTGATAGCATTGCCCTTCAATCCTCACTTAAAAATCTAGCTGATTCATATACACGGTTCTTCAAGAAACAAAATAAAGCACCACGCTTCAAGTCTAAAAAGAATAACGTACAATCCTACACGACTAAAGAAACAAATAATAATATTGCTATTGTAGACAATAGCATCAAGTTACCTAAACTTGGTCTTGTTCGCTTTGCTAAAAGTCGTGAAGTACATGGTCGTATCCTTAATGCTACTGTTAGACGAAATCCTAGTGGCAAATACTTTGTATCCATTTTAGCCGAAACAGAAGTACAGCCACTGGAGAAAACGGAATCATCTATCGGTATAGACCTAGGCATTACTGATTTTGCCATTCTTTCCGATGGTCGCAGGATTAACAACAATAAGTTCACAATAAAAATAGAAAAGAAACTGAAACGTGAACAGAGGAAACTTTCAAGACGTGCATTAAATGCTAAAAACAATGGTATTAACCTTTTTGATGCTAAAAATTATCAGAAGCAAAAACGTAAAGTTGCTAGGTTACACGAAAGAGTAATGAACCAACGTAACGATTTCCTTAACAAGTTAAGTACAGAAATAATCAAAAACCACGATATTGTCTGTATCGAAGACTTGAATACCAAAGGAATGTTACGCAATCATAAGTTAGCAAAATCAATTTCTGACGTGTCATGGTCTGCTTTTGTGTCCAAATTAGAATACAAAGCGAATTGGTACGGTAAAACAATCGTGAAAATAAATAGGTGGTTCCCGTCTAGTCAAGTATGTTCCAATTGCGGACACCAAGATGGCAAAAAATCTCTTGAAATAAGAGATTGGACTTGTTCTGTGTGTCATAAACATCACGATAGAGATATAAATGCCAGCAAAAATATCCTAGCTGAAGGCTTAAGAACCTTGGTTTTGGCGTGAATAAAATACAAAACCGTAGGAATCTACGGGGATAGCTTGGTCAATAAGAGAAACCTCTGTTGGCAAAGAAATACGTCAATAAGTATGCTCTATTCCCAAGAATCTCCCACTTCAAACAACCCAAAGGGGGGTTAAGTGGTGAGTAGTTCAATAAATAATTGAACCACAATGTGTTGAGCCCATAGAGAAAACCCAGATTGTTCTATATACCAAGCATATCAAGCTTTGGACATGCATATAGTTTATAAGCATATCCAAGGAGGACAATCTATGTCAGGTTATATTGGTGAGTTTATATCACTCTTGTTTTTGGCTGTTGCATTGGGGTTGGATGCTTTTTCTATATGCTTGGGACTTGGCATGCAACGGTTACGTTTAAAACGTATTGCTATTATCGGTATGGTAATAGGTGCTTTCCATATTGTTATGCCTTCTATTGGAATTTTTCTTGGAAAAGTTATTTCGGGACAAATTGGCCATTGGACAGAACTGGCAGGCGGGGTTCTGTTGTTTGTCATTGGTGCTCAAATGTTCTTCTCTGCTTTTAGCCATGAAAAGCAGCGAGTAATTCAGCCGATCGGGGCAGGATTACTTTTATTAGCCTTCAGTGTAAGTATGGATAGTTTTTCAGTAGGTTTAAGTTTGGGTATTTCGGGTGTTAAGACAGCCCTTGCTCTTGGGTTGTTTGGGCTAATAAGCATGTTCATTTCCTGGGCTGGTATGCTTTTGGGAAGAAAGGTGAGAGGTGTACTAGGCATATACAGTGAGATATTAGGAGGAAGTATTCTTATTGGATTTGGTATAAGACTTATATTTGGATAGAATATTACTTAGAGGTTTCTTGGTAGAAGAAGCCTCTTTTTCCTTTTAACTGTTTGCTTTAACTGAAGGTTTTTACTGTCTTTCTTACTTCGACGCGTTTGCGCTTTTGGTCTATAATTATGATATATTGTTAAGAGATATGAATACGGAGGGTTACCTATGAATATATTGTTTGTCTGTACTGGAAACACGTGTAGAAGTCCAATGGCTGAAGCGCTACTAAAGCATAAAATGCCAGAAGCAGAAGTTAAATCTGCGGGGATCTTTGCAGCGGAAAATCAACGACCAAGCCATAAGGCTGTGGAAGCATTGGAAGAGAAAAAGATTTCAATGAATCATCTATCCCAGCCGGTAACAAAAAAATTATTAAATTGGGCGGATCTTGTATTGACGATGACAACACAGCATAAGCAGTCATTAATCATGGAATATCCAAACTATCAAGAAAAATACTTTACCCTAAAAGAATATGTCTCTGAAGCCGATAAAGAGGTATGGAGTAAATTAAAGCAGGTTTATGCGGAATATGAGGAGAAGCGCACTTTATTTATCCAAAAAAATCAGCATAAGATGGATCAAGCAACATTGAAAGAAAAGCTTTATGCTCACCTGCAGGATGATTTATTTCATATTCAACAACTAGAAGCAGATTTAATCAGTTATGATATTTCCGACCCATTTGGGGGAAGTCTTACTATTTATAAAACAACACGAGACGAACTGGAGGAATATATCGATCTGCTTATTAGGAAAATCTCAAAGTAGACAGGGGAAACGGATATGGAAAAAAAGAAATATCGATTCAGCTTGCGTCTCAAATTAGTGCTTCTGACAACTGTACTGGCAATTATTACTTATTCATGTAGTGCGTTCTTTTTGTATGTCATTTACGATTACGTCCAAGCATATTGGCAAATCTCTAAGGAATTATTTACGATCCTTACTTTATCTCTTGGGATATTTTGGTCTGGAGTATTAGCATACTTTGCTGCTGCAATGATTACCCGACCATTGGAAAAACTGGAGGAAGCGGCGTCAATGGCTGCAGACGGTAATTTAGATCAGGAAATTAATATTTCTACATCAGATGATGAGATAAGGTCTCTTGGCATTGCTTTTGATAAAATGTTAAAAAGCATAACAGCAATGGTACAAGGAATTGATGAACATTTTAATAAGACAAATAAGTCGGTTATCTATATGAAGGAAGTATCTGATCAGGCTGCACAGCACTCTTCGATGATTCGTTCTTCCATTGATGATATCTCAAGAGGTGCAGAAAGCTCTTCTGAAGCTATTCAAAATACAGCGGAATCTGTTGAAATGGCAACTGAACTGGCAGGTGAGGTACAGCATAAAGCAAGCCAGTCAAAGGATAAATCAACGAATATGCTTGAAGTCCTGACACATAGCCGAAAGGCAGTAAATCAGCTGGTTACAGGTATTCAAAAGCTTGCGGAAGATCAAGAAGCATCTTTGACTGATGTTAATCATTTGAAGCAAAATGCATTGCAGGTGGAATCGATTATCTCTATGGTAGGTGGTATTGCTGAGCAGACAAATCTATTGGCATTAAATGCATCTATTGAAGCTGCAAGAGCAGGAGAGCACGGCAGAGGATTCGCTGTGGTTGCAGAGGAAATTCGTAAACTTGCTGATCAGAGTGCCCAGGCCGTTCACCGCATTTCAGACTTAATTGCAGCTATTCAGCAGGATGTGGACCTTGTAGTGAGGAAGATCAATGATAATGTCATGTATGCGAACAAAGAAGCGGCACAGGGCGAGAATACCAATAATGCAATTGAGCAGATGTCAGGCTCTGTGCAAGAAGTAGCTGCAGAAATTGATATGATCTCTAAATTAGTAGACAAGCAATTGAAATCTATTCAGAATACGGTGAAACAATCCCAAGAGGTCGCAGCTATTGCGGAAGAAACATCTGCCGGAGCAGAGGAAATGAATGCCTCTATACATGAGCAGGCTGCAACAATTGAACGGGTGGATCAACTGGCACATGAACTGGAGGAACAAGCAAACGGTTTGAGTAAACAATTGACCAAATTTACGGTATCATAGAGATAGATTTATAAAAAGGAGTTTTGCCATATGAAGGTAATTATTACTGCAGACCATGCGGGGATGACTGTACGAAATGAAGTGAAGGACCTTTTGGAAGAGATGGGTATTGAATATGAAGACACTGGATGCAGCTGCGAATCCTCTGTCGATTATCCTGATTATGCTTTACCTGCTGCAGAACGTATTGCAAAAGGAGAGTTTGATAGAGGGATTTTTATTTGTGGAACAGGGATTGGAATGTCTATTGCAGCTAACAAGGTAAAAGGAATCCGTTGTGCCTTAACTCATGATGTGTATTCTGCAAAGCTAACCAGACAGCACAATGATTCTAACGTGCTGGCATTGGGAGAGCGTGTCGTTGGTCCTGGTTTAGCTCGTGAAATTGCTAAAGTATGGTTGGAAACAGCATTTGATGGTGGTCGTCATGCTAATCGAATTGGTAAAATTGGTACGTATGAAGATAAATAAACTATTTTTCTGATTGGCAGGTGAATAAGCGATGACAAATAATAACGAACAATTTAAGAAAGACGTGGAAGCGATCGTAGAGGAATGGAAGCACGCTGGACTTCTTTCAAAAGGAAAACTTTTTGTCATTGGCTGCTCAACAAGTGAAGTTGCCGGTAAGCATATTGGTACGTCAGGAAGTGAATCTGTTGCTGCACACATTTTCGAAGCTTTGGAATCATTAAGGGAAAGCACTGGTATTGAATTAGTTTACCAATGCTGTGAGCATTTAAACAGAGCACTTGTGATGGAAAGAGAAACACAGGAAGCACATCAACTGGAAGAGGTATCGGTTGTCCCTGTCCCAACAGCGGGTGGTTCTATGGCTTCTTATGCCTTTAAATATATGAAAGATCCAGTTGTAGTAGAGTCGGTAAAAGCTCATGCAGGAATGGACATCGGAGAAACGATGATCGGTATGCACCTAAAGCATGTTGCTGTGCCCGTACGTTTTAAACAGAAATATATTGGTAATGCGCGGGTTACTACAGCGCGAACCCGACCTAAGTTAATTGGAGGTCAACGTGCAAATTATGAAAATACGAGTGCAAATAACAGGTGCACGTAATTAAAATTTTATGGTAAACTGCAATGTAAATAGTTTAAAAATTTATTCATTACATAGGAGGCTATATCATGGAACATGTTAAACAAGCAGATAATGAATTATATGAAGCAATTCAGGCTGAAAAAAAGCGTCAGCAGGATAAGATTGAATTAATCGCTTCCGAAAACTTTGTTTCTGAGGCAGTGATGGAAGCAATGGGATCTGTCTTAACGAATAAATATGCGGAAGGTTATCCTGGTAAAAGATACTATGGAGGCTGTGAGCATGTGGATGTCGTGGAAGACCTTGCCCGTGACCGCGCGAAGCAACTGTTCGGTGCTGACCACGCAAATGTTCAGCCACATTCCGGTGCACAGGCAAACATGGCAGTATACTTTACTGTTTTAGAGCCTGGTGACACTGTGCTTGGTATGAACTTGAACCATGGTGGCCATTTAACACATGGAAGCCCCGTCAATTTCAGTGGGACATTGTATAATTTCGTTGATTATGGTGTGGATAAAGAAACAGAACAGCTTGATTATGACGTTGTTTTAGAGAAGGCAAAAGAAGTTCAGCCGAAATTAATTGTGGCTGGTGCTAGTGCATATTCCCGTATTATTGATTTTGCCAAGTTCCGCGAAATTGCTGATGCGGTTGGTGCTTATTTACTTGTTGATATGGCACATATTGCTGGTCTAGTAGCCGCAGGTCTTCATCCAAATCCAGTACCATATGCTGACTTTGTTACAACAACAACACATAAAACACTTCGCGGTCCCCGTGGAGGAATGATCTTCTGTAAAGAAGAATATGCAAAAAAAATTGATAAGTCTGTTTTCCCTGGCATGCAGGGTGGCCCATTGATGCATATCATTGCAGCCAAAGCAACCTCTTTTAAAGAAGCATTATCTGATGAGTTTAAAACATATTCTCAGCAAATTATCCAAAATGCACAAAAGCTGGGAGAAGCGTTGAATGAAGAAGGGATTCGTATCGTTTCCGGTGGCACGGATAACCATCTGTTACTTTTAGATGTGACTACACTTGGACTTACAGGGAAAGTTGCAGAAAAAGTGTTAGATGATATCGGAATAACTACAAATAAAAACACGATTCCGTTTGATACAGAAAGCCCATTTGTAACAAGTGGTGTGCGGATTGGTACGGCAGCTGTTACTACCCGTGGTTTTGGAGTTGAGGAAATGAAGGAAATTGCTGCAATTATTTCACTTACTTTAAAAAATCATGAAGATGAATCAAAATTAAAAGAAGCTGCAGATCGAGTTCAACAGTTAACGACTAAATTACCAATTTATGCATAAGAAAAAAGACAGCATAGCATGCCTTAATGGCAGGTTATGCTGTCTTTTGATTGGTTAAAAGTAATGCTTGAGCCATCTATACAAATTGTTTCGTACACAGTAAGCAAGAATTTCTATGAAGTGTTTTCGACAAAACCTTGGAGATCGCTTGAAAGCTTGTCGATTTTTGAGTACAATTTTAAGGATACAATTATACTTAAGGAGTGATCGGAAGAATGGGTAATGTTTTCGTGTTGGATCATCCGTTAATTCAGCATAAGCTAACGTATATAAGGGATAAGAACACTGGTACAAAAGAATTTCGTGAACTGGTAGATGAAGTTGCAATGCTTATGGCATTTGAAATCACAAGAAATTTACCATTACAAGAAAAAATTGTAGAGACGCCAGTGACTGAGGCTAATGCCAGTGTGCTTGCAGGAAAGAAAATCGGTTTGGTACCTATTCTTCGTGCAGGGTTAGGGATGGTAGACGGCATGCTAAAGTTGATTCCTGCAGCTAAGGTTGGACATGTTGGTCTATACCGCGATCCAGAAACGCTACAGCCTGTTGAATATTATATAAAATTACCTTCTGACATTCATGAACGTGAATTAATCGTCATTGATCCAATGCTTGCTACTGGTGGTTCAGCGAATGAGACCATTCACTCATTGAAGAAACGAGGAGCTCAGAATATTCGTTTAATGTGCCTGGTTGCTGCTCCTGAAGGTGTGGAAATGCTTAAAGAGGAACATCCTGATGTTGATATATATTTAGCTGCGCTTGATGAAAAGTTAAATGAACATGGTTATATCGTTCCAGGTCTTGGAGATGCAGGAGATCGTTTATTTGGCACGAAATAAATAAATGAGCTTTTATTGGAGTGGAGAAGCAAATGAAGCGTATTAAAGTGATGACAATATTTGGTACAAGGCCAGAAGCGATTAAAATGGCCCCTCTAGTACTGGAATTAAAAAAACGCCAGGAATTTGATCCAATTGTCACAGTAACGGCACAGCATCGGGAAATGCTTGATCAGGTACTGAATATTTTCCAAATAACACCTGATTATGATTTGAATATCATGAAAAAGCAACAAACCCTTGCTCAAATTACAACACGAGCGCTTGAAGGTCTGGATGAAGTAATGAAGGAGACACAGCCGGATATGGTGCTTGTTCATGGGGATACAACAACCACTTTCGCCGCATCTCTGGCTGCATATTATAATCAAATTGCCGTCGGACATGTAGAGGCAGGACTTCGAACATGGAATAAGTATTCTCCATATCCTGAAGAAATGAACCGTCAACTTACAGGGGTGATGGCAGATTTGCATTTCTCCCCAACTGAAAAATCAAAGCAAAATCTGTTGAGTGAGAATAAAGCACAATCCCAAATCGTTGTAACTGGTAATACGGCAATTGATGCTTTGAAAACAACGGTTAATGATGCATATTCAAGCCCTGTTCTTGATGCAGTCGGTGATAAGCGACTAGTGCTTATGACAGCACATCGCCGGGAAAACTTGGGTAACAATATGCAGCAGATGTTTCGTGCGATCAAGCGGTTGGTTGAAGAGCATGATGATATTCAGGTCATTTATCCTGTACACCTTAATCCAGTTGTTCAAGAAACAGCAAAAGAAATATTAGGTGATGATGATCGAATTCAATTAATTGAACCATTGAGTGTTGTAGATTTCCATAATTTCGCATCTCGTGCGCACCTGATTCTAACTGATTCTGGAGGAGTCCAAGAGGAAGCTCCTTCTCTAGGTGTACCTGTTCTTGTGTTACGAGATACAACGGAACGGCCAGAAGGAATTGATGCAGGGACACTGAAGTTGGCTGGAACAGATGAAGACACCATTTTTAACTTGGCTGATGAGTTGTTATCTGACCAAGCGGCTTATGACAGGATGGCTAAAGCCTCCAATCCATATGGAGATGGGGAAGCATCTCGGCGTATTGCTGATGCGATCGTGAAATATTTTAACTAAGACAAGACAATTCTGCCTGTTTAGGTGGGATTGTTTTTTTTACTATATAGGCTGATATTTTTGGTTCATTGCAAATGCTAGGGCACAAACGTTATATCGTATTTTATGGTAGGAGGAAAATGCGAACTAACTTGGTAGGACTGTAAACGGTTTTTTTAGAATTACACCACTAAAATTGGCTAAATAACACCGCTACGGAAAAATACTGCGCTTTTCGGGGGCGGCTGATGAGCCTCCTCATGCAACGCATTCCAGGGTCTCACCGATGCCTCATCTCCCCCAGAAGTCTCCGTATTTTTCCTACGCTACTATTTACTATTATACCTAGAAAGAAAAATTGCGTCTGCATACACCCAGAATGTGCTGTGTACGAATTGATTGGAGTGGAAGGCGGCGACTCCTGCCGGAATAGCATGAGGCGAAGACCCTGGACGGAGCGTAGCGGAGGAAGCGGCTGAGGCCATGCCGGCGGAAAGCGTCCGCCTGAAATGCAAATCAATGGGTGCTTCCTCTGTAAAATGAATTACTCCATTCGCCACAAGTTATTTCGCAGTATATCTATATTGTGAATTATTGTAAAACCCCAACATAAATATTTGAACCTTTTTCTGTAAGAGCCCAAATCTTTTTAAGCTTACATAATACGTGGCCTTTTATAAAAACCCAGCCACATCTGCATGTATAAACTTCTTTTTATTCCTAAAACTACCTAGGAAAGGAGTACATGTATATGCGGCATATTTTTTTGGTATTGATCCTCACTATAAGCATTGCCTTTTCCATTCAGTTACCTCAAGCAGCCTCAAAGGAGAAAGAGCTTCAATCCGTTATTATTGAAGTTGAAGGAGATCCGCTTGAACATAAAAAGTATATTAAAACATACCATCCATTTGTAAAAGTAGTAGAAACATATGACACCCTTTTTAAAGGATTGGCTTTACAAGCTCAAGAAAAAGATTTGGAGAAAATGGAGTCACTTGAATTTATAAAAAATATTCACGGTGTGCAAACATACGAGGCAATTAGCATAACTGAAAAGAATGCAGATCAACATGCTGTGCTTCCATCTGCAATAAACCAAACGGGTTATACAGGGAAGGGTGTCAAAGTTGGTGTGATTGATACAGGAATAGATTATACGCATCCAGATTTAAAAAAGAATTACCAGCAAGGTTATGACCTTGTTGATTTGGATGAAGATCCGATGGAGACTCTTCCCGAAGAAGGCCTTCCAACATTACATGGTACACATGTTGCAGGAATTATTGCTGCAGATGGAGAGCTTAAAGGTGTGGCCCCAAATGCAGAGATTTACGCATATCGGGCTCTTGGTCCAGGTGGAAGTGGTACCTCTGTACAAGTGATTGCTGCAATGGAAAGAGCGGTTAAAGATGGAGTGGATGTAATGAATTTATCGCTTGGCAACACCGTTAATGGACCGGACTACCCCACAAGCATTGCCGTTAATCGTGCCATAGAGCTAGGAGTTGCAGTAGTAATTGCAAATGGAAATAACGGACCAAATAACTGGACAGTTGGTTCACCAGCAACTGCATCAAAAGCATTGTCAGTAGGCGCTACTAGTGCTCCTGCGAGTATTCCTTTCTTGTATGAACCTGTAACTAATAAGGAAATTCCTCTTCTACCGATGATTGGCTCTCTCCCGTGGGGATTAGAAAAGTATTATCCAATAGTTAATGCCGAGGACGGAAAAGATATGTCAGGAAAGATAGCGCTTCTTCAACGAGGGAAAATTCCTTTTTATGAAAAAGCAAAGCAAGCTGAAATGGCTGGAGCGATTGCAGTGTTAATTTACAATAACCAGGAAGGTTTGTTCCAAGGTATGGTAGAGAACGAAAATGATCCATTAACTGTACCGGTAGCAGCAATTACTAAAAAAAGCGGACAATGGCTAATTGAACAAATGAAACATGGCACCAAAGGGGTGGAAACGATTTATAAAGAAACTCCAGCTGGTATTGCCGATTTTAGCTCGAGGGGACCAGTCACTGTAAATTGGGATATTAAGCCAGATGTGCTTGCTCCCGGTACATCTATTTTAAGTACAGTTCCTGCTGGCTATAAAGAGTTACAGGGTACAAGCATGGCAGCACCACATGTGGCAGGGGCTATTGCTCTACTTAAAGAAGCACAGCCGGATTGGACAGTTGATCAGTTGTTTGGAGCATTAAAAACGACCGCAGCTCACATGGAAACAGAAGAAGGAGAATCTTTGGATCCGATCGTTCAGGGGGCGGGAGAAATCCGTCCAGCTGAGGCAATTAACACGAACACAATTATTTATAATTCATTACTTGCTTTTGGAAAAGCCGATGGGGGAACAACAAATAAGGAGAAGAAGTTAGTGATAGAGAATATGACAAATCAACCAAAGACATATTCTTTCGATATACCAATGAAAGAAAAAGGAATCAGTTGGAATTTACCCCTCTCATTCACCTTGCAAGGTGGGGAAAAACGTAAAGTCCCTATTAAATTGACTATCTCCACTACACAACTGGAAGAAGGTTTGCATCAAGGGTGGTTAAAGCTTACGGAAGATGAAAAAACATATCAACTTCCATATTTATTTGTTAATAAGTCGGCAG
Source organism: Virgibacillus halodenitrificans (assembly GCF_001878675.1). Classification (NCBI taxonomy): domain Bacteria; kingdom Bacillati; phylum Bacillota; class Bacilli; order Caryophanales; family Bacillaceae; genus Virgibacillus; species Virgibacillus halodenitrificans. Next base: position 3,423,574 of record NZ_CP017962.1, on the reverse strand, counting down.
ATAATCCAAAGGCCATGGGATTCGAATTCTCATGGAAGTCATTTTCTAAAGATATGTATATGTATCGTATATATATGGCTGAACCAGCTAAACGAGTAAAGATTGACCTGTACGACCCTGATACGCTTCTGTTTGATAGAACTATCCTGGAGATGGAAGAGCTGGAGACTGGGATAAATGAAGGACAGATCAGAAAATCGGCAGTAGGTAAATCTGGTCAGTATAAAGCATTAATCACGGTCTATTTGGAAGATGGTTCTATTACCACCCATGAAACCCAATTGCAAATTGACGAAGAAAGCTAGAAGGCATTACTTTACTTAGGTAAGCTATAAATTCTATAGAGTGTGAGGCAAGTTTAAATGGTTAATCACTGCTAAGGAAAAACAAATGGTTTAAAAATTCATGCTTTAATCTCCTCGCCATAGAATTTTTGTGGCGAGGAAATTTTTCTGCGAAAGACAGATGGTTATCTATGTTGGCGGATCAATTTCTTCTGCAATTAATAGTTTTTTTCTTATGGCTTGGCTAAATAACTATAAAATCAAAACCCCGTCAAATGGGGATTGTTTTAATAGCAGAAGGCATTATATTTCTTGAATAAAGAAATTCAAAAAGTGTTCACAAAAACGTCACTTAAATATAGTAGGATTTCCTTTATAATAATAGGGGGATTTCAGTGTCATTTCCAGATTGGCAATCCAAATGGAGGAATACCCTTTGGTGCATGATTCATAATGGCAAAAACAGGTAAAAATCCAATTTTAATCAGATACATGAACGGTATTAATTTTGATCCGTGGTTTGCGAAATGCTGCCCGACAAACGAGTTTGTTTCTACCAGTATATTCAAAAAATATTGGAAGTAATATGCAAGTCAAAACTGAGCTAAAACCAATTGACAATAGGGTTGTGCTCATGTACACTTGCTTAGTGTGGACTAGTAAGGGGTTTCATTAATAGATAGGAAATTTCTCTAATATATGATAAAGATATACATATTATATCGAGTTCTTTTTACAGTTGCTGTGACCTTCCGCACACTTCCTATATTTTTTTATAAGCTATTGTGAAAAATGCGCAATTTGGCTTTCTATGAGGTGAAAGCAAGAAAAACTATTCTTGTGAGAATTCTGCAAAAAATACGAGAGAAGAGGGAATTATGTCGCAATATGAAAACATGATAGCACGTCAGCGAAAATGGATGTTCTACCTTCTTGCACTGCTCGTAATTGGGGCTGGATTCACGCCATACTCCCGCATTTTCCTAGGTCTTTTATTAGGAAGTTCAGTAAGTTTCTACAATTTATATCTACTGCAGAAGAAAATAGCCGACTTTACAGATGCGGTTGCGGATAAGCAGCCTGCAAGAGGGCTCGGTACTGTTTCAAGGTTTGCAGCAGCAGCATTAGTAATCATCATCGCAATGCGTTTTGACACGTACTTTCATATCATTTCCGTTCTAATTGGATTAATGACATCCTACCTGGTCATTATGATAGATTTTGCTATTTTTAAGAATAAGAATTAATACATGAAAGAGGGGTGAATAAGGTGGATCATACAGCACCGATAGTAGAAGATGTATTTGGAATTTCCTGGCTGGATTTCAATATGTCGAATGTATTAATGATGTTTATCACATCACTCATTGTTTTTGTTCTTTGTGTATTGGGTGCCAAAAAGCTGCAAATGAAGCCGACCGGTGCACAAAATGTTATGGAGTGGGTTCTGGACTTCGTTAAGGGCATTATTAATGACACGATGGATTGGAAGACTGGTAAGCTATTTCTTCCATTAGCTTTGACACTGTTCACATATATTCTGGTTGGAAACATGCTGGGGGTAGTAACGAATGGAGTTGTCGGACATGACGTGTGGTGGAAATCGCCTACAGCTGATCCGGGGATTACATTAACACTATCAGCTATGGTAATTGTATTATCCCATTTCTATGGAATTAAATTAAGAGGTGGAAGTGAATACGTGAAAGACTATTTCCGTCCACTACCATTTTTATTTCCAATTAAGATCGTGGAAGAATTTGCGAACACGCTAACACTCGGTTTGCGTTTGTTCGGTAACTTATACGCTGGTGAAGTACTGTTATCTCTATTAGTAGGTTTAACCACTTCTGGTGTTTTAGGCTTCCTTGGAGGAGCAATACCATTCCTGGCTTGGCAAGGATTCAGTGTATTTATTGGAGGAATACAGGCATTTATCTTCACCATGTTGGCAATGGTTTACATGTCACATAAAGTAAGTGAAGATCACTAATTATGTTAATTAACCAGTTTTAATAGTAACTCTATTGAAACCGGAAATTATTTTTTAAAAAACTTATACAACTATTTTGAGGAGGATTTATATTATGGGAGCTTTAGCAGCTGCAATAGCAGTAGGATTAGGTGCATTAGGTGCTGGTGTAGGTAACGGTTTAATCGTGAGTCGTACAGTTGAAGGGATTGCTCGTCAACCTGAACTAAAAGGTCAACTTCAAACAACAATGTTTATTGGTGTAGGTTTGGTTGAGGCAATGCCGATCATCGCGGTAGTTATCGCATTAATGGTAATGTAGTTAAATAGATACACCACTCAAATGGCGAAGATCATCTTCCATAGAACCTTCGCCGTTGTTTATACTTATTAATTATCGAACATGATTATATATGTAATTCACTAATTATGAAGTGAAAGGAGTGAATTCTGTGCAAGCATTCACTGAGTATTCAACTATTTATGCCGCACTTGGTGGTTTTCATGTCGGCGACATGCTCATGCAATTGTTCTTCTTCATCGTTTTGCTTTTATTGGTAAAGAAATTTGCTTGGGGCCCAGTAATGGACATGATGAAAAAGCGTGAAGATTATGTAGCTTCCGAAATCGAAACAGCTGAAAAAAGCCGTGCAGATGCTGAAAAGGCATCTAAGGAAGCATTGGAACAATTGAAGCAAACGAAGCAAGAAGCACAAAAAATGATTGAAGACGCGAAAAATGCCGGAACTCGTCAGGAAGAAGAGATTATTCAAGCAGCGAGAGCCGAGGCTGATCGTATTAAAAAAGCAGCACAGGCTGATATACAGAATGAAAAAGAAAAAGCATTACAGGCTTTACAGGATAAAGTTGCATCACTATCTGTTCTTATTGCCAGCAAGGTAATTGAGAAAGAAATCAGTGCACAGGATCAAGAGAAGCTAATTAATGATTATATTAAAGAGGTAGGAGAAGAGCTATGAGTGAAGCAGTAGTTGCCAAACGATATGCAGATGCTCTTTTCCAAATTGGAAATGAAAAGACTACAATAAAGCAGTTTGGAGAAGATCTGCTTGTAGTAAAAGAAGTATTTGAAACAAATGAATCGTTATATACATTCCTAAAGCATCCTCGTGTTAATAATGAGAAAAAGAAACAATTCCTGGCAGAAGTGTTTCAAGGTCTTCATGCAGATGTCGTTAACACATTAAAGATACTTGTAGAACGTCATCGAATTGAGATCACTTCATCCATTATTGATCATTTTATCCAATTAGTGAATGATGCAAAAGGAAGTGCAGCAGCAACTGTATACTCGGTTCGTGAACTATCAGATGCGGAGCGCAAAGAACTGGAAGTTTCTTTTGCTAAGCGATTTAATAAGCAAGAAATCCAGCTTGAAAACGTGGTTGATCCTTCCCTTATCGGTGGGATGAAAATTCGTATGGGTAACACCATTTATGATGGTTCCGTTAGTGGAAAGCTAAGAAGAATCGAGCGGGAAATTGTTACTGCAAACAAATGATGATAGGGGTGAAATGGTATGAGCATCAAAGCTGAAGAAATTAGTAAGCTGATAAAGGAACAAATTGAAAACTTTGATTCAGATATTGAAGTAAGTGATGTCGGAACAGTTATCGAAATTGGGGACGGTATCGCACGTGCTCACGGCCTTGACAACGTTATGGCTGGAGAGCTTGTTGAATTTTCCAATGGTGTAATGGGTATGGCGCAAAACCTGGAAGAGAGTAATGTTGGTATTGTTATTCTTGGCCCATATACAGACATTAAAGAAGGCGATGAAGTTCGTCGTACAGGACGTATTATGCAAGTACCAGTTGGAGAGGAATTGTTAGGACGTGTTGTTAACCCACTTGGACAGCCAATTGATGGTAAAGGTCCAATTGAAACATCTAAAACACGCCCAATTGAAGGACCTGCTCCAGGCGTAATGGATCGTAAATCAGTTGATGAGCCATTGCAAACAGGTATTAAAGCAATTGACGCGTTAGTACCAATTGGTCGTGGACAGCGTGAGCTTATCATTGGTGACCGTCAAACTGGTAAAACAACTGTAGCTGTAGATGCTATTCTAAATCAGGCAGATCAAGATATGATTTGTATCTATGTAGCCATCGGTCAAAAAGAATCTACAGTAAGAGGTACAGTTGAAACACTACGTCGTTACGGTGCATTAGATTATACAATCGTTGTATCTGCTGGTGCATCTGATCCAGCTCCATTATTATATCTTGCACCATATGCTGGTGTATCCATGGGTGAAGAATTCATGTATAACGGCAAGCATGTATTAGTAGTTTATGATGACCTATCTAAACAGGCTGCTGCTTATCGTGAACTTTCCCTATTGTTACGTCGTCCGCCAGGCCGTGAAGCATTCCCAGGGGATGTATTCTACTTACATTCACGCCTATTGGAACGTGCTGCTAAATTAAATGACGATTTAGGTGGCGGTTCATTAACTGCATTACCTTTCGTTGAGACACAAGCTGGCGATATCTCAGCATATATCCCGACAAACGTTATCTCGATTACAGATGGACAGATCTTCTTGCAATCTGATCTATTCTTCTCTGGGGTGCGTCCGGCGATAAACGCAGGTCTCTCCGTATCCCGTGTAGGGGGATCAGCTCAGATCAAAGCAATGAAGAAAGTTGCAGGTACATTAAGACTTGACCTTGCTTCATTCCGTGAGTTGGAAGCATTCTCTCAATTTGGATCTGATTTGGATAAAGCAACAAAAGCAAAACTTGACCGAGGAGCCCGCACAGTTGAGGTTCTAAAACAAGGATTGCATAAACCATTAGTTGTTGAAAAACAAGTAATGATCATATACGCATTAACAAAAGGATTCCTTGATGATATTGCTGTAGAAGATATCACTCGTTTTGAAGATGAATTCCATGTGTGGTTAGATTCAAACCGTGCTGAATTATTGGCATCTATCCGTGAAACAGGAAAACTTCCAGAAGCAGAGGATATGAACGAAGCAGTAGAATCATTTAAGAAGACATTCTTGCCTACAGAGTAATATAAAAAATAGTCTGTATCGTTAGAATCTATAAATTCTGGGGATACAGATTCATGATACTAAAAACGAGACGCAACCTTTTAATGAAAGGGTGGTGAAAAAGCTTGGCATCACTAAGAGATATTAAAGGTCGGATCGATTCGACCAAAAAAACAAAACAAATTACAAAGGCTATGGAACTGGTTTCCGCCTCTAAGATGAGTAAAGCAGAACAAAATGCAAAAGCATTTGTTCCATATAGTGAGAAAATCCAAGAGGTTGTAGCAAGTATTGCAACAAGTAATATGGATGCAAGTCACCCGATGCTCAGTAAGCGTGAAGTTAAGAAAACTGGCTATCTTGTGATTACTTCTGATAGAGGCTTGGCAGGTGCATACAACAGTAGTGTATTGAAACGCCTTCATCAGACAGTACAGGAAAACCATCAGTCCACAGATGAGTATACAGTAATCGCAATTGGGCGAATGGGATATGATTTCTGTAGAAAACAAGGAATGCCTGTAGCTAAGAGTATTATTGGTGTACCTGATCAGCCGAATTTCTCAGAAATTAAGGAATTGGCGTCTGAAACAGTGCAAATGTATATAGATGAAGAGATTGATGAGCTAGTCATTTTCTATAATCATTATGTTAGTGCTATTTCACAGGAAGTAACAACAACGCAGCTGCTTCCTATTACGAATATTCCTCATAATAGATCAAGCAGCCAATATGAGTACGAACCAAGTCAGGAGCAAATCTTGGAAGTTCTTTTACCACAATATGCAGAAAGTCTTATTTATGGAGCATTACTAGATGGTAAAGCAAGTGAGCATGCTGCTCGTATGACAGCAATGAAGAGTGCTACGGATAACGCAGATGATCTCATCGGAGATTTAACGCTGTCTTATAACCGTGCACGCCAAGCAGCTATTACGCAGGAAATCACTGAAATTATCGGTGGAGTAGCTGCATTAGAATAGCTCGAAAGTAAGTTAGGAGGGAAATCGATGAGCAAAGGACACGTTACACAAGTTATGGGACCAGTCGTAGACGTTAAATTTGACGACGGCCAGATCCCAGCTATATATAACGCTTTGAACATCATTGTTGAATCCGAAGATGGCTCTGAAGCAACTACCCAAACGCTGGAAGTTGCTTTACATCTTGGTGATAATAGTGTTCGTACTATCGCGATGGGTTCCACAGATGGTGTTAAGCGTGGCATGATCGTAGAAAATCTAGGAAGACCAATATCTGTACCAGTAGGTGAGGTTACCTTAGGACGTGTATTTAACGTACTTGGGGAGAAAATTGACCTTGATGAGCCATTGGCAGCAGATACTCGTCTAGACCCGATTCACCGTGAAGCACCAAAATTTGAAAACCTGTCTACAGAATCAGAAATTCTTGAAACAGGAATCAAAGTTGTAGACCTTTTAGCACCATACATTAAAGGTGGTAAGATTGGTCTGTTTGGTGGAGCCGGTGTAGGTAAAACCGTATTAATTCAGGAGTTAATCAATAACATTGCCCAGGAGCATGGTGGTCTGTCTGTATTCGCCGGTGTTGGGGAACGTACACGTGAAGGAAATGACCTTTACTATGAAATGAAAGACTCTGGTGTTATTACAAAAACTGCTATGGTTTTCGGACAAATGAACGAGCCACCTGGAGCACGTATGCGTGTGGCATTAACTGGTCTTACAATGGCAGAGTACTTCCGTGATGAGCAAGGACAGGATGTACTATTCTTTGTTGACAACATTTACCGCTTTACACAAGCAGGTTCTGAGGTTTCTGCACTACTTGGCCGTATGCCTTCAGCAGTTGGTTATCAGCCAACGTTAGCAACTGAAATGGGACAATTACAGGAGCGTATCACTTCAACTGATAAAGGTTCTGTAACATCTATTCAGGCAATTTACGTACCAGCGGATGACTATACAGATCCGGCACCAGCTACAACATTTGCTCACTTAGACGCGACAACCAACTTGGATCGTAAGCTTTCTGAGCAAGGGATATACCCAGCGGTTGATCCGCTAGCTTCAACTTCTCGTGCATTGGATCCAGAAGTTGTTGGGGATGAACATTACGAAGTTGCACGTGAAGTACAGAGTACACTTCAACGCTATAAAGAACTTCAGGATATCATTGCAATCCTTGGTATGGATGAGCTTAGTGATGAAGACAAGCTAATTGTAGCTCGTGCCCGTCGCGTACAGTTCTTCTTATCACAGAACTTCCACGTTGCAGAACAGTTTACAGGACAAAAAGGTTCTTATGTTCCAGTAGCGGAAACTGTAAAAGGCTTCAAGGAAATTCTTGAAGGTAAATACGATGACCTTCCAGAGGATGCATTCCGTCTTGTGGGCCGTATTGAAGAAGTAGTTGAAAAAGCAAAAGGAATGGAATAATAGACATAAGGTAGAAGTCTGTCTAAATTAGAATGGTCGCATGTTTTACATAAATTCAGCGACCAGCTTCATGCCTGTCTTAGGAGGGGTTACATTGAAAACACTAACTGTGAGTGTTGTTACTCCTGATGGTCCAGTCTTGGAAGATAGTTTTGAAATGGTTAGCTGTAAAGCAGAGAGTGGAGAACTTGGGATTTTACCAGGTCATATTCCACTAGTTGCTCCATTAACAATTAGTGCAGTACGTTTAAAGCACGAAAACCGTGTGGAGCATCTTGCTGTGAGTGGTGGGTTTATGGAGGTTCGGCCGGAAAAGGTAACAATTCTTGCTCAATCTGCAGAAAAACCATCTGATATCAACGTTCAACGTGCCAAAGAAGCAAAAGAACGTGCAGAACGCCGCCTACAGTCTAAGCAAGACGATGTCGACTTCCAAAGGGCAGAATTAGCACTCAAAAGAGCATTGAACCGCATTAATGTGGGCCAATAATACAAACAAAAGGCTTCTGCACTCTCTGTGCAGAAGCTTTTTGCTGTTGCAGTAATTGTAGGTTTTAATGTATTCTGCGGCGGATAACTTTGCTCTGCAGCTGTCTAATCTAATCGGCGACGAATAGCTTTGGTGGTATTTATGCTGTAAGTAATTGTCGTTATTTCCCGGGAAATTATTCTATATTTCTACAAAGACTCTGTGTTTTTCCATAAAAAGCGTTTTCACTAAATGCAAGTCGTTGACTTTTGCTATTTTAAATGGCAGAGTATCTAGTAGGTAATTTAACGAAGGTGGTTATTATGTTTTCAATTGGACAAATGGCATTATTCAGTATGGTATCACATTTAATATTTATTTATTTGGCATGGAAATTAATGCTTGCAATTAATTTTGATCCGATCATTCGTAAAGGAAAGGCCAAGGAAGCACAAGTCTTTTTCCTGTTAATCGCTATCGTAATTGGAACAGGTGTTAGTAGATTTTTCCTTGATATTCTTCAATGGTCAAGTGATCTGATTTATTTTTTCTAAAACATAACAATAGCAATCTAGTAAATGTCGAGTTTTGTTTTGTATACTAAAGAAACCCGCTGTCAATACTATAACTAATTATGTATTGCAGGGGGTTTTTTTATGTTTAAGAAAGTGGCACTTATTAGTATTCTATTATTTTTTATAACAACTGAGACAATAGCAAAACAAGCATATGAGGATGAGTTAACTGATATCGCTAATACGGTGTTGGAAAATAATCTGACGATCACATCCTGGCAAACCACAATAAAACAAAAGATTGATAGAAAAAAGATAGATGATTTAATTCTGGATTTAAACAATAGGTATTTAGTCACTAGGAAAGAAACTGAAAAAAGTTTAAACTATTCTTTTGAGAGCACACATAAATCAGGTGAAATAAACGAACAATATAATGTTGTCGTTCCTAAGGATAATATGTATTCTATAGAGTTCATCGCAGTAATTAAAGGTACGAAATGGAGCCATGAGACTCAAGAAAAATACGTAAGAAAGCTAAAAAAAATATCAGATCGATATTTCAATCAAACGTCAAAAAAATTTGCTTGTCTGACAACTAGTAATGATGGTATAATTAAAGGTGATTATTTTTTAAAAGATTTGACAAAAAAACTCCATATTCAACATGTACATACACAATATGACAACATGGTAAATTCGGTGCATAAAAAAATCCTTTACGGGTATACACCACTATGGAGCGAGAAAATTGTAGTAAAAAATACACCGATGAATGTGCAAGTGGCTGTAAAACAACATGAAGATGGAACACAGACATACATGATAGGAACACCTATCCTAATAAATGAATATTAATATTATGAAATTGGATCTGAAGGAGATTTGAAATATGGAAAAAATCATCGTAAGAGGCGGACACCAATTAAAGGGCACCGTAAAGGTCGAGGGTGCAAAGAATGCGGTCCTTCCTGTAATTGCTGCAAGCCTTATAGCAAGTGAAGGAAAGAGTGTCATCAAAGATGTTCCCGAATTGGCGGATGTATATACAATAAATCAAGTACTAAGCAATATGAATGCAGATGTCCATTTTGAAAATAATACAGTTACCGTTGATGCTTCCAATCAACTTACAACGGAAGCACCGTTTGAATATGTAAGAAAGATGCGAGCATCTGTATTGGTATTAGGACCTTTATTGGCACGCTATGGCCATGCAAATGTTGCAATGCCTGGTGGGTGTGCAATTGGATCACGACCTATTGATCTGCATCTAAAAGGTTTTGAAGCAATGGGAGCAGAAGTACATGTTGGAAACGGTTTTGTAGAAGCACACGTAAAAGGGCGCTTAAAAGGTGCTAAGATTTATTTGGATATGCCAAGTGTAGGTGCTACGGAAAATATTATGATGGCAGCAGCCTTGGCAGAGGGTAAAACAGTTCTTGAAAACTGTGCGAAAGAACCTGAAATTGTAGATTTAGCAAACTACTTGAATAAAATGGGAGCCAAAATAGTTGGCGCAGGTACGGAGACAATTCGTATCGAAGGTGTGGAAAAGCTATACGGTGTGGAGCATTCCATTATTCCTGATCGCGTGGAAGCTGGAACTTTCATGGTTGCGGCAGCAATTACTGGTGGTAACATCTTAATTGAGAATGCGGAAAGTGAGCACTTACGTTCCGTTATTTCAAAGCTGGAAGAAATGAATGTTTCAGTGAAGGAAGAGAAAAACGGACTTCGGGTTATTGGACCTAAGCAATTAAAAGCAACAGATATTAAGACATTACCACACCCAGGTTTTCCTACAGATATGCAGTCTCAAATGATGGCATTAATGCTATGTGCAGAAGGGACTAGTGTTATTACGGAAACTGTTTTTGAAAACCGATTTATGCATGTGGAAGAATTCCGTAGAATGAATGCAAAAATGAAGATAGAAGGTCGTAGTGTAATAATTGAAGGCCCAAGTGATCTACAAGGAGCTGAAGTAGCAGCGACCGACCTTCGAGCTGCAGCAGCATTAATTTTAGCTGGTCTTTGTTCAGATGGGTATACACGAGTAACCGAACTGAAGCATTTGGATCGCGGATATGTTAACTTTGCAGGTAAATTGGCTGCGTTAGGTGCAGATATCGAGCGCGTCGATGAAAGTGGAGATGTAATTAATCCATTTGCAAAAGTAGATTATCAAAAACAAAACATTATAGCAGAGTTATCATAATAAAATTACCATATTTTCTTAGCGAAGCAGGTGGGCATATCTATGTTCATCTGTTTTTGTATTGTCTAAAAAACCATAAATATTGGTGCTAATATATTCCGGGCTTATGCAATGTTTTGAAAATGTATATAAACCCCGAAGTAACTTTTAAGTACAGTATAAGAAGTAACCTTCTGTTGGAAAGCTGACTTAAACATTGAATCTAGTTATATCACCGCTACAAAAACACTGCGCTTTTCGGGGGCGGCTGAAGCCATGCCGGTGGCAAAGTAGACACTGTGAGGTCACGAACAGATGTCGCACTTGTACCCGGAGGTGTGAAAGCGTCCCACTAAAGCGGAAATCAATGGGTTGCCCATTTCTTTAGAATAGTTAGTTTTACAACTCAGATGAATCTTCCTACTTCAAATATTCTTATATTATTTTCATAGCTTACTAGCCAGTATCGGTTTCCTTTAAATTTTTTATACCTTGAAACACAGAAATGTTTACGTAGCAGTAGTAGAAAACCTTACAATTTTATAAATTGTCTTTTAATTTCAAAATTTGTATGGTAAAATTGAAAGAAAATTACCAATAATTTTAATGGAAGGAAAAGGTGTTACTACATGAAATTATACATCTCTGTGGATATGGAAGGAATCACTGGTTTACCTGACCATACATATGTAGACTTTCGTAAGCATAATTATGAACGGGCGAGAAAAATAATGACAGATGAAACGAATGTTGTAATCGATGCAGCGTGGAAGTCTGGCTGGAAAGATATTTTAGTGAATGATAGTCATTCAAAAATGAATAATATATTAATAGATCATTTGCACCCCGAAGCTAAATTAATAACCGGAGAAGTGAAACCGCTTTCTATGATGCAAGGTTTGGATAATACATATGATGGGGCGATGTTTGTGGGGTATCATGCGCGTGCAGGCCAATTTGGTGTCATGTCTCATGCGATGATTCACGCTGTTAGAAATTTTTACATAAATGACCATGTAATTGGTGAGATAGGGTTTAATGCTTACGTCGCAGGCTATTATGGCGTCCCAATTCTTCTTGTGGCAGGTGATGATCAAGCAACGAAAGAAGCTAAGGAATTAATTCCGGGAGTTACTGTAGCTGCAGTGAAGGAAACAATTTCGAGATCGTCTGTCAAGAGTCTCACACCAAAGAAAGCCGGTGAGCTTTTGACAGAAAAGGTAAAGATAGCGTTGGAAAACCGCAATCACGTGAAACCGTTAACACCTCCGGAAAATCCAATGTTGCGAATTGAATTTAATAACTTTGGGCAGGCAGAATGGGCAAATTTGATGCCAGGAACAGAAATTGAGCCTGGTACTACCATTGTTCGTTTTCAGGCTAAAAATATATTGGAAGCATATCAAGCGATGCTTGTCATGACAGAGCTCGCGATGAATACTACATTTTCTTAGGAGGGGTTGCCAATGCTGAAATATATACTCAAACGTTTACTGATTATGGCTGTAACCCTATGGATTATTGTGACTTTAACATTTGTCTTGATGGTATCCATCCCAGGTTCACCTTTAAATGAAGAGCGTGGAACGAATGAAACTGTACAGAAGAACCTGGAGGCACATTATAACCTGGACGAACCATACCATATCCAATACTTACTCTATTTAAAATCAATTGTGACCCTTGATTTTGGACCTTCTATCAAACAACCAAACCAAACGGTAAATGATTTATTGGGAAGAGGATTTCCCATTTCCTTTGAACTTGGGATTGTCACCATTTTAGTTGCTGTCTTTTCTGGAATTATTCTAGGTATCGTTGCTGCTTTAAAACATAACGGTATCATTGATTATATGGCAATGAGTTTGGCAGTATTGGGAATCTCCATACCAAACTTTGTGCTTGCAACATTGCTCATTCAGCAACTGGCAGTGAAATATGAAATTTTCCCTGTTGCAACATGGTCAAGTCCTGCACATATGGTGCTACCAATCATCGCACTTGCTACTGGACCGATGGCGATCATTGCCAGATTAACAAGGTCTACGATGCTAGAAGTTCTTACACAGGACTATATTAAGATGGCAAGAGCAAAGGGGCTTTCCCCGTGGAAAATTGTGTTTAAGCATGCCCTTAAAAATGCGCTTATGCCAGTTGTTACGATTATGGGTACGTTACTTGCAGGTATCTTAACAGGGACGTTTGTCATCGAAAAGATCTTTGCAATACCTGGCATGGGGAAATATTTTGTAGAGAGTATTAATCAACGAGATTATCCAGTCATTATGGGAACAACTGTGTTTTACAGTGCTTTTCTCATCTTTATGCTTTTCCTTGTAGATATTGCCTATGGCATTTTGGATCCTCGTATTAAGATACATAAAAAAGGAGGAGAATCCTAATGAAAGTAGCAAACAAAATAGAAACAGCACATTCTCCTGCTGAAATACCAAATGACTGGTTTACATGGAAAGAAACGGATAAAGAAGCAGCAGAGGTCGTATCCAGACCTTCACTATCTTATTGGCAAGATGCTTGGAAACGATTAGTAAAAAACAAATTAGCGATGGCTGGTCTCGTTTTTCTTGTTTTATTAACTATTATGGCTATATTTGGTCCAATAATTTCTCCTTATACGGTAGATAAAACTAATTTGCCAAATCAATTTCAGCCTCCCTCTGGAGATCACTGGTTTGGCACAGATTCCTTGGGAAGAGACGTATTTACAAGAACATGGTTTGGTGCACGTATATCATTGTTTGTAGGGCTAATGGCTGCATTAATAGATTTTACAATTGGTATTATTTATGGGGGTATTTCCGGATATAAAGGTGGACGTGCTGACAATATTATGATGCGCATTATCGAAATCTTATATGGCCTGCCCTATTTGCTTGTTGTTATTCTACTGCTGGTTGTACTTGGGCCAAGTTTAGGAACGATCATCCTTGCCTTAACAGTTACCGGCTGGGTAGGTATGGCCCGGATTGTGCGAGGACAAGTACTTCAAATTAAAAACTATGAATTTGTGCTGGCCTCAAGGTCATTTGGAACGAAAACTTCACGGATTATAAGAAAAAACTTAATACCAAATACAATGGGACCAATCATTGTGCAAATGACATTAACGGTGCCTAGCGCCATATTTGCGGAAGCATTCCTAAGTTTTCTGGGACTTGGAATACAATCTCCGCATGCAAGTTGGGGCATGATGGCAAATGATGCTTTGGGAGCAATCCTTTCCGGACATTGGTGGACATTGTTTTTCCCTGCATTTTTTATCTCGTTTACGATGTTTGCATTTAATGTATTAGGTGACGGGCTTCAGGATGCACTTGATCCGAAGCTGAGGAAGTAGGTGACATAGATGGAAAAAATACTTGATGTAAAAGATCTCCACGTAACCTTTACTACTTATGGTGGTACAGTAAAAGCCGTACGTGGTGTTAACTTTCATTTGAATAAAGGGGAAACCTTGGCAATTGTAGGAGAGTCCGGATGTGGTAAAAGCGTTACCTCCAATGCGATTATGCGCTTAATACCTGATCCGCCCGGTAAGATCTCCAATGGATCCATTCACTTTCATGGAAAAGATCTTGTCCGATTAACTGAAAAGCAAATGCGGAATATTCGCGGTGTCGACATCTCCATGATATTCCAGGATCCGATGACCGCCTTAAATCCGACATTAACAATTGGGACTCAATTAATGGAAGGGCTAAGGCAGCATAAAAAGATTACTGGTGAAGAAGCCAAACAAAAGGCATTGGAAATGATGAACCTTGTAGGCATCCCTAATCCGGAGGAACGCTTAAAACAATATCCACACCAATTCAGTGGAGGAATGCGACAACGGATTGTGATTGCAATGGCTTTAATTTGTGAGCCGGAATTATTGATTGCAGATGAACCTACAACTGCACTTGATGTGACGATTCAAGCTCAAATTTTGGAGTTGTTTAACAGAATTCAAGAAGCTACAGGGGTTTCCATTATCCTGATTACACATGATTTAGGCGTAGTAGCAAAAATTGCTGATCGAATTGCTGTTATGTATGCAGGAAAGATTATCGAGGTTGGTACAAAGCGGGAAATATTTTACCAGGCACAGCATCCCTATACGAAGGGATTACTGAAATCAGTGCCTCGCCTGGATTTGCAAGGGGAAAAACTAACACCGATTGACGGTACACCACCAGATTTATTCTCACCTCCGGTTGGATGTCCTTTTACTGCAAGATGTCCATTTGCCATGGAGGTGTGTGATAAAGTTTATCCTGGCACAACGGAGCTAAGCGATGCACATAAAGTGGATTGCTGGCTTCAGGATGAGCGGGCTAAACAGCTTTTGGCTTCAACAGCCAATAATTAAAATTCAAAGGGGGAAAAAGGTATGAGAAAATGGCTAGTAGTTTTGATGGCAATACTCACGGTTCTTATGCTTGCAGCATGTACAGCAAATGAGGATGCCGGTGAGGAAAAGCCGAAAGAAGATGGTAATGATGCAGAAGCAACAGAAGAAAAGAGTGACGATGGAAAAGTATTATATATGAATAATGGAAGTGAACCTACTTCACTTAATCCTCCAGTAGGTTTTGATTCGGTATCATGGAATGTGTTGAATAACTTGATGGAAGGTTTAACAAGGTTGGGTGAAGATGATCAACCACAGGAAGCAATTGCGGAATCATGGGATATTTCGGAGGATCAAAAGACATATACCTTCCATATTAGGGAGAACGCCAACTGGTCCAATGGTGATCCAGTAACTGCAGAGGATTTTGTCTATGCATGGAAGCAATTATTAAATCCAGAAACAGCTTCTCCTGCAGCATTTCTTGGTTACTTTATTGAAGGTGGAGAAGCTTATAATAATGGCGAAGGATCAGCAGATGATGTGGGCGTCAAAGCTGTTGATGAAAAAACCTTTGAAGTAACGTTGAATGCTCCAACAGGCTTCTTCCTGCATGTTATTTCAAATCCTGCGTTTTTCCCGGTAAATGCAAAGGTTGCCGAAGAAAACTCAGAGTGGTATGCAGAAGCTGATTCCTTTGTTTCCAATGGTCCATTTAAATTGGAATCATGGGCACATGATAGTGAAATGATGATGGTTAAGAATGATCAATATTGGGATGCAGAAACAGTGAAATTGGATAAGGTTCATTGGGCTATGGTTAATGAAACAAACACAGAATATCAGATGTTTGAATCAGGCGATCTTGATATGACTTCCATTCCTTCTGACATGGCTGACCAGCTTATTGATGGAGATAATGTAGTTATTGAGGATCAGGCTGGATTGTATTTTTATCGTTTCAATGTAAATGAAGAACCATTCCAAAATGAAAAGATCCGTAAAGCATTTGCGTTAGCTATCAATCAACAGGACATTGTTGACTTTGTAACAAAAAATAAAGAAGAACCAGCTACAGGTTTTGTTTCCCCTGGCTTCAAAGATCCTTCCGGAAAAGATTTCCGTGAGGTGAATGGGGATTTGGTGAAATTTGACCCTGAAAAAGCTAAGAAGCTTCTTGAAGAAGGAATGAAAGAGGAAGGCTATGATGAGTTACCTGAAGTAGTACTAAGCTACAATACGAGTGAAGACCATAAAGCAATTGCAGAGACAATGCAAAGTATGTATAAGGATAATCTGGGCGTAGAGGTTTCCTTAGAGAATACAGAATGGAATGTATTCCTTGAGGATCAAAAAGGCTTAAAGCATCAGTTATCCCGAAGCTCCTTCTTATTTGACTATGGTGATCCAGTTAACTTCCTGGAAAGCTTTATTACAGACTCAACGATGAACCGTACAGGTTGGTCGAACAAAGAATATGATGAGTTAATTGCTAATGCCAAATCCGAAACAGATGAAGCAAAACGTTGGGAGTATATGGAGAAGGCAGAGAAATTGCTAGCAGAGAAAATGCCGATCTTCCCAATTCACTATTACAATCAAGTATTCATATACAGTGAAGACGTATCAGGCATTGTGCGTCACCCAGTAGGCTATGTAGAGCTTAAGTGGGCAGATAAACAATAAAGTAGAACTATTTTTAGAAAAAACTAGAAGACTAACATAATAGAGAATAGCTCATATACATATGTATATGGGCTCCCTTTTTCTTTTCTTAGTACTGTGACAGGAAAAATAATTGAGCTTCTTAGCTTACTTAAAGGAGGTATAGATATGATTAAGCCGGGGCGCTTGCAAAAAGGAGATACGATTGGAATTATTGCTCCAGCTGGCCCACCAGATCAAGAAAAACTTCAACAAGCCATTCCTTTTTTTGAATTACTTGGACTTAAAGTAAAAGTAGGCAAACACATAAATGAAATTCATGGCTATCTTGCCGGCACAGATCAACAGCGCTTGGAAGATTTTCACACGATGATTGCAGACCCTGTTATTAAAGCAATCTTTTTTGCCCGTGGTGGTTATGGAACCGGAAGAATTGTGTCATCTCTTGATTACGAGTTAATCAGAAAAAACCCAAAAATTATCTGGGGATATAGTGATATTACATACTTACATACGGCCATACGCCAACAGACTGGCCTGGTCACTTTTCATGGGCCGATGGTTGCTTCAGATATAGGAAAAGAAGCGTTTGATGATTTTACGGCAGAGATGTTCCTGCAATTGTTTGAACCTGCTACATATGTATATTCAGAAAAAGTATCATCTTTACATGTTATCACTCCTGGCAACAGTACGGGTATGCTTGTAGGTGGAAATCTCTCCTTAATTGTAAGCACACTCGGTACCCCGTTTGAAATAGATACGAATGGCAAGCTGCTTTTACTTGAGGATATAGGAGAAGAGCCATACCGAGTTGACGGTATGCTTAACCAATTAAAGCTTGCTGGAAAACTGGAAGAGGCTGCAGGGGTCATTTTAGGCGATTTTGCAGATACTGAGCCAACCTTGAAACACAGTTTAACTATGGACCAAGTGTTTTTAGATTATCTTTCTAAGCTAAACTGCCCTGTGCTCTGCGGTTTTAAAATTGGACACTGTTTCCCGCACTTTGCTGTACCTCTTGGAGTGGAAGCAGAATTATCTGCAGATACAAAAACTTTAACTATTCAGGCTGGTGTGAATTAGAACAACAAAGGAGGAGACACCTTGCAAATTCAAAACATAGAAACATTCCAAACAGCTATTCCTCTACATACCCCATTTAAAACCGCATTACGTACAGTGACAATTGCTGAGTCTGTTGTTGTAAAAATCACCTGTGAAGGAGGAGTAACAGGCTTCGGGGAAGCGCCTCCGACACATGTAATTACGGGTGATAGTTTGGCAAGTATAGATTTTGCCATAAATAGAGTATTTAAGCCTTTGCTATTAGGAATGGATATAGATGCACGTGAACAGATTTTTGAAAAATTACATGGAAGTATGGTAGGAAATCCAAGTGCTAAAGCAGCGGTTGATATTGCTCTTTATGACTGTATCGCCAATGCAGCAAGTACCCCCCTTGTCTCCTTTTTAGGTGGATATAGGAAGGAAATTGAAACAGATTATACCGTTAGTGTAAATACTCCACAGGAAATGGCCGCAGACGCACGTAAGTACATAGATAATGGGTTTAACGTGTTAAAAATAAAGGTTGGCAAGGATCAGATTGAGCAGGACGTGAAGCGAATACAAGCTATACGACAAGAAATTGGAGATGATACGCTTATTCGTCTTGATGCAAACCAAGGATGGAACGCGAAGGAGGCTGTGAAAGCCATTCGGCAGATGGAAAGCCTTGGATTGGATATTGAACTCATTGAACAGCCGGTAAATGCATATGACATAGAAGGGTTAAAATATGTAACAGACAATACAGAGACACCAATTATGGCAGATGAAAGCGTGTTTTCTCCTCTTGACGCAAAGCGAATATTAGAAAATAAGGCAGCAGACCTGATTAATATTAAATTAATGAAAGCTGGAGGAATTCATCAGGCATTAAAAATCGCAACACTTGCTCAAGCCTATGGAGTAGAATGTATGGTTGGCAGTATGATAGAAACGAGGCTTGGTATAACAGCAGCTGCTCATTTTGCAGCAAGTCAACCGAATGTTACACGATATGACTTTGATGCCCCTCTCATGCTTACAGACGATCTTATTCAGGGCGGAGTTACATATGAAGGAAAAGTAATCCGTTTAGGTACAGCTGCTGGATTGGGTATTAAGAAAATTAATAAACAATATATTATCAACCAGCAATAAAACGTTGTATATCTCAGATGCATATGAGAGAACGGAAGCCTCATATGAGAAAGAATCACCAAATATGAGAGAGCCTGCATCTCATATGAGAAAGAATCACCCAATATGAGAGAGCCTGCACTTCATATGAGAGAGAATCACCCAATATGAGAGAGCCCGCATCTCATATGAGAAAGAATCACCAAATATGAGAGAGCCTGCACTTCATATGAGAGAGAATCACCCAATATGAGAGAGCCCGCATCTCATATGAGAAAGAATCACCAAATATGAGAGAACCCGCACGCCATATAAGAAAGAATCACCAAATATGAGAGAACCCGCATCTCATATGAGAAAGAATCACCAAGTATGAGAGAGCCCGCACCCCATATGAGAGAGCACCAACCTCATAAGAAAGAAAAACTTAATATATAGGAAAGGAGTTCTTACTATGATAAAACAGCAAATTGACTTATTCCCTAATGAAATGTGGGTAACAAATGTTCAAGTTGCAACGGTATGGACATCCCCAGAGTCTGCTAGAGATGTGGATACAGCTGGCGTGACTACCCCAACGAATATAGATAAGTGGATTGCGAACCTCACACATGAGGAAAAACTGGCACTTTGTGACGAGAACCGTGTTCAATCCCAACTTTTATATGGTGAGCCAGTACTTATTGATGAAATAAAGGAAGAGTGGGCAAGAGTAGTTATCCCCTCACAGCCTTCTAACAAGGATGAACGTGGCTACCCGGGCTGGGTTCCCCTAAAACAATTGACACAAGTGAAAAAAGAGGAGTGGGAAAGCGAACTTACTGCTGCCGTTATCAGTGATAAGGCTTGGCTCACATCCGATAAGGGTGAAGAGTTAATGAAACTCAGCTATATGACCTTCCTGCCAATAGAAGAAGTTCAGGAAGATAGAATAAAAGTAAAAACCCCAGTCGGATCTGGTTATATTCATGCATCATCTATCAAGATATTCACGACATCTTTAGGCATAGAACAAGGAACAGGTAAGGCAATTGTGGAAGCAGGAGAACCGTTTTTAGAATTAAGTTATTTTTGGGGAGGCATGAGTTCGTTTGGTTACGATTGCTCTGGTCTGGCTTATGCTACTCACAAAGCAAATGGCTATCAAATACCAAGAGATGCGAGCGACCAGGCTGCTTCAGGTAAAAAGGTTGCTTTTAATGAGCTTCTTCCAGGGGACTTAATTTTCTTTGCCTATGAAGAGGGAAAGGGAAAATTACATCATGTAGGAATCTATTATGGCAATGGAAAGATGCTGCATTCACCGCAAACGGGTAGAGGGATTGAAATTATCAACTTAGAAGGAACAAAATATGAAAAAGAGCTATGTGCCGCATGCCGCTATTGGCATGAGAATAAGGAGTAATAATATGGACGATAAAGTGT
Organism: Virgibacillus halodenitrificans; assembly: GCF_001878675.1. Classification (NCBI taxonomy): domain Bacteria; kingdom Bacillati; phylum Bacillota; class Bacilli; order Caryophanales; family Bacillaceae; genus Virgibacillus; species Virgibacillus halodenitrificans. The sequence goes on along the minus strand of NZ_CP017962.1, from coordinate 3,403,055 downwards.
TGCAAGTAAATCAGTTGAAAAAGCATTTTGATATGGGAAAAGGAAAGGTGCTTAAGGCAGTAGATGGGGTTACCTTTTATGTGAAAAAAGGAGAAACATTTGGACTTGTAGGAGAATCGGGATGTGGAAAATCTACCATTGGTCGCACGATTCTCGGTCTGTATGATAAAACAGAAGGCGATGTTATTTACGACGGAAATGATATTCATGCATTGTCTGAGAAGGATCGTTTTACCTTTTATCGTAAAATGCAAATGATTTTCCAGGATCCATATGCTTCTCTTAATCCCCGTTCCACTGTGAAAGAGGTTATTTCAGAACCAATGGAAGTACATGGATTATACAAAAATAAAAAAGAACAGCTTGATCGTGTCTATCAACTATTGGAGGAGGTAGGTCTTAACCGTGATCATGCTAACCGGTATCCGCATGAATTCAGTGGCGGACAACGGCAACGAATAGGAATAGCACGAGCACTCGCATTAAATCCTGATTTTATTATTGCGGATGAACCAATCTCGGCGCTGGATGTATCTGTGCAAGCTCAGGTAGTCAATCTTTTGAAGGAGCTTCAAACTGAAAAAGGTTTAACCTTTTTATTTATCGCCCATGACTTATCTATGGTGAAACAAATATCGGATCGAATCGGGGTTATGTATCTTGGCAATATGGTGGAGTTAACCACAAGTGAGCAGCTTTATGATAACCCATTACATCCTTATACTAAGGCTTTGTTATCAGCGATTCCAATACCAGATCCGGATATTGAAGAAAGGAGAGAGCGGATTATCCTCGAAGGAGAATTGCCGAGTCCAATCGATCCTCCGAGTGGATGTGTTTTCCGGACACGCTGCCCGATGGCAATGGAGGTATGCTCCGAACTCCGTCCAGCATGGCAAGAAGTAGAAAAAGACCATCATGTGGCATGTCATCTCTATGATAGTACGCTTACTAAAGAGCAGACGAAAAAAATTGAACCACAGCATGCTAAGGTTTTCTAAATCTTATGTTCTATTGAAATCCCCTTTTGTATACATTTAATAGTAGGGATACTAGACTAAATGAATGCAAAGGGGGATGGCATTGAAAAAACCAAATATGTATCATTCAGCGAAGAACAAATCCATCATAAAGAAAATAAAATCGAAGCAAAAGGCAACATACAAAGGAACACTTCCCAAAAAAATTCCGCCCTGGAAAAGGAAAACAGCTTTTCACAAGCCTAAAACAGCAGCAACATGGAAGCTCCCTACAATTTTAATGATATCCAGTTTATTTTTTATCATTCTAATTATCCCTACGCTCATTGTAATTCCATTTGGGAAAGAGAGTGAAAATGAAAGCAGGATGGTGGAAAAAGAGCAAACTGCCCAGACTCCGCAAGAAGAAACAGAAGCTTCACCATTTTCGGTAGCAGTTATGCGATCGACATCCGAGGAAGTAGAAAATGTCCCTCTAGAGACCTATGTCTCCAGGGTAATTGCTTCAGAAATGCCTGCTGATTTTGAATTGGAGGCATTGAAAGCGCAAGCCTTGGCGGCGCGTACGTATATTGTTAATCATAAGCTCCACACAAATGAAAACGATAAGAAAGAATCGGATGTAACGGATACTGTCCAACATCAGGTTTATAAGGATGATAAGGAGCTAAAGCGTCAGTGGGGAAGCGATTATGAGTGGAAAATAGATAAAATAAAGAAAGCAGTCCAGGAAACGAAGGGTGAGATACTAACATACAATAGCCAACCTATAACTCCTGCATTTTTCTCTACAAGCAATGGTTTTACGGAAAACTCGGAGGACTACTGGGAAAATGAACTTCCATACTTACGCAGTGTGGAGAGTCATTGGGATAAATCATCGCCAAAATTTTTAGATCAAAAAATATTTACACTAAACCAATTTGAAAACGCCATGAAAGTGGAATTAAACAAGAGTGGGTCACTGGTCATGGAAGTAACCAGAACGAAAAGCAATCGGGTAGATGAACTGATGATTGATGGGCATAAGTTTTCAGGAAGAGTCGTTAGGGAAAAGTTAGAATTGCGCTCAAGCGATTTCAAAATTAAACAAAAAAATGACCATCTGATATTCACTACCAAAGGTTATGGACATGGAATTGGAATGAGCCAATATGGTGCTAATGGGATGGCAAAAGAAGGGAAGACATATAAGGACATTGTGAATCATTATTATAAAGGAGTAGAGATAAGCACGGTCACAGATACAGCTCCAGCCCTTGTCGCTAAATAGACAGGGCTTTTTTTATTGCTTCTTTATATTTAGGGATTGAAAGTTGTTTCGCAAAATTTATATATTGCGACGTAACTGTAAGTATTGTAAATCACTGTTTCTAAAAGATACACTACTAAAATATATTTTAATACGTTTTGATGATCATCTACCGCCATTGATTTCCATTAAAGATGAACGCTTTCCGCCGGCATGGCCTCAGCCGCTTCCTCCGCTACGCTCCGTCCAGGGTCTTCGCCTCATGCTATTCCGGCAGGAGTCGTGGGCCAACAGGACGTTGGTCATGCAATCGTTGCCACAAATGTTTTCGGTGGGACGAGGAAACGCAGTCCCAGGACGTGGCGTTTTTAGATTGCCATCTTCCATTCCAATCAATTGGTATGTGCTATTGATTAATTTGAGGTATTTAAGAATTGAATAAGTAGCTCTTATCTTTAATCTTTGAGATATACACCTTAGCGGAGGGAAAATATGTAGACTCCTCGAAAATGGAAATACACATTTTCTTCGTGCGATGCCTTGCTGACGTAGCTTTCCTTGTCCAGCGGGAAAAGCGAGACTAGCGAGACCCCACAGAACGGAACTAATTAGGAACAAAGGCTAAGTTCGTCACGTCCTGTGACAACGCCTTTGTAACCAGCATCCTGCAGGCCCGAGTTCGAGGAGGCTCGCAGGCCGCCCGCGGAAAGCGTAATATTTTCCCGTAGCGAGATTAGAAAATCATATCCACTACGTCGCATTTTACTCCAACTCTACAGATAATTAAATAGTACAAGATAACTCAAAACAATTGATAATAGGTTCTGCAGGAGACAGAGATGCGGCTGGAAATAATAATTTATTTTAGTTATATGAAGCTTATTATCTCCCAAAAAGGGCATTAACGGCACTTCCTCCATCTGGTAATTGCTTAATTTACCCTAATAAAACGATTAAATACACTTTTTTCAAAAATTTTTTCAAGAGATGTATAGATTTTCCTTTTTCTGATCAGAATGGTTGTTGAGGTGATGATCTATGAATGAGGAAAACAAAGGAACTCCAAAAAATAAGTGGAGTAACATTTTTCGGAAAAAGTGGTTTTTCCCGGCACTCTATTTAACAATAGCAGCAGTACTATTGTCAGTGGTTGTATGGTATCAAAACTTGGATAATCAGATTCCAGATGCCCAGGACCAAATTGACAATCAGGAAGAAGGCTTTTCGCCAAATCCAAATGACGAAGATGCACAACCTGTAATGGATCAGCAAGAAGTTATAGAGATGCCTGTAACAAACCAAGATCAAGCAGAAATCGTAACTAAATTCTTCGATTACAACGCGGAACAAAAGGACCAGGAAAGTGCATTGGTTCTCTATAACAACAGGTATTATCAGAGCAAAGGAGTAGATATTGCTTCTGCTAATGATGAAACTTTTGAAGTAGTAGCTGCCCTAAGTGGAACTATTACAGAAGTGAAAGAGGACCCATTGCTAGGAAATGTCGTTGTACTGTCTCATGATAATGATGTAATGACGTACTATGCTAGTCTTGGAGAGGTAAAGGTTAAAGCTGGTGAAAAGATCAAGCAAGGTGATCTATTAGGAACTGCCGGAAAGAACTTATTTGGAAAAGACAGTGGAACACACGTTTATTTCGAACTTAGAAAAGACGGTAAAGAAGTGAACCCAGAAACCTATTTCAATCAGCCAGTAAGCAAGCTTGAGAATATTACTGAAGAAGTAGCTGAGGAAGATAAAGCAGAAGATCAATCAGAACAAACAGAAGCTACTGAGACAGAGGACAGCAGTACAGAACCTACTCAAGAGGAAGACACTCAAGAGAATGACGAAACAAATACGGATACAGATAAGCAAGAAGAGCAAGGCAAGGAAGAAACGAATGATACTTCAGCAAGTGCATAAATTGCTGTGATCATTCAACGTAGTTTAATAGAAACAATCTAATTTATATCATGCAGGGATTTGAAAAGTACTAATTTTGTATGACTCAGGTCCTGCATGCCCCCTGACTATATTTAATAGAGCCTGAAGAATTTTCCCAACAATAAAGGGCATTCTTCGGGCTTTTTATATGAGAATGAAGTATAATAAGATCTAATAGTATGTTAATATTAAGAGAAGTGCAATAATTGTTGAATTTTGTAACAATATAACAGGCACATTAAAATATCTGTCCAGATATGAAAGGAGCTTCCATATGTTCAATTCGAAGGTTGAGCTGTCGGGTTTGGATCAGTTATCTTTGTCGCAATTAATGGGAGTGCTCTATCAGAAATATAAGGATGAGATGATTACAAAAAAACGAATAAAAGAAATTTGTTTGCAAACAAACTCTCCGGAACTTCAAAAGACAGGGATGGAATTCTTGTATATGAATGGATTTTATACGGAGCTGGAGACACTCATTTTAAAAAATCACCAATCCTCTTATACTTCAAACCGTAAATGGGCACTTGTTTATCAGTACACACTTGAGAGAAGAAAAAAACAGACCCCACCACGTGAATTACTAGGCAGACTAAATTTTATTCGAACGAAGGAACCTGAATTGACCTGCTTAGTTGAACTGCTACGCGTTACCTTGCACTATGACCTCCAAGAGTATTCAAAATTAGGTAACTTTCTGTATAATCAGCCTCAGCTTTTCAATGAAGTAGAGGATAATGTATTGCGCAATTATTTCCATGTCAGACTCTACCAAATCTTGCTTACTTATTATACATTAAGAGATCAAGTGATTATGGCAAGAAAGTTTGGCTATCGGTTGCTAAACCAATCTACAAATGCAATGACTAAAATAGGTACACATATTAAGCTGGGCTTAACCTATACATTTGATTCGTATACACAAGGTATGTACCATTTTCACCAAGCATTGGAACTGGCAAAACACCATCATATAGAAAAATATGATTATTTGATACTACAACGAAATATTCCTTTTCTTGCAGCTCACTGGAATCGGGTGGACAACATCTACACAAAGGATAAAAGTGAACAGGCACATATTGAAATTGCCAAAGGAAATAACCAGAATGCCATTGAGATACTTGAGGAACTTCCACTAAACAGTCCTTTTCAGCTATATTATATGGGGAGGGCAAAGCAAGATAAACAACTTCTTTTAAAATCTTATAGAGAATTTATTGAAAAAAGAAGTGACCACTTTTTCAGTAAATTACCACTTGCCGCCCTAAAGAAAATGAACAGTAAAGAGGAGATTTAATATCTCCTCTCTTTTCTCCTCGCAAACTAGGTCTTTTTTCCTGCGTAAAAAGGTCCGGCTTTTTCAGATCAAACATTCCAAGGAGGAATTTTAATGAAAAAGTTGAAGTTTTTTCTCTTAATCATCCTAATTTCGCTTTCTTTTACAATTACGACTGATCCAGGTACTGCTGCCGGTGATACGATTAAATCTGATCCTGATTTCGGTGATGTTGATTAATTCTTTGGAGCTAAACCAGTACTTTACTCAATTTTAATTTAAATGTAAGAAAGAAGAATAAATGATTTCTAAGAGAAAGCTGGACCTTTTTCATATAAGTTTTCCGACTTCCTTTTGAAAATACTTCTTGTCCTATAACGAATAATTAAAATTATAATCATAAACCTCTTCTTCTTGTAATAAAATGTTACAAACCAAGCAATCAGAAATGTCTGAGGTGAGAGCTTGTGTGGCACTTCTGAAATAGATAAAAGACAGCCTGCCTTTACTTATTAATAACTGAAAATTGGATAAATTATCTAGTGACATGTTTCTAGATCATTTGCTTAAGCTTACATAATCAAATACTTAGTTCCTTGTACATGCAAATAAAATATATGCCACTACATTTACACCTTGTCTCAAACCCACACCTCGGAAATATCCAACTAGGGAGGCGAATGGTGTGCATGATTACATCAAAGAGAGGACTATCAGGATAGGGAAGTATGTTGTGGAAACGAGAAAAACTGTCCGTGTGATAGCAAAAGAATTTGGTGTCTCGAAAAGCACAGTACACAAAGATCTTTCAGAACGTTTACCGGAAATAAATCCAGAGCTGGCCAATCAGGTAAAAGAAGTATTGGAATATCACAAATCAATCCGTCATCTCCGTGGCGGAGAAGCAACTAGAAAAAAATACAAATTTGAACCAGAAAGCGAAACTGGAAAACAGAATCAGCCAAGACCAGTAGGGTAACCTTTAACTAGCAGCTTGGGGAGGTGATTAATGAAAGAGGTGTATCCATATACTTAATAGAAAATCCAGCAATAGATATCTGTTGCTGGATTTTCTATGTCCTGAGAAGGGCTGTGCTCGCTCTAAGGGGAGGCTGATTGGCAGGAGGGGGGAAACAATCCGCTGGAGAGCTGGATAATCAGCCGGAGGGAAGAACAATCGGCAGTAGGTTTGTCCCTCTTTACCAGAGTATAAATTACGGCTTTAAATAATTTATTATACATACAATTCAGGGAAACTTTACTGAGTGAGAGTGGGTTTTCTTTCTTTATTTGGAACATAGGAATGCTGTGGATATTTTTCTAAAGGAGGAGCATGGTATTTTCTCCCTCTATTACTACCAGTTTCGAAAAGTTCCATTGATTTTAATGCAGTATAAGCTGTTTTATCGGATTCAGTTTGTAGAAGCAACTTACATTCTTTATTGGTAATAGTGGGGTTAAATAGTAAAAAATAGTCAAGGATCTTACGGGCATGTGCTGTTTGATCAGAAAGATTGCATTTACAGCAGTACCATTTTTTCCTCCCTCTTTTTAAAGGAGAGTGGTGACAGTTGGAACACTCTATTCCGCTTAAAAAGTGAGAGTTATTTAATTTATAGTACTTAATTAGATTAGGTTTTTTTGGTGTATCACATCTCAAAATAGCTTCATGAATCTGTCGTAAACCAGTTTTATTTATTCGATTATTAGTATATTTTGCTTTTAGTTCGTTTATTTTTGGAATAAGCTTGTTAGCATATATCACTTTTTCGTTAAATGTGGGATCATTTTTCGGGTTTTTAACAATAGTGGCGGGGTCAGCAATTACTACAAGGGATTCAATAGGAATACCATGGAAAGAGGTGACTTGCTGGAGCCAAAAATTTAATTGCATTTCATGAGAGAACGTTTGGAGGACAGGGCTTTGGTAGCCTTTTTCGCTATTGTTATACGTTTGTGTCAATTGGTCTAATTCTGAATTATAATTTAGTATTCCTTTCATATTTTTCACTTCTATATTCAGAAAAAATTTAGTAGAAGTTAGTAAAGTATCAATTTGGAAAGGGTTGTTATTTACTTTCAACCTTAATCCTTTATAAATGTGGAAATGCCTTAGAGGGTGGGTGCTTAACTGATAATCAACAAGCTGTTCACCTCTATATCCAGCTAAATGGAATAAATAATCTTGGTTGATAGTACTATTGTTTCGATGCTGAGGCTTCAACTGTCTGAAAAGGGCTTCATAGCATAATACTGAATAAGGCTTTAGTCTTTTATTAACATGCAATTTTAAAATTCTCCTTTCAATGATTTACATATGTATTCGACAATATTGTATAAAATCCTCTAATTACTTAAATGAATTAAAGGATCTTTTAAGAAATTTGATGTTAATAATCCGGCGGAGGGAGAAGTAATCGTCCGGAGAGCGGAATAATCCGCCAGAGGGGGAAGTAATCGTCCGGAGAGCAGGATAATCCGCCGGAGGGAGAAGTAATCATCCGGAGAGCAGGATAATCCGCCAGAAGGGGAAGTAATCGTCCGGAGAGCGGAATAATCCGCCGGAGGGAGAAGTAATCATCCGGAGAGCGGAACAATCCGCGGCAGGAAGAAGTAATCATCCGGAGAGCAGAATAATCCGCCGGAGGGAGAAGTAATCGTCCGGAGAGCGGAACAATCCGCCGCAGGAAGAAGTAATCGTCCGGAGAGCAGAACAATCCGCCGGAGGGAGAAGTAATCGTCCGGAGAGCGGAACAATCCGCCGCAGGAAGAAGTAATCGTCCGGAGAGCAGAACAATCCGCCGCAGGAAGAAGCAATCAGCCGGAGAGCAGGATAATCCGCCGGAGGGAGAAGTAATCATCCGGAGAGCAGAATAATCCGCCGGAGGGAGAAGTAATCAGCCACAAAGCGCAACAATCTTCAGACAGGTTTATAAGACAGATTTCCTACATAAAAATTTCTTCAAATTGCAGTTAATTGTTGAAAATTGTGGTAAAATATTATATTAGTAGCATTGTGTTTAAAATGTGAGATAGTATTTTTATGCTAGGAGGATCTAGATTCATGTTTTCTAGAGATATTGGAATTGACCTTGGAACTGCCAATGTTTTAATTCATGTAAAAGGTAAAGGAATTGTATTAAATGAACCTTCTGTTGTTGCGATGGACCGAACTACTGGAAAAGTTTTGGAAGTTGGAGAAGCGGCACGTAGAATGGTTGGTCGTACACCAGGAAACATTGAAGCGATTCGTCCATTGAAAGATGGGGTAATTGCTGATTTCGATGTTACAGAAGCAATGTTAAAACATTTCATAAATAAGATTAATGTAAAAGGATTTTTATCAAAACCGAGAATGCTTATATGCTGCCCGACAAATATTACAAAGGTGGAGCAGAAAGCAATTAAAGAAGCTGCTGAAAAGTCAGGCGGTAAAAAGGTTTATTTAGAGGAAGAACCTAAAGTCGCTGCAATTGGAGCAGGCATGGAAATATTCCAGCCAAGTGGAAACATGGTTGTTGATATTGGTGGAGGCACTACAGATGTAGCTGTTCTTTCCATGGGTGATATTGTTACATCAGAGTCCATTAAAATGGCTGGGGATAAATTTGATGTGGAGATTCTTCAATACATTAAAAAGAAATACAAGCTGTTAATCGGGGAACGAACTGCCGAGGACATAAAAATTAATATTGCAACTGTGTTTAAAGGTTCTCGTACAGAAGAAATGGAAATTCGTGGCCGAGATATGGTTTCAGGACTTCCTAAAACCATTACAGTATATTCTGCAGAGATTGAGGAAGCACTTCGTGAATCTGTATATCTTATTGTGCAAGCAGCGAGAACTGTATTGGAACGCACCCCTCCTGAGTTATCTGCAGATATCATTGATCGTGGTGTTATCCTCACAGGTGGTGGAGCTTTAATTCATGGTATTGATCAATTGCTTGCCGAAGAATTAAAGGTTCCGGTGTTTATGGCAGAAGAGCCAATGAACTGTGTAGCAAAAGGCACGGGCATGATGCTTGATAATATTGATAAAATCGAACGCAGGAAAATTGTTTGATTTACCGGTGAGGAAAATAGTATCTATGCTTCCTATTACCCTAACTAATCATACAATAAACCTATAAAATAGAAATAATTTGATTGAAGGAGGAGCCGTCTTGTTAAGAGGTTTTTACACAGCTGCCAGTGGGATGATTGCACAACAGCGTCAACAAGAAGCTTTATCAAACAATATAGCAAACGCCAATACACCAGGTTATAAAGCTGATCAAACAGCGTTAAAATCGTTTCCTGAGTTACTTATTAAACAAGTAGGTGAAATGGATATTCCTACAAAACATGGTCATAAGCTTCCGGTACAGAAATCCATAGGTTCACTGAATACTGGCGTTTATGTTCAAGAAACCATTCCCAATTATGTTCAGGGTGATTTACGTGAAACAGGTGTATCTACGGACCTTGCACTTGTGAACGGTACACTCCCAGAGGAGACAGGAAATTTATTTTTCATTGTTCAAAATGAGTCAGGGGAAGAGCGATACACGCGTAATGGCAATTTTACAGTCGACGGGCAAGGCTATCTTGTAACAAAGCAGGGCTATTATGTGTTGGATCAACAAGGTAATCAAATTCAGACAAATGGAATGGAATTTACTGTAACTCAAGACGGTTTTCTCCAGACAGAAGGGCAGACTATCCCTTTAGGTATAGCTTATACAGAGAATGCAAACACATTTGTAAAAGAGGGTAATGGTCTCTATCAAGGGCAGGCGGATCCTGTACCAGCCGGAACTTCATTTAAAATAGAGCAAGGTTTTCTGGAACGGTCGAATGTAGATTCACTGCAATCCATGACCCAAATGATGGAAGCATATCGTATGTTTGAGACAAATCAACGTGTATTAAAAGCATATGATGAAAGCATGGGCAAAGCAGTTAGTGAAATTGGCCGAATCGGATAACAGGCGATGATGAAGTGAAGGAGGAGACACATGTCAAGAACAATGATACAAGCAGCTGTAACAATGAATCAATTACAATCTAAACTTGATCTCATTGGGAATAATATGGCAAACAGTGAAACAACAGGGTATAAAAATCGTAGCGCAGACTTTTCATCCTTGTTATTTCAGCAAATAGATAACCTAAAAGATGAAGCAAATGCGGTAGGTCGATTGACACCTGAGGGCGTAAGAATTGGATCTGGCGCAAAGCTTGGTACACCAAGCTTTGATTTAAATCAGGGTTCGATCACGGAAACCGGCCGTACGCTTGATGCAGCTCTGTTGCGGGAAAATCATTTCTTTCAAGTTCAAGTGACAGAGAATGGGATAGTGGAAACCCAATATACACGTGATGGTGCATTCTATCTAAGTCCGATAAATAACAATGAGGATGTCATGCTTACAGACAAAAATGGGAATCCGATTATTGGGGAAAATGGTTCTATCGTTATTCCAGCAGGGTTTGACTCAATCGATATCCATCCGAATGGTCAGGTATCAGTTAAGCGTGGGGATCAAACGGAAATTGCTGGAAATATTACGGTTGTTGAAGCTGTTCGACCACGTCTTTTAGAAGCTACTGGTAACAACTCATTCCGTCTTCCGGCAAATATGGCGGAGCTTGGGTATCAGCCATTTGAGGTTATGCAAGGAGTCGAACCTGGAACTGAGATTATAAAAAATGGTGCTTTAGAGCGATCTAACGTCGATATTTCAAAAGAAATGACAGATTTAATAATGACCCAACGTTCTTATCAATTTAATGCTAGAACAATTTCCATGAGTGATCAGATGATGGGGTTAATTAACCAAGTCAGATAAGGCTCTTTCATATTGGAATCAATAGAGAAGCTATTGACTAAAAACCTGAAAATACACTATAGTTATAATAATAACAAAGGGCATTGTCGGGATGTAAGGAGAAACAAGATTATGACTACTAAACAAGCAGAAAGACCAGTTGAAGAGAAGCAGACAAGAAATTCCCATAAAGACAGTCAAAAAAAGACCAACGTGGGAGATTCTGCGTCAAATGAGCAGGACACTGCAAAAAAGACATCAAGAAACCAGCAGAAGCAGAAACAGAGGGAAGAAAAGAAAAATAATAAACGACCAAGACTTCGGGTTTTTCCAATCTGGCTCCGTATCATTGTCGTTCTTCTTCTTTGTGCGATAGCTCTAACAGCTGGATTAATGATTGGCTATGGAGTCATAGGAGACGGTACTCCGACGGATGCACTAAAAAAAGACACTTGGCAGCACATTATTGATATTGTAACAAAAACAGAATAGCACAAAAGCACAAGCAACCTTTAAGGCGCTTGTGCTTTTTTATATGGTTCTAATATAAATGTGGGTTAATACAATCATTCGCAATGCGAACTAATTTGCGTTGTCTCAATTTTTTTACGACAGATCATCTCGCACTCCTGTTGATTAATCTATTCTACGGCGGATAATCTCGCTCTGCTGCCGATTAATTTATTCTGCGGCAGTTATATTATGCAAGCAAAAGTTAAACTTTTCCACGACCGCCTTGGATAAGACGGATAATTAAAACAACAAGGGCAATCACGAGCAGAATGTGAATAAGTCCTCCTACTACATCAAATCCAAAACCTAGTGCCCAAAGGATTAGTAAAATAATAAGTAATGTCCACATACATTCTCCTCCTTTCAAACAGATTATTTTAAAGTTGACTAAAACAACTATTTTTATACTTGCAACTACCTCTCTATTACCTTTTTATAAGTAAAATGAAACATTTCTCTGGTATAATGGACAAAAATACATAACATATAGGAGGAACAAATATGATGGATATAGAGCAAATTAAACAAACAATACCTCATCGCTATCCTTTTCTTTTGGTGGATAAAGTGACTGAAATGGAGGAAGGAAAGCGTGTTGTAGGGTTGAAAAATGTTAGTGCAAATGAACCCTTTTTTCAAGGACATTTCCCGGAATATGCGGTCATGCCAGGCGTATTAATTATTGAAGCTTTAGCCCAGGTTGGTGCGATGGCTGTTTTAGGTAAGGAAGAAAATAAAGGGAAGCTTGGTTTTCTTGCAGGTGTTGATAAATGCCGATTTAAAAAACAGGTTCGCCCAGGTGATCAGCTGAAATTAGAGGTTGAAATCATACGGTTTAAAGGTGCCATTGGTAAAGGAAAAGGAATTGCCACTGTTGATGGTGAAGTGGCCTGTGAAGCAGAGATCATGTTTGCTATAAAATAAGTTATCAAGGCAGGAGATCGGCAGTTACTATGCTTTCTTCTGCCAATATTATCTATGTAATTTTTAAATATCCAATAATAAAATATCCCCTTTACGGTAAATGCCCTCTCTTTTAACATCACATAATCCTCCTAAATCAAAAATAGAATTTTTTATAAAAAAAGTAGTATCACAATTCTAGTTCTGGTTAAGCTAAAATCGATAGCGAACATACAAAGGAGGAATTCAACATGAATAAGAAGTTTTTAATTAAGCTTGGTGCGCCAGTGCTAGCTTTGTCTCTTGTTGCTGCTTGTGGTACAACTAATGACACAGATCCTGTAGAAGAAGAGGCACCGTTAAATCAGGAGGATGACAACAACAATAATAATCCTGCTGAAAACAATGACATGAATAACAATGATGATATGAACGGTGACGGTATTGATGAGGATATCGATATGAATGAAGATCAAGAAGACAATGGTATGGGCAATGATAATAATAATGGCGACAAAAACAAAGATAATAACGATATGAATGGTGGAGCAGGAAACCAATAATTAATGAAGTAGCTATCATGAACGAGCTTCCCTTTATATCTAAAAAGCAGAACAGCACTCTAATTTAATAGAGACCGTTCTGCTTTTTGTTCCTGTTCCTTTACTAATTATCTTCTGTCTTTTTTGCAGTAGTGGATTTTTTGGTAGCTGTGCTTTTAGTAGAAGTGGCTTTTTTAGTTGTACTACCTGACTTCTTAGCAGCTGAGCCTGTGTTCTTCTTTGTTGAATTCGTTGTTTTTTGTTTTGCTGTTGAGTTTGCAGTGCTTTTTTTATTTGCAGCACTTTTTGCCTTTGGCTTCTGTTCTTCTTTTGGCTTGGAAGCAGTTTTATCGGCATCTTTCTTCTTTGTGTTCTTCTTCTGGGAAGCTTTTTCTTCTTCTGGTGAAGTTTTTTTGTCATCATTACCTTTAGCATCCTGCATGTGATCTGCTTGTAATTGAGCACCTTGTTCACTATCTTTTACATCATTAACCGGATTGGCTTTGGTGGCTTCTGTTGAAGATGGAGAAGCAGCTTTTTCTTCTTCGTTATTATTCTGTTCAGATTTTGCAACAGGCATAATCTTGTTTTCTTTTATCTCAGAAAGCTTTACTTGGGTAGCCTTTTGAATATCACTTTTTTTGGTTATAGCTTTGTCTTTTACAGAGCCAGCCTGGTACACTAAGTCTCCTCGTAGTTCTTTCCCGGACTTCGGAGTTAAAAAGATGGCGGTTAGTAGCCCAATAATTATTCCGAAGAAGGTACCTGAAAGGAAGCCTTTGTTATTCTCTTGATTTGCTGTCTGTTTTGTCATGTCTTATTCCTCCTCAACTTAGTTACTCATCCTATTATAAACAACTATTCATTTCTATTTCCAGTTTTTCTTGCCTTTTGAAAATAACTTTCTAACATTACCCGAAATTGGAACTGATAAAACGTTTCTTTCTAAAAGCCAAGAAGATTCCTTTATCTGAATGTTCATAGTAATATAGTCTTATATAGATAAGGGGGAATAGACTAATTGAAGAAACTATACACGATTACAAATAAAACAAAAGCGATATCACTACATAAGCATTCCACGCATTTTCGCTCTTCTATTATAGAAGCAGGTTCCGAAGAAGAAACATCCTGCGTATTCAGACCGGAACAAATTATTGACCAAAATTGCATTATTTATGGCTCCACATTAAAAAGAAGGCAAATCGAATCCAAACATATTCTTCAATTAAAAAATAAATTACCGGTTCGAATTATCCCTGAAAAAAATATTTATATGTTTCCAACAGCTTCTATAAAAAACGAGGCTTGTATTTGGGTCGCTTATCAGCATATTCGAGGGTGTATAGAACGCTTTAATAAGACTTATATTTTGTTTAAGGATGGGACAGACATACCTGTTGAGGCTTCTCACCGTTCCGTAGACCTTCAATATATTCGTACAGGTCAACTAGTTGCTCGCCAAAATGACATTAGGCTGTTTGGTAATGCTTCTTTTACTTGGTTAAACTAGAAAATGACCAGTCGGTTAATTTAATTTAGAAGGTTTGGTTATCTAAATATATTGGTAGAGCAGTATTCAAGGCTGGCGATGTCGGTATAACCTCTCCCCTCGAGGATTGACAATCACAATATATGGCAAAAACTACTGTGGCGACGCTTTGTCTATTTTTACTTCGAGGGGCCTTTACTTTTGTGAAAAAAAAGTTAATGGAAGAGCGATTATATTTGGATTGAAGAAAAATCCAATCTTTCTACTTGTAATACTAGGTTACACACATGTAATATAAAGGAGCAATCAGATGTGGCTATAAGTGACTAACCAGTCAGTCATTAATTGAATGAAACTAAACGGGATAGAAAACCGTACAAGAAACAGGTGAGAACATGAATGAGAAGAAGCTTTCTTTGCTACTGGCAGGTATGAAATTATTTGCTCAGAAGGGCTATCATCAGACTTCTATACAGGAAATAGCTAATGAAGCTGGCGTCTCGAAAGGTGCTTTCTATATTTATTTCCAATCAAAAGAGGATTTTATTACAACGGTATTTTCTCACTTTTATACACAGATAAAAGAGAAAATGAGTGAGGTTGACGAGAAAAAGCAACCTGCCAGAGAGAGCTTGGCAAATCAAATAGCTGTTTTAACGGAATATATTGCTAGCTACAAAGACTTAATAACAATGCATTTAAGGGAAAACATTTCGATAGGAGAAAATACGGATAAGATAATTAAAGAAATGAAATTGCAAAATTTTTACTGGATGAAGGATAAAATCACGGCAATTTACGGTAGTAAGCTTGATGATCTACTTATCGATACAATTATTCAATTAGAAGGATTGCTTAATGGTTATCTTAAATGGATGGTTATAGATAACATTCAAGTTGATAAAAATGAAATAGGACCATTTATTATCCGCCGTTTGGATGAAATTGTTCAAGGGATGTTGGAGAAAGAGGAAAAGCCTTTGCTGTCAGCAGCAAATATCCCTGATACATATCGTTATGAACAGCAACTGAATCAAGTTGCTTTAGATGATGTTATTGCTGGTATAGGCAAAAAACTAAATGATTTAAATTTGGATATTAGCAAGAAAGCTCAGCTCAAAAAAGTAGTGGAGACGATAAAGGAAGAGGCAGTGAAAGAAGAGCCTTCACCAATAATTATTCAGGGCTTGCTGGCTCATTTTTCAGCTATTCCAATGCTGCAATTAGAAATTGAGCAGCTTGCCGATATTTTTAATGTAGAATTATTAAATTGACTGTATATGAGAGGAGAAAAGAGAATGAAAAAATTACGGGTTGGAATACTTATTCTTTTAACATTTACCATTATTGGTTTGCTTGCTGCTTGTAATGATGAAGAAGAGAATAAGAGTGATGACAAAGAGAAAGTAACGCCTGTAGAGGTTACCAAAGTTGTGAAAAAGGATATGATTATTGAAAAATTACTATATGGAAGGACTTCGCCAAACAGTACGTCTCCAATCATGGTTCAGGTGCCAGGGGAAGTAGATGAATTGGAAGTAAAGAATGGTGATATGGTTGAGGAAGATGATATTATCGCCAAGATTTCAACACCACAAGGTAAACAAAATATCCGTGCACCGAGAGACGGAAAAGTAGCAAGTCTTTCTGTTTCAGAGGGAGAAACAACTCCAACGGAAGAGCCACTCGCAGTAATTACAGATATGGACCCAATGAAGGTTAAAGTAACAGTGACGGCAGATGCGCGTTCTCTTTTTAAGCTGGAAGAAACATTAAAGGCAATGATTGATGACCAAGAATATGATGCGGAGGTAACATCCATTGGCAGTCTGCCAGACGATACCGGACTTTACCCTGTGGAAATTTCAATCAAAAATGAAGATGAAAAGATTTTGCCTGGTATGGTTACGGAGGTACATATCACGGAGAAGAAAGTGGAAGATGCATTGACAGTGCCGACTTCAGCAATCGTTGAAGAAAGTGATGCATCGTTTATTTATATTGTAAAAGACAATAAAGCAGTAAAGAAAAAAGTTGAAATTGTGGAGACACAATCAGACCATACGGCAATAAAGGGTGACGTTAAGTCTGGCGACAAGGTTGTCGTGAGTGGTCAGCTGACCTTGTCTGATGGAAATCAGGTAAAGGTTTCGAAAGGGGAATAAACAGTGAAGCTTGTTCAAACATCCGTAAAACGACCTGTGGGAGTTATTATGATTGTACTCGCAGTACTGGCATTAGGGATCGTTTCGGTAAGAAGTTTAACCATCGATCTATTCCCGAAGATTGACCTTCCAGTTGCTGTTGTTGCTACATCTTATCAGGATGCTGCTCCACAGGAAGTAGAAAATTTAATTAGCAGACCGATAGAATCCTCTGTGAGTACGGTGGAAGGAATTGAGACCGTTCAATCACAATCTCAATCCGGGTCATCCTTAGTACTCATGATGTTCAGTAATGGAACCGATTTGGACCAAGCCTTACTTGATGTCAGAGAAAGTATTGATCAAGTTAAAGGGGCATTGCCAGATCGGGCGGGTGATCCCCGAATTATGCGCTTTAACCCGGATCAGCTCCCGGTAATGTGGGTAGGCTTAACCGGTAAAGATGCTGCTGCTTTAACTGAAATTGCAGACGACCAGATTGTGCCTTTCTTTGAACGTCAAGGCGGGGTGGGATCTGTCTCTCTTGAAGGTGGAAAAGAAAGAGAAATCCAACTCATTCTCAATCAGTCCAAACTCACGCAATATGGTGTAACAGCACAGGCCGTCACCCAAACCCTTTCCAGTGCCAATCAGTCTGCTTCGGTTGGTACGGTAGAAAAGGGCAATCAGGATTTACAGCTACGCTTAACAGGTGAATTTGATTCAATAGAAGACATTAAGCAAACCATTCTGCAAACAGAAGCAGGAGCAAAAATTCATGTAGAAGATGTAGCTGAAGTTAAGGATACGTATAAAGATGAATCCAGCGTTACATTGGTTAACGGTAAACCTTCTGTCGTATTATCTGTCATGAAAAAAACAGACAGTAACACAGTAGATGTTGCTAAGAACATTCAAGAGAGTATGGATGAAATCAAAGCAGATCTACCGGATGATGTGGATTTAAACGTTGTTATTGACACGTCTGAGTTTATTCAGATGTCCATTAAATCCGTTGTTCAGAACATACTCATTGGTGGAATCATCTCAATATTTATTTTGCTTTTATTCCTAAAAAGTATAAGAGCAACAATTGTTATTGGTTTATCGATACCAATTGCAATTATTACAACGTTCTCTCTGATGTATTTCACTGGAGAGACGCTAAATGTTTTAACACTCGGTGGGCTTGCATTAGGTCTTGGTATGATGGTGGACAGTTCGATTGTTATTCTCGAGCATATTTATACCTATCGACAACGAGGCTATAATTTAATCGATTCAGCAATTAAAGGTGCATCAGAGCTTGCGCCAGCGGTAATAGCTTCGACGACTACCACTCTGGTTGTATTTTTACCAATTATTTATGTAGAAGGTATTGCTTCCGATTTATTTACACCTTTAGCATTGGCAGTTTCCTTCTCGCTCATTACTTCTTTGGTAGTAGCTGTTACACTTGTTCCAATGCTTTCATCCAAGTTACTCTCCAAAGCAATGGAAAATGGAGGGCGCCGCTATTGGTTTGATCGCTTCCTTGATTGGGTGAATGGTAAATACCGCAGTGTTTTGAAATGGGTGCTTGGCCATCGCAAGACAACAATTGCAGCTACTTTTCTAGCAATTGTAGCAAGTCTTGCACTAACTCCGTTTATTGGTGCAGAGTTTATTCCTTCTGCGGACCAAGGGCAGATGGAAGTACGGATTGAAACAGATCAAGGTAGCTCGCTGGCACATACAGAAGAAATAACAGAAAAGGTAAATAAAAAACTTGCTGACTATGAAGATATCATGGAAACAAACTATGTTAGCATAGGCGGTGGTGATTTTGGTGAAGGTGGTTCAGCCAATTCAGCTGTGTTTACCATTCAATTGATCCCATCTGGAGAAAGAGAAAAATCAACAGACCAGGTTGTTCAGCAGATGGATAAAGATTTGAGTGATATACCTGGAGCTGAAATTACTGTGAGTGCGATGGACGGTGGCATGGGTACTGGTGATCCGATTCAGATTCAACTGAACGGACCGGAGCATGAAGTGCTGTCCCAATTAGCAGATCAGGTTGTTAAGGAAATTTCTGACGTAAAAGGAGTCTACAATGCGGAGTCCGGTGCGGCTGAAGGTGTTCCGCAAATGAACATTGTTATTGATGATGAAAGAGCGGCAATGTATGGACTTTCACAGGAACAAATTCTTGGGCAGATTCAATTGCAATTTACAGGTCAGGTGGCAACAAAATATCGTGAGGATGGCCAGGAGATGGATGTTACGCTTATGTATCCAGAGGATAAGCGCAGTTCCATTAGTGATTTACAGGACATGAAGATTCAATCATCAAGTGGTGCTACTATTCCTTTAGAAGAAGTTGCCGAATTTGATGAAATGAATGGACCTGCTACATTATTGCGGGAAAATCAACAACCACAGATGAATGTGACTAGCCAAGTTGTCGACAGAGACTTAGGAAGTGTCGTATCTGATGTGGAAAGTAATTTGGAAGGCTTGAATCTGCCAGAAGGCTACACGTATGAAATCGGGGGGCAGGCAGAGGATATGGCCAAATCATTTGGCGACTTGGCAATTGCCTTGATATTCTCTATCTTCCTAGTGTACGCGGTAATGGCAATCCAATTTGAGAACTTCCTATTCCCACTTATTATTATGTTTGCAATGCCGACAACGGTAGTAGGTGTTCTGTTGGGATTATTCATAGCTGGAATCTCATTAAGTATCCCCGCGTTTATCGGGATCATTATGCTCGCTGGTATTGTTGTAAATAACTCCATAGTATTAGTGGATTATATTAACATACTGCGGCGAAAAGGGAAGGATCGCTATGAAGCCATATTGGAAGCAGGTCCAAGCAGGTTACGCCCAATATTAATGACAACATTAACAACGATCTTAGCCATGGTACCTCTCGCATTCGCATTAGGCGAGGGCGCTGAGACACAGCAACCATTGGCTGTAACGATTATATTCGGCCTGGGTGTTTCCAGTATGTTCACCCTATTGCTTATTCCAGTGGTTTACACCTTATTCGATGATCTAACGAAAAAAATCACAGGACGCAAGAAGAAAAGACAAAAGAAAAAAGAAGCATAGTAAAAAGCCTCCACAGCTGTGGAGGCTTTTTGTTTAGCTGTTTCCCGCGAAAGTTTAGCTGCACCCGAGACAAGTAAGCATACACCCGAGACAAAGTTCGTCCTATCCGAGACAAGTGAGCGATCAACCGAGTCAGCGCACGTCCCACTCGAGACAGCTGAGCACTCACCCGAGACAG
The DNA here is from genome assembly GCF_001878675.1 of Virgibacillus halodenitrificans. NCBI lineage: Bacteria > Bacillati > Bacillota > Bacilli > Caryophanales > Bacillaceae > Virgibacillus > Virgibacillus halodenitrificans. The sequence continues at coordinate 3,382,907 of NZ_CP017962.1, read as the reverse complement.
AGCACGTCGCCCCCGCGACTGCAAATCCGTTACCCGCGACAGTGCACCCTGCCGCCACACCAGCGCAACTTTAATAAGAGCGCTGGACATATGAGAGAGCAAGCCAAAATATGAGAGAGCCAGGGTCTCATATGAGAGAACAAGCCAAAATATGAGAGACTCCCAAGCTCATATGAGAGAGCAAACCAAAATATGAGAGACCCCAGACCCAAATGAGAGAGCAAACAGCAACAATAACCTCCCTAACTACCTGACAGCCCATCAACCACCACGCACGCCAAATAACCAAACAAAAAAGCACTGCATCAAACGATACAGTGCCAAGGTTAATTAAATCCAACTAGTTAAGATCTACTCTTCCTCTGAAATCTGCCACCAATGGAAGCCATCTTTTTCTAAAAGCTCATGAGCTGCTTTCGGACCCATCGAACCAGATGCGTAATTCGGGAAGTCAGCTTCTGTAGCAGCCCACCCGGATAAAATAGAATCAATAAAGCGCCACGAATATGCTACCTCATCCCAATGAGTAAAGTTGGTTGTATCACCAATCATACAGTCATACAACAGTTTTTCATAAGCTTCCGGTGTATTGATACCATCTATCCCATTATTTGTATAGGAAAGTTGAATTGGTTGAGCAATCGATCCAGCACCAGCTTTTTTCGCATTAAGATAAAGTGTTATTCCCTCGTTCGGTTGTATGTTAATGACAAGCAAATTCGGATGCTTCTTCGGCTCTTCCTTATAATACAAATTCATAGGGATATCTTTAAATTCAACTACAATTTTAGTGCATTTTTCTGCCATTCGTTTTCCGGTTCGAATATAGAAAGGAACACCGGCCCAGCGGTAGTTATCGATCATTACTTTTCCTGCTACAAATGTTTCTGTATTAGATTGAGCAAGTTCATCTGCTTCCTCACGATAACTGCGAAGTTCTTGGCCATCCAAATGTCCGCTGCCATATTGTCCACGAACAAAGTAGTCTTGCACTTGTTCTTTTTCAATCATTCGTAAAGAACGAAGTGCACGTACTTTTTCAGAGCGGATTTCATCTGTAGATAAGTTAATTGGCGGCTCCATCGCGAGTAGTGCGACCATCTGAAGCATGTGATTTTGCACCATGTCCCTTGCTGCCCCGGAATGATCATAATAGCGCGCCCGCTCCTCAACACCGAGCTTTTCACTGGACGTGACTTGAATGTTAGAAATAAAGCGGTTATTCCATAAATGCTCAAAAATACCGTTGGCAAAGCGGATAACTTCAATATTTTGTACCATTTCCTTGCCAAGATAATGGTCAATTCGGTAGATCTGTTCTTCATCAAAAGCGACACGTATTTCATTATTTAACTCTTTCGCAGATTCTAAATCATGCCCAAACGGTTTTTCAATAACAAGGCGTGTCCAGCCAGGGCTGTTTTTCAATCCATGGCTTTGAAGATTTTTTGCGATGGATCCGAAATACTCTGGTGCCATCGCCAAATAAAAGATCCTGTTACCACTTGTTTGATACGTTCCCTCCAACTCCTCCAAAAGACCATGGAGGTTGTTATAAGAATCTGTTTCGGTGACATCAAAGGAATGATAATAAAAATGTGAAATGAATTTGTCTACATTCTCATCTGTTGAAACTTCCTGATCAAGGGAGGCTTTCACATTATCCCGGAATACATCGTTCGTCCATGGTCTGCGTGCAAGGCCAACGACTGCAAAATCTTCGTCAATTTTTCCATTTTGATACAATTTGTATATAGATGGGAAAAGCTTTCGCTTAGCTAAATCCCCAGTTGCTCCAAATATGACAATTGTTACTTTTGGTGTTTGCATAGAATGAAAACCTCAATTCTTGGTATATATATAAGATTTTATAAATAAAAAAAGGATAAATCAACTATTGTGGTTAACTATCCTGTATTTTTATTTATTTCTGGATATATATGTATAACTGTAAAATAATTACTTCATGCCAATTTTAAGCGATATATTCCAAGGGAGTAAAAAGGCTGCCAATTTTAAAGGGCTCAATACGCTTAGTCTGTAAAGATAACGTACATGTACAAATAAACGAAAAAATACTCCCATACTGCTTTTAAAAAACTTAATCCTTTAATGCGTTTCCAGCTTTGGTCATTACTTGTTTTACTACTTCAGAAAACATCAGCCCGATGGCAATTCCGCCGGCAAGCAGCATGACCTTTGCTGATAATTGAACAGCTGTAAAATAATCATTCTCTACAAAATTACGCATAGCATCATAAGCGATTCCACCTGGAACAAGGGGGATAATTCCAGAAACATTAAAAATAATGACAGGTGTTTTATACAGTTTGGCACATAATTGGCTTAAAACAGCAACAAGCATCGCACCAAAAATTGTAGCTGGAACCACGTCAAGTCCTTCTGCTACTAAAATATAATACAAAATCCAGCCAAACATCCCAACAAGCCCACATTGTAATAATCTATCTCTTGGTGCGTTGAATAAAACACCAAACCCTGCCGCTGCAACAAAACTGGTGATTAGTTGTGCTAAATCAATCATGTGCTTCCCTCCTTAAAATCTAAATTAAACAAAAGCAAGAACCACTGCCACTCCTGCGCCAATTGCAAAGGATGTTAATATGGCTTCAGCTCCTTTAGACAAGCCTGCTACAAGGTGTCCAGCCATCAGATCTCGTACAGCATTCGTAATATGCAGGCCTGGTACAAGTGGCATGACAGCCCCAATTATAATCTTATCCAAATCAACTCCAACGCCCTGTGTAATAAACAGAATAGAGGCAAGTCCAATAATTAAAGAAGCAAAAAATTCAGCTATAAATCGGATCTCAACAATTTTTTCTGCGCCAAGCATAGCAGCAAAACCAAGTCCACCTGCAATAAAGGAGGGAAGGAAGTCAGGCCATGATCCGCCAAACATGATAGTGAAGCTGCCACTGACAAATGCTGCCGCAATAATTTGCAGCCAGTATGGGAAAGCTAATTTCGCTTCAGATACATTATTTAATAATAAATTTGCTTCATATACGGTTAGTTCGCCTGCCGTTATTCTTCTGGAAATACTGTTAACTTCCGCAATTTTATGTAAATCAGTGGCACGATGGGAAATTCTTCGAAAATGAGTTGCTTCCGAGCTATCCATTGAAAAGTTGATGCCTGTGGGTGTTGCATAACTCTGTGCATCATGTAAACCAAATGCAGCTGCTATGCGGTTCATGGTATCTTCCACTCGATACGTTTCTGCACCACACTCCAGCATGATTTTTCCTGCAAGCATACATACCTTAGCCACTGCAATTTTCTCCTTCATTTACTCACCCTCTCTCTATGTAATAGTAAACGGCAATATCTCTAGCTATTATATGACGGAACGCTTTGGATTGAAAGAAAACACAGGAAATTTAAACAAAAAAATATTGAATAAAGTTGATTCAATCTTATAAAACAAGAAGAGGATCAGAAGATAGTTTCATATAAGATTCCTATTAATATCGTAACAACAACTCCGCCAGATGGCGTAGACCAAACCATCAAAATCCATATGATCAATAAATTGAAAGAGTTCATTTGTAATCAATATAAATCAAAATCTCACGGTAATAAATTGCCTCCGTGAGATTTTTTAATTCCTTCTAATTATTTTGTTCATATAGTATAGTCTGCGCGATCCCAATAAAATACTCCGATTCATCGATGATATGGTTAATAACCACTCTGGCTGTGGAGTTGTTTTCTGCTGCTTTACTTTCTGTTTTTACTTTTCTGCAGAATTGAGTAAATGCTACACTTTCCTGCAGACAGAAAGAGATGAGCTCCAGAACTTGCTTATAAAGATGCGGAGGCAGCTGATTATTACCACGAACCACTGTCTCAACATAGCGCCGTACATGCTGATGGGTTGTTTCCAATACATCCTCCCAGTGTTTTAAGGCTTCGACATACTCCTTCTCCAAATCACTCATTAATTCCCGCATAACAACTGTATGCTCCGCTTCCTGCTCTTTCCAAAATTCCGCCTCATCCAGCACACGAAGCGGCATTTGATTGCCATAATAAAATTGCAAAACATCATCTCCCTGGTCCGAATAATAGAACACGTCCACTTGATGTATATGTAGGGAGATGTAGTTATATGTAATAGAAAAGGTTATATGGAATTAGTTAATCACAATTTTCTAACCCAATTTGGAAAAGTCAGTTCTTGTAAAATCTGAAGCTCTTTTTCTCTTTGTTCCTGATAAGAACTAACGGAGCGTAAATCATTGTCGACAATAGCTGGATGGGTCATGATTTCAATCGAATGATGTGGTTGCTGTTGTAGCTTATCAAACAGCTTTTTATCCACACTTTCCCCATAAAAATCCAACCAAAGTGTTTCGGTTAGCAGAATATCTTTTTCGTTCTTTAGCGTGTCTGTATAACGGACAGGTACCTGGTATTCATTTGCTAGTTGAAGAACGAGATTTTTTAATGGTGCCCAGCCGTGTATATGATGATGACTATCAATATGATGAAGTGGAAGCCCAGTGGCTAAAAATGCTTCCAGTTGCGAACGCCATTCTCTTTCTACTTCCTCTAAATCAGGTGCTTCCATCTGTGCAAAGTTATTCGTGTATCGGAAATTACCGTTCTCATTAGTCAATCCGGAAACATTGTTAGATAACGGCTTCCCCCATGTAAGAACAAGATGTATTCCTACTTTTAGCGAGGGATTCAATTTAGCGGCTACTACTGCATATTCGGTTGCTAAACCATTCATCATTAAGGTTGTGGACTGAACAATGCCATATAGATGTGATTGAACAATTCCGTCGGTAACTCCCTTTGTTAATCCAAAATCATCTGCATTCACTAAAACTTTCAAGACTCATTCCCCTCTCTTATTCATTAGGATAGTTACGCTCAATCACAAAATTTGTTTTATCTCCTCGGAAAAAGGAACGAGAATATTCTACTATTTTACCGTTTGCATCTTCAGCAATTGTTTCAATATAAAAACACGGTAAGCCTTCTTCATAATCTAATTGGTTAGCAATTCGTTCATCAGCAAAAGCAATTTCCACATGTTCTGTTGTCTTTGCTATATGAATCTGGAAAACATCTTTCATAGCTGCATATAAGGAAGTTTCTGCATGCTCCTTTGTAACTCCGGGAGCGACCGACCAAGGAATATAGGCGATTTCGTATTGTGTTGGCTCACCATTTGCTTTTCGAACGCGTTCAATCCGTTGTACGGGATCGTTTGGTGCAACTTGTAATGTTTGTTGTAACAATTCTGTAGCAGGAATAACTTGTATGCCGACTAGAACAATCTCTGCCCTCTTTCCTTGGACCGCGACCTGATCACTATATCGTTTTACAGTGTGAGACAATGTTTGCTTTACTTTTTGTTCAGCTACATAGGTGCCTTTTCCTTGATGACGGACAAGATAGCCTTCCAGTGTTAATTGGTTTAATGCAGTTCTCACAGTGGTTCGGCTAACATCAAAATCCTTACATAGCTCCAACTCAGTTGGTATCTTCTCCCCTTTTTTATAAATATTTGATTTTATTCTATTTAAAATTTCTTCTTTAATATAAACATGAAGTGCTTGATTTTTTTCCATATATTTTCTCCTTTAATAATCTACTTCAAGTGTACTAAAATGCCTGGATAATAACAACTTATTATCAAATGTAGTAACAAATAATACAAGTTTATAAAAATAACTAGACAATAAAAAATATGTATGATACATTTTATTTAAGATAACAACATATTATGAATTACAAGAAATTAATTATTAAAACTTAAGCGTTTACAAAAATGCATCAAAGGAGTCTTGCGAAATGGCATTAAAAGTAGTCGTGATAGGTGGAGGATCCAGCTATACACCAGAAATTATTGAAGGACTTATTAAAAGACATTCCTCTTTTCCTGTAACGGAGATTGTACTAGTAGATATTGAAGCGGGAAAAGAAAAGCTGCAGATTATTGGAGAATTGTCGAAACGAATGATTGAAAAGTCCGGCAAATCTATTAATCTATCCTGGACATTGGACAGAAGAAAAGCACTGCAAGGAGCAGATTTCGTATCTACACAAATTCGTGTGGGTGGACTGGAAGCACGTGCCAAGGATGAGCGAATACCATTAAGTCATGGATTTATTGGACAGGAAACAAATGGGGCTGGAGGTATATTCAAGGCATTCCGTACGATTCCTGTATTAATGGAACTGGCAGCAGATATTCACCAAATTTGCCCGGATGCATGGATGATCAATTTTACAAATCCTGCCGGTATTATTACAGAAGCTTTGTTAAAGCATTCGCAACACGATAAAGTTATTGGCGTTTGCAACATTCCATATAACATGCGTCATTCCACAGCAGAGATCCTGCATGTGGCTCCAGAGGAAGTGGATATTCAATTTGTTGGTATGAATCACTTTGTCTTTGGAAGAAGAGTATTTGTGAGCGGGATCGATCGTACCCAAGAAGTTTTGGAGAAATTAAAACAAGGGCTTGATTATTCACCTGCTAATATTGTAAACCTTGGTTGGTCCAGCACATTCATAGATGCGTTAGGCCTTTTGCCAAACCCGTATCATCAGTATTATTATCAGACGGAAGAAGTGTTGAAAAAAGATATAAAAGCATTTGAAGAAAACGGAACGAGAGCAGAAAAGGTACAAGAATTGGAAAGATCATTGTTTAAATTATATACAAATCCTGATCTCCACGATAAACCGAAGGAGTTGGAAGAAAGAGGAGGGGCCTTTTATAGTGACGTTGCCTGTAGTCTGATGGATTCCATCTATAATAATAAGAAGGATATTCAGACTGTAAATACTCGTAATAATGGCGCAATCCCAGATCTGCCAAATGATGCAGTTATCGAAGTGAATAGTGTTATTACGAAAAATGGGCCTAAGCCGTTAGTTGTCGGTCCACTTCCTTCATCTATCAAAGGAATGGTTACCCATATGAAGGCGTTTGAAGAGCAAGTAATTCAAGCAGGTATTTCCGGTTCATATAATGATGCCTATATTGCCATGTTAATGAATCCACTAATGCAAGACGAAAAAGGAAGTAAATTGGTTCTTGACGAGCTGTTGGAAGCACATAAAGCGTTTTTACCACAATTTAATTAGGGAGGAAATAGTATGAATAAATTTATGGAAAAATTTATTGAAATTGCCGGGCGGATTGGTGCCCAACGTCACTTAGTGGCTATACGTGATGGATTTGTAGCTATCATGCCATTGATTATCGTAGGATCTCTCGCAATACTAGTTAATAATTTTCCACCATTCGGTTCCTTTGACTTTGTTGCATGGATGAATGGGATATTTGGAGAGGGCAACTGGCAAACAGTTGGCGGCAGTATCTGGAATGGGACATTTGCGGTATTAGGTTTACTTGTGGCTTTCTCCATAGCTTATAATCTCGCTAAATCCTATGAAGTAGATGGTCTCTCAGCTGGTATTATCTCGGCGGCAGCTTATATTATGCTTGTGCCGGTAACGGAAGATTGGGGTCTGAATTTCGCTTGGCTTGGAGCCCAAGGATTGTTTGTCGCTATTGTACTTTCTATTTTAGTAACCGAGTTGTTTCGTGTTCTGGTAAAATCAAAATGGACAATTAAGATGCCAGAAGGTGTCCCAGAGGGTGTTGCAAGGTCATTTAGAGCATTAATTCCTGCTACAATTATATTAATTCTTATTGGTTTCTTTCAAGCTATCATGAGTGTATTTGCTGAAATAAGTGTATTTGAATGGATCTTTAGCGTAATTCAAGAGCCGTTGCAAGGTCTTGGCAACACATTACCTGCAGCTATTATTATTGCTTTTTTAAATCATTTATTATGGTTCTTCGGATTGCATGGTACGAATATCATTGGTTCTGTCATCGAACCACTTTACTTACCGCTAATTCAAGAAAATCTGGAGCTATTTAAAAGCGGTGTGTCTGCCTTTGATGTACCATATACAGTTACTAAACCATTCCTTGATTCATTCGTTTTTATGGGCGGATCAGGTACAACAATTGCATTGCTGGCAGCCATTTTTATTGTGATTAAACAACAGAAAAACCATCCGTACCGTGAAGTCGCAAAGCTGTCTGCACCAGCTGGATTGTTTAATATAAACGAACCTGTTATTTTTGGATTACCAATTGTATTAAATCCTGTTATGTTAATTCCGTTTATTTTGGTACCGGTTACGTTAACGATAATTTCTTATGTAGCACTATCTACAGGACTTGTACCTAAAACAGTGGCATTAGTACCTTGGACCACACCACCTATTTTAAGTGGATATCTTGTCACAGGAGGAAGCTGGAGAGGAATTGCTCTACAGGTGTTCAACTTGGTTCTGGCAACACTCATGTATATTCCGTTCATTATGGCAGGTGCAAGAACATTAAAAGCAAAAATGGAGGATAACTAACATGCAAACAACAGAAGAAATACAAATGCTTTCTTTTACCATAATACTTCACGCAGGGAATGCGCGTTCACATGCGATGGAAGCAATTTCCCTGGCTAAAACATATCAATTTGATGAAGCACGAGGTAAAATTGAAGAAGCAGAAAAAGAGTTTACTGAAGCCCATCATCAGCAGACGAAACTACTACAAGATGAGGCAAACGGTCAGGCAAATGAAGTAACGGTTATTCTTGTTCACGCACAGGATCATCTCATGACTGCAATGACTGTTAAAGATCTAGCAAATGAAATGATCGACATGTATGAAAAAATGCAATCCATGGAGGAGGCTAAAAAATGAAAATCATTTTAGTATGTTCAGCCGGAATGTCAACGTCTATGTTAGTTAATAAAATGAGAAAGGCTGCAGAGGATCGTGGAATGGATGCTGAAATCAACGCTATAGCAGAATCTCAGCTGAAAAATAATCTTGAGGGACTTGATGTTGTTTTGGTAGGGCCACAGGTTAGATACTTGGAGAAAAAAATTAAACAACAGCTCGAACCACAAGGAATTAAAGTTGCGATTATCGATCAAATAGCATATGGTATGATGCAAGGTGATAAGGTATTGGATCAGGCAATTGAATTAAAAGGATAGAGGTAGCTTGGTCATTTTCTTGAAAAAAGCTATTCATCATGTATAATAAAAGCTAATTGGATAGAAACGTTTTCTAGGGTTCCGTAACATGTCATGTTAGTCTGGTCCGAGAGAAAACTCACAGCTAAGCTGTGCCACGGAGGGACAAAAGCCTGGGAGATACTGTTTACAGTTATCTCCCTTTTTTAGTGGGAAAAATTCTTGGAGGTGCTTATGACATGAATGCAAACTGGTTAAAAGTATTTATTGCTGCATTTTTTGAAGTAGGTTGGGTGATTGGTTTAAAACATGCAGATGGATTATTAGAGTGGACGGCTACTGTTATTTGTATTATCGTCAGCTTTTATTTATTAATCATGGCGGGAGAAAAGCTTCCTGTTGGCACGGTTTATGCTGTGTTTGTTGGATTAGGTACTGCAGGGACAGTTTTTTCAGGGATTATATTCTTTGATGAACCCTTTAAAATAGCAAAAATAGTACTAATCTGCGTTTTACTCGCCGGGGTAATTGGCTTGAAAATAGTTACAGAAGATAATGTTACAGAAGGGGCTGAATCCTAATGGCATGGCTTTTTCTCATATTCGCAGGCTTATTTGAGATGATTGGTGTGTTAATGATTAGTAAGCTGCATAAAGACCGGAGCTGGCAGTCACTTCTACTCCTCTTTCTGGGATTCGGGGCAAGTTTTCTATTCCTTTCTTTTGCAATGGAGACATTGCCTATGGGAATCGCATATGCCGTTTGGACAGGAATCGGCGCATCTGGAGGAGCAATTGTAGGAATGATTTTATATGGAGAATCAAAGGATTGGAAAAGAGTTGCTTTTATAGCAATGATTATAGGAGCAACCATTGGTTTGAAACTAGTTTCGTAAATAGAAAGAAGGAGAGCTTGGGAGGCTCTCCTTCTTTCTATTTATCAAGTATTATGGCATCATCAGGAACAAAGATACAAGAGCGATAAGTGGCATACTCATAGAAAGCGGCAAGCTGACCATCGCAAAGGCGTTCACTGTCTCTTCAGATTCTGGTGTCACATCAATCCGCTTATTAACAAGGATAAAGAAAGCTGCATATGCCATTAAAAATAAAACGATTAAAAATGGGATAAAGAGTGCTGATATCGTTTGGACAGGTTCGAGTTTGATGAACCCATAAACAATTAAAAGGATAGGAATCGCTTCACTGATGGCAATACCTATCATAAACTTTGTTTGAACCTTATCTCTTAAACTAGGATCTTCTTTGAGCTTACTGCTATGTATCTTATAAAGTATTAAAATAGGAATTACAGCCAGTACAGCTGCTGCTACAAAAATATAAGGAACCAATTGATTAACCTCCTTTTCCAGATAATTTAGGTAATATCATTTTACCATAGAATCTGGAAAAGAACATCGGGTAGTTAGGTGAGGAGTCGAGCGAGACAAAAAGGCTCACGGCCGAGACAGCAGGGGGCTCATCCGAGACAGGCGCGCGTCCACCCGAGACAGGATCGCACACGCCCGAGACAGGCGATCGCCCATCCGAGACAACCGAGCGTCTACCCGAGACACCAGCGCTTGCACCCGAGACAGGATCGCATACGCCCATCCGAGACAACCCAGCGTCTACCCGAGAGACCAGCACAGCATTCCACTAAAAATACTGGAGAAAGTCACTTCCTCCTGTTTACCTCATATCTCCATTCTCCCTGCACGATAAATATGTTGCTTACTGTCTGGTGCGAAGCCTGAAATAGTTACTTCAAACACTTCTTCTTGAGGTGAATCTCCAGCAACCTCCACAATTTTTGAGGCTCTTCCATTTCCTTTTTTAATAAAACCTGAGGTAACTAAACGGTTATTCGTCTGTGGCAACAAGTCTGCATCCCCTACGATTGGAGAGAAAAATGCTTGGCCACGCTCTTCTCCATATGTCCATACTTCCTCGACTGTCTTTTCCTTTTCATTAATGCGGTACTGAACTGCTCTGCTATATTGTTGACTTACCTTTTCATCTCCGCGGGTAATTTGATTATTATTGTCAAAAAGCATAATATCCAACGTCTCCGCGTTTCCATCCTGATCAGGAAGAGCCATCACAGCATGGGGGCCTGCCGGGTATTTAAAGTTTTGGCCTTTAGGTGTTAGTAAAACATCCTGATAATCGTCTGACCATCCTTCTGGAGAAGAAAGAATCCAATCGATGTTTCCATCTGGGAAGCTATGCTTCATTACCAGGTCCTGATGTCTTGCTGTCATCACGATAGAATCGCTTTGTGTATCCAGCCAAATAGAATTATTATGAAGCCAATCGCCTACCTCTGAGCCGATACCAACATAATTTTTCTGAAAAGCTTTAGGAAAAAGGCTGGCATAGTCTAAGCGATTTATTACTTTTCCCGTCCTGCGATTTAGTTCGACTAACCGATCTTCCAATGAATTCTCTGTTTGTTCGTGTGTCGTAACCAAAAGATTTCCATTGGAGAGCTCCATCACGTCTGTGTTAATTGCTGTAGTTGGGATCTCTGATTTAGCATAAATCGGATAGTAGTAATAGATCTTACCAAGTAAATCAATTTCCAATATTAAGTTGTGTTGTGTTTTAGGTGACCTGGTGTAGACTAAGAAATTGCCATTGGACAACGGCTTGAACAATTGTCTTATATTAAGGGTGCTATACCAACGAACCTTTGCTTGATTGTCGATGGCAAATAGATAGTTTGCACTTGGAACAATAAATGTAAGTCCATCTTCCATCTTCTCAGGAAGCGAATGATCCAATTTGATATTTAAAAAGTCCTTTGGTAATGATTTTGTTTTTAAAAAGATAGTGTTGGTTTCATAGGTGCCTGAGTGAAACGTAGCCGTAACAGTTATCCTGTTTTTTGTGTTAGGATACAGTCCGATAATAGGGAGTCTGTGAATAGTATGATAACCAGGATAGGTTTTCGTAATCGGATTTTCTCCGTCAATAGTGACTGAAACATGGGCTGGCTTCGAAGTTGTAAACAAAATTAAAGCTGTTAATGGGGCATTATGGTATGGATTTAGCTGAACTAAAGGATTGGTAATGGTATGTGTACGATGATTAAATCGTCTTTCAAGCCTTTTAATAATTTGTTGTTGTCTGTGCATTTGAGGTGTTTTACGACGTGATGTAGTCATAGGTACTCTGTCTCTCCTTTAAAAATTAAATAAAAATAAAAAGTCTGCCATCTGCTATTTGCTCTCTATTAACCTATTCCCTAAAAAAATGATTTCATTCTTATTGTATTTGGAATGTGACGCCAGGTTCAAGCGAGAAACTTAAAAATCCGAATGATAGAGCAGTTCATCCAAATGAGAGAGCCGCCCACTCAAATGAGAGAGGACCGCACTCAAATGAGAGGCCTACCCATTCATATGAGAGAGCCGCGCCCCCAAATGAGAGACCAGGCATTCATATGAGAGAGGCCCGCACTCAAATGAGAGACCTACCCATTCATATGAGAAAGACCCGCACTCAAATGAGAGACCTACCCATTCATATGAGAGAGACCCGCCCCCAAATGAGCCCCCACCGCACCCAAAAACAACACCCCATTCAAACCAACTCACCGCTGGACTTCCTCCAACACCATTCTCTTCCATTTCAAGAATTCTTCTGAAAGCAGGATTTGTTCATCCCGGGGGCGAGCAAACGGTACCTCAAATACACGCTTTACCTTTGCTGGTCCTGCACTTAATACAACAATTTTATCCGACAAAAAAAGTGCTTCATCTATACTGTGGGTGATAAATAAAATAGACTGCTGGTTATCCTCCCAAATATGAAGCAGCCATTTTTGCATGTCTAATCTGGTAAACTCATCCAATGCAGAAAAAGGTTCATCAAGGCAAAGAAAGGATTGTGGACTAAGCAATGCGCGAATAAATGATGCCCGCTGCTTCATGCCTCCCGACAGTTCATGGGGATAGCTATGAATGACCTCCCCTAGGCCCGCTTTTTGCAACATTTCCTTGGCCAATCCTTCTTCTTTGTTGCCTTGAAGCTCTTGTCCAATCAACACATTCTGTAAAATTGTTCGCCATGGAAACAACGAGGCTTGTTGGGGCATGTAGCTAATATGTCCAGTCGTATTCGTGATATTATCCTCATTCTTCCAAATTTCTCCGCCATCTGGCATTAACAGACCACCGATCAGATTAAACAGGGTCGTTTTACCACTGCCTGAAGGCCCAATAAGAGATACAAATTCACCCTCAGCAATTTCAAGCGATATGTCCTCCAAGACAATTTTATCATCAAAATGCTTACTAATCTGTTTTACAGAAAGCATTAGACAGTGCCCCCTTTCTTATTCCATTTCAATACAAGCTTTTCTAATAGTACAATCAACCCGAAGAAAGTGAGGCTTAGCACCATAACAACAATGATGGCAACAAATACTCTCGATGTTCGGAAAGAGGAAGTAGCTAATGTCATAAAAACACCAATACCTTCTTGTGCACCAAGCCACTCAGATATAACAGCAGCCATAACACTATAAGTTGCTGATATTTTTAGCCCTGAAAAAATGGAAGGTAAGGCATGAGGGAATTCTAATTTCCAAAATAATTGCCTTTTTGTTGCTCCCATCATTTTCATATAATGTACCAACTCGCGACTTGTTTGTTGAAAACCACCCAACGCCGAAACGGCAATAGGGAAAAAGCATGACAATGTAATAATAATTAACTTTGGAAGCGATCCAAAACCGAACCAGATAACAAGCAGGGGAGCAAGGACAATAATTGGGATGTTTTGGGATAATATTAAAAATGGATAAAAGGTTTCTCTTACCCTAGGGAGCATATGTAATAAAATAGCAACAGCTAATCCCACGCTAATACCAATAATAAATCCGATAATCGTTAATTTTACTGTAGCTACAAAATGAAACAGAAACTCTCCCCACGTATGCTGTGCTTCACTTAAAATGTCGGTTGGAGCAGGCAAAAGCCATTCCTCTATCGTAAACACACGGGTTGCTACTTGCCAAATAACGATAAATAGAAGGATGGCAGCAAGTGGCCGCCATCCTTTAGTGAAAATTTGTCTCATCGGTATTTCTCCGTAAGTGTGTCCATTGTAATTCCTGACGGCTGGTGTAAAATTTTAATTTGGGATATAACATTATCAGCACCAATTTCCACCATGCGTGCATTCATATTTTCCACGATGTGAAGAAGTTCGGATAATTCTCCTTCCATCGTTGTTTCCAACGGATTTACCTGGTAAGCTACCCCTGCATCTTCAATTATCGCAATCGCCTCATCAACCATTCCATATACATCTTTTACATTGTCAGCCTTTGGGATAATTTGAATACTAACTAACGAATTTGCCATCAATAGTCCCCCTATTCCTTTGTTGGTAAAAACTCATTCGTAAATGCTTTTTCTACGTCAATATCTTTATTTATAATCTCGTTTTCGACCATCCAATTTGTGAATGTCTGCCATCTTTCCTTTTCTTGGATTCCCCATTGCTTGGCATCATCCTGATATCTTGGAGATAACCATTTTTGACTGTTTTTCACCAGATCTTCATCTAAATCGGGTGCGTGTTTTAATAAAATGTCTGCAGCTTCCTCTGGTTGATCAATTGCAAATTCATAGCCTTTCGCTGCAGCGGTCATAAATGCTTTTACAGTTTCCGGATTTTCTTCAATCATTGTTTCGTTCGTAGCAAGCACTGGTGTATAGTAATCCAGCTCCTCGGCAAAATCTTTAAGATAAATTGCATTCAATTCTTCTCCGCGGGTCTCTGCTTCAATGCCTGTCCAACCGTAAAAGATATTTGCAAAATCAATATCCCGTTTCACTGCAGTGAAGTAATCGGAGCTTCCGATATTTAAAAAGTCTACTTTATTCACATCTGCACCGTGCTGCTGCATAATTGTACCAAGCACCGCTTTTTCCATATCTGTTCCATAACCGCCATAAACCTTTCCTTCAAAATCAGCAGGCTCCGTAATACCTTTGCCGACCGGCGAAGCGTAGGCTGCGGTGTTATGTTGAATAACGGCAGCGATCGAAACAATTGGCAGATCTTCTGCTCTTGCTTGTGTTAATTCTTCCTGAAAGCTAACCCCGAAATCTGCCTTTCCTGCCGCCATCAGCTGATTTGCTCCAGCCTCTCCAGGCAGCATGAGCTCTACGTCCAGCCCTTGTTCTTTAAAATATCCTTTTTCTTTTGCTACATAGAGTCCTGTATGGTTTGTATTTGGTGTCCAATCTAAGGCAAATTTAATTGGAGTTAACTCCCCATCTTTACTCTTGGCTTCACCTGATTGACCACTCTCTTGATTACACCCTGTTATAAAAATCAGTAATAAAACAACAACAAGTCCATAAAAAAACTTCTTCATATCTCTTCCTCCTTCATTGTTCTATTGCAAATGCTGGGACCCAAACGTTATCTTTTATATTCATAGTTGTTTGATTGCTACGAACTAGAGGTAACTTATTTCTCTGTTCATACAAAATGGCTAAATAACACCGCTACGGAAAAACACTGCGCTTTTCGGGGGCGGCTGATGAGCCTCGGGCCAACATGATGTTGGTCATGAAGGCGTTGCGACAATGGGGTTTGGTGGGGCGAGTATGCGCAGCCCCAGGACGTCGCGACTTTAGCCTTCCGACCTTTACACCGCATTCCGGGGTCTCACCTATGCCTCATCTCCCCCAGAAGTCTTCGTATTTTTCCTTCGCTAAGGTACATTTTTACTTCAATGAAAAACGTATTATTAAAATAGATGAGCTGTACCAAATGATTGGAATGGAAGATGGCAATCTAAGAACGCTATGCCCTGGGGATGAGACTACGATTACTCGTCCCATCGAAAACATTTTGGGCACCGATTGCATGACCAACGCCCTCGAAAAGGAAAACCACTTTTTCATCATGCGATGTTTCTCTTCCGAGGAAGCTGAAGGTTGCCCGCGGAAAGCGAAGTGTATTTTCCGAAACGGCAGTTTACAGCACAAGGTAGTTCACAGATCCTCCATTTTAAAGATTATTGGATAACCCCAATATAAATCACCCAGAACCTAAAAAAGCGCTAGAGGTTTAGTCCTCTAGCGCTTGGTATAACATTCATCATGTTGAGAAAAATATGATTATGTTCCCTCCGCTGGTACCAACCAGATCAGGTTCTAAGGGTCAGTATCATACGGATACAATCTCAGCCAGCTTCACCAGCCCCCCTACATTTAGTATTATGAAATTGACGGCAGGAACGTCTTCCAACCTGTGACGTATAACGCGTTACAAGGACAGTATGCCATAGAAGGAAGAACAATGTAAAGGTATTTGGACAAATAATTCTGAAAAACAAACATAATCCCTTAAATTCCCGTACGAAGGAACTATAATTTGCTAAAAGAAGCCAACCTTCGCTATAATTTAAGAACAAAAGCGCAAGCGTCTTATTTAGCAAATGTTTGTTTAGACTATATAATAGGAGAATATAATGCTTACTTATACAGAGTTAGTTCTCGCAGGTTTGATTGCGTTAGTTACCACACTGGTTTTAACGTATCCGGTGAAATGGCTCTCCATAAAACTTGGGGCAGTAGATTTTCCCAGCCATCGGAAGATACATACAAAAGTAACACCACGGTTGGGCGGAATCGCTATTTTCTTCGGTGCCCTGGCAGGAGCTATCTATTTACAGCCAAGTCACCCGCATTTACCTGAAATTTTTCTAGGGGCCATTGTTATTTTGATCACTGGTATCCTAGACGACCGTTACAATATTCGACCAGTTGTTAAACTGACAGGACAGCTACTCGCTGCATCCTTCCTGATTTCTTCCGGGTTAATTATAGAAAAACTGACCTTACCCTTTATTGGTACAGTGGAACTTGGCTTTATAAGTGTATTTGTTACCGTTCTTTGGATTGTTGGTGTTACCAACGCCATTAATCTAATTGATGGGCTTGATGGATTGGCAACAGGGGTAACCACTATTGCGTTGATAAGTATCTTTGCAATGGCAATTATTGATAGCCAAATTCTAGTTGCTTACTTATGTATATCTATCATTGGAGCCAATGTTGGGTTTTTATTTCATAATTTTTATCCTGCGAAAATCTATATGGGAGATACAGGCTCGAATTTTCTGGGTTATATGATAGCATGTGTATCCATGCTTGGCCTATTTAAAAATATAGCGCTATTTAGCTTTATTATTCCAGTCATTGTCTTGGCTGTTCCCATATTTGATACATTATTTGCTATAGTAAGAAGAGCATATAATAAAGAAAACATTATGATGGCAGATAATAAACATATTCATTACCAGCTTCTAAGAGCCGGCTACAGTCACCGCACGACCGTGCTCATCATCTATGGCTTTAGTGCTTTATTTGGGCTTATGGCAATACTGCTTTCTAATGCAAGTATCGTCATTAACCTCGTCGTCACATTATTCTTATTGGCATTGTTCCAACTTTTCGCAGAGATGATTGGGATTGTGATCGGGGGAAAACAGCCATTATTGGAGGCATTGCGGAAATTAGTGAATAAAGGAAGCAGAAACAGATAGCATAGAATGTATGATTATATGTTAATACATTATTTAAAATAGAAAGGAAGTTTTATACGATGGCAAAACAGCAAATTGGCGTTATCGGTTTAGCAGTAATGGGAAAAAATCTTGCAATGAACATGGAATCAAGAGGATATTCTGTTGCTGTATACAATCGTTCCGTGGAAAAAACCGAGGTCTTTATGGCAAATGAAGCAAAAGGAAAGAACTTTGTCGGTGCTACATCGATCGAAGAATTTATTGAGTCTCTCGAAAAGCCCCGCAAAATCATGCTAATGGTTAAAGCAGGAGATGCTACTGATGCAACGATTGCAACGTTGAAGCCTTATCTGGAAAAAGGCGATATACTTATCGATGGTGGAAACACATTGTATGAGGATACGATTCGTCGTAATAAAGAACTGGAAAAAACAGGAATTCACTTTATCGGGACAGGCGTATCCGGTGGGGAAGAGGGAGCACTTAAAGGTCCTTCCATGATGCCAGGTGGTCAGAAAGAAGCATATGATTTGGTTGCACCTATCTTTGAAGCAATTGCTGCCAAAGTGGATGATGCACCTTGTACGACGTATATCGGCCCGGATGGCGCTGGTCATTTTGTAAAGATGGTTCATAATGGAATTGAGTATGGCGATATGCAGTTAATCTCTGAAGCATACTTTATCTTAAAGCATGTACTAGGTCTTGACACAGATGAATTACATGATGTATTTGCGGATTGGAATAAAGGGGAGCTTGACAGCTATCTAATCGAAATCACAGCAGATATCTTTAAGAAAAAAGATGAAGATACAGGTCAGCCACTTATTGATGTTATTTTAGATACGGCCGGTCAAAAGGGTACAGGAAAATGGACAAGCAAAAATGCACTAGATCTTGGTGTTCCACTACCTTTAATTACCGAATCCGTTTTTGCCCGTTTTATTTCTGCAATGAAGGATGAACGCGTAAAAGCAAGCAAAGTTCTTAGCGGACCTGCTCCAGAAGCGTTTACTGGAGATAAAGGAGAGTTAATTGAGGCAGTAAGAAAAGCTCTTTATATGAGTAAAATCTGTTCATACGCACAAGGCTTTGCCCAAATGCGTGCTCAATCAGAAGAATACGGATGGGATCTGAAGTATGGCGACATTGCTATGATCTGGCGTGGTGGTTGTATTATCCGTGCCCACTTCCTTCAAAAAATTAAAGAAGCATATGACCGTGATCCAGCTCTAGCTAATTTAATGCTTGATCCATATTTCAAGGAAATTGTCGAGGGTTACCAATCTGCATTGCGTGAGGTTGTCTCTGTAGCAGTCAAGCATGGTATTGCTGTTCCAACATTCTCCAGTGCCATTGCATACTATGATAGCTATCGTTCAGAAGACCTGCCAGCAAATCTTTTGCAGGCACAACGTGATTATTTCGGTGCCCACACCTATCAGCGTAAAGATAAAGAAGGCACTTTCCATACGAATTGGTTTAACTAATAAAAAAAGCATAGTGAAAGATTCTACAAAAAAGCACGCTCTTGAGGAGTGTGCTTTTTATCTTTAAAGGAGTTTTTTTCTGAATGAACATTACAACCAGCCAGTAACAAGATGGTAAACGTCAAAATAAGAACATTGAAATTTATTGGAATGTGAAAGAAGGCATAAAAACTAAATCTGGTTTCTGGTGAATCTATCTCAACAAAGAATGAATAGTTCTTTAGTTTAGATAGATTTTTTTATAATTTTTATTCCGCATTTTACTTCGATTAGGACATAGAGATACACAGTAAGCTGAAAACAATTTCTTCCAGCAATCCCGCTCCCATCAAGCAATCCGTTACATCTTCACTATTTATCTACACTCACTCAACAAAAGGCAACAAATTTCTCCTGCAAAACCCCTGTCTATTTACCTACTACTTTTGGCACTACACTATTATTTACCAATTTAATATACTTTAAATTGTAGGAAAATTATGTCACAAATTATTGTGGGGAAAAAGGAGGAGGGTTTCAAGATTCTTTATTAAATCTATCAATTTTAGTACAAGGGGGAAAAATGTTGAAAAGATTAACTATCGCTCTATTAGCAGTTCTACTAGTATTAAGTAATTTTACCTATGCTAGTGCGCTAACAGGAGAAAAACTGCCGAACCAGGCAAAGAAAACTGAAAAGCAGACAACCGAAAATATTGGGGAAACAGAAGATCCGAATAAGGAAGTGCGAGTTATTGTAGAAGCAGATGAAACCGCTGCCATTGAAGTAGCGACCCAAAAAGGCATTACCTTTAAAAAAATGAAGGAATCGGAAAAGAAGCAATTAGATAAAAAAGCGAAGGCAAAGCAAAAAGTAATTAAAGATAAAATGAAGGATAAAAAAGTAAAAGCAGAATATCATGAAGAATTTACTACCGTTGTGAATGGATTTAGTGCGGAAGTAAAGCAAGGCGACATTGATGAAATTAAAGACATCCCAGAAGTAAAGAACGTACATATCGTCAATGAATATAAGCGTCCAATTGAGAAACCTGATATGAAATACAGTAAGGAGCTTGTGGAAGCCCAACAGGCATGGCGCGATTACGGATTTAAAGGGGAAGGTATGGTCGTTGGAATTATTGATACAGGTATCGATCCGTCCCACCGTGATATGGTGCTATCTGATAATAAACCAGGAGAACTGACTCAAAAAGAGGTCAATGAAACAGTTGCTGAAGAAGGACTCCCAGGTAAGTTTTATACAGAAAAAGTCCCTTATGGTTATAACTACATGGATAATAACGATGAAATTCGTGAAATTCATGCAGGAGCAAACTACCATGGGATGCACGTCGCTGGAACAGTTGGGGCAAACGGTGATGAAGAAAATGGTGGAATCCTAGGTATTGCTCCTGAAGCACAACTACTAGCTTTAAAGGTTTTCGGAAATGATCCGGAATTTCAATCAACATACGGTGATATTTACGTAAAGGCTATTGATGATTCTATCAAGCTCGGTGCAGATGTGTTAAACATGAGTCTTGGATCAACTGCTGGTTTCGTAGATGAAGACTCTCCAGAATCAAAAGCTATTTCCCGCGCAGTGGAAAATGGGGTGCTTATGTCCATATCTGCAGGAAACTCTGCATTATTGGCGGATGGTTTTTATTACCCATTATCCTCTATGCCGGATTATGGAGTGGTTGGTTCACCTGGTGTTTCTCATGATTCACTTCAAGTAGCATCTTTTGAAAATACGTTTATGACAGTGAGTGGATTGGAATATACGGTGGACGGGGAAGCGGGAGCAGCGCCTTTCTTATCTGCTGGTAACACAGAGCCACCGAAAGACGGCTCTACCTTTGAACTTGCTTATGCAGGATTAGGGAAGCCTGCAGATTTTGAAGGAAAGGATTTTTCAGGAAAATATGCATTAGTACAACGTGGTGAGCTTGCATTTACAGATAAAGCGTTAAATGCACAGGCTGCCGGAGCTGAAGGGGTTATTATCTACAACAATACAGATGGTGTTGTTAGTATGGCTACAGACCCATCAATCAAAATTCCACAGCTGTTTATGCTGAAAAGTGATGGTGATAAGCTAGCTGCAGCATTGAAAAATGAACAGCAAGTGGCTATCACATTTAATGGAGATTCTTCAACAATTCAAAATCCTGATGCAGGAAAAATGAGTGACTTTACTTCATGGGGATTGACACCTAGTCTGGATTTCAAACCGGAAATCACAGCACCAGGTGGACAAATATTATCTACTCTAAATGACAATAAATATGGTTTAATGAGTGGTACATCTATGGCAGCACCACACGTTTCCGGTGGAGCGGCACTTGTATTAGAGCGCGTAGATGAAGAATTTGGCTATGAAGAAGCAGATCGCGTAGAATTGGCAAAAACATTAATGATGAACACATCGAAAAAAGTTACTTTTGAAAATGCATTTGTTTCACCACGTCGCCAGGGTGCAGGCCTTATGCAGCTCCATGCCGCACTTAGCACACCTGTAACTGTAGTGGAATCCGAAACTGAGGAACCAAAGGTAGCATTAAAAGAAGTAAGCAAGAACAAAGTAACATTTAAATTAACTGCAGAGAACCACTCTGACAAAGCAGTAAAATATGATGTAGCAGCAAATGTCCAAACAGACCAACCAGTACAAAACGGAGAAGACGTAGTTGTAGCTCCTAACATTATTGGCGGTATGGATATTACAGATCAAGCTACGGTGAAAATTAATAATAAAGAAACAAAAACAATTAAAGTTCCTGCAAATGGTGAAAGAGAATTTAAGGTAACCATAGATGTGAGCGCACTAGATGCTGATTTAAAAGCAAGCTTTGAAAACGGCTACTGGTTGGAGGGCTTCGTTACACTTACAGATCCGACAGATACCAATCCGGAATTAACTGTTCCATACGTTGGTTTTAAAGGAGATTGGGATGCTTCACCAATTTTTGATCAGCCAATGTGGGATGCTAACAGCTTCTATGGAATGACAGGAGTCGTAACCTCTGCTGAAGAAGAAGGTTCTTATAATTTCCTAGGAGAAGATCTTGGAACTGGCAACATTGATCCTGAAAAGATTGCCTTTTCACCAGACGGAGATGGTGTACAGGATGATGCACTAATGATCCTTTCCTTCCTTCGTAACGCAAAAGAAGTGAAATTCAATGTGCTGGATGAAGATAAGAAAGTAGTAAGAACAATTAAGCTTGAAACAGAAGCACGCAAAAATTACTATGATGGTGGGAGCGCGCCAGAATACTCCTTGTCAGGTGATCGTGCTTGGGATGGTAAAATCAATGGCAAGCAAGCAGACGAAGGACAGTACTACTTACAGGCAACTGGTGTCATCGATTTCGAAGATGCAGACTGGCAATCATTGGAATTACCAGTAATTCTTGATACTACAGCACCAGAAGTAGAGGCTTCTTACAATGAGGACAAGCTTTTAACAGTGAATGTAAAAGAAGATCCGAATGGAAGTGGCATTAAGTATTGGGATGTCCTCGTCGATGGTAAATCAGTATTGGAAAATCCATATGTAAATGGTGAAACAGAGCATCAATTAAAGGATATAGCAGAAGGGCAAGAAGTAATTGTGGTTGTTCAGGATAATGCTGGAAACAAAACAAAAGCAGAAGCAGCACTAGCAGAAGAAAAGGATACAACGGTGCCGGACCTTCATGTTACTTCACCTGAACAAACAGGCGTAGCATCCGAGAAGGAAGTAGAGTTCTCCGGCTATGTTACAGATGCTTCTGGCATCAAATCTGTAACTGTAGACGGGCAAGAAGCTGACCTTCAATACGATGAGGAAAAAGACCAATATAATTTCTCATTAAAAGTAAAGCATAAAAAGGACGATTTCTATTTCCGTCACATTAAAGCTGTTGACAATGCCGGAAATGAAACAGAAATCGGCCGGAGATATTTTGTTGATTCAGAAAAAGCAAAAGTCAAAGTAAAAGCAGACAAAAAGACATCTGAAAACAAAGTAACTGCAAAAGTAAACGTAAAAGATGCCTTTGATGATATCAATGTATATGTAAATGGCAATCATGTGTACAAGCATGATTTGACCCAACCATATGAAAAGAAAAACTTCAATGAAGAGATTGAAGTAGAGCTTAACCTGGAAGATGGCAAGAACGAATTTGAAGTGAAGGTCGTCGATCTGGGAGGACATGAAACAGTTAAAAACATAACAGTGAAAAAAGTAAAGGAAGACAACGAGGACGATAACAATGATGGAGGAAACGAAGAGGAAGAGGAAAACAACAACTTCTTCGGCTTCATCTGGAATATCATCGGTAAGTTTTGGGGATTCTTCGGATAAACCATTAAAAGAAGCTGGAAGCCGCCAGCTTCTTTTATTTTCGACTCAAAATGAGAGGGGGAAGCGGTCATATGAGAGACACAGCGCCCAAAAGAGAGAGGAAGCTTTTAGATGAGAGACGCAGCAGCCTGAATGAGAGAGGAAGCCTATATATGAGAGGAGCAGGGGCCTAAATGAGAGAGGAAGCGGTCATATGAGAGGAGCAGGGGCCTAAATGAGAGAGGAAGTATTTATATGAGAGACGCAACGGCCTAAATGAGAGAGGAAGCAATTATATGAGAGAAGCAGCAGCCTGAATGAGAATCAAGCAATAAATTGAGAGGGTTTAGTCTTAGTAACATACACCTAATAGTAATTTCCCAATTAATACTAAAATACTATTTTCACATCTCCCCCAACAGAAAATAAAAAAGTTGTCGAATGATGTAAAAAGCATTGACTCTTATCAAAGTAGAGCAACACCCAAGAAGGTGGGGGAGAATAAATGGAACGCGATTATAGTATTGATTTTTTAAAGTTTTTTGCAATTTTTGCAGTTGTATGTATTCATACAGGAACCGTAAGTGGTGTCCATATAGGTAATATAGATGGGGATCAATTAGACTTCTTGATAGATATTACTGCACGTTTTGCGGTACCTTTCTTTTTTGTAACCTCAGGCTATTTGTTTATTCGAAAATTGAAGCAGCTGGAGAATAAGAACGATCAAGAAGTAACTTCACAGCAAAATCATTATTTCTACAAATATACAACTAAGCTGATCAAGTTATGGGCTGCCTGGTTTATCTTTTATTTCTTATTTGATTTACTAATTAAATATGTGGAAACAGAAAAAACAAGTGCGTCATTAATTTCAATGGTAAAAGAGCATATCACTTCTATTTTTACATGGGATCTCTTTTATTATGGAGCAGGTCAAAACCAATATCATCTATGGTTTTTACTCGCGCTCATCTGGTCTGTGATGATCTTGTTTGTTGCATACAAAACAAATATGCTAAAGATCTTTTTACTAATCGCTCTCGGATTAAATATATTAGGTATGTTTGGTCAGTCATATTCGTTTATCTATGATATGAGTTGGAACACTAGAGATGCATTATTTTTTGGAATGTTTTATATGTTACTTGGTGGTTTTATGGGAAGCTATATATCAAAAGTGAAGAATCTTGCTAAAAAAGTACCAACAACCGTATTTATAGGAGTAATTTTATTGTTTGTTTTCCTTCAAATTGGAGAAGCATACCTTACAGTGCAGGTAGCAGGAGGAAAAGAGCAAAACTTCTTTCTGAGCACAATTCCGCTTACCATTATCCTGTTTATGCTGATTATGAAACATAATCAAGTCGGTAAAAATACAATTGTCTCCAAAATAGGAGCAAATTCTGTAGGTATATACGTGAGTCACGTATTTGTCATGGAAACATTACGTATCTTGATGAATCGTATGGGACTAGAATTAGTAATGGAAACCTTAGCGTGGAAGCTGGCATTTACCCCAGCTGTGTTTATTCTAGCTTATTTGTTTTATATAGGTGTACAAAAAATGAAAGACCTAGATACGATAAAAGAAATATTACTACCAAGTAAGGTGCCTGTACCGAAAAGAAATTTACTAATAAATACAAATGAAAAGAAAAGTTAATGGAAATGCCGGTTATAAAGACCGGCTTTTGTTTAATTGATGTGACGACACTGGCCAATTCAACCGCAACGAGCCTCCCTTCAACCGAGACACCCGCACGCGCCACCACGACAGCACCCTCCCCCACCGCGACACCCGCACGCACCACCGCGACAGCACGCTCCCCACCCGCGGCACTCACCCACCCCCACCTGCCAAAAATAAACAGGTTTAACATTCCCTAATAAAAGGAATGAACTAGTTAAATAAATATTTTTCTGCGTAAAGCCATTTCAAAGCATATTCTTTCATAATTAGAGAGGTGAAACATACAACAGTAAATTTGCGTCCATATTATTCCGTATACCGCCATATACATAGTAATATCTAAATTGAGCAGGGGAACGGGCTATTGATATAATTTTATGTATGGCAAAAAAGTCATGAAAGTGGAAATACTATTAGTAAAATATATTTCTATATTATACAAATCTATATTATAGAGAGAAAAGGGAGTTAGATCATGGAAGAGCGAACGACACTAGAGAAATCACTTAAGCCACACTGGGTATGGGCAATAGCGCTGGGATCCTCAATTGGCTGGGGAGCTTTCGTGCAGCCAACAAATTGGATGGCAGATGCAGGTCCCTTAGGCGTTATTATTGGCTTCGGAATAGGAGCCTTATTGATGATGCTAATCGCAGTGAGTTATGGATTTCTGATCAAAAGCTTTCCGGTATCAGGGGGAGAGTTTGCGTATGCGTTCATTAGTCTTGGAAGAAAGCACGCGTTTATTAGTGGATGGTTTTTAACACTTGGTTACATATGTATTGTAGCCCTTAATGCTTCCGCTTTTGCCCTCATGTTAAAATTTGTCTTTCCGGCAGTTATTGAACAAATTCCGTTGTATCAAATCGCTGGATGGGACGTGTATGGAATGGAAGTAATTGTTGCTTCCGCCGCACTTGGTATATTCGGTTATTTTAATATAAGAGGAACTGGCTTATCCGGCCAGATGCAGTTTGTTTTCTGTACAATCATGATTATCAGTATTGTTGTAATCACCTTTATGGTTGGCGGCCATCCTGGTGCAGGTTTAGAAAATGTCCAACCATACTTTCCAAAAGACACAACAGCATTTGCAGCGATTATTTCTATTGTTGCCATCGCACCGTGGGCCTTTGTAGGATTCGACAATGTCCCGCAGGCTGCTGAAGAGTTTCATTTTTCATCTAAAAAAGCATTTACATTAATTATATTAGCAATCTCTATTGCAGCTGTATTATATAGTATGATGATTATTGCTACAGCAATGACACAGCCTTGGCAGCAAACCGTTGGTGAAGGTCAGGTGTGGGGAACAGCAGCAACGATTCAAGAAACAATAGGTACGATTGGTCTCGTGCTTCTCGTTACCGCATTGACGATGGGGGTATTTACCGGATTGAACGGCTTTATCATCTCATCAAGTCGGTTATTATTCGCCATGTCACGTGCCAAGATTTTGCCAGAAGCATTTTCTAAGCTTCATCCAAAATATAACACACCACATGTCGGGATTATCTTTACTGTGGTTGTATCCATGTTTGCTCCATGGTTCGGAAGAGAAGCATTGCTATGGGTTGTAGATATGTCATCCGTTGGTGTAACAATTGCATATTTCTATACATGCTACACGGCATTTTCATTATTTAAAATAAAAAAAGGAGAGGACTTTAATCCTTCTAAGCATGTTGTATCACCAATGAAAAAATCTATTGCAGCTGCAGGGATGATCGCAAGTCTGGCATTCCTCGCATTACTATTAATTCCTGGATCTCCTGCATTTTTAGGAATTCAATCACGAATTGCGTTAATAGCGTGGATAGGACTTGGAGTCATTTTCTATATGGCAAAACGGAAGGAATTTAATAAGATTCCAAAAGAAGAGTTAAACTATTTAATTCTCGGCAGTAAAAAAATAATAGCAAAGAATAGATCGTAAAGTAATGCTAACATGCACACCAATCACATCTTGGCATCTATTTTCATCGTTAACAACTACTAAGCATTATGCCCGCCGGACAAACACCTGTTGTTTGGCGGGCATCTTGTATGTAATAAAAGGGGAGGATAAGAATAATCTCGCTCTGGATAGCGATTTCCTTCCCAGTTTAAACGATAACAATTAATAAATTTATTTAATGGAGGTGAGCACATGCACGAGAAAACATCTTTTACCCATAGCTATTTTTTCTTTTTCCTGGTGGCATTTTCCTTGAAATTATATGTGTTCCGTCTCCTGCAGTTTGAGGACTTTAACCCGCTGAACACCATCTGGTATGAACTTTGCTTTATTGTCATTCTGTTTGCGATCGTGGAGTTGTTCATTAAAAAAGGAAAATTTACTGTTTATATTATACTTGATGTCCTATTTACCCTCCTGCTGTTTGCGATGGCAGTGTACGGGAGATACTTTCACAATATCCCAACATACCATGCCCTGGCGCAAGTGAACCAGGTAGGATCAGTTAGTGGAAGTATCTGGTTGCTTTTATCCTTTAAAGATTTGTATTTGTTAGTTGATTTTGTTCTCTTAATTATCTTCCATAGAATAAAAAATAAACGATTCTTCCCACAGGATCGTACGTTTACTAAAAAAAGCATGCTTGCCCTTGGAGTAGTGGGACTTTTGATTTCTATACTCAATTTCTCCCTTCACCGCGATGAAGTTATCCGGGATCAGGCGCTATTTTCAAAAAAATACGGGGTTACCAATGCCCAGTTAATTAAAGCGAACGAAGACGTACTTGGAACAACAAATACAAATATAACAAAAGTAACGCAAGAGGATATTATTAAATTAAAAGGAAACAAGCCAGTTCCATTTGAGGAACACACGTATTTTGACTCAGTCCCAGATAAAAATCTGCTTATCATCCAATTAGAGTCGTTTCAGGATTTCGTAGTCGATTTAAAAGTGAATGGGCAGGAAATTACACCGAATCTAAATAAATTAACGAAGGAAAGCATGTACTTTAAAAATGTCTTTCAGCAAATAGGCTCTGGAAATACAGCCGATGCGGAATTTATTATGAATGCATCAGTTTACCCAGTTGGAGAGGTCCCAACATCTCAAAAAATAGAAGGGAAGAAGGTAGAGCATAGCCTGCCGCGGTTATTGAAGGAGGAGGGATATTTCACCTCGACATTTCATGCAGACAAGGTTACGTACTGGAATAGAGATGCCCTATATCCTGCATTAGGTTTTGATGCCTACTTTGATTCAGAATACATTGGTGAAAAAGATATTATTGGCTTTGGTCCTTCAGACAAATATTTCTACAACCGAACAATGAAAAAGCTAAAAGAATTTCAAAACACAGATAAGGAACCATTATATGCCCATGTGCTATCTTTAACGAGTCATTCTCCTTTTAAAATGCCAAAAGAGAAGCAAATGCTGGATTTACCGGAAAGGTATACAGATACATTAACCGGAAATTATCTGCAATCGGTTCACTATGCAGACCAAGCTCTTGGAAAATTCATTCAAGAATTAAAAAAGAGCGGCCTATGGGATGATTCCATGATCGCATTATATGGTGATCATTCCGGCGTGCATGGCGGACTTATGGAGGAAGAAGATAATAAGCTGTTAAAAGAAATATTGAATGAAGAATATACAATGGAAGATCGCTTCAACATCCCATTTCTTATTCACATACCAGGGGATAAAGATAAGTTTATAAAAGAAGTGGATACCGTTGGCGGCCAGCTTGACATGATGCCGACTATTCTTAATTTGATGGGCATTAAGCCAAAGGGACTCTATTTCGGGCAGGATATTTTACAATATAAAAATAATCTAATCGGAATGCGCTACTATCTGCCGACAGGTGCCTTTATAAATAATGAGCATTTCTTTATCCCGGAAACTAGTAAAGAGCCTGTGCGAGTTTACGATTTGAAGGGGAAAAGTTTAAATCTGGAGAACCCGAAACAGAAATTTAAAGAGGATTATCAAAATATGCTGCAGCTGTATGATTGGTCTGATGCTTATTTTGAGGAATTGCCGATGAAAGAAAAGAAATAAATAACAAAAAAGCACCCTGTCGAAAATGCAGGGTGCCTTAAAAATATAGAAAATCAATGATGTTTTTACTCGAATGACCATGTGAATACGTATTCCATTCTTTTGCAAAGTGACGGATCTTAGGTAGATGAAAGCTATTTGTCCGGATAAGTTGAATAATTTCGTTCGTGTTTTTAGCGATTGGTCCTGGAACCAGTGTTTCGTAATCTTCCCAGAAACCTCTTTGCTGTTCGTATTCTTCCAGATCATAAGCATAAAAGATCATCGGCCTTCCCAGTATGGAAAATTCAAATGGGATAGAAGAGTAATCAGTAATTAACACATCTGTTACAAGAAGCAGCTCATTTGTATTATATTTCGCCACATCAAACATAAAATCAGGGTGTTTATTTTTAAAACCTTCCCGTAAACTGGGGTGGAGTTTTATAAAAAGAATATAATCATTACTGAATTGCTTATATAGCTGATCAACATCCAAGTGTATAGCAGCAGACATATCATTTCGATATGTGGGGGCGTAAAATATGACTTTTTTATGCTTAATAGCTGGAAAATCCCGAATGAACCCCTTCCGACAATAATTTACAATAGCATGATAAAAAAATAAATCGGTGCGTGGGATTCCTGTTCTAACAATTTCCTTCTCTGTTATTCCAAAGCTTTCTTTAAAGATGGCAGCCATCTTATCGGAACCAACCACAACATGATCAAAGCGCTTATAAACTTTCAGAAACCGTCGGCATGCTTTTTGCGACCTTTCTTGAATGGCACGATCCTTCAAACCAAACTTTTTAATCGCTCCAGCTGCATGCCATAGCTGTACACATCTTACACTCTTTTTAAAATTGGTAACAGAAAGAATCCCAAAATAATTATCTACAAATACATACCGGGATGTGGCGAGATGATACACAGAACGGAACCAGTCCAGGATAGCATATGCCTTAAAGCAAAGAACCCTTCTGTTTTCCTTTTCGCGAAAGGGCATAGAACAATTAGCTGTTTTGAGAATAACAATTTGTTCATCTGTTCGTGCTTCCAATTTGTTTACGGTAAACAACACGTTTTGCCCAAAGGATACAATAAAAGTTGTTTTCTTTTGTAGAGGCCACAGTTTGAAAAAAGAGAAGGCAATTCGAAATGCAAGCAAGTATACCGTGATGATTAGCTCTCTAGCCATCATTTGATTGATTTAAATCTGTTTTAATTTTTGTAGTAGAAATCCCTATCGTCCGCGGTAAATATACTACCTCACAATAGGATGCCAAAAAATCGAACTTACCTTTCCAATCATCCCCCATTACAAAAACGTCAACGGCATATTTTTGGACATCTTCTGCCTTTTGCTCCCAAGTATTTTCAGGAATTACCTGATCAACATAACGCACAGCTTCCAATATTGCTTTACGCTGCTCATAGGTGTAGTAAGATTTCTTGCCTTTCATCGCATTAAAGGCATCAGACGATAGAGCTACAATTAAGTAATCGCCATACTCTTTCGCTCTTTGCAATAAATTAATATGTCCGGTATGGATGATATCAAACGTACCGTACGTAATTACTTTTTTCATAACATAAACCTCCACGTTAACATACATAGTATAAATAGTATGCCTGAATGTAGAGAAGTTTACGCGGGGAAAGTAAAAGAAAAAAGCCCTATATAATATAGGACTTAAACGAGTACTTTTTCTCTTGATTTTTCTTCGGTATCTGTCAAAAATGCTGCAAGCTGTTTGCTGGAATTTCCATTTGAGTACGCATTCCATAGCTCAGAAAACTCCCGGATCTTACCATAGTCGAACTTATTATGTTGAATCACATCTACAATTTCTTTAGTAGTGGAAACGACTGGGCCGGGCATTTGATTTTCATAGTCATCGATCAGACCGTTTGTTACTTTGTATTCCTCCAGATCATACGCAAAGAAGATCATCGGCTTTTCCAGTAATGCATATTCAAAAGGGATAGAGGAATAATCAGTAATAAGAATATCTGTAATCAATAATAAATGATTTGTGTCAGCGTACCTTGATACATCAAACACGAAATCTTTATAGTTTTCCTCAATGGAATAACTGACAGCAGGGTGTGGCTTGATAAACAAAACATACTCATTGGATAAGGATTGGTACATCGTGTGTATATCCAAAGCCATTTGAAAGTGATCCAACTCTCCCTTACGGAAAGTAGGAGCATATAAAATAATCTTTCTATCGCCAATTGCTTGAAAATCTTGCTTTAAATCGAGTAGAATTCGCTGTTTCTCCTGCTCATCAAAGAAAATATCGGTTCTCGGTACCCCTGTACGGACAATCCGATCCTCGGTTAATCCAAAGCTGTGTTTGAACGTAGCTGCCATTTCATCTGAACCAACAACCGTATAATCGAAGCGGCTATACACGTTCTGGAAACGGTTTTTGGCCCGTTCACTGCGCTTAGCAATAGATGGATCTTGTAACCCAAATTGTTTTAATGCGCCGGCAGCATGCCATAGTTGAATACACCGTGCACCATTTCGAAAACGAGTCACATCTAAAAAGCCATAATACGTATCTACTATAATTGTCGTGCTGGTAGCCAAATGATAGATTGATAGAAGAAAAGCAAATGGATGTTTTATAGAAAAAGAAACAGAGCTTACATGCAATGCATGAAAGTCGTAGCGGCATGAATTATCTTTTAAAATGATAATTTCTTCGTTTGATAGTTTCTGAAGCTCCCGGACGGCGTAGAAAATATTATCCCCAAAAGAAGAAACACAAACGGTTTTCTTCTTTTGGGGGAATCGTTTAAATAGGTTAAAAATCACATGGAAAACAAAAAGATAGAGTGTGATACCAAACTCTCTAGCCATTATTGGCTTGATTCAAATCGGTTTTAATTTTCGTTGTAGAGATGCCAACCGTACGCGGCAAATAAACTACCTCACAATGATCCTGCAAGAAATCAAATTTACCTTTCCAGTCATCTCCCATAACGAAAACATCCACATTATGTTTTTGTACATCTTGTATCTTTTGTTCCCATGTATCCTCAGGGATCACTTCATCAACATAGCGGATTGCTTCCAAAATAGCCTTACGTTGCTCAAACGTATAGTATGCCTTCTTATTTTTCAATGCATTAAACTCATCAGAAGAAATGGCAACAATCAAGTAATCTCCGTATTCTTTAGCGCGACGTAATATGTTGATATGTCCCGTATGAAGTAAATCAAACGTTCCATAAGTAATAACTTTTTTCATTTTTATTAACCTCCGAATAGATTATAAACTTACTTTAATTATATAATACTATATTTCCTTTACAAGAGGTTAACAAACATTTAACAAAAATTCTACAAAGGTTTATGCTCTAATTTGTCACTATAACACTATTTTTGTAATAAAATAGTATTTCATTTTTAATATTTATTTTGTATAATTGTAAAATAGATAAATAGTTGAAAACTTTGTCGCAATTTTGTTTTAATATTGTAATATAACTTTTTAGCATCTAATTGTTGTAGTGATATATCTATTCTATCCTCTTATAACTCTATAATTCAACATTTGTCATACAAAAGAAGGGTGGGTGAAGAGCGAACAAGAAATTATTATATAGAATTAATTAGTCTTATGAAAAACGGAGGATGTAAATGAAGAAATTAATTATTACTGTAGTTGGTATGCTGCTCTTTAGCTTAATTGCTCCCTATAGTGTATTAGCAAGCGATAGAACTGAAGTAGATGTGCCAGAAACTACACAACAGGTTGACCAGATGGAGACAGTTAATGAAAACAATGATGAGAAAACTTCAGAAACCAATGATAGCAAGGATGATACGGAGAATAACCAATTACCTTCAATACCTGAAGCTCAAGAAAATTTAAAGACCAATAATAATAGTGAAGATAATTATAAAGAACAAGAGGAAATTGGAGATAAAGAGGTTAATAACCAAGAAGAACAAGTTAATAATCAAACACCAGAAAAATCTAACAAAGATGAAATAGACAATCATTTCGAGGAAAAAGTATCAGACTCCTCTGTATTAGAAGAAAAAGATGTTAATATGCTAGGGTATATACATACTGGTGATGCTATTATTTATGAGAATTTAGATGATCTTTCATTATCTTCTAACGCAGGGGAATCTCATATAGATCATGTCTACTATATAAAAAAACAAGTAATACTAAATAATGAGAAGTACTATATGTTGATCGATGACTTTGCTGAAAAGGAGATTGGATGGGTTAAGTCATCTAATTTGACCTATTATTCTATTACTCCTGTTGACAACATGTTGAATTCTGTTTATTTAAAAGGAACAGGGAAAGCTTATAATAAACCTCTAGAAAGTACTAAAGATTTAGTATATGCTGACCTTTCTTCATATAGTTCATATAAAATGGATGTAGTTAGGACTGTAGAAGTTAATAACAACATTTGGTATAACGGGGTTGTAGACGGTAAAACTATTTGGCTTCAATCTAGCCACGTTACTTCTCTAAAAGAAAATGATATAAGCCGTATTGGTCACATTCATAAAGGTTCTACTCTATATAAAACGATCGGCGATGTTTCCACAGCTTTTAGTTCTGAGTCGTACACAAATGCTGTATATTATGTGAAAAAACAAGCTATTTTAAATGACGAGATATATTATTTACTTAGTAAAATGCCTAGTAGCACTGAAGGTGTAGTGGGGTGGATAAAAAAAGGTGATTTTAACAGTAGAGAACATTATGGAGTAGATACTCAAAATAAATATCTATATTTGACAGGGAAAGGTAGCGCGTATAATAAAGTATGGGGTGGATCGAAGGATTTAGTGTATAAAGACTTAGAACCACTAAAAGATTATGAATTTAAGGTTAATAAGACAGAAAAGGTAGGAACTAATACATGGTATAGAGGTTCTATCAATGGTGAAACTACATGGATTCACTCAAGCTTTGTGAAACAAAATTCAGTTAGACATACTATACAGTCTAGTAGCATAAAACCAGAAGAAAGTTCTACCAGTAAATTAGGGCACATAAGAAGCGGGTCTTTAATTTATAAAACAATAGGAGACGTTTCCACTGCGTTTAATGCTGACACCTACACCAATGCCGTTTATTAT
Source organism: Virgibacillus halodenitrificans (assembly GCF_001878675.1). Classification (NCBI taxonomy): domain Bacteria; kingdom Bacillati; phylum Bacillota; class Bacilli; order Caryophanales; family Bacillaceae; genus Virgibacillus; species Virgibacillus halodenitrificans. Next base: position 3,348,653 of record NZ_CP017962.1, on the reverse strand, counting down.
ATTAAAAAGCAGGCCACAGTAGGAAACCAGCTATACTATTTAATCAGTACACAAGCAAGTAGCACGGATGGAGTAGTAGGTTGGATGAAAGCAGAGGACTTAAATACTCGTTCTCATGTGGGCATAGACACAGACTCTAAAAATTTATATGTAAAAGGAAACGGAAGTGCATATAGTAAAGCCTGGGGTGGAACGAAGGATTTAGTATATGAGGATTTAACAAAACAGGCAGGGAAATTATTTAAAGTTAATAAGACAGAAAAGGTAGGCAGCAATATTTGGTATAGAGGTGTGTTAAATGGCAAGACTGCATGGCTTCACTCTAGTTTTGTGGTTGAAGCAGAAGAAAGTTCTACCAGTAGATTAGGCCATATAAGAAGCGGATCTTTAATTTATAAAACAATAGGAGACGTTGCCACTGCGTTTAATGCTGACACCTACACCAATGCCGTTTATTATATTAAAAAGCAGGCCACAGTAGGAAACCAGCTATACTATTTAATCAGTACACAAGCAAGTAGCACGGATGGAGTAGTAGGTTGGATGAAAGCAGAGGACTTAAATACTCGTTCTCATGTGGGCATAGACACAGACTCTAAAAATTTATATGTAAAAGGAAACGGAAGTGCATATAGTAAAGCCTGGGGTGGAACGAAGGATTTAGTATATGAGGATTTAACAAAACAGGCAGGGAAATTATTTAAAGTTAATAAGACAGAAAAGGTAGGCAGCAATATTTGGTATAGAGGTGTGTTAAATGGCAAGACTGCATGGCTTCACTCTAGTTTTGTGGTTGAAGCAGAAGAAAGTTCTACCAGTAGATTAGGCCATATAAGAAGCGGGTCTTTAATTTATAAAACAATAGGAGACGTTTCCACTGCGTTTAATGCTGACACCTACACCAATGCCGTTTATTATATTAAAAAGCAGGCCACAGTAGGAAACCAGCTATACTATTTAATCAGTACACAAGCAAGTAGCACGGATGGAGTAGTAGGTTGGATGAAAGCAGAGGACTTAAATACTCATTACCACGTGGGTATTGACACGGAATCTAAGACATTATATGTAAAAGGTAATGGAAGTGCGTATAGTAAAGCTTGGGGCGGTTCTAAAGATTTAGTTTTCAAAGATCTTTCAAAATTAGAATCAGAATTCTTATTAGTTAATAAAACAGAAAGAGTTGGAAATAACATATGGTATCGCGGAACTTTAAATGGAGAGCTAGTATGGATTCATGAAGCATATGTATCCCTTGTGAATGAAAAATCAACATATTATAATATTACCTTATCCGAAGCTCTCAATATGCAAATGAAAGCAGCACCCCAAACAGATAAACCATATGCATATGTTTCAGCGGATTATATTAACAAAAATAATCAAGTAACAGCAAGTAAACTTAATGTGAGATCGGGGCCTAGTGTAGGTGCAAGAACGGTTGGTCAACTAGTTGAAAATACAACTGTAAATATTATAAGTAAAGTAAATAATTGGTATCAAATTGAATACAAAAGTGGTCAGTGGGTAGATGCGAGTAAAGCAGATGTTCTTTATTATTTGAACCCTGATAACTTTATAAATCATGAAAAATATCAGTTTCAATTTTTAGACTTGTCCAGATCAAGCGATACTTCACCAAATGTTTTAAATAACTATCTTAAAGGTAAAGGTATTCTTGAAGGGTTGGGAGAAGCTTTTATCCAAGCTAGTAATATTTACGGAGTAAGTGATATTTATCTACTATCCCATGCTCTTTTGGAAACGGGTCATGGTACTTCTGAGTTAGCAACAGGAGTTGAAGTAGGCAAAGATAGTAAAGGGAATTTGGTATTAGTTAACTCTAGCAATGTTAATAGTTTAACTGATATTAAAAAGACTTATAATATGTTTGGTATAAATGCGGTTGACAATAATGCTCTTCAAGGTGGAGCGTTTCGAGCATATAATGAAGGCTGGTTTACTCCGAAAGATGCAATAATAGGAGGAGCAGATTTTATCGGAAATAAGTACATTAAATCTGGTCAAAACACGTTATATAAAATGAGATGGAACCCTGAATCTATGGCAAATAATAGTTATGCTTCTCATCAGTATGCAACAGATATAGGGTGGGCAGCTAAGCAAATATATTCAATATATAATTTGTATCAAGATTTACAAATACAAAACCTTTACTTGGATATACCGAGTTATAAAAAATAAATAAAAGTTATAAAATAAGCTCTTGATTTAAAATGATGTATTCATTTAATCAAGAGCTTTTATAATATGATTTTTGGTTGCTCTGCTCTAATAATCTTTGAGGAGAATTAAAGCTACTCATTTATAATATAAAGATCTTTAGGTATAAAAATAATATAAAATAATTAGTAGTGGATAAGAAACTATAGAGACTAGCATAAAAGCACTCTGCCGTGTAGATTTGAAAATTACATATTTCAACTATATAATAATTATTATGATTTAACCTTAAGGAGTTGTATCTACCTACATGAAAAACATTATTCAAAAACTTAAGTCTCAATGGATCAAGGTGCGCAGAGGTGACATATTAAAAAAATTATACAAACGATTATTTAAGTTGTTGGGTAAATTACCTGTAAAGGAGAATACTATTGTGTTTGAAAGTTTCTTGGGGAAACAATATAGTGATAACCCAAGAGCAATTTATGAATATATGAAAAATAATAGTTCTGGATTTAAAATGTATTGGAGTTTTGATAGGAGAAATATTGATGTTTATAAAGAAGAAGATCTAATAGCTATTAGAAGATTTTCAATAAAATGGTTATTCATTATGGCTAGAGCGAAATATTGGGTAACTAATAGTAGGCTTCCATTGTGGATACCAAAACCGAAAGATACAGTATACGTGCAAACATGGCATGGTACACCTTTAAAGCGACTTGCTGCAGACATGGAAAAAGTTCAAATGCCAGGAACAACTACATCAAAATATAAAAGGAATTTTTTAAAAGAAGCAAAAAAATGGGATTATTTGGTATCGCCAAATCGATATTCCTCTAGTATTTTTAAAAGAGCGTTTAATTTTGAAGGGGTGATGTTAGAAACGGGTTATCCAAGAAATGATTTTTTATTGGAAAATAATAACCCTTCCCAAATAAATAAAATAAAAAATAGATTAAACTTACCCTGTGAAAAAAAAATCATTCTATATGCACCTACTTGGCGTGATAATCATTTTCATTCTAAAGGGAAATACAAGTTTGATATCCAAATGGATTTAAAAGAGATGAAAGAATCATTGTCTGAAGATTATATAGTTATTTTGAGACTTCATTATCTCATTTCAGATAATCTCAATTTAAAAGAATATAGTGACTTTGTATTTGATTTTTCTAATTACGAAGATATAAGATATCTCTATTTAGTATCTGACTTACTAGTTACAGATTATTCATCTGTTTTTTTCGATTATGCTAACTTAAAACGCCCGATGTTATTTTATGTTTATGATATTGAAGACTATCGAGATAACTTAAGAGGGTTTTATTTTGATTTTGAAACAAGCGCACCAGGGCCTCTTGTTAAGACAACTAAAGGATTAATAGATGAAATAAAACAGATAGATAAATATGGTTTTGTTCCTTCAAAGGAGACGGAGAAATTTAACTCCAAGTTTTGTAGTTTAGAGGACGGGCATGCAAGTGAAAGAGTTGCCGAAAAAGTTTTTTTAAAAAATTAAAAGCGGATGTGTGTAATATGTGACCAAAAATACAATGGTTAGTTATGTTTATAACTCAAAAGAAGGGAAGATAAGAATGTTTAGAAGTAAAAAGCATTTATATGTGATGACATCTTCACTGCCATTTACATATGGGGGAAGAACGAGTTCATTACTGCAAAGATGTAGGATGTTGACAGAAAACAAAACTGGTGTTGAAAGTGTTACTCTGTTAACAAGTAATTATAACCCTGATTACAATTATATTTATCAAGATTATCGAAATAAAGGGACGGTTAATAATAAAATATCCTTCTTAAATTTATATGATTGGCTTAAATGGTCTTCAAAAAAGGGAATTAAAAATAATTACTTAAATTATTTAAAAAAGGAATTTGGAAGTGATTTATTTGAGTTCAAGAAAAAAGAGACAAGTCATGTAACTTTTTATTATGAGAACGGTGTACCCAAATACTATCTTTCTTATAATAAAAATAAGAAAAGAATGGGGCACATAGATGTATTTTTAAACCACCACAATCAGTCCGCTAAAAGACTATACATGAATAAAGATGGAAACATTCACAAAATAAGATATTTTAGAGATGAATACGAAAAGAATGTGGTGAGAGACGTTTTTTTAGATCAGGAAATGAATGCATATTTAACAAGAGAGTATTCGTATAAGGGTGAAACATTAAAAATAGATAGAAATATTTTGTTTCGAAAAAATGGAGAAGCTAAAGTTTTTAAAAATGATAGTGATCTTATTAACTATTGGTTTGAAAACATATTTAAAAATGGAGATAAAGTAATAAATGATGTACGAGTGTTAGATAAGCCATTGCTCCAAGTTAAAAAAAAGATCAAAAGAATTTTTCAGGTGCATGGTCCCCATATATCTGTTCCTAATGATGTCACTTCTGAAACTAAAAAGAGCTTTAAGTATTTATTAGCAAATATAGAATCCAATAATGATATTATAGTTACTTTGACAGAAGCGCAGAAAGAAAACATGATTGCAAAGTATCCTCGTCTAAAAAATAAAATAGTAGTTATACCACATTGTTTTGAAAAAGATAAAGTCAAAATTCAGTACAATAAGGTAATACCTAAGAAAATTTGTGTGGTTTCTAGGCTAGTTCCTCTCAAACGCATAGATCACACTTTAAAAGCTTTTAGTGAATTTCTCAAAGAACGCCCTGAATATAAACTTGATATATATGGGACTGGAGAGGAAGAAGAGCCATTAAAAGAGTTAGTTGCAGAATTAGAAATTAGTAGCAATGTTAATTTTAAAGGCTTTACAGATAAGCCTCATGAAGTTTTTCAAACCTCAGAATTCTTTATCATGACAAGCAGGCTAGAGGGTTTTGGGATGACCGTATTAGAAAGTGTTATTAATGGATGTCCAGTTATAAGTTATGATATTACTTGGGGACCGAGTGAAATAATAAGTAGAAATAATGGTATTTTAGTTGAAAATAATAATATACAAGGACTCAAAAATGCTATGTTAATGCTTGCAGATAATCCTTTAGATAGAAAAAAAGTTGCTCAATTAGAAAATAAATACTTTAAAAAGTCATTTTTAGAGTCTTGGATAAAATTAGTTAATTAGTGAAATTTATAAGAACGGTAAAAGAGTTCTTTACTTTATATACGCTTGTTCATATTTATAAAAGATTAGAGATGTTGAATAAGGCATCTCTAATTTTTATGCAAACTATATAGCTGAATATGTCAAATCCTAGCATAAATTGACTCATTAAATGGAATAATATATTATTGATTTAGTTTATATCTTATATAACGAATTAGATACTAAAATAAGAACACTTTAAATAAAAGGAGTACCGACATGAAAAAAATTAAAAAAGCAATTATTCCAGCTGCAGGCTTAGGTACTAGATTTTTACCTGCTACTAAGGCTATGCCAAAAGAAATGCTACCAATAGTAGATAAGCCTACAATTGAATATATAATCGAAGAAGCGGTATTATCAGGGATTGAGGATATTATTATTGTTACGGGGAAGGGAAAAAGAGCAATAGAAGATCATTTTGATAGCGCACCTGAACTAGAACAAAATCTTATGAATAAAGGCAAGTATGATCTTCTAAAGAAGGTTAATTATTCTTCAGACTTAGCAGATATTCACTATATTCGTCAGAAAGAACCTAAGGGGTTAGGTCATGCAGTTTGGAGTGCAAGGAAATTTATAGGGAATGAACCGTTTGCAGTATTACTAGGAGATGATGTAGTACAAAGTGATGTGCCTTGTTTACAACAATTAATTAATCAATTTGACATTACAAACTCTTCAGTTATAGGGGTTCAAAATGTACCATTAGAAGAGACAAATAGATATGGGATAATTAAACCTAAAAGCAGTATGAATAGACTTAGTAATATTGAAAGTTTAATTGAAAAACCAGAACTTGGCATGGCACCGTCTACACTAGCAATTATGGGAAGGTATATTCTAACTCCTGAAATTTTTGATTTTCTTGATTCTCAAGAATTGGGAGCTGGAGGAGAAATCCAACTTACAGACGCAATTCAAAAATTGAACGAAATTCAAGAAGTTTATGCATTTGACTTTGAAGGCAAGCGTTTTGATGTAGGGGAAAAATTAGGTTATGTAAAAACAACATTAGAGTTCGCTTTACAAAGAGAAGATATGAGGGACGAGCTATACAGATTTATGGAAGAATTATTCTATAAAAGAGAATCCAACTCCTCAAGCTTGAAGAATAAATGATAAAGAATATTAAGGTGTTAAAAAAAGTATTTTTGTATCAAGGAGAAAAAGGATGAAATACAATATAGATCAAAAATCAGTTACTACCAGATTTACAGTCGGGGAAATAAAAGTTAAAAATGTCTATCTTAATGATGAAAATTTGATAATAAAAACAAATACATTTAATCTTCCAAAGGTATTTGACCTTTGTTTATTTAATTATGAAGATAAAAGAATTATTCCAATAAGCTTTTCTTTTGATGTGAAAGAAAATGTAATAATTAACATGGAAGAATTTAGAGTGTTAGAGGAAGATATAAAAGGTGTTTGGCACATTGGATTCAGAAGTTCTTATAAGAATAATGTTATTATAGAAGCCATTTCCTTGGAGGCATGCTACCAAAGTCCAGAAGTTATTATAGATTTATTCAAGTATGAATTAGAAGGGGCTATTTACCATTCGGGTATATATATATCTGCAGATGGCGATTTAATTTACTGCCAGCTTACAGAATTATTATATAAAATAGCTACTAGACAACATATTAAGGAAAATTATGTTATAAATCAAATGATTTTTGAGGATTCATATTGTGAATTCAAATTAGAAGATATAGAGTACTCTCTACAATCGATAAAAAACGTAGTTTTAACTAATAGAAAAACTGATGAAAGAGTTCTTTTAAAAGCTCAATTAATTGATAATAAAATTCGATGTTATTATCCCCCTCTGGAGTTTTCTAATGGGCGATGGGATGTCTCTCTTGAATTATTTCCAGAAAATTTATTTGTAAATGGAAGATTAAGTTTTGATTCTTCGCATGATATTAACAAGAGTATAAAGTACTTTGAACTAGATAGTGAAGATGCCATCTTAGTGTATAGCACAATAAAGAAAAACATAACGCTTTTAAAAGGAAAAAAATATAATGTATTTCGTGAAAAAAATCATGTGAAGTTAGAATTGATAAATTTAAATAAGAAGCGTAATTCTTATAAGCTAACTATTGATGTATCTAATGCATCTAATTTAAAAATAGAAAAAGTTATTTTAAAGCTAAGAAATAAAGAATTAGTGAAGACTATTGAGGTACCAGAGATATTTACTAAAAAAATAAATGATACTCGAAGCCAAGTTATTGCCAACTTTAAAATGGATTGGAAGGAGTATCGTCCTCTTTATTGGGACCCGATGTTAGAAGTAATTGATCAAGATGGGATTAACGAATTAATGAGAATTAATAATACTTCTCATAAATTGAAAATGAAACTTGATGAGGATTACTTCAAATGGTCACTTTTCTCAAAAGATAAGATGTTATATCCCTATCTTACTTTTAATAATAATGTTGCTTTTATTATGAGGGAGAAAGAGAAGCACGAAAACATGATAAACAAGCTTAAAGAAATTTTTGCATATTTTTCTTTTTTATTAACTAGGGGGAAAATATATAAGGATAAGAGTGTGTGGTTAGGTTTTGAGAAATTTTCTCAAACTGCTCAAGACAATGGCTATGCATTTTTTAATTATGTTGATGAAAACAAACTACATGAAAACTTTTATTATATAATTGATAGTACATCTCCTGATTATAAATACATTAAGAATAAAAACCGAAATGTCATTAAGTTTATGTCATTTAAATACTTTTATTTGATTTTTGCCGCCAACCTATTAATTTCTTCAGAAACGAAAAGGCATGCATATAATATACGAGTAAGATCTGGTAAAATAAATCAAACACTTAATAATAAAAAAAGTGTTTTTTTACAACACGGTGTTACTGGTTTAAAGAAATCTGATGTGTTTAAAAAGAAAAAGGGAAGAGGTAATTTTGACTTAGTAATTGCAACCTCTGAACATGAAAAAGATATTATAAGAGAAAATTGGAACTATTCTAATGAAGAAATAGCTGTTACGGGATTTTCAAGATGGGATCTACTTGAAGATAAATCTCAAAACAGAAGTTTGAAAAAAATCTTTGTTATGCCTACTTGGCGATCGTGGATTGAAGGAATGCCTAAGAGCGATTTTAAGCAGTCAGATTATTTTTCTAAATATTATTCTATGTTGAATTCTGAGGAGTTAAATTTCATTTTATCTAAAAATAATTTAGAATTAGTATTTTTCCTTCATCCGAAGTTTAAAGAATATGCAAGTGAGTTTATTGATAATAATAATGGGCTGGACAATATAAAAATTAAAGATTTTCTTGATATAAAAGTAAATGAAGAATTGATGGAAGCTTCTCTTTTAATTAGCGATTATTCTTCAGTTACATGGGATATGTATTATTTAAATAAACCAGTTATTTTCTTTCAATTTGATTATAATAAATATGAGGAATATGAAGGTAGCTACATTGATATGGATAGAGATCTATTTGGTGATCGTGTGGAAAATGTTGAGGAATTATTGCATGAATTAAGGTACTATATAAAGAATGATTTCAACCTAAAACCTCATTTTTCACAGTTAAGGCAGGAGTATTTTAAGTATTTAGATCATAATAATTCAAAAAGAATATTTAATGAAATAAACACAAGATTAGGCTTGGGTGATTAATTAATGTATATTACTGATATTAAAACATATGATAATGAGTCTTTAATATTAATAACAAACGACTTAAGTAATAGAATAAAATTTATTCAAATCAATAATGAATATATTGATTTTTGTATAGATCAAAAAGAAAACACTATTAAAATAAATCATTTACCTTGCTTGGCAAACAACTCTTATTTTACTATGGAGTTTTTCGATGACCAATTAAATAAATTAGAGATTCATCAGAAGGAAAAAGGTAATTATCCTTTTTCCTTTAATAATAAATGCGGTTTTATCACAGAAAGAGAAGAAAAAATTTTAATAAAGTTTGTTGATTATGCTGAGGATATTTTTAATTTAGAAACTTTGCAAGAAATTAAAAGTGTGGTTTCTTTAAAAGATAATGGTAATTTTATTGATATAAAATTGAATGATTATACTAATGAAGAGTTAAATAATATATTTGTAATACTTGAGTTTGATGAAAACGATATTTATTGCATACCTCCAATATTATTTGGCGAAGGGAAAATTATTCTATCAAAAAGTTTTTTAAATAATACTCTATCTTCTATACACCTGCTTGTGAGAAAGAATAAAACAGTGTTTAAAATCACTCAAATTAACAATGAAAATTTGTATAGTAAAGAAGTTATAGATGAAAGTAATACTTTTGGGGTATGGTTTAATGAAGAAGAGATTTTGAAGTCTAATATTTCTAAGATGGAACAATTAGCAGAAAACAGTCTAATTATTAATATTGACAATGTAACAGTGAATGGGCAATTATTTACATTGAATCTTAAAGAAACATGCTGGTCGGCCAATAAAACTCCATGGTTATTAATAAGAAAAAGAAAAGGCACTGAAAGTTGTCTTATTAAAGGCTTATTAATGGAACATTCTATGATGTTTGATATGGGATTTTTAGTGAATATACTTGCCAATAAAAAAGAAAAATGGGATTTATATCTTTTAGGTGAAAAAAATGACTCAATTTTTTCTCTTAAGTTTGTTAGAGAACCTCAAAGTGATAATAACAACAATTTTTTACATTTTTTTAAACATTGTTTTCCTACTGAATCTACTTATAATTTAAACACTGCAATATTGTTGGATGAAGAAGGTTTCTTATTTATTGAGAAAGATAAAATCTCAAATATAATAAAAAGAAATTATAAGATCAAAACTTCCATTAGTCGTTTTTCAATGCATAAGGAAGTTGCCAAGTTTAAAGTCACCCTTACTTCACCACAAACAAAACTGCTAGATTTACACAATATTTACTTAGTTTATAGAAATAAGGATAGCTTTGATTCTGTGCGGGCTGAGATTATAAATATTCGTTATGAAAATGAATTTTGCGAAATACTCTGCAGATTAGATTTATCTCGTGCAAATTTATTTCCATTATATTGGGATATATTTATAGGCATTTCTTTTCCTGGGAATACTGAAAAATTAATTAAAGCGACTAATGTTTCAGAGAAAGTATATCAAAGAGTTGATAATACAATTACTAAATATCAATTAGAGCCTAAGAAAGGTTATGTGATTTATCCTTATATAACAGTTAATAATGACCTTGCATTTGTTTTTAGAGAAAAAGAGTATTTTGAAAACAAATATTACCTTTTCAAAGAGAACGTAGCCTATTTTATATATAGACTTTTTCAAAGTCACTTTTCCAAAAAAGAAATATGGATTGGTTATGAAAAATTAGCGATGTCTGCCCACGAAAGCGGGTATTACTTTTTTGATTATGTTTATAAAAATCATAAACATAAAGAATTTTATTATGTTATTAGAAAAGAATCCCCAGAGGCTAAGAACCTTTCAGATAAAGTTGATAAGGTATTGTATTTTATGTCTTTTAAATACTTTATCTATATGTTTGCGTCAGATTTGTTGATCTCCTCAGATACTAAAAGAAATAGCTATAATCTAAAGCAAAAAAAGAGTATATTAGGAAAAGAATTAGGGAACAAACAATTAGTATATCTACAGCATGGAGTAAATGGTTTAAAAGTTGTTAAGGATTTTTATAAAAAAAGGGGGGTATTCGATTTAGTTATTGCGCCTTCCGAATTTGAAAAAAATATCATTATAAAAGAATGGGGATATAAAGAAAATGAGGTAGTCACTACAGGTTTGGCTAGGTGGGATGTACTAGTAGATAAAACAGACCAAATAAATTATAAACAAATTTTTGTGATGCCCACCTGGAGAACTTGGATGGAAGGAATGAGCAAAGAGGATTTTTTGAATAGTAATTACTACAAATACTATAATGAATTCCTTTCATCAAGTAAGCTTGACAAACTTCTCAAAATAAATAATGTAAAAATAAAGTTTTTCCTCCACCCTAAATTTAAAGAGTATATTGATCTTTTTAATTTTGAGTCTAGCAACATAGAAAAATTTGGTTTTTTAGAAGTTCCTTTAGATGAAATGATAATGAAAAGCTCATTAATGATATCAGATTACTCAAGTGTAATTTGGGAGATGTTTTACTTGAAGAAACCTTGTGTGTTTTATCACTTTGATAAAGACAAGTATTTACAATATGAAGGAACTTATATGGACTTAGATAAAGACTTATTTGGTGATGTGGCACTAAACGCTGACCAACTAGTTAATATTGTAGAATCCTATGTTCTAACTAATTTCAAAGAAAAACCAGAGTACGGAATTTTGAGAGAAAAATATTTTACTTATATGGACCATAATAATTCTGAACGTATATATACAGCTATTGAAGAAAATAAAAAAGCACTTTATAAGAAGAGAAAATTGAGTAAGTGGAAATTCTCGCACATTTTACCGTTCAGAGTCAGAAAAAAAATATTAGATTTAAAAAATAAATTAACGTATTAAGTATAATAAAAAGATAAACCTTGCCTTATTATATAGTAAGGAGAGGTTTATCTATTTTTATTTCACAAATAATGTATGAAAAGCACTTTATTGAGTTTTAATATAATTAATTGTATAATTTAATAACGTAAATTATGGTGTTTTGAAAGGATATACTTATGAAACCAGCTATAACAGTTATTAAAGAACAAATAGAAAACTTTTATTTAATAAGAAGATTATCGCTTTATGAGATAAAAAGTAAAAATAAAAACAACTATTTAGGTATGGCATGGGAAGTTATTAATCCTTCTATTCAAATACTTATTTATTGGTTTGTTTTTGGGACGCTCAGAACAAGAGGAGATATCAACGTAGATGGTAACGAGGTAGAATTCTTCGCATGGCTGCTAGGAGGATTCTTTGTATGGATATTCTTTTACCAATCAACTATTCAGGGTTCTAAATCGATCTTCTCCCGATTGAAAATGTTATCAAAAATGAATTTCCCAATGAGTATTATCCCTAACTATGTTATATTTTCACAGTTTTATGTTCATCTACTTATGCTATTAATTTCTGTGATAATCCTCCAGTTTATGGGGTATTATGCATCTATCTACTATTTTCAGTTAATTTATTATATCTTTGCAGTATTTTGCTTGGTTTTTGCACTTTCTCTTATAACTTCTACGTTATCCACAATTATAAGGGATGTGCATATGCTGTTAAATTCTACTTTAAGGATGATGCTCTATTTATCAGGAGTATTATGGCCTTTAACGTTGCTTAGTGAACATCAAGTTGTTATGGAAATTATGAAGCTAAATCCTCTTTATTACATAGTTGAGGGTTATCGAAATGCGTTATTTGGTACTTCATGGCATTTTATAGATCAATGGCAATATACAATTGTTTTTTGGGCTATTGTAATTCTTTTGTTTATATTTGGTTCTACGCTCCATGTGAAGTTTAGAAAACACTTTATTGACTACTTATAAAATGGTTGGGATAAAAATGGAAAAAGCAATTATTGCTGAAAATATTAGTAAAAAATACAAATTATATAATGGAACAAAGGAACGTATATTAGACTTGTTTTTGCCTAAAAGCATTGGTGAGGATTTTTATGCACTTACAGATGTTAGCTTTGAGGCGAATAAAGGTGATGTTGTAGGTTTTGTGGGAATAAACGGGTCTGGAAAATCAACATTATCCAATATTATCGCTGGTATCGTACCTGCCACTTCAGGTAGTGTTGAAACGAAAGGACAAGCGGCCTTAATTGCCGTTGCTTCAGGACTAAAAGCTGACTTGTCTGGTCGTGATAATATTGAATTAAAACTTTTAATGTTAGGTTTCTCAAAAGAGGAAATCAAGAATTTGGAACCTTCTATAATTGAATTCTCAGAATTAGGTAAATTTATTGATCAACCTGTAAAATCCTATTCCAGTGGAATGAAGTCGAGACTGGGATTTGCAATATCTGTGAATGTTGACCCGGATATATTAATTATTGATGAGGCATTATCCGTAGGGGATAAAGCATTTGCTGGTAAAAGCTTTGATAAGATGATGGAATTTAAAGAACAAGGAAAAACAATGATTTTTGTAAGTCATTCTATCGGGCAGATGAAAAAATTTTGCGGGAAAATTTTATGGTTAGAATTCGGTAGGGTTAAAGAGTATGGCCCAGTTGATGAGGTCATGCCTCGTTATGAAAACTTTTTGGCAAAATGGGAGAAAATGAATAAAGAAGAAAGAGAAGAATATCGTGAAAAAATTATAAGTGGCGAAGATCTGTTTGATGATTGGGATAATAATGCAGAAGTAGAAGTAATGGAAGATGAAGATATTCATCTTGAACAATTAGTAAGTCTACTCGGTCACATTAAGGGTGGTAATACTCTGATTTATTCAACCCCTTTTAATGAAAATGTGGCACGTTCTTCAGAACCTTACAAAAATAGTGTGTATTTTATAAAGAAACAAATTGAAGTAAATAATAATACATATTATTTACTTAGTGAAAGTCCAAGTGCTGAAAAAGAAACAGTTGGATGGATGAAAAAATCTGATCTTTCCTTACATTTGCATTTAGTAATTGATGAGGATATAAAATCTTTTAAATTAAATGGAAGAGGTTCAGCATATACCAAACCGTGGGGCGGTAAAGATGACTTGGTATTTGGAGACTTAAGGCAATTTGAAGGAGAAAACATTTCAATTGACCGTACAGAAAAAGTAGGTCAAAACGTATGGTATAGAGGAGAGTTAAAAAGTAAAAAGATTTGGATGCATAGTAATTGCCTTGTAGAAAAATAATTTAACTTTATTAGGAGTGATAAAATGAAGAATAGAAGCGCCTTTATTGTGGTTTTTATTCTGATTATGTTAAGTCCAACTTTAACTTTTGCTGATGATGAAGAGTTTGGTCCCGAAGAGTGGACACAATACCGCATGAATAGTGACAAAAATGCTTTTTTTAACAACAATAGCCAACCGCTAACTGAAAAGACATTTAAGACAGCAGATGAAGTAAGAGCCACACCTGTCGTGGTAGGAAATAGCCTCTTTATAGGTAATCACAACTCGGGAGATTTATTTGCATTTAATGTTAAAACAGGCGAGAAATTATGGCAGAATAAGGCCCCAAACTGGATCCATTCAGAAATGATATACCAAGATGGAAAAGTATTTGTGGGATTTGGGAATAGATTCTTTCAGGATAATGGGATAAGAGGTACAGAAGAAAGTGGTGTTTTGGCATTAGATGCTAAAAGTGGAGAGATCATTTGGAAATATAATACAGATGGAGAAGTCATGCCAACTCCTGCCCTTTACGAGGGTTCATTATACATAGCGACAGGCGACCGTAACTTATATAAACTTGACCCTAATTCTGGAGAATTGTTACATAAAGCTGAAATAGGCTCAACTGCAAGCATGTCTTCACCTAATATTACTGAAGGTATGTTATATGTTGGAGGGAGTGGTCCAAAACCATACACCCTCTCCTCTTACGATTTGACTTCCGATGAATTTAAATGGCAAATCGAATTTCCTGATGTTTTTGCAGGATTAGATGATGTCCCACCAGCAGTCTCTGAAAACCTAGTGGTAACGACAGCGTTGGTTGGCAATAGTGATAACCCGGAACATAAAATATATGCGATGGATGTAGACTCTGGAGATATTGTATGGGAAGATAGCTTTGGAGTTGGAGAATTTGTAAGAAATAATAAATCTGGAGCTCCAATAATTTACGAGGGAAAAGTATTTGTTGGAAGTCCTATAACTAAAACGTTTTATGCGTATGATCTAAAGTCTGGTGAGAAAATTTGGGAGTTTAAGAATGAAATTATGAAGGCTCCTCCTGTTGCACAAGATGGTATTGTTTATTTTAGTAATACAAAAGGGTATGTCTATGCATTGGATATGGAAACTGGTGAAAAAATAGGTGAAAAAAAGTTAAATGGAAAATTAGCTCCTTCTGGTCCTATCATTATTAATGATACAATGTTTATTGGTAGTCAGGATTCAAATGTTTATGCGTTTCCGTTAAGTGAATTTTCTAGTAGCGGAGAAGAGAATGGAGAAGTTGCTGCTGCAGAAAAGACACCTTCAAAAGATCCGGATGAGAAATCAAGTATAGGAAATTATGTAATCTTCGTTTTATTGATAATAATGTTGGTTGGAATTGCACTTATGTTGAAAAAACGTAAAAAAGTGTGAAAAAAGGCTACCTATTTGGTAGCCTTTCCTGCTTCCTATTCTAACCTCTTCCAAACACTCCCGAATTATTAGAAAACACTCCATCCACTCCATATTCGACCAGTTTCTCATAATGCTCTTCATTATTTACCGTATAAGGAAAGACCTTATACCCAAAAGATTTACATTGTTCGACAAGCTCTCGGTCTGTATATACTTGATTAGGGTGAATGCTTGTTACGACAAGGCCGCTTTGCTTGGCATATTTCCAAGGCTGTAAAATTCGATAATAGAACAGCATACCGATGGGCATGGAAGGTACTATATCCTGAACATTCTTTAAGGCCATATGATCAAAGGATGAAATAATTACATCATGGAAGCGATTATGATCCGACAGACATTGAATGAGAATCTCCTCAATCCCTTCATAAATAACAGGGATGTTTTTTATTTCAATATTTATAAGGAGATCATTTGGGCAGATTTCCAACACTTCCGAAAGCGTAGCAAGTGTTGTCCCTTCATATTCCTGAAACGAACCACTTACATCAATTTCTTTTATTTCAGCTAATGTCATGTCTTTAATTCGTTTTGTTGATTGCTTGTTAAAACGAGTCAATTTATGATCATGACAAACAATTAACTGTTGATCTTTTGTTAACTGGACATCGAGTTCAATTGCTTTTGCGCCATGGTCGATGGCTTTTTGAAAAGCTGGTAATGTGTTCTCAGGTGCTTCTGTTAAGGAACCGCGATGTGCAAAATTAAGTACCAAATAATCATCTCCTGCTTATAACATTTTTTATAGCATAACACACTTATTTTAAGTCTTGTAATCAAACCATTTCCTTCTACCTTTCCTCCATAATAGATGAAGCAGACGATAGTTATATGCGAACAATAGACATATACCTCCAGCAATACTTATTAACAATACGAGGGTTGATGCGGAAAATGATAGAATTGTAGCCCCTATAATAAAAAAACTTAAGATAATAAAATCCGCTCTTCGTATCACTATATTGAAATAGTGCTTAGCAGCATAGACACGAAACACCCACATCACCAAAAAGGCTATCATCGTTGAGACAGCCACCGCATATAATCCCCAATACTTAATAAATAGTACATTAATAAGTACATTCACACCTGCACCAGCTATAGAGGTCAGAAAGATCGCCTTTGTTTTCTTTGCACCATGGAAGCCGGCTCCCCAAAATTGGCAGAGTGCGCTGAATAGTGCACCTATGAGTAATATACCGGTATACTTCCATGCATCATGGAACGCCTCTCCGATAAAGATATCAATTAATGGTTTTGCTAATAAGATAATCAGAACTACAGATGTGGCCATTAGTCGGAAGAAGTGTTGAAAGACGCTCGAATAATACGTATTTTTCTCAGCGGAATCATAGCTAAGTATTGCGTGGTCCTTCCAGGCAAGTGAGAAAATGGTGTTCACCATTACCAGGAGAGCAGGTATCTTATTTGCCACGGCATACAGTCCATTTGCTTCTATCCCTAAGAACGCAATAATAAAGTATCTGTCAGAAAGATTCATCACCCACCAGCTGACCGCTCCCGGAATAATAGGGAGGGCATATATGAAAAAGTCCCCCAACAATTCCTTAGAATAGGTGTGAAAGGAAATATACTTGTGAAAATCCATGGCGATCCATACGACAAAAATAACAACAACCGAAGCAAGAATGGCAGAGTAAAAGAAAGCCTCCACACGCAATTCAAACACGAAAATGAGGAGGATAATAGCCATCGCTGTTACTGCTGATTGAATAATTCCCATGGATGCAAACAGCTTATTGTACCCTAGCCCTCTGGCACATTGCTGTAAAAAACTGCTTAAAATCATCGTATGCAAAAGAAATAATGCTGTCCACCCGTAGGGAATCGGATAAATAATAAGTATAATTGCAGTTAATGCTGTAAAAACTAACAAGTTTCTAATAATCACAGCAAGCCCAGTCGTGATTATTTTTACCTTTTCTTCTTCCATTTTCTCGACAATTAGCCATCTGTATACAGCTGCTGTCAGTTCAAACGTAATGAAGGGTGCAAGTAGGGTTGTGGTTGTGAGGACGACATCCCACAATCCGTATTCTTCTGTTGTAAAGTAACGGGTATACAATGGGAGAAGTAGAAATGTCAGCAGCTTAGATCCAAGATTTGCGACCCCGTATAATATTGTGTCTTTTATAAGCGTTCGCTTCTCTGTCATGATCCTTCCTTCCTCATGTTCTTTTTCTTTAACATTTTTCTTCCAGATTGTTTTAAAGAATGCATGGAACGTAAAAGTGGTGCACGAAAATAAGCAGCTGTGGGTATTTCGATCCCACGCACCCTCAGTTCTTTAATAATTTCAGCAGCATAATCATCATGGTGCATTGTTGCTAAGACTTCAGCAAGGTAGGCAGTCCGCGCGTTCTTGTATTTTGAAAGATCAAATACTTCTTTATAAAACTCAAGCTTCCCAGTCGCTTCTAATGTTAGCTGTGTCCGCAGACATTTTGGACAAACAGAGCAGTTTGCAGCATTACTTGTACATACGTTGAGATGCCGATATGTAGGCTCATAATTAGTAATTGCTTCGGTTTTTTCAAATCGAGAAAAAGCAGAGCCTGCAGAGAAGAAGTCCAGTGACTCTGTTGATAGCATATTCAGACTTAAAATATCATAGGAAGCGCCAATGGTCGGACTTAATTCAAAATCCTTAAACTGTCTTCCGGAAGAATAGTAGTAATAGCGAAATAAACCTTGTAACACAAGGATAGCTGCAGCGTTACGAATCGTATGTGTTGGGACATAATCCATTTGTAAAATCTCACTAATATTGGAATCAATCTCAATGAGGGGAAGCTGAACCTCCTCTGCAAATGGCTTTACAAGTTCCAGTCGTTTTTGAAAAAGCGTCCTGGTCGCATCCCCACCAAAATCCCCATGTGAGCCAACATTATGATAGACAAAGTGGGTTAACCGGAAACTTTCCGGACAAGTGGAATGATGGTGTTCATATATAGTGAAAAAAGAATCGACACCGCCTGAAAAACCGGTTCCTACGCCATTTGCTTGCTCTACCTGAGAGCTGTCCAGCTCCTTAGGAAAAAGATTAATTTCTTTTAGATGTGGCATAGCAAGATGTAATGCTTTTATAAGGTAGTTTGTTAATGTATAGTAAAGCCTTTCAGAAATAGGACAATTTATTTTAATATCCCATCCGTTTTTCATTGCCAACAGTAAAAGCCCTACAAGAAAAGCATCTCCTCTATCTTCTAAAAGGTAAGCACTGTAGGTATTGGGGACTGAAAACCAAAGCTCCTTGTTACCGGCTTCCGTTTCAAAAGTAGCTTGGATACGGACGTGGTCATTTGTTTTAATAAGTGTTGGCGGGTGAATAGTCAGCATGGGATACACCTCTTTCTGCTAATCTTGTAAAAATATATCTAATTTTTCAAACTGCTTTTCTGCATGCTTGATCTGTGCCAAAATAGCTAATGGAGCTTGGTCCTTCATTCGAAAAACAGATTCCGGTGTTACTCTTTCTATCTGGTCCACCGTACTATAGCTGGCCTCGAAGCCAACATCTTGCATCACGTGAATCATTTTCTGACTGTATGTAATAGGAAAAACAGGCTTTTGAAGCAACCACCCCAGAACCATCGCATGAAAACGAGACGCTACTATCATATCTGCTTGAGAGAGTAGCTGAAGCATTTTTTCCGGATCTTCCTCATAAAGATGAGCTGTTACCTTATTTGTCATAGAAACGGGTATATAGGAATTGATTTTTTTCGTTGCTTCATGATCCTCTTCATATGCGCAAAAAGCCAATAGCTGCACATGATAATCCTGCCTAATAAAGTATGCTGCAATCTCACTTATTTTTTTGTAGTACGTATCGTCAAGGCCAATGAGGTGCTTTCGGATGGATGGTTTAATGGCGGAAATAGCAACACTTTTTCTATTTGCTGCTTGCACATTCTGCGGTATTTGCAACGTAAATACAACATCTGGTGCTATTCTGACGTTAGGAAGCTCCTTAAATAACTCGAAGGAGGGGGTGTCTCGAAAGCAAATATCCGCATAGCTTTCAAAAAGCTTGCGATGCTGCAAATAGAATTCTATATCCGTATATGGCCCAAAGTTTGCTCCTAAGAGATAAAAAGGTGTATCTTTCAGCTGCATAGCCTTCAGCTTCTCTAATTCCTGTTTCCAATTAGCTGATTGAATAAATAAAGAACCACCTATATAAACAACTGCATCATATCTTTTACCAGACAAACCTCTCCATAAGGACCACTTTCTTGAAATAAGATTGCTTACCCGTCGAAATAAAGAGTCATTCGCTATTACAGTTAGATTCGTCATTTGAGCAAATGTTTTTTTATAGCTTCTCGGTGCATATAGAGTAAATTGTACGTGAGGATATCTCTCACAAATAATCTTAATAAACAAGTCATCCCCAAAATTGGAAAAGGCATATGCATATAGACGAACGTTCTTCAATTTTTTTCACTCCCTACCTTTAGGATGACTATTTTAGCTAGACCTTAGACATCTCTCAGCAGTTTTTTTAACTGAGAAAACAAAGGTGTATGTCGCAGCTTGTTCTTTACCTGAAATAAGAGGTAAAGAGCCATGATACTTTGCTTCCTCACTAGCATGCGAATAAGCTGATCTTGGAGGGAAGCTTTGTAATAAAGATTTTGGTCTAAGACTATTTCGCGAAGCAGGCTCTTCATTTTTTTTATTTTTTCCATGGGGTTTAAATGATTTTGATTATGAAACAAATGATCAAGACTGTTAATTATGGATTGGAGTGAAACTTGTTCCATGTAATAATAATTCGCCCCATCATTACACTGGTGCTTCTCCAAAAAAAGATTCACTTGTTCTAATAGATGCTTCTGTTGCTTCCAAAAATTTGCTAGATAAGACGATGTAAGGGAATGCTCTTGATGAATGCAATACTTGTAAAGAGCCTCTGGCAATATGTCGATGGTAGAACATGTGGCGATATAATCTAAATTAAATAAAAGATCCTCACCCATCGTTAAACCTTCTTTAAAAGTAATTCCGTGCTTCATTATGTTCTCTAGCCTGTACAATTTATTGCAAGGGGAAGGCAGAATAATTTCTTTAAATAATAAGCCAATATGCTGTCGGAAATCCTCAAATTTGTAGTTGCCTGTTAAGGAGGGGAAGTATTCCGTTTGTCCATAAGGTGAAAGGCTTTGATAACCACAAATAACGAGATTCCCTTTTGCTGCCATGACCAATTTCTCTGTCATGACATGATGGATTGTGTCATCCGCATCCACAAATTGCACGTATTTCCCTGTAGCTACTTGAATTCCTCGATTGCGGGCAGCAGAAGGGCCGGAATTTGGTTGGTGGATGACCTGTATGTGTTTGTATGCAGTGGCATAACTATCGCAAATCTTCCCGCTTTCATCTGTAGAGCCATCATTAACTAGGATGATTTCCAGCTCCTGATAGGATTGGTGCAGGATGCTATCAAGGCAGGCCTCTAATTTTTTCTCCGCATTATATACCGGTACGATAATACTTACCTTACCCTTCATATTCATACACGCCCCCAAGAGCAAGAAATAGTAATGCAATATAGCTCATCACAGATGGAGCAAATAATACATGTCCTGCCAGAAAGGAAATGCCTCCACATAATAGGAGAATGAGAAGAAGATTCCCTTTTGCTGTCATCGAGTTGGAAGGATGCTTTACTGTGTGCCAGATGATCATAAAGACGGGGAGTAGCAATAACACAGATCCGATATATCCAAAGCTGAAAAATAAATCAAAGAAATCCATCTCAATAATCTTTGGCTGTTTTTCATAATCCCCTGCATAGCCAAGTCCGAATAACTGGCGTGGTAGTTCAGCATCTTGAAAATCTGCTTTTATAGAATCCAAATAAATAGGTCTGGAGCTTAACACATTGACCACTTTCGGATGCATATAAATAGCTGATGTATCTGTTGGAATGACAACTGGCTGTCTTTGCTGTTGATGTTCCATGCTATTTGGTCTGGAATCAGAGGTTGCCGGGGTAAAAGGCAACAAAGTAAAAAACAAAACAATAACTAAAAGATAAGCAGTCACCGATGGATGCTTCCATATACGCATACGTGTTTTCCAAAGCAGAAGAACGGTATGTCCAAGGACAATTATTAACCCGCCCAAAAATGCTGTCTTCGTCCCAATCATGGGAATCATGCTTATGATTAATAAAAACGATAGCCATGCCAGCAGGTCATTGGTGTAAGTAAGTGTTGAAACAATAATTCCGAGCAAAATAAGTACAATAACACTTAATTCATTAGCTGCGAAAAACCAGCCGGAATAGCCGGAATTAGCATTTACATAGCTGGAGATACTTGTATCTGTGAAGATAGCTAACCAAAAACTAAAACCAATGAGACAGCTTGCGATCATCGTTGCCTTTATAATGAGTTTATTTCCCCATGGTTTTTTCTGAAATAGACTCAAAATAAAATAGGTGATGACAAGAAAGTAACTCACCTTTAATAAGAAGTTAAACTCTGTAACAAAAACAAAGTTAGCTTTCGATGTAAAATTAATAACAAACATGATAGCAACAGCCAAAAAAGAACCTGCATAGGCAATGAAATAAGTCTTGTTGTTCTTGAAAAATGTATTAGCTATATAAAAAAATAAACCAAGCATTAGAATTGTGCGAAACAAAGCACCAATCGACAAAGGTAGGTCCATTGTCAGCGGTGTAAGCAAATCAAGAATGGGTTGAATAATGATTAAAAAGAATAATATTTTATTTTGCTTTATAAATTGTAAGGTCATTGTAATGCATCACTTTCTTCGATAAAGATATAGTAGTTACAAGATAATTATCCAGGCTGACTTTAAAGCAACATAGAATAGATTCTATTGCAGATGGTGAAGCAAGTGGATTGACCCATTGATTTCCGCTGTAGGGGGACGCTTTCACACCTCCGGGTACAAACGCGACATCTGCTCGTTACCTCGCAGTGTCTTTTTTGCCGCCGGCATGGCTTCAGCCGCTTCCTCCGCTACGCTACGTCCAGGGTCTTCAGCTCATGCTATTCCGGCAGGAGTCGCCATCTTCCATTCCAATCAATTTATATCTGCTTTAAAATTTTAAATGCCGAGTAGGCTTTTCACTTGTACTTGAAGATGTTAAGCAAGCTTTTTCCATTTAATACTAAAGCCATTTATTGCTAAAAAAGTAAAATTAAGCGGAGGAAAATACGGAGACTTCTGGGGGAGATGAGGCCTCGGTGAGACCCCGGAATGCGTTAGCATGAGGAGGCTCATCAGCCGCCCCCGAAAAGCGCAGTATTTTCCGTAGCGATGTGTAACAAGATTAACTACTTTAATGAGTTTTTCATAATTAGTTTAGACATAAAAATTTTACCAATTTAACGAATCGTTGACCCCACCAAATCATCAAAAACCAGCATAAAGCTTCCTGAAAAGCTACTCCACCTAGTATGGACAGGATTTCTTGGATTCAACCATCTTCCTTATAAATTCGCTCCTCTTTGGTTATATTAATGTACTAATAAAGCGACCGGAGGACCGATAAAAATGAAGGTGCTACATTTAAATGCTGGAAATGAGACAGGTGGAGGCATGCATCATATTCTTGGACTCATGAAACGACTCGATAAGGAACAATTTATTCTCGGAGTGATGGAAAAAGGTGAGTTGTTTCAGCGAGCAAAAGCTGCAGGAATCAATACCGTACATTTTGGATGTTCCAATAAATTAAGCATACCTCTTGTACGAAAGCTAAAAGTCTTTATGATGGAAGAAAATATTAATTTTCTGCACACCCATGGACCACGTGCAAATGTATATGCAAGCATTCTGAAGAAGCTAGTTCCCTTTCATTGGGTTGTAACTGTCCACAGTAATCCATTGCTTGACTTTATGGGAAAGGGTATTTATGGCAAGCTACTTTCCCATGTGAATATTCGTGCAATGAAACAGGCTGATAAATTAATTGCGATATCGGATCCATTCAAAACCTGTCTTATTGAATCAGGTATTTCGGAAGCGAAAATAACAACCGAATTGAATGGGATTGATTTTAAACAAAAGCATCAGGGACCAGTTTATGCTAAGGCAGATTTCGGCATTCCGGAGGACGACTTTCTCATCTTAATGGTGGCGAGACTGGATCCGGTAAAAGGACATGCCATTGCTTTTAAAGCTTTTGCTCAGCTGCTAGCAGCATGTAACACATGCCATCTATTGGTAGTAGGAGATGGGGCCTTATTTGATAAATTGAAAAGAGATGCAGCAGTCCAGGGATTAGAAAAAAACATTCATTTTTTGGGACATAGAAATGATATAGACAGCCTATATAAAATGGCAGATGTTACGTTGCTAACATCCCTTAGCGAAAGTTTTCCATTGGTCCTTCTTGAGTCTGCTCGTGTACAGACCCCGATTATCGCCACAGATGTCGGTGGAGTAAGCCAGCTTATAACTGATAAATCTCTTGGTTGGAAGGTTTCACCAGGCGATGCCTCGGAGGTGGCATTGGCATTAAAGGAAGCATTTAATTTCTACAGAAAGGGTATGCTACCTTTAATGGGAGAAAAGTTATATTCTCATGCATCTTCTAAATTTACGTTGGAGAAATTTGCCGAAAACGTTTATAATGTATACTTAGGAATGAAAAATGTTAATTGAGTGTAAATTATAAACAGATTTCTCTGGGAAAATGAGGTGGGCTAAGTGATTAAAATCGTGATTTTAGCCTTTTTAACCACGTTAATTTCATTAATAATAACTCCGATAGTAATAAAATATGCGAAAAAATTAAATGCAACAGATAAGCCAAATTATCGAAAAGTGCACAAAGACCCTATCCCTACTTTGGGCGGGCTTGCCATTTTTATGAGCTTTCTCATTGGCCTGGTCATTCTTCAACCGGTTAGTGAATATCATTTAGCCATTGTTATTGGCGGATTTATTATGATTATTCTTGGATTTTTTGATGACTTGTTTGATCTATCACCAAAGGTAAAATTTCTTACTCAAATTCTTGCTGCTTCGCTTGTTGTATTCTGGGGCGGATTGCAAGTAGAATTTATTAACTTGCCATTTGGCGGGCAGATTGAATTTGGTTTTTTAAGCTCCGTAATAACCATCATTTGGATTGCAGGAGTAACGAATGCGATTAATTTTATTGATGGGCTCGACGGACTGGCAGCAGGCGTTTCTTCTATTGCCTTAATGACGATAGCTGTGATGGCAATTATTATGGGCAATGTATATGTAGCAACAATGGCGCTAATCCTATTCTTTAGTACGATGGGCTTTTTGCGGTATAATTTTAATCCTGCGAAGATATTTATGGGTGATACTGGAGCCTTGTTTTTAGGATTTATGATTTCGGTTTTGGCATTGCTTGGTTTTAAAAATGTAACCATTATTTCGTTCATTATCCCAATTTTTATATTAGGGGTTCCAATATCGGATACGTTAATTGCGATGGTGAGAAGGTATATTAATAAACAACCATTATCAAGTCCTGACAGCTCTCATCTGCACCATCGGCTGGTGAAATTCGGGCTGACGCATAAACAGACTGTATTATTTATATATGCATTGAGTGCTATGTTTAGTTTGGCGGCCATTTTATTCTCCATGACCACTGTGTGGGGATCCATTCTAATCTTTACCATTGCCATGCTGGCAGTACAGGCACTAATCGAAAATTTAGAGCTAATTAACAGTGAATATAAACCATTGACTAATCTGCTGAAAGGGATGAGACAAAAGCCATAGCTTTGTTTTAGACCGTAGAGTAAAATAGAAGCAAAAAAGAGCAGCTGCCTTTGTGGGCAGCTGCTCTAGTTTATTTAGTTGGAACTTTGATCGCCTTCCGCATTACTCGTTGGTTCTGAAGCCATACTGGATGATGAGATGTCTAAATGCTGTTGCAATGTTTGTCTTGTTTCATTAAGTGCAACTTCATCCAATTGCCAGTAATACGTCTTACCAGGCTGATAATCGTTCCCCTCTAAGGTAATGGTTTCAAAGTCTAAATTCTTACCTTTCGTTCCATAAGAGATAAAGCTTTTCATTTCACTGAAGGACATATCGGTTTTCATATTGTCACCAACAGCTTCAATGATATTATCATATTTTAGAATGGAATTTAGAGACACAGCTTTGTTAATAATTGCTTCAATAATAGCCTGTTGTCTTTTTCCGCGTTCAATATCATTATCAAGTTTTCTTGTTCTGGCAAGTGCAAGAGCTTCTTCACCATCAAGCTGTTGCTCTCCCGGTAATAGATGTATTGCTCCAGCCTTGTCTTTGGAATTTTGTTCACGAAGCTCGTAAGGTACATCAACTGTCACGCCATCAACTGCATCTACAACATCAATAAATGCCTCGAAATTCACTTTCACATAATAGTCAATTGGAATTTCAAGCAGATTCTCTACTGTTTCAATTGTAGCGTCTTCTCCGCCGTATGCATGAGCATGATTGATCTTTGTTTTGTAACCTACTTCAGGTATATATACATAGGAATCACGTGGGATACTAACAAGTTTTACACTTTTATCATCTTTATTCAATGTTGCTACCATTAAGGTATCTGTTCTTGAACTATCAGCATTTTTCCTTACATTACTGGCATCAACACCCATGATCAAAACAGAAACATTATCTACCTTTGGATCGACTGCACTTTCCCTGAGCTCCGATTTTTCCCTGCCATCCTTATCGTAAGCATCGGAAAATACGCTGTCTGCTTTAATATATAGATAGGATGCATAGGAAATCACTCCAAGAAATGCTACAATAACAGGGATAAGAATAAAATAGGCTCTCTTTCTCAGCCTTCTTTTCTTTCTCCTCACAATACGAGAATGTGTATCTTTATTCGACATAGTTTTTCTCCTCAATAAGTAAAATAGAAATATTTTTTTGTAAATGGTATTATATCCCTAAATACCACTAGTAAAATTTATGTTAAGTTAAAGTAAAGCTAACCTTAATTTTACTATGAATAGGTGTATTCGTAAATACTATATTTATTACAATTACGTAAGAAGAAGATTACGGAAGCAGGACAAAATGAGAGGTAGCCTAGGATATGAGAGATAATGAAACAGTAAAAATAATGGATGTTAATTTTTTGAATTGCAGTAAAAAAGAGTTTCTACATGATTATTTAGTCCCTGACTTAAAAAATAATCGACAAAAAATGATTGTTACTGCTAATCCTGAAATTGTTATGCGTGTAAGGGAAGACAATAATTACAAGCAAATTGTAAACAAAGCAGATTACGTAATACCAGATGGAGCAGGTATTATCATCGCATCAAGAATTCTGAAACAACCATTAAAAGAGAGAGTTGCTGGTTATGAATTAATGATTGATATGCTGGAATTCGCGGGTGAACATGGGTATAGCTGTTATTTTCTTGGTGCAAAGAAAGATGTGAATGAAAAAGCAGTTTTGGAAGCAAAGAAAAGATTCCCCAATTTAAAAGTTGCAGGACAGCATCATGGCTTCTTTGATATAGAGGATGAGGAGTTTGCCAAGAAAATAGCTGAAGCAGAACCAGACATAATTTTTGTAGCACTTGGCTTGCCGCGTCAAGAGCAATGGATCAACCGACATCGAGATAAATTTTCCAATGGTATATTCATGGGAATTGGCGGGAGTTTTGACGTGCTGGCTGGTGAGGTTAAACGTGCACCTCAGACCTGGATTAATCTGAATTTGGAATGGCTCTACCGACTATTACAGCAACCGTTTCGATTTAAACGCATTTTGAAAGTATTTGAGTTTATGATAAGAGTGATTATTAGAAAGTAGAAGGAAGTCCAGCATCTGGTAAAGATGTTGGACTTTTTTCGTTTAGGCAACAAAAAGTAACAAGTTCAATTTCGGTGTCCACGCAGTCTTAAGGAAAAGCTTAATTTTCCCTGTTGAAAGTTTATTCACATGGGAAAGAAATTATCAATAACTACAAGTAAATTAAATTAAAAATAAACATCCATGCCCCCTTTTGCTCACCACATACGATTATAGTTGTGAAAGGGAGGTGAGACACATGGCAGTAGCAGAATTAATGAAATCCTCATTACAGCTGGTATTTGTTAATGGCACGGACTTGGAAACTGGAAAATCGCTTTATAAGTCAAAAACTTTTAACAATGTTAAAACAGCCGCAACAGCAGATCAGCTATACGCTATAGCTGAGGCAATTTCCGGATTGCAGGAGCTTCCACTTTACATGGTTCATCGTAAAGATAGCACCGATATCCATCAGGGATAGTTGATCCAGCTTAAATTTAATAGAAAGGAGGTCAGGAAATGAAAAGATTAGAACTCAAATTCGATAACTATGATGGTAAGGTCGTAACATATACGATTGATAACCCAAAAGAACCAGTTGATCCAGCTGCTGTTAACGCGGCAATGGATGAGATCATCACACAAAATGCATTCACATCCGGCGGTGGCGATTTAATCGCTAAAAAAAGTGCTCGCCTTGTTGAACAGACAATTGAAGATGTAGAGATTCTGTAAATAGAAGGGCAACCGCTAAATTAAATAAACGTTTGATCAAGAAACAGGACCAGCGGCCAGGCCACTGGTCCTGTTTATATATGGGGAAGGGGTTAGGAGCAGCGGCCGAGACAACGAGGCTCCTCTCCGCGACAAGTAGAGTTGCACCCGAGACAGCGAGGCGCGTCACCGCGACAGGAAGAGCAGCACCCGAGACAGCGAGGCGCGTCACCGCGACAGGAAGAGCAGCAACCGAGATAGCGAGGCGCGTCACCGCGTCAGAAAGAGCAACACCCGAGACAGCGAGGCGCCTCACCGCGACAAGAAGAGCTACACCAGAGACAAGCGAGAGCCAAACCGCGACAGAGAGGGCAGCATCCGAGATAGCTAAGCATCATACCGCGACAGAGCAAGCAACAGACGAGGCACAAAATGCTATATCCACCTCACCCACGCCGATGTCACGCCAAAAAGGAGGAAACAATCATGGAAAGCTGGATACCTTTCATTACAGATGTTGGTTTTCCCATAGCGGTAACATTTTATCTATTACACCGCATCGAGGGGAAACTCAATTTGCTAATTGAATCGATTCATGCATTACCTGAAAATATGAGAAACCAATAAAGAAGAAACTTCGGCATATGCCGAAGTTTTTTATTGTAAGAACCAATCGCCGTGTTAGTTGAACTGTTTGCAGTATTTTTGTTTGAAGAGAATACTTGAAGTTGATGCTAAACTTTGGGGAATGTAGTACGGATTGATAAAATTTAAGAGTGTGCAATATGACTTCTTAGTTTACTTTCCTGTTCCACTGCACGTAAAGCCAAAGTCGCAATTACGTCTTCCTGACGGTTACTATTTTTAGTTAAATTATCCAATTGCTCGCTGTTCTTGGCGATTTGCTTAAAATTTTGCTCAATCAGCTGCGTATTCTGCTTTACTTGGTCATATTGTTTATCCATTTTTACATTTAGCTCATCAATTCTATTAGTATTCGTGTCTATCTTATTTTCAAGTCTCTGGAAATCTTGTTTCGTAGCAAAATTCTTTAGATCGTCTTTTGTGGCAACAAGCTTCGACATCTCATCAATTTTCGTCATAATTTGTTCTAACATCAGATTATCATTCATTTTGTTATCACCTCCTAATTAAATAAATAGCAGTTCATTCGACATAATAAGCGAATTTTTGCTTACCTTTAAAATACAAACTTTTCATCGGAAGGGCAATCCTCTATTTTATGAAACTGAGAGTTGCCATTTCCATTCCTCCTAAACCTTAGGCATGGTTCCTGTTTCCCAATTTTCATACCAAGATGTTATCTGATTATTTACTTCCAGTCCCAGATCAGCTAACGCCTTTTTTAGTCGTTTGTATTGATAATGGACCAGCACACCGTAATCAACTTCAGCGTAAATTTTCATTAATTGAAAAGCCGCTTGCTCCTCTTCCGGATGTTTTTCACAAATCTTCACATACCATTCGATTGCTTTTTCCAGATCATGCTTTTTTTCATAACAAGCTGCGATCTGGTTTGCTGTTTTGGCCCATAATTGACTTAGTCGAAATCTTTCTTGCTCGACCCATATATAGTCATTTACTTCCAAATAACTGCCCGTGTATTCTTCCATGATTTCTTCATATAGTTCAATGGTACTAAGCTCCAACTTTGGAGCTGATTCAAGCTTACTTTCCCAACTTCTTATGTCAATTTGTGCTTCTTCTATTTGTAATGTGTATCCTGATTGCACATTTTTAATATTGAGATGTTTACGGTAATGACGTAAGGCTCGTCGAATATGGTAAATTGCCGTATACAATTGGGTATAAGCTTTTTCCGGTTCATAATCAGGCCAAAGTAATTCAATCAATTCGGCCTTATGTATTGATTTTCCGCAATAATGTAATAAATAGAGAAACAATTCCTGGGCTTTGGCTGTTCTCCAGGAGATAACTTCTTTTTCCCCATTACTATATTGAAAAGAAAGTTCCCCACATACAGAGATAGTTAAGCTCTTATCATGATCAGTTGTATATGAAGTTGCAGAACGATCATATCTTTTTGACGTAATTCGGTCTAAGGTCTTTTTTAGTCTATCTTTTTCTACAGGTTTTAAAAGATAATCTAATGCATTTATTTCAAATGCTTGTACTGCATAAGCTTGATAAGCAGTAACGAATACGATGGCCAACTCTGAGTTTATATCTAAAATTTTTTCTGCGAGTTCAAGTCCATTAGTTCCTGGCATTTCTATATCCAAGAATATGACATCCGTTTCATATAGAATATGGGAGTTTTTATTGTAATCGAAATGAATAAATTTATGCACACACGCTTCTTCATATAGCTCTTTTAAGCGACGCTCCAAAAGGTCCATTGCTAATGGTTCGTCATCAATCAGAACAATATTCATAACATCCACTCCTATTCAGCTGTTTGTTATTTTTTACTAGAATTAAATAGTATATTTGTAGTTGTTTTAGCTGAGGTAGAAATTCGTGTTGTGTTATACCAAGAAATAATTTGGTGCTTATAAGTGAAGTATATTCATTCATTACATGATTTGCAATAACCTCAAAAAAATTGTTTATCGCAATCTAAATATCGGTGGTGATAATTAGGTATTTATACCTATTTTTGCAGGCTAGGTAGAATTAAGTAAGTAAATTTGTTCAGTATTTGTATAAGTTCTTTCTCTATAATTTGGTATTGATTAAAAATAGTAAACATATTTTAGGGGATCGAGAAAGGAGCTTAGCAATGCAAAGAAGATTAAGTATGTTATTTATTTGTGTGCTGCTTTTTCAAACAATGATTAGTGGGATTTCACCATCATTAGTTAAGGCAGAAGGAAAGCAACAGAGTATTTTTACAGACAGCGTATTAACAGATGAAGAAGGAAATAAAGTTAAACTTGAAGATGTGAGTGCAGGTGCGCCAGTACATATCAACATAGGCTGGTCAGTAAAGGACAAAGACATCCGGGCTGACAGCAATGAAAAACTTCAGCTCCCTGCTGAATTGGAATTTAGCGAGCCACAGGAAAGTGAGTTAGGAAAAGAAGGAAGCGCAATCGGTACCTATCAGGCAACAACAGATGGTATCCTTACTGTTCAAATCTCTAATGAGATAGACAATTATCCTGAAGCAAGCGGGACGATCGTGCTAAGTGCGGTAAAATCTACAGATTCTACAAAAGCGAATGAGCAAGACGCAAGTGAGAATCCTCCAGAAGGTGAATCGGAAACGAGTTCACCAGTAACGGATGAAAATGCAAATACAACAACTGAGCCAGTAGCAGAAGAGGAAAAGCAGAATCCGGATAAGGAAAAAGAAAAGCTAAACGCTGAAAGCACTAATGAAATTACTAAAATTGAAGTCTCAGCAAAAGAAAAAGATACAAAAAAAGTAGATGGGGAAGACACTGAAACAGAGAAGAACTTGGTTCAACCAGCAGCACAAGAAGCTTCTGGCTTTAATTTACTGCTGGGTTCAGTAACTGATTTGGATGGAAATCCGTATACGGTAGAGAATTTACTAGATCCAAAAGATCAATTCCAATTAAAACTGGACTGGAATCTTGAGAATGGCCATACGTATACAGCAGGTGATCAGCAAGTATTTCAATTGCCAAAAGGGATTAAGGTAATAGAAGAAATATCGGGGGAGCTAAAAGACGCCACTGGTCTAACCGTTGCTACTTATAAAATAACTAAAGATAAAAAAGTGGAATTGATATTCACTGATTATGTAGAAACACATAGCAATGTTACAGGCTGGATCCAAATCATTTCGCAATTAGATGAGAAAAATGTTGATGTCGAAGATGGAGAAGCGATTATTGAACCTATTGGCGAAGAGGGAGAAATTCGCATTCCAATTGTTCAAGGTGAAACAGGAAAAACAATAGAGAAAAAAGGTACTCCTAATAAAGGCTATAATGCGGATGAAATAAATTGGGAAGTAACGATTAATAAAAATCGAACTTCTTTAACGAATGCATTAATTACAGACATTCTTCCAGCAGGAACCGAATATAAGGACGGTAGCTTAAAAGTTACGAAATTGAAAGTGGACCTATACGGAAATGTGCTAGGGGATGCAGAAGAGATCGACGTCACTGGAGAGACGTTTGCGAATGGAAAACTGTCTATTCCGCTTGGTGATATTAAAAATGCATATCGGGTGGAATATGTTACTACAGTTACGGATGATGAGAAAAAAGAATTTACGAACAATGCTATTCTATCAGATGATCAGTTGGAGGATGTTTCAGCAAAATCCACAGCCACAATTAATCGCGGAGAAGCAATTAAGAAAAAGGCAGCTAAAAGCTATAATCCGAAGACAGGGATTATCGAATGGGAAATTGAATTTAATTATAATGAGAAAAATTTAAATGATGTTACATTAAAGGATGCTTGGACACCAGCAGGAAAACTGGAGTTAGTTGAGGACAGTCTGAAATTTACAGAAGTTACAATTGATGAAGAAGGTAAAGCGCATGCAACCGAAAATGTAGGCTTACCAGAGGGTGCTCAGCTAGTGCCTGGAACAGATCAGTTTAAAGTAACTGGTATAACTACAACTAAACCTTATAAAGTAACATACAAAACAAAAGTGAAAGACCGTGTATTGGATTCATTTGAAGTTGCAAACACAGCAGGATTTGGCACAGAATCAGATGGTTCTGGCACACATGTGGGAACGTATTATGGATCTAAATCAGCTGGAACGGTTGATTATAAAAATAAAACGATCGATTGGAAGATTGAAGTTAATCATGATGAATATCCAATGGAGAACATTAGCATAAAGGATACATTGGGTGAGGGTCTGGCTTTAATTGAGAATAGCCTTAAGGTTACCGTTGATGGGGAGGATTATAAGGATTTTAGTATTTCAGGAGATAATCCATTCACTATTCAGTTTCCAAATGATTTTACTACCGACAAAAAAATCGTTATTACTTATCAAACTAGCTATGTTGCAGATGAGGTCCCAGATCATAAGCCAACAAATACCGCAGCAATTACTTGGACCCCAGAAGGCAGTAGTGATTCGATAACGAAAGAGGTTACCGCAGGAACAGAGCTAAATGACAAGACGAAAAATAATGATTGGAAAAACGGCTCGTATGATCCAGAGACAAAGGAAATTACCTGGACGATTTACACGAATTACCGTGAGAACGAAATCGGAAATTTAATTGTTAAAGATGCACCACAAGGGAACCAGAAAATTGTTGCAGATTCGATTGTGGTGAAAGAACTAGCAATTGATGAAGAAGGGAATATATCGGAGGGCAACGAACTTACTAATGGTATAAGTGTTGACTCAGAACAGAATACATTCCAAGTCACAATTGGCGAAACAAATAAAGCCCACAAGATCGAATACAAAACATCACTTGCAGGATTAAGTGATATCCAAAAGGAATATGTTAACAAAGCTGAAGTATTGGATGGGACCAACAAATTATCTGACTTAAAGGCTGAAGTAGGCATTGTTAAAGCCGAAACTTATGGAGAAAAATCGGGCTATCAAGACGGGAAACAGGTTCATTGGTCTGTAAAAGTCAATCTCGGGCAGCAAAAGATTAATAATCTAAAGCTGGTAGATACCATTTCTGCTAACCAGGAGTATTTAACAAACACGATTAAAGTATATAAAGCATCCGTTGATACAAATGGTAAAGCAACCAAAGGAGAAGAGATTTCTCCAGAGCAATACCAATTAACACATACAACAGGAGAACCGGACTTTACGATTATATGGAAGAATGAGGTGGAACGCGCATTTATTGTAGAGTATTCCACATTATTTTTTGAAAACCATAATGGTGAAGTAACAAATCAATATAGTGTCACAGGAGACAACATCATTGAAGGCGGCCAAACGGACGGTGGCGGTAAGGTAACAATTAAACAATTAGCATCAGGTGGCGGCTCAGGTGAAGCGGGCTATCTTGTCATTGATAAAGTTGATACCACTTACGGACAAGAAGAAAAGAGCTTAGAAGGAGCGGAATTTGACTTAATTGATGCTGATACTGGGAACGTATTGAAAACAGGCACTACAGACGAAAATGGTCAAATTGATTTTGGTCGCTTACTCTTCGGAGAATATGAATTACATGAACGAGTTGTACCTGATGGGTATGTAACCAAGAAAGAAAGACAAACAATTATAATCGATAAAAAATACGAACAAAATAATGAACAAACGAAAACAACCTATAGAGTTGAAAACTTTGTACCAGTTTATGCAATTAAACTATTGAAAACAGATAATAAAGGCAAAGCATTGCAGGACGCAGAGTTTACCTTATATGATGAAGACAAAAAAGAACTTGCAAAAGCGACAACTGATCAAGATGGGGAAATTTTATTCAAAGATTTAAAAGAAGCTGGCACGTATTATGTTCAGGAAACAAAAGCACCTAAAGGATTTGTACTCGATTCAACAGAACATGAAGTGGTAATTGGAGATAAAGAGCCAGAACCTGTAAAGGTATCTGTTACGAATAAACCACGTGGTGCTGTCGTTTTAACAAAGAAAGATTTAGATTCAGACATAGCCCTTAAAGGTGTGGAATTCGCCCTGCAAAAACAGGATGATACTGGTGATTACCAAACAATTGCTACCCTAACAACAGATGATAAAGGAAAGATTAGAACATTCAATACACTGGAAGCCGGAAACTATCAGTTTGTTGAGACAAAAGGATTAGACGGCTACCGTACAAACGGAACGCCAATTAAATTTACAGTGAATGTTAATAGTACGAAAGATCAGCAGCTTACAATGAAAAATGAGCGTTATAAAGGTTCAGTAAAATTAGTGAAAAAAGACGATGTAACAGATGCGACACTAAAAAACGCAACATTTAAATTGGTTAAAGCAAATGGAGAGCTGGTTAAAGAAAACCTAACTACAAATAATCAAGGAGAACTACGGATTGATGACCTTTTCCTTGGTAAGTACCAATTAATTGAAACAAAAGCTCCAGCTGGATATAGACTGGACGAAACACCGATTGATATTGACATTACTGAGGATAACCAAGTTATTGAAAAAGTGATGACAAATGAAAAAATCACGGATATAACGGTAGAGAAGAAGTGGAACAATTCCTCAGGAGATAATGAATCTGTTACTGTAAAGCTTTTACCTACAGATCAAACAGTGAAGTTAAGTGAGAAAAATGATTGGAAAGCAACTTTTAAAGATTTAAGCGTCTATGACAAAGCTGGAGAAGTCATTGATTACCAAGTAGAAGAACTTAACGTAGATGGTTATAATTCTGCTGTAACAGGTGATCGAGTAAATGGATTTATAATAACAAACACAGAAACTACAACCGTCGAAGGAACAAAAACATGGCTTGATGATGGGTCAGCTGATCGTCCAGATGCAATCACAGTTAAACTGTTGGCGAATGGAGAAAAAGTAGCAACAACAGAAGTGAAAGCAACTAACGATTGGAAGTATTCTTTCAAAGATCTTGATAAGTATGATGCAAATGGGGAAGAAATTGCGTATACCATTGAAGAGGTTCCGGTTGAGGGCTATGAAACAACTGTAAATGGTTTTGACCTTGAAAACCTTCGTGTTGGAACTGTTTCAGTCAAGGGTGAAAAAATTTGGCAAGATGAAGATCCAACAGATCGTCCGGAGGAAATTACGGTAAATTTAAAGAGAAACATTGATGGAGTTGAAGATAAATCATTCTCTAAAAATAAAACGGTGAAGCCGAACAATCAAGGTAAATGGGTTTACACCTTTACAGATTTAGCAGAATTTGATGAGCATGGAGCAGCATACACGTATACCGTTAAAGAAACAAATGTACCAGAAAAATATGAGGCGAAAATTGATGGATATGATATTATCAATACTCGTGTTGGTACGACGGAAGTTTCCGGAAAAAAGCGGTGGAAAGATGATAAAATTACCGACAGGCCAGAAACGATTACCATTAATCTTTTACGTAATAATGTTGTTGTAGATACAACGCAAACGACAGCAGATGCTGAATGGGTATATCGTTTCCAAGACTTACCGAAGTATGATAACAATGGTCAATTATATGACTATACGGTTAAAGAACAAGATGTCAAAGGGTATGATTCACAAGTGAGTGGCTTTGACATTACAAATACGCGTGCGGAGAAGAAGTCAATTGAAGTAACGAAAGGCTGGCTGGATGATAATTCTAAGGATCGTCCAACATCCATTATTGTCTATTTAAAACAAAACGGAGAGCTTTTCGACACTGTACAATTAAAGGCTGAAGATGATTGGACATATGTGTTCAACGATTTAGAAGCATATGATGAAAATGGGCAAGAATATGCGTATACAGTGGAAGAAAAGGCTCTAGAAGGTTATGAAACAAAAATAGATGGATTTAACATAACTAATCTTCGTGTGGGCAAAACAGACGTGACAGGAACAAAAACATGGTTGGATGATAATTCACCAGATCGTCCAGAATCTATTACAGTGAAGTTACTGTCAAATGGAGAAGAAACAAATAAAACAGCCACTGTTAGTGCTGATTCTGACTGGAAATATGCATTTACAGACCTTGAGAAGTATGACGATCAAGGGAAAGAAATTGCATATACTGTGGATGAAGAAGCGGTAGAAGGTTATAAAAAGACCATATCCAATAATAACATCACAAACTTACGGGTTGGAAAAACTGCAGTAACTGCTGAAAAGATTTGGAATGAAGTTGATGAAAGATATCGTCCAGATCATGTAACTATAAACCTATTAGCAAATGGCGAAGTTATTGATACCCACATAGTCACAGCTGATACGGATTGGATGTACACATTTAGTGATCTTGAGAAATATGATGAGCAAGGAAAAGAAATCACATATACCGTGGAAGAGAACGACGTTCCAGCAGGCTATGATGTAGATATTGATGGCTATAAGATAAAAAATACGCAGAAATCTACAGAGGTAATAGGTACAAAAGAATGGATAGAAGTCGATGAACGTTATCGTCCGGATTCCATCACTGTACAGCTTTTAGCGAATGGAAAAAAAGAAGCAACCGTTAAGGTCTCTGAGGATACAAATTGGACCTATGCATTCACAAATTTAGCGAAGTACGATAAAGCAGGGGAAGAAATTACCTATACAGTGGAAGAGCTAGATGTGCCAACAGGCTATAAATCAACAGTAGATGGTTTTAACATCACTAACACACAAAAAACGACCGAAGTAACTGGTGAGAAAACATGGGTAGAAGTTGATGAAAGATACCGCCCGAATTCCATTACTGTGCAGCTTTTGGCAAATGGTGAGAACGAAGCGACACTGGAAGTCTCAGCTGAAACTGACTGGGAATATACTTTCACTGATTTAGCAGAGTATGATAAAACAGGCAAAGAAATCACTTACACAGTGGAAGAAATGAATGTTCCGAAAGGGTATGAGACAGAGGTAGATGGTTACAACATTACGAATACCCAAAAATCAACCGAAGTAACTGGTGAGAAGACATGGGAGGAAGTGGATGAGAGATACCGTCCAGATACAATTACAGTGAATTTGCTGGCAAACGGTGTTGCGGAACAATCTGCCGAAGTGTCCAAAGATACAGACTGGTCGTACACTTTTACAGACCTTGCCAAGTACGATAAAGAAGGTAACTTAATTACGTACACCATCAAAGAAGACGCTGTTACTGGATATACTTCAACAGTGAGTGGCCATGATGTAACCAATACACAGCAAACGACAGAAGTGTCCGGAATGAAAACGTGGTTAGATGATAAATCAGCAGATCGTCCGGATAAAATTATGGTTCAAGTGAAAAATGGCGCAGAAATCGTTCAGTCACTAGAAGTCACAGCAGAAGACGATTGGAGTTACACATTTAAAGACTTACCGAAGTATGATAAAGCAGGTAAGGAAATTAATTACTCCATTAATGAAAAAGCAGTTGATGGCTATAAAACGATCATTAACGGTTTCGACATTACAAACCTTCGTGCAGATGTGACAGTGGTAGAAGGCGAAAAAATCTGGAAGAATGATAGTCTTGCAGATCGACCGGAAGCAATTACAGTTATCTTATATGCTAATGATAAGGAACTGAAGCGCCAGAAGGTTACGAAGGAAATGGATTGGAAGTATACTTTTGCCAGCCTACAGCAATTTGACGATGAAGGTAAAGCAATCGTGTACACGGTAGGTGAAAAACCGGTGGATGGATATGATACCGAAGTAAATGGGTTTACCATAATAAACACATTAAAACCAAATGACCCTATTTCACCAAACGATCCGGAGGACACGGATGATCCGGCACAACCGACTATTTCAGGAGGTACAAATAATTCAGGAAATGAACTGCCTAATACAGCGACGAATATTTTCAATATCTTCATGATAGGTGCAGGTTTCCTATTAGCTGGATTTGCTTTATGGATATACAAAAGAAAGTTTGCAAGAGATTAAAAGTTAAAAAGCGATCGCATACTGTAGCTGTATGCGATCGCTTTATTTTTAAGTTCTATTTTAATGTTGCGTTCTTGCAGAGATGGGGGAATTTCGCATCACTGGCAAAAATAATCGTCCACGGAGCAAGGGAATCCGCCGGAGGATGAAATAATCGTCCGGAGAGCAAGAGAATCCGCCGATTTTCGAAGATCAAGATTGCTAACATCGCTGCACAATAAATACCTTTATTTATTCAACGGGATGGTAAATTGAATGCGTGTGCCCTCATTTAACTTTGATTCAATTTCCAATCCTTTTCCAAATAGTTTCTTTAGTCGAAGATTTGTATTAGCCATCCCTATTCCCTTGGATTGATTTGAACTTTTTTGAAGAAGTTGCTCAACAACCTTTTGTTCCATTCCTACACCATCATCAGCAACAGAAACAATGGCATGATTAGAATGAACCGCTACAGTAATATAAACGCATCCGCCAATAGGGCGTGGTAAGATGCCATGCTGAATTGCATTTTCGACAAGTGGCTGTATTGTTAAAGGAGGTATACGTATGTCTGTGACGTTCTCTATATCCCACTCTACAGCTAAACGCTCACCAAATCGTTCTGTTTCAATATATACATATGATTTAACTATTTCCAATTCTTCCTGCAGAGAAATAAGTGTGTCAACATTTTTAATATCAAAACTCCTGCGTAAATAATTACCAAATTGGTTTAATAGTTTTGTCATTCTAGTTGTATCCACTTCACTTAGTGATGCAATCGTGTTTAATGTATTAAAAAGAAAATGTGGTCGGATCTGCGCTTGTAATAAAGCCGCCTCCATGCGCAGATGTTCATGAATAGAAACTTTTAGATCAATTAGAGATTTCACTCGAGAAAGTAATTCGACCCCATCTACAGGTTTGGCGATATAATCATTCGCACCTGCATCAAATGCTGTATGAATATCCTCTGTCTGGTTGCGAGCTGTTAGTAATAAGATAGGTAACTCTGACACTGTATACTGTTTTCGTATTTCTCTTGTTAACTGGTACCCAGACATATTTGGCATCATTACGTCTGAAATAATTAAATCCCATTGTTTGTCTGTTAGACGGTTTAGAGCCTCTTCGCCATTACTTGCTGTACCAAGGTGGTATTTTTCATCAAGCAGCCTACGTAAGATTTTCAGGTTAACAGGGTCATCGTCCACAATTAGTACATTGGAGGTAGAATGTCTAGTCGTTTCCTTTTTACGTGGAGCTTGTAAAACGGATGTATTCGAGTCCACTACCGCAGCTACTTCTTCTTCATTCTCATCCTCATTCATTGGCGTACTCTTTGCAAGTGGAAGGGTAAATGTAAAAGAAGATCCTTTTTCTAAGACAGATGTAACTCCAATACTGCCTCCATGCAGTTCAATCAGTTGTTTACTTATGGAAAGACCGAGTCCAATTCCCTCTTCTTTGTAATTTCGTATATCACTGCCTTGTGAGTAAGGGTTGAAGATAGCTGCTTGCTCTTCATCGCTAATGCCAATGCCAGTATCACGGATAGTAATAGTTGCCCACGTTTTTGTAGAGGTAGCTGTAATTGTAATGTTACCTTCTTCCGTATATTTAACGGCATTATGAAGTAAGTTAAAAATAATTTGCGTTATCCTATTTTTATCAGCCAGCACAAGTGGAAAGTCACTTTCTATTTTATTTATAATATCAAGTTTTTTTCCATCCGTCATAAAGGAAACAATGTCGATAACACCTGACGAAACGGAGGATAAATTTGTTGGCTGTTTATTTAGTTCAATATGTTTATCCTTCAGCTTAGACATGTCGAGTAAATCATTCAATGTAAACTTCATTTGTTTTCCAATACGTACTAATAAACTTAGATAACTTTTATTTTCTTCAGATAACTGCTCCGACTTATTATGTAGAATTGATTGGGCAATTGTAATTATTCCATGTAATGGATTTCGTAACTCATGCGAAGTATGTGCTAAGAACTCATCCTTCTTCTTATCAGCTCGAAGTAGTTCCGCTTTCTGTAGCTCATTTAATTGGACAGTTCGATTGTATCTGCTTAATAACAAACCACCAATGGCAAGAATTCCAACTAGAAAATCAACAGGATAATATGGAATATCAAATAAATTCAAATTAATAGCAACACCCCATAACACATTAAAGAAGTTTACTATATTTGCTATTAAAATATAAAAAGCATCTATGTTTCCTTTTTTCAATAGTTTAATCACAACAACAGTTATATAAGTGTAAGAAACTACATTTAATAACATAATAGTGTAACCCACATAAGGCAGGCCACCTTCAGGAAGAATAATTAAAGCAAGAACAGATAAAGGATATAAAATAAAAAGGCTTCGGAACATAACGCTATTTAAATGAAATACATGTTTTACAAATTGAAGCATGAAAAACAGAACGCCAGCAAAAGAGAAGTAAAGTAGTTGATATGCCAACGCGCTATCAATTGTAAAAGGTTGAATCAATAGTTTATCTTCATCTACTAAAATACTCAAAGCACCAAAAACAAGAAGAAGGCCAAAGTATAATAATTCTTTCTTGGTGGTTTGTCTGCTAATAAGGTACAAAGATAATGCATATATACTGTGGAGGATCAAAAGTACAACTATAGAGGTTTGAAGTATTCTTGAAAAATAAATTTGATTATTTATTGTTTTATTCAGGCCAAAATCAATAGAAAAAGGTATACCTCCAGGTTGGAAATTTTCAAAGTTTGCGACCTGAATAAGTAAGTCAACCTCATTAGAAGATGTCGAAACAGTAGCCTTATAGGTGCCAGGCTTTGATTTATAGCTAGCTTCTTCTCTTGATGGTATTCCGGTTTCTAAAATTAAATCATCATGGGCATATACACGGTAGGCAGAGGAAATATCTTTTATTCTAAGTCCGTATAATTCTTGCTCTTCCAGTGCTTTAGGTAAAATAATCTTTAAGTGATAGGTGCCATAATGAATGTTATCTTTATTTTCGGAATTAAGATTCCATGTGCCTGGTACCATCATGGATATTTGTTTTAAATTATTATCGTCTGAAGTAAGAGTAGGAGAAAGAAGGCGGTTTGGATAAAAGTCCCATTCTCCATCAAGAGAAACTGTTTCTGAAGGGACCAGATTGATTTCTGATAAATCCAACAAGCCATCAGTAGCATGTACTTCATGACTTGGTTGATAATACATTATCCACATTATGCGAAAACAAGTTAATATGAAAATAAGCATGATTAGTAGAAGAATAAGTTTTTTTATCGAAAAGGACTTCATCAGGTTCACTCGTTTCAACTAGTAATAGTTACCAATTTATCTATCCATCTATTATAATGTTTGCTGAAACGTTATACAACTCAGTTAGGGTTTTATTTGAAGAACAAAAAAAGCAATCAATCAAGCGTTTGATTAATTGCAATAGAGTGGAGGGAGTAGTTATTTATTAAATAACCAGTGGGAAATTTAGACATAATCTCACAAATTATTTCCCGGGAAATGACATATTTAGTCACAGTTTAATCTTATTTGTCAGTGATAACCTTCACATGGTATTTTCGGCTTCGTGGACCGTCAAATTCACAAAAGTACACTCCTTGCCATGTGCCAAGCACTAACTCTCCCTCTGAAATAATTAACGTCTGAGCATGACCAACTGTGCTTGTTTTAAGATGTGCAGCCGTATTTCCTTCTGCATGCTTGTCTTGTGGATGTGTCCAAGGGTAGATCTTATCCAGTCGCATCAGCATATCTGTTTTTACATCCGGATCCGCATTTTCATTTACAGTAATTCCAGCTGTAGTATGAAGAGAGGAAACAATTGCAATGCCTTCCTGAATACCTTGTTCCT
This sequence comes from Virgibacillus halodenitrificans, assembly GCF_001878675.1. Classification (NCBI taxonomy): domain Bacteria; kingdom Bacillati; phylum Bacillota; class Bacilli; order Caryophanales; family Bacillaceae; genus Virgibacillus; species Virgibacillus halodenitrificans. The sequence continues at coordinate 3,306,162 of NZ_CP017962.1, read as the reverse complement.
TTACCCATCCCTCGATTTCATGTGTAATATCCAACATCTCAGAATGCGAGTGTGTTTGAATATGAAATTCTTTGTTCATGTATAACTTCCTTTCAGTTAATAATTTTATTGTTATGTCCAGTATATATGTAACCATTCTACAAATAATTAAACTGGCGAAAGCGAAAAGTGATGTCACATCTCCGGGATGAGAGCCCGCACTATCCAAATGAGAGAGGCGCCCAGAATATGAGAAACCCAGGCGCCCAAATGAGAGAGGCACCCAGAATATGAGAGACCCAGGCGCCCAAATGAGAGAGGCGCCCGGAATATGAGAGCCCCCGCCACCCAAATGAGAGAGTCGGCCAAAAAATGAGAGAGCCCACCATCCAAATGAGAGAGCCCGCCAGAATATGAGAGCCCCCACCACCCATATGAGACAGGCGTGCCCTCATACGAGAGAACGCTTCATCCAAATGAGAGACCTAACACCCCGTATGATAGAGCGCCGTGCAATATGAAAGCCACTCCCCCAACAAAACAGCTTACCCAACACCATCATAAATAAAAATATGGCAGTAATACATATGCCAAAATGGAGTTTAGATTATATTGTTATAGCCATGTGAACTGTATAAAATTTAATTATAGCAATAATAAATCAAATTATTAATGATTAGGAGGGTTTTTATGGCTGAGAATAATGGGGTTCGTGCCAAGGTTCAACGCTTTGGTAGTTATTTAAGTGGTATGATTATGCCGAATATCGGTGCTTTTATTGCGTGGGGGATTATTACTGCCTTATTTATCCCGGATGGCTGGTTGCCAAATAAGCAGCTGGCTGAGTTAGTTGGTCCAATGATCACTTACTTGTTACCTTTGTTAATTGGTTTTACAGGTGGACGAATTGTATATGATATTCGTGGTGGTGTCGTGGGTGCGACTGCGACGATGGGAGTTATCGTTGGGGCTGAGATACCTATGTTTTTAGGTGCTATGGTTATGGGCCCACTTGGTGGATACTTAATTAAAAAGGTGGACCAGTTGTTCCTGGATAAAATTCGTTCAGGCTTTGAAATGCTATATAATAACTTTTCAGCCGGAATTTTGGCAGCATTGTTAGCTATTGCAGCTTCACTTGGAATTGGCCCGGTAGTAGAATCGTTAAATCAGATTTTGGCAACAGGGGTAGAAGCAATAATTGGTGCTGGATTAATTCCGCTGGCGAACATCATAATTGAACCTGCGAAAATCCTGTTTTTAAATAATGCAATCAATCATGGGATCTTAAGTCCTATTGGAATTGAACAGGCAACAGAAACCGGAAAGTCTATCTTATTCCTTTTGGAAGCTAACCCAGGACCTGGTTTAGGAATTTTATTAGCTTTCACTGTATTTGGGAAGGGTATGTCGAAGAGTTCTGCACCAGGAGCAGCACTAATCCACTTTATTGGTGGTATTCATGAAATTTACTTCCCATATGTGTTAATGAAGCCTGCTCTTGTGCTGGCAGCTATTGGTGGAGGAATTAGTGGTGTCTTCACCCTGACATTGTTTGATGCTGGATTACGCGCGCCGGCTTCCCCAGGGAGTATCATTGCCGTGCTTGCGATGACCGAGAAGGGTAGTTATGTTGGCGTTATATTAAGTGTGATAATCGCGACAGCAGTATCATTCCTAATCGCAGCAATTATTTTGAAGACAAGCAAAGCAGAAGAAGCGGATTTAACTTCTGCAGCTGGTAAAATGGAAGAAATGAAAGGGAAGAAGAGCTCCGTCGCTGGAACTTTCGCTAACTCGGAAAAAGAGGAAGAGCAAACTTTCAAAAAATCAAATGAGAATGTAGATAAAATTATCTTCGCCTGTGATGCAGGTATGGGTTCCAGTGCAATGGGTGCTTCATTATTAAAGAACAAATTCAAAAAAGCAGATATTGATATTGCAGTAACAAACAAGGCGATAAATGACATTCCTGAAGATGCCGATATTGTCATCACCCATAAGGATTTGACGACAAGAGCAAAAGACAAAATGCCGGAAGCAGAGCATATTTCCGTAGAGAACTTCTTAAATAGTCCTGCATATGACGACTTAGTGAACCGTTTTAAATAAAGTTTGAATTTGTTTAAGAGGGGAGGTGGGTAAGCTGTATATAGCATCTAGGGAACGCAAATTGCTGTCGATTTTATTGGACGCAAGAGGTGAAGTAAAGGTGAAAGAGCTGGCAAAGTTGCTGAATATCAGTGATCGTACAGCACATCGGGACTTAAATCAGGTCGAAACAACCGTTGCTAAATTTAATTTGCAATTAAACAGAAAGCAAGGAATAGGTATAAAGCTTTCTGGGCAGGAAGAAAATATTCACAGATTGCAAGCAACCATTGCCAGCTTAGAGCAAACCGATTACACCATAGAGGAAAGACATGCGATTATATTCCTCATCCTTTTTGAAGCAGACGAACCTGTTAAATTGTTTACTTTTGCTAGCGAGTTGAACGTAACAAATGCGACTATCAGCAATGACCTTGATCAAATGGAGGAACATTTGAATAAATACGGATTGCGGGTTTATCGGAAGCGTGGGCTAGGAGTAGAACTGGAGGGTACGGAAGCAGCCAAAAGAAAAGCGATCAGTAGTTTTATAGCTGATTTTCTTGATCCATATGAATATATAACGATGGCAAAAGAGGCGCTTAATAAGCATTCGAACTCTCCACAAAACAGTATATCTAATCGACTGCTTGGTCTTGTTAATCCGGAGAAGTTGGAACGGATTGAAGAAGAGGTGCAACATGTTGTTGGCAAACTTTTACCTAACTTGGCGGACAGTGCCTACATTGCGCTCGTTGTTCATTTAGCTCTTGCAGTTCAGCGATTAGAAAAAGGAGATCACATAAAATTTGATCCGGAATACTTGGAAGAGCTTCGAACAACAAAAGAATTCACCATTGCAAGCCAATTAATTCGCGGGTTGGAGCAGAGCTTAAACTTATATATACCAAAAGATGAAATAGGCTATATTACCATGCATCTGATGGGAGCTAAACTTCGTGTAGAGCAAAATTACATGATAGAAGACTCCAGTATGGATACCGCCTTTATTGCTAAAGAATTAATCTCGTATATCAGTCACCGTCTCCATGTGGATCTATCAGAAAACTTCTCGCTTTTAAATGATTTAGTTACCCATTTAAAACCGGCAATTTATCGGATTAAACAAGGTATGAATATTAAAAATCCAATGCTTGAGGAGATTGTCACGGATTATGAGGATCTATTTGAATTAATAAAAGAAGCAGTTACAGAGCTCTTTCCGGAAGTACATTTTCCTGATGACGAAATAGGCTATCTGGTGCTTCATTTTGCCTCAGCATTGCTTTCCGGAGAATGGAAAGTGGATCTGCGTGCACTGGTTATTTGTTCAAGTGGAATTGGAACAGCAAAGATTTTGGCAAGTCGGCTTATGCAAAAGATACCCGAAATCAAACAGGTCGACAATCGCTCCATGTTTGAAGTAGAGGATATAAAGGCTGGTTATGATTTGATTGTTTCGACCATTCCATTAAAAGAGGATGAAAACGACTATATTTTAGTATCACCAATGCTACAGCAGGACGAAGTGGAACGTATTAAAAGGTGGGTGCGAAAGCAAAAGCTTCAAAAGATAAACAAAAAGAAGCCACCACAGGGAAAAGGAGAACAACCAAACGCTTATACGCAGAAGCTAACTATCATGCAAAAGTATTCAGGGATCACTATCCGTTTATTAGATGCTTTTCGAATAACCCATTTTCCTGAAAAGACATCATTAGTGAATGTTTTAGAGAAGGCTTGTAAACAGCTTGCAGATGAAAAAGTCATCACAGATGAAAAAAAGGTTATTCAAAAGTTAATTGAAAGGGAACAGATTAGTGGACTTGGTATTCCTGATACATCTCTTGCCTTATACCATACCCGGGACGAAGCAATAGATAAAGCGAGCTTTACCGTATACGCCCTAAAGGAAGCAGTTACAGTAAAGGGAATGGATGGAAGTGATCAATCTATTACACGCATCCTTCTCATGCTTGCCCCAAAGGAAATAGAACAGGAAAGCTTAGAAGTATTAAGCTTTTTAAGTAGTCTTCTTATTCAGAGTGACAGCATAACTCGTCTCTTTGAGAGTGGTAAAGAAACAGAGATAAGAGAGTACTTATCGGAGCAGTTTTTTAATTTTATTCAACAAAAAGCTTAAAAAGGAGTGCATCACGTAATGACGAAAGAAATTTTAAGCATGGAAAATATCAAATTAAATGCGCAATTTAAGAATAAAGAGGAAGCGATCCGTTACACAGGCGAAATTCTAGTGACAAATGGATATGTACAGCCAAATTATGTAGAAAAAATGCTTGAGCGAGAGGAAGTAACTTCCACGTTTATGGGGAATTTTGTAGCCATCCCACATGGCACGGAAGATTCTAAAGAAGAAGTCATTGAAACAGGGATATCTGTTGTAATCGCTCCAGAAGGCGTGGATTTTGGTGATGGAAATACTGTTAAGATTCTTGTCGGAATCGCAGGTAAAGGTGACGAGCATCTGGAAGTACTTTCTAAAATTGCGATTGTTCTTTCAGAAGAAGATAATATTGAAAGTCTAGTGAAAAGTTCATCAAAGGAAGAAATAATTCGTATTTTTGATGAGGTGAATTAAATGCTAGCAGTACATTTTGGAGCAGGTAATATTGGCCGTGGATTTGTAGGTGCATTGCTTTCTCAATCGGGCTATCACACTTTGTTTGTGGATGTGAATGAAACGATGATCCAGGAACTGAATCAGAGAGACTCCTATAACGTAACGTTAGCTTCAGAAACAGGAGAAACGTTAACAGTCAGGAATATATCAGGTGTAAACAGTGTTACCGATTCGGAAAAGGTAGTAGAGGCAATAGCCACTGCTGATATTGTAACAACAGCGATAGGACCAAATATTCTTTCAAAAATCGCGGGGTTGATCGCGAAAGGCATACAGCAACGTTTGAAAGCAGATGGTTCGCCACTAAACATTATTGCCTGTGAAAATATGATAGGTGGCAGTAGTTTACTCAAGGAGCATGTGTATACCTATCTTACAGAAGAAGAGAAGCAATTCTGTGAAGAAAATATTGGTTTCCCGAATGCTGCTGTCGACCGTATTGTTCCAAATCAAAAAAACGAAGATATTTTAGCCGTTTCTGTAGAGCCTTACTTTGAATGGGTGGTAGAAAAGCCAGCAATCAAGGGTGCTATTCCCGAAATAGAAGGTATAACCTATGTAGAGGATCTGCAGCCATTTATTGAGAGAAAGCTGTTTACTGTTAATACAGGTCATGCGGCAGTTGCTTACGTTGGCAAGTTTTTAGGATATTCCACCATCAGTGATGCAATGAACGATCAAAAGGTACAGGAAATTATTCACCATGCATTACAGGAATCAGGAGAGGCATTAGTAAACACCTATCACTTTGCCCAAGTGGAACACAATCGTTATATAACGAAAATTATTGATCGTTTTAAAAATCCGTATATCTCAGATGAGGTAACTCGGGTAGGACGTGGGCCTATTCGAAAGCTTGGCCCACAGGATCGGCTTGTAAGACCAGCACTTATGTATATTGATACAGTAAAACAAGAACCAGTATATCTGGCAGCAGTTATTGCTGCTGCGCTAAATTATACAAATGATGAAGATGAAGAAGCTGTTAAATTGCAAACGATGATTGGTGAGTTAGGGTATGGAGGTACATTACAAGCTGTATCTGAATTGGAGATGAGCCATCCACTTATTCCGCTTGTAATAAAAGAGTGGAATAAACTCAAAAAGTTAGTTTAGAGAGTGAAAAAAGGAAGGATGTCGGAGAAAATTATTTGGCGTACCATCTAAAATGATAGTAAGATAGTTAAAAATCATTCTGCATAATAATATTAAAGCCAGGGACTGCTTCCTAATATGAGGGATACAGTGTCTGGTTTTTTTAATTAATACCTTTTATAGAAAAATTCAAATTTGATTTCTCCATAGAGGGCCTTGAATGGTAATGGTATAATATTATACAAATTAAGAGATGATCAGCATAAATTTAGTTGGAGAATCTAATTAGTTAGAAAGGATGAGACAAATCAAACTCGAAGTCATTGTACAAAGTAAGCAGGAAGCAATCGAGGCACTAAAACTGGGGGCAGACCGCTTGGAACTGGTATCTGCCATGAAAGAAGGCGGTCTGACTCCTAGCTACGGAACAATGAAACAGGTATTGGAAAATGTAGAAATCCCTGTTCAAATTATGGTCCGCCCGCATAGTTATAACTTTTTTTATACAGAAGCGGATTTTGAGGTCATTGTTGAAGATGTGAAAGCCATTCGGGAACTGGGTGGAAATCGAATTGTATTTGGTGCTTTAAATCAAGATGGTACCGTCAATGCATCCATGTTGAAGGAGCTTATTAACCAATTCCCAGAAATCGACATTACTTTTCATCGCGCCTTTGATGAAGTCACTTCACAGGAAGAAGCATATCAAACCCTATGTAACTATCCTTCCAATGTAAAGAGGATTTTAACGTCAGGTGGAAAACCCAATTGTATGGAAGGAAAAGAGCATTTGCGTAAGCTGGTAAAATTGCAGCAAGAATTAGGTGGCCCAGTAATTATGCCGGGATCTGGACTTACACCAGAAAACATCCAGGAGATCAAGCAGACAACAGAAGCGACAGAATTTCATTTTGGGAAATCTGTACGCATAGAGCAGTCATTTGCGAATGGATTTGATGGGAGAAGTGTGGATGGTGTATTGCGGGTGTTGAAAGAGGGATAGTTAGTGAATTTAATGTGCGGTCACCAGATATGAAGGTGACCGTCGTCAAATGAGAGAGCCCGCATCAAATATGAGAGAGCCCCGCATCCAAATGAGAGAACCCGCATCCAAATGAGAGACACCCGCATCCAAATGAGAGACCCCACATCAAATATGAGAGACACCCACACCCAAATGAGAGCCCCGCCCCAAACCAGCCCTCACCTCATCCTCGCACTCACTCACTCCACATCAAATCGAAAAGTTGTCTTTTTCTTATATGTTTCTCCAGCTTCAAGTCGTATGTCAGGAAAGCCTTTATGCTCCAATGAAGCAGGGGAGCCTTGTGTTTCAAAACAGACGCCGAGGTGCTTTTGGGAACTGCCTCCAACAAGTTGCAATCCTTCATCCAGTCCATTTCCAGTGTACATGACCATTCCTGGTTGGTCAGTGGCAATCTCCATAGTTCGACCACTGATTAGCTCGGTTACTTTTACCTGTTCCGAAGCATCTTCTTGAAAGATAAAGTAATGGTCATATCCATTACCGACAAGCTGGTTCTGTGGGTGTTCTGACACGATCCCATCCTGCAATGCTCGTCCATTTCGGAAGTCAAATGAAGTCTCGCCAACCTCCAGTTTCCGCCCAGTTGGGATTAGTTCTTTATCTAATTCAACAATCTCTTTACTGGCTATCTGAACATCGTGGCCGGCAATGGTTTCTTTTAAATTGCCACTTAGATTAAAATAACTGTGGTTTGTCATCGTCAAAACAGTAGATTGATCTGAATCAGCTTCGTAATCTATTACCAGTTCGTTGGCGTTTGTTAGCGAATAAGTCACCGTAACGCGTAAATTCCCAGGGTATCCGCCTTCTCCATCAGGGCTTTCATGGGTGAGCTTTACACCAACTGCTCCGTCTGTAGAAAAGGTTTCTGCATGCCAGACAACATGACTGAATCCGTGCTCTCCGCCATGGAGGTGGTGCTTTCCTTCATTTGTGTCCAATTCGTAACTTGTTCCATTTAATTCAAAGGAAGCATTGGCTATTCTGCCTGCAACTCTTCCAATCACAGCGCCAAAGTAATTTGGGTTTTCCGCGTATTCCTCCAGATTTTCATAGCCAAGTACGATGTTTTCTTTATTGCCATGTTTGTCTGGTGCGATGAATTTCGTGATAATCCCACCAAAATTCAGGATGCTCACTTCCATGCCATGATCGTTTGTTAGCGTATATTGCTTCCATTTATTTACGACCTGTTCTGATGTAATATGCATTATTTTTCTCCTCTCCACATGATGCAAAAATAACGGGCAGACGTCATCTACCCGTTATCCTATTTCTATTTATTCACTGCATCGATAAATCGTTGAAATGCTGCCAGTCCGGATGCTGTCTGTTTAAATACACCAGCATCCTCCAGTACTCTTGCAAATTTCTTACCCAGTTCTTTTTCTACAATCGTATCAACAGTTGCCTTATCACTCACTGTTCCATATTCCTGCTTTAATTGGTCTGCCCATTCCTGATGGTATGCAGCAACGTCACTGGCTTCACCAAGTAAAAATTTCTTCAGCTCAGCAAGCTCTTCCTTTAGACGAGCTGGCAATACGGCTAGTCCCATTACCTCAATCAAGCCGATATTTTCCTTTTTTATATGATGGACATCCGCATGTGGGTGAAAAATCCCCATTGGATGTTCTTCCGTTGTACGATTGTTTCGCAAGACTAAATCAAGCTCAAATTTGTCGCCACGTGTTCTGGCGATTGGTGTAATCGTGTTGTGGCGTACTCCATCTGTATAGGCCAAAATAGCTGCCGCTTCATCCGAGTGATTTTTCCATGCGTTTAAAATATGCTCTCCAGCGTTGGCTAGCTGTTCTGGATCATCACCTTGCAGGCGAATGACGGACAAGGGCCATTTCAAGATGGACGCCTGCACATCAGGGAAGCCTGAGAGAGACACGTCTTTAACATGCGCTGCGTTTGTCATCGCAAATTCATAGCGGCCTGCCTGGTAATGATCATGGCTTAAAATGGAGCCCCCGACGATTGGGAGGTCTGCATTTGAGCCGATAAAATAATGCGGAAACTTTTCGGTAAATGTAAGCAATCGCTGAAATGCAGTAATATCAATCTTCATATCCCGATGCTCTTCTGCAAGAAGAATACTGTGTTCATTGTAGTATACATAAGGTGAATACTGTAAATACCAGTTTTCTCCCCGAAGCGGCACCTGAATGATACGGTGATTCGCGCGGGCGGGATGTCCTGTTCTGCCATTGTAGCCCTCATTTTCCACACAGAGAAGGCATTTTGGATAATTCACTGTCTGCTTCATTTCCCGTTCCCGGCGAATTTGTTCCGGATCTTTTTCCGGCTTGGATAAATTGATCGTAATGTCGAGATCCCCATATGCGCTTTCTGCTTTGAAATGAATATTTTTGCGAATACGGTTCATCTGAATATAGTTACTGTTTTTGCTTAAATCATAAAAATAATCTGTTGCAGTTACAGGTGATTGACTGTATTTTTCTTCAAAAGTATGTTGAATGACGGAAGGCCTCGCCACAAAACAGTTCATTATATTTGCAGATAATATCTCTTTCTCATCCAATACATTTTCAATGACCTGCTCGGAAATTGCCCAATCAATGATTTTTTCTAAAAGATCCGGGATAGAGACATCCACTGTTTCCGGCAGCTCTTTGGGGAAAGAAGGGAGGCCAAGCTGATGCATGACCTGATTACGCACATAAATGTGGTCTTTCATTTCGATCAATCCTGCTTCCAATCCCTTTTCGATCAGGCTTGCGATATGTGTGTAGATCATTATTAACCCTCCGTTCCATAGCCATTAGGGTGAGTGGAGTGCCATCTCCAAGCATCCTCCATAATTTTATCGATAGATGTTTGTTCTGGTTTCCAACCAAGGACGCGCTGGGCTTTTTCAGAGCTCGCCACTAGCTTACTCGGATCTCCAGGGCGACGTGGTCCGCTAACTGCCGGAATTTCCTTGCCTGTAACTTTTCTTGCTGCATCAATCATTTCTTTAACAGAAAATCCTTGACTGCTGCCAAGGTTGAAAACATCGCTTGCTCCACCTTTTTTTAGATAATCAAGTGCAAGCAAATGGGCAGCAATCAGGTCATCGACATGGACATAATCACGAATGCACGTGCCGTCTGGTGTATCATAGTCTTCACCGAAAATGGTAATATGCTTTCGTTGTCCAAGCGCTGCCTGCAAAATAATCGGAACAAGATGTGTTTCAGGGCGATGATCTTCCCCAATAACAGCTGATTCCTTCGCTCCGGCCACATTGAAATAGCGGAGGGAAACATAATTGACCCCATGTGCTTCATTAGTCCACTTCATTAGTTTTTCCATCGTAAGCTTTGTTTCGCCATACGGATTAGTCGGCTTAGTTGGCATTGTTTCTGTGATTGGAACTGCTTCCGGCTCTCCATATGTAGCCGCAGTGGAGGAGAAGACGATATATTTAACATTATGCTCCACCATTACCTGGAGAAGAACCTGTGTACCATAAACATTGTTATCAAAATAGGCAAGCGGTTTTTCCATTGATTCGCCAACAAGAGAATTTGCCGCAAAATGGATCACTGCCTCAATGGATTCTTTATCAAAAACCTCACGTAAAAAGTCAATTTTACGGATATCTCCTTCATAAAAGGTTGCCTCCGGATGCACTGCCTGCCGATGACCTGTCTGTAAATTATCGACAACCACCACATCATGACCTTGTTCTTTTAATTGATAAACTGCATGGGAGCCAATGTAACCCGCTCCACCTAATACTAATATGCTCATACAACCTGCTCCTTTCTTTCTATAGAAGGGTATTGAAAAAATTAAGTTGGAAATTTGTGTAGCTAGTGTGCTGTCGGAGTACCCGAGACAGCGCAGGGGTGTAGCGCGACAGTTTGCGTCTCGTCCGCGACACAAAGCACTCCGCCCGCGACAACATGTAGCTGAACCGAGACACCGTGCCGCTGAACCGCGACACGGAGCACTTCACCCGAGACAGCAGGCTCCCTGGCCGAAACATCATGCGGCTGAACCGCGACAAGAAGTGCTTCACCCGAGACATATAGCGCTCCTACCCGCGTCAGTTCAGCCCCTATCCGCGACACTAGGCGTCCCATCCGAGACACCGCTCCATATCATAAGCACGCCACTATAATACTCACATTACTCAGTCGCAGGCACGCTCCCTACATCATTGACCTTTTTTGCACCGTCTGAAATACTTGCCGGGTAAAAGGTCGCGTCATAGCCGATTTTTCCGCGATAGATAGCATTAACTTGATCCCGGAAAGCTTCCTGATGTGCCTTTTCTACAATGGCGATCGCACATCCACCGAAGCCAGCCCCTGTCATTCTCGCGCCGAGTACGCCCCCTTGCTCGCGGGCGGCCGCTACAAGGGTATCCAGCTCCATGCCAGTTACTTCATAATCCTCTTTTAGTGATTGATGGGAGGCATCCATAAGGCGGCCAAATTCAGACAGATTGCCTGCATGCAATTCATCCAATGCCTTAAGTGTACGTTGGTTTTCTGTGACAGCATGGCGAGCGCGCTTACAATTTACCTCATCCTTGATCAAATGCTGATATTTTTCAAATTGCTCGTTCGTCAAGTCACCTAGACTGTTGATGGCAAGCTCTGATTGTAAATCTTGAAGTGCTGCTTCACATTGCTCCCGGCGCTCATTGTACTTTGAGCCAGCAAGTGTGCGCTGTTTATTTGTGTTCATAATCATAATGATGTGATCCTCAAGCTCTACCGGAGCATATTGGAAGTCAAGTGTCTGACAGTCTAGTAGCATTGCATGATTTTTCTTTCCCATGCCAATGGCAAACTGGTCCATGATGCCACTGTTCACACCAATATAATTGTTTTCCACCTGCTGACCAAGTTGAATCATGGCAAGCCGCTCGATATCTAAATCGAATAACTCTTCAAGCATTACACCTGTCACCATTTCAATAGATGCAGAGGAAGAGAGTCCGGCACCATTCGGGATGTTGCCATAATAAAGAATATCCATCCCTGAACTAACCGAATGCCCTTGTTGCTTCAGAGCTTGAATCATGCCTTTTGGGTAGTTTGCCCAGTCATGGTTGCTATCATATTCTAATTCATTAAGTTCACATTCAATTATACCTTTTTCGGAAAAATTGAGCGAATAAAACCGCAGCAACTGATCATGACGCTTTCTGGCCAATGCATATGTTCCAAAGGAAATTGCTGCAGGGAAAACGTTTCCACCATTATAGTCGGTATGCTCCCCAATAAGATTAATTCTTCCCGGTGCAAAAAATGTAACTGGCTGGTGGGATGTTTGAAAAATCGATTGGAATTCGGTGAATAGGTCGTGTTTCATATTAAAACTCCTCTTTGCAAAATCTAGTTTTCTAGAACAAGTCAAAACGCTAGAGTGTAAGTAACTAATCCAAACTTGTATCCATAAGTATGATGTTTTAGTTTGTTTTGTAACTTAGTTAATTAATTTAATTAAGTCTATGTTACTACGAATAGAAGGGAAATTCAATATGAATGGAGAAATAAAATGAAAGGGGTTACTCACCTTTCATAGTCTTCAAAAGGCAAACTTATTTTTCCGGGCAATCCTCCTCCTCTACCAAATTAAAACACAAGGAGCTACTTATCATGAACCAACACACAAAGATATATGTCTACAGCCTGGCCGGTCTGCTCTTCCTAAGCAGTCTGATTGCAATGCTTTATTTTGGTTATAAAACATTTTACATAGAAAAAGTAGAATCTTCACAGCCGGCATATTCCTACCACTTCGCCCTCGTAGCCGAGGAGACGGAGAATAATTATTGGCGTTTAGTAGAAAAAGGGGCGAAGCAAGCTGCTGCGGAGAAGGGTATTTATTTGGAATATATTGCGCCAAATAAAGCGGATAATGATCAGCTGCTGAAGCTGTTTGATCGGATGATTGCGGCAAAGGTGGATGGGATTATTGTGCAGGGAATTGAAGGAGAACGCTTTGTTGATCTTGTCCATAAAGGGGTGGAAAGAAACATCCCGGTTATTACGATTGATACCGATGTGCCGAGTGAGCGCAAGGCTTATGTCGGGACAAATAATTTTTATGCAGGACAGCTTGCTGGCAGACATATCATTGAAAACACAGACGGAGAGCAGCATGTGGGTGTTATTGTGGGCAGGTTTGAAGCAATCAATCAGCAGGAACGATTGGCAGGGTTTAAGGATGCGATTAAAGCTCATCCACGCATTCAAATTACAGAGATCAAGGAATCGAATATAACGGAAATTGGTGCAACACAGGCAACGTATGCAATGATGAAACAGCATCCCGAAATTAATGTGCTACTTGGCCTAAGTGCCCTTGATGGATTAGGAATGGTAGAGGGTCTCCAGCAAATTTTTCCAACAAAGGATGTGTTGATTACCTCCTTTGATATTTTGCCTGAAACGATGGAGCTGATCCGTAAAGGGAAAATTGATGCAACAATTGCTCAATATCCGGAACAAATGGGCTCAATGGCTGTGGATGTGTTGATTGACCTGCAAAATAGAGACCTGATAGACAATAAAATCTATACGAAAACAGAAATTATTGAAAAAGCTGATCTGCAGGTAGAGCCGGAGGTAGCGAGATGAAAACAATTAGAGGGAAACTTACTGTCTACTTTCTTGTTTTTATAATTTTGTTTCAGGTGACTGCTATTTCTATCTTTGTCAGCTCTAATCAATTAACGAATACATATCATGATAGTTTTGAACAATTCCTTCTATTAAATTCGGTTGCACAAAAATCGGAAGAGCTCTATTTGCGGACCAAGACGGTTGTCACGAATGCGGATAAGGAGAATCAAGCGAGTTATTTTAAGGCAAAAAAACTGCTGCAGAAAGATAAGGACAGGCTGACACATCTGTATGCAGATACACCAAAAATAGAAATTAAAAATTATATGAACCTGTTGGAGACGTTTATTTACGAGAGTGAATTAACGGTCGGGTTTACCTTGCAGGACGATATCGAGCAATATACAACCCACCTGGAGGAAACGAGAATAACTGCTTCTTATATTCAAGCTGCTGCCCTCGAAATTATTGATGTGGAGTTAACGGATTACCAAGCCTTCTATCAAAATTTACAGGTGCGCAATAACCATTTCTTTGTTTTTATTGCCTTTTTATTTATTACGACGATGATGCTGGCGATTTTCTTTGCGTTATGGTTTTCACGAGGAATTACGAGGCCGGTGCAGCAGCTGTCCCATGCGGCAAAGCAGGTTGCAGCAGGGGAGCTACGGGGGGAGCCGGTTCACATTCATACAAATGATGAACTGAAATTGCTTGGCGATACCTTTAATCATATGCGGGCAAATATTGATGAGCTTGTGACAGAAATAAAAGATCAGTCGGAGCTCGACAGACTCATTAAGGAGATGGAGTTAAAGCATTTGCAAAACCAGATTAATCCACATTTTCTTTTTAATACATTAAATACCATTTCCAAGATGGCTTTTCTGGAGGATGCCAGGTCAACCTCCAATCTTATTGATGCTGTAGCAGCATTGTTAAGACACAGCTTAGGCCAAATTGATAAAAGTGTGCCATTGGCAGATGAGGTCGCAGTTGTTGAGGATTATTTTCATATTCAAAAGGTACGCTTTTCGGAACGGGTGGAGTTTGTATTGGAAATGGACGAAGCCTGTTTGGACATCGAGCTACCGAAGTTAAGCTTGCAGCCACTTGTTGAAAATGCCTTTATTCATGGAATAGAGGAAAAGGAGGATGGTGGTCGGATTTCCTTGAATGTCTATTCCTCCCCTTCAACCGTTTTTGTGGAAATAAAAGATGACGGGAAAGGGATGCCGCCAGAGAGGGTACGGCAAATTCTTAGCCTGTCTGAACAAGAGCTGCCAACAGATGAGCATGCGGGACACTCTACTGGGTTGGGATTATCCAATGTTATTCGCAGGCTACAGCTTTTTTTTCAGCGGACAGATGTTGTCAAAATTGAATCAGTCATGGGCGAAGGTACGACCATTCGCTTACTTTTACCGAAGCAGAAAGGAGAAAAGTAAATGCGTATTTTAATAGCTGAAGATGAACTATTGGAAAGAAAAGCAATGAAGAAATTTATTGAGCAAAATTTTGCTGACATGACGGTTGTTGGTGAAGCAGTAAATGGCCGGATGGCGATTGAATTGGCAGCTGCCGAAAAGCCGGATGTGATTTTCATGGATATCAAAATGCCTGGCATTAATGGGTTGGAAGCGATTCGCGAAATACATAAAGTGCACCCGCAAACGAAGTTCATTTTAGTCTCTGCGTATGATTCTTTTGATTATGCGAAGGAAGCGATGCAGTACGGAATTAAGGATTATATTTTAAAGCCAGGGAAAAAAGAGGAGATCGTAAAAGCAATTATGCGTATCAAAAAGGAGGTGGAAGCGGAAAAAGAACAGCAGCAGCAATCCCGCGCAATAATCGAGGAACGTTTTCTTCAGCACGCAAGGAAGCAAAAAGGGGCGGGGGAATTGGTTGCTTTGAAGCAACAGCTTTTTCCGGAAATGAAAAGCGGCAATTTTCTTGTGATTACTTTTTCAGATCACAGGCATGGAGATCAATTGGAAGAGGTGCTTGCTTCAATATGTCCGTACACGTTTATTTACCAGCTTGCAGAGGGGCGGGCGATTGTCTGTGTTCTGGCTGATGTTGTGATAGAAAAAGCAGAGCTGCTTTCAATGGCGAAGAGGATCTCAAATCAGTTGGCGGGGGCAGTCTATATCGGAATTGGTTTTCCTGTGAAAAGAGTCGAACAGCTCTATCAATCCTATGAGCAAGCATATACCGCTTCCCTTCAATTAGCTACAGACCAAAAAAGTAATTTTAGTTTTCCTAGTGAAAAAGCACAGGATACAGCACGGGAACATCGGCTTGAAGCTTTAGTTAGTTTAGTTGAAAAAGGGAATGGAGAAGAGGCTGTGCAACTTTTTCAGCAGTACAAAGCGCAGTTTTCGGAGAGTATGTTGGAAGAATTATACTTAAACATAAAGAGTTTATTTATGGAGCGGGATATGGAGCTTGGCGTTCGGGCTTATTCCATGTTAAAAACATCAGAAGATTGGTGTGACTTTTTATTACTAAGCTGTATGCATATGCAGCAGTTGCATCAGTCCAAACAATATATGGAGCAGGTCAAGCAGTATATCGCGGAACATTACCAGGAGCCGTTAACATTGGAAAAAGTAGCAGCTACGGTTCAGTTAAGCACCAATTATTTTTCCAATTTATTTAAACAGGAGCTTGGGGAAACTTTTACAGATTACATCGCAAAAATCCGGATGCAACAGGCAAAGAAGCTGATAAAAAGCAACCAGTATACGTTAAAGGAAATCAGCTACATGGTCGGCTACAATAATCCGAACTATTTCAGCAGAGTATTCCGCAAGCATTTTAATGAATCACCAAAGCAGTTTCAGCGCTCCATCTTTAAATAGTGCAAGAAACCGTAAAATAGTGCAGGAAATTAATCTGCTAATCTTATTTGAAATTTCTTATAATTAAAATTGTAAACGTTATCAATACAGAGAGGGGTTTTAGTGTGAAGAAGATAATTGGCTTATGTTTTTTTGCCCTTATTCTCATGCTGGCAGCTTGTAGCTCGGATTCTGCGAAAGAAGAAAGCGGCGATTCCGATGCGAAGGCAAGTGACGGTGGAGGCGAAGGAAAAGTAGAGATTTTCAGCTGGTGGACAGGTGCTGGTGAGGAAGATGGATTACTAGCATTAATTGATTTATTTGAAGAAAAGCATCCGGACATTTCAGTGGAAAACGCGGCAGTAGCTGGTGGTGCAGGAACGAATGCGAAAGCTGTTTTAGCCACAAGGATGCAGGGCGATGACCCACCGTCCACGTTCCAGGTACATGGTGGAGAAGAGCTTAATAAAAGCTGGGTTGCCGCAGATAAAATGCAGCCACTAAATGACTTGTATGAAGCGAATGAATGGATGGATAAATTTCCAGAGGATTTAATTGATCTTGTTAGTCAGGATGGCAATATTTATTCCGTTCCAGTAAACATTCATCGCGGGAACGTTATTTTTTACAACAAGAAAGTATTTGAAGATAACGGTGTAGATGTACCAACAACCTTTGATGAATTCTTTAAGGCAGCAGATAAGCTTCAGGAAGCTGGCGTAACACCATTGGCATTAGGTGATAAAGAATCATGGACAGCAACACAGATTTTTGAAAATGTGCTCTTAGGTGTGCTTGGCCCAGATGACTATGGCAAATTATTTAAAGGTGAAATCGGCTTTGATGACCCGCGTGTAAAGGAAGCAGCAGAAAAATTCGGCAAGATGCTTGATTATGTGAATGAGGATCATGCATCGCGTAACTGGCAGGATTCCGGTCAGCTTGTCGCAAACGGCGAGGCTGCCATGTTGAACATGGGTGACTGGGCAAAGGGTTACTTTGTAAATGACTTAAACTTGGAGACAAATAAAGACTTCGGTTATGTACCATTCCCGGACACAGATGGGGACTTTATGGTAATCACAGATACGTTCGGTTTACCAAAGGGTGTAAAAAATCCGGATGAAGTAAAGGAATTTTTAACCGTGCTTGGCTCTGTAGAAGGCCAGGATGCATTCAACCCGTTGAAGGGCTCCATCCCGGCACGTGTGGATGCAGATCCATCTAAATATGATGATTACGGCAAAGATACAATAGAAGATTTCAAGAATGCTAATCTTGCACCAAGTCTTGCTCACGGCTCTGCAGCAGCAGAAGGCTTTGTAACAAAAGCAAATCAGGCAGTAAACATTTTTGTTACACAGCGTGATGTGGACAATTTTATAGAAGCATTGAAGAACGCAGCAGGTGAGCTGTAAGAACGGTAGGTCGTTGTTGGTAGGTTGTTAGGTTGGTTGGTAATGGACAAAAGTTGCTGTTGCTTGGGTGGGATTGTCCAATAGAGAGGGCCTAATGGACAGAAAGCGCTGTTGCTGGGGTGGGATTGTCCAATAGATAGCGTCTAATGGACAAAAGTGGCTGATGCTAGTGTGGGATTGTCCAATAGGGAGCGTCTAATGGACAAAATGTGATGTAGCTTGAGTGGAATTGTCTAATAGAGAGGGTCTAATGGACAGAAAGTGCTGTTGCTGGGCTGGGAGTGTCCAATAGGGAGCGTCTAATGGACAAAAGTGACTGCATCGAAGCAGAAATTGTCCAATAAAAAGCGTCTAATGGACAAAAAGTGGTGCAACCAAGCAGGAACTGTCCAATAGAAAGCATCTAATGGACAAAAAGTGGTGCACCCAAGCAGCAAGTGTCCAATAGAGAGCGTCTAATGGACAAAAGTGACTGCACCCAAGCAGCAAGTGTCCAATAGAAAGCGTCTAATGGACAAAAAGCGCCGCACCGAAGCTGAAAGCGTCCAATAGGAAGCATCTAATGGACAGAAAGTGCCACACCGAAGCAGAAATTGTCCAATAGCGAGCGCCTAATCAACAATACCAAGCATCCTAGCAACCACTCACGACTCATCTGATATAAAACAAAATAAAGTGGGCTGCCTCGTTTATTTAGGCAGCCTTCTCTATGATGCGAAGTCTCTAGTTAGGAGGAACACCAATGGAGAATCAAGCACAACGGAATCCGAAACGAAGAATTTCCAAGGATCATTGGACAGCAATTGCATTTTTAATTCCATCATTCATTCTGCTTCTCGTGTTTGTTTATGGATTTATCGGATGGACCGGTTATGTTTCTTTGAGTAATTATAATTCGCTTGTCCCGGATTTTTCGTTTGCCGGATTGAAAAACTATATCTATTTATTTAATGATTTTCGCTTCCAGGCGGATTTACGGAATACTGTATTTTTTACAATTTTATTTATAGGCTTGGTTATTGTGCTTGGCATGGGATTAGCCATACTAATTGATCAAAAATTAAAGGGAGAATCCATTTTTCGTAATATTTTCCTTTTTCCGATGGCCTTGTCGTTTATCGTTACTGGGGTTGTGTGGCAATGGCTATTAAATCCATCGACAGGGTTTAACCAATTTTTGAGTGTCTTTGGCATTCAGCCTAAATGGTATACAGATACGACGATTCTTGCCGGATTCGAATGGGGGAGCATCGAGTTTGGTTTGCCTGTAGCAATCATCGCTGTGGTAATTGCAGCAGTATGGCAGATGACAGGCTTTTCCCTAGCGATGTACTTGGCAGGTTTACGCGGAATACCTGAAGAACTAAGGGAAGCTGCTCGTATGGATGGAGCCAGTGAATTCCAAGTATATCTGAAAGTAGTCCTGCCCATGCTGATGCCCATTACGATGAGTGTGGTTATCATTATGGCACATATTTCATTGAAAATTTTTGATTTAATCTATGCGATGACAGGTTCAGGGGCAAATTTTGTAACAGATGTACCAGGTGTTTATATGTTCGAAACGACTTTCCGTGGAAATTATTATGCCAATGGTGCAGCAATCGCGATTATCATGCTGTTATTGGTGGCAATCTTCATTGTTCCATATCTATGGTCAAGCAGAAAGGGGGATAAATAATGGCGGCCTTCCCAATTGGCAAGATAATCAAATATATCATATTAATCTTTTTTGCCATTATTTTTATAATGCCCATCTACGTCATCCTTGTTACCAGTCTGAAGCCACTTGATGAGGTATCACTTGCTACGATGTGGACATTGCCAAGTGCCATTGACTTCAGTTCGTATGGTGAGGCATTTTCCAAACTCGCACCAAACTTCATGAACAGCATTTATTTAGTTGTGCCGGCAACATTGCTATCGGCACTCCTTGGGGCAATGAATGGCTATGTGCTTTCAAAGTGGAAATTTAAAGGTGCAAATACCATTTTCACAATCATTTTGTTCGGGATGTTTATTCCATATCAAAGTATCCTCATCCCACTGATTCAATTTTTACGTACCATTGATTTGTATAATACGATACCGGGACTCGTGCTCGTCCATGTTGTGTATGGCCTGCCAATTACGACGTTGATGTTCCGGAACTTTTATGCAAGTATTCCCGATTCGATGATTGAGTCCGCAAAGATTGATGGAGCAAGCTTCCTAGGAATTTTCCGTCATATTATTATCCCTTTATCCATTACTGGTTTCGTAGTTGTGGCTATTTGGCAGTTCACGAATATTTGGAATGAGTTTCTGTTCGCTGTAACGATAACTACCTCGGATCAGCAGCCGGTCATGGTCGCTTTGCAAAATCTATCCGGAAGCCAGATCGTCCAGTGGAATGTTCAGATGGCGGGCGCATTACTCGCAGCATTACCAACATTACTTGTCTACATTTTTGCAGGAAAATATTTTGTAAGAGGATTGCTGGCAGGTTCTGTGAAGGGATAATTTGAATGGTTGTGTTGATTTTGAAATTGTGAAGTGAGGCAGCGCGAGGGAGGAGTCTCGTACTGACAGCTGATCTTAGTTTGAAAAATTGCTCGGTAATATCGATTTATTAAAACGTCCTAGAAAAGACAAACCTGCTTTTCACGTTATCAAACAAAAGCAGGTTTTTATTTAAGAAAAAAAGGAGGGAAATAGGATGCGCTATGCTGTAGGGATTGATATTGGCGGTACGAAGGTAGCTATGGGAGTGGTGGATGAAGCTGGCAGCATGCTTGCACATCACGTAATACCGATGGACCTGTCCATTCAGCCAGAAGGAATGCTGGAGCGGATTTGTGAGGAGGTAACGATGCTTGTGGCAAGGAGTGGAATTACTTGGGGGTCCATTCTTGGCGTTGGAATCGGCGCGCCAGGTCCCCTTGACATAAAGAAGGGAGAAATCAACTGTCCACCCAATTTGCCGTCATGGCTGGATATTTCCATTGTTGACTATATGGAGAACCATTTTTCTAAGCCGATCATTTTAGAAAATGATGCAAATGCTGCGGCGCTTGCGGAAAAATGGCTTGGTGCAGCAAAGGGCGAGGATCATTTTATTTACTTGACGATCAGTACAGGGATTGGTGCAGGGATTTTCTGTGATGGAAAATTACTGCATGGTCACAAAGGCAATGCAGGGGACATTGGGCATGGGGTGATGGATCCTTCCTTTGGTCCATGTGCATGTGGTCAAATCGGCTGTCTGGAGTCGATTGCCTCTGGGACAGCTATTGCCAAAAGGGGCTCTGCCATTATGGGAGAAGAGCTGACAGCAAAGGAGATTTTTGACCTTTATTTTAATGGAAATACAAAAATATTTCTGTTCATTCAGCGCGTTTTTGATGTAATTGGCGCAGCATGTGTGTCGCTTATTAACACATTTGATGCTGAAAAAATTGTTATTGGCGGTGGCGTGACACAGGTGGGCGAGGCTTTATTCGAGCATGTGCAATCATATGTCAGCAGCTATGCATTAAATCCAAGCGGGAGGGAGACGAAGGTCGTTCCAGCTGGTCTGGCTCAGCATGCAGGTGTTATTGGCGCTGCAGCACTGTGCCTTGACGTTTCCAAAAATCAATTACAAAAGTAGAAGCAGGGCAAGGAGATGGAACGATGAGAAACGACGCCATATTTTTGGAACCCTTTTTCCAGGAACGTATATGGGGAGGGCAGCGTTTACGCCAATTGTTTGATTACCAAATCCCTAGCACAAAGACAGGGGAGGCATGGACAATTTCTGCCCATTCCACGGGTCCTTCTGTAGTTAAAAAGGGGCAATGGAAAGGGAAGACATTACAGCAGCTATGGCAAGAATATCCCGAGCTTTTTGGGGAAAATTCGCCCTCGGGAGGCTTTCCACTTTTAGTAAAGTTGATTGATGCCAATGACGATCTGTCTGTCCAGGTGCATCCGGATGATTTCGATGCAAGAGAGCAAGCGGGTGAGCCGAACGGTAAAACAGAGTGCTGGTATGTTGTGCATGCAGAGCCGAATTCTGAAATTGTGCTTGGACATCATGCAAAAAGTATAGTGGAATTTTCCGAGATGGTGGAAAACGGTGCATGGGAGCAACTGCTTCGCAAAGTAAAAGTTAAGCAAGGAGATTTTTTCTATGTACCGAGTGGAACGTTGCACGCGATTGGGAATGGGATTGTCATTTTGGAGATCCAGCAAAATTCGGATATTACGTATCGAGTCTATGATTATGATAGAAAAGATGCTAATGGAAAAGCACGTCCTCTGCATTTGGATGAAGCGATGAAGGTTACTCAGGTTCCCCATATGGAAACAACACAAGAAGTCATTTCCCAACAAAAAGAAGGTTTGCAATTAAAAAGATTTATAGAGGGAGAATATTTTACCGTCGAGCATTGGAATGTGATGGGGACAGTGGATCTTACTATGGAAAAGTCCTACCTTTTATGCAGTGTGATTGCAGGGGAAGGGAAGCTTGTTATGGAAAATACTTATTACTTACGAAAAGGGGACCATTTTATTTTACCGGCAGGCATAACGAATTATCGTTTAATTGGGGAGATGGAGCTTGTGGTAGCAAGTGAAGGTAAAGGATAGGACGTGGTAAGTGTATAAAAGCTGAGCAGGATTCGTAACTGATCGGCTTTTTTTGTTGGAGAGAGTTTGAGTGACCTGAAGATGGCAGTTTTTTGAGAGGGGAGAATAGTGTGAGATTCGATGCTCAAAAGCAGTAGATAAGCCCCTTCACATTTAAAATATTAGTATAAAAGAACTACGTAAAAACATGGAAATCCGTCAAAAGGTGATTGACGTCTCTTTTAGTTGATGGTAGGATAATTTAAAGTTAATTAATTTAATTAATTAAGGAAGAAGGTTTATAGGCAAAAAAGATAACGATTTCATTTGTCTAGTGCTTTTTATGTAAGCGGATTAGTAGAAACATAGTTTATTTCATCATAGAAGAGAGGGTATCTTACATGGCTTTTATCACCATTGCTTCATTTTTATTTTTTACGGGTTTAGTTGCAATTATTTCATATGTGAAAACGCGCAAGGAGGATTTGACTACTTCGGATGGTTACTTCCTTGGTGGTCGTAGTCTGACTGGCTGGGTTATTGCAGGCTCCTTAATGCTGACAAACCTCTCCACAGAACAGCTTGTTGGCTTGAACGCAGAGGGATATGAATTCAGTATTGCATCAATGGGCTGGGAAGTTGGCTCTGCTTTAGCACTTGTTTTGGTAGCGTTTTATTTGCTTCCAAGGTATTTAAAAGGTGGAATCACAACTATTCCGGACTTTTTGGAGGATCGATTTGATCCAGGTGTAAAATTATTCGTTACGATCTTATTTTTATTTGGATACATACTAAACTTAATGCCACCAATCTTGTACACTGGGGCTGTCGCTTTACGTGAAATGTTCCATGTTCAGGATATGTTCGGTGTTGGCGATACTGCTGCACTTTGGATTACTGTTTGGGCAATCGGCATTGTCGGTTCCATTTATGCAATTTTCGGTGGATTGAAAGCGGTCGCTGTATCTGACACCATTAATGGAATTGGTTTATTATTTGGTGGGCTGCTCATTCCGGTATTAGGCTTGGCATTTTTAGGTGATGGTTCACCAATTGCCGGATTTCAAACGATTGTGGAAAACACACCCGAAAAATTGAATGCAATTGGCGGAGAAAAAGAACCATTGCCATTTTCAACGATGTTTACCGGCTTACTTTTAGTTAACCTATTTTATTGGGGAACTGCGCAGCATATTATGCAACGTGCCATTGCTGCGAAAAACTTGAAGGAAGGCCAAAAGGGACTATTAATCGCTGCATTCTTAAAAATGATTGGACCAGTTATTTTGGTTTTACCAGGAATTATTGCATTTAACCTGCTCGGCGATAAACTCGACCCGATCAATGCATATTCAGCGTTAGTGAATCATGTGCTGCCACTTCCGCTTGTCGGACTTTTCGCTGCCGTATTATTTGGGGCAATTCTGTCATCATTTAATTCCGGGCTTAACTCAACGATTACTTTATTTATGTTAAACGTGTATAAACCTTATGTGAAGCCAAACATTACAGACCGTGTACTTATTCGCCGTGGTAAGGTGTTCGGAACATTTATTGCTATCTTTGCGATGTGTATGGCACCATTGATTGATTTAATGCCACAAGGCTTCTTCCAATATTTCCAAATGGTAAATGGGTTTTATAATGTACCGATTTTCACCATATTAATTATTGGTTATACAACAAAACGTGTACCGGCAATTGCTGCAAAAATTGCACTTGGCGCATTCATTATTGTATATGCAATCACGCAATTGTTCTGGGATACAGGCGTACATTACTTGCACATACTCGCCATCCTGTTCGTGCTTTGCTCCGCATTCATGTTAATCATGGGCAAAATCAAGCCCCGCGACACTGCATTTGTGCTGGAGGATAAAAAAGCAGTTGACCTAAAACCATGGAAACTCGCTTACCCAGTAGGCCTGGGCGCAGTCGCTATTATGGTCATCATCTATGTGATCTTCTCACCGTTAGGGATTGCACAGTAATATAGTTTGTTAAGGAAGAAGAGGGGGGATTTGCCGGATGGAAGGGCAAATCCCTTTTGTGATTGGGGGGAGAGTTGATTTGAGTGGGTGTGGGATTGGTACGAGAGGGCAAGGCTGAGATGAGAGGAAATCCTGCCAAATGAGAGACGGCAAGGCTCATATGAGAGGGCAGCGGCTGATATGAGAGACGGGGTGGCTCAAATGAGAGGGCTCAGCTTGATATGAGAGACAGCAAGGTTCAGATGAGAGAGCCCGGGCTAATATGAGAGGCAGCAATGTTCAAATGAGAGAGCCCGGGCTAATATGAGAGGCAGCAAGGCTCAGGTGAGAGAGCCCGGTCTAATATGAGAGACAGTAAGGTTCAGATGAGAGAGCCCGGTCTAATATGAGAGGCATCCTGGTTCAAATGAGAGAACTCGGGCTAATATGAGAGGCATCCTGGTTCAAATGAGAGAACCCCGCCTCATATGAGAGAACTCCTAGCCCAAATAAGAAACACGCGACCCCAGCGTCACCCTCCCAAAAGCCGCTCACCTAACCAATCACCCCCAGCCACATCTATTTCCAAAAGTTTTCAAGTTGTCAAACCTGACCGGCAACAATCTCTTGCGTTATAATGGTAGGTATTGTTTAGAATCAATGTAGGAGATGACTTGAAGTGGATGGTATACTTAAAAAGAAATGGGTTGTCGTGAGCATCGCCATTTTTTGTGCAATATTGTGGGGGAGTGCTTTCCCTGTTTTAAAAGTAAGCTATGATGAATTGCAAATGGCGCCAAATGATACGATTGCCAAAATCGTTTTTGCTGGATGGCGTTTTCTAATGGCTGGATTAATTTTACTTATTGGTATGCTTTTTGTTAACTGGAGACGTCTTTTGGTTACAAAACGCCAGTTTATGTTTTTAGTGCTGTTTGGCATTATCCAAACCGCATTGCAATATTATTTTTTCTATAATGGGCTAGGAAAAGTATCCGGCATGCAGGGAGCAATTCTCGTTTCAAGCGGAACTTTTTTCACTGTAATTTTAGCGCATTTTTTCTATCATAATGATCGTTTGAATTGGAAAAAAGCAATCGGCCTTGTTGCTGGGTTTGGTGGCGTAATTGTCGCCAACTGGGGATCTGAACTGCAATTAAGCTTTCAGCTGACTGGTGAAGGCTATATGATTTTGGCAGCATTGACCGGGGCAATTGGAACCATTATGGCAAAAGAACTCGCAGTGGGGATTCACCCGTTTGCGTTGACAGGCTGGCAATTAACCATTGGTGCAGCACTGCTACTAGTGATCGGTTTGCCACGATTAGATGAAGGTGCAATCACTTTTACTCCGCTTGGCTATGGCTTATTAATTTATTCTGCCTTACTGTCAGCGGCGGCGTTTGCCCTGTGGTACTCTATTTTAAAATTTAACAAAGCTGGTGAGATCAGCATGTTCAAATTCATCACCCCGGTTTCGGGAGCCATTTTATCTGCCATGTTTGTGCCTGGTGAGCGATTGAATCTGTTTATTATTGGCGCGCTATTCCTTGTGGCAGTAGGAATTATTGCGGTAAATTATAAGGGAAGAGCTGCAAGAAAAGCGGCACGGGCTCGGTAACTTTGGATTTATTGTGGTTTTAGTATGGGGCGGTTGCTCTCTCAAATGGAGTGGGCGTGTCTCATATTTGGATAATGTTTCTCATATGGGTGCTTGCGTCTCTCAAATTCGAGCAGGTTGTCTCAAATGAGGTGGATGCTCTCTCAAATTATAGAGTTGTCTCTCATATGGGTGCAGTTGTCTCTCAAATTCGAGGAGGTTGTCTCAAATGAGGTGGCTGCTCTCTCATATAGCGCCTGGTGTCTCTCAAATAAATTTTAGTATAGTGCCCAGCAACTTTGTTTTTCTAGTATTGCTGCTTGATATAAATTTTAAAAATCGGAGGAAAAGCGATGCAACGTGGAACTTTTCAGTTAATGAAATCTGTTAATAAATCAATTATTTTAAATAAAATCAGAACAGCTGAACCAATTTCCCGGGCGCAAATTGCCAAGGATACTAAGCTTACCCCGCCAACTGTCAGCAGTATTGTGAAGGAACTCATGGAGCAGGGGCTGGTGATAGAAAGTGATAGTGGACAGTCGATGGGCGGCAGGAGACCGACCATGCTGCATATAAATAAGACTGCCTTTTATATTATTGGTGTAGATGCAGGGCCGGACAAAATCGATGCGATCGTTGCTGACCTTTCAGGGAGTGTACTTACACGGAGTAGCAGTCAGCTTGAGGCATCATTAACGAACGAAACCTTTTTGAGTCATTTGAAAAAATGTATTCGCTCCATTATGGAGGAAGCTCCTACAAATGGTGCAGAAATATTGGGGATCGGTGTTGCTATGCATGGGATGGTAGATGTGCAAACAGGTACATCGTTATTCGCCCCCAACCTCGGATTAACGAATATTCCGATCAAAGAGGAACTGGAAAAAGAATTCAATGTTGTGATTAAAGTAGAAAATGACGCGCGGGCAATGGCGCTTGGTGAAGCTTGGTTTGGCGGACATGGCGAAATCGACAGCATGGTCGCCGTCAATTTGGGCCGAGGCGTCGGCGCTGGGATTGTAGTGGAAGGCAAGCTGTACCATGGAGCACAGGACATTGCCGGAGAAATCGGGCATATGACCATTGATATGAATGGAAAACAATGCGAATGTGGAAACCGTGGCTGTCTGCAAACCTTCGCTACCGGATCAGCAATCGCAGCTCGGGCGCAGGAACTGTTGCAAGCGAGCGAAGCCTTCAAAAAGGATGAGGCAGTTAAGCTGACAGGCGAGAGTGTGTATGCACAAGCTAAGGCGGGAAACAAGATGTATGAAGAAATTCTTGTAGAAACAGGTGTATATATCGGGGTTGGACTGACAAACCTGATCCACCTCGTAAACCCGAAAAAAGTCGTGCTTGGCGGCGGGGTCATGAACAGCACGGAATTTTTATTACCTAGTATCCGAAAAACCATCGACCAGCGCGCGTTGACTCCTGATGCCAAACACACAGACGTGGTGGTCACCTCCTTGGGAGAAGACGCAACATTGCTAGGGGCAGTTTCCTTGCTGTTGGTGGAATTATTTGAGGGAGTTTGATGTGTGGCTGTTTCATATGGCAGGCTAGGTCTCTCATATGATGCGTGTGCTGTCTCAAATGGGAGGCTAGGTCTCTCAAATGAGGTGGGTGCTGTCTCAAATGGGAGGCTGGTTCTCTCAAATGAGGTGGGTGCTGTCTCAAATGGGTCAGGTGGTCTCTCAAATGGAGCGTGTGCTGTCTCAAATGTGAGGCTGAGTCTCTCATATGGAGTGGGTGCAGTCTCAAATGTGAGGCTGGTTCTCTCAAATGAGGTGGTTGCTGTCTCAAATGAAGCCCGCGCTCTCTCATATGGCATGAGCAGTTGCGGTACGTGGCCAATGAGTCTCGTTTGGAGGGTGAGCAGTCGCGGTACATGTCAAGAGAGTCTCGGTCAGCGCCCCACCAGTCGAGGTACATGGCCGGCGAGTCTTGGCCAGCGCCCCACCAGTCGCGGTAAGCAGCACACGAGTCTCGGCCAGCCCCCGCCAAACACCACACAACAAACAAGCAGATCCTCCAAGGATCTGCTTGTTTTGCTTCAAGCTATTAATTTTCCATGCCATAGCTTAATAGGTTTGTGAAGATGCGATAGCCGCCAGGGACCTGGTTGTTGATTTGGCGGTAGAATACGAGGTTGGTATAGAGATAGGTTCCCTCGCCATATTCTGCCATTAAGATACCGCCTGTAAATGGATCTTCATTTGGGTCTGCCATGGAGACGAAGGTTTCGTAGCGGTCATCCCAATTCATCGGGTAATATAAGCCGCGTTCCTGGACCCAGTTATCCCAGTCTTTGTCGGTAATCTTATTTGGGTAGTTAAATAATTTATGTTCCGGCTGTAGCATAGTTACCGGAGCTGTTTCATCGGTGACACGCCATTTGATTGAAGGCTGTCCGATTTCCAGTGGGTATGGGGCTGTTGTGTTACTATCCCAGTTATCCCATGGTTTGTGATATTGCACAACAACATGGCCGCCATTTTCAGCATATTCCAGCAGGCGATCATTATGTTCAATGAGGTCTTCTCTTGCCAGGCGTGCTCGGATGCCAGTAACAATTGTGTCATATTGACTTAGGTCTCCTGAAGCTAAGTCCTGTTCAGTCAATTTCGTTACATCAAATCCGGCATTTACTAATGCATCTGCAACAGTATCAAAACCACTTTCTACATAACCGATTTTCATGTTGTCCGGTTTTACCAGTTCAAATGCAACTCCATCGATGCTTGATGGGTATAAATAATAGGTATCATTAATGTGCTCATAGCTAATTTCCTGGATTGTTGTATCAAAAATCTCATCATCTGCTTCAGCGATAGCGCTAATAGAGAAATCTCCTTCTTTCACATCAGCAGGTGGTGTTACGTGAAAAGTGACTTGCTGTTCTTCTCCTTCTTTTTCAAATTCCACTTCTTGCTGTACAGGTTCACTTGTCCATCCATCCGGCAAATTCAAAGAAACATCTGCTTCGTTATCATCCGCTTTATAATTTTTTACTTTCACCGTAACAGGGATGTTTTCTTGAATGTCAACCGTGTTAACCATCACGTTTTCCGGATCTGTTGTGACACTTAACTCAGGAAGTACAGATAGTGGCTGCTCCAAATCAACAACATGGGTAGTTTCGGCGCCTTTTTCTTTAAAACTAATTTGTGGTTGGATTACTGAATCGTCATATGGGTGTGTATAGTCTGCTTCTTCTGGTACTTCTCCTTCAAATTCCACTGTTTTCGATTCATTTGGTTTTAACTTACCGATCTCTTCATTCTCATCAAAATCCCATTCCTCGGGAGCATTAATGCCTGCGTTCACATGCTTAATTATCTGATTACCATTATTTGTAATTGTCATTTTTACTGACACATCTTCATCTCTTGTAACTACAGATGAATCTGCAGTTATCTCCACATCTAAACTGGAAGCGACAAAGCTGGCTTCCTGTAGTTGTGCTTCTTTTAATTCCAGTTTGTGTAAAAGATCATTTTTCAAATCTTTATCCATGCTGCTGTTTTCTACTTTTTCTCTTAGTTTACGAACATCCTTTAACGCCTTCTGGGAAGGGGAGAGGATGGCTTTGCGATCTGGATAGAGCTCTATAATTTGATCTAAGTCCTTTTGTAATTTTTCCAGCTTCACGCTTAAATTTTTCTCGGAAACCTTGTCCGCCCAAGCATCAAGGTCATAGGGGATTCCGGCGAATAAAGCTTCTTCATTTGATGAAACGGCTTCTTTCCATAGCTCGAAGTGAAATTGTCTAGGTTCAACTGGTACGTCATTCCCCATCCCTTGGCTTTTATGCATATACCTTGATTTCTCGCCAAGCTGTGGATAGGACATACCATAGACAGGATCATAGTCGCCAATTTCGAGTGAAGTAGTTGCTTCATCCTCGGACGCTGCTGGCAAATAGAGCTTTTTCACTTGCCATGTTGATAGGCCTTCTTCTAATTGCTCCGGAAAAACGGAAGGATCTGCAGCATCTTCAAAAGCTCTGCCACTCAAAACAGTCATTGCCCGATGATGGCCATGCTGTGTATCGACATTACGGAATGATGGCATAACCACATCCGGTTGATATGTGCGAATAAAACGGATTAAGCGTTCATATGTTACCTCTTCGCCCCATTTTTCCAATGTTTCTTCAGGGGATTTGGAAAAACCGAAGTCATAAATCGGATCAAAGGTAGTTTCACTTAAATGATATGCTTTTACCCCAGTTATCTTTGCTGCTTCAATCATTTCATTTGAACGGATAATTCCAAGTGCGTTACCTAATTCACTGCCAATTTCATTTTGACCGCCTTCCCCGCGGTTAGCGATCAGGCTTGAAGTTTTAACACCGAGTCCTCTCGAAAGGTATGCAAGTAAGTCACTTCGCTCATCATCCGGATGTGCTCCGGTGTTTAGAAAAGTAACTGTCGTGCTCAGAGGTTTAACGACATTCCATAATTCCTCGTCATGCTTGGTCTTGTCCTTTGCAGCACCAGTAATTGGGAGCAGGGAGATAACCAATACTGCAATTAAAAATAAATAAGAAAACTTCTTCATTTTGTAACCCCTTTCATTATTTTTAAATAGCTTCACTCAGTTAGTAAACATAACTAACCAACTTAAAGTGAAAAGCCTATTCAGCAAACATACTATCAATACACCCTATTTGTGTAAATAGTCCAAAAATACTATATTTTTTGTTATTTAAAATTAAAGGCGTGAAAATCAGAAGCCAGCATATAAATCAGATATATAGTAAAAAAATAAATTTTCTAAATCCTCTTTACAATAATAACGCTTTCATTTATAATCTTGGTAACAATCTAATTAGTAAGTAAACTTTACTAACCTACAATTCTCATAAAAACAAGAGAATTAATATAAAGTTTAAGGAGCCTGTCCAATGCAGAAAGGAAATGCAGCCTACATAAAAACGATGAACAAGCGACTTATCCTCAAATGTGTGATGGAAGAGGATGCTATATCCAGAGCTGCTATAGCGAAAAAACTATCATTAAGTAAACCAACGATTTCCACATTAGTAAATGATTTATTAGAGGATCAATGGCTAATTGAAACAGGAAATGGATCAGCTTCAAGGGAAGGAGGAAGAAAGCCGGTTAATTTAACATTTAATGCGAAACGGTCCTATATTGTCGGGATCGATATTGGAGGCACCAATGTAGGAATGGGAATTACCGATTTAAACGGGCATGTCTGTGCATTCCGCGAATTCCCCACACAACAGCATTTGGAGCATAACTTATTTGAAGAAATGAAACGAAATGTTGATTCGATGAAGGATCAGCTCAGAATTGATGATTCAAAGATCCTTGGAATTGGGGCAGGAATCCCTGGTGTCACCAATATAAAAGAAGGAATTGTTGTAGAGGCACCAGCACTTAAATGGAAGCGTTTCCCAATTGTTGCAGAGCTGGAAAAGACCTTTCAGCTGCCTATCCATGTAGATAATGATGTGAACATCAATGTACTTGGCGAACATTGGATTGGCATTGGTAAAAACAAAGAAAATCTCGTTTATGTCGCAATTGGTACAGGAGTCGGAAGCGGGATCATGATTAATGGCAATTTATACCGTGGCGCAAATTACAGTGCAGGTGAAATTGGCTATCTCGTGACAGATAAAGAATATGCAAAAGCATACCATCCGGTACATAAGGGATATGGATTTTTAGAAAGTGTCTCGAGTGGTTCTTCGATCAGTATGCAGGTATCCAAAAAAATGGGTAAGGAATTGAGTGCTAAGCAAGCGTTTGAGCTTTATAACGAAGGCGATGAAGCAGCAGTGGAGGTCATTGATCAAGCACTGGAGCATTTAGCAATCGGGATCAGTAATTATGTTTCGTTATTTGATCCGGAAATCATTATTTTAGGAGGTGGTGTCAGCGGATCATTTTCCCTTATACACAAGAAAGTGATGGACATCATGAATCGGTACGCTCCACAGCAATGTGAAGTAGTACGAACATCTTTTGGCAAAGAAGCGGGAGTCATTGGTTCAGTAGCATTATTTTTAAACGAGTTTGAAGGATTGTTTGAAATTTAAATTGAGAGGGGTTAATCAAGTGAAAAAGCTAAGTATGTTTTTATTCATCGTTCTTTTAGGATTGCTGCTCACAGGCTGTATGGCTGGTGGCAGTGATGAAAGCAGTGAGGAGAAAAGTGATGGGGGAGGCGAAGGTTCTTCTGCTTCCAATGAAGATTTGGAAGAAAAAGTTGTCGTCTATTCCCCGCACGGTAAAGATATTTTAAGTGATTTTCAAAAGCAATTTGAAGAAGAGTATGGCATCAAAATGGAGTTCTTGGACATGGGTTCACAGGAGATTTTAGATCGTGTGCGCTCAGAAAAAAATAATACACAAGCAGATGTTTGGTGGGGTGCACCTCAAGTGAACTTTGACCAGGCAAAAGATGAAGAGCTTTTAAAAGAATATAAGCCTTCCTATGCCGATGCATTGGATGAGATGTACCATGATGAAGACTGGATGTGGTCTGGAACATCCATGACACCAGAAGTTATTTTGTATAATTCAAAGGAAATTTCTAAAGAAGAAGCACCAAAGGATTGGGATGACCTGCTTGATCCGAAATGGGAGGATGAACTAATCATTCGCTACCCACTTGCTTCCGGTACGATGAGAACCATCTATTCTGCAATGATTTACAGAACATATAAGGATACACAGGATCCACAGGAAGGTTATGAGTGGTTACAGAAACTAGATGAAAATACGAAGGAATACTCTGCTAACCCGGAAATTATGTATAACCAGGTTGCTAAAGGTGTTGGCTCCCTATCTGTTTGGAACATGCCGGATACTGTTATGCTAGCTGAGGAAAAAGGCTACCCGTTTGATTACGTAATTCCAGAAAGCGGTACCCCTGTATTGACGGAAGGGATCGCAATTATTAACGATGCACCACATCCAAAAGCAGCTGAAGCATTTTATGAGTTTGTAAATACACCTGAAGCAGCAAAGCTGTTGGCTGAGAAATATTACCGCATTCCGACAAGAGAAGATGTAGAGGATCTGCCAGAATGGATTACGGAAACAGAAATTAATCCAATGGATATCGATTGGGCTCTTTTCCAGGAGAAGTCAGAAGAATGGATGGAGCATTGGGATAACAAAATTAAAAACACAGAGAAAGATAAAAGTGAAGAAGAATAAATAAATCAAGCTAGGTTTTTTAGAAAGAGGAGTTGTTTTTTCATGTCAACAGTAAACTTGTCAGAGATTACAAAGCAATTTGGGAACGTAACAGCGGTCAAGGGGTTGGATTTGGTCATTAAAGAAGGAGAATTCTTTACATTTTTAGGTCCAAGTGGATGTGGAAAAACAACAACCCTCCGAATGATTGCTGGCTTTTATTTCCCAACTAAAGGAAAAGTGAAATTTAACGAGCGGGACATGACCTCTGTTTCGCCGGAAAAAAGGAATACAGGCATGGTTTTTCAGAACTATGCCTTGTTCCCACATATGACTGTTTTTGAAAACGTTGCCTTTGGACTAAAGGTTAGAAAGATAAACAAAACAGAAGTAAAGCGCCGTGTGGAGGATGTTTTGAAAAAAGTGCGCCTGGAGCAATTTATTGATCGCCAGGTAAGTCAGTTAAGTGGTGGCCAGCAGCAACGGGTGGCCTTGGCCCGCGCACTTGTAATTGAACCGGATATTCTCTTACTCGATGAGCCTTTAAGTAATCTGGATGCTAGATTAAGAGATGAAATGCGTACAGAAATACTGCGGCTACAGCGGGAATATGGCATTACAACTATTTATGTAACACATGATCAGGTAGAGGCTTTAACGATGAGCGACCGGATCGCCGTATTTAATTTAGGTGAATGTCAGCAGGTTGGCACACCAACAGAAATTTATAATAAACCAGTGAATGATTTTGTTGCTGAGTTTATTGGTGAAACAAATCTACTACCTGTGGAACGTGAAAAGCAGGAGGGAGAAATATTTACTTTTTCCAGTAAGGACTTGGAACAAACGGTACATGTAGCGCATACAGACTTAAACATTGCAGACTACAATGATACCGATGACTTGTATATGTCCATACGTCCAGAGGCAGTAGAGATTTCTGAAACGCCAATACAAGCAGAGAATGTGTTTACCGGTACCGTACAGCTTGTCCAGTTTACTGGTGAGTCGGTACATACCTTTGTGAAAATCAATGAGAGCGTAACAATTAAAACAACAGCGTTAAACCGGGGACCGAGCACGTATTTTAAAGAAGGCACACAGGTATATGCCTATCTGCCAGAGAATCATATTCGCGTCATCCCCGAGGCAAAGGGTGATAAATAAATGTTAAATGCTGAAAAAAGAAAAACGATACTTTTACTCATCCCCGTTGTTTTAATTCTTGTTGGTTACGTGTTATATCCATCGATTGCTACGATTGTAGAAAGCTTTAAACAAAAAGGCGTCTTCTCCATGGAAAATTATAATGACTTCTTTGGAGAGAAATCAGCAGCGAACTTTGAAGCATTATGGAACTCTGTCTATATTTCGTTGTTGTCAGTCTTCTTTAGTGCATTAATAGGTATTCCGCTAGCTTATATTTTTAACAGGTATGACTTTCCCGGCCGGCAGTTTTTCTCCAATATTGCGATTATGCCAATTGTTCTTCCATCATTAGTTGGGGTTATGGCATTCATGTTTTTATACGGAGAAGCAGGCCTCGTGCCGAATGCTATTAAGGATCTGTTCAATTTATCAGAGGTTCCGTTCAGCATTGGCGGCATCTCAGGAATTTTGCTTGTGCATGCATATACGATGTACCCGTATTTTTATATGACGACATCATCTGCATTAAATAATATTGATCCTTCCTTGGAGGAAGCGGCCTACAATTTAGGATCAAGTAAATTCAAGGTATTTTGGAAAGTGACATTCCCATTATTAACACCAGGACTTGTTGCTGCATCTCTATTGGTCTTCATGGTATCCATGGCTTCCTTTAGTGCCCCGTTTTTATTGGCGGGCGGATTCCGGGTCTTAAGCTTACAAATTTACTTTTCAAAAATTAACGGTGATCTGGAGATGGCTGCAACCCAATCCGTTATTCTATCCGTTGTTTCGATTTCCTTCCTATTATTCATGCGTTGGTATCAAAGCAGGAAGGATTACCGGATGGCGAGTAAGGGGATTGGCGCACACCGCAGTGAAGTAAACAATCCAGTTCTAAAAGGTGTGATGGTAACACTTGGAATTGTTGCAATGATTGTTTTACTCTTGCCACATGCGACCTTGCTTATTCTGTCATTAGTTCCAGAAGGTGCATGGACATGGCAGACATATCCAACAGCATTCAGCCTGGAGAATTTCCGATTATTATTTGAGGATCCGAACATTTGGGATCCGGTTAGAAACAGTTTAATTATGACGTGCCTAGCCTGTATCGGTGTATTCATCTTTGGAATTATTACATCCTACGCACTCGTAAAACGAAGCTTTATCGGGAAAAACTTACTCGATATTCTCGTTATGATTCCATGGGCATTACCAGCAACCGTTGTCGGAATGAATTTGATTTTGGCATTCAACAAGCCATCCCCATTTTCTTTTGGACAGATCTTGGTCGGTACGTTCTGGATCCTGCCACTTGCTTACTTTGTGCGGTTTATCCCACTGGTAGTCCGTTCAACAACTGCCGTATTGGAGCAAATGGATGATTCCTTGGAAGAAGCAGCACAAAATCTTGGCGCAAAATGGTTCTACACCTTCCGACGTGTCGTTATCCCAATCATTATGCCAGGCGTACTAAGCGGAACATTGCTGACATTTGTGCAAGCA
Source organism: Virgibacillus halodenitrificans (assembly GCF_001878675.1). Classification (NCBI taxonomy): domain Bacteria; kingdom Bacillati; phylum Bacillota; class Bacilli; order Caryophanales; family Bacillaceae; genus Virgibacillus; species Virgibacillus halodenitrificans. The sequence continues at coordinate 3,270,443 of NZ_CP017962.1, read as the reverse complement.
GTCGGCGAATTTCCTACATCGGTGTTGCTATATACATTAAGCAACAGACCGATCTCGATTGAAATTATGAACCAGCTCCGCATGTTCAACATGGGGCAGGCAGCAGCTTATGGCATGATTCAAGTTGGGTTGATCGCGATCGTCATGTTTATCGCCTATCGCTTCTTTGGGGTTAAGTCGGAGAATACGTTGTAGGATTGTTGTGGATGAATAGAAGTTTCGAGAGTTAATTATTGATTTGTAGGATTAAATTTAGACGTTTCGAATAACTTGTGAAGTTAAAACGGAAAAATGGAAAGTGAAACAATCAATGATAATCAAAAAATGTTGAGGTGCTACTATTGCATACATTAAAGGAACAATTTGAGAAAACAGACGGTGTTGTTTTTCCCGGAAAGACATTTATGGATGAACTGCTGAAGCCGGTTTTTTACGACCAAAAAGAACATCTATTTGATGCGATGTTTCACATCCATAAAGCACATACAACTATGCTTGCAGAACAAGGCATTCTAAGTGCGGATGAGGCAGCAAAAATTTTGGAAGGCGTTGCCGAGGTAGAAAAGATGGAAAAGGCGGATATCGAATATTCTTCTTCCTATGAGGACCTGTTTTTCCTAGTCGAATCTCAAATTGGAACATTAATTGGCGACGAACTAGCAGGAAAAATGCATATTGCCAAAAGCAGAAATGACATGGGTGAAGGCATGTACCGTATCGTTCTGCGTGATTATTTACAGGAAACAACAGAAGCTGCAGAAAAGCTGGCTGAGGCCATTTTGTATCAGGCAGAGAATCATGTAGAATCCATTATGCCTGCACATACCCATACACAGCCAGCCCAGCCAACGACATTCGGCCACTATTTGGTCGCCATTTATGATAGCTTGCAGCGGGATATCGATCGCTTGAAGCAAGCACGAAAAACAGTCAATCAATCACCAATGGGCGCAGCAGCCATCACCACCTCCGGCTTCCCAATTAACAGGGAACGCATGGTGGAGCTGCTCGGCTTTGAAGGATTAATCGAAAACTCCTATGACGCCATTGGTGCAGGCGACTACTTAATCGAAGCGGCCCAGGCACTGATCAGTCTCATGACAAATATGGGACGCTGGTTACAGGAATTCCTGCGAATGACCTCAAAGGAAGTAGGGTTGCTTAAGGTATCAGATGCCTATGTACAAATAAGCAGCATCATGCCACAAAAGCGTAACCCCGTATCCATTGAGCATTCGCGCGCCATCGCCAGCAGTGCCGCGGCAGAAGGTATGGCTGTTGTGCATATGATCCATAACACACCATATGGCGACATTAATGACACAGAGGATGACTTGCAGCCACACCTTTATGCAGGCTTCAAGAAAGCATTGCGAGTGCTGAAGCTCATGCGCGCAGTTGTAGTTACGATGGACTTCAATAAAGATCGCGCCTACCAGCAGGCAAGAGAAAACATGATTACAATCACCGAGCTTGCCGACGTGCTCGCCCGCGATTATGGAGTCTCTTTTCGCAAAGCACATCATAAAGCGAGCGTCATCGCCAAAATGGCGGATAAGCAAGGTAAGGAGTTATATGAAATACCAGTTGCCGAACTAAATAAGTGGCTGGAGGATGTAACATTGACGGAGCAAGACTGGCAGCAAATCACTGATCCCTATTATTTTGTCCAACGCCGTAAAGTGACAGGCGGAACGAACCCGGATGTGGTGAGAGGGATGATTGATAGGCGGAAAGGATAGCTTTCTCATGTGGAGCGGGGCTAGGGCTGTCTCAAATGGCAGGCAGGGTCTCTCATATGGGGTGGAGGCTCTCTCAAATGGCAGGGTGAGTCTCTCATATGAGGCAGGTGCTCTCTCAAATGGCAGGGTGAGTCTCTCATATGGAGCGTGTGCTGTCTCAAATGGCAGGCTAGGTCTCTCATATGAGGCGGATGCTGTCTCAAATGGGGTGGCTGCTCTCTTATATGCCAGTAAGTGTTTGAAAAGGATGGGGGGTTTTGCCCATCCTTTTGCTATGTGGATTTTAATTAACTATCGTGGTGCTTTTATGTGTGAGTTTATTAACTAGAAGCTATTTATTCCTAATGTGTTTTTGATGCGCTGAATATCTACTTTCATTTTCCAAACCTCCTCCCGCAAAACCTCTGTTTCAGCAGAAGATGCGGACTGAAAACCAATCATCTTTTCTTCTTCACACTGCCCCAACTGCTCTTCTGTATCCTCCAAACTAGTCATTATTTTGTTCAGCATTTCTATTATTTGCTCTTCCTTTTCCACACCCCTCACCTCCTTGTATTTAATAGATTATAGCACATACCAAAAAAAGATTTAGAAAGAAATTTAGAATAATTAAAAAGAACTTCTGCTTACTTAAAAGATAGTGACAAACTTACAAATAAATTTAGAAATTCAGCATCAACATAGCATCTAAATTCAATTATTGGCTTTTCGCTTCATTCCCCAAGCCATGCTACAGTAGCTTTAAAAAGGAGAAAAATATGAAACTAAACTCACGAACCAAACCAACTTCTTTAAAGAAATATGAAGCACTCCTTCAACGGCTCCGTCCAACTCATCCAAAATTACTGGAAGTCGAATCGAAGGCAGCAAGAGAAATGCACGGTTATGAAGGGGAGAAATTAGTAGATTATCATACGGATTTTTTAGCAGAAGATTTTACTATTGTTCATCAACTTACTTTGAAATTACGAGGCAAACTTTTTCAAATGGATACGATCATTTTGAGCTAGCATGCCATCTATCTTGTGGAAATTAAGAATTTTGCAGGCATTGTCACGTTTGATACGGGTATAAAGCAATTTACCAGAGGGGATGGCGGGAAGGAAGTCGGCTATCGCTATCCCATTACGCAAGCGGAATTTCAACAACTCAAACTTGGGCGCTGGCTTCATGCCCAGGGTTTCCCCAATATCCCCATTCATCCACTCATCGCGATCAGCAAATCGAGTACCATTATCGAAGTAATTGGCGATGCGCAGGAGATCGCAACCAAAGTCCATCACGCAGAATACCTTCCAAAAAAGATCATTGACCTGAAGACCGAGCAGACAGGCCAAAACACCATTCCACATGAAAAAATAGAGAAGCTCCTGCTTCGTTCCTCATCAGCACATGAAGTTGATCTTCTTCAGGAACATAGTCTCAGGTTCTCTGACCTCCTGCCAGGCGTCTGCTGTCCTTACTGCGGCATGCTGGGAATGGTCCGCGGGCATAATACCTGGAATTGCACGCGTTGTCAGAAAAAAGATAAGAACGCACACCTGGCCGCATTGACCGATTATTTTTTCCTGGTCGGCCCATATATTACCAATTCGATCGCCCAGCACTTGTTAAACCATCCGGAAAAGAGCTCCATTACACGAATGCTACGAGGCGCAAGACTGCATTACGATCGCTGCTTCAGAAGATGGTGGAAGAAAAGATAAATTGAATGAAGAGCCGGTTGGGTTAGAGACAAGACAGCTTGAATGAGAGACGTTCCAGCTTAAATGAGAGAGTCATTAACCGATATGAGAGACGCTCTGGTCCAAATGAGAGAACCCACAGCTCAAATGAGAGAGCCCGCGCCCAATATGAGAGAACCGGCACCGTATATGAGAGACGCACCCACCCAAATGAGAGAGCCAGCATCGCATATGAGAGACGCACCCACCCAAATGAGAGAACCAGCATCGAATATGAGATACCCACACTACCCGATTGATAGAGCCACTTTTCTTGGGGTTTGATTTCCACTAGATATGATCTCCAGTCCTTCTTTGTCACCAAAAACCAACATACCAATAATATGACTTTATAGTAATTTTTACCAAATTGTTTGATTTCAAGCTGTTTTCTCGAATAATATCGAAAGTAGTATTATACTAAAGATGAGATGTACATCTAACTTATCTAATAGAGTGATAAATTAACAGAGGAGGTTGGTGACACATGAAAGCAGCAGTGTGGCACGGTAGAAAAGACATTCGTATCGAAGAAAAAGAATTAAGGCCGTTAAAAGAAAATGAAGTAAAAGTGAAAGTAGCTTGGACTGGTATTTGCGGAAGTGATTTGCATGAATACGAAGAAGGTCCGGTCTTCCTGCCAACAGAAGAAAAGGATCCTTTGACAGGGGAAATTGCCCCAATCACAATGGGTCATGAATTTGCCGGAGTGGTTGAAGAAGTAGGCGCAAAAGTTACAAATGTGAAAGTTGGCGATCGGGTAGCGGTAAATCCAACCATTACTTATGGCATTAAACCAGAAGACCTTGACCCATACGATGGCTTCAGCTTCATTGGTTTGCATGGTGATGGTGGATTCACTACCTATGCCAATGTTCCGGAAGCTAACGCATTTTTGCTTCCAGACACAATGACATTACAGGATGGTGCACTTGTTGAACCGACAGCTGTAGCCGTTCAGGCAGTGAAAGAGAGCAACCTTCAATTCGGTGATACGGTTGCTGTTTTTGGTGCTGGTCCAATTGGATTAGTAAATATTATAGCAGCAAAGGCGGCAGGCGCCAGCAAAATCATCGCACTTGATCTATCAGAAGCACGTTTGAAGAAAGCAAAAGAAGTTGGAGCAACACATGTAGTTAACTCTGGCGAAGAGGATGCTGTTAAGGCAATTAAAAAAATTGTACCAGGGGGCGTCGATGTTTCCTTCGAAGTTGCAGGTGTAGCACCAACATTCAAGCAAGCGATCGAGTCTACAAGACCACGAGGCACCATGGTGATTGTCTCCATCTTTGCTCGAGAAATTAACTGGAATCCAATTCAGCTGACAAATACAGGGGTAAAAATAACATCAACCATTGCCTATACACCAACAACATTCCAACAAACGGTTGATTTAATGGGGACAGGCCAATTGAAGCCACAAGGAATCATCACAGACCAAATTCAACTGGATGATATTGTGGAAAAAGGATTTGAAGCACTGACCAACGATAAATCACAAGCTAAAATTCTTGTTGAATTAAGTGGTGAAAAATAAATAAATTAAATAAAAATAGCTATTATTCCTTCTTAGAATAATAGCTATTTTTATTTGTCGAAAAGAGAGTCAAAGTTTACAGATGATGATAGAGAATGGTTTAAAGAAGCTCCCCAACCCAAACAGCAGAGCATCAACCCATTTCAAGAAGCATATCGAGCCGAATGAGAGAGCCCGCCCCGAATATGAGATGCCCCGCCGGTCTAGATGAGGGAGCCGGCACCACATATGAGAGAGCTTTCTCAAATGGAAGGCTGAGTCTCTCATATGGGGCAGGTGCTGTCTCAAACGAGATGGATGCTCTCTCATATAAACGACGGTTCTCTCAAATAAGATGGATGCCCTCTCAAATAGGGAGGCAAGACTCTCATTTAAACAAAAGTTCTCTCATATGCTAGTAAATTTCTAAAAGGATGGGCGGGGTTTTGCCCATCCTTTTGCTATGTAGATTTTAATTAACTATTGTGGTGTTTTTATGTGTGAGTTTATTAACTAGAAGCTATTAATTCCTAAGGTGTTTTTGATGCGTTGGATATCTACTTTCATTTTCCAAACCTCTTCCCGCAAAACCTCTGTTTCAGCAGAAGATGCTGCTTGAAAACCAATTATCTCTTCCTCTTCTTCACGTTGACCCAACTGCTTTTCTGTATCTTCCAAACTGGACATTATTTTGTTCAGCATTTCTATTATTTGATCCTTCTTTTCCACTCACATCACCTCCTTATATTTTAATAGATTATAGCACATACCAAGAAAGATTTAGAAAGAAATTTATAATAATTAAAAAGAACTTTGTTTCCTTAACAGATAGTGAAAAACTTACAAATAAAATTAGAAATTCAGCATCAATATAGCATTTAAATTCAATTATTGGCTTTTCGCTTCATTCCCCAAACCGTGCTACAGTAGCTTTAAAAAGGAGAAAAATATGAAGCTAAATACACGAACCAAACCAACTTCTTTAAAGAAATACGAAGCACTCCTGCAAAGGCTCCGCCCAAATCATCCAAAATTAATGGAAATCGAATCAAAGGCAGCAAGAGAAATGTACGGTTATGAAGGAGAGAGGTTAGTAGATTATCATACTGATTTTTTGACAGAAGATTTTACTGTTGTTTATCAACTTACTTTGAAATTGCGAAGCAAACTTTTTCAAATGGATACAGTTGTGATTGGTGAAAATGGCATCTATCTTGTAGAAATCAAAAATAATAAAGGGATTGTTACTTTTAATACAACATTAAAACAATTTTCTAGAGAGGATGGAGAAAATGAAGTTGGTTACCGCTATCCCATTACTCAGGTGGAGCTTCAGAGGTTGAAGCTGGAGCATTGGCTGCAACTGCAAGGGTATCCAGAGGTACCGATTTATCCGCTCATTGCAATTAGTAAACCGAGCACAATTATTAAAGTCAGAGGGGATGAGGAAGAGGTTGCGCGGAAAGTTCATCATGCTGAGTATATTCCGAAAGAGGTATTGGATTTAGACAGGAAATATAAAAGCGAGACAAAACTCCCCCATGAAAAAATCGGTCGACTTCTGCTTCGAGCCTCCAGCGAATATAATGCAGACATTCTTAAAGAGCATGGTGTCCTCCTGTCTGATCTAGTGCCTGGGATATATTGCTCCCACTGTAACAGGCTAGAAATGGTGCGAGGACACAATACATGGAAATGCGATCACTGTCAGAAAAAAGATCAAAAAGCACATCTGCAAGCACTGGCTGATTATTTCCTGTTAGTCGGTCCTTCTATTTCTAATTCCCAAGCTCAATACTGGCTACAATATAGTGAAAAAAGCTCAATTACCAGAATACTCAGAGGAGCAGGGCTATATCACGACTGCCGCAACCGAAAATGGTGGATGAGAAGATGAATAGGAGTGGAAAAGAATAGAGAATAAAAAGCCAACTAGTGAAAGATGAAATTACTCTTGAATAGAATGAGAGAGTTTCCACTGATTTGAGAGAGCCCACAGTCCATATGAGAGACCACACCGCTCAAATGAGAAAGCCCGCATCCAATATGAGAGACCACACCACCCACCCCCCCAACAAAAAAAGAACTCCAGCCATGCTGGAGTTCTTCCTTATAATATAAGTGCTATTACATTACTATGTAATAATATTAATCTATTAATAGAAACGCTTGTAGCTATCGAAGTGCTTGCTCCAATATGAGTTGCTTAGCTTCGTTTTTGTTACGCCTGTGGAGGTTCCTGCATGGATGAATTCGTTGTTTCCAACGTAGATTCCCATGTGGGAGATTCCTGCTCTATATGTTCCTGAGAAGAAGACGAGGTCTCCAACCTGTGGCTTACTTACATGATAAGAACGGTTGTAATAGCCGTCTGTAGATAAGCGACTTACGCTTTTGCCTGCGTTCTTATATGCATAGTAGATGAATCCGCTGCAGTCAAAGCCGCTTGTAGTAGATCCGCCCCATACATATTTCGTGCCCATAACACTGTTTGCTGTGCTTACAAGCTTGTTCACATTGTAATCGACATTAGTAGCTGTTGAGCTGTTAGAACTGCTGGATCCTGAGCTTGAACCTGTGTTACTTCCGCTTGTGCTTCCGTTAATGCTTAGTTTTTGTCCGATTAGGATTAAGTCTGAGTTTAGGTTGTTCCACTTCTTCAAGTTGGATACACTCACACCATATTGTGCGCCGATGCGTGATAAAGAATCTCCGGATTTAACAACGTATACTTCGGATGAGCCTGTTGATGGCTTGCTTGATCCGCTACTTGAGCTTCCAGAAGAACTTGAATTAGAGCTGCTTGACGAAGATCCATTCTTGCTTACAACGAAAACATTTCCGGGGAAGATAAGCGTGGTGTCAAGGTTGTTCCATTTCATTAAGTTACTTAGAGAAATGTTATGTTTTGAGGCAATTCCACTTAGTGTATCGCCACTTTTTACTGTATATGTAGAGTTTGAATTAGTAGATGGTTTAGTAGTATTTGAGCTGTTGCTTGAATTAGAGTTGGATGATTGCTCGTTATCTGTTTCTATGATTTGGTTTGGATAAATAAGATCTCCTGAAATTCCATTGATGGAGCGTAACTGTGAAATGCTGGTGTTATACTGCTGGGCTATTGACCACAATGAATCTCCACTTTGAACCTTATGAGACGCTGCTTCTGCTTCCTCTGCGCCAACTACCGCTGCGGCTATCGCTGCAGTTGCAGTTACCGACATAATAATCTTTTTATTGGCCAATCGATGATTCTCCCTTCACAAATCTATCTATTTATTCTTCCATTTTTTCTAAGAAGTGACTCTATTATATAAGTAGAAGAAGGAAAAATATAGATATATAGGGAATTTGTAATGAACTTGTAATATTAATCCTGTTTATGGAGGGAATACTATTATATTGTCAGAAATAAGGAATCGCCCACCCGCAAAGAGACCTCAATCTATTAAACTCTACAAAATCCCCCCTCTAAATGTAAAAATCAACTAAAATTAACCAAGTTTTGAAAAAAACATATATTGCATTGCTGGAAGATATGGTATAATTTCTAACTGTAATGTCGAAAAGAATGCAATTTTATATTATTTATATTTTACCAGCTTAGTGTAAAAGGAATATGGAGGTACAAAAATGGAGGAAACAATTTCCTTGAAGGAAATCTTCGAGGTAATAAAGAAACGCTTGTTGCTTATCATTGCATTTGTATTAGGAGCAGCAGTAATTGCTGCGATTATTAGTTATTTTGTGTTGACACCGACCTATCAGTCCAGCTCTCAATTCATTGTTAACCAGGGTCAGCAGGATCCAAATGTACAATATAATGTTAATGATATTCGCACAAACGTTGAGATTATTAATACATACAATGTTGTCATAAAGAGTCCCGCAATATTAGAAGAAGTCGTTGATGAGTTAAATTTACCATACACAGCAGGTGCGCTTAGTGAGAAGCTACAGGTGTCCAGTGAACAGAATTCACAGGTGGTAACTGTTACTGCAACTGATGAAGATCCAGCATTAGCTGTTCAATTAGCAAATACAACGGTTTCCATCTTCCAAGATAAAATTTCGGATATCATGAATGTTGATAATGTTAGCGTACTGTCACAAGCTGAATTAAGTGATAACCCATCACCGGTAGCGCCGAATCCGATGCTTAATATAGCTATCGCAATTGTTATAGGTGCAATGGTGGGTGTTGGGATATCCTTCTTACTTGAATACTTGGATAACACCATAACAACTGAGGAAGATATAGAAAATAAGATTGGCTTACCTGTATTAGGTATCATCTCCCATATAGATGATGCAGATGTTCGGGAAGATCAATTTAAATTCCAAACACAGCGTATGAAAAGGGGTGGCTTTGATGGCGCGGCGAAAAAATCAATCTAGACCTAATAATAAAATGCGGCATCTCATTGCAAAGCTAAATCCTAAGTCACCGATTACCGAGCAATACCGGACAATACGGACAAATTTACAATTTGCTTCTGTTGATGAAGAATTAACCTCCATGCTAGTAACTTCTTCTGGTCCTTCAGAAGGTAAGTCAATGACGACAGCCAATCTGGCGGTTGTCTATGCCCAACAAGGTAAAAAAGTATTGCTTATTGATGCGGATCTTCGTAAACCGACAGTACATTATACGTTTCGACTAGACAATTTACGTGGGTTAAGTAATATCCTTGTTGGTGAGCATACGATAGAGGAAACAGTTAATCGCACAGATGTCGACAATTTAGATGTCATATCCAGTGGTCCGATTCCTCCAAACCCATCTGAATTATTGGCATCACGAAAAATGCAAACCTTTTTGGATGAGGCAAAGCAATCCTATGACATGGTGATCTTTGATACACCTCCTGTGCTTGCTGTTACAGATTCACAAATCCTTGCAAATATTGTAGATGGAACACTTTTGGTTATCAGAAGTAAAAAGACAGAACTGGAAGCTGCTCAAAAAGCGAAGGAAGCATTGGAGCCTGCAAAAGCGAAATTGCTTGGTACTGTATTGAATGATCGTGAAAAAAAAGGCTCAAACTATTATTACTATTATGGAACAAATTAAATTGTACCTCTCTGTATAAAATGCAGAGAGGTATTTTACTGAGAAAGTAAAATAGTTATTTTGGAAACTGTTATCTTGTAATGAGAATACTAATTAGTACAAACTCACATTCTCTTTTACTATTATTTCCAAATAATTCATTATATGATATAATAATCAAGCTAAAAGACCTATTTTTTGTTAAGAAGATTAGTTGTAAACAGTTATATACTCTTGTATACTGAAATATACAAAAAATAATTATCATTAAATAGTAAATGTCTATAAGGTGGGGAAGCATGTGATTGACATACACAGTCATATATTGCCAGGAATTGATGATGGAGCGAAGACAGAGATGGACAGCCTTGCGATGGCTAAGGCTGCTGTAAACCAGGGGGTCCATACTATTGTAGCGACACCACACCACAGGAATGGAAAATATGATAATGAAAAGAATACAATTGTACAATCTGTTGAGGTGCTGAACGCGCTTTTAGTTGAGCATGATATTCCATTACATGTCTTACCAGGGCAGGAAACTCGTATTAATGGAGATATACTGAAAGAGCTGGATGAAGGAATTATGCTATCAATAAATCACTCCAAGTATGTCTTTGTGGAGTTTGCTTCGAATCATGTACCGCGATATGCTAAGCAAATGTTGTTCGATATTCAAGTAGCAGGCTATACCCCGATTATTGTACACCCAGAACGGAATTCAGAATTGCTAGAGCATCCAGGTATGCTGTATCACTTTGTACAAAATGGAGCGCTAACCCAGATAACAGCGGCCAGTTTTGTTGGTAAGTTTGGGAAAAACATACAAAAATTTACGAACCAGATCATGGAAGCAAACCTGACTCATTTCATTGCGTCTGATGCACATAATACAAAGAGCCGTGGTTTCTGTATGGACGAGGCATTTCACTTATTGAAAAAAGAGTATGGTGCGGATTATTTTTATATGTTCTTGGAGAACAGTCAGCTACTTGTTGATAACCAAAACATCAATCGTATGGAACCCTCCATGATAAAGAAAAAGAAATTTCTAGGTCTTTTTTAGTAAGTAAAACAAAGGGTGTACATCTTTCTGTACGCCCTTTTGTCTATAATGGAAGAAAGGTGATGAAGAAGCGAAGGAGTCGTGTCGATTGGTAAAAGTTCTTTTGGTAGATGATCAACGTTTATTTACAGATGGCATCATGGCTATTCTGGCTGAAACAGATGACATTCAGGTAGTAGGGGTAGCTACGAATGGAGAAGAAGCAATAGCGAAATTTCAGCAGTATGAACCGGACCTTGTTCTTATGGATATACACATGCCACATGTAAATGGCATTCGAGCAACACTTGATATAAAAGAAAGTTACCCAGATGTCAAGGTTATTTTGCTTACTACTTTTGCGGATGAGGATCTTATTGTACGTGGGTTTAATGTAGGAGCGGATGGTTATTTGTTAAAGGACCTCAATGGTGAAAAGTTGATATGGGCCATTCGTGAAGCGGAACGTGGAGAAATGGTTATTTCCGGACCAGTGGCACGTATTCTTGCAAAAAAAATAAGGGAATACAAGTATGATAAAAAAGAGATTCTCAGGCAAAAACTGGCTACATTGGAAGTGGTGTTAACACCAAGGGAACTTGAAATTGCCTATATGCTCATGGAAGAAGAGACAAACAAGTCTATTGCTCAAAAGCTCTACCTTAGTGAAGGCACCATAAAAAATTATATAAGTGATTTGTATCATAAATTAAATATTCATAGTCGTAAACGTGTTATCGATTTCTTAAAGGGTTTGTTTTCCAAAAAAGAGTACTGGTGAAAGGGTTTACGAGAATATGACTTTTTTTTACAAAAGTCACTTAAAATATTACTGGGTATTTAGTATTATATTCTGTGGAAACAATTGTAAATTATCTCACAGAATGAAGGGTGCCTATGAAAGAAAAACAGACAAACACTTTGCGACAGACATACTTAGAGGATTTATACGAATTATTACGACAGCAATTTCCTGATATTTCGATTTATTATGCAACTAATGATTACAAAATGCTGCTTACGACAGACCCGGTAATCTGTATTGCTGATGTTCAACGTTGTCCGGATGATGAACGAGATGAACAATTGGAAACTTTAAAACGAGAGCGGATCACTATTATTGCTCTATTGGAATCTGTTATGGAAGAAGAAGCGATACAATGGATTGAGCGTGGAATCGATCACATCGTATGGAAAGATGAAATTATGATTCCCTCTATTGTTAAAATAATACAAAATATGCAAAAGAACCGTTCCTTTTTACCTGGGGAAGTGGTACAATCATTGATGCAGATGCTTGGCGAAATGAAGGAAGAACACAAAGAAATTTTCACTTATTATTTAGAAGATAATGCAATAAATCTAACTAGAAAAGAAATTGATGTTGCCTATCTATTAAAAAAGGGTTTAAAGAATAAGCAGATTGCAAGTATACTAGGTTTAACTGAAGGAACTATAAAGATACATATTAGTAACATATATAAGAAGGTTGGCATTAAACAACGGAAACAGGTTATTAAATTGTTTGAACACTTTATCCAACCGGGAAAGGAGCGAAGGCTTTGACATATCGAACAAGACTGACATTGTTGATCATTCTCGACTCCCTGATCGTCAGTACCGCGATTTTTATCGCATCTTGGATTGTATATCCTTCGACAAATGTGTCGCAGCTTGATGCGATCATTATTAGTGCAATAGCTCTATTAGTCTTTCATCATCTTTTCGCATTTATTTATAAGCTGTATAACAAAGTATGGGCCTATGCGAGTATTGGAGAATTAATAGCGATTGTGAAGGCCATTACGCTGTCGATTATTGCGGCAGGGATTGTGCAATATCTGTTTAATGACTTTGCGGTCTATCGTAGAGCATTACTTATTACATGGATGCTGCATATTACCTTAATTGGTGGTTCCCGCTTTCTGTGGCGTATTTATCGTGACCGTTATATTGCAAAAGCGGAAAATCAGAAGCGTACATTAATTGTTGGTGCCGGTTCTGCGGGAGCGATGATTGCAAGGCAGCTGAAGAACGATCATAACAATCAGGAATTGTTACCAGTGGCTTTCGTTGATGATGACATAAATAAACAAAAGATGCAATTGTTTGGTCTTCCTGTAGCAGGTACTGTGAAAGAAATTCCGAACATTGTCAAAAATCTGGATATCCAGCATATCGTGATTGCGATTCCTTCCTTAAAGAATGGCGCATTGGAGAAAATTGTAGAACAGTGTAATAAAACAACAGCCAAGGTGCAGATGATCCCAAAAATTGAGGATCTGATGACAGGAAGAGTTTCTGTCAGCCATTTGAAAAATGTCGAGGTAGAGGATCTGCTTGGGCGAGAGCCTGTTAAGCTGGATATTAACGCAATCTCGGAATATGTGACAGACAATACGGTAATGGTGACCGGGGCAGGTGGCTCGATCGGTTCAGAAATCTGTAGACAAATCATGAAATTCAATCCAGGCAAAATTGTGCTATTCGGACATGGCGAATTTAGCATTTATACTATTGATATGGAATTACGTAATAGATACAAGGATGCCAACATTGAAATCGTGCCTGTTATCGGGGATGTTCAGGATCGTGACCGTGTATTTGAAGTCATTAAAGAACAGCAGCCAGCGATTATTTATCATGCGGCTGCACATAAGCATGTGCCGTTAATGGAATACAATCCGCATGAAGCAGTGAAAAATAATATCGTCGGCACTAAAAATGTCGCAGAAGCTGCCGATACATTCGGTGTCAGCACCTTTGTAATGGTTTCGACAGACAAAGCAGTGAATCCGACAAATGTAATGGGGGCAACCAAGCGTGTTGCCGAAATGGTTGTTCAGGATATGGCAAGAAAAAGTAAGACGAAATTTGTCGCAGTTCGATTTGGGAATGTACTCGGAAGCCGAGGCAGTGTGATTCCACTCTTCAAGAAACAAATTGAACAAGGTGGCCCAGTAACAGTAACCGATCCGGAAATGACTCGTTACTTTATGACAATCCCGGAAGCATCTCGACTAGTAATTCAGGCAGGGACGCTAGCAAGAGGTGGCGAGATCTTTGTCTTGGATATGGGTGAGCCGGTAAAGATTGTCGATCTGGCAAGGAATCTTATTAAACTATCAGGCTACTCGGAGGAAGAGATTCCGATACAGTTCTCTGGTATTCGACCTGGGGAAAAGATGTATGAGGAGCTGCTTGGTGAGGATGAGGTTCATCCTGGTGCGGTGTATGAGAAGATTTATGTTGGTCGGACGATGGACGTGGATGCGGCGTTGTTCCTTGATTTGATTGATCGGTTTGAGGGTTATGATGCGGTTGAGTTGAAGGATAAGTTGATGGGTATTGTGTTTATGGAGAAGACGTTGTTGAGTGTGAAGGGTTCGTAAATAAGAGTATGCAGCAATTACCGCTGCGAAAAAATACTTCGCTTTCCGGGGGCGGCTGATGAGCCTCGGGGCAACAGGATGTTGGTCATGAAGGCGTTGCGACAGGACGGCGCGGTTTTAGCCTTCCAACTTCTGTTGCGCACTGTGGGGTCTCATCTAGGCCTCTGCTCCCCCAGGAGTCTGCGTATTTTTTCTCCGCTAAGTAGAGGTTACTCTTTCACCAGGAACCGCACTCACTAACAACAAACTATAGGTAATGGGGGTTGTGTTATGAGGACGGTGAAGAAGGCGATTATTCCGGCGGCGGGGCTTGGTACGAGGTTCCTTCCTGCTACGAAGGCGATGCCTAAGGAGATGTTGCCGATTGTTGATAAGCCTACGATTCAGTATATTGTCGAAGAAGCGGTGGCTTCTGGGGTAGAAGATATCATTATTGTAACAGGTAAGGGTAAGCGTGCGATTGAGGATCATTTTGATAATAACTTTGAACTGGAAGATAATCTGGTGAAAAAAGAAAAGTTTACTTTACTGGAAAAGGTAAAGCAGCCTTCCCAAGTGGATATTCACTATATCCGACAAAAAGAACCAAAAGGACTTGGCCATGCAGTCTGGTGTGCACGTAAGTTTATTGGCAATGAGCCATTTGCTGTATTACTTGGTGATGATATTGTGCGATCTGAGACACCTTGCTTGCGTCAGTTGATCGAGCAATTTGAAGAGACAAGCAGTTCAGTTGTAGGTGTGCAGCAAGTGCCGATGGAAGAAACACATCGATATGGAATTGTGGACCCGAGTACTGCTGAAGGCAGACGTTATCAGGTAAATAATTTTGTTGAGAAACCTGAACAGGGTACTGCCCCATCAAATTTAGCAATTATGGGAAGATATGTGTTCACTCCTGAGATCTTTGACTTTTTGGATAAGCAGGAGATTGGTGCAGGTGGCGAAATTCAATTGACGGATGCGATTCAGATGTTGAATGAGCTGCAAAAAGTGTATGCATATGACTTTGAAGGCAAGCGTTATGATGTTGGTGAAAAGCTTGGCTTTGTGAAGACGACAATTGATTTGGCTTTGGAGAATGATGAGATCAAGGATGAATTGTTGGCTTATTTGAGGGAGAGGGCTAGTGGGATTGAGGTTTAGGGTGTTTTATTTAACCTAATCTTTAATTTTAGCCTCTTGGTGACCTTGCGGTCACATGTTAGTTTATTTATAAAAAATTGCAGTTGCTAAACCTTGCGGTTTAGGGCGATACTTTGTGCTTGTTATGGGTGTTATAAATGTTTAATCAATCGTTTATTTAGGTGAATGCATGGAGGGTTGGACATATTGGTGTGTCTTAGCCCTTTTATGTGTGTTTGGGTGTAATGCTTGGAACAATATTAACTTATATAATTTTGATAAGGGTTAATGTTTTACCTTCGGTACCTAAATTATATACCCCACTAGTTGGATGGTTAAACATAGTAATTGGACTTTTTTATACTTTTTTGTTTTTACATAAACTGGGGTGCCTTGCGGCACTTAATGACTTTTATGGCTACTTCGTAGCTTGATTACATATATAGGTGATGTGTCCTTACCTTTATCAATGGATATACTCGACTGTGCTGTGGGTTAAAGACCTTAGACACATTTGTTGTCAGGAGTGTGGCGTGAGGTGGGGTTAGATGCCCTGTTTTATTTAACTTATTGTTACTGCCCTTTCGGGCTTGTTTATCATCTAGTTGAACTGTTAGTGAGGTGCTGAGAAGAAGCAGAGAGAAAAGTTGTCGGTGCCTGATGTTTTTAGTAGTTTAGCAGTTAAGTGGATTAAAACTTCTGGATCCAATTAAGTACTAATCTACTAAAGTTATTAACTTATTCAAAATAGGAAGGAAGACTCTAATTGGGAACTAATCAAATAAACGAAAAAATTTATCTTTCCTCACCTCATATGAGTGATGAGGGATATGAAATGCAATATATAAAGGAAGCTTTTGATACAAACTGGATTTCACCCCTTGGTGAAAACGTAAATGGATTTGAAAGAGAGCTTGCTAAGAAGGTTGGTTCTAAATCTGCTGCAGCACTGTCTTCAGGAACAGCTGCTATTCATTTAGCTCTTAAAGCAGCAGGAGTTGGGGAAGGGGATATTGTTTTCTGTCCGACACTTACTTTTTCTGCCACTGCAAATCCTATTATCTATCAAAATGCAAATCCAGTTTTTATCGATAGTGATTATGAAACTTGGAATATGAGTCCTAAAGCCTTGAAAGTGGCCTTTGAGAAATATCCAGAAGTAAAGGCAGTTATTGTTGTTCATTTATATGGCTTATCTGCTGATATGGATAAGATTATGGGAATTTGCAAGAAACATAATGTTGCGGTAATAGAAGATGCTGCTGAGTCTTTAGGTACATACTATAAAGGTAAGCATACAGGGAGTTTTGGAGATTATGGCATCTTCTCTTTTAATGGAAATAAGATTATCACTACTTCTGGTGGAGGTATGCTGGTTTCTAATAATGAAGAGAGAATTGCTAAGGCAAGATTTTGGGCCACTCAATCCCGGGATCAAGCAAGGCATTATCAACATAGCGAATTAGGGTTTAATTATCGAATGAGTAATGTTGTTGCAGGGATTGGTAGAGGACAGCTTAAAGTGTTAGATCAGAGAGTAGCGAAGAAGAATTACATTTTTGAGTTTTATAAGAGAAAGCTTGGTGAACTTGAAGGCGTTAAGTTTATGCCTAGAAATGACTGGGATGAACCAAATTATTGGTTAAGTTCGATGACTTTGACTGGTAAAGTGAGACCGAACGATATCTTTGAAGCATTGGAAGTAGAGAATATCGAGTCAAGGCCAGTTTGGAAACCAATGCATATGCAACCATTCTTTGAGAAATACGACTTTGTTGGCGAAGGTGTATCGGAGAAATTGTTTGAGAATGGTGTATGTTTGCCATCTGATACGAAGATGACGGATGAGGACTTAGAAAGAGTCGTTAAGACTATTAAAGGGTTGTGGTTAGAATAATGAAGAACTCCAAAGGTGGTATTTATAGAAGGTTTGTAAAAAGACCGATGGATTTTATACTTTCTTTAATAGCTATTATTGTTCTGAGTCCAGTATTACTAATAGTTGCATTACTTGTGAGAACGAAGTTAGGTAGCCCTGTGCTGTTTAAGCAGAAACGACCTGGTCTTAATGAAGAGATTTTTATGATGTATAAGTTTAGGACTATGACGGATGAAAGAGATGATAAAGGTGAGTTACTGCCAGATAGTATAAGGCTGACAAAGTTTGGTAGGTTATTACGCTCTACATCTCTTGATGAACTACCGGAGCTTTTTAATATTTTGAAGGGTGATATGTCTATTATTGGCCCTAGGCCATTATTGGTGCAGTATTTACCGTTGTATAACAATCATCAAAAACGACGTCATGAAGTCAGACCAGGGCTATCTGGTTTGGCGCAGGTTAGTGGTAGAAATGCGATTAGTTGGGAAGATAAATTTAATCTCGATGTTGAGTATGTGGACAATGTAAGATTCATTGAAGATTGGAAGGTAATTTTTTTAACCATAAAAAAGGTTTTCGTCAGAGAGGGCATTAATTCAGAAACTGCTGCTACGATTGAACCTTTTAAGGGAACCAAAAAGGACAGAATGAAAATATGAAAAACAAACTTTTAATAATCGGTGCCAGCGGGCACGGAAAAGTTGTTGCGGACATAGCAATGAAAATGAATAAATGGAAGAAGATCGCTTTCTTAGATGATAATGTTGGAATTAAAACATCAATGGGAATAGAGGTTATTGGGACATCAGATAGTGTCTCTGCGCACATAGATGAATACGAAGTATTTGTGGGTATTGGTGATAATACTACACGACAACAGATTCATGAGGTACTTGAAAAATCAGGTGCTACTATTCCAACTTTAATTCACCCGAGTTCAGTGATTGGAGGACAAGTAGAAATAGGAGTTGGGACAGTTGTAATGGCGGGAGCAGTTATTAATTGCTGTACTAGAATAGGTAAAGGTTGCATTATAAACACTAGTTGTTCAATAGATCACGATAATAATATTGAGAATTATACTCACATATCACCGGGAGCTCGTTTAGCAGGAACGGTTAGAATTGGGCAGGGTTCGTGGTTAGGAATTGGAAGTGTAATAAGTAATAATGTGAGAATTAGTGGTGGGACAATCATAGGTGCTGGTGCTGTGGTGGTAAAAAATATAACTGTGATTGGAACATACATTGGGGCTCCAGCAAGAAGAATATAGATTATCTTCTAAGGTGATAGAATTTTGATTACAAGTCTCAAAAAAGAACCATATTTTAGTAAGAGCTGTTAATTATATTCTTATATAATTAACATTAATAGTACTAAATATTAGGAGGATATATATATGAATTTGTATGAAAATATTGTAAATAAACAGGAAAAAGTCTCTGTAGTTGGTTTAGGGTATGTAGGTATGCCTATAGCAGTAGCGTTTTCACAACAAATAGAAGTAGTAGGGTTTGATATTAATCAGAGGAAGGTTGAAAGTTACCTTGCTGGAATAGATGTAACAAATGAAGTAGGGGATGAAGTTTTAAAAAAATCAAAGGTACACTTCACATCAAATGAAAAGGAATTAAGGGACTGTAAATTTCATATTGTAGCTGTCCCAACCCCTGTGTCAACTGATAAAACACCTGACTTGTCTCCGATAATCAGTGCTTGTAAAACGGTTGGGAGAAACCTTGAAAAAGGTTCTGTGGTTGTATTTGAATCTACTGTATATCCAGGAGTGACAGAAGATATATGTGTACCAATTTTAGAAGAAGAATCCGGACTAAAGTGTGGAGTGGATTTTAAGGTAGGATATTCCCCAGAACGGATTAATCCAGGGGATAAAGTAAATAGATTAGAAACAATAACAAAAGTTGTTTCGGGTATGGACGAAGAAACGTTAGAAATAGTTGCCAAAGTATACGAATTAGTTATAGAGGCTGGTGTATATAGGGCTGAATCTATTAAAGTTGCTGAGGCTTCGAAGGTGATTGAAAACGCCCAAAGAGATATTAATATAGCTTTTATGAATGAATTATCAATAGTATTTAATAAAATGAGCATTGATACAAGTGCAGTACTAGAGGCTGCGGGAACAAAATGGAATTTTTTAAAGTTTACGCCTGGTCTTGTAGGTGGCCATTGTATTGGAGTCGATCCTTATTATTTTATATATAAAGCAGAGGAATTGGGATACCATTCACAAATTATAGCGTCTGGCAGAAGAATCAATGATGATATGGGGAAATTTATAGCTGAAAATATTGTGAAGAAACTTATTCAAGCAAACAAGCTCGTTAAAGGGTCTAATGTTGCCATTATGGGGATTACATTTAAAGAAAATACCCCTGATTCAAGAAATACAAAAGTCATTGATATAATTAAAGAGCTAGAAGGTTATGGTATTAATATTACAGTAGTAGATCCAATCGCTGATGAAGAAGAAGTGTGGAATCACTATGGTATAAAACTTAAAAAAATGGAAGATGTAATTAATATGGATGCTGTAGTGTTTGCTGTACCACACGAGGAGTTTTCAATTATGCATTTAGCAAATATTAAAAAGCATTACAAACAATATGAAAACCATAATATAGTGGCTTTAAATGAAGTAGCTGCAACTCAAGAGAGTGGCCTTGAGAATATTCTAGTAGCAAGTAATGAATTGTTTGAAAATGCAAGTGAACAATTACCTTATGTTTTAATCGATATCAAAGGAATTTTTAGCAGAAAAGATGCAGAAAAATTAGGTTATTTATATTGGAGCCTATAAAGAGGTATTTCTCCTCACTAGAATATTGATTTAAATTGGTTATTTGGGAAGGAAGGAAGTATGAAGATCTTATATGTGGCAAATGTTCATAGACATTTTAATGCTTTTCACTTACCGTATTTAAAATGGTTAAAAGATCAAGGGTGTATCGTACATGTTGCGGCAAATGGAGATGAAATTGTTCCGTATGTTGATAAGCAATTTAATATAAAAGTTCAAAGATCACCATATAAGTTACAAAATATAGTAGCTTACAAAGAATTAAAAAGTATTATTGATAATCAAAAGTACGATTTAATTCATTGTCATACTCCTATGGGTGGAATACTAGCAAGATTGGCATCCCGAAAGACTAGAAAAAGAGGGAGTAAAGTAATTTATACAGCACATGGATTTCACTTCTGTCATGGAGGGCCAATAATTAACTGGTTATTATATTACCCCATTGAAAGGTTTATGGCTAGATATACTGATGCCTTAATTACTATTAATACTGAGGATTACCAAACTGCAAAGAGCTTTAAAGTGAAAGAGCATTATTCTATACCTGGGATAGGGTTAGATTTAAAAAAAATGAGAATGAAAACACAGTTGAACAAGATAGAAAAACGGGAAGAACTAAATATCCCTATGGATGATTTGGTTCTTACTTCGGTAGGAGATCTTACCAAACGTAAAAATCATGAAGTTGTTATAAGGGCTATTGCCAAATTAGGAAATATTAAACTTAGATATGTAATTTGTGGTACCGGAGAACAGGAAAGTTATTTAAGAGATTTAGCTTCTAAGTTAAAAGTAGAAGATAAAGTAATCTTTATGGGATACAGGACTGATGTTAATGAAATTTTAAAAGCGTCTGATATCTTTGTTTTCCCTTCCCTTTGGGAAGGCTTGGGCATAGCTGGTATAGAAGCTATGGCTTCAGGTATACCCGTAATTGCGTCTAATAGGCACGGGATATTGGATTATGCAATTGACAATAGAACTGCTTTACTTTGTGAGCCTAAAGATGAGGAATCATTTGCTAATGGAATTTATCGCTTAATAAGTGAAAAAGGGCTTGCTGAGAAATTAGTAACTAATGCATATGAAATTATTAATCAATTTGATATTCATAATTCTTTACAAAGAATGAAGGAAATATATATAAAATATATATAAAATTGGTACTTAATTTTTATTAACATAAGGGAGAAGCTAATGCAAAGTATCTTTTTCTATACAAATGCTAAAGTGTATGATTTAACGGCTGGAATAACTAAAAAGGTTAATTCTCAAATCAAAGCCTTTGAAAAATTAGGGTATAACGTTGTTTATTCAGGATATATAAAAGACGGCGTTGCTATATTTAATAGCGATGGTAGTATTATTACTAAAAAAACTTATCCTATAAAAAGTAATAGAATACAAAGGATAATTAGAAGGAAATTATTAATTACTTTTTGTACAGATTATTTAAAGAAAAAAAAAGAAAGTTTTAAATTAATTTATGCTAGATATCACTTTTTCGATTCCTCTTATTTAAAAATGCTTAAATGTGCAAAAAAGGTGGGAGAATATGTTGTTATTGAAGCTCATTCTTACCCTTCATATGAAAAAGGTCTATCTATAATGACTCCAGTGTACTTAACTGATTGGTTATGGTCTAAAGGGGCCTATCGCTATATAGATTTTGTTGCTGCGATGAATAATATGAAAGAAATTTGGAAAAGACCTACGGTCAAGATATCAAATGCAGTGGATATTGATGCAATACCAGTCCATAACCCGAGTGTTATAAGAAAGTCGGAAAATGAAATCCATTTGGTATCAGTTGCATTTGAAAGCAAGGCGCACGGGTTAGATAGAATAATAAAAGGGATTAATAATTATAAACGAATGGGTGGAGAGTGGGACTTTGTTGTCCATTTTGTGGGTACACATTTAGAAAGTACAAAAAGCCTAGCAAAATTTAGCCCGTATAATGAAAGTTTTATATTTTATCAACCTCTTTCTGGTAAAGAATTAGATGAAGTATACGATAAAGCGGATATTGGAATAGGTTCTATTGCCAATCATAGAGTCGGTTCGTATTTTGGCTCAGCATTAAAAACTATTGAATACTTGGCTAAAGGAATCCCTTTTATATATGGTTGGAGAGAGGAAATTATAGGCGATGATTTTCCTTATGCAACAAGAGTTGAATTAAATGAAGAACCTATTGATATGAATACTATAGTTAAGCTGTATAAGGAAACGAGAAAAGAAAAAGATTTACAACAAAGAGTACGGAGTCACCTTGGTAACGATCAGAGCTGGGAAGGGCAGATGAAAAAGGTTATTGATTATATGAATCGACATAAGTAAAAGTAGTAAAAAAATTTGGAGGAAACAGTGAATATATTAATAATAACTTCCTTATACCCCGGATATGAGGATCAACCCAGAAGCGAAGTTCCATACGCAATACATAACTTTGCGAAGGAATGGAATAAAAAGGGTAATAATGTAAAAGTAATTAGATTATGGACTTATTATCCAAGCGTATTCGGCTTTAATAGTGAGATTGTAAAAAAAAGTAATTCAGAGGGACATTTTACTATTGAAGGGGTAGATGTTTATAGATATCCGATATTAAGAATACCAAAATATAAATATGTTACTAGAAAAATTAAAACGGTGTCAAATAAAATATTTAATGATATAACATCATCATATATCCCGGACGTTATTGTGTGTCACATATTAGATCCGGCGATTATTATTGCTAATAATATTGTTAGTAAAATTAAGATACCAACTGTTGTCGTATTGCATAATTCTGATATAGATTATTTGAAGAAAAGAAGGAATTTCAAGAAATATAATAATTTAAAAGGAATTATCAATAAAATTGGATTCAGATCTGAAAGAATAAAGAAGGAGTATCTAGCATTATTTAATGGCGACAGTGAAAATAAAGAATTTTTTATAGTTCAGTCTGGTATAAATAGTAATGACATAATTTCAAAAGATATATTAAGAGAGAAATTAATACACAATTCTAGAACTATAGTAGTTGCCTGTAATTTAATAAAATTAAAAAATGTAGATACAGTTATATATGCTTTTTCAAAACTAAAAATGAGAGAGAACTATAAACTGTTTATATTTGGAGATGGAATAGAACGAAAGGAATTAGAAAAAATAGTTAATGACCTTAAAATTGAGCACTTAGTTTATTTTATGGGGGAACAACCCAGAAACATTGTCTTGAAATATATGGAGCAGGCAGATATTTTTGCAATGGTGAGTTCCCCTGAGACATTTGGATTAGTTTATCTTGAAGCGATGGCAAAAGGTTGTATAACAATAGGATCAAAAGGAGAGGGGATTGATGGCATTATTGTTGACGGATTTAATGGATTTTTATCACAGCCAAAATCAGTTGATATGTTGGTAGAAATTTTTAATAAAATAACCAGTATGGATTATAAAATGCGATTAAAGGTTGTAATCAATGCTAGAGAAACTGTAAGTAATATGACCGAAGAGGTAATAGCTGAAAAGTACCTAAGTGAAGTTTCTGAATTATTTTAGTAGTTAGTTGTTAATTTACAGAATGCTTTTTAATTTTGTTTAACCCATTAAGTTTTTCTAGTGTATTTTTTAAAACTAGTACAATATGAAAAATTAAATTTATAACTCCGATTAAGAAATTATACTTAAACGAAATTAAATAAGTAGCACTATAAATATTTAAATACAGCGCAACAGATTATTTACTGACATAAAAGCTGTGTAAAACTATTATTCATTGTAGTATGAAACAGAGTAAGGTAAAGGGGCAAGTTAATTGAATATATGTATTGTAAATTTAGGTTTTAAAATGGGTGGGGTAGAAAGGGTAACAATTGAATTAGCAAATGCACTGCAGGAAAGAGGACATAAACTTTCATTAATTGATTTTTCAGGGGAAAATATCTTCTATTATAAAACTAATGAATATATAGAGAAACCAAAAGCAGTAAAACGTCGTAGTGTTAGCAGGAAAGTAATAGGAAGGCTATTAAAACTAATAAACCGTATTGGTAATAAATCTGATAATGTTTTTACTATGTTTAAAGAGCAAACTAACGATTTAATAGATCATCTTAAAGAAAAAAATTATGATGTTTTAATTGTAAATTCAGGAATTTTAACATCTCTAATTCCTCAAATTAAAAACGAAATTCCCGATCTGAAAATTATAGCATGGCAACATAATGAGTTTGATATATACGTAAATCATTACAATAAAAATCATATTACAGATTATATAGGGGGAGTAAAGCAAGCTGATTTACTAGTTTGTCTAACTAAAGCGGATCAGTTACGTTTTAGTAAGTTAAATAAAAAATGTAGTTTTATCTATAATACACTAACTATAGAAAATAATAATGAGATAAGTAAGCTCACAAATAATCAAATTATTTTTGTAGGACGTCTTAATTTAAATCAAAAAGGATTGGACTATTTGATACCTTTAGGTAAGAGTTTGAAAAACGACTGGACAATATTGATTGCTGGGGATGGACCAGATAAGAGTAAACTTTTAGAATTGATTAAGAAAAATGAGTTAGAAGATAAAATTATTTTAAAAGGACCTTTAACAGGTGAAAAATTATTTGACTTTTACTTATCAGGATCAATATTTATTTCTACGTCTAGGTGGGAAGGTTTTGGATTAGTACTTACTGAGGCTATGGCGTTTGGATTACCAGTAGTAAGCTTTGATAATTCTGGGCCGAAGGAAATTCTTGAAAACGGAGAAAGTGGTATTTTAATAGAGAAAAATAATATAATGGAATTTTCTCTTAGGTTAAATGAACTAATAGAAGAGCCTTTAAAAAGAGAATATTATCAACAAAAAAGTTTAGAAAGAGTAATGGATTTTAATAAAGAAGTTATAGTAGACAAATGGGAGTCCAAAATAAAAAATGTAGTTAGTAATAAGTAATTAATACTAATGATATTAAGTACAGGTTTTAATAATTTGCTAATAACTTTCTCTCAATAGTAAATTATTTATTTATGAGTAAGGAGGAAGTAATGGGATCTCCAAAGGTTTCAATAATTATTCCAATATATAATTCTGAGGAATTTCTAGATAAATGCATTAAGAGTGTGATAAATCAAACGTATTCCAATTTAGAAATAATATTAGTTAATGATGGTTCTACGGATAAATCGCTAGAAATCTGCCGAAAATTTAAGAAGATAGATAGTAGAATAATATTAATTGATAAAGAAAACGGTGGTGTTTCTACAGCTAGAAACACAGGCTTAGATATTGCTACAGGTGATTATATTGGATTTGTTGATAGTGATGATTTTATATCAAACAAAATGTATCAAAAAATGATTGAATCAATGATTCAAAATAACTCGGATGTTGTAGAATGCGGTTATTTCACGTGTGACAGCAAATATAAAAATATAAAAATACATGAATTAAGAGATTCAATTATAGATGGGGAGTATCAATGCAGTTACATGTATTTGTCTAAGACAAATACAACAAACTATAATGTGAATAAACTTTATAAAAAATCTCTATTTGACCATTTAAGATATCCTGGTTACAAGTTCAGCGAAGATTACTGGGTTAATACAAAAATTTTTTTCAAGTGCCAAAGAAAAGTCACTTTAAAAGAATGTTTCTATTACTATGTTATGAATGATCAAAGTGCTGTAAGAAAGGATTTTGAATATAATAAAAGGATTGATACAATAAAAGCTGCTCAGGATTTGTACGAATTTCACTATCATCGCTATCCAGACCTATGCCCTTTCATAGCCCTCTATATATGTGGATATGTATTGACGTTTTATTTCAATTTGAACATGAATACTACCAATAATAAAATTTATAAACAGGAACTAAGGGAAATTTTTAAGAAATATTTTCCGGAAATTAAGAATGAGGCATTAGGTCAGATTAAATTTAAAGGCTTATATATCTACATGTTAGCTTTTAAATTTAATCCTAAGTTTTATCTTATTTTAAAAAATATATATCGTAAATTGAGTTTATCTCTATAAATGATAACTATAATGATCTGAGGGATTTTATATGAAAAAGATAGGTATTATAACATTAAATGGGTATTTTAATTATGGTAATAGATTACAAAATTTTGCTCTTCAAGAAATATTAAAGTCTATGAATTATGAGGTTGAAACAGTACGTGTTGAAGAGGAAAGCTTAAAAAAGTTGGGTAAAGAGAATATATTGCGATCCGTTAAAAGGATAATAAAAATGTTGTTTTTTCAAAGGATAAGAGAAGATAAAAAATATAAAAATATTAGGACAGAGCGGTTTATGGAGTTTTCTAGGAAATATATAAATGAATCTGATTATTTTATATGTGAAGGAAAAGTTCCGGAGAAGAGAATGCTAGACTTTGACTATTTCGTTACAGGTAGTGACCAGGTTTGGAATCCCTTATATAATTCACAATCCTCTATTTATTTTTTAAACTTCGTTCCTGATTATAAGCGGATTTCTTATGCGGCTAGTTTTGGGATTTCTGATTTACCAATTGAGTGCATACCAAATTACAAAAAATGGTTATCCGAACTAGCTCATATATCGGTAAGGGAAGAAGCTGGTGCAGATATAATTAAAGAACTAACAGGGAGAAAAGCTGAAGTTGTATTAGATCCTACCCTTTTGCTATCAAAGGAACAATGGTTATCAATCTCAAAAGAATCGTTAGACAAGCCCAATCAGAAATATTTACTAACTTACTTTTTAGGTGAAGTTTCTCAAGAAAATGAGATCAAGATTGAGAATATTGCCGCAGAAAAAAATTTAAAAATAGTTCAATTAGCAAATATAAAGGATAAAGGAGCATATATTGCCGACCCTAGTGAATTTATTGATTATATATACTCAGCTGAATTATTCCTAACAGATTCATTTCATGGTTCAGTTTTTTCAATATTACTTGAAAAACCATTTGTGATATTTGATAGAGAAGGTAGTAAAAAGTCTATGATGTCAAGAATTAACACATTGTTGTCTACTTTTGATTTAGTAAATAGAAAATGGGAAAATATTGATAATACTGATGATATATATAATGTAGATTATAAACATGTTAAACCAATTTTAGATTTAGAGCGTAAGAAGTCATTATTATTTATAGAGAGTTCTTTGGGACTAGATAAATAGATATCTATATAAAATAGTAGAGTGAATTTTTAATTTGTTATGTCTTCTGGATAGGGTTTATAAAAGGCTTATACGGAGATTTAATATTCTAATATATAAAATAATTCTGCTAGAATGCAACTAATAGTAAGATTCAAAAGTTAGTAAAAATATAATAAAATGATTTGGCGACTTGATAAAAATGTCATTAAACATGACAAACAAGTATATGAACTTTAAAATTTCTGTTTTCCAAATTGCGAAAAAAGTACAATAAGAAAATTTTAATGTTATGAGGGATTCATTATGAATAAATACTCTGAACAAGGGGAAAAATTAGATGGTTTGGAAACAATCCAAAATTATAATAAATTACAAGGCATTGGAGTATTTCTATTCACCTTTTATTATAGCACACTGCACACCTTTTTATATTCTTCAGTAGAAATTTACACAGTTGTCTTACTTGTTGCAATAATTCTATTAATATTAAGTTATCTTATAAGCTATAAGGATATTATATTCACACTTACAGATACTATGTGGATTCTCTTTTTTACAATATTTCTCATAAATATACTGTCTAAAGGCATTCGAGGTTTTGAGATATTCTATGATCTCTGCGTCTATCTGCTGTGTATATTATTTATAATATTGACGAAGGTGAGTTTAAAGGAATTTCAGACTGCATTTAAATTCATTAAGGTTATAGCAGTTATTTTTGCTATGAGTGCAATTTTTCAGTTTTTGAATACTGATATCTACTCTAATTTTATCTTACCTTTATATTCATCTCATCAACAGGGATATATTTTAGATTTTCAGAATCAGGGTGTGTATACTGGGTTTACGGATCAACCAGCGTATTTGGCAGGCTATATAGTTAATGGTATAGGGATTTTGATATTTTTATTCCCTTTCAATAGCAAAAAGGTATTCAACATTATTTTGTTATTATTGTTGATAATAGGTTTGATTTTAACTGCAAAGCGTGCTCATTTTCTTTTTACAATTATGGCTATTTTAATAACATTCCTGTACTCAGCTAAAAATCAAGAAGTTATATATAGGTTTATTAAAACAATAGTAATTACTTTTGTAGTCCTATTTTTTTCTTCTATTGCAATATATTTTTCTCAGCCTGAAGGAGATTCTCCTTTAGGGAAGTTTACAAGTAAAATTGTAGATACTATAAATGGTGTGTTAGTTGGTGAGGACATATCTTCAGGAAGAAGTATTTTATATGATTATGCATGGGGACTGTTTATTGAAAACCCGATATTTGGTATAGGCTGGAAAGAATTTATGAATCAATCTGCTGGTTTAATAAGTAGTGGATCTCATCCGCATAACATATATTTACAGCTATTGACTGAGCTAGGAATTATTGGCTTTGTTTTATTTATTATCCCTCTAACTTTTACCTACTATATTTCATTTCGAATGTTAAGGAAATTAATCAATAAAAGTATAACTTTTAATAAAGATTACACATGGAAAAATGCTCTGCAAATCTCTTTATATCTACAAACATTTTTCATTTTGTATGGAATGACAGGTAATTTATTGACGGATTATAACTTTTTGTTAATGTATTTCTTTGCTTGCTCCATAAGTATGTCTGCAGCAGTTGGTTTAAAGAAACAATCTATTTAGATTGTAATGGTTTATATAAAAGAAGTTGCAAGTGTTTTTCTTTAAGAAATATTAGAATCAGGTTGTCCCCTGCTGCTTCAGATTAGCTGGAAAATCAGATGAATAGACCAATATTAGTTGTAAATTATTCACATACAGCTCCAAATTAATGAAGGAGAGCTAAAAAAACTTTAATTATTTAGAAAGGACTCTAATTCCAGAATAAATTAAGGTGAATATTACTAAATAGGTATACTCAGGAATACGAGAAAGAAGTTGTTTAGATTGAATCAAATAAAACAAGGTGCAATTTTATCATACCTTTCCATTTTTATTACAATTCTAATTGCTCTACTATATACACCAGTAATTATTCGGCTACTTGGTCAATCAGAATACGGTTTATACTCATTGATTGGTTCTGTAGCTGCATATTTTAGTATTTTAGATTTGGGGTTAGGGAACACTATTGTAAGATATACTTCAAGAAATAGAGCAATTGGAGATAAAAAAGCAGAGTCAAATCTCAATGGTATGTTTTTACTCCTGTATTCGTTTATAGGTTTTTTAACTATAGTAATAGGTATTATAATTTATAATACAATAGATAATATATTTGCTGCTAGTTTATCTACAAGTGAATTATATAAAGCTAAAATAATGATAGTTATTTTAATTATTAATTTTGCTCTGTCGTTTCCATTAGCAGTTTTTGGCTCAATAATGCAGGCTTATGAAAGATTTGTAGTTGTTAAGTTAGTTGCAATTGTGAGATCTTTAATGGCACCAATTATAATCTTACCAATCCTATTTTTAGGGTACGGATCAGTATCAATGGTACTAATTACTACATTGGTAAATATCTCATGTTTATTATTTAATGTGTTTTACTGCCTTAAGCATTTAAAGATAAAGTTTTATATTGGTAAGATGGACTTCCGATTATTAAAGGAAATATTAGGTTATTCATTTTTTGTGTTTTTAGGTGTTATTGTAGATCAGATAAATTGGAATACAGACCAGTTCATTTTAGGTGCAATAGCTGGAACAGTACCTGTTGCAGTCTATGCTATAGCTATGCAATTTATAAAGCTTTATAAGCAATTTTCAACTTCCATAAGTGGTTTATTTTTGCCAAGGGCATCAATAATGGTTGCAAATAATTCTAGTAATGAAGAAATAACTGAAAGCATGATAAAGTATGGTAGGATCCAATATATAATAATGGCCTATATATTAACTGGGTTTATACTATTTGGACGGCCATTTATCAATGTATGGGCTGGCACAAATTACGATAATGCTTACTATATAAGTTTAATAATAATGATTCCTTTGACTATTCCTTTATTTCAAAACTTTGGTATTTCAATACTATATGCAAAAAACTTACAAAAGTTTAGATCGGTTGTTCTAATTTTTATTGCTGTACTAAATATTTTTATAACTATACCTTTAGTACAAAAATTTGGTGGAATTGGTGCTGCAGTTGGTACAGCTATTTCCTTAACATTAGGGAATATTTTTATTATGAATATTTATTATCATCGTCGAATTGGAATTAATATGATCCTTTTTTGGAAGAATATTTTAATAATGTCTTTCCCTGTAATAATTTCATTATTAATCGGTTTAGGATTTAATTATATTGTTACTTCTGGCAGTATACTGTTATTGTCTTCTAAAATAATAATATACTCGGTTATTTTCATAATATTAATGTGGCTTCTTGGTCTTAATAATTATGAAAAAGAGTTATTCTCAACGACCGTTATAAAGATTAGGAATAAGGTAGTAAGAAGATATGGCTAATTCAAAGTTGCTTTCTTGAGGATGTGAAAATATGAATGGTAAAATTAAAGAATTAATGGATACAGTTGTTAAAAATGATTATTGCATTGGTTGTGGGTTGTGTGCAAGTTTAACAGATTCCCCACTAACCATGATGTTAAATGAAGATGGGAAGTATCAGCCATATTTAAGTGATAATAATCATAATAAAGATTTGGAAATTAGTGTTCTATCTATATGTCCTTTCGCAAAAAATAATAATAAAGAAACAGAAATAGGGAAGAAAATTTTTGAGGAAGAAAATAATGTTGAATTTGATGAATATGCGGGATATTACATTAAAAATTATGCAGGTTATGTAAAAGAGGAGGAATTTAGATCAAAGGGAAGTTCTGGAGGTATGGGAAACTGGATTGCTACTCAACTTTTAAAAAATGATCTTGTTGATGGTATAATTCATGTAAAATCAAGTCCAGATGATAATAATCTATTGTTTGACTTTCAGATTTCTGATACTGTAGATGAGCTATTAAAAGGTGCTAAATCAAAATACTATCCAGTAGAAATGTCTAAGGTGCTTCAATTTGTGAAAGAAAATGAAGGTAGGTATGCGTTGATAGGAATACCCTGTTATATCAAAGGGGTACGATTATTAGCTGAACAAGATAAAATAATAAATGAACGAATTAAATTCTTTATTGGTCTTGTATGTGGACATTTAAAAAGTGACATGTTTGCTAAATCTATGGGTTGGCAGTTGGGGATAGAACCAGATAAATTAAATGGTATTGATTTCAGGAAAAAGTTAGATGATAGAGCTGCAAATAATTATGGTGTGGAAGTCAAAGGTGAGAAGGATGGAAAAGAAGTTGTATTAATTTCCCCAACAAAAGAACTGTATACAACTAATTGGGGACAAGGGATGTTTAAATATAACGCATGTGAATTTTGTGATGATGTCTTAGCGGAGACTGCAGATGTAACTGTTGGGGATGCATGGCTTCCGGAATACTCAAAGGATAGTATGGGTACTAATGTAATTGTTGTGAGAAATGCTATTATACAACAAATATTTGAAGATAATATGGGTGATGCCATTCATATTGAGGAGCTTAGTTCGGAAAAGGTTTATCAGTCACAAGCAGGTGGGTTTCGTCATAGAAGAGATGGACTTTCCTATCGTCTATATTTAAAAGACCAAAATAAAGAGTGGAGACCAAATAAAAGAGTAGAACCTAGTAATAAGCATAGTTCAAAAAGAAAAAGAATTTATGAGAAAAGAACCTTTCTTTCACAGGAGAGTTTCAAGGCGTATAAGTTAGCTGAAAAGAATAGAGATTTTGATGAGTTTATTAATTATATGGATCCGTTGATAAAGAATTATAATAAAATGAACGCACCTTCTATTGCTAGAAGAGTTTTAAGAAAAGTTAAAAGAGCAGCTAAGAAATTAATTGAAAGTTAAATATTTATAGGAGTGGAAACTGAAATGTTTTTGGCCAGATTAATTATTAGTTTTGGGCGCCTGTCACTCCTCGAATCATGTAATATTTTGTCGAATGAATTTTTTATGAATAGCTTTCTTTTATCGAACGTAAGATCTATAATTTAATTAATACTATTCTATTATAGAACGTAGCTGGGGGCCAATGTAGATGAGAGAGCGTTTGACTTTTGAAGAAATCGTGAAACAAAATGAGCGTCGTATTCACTATCATAAACTAAACTTGCACGATCCTTACAAGGAATATTTTAACGAAGGCTTGGTTGCAATGTGGCGTGCGTATGAGAGCTATCATCATGACAAAGGGCCACTTGCAACATACTTCAACTTCATGATTCGAAATCGCTTGATTGATCAATTACGAAAGCAGAAAAGACAAGAAAATAACGAGCGAGTTAGTAGCCAACAGTTGATGAACAAACTGGATGAGACAAATTATTACGGCAGTATGGAAGACGCTAACTCAATGATGGTTGCGGAGGATTCACCGGTTTATAATTACATCCAGGGACGGACAGAGTCATTTTCAGATAATCAAAAGAAGTGGTTGCGTTTTTATATTGGTGAAGGGATGTCCATTAAGGAGATTGCTGAACAAGAAGGTGTAAGTGATGATGCGGTCAAGAGCTGGGGAAGGCAAGCAAGGAAGAGGTTGCGTGAGGGACCGTTGTATGTTAAGCGCTAAATCGTTGTTTGAATGCCCGTCACTTGCCGGGTATCGTCAAAGAATTGTTGTAGTTTGGGGGGGAAGGGTTAATAAAGTTAAAGTATATGGCTTTGCCACGCATTAATTTTTTGACTTGGCTTTCACTATTCCTCTCTTTTATGCAATCCATAATTTCCATAAGGTTATTCTTCTTCACCACTTTGACAAAAGATATAACGGACTTATTAAGCGCAAGGACCTAATACCTGCTGAATTGAATTATGAAGACTATTGCCTCGATGATCCAAATCTATATTAAATTCGAATGGGGATGAAGTTTGAGTGAATTTTTTAAAAAACATTCTAAGATTCGTGGAGAAGACCATGTACAAGGCCTTCAATTGGAAGGGGTAATAGCTGCACAAATCAAAACAAATCGCCAAAAACTAAAAATGTCTCAGCAGGAACTTGCAAATTTAGCTGGTGTTCCAAAATCTACTATAGGCAGAATAGAAGCAGGTATAACCAGTCCCAAAGTAGAAACTTTGCTGAAAATATCCAAGGCATTGGAAACGCCATTTATTATTGATGGAACAACAGATGGGGAGGGCCGTAATTTGTATGTGCAAACTTAATTGCTGCGGTGAGTCCCCGTACTGGATTATAGCCTTTTCATAGTTATGGAGCTAATTCTCGCTACTTTTTGGGTGGAATACTTCCATGTGAATAGATAGCTGTCAGATGCAGAAGTTGGCCTCATCCCTGGAAACTTTAAAATACGATTAACTTTCTCTGTTTCACTTTAATTTTTCCAACAAACACCCCTACGTTACACTCCCAGCATACTTCGCCAGCAATGCTTCCAGTTCCCGCTGTTCTTCAGCGGGAGCTTTTTTTGGAGTTGCAGCTCTCGTTTCTGCTTTTCGCTTTGCTTCCAGTTGCTTTTGTTCTACAAACCAATCAGGGATGACTTCCGTGGTGGGTTGCATTCTGGAAGTCAAATATGTGTGTTGCTTGTTTCGATATACTTGTTCCTCGATTATCGCTGCATCCACTGTGGTAATGTTTTTCTTTGTCCATGCTTGCAATATTCCTTTTACATAACGCCAGGTTGTTTTATCCTGTTCTAATGCCAGTTTCATAGCATGCAACACAAGCGGCTCGCTGAGATCTTTTGTCCAATTAAGGATATCTTCCATAATAAACGGACTGGGGATACCGAAGTTTTCCTGAAAGAAACGAATCGCATCTGTTGTAGTAGTAATTGTATTGTCTTGTTTTTGTTTCCCACTGTCTTGTTTAAAGAATGGAGCGGGAGTGTGGTCAATTGTGTGGACGTTCGGGTGGTCAGTAATGTGGTTACTGCATTGGTCCTCATTGTGGCTGTTAGTGGAGTCGGCTGAGCTCTTAGGTGGAATGTTTTCTACCGGCGTGTACGTTCGTGTTTCTGTGTTGGATAGTCGATCGGCTCCGTAGAAAGTTTTTGTAGATACCGGAATGGATTTTGCTTTATGGATGACTTCCTCTGATTCCTTTATTTCCTTCTGTGTATAGCAAGTGATGGATCAGACCCTACTTTGGGTTTATGCTCTATCTAAAAGAGGGGTTAAATATGCGTGTTGGTGCAGTAAAGGGTTTTGAATAATTACAGACTTCTTAAGTTGTAAATAAAATAAACTCCAGCACAAAGTTTAACTGCTGGAGTTCCTAGTATTATTTTGTGGGAGAATTAAGCTGTTTTTCTCTAATGATAAAGTTTATAAAATCTATAATTAGCCTCGCTGCAATTTGAGAAGTTACACCAGTAGGATCATATAATGGATTTACTTCAACTAAGTCAAACCCAATTACTTCGCCTTTTTTTGCAACAGCTTCTAAGATTTCACTTACCTCGTCATAATAAAAGCCACCTGGTGAGGGTGAACCGGCTCCAGGTGCTACAGAAGCGTCTAAGCCATCAATGTCAATCGT
Organism: Virgibacillus halodenitrificans; assembly: GCF_001878675.1. Classification (NCBI taxonomy): domain Bacteria; kingdom Bacillati; phylum Bacillota; class Bacilli; order Caryophanales; family Bacillaceae; genus Virgibacillus; species Virgibacillus halodenitrificans. Next base: position 3,235,440 of record NZ_CP017962.1, on the reverse strand, counting down.
AACATAGTATTTTTCGCCATTAGGCATATCTTTTAATGTTTCTTCAATTCCCATTTTTCTAATTTGTTTAGGTGAAAAAATAGCACTTCCATAAGCGCGGGCATCGTCAAAGTCCTCCTTTTGACTGCTTCCAACTCCTCTTATCCCTAATTGCGCCATTTTATTAATATGTTCCATTTCGGACATTCTTCTCATAGGATTGCTTAAGGTAAAACGTTGGCCCGAGGCATCCTTCAGCCAGTCTAAATGGGCATCGATTTGTATAACGTTCACTTTTTCTTCGCTTTCTAAGGCAAAGGCAACTGGGTTAGTTATGGAATGATCCCCACCCAACACTATTGGTATTGTACCATTAGCAATGATTTTTCTAATTGCTTCTTCGGTATTTTCATGACTTTGTTCTACATCACCATTAATAATGGAAACATCTCCACAATCCACAATTTTCCAGCCTTCATTATCATATAAGATATCTTTTTCATGATCATAGCTTGCACCAAATGCATATAATGAAGATTGCTCGCGAATTGACCTAGGCCCCATACGAGCTCCAGACCGCCATGCAGTTGTCATATCATTTGGAACACCAATAATTGCAAAGTCAGCATCTAATTCATCTAAATTAGTACAAATTGGATATTTTTTAAAGGATGTTATACCTGTAAATGGCATGTCAAGTTTTACTCTAGTGTAATCTGTCTTTTTTCCATATTTACTCAATATTTTTCCCTCACTTAATTAATATTTTTATTTAATCCTAATGTCTCAAGTGTCTTAATTCCGATTTTCCCTTTATTAATAAATTGGCGATAAAGCATTCCAGCTATTAATATTAAGCCAATATATCCAACAATGGGGTAAACAAAGTCAATAATTTTGGCGAAGGGAAATAACCCCCCGAAAAATCCGATAATTGTTAAAACAATTGTTATAATTCTATATTTGTGAGAATTTCCTTTTGAAAATTGTGTTGATACTGTCCATAGCATTCCAACTGCTGTAGTATAAATAGCTACGAGCAAAATTATTGAAAAGAATAGACCTAAAGCTGGGCTAATCTGGTCTGCCAAAAATAATGTTGGAATATCTTTCGTATGAAGCTGTTCGATGTTAGAAAGGATACCAATATAGATTGCAAAGACCCCAACCAGCATAATTAACCCTCCTACAGATCCACCAATAATTACATCTTTTCTCTTAATCTCACCCTTACCTAAATTTGCAAGAAAAGGCAAGGCTACAAGTAAAACAAATGATGAATAAACGAAACCAGCTTGCCACCAGTTACTAGTTGCTGTTGATAAGTTAATCCCGTTAATGATCTCTCCAGATTTTGAAAATCCAGCTGGATCAAAACTTCCAGCACCAACAATAACTGAGAAAACAACGATTATTGGACCTGCAATTCCTAAAATTTTAATAATAGTATTTAACCTTAGTAAGGCTGTAATCAAAACCAGGATAGCCATAAATGCTCGTCCGATAACATCTCCTAAATCAAAATGTTCAGAAATGGTAGCCCCTGCTCCGGAAATCATTACGATAAAAACAACTAATATAAATAATTGTGAAAACCAATAAAAGAATAGGCCAAGATATTTTCCACAAAAATAAACAAAAACATCCTTTGAGTCTTCGGCCTTTAATCGGACTCCTACGTCCATTGCATATGCACCAAACCACATATGCAAAACAGCTGCAATTATTATAGCTCCTATACCAAGGTAACCAAAGGAGACGAAAAACTGCATAATTTCCTGACCTGTTGCAGTACCTGCACCAAGGATGAATGACACATATGCTCCTGCTAAGACAATAATTTTAAACGTATTACTCATATTAACCTCTTTTCTATTCTGAGAATATTTAGTTGTTGGAGTTATTTTATCCTTTTATAAACCCCGTACACTCATTTTAATCTAGTAAGATCACCCTCTTCTAAATAATTTGTAATATTAAACTTTTCAAATAACTCTTATGTGTATATAATATTAGTATAATTAAACAAGTTAGTACATATTAAAATGAATGTATTTTCTGTATTTTCCCTACTAAACGAATTTATTTTAGGATACTTTCTTCATTTTGAAGAAAACAAATATAGAAGGAAGTGATGGGATGGATCAATTAGATATAAAAATGCTGCGATTATTACAGTTGGATGGTCGGATTTCAATAAGTGAGTTATCGAAAAAATTGGCCCTCAGTCGACCTAGTGTGTCGGAACGATTAAAGCGACTTCAAGAAAAAGGTATAATTGAAGGTTTTTCTGCTATAGTTCCTCCTGCTACTGTAGGGAAGAATTTGTTGATTATGATTGAATTAAGTGAACTTAGAGTTTCACAGTTTGAATTTGAAAAAATAATTAAGGACGAACCAAATGTAATTGAATGTCATCGGGCGACCGGTCATGTTCATTACTATATAAAAGCAGCATTAAAGGGAATGGATGAATTAACCCGCCTCATTGAAACCCTAATTCCCTATGGCAGTACTAAGACCTCTATTTTGTTGGCAACTCCAGTTGTACGACATGTGGTATTACCGAATTCTTAAATTACAAGTTTTCCTTGCGTAGAGATGAGTCCTTTACGTATTCTCCCGAAATTAAGCGATGATAGAGTTCTAGGACGCAGCTCTACTGCTTAGGTATATAATTGGTGTATTAATTGTTTCTGCCTGCAATTAACTGCTGGGTCAGCCCTGCCAACTCTACATTCCATTCCCAGCATACTTCGCCAGCAATGCTTCCAGTTCCCGCTGTTCTTTAGCGGAATCTTTTTTTGGAGTTGCAGCGCTCGTTTCTGCTTTTTGCTTTGCTTCCTGTTGCTTTTGTTTTATAAACCAGTCAGGAAGAACCTCAGCGGTGGGCTGCATTCTGGTATTCACAAAAGCGTGTTGCTTGTTTCGATATGCTTGCTCCTCGGCTATCGCTGCATCCACTGTGATAATGTTTTTCTTCACCCATGCTTGTAATATTCCTTTTACATAACGCCAGGTTGCTTTATCCTGCTCCAATGCTAGTTTCATTGCATGCAACACAAGTGGTTCACTTAGATCTTTCGTCCAACTAAGGATATCTCCCATAATAAACGGACTAGGGATGCCGAAGTTTTCCTGATAGAAACGGATCGCGTCTGTTGTAGTAGTTGTATTGTCTTGTTTTTGTTTCCCACTGTCTTGTTTAAAGAATGGGGCGGGAGTGTGGTCAATTGTGTGGACGTTCGGGTGGTCAGTAATGTGGTTACTACAACGGTCGGCATTGTGGCTGTTAGTGAAGTCGGGTAGGCTGGTGGGCGTACTATTTGGTAGGATGTTTTCTTGTGGAGTGTGACTTCTTGCTTCTGTGTTGGATGGTTGATCTGCTCCACTGTACGTTCTTGTAGATGCCGGAGTGAATTTGGTTTTATGTATGGCTTCCTCTGGTTCTCTTATGTCCTCCTGTACATAGTCAATCTGCTGGGAAATCATTTGATACATGGCAGCACGATTTGCTCCACGGCTTGTTACGATAATTCGGCCTTTTTCCTGCAGTTCTTTTCTGGCCGCTTTGAATGTCGTTGACTTCAACCCTGCCATTGCCTGCAGCTGTGTGGCTGCAACGGTGAATTCCTTTTTCCAACCACATAAATTATTTACATGCATAAGCACAGACCATAGGGCAACAGCTGAGCCTGATAACGGATCAAACATATTTTGGGTATGGAAGGCATTGATTTCTTTCATATAGTTCATCATAAAAACTCCTCTTCTGATTAATTGATTGGTTAACCGGGAAGGGGCGAGTCTTCCAGAAAAGGTGAATTATATCTCTTTTAATAATTGATAAATAGCAGGAGTAAACAGCTTTTTCCGCGCTTGTCTCCCCCAACTTTTCACAGCCTCCGTTGTGGTGCTTTCCTGTATAGCTATGTCCTTGTAGGGCATGTCCTGCAGAATGGCATACTTCAGCCATTTCCACTGCTTTTCGGTTAAGTAGCTTTTTAATTTGTTACATAATTGATGATTGTCGAGTAAAAGATCGGTGAGTGCTGCTGTGTGGTGGGGAGTTTGGGGTTCCTGCTGCGGATGGATGGGAAGTGTATGCTGCTTGTCTTGCTCGCGTTTTTGCTTACGGAGTTCATCCAAAAGACGGTTACGAATCGTGTAATTGAAGTAGGTTGCCATCGGACCTTTATCCGGGTCGTACTTTTCATAAGCGTGCCACATGGCGGTAAGTCCCTCCTGAAAAAATTCCTGATGTGGATCATCAATGTTCAATCGGTGAATCTGGTAATGGATCCGACGCTTGTTTTGCTGGTAGATCTGTTCAAATGTGAATGGTTTGTTCATGGGGGTGCTCCTTTGTGGGTAGTTGCATGATAGGTAGGTGTTGAGGGGGGAGGAATGCGGTACTTGATTGGGGGCGGAGATGTGAGGTAAATACGAAGGACGTATGTATGGTCAACGTCCCTGGCTATTTTTTCTGGTCGTTATCCTTTTCGAGGTACAATTTAATGATATTATCCAAAAAGGCCAAATCACTTGCGGATAGGGAAGTAAAATCTTCTACACGTAATATACTTGGATTTTTTATGCCATTTTTTCTGTAGATTTTTAGTAGGCGCTTGAGATCCAATATGTCAGTCGGAAGCTCTTCTGATGAATGATATTCCTTCCCGCGAAGGAGATAATCGACCGATACGTGAAAGAAGTCAGCAAGCTCCACGAGCGTATCTAAGGAAGGGGCTCTCTCTTCCCTTTCATACATTCCGTATACATTGGTAGTGAAGCCTAATAACGCACTAATTTCCTTTTGCTTATAATCAGAACGCTCACGGAGATTCTCCAACCGCTGCCCAAGTCCCTTCATAACAAACACCTCTTCCTGCACGCCTAAAAAATACCACAAAATGTGTGAGGAATAAGGGAAACACACGGAATGAATGATTGTTTGGGTGTGACATGTAGTTTGGTTTTGGATTGTGTGTTTTTGAGTGAAAAAACTACATAATAGGTGCGGTGAAAAGATTTAAATTATTTCTAGAATTTTTTTGCTAAATTACTAAACATTATTTATAGGATGTCCGATATAAGTAATGTAAGCAACAAGGAGCATTATATCTATGGTACTTACACTTGATAGAAAGCCTGGTGAAAAGGTATATATCATAGATGCTTAAGGAAGTGAGATGGGTGTGGTGAAGAGAGAACACAAGCTCGGAAACTTACCCAGTTACGTATCAATGCTCCACGAGAATTTCAAATTGTTCGTGGGGGCTTCACAACGGTAGTAACTCCAATTAATGGAGCTATTATATATAACAGGTCAAATGGATGTGACCTGTTAAAAAACAAAACATGGAGGTAAGGAAAAATGAGAATTAATCACAATATCGCAGCATTGAACACATATCGTCAGTTGAATAGTGCTTCAACAGCTCAATCAAAATCAATGGAGAAATTATCTTCTGGTCTTCGTATTAACAATGCTGCTGATGATGCAGCAGGTCTTGCAATCTCTGAAAAAATGCGCGGGCAAATTCGTGGATTGGATATGGCTTCTAAGAATGCCCAGGACGCAACTTCTATGATTCAAACTGCAGAAGGCGGTTTAAATGAAACACATTCAATCCTTCAACGTATGCGTGAACTTTCTGTACAATCATCAAATGATACAAATACTGATGAAGACCGTAAGAATATTCAAGATGAAATGGACCAATTAGGAAAAGAGATTGATCGAATCGCGGATACAACACAATTTAATACTAAGAACTTATTAGACGGTTCAATGGATAAATCAACTTCTGCGGTAGCGAATGTAAGTGAAAACACTGCATTAAACGGTGCAAGCGCAGCAATAGCAGCTGATTCAGAAAAGCTAAGCACATTAACGGATAAAGACGGTAATAGCTTAGGAATCCAAGCGACTGATACAATTGAAGTAACTTACGTTAAAAACGGAGAAACAAAAACTGTTACAGGGCCTCTCACAGGGGACAGTACAATTGCAGATATTGCAGAAACAGGTGATTTTGCTACAACAGTAAGTGATGGTAAACTGGTAGTAACTGCGACAGATGATGGTAGTGCTGGGGCAATACACGGTTTAACTGTTACAGTAAAAGATTCTGATGGTAATATAAGAACAGGAGCATCAAACGCTCTTTCTAGTTTCAATGAAACAACACAGGCAACAAATGAACATTCTGACGGCTCTGCTACATTCCAAATTGGTGCAAACACTGGTCAAAATATTAACCTTGCAATTAGGGATATGAGTGCATCTGCTTTAGGGGTAAAAGAACTTAAAGTTGGAAACCAAGGACAAGCCAATGTTGCAACAAAAGTTATTGATGAAGCAATTCAAAAAGTATCTGCTGAGCGTTCCAAACTTGGAGCAACTCAAAACCGTTTAGACCACACAATTAATAACTTGAATACTTCTTCTGAAAACCTAACTGCTGCGGAATCTCGTATCCGTGACGTAGATTATGCTTTAGCTGCTTAGGCAGTGACAAGCACAGTCGTCCTAGCTGGTAACGGCTAGAGATTATTATCGGGTGAATTGCTGGAAACCCCTTAGAGCTTTTCTTACCACAACGTAGTTGGAAACAACAAGCGTGAGGGTTAAAAAAAGAAAAGATATGGGCAATCAGCAGCCAAGCTCCTGTCTTGAAAGAGTGGAGAAGGTTCAACGACTAGGATAGACCATCTAAGGGCAAAGCTTAAGATGATGAAATCCATAGGTGAAACAATGTACATCAGCATTGTGAATCCGAAGTGCCCGACCCCTACTAGATTGCTAGAGGGTGAAGATATAGTCTAGTCATTTATGAAAGTAAATGTTCGCACGATGGCGAAAGAAATGATGAACCAAACGAAGAATTCTATTCTTTCTCAAGCAGCACAAGCAATGTTGGCTCAAGCGAACCAACAACCACAAGGAGTTCTACAACTTCTTCGTTAATTTTAGATTATTTGGAAGGGACTCTAGTTTTGCTAGGGTCTCTTTTAACCTTTGATAAAGGAGTGATTACATGGTCGGAGTTGCTAAATTATTTTTACAGGGAGAAAACCTTGGAGATGCAAGGGTTCTTTCTCTGCAAGGAAACGAGATAATTATAGAGCTTAAAATGCCTGTAAGTGATGATAGAACATATCAAATCCAAATAGGTGGAAAGCAATTTAATCTTGAGTTTACTCAAATTAATGTAACTACTCCAAAACACCAAACGGTTTACTGCCAGGCAAAGGGTCTTATATTCTGATGATATGTCTATGGGCAATAATTTTTGTGTCAGGTACTGAAACGTTTTAGGAAATGCCTTCAGGCGAAACAACGCTAATATCAAGCATATATCATAATATTGAACATACATGTACATGATGTTCATCAAATTAGGGCTTCTCTCTTCGGGGGGAAGTCCTTTTTCTATTTTGGTGGAGGAATCGTAATCATGACAAATCAATCTGCAAAACGTGCATCGTTAGTCTAAAGCTAGTGAAGGAATCGAGCATGCTTTACAAGAATAGTTGTGTACGAAGCCCAGAAGATGGCTATCAATTGTTGAAGCAGTTCTTAGGAGATGTAGATAGGGAATACTTTGTTGTTGTTTGTTTGGATACAAAGAATCAGCCAACAGCCATCAATATCTGTCACATCGGAAGCCTAAATGCAAGCATAGTACATCCAAGAGAGTGCTTCAAGCCTGCCATTTTGAGTAATGCTGCTTCAATTTTAGTAGGTCATAACCTTCCCAGCGGCAGTAGTGTCCAGAGTAGGGAGGACGTGGAGGTTACTAAAAGATTAGTGGAGGCCGGTAAGATTATCGGCATTGATGTTCTTGTCCATATAGTGCTGGGTGATGGAGAATACGTTTCCATAAAGAAAAAAGGATATTTTAGGGCTGTGTCTTTCTTACATTAGCTGCCGCAGAGAGGCCCCGTCGAATCTACCTGCTTAGCCGTTCGTCTTTAAAAAAACTGCACTAGCATCATCCATTTTCAAAACACCAATATGCAACCTGACTCTGATTCCAACCAATAAGTTGTTTAATCAACTGCAGATTCCTTCCATTCTCACCACTAATAACTATTTGATATCCCCTGAGTTCCTTTAGCTGTTTCAGATGTTTTATATTTGCTTGATAAAATTGCAAATAGGAATCCCGGCTCTCCAGTTGTGAAATGATTTTATTTGTATAACGAAGCGAGTGATTAATTTCCTGTGTAGGTTTCACGAGAAGTATATGTTCAGGCAAATAAACTGTAGTTCTTCTAGGGAAGATTGGTTCTTCTGATGGTGAATTACCATCAAGTGTTTTTCTTTTCATACATGGTTGCATATATGGTCCAACTAACCTTAAAAAATAGTTCATTTGTACTTGGTCATATAAAATTAACCGATTTTGTCTGTCAATCTTAAAAGATAAATTGAATTTCACCTGAAGAATGTGTTGCAAGAATGCATTTTCTTCCTTAGAAAAGCTGTCTGTTGAGAGGATAATCTTCCGAGGCATATTCTGGCATTTTTTTAGGTGACCATCATCCTGATACCACCATGCCAAAGCTTCCGCATCCAGGTAACAAGTAATAAAATCAAATGGTAGCCGTTTTTTTCTATTTACATACCATGACCTTTCCAGGCTAGTGATTGCTGTGCTTGTTTTTGACTGTACAATATAGGATTCTGACATGCCCATTTTGAGCCGTGGATCAATAGTCTTTTTATATTTAGGTGGATTGAGAGGAATAAAGTTTCTTAAAGACTCGTAGCAATAATTGCTCCATTGCAGATCCTCTTTTCGGTGTATAAATTGGAATCTTGGCTTTCTGCCTTGTTGTTTTGTAATACATCCGTCTCCTAATAACTTACCAGTTAGTCGGGATAAGTAAGTATTAACTTTACACATATAGGCCTCCTAATATAGGGAATGTATGTTCTTATAGTTTATTATAGCCTAGATCTAAATCTAATACGAGATAAAATACTTTAACTATTAAACACCTCTCACTAAAACTTCCAATAGTTTTAGGTGCCAGTCACTCCTCGACCTATGTAATATTTTGTTGAGTGATTTTGCTAAGCTTTGGGAAAAGTGGGATTACTATAGTTATAGTTTATAACTTTGCCGAGCATTTTTCTGTAGCTAGCTTCCCCCTGTTTTTTTATTTCTCGAGAACAACTTATGCCAGTCCTCATAGCCAACCTACATTTTCCCTACTCATTCTTCTCACAAAATCCACCAAAAAGGAACCAGACAAAAGTCTAGTTCCTCCACCACTTCACTATTCCCCCGCAACAACCTCTGCCCATTTGTATTCATACTTAGGGCCGAATGGTCTGCTAATCACACCCTCTATTTTAGGAGCAATTAATTGGGAACGGCCACTTTGGTATAGTGGTACAACTGGCACATCTTCAGCCAATATTTTTTCTGCTTCCAAGAATGCTTCAAAGCGTTTTACCGGATCAAGGGCGAGTTCATCTACTGTGCTTTTAACAAGCTTGTCATATTCTTTATTTGAATAACCTGTTTTGTTATTCCCACCGTCCGTTAACCATAGATCCATCCATGTGTATAGGTCGAGGTACGAAGGTCCCCAGCCTGCGATTTCTATTTGATAATCCATATTCGTATCTAAATCCAGACGTTGTTCAAAAGGTACCTGTTTTAATTTGACAGATAACCCTGGCAAATTATTGCTCAATTGGTTAGCAAGATATTCACCTAATGTTTTCGAGATTTCGGTGTCACTGCTTAAAATCTCAAGCTCTACCTTCTCCTTGCCAATCTCTATAAGACCTTTATTCCATAACTCTTTTGCTGCTTCTACATCATACGTGATTAAACCTCCATTGATTTCACGGAATCCTTCTCCAGTTTCAGGGTGTTTGGCGAAATTCAGTGGAGCATATCCATTGGAAACAATTGATCCATCATTCAGCAATTCGTTAACTAGAGATGATTTGTCTATTGCCATACTCAATGCTTTTCGAATATTATTATTGGCAAGTGCCTCTGATTTAGTTTGATTTAATTTTAAGTAATAAAGAGCTGTCTCAGGAGTAACGACAAAGTCATCCTGTGCGCTAAATTGATCAACCAGATCCGAATTTAAATCTGTACGGTCCACTTTGCCGCTTTCATATAAATCAACACTTGTCTGTGGATCTTTTACTACATCAAAGCTTAGTTTCTCAAGCTTAACTGCTTCTTTATCCCAATAATTCGGGTTTTTTACTAAGTTCCAGGAGCTTGATGTGCTTTCCCAATCTTTTAACAGAAACGGGCCATTGGATAATAATGTGTCGGCACTTGTTGCGAATTTGTCGCCCTGTTCTTCAACAAATTTTTGATTTAATGGCATAAAGGTACTTCGAGTTGTTAATGATTCAAAATACGGGGTAGGCTTTTCAAGTGTAACAACTAATGTAAAATCTCCATCAGCTTTTACCCCTAAATCCTCCATATCTTTTTCACCTTTATTTATTGCTGTAGCATTTTTAATTACGCCACCCATCATGTAGGGGCCATACTCCGAACCTGTCTCCGGGTTGACAGCACGTTGCCATGCATAGACAAAATCATGTGCTGTGACAGAGTCTCCATTTGACCATTTTGCATCCTCACGAAGATTAAAGGTCCATGTTAATCCGTCTTCACTGACTTGATGGTCTTTTGCTATGCCGGGCTTTAAATCAAGGTTGTCACCAAGTCGGTATAAGCCTTCTCTGCTTTCACCAATGAATTGAAATGAAATTACGTCTGTTCCCATATGAGGATCCATCGTAGGAATTGTATCCTTGCTAAGCAAACTTAATTCTTGCTTCGGGTCACCATTCTTGTCTGTACTATCTTCGTTTGCTGCGCTTTCGCTATTTCCACTTGAGCAAGCGGAGAGAAACGCAAATAGCAAAAGACCAATTGTAATTAATAAGTTAGACTTTAATAACTTCATAATTTATTTTCCACCTTTCGTACTTTCATGCGATTTTAAATAGTCTTCGATAAATTCTTCACCCAATCGGGAAATGGTTGTACCGGCTCTTCCTTGCCGTACAATCGTTAAATCCAGATGTTGAAGAACTTCTAATCTTGCTCGTAATTGTTGCTCGGAAAGGGTATGTCCTTTTTTCTCCAGATGTTTTTTTAAAGCATATCTGCCAAAAGAAACATACTCTTTTTTTCCTTCATAGAAGGCCTTTAAAATTTCGATACTCTCACCAAGGAATCCATGTTCTTCTATTTTAGAAATAATCATCTTATTTTTATCAATATCTATGAATTTCTGTTCATCTACCTTTGAACGCAGGTAAAAAGGTAGAAATTTCATTCCTATAGGGCTCTCTTCCAGTAAAGATAAATAGGTGATTACATCATAAAGTTCCTTCACATTATTGTCCCAAGGATATTCCATGAAAAACTCCAATACTTCCTCTTTAAAGGTAATTTCGTCTTTCTGTATTCTTTGCTTAATGTTATCAATTAAAGGCATAAGGTCTTCTTTTCTCTCAGATAAATTGGGAACTTTTAAATAGTTTTCATTAAATAAATGGAAAAGTTCTTCATAAAATAAGTGCTTCTTCACCAATTCTTTGCAATCTTTGGAGCTTGTTGTTATCACTTTAGCTTTAATTTGCCTGTCATTAAGTTGTTGAAACAGTCTTTTTTGCATTGCTAAGGGCAGTTCTTCAATATCTTCTATACAGATCGTTCCATTTTCATTAGACTCGAAAGCTCCAAGGGAGTCGCTACTATTTTTTGATCCGAAAAGAGCTTCTTCCATTTCGCTTAAATTTTTTGAATTGCAATGAATAGAAACAAAAGGTAGCTCTGATTGATCAGAAAGATTATGGAGTGCCTGGGCAAGCATGCTTTTTCCTGTACCAGGTGCACCTTCTATATGAATGTATTTTGTATGACTGTTTTCAGCATAATGCTTTGCCAGTTCAACAGTTTCTCTCATACTGTTGCTCGTACTAATAATATCTTGGAAAGAATAATTGGCGACATTTCTATTGTTTTTCGTTCTATCTGTTGCTGTTACCTCGTTATTTTTACTCGATAAAGAAACACATGCTTTAAAATAGCGCCTTACTATTTGTGACTTCGCCGTATCAATCTCCAGCAGATGGATTATTTCTTCAACAGTGTTAAAATCCAGTAATCTGGAACCTATATCAATGACATTTGATAATTCCTTTGGCAGAAGATGTCCTTCTCCAGGGGTCACGATATAGTCGATTGTTTTTGGAATGGCTTCGGTTGGTGAATAAGCCTGATAACTGTGTTCAAATACGGTCTCGCTTAGTGACTGAACCGTTTCATCTGCGTTTGTTTTATTATCATTTACAACCAAAATCTCTTGGCCGGGGGGCAGGTTCAATAATTCTTTCGTATTCACATAATTGATGTCGCGCTTTGCAACAACGATTGGACATTCCTCAGGTATTAATTCATTCACGAGTCCTTTAATCAGGTTGTTTGAAAGAACCACAATATCCCCTTTTGCGATTGTTTGACGCTGTATATCTTTTACAGTTACGGAATGAATGTTCACCTTGTCTCCAATTATTTCTTTAAGCTGCTTGGTGATTGTATTTGAAAATTTTTCTTGAATTGCAATGATGCTAACATTTCTAATTGTCATTACTTACAACTCCTAAGCCAATGCAATATGCTTTAATCGAAAATGAGGGATCAATTCACCAATGATTTCATTTCGGGCATTTTTTAATTTGGGATGGTGATATTCTTTCAATTGTTCGATCTGATTATTTTCCAGTAACCCAAGCTGCACAAGTGTTTCCATTGCAGCAGGATATACCGCTCTGCCATTACCGTCGGCAACTTTTATGGCAATTCCTAATCCGGTTTGCGTATCTCCTATACAATAAACTCCTTCAGCTCCTGCCTTGCCAAAGAATCTGCCTTTTCCGGCGGTCATAAAATCTGTACAAAACCGATCTGTACCTCCGACCATTTCAGGTGCTGCAGTCATTGCTTTTGTAACACGACGTACATGCTCGGCTCTTTCTTTTCCAAGTGATTCGGGATTTGCCATTCTTGCAAAACCGTAAGCAAGTCGTTCCAAAGGTAAACCATGTACCGGAACCCCGCAGCCATCAATACCAATTTCAATATCTTCTTGAGGGTAGTCACATATTTCACTAACGGTTTGCATAATGCGTTGTTGGACAGGATGATCCAGCTCATAATAGGTGTTAATAGGTTCTCCCATAAACATTGCTGTTGCCAGCATCCCTGTATGTTTGCCTGAACAGTTGTTAAATAAAGGAGTAACTTCCTTATCGTTTTTAATTAGATTTTTATACGTTTCCTGCCATCTTGGTATATGGGTTCCACATTGTAGCTTCGTGTCATCAATCCCGACACGTTTTAGAATGGATGTTACCCGGTCCGTATGCATCGCTTCACCACTATGGGATGCGGTACAAAGGGATAAGTCAGCATCACTAAATTCATAATAATCCGCTGCACCAGTTTCCACGATTGGTATAGCTTGAATAGGTTTCATCGAAGAACGGGCATAAATATTTTTGTTACTATTTCCAGCATAATGCAGCAACGTTCCTGCAGAATCAACGACAGCAATATGTAAATTATGCGCGCTCTCTATATGATTACCTCTGCGAACTTCAATTAGAGCTTCGTTTTCATTCAATTTTAACCCCTCCCAATTTTCAGAATATGTTAACATACTAAACTATCTGACAACCAATTACAACCTATTTTTTATGGAAATTTTTGAATAGGGTGTAATTGGGTGGGGTGGAGGATGGTGAGGTGAGTGTCTGGTACTGGCTGAATTATGTAGTGATTTGTCTAATATATTTTTTGTATATAGCTAAGGTTTGGGAACTGGTGGGGTCAGCACCGGCTGCTTTAAAGTCGTAGAGTAGAGAATATAGACATATATAGACTAGAAGTTCGTCACTTGATTAAAATCATATGATATCTTTTTGAGGTTTTCTTGAGTGCAGTTCGAGGACCACGACAATTAATCACTAAAAAACCCCTGTATACTAGTATCATGCTTTTTTGTAAGCAGATTTTTTACAAAAGGTTATTCTTAATTATTTTGCTGGCTTTCCAGCTCACAAACAGTGGATCTATTTATCCATAATAATCAGATAAACTTTATTGAACAAAAGTTTTCAAGCGTTTGTTAGTTATGTTAATAGGACAATCGTCCTGCTTCATATAGTGAAGCAAGGAGGATGGTCGTATGAGCAACGGAGAATTAACATTAATACCAATTAGTAATATCCAAATGATTACAAAGAGTGAAGTCCACTTACCTTCAAAAAATGCATTAAGGGAATTAAAGACGCTAACTCCAATACCTTCAATATTAATATACTTATATAAATGGAATGGAGAACTGTTCTATGTAACTGATTTTCATGAAATAGCTTTACAGAAAAAATATAATAGTAATGCAGTAGTGAATGCCCAAATTATAAGTCCTGATTCACGAGACGATATAGTGTACTTAACGTTACGGAATACAATTACAAATAAAGTTGGTATCCAGAAATTAAACCAGTTTCGTTTTGACTTGGTCAATCAACTTGAAAATGCTGATCTACAAAGTATTCAGGACAGAACAGGTTTTACTATGAAGCAAATCCTGCAATTTTCTTTTCACGAAGAAATGACTAAAAGAGGAAAGCTTTATGCAGAGAAAGCACGTGATCTTACCATGATGAATAAAATTTGGAGTTCCTCCATTTTGTGCAAAAAAGCTCCTCATATTCGAAAGCACCTTGAATTTATGCGGATTGATGGAAGCTTAACTTCTTTTCAACTTTATTTTATTGAGAAATATGCAAGGTCAGTTACGATGCCCTTTCACAAGAAAAAGAACGTGTATGAAGAACAAATATATTTACTATTATCACAGAAAGAACCTCGTGAACAACGGTTATTTAATGAGGTTGAGTATTGGGGGATGGTGGGGAGGCCTCCTTCTGCAGCTTGATTGAAGAAATTTATAGTTCTAGGTGGCTGGCATCTTCCAAATTTAAAACACACATTTGCTAAATACGAGGTTGTGTCAGTTGATGTAAAAGATGCGGATTTTATTTGCCAGTATAGTGGTTATTACAAACTAAAAATGTAGTCTTTGGCAATTAACTTATATATTGGTCTTTGAAGTTGTTACATAAATAAAAAAACACTTGCCAACCTCTCCAATGGAAAATTTCCAAGGTCCAAGGCATGAAGGAATAGCATATTCAATGTAACAAATCCCCCCAATACTAAGTTAATTACACTTACTATCAGGGGGGATTGTTATATTTGATACCTTGTATCTACTGGCTTTTTAGGTACATTCATTTCCTCGGTCTTATAAATCGCTTTTATAACAGTGGATCGAAGCAAGCGTTGAACTGTATTTCCTTTTAGACGCATCGACACACCATTAAAGGAATCTTTATAGGTATTAATGATGAAATATTCAATATTGGATTCCTCTAACTGTTTGAGTTCCCTTTGAAATATCTGGTGGCTTGTTTCAACCTGCTGTTTGGCTTGTTCCATTGTCAAATTTGATATACATGTGGCCACGGCAGTTTTGGCAGGTTTTATTTTAAACTCAATTATTATGCCAATGTATTCGTCACTAGCAATGTCTATTTTTGGGTCAATATATATATTTGACTGCATTCATTTTCACCTTTTGCTATTTTCATTTATTATTCGTACTTGGCTCCATCATCTGTTTGTTTTGCGATAACGTTAAGAAAGGCGTTGTAGCGTGCACCCTGATAATCGTTCCCGGCGCTTTCATCCAATTTAACCGCAATCATTAGATCAATATATTGGCCTTCTTCCACTTCCCAAAAGGAATCCTCGCTGCCCTCACCAAGAACGATCTCTCCAGAGTCAGCATCTTTTTTAGTTTTTGGTGCACTGTCACTTCCCGAGTTAAGTGAGTTCTGGGGTCAGCTTCCGACTCCTTTATAGTGATGTAAGCATAAAGTGGTTCTCCTTTAAAACTAGATAGGAATGAACGTTATCATTTAATCATCTTTATTAGAGATGACGATAAACCGGAAATCTAGTGACTTAGTTTAATACTTGTTGCGCAGAAGCACATTGCCGCAATCCAATTAAAATCCCAAGAGAATAGGCCTTTAAATAAGAAGTAGTATAGCATATAATGATTTTAATAGGGAAGTGATACAACATGGAACAACATGAACTGAAGGAAATTCTTAATGCACTTAAACAATACTCTGGGGAGATCACTGGAAGGATAACTGAGCTTGAGAACGGCATGCATAATATGAAGACGGAACTTGAAAACCGTATGGATGAACGTTTTGATCGTATTGAAACAAAAATTAATGGAGTACGTGTTGAATTAACAGAAACACAAGAAACCGTTGACTTTCTTTCCAGCAAAACTATGCAGCACGAGAAGAAACTTCGTAAATTCCTCAATCAGTAATGTTACAGACTACAAAAATCGTTCTTCAAAATTTGGAGTAAGATCCCATTATGAAGTAACAAATAAAAACACTGCAGGAGTCTATTCTCTGCAGTTTTTTAATTTCGTTGGTTATTCATTTTGTGATGTTTAAAAAGTTGGGTCAGAATCGCCGCCGTACTTTGCAGGGATGATAGTCAAGGTTGTTATTGGGGGAAGAGTAAGAGTATACAGAGGGATAATATCACAGAACCAAGAATGGGCCAGTAAATGCAATTGTAGTACGGATATATAGATTGCCTCTGAGGTGTAGAATCTGGCATGTGGTCGGCCCATTAATCACTGATGAGAAGAAAGGAATAATTAACGTTTATGAGCAGTTGTTTCTTTTCAGAAATTTGTACCCGCGTATAAACCCATCAATAAAATATCTCTCCGATTCGAACACAGCGAAGGAATTGAGTTCAGCTTCTACATCAAACAATGCATCTCTTTGGTCTTTGGTATGACACAGACGTATAGCACGCTGAAATGGTGTTTCTTCATTACGTGTTTCGCCATGGTTATTTTCAGGTACATACTCTTTCTCATAATGAAGCATCTCCAAATAAGCCATTTCCCTAATAATCTCTGTCATTCCCTGCTCATAAGCATTCTCTAAATGTTTCATTGCTTCCAGATCATTTCTGTGATGGGTGTTTCCATAAATTTCCACAATCCTACTAAATGGAACTACTGATATTCGTGGCATACAAAGTTCCCCTTCCTTTTAATCTATAAAACTATTATTTCCAGCAGTACATTCATTTATACGGTGAATGGTTAGGTGTTTCACTCAATCTTGTTCTGCTCATCTTGTTATACGATCATGTCACCAATTATTCCCTGTCTCCCTTATACTAAGGAAGTTGCTGAAGATCCAGATTTTGGCATGCGTGTAGAAGACATAAAGAAATTAAGTTTTGAATGTCACTGTCGCTCCCCGTATCCTGTCGAAAATTATCTGGTTGCTTTTACGGGTTGAGAGATTGAGTAAGTCGGTAGTGACTGTCACTTCTCGAATTATGTAGTATTTTGTCGATTAAATGTTTTGTATATAGCTATCTTTTTGCGAACATATGATCTATAATTTATTTAATACATATATGTTTTAGAACTGAGGTGTGAGCAATGTAGATGAAAAAGAAGCCGACCTTTGAGGGGATTGTGAGATAAGTTAAGCAATACTAACCTATCTTTTTGGGGAAAGAAGTATAGGAGTGTGAAGTTGGATTATTATTTAACTCAAAATGTATAAAAGGTGGAGAATAAAATGCCAAAATCAGCAAAGCTAATTTTAAGTTATATTGTTGGATTGCTACTTACTTTAGCCATCTTTTTAGGTATTAGTGAAACGTATACAACGATTCATAACTGGATGGTTCCAACCGGAAAAGTTTCTTCTAAAGGAGTGTTTGAATTAATTTGCGTTCTGTTAACAATAATTTTTTTAACGAGTATATTGGCAAGAGAAATCAGGGCTAACCCGGACGTTGTTTCTGTAGGTGCAACAAATATACCTAATTTCATGTATCATCCAGACTTTAAAAAAGAAAGCAAGAACCGTTCAAAAATATTAAAGGAAAAACATATACTAAAAGGGAAACTGGAAGAACAGGAAATGTATACGGACAACTTACTGGATGAGCTTGAACAAAAAGATCTTGAATTAGAACAAATAGCCTACATAAGTGATATTTTTATTAGACACCACAAAAATGCGAGTAGATTGGTTCGATCATTGATTCAGCTATTAGTAGAGCGCAAACCATATTGGAAGCTTGAATTTTGTAATAATGTATTGGATGAATGTGTAACTATATTATTAGAAGACAGAGCCGATAAATCTTCAACTATCTATTTTATTAATAAGAATAACGAGCTGGAAATGTTTGCATACAGTAGAATCGAGTTTTCTTCCTCTAGAAATAGAAAGTTTAAAAAAGGAGAAGGATTTGCAGGTCATATATGGAAGACCGGTAAAACAGAACTCGTATCAGATGTTACAATTAGCCAACATTTTAGAGAAGAATATGCTCCTAAACATGAATACGGATCAATACTGGGAGTTCCCATTAAGATTGGCAGAGAGATTGTAGGTGTACTTTGCGTTCAGAGTGAGGGTAAAAATGAATTTCAAGAGGATGATAAAAGAACGGTAATATTTTATGCGGATATGTGTGCGTTAGCGCATTTTTATGATAAGATTAAAAATAAAGAGGGGGTATAATGTATGGATGCTTTGAAAACACCTAAACATAATCATGGCCTGAACTTAGAAAAAAAACAAAACGACATTCTTAAATCCTCCCGATCTCGTACAGACGAGCTAATAAAAAAGGCTCATAAATTAGGTTTAACCGAAATATATACCGATAATAACGGACGTGTTAAAAGAAAAAAATAGAGAAAATGGACAAACGATATGATTGGGTGCCTGCCATTCCTCAAATGAAGGTTATGAATGGAAACAGTTTGTTTATAGAATATGCGCCAAACTAATCAATCCCCTGTAAAACAGAAAGATTGGATTTATGGACCTGTTGATGATGGTGGTTTAGTATCGAAAAATCATGAAGATATAAAAGCATATAATAATAAAAATTAGTTAGCAGTATTAACAAATGAAGCCGCTCAATACACACAACTTTTTTAGGTGATAAAGTGCTAAATACAAACAAATCAATTGAACTTCGTAATGAGATTGACTTAATGGTTCAATATATATCAAAAGAACTAATGAGCGAGTTTGGTAAAAGTAAAGAGGAAGCAATGAAAAAGATTCAAGAATCAGAAGTAGAAGAGACTTTAGTTAAAGATAAACTGAGATTTCACGAATCTCCATATACTTGGGCGATAAGCATACTAACTGATCAAAATGATGTTGAAGCTTTAGAAAAACATTTTTACCATTAAGGAAAGGAATTACAACAAGAAGATACTTGTTATTCCTTTCCTTTTGTTTAATCTTTTTTTGAATGTAAGCTATCTTTTAGTTGCTGTTTTTTCCATTCTGGCAAGATAAATAATAAAATGACTTAACTCCGAGAGAATGTAGCTAAAATTTTTTCTTAAGTTTGATTTTTAGGTCTAACGCGGCCTTGATTTAAATTTTTACTTTTTATCTAAGAAATAATTTGTCTGTTAGTATCACTATATTGAATTGAATTTTTAACAACTCTGCTTTCAATATCATTTAGAGTTAGAGTAGTCATATCCTCATCACCCTCTAAGATTTTTTTCCTGTCCTTTTTTCAAAGGTTATGGATAGCTTGCCCTTATTATATCATAATTCCTTTTATACAGGCTAAAGGTGCATAGTCACTTCCTGAATCATGTAATAGCTTCCCTTATTGGTGAGCATACATATGGTTAACACAAATTTATATTATGGACCTTAGCTTGGACAGGAGCAGCTAAGTCCCACATGCTATTTTTAGCCCCACTACTCCTAACACCTCCACTTATAAGCAACTCTTATCCACCCAAAAAATAACCCTTGTATTTAACGTTAACGTCAATGGTAAAATGAAAATAAAAGTGAGGGGGAGGGCTGTGAAGACGATTGCGGAGGTTGCGGCAGAATTTGATGTGACAACAAGGACGATTCGGTATTATGAGGAAATTGGTCTTTTGGTACCTGGGCGCACGACGGGGAATAGAAGAGTATTTTCTAAATCTGATGTGACAAGGCTTAAGCTTATTTTTCGAGGAAAACGTTATGGCTTTTCGCTGGAAGAGATTAAAGAAATGATATTGTTATTTGATGAAGATCGTTCTGGTAAGAAACAACTGAAGCGGACCATTGAGTATGGTGAAGAAAAGGTTGCGGAAATTGAAGAAGTGATTGCGGAATTTCAGGCACTAAAATCGGAGATGGAAGTTCTTATGGAACAGTTTACACAAAAACTAAAGGATGAGGGGGAAGATGGATGAACAGTTCGGAGTTGCTGGCACGTAATGCAAGGAAGTACCCGTCGCAAGAAGCGGTGGTATGTCAGGGGCAGCGGTTGACTTATCAGGAGCTTGACCTTCATGTGAATCAATTTGGAAGCGCTATCAATAACTTGGGGATTAGCAAAGGGGATAAGGTTGCACTGCTTATGCCGAATGTGAATGCGTTTGCCATTGCATATTTTGCTGTGCAGCGAATTGGGGCTATTGTTGTGCCGATCAATGCAAAACTTACGGGGCCGGAAGTGAATTACATTGTGAAAAATTCCGAAACGAAGGCGCTTATTGTGCATGAGCTCCTGTTTTCAGGTGTGCAGCATTTTACAGAACCATCGATTCTAATTAAAACGGGGAAAGCACAGGGCAATTGGAGGAGTTTTGAATCATTGATAGACAGCGGAAACTCGAAAGCCATTTCATGTGATTTAACGGAGGATGATCTTTCTACAATTTTGTATACTTCTGGCACAACTGGAGATCCAAAAGGGGTGCTTTTCAGTTACCGCAATATTTTAACCGTCGCGAACATGATATGTGTAGAGATGGAAGTGAAGCCGGAAAGCAGAATTCTGTTAATGATGCCACTCAGTCATTCAGCCCCGTTGCATCTATTTTTCATGGCTGGAATGATTGTCGGTGCTACATTGGTTTTGACACCAACATTCTCGCCTGATTTATTATTAGATACTGTTGAGAAGGAACGAACCACCCATTTCTTTGGCGCGCCAGTTGCCTATTTAACAACAGCCCGGCATAAGCGTATAAACGAA
The DNA here is from genome assembly GCF_001878675.1 of Virgibacillus halodenitrificans. NCBI lineage: Bacteria > Bacillati > Bacillota > Bacilli > Caryophanales > Bacillaceae > Virgibacillus > Virgibacillus halodenitrificans. Next base: position 3,214,228 of record NZ_CP017962.1, on the reverse strand, counting down.
GCCGACCTTTCTTCCATGAAGTGGTGGATATATGGTGGTGCAGGCTTATCAACAAAGCAGGTGCAGCAATTAAAAGTGGCTTTTCCAGACGGGAATCTTGTGTGTGTTTATGGTTTGACGGAAGCAGGACCGAGTGGGACATTGCTCTTTGATCATGAACATGAGGAAAAAGCCGGGAGCATCGGAAAACGTGCGGCACTTGGTATGGAAATCCGGATTATTGATGATGAAGGTAAAGAGCTGCCGGCTGGAGAAGTGGGAGAAATTGCCTTGCGTGGGGAAAGCAATATGGTTGGCTATTATAATAATCCGGAAGCGACTGCTGCGGTTTTACAAGATGATTGGCTGCGGACGGGAGATATGGCAATACAAGATGAGGATGGTTACTTTTGGGTTATTGACCGAAAGAAAGACATGATTATCACCGGCGGTGTGAACGTTTATCCAAAAGAGATTGAAGATATTTTTGTGATGTATGAAGGTGTTACAGAGGTTGCTGTTATCGGCGTACCCCATCCGGAATGGGGAGAGACCATTAAAGCTATATTTTCAGCAACAACAAAAGTGAATCCAGATGATGTGAAGGAATTTTTGAAAGGAAGTCTTGCCTCATATAAGATCCCTCGGATTTACGAGCAGGTGGAAGCTTTGCCAAGAAACGCATCCGGTAAGATTTTAAAACAGGTATTGCGGGAAGGGGTTACGAAATGATGCATGTATTACAGGAAACAAGGACACAACAAAGGCGAAACTTCTTTACCGAGGATGATTTTTTTCAAAAGCTGTTGGAAAAGCATCTGGACGAGGATCTTTATGCATATGCCTCCAAAGAGTTGAAGAAATTCGGCGATGCCTGCGCAAACCATATTGATGAACGTGCAGTCCATACAGATCGGGAGGGGCAGCCAAGATTACTCCGTTACAACAAATATGGAGAAGAGGTTTCGGAGGTATGGGTAAACGAAGGGTATAAGCAGACGGTTGCGGAAACGTACAACACGGGTATTATCGGTTACGTGCATAAGGAAATACCAGAGCTAGGACGGAAAGGGAACTATACCTATAGTTTTGCGCAAGGTTACCAGTTATCACAGGCTGAACCGGGGTTTTATTGTCCAGTTACACTGACATTGGCAACAGCTTATTTGCTTGATCACTATGCAGATCAAGCTATTAAGCAACAATTTTTGCCACATGTTTGTGCAACAGGGGGTGTGGAACTCTATGAAGGTGCAACGTTTCTTACCGAGAGACAGGGCGGGTCAGATGTCGGAGCAAACGTTGTGCAGGCAAAGGAAGCAGGGGATCATTTTCGTTTATATGGTGAGAAATATTTTGCCTCCAATGCCGGTATGTGTGGTGTAGCCATGGTGCTTGCAAGAAAAGAAGGCGCGCCTGCGGGAACACGCGGACTTACCTTGTTTGCTGTTCCATGGAAGAACGAGGATGGCAGTATAAATAATTTACGCATTCGTAGATTGAAGGATAAGCTAGGTGTTCGTGCGGTTCCCTCTGCAGAGGTGGAATTTGATGGGGCAAAAGCTTATGTGATCGGCGATCCAAATCGGGGATTCTACTATATGATGGAGGCTCTTAATCTATCAAGAATTTGCAATATGGTGGCATCCATCGGAATCATGCGCAGAAGCTATACGGAAGCGAAGGCATATGCCGAACGCCGTGATGCTTTTGGTAAACGACTATGTGAATTTCCAATGATTCAGCAGACACTGACACAGCTGAAACAAAAGCTGGAGGCAGAAACGGCAGCCATATTTGAGTTGATCCAGTTACATGGGAAGGTAACCAACGGAGAGGCGACGAAAGAGGAAGAAGCACTTAACCGTTTGCTCATTGCGATTATGAAAAAAGAATCTGCAGAACAGGCAATTGCCTTTGCTCATGAAGCAATCGAAATGCATGGCGGGAATGGCTATATCGAGGATTTTGTCACACCAAGGCTGCTTCGTGACGCACAAGTGCTGACCGTTTGGGAAGGTACCGCAAACATTCTTGGACTGGAAGTGATTCGTCTAGTCAACAAGTTTTCCGTACACGAGATTTTCCTTGAAGATTTGAAAAAACGATTAGACGGAATGGATGTACCAGAATTAGTGAAGTGGTGGGAAGATTTGAAAGTTCGGCTTGAGGAATTTGCGTCAGACGATCGGGTTACCCAGGAGTTAAAGGTAAAGTCATTGGCAAAAGATATGGCGGAACTGTATGAACAGGTTGTGTATGTGGGGATGTAGATTTGGAGGGGCTTCGCTACGGATGTGTTTTAGTAGCGAGCCCCGCTGTTATACCCGTAAGGTTTTGCTGGATGCGATGGGGAGACTGATAGAATGCTACCCATTTTTTATCGTAATAAAGCCTTATTTAATAATAAGTTGTAAGTGGGTCTAATTTGATTCAAGTTACTTTAGCCGAAAAAAACTTCAGTTAACATTTAGCCAACCACAGTTCCTGTTATTTGTTAGTAGCCTCAGGACAAATAGTTCTCTTCTTTATTGAATCAAATTTTCGTTTATTTATTTCTCCTTGTAGTAAATGAAGAAAATCTTTATCTAAATTCAACTCAAATGCTTTCTGATAAGCATCTGCTAACTGTTTGTCAGATAAAAATTCCATGAAAACATCCTTTCCTCAAGACCTCGTATAATTTGCTATACTATATATATCTTATATTAAAAGCAGTAAAAATAATGTGGCTGATTGCTACATAAGAAGGATGATGCGGATGAGGGACTGGTTAAAGAAGATGAGGATTGCAAAGGGATTAACTCAGGAGGATGTGGCATCAAAGGCATTTATAAATCGAGCTTTTTATTCCCAAATAGAAAATGGGAAGCGAAAACCAAGCTTTGATGTTGCCAGAAATATTGCTGATGTATTGGGTTTTAGTTCCACCGCTTTTTTTACTGAGGATTTTGAAGAGCCCTTTTATTTAGCTTTGAAAAATTCACCTATGGTAATTGCTCACTGTGATCTGGATCTAAGATATACTTGGCTATTTAACCCTCATCCGGATTTCGACACCAGTAGCAGTCTTGGCAAACGCGATGATGAACTCGCAATGAACCAAGGGATTCTTGATTTAATGGACCTGAAAAGGAAAGTAATCGAAGAGGGTGTGAAATGTAAAAAGAAAATAACCTTTCCTTTATCTGACGGTGATCGTAGCTATTACGTTTATGGTGAACCATTAGTAAATAAGAAAGGAGAAATTATTGGTGCAGTCACTTCTTCGATGGATATTAGTGAGGTGTTATCTGAATAAAGGACAGGCTTGGGTCTGTTCAGATCCTTCCACTTCCAGTCTATTTTGCCAGCAACACTTCCAGTTCTCACTGTTTATCGGTGGGAGCTTTTTTGTGTTTGTTTATTTCTGCTTGCTGTTTCTCATGCTCACAAGAATTCCTTTGGACATATCGCCAAGTTATTTTATTTTGCCACAGAACCCCCATATCTTACGCCACAAGTCGAGAAGTGGCAGGCACCCTAAAAGAATAATAAACAAACTATTGCCAAATTTTATAACCGTGTGTTAAAATTGTTTGAAAATATAAAGTATTTGCTTCATATAAAATAAAATAATGAAGTATTAACTTCATTTAAGCGTTTTAGGCTCATGGAGGTATTTTAAAGTGGAGGCCATTTATCAAAGAATTGCAGAAAAACAACAGACCTTTTCAAAGAATTTACTGAAGATTACATCATATTTATATGACGAACCGAAAATGTTTGCGATGATGTCTGCTTCAGAAGCAGGCAAGATAATGGATGTTAGTGAAACGACGGTGATTCGCTTCTGCCAAAAGCTTGGATATTCTGGTTATCGACAGTTGCAGGAAGAAGTGCGCCAATCCATGCTTGAAAAAAGTTCATTGTCTGATTTTGGAAAACAAGAAACACAGACAGAATCTATTAAGGAATTGATGGAGGAGGATGCACAAACAATCAGGCAAGCAATGTCCCGTCTTTCGGAGGAAAGCCTGGCAACCGCAGTTTCTCGTTTGTCGACATGTGATCGCACACTAGTTGCAGGGCTTCGCACATCTCATGCGCTGGCGAGTTGGTTTGCATTTGCCCTTGATTTAGTAATGGGAAGAACAAGATTATATCAGCCAACGGTAGATGATGTTCTGCTGAGAGTGGGTGAATTGACAGAGAAGAGTGTTGTAGTGGTTTTTTCATTCCATCGGTATGCCGCAGATACGGTAAATCTTGCTAAGCTTGCTGAGAAGCAGGGCGCTTTTATTATTGCAATTACAGATTCACCGGCTGCTCCCGTTTCGGGATATGCTGATCTGGTACTGCCGATTCATCTGAATTCCGTATCTACCCTTGATGTCGCTCCTGTGGCAATGTCATTAGCAAAGAACATTGTTTCCGCAATTTCGCAAAAAAATATAGAAGAATTTCAGCAACGGGTTGCCCGTTTTGATGAAATGGCAAGTAATGATTTCTTTGGCAGATAAAAGGGTTAGTGAACGCAAGCCTTAGGATGAATAATTGTAAGTAAGGAGATGTACATTTTGAATTTCAATACAAAATCAATGGAAGAACGATTGAAAGATATATTTAAACATTTACATGAGCATCCGGAAATCAGCTGGGAGGAGCATGAGACAAGGGATTATATTCAGTCCGTAGTCTCTCCATATGATTGTAAGATACAAACATTTGATGACTGTGCGGCAGTAGTGGTGGAAATCGGTAGTGGAAAGCCGGTGGTGGCAATCCGTGCAGATATGGATGCGCTTTGGCAGGAAGTAGATGGCAATATGCAGGCTAATCACTCTTGCGGGCATGATGCACATATGACCATTGTACTTGGGGTGTTCCTTACTCTTATGGAAAAGGGGCTCACTGAGCGCGGGACATATCGTTTTATCTTCCAACCAGCAGAGGAAAAAGGCACGGGAGCATTAAAAATGGTGGAGCATGGTGTGGTTGATGATGTCGACTTTTTGTATGGTATGCATTTGAGACCAATGGAAGAATTGGAAGCAGGCCAATTCGCCCCAGCAATCCGCCATGGGGCGGCAAAGTTTATCGAAGGTACTGTTTTAGGGGAAGATGCACATGGAGCTCGGCCGCATTTAAACGAAAATGCGATTCAGATCGGCATGGAATTTTTCCAGCATTTGAATAATATACATGCAGACCCAAGGGTTCCTTATTCCGTGAAGATGACCGCTTTTCAGGCTGGCGGTAAGAATGCCAATATCATTCCAGGAAAGGCGACGTTTTCCATCGATGTTCGTGCACAAACGAATGAGGTAATGACTTTACTAACGGATAAAATCGAAAAAATTGCCAGGATGCTTGAGAAATATCACTGTGTTCCTGTTAAGTTGAAAACAAAAGCACATGTGGCGGCAGCTGTACCAGATGAAAGAGCTACAGAAATTTTACAGGAAGCAATTACGGAACATGTTGGCAGGGAAAATACGAAGCCGGCAATCACCACAACAGGTGGGGATGATTTTCATTTTTATACGATCGAGCGACCACAGCTAAAGGCGACGATGCTTGCGATTGGATGTGGCTTAAAACCGGGACTTCATCACCCGCAAATGACCTTTAATCATGAAGCGATCCCAGAGGCTGTATCCATCATGACGAAAGCGATGGTCAAAACAGCTGAAAAGTACAGTCAGGAGGGGATTAGATGCCAGTAGAGATTCGGCAACTAACGACGATGTCAGAACTGTACGAGATGCAAAAAGTGGAAGCTGCCGTATGGCAAATGGATCCAATTCCTGTTCACCAGACGTTTACCGCAATGCACCATGGAGGTATTATCCTGGGTGCCTTCGAAGAGGATCAGATGGTAGGGTTTTTGTATAGTTTCGCTGGTTTTGATAGAAAAGCGTCCTATTTATGCTCCCATATGATGGGTATGCTGCCCGGTTATCGCATGAACGGGCTGGGGGAGGCATTGAAATTTAAGCAGGCGGAAATTGCGCGCACGCTTGGTTATGATATGATCACATGGACATACGATCCGCTGGAGAGCAGAAATGCTTACGTGAATCTGCATAAGCTAGGTGCGGTAGGTGCAATTTATCACCCGAACCATTATGGTGATATGGCTGATGAATTGAATCATGGCCTGCCAACAGATAGGTTTCAGATTAAATGGGAGCTGGGTGAAAAGAAGAGCGTACAGCCCGCGACCTGGGATATAGAGCTTGTGTTGCTCGACGGTGGCAGGCATGGTGAACCAATTATTAAAAAGCATTTGGAAACAGGGGACGTTATCGATAGTTCTACTTATTTTGTGGCAATCCCAGCCGATTTTCAGACGATGAAGCAAGCAGATTTTACCCTTGCAAAAAGCTGGCGCCAGGAAACAGGAAAGGTATTTAAGAAGCTCTTCGATCACGGTTTTCAAGCAAGAGATCTACTTCGTACGAAAGAAGAAGCATACAGTTACTACGTATTTACTAAATAGTGAAGGGACGATGTATTTTGATTCCAATCAAACAAATTAAATTGCATAAATTAAAAATGAGGATGAAGCATCCGTTTACAACGAGCTTTGGCACAATGCAAGACAAAGAATTTTTCATTACAGAAGCAGTTGATGACAGGGGAAATCGGGGATTTGGCGAATCGGTTGCTTTTACCAATCCATGGTACAGCGAGGAGACAGTAGAAACGAACTTACATATGATGCGCGACTTTCTTATTCCAATTTTGCAAGAAGAACCAATCGTCCACCCTGATGACGTGTCAGCACTTTTCCAGCCAATCAAGCGGAATAATATGGCGAAGTCGGCTTTAGAAGGAGCAGTCTGGGATTTATATGCCAAACAGAACAATATGACACTTGCTACAGCACTTGGGGGAGAGAAAAAAGAAATTGATGTTGGTATCAGCATTGGAATTCAACCATCTGTAGAGAAGTTAATTGAGACAGTCGGTGACTTTGTTGCTGAAGGGTACAAGCGTATTAAAATTAAAATCAAACCCGGTTGGGATGTAGACGTCCTCCGCCAAGTTCGGGAAAAGTTCCCCGACACGCCAATAATGGCAGACGCCAATTCCGCCTATACGCTGGCAGACTTGGAAAATTTAAAAAAACTTGATGAGCTTAATTTGATGATGATTGAACAGCCGCTCGCCCATGACGATATTATCGACCATGCTACACTGCAAAAGGAGATGAAAACACCAATTTGTCTGGATGAAAGCATTCATTCATTGGAAGACACAAGAAAAGCCGTCGAGCTTGGCAGCTGTGAAATTATCAATATCAAAATCGGACGTGTGGGTGGTTTGTCAGAAGCAAAGCGTATTCATGACTACTGCCGTGATCACGGTATTGATGTTTGGTGTGGCGGCATGCTGGAAGCAGGAGTAGGCCGTGCACATAATATCGCGCTCACTACATTGGGAGGTTTTAATCTCCCGGGGGATACAGCTGGATCGTCCAGGTATTGGGAAAAAGATATTATCAAACCAGAGGTCACGGTGGAGAATGGTTTAATTTATGTTCCTGAAAAGCTAGGTATTGGTTACGAGATAGATGATTCTATCTTGAACCAATTTAGAGTAGAAGAATATGTTTTTGATTTTTAAGTGGTAAAACTTGGACTATATATGAAAGAATCTCGCCAATTCAGATGGCGATTTTCTTTCATGTATAATTAACTAAAAATTCAGTAATGTGGAGGCTATATGATGAAAACGAGTTTGAAGATTGCCGGTGCTTACATTGGACTGCTAGTTGGGGCAGGATTTGCATCAGGTCAGGAAGTGATGCAGTTTTTCACCAGTTTTGGTTGGAAAGGATTGATTGGAAGTGGTATTGCCACACTTCTGTTTGCTTTTCTGGGCATGCAAATCATGCAAATCGGCTCCGATCTGCAGACAGTGTCACATAAGGATGTCATTTATCACATATGCGGAAAGTACGTTGGTATAGGAATTGATATTTTAGTTACTTTCTTCCTCTTTGGTGTTGCTACAGTAATGCTTGCAGGGAGTGGCTCCATTTTTCAGCAGCAGTTTGGCATATCGCCTATAGTTGGAGCCTTTATTCTTACAGTACTGGTAATTCTGACTCTCCTGATGAATGTCAAGAAAGTCATCTCCATTATCAGCATGGTTACACCATTGTTGCTCGTATTGATCTTTGCCATTACTTTGTATGCAGTTATCGCAAATGACACGGATATGAGTAAACTTGGCGCTGCTGCAACTGATCAGCCTTCTGCGGCACCAAATTGGCTGTTGGGTGGTTTCCTGTATGTATCTTATAACATTGCAGCAGGAATTTCGATGCTGGCAATTATCGGTGGTACGGTAAAGGACAGAAAAGTGGCTGGTTTTGGCGGTATGCTTGGTGGTCTAGGGTTAGGTCTGTTGCTATTTCTGATCAATGGGGCACTATTCATGAATGCCGATAAAATTCAAGGTGCAGCTATGCCTACACTACTGTTGGCAACAGACTTGTCACCAGTGATAGGAATTCTTATGACCATTGCTTTACTCGGTATGATATACAACACGGCGGTCGGCATGCTTTATGCGTTTACGGCGAGATTTGTCCAACCGGAAACCCCAAAGTTCAAGATCAGTATGGTAATCATCTGTCTGTTGTCCTTTGGTGTAAGCTTTATCGGATTCATTCAATTGGTAGGTTCTGTTTATCCAATAACGGGTTACTTAGGGTTTGTGCTGATTTTGGCCATTCTGTTTGTATGGATTAAAAATAGCAGACAAAATCGTTCGGTAGGGATAGAGAGGAAAGGGGAGGCAATGTAGGAAGTAGGGTGTCAGTCACTCCTCGAATAGTTTTCGATATACACTAAAATAATAAACCGCCATTAGAACGTTTTATGGCGGTTTAATTACTTATCGAGTTTGGGCTGTATAGTGAGTAGAATTGCTGGGGGCATATCCCAATCGAACCTAATCATCTAAATTCAAGGCTATTTCCAGTAGTATTTTAGCGGCATTTTCAATGATAAGTGGTACAGCGTATCCTTTCGTGTCCTGCTGAACATAAGAAAAACAGTTTCTTAACAGAGAAAAGTAACCGGATATTTTTAATAATATTAGGCAGGTTAAAGTAATCAACCTAATTATGTATCCTAATTTCTGAGTTCCTTCCCTCTCACAGAGAGTATGTGGGCTATAACCTACTTTTGTCGCATATACGTCAAACAAAACCATACTAAGCCTTTAAATATGAAGTATTATCGCATATAATGTCTTTAATAGGGGGTGATACAATATGGAAAAGCATGAACTAAATGAGGTTCTTAATGCTCTCAAGCAATATTCTGGGGAAATTACTGGAAAAATAACCGAACTTGAGACAAGTATGAGTGACATGAAGGGTGCACTTGAGAGCCGTATGGATAATATGAAGACTGAGCTGGAGAATCGCATGGATGAACGTTTTGATCGCATGGAAGCAAAGCTTAATGGTTCACGTGTCGAATTAACAGAAATACAAGAAACGGTTGACTTTCTCTCAAGCAAAACTGTGCAGCACGAGAAGAAACTTCGTAAACTCCTCAATCAGTAAAATACACACTACAACATACTTTTTCAGGTTATGGGTATTTGTAACTCCCCGAATTTTTCTACTTATCATTCATTAGACCCTCTTTTCCACTACTATATCCACTAGATCTTTATCTAGAGCATCTGTTAAATTATAGATTTGTTTTAGAAAAGGAAACTTAAACATACGAATAGGCAGTTTTACATTGCTTTAGTTATGGTGCCAGTACTCCATGGATATTGTCGATATACAACAAATAATGAACTGCCATTAGAATGTTTTAATGGCAGTTTATTTATTTAATTACTTATCGAGTTTGAATTTTTAAAGTCTACTATTTCTTAAATTTGAAAATAGTGCTTATGAACTAATTACTTTTATATAATTTTGAAAATTTATTCTATACAGAATACTGACTTCCGAAGTCAAGAAAAAATCTCCGATAATAATAAGATTTAGCCAGAGACTAAATTATATGATAAAAATGTTAGTCAAAGATTCTGTTATCAGCAAGCTTCCTTTAAAAAGCATAAATGACAGCGGTTACATTATTTGGGTGTTACTAATGATTAAGGAAGCTAATATAGCTGAAAAAGGGGAGATTTTTATTAGATTTATCTAGTTAAGATAGTAGTGCCAAAAAGTAAATGGTATAAGTGTTTAATTAAAAGCTTTAACTCTTAAACTGCGACCTCTATTCCAATTCAATTAATACAATTCAGGAGTGATTTTTTGAAAAAATTAAAAGTAATTTTTTTCGTTATTTTCACCGCTTTGTTTTACCCACTGATAAGTTCGCAAATAGACATTGCTTATGCTGCTAATAAGGAAACTAGTAACCTTTTGAAAAATGGAGGGTTTGAAGAAACAATAGAAAGTAAAGAGTGGTTGAATTCTCAAGGACCAGCGGACTGGAGTCAATGGAAAGCAAGTGGCGTCCCCGAATTAGTAGTAGATAATCAAATTAGTCATTCAGGAAAGCAATCTATTAAAATTCAAGCTTCTAGTGACAGCCGTGCATCAGTAGAGCAGGATGTGATGGTCATTCCCGGAAAAGAATATAAACTTTCTGCTTGGGTTAAAACAGATAAAGTTACCAGTAACCATGGTGCCAGGTTGCGTTTAACTTTTTTAGGTGATAAAAAGGTTTATGAGTATTCAAATGAAGTAACCGGTACCTCAGGCTGGAAGCATATTGAAAAGATTGTTAAAGTCCCTGAAGGCTATAACACTGTCCGTATTCAAAATTTCTTGGAAAAAGGTACAGGTACCGTTTGGTTTGATGATATTACGCTTGAAGAATGGGACTCAAGTGATAAGGATAAAGAGTCTTCATTTTCGTTTGAATCTGGGGTGCCTGATGCCTTCTCAACAGATAGTGGATCAACAATAAAAACAACAGAGGCTCGTTACAAGGATGGAAAAAATTCACTTGAATGGACCTTCAAAGCGGATTCACAATTGACGATTAATAACCCAATTGATTTAAAAAACATGAATAAAGATACCTTTGGAATATGGATATATAATGAAACCCCGATTAATGATGAGTTGATCTTTGATTTTGGCAGCAATGGTAAAACCGACGCATCATTTACTTTTAACTTAAATTTTACAGGTTGGCGAACGGCATGGGTGCCTTTTCATGATATGGAAGGAAATCCGAACTTTAATATGAATACAGTCTCTATTACTGCTCCAAAAAGTGTAACAGAAGGAAAGCTGTATATGGATCAAATGGTATTAAGTAATCCGGTGGACCCGCGTTATCCTACAAGAGATGTTCAGGTACCGTTTGTAAATAAAGAAGCTGACCAAAGCCCAAATGCACATTGGCTATCCTTGTATAAATTCGATTCTTTGCTCCCGAAGAGTTATGAAGCTAACACAACGGAGGAAGATCGCAGTTCGTTGCAAACGATAGAGGATAGATACAAAGAATTTGAGCTGCGAGAAGCTGAGGAAGTTACTAATCAGTACATGAAAAATATACAAGAACAATTTGCATCTTACAAGATTACAAGAGGTAATAATGCGATAACTGGGAGACCAGTTAATTTGAAAAATATCCAGGATATTTATCCAAAAGAAGCCTATGATGAAATAGAAAAACTGGTTAATGGGATTGATGTGAGAGATTATACTGATTTTATGAAAGAAGTAGCAGTGGCTTATCAAACCACTGATAATGAGACATATAAAAGTGAACTGAAATCTATTTTTCTTGATCTTTTAGAACACATGCATGATCAAGGATGGGCATGGGGGAGTAGTCTTGGATCCATGCATCATTTGGGCTATAACATGCGTGGATACTATCCAGCTGTGGTGCTTATGAAGGACGAGCTAAAAGAGGCTGGATTGTTGAATCGTACTCAAAAAATGATGAGCTGGTATACAGGTATAGGAAGGATTTATGAAGATCTAAATAAAAATTACGCCAATATTGATATTCTTAATACGACACTAAAGGGCATGGTGGCGACTATTTTAGTTGAGGAGGATAAAGAGAAGCAAATCGCTTTGTTAGAGCGACTTAGAGATTGGTTGAATCAAGGCTTGCTTCCGGCTCCGGGATTAATGCCAGCATTTAAGCCAGATGGCTCTGCCTTTCATCACATGGGATTCTATCCAGCATATGCAAGAGATGCGTTTGAGGGAATGACTCCTGTCGTTTATATGTTAAGTAATACAACATTTCATATAAGTGAAGAGGCACATGGAATGTTGAAAAAGGCTGTGTTAGCAAGCCGTTTATATTCTAATAAATATGAGTGGCTAATAGGAGTAGCTGGTCGTCATCCAACAAACCGTCTTCATCTGGAAAGTTTCGCATTTAAATATATGGCTCTTGCTGGTACGCCAGATGGAAAGGAAGATATTGATCCTGAATTAGCTGCAGCTTATCTTCGACTTGTTGAACCAGAGAATGTAGATGAAACAACCATGCGTCTCAAATCTATGGGATATAAAGCAGAAGCTGCACCTAACGGAAATTGGACGATGAATTATGGAGTACTTGCACTGCATCGGAGAGATAATTGGCTTGTTGGTGTGAAAGGTCATCATCGCTATCATTGGTCGAATGAAATTTACTCTAACGCAAATTTGTTTGGTAGATATACTACTTATGGCCAAATTCAAATTTTAGGTAAGGGTAATCCTGTCAACTATTTAGACAGTGGTTATACTCAGGAAGGCTGGGATTGGAACCGTTGGCCTGGTACTACAACGAAACATCTTCCTATTGATAAGCTAAGGGCAAAATCAACTACTGAAATGCTGCTAACATATGAGTCCTATGCGGGAGGGCTAAACATCGAAGGAGAAAATGGGATGTTTGCTATGAAGCTTCACGAACATCCAAAATATGATGAATCATTTAGAGCAAGGAAATCCGTTTTTATGTTTGATAATAGGATTATTGCGCTTGGTTCCAATATTGAAAACACAGATCAACAGCATGAAACGGAAACAACGTTGTTCCAAAATCATATGGTAGATAAAAAGGATCCTGTTCGAGTTAACGGTAAAAAGGTAACAGACTTCCCATATGAAAATACGTTAAATGGTAACAAATCTGTGTGGATGCTCGATAACAAAGATAATGGATACTACATTCCTGCCGGTCAGGAAATAGGCATTCATAAAGAAACACAACACTCCAGAGATCAAAAAGACGATAGGGATACCCAAGGGGACTTTGCGACAGCATGGCTTAAGCATGGCAAAGCGCCTGATAAAGGGTCGTATGAGTATGCCATACTTGTCGATTCGAATCCCGGCCAGATAAATGCATTTACCCGTAGAATGGATAAATCTAAACATGCACCATATACAGTGCTGCAAAAGGATTATGATGCGCATATCGTCAAAGATAGTAAATCAAAAACAACCGGTTATGCCATTATGGAACCAAATGATTCCCTTGATAAGGGCCATATTATTTCGGTCGATACGCCATCAATGATTATGATTAAAGAAAAGGGGAATGATTTAATCCTTTCAGAGGTGGACCCAGATTGGCATTTGTATGAAGGGAAGGATGAGGATCAATATGACGACAATGGCAATTTTATTGGAGGAGAAGGTCCTTATTCGCGTCCTTGGAAAGAAAATGAAAGTAAGGTGCATCAACTCCGTCTGACACTAAAAGGTGAATGGAGATTAAAGGAAAAGGGGGATAATTATCGTATCATTTCCAATGATGAGGGCAAGACTGTATTAGAATTTGATAATAAAGATGCCATGCCAATTGAAATTCAACTTGCTCCAGTCAAAAAAACTTATAATGCTGCTGATTAAGTAAAATCTGTTAAAGGCTTTGATTAGGGTGAAGCTTTTGCATCAAAGTATTGTCAAACGCCATCATTCTGAAGAAAAAAAGTTGCTAAGAAAGATGTTAAACATATGGAAGAGTTCAAAGATAACTTTTTAATTGGAAGGATAGTAAGCTGCTGTCTGATGAAGCATTTAACCAGCTTAGCAAGAATGCGGAAATTTTCATAGATAACTGACATTTGGGATAAGGTGCGATTTATCGGAAATCTGTGGTGAATTCTTGGATGGCAATTGTAAGGATTGTGTGTAGAAAGAGAAGTGCTTGAAACTTACTCAATGATATAAATGAAAGAGCAAGCGTAATATATCTCCTGGTATTATATGGAGGGAAGGTTTTACGCTTGCTTTTTTTATGTTAAATTAGTTTTTTTGGTAAAAGTAGAGAGTGTGTGTATTATTTGAAAGTATAGGATGGTATGCAGTTGAATGAAGCTTGAAAGTTGATTAGTTAGAGTTGGCAAAAGTCGGGGATGCCGTTTCTGGACTTCTTGGTCCTAGGGTCAGCTTTCAAAGACAATTCAAAAAAGAAGTATATGGGATTTTTTTATGTCTGCTTTAGCCATTTTTTGTTCTGTATTATTTTTTAGTGTACATCAATTGGAGCCATTAATTATTGCCGGTATGGCAGGCGGAATTACAACAGTATATATTGCTAAGAAACCTTTTACCAGACAAAAAACTATTAAACAATTTATTAATGAAGAGATATAACTGTAGACTTTTTAATTAATATCTTTATAGAAGTAAAAGTGAAATTTAAAAGGAGCAAACGGAATGAAGTTAATCCCTTTTTATCGAAAACAAGGAAAAAACATAGATCAGTATACCTTGTTCTTAGATAAGCGGACGAAGCATGTTTACAAGGTATACAACAGGGACGAAAATAATATTTTATATTGGGTCGCTTTCGTTCTTGTGTTAGCGATATTTAGAGCGGTCAGTTCGATTCATTTACCAGTTTATCATCCGATTGCCGTAGTAGCTTATATAATGATTGGCCTGATTATATCTATCACTTTAGGGATCCTTGTCTATAAGGTCTACTATCAAGATCTAAAGGAAGTTTATTTGACTGAGCCTGAATTGATGGAATACATAAAACGAGGAAAAAATAGTTTAAAGATAGAAGTTTGGTTTACAGGGATTATGTTTATCTTCTTCATTTTAACTATTTTATTATTTATGATGAACTACTGGATTGTATGGTATCTGGTAAATATAACTATCGGATTTTTATTGACTATATTGATATCTGGTTTGCCGCCTGAAAGATTTAGGTTAAGCAAAAAATCATTTGTTGACGAGGGATAGAGGAACTACTACTAGTCTTGTATTAAGTAGTGTGCATATGCATACCCTCCCCCAATGATATATCACACAACTTCCCCTTAACCCCCAATCCCACCAACCAACCTCAGCCAAAATCCGAATTTCTCCCTCCAATAATGAAAGTTGTCATGCCACTTCGCATATATATTTAACTGGTGCACATGAAGGGGGAGAGGATTATTGGGGTAATTTCGGTCATGAATTATAAGGGTGGTGTTGGTAAAACGACGCTCTCTGCTAATATTGCGGCAGAATTGGCAAACAGAGGGAAGCATGTGTTGCTCATCGATCTGGATCCGCAGACGAATTTGACTTTATCGTTTATGCGTTTCGAGGAATGGTTGGCACTAGATCGGCAGGAGCGGACAATTAAGCATTGGTATGACGACTTTTTGGATAGTGATGGGGAGCTTTCTCTTGGAGATTTAATTGTTACACCGTATCTTGTTAACCAGCGATTGGAAAATAATCGAGGCAGAATTGATTTGATATGTTCCCATTTGGAATTGATTCATGTTGACATGGAGCTTTCAAGCAGACTGGGAGGGAACACAGATCGCACAATTCGTAGCAATTATTTATTGGATGAAATAAAATAAGGACTCTTCTAATTGCTCTTCGATAATTTCTATGGAGACTTACAATTTAATTTTCCTAAACATAAGTAATATTTTTTGAAAAATTTTAATAAATGTAAAATACTTTACATACAGAATAATTAATTTAGTACATAATAAATTTAACCGGTTATAAGTCTATTCAGATCCGGGACTAGATACTTACCTTTTGTCTTTTTTAGAAGGTTATTTTTTAACATATCATTCACAGTATTTGCCACTGTAACTCTGCTTGTTCCGATTAGATTGGCTAATTCCTGATGTGTAAATGTTATTTGGATGACAGTTCCAACGTTGTTTTGCACTCC
The DNA here is from genome assembly GCF_001878675.1 of Virgibacillus halodenitrificans. Lineage (NCBI taxonomy): Bacteria > Bacillati > Bacillota > Bacilli > Caryophanales > Bacillaceae > Virgibacillus > Virgibacillus halodenitrificans. The sequence continues at coordinate 3,198,104 of NZ_CP017962.1, read as the reverse complement.
ATATGTCTTGGCTAAATGATAAAAAGCATCGTATATACGTTTAACTGAACTGCCATAAGACAACTGGAGGTTATAAGTTGTGGCAAAACGCAGTTTCTCTTGAAGTAGATGAACATATTGCTTCACAAGAATGGGATTATGATAAATGAGATTTTCAAACTGTAGATAAGGAAGACTGGCGATTTTAGCTTCTGAGGCTGTAATGGCATTTTCAAAATAAGTATTGTCTTCCGGGTGACGATTAACTCCTAAAAGACAGTTCTTCCCAGCTATTGAAATTGCTTTTTCTTTACCATCAGGTGTTAACATGAAAAGCCTAATGCGGCCATCAAGAACAATGAAAATATTTTCAGCTTGATCTCCTTGGTGGTAAATAGGAGTGTTGGCTGGTTGGTTCTCGTATTTTATAATTGTCTGGTTTAGTAGTATTGACCAATCATAGTCCAAATTTTCAAACCATGGAGAACTGCTATCAATAAATTTACTCATTATGAACACCTCTGTTAAAAAATGAAAGGAATGATAAATATGATTCAAAGTATGAATAGTGTAAGAGAAGCATTTCCAATTCTAAGAGATAAAGTTCAGCTATCAAGCTGTTCCCAAAGTGCGTTACATGTTGATGTTAAAAATGCCATTCACCGATATGTTAATACATGGGAAGAGTCTGGCATGGATTGGGGAGGCTGGATGCAAGCTTGTGAAAATGCTCGAGCCCAATTTGCGAAAATGATCAACGCTGACTTGGACGAAATAGCTATTGTATCAAGTGTATCACATGGAGTATCAAGTGTGGCCTCAAGTCTACAGAATGAAAAAAGAAAAAAGATATTTGTGACTGACTTTGATTTTCCAACTGTCGGCCACGTATGGTTATCCCATCAGGAAAATTATAAGGTTGAATTTATAAAAAATAAATTGGCTGAAACCATCACGGCAGAAGATTACCGAAATCAAATAGATGAAGAGACATTACTTGTCAGTACTTCTCATGTTTCCTTTTACGATGGTTTTAAACAAAATTTAAAAGAAATTGCAACTGCTATACATGAAAAAGGAGCTTACTTATTAGTTGATGCCTATCAATCCCTTGGTCAGACCCCGATAGATGTAAAGGAAATGGAAGTCGATATGCTAACTGCTGGGCTACAAAAGTATGCCTTAGGTACCCCCGGGATTGCATTTTTGTATATAAATAAGAAGATTTCAGAGCGTCTTACGCCGAAAATTACAGGTTGGTTTGGCCAACATGATCCTTTTGCATTTGATATTAAAAATATTAGTTATGCAGAAGCAACAAAGCGATTTGATTCAGGCACCTTTCCCATGATTAATGGTTTTGCTGCTGAAACTGCTCTAACTATTTTAAATGATTATGGGATAGATAAAATAGAACAACAGTTGGAACTGCTGTCTGCATTTACCATTAATGAAGCAGAAGAAAAAGGGCTGATTGTAAAAAGCCCTAAAGATATTAAAAAGAAAGGATCCAATACTGCAATTTATGTAAAAAATGCTTCCGAAATAGAAAGTAAGTTGGCTCAGCAAGGGGTAATTTTATCTGCACGTAATGATGTAATTAGAATAGCTCCACATTTTTATAACACAAAAGATGATATCCGTATAGCTATAGACAAACTCACAGAAATTCTTTAGTAAAATTTTGAGAGGAGATAGGGATATGAATAGGGAAAAACATGAGTTAGGCCATGAAAAACTGGAATTCTATGGTGGGGTTCCAATTTTATTAGTACCTTTTGCCGTGATGTTTGTCGGCATTTTATGGCTGGGAATGACAGGGGCTGCACTTCCAGAAGCTTTCTGGCCAATGATTCTTTTAGCTTTATTAGTAGGCTTAATTCTTGCCAAAGACAAAAAAATATATATAGATTCATTAATCCAAGGAATAACATCAAGAATGCTTGCCATCATGTTATTAGCATGGTTTATGGCAGGTGTTATGGCGAAATTATTACAGTCCACTGGTCTTGTTGAAGGTTTGGTATGGGCATTTCTGGAGATTGGTTTATCAATTGCATGGTTTCCTCTAGTTGCATTTTTAATTACTGCGTTAATTTCTATGGCTACAGGTACTGCTGTAGGTTCGCTAATTGCTGCAAGTCCAATAATTTTTCCAGTTGGTTATGCACTTGGTGGAGATCCATTGCTTATTATAGGGGCTATTATTGGAGGCGCATATGTAGGTGATAATTTGGCTCCAATTTCCGATACAACAATTGTTTCAGCCTATTCTCAAGGAACAGAAGTCGATAAAGTGGTTAAAAGCAGGATTCGGTACGCTTTGGCCGCAGGTTCTATTACGATTATTCTTTATATTTTCTTTGCATTAATAAACAGTGGGAGTTCTTCAATAAAGCCACCAGCAGATGTTGCGCCACTTGGTCTAATAATGATTCTTGTACCTTCTCTATTGTTGTTTTTGATGATGAGAGGGAGGGATCTAGTTGAAGGATTATTATATGCAAATGCATTTGGGTTAATCCTTGGATTAGTAACTGGATTAATCGGATTCAAAGATATATTATTAGTTAATCGTGAGGAATTCACTGCAGGCGGCATTATTCTTGATGGCATTATGGGAATGGTCGGAGTAGCAGTATTTACTATTTTTCTTATGGCATTAATAGGTACGCTTCAGCGTGGAGGATTTCTAGATTGGTTGATTGAAAAAGCAGAATTGGTGGCAACATCTCCAAGACGTGCAGAGATTGTTATTGTGCTAGCGACTCTGATATTAAACGCATTGACGACTGCCGGGACACCGTCAATGGTAATGCTTGGTGACTTTGTTAGACGGCTTGGGCATAAATTCCGCATCCAGCCTTGGCGAAGGGGCAACTTAATGGATGCATGTTCTACCTCCATTATAGGTTTTTTACCTTACAGTGTCGGATTGTTAATTCCGTTTGCCTTTGTAGGAGGAATGGTCGATCTTGCACAATACCCAAATTTTAACCCAGTCGGTGTTGTACCGTATGTGTTTTATTGTATAGCGATGGTACTAGTTATTTTATTCGCAGCCTTTAGCAGCTGGGGGATTGAATATATGACAGAAGAAGAGTATCAGTTGGAGGAAGTAGAGATATATGGAGTTCAAAGCACAAAAAATGTAAGCGTTAGCAAGGCTGCGGAATGAGAGAGATAAATGGTTTATTTTAATTATGCATCTCTAGGAATGCCCGATAAAGAAGCAATTAAACAATTAAATGACTTCCTGATAACCTTTCCTCGAGAAGTATCCGAGAGTACTGAAGATTTCACCATGAAGATGGTTTCTTTGGTAGAGCGTACAAGAGCAGTAATTGCTAAAGCCTACCGTGTGCCATCTAAGAATATTGCTTTTATAGCAAATACAACGGAAGGACTTGGTTTGATTGCTAACGCATTGAAGAACTCTACAGTCCCGGTAAAAGTAGTAGTTCCTGACATTGAGTTTATTTCAAGTGCTCTCGTGTGGAAAAACAATTCTGATGCTATCTGTTATTGTCAATCTGAAAATGGGGTGGTATCTCCAGAAGTAATTCATCAAATGATGGAAAAAAATACAAACATACTATGTTTAAGTTCTGTTCAGGAAGTCAGCGGCCATCGGTTTTCATTTCAAAAACTTCTCGAGCTGCGTGAAAAAGATCCAGATGAATTCTGGATTGTAGACGGTATTCAAGAAGCGGGGATTCTATGGAAGGATTTAAAAAATGACCAAATTGATGCATATATCGTGGGAGGACATAAATGGTTAAATAGTCCGTTTGGTCTTGGATTTATGTATATTAGTGATCGTCTCCTTGATAGAATTTCTCCATCTTTCTACGGTTACTTTAATATTAAGGAGCCAACATCTGGCTGGATGGAATACCTTGAGTCACGAAATAGAACGTTGAGAGATTTAAAACACTTAGCAGTCAAGCGAGATGCAAGTATATTTGAATCAGGTGGAATGGTTAATGTGAATGGAGCATTTATGTTAGCTAAAAGCTTCGAAGCATGGAAAAGGATGGGATTAGTTGATTCTTCCAAACATATAAGTAAACTACAGATAATATTTAGAACCAATATAAAAAATGAGCAGTTTAAAATATTAGGAGAGAAAGACCCTATTACCTGGTCTTCTATCCTTACCCTTTCAGGAAAAGAAGGTATAGGAGCTGAAAAGCAATTATTAGGGAGAATGATGAAAGCGGGATATAGAGCTAGCCTCCGTTCAATTGAGGGAATAGGTGGGGTCAGAATTGGATTTCATTATTCAACTACATTTGAGGAAGTTGAATGTCTTGTAAAATTAATTAACAAAGAGCAGGGATAGATAATACCTCCGAACGTTGCTTTACTAATTTTAAGAAAATAGAAGTATGTTAGAGATATTTAAATTATATTGAGGGAGGGATATTATGTTAACAATGAAGAAAGTAGATAAAGAACAAAATTCTGCATTAACTCGAACTAGTTTAACGTTGTTAGAGGGTGTGGCATTAATAGTAGGAGCAAACATCGGGGCAGGAATATTAAGTTTGGCATTCGGAGCAAAAAATGCTGGTTGGCCAGTATTAGTGTTTTGGATCGTGGTTGCAGGAGTATTAACAACAATCTCTATGTTGTATGTAGCTGAAACAACTCTTAGAACCAAGAAGAATCTCCAATTAAGTGGACTGGCTGAAAAATATGTAGGCAAATTAGGTTCATGGTTAATGTTTTTGTCCGTGGTTACAAATTCATTAGGAGCCCTAATTGCTTATACTTCTGGTAGCGGTAATATTCTTTCAGAATTTTTAGGTGTCCCGCCCACGATTGGTAGTATTCTCTTTTTCTTGCCAGCAGTTATTGTAATATGGTTTGGTTTGAAAGCTACAGGAGTAGCTGAAAAATTCATTACTTTTGGGATGGGGATTCTCGTTGTTATATTAGTTATGGCGTCGATTATAGGCCCAGGCTTAAAGTCAGAATTTGTTTTGTATTCAGATCTTAAATTTGCAATACCTGTTTTTAGTTTAACTATTTTTGCATTTTTGGCTCAATATACTGTTCCAGAACTAGCCCGCGGGTATTCAAAAGAGAGGATTAAGAATTTACCAAAAGCAATTATTTTAGGCATGATGATTACTGCGATTTTACTGGCGTTAGTTCCAATGGCTGCATTGGGATTAACAGGGCCAGAGAATGTTACTGAGGTGGTGACAATTGCTTGGGCGGATGCTCTCGGTAATTGGGCTTTCTTTACTGCAAACGGATTTGCATTATTAGCTATGTTGACTTCTTTCTGGGCAATTGGCCAGAGCTTCTTAACAAATATAGTGGATAAATTCAAATTTCCTTCTGAATGGGATGTTAAATATCGTTTGATTTCACTTCTATTTGTTGCGGTACCACCATTTATTTTAGCTTATAGCGGGCTCGTTGGTTTTGTGGATGCTATTTCTATAGCAGGAGCATTCGCTGGAGTCGTGATGGCTGTAATTCCAGTATTAATGATTAATAAGGCTAGAAAAATAAATGAACAAGAACCAGCGTGGAACTGTGGTAAATTGGCACATCCGGCTATTCAGTCATTACTTATTGTCTTATTTACTGGTGCTGCCATTTATACTTTACTTGGTCTATTTAGTGTACTACCTAAAGGTTGGTGACGTAATGAAGTTTTTTTCAAAAGAAAAAACTATTAATTATTTTTCTCCTTATATAGAACCAAATTTCACTGTTAATCTAGAAGAAACGATAATGGTAGAAACACATGACTGTTATGGAGGACAAATCAATAGTGAATCTATTTTACGATCAGATATAGACCTAGGAATAATGAATCAAGCAACAGGACCAATCTATGTAAATAACTTAACAAAGAATGATGTCCTAAAGGTTACTATTTCTGATATAAATTTAGATGATAACGGTATTATGATTACTTCCCCAGGTTTGGGTATTCTTGGAGAAGAAATAAAAACTCCTACAACTAGAATATTAAAAGTGAGAGACAATAAGATCCACTTTGATAAAAAAATTAGTATTCCAGTTAAACCAATGATAGGTGTTATTGGAGTTGCTACAAAAAAAGATAGGATTCATACAGCAATACCCAATAGTCATGGCGGAAATATGGACACAAAGGATATTACCATTGGTAGCACAATTTACTTTCCAGTTTTTCAAGAAGGGGGGTTGCTCGCTCTAGGTGATTTACATGCATCAATGGGTGACGGAGAATTGAACGGAACAGGCGTGGAAATCGGTGGAAGAGTAACCATGAAACTGTCGAAGATTTCTGGGAAACAAATATCCTCTCCTATTTTAGAGACTGAGCAATACTTTCAATTTATTTCATCTGGCGACACACTTGATAAGGCAATAAAAAATTGTTCAATAACTGCAATTAAACATTTGCAAAAATATTTACTTGTAAATTTCCAAACAGCTTATCGTTTGTTAAGCGCAACTTGTGATATTAAAGTTAGTCAGATTGTAAATAAGCTAGTAACAGTAAGAATAGCGGTCCCTAAAAAATTGCTTAATAAATTATTTGGTGAATAATGATAATACTTCCAATTGTAATAAAGTATTCTGTGTTGTTATTTAACAATGCCTAGTGGTATGAAAATATAATATTAGTTTAATTTATAGTCTTGCAGATGAAATTATTTCTGCAAGACTTATTCTTTTGAAATGTTTGTGCTTAATATGTATTGGAAGATATAATAATTATCAATTTCAATAGTTTTAAAAGGAGCAAACGGAATGAAGTTAATCCCTTTTTATCGAAAACAAGGAAAAAACATAGATCAGTATACCTTGTTCTTAGATAAGCGGACGAAGCATGTTTACAAGGTATACAACAGGGACGAAAATAATATTTTATATTGGGTCGCTTTCGTTCTTGTGTTAGCGATATTTAGAGCGGTCAGTTCGATTCATTTACCAGTTTATCATCCGATTGCCGTAGTAGCTTATATAATGATTGGCCTGATTATATCTATCATTTTAGGGATCCTTAAGGTCTACTATCAAGATCTAAAGGAAGTTTATTTGACTGAGCCTGAATTGATGGAATACATAAAACGAGGAAAAAATAGTTTAAAGATAGAAGTTTGGTTCACAGGGATTATGTTTATCTTCTTCATTTTAACTATTTTATTATTTATGATGAACTACTGGATTGTATGGTATCTGGTAAATATAACTATCGGATTTTTATTGACTATATTGATATCTGGTTTGCCGCCTGAAAGATTTAGGTTAAGCAAAAAATCATTTGTTGACGAGGGATAGAGGAACTACTACTAGTCTTGTATTAAGTAGTGTGCATATGCATACCCTCCCCCAATGATATATCACACAACTTCCCCTTAACCCCCAATCCCACCAACCAACCTCAGCCAAAATCCGAATTTCTCCTTCCAATAATGAAAGTTGTCATGCCACTTCGCATATATATTTAACTGGTGCACATGAAGGGGGAGAGGATTATTGGGGTAATTTCGGTCATGAATTATAAGGGTGGTGTTGGTAAAACAACGCTCTCTGCTAATATTGCGGCAGAATTGGCAAATAGAGGGAAGCATGTGTTGCTCATCGATCTGGACCCACAGACAAATTTGACTTTATCGTTTATGCAGTTTGAGGAATGGTTGGCACTAGATCGGCAGGAGCGGACAATTAAGCATTGGTATGACGACTTTTTGGATAGTGATGGGGAGCTTTCTCTTGGAGATTTAATTGTTACACCGTATCTTGTTAACCAGCGATTGGAAAATAATCGAGGCAGAATTGATTTGATATGTTCCCATTTGGAATTGATTCATGTTGACATGGAGCTTTCAAGCAGACTGGGAGGGAACACAGATCGCACAATTCGTAGCAATTATTTGAGGGTGTTATCAAGATTAAGTATGAAACTGGATGAAATAAAAGATGGGTACGATGTGGTCCTGATCGATTGTCCGCCGAATTTCAATTTGGTCACACAAAATGCCCTTGTCGCCAGTGATGGATATGTGGTGCCGGCAAAGGCAGATTACTTATCAACATTGGGAATTGATACACTAATACGTCATGTTCATACTTGAAAAAGAAATATAACCGTTTTTGTGAGGAAGCAGACCATCCAATGGAGAAGATGGATCCACAAGAGCTCGGTGTCGTATTCACGATGATCTCCTTCTATAGCGGGGAACCAATTGCTGCACAGCGTGATTATATGAACCAAGTAAAAAGAGATCATACTTGTTTTCAGAGTTATATGCGTGAAAATAAAACCTTATTTGCCCCAGCTCCTGAAACTGGTATACCTGTCATACTGACAAAAGGTCAGAGCACATTACAGGAAAATATACGTAATGAAATCAAGCAAATTGTAGATGAACTGATTACTTTTCATGCGAAACACTGCGGGCACAAGCATGAGTAAACGAGATACAGAAAAGGTACTTCGAATCGCGCTGAACTTTTTTGAGGGGTTAACAGTGGAGCAATTTCAAGAATTAATAGAAGGAAATGCCGAAATTCACTATAAAACAAAAGAAAATAGATTCCTGAAAGAAATACAAAGAATTGAGCGGGAAGCAAGGCATACGACGGATGTGGAAAAGATTCTAGAAGGATATACGAAAAAGGATTTGTTGCAATTTGGCGATGAGCTTAACTTACCAATTAAAACGAGGGATACCAAAAAAGTGATCTATCAAAAAATTGCAGATCATTTCGGTATTACTGATTCGGCGGAATATGAAAGTAATAGGTTAACTGGAGAGGATCAGTGGAAACCAATGGAAGATGCGATGAGCTGCTGTAATTCGGTGGAGGAAGCCAAGGATTTCTTGCTGAGCCAGGATGCACTTCGGCTAAAAAAAGACATCGTTGTTTTTGCTAAACACTTAGGCGTCTATGTCAATCAGCGATACACGAAGCAGGAGTTATTGGAGCGAATTGTGAACTCAGTTGTGGGAAGCGGGATCAGAGGGAGAGCGATGAGGATGGAGGATTGAAGTTGGAGACTGGAAGAGCCGACCTCCGCCTCACTTAATCAAAACACCCCAGCAGGAATTCCTGCTGGGGTGTTTGTATCCAATTTATTATTCCGTTGAGCGTGTGTTCTGTACTTCTAATGTATCCCAGAAAGAAACATCTTTTTCATTAATAGAGCCGTCCGCGATTGCTTTTGCTGTGGACTCCATAGTAGTAACTGCTTGTTTGATCAGGTAGCCATTGCCTTTTTGTCCAAGTACATAAGACTCGTAGGAATGATCTGCCATGCCGCGAACCTCAAATAATAAGGTGGAAATATCATATTCGACGGCAAGGCCGTTTCGGCTGATAGTTTCCGCTGACCCACCGGCGTATTTACCAAGGTGTCCCCAGCCCTTTGGTTCAATTTCATCATAGACAACTGCGCCCAATTGCTTGGACTTTTGTAGGACATCCGTATCTACATTTTCTGTGGTCGGATGCAGAATAGAACCGGAAACAAGCTCGCCATTCTGTTCACTATGTGCACCCTGGTGGTGGAGATCAATCATATAGTCAATATCATATTTACCAAGCACATTTTCATGCAATGCCTTTGTTTCCGGCTGTTCACGGTTAATGTGATCCCTGTTAAGGTCGACACCGTTGGCATTGTAGCGAGTCAGATGGTGGTCGCCATCAGCAACATAATCATCAAGTGAAAAATTTACATCGCCTGCAGCTCCATCCGGATTCAATCTTGGTACAATAAGAATATTCACTCCGTCTGCCAGCTCTTTCATTTTTCCATTTCCCATTTCCTTGATGAATGTAAGGGCTCCCTCTGTGTTCAATGCCTCATTCCCATGTTGCTGGGTCAAATAAAGAATGGTAGGGTTGTCGGGATTAGTTATATATTTTACTAGATATAAATCACGACCTTTTACCGATTGCCCGATTACTTCAAGCTCCATATTATCCTGTTTCATTTCTTGTTCCTTTAAAAATTTACCCATTTCAGCATGGGATGTATAAATAGAGGTCTGCACAGATTCATTGCCGCCATAGTTTGGTCCATTTCCAACTGCATGAATGGGAGGTGATGATATAAGCGTAGTACCAAGTATCATCGTTCCTGTTAATGCTACTGTTATCAACTTTTTTCTCATTCTATTTTGCCTCCTGGTATGATTATTTTTTGTGTTTTATTTCATTGTATTTCGTAATATGCTGACTTTGCTTGGCTTGAATTGTGTCAATCTCTTGTTGAAACATTGCTAGATTTACCACTGTTTGAGGTTTATTATGATATCTTGTCATCCACGTTGGCTAAAGCGCTTACAAATAACTGCTTCACCTCCACGTTTATCGTAGTCAATATATCTCTATCCTATCTATTTCGTATCTTGAAGTATATAGGCTATCCGGATTAAATACTGATAATTCTAAAATAAAATACATCCTTTGTCCTGAATCTTTTATATTAAATTTAGATTTTAATAGACTTAAAAGGCAGGCAGCAACTCACCGTGTTTTTTTATCATCCATATTGCTTCATTTTCATACGAAAAGCCTCGTAGAGTTTTTATTTCTACAAGGCAATCCATCTTCTTATTAAATCTTTCTCTATTTTAAAGCAAGCGAACTCTTTTTAATCTAATTTTCCTTTGAACCGTTGTGTTTTGTACCATGTGACTTCTTGTTTAAAGAGGGTTCGTTTCATCTCTTTACATAAAGAATATAGCATGAGACCTAGCCAAAGCTGTGAATAGACAAAATACATTAGTACTACATGGAAGAGGTTACTTCTATGAAGTTGGCCTTTTTCCATGCTTAAGGCTAAAAGAACTTCTGTAATGAACAATAGAAATCCTAAAATTAACAACACATAGGAGACAAGCCCAATTGATAAGTTGAAATCAAAAAATAAACGCAGCACAAATAGAATGTGAGATATGAGTATACCACCCAAAAATAGAAAATAGGTTAATAGAAAGTAGATGAGATCGATTACTATTCGTTTTCTTTTTAATTTATGAAACCGTAATAAGTACTTTTGGATAACATAGATATTTCCGCATGCCCATCTTGTTCGTTGTTTCCACCATACTCTAAAGGTTTCAGGTTCTTGCTCCCATGTCACTGCTGTCGGGATAAAGCGTATGTAATGCCCCAAATTATATACGCGTATACTTAACTCTGTGTCCTCTGATAATGCTTTTACATCCCAGCCACCTAATTCTTCTAGCACAGATCTTCGAATTGCGAAATTAGTACCGGGTATCGATGTAATTTTAAACCAAAACCATCTACCTGCTTGGGCTAACCATTGAAAAGTAATTGTTTCGATATTAATAAATCTCGTAAGTAGATTTTTGTTATGATTAATTACCCTGAACTTACCAACTACTGCAGCAGCTTTTTGATCCTTTTGTAATTCTAGAACCAGATTCCGTACCGCATCCGGCTCTGGCGTGTTATCTGCATCATAAACAACAATAATCTCTCCGGAAGATTGTCTCAATCCTACATTCAAAGCACCGGATTTGCCTCTTCCCGCGAATGGAGGTTTATTATGAATTACGTTAATGAATTCATATTTACTTGCATATTCATCTGTGATCGCACCTGTTGCATCCATTGAGTTATCATTAATAATAATCACTTCTAATTTGTCTTTTGGGTATTGAAGACGTACCATCGATTTGATTGTCTCTTTAATAACCATTTCTTCATTATGTGCTGGTATGAGAATGCTGACGATAGGTAAAGAAGTGTCATCTTTTGGTAATGAACGATTTACTTGCTGATGTTTTATTGAAAATAAATAACCGCCCAGCATGAGGAACAGGTGATAAAATAACATAAGCCAAATAGTAAACAATGAACTATACAGGAAAAACTCAATCAATTTAATCCCCCCTTTTTACATAACGCTTACGGTTAATGAGTGTAAGATAAACAAATGCCAACACGGCTAAACCTCCAATGACAGCGAAGCACCAAAGCATTTTTAAAAGGATAGCCTTCAGATGATAGCTTAAGTAGTCCCATGAAGACATAAATAGTCCCATGCGCTTCATGTTGACCGTAATATTGCCTTCCTTCGTCTGAATATCTACATGCTCGGTCTGGACCTTATGATTCATTTCTTTTAAGTCAATCCAATTAATATTTGGAAGTTTCTCCATTTCCTCAATAAATTCTTGAAATACCTCTACACCTAAATATGGGTGAAAAAATCCTGCCACCATGCCATTTTTAACAATTTGGTGCTCTTTTGCATTTTGTATCATCTTGTCTAAAGCCAATGGGTCTTCCGGGTCGACATAGCCGATTGTTTCGGGTAGGAGCTGCATACCATGAAGGAAGCTTGGTGTTGTTATATAAGGAGCCGCAGCCATTACTTTCCAATCCTGGTCGCTGAGCTGCAGTTGGCCGACATAGGTGGAAAAGTACTTGGACGTTATTTGATAGCCTTGTTGTGACATGGTGTAATGAGGAGCTTCAAATGCTAATGGATATAATCCGTAGTTTGCTAATTCCTCAATTCCCTTTGTTAATCGTTCTTCAATATAATTTTTTTCGTGTGTCTTTTGTTCATGAAGATATTGCTCATAATCCGATACAGTATTAAAATCATCCTCGGTTTTTATTATTACTTCTTCATCTTGATCATGGTATATTGGCATATTATTTTCGGTATCCCAAAATTCAAAGCCTTCTCCAGTTTCACTTAACCTAAATTGATGTGTATAACCATGCAGAACAATACTACCGCCATTTTTCTGCATGAATTTTAATGTTTTAATTAGTTCAGGTGAATCAGATAAGTGATGTTGCTCTTTCGTTACCGGGTTTGTATAGACAGGAATGACAGCTATCATGTAAGGGATATTTTTTTCTGCTAGTATTTTGGCAATACCCATGAGATGGTTCGGATTGACCATTGGATGGACGTCTTCAAGCCTGATATAGCCAGGGTGAGTGTCCACATTCATAGCTGGAGGTTCCCCGAAAACTTCGTAAAGGGCATTGGCAACAAATATAGAAAGTGGGTGCTGTATTGTAGTAGCAGCCAAATAGTAGGTGTTTTGTTTTCTTAAGAATAAGGGGTACTCTTTCTTTTTCATATGCCCGGTTAAAAGGATTTCGGTCTGTTCATCCTCCGTAATATTAATATATAGAATGGATGTAGGATCGAAGGGTTGTTCTTTAGTTGGATTGTTCATTTGGGTTATCCGTTCAATTTCGGCAGTATTGGAAATCCACTCGATGTTGTCGAATCGTTCTCCAAATTGATAGGCATTATAACCGATGGAAACAAACGTACCTTTATAGGTTGAAATCATCTTGATGAAGGATTCGGGAAGTATTTCTCTTTGTTGACCATAATAGAATACATAATCCGCTTGACTGAAATCCATCTCCTTAACTTGTGAAGCTGGTTTAAACGTGATGTTTGTAGAGAAATGACCAAGTAACATATCTAGCATTCGTTGGTGTTCATCTATTTCCTCATTAACTGATGAGTAGATGACGATAATTTTAGGGTTATTTTCCTGCATGCTATCTTTTGCTTGGACACTTGTTATACTTAAGGGCATGGTTATCAGCAATGCAATAAAGCAAAAGTAAAAACTCATCTTGCGTTTCTTTTGGCCCACGATCACACCTCCTTATGAACTATTATTAATAACTTGTACTCTCATTCTATGGGTATATTGGATAAAAAATGATACATATTTACCAGGACTTTAATCTTGCTTAGTCGGGTTAATATAGAGTTATGTGGAGTAGTGAGTTTTCGAATAAAAATAACAAACGAAAAAACTCTTTTAGCCGAAGCCAAAAGAGTTATCATGTATATATTATTAAGTTAATCATTAGAAATGCTTTTGAGAAGCTGCCGCTTAATCACTCGTTCTGTTGGGGAGTGTAGGGGAGAATAATCGACACCGTTAAAGTCCTCTTCTAGTGTTACAGCCCACCAGTATATTCCTTGGGAAAGGGGTTGTAATTCATTAAATGTGGCTTCATAGTAATTGGATTGGGCTTGCCAATTTAATTTTCCATTCGGTATACTCCAGGCATATGGTTGGCGGTGTGCTCCTTCAACTGGAATCATTCCAGCCTCTGTGATAATAATCGACTGTTGAACAGGTAGACTTTCCCATATATCTTTCCATTGTTTCCATGCCTGTTCTAAATCCTTGATACTTGCCTTATCCGGTGCATTTAAAGGGAAGTAAGCGTCGATTCCAATATGATCTAATAGTGGAACGAATTCAATGGAAGAGATATGTTGAATCGTATCCCAGTTAAAAGAATAAATCAACTCTCCTTTATACTCGTTGCGCAATTCGCCAATAAGATTTACCCACTCCTCGCTATAGCGATGCTGCATTGAGTTAAGCTCTGTACCAATATTTAGAACATCGACATACTGACTTTCAGCTAATTCAGCATAGGTTTTCATTACTGATTGGTAACTGAGAAACCATTTATCCGGGTTTGTCGGTTTGATTTGTCCTCTCCAGTGTCCTGATGACATGATACTTTTTTCATCTAATATAGGACGAAGCATTACACTTAATTGTTCTGCATGAGCATATTTGATGATACTTGTTAATTCATGGATTGAAGGTGTTTCCACAGGGTTCGTTGTAACCTCATTCGCCTGCCAATCGTCCTGATAGAGAGGAAATGTAATAGCAACACTATTTATCCCTAATGTACGCAGGTGCCTTAATACACGTTGTGCATAGGAAAGATTAGGATGGCCATATACTAATAGATTCATGCCGGCTTGAAATTCATTTCTATCATATTTCCGATATACCCTAGATTCATAGACTTTTTTACTCTGTTCCTGATTATGTTGGAAACCTTCTTTCATTTCTTCACTCTCTTCCCCGGTTAAATCGGAATTTATATGCTGGTACTCGGCATTGTTTTCCGGAGATTCTGTTGAGGAACGCTGCACTAGCCAAGTAGCATACCCAAGTAAAGCAATTCCAATAAAAATGATCAAAAGTTTACGATGCCCTGACACAGATTACGCTCCTTTTAGTCAAATTGAACTACGACGGTCCAATTAAATATATGTGTCCTTTTAATGAGGTAGAACTTTTTGGGGGAGCGATGTCAATCTGCTTTTTTGTGCAAGACCACAGGAATTAGTATTATTAAATCGAGTGCTTATAATGTTAATGACATCATGAAATCTTTGCCATATTGAATTGAGAAACAGGATAGCTAGAAAGGAATTTATAAATGCTAAATTATATGCTAAAATAATAAATAGACTTGTGAAATAGAAATTCTGGTCATTTAACCCTGCTATTTACACTATTCTTTATTCCACATCCCTAACCTTCAACACCCACCAAATCAACACAAATTGTAAGGGTAAGCGCAGCCATAGGGCATATGCCGGAACGCTGAATTTTTCTGGTGTGAATGCCATATAGATGTTAACTGGAAACACGAGTACTAGAAATATGGTAATGAAAATCCCGGCTGTTTTTCTCGTGGACGGATTTAATAGAGTGATTGCTAGTACGATCTCCACAACACCTGATAAATAGACAATGGCTGTGCGGAAGGGAACCCATTCTGGCATAGCAGCTATGAAGAAGGAGTCTAGTAAAAAATGTCCAATTCCAGCAAGGATAAAGAGGGCGGCAAATAAATATAGTGCAATTTTTTTCATTTGGTATCCTCCTGACTTGTTGCTCGTGTTTATTGTAACATGTGTAGAATATGGGCGTGCTTGAGGGGGCCTGATACTTGCCGAATTCTAGAAAATACTATTTCTTTAATAATAAAATAGAATTGCATATAATGGTTTTAATAGGAGGTGAATAACGTGCAAAAACATGAATTAAATGAGATTCATCATGCTTTAAAACAATATTCAGGGGAAATAACAGGGAAAATTACTGAACTTGAGGAACGAATGGATGAACGTTTTGAACGTCTTGAAACTAAATTCAATAGCACAAGAGCAGCACTAATAGAGACACAAGAAACAGTGGACTTTCTCTCCGGTAAAACTGTGCAACACGAGAAGCAACTACGTAAATTCCTCTATCAATAACATTCCATACTAAAATTTTTCTATCGTTAAATCTTATGTAAGCAATCATTGATTCTGGTTCTGACGTGATTCTAATTTTTAATACTCTCCACTATAATCGTCTCAAACATAAACAAAGGGGGCAAGTACAGTTTGAAATCCTTTGTTCACTTTACAGAATTTATTCCAGCCCCAATGTCTACGTCTACTCTCTGTTTCTGTTTAGGTATGGCCCACTTTTAGAACACTTTTAGGCACTCTTTTCTGCCTCTATCAGGCACATTTTTACACCTTATCACTCGTCATGATCATTGTTTCTACTCCTTTAAGAAATAACCATTATTTATGCCCCCATTCTCCATTTTCCTACGATATTAGATATAAAAGCATTTCTTTAGGAGGTAGAAGGATGGATTATATTAAACAACTGAATGAATTTCATGAAAGGATTGATTTGGAGCCCATTTCCATACAAGCACGGTCACTTTGGATTACTTTGACCAATATTCATGAAAAACTGTTGTGGCGAGAGTCTTTTGTTGTGTCTTCTTCCAAGCTCCAAGTCAAGGCAGGGTTGTCGCAAAGGGCATTCAAGCGAGGTCGAGAGGAACTGATATACAACGGGTTTATCCAAGTAACTTTCGGAGATAGTAACCAATCTGCGGTCTACCGTATGGTTCAATTATATTCTGACCTGCAAAGCATAAAGTTGGGAAGAAGAGTAATTGTGAACCACAAGATGAGCCACAAAGTGAGCCCATTAATTAAACATAAACAAAAACTAAAATAAAAGAAAAGTGAAGAAACTGCTGCTATCGTTCGCATCATACAAAAGTCCTGATTTTTAAAAGATAAGCGTTCATTTTCTAGGTAAAAGGATTTGTTTGTTAGGAAAGTAATTCTCTCCCTTGCTTTCTTGCCTTATACTATTGGTATAGGAAATATAAGGAAAAAGTTGGGAGGGGAAGCATATAAAAGTTCTCAACGTGGAGCAATTACATAATGGATTGGATCAGACGGTAAAAGAGGTTAATGACTACGGACCTCAAGTCAAAGAATTAGAGCAGCGTATGCAAGCATTAATAAATTTAGAAGATTCTTTTCAGGGAAAAGGCGCCCAAGCGATCAAGTCTTTTTATGAGGAAGCCCATATACCATTTCTGTTGCTGATGGAAGGAATGCTGACTGACTTTGCAGAAACGATCGGTCAAATCAAGTCCTCGGTGCAAGCGTTTGAATCGAATGAAAAGGGCGTCATTCATGAGCAATTTTTACAGGAAAATGTGGAGCAGGGGCTTACGACGGCAGAAAATGTTACACTATCTTTAACAGATGAAGCCAATGCGCTCATCGATGAAGTCAAGGATATTGTGGTCCTCCCGGAGATTCAAGAAGAAGATTTTCGGCAGCGGATCAAGCAGTCTCGTAATCAAGTGGATCATACTCTGGAAAATCTGTATGCCCTCGATGAAGAAAGTACGGGCAAGCTAGAAAAGATGGACAACGATCTTCAAATGATGAAAACCTATGTAGAAAAAATATCCGGGTTGTTTCAAAATGGGGATTTGCATTTTGCAGATTATGAGGTGAAGCAGCTAAGTACCTATGATTTTCATCAGGAGCTGGTGGGCGCCGTAAAGGAAAAGGCGAAAAACAATACCTTTTCCTTGGATATTTTCCTGGAATGGGGCGGGAAGAAAGTCCTTTCCCGTTTTGGTTCCCTTGGTGATGTTGCCATTGCCTATATTCAAGAAAAGTTCTCTATGCGAACGATGGATTACAGTGTCCGCACAATGAAAGCAGTACTTGCAGCGACAGGCAGCCACATTACAGCAGCTGAATTTACGACTGTGAAAGATCAAGTTGTGAAGGAAGTAGCCATTTCCGATTATAAATCGGAATGGCAGGGCACCTACCTGACCTTGGCTAATGGCCGAATTTTGAGGAAGTATACCGACACAGCCGGGGAAGTGCAGTATCAGTTTGTGGAGGAGATACCGGAGAGTCGGGAGCAAAACGCCTTTATGAAAACAATGGATGCCTTTGGGGAAATTGGGCAGGACGTTTGGGATGCTGCCGGACAACGCGCGGACAAGATGACAGATTCTTGGTATGATTTCGGGAATTACATCACCTTTTGAGCAGTTGAGGGCATGTACGAAGGATACATGCACCGGGCCGATAAGATGTTCGATTCGACGTATGATTTGTTCAACGCTTTTTCCTTCGGCACAGCGGATATGATTCAGGGAGCCATCAACCCCGAGGAAAACTTTTCAAAAGAGCACTGGCTTAATAGTATCGGTCTTGCAGGTATGGTGGTTGGCGCGAGGGTACCTGCAGGAAGAGCTGGTAGTGCGCAGAAAGCAACGGTGAATAAGGTGGATGGAGTAAAGAAGACGCCCGATGCTACTCCTAAAGCGAAACCGGACGCAGAAAAAATGACTATCCCAACCATCCAAACCCTCACAGGGAAGCTTAACTGGTTTAAAGCACATTTGCCTGAACTGCGAGTTGTGCATGATAGTATGGGTGGACAGCATTATGTGTTTAGTAAGCGTGGGGATGGGAATGGTACAGGAGATAATAAAGGTAAGATCTCAAATAGTGTGATTAGAGACGGAAGTCATATGAGCAAGAATGGTTCTTTAAAGCAAAATGTTAAATATAGAGCAGGAGAATACGAGTATTTATATGAAACAGACAATATGGGAAGACTTAAAGAATTTAATGCAGAAAATTTAAGGTTAACAGAGAGAGAGAATAGATTGCCACATAAATCTAATACTCCAGGAAAAAAAGCTGGAGACCATGCAGGACATTTAGCAGGCGATAGGTTTGGTGGATCTCCAGAATTAGATAATCTTGTGTCTCAATCAAGTAGTGTTAATTTGAGTAAATACAAAAAGTTAGAAAATCAATGGGCTAAAGCAATAGAAAAAGGAAAGGATGTTTCAGTTAATGTTAAAGTTATTTACGAAGGAAATAGTTTAAGACCAAGCAGCTTTGATATAGAATATGAAATAGATGGGCGTATGAGGTTTACAAGTATAAAGAACTAGAGGTGATTATGTGAAGGTGTATGAGGATTATTTTTCAGAATTACAGACAGACATGGTGGCTATTTGTTTAGAGTATGTCGATAATAAAGCAGATGAAATCTTTATTTATTGCTCATATGAACCTAAAATGTATGTTTTTGATTTTTTCTATAAAATTAATGGCAACGTTGTTCACAAACATCAACTAAACGAAGTGGCAAATAAATTAAATAGTCAAGACAATCAAGTTTATGACGTATCGAGAGAAAGACAGAAGGCTGCTTTAAGAATAGGTAATCAAAATTTAAAGCTTATTCATGAAAAATGTGAAGAATTCAATAAAGATATGCCAACAGAAATGAAGTTATATTATAATGTGACTCAAAATAGTTTAAAAGGAAAATATAGATATGATTTAGTATATTCAAATGACGAAGAGCTTTTACCGGATGATATTTTCGATTTATGGTTTGAAGAAATAAAAAATGGGGAGTATTTTAAGGGAGATGCCTAACTAAATAGAAAGACAACAAATTTAGGAAGAAGCTCAGTAATATTCAGGATCATATACTAGAATTAACTATAAGCACTTGAATGTCTTTAAGGACTAACGGGTGCTTTTTTTGTTAGAAAGCTTCTTTTTCCGCCCACTTTAGCTCGCTCTTATTTATGTTCATTAAGTGAAATTAATCACAAACTATTGATTTTAAACTTTAAAGTGTTATTATAAGTATATAAGATTAGTGCTATTTACTATATCTTATTATGTGAAATAGTGAGCAATTAAAATGATGGAGGATGATTTAGAATGAAAGTAGCGGTAATTGGATGTACTCACGCTGGAACTGCAGCGATTAATAATATATTGAAGCTTTATCCTCAGGCGGAAATTGATGTTTTTGAAAAAAATGATAATGTTTCTTTCTTGTCCTGTGGGATTGCACTTTATGTAGGTGGTGTAGTGAATGATGCAAATGGACTGTTCTATGCTTCTGTAGAACAATTTGAAAAGCAGGGTGTGCGTATGCATATGAATCATGAGGTGACTTCCTGTGATGTAAACAAAAAGCAGTTAGTGGCAAAAGATATGAAAACAAATGAGATCACAGCTGTGGATTATGATAAGTTAATTATTACTTCAGGTTCTTGGCCAGTAACACCACCAATTCCTGGCTCAAATTTGGAGAATGTATTGTTATGTAAAAACTTTGCACATGCCAATGAGATCATTGCGCGTTCTGCATCTGTGGAGAATGTTGTTGTTGTGGGAGCAGGATATATAGGGGTTGAGCTGGTTGAAGCATTTGAGCAAAATGGTAAAAATGTAACATTAATTGATAGTGAAGAAAGAATTCTCAACAGATATTTAGATGAAGGTTTTACAGCTCCTATTGAAAAATCCTTCGAACAACGTGGCATTACGTTAGCACTTGGTCAGACAGTATCTGAGTTTGCAGGAACAGATGTCGTGGAAAAAGTGATTACCGATCAAGGCGAGTATAAAGCTGATTTAGTGGTTATGTGTATTGGATTCAGACCGAATACACAGCTCTTCAACGGCCAGGTTGATATGTTAGGTGATGGTGCCATTGTTGTGAACGAATATATGCAGACAAGTGTAGCGGATGTTTATGCAGCTGGGGACTGTTGTGCGGTGAATTACAATGCAACCAAACAGCCGGCTTATATTCCGCTTGCAACGAACGCTGTCAGAATGGGCACACTTGTGGCGCATAATCTGGTGAAACCTGTATTAGCACATCCTGGAACACAAGGTACTTCCGGATTGAAAATTTATAACCATAACATTGCTTCAACAGGAGTAACAGAGCGTGCTGCAGAGATGTCAGGTCTGTCTGTAGATAGTGCATATATTGAAGATACGTATCGTCCGGAATTTATGCCGGAAAATGCGTTGATCCAATTGAAGCTAGTGTATGAAACAGACACACACCGTATTGTTGGTGCCCAGGTGATATCTGACACTGATTTCACACAGGCGATTAATACAATTAGTGTTTGTATTGCTAACAATATGACCATTGAACAACTGGCTTTAACTGATTTCTTCTTCCAGCCCCATTTTAACAAGCCTGTGAACTATTTGAATCAGGTAGCATTGGAAGCAATGGCAAAGGAAAACGCGAAAGCAGCTGAGGAATTGAGCAAGGAGCATGTTGTGTTGGTTTAGAAAAATAGACTATTGATGTAGAAACACCCGTACTTGCGAGTGGGAGACTTATCGTAACTTTCAAGACATGAAAGATAGATAACTTAGCATGAAAAGCGGACAGTGTCGTACTGTCCGTTTTTTCATGGGATAGAGGATAATGCATACGTTAAAGAAAGCTATGCGAACTAAGAAATCACCAAACCTTGCACTTAGTCATTTGAAGTTGATTTTCCAACATATACTTACATGCTGGTTTCTGTAACGTAGCTCATTCCTGCTTCCATATTTCTTCCTATTCACTAACTTTGACATCATAAACTCTTAGCCAGTAATCAATTTGGCATAAATGAGCAATGAGCTGTGGACCAGTCATGAGCTGTCCATACCAGGGTTCTGTGAATTCTCTTCCTTCGCTTTCAACGAGAGCTTCAACTCGCTCCCGCTTGATAAACTCAAATAATCTGGAGTTGGGGTCTGCAAGTATTCCTTTCATCCACTGGACAACCTGACGGGTATATTCAGGGTGGAAGGTTTTCGGATAAGGACTTTTCTTTCGATATAAAACATCGTCAGGCAAAAGTCCTTCCAATGCTTTACGAAGAATTCCTTTCTCTCTGCCATGCAAGTTCTTTATTTCCCATGGGATATTCCAAACATATTCCACCAATTTATGGTCTGCGAATGGAACTCTAACCTCCAGACTGGCCCCCATACTCATTCGATCCTTGCGATCCAATAATTGTGCCATAAACCAGTGCATGTTTAAGTAGAACAATTCTCTACGCTGGGCGTCTTCTTCGCTTTCTCCAGCTAAACGTGGTGTCTCCTGAATGGTTTCTTGATAACGATCCATGACATAGGATTTGAGATTTAGCTTCTTTTGCCATTCCGGGCGTAGTAAATCGATCCTCGAATCTAATGATTTCATCCATGGGAAAGTCTCTTCTTGATCGCTTATGTTGTGAAACCAAGGATAGCCTCCAAAAATTTCGTCGGCACATTCTCCTGACAAACTAACGGTTGTATGTTCTTTGATTTTCCGGCAGAGCAATAATAAGGATGAATCAATATCTGCCATCCCAGGTTGATCTCGGAGCTCCACAGATTTCTTTAATGCATTTGCCAGTTCCGTTCCGGATATTACAACATGATGTTGGTTGGTAGAAAATTGGTCAACAACTTTTTCGATCCAAGCATGATCACTAGAGGGCTGGAATTTACTCTTTTGAAAATATTTGTCGCTACCTTCGAAATCCACCGAAAAAGTTGATAATGTGCCTTTGTCGTTTGCTGCAAAATAATTTGCCGCAATTGCGGTGATTGCGCTTGAGTCTAATCCACCAGATAAGAAAGTGGATATTGGAACATCTGCAACTAACTGACGTTCAACAGCATTGACAAATAAACGTCTAACTTTTTCTGCTGTTTCTTCTACGGTGTCCGTGTGTGCATGACTTTTCACATTCCAGTATCGCCAGACATCTAACCCATTTGTGGAAAAGGTTAATGCATGACCAGGGCGAAGTTCCTTCAACCCTTTGAAGATTCCGTGGCCCGGTGTTCTTGATGGTCCTAAACCGAATATCTCTGCAAGGCCAGTAACATCGACCTCAGCAGTAACAGCATCATGGGCTAAAATGGCTTTTAATTCTGAACCGAAAATAAAGCTTTCATCGTTTTCTGAGTAAAATAATGGTTTAACACCAAGTCGATCTCTAGCCATGAAGAGTTGTTTTCTATCCGGATCCCAGACCCCAAAAGCATAGATCCCATTTAAGTAGTTGACACAATCTTCTTTCCACTCGAGATAGGAAGCGAGTAGAACCTCTGTGTCGGATGAAGTTGTAAAAGCATGGCCTTTGCCTGATAATTCTTTTCTTAATTCCTCTGTGTTATATAATTCTCCATTGTATACAAGTGTATAAGTAATGGTATCCTTTTCCTTGTGCATTGGCTGCTTCCCGCCTTCAAGGTCGACAACGGCAAGTCGTTTATGCCCAAATGCAGCGTTTTTACATGCCCATACTTGTGAATCATCCGGTCCCCTTGAAGTCAACGTATCTGCCATTCTTTGAACTGTTTGCTTTTGCTTCCGAACATCCTTTTTCCAATGAACGATGCCAGTGATTCCGCACAAAATATATCATCTCCTTCGCATTGTAGTAATTAATGGAAGTTATCATATGCAGCAAGATGGGATTTTGCCACAATTAAAAAGGTATGGCGGCATCCTGTTATTTATGTTGAAGGTCACTATGGGCTATTGCTTATTGGAACCCCTGCAGCCTTGAATAAAATTGTTTCACGAAGCTGTAAAACAACTCTTCGGATGGTGCAAGTGTTCTTTCTTTTGGTTTAATGATTCCAACTGTGCGGCGAACCTCCGGGATTTCCAGAGGAATCTTAACTGTCATTCTTGGGGTGGATTCGTGAAAGGTGCTCTCTGGTAAAAGGGTGACTCCAATGCCTGCGGAGACGAGACCCTTAATTGCATCAAGGTCTTCTCCCTCTGCAGAAACAGTTGGTGTAAAACCTGCTTGCTTGCACGTGTCCAACATCATTTTTTTCAGGATGTACCCATTAGGAAAACTGACAAAGTCATCTTTTTTTAAGTCGCTAAGGTAAAGGCTATCTCTTTCTGCTAACGGGTGATTTATAGGAAGTAATGCCAGGATGCTTTCAGTAAATAAAATATGGGAAGCTATTTCCGGTTCACTCTTTGGCAGGGGTCCAAGGAATGCTACACCCATCTCTCCTTTTTTTACGGAATCAATTAGAAAATGATAGGAACCCTGGCGTAGATGAAACTTGATATTCGGGTGTGCCTCCTTAAAAGCAGAAATAACACTTGGCACGAGATGTGTGGACAAGCTTGTTGGGAAGCCAATCTTGATGATCCCACGCTCAGGGTCCAGAAAGTCATCAATTTGTTTTTTAGCATGTTCAATGGCCTGCATAGCAAGCTTTGTATGGGTATAAAATGTTTTCCCAATCTGGCTTAATTTAATATTTCTGCCTTCCCGTTCGAACAAATTCACACCAAGTTCTTTTTCCAAGTTGGTAATTTGTCTGCTTATCGCCGACTGTGCAACATGTAAATGGACAGCCGCCTCCGAAACATGTTCCCGTTCCGCCACTTCCATAAAATAACGTAATTGGCGTAATTCCATAAGCCATTCCTCCTTATCTATATCAAAAACGTATTAATTCTATCTAAATTATATATTGTTTCGAATGATTTGGAAATTTATAATTACCAATATAAAGAATTAACAAAAAATGGAGGGATATATAGTGCATTATAATCAGATACCGAAAGCACAGGGTTTGTATAATCCAACCTTCGAACATGATGCATGTGGCATTGGCTTGTACGCACATATTCATGGTGTTCCGAATCATGACATCGTAACAAAAGGCCTTCATTTGCTTTGCCAACTTAATCATCGGGGTGGAAGTGCTGATGAAACTTTAGGAGATGGAGCGGGATTACTAGTGCAGATCCCTGATATCTATTTTCGTAAGGAATGTCCTGAAATGAATTTGCCCGAGCCAGGACGTTATGGTGTTGGGATGATTTTTTTCTCTAATGATATGGATCATGAGGAATGGGTAAATGAAATTAACTCACTTATCAGGCAGGAAGGTCAGGAGGTACTAGGCTGGAGAACAGTGCCTGTCCATGTTAAAGATATTGGAATCGAAGCACAAAAAAGCTGTCCAACTATTCGCCAACTATTTATTGGAGCAGATGTTGCTCTTAAGGATAATATGGATTTTGAACGGAAATTATATGTGATCCGTAAGCAGATTGAGAAATTGGTAGTTGAGCAGGGTGGGCATATTTATTTTTCCAGCCTCTCAAGCAAGACAATTGTTTATAAAGGCTTGTTACAGCCTGAACAACTGAATTCCTTTTACACAGATTTGCAGGATCCGGATTTTGAATCTGCCTTTGCGCTCGTTCATTCCCGCTTTAGTACCAATACATTTCCAAGCTGGGAAAGGGCACAGCCAAATCGGTATTTAATGCATAATGGAGAAATTAATACATTACAGGGAAATATGAATTGGATGCGGGCACGTGAGAAACAATTTGTATCCGAAGCGTTTGGTGAAGATTTAGAGAAAGTACTTCCTGTCCTGGATACAGATGGAAGTGACTCTGCCATGTTGGATAATGCACTGGAATTCTTAATTCTCGCAGGTCGGAAGCCGTCACATGTAGCTATGATGCTTATACCGGAACCGTGGGAGAACCACCCGGATATGTCAAATGATAAAAGGGCTTTTTATGAATACCATAGCTCTCTGATGGAACCATGGGACGGCCCGACGTCTATTGCCTTTACCGATGGAAAGCAGATTGGTGCTGTATTAGATCGGAATGGGCTCAGACCCGCACGATATTACGTTACAAAGGATGACTATTTGATCTATTCCTCGGAAGTGGGCGTTATTGAAGTGGAAGAGGATCAAGTTCTTTACAAAGACCGACTAAGCCCGGGGAAAATGCTGCTACTCGATATGGAAGATGGGCGAATTATTTCAGATGAAGAGATAAAAGAAGAATTAATAGATGCAAAGCCGTACGAAGCATGGCTGGATAAACAGCAGGTGATGCTACCGAACAAGGTGGAGCAATTCGAAAGGAACCCATTAAATAATTTGGTGAAAAGACAGAAGGCATTTGGTTATACGTACGAAGATGTTCACAAGTATTTAATCCCATTAGTAACAGAAGAAAAAGATCCCATTGGGGCGATGGGAAATGATGTTCCATTAGCGGTTTTATCCGATCACCCTCAATCCTTATTTGCTTATTTTAAACAATTATTTGCTCAAGTTACCAACCCTCCCATTGATGCTTATCGCGAGCAAGTGGTCACTTCAACCATAACAATGCTTGGTCCAGTTGGAAACATTCTCCACGATGATGAAAAAATTTGCCACAGATTGAAGCTTACTACACCTGTATTATCCAATCGTCAATTCCGTTTATTACAGTTGAACCACTATGAAGGTTTTGAGTCCCGTACCATTGATATATTTTTCCATGAGGATTTGGAGCTTGCCTTGGAGCAGCTGTTCGAGAAAGCGGAAAAGCTAATTGCAGAGGGTGTGCATATCCTCATCCTCTCCGATCGGAACATGGATGAAGATAATGCAGCGATTCCTGTTCTTCTCGCGGTAAGTGCACTGCATCAGTATCTCGTTCGCCAGGGTAATCGGATGAAGGTAAGTATTATTGCTGAAACAGGAGAAGCCAGAGAAGTACATCATTTTGCAGCACTGATCGGTTATGGTGCGGATGCGATTAATCCTTACCTCGCATATGCAACATTAAATAAAGCAATTGAAGAGAACCATCTGCAACTGAGTTATAAACACGTGATCAATGTTTATATAAATAGTATTACAGAAGGCATTGTCAAAGTAATGTCCAAAATGGGTATTTCCACCATTCAAAGTTATCGGGGAGCGCAAACGTTCGAAGCGATCGGCATTAGTAAAACAGTTATTGATCATTATTTTACAGGTACAGCTTCTCAGCTTGGTGGTATTGGTCTGGATACAATTGCTAAAGAAGCTTGGATGCGTCATAAACTAGCTTATGAAAATAATTTGGACACTTCGTTGGATGCGGGGAGTGATTTTCAATGGAGAAAGATGGGAGAGCATCATGCGTTTAATCCGAAAACCATCCATACACTTCAATGGGCGTGCCGTAGAGGTGATTATGAACTCTTTAAACAATACTCCCACGCAGCCAATGAAGAGCGACTGAATTTTTTGCGGAATTTACTTGATTTTAAGGACAGGGAATCCATTCCTGTAGAAGAAGTCGAACCAGTTAGCTCTATTGTTAAACGATTTAAAACGGGGGCAATGTCTTTTGGTTCGTTAAGTAAAGAAGCACATGAAACATTAGCGATTGCTATGAATCGAATTGGAGGAAAAAGCAACAGCGGTGAAGGTGGAGAAGATCCGAAGCGTTATGCCCCTGATGCAAATGGAGATTTACGGAGGAGTGCCATTAAACAGATTGCATCCGGACGATTTGGTGTAAAAAGTCACTATTTGATTCATGCAGATGAACTCCAGATAAAGATGGCCCAGGGGGCAAAACCTGGAGAAGGAGGACAGCTGCCCGGGAATAAGGTGTATCCATGGGTAGCTGATGTGCGTGGATCAACCCCGGGTGTTGGTCTCATTTCACCACCACCACATCATGATATTTACTCGATTGAGGACCTGGCGCAATTAATTTATGATTTAAAAAATGCCAATCGAGAGGCACGTATCAGTGTGAAACTCGTTGCTAAATCAGGTATTGGTACGATTGCGGCAGGTGTTGCTAAAGGAAAAGCGGATGTTATTTCCGTAAGTGGCTATGACGGAGGTACAGGCGCTTCACCGAGAACGAGCATTAAGCATACCGGACTTCCATGGGAACTGGGTCTTGCTGAAACCCATCAAACGCTAATGTTAAATAACTTGCGCGAACGAGTGGTTTTGGAAACCGATGGCAAGTTAATGACCGGAAAAGATGTGGTGATGGCTGCATTGCTTGGTGCTGAAGAATTTGGGTTTGCAACAGCACCACTTGTTGTCCTTGGATGTGTCATGATGCGGGTATGTCATAAAGACACTTGCCCCGTTGGAATTGCTACCCAGAATCCCGAGTTGAGGGAAAAATTTATGGGAAATGCGGATCATGTTGTCAACTTCATGCATTATATTGCACAGGAAGTCAGGGAAATAATGGCGATGCTAGGATTTCGGACGATAGAAGAAATGATTGGCCGGACAGATATATTGACGATCAGTGAACGGGCTAAAGTGCATTGGAAAGCAAAGGACCTGAACTTGTCTACATTAATTTACCGTGTGGATGGGGGAAGAACCTGCCAAACCAAGCAGGATCATCAGCTTCAGCGCTCTCTGGATGAAAGTGCTATATTACCGATGGTTATGTCAATCATTGAACAAAATGAAAAAGTGGATATCACCTATAACATTAAAAATACACATCGTGCCGTTGGAACTATTACAGGCAGTGAGATTACGAAGCGCTATGGGGAAGAAGGGATGGTTGAAGATGCGATCACATTACGGTTCAACGGTTCAGCAGGTCAAAGCTTTGGTGCCTATGTACCTAAAGGCATGACTCTCCGTTTGACAGGAGACGCCAATGATTATGTTGGAAAAGGACTTTCTGGCGGAAAAATAATTATTTCTTCCCCACCGGAAGCAAAGTCTGCTGAATCAGGCAATATCATTATCGGCAATGTTGCTCTTTATGGAGCAACAACTGGAGAGGCTTATATTAACGGATATGCTGGTGAACGGTTTGCAGTTCGTAATAGTGGTGCAAATGCAGTGGTTGAAGGAATAGGTGATCATGGCTGTGAATATATGACAGGAGGTCGTGTTGTCATACTGGGAGATGTAGGAAAAAACTTTGCTGCAGGCATGTCTGGTGGTATTGCTTATATTCTTACAGAGGATCCGGAGAAATTTGATGTGTTATGTAATAAAGAGATGGTTGCCATTGAGACAGTGTCAGACCCAATGGAGTTGGAAGAAGTAAAACGATTAATTCAAAATCATTATCACTACACTGCTAGTCAAAAAGCCCGTTTCGTTCTGTCTCATTGGAATGGATCCATGCAGAAATTAGTGAAAGTGATACCGAGAGATTTCCGGCATATGCAGGAACAAATACAAACATATAAGAATGCTGGAATGAGTGATAGAGAAGCAGCGTTGCATGCGTTTGAATTAAAAAAGAAGAATGCAGTTGGTAATCAGAATTTAAAAACGTCTGCCGTTGTTCCATTATAAGAAGGTTTAGAATGGTATAGCGTCGATGGGTTCATACGTCCGGTGTGAAAAGATCGGAACTTATGAAAGGAGCGGTACTATGGGGAAATTAACAGGGTTTATGGATTATGCAAGAGAGGAAGTGGAGGAGCGAGAAGCTCGACATCGGATCAGTGACTGGAGAGAATATAAGGCGCCCTTTTCAGATGAAACGCTTAAAAGGCAGGGAGCGCGGTGTATGGATTGCGGGACCCCTTTTTGTCAAATTGGAGAAGTGCTCGATGGGGCAACAACTGGTTGCCCGATTTATAACCTCATCCCGGAATGGAATCACCTTGTGTATTTGGAAAAATGGGAGGAAGCACTGGAACGGTTGTTAAAAACAAATAACTTTCCTGAATTCACTGGCAGGGTATGCCCGGCACCTTGTGAAGGATCTTGTACCCTTGCTATTGCTGATCCAGCTGTGACGATAAAGAGTATTGAGCGTACGATTATTGATAAAGGATTTGAAAACGGATGGATAGCACCAAGAATACCACGGAATCGAACAGGCAAATCTGTTGCAATTATTGGTTCAGGCCCTGCCGGATTGGCCAGTGCAGATCAGTTGAATCAAGCTGGTCATATGGTGACTGTTTATGAGCGGCAGGATCGAGCCGGCGGTTTACTAATGTACGGAATCCCAAATATGAAACTGGAAAAAGAAGTCGTGGAGCGTAGGGTTAGGCTTTTGGAGGAGGAAGGCATCCAGTTTATTTTAAACACGGAAGTCGGTATAGACATTCATGCCGATGAATTAAATGAAATGTATGATGCTGTCATCCTTTGTACAGGAGCCCTGAAGCAGCGGGACCTTAAGCTGGAGGGGAGGGAAGCAAAAGGGGTTCACTTTGCGATGGATTATTTGACTTTATCTACGAAAAGCCTCATGGGGGCTGAGGAAGAAGACCTGGAATGGATTGATGCAAAAGGGAAGGATGTCATTGTCATCGGCGGAGGAGATACCGGTGCGGATTGCATAGCGACAGCACTTCGCCAAGGATGTAAGAGTGTTGTTCAATTTGGTAAGCATCCGAGGCTTCCGACAGACAGAACTCCAAATAATATGTGGCCAGCATATCCGAATGTATTCACAGTGGATTATGCCCACCATGAAGCTACAGCTACATTCGGTCAGGATCCTAGGAACTATTCGATTCAAACAAAACGATTCGTTTCAGATAAGGATGGACAGCTGAAGGAAGTGCATACTGTCCAAATGAAGAAAATAAAAGATAAAGATGGAAGTTTCTCCTTCCAGGAAATCTCTGGTTCGGAGAAGGTTTGGCCGGCGCAGCTTGTGTTTATTGCAATTGGATTTGAAGGAACTGAGCTTGGGTTATTACAACAGTACGGCATTGATACAAACCATCATAAGGTGAAGGCGCCGTATGGGGATTTTACTACAAACAAAGGGAATGTTTTTGCGGCAGGCGACGCGCGGCGTGGACAAAGTTTAATTGTCTGGGCGATTAATGAAGGGCGTGAAGTTGCTCATAAAGTAGATTCCTATTTAATGGGAAATTCTGTACTGCCATCGTATTTGAAAGGATAGCAAAAAAAATTAGAATTCTTAGGAGGCAAAAATATGGGTGTAACATTATCGAAGGAACAAATACGCAAAAAAATGGATGAGGAAAATGTGCGGTTCATCCGCCTGCAATTTACCGATATGCTTGGAACCATTAAAAATGTGGAAATTCCATTAAGTCAACTGGAAAAAGCGTTGGACAATAAAATGATGTTTGATGGATCCTCGATTGAAGGCTTTGTACGAATTGAAGAATCTGATATGCTTTTATATCCTGATTTAGATACATTTGTGGTTTTTCCATGGACATCAGACAAAGGGAAGGTAGCACGCTTTATTTGTGATATCTACAATCCGGATGGAACACCATTTGAGGGGTGCCCACGCTATAATTTGAAAAGAAACCTTAAGAAAATGGAAGCAATGGGTTTTTCTGCATTTAATATTGGAACAGAGCCGGAGTTTTTCCTGTTTAAATTAAATGAGAATGGTGAACCAACCTTGGATCTGAACGATAAGGGCGGCTATTTCGATCTTGCCCCAACAGATTTGGGGGAGAACTGTCGTAGAGAAATCGTTCTTGAATTGGAGGAGATGGGGTTTGAAATTGAAGCTTCCCATCATGAGGTCGCTCCTGGACAGCATGAGATAGATTTTAAATACGCAGATGCGCTAAAACACGCGGATGATATTCAAACATTTAAGCTGGTAGTAAAAACGATAGCCCGCAAGCATAATTTGCATGCTACATTTATGCCAAAACCATTATTTGGTGTGAACGGCTCAGGCATGCATGTGAATATGTCCTTATTTCAAGAGGGCAAAAACGCCTTTTTTGATTCACATGGTGACATGCAATTGAGTGAAGTGGCCTACCAGTTTACAGCTGGTATCATAAAGCATGCAATTCATTTCACGGCAGTAACAAATCCCACAATCAACTCATATAAAAGGCTTGTCCCTGGATATGAAGCACCATGCTATGTTGCATGGTCCGGTTCGAACAGAAGTCCCCTCATTCGTATTCCATCTTCGAGAGGATTAAGCACACGCATTGAAGTACGAAGTCCTGATCCTTCGGCCAATCCATATATGGCCTTGGCGGTGTTGCTTGCAAGTGGACTTGATGGCGTAGAAAATAAGCTGACGCCTCCAACGGCTGTGGATCAAAATATTTATACAATGAACAAATCAGAACGAATTAAAAATGGCATCCGCGATTTGCCAGCAACCTTAATGCATGCATTAGAAGAGCTGGATCAGGATGAAATTATTAAGCAAGCACTTGGTGAGCATCTACTGGAACATTTTGTGGAAGCCAAGCAGATCGAATGGGATATGTTCCGTACGACTGTTCATCCATGGGAACGGGAACAGTATCTGTCTAATTATTAGTTTTGTATTATATATAAACATGGAGGAGAACGCTCAGATTGCTTTCTAAACTTATGGAAGCTGAGAAGGTCATCAAAACGGGGGATGAATGGCTGACTGAAGAACAAGTAAGGAGAAAGCTCTGTAATTAAAAAAGGATGTCACCGAATTTTGGTAACATCCTTTTTCTATTATTCTTCTACTGCAGCCTCAAATGCCTTTTTTCCGCCAACAATAGGAAGAAGTGCCTTGCTCTGTCCTAAAGAGACGTCAATGGTTGCTTTGTTTTGCATAGGAAGTAAGCGTTGGTAATTACTACCTGCAATAACAATACCAATCCGATGACCTTCCTTAAAGACATAGTCCTCTGGTAGTGTATCCCATTGGAAACGGTAGCTTTTCTCAGGTTTTAGCAGGTCTGTATAATCAAGAGTTTTCCAGTTTGTTGCATCCATCCAACCATGTGTGACAATTTCATATGGTGCCTCATGAGTTGTCTTTTCTGTTTCTTTATAACAAGCATCATCGGCTGCTGTGCTTTGTCCCCAACAGCTTTCCTCTTCAAGGGTACGAACACCTTCACCACGGTCACGATGATTGACTCTCTCATCTGTTCCGTAATCGACGATAAGTGCTGTTAAATTAGTATTTTCTTTATTGACACTGGCTCGGATATCAATTTCCGGAATTCCACTTAGTCGAAGGTCATCTTCCAACTCAGGGGTCATGAACAATAACCTGTTTTCCTTTGTTGAAAATTCATTTTCTACCATTGCGCTCTCACGCTGGTACGGTTCATCAACGAACGTTTGGTTGAAGTTGCCTTTAACCGGTCCTGTTGTTAATACACCTGGTAGATTTCCATCGGCAGGTGCAAGTCTTACTTTCACCGCTTTTGAATTTTGATCCGGCCAAGCGGAATAGGTCTCCCATTCATCTGCTTCCCGTTCAATATCTACAGCCGGTTCGTCCATAATTCCGTTATCGATATCTAGTAACCAATGATCAAACCAGCGATGGAGGGTATGAACCCATTCTTCTCTACGGAAATCAAATGGATCCACATGTCCGGTTTGGGTAAGCCAGAGTTTTCTTGGCACATCATTTTCTTTTAAAACTTCCCACCAGTTTGAAAAGTGATTTGCCTTCACATTATAATCATTAATACCATGTACAACAAATACACTTGCTTCTATGTTATGTGCATCTTTTATATAATTGCGTTCATCCCAAAAGGAGTTATAGTCACCAGTTTCGTCGTCAGCCTTTTCCTTGATATTCTCACGAACTGGGGCACAGGCAGGGACTCTTTCGCTGCTTGTGACCAACTTGGATAAACCGTTGGGACCATTATTGCGAAACGTAATACCTTCATAGCGATAATAATCATACCAACTACTGATTGCTCCGATTGGGACAATTGTTTCGAGGCCCTCCACACCAGTAGCGGCTACACCGTTAGCCAATGTACCATCATAGGATTTTCCGATCATACCAACCTTTCCTGTTGACCAGTCTGCAGCAATTTCATCTCCGTTTTCGTCCCATGCTTTGCCTTTTCCGTTTAACCATTCTATTACGACTTTAATACTTTCTATTTCTTCAAAGCCGCCTGTTGTCGGGCAACCATCCGAGTTGTTAGTCCCTACCATATCTACTTGCACCACAGCATATCCTCTCGGAACAAAGTAGTTGTCATAAAATAATGGAAACATATCATTGACACCATCACCGTCAGTATCCTTTATTTCAGATTCGTTTCCACGCCCGAGACTCTCGTAATATGGACTTGCATCCATAATTACAGGAACCTTCATGTCGCTGTTTGATTCCTTTGGCCGGATGATGTCTGCTGCAATTCGATCGGGGGTCCCATCTTCATCACTATCCAATGTAGATTCCACATAGATGGTCTCTTTAATAGCATCTGCATAATCATACTTTTCTGCAGTAACCCCATCATCGAGCTCATACGCTTGTTGAATGCTATTGCTTTCCGCCTCGTCAGCATAGCTTAATGATGGCATAGCAAGACTCACTGCCATCACTAGTGTTAGCATCCATGAAAAAGATTTAGTGCCTTTTCTCCTTAACAAATAAATCACTCCAATTCTAGTATACTATTTATATAATATTCTAAATAGTTTAGAATGAAAGAGTTAATAGCACTAAATTTGGTAGAAAAAGGAGATTAATGTCATACTTTGGGCCCGAGATGCGGAAATAGGTTCAAGCATAAAAGGAGCTTAAACTTTCTCTTTTTCTACTATTTCCATAAGATCTGCAAGTTCACAGATCTCATATGTTGGCTTAATTTCCGTGTTGTTATCTTTTTTATGCGGATTGAACCAGCAAGTATCTACTCCGTAATTGATTCCACCTTGGATGTCGGAAGTTAATGAGTCACCAACAATCAAAACATTTTTCTTTTCATTAATACCTAGTTTAGAAAAGGTATAATCAAAGAAACCTACGTGAGGCTTCTGGTAACCGGCATCCTCAGAAGTAATGATATGGTCGAAGCTATTATATAGCGGAGAACGACTCAATCTAGAATTTTGCACTGTAGTGAATCCATTTGTTACAACACCTAGCTTATAGTCGTTAAGCTGATCAAATAATTCTAAGACCCCATCCATGAGATGTACTTCTTTACCGAGATAGTTAAGATATACTTCATTGAATGTTTTCGGATTAATATCAAGTTCATGCTGAAGAAAGAGCCTTCTAAACCTCTCTACTCCTAGTTCGGTTACAGATAAAAGCCCCTGCTCCAGATCCCTCCATAGCCCTTTGCTGATTTTTCTGTAATCAGGTTGGTAATCTGCTAATCCCGTTGGTAATTTGTAAGCAAGAAAAGTATGGTGAAGAGCACTTTTTTCTGAGGCACCAAAGTCCATTAATGTATCATCCACATCGAATAAAATAGTTTTATAGTTCATAGTTTCCTCCATTTTGTTTCTGCTAAATTTGAGCTTATCATTCTGTTCTTTATGAATTAACTTTCCTTACTTTATCATCTTTATAAGCTGTCTGTCACTGGGGTTAGGAGGGATGGTATTTGCTGAAGTATATTTCTTAGGGAAGGTTTATGAGAGACTGAGAGTTTATATTAATATTATCAAGAAATCCACGAAACGACGGATGCCGCTTCGTGGATTTGTTTATTGTTTTAGTGAGCCGTTTTCTGATGGGCATAACAAAAGACTTTTCCATTGAACTTTTTATTTGATAAACAGAATGCCTCTACTTTTTGTGAGACAGGTTTATTACAAATGACACAAGTAGAACTTGAACTTGAATCTTCTACTAATGTATTTGTTTTTAATGCATGTTTATGTTTTTCTATCATTTCGGGGTCAGTAATATTGGCATTTAAAAAAGCATGATAGATTGTGTCAATGTCATTTTCAGATAGGAGAGGCTCTTTGTGATGAATTTTTAATACGGAAACCTTTCTATGGAGAAACTCTGATAACTCCACATCATATACAATGAGCTCATTGGATGCTATTTTACGATAATCATCGCCTACTTTAAATGTGGAACGTTTTGTAAAAGATACCATAGAGATAAATAGATCGCGGTACTTTTTATCTATTAAGGATGTTAATGCCTTTATATGTCCATAGTTTTGCACGAAAGGGTTCATCATTTTAAACTTGCCATTAACTAACCAGGTTTTGCGGTCTTTTCCGCCATAGATGGTCCCTTGGTAGTTTTTTGTTTCGATAACAAATATACCATGAGAAGTTAAAACAACATGGTCAATTTGTGAATATCCTGACTTCGCTTTTGGGTTACTAACAAGAAGGTCACTAAGATAGCGACATCCCTTTGGTAGCTGATCCAATTGAATATCAATCTTGTATTCTCCTATTTCACCTTTCCTCGTAGCGATATGCTCATTTGTTTGTTTGGGTTTCTGGGATTTAGTATGCATTTGTTTAGGTGGGAAGACTTTCTTTTTCTTTTTAAAAAAGTTTAAGAATAATAGCATAATCTTCTCCTTATTAAATTGGTTTACTATTTTTCTATTGTACCTTTTTGTGGGGAATTTAACTATAGTAAATGAGGACAGTGCTCTGAAATATTTTCTAATGGAAGAGATAGACCGAGGCATTGATAGACTCCCAACGTATAATACACAATCCACCCCAAACAAAACAAATGTTCCCCGAAAAGATGACACCTTCCTCCCCGCATGCTACACTAAAAGCAACGCTAAATTTTTCGGGTGATAATATGAAGCAGAGCATAAAAATAGCTGCGAGGACGCTAGTGGAGTATGTTTTTCGCAGTGGCAGTATAGAAACTGGTTTCCGCAGTTCGCAACCTTTGGTGGACGGCACTAAGGCACACCAGAAAGTTCAAAAGACGTACGGTAAAAACGATAAAAAGGAAGTTTATCTAAAAACAGAAATTCCTTTTGAGGAGATGACCTTTCAAATAGATGGCCGCTGTGACGGTCTTCTTATAAGTGAGGATGGATCGCTGACCATTGATGAAATTAAATCAACCTCCGGGTCACTTGATGCTATTACGGAGGACAGCTATCCGGTTCACTGGGCACAGGCGACAGTCTATGGTTATATTTATGCCACAGACAATGACCTGGACAAGATAACTATCCAGCTTACGTACATACAAGTTCGTACAGAAGAAAAGAAATACTTTCAGCGAAGCTTAACCCGTGAGGAATTGGCCGATTTTGTCATGGATGTAGTAGCACAATATGCTCCTTATGCCAGGCTGCGATTAGAATTGAAGCGTACACGGGATGAGAGTACCAAGATGCTGGCATTTCCGTTTGAAAGCTATAGGGACGGACAACGCAAGCTTGCAGGAGCTGTGTATAAAACAATTCACGAACAAAAGACGTTGTTTGCCAAAGCATCAACGGGAATCGGGAAGACAATCTCAACCATTTTCCCATCCGCAAAGGCAATTGGCGAGGGCCATTTGGAAAAAATATTTTATCTGACAGCAAAGACAATTACCCGCACTGCCGCAGAAGAAGCATTCCGACTCTTACAGGAAAAGGGGCTGGCAATTACAGTCGTTACAATTACTGCTAAGGATAAGATCTGTTTTCAAGAACAGGTGAACTGTGACAAAACGGAATGTCCTTTTGCGAACGGGTATTATGACCGGATTAACGGGGCGATATTAGATATTTTGCAGAACGAAACATTAATGACAAGACCAGTGATTGAAAAATATGCGCGCAAGCATACCGTCTGTCCGTTTGAGTTTTCATTAGATTTGGCATATGCAGCAGATGCAGTGATTTGCGATTATAATTATATTTTTGATCCAAAGGTGTCCTTGCAGCGACTGTTGGATGAACAGAGGAAAAAGTCGGCGTTGCTCGTTGATGAGGCACATAATCTTGTCGATCGTGCGCGAGAGATGTATTCGGCAACCGTGGAGAAGGAAACCTTTCTTGCGCTATACCGGATGTATAAAGATGAAAATGAAGTTATAGCCAAATCGGCAAATGCCGTAAATGAGTATCTTATGGAAAAGAAGAAGCAAAATCAACAGCTGGAAAAAGAATTGGATGAAAAGCTTGTACATGTCGTGGATGCATTCGCGTATGCGGCAGAAGAAGAGCTAATGCGTGGTGGGGAAGCGGAGGAATTATTGCTAAATGGCTACTTTAGTGCCCAGGCGTTTGTGAAAATTGCCAGATTGTATGATAAGCGTTTTACCAGTTATATGACGCTTGAGGGTAGTGATGTACAGTTGAAGTTGTTTTGCCTGGATCCTTCCCATCAGCTAAAGCAAATGGGTAAAGGATTTCGTTCCAAGATCTTCTTCTCTGCCACGCTAACCCCTGCAGGCTACTATATGGACTTGCTTGGTGGAAAGGCGGAAGATTATGTTGTATCCATCCCGTCCCCGTTTCAGCGTGAAAATGCGGAAGTGATTATCCAGCCCTTATCAACTAGGTATCGTGACAGGGAGCATACGTTAGAGCCGATGGTTCAATTTATCGTTGATTTATTACAGCAGAGGGAAGGGAATTTTCTCGTGTTTTTCCCATCCTATAAATATATGCTGCAGGTATATGAGCAGTTTACCGCAACAGCACCGGG
Organism: Virgibacillus halodenitrificans; assembly: GCF_001878675.1. Classification (NCBI taxonomy): domain Bacteria; kingdom Bacillati; phylum Bacillota; class Bacilli; order Caryophanales; family Bacillaceae; genus Virgibacillus; species Virgibacillus halodenitrificans. The sequence continues at coordinate 3,159,985 of NZ_CP017962.1, read as the reverse complement.
AGAAAAAGTGATCTTACAGGAAACAAGCATGACGGAAGAACGTCGGGAGGATTTCCTGAATTCCTTCCAGGAAAATGAGGAGCGGCTCGTTGGATTTGCTGTACTTGGCGGGATTTTTTCTGAGGGTGTGGATCTGAAAGGAGATCGATTGTCTGGAGTGATTATTGTCGGAGTCGGGCTGCCGCAAATTGGCTTTGAACGGAATATTATTAAGGACCATTTCCAGGCCAATGGTCATAACGGTTATAATTATGCGTATGTTTATCCTGGGATGAATAAAGTACTGCAGGCAGGCGGCCGGCTAATTCGTACAGACACAGACCACGGCACCATCGCTTTGATCGATGATCGTTTTCTTCAGCCGATGTACCAGGAGTTGCTTCCATATGAATGGCAGCATTATTCTGTTGGAGGAGAGGCGTCGGGTTCTTTTCGGGGGTAGTAGAGAGGACAGCTTTGGTAGAGTTAAAGAGAATCCTATTATTCTAATAATGTAGGTAACTGCACCTCGCTATGACTTTTTAGCGGGCTGTTAAATGAAAAAGACCGTTTGGTGTATTCACATCATTCGGTCTTTTATTGGGTTGTAAGTTTCTATAATAAATAATTTTGATGTAATAAAGAACATGACTAAATTCTAATTGATTTTTAAGCGATACCCACTCGAATTATACTACTCCAATTCAAACCTAAAGGTAATTAATTAAGACTTTTTAACTTCTTTTATATAAATTTATTTGAGCTCACGTCTAAAAGTTTTCAGGATAGAATTTTCACCTCTCATTTTTTTGATAATTTCCACTTGTAATTTATTTAGTAGAATGCTATTATTTAACTAGCAATTAATGAAACGGTTGCGCAATAAATGCACATAAATGTATAAGAGTGACTCACTAGTGCCATCCTTGTTTTAATTGCTATACTTTTAACTTGTTTATAATATGTGTGCATAATTTTATTAAAGAATGCAAACGTATTCATGAATGAGCTAACACCAAAAAGGGGAGTTGAGTGAAATGAGAGCAAAGCATTTGTTTTCAAAGGTAGCAGTTGTTGCAATGATAATTGGTTTGTTTTTAGCAGGTTGTTCATCAGATGATAGCAATAAATCGAACAACAGTGAAGCGAGTTCCGGAGATAAAGTTACTATTGATATTTTCCAAGGGAAGGTAGAGTTTAAGGACCAATTTGAAGCACTGGCCAAGCAATATGAAGAAAAAAATCCAGATGTTAAAATTAACGTTAAAACAGTGGGCGGCGGAACGGAATATGCTCCTGTCTTAAAGTCTCAATTCTCCTCTGGTGATGAACCGGATATCTTTAATGTGACTGGCCCGCAAGATGTAATTGACTATAAAAAATACTTAGCAGATATGTCAGATACAGAAGCTGCAAAGGCAGCTATTGATGGTACCTTAGCAACAGTTCAGGATGGTGATAAAATACTGGGTTTGCCATTTAACCAAGAAGGATATGGACTAATTTATAATAAGCGTCTATTTGAAGAGGCTGGCATAAAACCAGAAGAGATACTTACGTTCGAAGATTTAGAGCAAGCTGTTGAAAAGTTAGACAGTAAAAAAGATGAGCTGGAGATAGAAGCGGTTTTTGCCTTACCTGGTAAGGAAGCATGGGTAATGGGTGATCATTTGGCAAATGCTTTCTTGGCTCCTGAATTTGACCACGATGTAATGAAAGCGTTTGAATCTGATACGGTAAAATTTGAAAGAGGCAAAGAAATGAAGCGTTTTCTGGATTTGCAAAATAAATATTCTGTGCAGCCGGTGTTAAGTCTGGATTATTCTCAACAAGTGGAAGAGTATTTTTCGCTTGAACGTGTAGCGATGATTCAACAAGGAAACTGGGTTTATCCATCGGTTGAACAAATGGATCCTGAAGTTGCTGAGAATATTGGCGTACTGCCAATTCCGGTAGAAGGTTTTGAAGGTAGTATTCCGGTGGGAGTTCCAAACTACTGGGCAGTTAATAATAATTCTGATAAAGAGGTTGTTGAAGCCTCCAAAAAATTTCTGGATTGGATGTATACTTCTGATGAAGGAAAAGAAGCCGTTTTGAATGAGCTTAAATTCATACCTGCTTATGAAGGCTATGATACAGAGAAAATTTCCGATCCGTTGTCACAAGATATTTATGAGTATGCCTCTGAAGGAAAAACAATTGGTTGGATATTTGCAGGTTATCCGAGCAATCCGTGGGGAACGGCAGTGATGGGAGCGAATGCTCAGCAATATTTAGCTGGCGATATGACATGGGAAGAACTTGAGAAAGATGCTATTTCGAAATGGGAGGAAAAAAGGAAGTAACGGGACAAACAAGCTAACAAATAGTGCCATGTTTGTTAGCTTGTCTTTTTTAATGTTTTTTATTGGGAGGGATTTACCTTGAAAAATAGAGATGTGTCGTTTTGGTTATTTTTGACGCCTGTTTTAGTAGCACTTGGTCTTGTAGTTGTCGTCCCATTGATTTACGGAACGATTTACTCTTTTACTGATTGGAATGGTTTAGTTGCCACAAAGTTTATTGGCCTGGAAAATTATACGCGATTATTTAGCGACGAGCTTTTTCTTAATTCTATTTGGTTTACAATAAAATTTTCTGTTGTTACTGTAATTATTTTAAATGTGTTGGGGTTAGGGTTAGCGATTCTTGTTACGCGTCACATTAAAACAAATAACTTTCTGCGAACTATTTTCTTTATGCCAAATTTAATTGGAGGACTTATTCTTGGTTTCATATGGCAGTTTATTTTTATTAACGTATTTGGAGATATTGGAAAAGCACTTGGTATTGAAGCTTTAACTGGCTGGCTCTCTACAACTGCCACAGGTTTTTGGGGATTAGTTATTCTAACCTGCTGGCAAATGGCTGGTTATATTATGATTATCTATATAGCATATTTGCAGAACATCCCTAAGGAATTAGAAGAATCTGCTGAAATAGATGGGGCTAACAGTTGGCAACGATTTAAAAGTATTACATTTCCTTTAGTAGCTCCAGCTTTTACAATTAGTATGTTTCTAACTTTATCAAACTCATTTAAAATTTATGACCAAAATTTATCGCTGACTAATGGAGGACCCTTTCAGTCTACCCAAATGGTAGCGATGGAAATTGTGAATACCGCCTTCAGTGCAAATGAAATGGCCTATGGACAGGCGAAAGCTGTAGTCTTTTTCGTAATGGTTGCTGCAATTGCACTTACACAAGTGTATTATAATAAAAAACGGGAGGTTGACCTGTAATGTATAAAAAACGGAAACTCTTTCTTGTTGAAATAATTGGCATCCTCCTAGGCTTATTGTGGTTATCACCATTTTACTTAATGCTTGTTAACGCATTTAAATCTAAAAGAGAAATATTTACTGATGTATTAAATTTGCCTGGCACATTATCAATAGAAAACTTTAAAGAGGCTTTTGTTGACTTGAATTTTATTCAATCTTTGTTTAATTCAATATTTATAACTGGCTTAAGTGTTATTATCATATTGTTTTTTACTTCTATGGCTGGTTATGCACTGGCAAGAAATAGAAGCAGATTAAGTGGTGCTTTATTATTAATATTTGTATCAGCAATGCTAATTCCCTTTCAGTCTGTGATGATTCCGCTTGTAGCGTTGTTTGGTAAAGTAGAAATGTTAAATCGTTTTGGACTAATATTTATGTATTTAGGTTTCGGTTCAAGCTTGTCCATTTTCCTATACCACGGAGCTATGACAGGTATTTCCAAGTCATTGGATGAAGCAGCAATTATCGATGGTGCTAATAAATTTCAGACCTTCATTCATATTATTTTTCCTCTTTTAAAACCAATTACCGTTACAGTAGCTATTCTAAATGTAATTTGGATTTGGAACGATTATCTGCTCCCATCTCTTGTTTTATCAGAAAACCAGGCAACGATACCTTTAAAAATGTTTTATTTCTTTGGGCAATATACAAAGCAATGGCATCTCGCATTAGCTGGCTTAACAATTGCTATATTGCCAGTGATTATCGGTTACTTCTTTGCTCAAAAGCAAATTATTAATGGTGTTGCTGAAGGGGCTGTTAAGTAATATTCGCCTAATAAACGAGAAAATAGTCTTTATTGCAGATAGGAGATATCAATAATGGCAGTTACGATAAAAGATGTTGCTAAAAAAGCAAATGTTTCACCTTCAACCGTATCAAGGGTAATTTCCAATAGCCCACGCATTAGTGAAAACACAAAGCGCAAAGTACATCAGGTAATGAAGGAGCTAGGCTATCATCTGAATTATAATGCACATGTACTTGCACAGCAAAAAACTCGAACCATAGGGATAGTAATGAAAAAGTCTGCAAGTGACTCGTTGCATGACCCATTCTTTCCAGAAGTTTTACGAGGAATTAGCGCATATTGTAATAAAGAAGATTATAATATAACACTGACAACCGGGGAGTCTGAAGAAGAAATTTATGAAAATGTTGTTAAGATGGTTCGAGGCAAAAGGGTTGATGGAATGATTGTTACCTATTCAAAACGCGGGGATAAAGTGATTCCATATTTAATTGAAAGTAAGGTTCCTTTTGTGCTTGTAGGTAGACCTAATGATTATGCTGATAAAATTATGTTTGTTGATAATGACAATGTTAAGTCAGCTGAAGAAGCAACAGATTACTTAATTGGTCTGGGACATCAAACGGTTGGTTATATTGGGGGAGATTTAGAATATGAAGTGTCTAACGACAGACTAAAAGGATACCAGCATGCCCTAACAAAAAATAAATTGCCTCTAAAGGAAGAATACGTTGCAAACTCAGACATTAACAGTGAATTGGATGACATTTTATCTCGTTTTATGAATCTAAATCGGCCACCAACTGCGCTTGTAGTAACGGATGACTTAGTTGCGATGAAAGTATTACAAATATGTCGTAAGGAAGGTATCGATGTTCCTGAAGAATTAAGTATTATAAGTTTTAATAATGCATTAATTGCTCAATTATCGAGTCCTGCACTTACATCTGTAGATACACAAGTTTTTTTACTAGGACATGAAGCAGCAAAATGTGTCGTACAAGAAATTAAGGAAACTTCCGCCTATAAGAAGAGTATCATCATTCCAACTGTTATTAAAAGAAGAGAATCATGTCAGCCATTACAAGAACCTCCGAAAAATTAATAATCATTTGAGGAGGATTTTGCATTATTAAATGGAGGGATTTAAATGGGTAATGAAAAGCCAATTATATATCAATTAAGTGAATGGTTTATGCGTCTATCCATCACTAATATCGCTTGGTTTATATCAAACCTGCCTATTGCTTACCTCTTATTAAATTTTGTATACGCAGAGACTAAAGAGAGTAGATATATTTTAGCGATTGGAATACTGCTGTTGGCACCTTTTCTGTTTTTTCCTGCAACTTCGGCTTTATTCGCTATGGTAAGAGATTGGATTTTAAAAAAGGAACAATGTTCATTAATCAAAACTTACTTCACATATTTCAGAAAAAATTATTGCTTCAGTTTGTTAGGTGGACTCTTACTGACTGGTATATGGGCAATCTTAGTTATTGACTTTATATATGTTAGACAAATAAACGTTCTGTTGCTGTTCTGCATATTAGGACTGGGTGTTGTAATTTATATTTTTACTATTAACTTTTTTATTGTACTTGTTCATTATGATGAAAAGTTGACAGTTTTAATGAAAAAAGCTTTTGTTCTTACGCTGGTAAGTCCTAAGTTATTTTTTATTCATTTATTTGCAAGTAGCGGTATTTTATATATTAGTATAGGTGGCTGGCTTGTTTTACTGCCTTTCTTTACTGCCGCGCTTATAGCATTTATTTCCTATTCAGCATTTTATCGTATTTACTTAAATGTTTTAGATATGAAAAATAGTCCAATTTAATGAATTATAGGAGGCAGCATGATGAAAAAAAAATGGTGGAAAGAGGCAGTTGCTTATCAAATTTACCCTCGAAGTTTTATGGACTCTGATGGTGATGGTATTGGGGATCTGCAAGGAATTATTTCCAAGCTTGATTACATAAAAAATTTAGGGATAGACGTAATATGGATTTCACCGATCTATCAATCTCCTAATGATGATAATGGATATGACATTAGCGATTATCAAGCTATTTCGTCAGAGTTCGGCTCCATGGAAGACTTTGATATATTACTAAAAGAAGTACATGCTCGAGATATGAAATTAATTATGGATTTGGTTATCAATCACACCTCAGATGAGCATCCTTGGTTTATAGAATCGCGTTCTGGAAAAGACAATGCTTATCGTGATTATTACATTTGGCATTCAGGTAAAGAAGGAGGAGTTCCAAATAACTGGGAATCTATTTTTGGTGGTTCGGCATGGGAATATGACGAAGAAACAAAAGAATATTATTTGCATGTGTTTTCAAAAAAACAACCTGATTTAAATTGGGAAAACCCAAAGGTTCGTTACGCTTTGTATAAAATGGTGAACTGGTGGTTGGATAAGGGGATAGACGGCTTTAGAATTGATGCGATTTCTCATATAAAGAAAAAGGCTGGATTTCCTGATTTGCCCAATCCAGAAAATAAAACTTACGTCCCTTCCTATGAGGGGCATATGAACCGACCAGGTATTCAAACCTACTTAGAAGAGTTAAAACAAGAAACCTTTGCTAACTACAATATTATGACAGTGGGTGAAGCGAATGGTGTAAATATTGAACAGGCTGATGAATGGGTTGGTGAAAAAGAAGGCAAGTTCAATATGATCTTTCAGTTCGAGCATTTGGATTTATGGGGAACTAGTAATACAGGAGGCCTTGATATTGAAGCATTAAAACATACGTTAAGCAAATGGCAAACAGGTTTAGATGGTATTGGTTGGAATGCATTATTTTTAGAGAATCATGATCAACCACGCTCTGTTTCTACATGGGCTCAAGATACCAAAAAACGTAAGGAAGCTGCAAAAAGCTTTGCAACAATGTATTTCCTCATGCAAGGTACCCCTTTTATATATCAAGGGCAAGAAATCGGTATGACAAATGTTAAATTTGATTCCATTGAAGATTACCGTGATGTTGCGATCAAAAACTTATATAAAAATGAGCGTGAAGCAGGAAAGAGCCATGAGGAAGTCATGAAAATTATATGGAGAAATGGCCGTGATAATTCACGCACTCCGATGCAGTGGGATACAACAAAAAATGCAGGATTTACCACTGGAAACCCATGGATAAAGGTGAATGAAAATTATAAAGAAATAAATGTAGAAGCAGAACTTCAAGATTACTCATCTATACTTAACTACTACAAGTCATTAATACAGTTACGTAAAAATAATGATGTGTTGGTATATGGAAGTTATGAATTAATGAATCCAGAGCATAAGGAAATATTTGCTTATAAACGCTATTTGGATGAAGATACCTTTATTGTTATGACAAACTTATTTGATAAAGAAACAGAAATCGATTTACCGTACGATCTAGTTGGTAAACAAGCAATAGTACAGTTGCGTAATTATCCAGATGAAAAGTCATCTGAAGAGAAGTGTGAAATAAGTCAGCAAATGACATTTCAGCCATTTGAAGCAAGAGTATATAAATTAATATAATTTATAGGAGAAAAGACGGAGCATACGAACATGTTCGGTCTTTTTTAGTTACTAGACAGTGGGTAAATTGTGAAATGAAATACTTCATAAATGGAAGGGTCTTTCTTTTTCAATGTCGTTATTCAATATGGTTGAGCAATTTATTTGGTTGTGGATGCTGGTGAATCGTTTTGGTTTGGTAAAAATGGGGAGATATTTAAATTAGAGAGTATATTATCATTCTATTATTTAGGCTTTATGGAGAATAATTCTCTCATAAAGCCTTTTTTAATGAGTGCTTTTCATATGTGCTTTTTTTGTTCGGCAAAAGTAGCTTCGTATATATCCATTTTCTAATCTGAAGTGAAATTGCAGAATAACGTAACTTAATGCGTAAACGAAACTAAAATATAAATGTATTTGTAAAATCAATAATAGGGTGTAATAGGTTAAGTGAGAAATACAATAAGCGGATTAGCTCCTCTGTAATTTTTAAAATAGTGCAATTATTTTCGCTTGCGCTAATAAGCTCGTTCATTGGATCCATGCCATATTAAAAAACAAAAAAGTATTTGTAGATCAATAATAGTGAGCTAACAATTATCTTAATATTCAGAACCATATTGTTTGTAACAATATGGTTATTTGACATGTTCAATTTCAGTGTAACATGCTTTTTGCCAATTTTTTAGACCTAGATGTTGACAACTATTAGCTGGTATTATTATTGTAAAGCGTGATATAAACTATACGAATATACGAACATTAATAGATCTCCCGCCAGGTCAAAAAATTCTGGTAGTAAATGATAATAAACAAAATACAGAAGAAACTGTTCGATCACTTAGGGAGATTGTTTTTGAACATGAATACCAGGCTTATGATCCTGAAGTACCTATTTCCTCGTCTATTGACTATATTGTTACACCTGGTGAACAACATCTTCTTTCGGGAGGGTTATTAAGCGTAATTGATGTCGGCCCAAGGTTACTAGATTTGAGCACATTTGAAGAGATTACAGAACTATTAGGCCTTGAATACCCGAAAACACAAATAGTAAAGCGCTATTTAAAAGCTTGTGTCTCCTTATCAAGATATGATCGTGTGAAAACAGGTAACAGTAAAGATATTCGCAATGTTGCTCAATATCATTTTGAAGATATTATCGCAATAAGTGATTCAGTGAGACGCGCAGTAGATATCGCTAAGAAGTATGCTGTAGATGATACTATTGCCCAAATTTATATAGAAGGAGAAAAAGGAACTGGAAAAAGTATGTTTGCGCAAGCAATTCATAATTATTCTAATTCCTCAGAATTACCGTTTATATTAATAAATTGTATTTCAAAACCTTTTGATATTTTGGAGAAAGAATTGTTCGGTTATGAAGAAGAAGGAGAAGTATCTCAGGGAGTTTTTGAACTTGCGAATAACGGTACCGTTTGTATAAATGGAGTTAGTGAACTACCTTTATCTACACAGAAGAGACTGTTTGATATGCTTGATTCAAGAAGTTTTACGAGAATTTCCGGCAACGAAGTAATTCACCTTCAAGCCCGCGTGATTGTTACTAATTATAAGAATTCAGAGAGTCTTTTAGAGCAAAATCTGTTCGATGAAAAACTCTATCATTTACTAATGAAGACCCCTGTTAATGTACCATCTTTATCAGAAAGAATGGAAGATTTCATTCCTTTAATTGAGAACATGAAACAAAGAATTAATCGAACTGATATTAAGTTTACAGATGAAGTAATTTCGTATTTAAAGTCTTATAAATGGGTTGGAAATGTGAAAGAGCTATATAATGTAATAACTTATTTATCCTTCCTTGAGGATTCTCCTATTCAATTAGATTCATTACCATTTTACCTACGTTCCAATGCAAAGAAAGAAGAGTCCAACAAGGTTGATGTTCAGAGGGAAATCATTTCTAAAATAGAAGAGCATGGCTTTCTGGATGAAAGTATAGAGATATTATCAACCTTTATAGAAGGTAAAAAAGTACATACCTCCTATGGTAGGAAAGCATTAAAAAAGTGCTTGGAAGAAAAAGGTTTAAACATTTCAGAACAGCAGCTTAGAATGCGCCTAGAAGTTCTTCACGATATAGGTTTAACGATCGTAAGACAAGGTAGGGCTGGGTCTACTATATCGCGTAAAGGGGAAGCGTTCATCAAAGAATATAAAAAGAATGCAGCGATAACGGAGGCAAAGGAGGTAATTAATACAATTGAATAGGAGGTCTGTGAAGTGAAGTTATTTATTTCTGCTGATATTGAAGGTGTGTCAGGTGTTGTGGATGCAGAGCACACTGGAAGAACAGGAAGGGAACATGATAGGGCTAGGATGTATATGACACAGGAAGTCAATGCGTGTATTGAGGGGGCGTTAGAGGCCGGGGTAAGAGAAGTCGTTGTAAATGACTCACATGGGACAATGAGAAATATATTGTTTGAACACCTCCATCCGAAGGCTGATTTAATCTCTGGATCCCCAAAAAAATTAGCTATGGTTGAGGGACTGACCGAGAAATTTGATGCAGCAATTTTTATTGGATATCATACTAGAATGGGAACAAACGGTATACTAAACCATACATTCCATGGTCGAGCTATCAGGAATATAAGAGTCAATGGGAACGACTATGGAGAGTTTGGTTTAAATGCTGCTGTAGCTGGTTATTATGGAGTGCCAGTCGTTATGGTTAGTGGTTGCGATTTATTAAGTGAGGAGGCAACTGCATTAATCCCCAACATAAATACTATAGTGGTTAAAAAGACAATGAATCGAACGACGGCAAGGAACGTAAGCATGAAGCAAACACACGAAAAAATTCGTTCCATGACACTACAAGCAATTAAGGAAAGAGTGAATAATAAGCCCTACCTTATACAAGCTCCTTTACATGTGGAAGTATCTTTTATGCATACAGGGTTAGCAGATATAGCTGAGACTCTTCCAGTTGTAAAGAGGGTTGATCACTTAACGGTTGCTATTAATACTGATACCATAATTGATGCTTATCGTTATATTAGAAGCTTAATCATGATGGTCGGTAGTTACGCCTAACAAAAGATAACGATAAATGAGGTGTTTATGCAGTATTGATGGAGATGTTTTGATTTTATCTTTACGAATCTAAGTACAAAATTTCGGTTAAGGTTGTAAAACGTGTTATTTGGTATAGGGAGAGGAAGGATGAAAATACTTCTCTCTAATTTTTTTGAAATAGAAAATGAAGGTTGATTTTGTATAAATGAGATGTGCTACAATTTATACAAGGAGGTAATTTCTATGGTATTAAAGGAAGCTAAGAAAAGCGGAAATAAAACTGGGCAAATAAAAAAATCTCCTATAGGAAAAAACCTTTTAAAAAAATATGGTGTTATAAACAATAGCGGAACTAAAAGTAGACCGAGAACTATAAATGAACTGTATAAAGAGAGATATAAATTAAAAAACCACTGATAAATTATAAATTATCAGTGGTTTTTTATACATATGCTTCGGTTCAGGGAAAAATGCAGTGAATGGTTGGACTATTCTTTTTTCCCTTCACCTATGGTACCCTTAAACAGGGAGATTTTCGTCTAGATATATAACGCATAGTAATATACTTTCTTTTATCAAACAATTTCAATCACCCTAACTTATTAATCATCTACCTTATATTATATGGGGTCATAGACATTTTTATGCATGGGCACTTGACATTCTTTTTATCGACTTTGCAAAAACTTGAGAGATATATTCCATTTTTTATCATCATTAGCAAGGTTTCTATAATACTTCAAATTTCACATAAAGAAACCAGTATCAAATTACTATTGATACTGGTTATAATCCATCAAACTGGCATATTAGTCACTGATGCTTCAAATTCCTCCCAATGTTCCTGAACAATCCGCTTTCCTTCTTCTACTTCTGGATGGAATTGAATGTGAGCATTGGCCCTTGCTTGCTTAATCGATTGAATGGACGTTTGTAGTTCATTATCCAACCCACTCATACCGCTGTTCACTGCAATGGATAATCCAGCGGTAACACCTTGTGCCATAGCAACCTTTGCTCCTTCAATTCCGGTTATGTTGCCTGCAACGTATAACCCGTCCAATGTTGTTTCCATCTGTTCATTGTGGAGTGGAACGTATCCTCCCAGCTCATCCACCTGGTAAAATGGACAACCGGCCACAGCAGCAAGCTCTGCCAGTGGGTAAAGCCCTCCTGCAATACAAACGAAATCACATGTTATCTGTTCTTCCGTTCCCTGAATGACCTTACCGTTTGTATCAATTGTTGCTAATGTGACTCCTTCCACTTGGTCTTCTCCATATATTTCAATGACAGCTTTTCGTAGATGGATGGGAATATCCCACATTTTCACCCCATTCTTTGGATAAAATGTCACCCCCAAATTTTTCATAAAGTCATTTTTCATTAATTTGCTGCCAAATCGAATGAAGGCTGAAGGTGCCATATGAGAAACATGAAGTAGAGAATCCATTACTGCCTTCGGTTGTGCAGCTATGGAAGTCAGCTGATTTAATTTAGGCAAGGTAAGTGCAGCTACTTCTACGTCAGCCAGTTGTAATTCCATAGCAATGGCAGAGGAAAGCACATTTACCCCAATGATAATTCCTTTTTTACCCGGTTTTACCCGATGTACATTTGTCATAACTTGTGCGGCACCGACGGACATGACTCCTGGTAATGTCCAGCCGGGTACAGGTATTGGTGATTCAGCAGCCCCTGTTGCGAGTAATAAATGCTCTGACTTTACTGTTTCTTGTTCTGTATAGATCATCCATTCACTCTCTAATTTTTCCAGATTATACACAGGTCTCTCCATCATGAATTCCACATTTGCAGCCAGTGCTTGATGATATAAATTAGCTGATTCCTTTATCCCATTCCACCAGTTGCCATTCGGTTCCTCGTAAAGCTGACCTAATAAACGTCCACCAGGTTTCATATATTCATCGATGATGAGTACCTTCAACCCTTTGTTTGCACATGTAATTCCGGCAGACAATCCGGCTGGTCCTGCTCCAATTATGATCACATCATGCATGTTCAGCACTCCAATCACGAACCGGTGTCGGCAGTTGGTTGCCGCTATCAACAACCATACCGTCCTGTAGTGGGGTAAGGCATGCGCGAATTCCTTGCTTTCCATCCACTTTTACTCTGCATTCAAAGCAATGTCCGATATTACAATAGATGCCCCGAGGTGTACCATTTTCTTCATGGTACCTTAGCGTTCGAACTCCATTTGCCAGTAATGCAGCAGCGATGGATTCATGTTTTTGACCTTTAAACGACTGTCCATTAAATGTGAAAGATACTTCTTCCGTATTTTCCAAACTTCCTAGTACCGGATGATTTAGAATGCGCTCACTCATGATGGTCACCACCTAAATCACCAAAGCTGATTGGGCGTATGGGCGGCTGATATTTCAAAGTAATTTGTTTACGGTTTTCTTTGTCCAGAGAATTGGTCAGTTTATCAACCAATGGTCTACAAGTCCTACCTCCACAATATCCCATTCCTGCTCTTGTGCGAAGTTTTAATTCCCGTGCTGTGCAATTATATTTGACAGCGGTTTCATTTAACTCCCTGTATGTAACCTCTTCACATCTACAAACAATAATTTCTTGTTCTGTCATTAAAGTCACCTCTGTAAAGTAAATTCTGTACATATTAATTAATGCAAGAATGATGCCAGTTTGACAGATGCTTATTTAATACCCAGTTTGTTTAAGCGATTATATAATGTTGCACGGGTGATTTGCAGGTTTTTGGCGCAAAGCTGTTTATTACCATCGGCTTTTTTTAGTTCTTTTAAAAGAATATTTCTTTCTACCTCCTGTAGCATCTCATTTAGAGAACCATTTTCTTTATTAGGAAGTGTTGCTGCGCCACGTGCTGTATTTATCTTCTCTGAATCGAATTCAAAGGGGAGTTCCTCCGTGGTTATTTCCCCATTCTCTGAGAAAACAACCAGTCTTTCAACCACATTTTTAAGTTCTCTGACGTTTCCTGGCCAATCATGCTGAAGGAGCGCTTGCATGACTGTCTGGGATATTCCGTGAATCGGTCGGCTATATTTAATGGATATTTCATGCAGAAAATAATGGGTTAACTCAATGATATCTTCCGGACGCTTTCGTAGTGGAGGGATCTCGATACTGACCACATTTAGGCGATAGTATAGATCATCCCGAAATTTATTTTCCTTCACTAATTCAGCTAAATCCCGATTGGTAGCAGCGATTACTCGGAAGTCCACTTCAATTTCTTTTGTACCACCAACAGGGTAAAACTTTCGTTCCTGTAACAGTCGCAGGATTTTCACTTGCATATCCAGTGGCATTTCGCCAATCTCGTCCAAAAATAAGGTTCCCCCCTGGGCAAGTTCAGCCTTTCCCTTTTTTCCTTTTTGATCTGCACCGGAAAATGCTCCTCTTTCATATCCGAAAATTTCACTTTCAAATAAACTAGAGGGAATAGCACCACAATTAATGGCGACAAACGGGGCCTTGTTATCTTCTCGGATATTATGGGCAGCTTTAGCAAATAGTTCTTTACCTACCCCGCTTTCTCCATGAATCAAAATTCCGGCTTCTGTTGTGGAGGCCTTTTTTAATTTCGTAATTGTTTTTTTGAGTGCAGTACTGTTACCTCGTATATGCTGAAATGGATCTTCAGTTGATGTGAGCTTGGTTACTTCTTTCTCTAGATGGAAGAGTTTTTCAGTGGTGTTGTATAGTTCGTTATTTAGTCTAATCTGGCTGGTTATATCTGTTTCTGAAACTACTGCACCGATAATTTTATCCTTAAAATAGACGGGGTTTGAATTAATCAATACTACTTTATTTTCACGTGCGAGATGCTGTTGGTGGTACACGGAAGTACCTTTTTCCAAAGCATTAAGGATCTCCAAATGTTCAGTGCTAAAGAAATCAATAATGGATTTACCGATAATATCCTCCCTTTTTACAGAAAAAATTCCTTCTGCTCCTTTTGTCCACCCTACTACTTTTTTATCGTGATCAATGACGGTACACGATTCGTTAATCGTATTAAGAACTGTAGAAATATATGCTTGAAGCTGCTGGTATTTTTGAAATAATTCCTTACATATTCGTTGTGTGTTCAGGTAACCAACAATTTGATCAGAATCATTTAATACGATGAGCCAATCACTATACTGTAATTTCTCTATTACATTGGTTAAATTTTCCTCGATACTTACTGTTTCACATAAGTGGTATACCAACTGTCTGTTCTGTTGTGAACAGGTAATATGGAATACTCCCTCGTTTGATTGCAAAAAAAGCGGTTCCTGTTTATTAGCCAGGCTTTCGATACCTTGTTTATCTAGTTCTTTGTCCATTATTAATGTGAAATCCGTATTTATAAAGGCTGTTATATCCTTAAAAGTTGAGAACATCCCACGTTCACTCCTATTGTATAGAATATTTTACACTTTTATAATATTTTTACACATTGGAAATCCAAAATCAACATAAGTTTGTATATTCTGCGAACTGATTTTTGGCATGGAAGTTGCATTATATTATGTAAGCGATAAAAAGAGAGGAGGATAATGGTGGGGGACACAGTGCACAAGGATATTATTATAATTGGTGGCGGCATTATGGGTGCGGCTATTTCGTACTATTGCTCAAAGGCTGGCCTGGATGTAACTGTCTTAGAAAAAAAGGAATTGGCAAGTGGCACGTCTTCCAGGTGTGATGGAAACATACTTGCCATCGATAAAGACCCTGGTTTTGATAGTAAAATGTCTTTAAAGAGCCAACAGCTTGTACATGAGTTAAATAAGGAGCTTGAGGTTTCGTTTGAATACCGTAATCCCGGGAGTATCCTGGTCTGTGAAAATGATCAGGAGATGGAGGCTGCCCAGAGATGGGTGAACCAGCAACAGTCTGCTGGTTTGGATTTCAAGATGCTTGACCGAAGTGATTTAAGAAATGAGTCGAACTATTTTGCTGATGACCTTTATGGCGGATTAGAATGTCGGACAGATTCTACTGTTAACCCATATATGCTGACATATTCCATGTTTTATAGTGCTCAAAAAAATGGGGCCCAGGTACATACTCATACTGAGGTGAAACGTATCTATAAAGATGCAACAGATCAATTTGTCATTGAAACAACGAATGGTAATTTTACAGCAAATAAAGTTGTAAATGCATGTGGGGTCTGGGCTCCGTTTATAGGAAAAATGCTGGATGTCGATATTCCGATTGAACCGCGAAAAGGACAATTAATTGTAGCATCCAGACAGCAGCCTGTAGGTTTACGCAAGGTTATGGAATTTGGCTATCTTATATCTAAATTTGGTGGGGAGAGGGTAGTCGATCCAATTACAGAAAAATATGGCGTTGCTCTAGTATTTGAGCCAACGGAGAGTCAGAATTTCTTAATTGGCAGCAGTCGGGAATTTAGTGGGTTTGACTTAAAGGTAGATCATCATGTTACCAAATACATTGCCAAGAGAGCGCTGCGATTTTATCCAAAAATGGCAGATATGACAGTGATCAGGACATATGCTGGTTTACGCCCCTGGACAGAGGATCATCTTCCAATTATTTCAGAGGTAGAGGAAGTGCCGGGTTTTTATGTTGCAGCAGGTCATGAAGGTGATGGCATTAGCTTAGCAGCAGTAACTGGTAAGGTGATGGAAGAAATGCTCTCCGGAAAGGAAACATGTATCCCTACAGAACCTTTAAGGCATGACCGTTTTAGAGAGAAGGTGACAGGCTAGGTGGAATTTCAACGTTTATTTACAACCATAGACACCCATACTGGGGGAAATCCGACGAGAACGGTCTTAAGCGGGCTTCCAGAATTAAAGGGAGAAACAATGTCAGATAAGATGCTTTATATGAAGGAACATTACGACTGGATAAGGAATTTTCTAATGAATGAGCCAAGAGGTCATGATGTAATGTCTGGTGCCTTGATGGTAAATCCTTGTCATCCGGAAGCTGATTTCGGCGTTATTTATATCGAAACAGGCGGCTATTTGCCAATGTGTGGCCATGATACGATTGGCTTTTGTACAGCGCTTATTGAGGCAGGGATGGTCGAAGTGAACGAACCTTATACCTTGATCAATTTGGATACACCTGCAGGACTTGTCCGAACAAAAGTAAAAGTAGAATCCGGTAAGGCAAAAGAAGTAACCTTTGCAAATGTTCCTTCCTTTTTATTAAAGTCAATCGAAATGGAAGTAGCAGGTATTGGCAACGTAGAATGTGATATTGCTTATGGAGGGAATTTTTACGGAATTATCGATGCCCGTAAGTTAGGGATTGATCTAACAACGAAAAATGCTTCGGTAATTGTTGATAAAGCGATTACCATACGTAATGCAATTAATGAAAAGGAAGAGATTATTCATCCAGAATACCCATTTATCAAGGGACTGACACATATCGAATTTTACACCGATCCTGTTCATAAAGATGCTGACCTGAAAAACACGGTAGTAGTACCACCAGGCGGGATTGATCGTTCTCCGTGTGGTACAGGGACTTCAGCAAAGCTTGCTACATTATTCAGCAGAGCTGAAATCGATGTGGATGAATTATTCGTGTATGAAAGTATTGTTGGTACGTTATTTAAAGCAAAGATACTGGAGGTAACAGATCTAAAAGGGTATCAGGCGGTTCTGCCAGAGGTAACTGGTTCTGCATGGGTAATGGGCATGCATCGCTTTTTTTATAATGGAGATGATCCTCTTAAAGAAGGGTTTCTGTTAATTCCACCAATGGAAGGACATTAGGAAGGGGGTGAAGGCATGAAAATTAATAAAATGTTAACAACAATTGATACCCATGTGTGTGGGGAGATATTCAGAATCATTACCTATTCACCAATGCAATTAACCCATATCAAATCGGAGCAAAATGCTCTAACACAGCAATTTAGTAAGGAAAAAGCATTATTATTAAATGAACCACGAGGCCATCGAGGGGTAAATGGATGTATTGTTACACCATCCAACAAGGCGGACTATGCCGTCTCCTTTATCCATCATGAGAATGAAAGACATTTCAGTTATAGTGGTCTGCTGGCAACATTAACAGCTTTACTGGAGACTGGAAATATCCAAGTAAAAGAAGATGGAATTTATCATATAGAAACCATAAAAGGTACTTATCCTATACACGCTCGTTTTAATAATTCAAGTCAAGGTCTCGAATTACTGCAGATTGAAAGTAATGTATGCAAGCTAATAGAAGAAAGCGAGAATTATAGCTTGGTTGAAATTGATTATTCAAGGAGGTATGTGCTTTTTCAACTTCCGAAGATCATCCCAGAGATTGATATGGCATTCTTATCTGACATTTTGAAATGGGGAAAACAGGCGGTTAATAGATTGAAGGAAACGGTTCACTTTGAAGGCGTAATTCTGGCAGAACGTATTGCTGATAACGAGTTTAAATCCGTAACTTTTGAAAGAGATGGCGCCATTCTTCGATCACCCGGTATGGATACTACATTTGCACTATGTACAGCTTTTGAGAACGGAAGAGAGCCAACTGAATTGGTTAACCGGAGTATATTCGGAAGTGAATTCAGGGCAAAGGGGGTGGAAGGGAGTGAAAGGGGGTATTCTATCCAGACCCGACCGTTCGTGACAGGGGAACACCAATTTATTTATGACCAGGAGGATCCATTGGAAGAAGGATTCTTATTAAAGTAGTAGCTCATGTACTTCAAATTTCAAAATGCAAGCGTTTTCTTTGCTGAATAAAAAAGGAGAGTGAAAAATGAGTGCTGATAAAAGATTGCCTACGTTATCTGAAGTTCTGTTTGTATTGGTATCCTTTATTCTAATTATGTTTTTCTTTGTTGTGGAATTTGGTATACCGATTCAGCTGGCATTACTGACAACATGGTTTATGATTATGCTTGTTGGCTGGAGGATTGGCTACAAATATAAAGAAATGCAAGATGGTCTATTAAAGGGAATTTATGATGGCTCTGAAGCTGTCCTGATTCTTATTTCTGTTGGAGCTTTGATTGGAACATGGATTGCAGGTGGGATTGTGCCGAGTATTATTTATTACGGGCTTTCGATTATCCACCCAAGTATTTTCCTTTTGGCAGCATTTGTGATTTGCACAATTACGTCCATAGCTACGGGAACGTCTTTTGGTTCTGCAGGTACAGCAGGAATAGCGATGATGGGAATTGGTGCAAGCTTTGGTTTACCATTACCCCTCGTAGCAGGCGCTGTTATTTCGGGTTGCTATGTTGGGGATAAACTATCACCTTTATCAGACACAACTGTAATGACTGCATCACTTTCCAAGGTGAATTTAATTGACCACATCAAGTCCATGCTATATGTAAGTGCACCTGCATTTGTAATTGCAGGAATCCTGTTTGTGGTAACTGGTTTTTTCTTTATGGAAAACAGTGGGGACCTTTCCCAGGCTAAAGCAACAATGGCTTCACTTGATGAGTATTTTAATATTGGTTGGTACATGGTTATCCCAGCAGCAATCGTCATTATTTTATTGGCGATGAAAATGCCATCCATTCCTGTCATCTTATTTGGAGCATTACTTGGTTCTATTTGGGCCTTTCTATTTCAAGGTGTTGGCATCTTGGATTCTATCAATATTTTGTATGCCGGAAGTGAAATAAGTTCTGGCGTGAAGTTCATTGACAATCTGCTTAACAGGGGCGGCATCGTCTTTATGTTGGATGTGATTGTGTTAATCCTGTTTGCGCTTGGTGTTGGTGGACTAATGGAGAAAATAGGTATTTTACGGGTGATCTGTCTAAAGATGTTGTCATGGGCTGACAATGCTGGTAAGACAACGGTTACTACGTTGCTTTCCGGATTCTTTGGAAATTTCTTTGGTGGAGCAGCTTATGTTTCCATTATCACAGCGAGTAAAATAACGGAGGAAAACTATGACCGTTTAAATATTGATAGGCGCGTTCTCTCAAGAAATACAGAAGCAGGAGGAACTGTGACCACACCAATGGTTCCATGGTCTGATGGCGGGGTGTTCATGGCAGCAACTCTTGGCGTATCCACATTAGCCTACCTCCCATTTCTATGGTTTAACTTTTTGGTCATTATTATTTCAGTTATTTATGGATTCACTAATAAATTTATCTGGTATACCAAGCAAGATAGTGTGAATGTAAAGAAACAGGAAAATCAAAAAATCGCAAGTTCATAAAACAATTTAGGAGGAATTCAAATGAAAGAATTAGTAGGAGCTTATCCGGTTTTAATTACACCAATGTTTGACAATGAGGAAGTTAATTATGATGGACTAAGAGATAACATCGAACATTTTATTAATCAAGGCGTAGCTGGAATCGTTGTTAACGGAAGTACTGGTGAATTTGTGAGCTTAACTAAAGAGGAAAAGTTTAAAACGGCTGAACTTGCTGTGGAACAAGTGGCCGGGCGCATCCCATTAATTATTGGTACTGCAGCTGAGACGACAAAGGATGCAATTATGTACACACAGCATGCAGAAGAAGCGGGAGCAGATGCCGCATTGGTAATCAATTCCTATTATGCTCATCCGAAAGATGAAGAAGTTTATGCGCATTTTAAGGCAGTAGCCAATTCTGTTAGCATCCCAGTGATGATATACAACAATCCATTTACCTCAGGTGTCGATATTGGAACGGAAACGATTCTTCAAGTAGCTCGTGATGTGGATAACATTACACATATAAAAGAGTCTAGTGGGGAAATTCGTAAAGTTCGTGATATTACACGTCAAGGGAAAGGGTTTCTGAAAACATTCTGTGGCGCAGATGACCTCGTTCTGGAATCACTATTAGTTGGAGCAACAGGCTGGATCTCAGTTGCAGGAAATATTGTTCCGAAGATTGCTACCGACTTGTTTACTAGTGTCCAAGAGGGTGATTTAGATAAAGCGTGGGAACTATATGATCAGATTCTTCCATTATGTAATTTCCTGGAGGGTTCAGGTAAATATGTACAGATTGTTAAACGTTCCATGGATTTACAAGGACTTGCGGGAGGGCCATCCAGGAGACCAAGATTATCATTAACGGAGGAAGAGGATGCTAAATTGAGAGAAATCCTGGAAACTCTATCAAATCTATATCTATCAAAATAAATATTCGAGGAGGATGTTATCATGCTTACTTCACAAATAGATTTAAAACCAAAGGTAAAAGCGTTTTTAGAGGGGGAGAAGGAGCTATTTATCAATGGGGAGTATGTTCCCTCAGTTAGTGGAAAGAAATTTGAAGTAGTTAATCCGGCCACAGAAGAAGTGTTAGCCAGAGTAAGTGAAGCACAAAAAGAGGACATTGATCTAGCAGTCAAAGCAGCACGCCAAGCGTTCGAGGAAGGGGAATGGAGAACAATTACTGCAGCTGAGCGATCACATCTCATTTACAAATTTGCTGATTTAATAGAGCAGAACCGTGAAGAACTTGCCCAATTAGAGTCACTTGATAATGGGAAACCATATTCAGTTGCACTTACCGATGATATTGATGGCACTGTGGAACATTTTCGCTACTATGCTGGTTGGGCAACAAAGGTGCTTGGTCAGACAGTTCCTATCTCACAAGACTATTTAAATTATACCGAGCATGAACCAGTAGGGGTTGTCGGTCAAATTATTCCTTGGAATTTTCCTTTATCGATGGCTTCTTGGAAATTAGGCGCAGCTTTAGCTACCGGTTGCACATCTGTTATTAAGCCTGCCGAGCAAACACCACTATCATTATTATATGTCGCTAGTTTGCTCAAGGAAGCTGGCTTTCCAAAAGGGGTTGTCAATATTGTGCCTGGCTTTGGGAAAATAGCCGGTGAGGCAATTGTTAACCATCCGGATATAGATAAACTTGCCTTCACTGGTTCAACAGCTACGGGGAAGTCCATTATGCGTAAAGCTGCGGATACGGTTAAAGATATCACATTGGAGTTGGGTGGCAAATCGCCAAACCTTATCTTGGAAGATGCAGATATTGAAAAGGCGATCGAAGGGGCATATGAAGGAATAATGTATAATCACGGACAAAATTGTAGTGCAACCTCACGTGTTTATGTGCATAGAAAACATTATGATCGCGTAGTAGAAGAGTTGGCCAAACGGGCCCAGGCAACAAAGCTAGGTAATGGAATGCACCCGGAAACAGAAATGGGGCCACTTGTCTCCAAAAGGCAATTTGAAAGAGTACTAGATTATATTAAGATCGGAAAAGAAGAAGGTGCCAGACTTGTAGTTGGTGGAGAGAGGGAATTTGATAAAGGCTACTTTGTCCAGCCTACTGTATTTGCAGATGTTGAAGACCATATGCGTATTGCAAGAGAAGAGATATTCGGTCCAGTAGTTGCCGTGTTCCCTTTCGATACTACCGAGGAAGCTATTCAGCGTGCAAATGATAGTGATTATGGACTTGCAGCGGCAGTGTGGACGGAAAATATCCGTACAGGGCATCAAGTGGCTCGGCGCCTAAAAGCTGGTACAGTATGGATCAATGATTGTAATCAGGAGAATCCGGCAGCAGCATTTGGCGGATATAAGCAATCAGGTATTGGCCGTGAAATGGGCAACTATGCGCTGGATAATTATACAGAAGTGAAAAGTGTTTGGGTAAATTTACAATAAACTACAGCCGCCTGAGATAAGGGCGGCTTATTTATATGGTGTATTCTGGAAAAGGAAAATTAAGGAATGGTATGCAGTTTGATAGGAGAGGGTGGAAAAATTATCTTGAGGGAGAAGGTTTCCTAACACTTAGTTAATCTCTGGGTCACGAAAATCAGTTATGGTCGAGGGACTTAACGAGGAATTCCATGTAGATTATTAAAGGATTAATAGGGGGATGCTGTTGTGTCCAAGCAATTTAAGGATGATATTAATTTTAATAACTTAGCAAGCGAAGCGAAAAAATTGTATTATGTTTGAAGTAGGGAGAGAAAGTATGAACAGAACTCTCTCTTAAATATAGGATTCAAAAGCTTCTATATTCATAATCCACACTTTGAAAATAGGGTGCTCACCATTATCCATTCTCATATCATTGCTCTAATCGTATTTTGACTAAGTGTAATCTATTCGTAAAAATTCTTTATTATAAAGTAAAGAAGTTTTACAACTAATTTGATTGCAGTTTTAAGTGTGTTGAAACATTAGTGACAGTTTACCCATGTATGAGTTATATTAAAAGAAGTTTTCTTTCTAAATTTATTGCATTTTATCTCTAATAAGTAACAATGGTATCTAAAACATATTTTAAGGAGTATAGGAAATGGATAAACCACTATTTGATATACCTTCAACGACCTTGTCTACGTTAAGTGATTCTGAACGTTACCTTTTAGAATACATTCATAAACACATTGAAGAGATTGCTACGATGTCCATTGTTACATTAAGTGAACGTGCTACAGTTTCCACTGCCACTATTGTCCGTTTAATGAAAAAACTAGGTTATAATGGATTTACTTCTTTTAAATATCGTTTAAAGCAAGAAAAGAAAATGGTAGATGTAAATGATCAGTTAGGCGATATTGATGAAAATATAAAACGAGCTATTCGCAAAAATGAAGTAGAGGTTTTAAAGACGATTCAACTCCAAAGCATTGGTCAAATTGAGGACGCTGTACAAAAAATACATAATGCTGAGAAAATATATTTATTTGCAAGAGGTTTTTCGGAAATGATTGCAAAAGAGATGATGGTCAAACTTCAGGTAATGGGCAAAACCTGCGAAAGTCATGATGATCCAAATATTATTAGAATCAAGTCTGGTAAAATCAAAGATAGTGAATTGGCTATTTTTATTTCTTTATCGGGAGAAACAGAAGAACTCATAGAAGCATGTAAAAATCTAAGTTTAAAACAAGTGACTACAATTACTTTAACTACAAATGTAAATTCAAGTTTAAGCAAACTTTCTGATATTACGTTACTAGGTTTTAAAAGTGACTATTCTTTATTTCCGGAATACGAAGTACGATCTAGGTTATCTTTAAATGTAATCGCGCGTGTCTTATTGGATGCATATGTAATTCGAACATCTAAATGAAAATGTTATTTCTTGCCGGGGGTTGTTAGCCCCGGTATTTTTGTGTTGGCTGAAGAAAAAAGAAAGGATTATTAACTACTCTGAAAACCTTTACAGAATCTGAAAACATTTACCTGCAAAGATATGTAATAATTTAATTACATAAAGAAGTATAACGACAGATAAAGAAGGTGAAGCAATGATTTATACTTGCACGATGAACCCTGCCATTGATATGTACGTTGCACTTAAAAACCTTAAACCCGATACTGTAAATCGCACCATTGATGAAGATTATCAGGCTAATGGTAAAGGTGTTAACGTTTCGATTATGTTAAAGAAGCTAGGTATTGATAGTGTTGCGTTAGGGTTTACTGCCGGTTTTACAGGAAAATATATTGAAGATACGTTGAACGAAATGGATATAAGCACTGACTTTGTTAGGACACAAGGAATTACGCGTGTGAATGTGTTTGTTAATACAACTTCTGAATATAAGATTGTAAATCAAGGACCATTTATTCCTGTTTCCGATCAGGAGTCGCTTTTAGCTAAGATTAAAGCGATTCCAGCCCACAGTATTCTAATTGTTTCAGGTAGTTTGCCAAAAGGTGTTCCAGAAACGATTATAGTAGAGATTGCAAAGATATGCCATAAACGGGGAATAAAATTGGTTCTGGATACGAGTGTGCAAGCGGTTATGAGTACACTGGAGTATGAACCCTATCTATTAAAACCAAATGAAGAAGAAATAGCTAATTTATTTGGAGTGGAAAAAAGTCTGTCGGAACAAGAGTTGATTACCAATGGGAATGTCCTTCTCAGGAAAGGTGCAAAGAACGTTCTAATTTCAAGGGGAAAGGATGGAGCATTGTTTCTTTCCAATGATAAACAGTGCTTAAGAAAAACTACCACACCACAAGGAAAAGTTGTAAATACAGCCTGTGCAGGAGATGCTATGCTGGCTGCATTTATAGGGAATCAGTTGAAAAACTATACATTAGAGGAGTCGCTAATTTATGCAACAGCTGTCGGTGCCTCAACAGCTTTTTCTAAAGGACTTAGTGATTTGAAAGACATACAAAAATTAATCCAAGAAGTAAGAATAAAGAAAATAGAGGAGGAAGAAGCATGAAGCGGATAAAAATTGTAGCAGCTACTGGATGTCCAACAGGTATTGCGCATACGTTTATGGCTGCAGAGGCATTAAAAAAAGCTGCTAAAGAAATGGATATTGACATTAAAGTAGAAACACATGGACAAGTGGGTGTGGAAAATGAAATAACAGAAAAAGAGATTCAGGAGGCAGACGGTGTGATCGTCGCTGCAGATAAAGATGTAAACACTGATCGATTTCATGGTAAGCGTATTGTGGAAGTTCCGGTTGCCCGGGGGATTCGTTCAGCAAAAGAACTGATACAGCAGATTGTAGATGAGACCGCGCCAATTCATTATGTGAAAGGGCATCAATCTGTAAAAGAAACAGATAATGAGCATATGAGAAAGGAATCAGATCAGGGAAGCAAAAAGAATTGGGTTCATTTTATTTACAAAAGCTTAATGAATGGTGTTTCTCATATGCTTCCATTTGTAGTTGGTGGTGGAGTGTTAATTGCTGTATCTTTCTTGTTTGGTATTCATTCTGCTGATCCAACTCATGAATCCTATAACGAATTCGCAGCTTTTCTAAAGAATATCGGAGGGTTGGCATTCAGTCTAATGGTACCGATTCTTGCGGCATTTATTGCGGAGTCGATTGCTAAGCGACCAGGCATGGTTGTAGGTTTTGTTGGCGGTTTGCTTGCGAATGATGGAGGAGCTGGATTCCTAGGGGGAATCATTGCCGGTTTTGCTGCAGGATATATTATCCTTTTGCTTCAGCAATTGTTGAAAAAGCTTCCA
Organism: Virgibacillus halodenitrificans; assembly: GCF_001878675.1. Taxonomy (NCBI): domain Bacteria; kingdom Bacillati; phylum Bacillota; class Bacilli; order Caryophanales; family Bacillaceae; genus Virgibacillus; species Virgibacillus halodenitrificans. Next base: position 3,134,426 of record NZ_CP017962.1, on the reverse strand, counting down.
CATTCACTTAATGGATTAAAATCAATTTTCTTGTATCCTTTATTGGGTATATTCCTAATTGGTGCTGTAATGACACCATTACTTGCTCCAGTAGAGGCACTTAATACGGGTATGATGGATTTCTTAGCGGGTATTCAATCATCAAATCCACTTGTTCTTGGTATAATAGTTGGTGCCATGTGTGGTTTTGATATGGGTGGACCATTTAACAAAGCGGCATATCTGACAGGAACAGCATTACTTGCAGAGGGGAACCTCTATTTTATGGCAGGAGTATCCGCTGCTTGTATTGCACCCCCGTTAATTATCGCATTCTCAACTGTATTTTTCCGTCAATATTTTACGAAGGAAGAACAAAATGCAGGTATGGTTAACTTTATTTTAGGATCTACTCATATTACAGAAGGCGCGATTCCTTTTGCAGCCAAAAACCCAGTGGTGGTCATTCCGATTATCATGTTAGGCTCTTCTATTGCAGCAGTTTTAACTTATATTTTCGGAGTGCAGGTTCCTGCACCACACGGAGGATTTCTGGTGTTGCCAGTTGTGACAGGTGCCATCCAATGGGTGATTTCCATTTTAGTTGGATCCATCGCCGGAGCTGTAATATATGGTTTTTATCGTAAAAAAATTGCAAATAACAAACCAATAGAGGGGTAATTTAAATGTCAAAAATAATTCAAGCAGATTTTATTCAATTACAAGCGACAGAAACTTCACAACTAGGTGTATTTAGAAAGATAGCAGCAATTGCTATGGAAAAAGGGATTGCTTCATCTGAAGAAGAAGTCGTAACAGGACTGAAGGAGAGAGAAGCGCAAAGCACAACGGGTTTTCAAGACGGTTTTGCTATACCGCATACCCAGTGTGCTGGAATACTTAAACCAGCAATCGTTATTGTGCGGACGGAAACTGGAATTGAATGGGAGTCATTTGATGATCAACCGGCTTTCTTCTTTATAGCATTACTTATTCCGAAAGAGGAGGCAGGCTCAACGCATTTGCAGGCATTATCCTCATTATCTAGAGTATTAATGGATGATAATAAGCGTCAAGAATTGCTTGAAGCACAAACAAATGAAAAACTCGCAGCACTTGTAGAAAAAGCGATTTCTTCAGGGGAGGTCCATTAATCATGACACTTATTTCAACTACACCAATGCTTGAAAAAGCAAGAGCAGATAAACATGGAATCGTAGCTTTTAACGTTCATTCATTTGACAGTATTTACTGGGTGCTTGAAGCAGCAGCAGAGATGAAGTCACCGGTTATTTTACAAACCACTGTGGGGACGGTACGTTCACTTGGTGCAAAGAATATTGTAGAGGTTGCCAAGTCGGCATCCGAACACTTTTCAATTCCAACAGGTCTTCATCTTGACCACTGTACCGATTTTCAAGTGATTAAAGAAGCGATCCGTGCTGGCTATACATCTGTCATGATCGATGCATCCATGCACCCTTTTGAAGAAAACGTAGCCCGCACGCAAGAAGTAATGAAACTTGCAAAATCACTCGGTGTCAATGTAGAAGCTGAGTTAGGTAAAGTAGGCGGTGTGGAAGATGATATTGTTGTGGCAGAAGAGGATGCCCAAAAGGCAATACCTGCAGAATGCCGACAGTTTGTTGAATTAACTGGAGTGCCAACCCTTGCCCCGGCGATTGGGACAGCACATGGTATCTATAAAGGTAAACCGAATATTGACTTCGATCGTATTGCTGACATAGCAGATTTGGTTGATGTACCATTAGTTCTTCATGGAGGTTCTGCTGTACCGATTGAGGAGGTCAAGCGCTGTGTATCCTTTGGGATGGCAAAGGTAAATGTATCCACAGAATTGAAAAATGCTTATTCCAAAGCGATCAAAGTTCATTTTGAACAGGAGCCGGATAGTCTGGATCCAAGAGCTTATTTACAAAAAGCAAAGGAAGCTGCAATCGAAATGGCTAAATCAAAAATTAAAATGGTAGGCAGTGAAAACAAAGTAGTACCATCTTTTGTATAGAATATTTTACAGACTTCTTTTAATACGTAAAGAAGTCTGTTCCTTTAGGAAAGAAGAAATAATAAGGGGGATATTAAGGTGAAGTTAGTTGCAATTGATTTGGATGGTACCTTACTTTCAAGCGAGTGTACCATTAGCGATTTCAATAAAAAAGCTATACGTGATGTGCAAGAACAAGGAAATGCCATAGTTATTTCTTCTGGTCGTTCGCTTCATGATACTAAAAAAATCCTGAAACTTGCAGATATTGATTGTCCTATTATTTCAGGAAATGGAGCAATTACTTGCTACTCAGATAAAATTATTCAACAACAAACCATTTCTGAAGCTATCCTATCTGAATTGATAAAGTTAATAGAGAAGATGGATGTATATTATGAAGTTTATACCAATGAGGGTATCTTTATAAAAGGGGATAGAAAAGACATATTGAATGACGAAATACAAAATATACAAGGTGATTCAGCTTGGGCTAAGGATTTAGTTGAGATACAATACAGTCAACATAATATACACTTTGTGCAAAACGACTTGGAGTTAACTACCTCAAAGATGGAGCCATATAAAGTTTTTGTTTTTTCTTTTGACATGATGAAATTAGATACATTAAAGAGAATATTATCAGATCGAGATGATATATCTATTACTACATCTGGTGCCCAAAAACTTGAGTTAGGTAATAATAAGGCTAGCAAAGGAAATGCATTATTATTTCTGGCTGATTATCTCGGTGTCTCTCTAAAAGACACGGTTGCTATTGGAGATAATTTAAATGATGTTTCTATGTTTGAAGTGGCTGGAATTAGTATTGCGATGGAAAACGGTGAGGCAGCAGCAAAAGAAAAGGCTCATTATATCACGAAGCACTGTAATAATGATGGCGTAGGTTATGCTTTAGGAAAATATGTACTTGAAAAGTCTTTTTCAAGTAATTAATTTATAGTACCTTTAAAGATAATCCAAGTAGTAATTAAAGGGAAGTTTTATCAACGCTTCTCTTTTAATTTTGGAGTTTTTGCTATGTGAGAAGCGTAAATTATTTATTCTATTTAAAGTTATTTATCTAGTGAAAGCACTCCCAATCCCCCCATAGTCACAACGTAATAGGCTAGATTCCCCTTAAAGTATACCAATCACTTAAACTCTAGTACGTATCTCCTAAATATAAACTGAATAATCCCAAAATTAAAATAAAAAAGCAATATTTCTAAAAGAAAAGACAAGATCTGCATTGTGTAAGCGCTTAAAAATATGTAGTATAGCCGCAACATGAGGGTGTTTTTCCATGTTTTAGGTCTTTCGACAGTGTATCTTGAGAAGGTTCCGTCACGTATTTCATGAACCTGCAAGAAGAGCATTCCTGGATACATAGTTAAAACGCCGTTCACAGTGTTAGTAGATAGCAGAAATGTTTTAATCCTTCTGTTATTTATTATAAAAAATAAGGGAGAGGAGAAATGCCGATGTTTAAGAAGCTGATGGGTGTAAGTGCACTGACTGTCATGATGCTTGGCAGTACGAGCTTTGGTGGGGAATCTATCTCTGCAGAAAATGCTGAATATCCGGAATGGAATAACAACCCGGAGATTTTTGAAGTGAACCGGGAGCCTGCACGTGCTGCGATTTCCTATTATAAGGATATTGCGTCAGCATTGAAGGATGATGAGAAGCAGTCGGAGTTTTATAAGACACTCAACGGGGAGTGGAAGTTTAACTGGGCGGAAAATCCAGACAAGCGACCTGAGGATTTTTATCAAGAGGGCTATGATGTGTCAGAATGGGACTCTATTCAAGTTCCGTCCAGCTGGCAGTTGAAGGGATATGGTCATCCAATTTACACGAACGTGACTTATCCATGGACAGGAGTAGAGAATCCGGCACCACCAAAGGCACCGACGAAGTTTAATCCGGTTGGGTCGTACAAAAAAGAATTTACTGTACCAGAAAATTGGAATGGTGATCCGGTTTATGTGTCATTTCAGGGTGTTGAGTCAGCATTTTATCTTTGGGTGAATGGAAAAAAAGTAGGATATAGTGAGGACAGTTTTACCCCTTCTGAATTCGACATTTCCGAATACATCAACCGCGAAGGAAAAAATACCATTTCTGTGGAGGTATATCGCTGGTCTGATGGAAGCTGGCTGGAGGATCAGGATTTTGTTCGTTTAAGCGGCATTTTCCGTGATGTTTATTTATATTCCACTCCAGATACGCATATGCGTGATCTTACTGTGACAACAGATCTTGATGAGAATTTTGAAGATGCCACGTTGAACGTAGAGGTAGATATTAGTAAATATAGTGACAAGCAAGTAAATGGCCAAACAGTTGAAATGGATTTATACGATGAAAATAATGACAGCGTGTTAGATGGGCCACTTACCGGGGAGGTTGCTTTTAATGGAGAGAAGCAGGTAGCTATAAAGAAAAACAAGCTTGTAGCTAATCCGAAAAAATGGTCAGCAGAGCATCCGAATTTGTATACATTGGTTGTCGCATTGAAGGATAGTGATGGAGAAATTATAGAAACAACAAGCACTAAGGTTGGCTTCCGTGAGTTTGAAATGCAAGATGGTCAGATGAAGCTTAATGGTAAAGCGATTACCTTGAAAGGGGTAAACCGCCATGAAATAGATCCATCTGACGGTCGTACGGTTTCCAGAGAGCGAATGATTGAAGATATTAAATTGATGAAAAAGCATAATATTAATGCGGTTCGTACTTCGCATTATCCGAATCAGACAGAATTTTATAAGTTAGCAGATGAGTACGGACTATATGTAATGGATGAGGCGAATTTGGAATCACATGGGAAACGCTTCGAGCTTCCGAAAAGTGATCCGCAATGGCTGCCAGCTTCCCTTGATCGAATGCGCAGCATGGTTGAGCGAGATAAAAATCATCCATCTGTATTGGTTTGGTCACTTGGGAATGAGGCAGGAAGTGGTACGACATTTCAGCACATGGCAGACTTAGCACGTGAGCTCGATCCAAGCCGAATGGTTCACTATGAAGGGGATACACGCTGGGCGGATATGGAGAGTGTGATGTATCCAGCAGTATCCTATGTCGAAAATTACGGAAAATCAGGTAGTGAAAAACCACTTTTATTAATTGAATATGCTCATGCGATGGGCAACAGTGTTGGTAATTTGTATCAATATTGGGATGCTATCGATAGTTATGATAATTTGCAGGGTGGATTTATTTGGGATTGGGTCGACCAAAATCTGTATGAACCGGTGCCAGGTAAGGAAGATGAATATTACCTTGCTTATGGTGGCGACTGGGGCGATAACCCGAATGATGGTAACTTCCTTGCGAATGGCCTTGTTTCTGCAGATCGAACGGTTCAGCCGGAACTAATGGAAGTAAAAAAGGTTTATCAGGATATCGAGGTACATGAAGAAGATGTGAGAAATGGTGTTATCAAACTAAAAAATGAGTTTCTTTTTACAAATGTAAGCAAATTTGATGCGCATTGGGAATTAAAGCAGGACGGTGAGGTTCTTCAGGAAGGTACACTTGACGACTTAGATATTAATCCAATGACGACGAAGGAAATTCAATTACCAATGGAGCAGCCATCCTTGGAGGCTGGTGCGGAGTATTATTTGAACATTAGCTTTAAGTTGAAAGAGGATACGAGCTGGGCTTCTAAAGGGCATGAAATTGCCGCAGAGCAGTTTAAAGTGCCATATGACGTTCCGGAGAAGCAGCCGGAAGCGATTGGTGATATGCCGGAGCTAGCTATTGATGAAGGAGATTCAGCAATTGCTATTGAGGGCAGTGGTTTTACATTGGACTTTAACAAAGAGACAGGGACAATTGATTCATTTAAGTTAGGTGGAAAAGATCTGCTGAAGAGCGGTCCACAGCCTGATTACTGGCGCGCCCCAAATGAAAATGATGTAGGGAATGGCATGCCTTCACGAACAGGTACATGGCGTGATGCTGGTGCTAATCGAACAGTTACGGATGTTGAAGTAACGAAATATGGGGAGAATGCTGTGCGTATCCGTGTTTCAGGTACATTGCCAACTTCAACGGAATCAAAATACCAAACTGTTTATACCGTTTATGGAACGGGAGAGGTAGCAGTTAAAAACACATTAACACCTGGAAATGGTCTTCCTGAAATTCCTGCAGTTGGAATGGAATTAACATTGCCAGGGGAATTTGAGCAAATTAATTGGTATGGCCGAGGACCGGAAAGTAACTATTGGGATCGTAAAACCGGTTATCCAGTAGGCGTATACAACAGTACGGTTGATGATGAATTTTTTCCATATGCAATGCCACAGGAGACAAGTAATAAGACAGATGTGCGCTGGGTAACATTTACAAATGAAGATGGCACGGGTCTTATGGCAACAGGATTGCCGCTTATGGAATTTGGGGCACTTCATTACACGGAAAAGGACCTCGAAGACGCAGGTCATCCATATGAAATGGAGAAAAAGGATGATATTTTTGTAAACTTGAATTATCACCAGATGGGTCTTGGCGGCGACAACAGCTGGGGGGCGCGTCCACATCCAGAGTATACATTGCAGTCAGATCAGTCCTATACCTCCAGTTACCGTTTGCGTCCAATTACCGCACAAGATTCAGCGATGGAATTAAGCAAGCGAGTGGTTACAGATGAGTTAGTAGACGGGATTACCATTGATGGAGAGGAATTGAAGAATTTTAATCCGAGTGTAAATGAATTTACGAAGAAATTTTTAAATGGAACGAAGGATGAAATACCTCAAGTTGAAGTAAGTGCGATTAGTGATGACGCGGAGGTAGAGATCACCCAGGCGGATGCGTTGCCGGGTACAGCTGTTGTTAATGTGACCTCAGCAGATGGCTTGCTATCAGCGGAATATCGCATTCAATTTGAGGTTGTTGATGAACTTTATTTGAGTGACTTAGATTGGAAGGATGCCACGATTGGATGGGGATCGATCAAACGGGATGCGAGTGTGGATGGAAACAAACTAACATTAACAGGTGAATCCGAACCTGTTACTTATGAAAAAGGCCTTGGAACACACGCACACTCAGAGATTACGTATGATATCGCCGGGAAAGGCTATGAGACATTTCAATCCTATGTTGGGCTGGATCTAGAAGCGAATAATACGGGAACAATTAATTTCCAAGTCTTTGCAGATGGCGAAAAGTTATTTGAAAGTGGTGTCATGCGACGAGATACACCAGCAAAGCTTATCGATGTGGACATTACCGGTAAGGAGCAGTTGAAACTGGTTGTCACCGATGGTGGAGATAACAATGGGAATGACCATGCCGACTGGGCGGACGCTAAATTTATGGCAAAAACGGATGAAACAAAGCCGGAAGTTACTACTATGATGGACGGGCAAGAACTGAAAGCTGAAACGACGTTGTCTGTCACAGATGAGGTAAGCTTCACCTGGGAAGCGAGGGATGAAGATAGTGGAATAGACAAAGTAGCGGCAACCTTTGATGGAGAAGCATATGAACAAGGTACAGAGTTAAATTTAGCTAGAAAACCAGGCGAGCATCAGCTTGTGGTGACTGCTACAGATAAGGCAGGCAATACAGTTGAAGCAACGTATGTGTTGAAGGTAACTACGAGCGCGGCTGCGATGCAAGCATTGGTTGATCGTTATGCCGCAGAGGATGCATTTGATGCGGAGAAGGATGCTCGTCTGTTGAAACATCAATTGACTACCATTCAACTTTTTGAAGATAAAGAGGAGATGGAGAAGGCTCGGAAGCATTTACAAAGATTTACTATGCTATTAGATAAGCAGTACCAGCGTAATACGATGTCCGAGGAAGTTTATAAGGTGCTACAGGCAAATGCAGAGTATTTGCTGGAATTGTGGCAGTAGCATATGGATGTTTGATGCTTCTGATCATGGAACGGCCTGAAATTTTCCAGGATGACTCGCATCATCTAAAACCTGCGGCAAGTTAAATAGACTTGCCGTTTGGTTTTTTATTGGAGTGTTTAGGCAATCTGTTGGAGGGCGTGGGAATCTGCCGCAGGAGGAATTAATCCGCCGGAGCGCAGGGGGATCGGCCGCAGGAGGAAATAATCCGCCGGAGCGCAGCGGAATCGGCCGCAGGAGGAAATAATCCGCCGGAGCGCAAGATAATCGGCCGCAGGAAGAAATAATCATCCGGAGCGCAGAGTAATCAGCCGCAGAGCATTTAGCTCATTTCACTTGGGATGTATAAATAAAGGAGACGGGATAGTAATGAAATGGCGATGGAAGTTGGGTGTAATGCTATTCACTGTGGTTTTTTTAGCGACGAGTTTTGCTGGGGCGAATGGACAGCAAGTCTATGCGTTGGATAATGGTTTGGCAAAGACACCGCCAATGGGGTGGAACAGTTGGAATTATTTCCGTTGTTATGATGTCAATGAGGAAGTGATTAAAGAGACTGCAGATGCAATGGTAGAAAGCGGCATGAAAGATGCTGGCTATGAATATGTGGTTATTGATGATTGCTGGCAAGCTTTGGAAAGAGATGTTAATGGTAATTTACAGGCAAATCCGGAGCGCTTTCCAAGTGGTATTAAGGCACTTGCCGATTATGTGCATAAGCTGGGACTTAAATTAGGAATTTATGCTGTGCCGGGAACGGAGACCTGTGCCATGCATTGGGATGATTACCCTTCAGGAAATATTGGCAGTTACGGACATGAGAAGCAGGATGCGAAGCAATTTGAAAAATGGGGTGTAGATTATCTGAAATATGATTGGTGCCGTGCAGATGTTACGGAAGGTCTGGAGCATATACCTGCATTTGAAAAAATGAGAGATGAACTGCAGGCATTGGATCGTCCTATCATTTATGGTATTTCTGAGTATGGAGATACAAAGCCTTGGGAATGGGCAAAGCCAATTGCAAATATGTGGCGTACCACGAGTGATATTCAAGCAAATTGGGGAAGCTTAATGACTATTTTGGATCAGCAGGTTGGTCTTTATAAATATGCTGGACCAGGGTATTGGAATGATCCCGACATGCTCCAAGTAGGTAATCCTGGTTTGTCTGAAACGGAGAATCGAGCACATTTTAGCTTATGGAGTATACTAGCCGCACCTTTAATGGCAGGAAATGATCTCCGTCATATGTCCACATCTACGGCAGAAATTCTTTCAAATAAAGAAGTAACTGCAGTTAATCAGGACACGATTGGCCTGCAAGGAAGAAAGATTCGTGACGATGGAGATAAAGAAGTATGGATGCGTCCGTTAGCAAATGGTGATCGAGCGATTGTTTTGCTAAATCGAGGACAAAAAGAAACGGAAATGAGTGTTAACATTACTGATCTTGGATTACCTCAGTCAAGCAGCACCTATTATATACGTGACTTATGGGCACATGAAACAACCCAATCAACAGGCGAGATTCAAGCTTCTGTACCAGGTCATGGGGTGCAAATGTATCGAATTAGTCCTGCAGATCCAGTGGAAGCTTCAGAGAACGTACAGCATGTGAAAACCAGTGATAAGCAAGAAGTTTGGATAGAGTCATTAGAAGATGGAAGTATGCTTGTTACTCTGTTGAACCGTGGAGATAAAGAAGCAAACGTTGGTATTCATACCGATGAATTAAATATGGAGAAAAGTGGTGCGTATATTGTTGAAGATATTTGGTCAAAGGATAAAACAGCTGTTGCTAACACTATTAGGGAAAAAGTCCAGGCCTATGATATAACGGTGTTGAAAGTGACGCCAGGTACTCCAGAGGATGCGCCTCCAGCTATACAGCAAGATCTTCAAGTTCCAGAAAAAATAGGAGAAGGAGAAACGAAGGAAGTTTCTTTAACTATTACGAATAATGGTGTAGTTGCTGCGAATAATGTACAAGTTAATTTGGATGTTCCTAATGGATGGACAGTAGAACCTGTTTCAGAAACGGGATTTGCAACGATTCCACCAAGTTCAGAAAATCAGTCAGTCGAAGTCACTTGGAATGTCACTGCACCAACAAAGCTTTCAGCAGACACAGTTACATTTAATTCTGCCATCACATTTGAATATGGAAAAGCTGGGAAAAGCGCCAATGCTCATACACAGGCTACATCAGAAATTATCCCAGCTCCGCCAAAGACAGATAGCTTTTTAAGTGACCTGCCATTTTATAAAGATACGATCAATGGCTGGGGACCGGTAGAAAGAGATAGGAGTGTAGGCGGGCAAGAAGCAGGTGATGGGAACACACTAACTATTAATGGCGAAACATTTGAAAAGGGACTTGGTGTTAATTCCAATTCGGAGGTTTCTTACTATATCGGGGGTAATTTTTCTACCTTCACCTCAGCTATTGGAATTGATGATGAAATGGTGTGGGAAGACGGCCAGGAAGGTGATGTTGTTTTTGAAGTATGGGGTGACGGCAAAAAACTTTATGACAGCGGATTGGTGACAGGTGATATGGAGACGAAGTATATTGATGTCGATATCACAGGGGTATCTGTTTTAAAGCTTGTAGTTACTGATGGTGATGATAACAATTGGTTTGACCATGCTGATTGGGCTAATGCCAAAATTATTGCAACCAATAATGGGGCAGACGAAACAGCACCAGAGCTTGAAGTCACTATGAATGGAAAGCTCGTTCAAGACCAAGTGTCCTTATCAGATACGGAGACGATCATGTTTACATGGAAGGCAACGGATGAAGGGAGTGGCATCGCTACTACAACTGCATCCTTTGCAGGAAAAGAATACGATAAGAATAAAGCGTTGCCTTTAGCAGGTAAGCCGGGAGAGCATGAATTCAGTGTAACAGCTGAGGATAAGGCAGGAAACATTACAAAGAAAACCTATCAAATAAATGTGAACACGAGTCCACAGGCTATGAGAACACATGTGGAGCGATTCGATCAAGCAGGAGCTTTCCAAGATACAAAGAATGTGCGGATACTTCAGCTTCATCTAACGACAATTAAGCAATATCTGGATAAAAACAATACAGCAAAAACATGTAAGCAACTAGATTCACTGGGTCAATTACTTGATTATTTGCAGGCTCAAGAAGAGATGTCTGATGATGCTTATCGTGTCTTAAAATCAGATACGAATTACTTGCTGGAAAGGCTGCAATAAAATCGGAAGGAGAATTAGAGTAATAGATTTTTAGGTCACTTGTTAAATAAACTGAGTAATCTTTTCAAGTTAATTTTCCCAAACTATGTAAAAGAGGCATAGTCAATTGGTTATGCCTCTTTACCAGTAATCTACACTATTTTCATTTTAATAGGTAATTATATCCAATTTCAACAATTCTCACGGTTCGAATATCCTAATTCAGTTATTATACATGTCACGAATTACGTGATATTTGGCTCATAGCAAAAATATGAAGTATATGGTAATTTAAATAATAGATAAAAAATACATATTTCAATCTACGATAATAGCCGCATAAATCCCTGACATGAAGCCATTTATAAGATGATTTCTCTGCATAGTTCCCTCAAGGACTTTTTATTCACTTCTAGTATAAAATACCTAAATATAGACAGAATAATTTAAACATTATAAAAATAACAATATTTCTAAAATAAAAGACAATATCTGCATTGTGTAAGCGCTTCAATCCATGTAACCTTAATCTAAAGTGGATATAACCTGTTTAGTAATTTTTAAATAAATAAAACAAAATCTACTAAGTAAGGGGTATCCAGCAAAGATAAATAGAGGGGAGGATAGTAGCGCCATTTTACGTACTTTTATCAGATCTACTCTATCATTCTGCAAGGAGGTTTCAGTGTGGACAATTATTACAGAAAAAGAATATTTCCTATTTTCTGCGGCGTCTTGCTAGTTCTACCATTATTTTTGTTAAACATGGTAGCACCATTAAAAGCAGATGCAGCAGCTTCCAACCCATGGGAAACGATTTCCACTGGTGGGAATGAAGTGAACAAGGTTGTCGAACAAAACGGGGATTCCTATGTACGACTTGGTACTGGCGAGGGGAACAATAATGGGGATAACCCGGCAATTTTCCGTCATCAAGATGCCACGGGACAGGAGAAAGGTGTCATGGAGTATACCTTTATTCCAGAGACAGAGGGGAAGACGACCCGTTTTGGCTATTTTACTCATTATGAAGATCCGAATAACTTTGTTTTTGTTGGCTATGATGCACTTGGCTGGTTTTACCAATATAAATACCAGGGTGAAGGAGATTATCTTCGCGAAAGACCAGAGGTAGCTTTGCCGCAGCCTGGTAAAGAATATACGTTAAAGGTCGATTATGATGGAACAGCGTTGAACGCTTCATTAAATGGAAAGGATCTTTTTGGCAATGTACAACTAAATGAAGCTGTTGCTAATTTGACCACTCAACCGGAAGCGTTACGTCTTGGTAAATATGGTGACCAGGATACAAAAGTCCTCATTAAAACAGACATAGGTATTGTGGATGACAAGCTGGAAGTAGGGGACTTAAATATTATCCAAGGAGACGGCACACTTACTTACAACGAGGATGGTTCTGCAACTTTTGGTGTCACCTCTACTGCAAAAAATAAAGTAGTTTACGATAACATGGAACCAATTAAGAATGGTGTTTTTGAAGCAGATATTCAAGCAGATAAGGATTTAAATCGTTTTGGTGTCATTTATAGAGTTCAGGACTCTTCCACGTATACATACGTCGGAACTGGTGATGCAAATGATCAGTACTTTAGCGAAATTTTCTTACCGGAAAACAGCTGGACTGCGATGACAAAAGGTATTCCGCTACAAGCTGATCAGTCTTACCATTTACGCGTTAAATTCATCAATGATACTGCAACACTTTACGTGGATGGAGAGAAAATAGATTCCTGGTCGCAGCCTGATGGTGTAGACGAGGCTGGCTTGCTTGGTTTTGAGAAGAGCCGTGGCGCAGCAAATGTTACTATTTCGAATGTGAAAATTACAGAAAGCTCTGCACCGGAAGCTCCGGATACCGAACCAATTGAGAATACTCTTTCATCAGACGAGATGGAGGTAACGATTGATGAAGTATTTCCGCGAGTTATTAATTATAACGTTGATGGAAAAGTGATGCATGGACAAGAATCTCCTGTGTATGGGTTGAACATCAATGGCATGCTTTATTATCCGGAGGTAGCTTTTGAAAAAGTCAGCGACAATGAAGCAGTTTATACCATGTCTGTTACGGATTTGGATGAAAAGCTTGATGCTGAATTCAAACTATCCTTGAAGGTGGAGGATAATAAAGTTGTTTACAGCTTTGATGAAATCACCAATAAAGCAGATGCACCAATTGAAACGATCGATTTTGCTGATATGAACTTTATTTCCGTAAATGCGGAGGATGGAGATGCAAAAGCAAAATTGACTAATCTAAGTAGTGATGTTACCAAGCCGGGTGATACGTCGGTAACAGTGGATGCAGAAATGCAGGATGTTGGGACATCGAAAAGCTATTACACTGCATTTTTATCAACAGATGAATTGAGTGCTGGTGTATGGTCAAGCTCGGAAGTGAATGGATATAAAAACCTGATTGCCAACCGCTTTGAAAATGAAGCTGGTGTAAAAGCAATGGGGATTGGCTCAAGTACACTTTATTATCATCGTGAATTTATGCCGGAACCATCTTCCAATAAGCCGACAATCAAAATTGTAATTACCGAGGATACGAATGGTGATGAGGAGATTGATTGGCAGGATGCGGCTATTGAATATCGTGATTTAATGAAGGATATAAAAGGCGCAGACAATGTAAATAATACAGTCGGCACAAGAATTGCAATGAACTTCGGTTCTCAAGCACAGCAGCCATTCTTAAAAACATTGGATAATGTGAAGAAAGTGGCGCTTGCAACAGATGGAATGGGACAAGCTGTTTTATTGAAAGGATATGGAAATGAAGGGCATGACAGTGCACATCCAGATTATGGTGATGTCGGAGAGCGTATGGGCGGAGCAGCTGACTTACAAACGCTTATCGAGGAAGGACATCAATATAACACGGAGTTTGGTGTGCATATTAACGCACAGGAATCCTATCCGGAAGCAGATGCGTTTAGTGAAGAACTAATTAACAGTCCGGGTTCCAAGGGCTGGGGCTGGCTCGATCAGTCGTATACAATTAATAAATTACGCGATTTATACTCAGGTGCTCGTGCTGAACGAATGGATGCGTTAGCTGAAGCTGCACCAGGTCTTGACTTTATCTATTTAGATGTTTGGTATCAGGACCAGTGGGAATCCAACCGTGTTGCTGAGCAAATTATGGACAGAGGCTGGAGAATGACAACAGAGTTTGGTACAGCTGTTGCCAATTACTCTACTTGGCAGCATTGGGCTACAGATAAGAACTATGGTGGTCCCGAAAATAAAGGAATTAACTCGGATGTACTTCGCTTTATCGGCAACCACCAGAAGGATTCATGGGTGTTAAACTGGCCGGAAGCAGGTGGTACAGCTGATCATCCATTACTCGGCGGATTTGAGTTGGCTGGTTTTGAAGGCTGGCAATCAGATAAGAACTTTGATCATTTTATCCGCAAAACTTTTGATACAAACGTACCTACAAAGTTTTTACAAAAGTATTATGTAACAGATTGGGAGAAGACAGAAGGAGACCCAACGGAGACGAATTTGGAAAAAGAAATCACTCTTAAAGACCCAAGCAATGACGATACGGTTATTGTTAAGAGGAAGGATGACTCCAGAGAACGTGTTATTAACCTAAATGGCAATGTTGTTCTTGATGGTGATACGTATTTGATTCCATGGGTAGAGCAGGATTTCGAAACACCTACACCTGATTCCGAGAAGTTGTATCACTGGAATAAAGAAGGTGGCGAAACTACATGGACATTGCCTGATGAGCACAATGAAGTTTCTACAGTGGATGTCTATAAACTGACAGATCAAGGTAGAACTGAAAAGCAAACCATTGATGTAACCGATCATCAAATTACGTTACAAGCGGAAGCTGCAACACCATACATTGTCGTTGCAGGAGAAGATGAAGGCGTGGCGATTGATCAATGGGGTACGGAAAATCTTTATGATGGTGGCTTTAACACAGCGACGATTGATGATGAGCATACGACTGTAGAAGGCGACGCGGATGCAGTTAGTGTCATTCGTACAGATCAAAAAGATGATGCACGCAACCTAAGTAGCGGTGACTACTATCTGAATTTTGATAGTCCGACAAAGGATACCGCAGTTACCCGGACATTGAAAAATCTTGAGCCAGGGAAAGAATATGTTGCTGAAGTGTATGTCGAAAATGCCAGCGATGTGAAAGCATCAATCAAGGTAAATGGCGCTAAAAAAGATGTAAGCAATTACACATTAAGAAGCTTACAAAAGAATTATGTAAAAGCAGATTCACATGCAACGAATGATGGCTACAACAGTAAGATGCAACGTATGCAAGTAAGCTTTACAGCGGAGAGCGAAACGGCAGAATTGGTTCTTCATCGTAAAGCTGGAGAAGGTATGACAAAGTTTGATGAAGTACGTGTTGTTCAAAAAGCTTTAGACAACTATAAAGCGGACAATGTTTTTGAACAGGATTTTGAAAATGTATTGCAAGGGATTTACCCATTCGTTATTGGAAATACAGAAGGTGTGAATGACAACCGTATTCACTTGGCTGAGCTGCATGCACCTTATACGCAAAAAGGCTGGGCAGACAAGAAGGTTGTCGATGATGTGCTTGATGGCAACTGGTCAGTGAAAGTAAATACAGGCAACAGTGGTTTAGTGTATCGCACCATTCCACAGCATTTCCATTTTGAAGCGGATACAACGTATAAAGTGAGCTTTGATTATCAGACAACTGCTGACTCTTATCGTTTCATTGCAGGTGATCAGGCAATTGACGTACGTAGCATTGACCAAGCAAAAGGCTTGCAATCAAATGATAAACTAGCAGCAGCAACAGAAACGAAGACAGCGGAATTCACAATCAAGGGATCTGAAAACGGACAAACATATATCGGTATCTTTAATGATGGCACAAGCTTGAATATGGATACAGGTGCAGGAACATTTATGCTGGATAATCTGCGTATTGAGCAGGTATCCCCAGTACTTGAGGTTTCCGACAAAACGATCACAGCAGGTGATGAGCTTGATTTGTCCTCACTTATTGAGGTCGCCCGGGATGTGGAAGGAAATGACCGTTCAGCAGATGTAGTAATTGACGAAGGCGATTTTGATGCATCAACGCCAGGCACGTATGAAATCACGTACACGTTACATGTCGACGGCTATGATGAGGTTGTGGCAACCGCAACAGTGACAGTAGAAGCACCACCAATCTCCAGTGCAACAGATTTAAAAGAACAGTTGGACCAATTGGAGGCAGATGGCGAATTTGCCAACAAAGGAGCAGCACGCTCATTACATGTTCATCTTTCTACTGTTGAGCGTTTTGAGAAGAAAGATCAAGCAGAGAAAGTGGTTAAGCACTTAAAAGGATTTGAAAAATTACTAGATAATCATATTGAGAAAGAGTTACTATCTGAAAAAGCATATACGACATTAAAAATAGGCACCGAGACATTACTTGATAAGTGGAAGTAATCTCATAAACACAAGCTTCTCTGTGACACATATAGGGTCATAGGGAAGCTTGTAATCTATTAAAAAACAGGGAGGAAATTATTTTGGGTATTAAAAAACAATTGGGAATGGGAATTATGTCTGCAGCACTTGGAATCTCGTTAATCGGTGGAGGAACGTATGCCTACTTTAGTGATAGTGAGCAAACGAGCAATACGTTTGCTGCAGGTACATTGGACTTATCTGTCAATCCGACTACGATCGTGGATGTTGATGATCTGCAGCCTGGTTCATCGATTACACGTAATTTTGAATTACAGAATAATGGGTCATTGGATATCCGCAAAGTGTATTTGGAGTCAGCTTATACAGTAAATGATGCACATAACAACAATACAGAGGATTTCGGGGAGCATATTCAGGTGCAGTTTTTATACAATGCCGATAAGTTTGATGAGGTAATATTTGAAACAACTTTGGCAGAATTAAAAGATATGAGTCCGGAAGCAGTGAACGAAAGTATTTTCTATCCGGAATTTGGAGAGCAGGGTCTGGAGGCTGGTTCTGTTGATGATTTAACGGTTAAATTTAATTTCCTTGATAATGACGGAGATCAAAACCAATTCCAGGGTGATTCTCTGCAGCTTAATTGGACATTTAATGCGGAGCAAGGAGAAAGTGAAGAGAAATAAGTTAATAGTAGCGGAGGGAGACAGTAATGCTCTCTTCGCTAATTTTGCTCATTTCAGACATCGCATTTGCCATCTTTCATTCCAATCAATTGGTATTAGTTTTAAGTTAAAGGGAGGTTTTATTGTTTGAAAAAATGGCATGTTATTTTACTGACGTCTTTTCTATTGGTCACCCCATTTTCGGCTATCACCGTGAAGGCAGAGGAGGGGTCTGGTAAATCACCCTACGAAATTTATCCACTTCCTCAGAATGAAACGGATTTAGGAACAGCGTTTACACTTACCGATGAAGTAAATGTGGTGGTGGAAGAGAGTATTGACGAACCGACGAGGAAGTTTTTAAAAGAAATTCTAACTTCTGCATCCATTGGTTTTACAATTTCTGAGGAGACTGTTTCTGATCGCACCAATATTTTAATCGGAATAAAAGGCTCCAATGGGTATGTAGATACTTATTTTAATGACCATATCCAATATGATTCTACTATTTTTAAAGAAATAGACCCATATGTGTTAACAATAGACAAACAATTAGAGGAAATGGGATCGATTGCGATTCTTGGAGAAGATACGGATGCAGCCTATTACGGGCTGGAAAGTTTAAAAATGATTATGGATCAGCTTGCAGATAAAAAAGTCCATTCCATGAGATATGAGGATTATGCCGATACGAAATGGCGCGGATTTATTGAAGGCTTTTACGGCTTTCCATGGTCCCATGAAGCACGAAAAAGCTTAATGGAATATGGTGGAAGCATAAAAATGAATGCATATATTTATGGTCCAAAAGATGAGAAATACCACAATAGTGAGTGGCGAAAACTTTACCCGGAAGAAGAATTGGCGAAAATTGAAGATCTGGCTCAAACCGGATATGAAACGAAAACAGAATTTATTTGGGCCATTCATCCTGGATTCAATATGATTGATTGGAACAATTATGATCAGGAGATGGAAAAGCTTTTTGCGAAATTTGAACAAATGTATGGTGCAGGTGTGCGCCAGTTTGGTTTATTCATGGACGACATTAGTACAGCACAGGCATTAAAAGATAAGGATAAGCATGTGAAATTAATTACTGATATTGCAAACTGGGTGGAAGCAAAAGGGGATGTTAAACCATTAGTTTATACACCGCCATTTTACAACCAGTCATGGACAGGATCTTATGGTAAGCCGTATTTAGAGGCATTGCGAGATGTACCTGAAAACGTAGAAATTATGTGGACGGGAAGTGGTGTTGCTGGAACGGTAAATGAACAGGATATGCAGTGGGTCAAAGACATTATTGGACGCGATCCGTTTGTATGGCTGAATTGGCCTGTAAATGATTACGTAAATTCTCGTTTAATGCTTGGCAAAGGGGAGGTACTGGAGCCTGGTACCCATAACATTTCCGGCGTCGTTTCCAATCCGATGCGTTGGGCGGAGCTCTCGAAAATAGCGTTATTTGCAGTTGCAGATTTCACATGGAATGTCGATGCATTTGATGCTGAACAGAGCTGGCTTGACTCATTTGACTATATTGCGCCAAATGTTGCATCTGAGTTGAATACGATTGCCTATCATTTAAGTGATCCATCACCAAGCACCCATGGGCTCGTTGTTGGCGAATCAGAAAACATAAAGGAAGAATTAAATACATTTCGAGATAAATTTGCCAACGGTGAATCTGTTGAGGCAGTTGGTCAGCAGTTAATGGATGAATTTGACAAGATTCTCGAGGCAATTAACGGTTTCCGCGAAAAAAGTACGAATGAGCAAATGGTGAAAGAAATAAAACCATGGCTTCATAGTTTGGAAAACGTGGTGAAGGCTGATAAACATGCAGTCCAGTCTGTTCTGGCATTGCAAAATGAGGATATGAATACAGCGTGGGAGGCACTGGGGGAGGCTTCTGCGGCATTAACTGCGTCTAAAACATTTACAATTGAAAAACTCAATTCCCCTGACGTGACAGTAGAAGCTGGTGCCAAGCGATTGGTCCCATTTGCGAAAGAGTTAATTAACAAGCTGGATGCTAAAATCTATCAAACTATCAATCCGGGAGCAACGGTAAGAGTTCCAATAACCTCCTATAATCATTCTGATTTAGGTGCAATGGTAGATGGTGATCCGGAGAGCCTGACATATATTAAAACATTGCAGGAAAACGGCGATTGGTATGGCGTGGATCTTGGAAAGAAGGTTCCGGTAACAGATATCCATATTTTACAAGGCAGAAATAATGACGACCATGATATTTTCCATAAGGGAATACTTGAATATTCAACGGATGGTGAGAGTTGGACAGCAATTGGTGAGGAGCGTTCCGGCTATAAGGTAGAGGCAGATCATCTTGAATTAGAAGCACGGTATATTCGTTATCGACTGACACATGCGGGCGTACCAGGTGGAAAGCCAGACTTGTGGACAGCTATCCGGGAATTTACAGTGAATAAAAATAGCGAGGAGGCACGTTTTTACTCCAATATCGATGGGCTTCAAGCGGAAGTGGAGAGTACAACCACGGAAGCAAGCTTAAAAAATCTGTCAGAGATAATGTTGAGGCCATCCGAATATGTGGGAATTGCGTTGCCGGGATTGGAGAAAATTAAATCCATTGAGCTGGACCGTTCCACAACAGATGCTACCCTTCAAGTATCGGAAAACGGTGTGGAGTGGGAAGAAATCAGCAAGGAAGGACCTTACCCAAATGCTGCTTATGTACGTCTGATAAATAACACCGAAGAAGAAATTACTTTTGATCTGCCAAAGCTGCAGATCGCCTTCAATAAATTTGTCGAGCCTACGGTGTCTCATAATTATGAAAGTATATACCAAGGCAAACAAGAGAATTTGTATGATGGTGATTTGACAACGAAAACTTGGTTCGGCGGGATGCAGGACAAGGGCAAATATGTCCAAGTAGATATGGGTGGTCTGGTTGACGTCAATGATATAGCTTTGGTGATTAACGACGGAGAAGGGGATTACTTTCGAAAAGGTGATCTGCAAATTTCTGAAGATGGGGAAACATGGGAAACCATTCACTCCTTTGAAAATCCAGGTGATCGCAGTTTGAATTTCCCTGATCATGAAGTCCCTTATCGTTATAAACGTGTAGAGGTGGGTGGCCAACAAGCACGCTATATCCGGTTGATTTCAACGGAAAGCCATCAAATGTGGTTAGGATTAAATGAAATCATTGTCAATGAAGGGATGGAAAAGCCTGGTCCAGAAAACCTCGCAGTGCAAGCAGAACCAAAAGGGACTGCTGGAAATGAAGAAGCTCATGTGATCGATGGCAAGCTAGCTACGTTCTATACACCGAAAGGCGATGCACAGGCTGGGCAGTTGATTTACAAACTTACACAGGAAACGAAGGTTGGAGAACTTTTGATTCTGCAAAATCCGCAAGCAATTTCAAATGCAGAGGTTTCCATAAGAGATTTGGATGGTTGGCATAAGGTTGGTAGCCTGTCTCAATCACTAACAGAGCTGGATACCTCTCGTTACGAGCATGTACTGGAAGTGAGGGTGGAATGGGCTGGAGATGTGAAGCCCCAGATCCACGAAATTATCCCAGTCAGTGAAAAGGTGGAGGAGCCAGTTGTAGCGAGCGTTGCTGATGTGAAAGCATTAGTGAAGCAATTTGCAGAAGCTGGAGAGCTCACCGATGAGGAAGCTGTTCGGAGGCTGGACATGCATTTGACAACAGTAGAGCGCTTTGAAAAGGATGAGAATGTAGGGAAACTAGTAAAACATTTACAAGGCTTTAAACAGATGATTGCTTATTATTATCAGCAAGGGCAAATTAGTGATCTGGCAAATGCTGAATTGGATAGAGCAGCAGATGTGCTGATTGGGAAGTATGAGTAAGGTGCTGGGAAGGGTTTGGAGGCTTGGCTGGGTGTGGAGCAGTCGCGGTAGCGAGAGGGTGAGTCTCGGTTGGTGCGGTTGCAGTCGCGGTAGGAAGAGCAAGTGTCTCGATTGAAGCAGTAGCTGTCTCGGTACGGAGTGAGTGAGTCGCGGCTAGAGCGGCTACTGTCAATAGAGGTATACCAGTCTCGGCTGCCTATACAGCAACGCCATGAATGCTCAGCACATTACTTCTTAAACAGTTGATTAATTTCCTGCAGTATTAACTCAAAAAGGCTAGAGCGAAAGGAAAGAACAAACAAGGGAAGTGCAGATATTTCTCTGCATTTCCCATCCAAAAGGAGGATGTGTTCTTTTGAAAAAGCGGTATTTTTATTTGTTGATGCTTCTATTACTTTTGTTACCACTTTCCACTGCAGCTGCAAGTCAGGCAGAAGAAAAATATGAAATTTACCCTATACCTCAAAATGAAAAGATTTAGGAACAGATTTTACACTTACAAATGAAGTGAACCTTGTGGCAGAGGATGGGATTGATACACCGACAAAGGAGTTTTTAGAGGAGATTCTTTCCTCTAAATCGATTGAGGTAAATACTTCAAACCAAATTGTCCCAGGTCAAACGAATATTTTACTTGGTACAAAGGGGTCCAATGGATATGTAGACAATTATTTTAATGAAAACATAGCCTATGATTCTACTATTTTTGAAAAAATCGATCCGTACGTGTTAGCAATGGATACAGATTTAGAAGAGAATGGTACGATTGCCATTCTTGGAAAAGATACAGAATCCGCTTTTTACGGCTTGGAAACATTGAAAATGATCACGGATCAAATTTCTGGAAAGAAGATTCATGCAATGCAGTACGAGGATTATGCTGATAGCAAGTGGCGTGGATTTATCGAAGGATTTTACGGTTTTCCTTGGTCACATGAATCACGGATCAGTTTAATGGAGTTTGGCGGCAAGATTAAAATGAATGCCTACATCTACGGTCCGAAAGATGAAAAATATCATAACAGCCAATGGAGGAAGCCGTATCCGGAAGAGGAGCTTGCAAAGATTCAGGAGCTTGCCGAAGTTGGACATAAGACGAAGACACAATTTATATGGGCGATTCACCCTGGTTTTAGCATGATTGACTGGGACAATTATGATCAGGAATTAGAAACATTATTGGCAAAGCTGGACCAGGTATATGGTGCAGGTGTACGGCAATTCGGTTTGTTTATGGATGATATCAGTACTGCTCAATCATTAAAGGATACAGAAAAACATATGAAGCTCGTTAAAGATATCGCTGATTGGGTGGAGGCTAAAGGTGATGTAAAACCACTTATTTACACACCGCCATTTTACAATAAAGCATGGACGGGTGAGGCAGGAAAGCCTTATTTGGAAGCAATGAGCACACTGCCAAAAGATGTAGAAATTATGTGGACAGGCGACGATGTCATTGGCACTGTAAATCAGCCTGATATGCAATGGGTGAAGGATTTTATTGGTCGGGACCCGTTTGTATGGTTGAACTGGCCAGTTAATGGGTATGCAGGATCAAGGTTATTGCTTGGAGAAGGAGAGCATTTTCTTGAAAAAGGTACACATAATATTTCAGGAGTTGTTTCCAATCCACTTGAACAAGCTGAGTTATCTAAGGTAGCTATTTTTGCTGTAGGTGACTTTGCATGGAATGTCGATGATTACAATAGTAAGCAAAGCTGGGAGGATTCTTTTAATTATATTGCACCGAATGCTGCGTCAGAATTAAGAACAATTGCACACCATGCAAGTGATCCATCACCAAATCGACGAGGCGTTGTATTGGAGGAATCCGAAAATATAAAGGTTGAGCTTGATGAATTTATGAGTAAATTTCAACAAGAGGAACCCGTTGAGGTAATTGGAGAGCAGTTAATTGATGAATTTAATCAAATTTTGGATGCCATTACTGGCTTTAGAGAAAAAAGCACGAATGAGCAAATGCGAAAGGAAATAGAACCATGGCTGAACAGCTTGGAAGAAGTCGTTCAAGCAGATAAATATGCAGTTCAATCGGCAATCACTTTTCAAGGAGATGATTTAAACACCGCCTGGGAAGAATTGGGGAAAGCAGCCAATGCCATGGATAGGTCGACTACATTTCCTATAGAGAAATATAACGGCAAGGATGTCCCAACTGAAATTGGAGCGAAACGTCTTGTTCCATTTGCTAATAAACTGATAAAGCAATTAGATGCTGACATCCATCTCGAGATAGATCCGGAAGCTATGGCCAATATTCCCACCTCCTCTTATGAAGGTCAAAATCTGGATAATATGGTAGATGACGATCCAGAGACGTATGCATATGTAAAGGTTCTTCAGAAAAATGGGGACTGGTATGGGCTGGATCTTGGAAAAAAGGTGGCAGTCAAAGATATTCAGATCCTTCAAGGAAGAAACAATGATGATCATGACATTTTTCATCGAGGAATCCTTGAGTATTCTACAGATGGTGAAAGCTGGCAGGCGATTGGTGAGGAACAATCTGGCTATAACGTAGAGGTGAATAATGTAGAAATTGAAGCACGCTATGTCCGTTATCGATTAACACATGCAGGCGTCCCTGGTGGCAAAGATGATTTATGGACAGCAGTTAGAGATTTTCGTGTTAATGGAAAACAGGCGACAAGTCAGATATATACAAATGTTGCCGCATTACAGGAGATAGAAGTGAAAACAGAGGAAAACCTCACAAAAATACAGGATGTTCCAGCAATTACGTTGAAACCGTCAGACTATATTGGTGTCTCCCTACAAGCTATTGAGCAGATTAAGGAAATTTATTTTCAAGGAACAACAGATAAGTTAACACTTGAGGTCTCTGAAAATGGCGTCGAATGGCAGGAGATAGCTGAAGAAAATTACCCAAATGCTGCGTATGTTCGGTTGGTTAATAAAACAGATAAAGCAATTACCTTCGATTTAGAGCAATTCACGATCCAAACGGAAACATTTACAGAACCTGTTGTATCCCATAACTACCCAGGCACGTATGCAGGGAAGGCACCAGATCTGTACGATGGTGATTGGGATAGTAAAGTTTGGTTTAACGGCAGTCAGGATGCAGGAAGGTATGTACAAGTCGACATGGGTGGGCTCATTCATGTGAAAGATATTGCAGTCGTGATTGATGACGGTGAAGGTGATTATTTCCGGCAGGGAGACCTGCAGATTTCCAAGGATGGGGAAACATGGCAAACCATTCATACGTTTGAAAATCCAGGGGACAGAAGTTTAAACTTCCCGGATCATGAAGCACCATACCGACTCAAGCGAGTACAAGTGGACAACGAAGAGACAAGATTTGTCCGACTTGTATCGACAGAGAAGAATAGTAAATGGCTGGCGCTGAACGAAAT
Organism: Virgibacillus halodenitrificans; assembly: GCF_001878675.1. NCBI lineage: Bacteria > Bacillati > Bacillota > Bacilli > Caryophanales > Bacillaceae > Virgibacillus > Virgibacillus halodenitrificans. The sequence goes on along the minus strand of NZ_CP017962.1, from coordinate 3,109,918 downwards.
TATCGTCAATGAAGGCATGGAAAAACCGGGAACAAAAAATCTTACTGTACAAGCAGAGCCAAAAGGTGCACCCGGAAATGAAGCAGCCCAAGTAATCGATGGCAAGTTAGCTACATTTTATACACCAGAAGGAGACGCTCAGGCTGGCCAGTTGAATTACAAGCTTTCTGAGAACACGAAGGTTGGTGAGCTCCTGATTCTGCAAAGTCCACAGGCGATTTCGGATGCGGAAGTTTTTATTAGAGACTTGGATGGTTGGCATAATGTCGGCAGCCTGTCTCAATCACTAACAGAGCTGGACACTTCTGGTTACGAGCATGTACTGGAAATAAAGATAGAATGGTCTGGCGCTGTGAAGCCACAGATCCATGAAATTATCCCTGTAAGGAAAAAAGCTGAGGAGCCAGCTGTAGAAAGTGTTGCTGATTTAAAAGCACTAGTAAAGCAATTTGGAGAAGCTGGAGAGATCACCGATGAGGAAGCTGTTCGGAGGCTGGACATGCATTTGACAACAGTAGAGCGCTTTGAAAAGGATGAGAATGTAGGGAAACTAGTAAAACATTTACAAGGCTTTAAACAGATGATTGCTTATTATTATCAGCAAGGGCAAATTAGTGATCTGGCATATGAAGAGCTGAATAAGGCTACAGAAGCATTGATTGTGAAGTATGAATAAATGGCTCAATCCAGTTTAATCGCATTCTTATAGAGAGGTGAATAACATTGAAAAAATGGATTGTACTTCTTTTTTGCATCTTGTTAATTGTTTTTCTTCGTCCATCACAGGAAGTCAAAGCCAAAGAACCAAATGCAAAACCTAAGGTAATTCCGAGTTTACAAGAGTGGACTGGTTCGAATGGATTTTTCACTTTAAATGAAGATTCACGTATTATCGTTGATCTGGATGGTAAAGAAAAATTAATGAATACGGCTAATGTCTTTCAAAAGGATTTAAAGGAAATGACTGGTAGTAATCTTCCAATTGAAACAGCAAATACACCTGCTGAAGGAGATTTCTTTCTCACCCTAACAGAGGAGAAAGATCAAACAATTGGAGATGAGGGTTATCATTTTGATGTGGAGAATGCAGTGACGATAAGAGCTAACACAAATACGGGAGTGTTCTACGGGACAAGGACAGCACTACAAATTCTCGTTCAGGACCCGACAAAAAAGAAACTTCCTAATGGTACTGCCAAAGATTATCCGAAATATGGCGAAAGGGGATTTATGCTTGATGTTGGTCGAAAGTATTTCCCGATGAAGTTCTTAAAAGATTATGCAAAAGTGATGGCATGGTATAAGATGAATGATTTCCAACTTCATTTAAATGATAACGCAATTTTTAAAGATAACGACCGTAGCCACTGGGATAAATATTCCGCATTTCGAATGGAAAGTGACACCTATCCGGAACTGACTGCAGAGGATGGTCATTATAGTAAGGCGGAATTCAGGGAACTACAGGATTTAGCTGAAGTGAATGGTTTAACGATCACACCAGAATTTGATACTCCGAGTCACTCACTGGCATTAACGAAACTGCGACCAGATCTGGTACATCCGGATCTACCGGTAGATCATTTAGATATTACGCGCCAGGAGACCGTGGATTTTATTAAGTCTGTGTGGGATGAATATTATGATTTGTTCAGCACAGAAACGGTTCATATCGGTGCAGACGAATTTTACCGAAATGACAAAGAAATGAGCAATGTCTATCGTAATTTCATTAATACACTAAATGATCAGGCTAAAAGTAATAATAAGAAAGTTCGTGCGTGGGGTGGTTTATCATACTATAAAGGGGATGTGGTTGTTGATAAAGATGTGACCTTTAATATTTGGAATGTTGGTTGGTACAATCCAAACGAAGCCGTAAACAGTGGATATAATATTATTAATTCTGATGATGGCTTGCTCTATATTGTGCCGAAAGCAGGGTACTATCATGATTATCTTGACACAAAGTGGCTTTATAACAATTGGGAGCCTACCATTTTTAGTGGTGGAATTGCATTAGAAGAGAATAATGAACAGGTACTTGGTGGTATGTTCGCACTATGGAATGACATGCTTGGTAAAAAAGTAAGTATCTCTGATGCACACGATCGGATTAGCAAAGCTATGCCAACATTAGCTGAAAAAATGTGGCGTGGTCATTCAGATGAAACAACCTTTTCTCAATTTCAAGAGCTAACGAGTGAAATTGGGGTGGCACCAGGAACAAATCTTGATTATAACGTGAAAAGTAAGACAGATAAATTGATTGACTATCCATTTGATGAGGAGAAGGTTATTGACCATTCAGGAAATAATTATGATGGAGAGATACAAGGTGCGAAACTCATCAAAGAAGGAAAGCAAGGTAACGCATTATTATTTTCAGAGAAAACGGATCATGTAACAACAGAAGTAGACACAAAAGGTTTTCCATGGACTGTTTCGGCTTGGGTGAAGTTAGAGGATACAAAAGAACCAGAAGCAGTTTTAATGGAATCCAGTTATAGTAGTTTAAAACTTAAACAGAAAGAAACTGGTAATGCTGGATTTACAAGGGAAGGATTCGATTTCAGTTTTAATACAGCAGTTCCAACTGGAAGATGGGTACATGTTGCGTTTCGAGGGGATTTAAAAGGAACTTCTTTATTCATCGATGGGGAGTTGAAGGATACGCTAGCTGATAACACATTACTGCCAGTACAAACAATTGGAAGTAAAACAAATTCCTTTACTGGTGTGTTAGATGAACTGCAAATCTATAATCGTTACCTTTCTACAAGTGAAATAGCAGAGGTATCAAATGCACCAGCATGGACAATTAATATTGCCGCTGGCAAAAAGGCTACAGCTTCTTCAAATGAGACAGAAGCGTTTACACCCAATCTTGCAGTAGACGAGAATGATACAACACGCTGGGCATCCGGTTATACGGACGAAGAATGGATATATGTGGATCTATTAGACAAACAACCTATCAATAAAGTTGTGTTGAATTGGGAGAATGCATATGGCAAAGGGTATAAAATTCAAGTTTCTAATGATGCCGAATCCTGGAAAGATGTCTACAGCACTGAAAACGGTGACGGTGGGAAAGATATTATACACTTTCCAGAAGAAAATGCACGATATGTGCGTATGAAAGGCACAGAACGAGCAATTGATTGGGGATTTTCTTTGTATGAATTCGAGGTATACCAGCCTGTTACTGCTTCGGGAATGATTAAGTGGATTGAACAGCTGCAGGATAGAAGTGAAATAACGAATCAGACAGCTAGAAAATTAACTATGCACATGACAACAGTTAGCCGTTATGCCGATCAACAACGTACTGATAAGGTATTAAAGCACGTAGAAGGTTTTCTGAAATTGAATAAGAAACTGCTTGAAGAAGGCGATCTTACCGATGAGGTTTATGAGAAACTAAAAGCTGCTGCAATTGAACTTCAAATTAAGTGGCAGATGAATTAATGTGAGCAGGGGCATGGCGAGCTCGGTTTAATGTTTATAATTATGCTTCTCATTTAGATTAAATAATCCGAGCTTGCTTCACAGCCTTACATATCCATAGTTATATAGAAGAATATACCTATCAGTTGATGGTAGTTATACGTTACTAGTACGTGTAACTCTTTTGACAGACTTATCAAGACTTATTGACAGGGAGGGGGGATAAAATGAGTATAAAAAGTAAATTAATCTTTGGAACCGCAACAGCTATTTTAGGTTTATCCCTGGTAGGAGCACCAACTTACGCTTATTTCTTTCATTCTGAAAATCCTGACAAAATTTCGGAGGAGAATAAGATAGATTTGAATACGAGCACAAATACGATCATCCAGGTGGATCAGTTGAAGCCGGGAGATAAGATGACGCGTTCCTTTAAACTAAGTAATGATGGAAACACGAATATAAAAAATGTGTTATTAGATACAACTTATACAATTGAAGATGCAAATCATAATAATATAGAAGATTTTGGGAAACACATCCGGGTGAACTTCATGTGGAATGAGGATAAGGCGCTTAGTAGGAAGTGGTCCCCGTATAATATCATCTATAAAACAACACTTTATGATTTACAAAAAATGACACCAGATGCGGTCAACAACAAGCTTTTTATTCCGTATTTTGAAGAACGTGGTGGGATAGAAGCGGGTGATACAGATAAGCTATTCGTTCAATTTGAGTTTGTCGACAACAATCAAAAACAGAATGGATTTCAAGGAGATAAGCTGGAGCTGACATGGACGTTTGAAGGGATTGCTGAGTAACAATAGAAAATAATTAGATGAACAACAATTATGGTGAGCGATAAGCCAATCTAAATGTTTTATAGAAAATGAGCATTTTGAGTTTGTTTCGCAAGCTTCCGAAAGTAATCACCTAAGCTAGGAGGTAGAGAAATGTTTAACGAGCGAGGGAAGAAAGCGGGTAGAAAAAAGTTAGTAATAGCATCAAAACTAGTAGTAAGCATGTATGTGCTTTTATTTACCATCGGTTATTTAACTTCCAATACTGGAGCCTATTTCAATGACAAGGAAAAAGAGGAGCAAGTGATCCAAGCTGGAACGTGGTGGGACGGTAGTAAGCTTGCTTTTACTGGTGAGCAAGACCAATCAGGGACATGTCCAGGTAAAACAATTTCTGTGACATTGCAAAACGTAGGTGCCAAGATGCTTGGAAGTACAACATATAAAATTTATTTTGCAGAAACTGGCGATCCCAAAACAGGTGAGATAATAAAAAGCGGAACAATTGCGGAGTTAGAAGAAACTGGAAATAAAGTGTTGGACTATGAAAATGTGAAAGAAGGAACCTACCAATTTTCTGTTCTGCAACGAGAAGGATTTCCAGATGAAAAACACCAGGAAATCTGGAGTGAAGAGATTGTTGTAACTTGTGAAGAGCCCGAGGCACAGCCAACAGAGGACGATGTTAAAGCTTCAGAGGAAACCTCCTCTAACCAAGTAAAGGAAGACGAACCGAAGCAAGCAGACGAGTCAGAGAGTAATCAAAATCAAGCCTCCTATGAGCAAGAAGAGTTAAAGGATAAGAAAGCAGAGACTGAGGCGAAAGAAACAACAAAGAGTAAGCAAACAACAGATGCTCAAGCAAAACTGCAGGAGAAAAAAGCAACTGATGGTGCACAGCAAGAAAGCGAATCGAAGGAGCAAGATCAAGCTGCGTCTTTAGCGGATGAAGAGACAAAAAAAGGAGCAAATGAAGATAAAGGAAAGGAGCAAAAAAATGAGCCGGCAAACTAAAAAGAAGATAGGCAGATGGTTAAATAGCCTCTCCACAGGAATTTTATTTGCTGTACTAATTGCTTTCATGCTTGTAGTCATTTCTGCCAAGGCATCTGGTGGAGAGCCTCAAGTGTTTGGCTATCAATTCAAAACTGTTCTTTCCGGATCAATGGAACCCGACATTAAAACAGGTTCACTTATTGCAGTTGAATCGATCAAGGATGCGAACGGGTTAACCAAAGGCGATGTCATCACATTTAAAAAAGATGAAAACATGCTCGTTACACACCGTATTATTGAAGTTGTGAAAAATGAAAGTGGAGTGAGTTACCGAACAAAGGGCGATAACAATGATGGCCCTGATTTAAAGCCAGTCCCTTCGGAAAATGTTGTTGCAACATATACTGGCTTTACTATTCCATATGTAGGTTATTTTATTAATTTTGCCCAATCAAAAAATGGAGCATTGTTGCTCCTTATCCCTGGGTTTTTACTACTTTGTTATTCAGGTATAACAATCTGGAGAGCATTAAAAGAAATAGACTCGAAATCATCAAATAAAATGGAAGCATAGAAAATACTGTAAAGGAATAATTTGCAACTGAAAAGAAGACTTTCTACCCGCTCCTGTGAAATTTTTCAGGAGCTTTTTTATATAAATTAACTTCGTGAATGAATTTTATCAATTGCATTAAAAGACTTATTACGTGATACCCTATTACTAAACCACTACGTAGGAGTCGGGAAACGACAAATACTGCCTAAATATTTCCTGGGAAATAAATTAGGAAATAGTGTCGAAGGTTGAGGGATGTGTCGACGTTTGATATGGAAGCTCGTAATGCTACGATAGTGGACTGCTGAAGAAGCCTTCATAATTTACAATTCATGTATATTATTGGGCTTAACCTGATTTGAATATCTTTTGTTTCCACCTTTTGAAAATAAAAAATGAAAAAAGAATCGGTTTGCTTCGACCGATTCTTTTTTACTGTAAATTCAAGTAGTCGCTTATTTTCGAAGCCATTCTCTTGCTTCATCAACCTCTTCCAATGAAAAGCGTTCGATTTCTACACCAGGAATGACTTTATTTTGATCTAAGCTCATAAATGTATCATCTGCAACAATTGCACTCTTCTTGATGCTCTTTAAGTGAACAACAACCTTAAATGCTTCCCATAATGCTTTTGGTGTATTACCCTCAATGTTTTTAAAAATAAATAAAATGTTGAGTGGTTCCTCCTGCAGCTTTTTCGCCTTTAATGCTTCTTTAAATAAATGCAAATCATCCTCTGTTGCTGTTCCCTCTGTCGTTACTTCCAACAATTCACCTTGTTTTTCTCCATCAAGTTTTAGCATGTTATTCATCCTTTCGAGTAGCTTTATATATTATTTTCCTTTCCAAGGAGGGAATGAAACGTAATTTGACAATTGTATCTTAGATGTGTGTAATTCATCTAATAATAGGATAGCTTTTTCAAGCTTCTTTCATACAAATTGGATAGGTGAATGTTATTAGAAGGATGACTTTGTCTTTAGCCTCATAATTAAGCGAAAAACTATTGAGAACCATCTGAAAGAAAAAAGAATAAGCTCGAACGGACAATTAAAAAGGCTGACAAAAATTTCACTTTTTGTCAGCCTGTCTTTCACTTATTTGTCTACTAGTTTCTCTTCTACATCATCTAACATGAGATTAGCTGCGATAACTCCACCAGCAGTGTTCCATATTGTATCACTCACTTCATATGCTTTACCTGCTTTTACAGCACTTAGGTTTTTCCATAATGGATCATTTACCCATTCATCTTCTACTTGCTGTCCTTCTCCTTCTTCCGGTTCATATGTGAAGTAGAAAATAACGTCTCCGTCCATTTCATCAATTCTTTCTTTCGTTACTCCTTTTGCAGCGAAATCATCTACATCCTGTGCTTCAGGGCGATCCAAACCGATTTCCTCGAGAATTACTCCTGAGAAAGAATCTTTATGGTAGATACGGACATCACTTGGCATGAAACGAACCATAGATACTTTGGTATTAATTTTGTCGCCTAAATCCTCTTGGAGGGTTTTAATACGGTTATTGTAATCATCCAATACTTCTTGTCCTTTTTCTTCTTTACCAACAGCCTCCGCTATTAGTTCGAAGTTTACTTTCCAGTCTCCACGAAGTGTTTCTTCGAATACGGTTGGGGCAATATCTGATAATGCTTGGTACTGTTCTTCCTGTCTCATTTTATTACCAATAATCAAATCAGGCTCTAGTGCTGCAATTGCTTCCAGATTAATATCACTTTCTGTTCCAACAACTTCTACACCTTCCATTTGATCAGCGATATGTTTATACCACGGATCCCCTGTCCACGATTGAACTGCTCCAACTGGCTTTATTCCTAAAGATAATAACGCCTCTGTACCGTGATTAGTAAGCATTACAATTCGCTCCGGCTTTCCTTCAATAGTTGCTGTTCCCATGGCATGTTCAATTTTATAGCTATCTCCAGCTGCCTCTTCCGTCTTTTTATCTCCAGATTTATCTGTGTTTCCTTCTTTTTTGTCAGATTCACCCGCGCCACATGCTGCTAGAAGAAAGATAAGTGAGAGTGCAATATAAAATAATGATTTTTTTAACAAAATGGATTCCTCCTATGTAAATTGAATTGAGAATGATTTTCATTTGCTGTAGTTAATATAAGCTGTATTGTCTGGCTTGTCAATAAAATTTATGAAATTAATTGAAAATAAATTTTAAGTTCATTGACAATGATTCTCAATTATTTTAAACTGAAAATGGTTAGATGTGTACGTAACAGTTTTAGTTGAGAAAGGTATACAACAATGATAAAAAGTACCGCAAATAAAATTATAGTATTAACTATAGGTGTATTATTGGTTGTCTTTCTAATGTGGGCAAGCACGATTTTTGGACTCACAAAAGTGACAACTCAAACGTTAGTTAATTCTATTTATCATTTTGATGGTTCCAATGAACACATTATTATACAACAAGCAAGAATTCCCCGGGCATTAATTGCAGCTGCCGTTGGTGGTAGTCTTGCCATAGCCGGAGCAATTATGCAAGGGTTGACGAATAATCCGTTGGCATCCCCGAGTTTGTTTGGAGTGAACGCCGGGGCAAGCTTTCTAGTTGTTGTGGGAATCAGCTTTTTAGGATTTACCTCTTCCGGAAGCTTTACCTGGCTGGCATTTGCAGGGGCTGCTGTTTCTTCAATTATTGTCTATGTTCTAGGTTCGATGGGAAGGGATGGAATAACACCAATTAAAATTACTTTAGCAGGTGCAGCAATTGCTGCATTATTTTCTTCCCTGACCCAAGGAATTTTAACCTTGAATGAAAGTGCTCTAGACCAGGTGCTTTTTTGGCTGGCAGGCTCTGTACAGGGAAGGGACTTAGACGTCTTGATAGGGGTCCTTCCGTATCTCATTTTAGGTTGGTTAGCTTCTATTTTTATTGGAAAGCAAATGAATGTATTGACAATGGGAGAAGATATAGCGAAGGGCTTGGGGCAAAAAACCTTACTTATTAAAATAGTAGGTGCAATAATCGTTGTTTTATTAGCGGGTGGGTCTGTAGCTATCGCAGGTCCCATTGGTTTTATCGGGATTGTCATTCCACATATTTCAAGATGGTTTGTTGGTATAGACTATCGCTGGATTATACCATATAGCGGATTGCTTGGTGCCATGTTATTGCTTATGGCAGACATTGCAGCAAGGTATATCATTATGCCAGCTGAAGTTCCAGTAGGTGTTATGACTGCGTTTATCGGAGTTCCCTTTTTTATCTACATTGCTAGGAGGGGAATAAACGAATGAAGAAAAACGTATCCTTCAGATTAGGCAAATTATCTTTTTTAATTAATAAAAGATCCTTTATTACAACAGTTGGATTAACACTATTAATCATACTTCTAATGATTGTCAGCTTAGGAATTGGGCAAATGAAAATCTCTCCAATTCATGTGGTAAAAGCAATATTTAGCGCGAGTACAGATATGGAAAATTTGGTAGTCCAGTCTTTTCGAATGCCGAGGATTCTTTTATCTATACTGGCGGGTGCTGCATTGGCCATGTCTGGTGCCATATTGCAAGGAATTATCCGTAATCCGTTGGCCTCACCTGATATTATTGGAATAACTGGTGGAGCATCATTTACAACGGTGGCTTTTCTCGCTTTATATAGTGATCGAAGTAATACATTAACATTGAGTATTCACTGGCTCCCATTAGCATCCTTTATTGGAGCAGTCGTAATTGGCTTTCTTGTATACTTTTTGGCGTGGAAAAATGGTGGAATTGCTCCCATTCGTCTAGTGCTAATTGGTGTAGGGGTCTCAGCGGCCGTGCAGGCGCTCACTACGATGATGATGTTATTAGGACCAATTTTCACAGCATCCCGGGCAAATATTTGGATTACTGGTAGTGTAAATGGCACAAATTGGACAGAAGTAGCTACACTTGCACCTTGGATCCTATTCTTAACCTTTATTTTATTTGTTTATTCAAGAAGGTTAAACATGCATGATTTAGGTGAAGAGTTAGTGACGAATGCTGGAGGTTTTGTTCAAAAAGATCGTTTTATCCTACTATTGTTAAGTACAGCACTTGCTGGTGGAGCTGTTGCGTTTGCTGGAGGAGTTGGATTTGTCGGTTTAATGGCACCACATATGGCTAGACGGCTGGTGGGTTCCTCGTATGGGGTACTCTTGCCAGTATCTGCATTACTTGGAGGGACGATCGTACTTGTTGCAGACTTAATTGCACGAACGGCATTTGCTCCACTTGAAGTACCAGTCGGTGTATTCACCTCAGCAATCGGTGCTCCTTATTTTATATATTTATTGTTTAAAAGCAGGAATAAGTAAATCGTACAGATTAAAAGGACGGCCTAGATGGAAAGGAGAATGTAGGATGCATGCAATTTCAACAAAATCACTAACATTAGGCTATGGTGAAGAAAATATTATTGATCAATTGGACCTGTCTATTCCTAAAGGCAAAATAACCGTTTTTATAGGAAGTAATGGAAGTGGAAAATCTACATTGCTCCGTTCATTAGCTCGTCTTTTAAAGCCCAAGAGCGGATCCATTGTCTTAGACGGTAACGATATTGCCCATACCTCTACGAAAAAAATTGCAAGAAAGCTGGCTATTCTTCCTCAGTCGCCGGTAGCACCAGAAGGATTAACAGTATTACAGCTGGTAAAGCAAGGGAGGTATCCATATCAAAATTGGTTGCAGCAATGGTCTGAAAAAGATGAAGAAGCGGTAGTAAATTCAATGGAAGTAACTGGAATGAGTGAATTTGCAGATCGGAAAGTGGACTCCTTATCAGGTGGGCAAAGACAAAGAGCGTGGATCGCTATGACACTTGCACAAGATACGGAAACAATTCTGCTCGACGAGCCAACGACTTATCTTGATATGACGCACCAGATAGAAATTCTTGATCTGCTTTATGATTTAAACCAATCAGAGGAACGAACGATTGTGATGGTTCTTCATGATATTAATTTAGCTTGCAGGTATGCAGATAATATTGTAGCTATTCATGATAAAAAAATATACAAACAGGGCGATCCGGATACAATAATTACACCAGATTTGATTCATTCGGTATTTGGCTTACAATGCCATGTAGCTTGTGATCCGCTTTGTGGTACACCGATGTGTATCCCATTTAGTAAAGGGAAGCATTTAAGAGCTGGTCGTCAGCAGGTGAACGAAGCAAACTCTTACTAGGTTTATAAGAATAATTTTCGAAATGAAAAAAGGCTGCTCCTGTATATGGTTGGGAGTAGCCTTTTTATAACCTTTCGATAAATGAGAGAGGAGAGCCTCGTTTACAGGGACTCCATTAGTTCGTTGCCAGCAGGGAATATCACTTGTGCTCTATCTTGAAATTGTGGGGAATTTTTAGTTAATGAAGTGTCCCGTGGATAAACTTCCAGTCTTTTTACATCATAATCATGGATAATAAAACCGCCACCTAACCCTTCGTTAATCATTCGGTCAACCTCCAATTGATCATCCCGGTCAGAAAAAGCAGCCAATCAAGATCACCTCCTTGTCATAAGTATAGCATAAATTATCATATTTTTCTGTAAAATAAAGTTTTTGAGAAGCTGACATTGTACTTATTGCGCACTAACCCCTTTCCTACAATACTAATAAAAATTTTTAAAAATTTATTCGAACCGTTTAACGATTACCTCCGTTACCTTAAATGAGAATAAATTATTAGGAGGGAATAAAATGAAGAAGTGGATATTTTTTGTGGCAATGATGATTACTGTCCTCATGCTGACTGCATGTGGTAATGACGCGGATGAGGAATCCCAGGATAAGAGCAATGACACGGAAACTTCAGCGACTAGTGAAGATACAAGTGAAGGCACAAGTAGTGAGGCTGATACAGATACAAGTAGCCTACAACTTTTGGAAAATGACGACGTAGGAAAATATTTGGCAGATTCAGATGGGATGACACTGTATTATTTCACCAAAGATGAGGAAGGTAAAAGTAATTGTAGTGACAAGTGTCTGGAGAATTGGCCTGCGTTCACAACTCAGGATTTCGAGGTGCCTGAGGGATTTAGTAAAGATGATTTTGGTACGATAATGCGGGAAGATACTGGGGAGGAACAAGTGACGTATAAAGGCTATCCTCTTTATTATTTTGTAAAAGATAAGGAAAAAGGCGATGTAAATGGTCAAGGTGTTAAGGATGTCTGGTATATTGTAAACAGTGATACAACATTTAAGAAGTAAACTATACAATAAGCGCTTTAAAAGGAACGGTCACTAGGTGATGGTTCCTTTTCTTCTCTTCAGCTTGTATAATATAAAAATAATGGGAATAGTTAGAAAATGTGGTGGAGAGGAGTGCGTGATAGCAGTGAAAGATCGAACGGAAGCCGAACTGATCGTTTTAATAAAACAACAACATCGTCCTGCATTGGAAGAAATATACGAACGATACATTAAATTAATTTATAGTTTTGTTTATAAATTCTGTAATGGAAATGAGGAAGCTGCCAAAGAAATGGTTCAGCTTACCTTTTTGCGACTTTGGACTACAAAAAGTAATTATGATCCCTCTAAAGGCGAGTTTGTAAATTGGTTGCTGACAGTGGTTCGAAGTGTATGTATCGATCATATCAGAAAAGAGAAAAAGCATGCATATCCAAATCAATATGTTGATACTGACCGAACGAAGGATGTGGCAGATCCGGAAGATCAAATAGAGGGTACACTACTAGAAGCAGAGATAGCTAAAGCGAAAAGTAACTTATCCGCAAGGCAAAGGAGATTAATTGACTTGCTCTATTGGCGGGGATATTCGCTAACGGAAATAGCTGAGATGGAAAACACACCAGTGGGAACCATCAAAAGCAGGCTTCATCAATCACTTAAACAATTAAAGAAATATTTAGAACTGGAGGGTTCATAATGGAAAGGAAATGTGAACACCTACTTTCTTATATGGCAGATACACTTAAGGAGGAAGATAGAGAGAGCTTCGAAGCACATATGAAGAAGTGCGATGCTTGCAGGAAAGAGTATGCAGAGCTGATTGATTCATGGGAAGCATTGCAGTTTGATTTTGAAGAACAGCAGGTACCAGAGTCGCTCAAGGCCGACGTGTTTGATTTTGTTTTTAATGACAAGGAAGAAGAGAAAAATAGAAATCTTATAGATAAAATCAGGGATTGGGGAATTCTGTTGAGAAACCAATTTACTCCATTATCAGCAAGTCTTGTTTTTACATTGGTTATAGCAACAGCTATTTTAATGTTTATAAATGGACAGTCAGGAAACGTGGAACAAATGGCAGGTAACCAGCAGGCTGAGATTATGACATCTTTAAATCTGAAATCTGCGAACGACGAGCTGCAAGGCGCAGGTGGTTATGCATACGTTGTTCAGCAGGATAATTCAAAGAAATTGGTCGTGCAGGTAGATGGTTTGCCTAAATTAGCAGGCTCACATACCTATCAGGTTTGGTTGTTAAAGGACGGAGAACGTTTAAATGCCGGCATTTTTAACACAGATGATTCAGGAGCCGGAATTCTAACCTATACACTACCCGCTGACGAAGACTTTGATCAAATTGGTATTACTCGTGAACCAGCGTTAGATAATACACAGCCGGAAGGACAAAAAGTAATGGGATCATAGTAGAGATAACGCTTCGTTGCCAATACAAAATCAGAGGAAAAAACTATAAAAAAATCTTCCATTTAAGCAAACCGTTTACTTCTTTTATTCGTTTACTAAGATAAATGAGTTGTTTAGGAGGGTTTTTTTATGTGGAAAAAGATTATTTTGTTATGTCTATTCATACTACTACCATTTACCATGCTGGTTGCTTGTACAGGAAATGAGGAAGAGGATTTAAATAAGCCTGCAGCAGACAAACCAAAAGAAAAGACTACCAGCTCGGATGATAATGAGCCAGGAGCTAAAGTTTATGTGAATAATCGTGACGCGGGTAACATCCAGGTTATTGATTCAAGCACAAATGAAGTGTTGGATACGATTCGTGTTGGTGAGAAACCTACATATAATGAAATCGATCCAAAGGGGAAATATGTCTATGTAGCTAATAGTCAATCAGAGGATGTGTCCATTATTTCTACGGACAATAATGAAGTGGTAAAAACGATTCCGTTTGGCAAGACACCAAAAGGGATCAATTTTACGCCTGACGGAGATTGGGTTTTTGTTATCAATGAAGGTGAGGGAACGGTAACGGCGATTGATACCGCGACTATGGAGAAAGAAGCAACGATTGAAGTTGGGGATAAGCCGCATAATGGGATAGCTAGCCCGGATGGAAGTAAGTTTTATGTTACTAACACTGCCTCCAACTCAGTATCTGTTATTAATGTTGCTTCCAAAAAAGTCACCAACACCATCGAAGGAATTGAAGGGGCTCCGCATAATTTGAATATTACTCCAAATGGAGAGACATTACTCGTGACACTGACACAAAAAGGGGAACTGGGAGTTATTGATTTAAATAAAGAGAAACTGACCGCAACTATCCCAGTTGGCACAGGCCATCATGTATTGGATATTACTGCAGACGGAAAATTTGCATATGTAGGAAATATTGGGGCTGATTATGTGTCTGTTGTTGATATGGAAAAGCAGAAAGAAGTTGACCAAATTAAGGTAGGTATGGGCCCACACGGAACAACAATATCCAATGATGGGAAGAATGTTTATGTAGCTGTAACGAGCAAAGATCAAGTTGCAGTGATTGATCGTAAAGAGAATGAAGTAGTAAAACGAGTGAATGTTGAATCATTTCCGTTTTTTATTAGTACATTAGAGAATACTGACGTGATAGAGTAGGTAATTTTATGTGGCTGTCACTTGTCGAATTAATTTGCTTGTTTTCAAGCATTAATAAGCAGAAGAATGGCGCAAAGTACTCGATTTCCCCCCTTACATTTTGTATACTGGCAATCAATCTATTAATTTCTATGGGGGTATTGCATGTCAAGGGAGATTTTTTATTCCGGATTAGTTCAATTGGAAAAACCGGTTAAAACAAACTTACAAGCGTTTGCTGACTATGGGGCAGATGGGGTTGAATTATTTTTGGATGGACCACAATGGAATAATAAGGATGCCAGCTTTTCTAATATAAAAACATACCTCAATTCTTATCCTTTTACCTATAGCGTACATGGTCCAATGTTCGACTTGAACTTGACCAGTGAAAATGCTGCAGTCAGACAAACGGCCTTAAACGAATTGAAGAAAACGATTGAAATTGCGGCTGAGATACAGGCACATCATGTGATTATTGACCCGGGCATTTGCATGTTTCAAATCTTCGATAAGCATCAAGCACAAAGGCGGGCTTTGGAAGCTATAATGGACTTGCAACAACATGCAAAACAATACAGGCAGCCTATTGCTATTGAGAATATCGGACATAACGGCACAGAACTTTTCAATCAGGAAGAGTTTTGTCGTTTATTGGATCATTTTCCCGATAAAGAGATGCTTGGACTGGTGTTGGACACAGGTCATGCCAATTTGAATAACTGGGATATCCCGGAAGTGCTCGAGGCTACTAAAGACCAGTTGCTTGCGATCCATCTAAACGATAATGATGGGCATACGGATAACCATTTAGCCATTGGTGACGGAAATATTAACTGGGAGCCAATTTTCAAGAAGCTTCAACAGATACCAAAAAAGTGTCGTTTCATTTTGGAATATAACACAGTTATGCCGTACGAGAAACTTCAGGAAGGGAAGAAGTTGTTAAGCGAATATTTATAGGCGATTCGAATCAAGCTGTAGTTAGAAATTTTTACAGCCATTGACACATTCATAACAGGGAGATAATAAGCAGTCTTTCTCCCAACCCGAAAAACCAGCTTGGCCCTTTTTTAATGGTCCAAGCTGTTTAATCATGTAAATTTCTATTTAGGGGGGTTTTTTGACTTATAGAATCATCTTGATAAACTATCGACTTATATTTCCTTTACGATAACTCTATTATTCTTCACCAACACTTGCCCACTTATATTCATAAGTCGGACCAATTGGATTTGTAATAACGCCCTTCAACTTAGGGGATGCAAGAAGGGATACGTATTCTTGATATAATGGAGCGATTGCTGCATCCTCAAATAGTATTTTTTCGGCTTCAATAAAGTTATTATAACGCTCAGCAGCTTTTCCTGGTTTTGCAAGTTCATTTTGTGCTTCAGTTAAAAGCTGATCGTATTTCTTGTTTGAGTAACCCATCTTGTTGTATTCTCCATCCGTTTCCATCAGGCTGAGGAAGGAATATGGATCCATGTAATCCGGTCCCCATGCGGAAAGCTGGATGTCATAATCCATCTTGGAATCTAGCTCTAATTTTTGCTTTCCTGGTACTTGCTTTAAGTCTACTGTTAGCCCTTCGAGGTTTGTTTCCAATTGATTTACGAGATATTCCTGCATCGTTTTGGCATTCTCCCCATCACCACCAAGAAATTCAAGCTCGATAGAATCTTTACCTAACTCCTCCAAGCCTTTCTTCCAATACGCCTGGGCTTTTTCTATGTCATATTCAACTAACTCGCCATTGACATCTCTGATCTCTTCTCCATCATGCTCAGTCCCCTCAGGAAGTGGAGCAAAGTCATTTGGAATTAGCCAATTTGCCGGAATGGAGCCATCGTTTAAAAGTTCGTCAGCAAGTGCCTGTTTATCAAATGCACGACTGATTGCTGCCCGGATATTTGTGTTTGCCAATGCCTCATTACGCGTTTGGTTTAATTTTAAGTAATAGACAACCGGTTTGGATCTAGTCGTATAATCTTCATTAGTAGAATAGTTATCTACTAAATCGGAATTTAATTGTACTCTGTCCAATTCACCAGTGTCATATAAATCGACAGCAGTTTGCGGATCTTTCACTACGGTATAATTCATTTTTTCGATTTCAACGGTATCTGCATCCCAATAATCCTCATTCTTTACCATTTCCCAGGAATCACTTGTGCTCTCCCAATCTTTTAGCTTGAATGGTCCGTTAAAAACCAGGTTGTCCGTGCTCTGGGCATAGTCATCGCCTTGTTCTTCTACGAAACTTTTATTCAGCGGCAGGAATGTACCAAAGGTCATTAATGATTCGAAGTAAGGAACTGGTTTTGCTAATTCAACAACCAATGTATGATCATCTTTCGCAGTGACACCTAACTCGTCTACAGCTTTCTCGCCTTTACTGACTTCTTCAGCATTTTTAATAACGCCTTTCATCATGTAAGGACCATACTCGGAGCCTGTATTCGGGTCTACTGTACGCTGCCATGCATATACAAAATCCTCTGCGGTTACAGGGTCACCATTTGACCATTTCGCATCTTCTCTTAAATGAAATGTCCATACCATGCCGTCTTCACTTTCTTCATGGTCTTTTGCAATACCTTCTACTGGCTTTGCGTTTTCACCTAAACGGTACAGACCTTCCATTGTGGCACCAAGGAATTGAAAGGAAAGTTCATCTGTTGCCATTGACGAATCCATTGTAGTAATGCGATCTTTTTTGGATAGATTCAATACTTGTTCATTTGCTCCGTCTGTTGTGCTACCATCTCCACTGCCGGAGGTCTGGTTATCATCCTCTCCAGAGCATGCTGTCATTACAGCAAGAAATACAATACCAATCATCATCCATACAATTTTCTTCAAATTATTATTCATAGTGACCTCCCTTTTACTAAAAAAATTACTAATAGTTGCATTTTACATTAAGGTTTAACCGTTTGCAATATTTATTCTAAATTTTATTAATAATTCAACTTTGTTGTTATGACAACGAAATAAGAAAATAAAAGGAAGCAGAGCTGTTGTTGATGCCTTTGGTAAATTTTTTACTAAAATTTTCCGATTTTAATTTTCGTTTGATTTTACTTGATAAATGGAATGCTTTTAAAGGTAGGGAACTTACTTATATGGAGGAAGGTTTTGTTCGTCTTTCACATGGGAATGTGCACCATATCGAATGGGTAAAGGAAATGATGAAATGAGAATTGTTGCTATGATCTGTTGGTCGTTAATCATGTTTGCATTTATATTTAACTCGAATCTATTAACATTATTGGAAGAAGGAAATATTAATTTAAATATAACGGAACAACCGCAATTTGCGTTTTTTGAAATTTATCAATTAAGGGCGGATGTAGTAATTCGGAAGGTCGGGCATTTATTTATGTTCGCCATGTGGCTGTTATTTATTTATATTGGGGTAAAGCGATTGAAGGTGGCTGTCTGGATTACGCTTAGTCTTGCGCTCGTTACAGAAATTCTTCAGCCTTACTTTACCAGAGATGGTCGCTTGCTTGATGTTTTGTTTAATAGTGCTGGCGTGTTACTTATGGCTTTTTTAATTCACGTTTATTTGGTAGCGATAGGGAATGTGAAGGGAGAGAGATGATCCTTAGCGGGTGAAGTCCATATAATTGGGTGAAAAGAACATAAAAAGGGCCAAATTAATTCCCCACATCACAATGTTTTACAACCACGAAAAACATGAGGAGGAATTAATATGACCCAATTACATTTTAACCTAAATATGTATTTTTTAAAAGACATTAATTTGAATTTAAATTACGTCGGCAGAAGGGATTAATCCTCCGGAGAGCCAAGTAATCGTCCGCAGAAGAAAATAATCCGCCGGAGAGCCAAGTAATCATCCGCAGAAGGAAGTAATCCGCCGGAGAGCAGAGTAATCATCCGCAGAACAAATTAATCCGCCGGAGGGGAAAGTAATCATCCGTAAAAAGATATCCTATTCTAAACCAAAAAGAGCTGTCTTTTCATCAACGTGAAAAGACAGCTTTTTTCTTATCGTTTAAATGGCCACCAGTTAGCTTTGCCAAACATGCGCACCATCAATGGAATGAACAATGGAAGCATGACGAAGGCGTATAGAAATAGTCCTGCAATTACGGCAGTAGCAATCTGCAATAAGGAAAGTACACCGGATGGAAGCATAGCCCCAAATGTACCACCGAGAATGACTGCTGCTGATATGATCACAGTCCCCATATTGCGCATTGCTGCGAATAGGGCTTCTTTTATATCACCATTCTTATATTCGTTAAACCGTGCCATAAGGAAGATGCTGTAATCAATTCCTAAAGCAACAAGCATGACAAACGCGAAGAACGGTATGGCCCAGGTAAGTCCGGAGTAGTTAAAGATATGAACAAAAATGAACTCCGAAAATGCCATGGAAGTAATATAAGTTATAATCAGTGAGCCAATTAAATATAAAGGCATCACGAGTGAACGCAGCATGATGACAAGGATAATGAAAATCCCAGCGATCATCAGGATGGCTGTCCGTGTGTAATCCTCGTTGGAGATATGTTGCAGGTCATTATTCGTACTGCTGACCCCGCCAATTTTCTGATCACTGTCTGCAAACATTGTTTCCTTTCTTGCACTATCCACGGTGTTATTAATATCTTCCACCTGGTTCATTGCTTTCGTTGAATATGGATTATCACTGAGAATGACTTCAAATTTAGTGATTTTTTTATCCTCGGAAAGGTATGCCTCTGTACCTTCCTGGAAGCTTTCATCATTTAACGTATCCTGAGGGATAAATACATAATCCTCATTACCGTTTTCACTAAAGTCCTTTAGGAAGTCCTCGACTCCTGTTAATCCTTCGTTAACTTGCTTCAGGCCTTCAACACTATCCTGAAGCCCGCTCGATAATTCGTTTAATTGACTTTGCATATCTGCAAAAGCTTGCTTTAATTCTTTTTGTCCACCATAAATTTGTGAAAGACCTTCCTGTACTTCAGGAATTTTACCAACAACCTGTTGCTGGCCATTTCCAGCTTGGTTCAGTCCGGACTGCAGCTCTCCAACAGCACCGGATAAGCGGTTAATTCCCCCGGCAAGCTGTTCCTGTGCAGTTACGGTTTGCTGTAAATTTGAATTTAGTTGATTCATTGAACTGGCAAGTGGAGCTGCACCAGGAATATTTTGCAGCTGCTTGGCGAGTTGTTGATACCCTTGCACTAATTCTTTATTTCCAGATACTGTTTGGTTTAGGTTACCTTGAATTGTTTGAAGGTTTTTTTGAATTTCACCTGCACCTTGTGCCCCAGATTCGATTCCGTTTTGAATGTCTGTGAGGGCGGTTTGCATTTGGCTTATCCCATCTTTGGTATCCTGTGTGCCCTGCATAAGGTCATCCACACCATTTTCAGCTTCCTGAAGCTGTGGTTGTGATTTGTCGAGTTCCTTGGAAGCTTCATTAAGTCCATCTTGGATATCCTGAAGACCTTCTTTACTTTCCCCAATGCCATCTGCCAGTTTTTCAGTTTGATTGATTAATAGAAAATCATCAATAACCTCACCAGTTGGGCGTGTTGCACTACGGACCTGTTTTACTCCGTCCATTTCTGCAATGCGTTGCGTTATTTTGGCAATATCCTGATAATCCTGCTGGGAATCGACGGGTTTATCTGTTTTGAATACAACCGTAGCAGGCATGGTTTGCCCCGGACCAAAGCTATCAGCAATCAAATTAAATCCTTTCACAGAATCATAGCTATCACCGATTTCTTCTAAGGAGTTATACGATTTATCCCCACTATATGTTAGCATTGCCGGCACGGTAATAACTGCGACAATGATTAATGCGATGATCGGCCTTTTCCATGCAAAGGCTCCCGCAGTACCCCAAAGCTTACTTTCTTTATGTGCTGCGTTTTTATCAAATGGCCAAAATAATTTCTTGCCTAGCACGACAAGGAAAAATGGTACGAGCGTAGAAAGTGCAAGTAATACGATCGCCACACCAACAGCCACGGCTACTGCGGACTGATAGAGTGAAAAGGTGGATAATCCGATGGTGGAAAAACCAATTAACACGGCTAATCCGGCAAAGAAAATCGTTTTCCCGCCTGATTTATATGTTGCTATCACGGCATCCTTTGTTGATTCATGTTCAGCCATTTCTTCTTTGAAGCGGCTAATCAGTAGAATACAATAATCGGTTCCGATCCCAAACATGACTGCCACCATAAAAATTTGTGTGAACGTTGAGAGTGGGAAGTTGACCGTATCTGCTAAGATGGCAACAATCCCTTGTGCAGCCAGATAACTTATTCCAACAGTTAGTAGTGGAATGAATGGTGCTACAAAAGATTTAAATACAATAAATAAAATAATTAAAATCAAGCCAACAGTAATAATCTCCGTTCGCTTTAACCCTTCTTGGGAGTTTTTTACGATGTCCTGTTCAATGTATTGCTGTCCTGTTACGTAATGATCAATGGAAGTATCGTCTGCAATGTCATAAATTTTTTCACGTGCTTGATCAATGTCTTTATTTTCCAAAGAAATATCAAAAGGTACCAGAATGGTTTGGTTATCCTCGGAAACGGTTTGTTCCTTTATTTCTTTGCTCTCATTGAAGTTAAGTAAATTACTAATTCCAAGCTCGTCTTTCTTTTCCTTAAGGTTTTTGATGACTTGCTGAATCTCGTCCTTATCTGCCTTATCCAATTTATTTTCATCATGAAAAACAAGTACAGAGCTGGCATTGTTTTTCCCACTATTCTTGGACATCTGATCAATTAAGTCCTGTGCTTCATCGGAAGGAGATCCTTCTGGTACGGAAATTTGCCCTTTATCTGCAACCAACTCTTGGAGATTTGGTGAAAATATGAATAGTCCGGCAGCCGCAATTACCCAAAATGCAGCAATTAACCAGCGGAATCGAATAATCTGTTTCATTACTGGTCTCCTTTCTTATCTGTTGCCATGACATGTGCTAATTTTTCCAATGCATGGATGAAGGTATGAATTTCTTCTTCATTAAAATTGCCAAGATAGGTGCCAATTTCTTTAGTTAAATTGTTCCTTGTGTAATCGACGAGTTCATTTCCTTTTTCCGTCAACTGGAGATACACAATTCGTCTATCCTGCTTGTCACGCCTTCTTATAATTAAGCCTTTCTCATCTAATCGATTAATTTGCGCGGTGATGGCGCTTTTTCCAACACCTAAAAAGGCGGCAATTTCTGAACTTGTGCATTGCTGATGCTTTTGAATGTATTGCAGTGTAGGAAATTGATCTGTCGTTATTTCTGTATGGATTTTTTCTTTAAGTATTAGATTAACATTGCGATCAATGGTATTCATTGCGTCCTGATACCGATTAATTAGTTCGAGTAAATCCATTAAGTACACCTCCGTTTATAGTTCATCAGGTGAATAGTTTCATAAGTGAACTATCATAGTTTAACAAAGGAGGAGGAGTGAAGCAAGAATTTTGGTTTAGGGAGGAGGTGAATTAGCTAACAAAATGAATCTTGTAGACGAATGGAGTCATAGATAGCTATCTAAAATGAAAATGATTAGTTCAATTTTTCAGTCTTCAGGTTATGCAAGTTCATATCTTTTACAGCTTTGCACTATATACCAAAATATGCATTTTAAGAATTAAAAAATGGATACCATTTAGGGGGAGATTCACCTAAATTATATCCATTCCTGAAGCCATATAGAATTATTTCGTGTAGCGATTGGCATAGCTTGAGGCGACGAAAGCATCTGGTTTTATTTTTGGTTCCACTCCGATTGCTTCCAATCTAGTTACCATTTCCTGAACGAATTTCCGTGTTTTGTTCTTTTTTCCTGCACCGATATCGATATGTCCTTCCATGCTAAAAGAGGCTCCTTGGTAAATATGTGGGAGGACGATATCAATGAGCTGCCTTTTTCTTTCTTCGGTAAAGAGGGAGACAATCTCTTCGGATAAGGAGGTTTCATAGGAAATTCGCTCATGCAATTGCAGCATTTTCCTTGGAACAGTTACTTTTCGTATACATGCCCACACACCTTTTCCCTTATTGCGGATCACAATTCCTGTAATGAAAATGGTTTTCTGTGGATGAATTTGCGAATCTGTCCCCACAATCAGACGGTAGTTCCCAGCAGGTCGTGAGCGCATAAAGGCGACAATGTGTTCAAAGACCTGATTAAATGTCATTTGATCTTCCTGCAAGTTTTGAAATCGAACGTGTTGAGCAGAGTCATTTTCCATGCTGGCACATCCCACTTTGTGAAATTTAGAGATCTGCTTTCCATTATTTATTTTATGATATGCGTAAGGGAGAGGTGAAAATAACTGTATACTTACTTAAAGTTAAACGTTATGAACATAGCTTCATATAGTGAGGAACAACAAAGGTACAGAACTTGGAATTTCAGAAAATACGGCACGTCATGCTTTACATACACTAGCTGAAAAAAATTATTTTTCACTGATAAAGAAACAAAAAATTTCGGAACTATGACTTAATGCGGATTTTAAGGGACTAAAGTGGTGATTTGCTTAACTCCCCCCGGTGACACAAATCAGGTTACCGGGGGAGTTTTCTTATTGCCTTGCCTAGTCTAGTGGTGTTTTGTTGGAGAGGGCTTAATTCTCCGTGTTTCGATCCATTTATAATGACTTAGAATGATGAATAGTTTTAAAGTTATTTATAATGAGTTCTATTGTGCGCATCACAATAGGTGAATTATATCTTTTTTTATCATAAACCAAATAGACGGTGCGCATAACATTCGGGTCATGGATTCGTTTATAGCGGATTGCTCTATGTTGAATATGCTTTACATAATTTTCGGGGACGACGGAAATACCAAGTCCTTCCTCTACTAGATCACAGGCCGTTTCAAGTCGGCCAATCTCAAAATGAATATTTGGTCTCACGCCAGATTTGCTGAATGCTTTTAATATATCTTCTCTTGTTTGAAATCCTTTTTCCGAAATAATAAAGTTTTCATCTTGTAAATCCCTTACCGTGATAAAGCTTTTACGTTCCAAATTATGGTCATAAGGTAGCAGGGCTACTAATTTTTCATCGTATAATGGGATTGTTTCAATATGTTTATGGTTTACGTATTGATTGGTAATTGCAAGGTCCACTTCGAAATTATAAAGTGAATGCTCAACGTCTTGTAAACTAAGTACCTCTAATAGTTTTATGAAGACATTTTCATGCTCCAGCTTCAATTGGGTTAGCACCCTGGGAAACCATACCTTCGATGACTCAATAATACCTATAGATAGCTTTAATGGTCCTTCCTTTTTTAAGCGTATCATTTCATTACTCACTTGTTCATGGTGTAGTACGAGACGCTTAGCTTCCTCATAAAGTAACTTACCTACCTTTGTTAATTGAACACCTTTCTTACTTCTGTCCAAAAGAGGCAGCCCGACTTCTTTCTCCAATTTTTTTATGGCAGCACTTAAAGAAGGTTGAGATATTAACAGTTTTTCTGCAGCAGCCGTATATGTTTTTTCTTCAATAATTGTTATGAAATAGAGTAATTTGTTCATCTCCAAAGAAAACAGCCTCCTTACTATAGCTTAAAACTATAACAATATAGAAAAGTAGTATTGGTAATTATAATATAAACTAATTACAATATTATTGAAAGTAGATATTTTCTGAATTAACAAAACGGGAAAAGGGAGAACGATGTACTAAACATTATAAAAGTCAATAATGTTTGGAGGGAATGTAAGCGTTTAATTAAATAGCACATTACCGAATCATACAGTTAACCCTATAACCAATCATTGAAGGAGGAAAACAGAATGGCGCAACAAAATACGAAAGAAAAACCGGAGATTTTATATTCAGTAAAGGCACAAAGAGGCTCTGAGTTACGTTGTAAGGGATGGAGACAGGAAACAATCCTCCGAATGCTTGAGAACAATATGGAAAACGCAGAAAAGCCGGAAGAACTTGTTGTTTATGGAGGTATTGGTAAAGCAGCACGTAACTGGGAATCCTACCATGCCATTGTAAAATCCTTAAAAGAATTGGAAGATGATGAAACATTAGTAGTGCAATCCGGAATGCCGGTTGCAGTATTTAAGACACATAAATACGCACCGACCGTAGTAATGGCAACAACGAATATTATGAAGCCATCATGGGATACATTTTATGATCTGCAGGATAAAAACCTAACTATTTTTGCACAGTATACAGCTGCACCATGGGAATATATTGGGACACAGGGTGTTATTCAAGGAACGTTTGAAACTTTATCAGCAATTGCAAGAAAGCATTATAATGATTCCCTTGTTGGAAAAATCATGCTCACTGCCGGTGCTGGTGGAATGGGGGGTAATCAGACAAGAGCAATGGCAATGCATGGCGGTGTTTGTATTCTTGCTGATTCCAATGTAGAAATTATTAACCGTCGTATGGAGGTAGGCTATATTGACGTTCTAGCCGATTCTCTTGATGAAGCAATTGAACTTGCTGAAAAGCATGCCACTGAAGGAAAGCCACTCGGCATTGGAGTAGTAGGAAATGCCGCAGACATTTTTGAAGAGGTATATGAAAAGGGATTTCGTCCAGATATTTTAACATCGATGACTCCAGCGCATGATCCAATTTCATATTTGCCTTCTGGATACACTGTTGAAGAAGCGGATGAGTTAAGGAAAAGAGATCGTCAGCTTTATTTGAAAAAAGCACAAGAAACGATGATTCGTGAATTGCGTGTGACAAATAAATTCTTTGATGAAGGTGTACATGCTTTTGAATATGGCACGAGCTTAAGAAAGGAAGCAAGAGATGGCGGCATGCCTGAAGAAGAAGCTATGAAAATTCCAGGGTTCGTAGCGGAATATATTCGTCCTTTATTCTGTGAAGGTCGCGGGCCTTTCCGTTGGGTATGTATGTCAGGTGATCCGGCAGATCTTGAGAAAATCGACAACATGGTACTTGAGAAATTTAAGGATGATTTGCTTGTAACCCGCTGGATTAATCTTGCGAAGGAGCATATCCCAATTGAAGGATTACCCGCTCGTATTTGTTATCTCGGATTTGGCCAACGGAAAGAATTCGCTTTAGAAGTAAATGAGATGGTAAAACGTGGAGAGTTAGCTGGTCCTGTAGCATTCTCTCGTGATAATTTGGATTCTGGTTCGATTGTTAACCCAACATTTGAATCTGAAAACATGCCTGATGGAGGAGACTTGATCTCTGACTGGCCAGTACTAAATGGGCTATTGAACGCTGTCGGTATGTGTGACTTAATCGCACTCCAAGCGAACTATTCTATGGGAGAAGCTGTACACACTGGGGTAACTATGATTGCAGACGGAACGGAGGATGCATCAATGCGCCTGGAAGTTTGTATGACAGTAGACTCTGGAATCGGTGTAGTACGGCATGCGCAGGCAGGATATGAAAGCGCAAAGGATGTCGCTAACGGAAAAGGTAATCTAACAGATGAAAGTATCAAAATTCCATTATGGTGGGAGCCTACAGCGACATTTGGTCCTGATGATCTCGATAAATAACCGATCCGGAAAACAAAAGGGTATGCAATATATACCCTTTTTTCCTTAATCAATAAGTAGTGAGAACCCGCTTTCTGTACAGGAAGACGGGTATATCCTCATGAAAACCAGGTGGAACTATCATTGTCAGGAGGGTAATAAGGTTTGGCTAAACAAAAAGCAGATTTAATTATAGCTAACGCAAAAGAAATACTCACATGTACGGGTGAAGCAGCTGACTCTATTGGAAAGCTCAATGATAGTTGGATTGCCATTGCTGGAGAGAAAATTATTGCCGTAGGGGATAAAAAGGAAGTAGATAATCAAGTGGACAGCAGTGGAGCAAAGATCATTGATGCTAGAGGTAAAGTTGTTGCGCCAGGTTTTGTGGATAGTCATACACATGCTATTTTCGGTGGTTCCCGAGTGGAAGAGTATGCAGCCAAAATGACGGTAAGCGATCCGAAAAAGTTAGAAGAAATGGGTATTAAAACAGGTGTAATGGTATCTGTCAATAAAACACGAGATGCAAGTAAGGAAGAGTTATTTAATATTTCCAAAGAAAAGCTTGATCGGATGCTACAAGCTGGAACGACTACCGTAGAAGTGAAAAGTGGATATGGACTGACAACGAAGGATGAACTGAAAATTCTTGAAGTGGCGTCTGAACTCAATGACAGTTTGCCTATCGATGTTGTCAACACTTTCCTTGGAGCGCACGGCTGGCCGGAAGATATGAGCAAGGAAGCATATATAAAAGAAATTATCGAAGAAATGATACCCCAGGTAGCTGAGAAAAAACTAGCAACGTTTTGTGATGTATGGACAGAGAATAGTCATTTTAATGCAAAGGAATCAAGAGACATATTAGAGGCGGGGGTTAGTTATGGTATGCAACCTAAGATTCATACGGATGCCTATTCTTATGTCGAAGGTTCAGATCTGGCAGCTGATATAAAAGCAGTATCTGCAGACCATTTAAATTACACTCCACCTGAAATCATGAAAAAGATGGCGGATGCAGGTGTAATTGGTGTAGTAATGCCAACCCTTGATTTTGCAGTGGCACATCCCCGTCCATTTGATGTAAGAACAATGATAGAACAAGGATTGCCTGTTGCTCTTGCAACAAACTTAAACCCAGGAAATTGGACAGAATCGATGCAGTTTGTCATGGTTCTAGCCTGCCGTCTATATCATATGTCTCCTGAAGAGGCGATTCGTGCAGCGACAATAAATGGAGCAAAAGCCCTTCAGCTTGAAAATGAAGTAGGCTCCATTGAGGTTGGGAAGTTGGCCGATCTCCAAATTTGGGATGTACCTTCTTATAACCATGTTATATACAGACTTGGAAGTAATGTCGTTGATCAGGTAATAAAACGAGGAAAAGTTATTGAAAAATAGAAGGGATGATGAATTTTGGTTAAACAATCGACACAGATACAAATAAATAATGATCGGTTATTAGATAGTTTCATGGAATTAGCTAAAATTAATGCACCAAGCGGGCATGAAAAGCCGATGGCAGAATTTCTCATTCCAATATTAGAACAACTCGGTTTTTCTTATACTTTTGATGAAGCTCATAAAGAATTTGGTGGTAATTGCGGGAACTTGATTGCGTATTGGGAAGGTACTCATCCTAGTGTAGAACCAATGTTTCTCTCCACACATATGGATACGGTGTTGCCAACAGAAGGTTTAAAGCCGGAAATACGAGATGGAATTATCCATTCTGATGGCACAACCATTTTAGGAGCCGATGATCGTGCAGCACTCGCAGCATATTTGGAGGGGATTCGGTACATTCAGGAAAATGACATACCTTGTGGACCAATCGAGTTGGTATTGACCGTGAATGAACAGCCTGGGCTTGTAGGAGCAAGCTACATGGATTATTCAAAAGTAAAAAGTAAGAAAGGTTTTGTATTTGACAGCAGTGGCGATATTGGACAAATTATTTTACAAGGACCTTATAGCAGCAGAATTTATTGTGACATTCAAGGAAGATCTTCCCATATTGGATTAAACCCGGAAGAAGGAATTAATGCATTTTTGATCGCCGCCGATGCTCTGAAGAATATGAAGCTCGGTAAGATCAGTGAAATAACGCTGGCCAATATCGGCCAAATGAATGGTGGAAAAATGTCTTCCATCATTCCAGGTGAAGTTAAGCTGGTAGGCGAAGTGCGTTCCTTTGAAGCCAAAGGTTTAAACGAGCAATTGGAACATATGAAACAGTCCGTGGAGGAAGCTGCAAAACAGCATGGAGGAAAGGCTGACATCAGATACGAGAAAAAATATCTTGGCTGGAAGATTGATGAAAGATCCCCTCTCGGACAAACGGCATTACAGGCTGCCGATGAGATTGATGTTAATAAATATACGACACAAACCCTAGGAGGAGCAGATACCAATGTGCTTAATGAAAATGGACTTGAATGTATCACATTAGGGAACGGCTTCCGTAATATTCATACTTTCCAGGAACATATTAGTGTAGAGAATTTGATGAATGGTGGGAGATATGCTGCCTCTTTGATTAAGAAATGGTATGAGCTTCATAAATAAATAGATTGATCGGGGGACTGCTTCCTAAGGGGGCGGTTTTCCTCCATAACCAGGAATTCGTAAAAGGGGTGTAACGATGGCAATGGAAATGGAAGAAAAGAAACCGATTCAACTGGAACAATCAGGAAAAGGAAATATAAAACCTAAATTTTGGCTGACATTTATTTTAGGACTGCTATTTTTCCTTGGACCCATAAAAGCGAATGGCACGTGGACGATCCCCTTTGATGTGCTTATAAGTACGATACGGAGCAGTGCACAAGAAGTAGTATCTTTTTATTGTATGCTCATCATTGTAATAGCAGCCGGGGTCACTATTCTGGCAGAGTTTCAGAAACGCGGAATCCTCCAAATTAAATATGACCTTTCTTATTTTGTGACAAGTCCCGTTTTTTTGTTCTTCCGTGTTCTAGGTGCGGTGTTTGCTATACTTATCTATTTCTCAATTGGCCCTGAAATTCTGCGGTTACCGGAAACAGGTCAATTAGTTTTTACAACTACGATTGCATCTGTAGCTGTAATTGTGCCGATTGGTGCTGTATTTCTTACTTTGTTCGTCGCTTTTGGGGGATTGGAGTTTGTAGGCGTGCTGATGCGTCCATTTATGCGTCCATTATTTAAGTTGCCTGGGCGTTCAGCCTTAGATGCAGTTGCTTCCTTTGTTGGCAGTTATTCCGTGGGTATTTATGTTACGAATAAAATGTATTTGCAAGGACGCTATTCATTAAGAGAAGCAACGATTATTTCGACTTGCTTTTCAACGGTTAGTATTGGTTTTTTTGCAGTAGTAGCAAGCACACTTGATCTTCTGCCTTATTTTCCAATATTATTTATAGCTACATTTATTGTAAGCGCTGTAGCGACAATGGTGCTAATCCGTATTCCCCCGTTATCCAGGATTCCGGACGAATATAAAGGTGTTCCAAAACCGGAGGCACTCCTTGAAAAACGTTCCATCTGGAAACAGGCTTACGAGGTTGGAATCAAACAGGCAGAAGACTCTGGAAAAGTTGCAGTTGAATTAAAAAATGGTTTTGTAGATGGGTTGAAATTGGCAATGGTAATTCTTCCGCCAATCCTTTCTATTGGCTTAACAGCAATACTTCTGGCAAATTATACGCCGATCTTCACCTGGGTCGGAGCACCAATGGAGCCATTTTTGCGGATTTTGGGGATTCCAGATGCAGGGTTGATTGCACCAGCGACAATTATTGGGCTTGCCGATATGTTTTTACCTGCTTTAATGGTAACTGGAGCTGCGCTAGGGGCTAAATTCTTCATTGCGGTTTTATCATTAAGTCAGATATTATTCTTTTCAGCTGTTATTCCTCTTCTCCTGGAGGTAGACATACCAATCAAATTGAAGGATCTTCTTATCCTGTTCCTTTTACGAACGCTAATATCCATTCCAATTATTGCTATCATCATGCATCTAATTTTCTAACATAATCAACTTTACTAACTACAAGGAGTGAAACACATGGAACAGAAAGTAATCGAACTGGATGGCTATACATTGAACCGGCATCAAATTGAAAAAGTAGCTTATGGCGAGTATCAAGCGGAAGTACCTGAACAAGCGCTTGAACGAGTTAGGAAAAGCCGGAAAAGAATTGAAACACAATTGGATGAAGGAAAAATAATCTACGGGGTTAATACAGGATTTGGAAAGTTAAGTGATGTTGTTATTGAAAAAGAAGATATCTCCAAGCTGCAGCTTAACCTGCTTCGGGCGGATGCTGTGGGGATTGGTGATCCACTGCCTACACCTGTTGTGCGTACCATGATGGTACTACGGGCAAATGCTTTGGCAAAAGGCTTTTCAGGGATTAGGGAGGAAACATTAAATCTTCTAATTGAAATGATTAATAAACGAGTACATCCTGTCGTACCAAGTAAGGGATCTGTAGGCGCAAGTGGAGACCTTGCCCCACTTGCACATATAGCTATTGTACTCGTAGGTGAAGGAAAGGCTGAATACGAAGGAGAAATTTTAACAGGGAAAGAAGCGCTGTGGAAGGCAGGTTTGCAACCAGTTGAACTTGCAGCAAAAGAAGGTCTGGCATTAATCAATGGCACACAAGCTATGTCAGGCATAGGAGTAGTTACTTTAAATGAAGCAGAACGTGTTGGTCTAGCAGCAGATATGGCTGCAAGCTTAACAATGGAAGCATTGCATGGGGTAATTACAGCTTTTAATAAAGATTTACTTGCAGTAAGACCACATCCCGAGTTTGAGCTTGTCGCTTCACGTATAAGAAACTGGCTTGAAGGAAGTAAACGGATAACGAAGCAGGGGGAAGTTCGTGTGCAAGATGCTTACTCGATCCGAGGTATCCCACAGGTTCATGGAGCATCTTGGCAAACAATTAATTATGTGGATGAACGGTTAAAAACAGAAATAAATGCAGCGACAGACAATCCAATTATTTTGGAAAATGGGGAGATCTATTCAAGTGGTCATTTTCATGGGCAGCCAATCGCATTAGCAATGGATTTCTTAAAAGTAGCAACAGCAGAGTGGGCGAATATTTCAGAAAGGCGCATTGAACGATTGGTGAATCCTGCACTAAGCGGATTATCTCCATTCCTGGCAACAAATCCTGGTCTGGAATGTGGACTAATGGTTGCCCAGTATGCTGCAGCAGCGCTCGTATCAGAGAATAAAGTTCTAGCACATCCGGCAAGTGTTGACTCTATTCCTACTTCTGCAAATCAGGAAGACCATGTAAGTATGGGGACAATTGGCTCACGTCAGGCGAGAGATATTGTGCATAATACTGCAAAGGTAATTGCAATTGAATTAATTAGTGCATCCCAAGCTATTTATCTTGATGAAGCAGAGGATATGCTAGCGCCAGCTACTAAAAAATATTTGGATATGGTGAGAGAAATATGTCCTCCATTGAAAGGAGACCAGGATATCTCAGAAGAAATTGAGAAATTAGCTGCGTTTATATTAAGGGAGGATGTATTGAAATAGGGCAGGAGGGAGAACGGATTATAGCTATGGTTAATTAATTATGTAAATTCAATGTAGTATTTTTCCTTGGTACTTCAAAGTAATGCTGGAACTATGGAGAGAGGTGTGTAATTCAGATGAAAAGAATACAAATTTTATACATGGTTCCAGCCATAAAAATTTATACCCTTTGAATATGAATAGCCATTTCATGTTGTTGCAATTAAGGAAATTTACGTAAGTACATTCTCGGAAATTTTATCTGAATATTTAGAAATGATTGGAAACTAAAAAATCAAGAAGGCAGGTGCTTTATGATTCTATTAAACCCGGTAGTTTTATCTGTTTTGACTCTTACCATTCTGTGTTTGTGTCGTATACACGTCATTTTTGCTTTATTACTCGCTGCCATTGTTGGTGGTCTAACAGCAAATTTATCGCTAAGTGAAACAATAACCACATTAATTGGTGGAATGGGTGGACAGGCAGAGACAGCATTGAGTTATATTTTGCTTGGTTTCTTTGCTGCCATGATTGCCCAATCCGGGATAACGGAAATACTGGTACAGTACTTATTGCGCGTAATGAAAGAAAAGAAGTTCCTACTTATATTTTTAATTGCTTTTCTTACTTGTTTTTCTGGTACTCTCATTCCAGTCCATATTGCGTTTATCCCAATACTGATCCCACCATTAATAATTTTGTTTAATCACTTAAAAATTGATCGGCGTGGGATAGCAAGTGCTTTAACTTTTGGGCTGAAAACACCGTATATGGTTATTCCTATCGGCTATGGGTTAATTTTTCATGGTATTATTGCAAAAGAAATGGAATCAAATGGGATGCCTATTGCTATGTCAGTTATCCCACTGGCAATGAGTATACCAGCAATTGGTATGATTGTGGGTCTTCTTATTGCTGTATTATTTACTTATAAGAAACCACGCGAATACAAGGATATCGATTTATCGAAGACATCAAGTTTACCTGAAGAAGAAACAGCAGCTGGGTTAGAAAAGCAAAAAACACCACGTACTACTTTCGAAAAGAGAAACCATTTTTTCACAATAATTGCGATCGTCGTTGCTTTTGTTCTTCAGTTAACATTTGAATCGATGGTAATTGGCGCAATTGGTGGAATAACAGTAATGTTTGTTACTCGTGTTATTTTTCTGGAATCGGGTGAAAAGGTAGTACAAGAAGGTATGGTCATGATGGGGGTAATAGCCTTCATTATGTTAATTGCTTCCGGTTATGCTTCTGTATTAAAGGAAACAGGGGCAGTCGAAAATTTTGTTAATAATGCTACGAGCTGGTTTGGTGACAGTAGTCAACTAGTATCTGCCTTTGTCTTATTATTGGTAGGTCTGTTTATTACGATGGGGATTGGAACGTCATTCGGAACGATCCCAATTATAGCAGCAGTTTTTGTACCTTTATGTGCCACGTTAGGCTTCAGTCCGTTAGCTACATGCGCATTAATTGGTACAGCAGGTGCGTTAGGTGATGCAGGTTCACCAGCATCTGACAGTACATTGGGGCCAACTGCTGGCCTCAGCGTAGATGGACAGCATAATCACATATGGGATACTGTGGTCCCAACCTTTATTCATTATAATATTCCACTACTTATATTTGGAACCTTAGCGGCGGTGATTCTTTAAAGTATGGAGTATCTATTTTGTGAATCATTGGGATACCTCAGCATATATTTAAGGACATAAATTAAAAACTCCCTCGGTGACTCAAAGCAGGTTACCGGGGGAGTTTTCTTAGTGTCCTGCTTGCCAAGGCCTAGAGACAGCTGTTTTTTGTAAGGATTTTTCGGCATATTCTCCTTTTTAACAACACGAGGCTTCATTCCGTTTTCAATTCGCTTTTTCACCTTTGAATCCATGCGCAATGTCATCGGAGGCTTAAACACACGTTTGGCAATTGTATTACACGTTGGACAAGCCGTGCTTTGCTTATTATCCCTGGTCATGTTTAGCAACAAAGTAAATTCTCCACATGCTGGACATAGAAAAGTGTAGTTTGGCATTACGTATTCCTCCTGGCTATTTTGGTAAAATATCTTTTGTGAAGATATCCTTAGGTAAAGCGATAGTGCAGGAATGTCCACAACACCAGCTAAATGACCTTCAACGGGAGCTGAGCCCAGTAGCATATATGCTTGTTCCCCAGTAAAACCTTGTGTTTTTAAAAACTCAATCGCATTTAAGCATGCATTACGATAAGCTATATTTGCATCTAAATATGTTTGTTTTCCGGAAAATTCATTGACAGAGACTCCTTCAAACATCAGATATTCGTTATACAATTTTTTCTATGCTTGCTTGATAGTTTTCATTTCCTATCACCAATCGTTCATGTAAAATAAAGAAAGCGAAAAAATATGCTTAAACTTAGACACAAGAATTACAACATTAGATATAGAGGAAAGAAGGAAAAAACATGTTAAAACAACTAGCCCCAAACGTTTACTATATGCCTCATTATTCGGAAACAGACCGTCCTGCATTAGGTTTAGTCTGTGGGGAGAGTTTTAGTGTGGCGATTGATGCTGGTAACTCTCCTGCACATGCGCAGGATTTTCTGGGATTGGCTGAAAAGATGGACATTTCTCCAATTCAATATGTACTAGTAACGCATTGGCACTGGGACCATATTTTTGGTATGAAAATAATGGACCGCACTGCAATCAGTCATCATGATACTAAGAAGAAGGTAGCATATTTAAAAACGTTGAAGTGGGATGATGCTTCTATTGATGCCCGTGTAGAATCTGGCGAAGAGATAGAATTTTGCCGTGATATGATTAAGCGAGAGCTGCCTGTCCGGGATAATCTGAAGCTGTGCGCGCCGGAAATAACGTTTCAAAATCAAATACAGCTCGATCTTGGTGGCATTACCTGTGTGATGGAGCATGTCGGTGGGGAGCATGCACCAGATTCGTCCATCATCTACATTCCAGAAGAAAAAATCATGTTCTTAGCTGACTGCCTTTATCAGGATTTTTATAGTGGCGAATGGAGCTATGATTTGAAAGAAGTACAGACCTTATTGGCAAAAATTAAGAAGTATGATGTGGAGCATTATGTCCTTGGTCATCAGTCACCAAAAACATATGCCGAGCTATGGGGCTTTCTTGATGAGCTTGTAGCTATCGGGGAGGTCGTTGGAAGGGAAGCTTCACTCGATCAAGCAGTAGAAGCCTTTACACTTGCAAGAGAGAAGGAGCCTACAGAGGAGCAGCTTGAATTTATACAAAATTTCGTTGCAGGCAACCAGAAGAAATCTATGTAAATTTACAGAAATAATAATAGAGGTGATAAGAATGAGACGTGTAATTATCGATACAGATACAGCAGGGGATGACACGATCGCCCTTTTAACTACACTCCATCATTTTCATGTGGAGGGCGTAACAATAACTGGTGGTAATGTTGATTTCGATCAAGAGGTAGAAAATGCGCTTTATACAATTCAAGTTGCCAACCCAAAGAGCTATGTTCCTGTCTATAAAGGACTGGAGAGACCGCTCCATGCTACGGGCATGGCTCAGCATCGCACTGTAGAGGATGTGCATGGCAAGGATGGAATGGGTGGGGCTTATTTTGAAAAAGCAAAACAGCGTCCCGAAACTGCCCATGCCATCGATTTTATTATCGATACAGTGAAGAAAAGTCCTGGAGAAATTGAGCTATTGGCGATCGCCCCTTTAACAAATATTGCAATGGCAATAAAAAAGGAACCCTCCATCATCAAGGATATTCCCCATATTTACATTATGGGTGGTACAAATAATTCTCTAGGAAACATTACGGCAGCAGCAGAGTATAACTTTTACGTTGATCCTGAGGCAGCAAATATTGTTCTTCAATCCGGAATCCCACTCACGATGGTAGGGTGGGATATGTGCGTAAATTATTCGATTATGGATGATGCGGATCATGAGGATATTAGAAAGCTTGCCACGAAAGGCTCTCAATTTTTTATGGATATTAATCAGGTTGTAATGAAATTCAACAAGGAGGTTCATCGCCTGCCAGGGACTACCCACCCAGATACACTTCTTGCAGCCATCGCCGCAGATGAAAGTATCATGACGAAATCCACGGATTACTATGTCGAAGTGGAAACACAAGGTAAACTGACTCGTGGCTACAGTCTAGTTGATATTAATAACCGAAGCGGAAATAAACCAAATGTACGTATTTGTGAAGCGGTTGATCGAGAAAAATTTAAGACAGTGTTGCTTGATGTGTTGCGGGCAATCGATTGATTTTGGAGGATGAAGATGAAAAGGCTGCAGAATTTTTATGGATTCTGTGGCTTTTTAAATGAGAGTAGATGTGTTGAAATGAGAGAGCCGCCCAAAATATGAGAGAGCAGGCCACCAAAATGAGAGACACAACCACCAATCCTCATGCCTCCCCCCCCATTCATTGAAAATACATTCTCACTCCAATAATCACCAATACAACGGAAAGCATCTGTAGGATGACTTTGCCGGGAATCCGTTGAGATAGAAATACACCAATGTTTGCCCCGAGAATAACTCCTATACCACCAAATACTACGGTCATCCAGTCGATGTTGCCGTAGTAAAGCTGGGAAAGTACCCCTATAAACGAATATAAACATAACGAGAGAATAGAAGTAGCTGCTGCGCGGTGTGTTGGCACGTGAAAGACATAGATTAAAATGGGTACCAACAGCCAGCCACCACCTATTCCGAGATAGCTTGATAGAATTCCCATAACAAGACCTAACGGAATGAACCAGACATCTTTGGGTGCATTTCTTTCCGTTTGTTGCTTTTTTGATAAACGCTTTGATTCCCATGGAGAGTTTTTACTGAATAAAAATATGCCGAGACCAACTAAAATTGTTGCGAAAATAACGTAAAAGTATTGGGAGGAATAAGCTTGCAATAACCAAACCCCCAAGAGAGCGCCTGGCAGCGCGCTAATTCCAATGGTTAAAGCTATTTTGTAGTTGATTTTCTTTTGTTTGGCATAACCAAGTACACCGGTAAAAGAGTTAATTAATACGATTACTAACCCCGAGCCAGCCGCAATTACTGGGTCCATATCCAGAAGGATTAATAATGCCGGTACAAAAATAAAACCGCCGCCCGCTCCGACAATTGTTCCATAGCCTCCTGCGATAAATCCGATAACTAGAAGTAAAAGTCCTGTCATGATATCCATTATGTTAACCGCCTCCTGAATCATTTTGCTTTTACTATTTTCTCATGCACCAGTGGAAAAAGATAATTGAATAATGTAATAGGGTATAACAGGAATGAATAGGAATGGTTAATTGTATGATAAAATGTAATATGGGAAAACAAATGACAAGGGGGGAATTGCGCTGAATATTGAGAGTTTACGAATGTTTTGCCGGGTAGTAGAAGAAGGTAGTATTTCACAAGCTGCACGTATGGGTTTTGTGTCACAGCCTGCTGTAACGAGACAGATCCGTCAGTTGGAAAACATTTATGGCACGTCACTTTTTGACAGGCAAGAGGGAAAACTGCGTGTCACAGCGGCTGGGAAAAAGCTTTATCCATATGCTAAGGAAATTGTTGCTTTACATCGATCTTCCTTAGAAACGATTCAGGAACATTTAGGAGAAATAGACAAAACGTTGCGCCTTGGAGCTAGCCTTACCATCGGCGAATATTTACTACCTGACTTGATCGGTCATTTTAAAAAACACCATCCAGATGTGCAATTCAGCTTATCGATTGGTAATACCCCTCAGATGCTGGAAAAATTAGAGGTCAATGAAATCGATCTCGCATTCGTAGAGGGCGTTTTTCAACATGATACATATAAAAGCCGGAAGTTTGCCGAGGATGAATTAATACTTGTGACCTCATACAATCATCGCTGGGGAGAAAAAAAGGAGATAAGTTTACAAGAGATTTCCGATGAAAAGATGATTTGGCGGGAAAAGGAATCAGGTACCAGATCGATTGTGGAAGAAGCGCTAAGGAAGCATGGAATTCTGGAAAAAATAGATAATGCGATGGAGCTTGGGAGTATGCAAGCGATTAAAAGTGCAGTTGAGGCAAACCTCGGGACAAGCATCTTGCCAAGACTAACAGTGAAAAAGGAACTGGAATTTGAGGTATTGCGTGAGATTTCAGTAAAGGATTTTCACTTGGTTAGGGATTTTTGGATGGTCGTCAAAGAACAACGGTTTAAGCGAGAAATCCAAAGAAATTTTGAGGAGTTTCTAATTACGGAAATGTCCAATTGAAAATGAACGAGCTATTCTATATATAGACAAAATTTAGTGATCGCCCTATAATAGGCTCAACTTAAAATTTTTTGAAAAATAAGGAGCTGACATTTTGATGCACAGTAATCATACAACAAAACCTTCTTGTTGTTCGGCCAGCAGAGGCAGTATTGCGAAGGAAGGCACAGTGAATCAGCAAGCGACTTTGAAAAATACAGATGGCATTAAGTTTAAAGAGAAAATGGTTTATCTATCTGGGGGAGAGTTTTTAATGGGAACGGAAGATAGGGACGGTTTTTCTGCTGATAACGAGGGACCGATAAGAAAGGTGAATGTAAAGCCCTTTTACATAGACAAAACCTCTGTTAGTAACAGAGAATTTAAGCAATTTATAGATGAAACAGGTTATATGACAGATGCTGAAAAATATGGCTGGTCCTTTGTTTTTTATAAATTTTTATCAGAAGACCAGCAGAGGAAATTCCAACAGCCACAAGGGACACCATGGTGGTTTGCTGTTGAGAAGGCATATTGGTATCAGCCCGAGGGCGAGGGTTCGGGTGTCGAGGATCGAATGGATCATCCGGTCATTCATGTATCTTGGAATGATGCGAAAGCTTTTTGTGATTGGGCTGGGAAGCGACTGCCAACAGAGAAGGAATGGGAATTTGCGGCTAGAGGCGGACTTGAACAGAAGAAATATGTTTGGGGAGACGAATTGCATCCAAACGGGGAGCATTATTGTAATATTTGGCAGGGAGACTTCCCGCGTACCAATACAGAGGCGGATGGTTATCTCGGAACCGCGCCGGTAGAATCCTTCCCACCGAACGGATACGGATTATATAATATGGCCGGCAATGTGTGGGAGTGGTGCTCCAACTGGTTTGATAAATCTTTGAATCTATCACCAAAAGTGGACCCACAAGCACCAAAAGCGATGCGAGGCGGATCCTATTTGTGTCATTATTCCTATTGTAATCGCTACCGAGTAGCAGCAAGAAGCTCCAACACGATGGATAGCTCAACAGGAAATCTGGGATTTCGCTGTGTCCGAGATGCTAAATAGGAATGCAGGAAAAACTGGAGGGTGGACCCTTCCAGTTTTTTTGTGCTCAAAATGTCTATCATTGATGCCATGACGGACATTGGGACTCGATTTTGCGGTCTTAATGTCTATCATCGATGCCATGACGGACATTGCCGCTCAATTTTGCGGTCTTAATGTCTATCATCGATGCCATGATGGACATTGCCGCTCGATTTAGTGCTCTAAATGTCTATCATTTAATTTTATAAAAGGCCATTCACATTAAAGATTATAATACGGGGCGATCTCATTCAAATGAGAGAGTCACACCAAATATGAGACGCATCCGCACCCAAATGAGAGAACCTCACCAAATATGAGAGGCAGCCGCACTCAAATGAGAGAGCCGCGCCAAATATGAGACGCATGCGCACTCAAATGAGAAAACCGCCCCAAATATGAGAGGCAGCCGCACTCAAATGAGAGAACCGCCCCAAATATGAGAGGCAGCCGCATCCAAATGAGAGAGCCGCGCCAAATATGAGACGCAACCGCACTCAAATGAGAGAGCCGCCCCAAATATGAGAGGCAGCCACACCCAAATGAGAAAACCGCATCAAATAACTCACCTCCACCCAATCCCTCCCCAAAAAGGTTGTAAAAAAAATCAAACTTATCAGAATTCACCCGCCGTGATACGATGAGATCAATAAATTAAATGTGGGGGTCACTTATGAAAACGCATACAGTTATGAATGAGGCTGCAGGAGGGAAAAAGGTGAAGCCTAGATTGGTGGAAAGGATACCAAATGGTGGTTGGTTGGCATTATCATTGCTTGCAGCTCTCTTATTTTGGACGATTCTTTCATTAATTCCATCGACTTCCCGCAGCTTCCCAAATATATTTTTGGTTACCGAATCCATCGGGACCATGATGCAGCGGGGTGTATTTTGGAAGGATATTATAAGTAGTTTAATTTCAGTTACTTCCGGTTTCTCCATTGGTTTTATTTTATCTCTGCCTGTTGCAATTGTGATGGCATGGTATAAACCGGTTCGTTTTATCATTGAGCCATGGATCCAATTTATCCGGAATATCCCACCTTTGGCGTATGTGCCACTAGTAGTTATTTCAGCAGGTGTTGGTCGTACACCACAAATTATTGTTATTACGATTGCTACATTTTTAATTATGTCAATAACCATTTACCAGGGGATTAAAAATATTGATCCAACCCTGATTAAAGCAGCAAAAGTGTTAGGAGCCAGAGACAGGGATATTTTCATGAAGGTAGTTGCACCAGCATCACTGCCATTTATCATTACAGCTATTCGGTTAGGTACTGCAGTAGGGCTCACTTCTTTGATTGCTGCTGAATCAACCGGTGCCCAAGCGGGTCTTGGTATGCGAATCCGTGCATTAAGCAATACATTCGAGTCCTCTCCAATGTTACTCTACATCATTATCATTGGGATTATCGGACTTATTTTTGAAAGGTTAGTTAAATTGCTTGAGAGGAGGTTAACCGGATGGCAGGAGAAACGAGACGTGTAAAAGTGAAGATTGACCAGGTGAAAAAGGTGTTTGATTCCCGAAATGGGGAGGTTGTTGCATTAAATGGCGTGGATCTTGATATCCATGAAAATGAATTTGTAACCGTTGTCGGGCCCTCCGGCTGTGGTAAATCAACACTTTTAAATATTATTGCCGGATTGGAAAAGCCAACGAGTGGAGTCGTTCGTTGTGACGGGAAGGAGATCACCGGAACTGGCACCGAAAGAGGGGTCGTGTTTCAGCAATATGCGTTATTCCCTTGGCTGACTGTGAAGGGTAACGTACAATTCGGATTGAATCTGCAAGGAATTAAGGGGAAAAAAGCGGATGAAATAGCAAACAAATATATTAAGCTAGTTGATTTACAGGATTTTGTTAATCATTATCCAAAAGAGCTTTCAGGGGGAATGAAGCAACGAGTGGCCATTGCCAGAGCCTATGCGGCGAACCCGAGTGTACTCTTAATGGATGAACCATTTGGTGCCTTGGATGCGCAAACGCGTACCCAACTCCAGGAGGAATTGCTACATACTTGGGATAGTGAACAGAAGACATGCTTTTTTATTACCCATGATGTGGAAGAGGCAATTTTACTAGGCCAAAAAGTCGTCATCATGAGTGCTAGACCTGGAAGAATCAAAGAAGTTGTTGATGTGAAAATATCGTACCCTCGAAATCAGGAAACAAGGATGACACAGGAATTCCTTGATGTGAAAAACTACGTATGGGGTCAGGTTTATCAAGAATATTTGGCAGTAAGGAAATAATCATATAGATAGGGGAGAAGGAAATGAAAAAAATTTACATCTTTTTAGTGGTAGCAATTCTTGCAGTCTTGTTAATTGGTTGTGGGTCAGACTCCGAGTCAGATTCGGCACAAGGAAAATCAGATGGAAAAAAGACAGAAACATTTAAAGTAGGATATATGCCAAACTATGCAAGCATGAACTCTGTTGTAGCCGGTATAGAAACAGGTAGCTTTGAGGAGCAAGGGCTGGAAGTGGAGCTTGTTGAATTTGCAGATGGTCCAACGATCATTGCCGCATTGGAATCCGGTAGTATTGATGCAGGTTATATTGGACCAGGCGCCCATGTTTTACCAATCCAAGGGCAAGCAAAAATCTTCGCATTCTCTCATTTAGGAAATGCGGATGAAGTAATTGGAAATACCGAAAAAGGTGTAAAAACCATTGAGGATTTAAAAGGTAAAGAGATTGGTGTTGCTACAGGTACATCAAGTGAAACTATTCTTGATTTGACTCTTCAAGAGGCAGGGATTTCTAAAGATGATGTAACGCTTGTTGATATGGATGCTTCAGCTATTGTAACTGCAATGGTGTCAGGTGGCGTAGATGCTGTTGCTACATGGTCTCCAAATACGAACACGATTAAGGAAGAAATGGGTGAC
The DNA here is from genome assembly GCF_001878675.1 of Virgibacillus halodenitrificans. Lineage (NCBI taxonomy): Bacteria > Bacillati > Bacillota > Bacilli > Caryophanales > Bacillaceae > Virgibacillus > Virgibacillus halodenitrificans. Next base: position 3,068,011 of record NZ_CP017962.1, on the reverse strand, counting down.
AAGGCAGAAATGCTTACAAATAATGCGAGATATGCAGAGCAATTCCCATCTATTGCATCTTGGGTAGTTTCTCCTTCTTATGCAGAGGAAAACAAAGAAACAATTGAGAAATTCACAAAGGGATTATATGCAGGTATGGAGTATCATATTGACAATCCGGAAGAGGTTGCAAAATGGGTAGCGAAACAAAGTGCCGTTGAGGAGGATGCTGTCCTTGCCCAAACAGGTGACGGAGACTGGAAGAAACCAGAGGAAATTCTGACAATGCTTGAAGACGGAACCATCGAACAGTACTATCAAACACAACAGGAAAACTTTATAGAATCTGGCCGTCTTACAGAGGAAGATAAAGTGGATGTGAGTGAATATCTCATGTTGGAAAATATGAAAAAAGCTGCTGAATAATACGCAATATTAAAAGAATGGGTTAAAATGAATATATTCCAACCATACAGGCCTGTTTCTAAGAAATGGGTCTGTATGAATTGATAACAGGTGATTACCATGCTCATTATACTCATGCTTTTTCTAATTCTCATTTCCATTCTTGTATTACTTGTCAAAAGAAATAAGGAAACTTTTTATATTTTTGGTATGTGTTCAAGCCTTGCTGTATTATTGATCGGCATTATGCTTTACATTGCGAAGAAGGGTGGGATATCCGAGAAGCTGCAGGATTTCTATTTCTTCAATCCAGTCATAAAATCCTATGCACAGTATTTCTATATAACCCTTGATACATTAGGCTATATGGTTGCTATTGGGCGTTACATATTCCCGCTTTTTTTACTATTGCTCGCTATGCATTACTCCGAGCTGGCATTTATAAAGAGGAATAAATGGGTGGTTAAGCTGGCGTTTCTTCCGCCACTTCTCTCTTTAGTATTGTATCATCCGGATATTTTCCATATGTATACAAGTCCTACGGGTGGCTATAACGAGCTGGTAAGTGACTTTTCATTAATCTGGGTACTTATCTACGTTATTCTGGCATTTCTTTTATTAATTGTGGAAGCGGTTTCCATCCAAATCAGGATTTTCCAAAGCAGGTTTATGGTTATCATTTTATTTATCTTTTCCATTACCTTTCTCTATCTGCTTTATTTTGGGCAAAATCCGATCCAAATCTATCAATTTTATTATTGGGGGAATGGAATCTACTATATGGATGCGGTTCTTTCTGTTCCAGCTTACCTCACACTTGTAATTATTAATATTACACTAGCGGTAGTCGGGTTTGCTGGATTGCTGAAATATACAAAGGAAATGTTTGATACAGACAAAGAGGAAATAAAAATTCAGCGGAATTATAAAGCGGCCAGTGCAGGAGCAACCGTCTTTGTTCATAGTATAAAAAATCAACTTCTTGCTAACAGAGTGATTTTTAAAAGAATGAATGGGGAGATGGATCGGGGCATAGATCCAACAACTATAAAAGATTATACGAATCAGCTGGAGGAACGAAATAATATGATGCTCGAGCGAGTGGAGGAGCTGTATCAATCCGTAAAAGCACAAACGGTCCATCTCGTGCCAGTAACCATTGCGGAGGTCGTCTCTCATTCCATGGATAAGTTTCACAATAAATACCCTGAAAAAAAAGTGCAACTAACGCTTACAGATGAAGCGGAAATCCTTGCTGATGCACCACTTCTCAGTGAAGCAATCTACAACCTGCTTACAAATGCCCAAGAGGCAGTTGAGCATAAAAATCTGAACGATAGCCCAGGGATTTTTCTCAGAAGTTATAATACGAGGCAATATACTGTTATTGAAATACGGGATGTCGGTACTGGAATTAAGAAAACAGATACCAAAAAAATTATGGAACCATTCTACTCCACAAAAAACTCTAACTTCAATTGGGGGATGGGCCTTCATTACGTGCATACCATTATCAAAGAACATTTAGGTATCCTGCGCTTTGAAAGTAAAGAAGGAGAAGGAACGACATTCTTTCTATTTCTGCCGAAATTCAAGTAAATGGAAGTGTTGCATGTGAAAGAAAAGATAAAAGTGATCATTGCAGAGGATTTTGCCCTATTAAGAGAAGACCTTGTCGAGACCATTTCGACACAGAACGATATGGCAGTTATGGGAGCCGCTGGCAATGGTCCGGAAATAATGAAGCTTGCCGACAGTGTGGAGCATGACATCATTTTAATGGATATTGAAATGGAAAGCGTCTATGCAGGGATCCGGGCAGCTGAAGCCATCCGTGACAAAAATAAAGAGGAGAAAATTATTTACCTTACCGCACATGAGACGAAGGAAATGATCCTCACCGCAATGGGAACGGGGGCCGTCGATTATATCGTAAAAGGAGCTCCAGAAGAAAAAATAGTTAGTCGGATCCGCGATGCTTATGAAGGAAAAACCGTGCTGGAGGGCAGGGTCAAGGAACTGGTTTTACAAGAATATAAACGGCTGCAGGAATCCGAAAAAAGTCTGCTCTTCTTTGTAAATAATTTATCCAACTTAACGAAAACAGAACGAGAGCTGATTCGTCTTCTGCTAGACAATAATAAGGTTAAGAAAATCGCAGAAATAAGAGGTGTTGAGATGGCAACAATTAAATCTCAAATTAATACGTTACTTAAAAAATTAGGCGCTTCACGAACGAAAGAAATAACCAAGACAATAAAAAATCTAAATCTGACACATCTATTTGAATGAGAAAAGGAGAATGATTTATGCCAAACGAACAGCCAAATATTATTTTTATGATGAGTGATGACCATGCTTCCCATGCCATGAGTTGTTATGGAAGTGCGATTAATGAAACACCGAATTTGGATAGAATAGCAAATGAAGGGATGCGCTTTGACAACTGCTTTTGTACAAATTCCATTTGTGCCCCCAGTCGTGCTGCAATACTTACCGGACAGTATAATCACAAAAATGGGGTGAAAACACTTGGTGACCAATTTGACAGCAGACAAACAACTGTCCAGCGACTGTTAAAGGAAAATGGCTACCAGACAGCATTAATTGGAAAATGGCATCTTGGCCATGGCGGTCACCATGATCCAGCTGACTTTGATTATTGGAATGTGTTGCCTGGCCAAGGAGATTATCATGACCCTGCCATGATTGAAATGGGAGAAGAAAAGGTGGCCAAGGGATATGTGACAGATGTGATAACAGATCTCTCCCTTGATTGGATGAAGAATAGGGATAAAGAAAAACCGTTTATGCTCATGTATCATCATAAAGCACCACATCGCCCGTGGGAACCGGATGAGAAGCATAAACATATGTATGAAGACATTGATATTCCTGAGCCATACAGCTTCCATGATGACTATGAGGGTAAAGCGGAGGCAGCAAAGGAAGCTACTATGCGCATTGACCGTGATTTAATGAAACGTGATGTAAAAGCAGATCCGCCGGAAGGACTTTCAGATAAAGAATTGAAAAGCTGGTATTATCAAAGATATATAAAGGATTACCTGCGCTGTGTTGCTTCTATCGATGATAATGTTGGCAGAGTGTTGGACTTTTTGGAGGATGAAGGACTCGCAGAAAATACAATTGTGATTTACACCTCTGATCAGGGATTTTTCCTAGGGGATCACGGCTGGTATGATAAACGCTTCATGTATGAAGAGTCGCTCCGCATGCCATTCATCATTCGTTACCCTAAAGCAATTCGCCCAGGCTCTACGACAAAGGACTTTGCGCTAAATGTAGACTTTGCAGAGACGTTTCTCGATTATGCAGGAGTTCCTGTTCCTGATTTTATGCAGGGGAGAAGCCTTAGACCGGTATTAGAGGAAGATACGCCTGCTGATTGGCAGACTTCCATGTATTATCGCTACTGGGAGCACTTAAGTAAGGAGCATAAAGTAGGTGCACATTACGGAATTCGCACACATGACTATAAATTAATTTATTATTATGGTGAAGCATTGGGAGCTGCGGATGCGGTTGATGAATACAGAGAGCCGGAGTGGGAATTATATGATCTGAAAAAAGATCCATATGAGATGACAAACGTTTATTATGATAAGTCATACGAAGAAGTGGTAAAAGAGTTGAAGCAAGAGCTATATCGATTGAAGGAAGAAGTGCAGGATACGGAATAACAGATGGTAGAAGAAATGAGACCTGGAGGTAATTTCCTCCAGGCTCTTCGCTTTTTGTAAGTTATGCTAGGCTTTTGAGCTCTTAATGTCTATCATTTGTGCCATGACGGACATTGGGGCGCGATATAGCGCTCTTAATGTCTATCATCCAGGCTATGACGGACATTGCTGCTCGATTTAACGCTCTTAATGTCTATCATCCAGGCTATGACGGACATTGGGGCACGATATAGCGCTCTTAATGTCTATCATCCAGGCTATGACGGACATTGGGGCACGATATAGCGGTCTTAATGTCTCTCACCTTCGCCATGTCGGACATTGGGGCTCGATTTAACGCTCGTAATGTCTATCATCCACTGAAGCAAGAGTTATATCAAGAAATAGTGCTGGATACGAATAAGTTTAAATAGTAAGAGACAGAAGGGAGCTATGCGCCAGTCTGTCTCTTAGTTAGTTTCACTGCTTTTCATATACTTTTACTTTAAAGTTTGGCTAGTTTACAAGATTTTATCCTCTTACTCATTGGATTTCAATCAAGCTCAGTTCTCATCCACTGCTGAGACCAGCTTTCAATGGAATGCAAAATAGGTTCCATGGACTGCCCTTTTTCTGTTAACGAATATTCAATAACTACAGGCGTGGCAGGAATAACCTCACGTATAACAATTCCTTGCTGCTCTAATTCTTTTAATCGTTCGGATAAGACTTTTCCACTTATCCCTATTGCTGATTGAATTTCATTAAATCGTTGCGTTCCCAATAATAGTTGGTAAATAACAAGAGCTGTCCATCTCCGACTAAGTAAAGAGATAGCTTTTTCAAATTTTGGGCAAATAGCTTGTTGTTTCATTAAATATTTACACCTCTCTTACTAGTATTGTACCATATACCGATATCTAAAATAAAACAAGTAACTTGACAAAACTAGATAATAAAAATAAACTTAGTTACATAAAGTAAGTAAAATTTAAATAGTAAGCACTGTATATCGATAAATATATTATTTTAACGAGGGGGATATAGGATGAACTTTCATACGAAACCAATTCAATTTGTAGGACATGTGAAAATTAAAGTGGAAAAACTAGAACGCGCTATAAATTTCTACCGGGACGTACTTGGGTTCGGCATATTAGAAAAAAAGAAAAGAGAAGTAAAGCTTACCACAGATGGTAAAACCAGTATTTTATCACTTGTACAACCAGAAGATATTATACCAAAACAAGGAAGAACAACTGGTTTGTATCATTTCGCTATTCTTTTACCAACAAAAGCAGATTTGGCCAATATAGTAGTTCATTTGACCGAAAACAATATTCGCTTTGGGGCTTCAGATCACCTTGTAAGTGAAGCTATCTATCTACATGATCCAGATGGAAACGAGATTGAAATTTATATTGACCGTAGCCCTTCGGAATGGCGTTGGGAGCAAGGTGAAGTAGCGATGGCAGTGGATCCGTTAAACTTTGACCAGTTATTAACACATGTGACTCCAGAAAAATGGAAAGCAATGCCTAAAGAAACAATAATGGGGCATATTCATTTGCATGTTTCTGAACTCAAAAAGACCGAAGCCTTTTATGTCAATGGTCTTGGTTTTGAGGTAGTAAACCGATTTGGTAGACAAGCATTATTTCTTTCATCGGGGAAGTACCATCATCATATCGGTGTCAATACTTGGAATGGAGAAGGTGCACCCCCTCCTCCAACCAATAGTGTTGGTCTGGAACACTTCACGCTTGTTTTAGGGAGTGAGGAAGAGCTGATGAAAGTAGTAACGAATATAAAAAAATTAGGTGTCGATATCACTGAAGTAAATGGTACGTATATCACTTTTGATCCGTCCGGAATTAAAATCGTTTTATCCATCTAATGGGGGAAGCAGAAGTGAAAAATAGGGAGAACCAAAAAAAGTTATCAGATCTCATATCTGATAACTTTTTTTATTCTTAGAATACAAGAAAATTTTAGAACGAATGGATAACTTATATTACTGGATTAGCAATCACCAGTTTCTGAAGGAGAGGAAGTCCTAGCCTTATAACTAGAAGTTATTCCCCTCACAAGGTCTTCAGCAAGGCAAATGTTCGTACTAGTAGTTCAGAAAGAAGCAAGGTTTTTTGACAGTCAAATTAGAAACTAAATTTTCTCTTCTTTAATCAGGTTAACTAATTCTTCCATCCAATGAAGGGTGTGTTCTGTTCTTGTTGAAAAGTAGTCGCGGACGAAATGAATAATGGTTTCATTATTGTGATCCCCTTTTACCCGCTTGCCGAAGTCTTTTGTTTTTTCCCAATCTGCGTGAATACCATCTATTTTTCTTTCCAGTATCTCTACAATTTTACTGCGGTCTACATACTTAATATTCTCTAAACCAGGTAAGAAATCACGGATGGAATCCCCTTTTTCAAATAGCTTATATATTTTTTGGGGGAATTCCTTGCGTCCTTTATCCGTGATAGCAAAAACCTGCTTATCTGGACGATGCTCTTCTTTAATAACTTCTACCACTTCAATATAACCATGCTTTGTTAGTGATTCAAAATGATAATACAATTTACTCTCTGTCAATCTGGTCAGTTTATCTAAGGGAATAAACTCGGAAAGCTCTTTTTTTACTTTATAAGGGTAGTTGTTGCCTTCCATTAATTTGCTCAATATAAAAACTTGGATAGACATGTCCACTTCTCCTTCACGATGGAAGCTATTCTTAGCAATTTAGACGGTTACTTCTCTGCTGGTTGGTGCCTTTTCCGCTTTTGAGGCAGTTTCTACTACTTCTTCAGCGACTGGTTTGTGAACAAACGCAACGAGCACAATATTAATTATCAGCGCAGCGGCTCCAACGGCTAGTAAAGACCAAATGAACGGACTTGCACTGATGCTGCCGTACAGATTTGCGAAATAGGCCTGTACCGAATAATACATTGGCGAAATGTAGCTTGCCCACTCATACGGCAAATGCATCATTTCTCGAGGGATAACCGAACCGTTTGCCAATGTTTGTATGAAAAGAATTGGCAGATTTACGATCATACCAAAGTCTCCTAATAAAAACATAAAGATTGCCGTGAAATTAAAGAATACCATATAGTTTATAATTTGTTGACCCATTAGATTGAAAAGAGCATTACTACCTGGATCATTAACCAAAAATGCGATAACTGCAGCAAGGGCGGAAGAAACGACTGCAATGAGTAATGCAGTTACTTGCATATACGTAAATAATCGTCTTCTGCTTGCTTTATTTCGGTTTGCTTTAAAGGCACCGACCAATTGCATCGCACCAATCATTGCACCAACATAACCAGCCATACTTAAGAACATTGGCAGCATGTTATTATTCATGCCCTCTGGCATTTCATTAATAGCTACTACATTTCCGACATAGGCTGTATCTATTTTCTTAGCTAATGCTGCAGCTTGCTCCTCAGGTACATGGACATCCATCAACACACCTTGTGCTGTTTGCTGTGAAAACTGGCTGCTTAGCTGATCATTAATTTGTTTAACAACAGAATTCATCGTGGAGGAGACCGTCGTTGCGCCAGCTTCGTTCATTGTGAAATCAATACTCGAGGAAACTTCTCCTTTTTGCATATCTGCAGAGAACGTCTCAGGAATGTGTACAACGAGCGCCAAATCATTTTTCTCTAACTCTTTTAAAGCTTGTTTATTTGTTACATTTGTTTCAATTTCTTTAAAAGGTAAGCTTTCTTCCAATTGATCAGCAATCTTTGCACCATATTCGCCTGCATCATCATTAATGATAGCAATTGGTAATTTATCGATGTTACCAGGGATTGCTGTATAACCAGGTAAGAAAATTCCCAGCATAGCAACAGCATAGAATACCCCCATAAAGATTGCGCCAATAGGACCCTTTTGTTTTAAAAACTGCGTGAATTTCATTCATTATTTCCTTTCTATAGTGAAAATGCATTTAATTAGAGTGCTTTTTATAAAGTACTCTAATTAGAGTATAATATGATTATATGTTAATTATTTCACAAAGTCAATGATTTGGTTTTTAGTATTAGGGAGATTTTTTTAGAAAGCATTTGCAAACAGGAAAGGATAGTCACTTACAACATTGTATTTGTAGTCAAAAAATAATAGGAATTGGATGAAATAATTTATTTGCGTAAAATTAACCTACCATTAAGAACAGGAAACTAAACATGTTTGTTTTGAAACATATATAGCAGGGGGTGACAGAAACCCAAAAAGTTTGGTATAACTATAAGAGGCAAAGCTAACTTTGCTTTTTATTTTTGGCATGAGGGTGACCTTTTTGTCTGTTAGGAAAGGAATTTTGAAAATGAAAGATAATTTTTGGCACGACTTACCTCGGCCGTTTTTTATATTGGCACCAATGGAAGATGTAACACACGTGGTTTTTCGCCATGTCGTGAGTGAGGCAGCGAGACCAGATGTATTCTTCACTGAATTTACAAACACAGAAAGCTTTTGTCATCCGGAAGGTATCTCTAGTGTTCGTGGTCGTCTCACATATACAGAAGACGAGCAGCCGATGGTCGCACATATTTGGGGAGACAAGCCTGAAAATTTCCGAGAGATGAGTATTGGAATGGCTGAACAAGGCTTTAAAGGAATTGACATTAATATGGGCTGCCCCGTACACAATGTCGCAGCAAAAGGGAAGGGAAGCGGACTGATCCGTCGGCCGGATGTAGCTGCAGATATTATCCAGGCAGCTAAAGCAGGGGGGCTACCTGTAAGTGTGAAGACAAGACTAGGATACACCAATGTGGATGAGTGGCATGAGTGGTTGAAACACTTATTGGAGCAGGATATCGTCAACCTTTCCATTCACCTGCGCACAAAGAAAGAAATGAGCGATGTCGACGCACATTGGGAGCTCATTCCCGAAATAAAAAAGCTTCGTGATGAAATCGCACCACATACGTTGTTAACGATCAATGGAGATATCCCTGATCGACAAAAGGGCTTGGAACTCGTGGATAAATATGGAGTCGATGGAGTCATGATTGGACGAGGGATTTTCCATAATCCATATGCATTTGAAATGGAGAAGAAAGAGCATACTAGTGAGGAGTTACTTGAGCTTTTGCGATTGCACCTTGATCTCCATGATAAATATGCCAAATTGGAGCCGCGTCCGTTCAAACCTTTACGCCGCTTCTTTAAAATCTATGTTCGTGGTTTTCGCGGAGCAAGTGAGCTTCGAAACCAGCTAATGAGCACGGAGACCACAGATGAAGTACGTGAATTGCTCGATAGTTTTGAGTAGGGGTTGGATGAATTAAAAGCTGAAAATCTAAAGGGGCACCGGGTATTTAGTACCTGGTGTTTTAATTTGCTTACCAAAAAAACGAAGGCTCCAATACTTATGCTACAATTTAAATATCTATTAAAATATACATCTGTTCTTAACTCCACTTGTAAAAATAAAACAATTCAATGAGGTAGTTTTAATTAATGACATTGAGTAAAGGAAAAAGTGACATGAAAGCCAATATAGCTTCATGTCACTTTTTTACACTCATGAATTATTATTTATTTGCGATATCTGCTTTCTTGCCAAATATTCATTGGCGCCTTCCAATATCTTATGCTCATCTACAGAATCTCCTGCATAGTTTTCCGCACTGTCAAAAGGCTTGTTTGTTTGAAGACCAGTACTTGCACTTATTTCTCCATCCACTGAAGTGGGGATGTCAAACTTCTTTTTTGGTTTGTCCGTCATATTACGTCACCTCAAGGCTAGGTTTTGCATAAATGCTTTTGATTATTCTTGTTGTAATAGAGCTGTTCGTTCTTGGAAGACCTTATACCTGTTCAAGGCTTATACTTAGTAATCACTTTGTTTCACTTCGCCCATAATACCCTCAATTATAAAATCTTCCAATATAACCTATAAGTAATACCAATAACTAAATATTATTTAACTCATTGCAATTATTAAACTATTCTGTTTAAATGTTACTAACAATTAATTTATTTCAAAAAATCAAATAATTATTTAACTGGTAGGTACATCATTACCACTTATTTAGGGAAAAGGTGATTTCTATTGATTGATTCAAACAACCCTATACCGCTTCATGTGCAAATTAGTAATGCACTTGTTAAGCAAATCAAAGCTGGAATGTACAAAGATAAAATCCCGAGTGAACGAGAGCTTATTGAAGCATATACAGTTAGTAGAACGACGGTGCGTCAAGCCATTGCAAAGCTGGTCAATGATGGGATATTAAAAAAGGTACATGGAAAAGGAACCTTCATCAATGAAGGAAAACCGATTCAGGAATGGTTATCTAACTTAAATAGCCTTACAGAAACGATTAAAAATATGGGTATGGCCCCAAGCAGCAAATTATTAGCAGCCGAACAAATTGATGTAAAGGACCATTCCATCGATATTCTCAATATGGATCTGTACATGATTGAGCGGTTAAGATATGCAGATGGGGAGCCTCTGGCGATTGAAAAGCACTACTACCCATTGTCTGTTGGTTTAAAATTATCTTCCTATGATTTAGAAACGGAAACAATCTTTGATTTGCTCGAAAATGAAATGGGAATCACGCTTGCAGAAGCGGAACAAATTATTTCTACTGAAGATGCTGATGCAAGGGTAGCTGGATTATTAGGTATACCAAAAGGAGCTAGTGTTTTAACCGTTGAGCGAATTATTGCAGATGAACTTGGGAATCCCCTGGAATTTTATCGAGGTTATTACCGACCAGATAAATATGTGTTTCGGGTAAAGTCAAAAAGAAACGGACTGAGGAGTTAGTCCTTAATTTTAAATGATAAATGTAAGCGTTAACAAAAAAGGGAGTGAAAAAGATGAATGTGATAAATAAACATGCCACGCTGGTCATATGTATCATCGCTTTTTTGTTCATTATTATAGCAGGCGATATAAAGCTCTCCAAAAGTGCGGGTGCAATCGACTCAGAGGTTATTGTATTACGTGCAGCACAATCGAAATCGAGCAATCACCCTGTGTCCCAGGGAATCGATAAATTTGCCGAGCTGGTAAAGGAAAAATCAAATGGGAAGATTATCGTGGAAACATATCATGACGGTTTGCTTGGTGACGATCGAGAGGTAATTGAGAGTGCTCAGCGTGGCAGTATTGCATTTGCAAGCTCTTCCACTCCCAATATGACTAGCTTTACAAATTATTTCACTGCATGGGATTTACCATATATTTTTGAAAACAAAGAAGAAGTGTATACGGCTATCGATGGGAAGCCAGGTGATATCATTCGCAAGGAAATGGAAAAGTCCGGCTTCAAGGTGGTTTTCTTTCCAGACTATGGTTTTAGACAAATTGTTAATAATGAAAAACCGATCGAAAAACCTGAAGATCTTAAAGGAATGAAGATAAGAACAACCAATTCGAAGATTGAGCAGGCGGATTTTGAAGTGTTTGGAGCGAGCCCGACACCGGTTGCATGGTCAGAAGTATTTACTGCATTACAGCAAGGAACTGTGGAGGGGGAAGGTAATAGTTATTCTCTCCTATGGGATACGAAGCATCAAGAAGTATTAAGCTATGCAACAGAGGTCAATTATAACTATAGCTCTGACATGGTCGTTATGAATAAATCTATGTTTGACGGGATGACGGAAGATCAGCAAAGCACCATTATGGCTGCTGGCCAGGAAGCAATGGAGTGGCAAAGAAATCGGGCAAATGAGCGTGAAGCGGAAGCGAAACAGCAATTTATTGATTACGGAATTGAGATTTATGAGCCTGGACCAAAAGAAATGAAGAAATGGAAGCAAGCAGTAAAGCCGGTTTGGGATGAGTTTGTTCGACCAGGCATGGCTGATCCGGAGTATGTGGAGATCATCTTGGAGGAACTTGGTAAAACACGTGAAGACATTTTTGGTGACTAATTTAGTAATGGAGGGAAAAAGATGGAACATGGATCAGCTACGGTGGACAAAGTAGAAGATCAGGATAATCCGATACAACCGATAAGCAATTTCAGAAAGTTTATTGGAATTCTTGATCGCCGATTTGAAGAAATTTTAATTGTTGCTGGGTTTCTTACTTTCATAATTCTTATTAATCTACAAGTTATTAACCGTTATGCCCTGCCATTTATCGATATCGCTAATATTACGACATGGACAGAGGAAATTTCCAGATACATATTTATTTTTGTATCGTTCTTGGGAGCAAGCCTCGCAATTAGAAAAGGTGAATCTATTGAAGTGAACGTGGTAATGAATCGATTCCCGGATCATGTTCAACGGGCAGTTAAGGTTGCGAACAGCCTATTCATGCTTTATTTCAGTTATATTATGCTGAAATATGGTGCCGAGCTTATTACATTTCAACTAAGTACACATCAATCAACACCAGCATTATCCATCCCAATGGCTATTCCGTACAGTGCGGTACCTATTGGTTTTGGCCTGATGATTATTCGGCTTATACAAAAATTCTACATGGATACAAAGGACATGGAAATGAAGGAAGGCTTGCTTGCTACTGCAATTGCGCTTGCGGTCATTCTTCCAATCGGAGTTGTTGGGCAAGGCTCGATTACATTATTTCTCTTCGGTTATTTTGTTCTCTTTATTTTAATCGGCATGCCAATTGCTTTTTCATTAGGTATAAGCACCTTGGCTACTGTTTTTGCAACAGATGCGATTCCAATTGATTTTTTCCCACAGACGGCTTTTACGAGTATAGATAACTTTCCAATTATGGCTATTCCGTTTTTTATCGCTGCAGGGATCATCATGGGAGGGGGGAAAATAATTAAAAAACTTCTCCATCTGTCTGATGAGCTGCTCGGCTTTTTGCCAGGTGGATTGGCATTGGTTGCCATTGTGACGAGTATGTTTTTCTCAGCGATTAGCGGGTCAGGTCCTGCTACAGTAGCTGCGATTGGGACAATCCTCATTCCGGCAATGGTAAAGCAAGGCTATAATGCTGGCTTTGCTACAGCAGTAATCGCAACGGCCGGATCGATCGGGGTCATTATTCCCCCATCCAATCCAATGGTTATCTATGGTGTGGTGGGTCAGCAATCCATATCCAAATTATTTATTGCGGGTATCTTGCCCGGCGTATTGACAGGTCTTGTATTAATTGTCGTTTCTTATGTTATTTCTAAAAAGAATGGGTGGCAAGGGGAGAAGACCTCCTTCAACATGAAAAGCATGGTCAAAGCGGCCTGGGATGCGAAACTGGCATTATTGGTTCCGATTATTATCCTTGGTGGAATCTATGGTGGCTATATGACGCCAACCGAAGCAGCAGCCGTTGCCGCAGCTTATGGCTTGATCATTGGATTATTTGTATATAAAGATCTTAATTTTAAAGGTATTTACCGAAGTCTATCAAAAGCTGGGGTGACCTCGTCCATTATTATATTGTTAATCGTGATGGCGAGTATCTTTGGCAGACTGATTACCTTGGAAAGAATTGCAGAGACAGTAGCTAGCTTTGTTTTATCTATCAGTGAAAACAAGTTTATTATTCTATTGCTTTTGAATGTTTTATTACTACTAGTAGGGCTTGTCATGGAGGCTCTTGCAGCGATTGTTATTTTAACACCTATTCTTCTGCCGATGGCAATCGAGCTAGGTGTGGATCCGATTCACTTTGGATTAATTATGATCTTCAACCTTGCAATTGGCTTTATTACTCCACCCGTTGGTGTGAATCTATTCGTCGCAGCCAGTGCAGCCAAATTAAAAATTGAAGATGTCATTAAGGGCAATAAAATTTTATTGCTGGCGATGCTGGCTGTACTTGGACTGGTAACCTATATTCCGCAAATTAGTATGTGGCTCGTAGGGTTCATGAAATAAAAGGATAGCACTTGAAAGGGGTGATTTGCAGAGCAATTTTATTATGGAAAAATGAAGGAGGGGAAAGGATGAGCAGTACGTACTTACCAAGACTTATTGAATTAGGTGCAGGAAGTTTGAATAAATTAGGCGATATTGCGAAGGAACAAGGAATTCAGCATGTTATCGTCATTATCGACAGCTTCCTGACCACCCCGGAAATAGCACTTGATGAAAGACTAAAAGGTATATTGATGCAAAAGAACATAGAAGTAACATATTTCTCTGATTATCGGGGAGAGCCGACGACAGACCATCTGGAAGGGGCGTTGACAGCTATCGAAGGAAAGTCGGTTGATGGTGTGCTTGCCATCGGCGGAGGGAGCGCTATCGATATTGCAAAGGCTGTTTCCTTATTTGCCAAAACACCTACTATCAAATGGGAGGAGATCGCAGCTGCAGAACGATTACTCCGTTTGCCGCTTATTGCTGTGCCAACAACAGCAGGGACAGGATCAGAGGCGACAAAAGTAATGGTAATTAAAGACAGCAAAACAGAATTTAAGATGAACCCAGGGCATAAGGATTTATTGCCCGATGTGGCTGTATTAGATCCAGAACTGACACTTAGTCTGCCGAAGCATTTCACTGCATACACCGGTATGGACGCGTTAACACACGCCATGGAGGCATATGTATCCACAAATGCTTCTGTAACAACAGACCACTATGCGCTTATAAGTATGAAAAGTATTGCAACAGCCCTGCCAAAGGTGTATGAAAATGGAAGGGATGTTGAAGCGAGAGAGGAAATGCTGCTATCCAGCTGTTATGCTGGTATTGCTTTTTCCAATGCCTCTACCAATCTGGCACATGCAGCAGGCAGGCCGCTTGGCGCACGTTTTCATATTCCGCACGGTTTGAGTGTTTCCTTACTTTTACCATTTGTTATGCAATTTGGGTTGGAGGTAGAACCAGCGCGTTATGCAAATGTAGCAGTTGCACTTGGTTGTGAGGATACGGGTGATGAAAAGAAACTTGCAGCATCTGCTGTGAAGCAAGTCGAAGAATGGAATGAAAAATTCGGTATATGGCAGGATGGTCTGAAATATATTGATATAGTGGACCTAAAAAAGAACATTCCAATTCTAGTAAAAGATGCATTAAGTGGAAATGGCATCACGACAAACAGGAAGGTTCCTACCGAAGAAGATGTTGCTACCATTTTTCTTGAGTTAATTGAAAAGCTGGAAGAGATTCAGGCAGCTAATCCTGCTTCACCAATATCATAGATTAGATTTTATAAGGTATAGGTAAAAGCCACGCTCAGCAACAACATTTACGCTTTTGATTAGTAACTGGTACGTACGTCACTACAAGTTAGGGCGTTAATATAAATTATTTTACAATTGGAGGAATTTAAATGGCTAAACAACAAGCAGAAGTAAAAGGGGCAGTAAACAAAAAGGTGAAAATGACGCCAAGTGAGGCAATTGTAGAAACTCTAGTAAAAGAGAATGTTAAAGAAGTATATGGTATTGTGGGTTCCGCATTTATGGATATGCTTGATCTCTTCCCAACAGCAGGCATCCGCTTTTTACCAGTCCGTCATGAACAGAGTGCAGCACATATGGCAGACGCCTATACACGTGTTTCCGGCGTGGCGGGTGTTGTTATTGGACAAAATGGACCTGGAATTACGAATATGGTGACTTCTGTTGCTGCAGCAAATCAGGCGCATACACCAATGGTTGTTATTTCTCCATCAGCAGGTACACCAACTATTGGCTGGGACGGCTTTCAGGAAGCGAACCAAGTATCTATTTTTGAAGATATTACGAAGGAAACGGTTCGAGTTACACATAAAAGTCGTGTAGCTGATTGCCTACGTACAGCGTTCCGAATAGCTTATGCCGAACGTGGTCCGGTTTTATATGATATCCCTCGTGATCTGTTTTATGGTGAGCTGGAGGATTATATCTTAGAGCCAAGCCAATACCGTACAGATAAACGAGGCAGTGGGGACCCGGCTTCCATTGAAAAAGCGGTTGAGTTATTGAAAAATGCCGAAAAACCTGTAATCATCTCTGGACGTGGGGCGGTAGATGCGGATGGGGTGGATACTGTAGCAAAAATTGCCGAGCATTTAACGGCACCCGTAGCTGTATCTTACATGCATAATGATGCATTCCCGGCAGATCACCCGTTAGCAGTAGGGCCAATTGGTTACATGGGAGCAAAGTCTGCGATGTATACATTACAGGAAGCGGATGTTGTACTGGCGATTGGTACACGCTTATCTGTTTTCGGAACACTACCATGCTATGACATTGATTACTTCCCGAAAAATGCTAAGATCATTCAGGTGGATATTAACCCACGAAATATCGCACGGACACATCCAATTGAAGTCGGTATTATTGGCGATGCAAAAGCGACAGCAGAAAATCTATATAAAGAGCTTTCCAAGGCTATGCCGAACGGTGTTTCCAATCAGGCTTGTCTTGAAAAGGTAAGTAAGCGGAAGCAAGAATGGGATGAAGAACTGGTGGAACTGGCTATGGAAGATGGTAATCCGATCAACCCACGACGTGCATTGCTGGAACTATCCAAAGCATTGCCAGAAGGTACAATTATTTCTTCGGATATCGGAAACGTTTCTTCCACTGCAAATGCTTACCTGAAATTTAACCAGACACGACGCCATATTGCGGCATTAACCTTTGGAAACACTGGTTTCGCCTATCCGGCAGCATTAGGGGCTCAGCTGGCAGAACCAGATACACCAGTCGCAGCAATCATTGGTGACGGTGCATGGGGCATGAGTCTACATGAAGTCAGTACAGCCGTAGAGCAAAATATTCCTGTTATTGCTTGTGTGTTTAATAATAAATCATGGGCTGCAGAGAAAAAGAATCAAGTAGACTATTATGATAACCGCTTTATCGGCTCTGATATCGAAGCACCTGATTTCGCCGAAGTTGCCAAGTCAATGGGCGCACTCGGCTACACGATTGAAAAACCAGAAGATATCGGCCCGGTAGTAAAAGAAGTACTCGAACAAAAGAAACCGGCCGTGCTTAATATCTTTGTTGATGGCACACAGCTGGCACCACCATTCCGTAAAGACGCCCTGCATATGCCAACAAGACTGTTGGATAAATACAAGCATCTTGATTATGGTGTTTGGGGGAAATAAGTTTATAGGAAGATCTCCGTACCTGATAAGGTGCGGAGATTTTTTGTGATGATTGGGGGAGGCTTGGAAAGGGGTACTAGCAAAGCAGCAAGATTCGAAGTGCTAGAATTTCTACCTACTACTAATGTGTTTTTTCATAACTCTAAGTTAAAAACATCTATTCTTATAATTATCATCTATAAAACCTATTACAAATATTAATAATTTGAATTTTGTTAATATATTGACACAAGAGGCAAGGAATGATTTAATTAGAAAAACTATCTTTTAGCTATTTCAATAGAAATTGATTCCTTGCTATATTAGATGAAATAGTTGACACTGCGGCACGGAAGGTTGAATTTGTTAATAAGGAGGAACTTTAAGTGATGATTTCCCAACCTAATGTGAAGTATTTCACGAAAGATAGGGTCCTGTATGAAAAAGATTTACTATAGACATGGAAGAGCAACTATACTCCTTAGAAATGAAAGCGTTAACAAATGAGGGTTGCTGTTTAAGCGAGTAATCTCAGTATACGCACGTTAAGCAGATGACTAACAATTTCTAAAAATGGGGGAGATTCTTATTAGTTTCATGATTGCTTTTGGGTTAGCAAGTATCATGCTCTGTCTAGGTATCATCATCCGCACAAAAGCTACATTTATTCGAAAAATGCTCGTACCTGCAAGTGTGATCGCAGGTATCCTCGGCTTAATTCTAATGAATACTGGCTTAATCACATCTACAGACTCCGACATGTTCGTTACAATTGTCAATTTTCTTTTTACCATCATTTTTATTTCCATCGCATTAACAAGTAGTCCTAAACAAAAAAATAAGTCAGTAGGAAAAAGCATTGCAAAAGGCTCACTTGGGTTAGGTTTTCACTGGAATTTATTATATGCACTTACACCTGCTGTTGGAGCAATTATCATCTTAGGTATCGGTGGTTTCTTTGGAATGGATCCTGTCTATGGGTTACTCATTCCATTCGCTTTTGCACAAGGCCCCGGGCAAGCTGCTACATTTGGCACCATTATGGAACAACAATATGGAATTGTGGATGCAGCAACAGTAGGAATTACCTTTGCAGCAGTCGGATTTTTATTTTGCTTCCTCGTTGGTGTGCCATTAGCCAAGTATGGAATTAAAAAGGGGCTTGCAAAGAATCTTGGCAAATCCAATATTGATGGATATGTGGAGAGAGGTTATTACGCGAAGGAAGAAAAGAGAGATTCATTAGGAAATGAAACGATGTACAGTGGAAACATGGATACGATGACATTTCACTTTGCGATTATTGGTCTCTGTTTTATGTTAGCTTTAGGTTTCGCAAAAGTAATGTCTTTCATCCCTGGAATTGGTCCTACGTTTAGTGGCATGCTATTTATTTACGGGATGCTGGCAGGTTACCTTGTTAAAATGTGTATGAAAAAGATTGGGATTGAATACATGATTGATAATACGTTCCAGTCCAAGATTACCGGCTGGTCAACAGATTATTTAGTTGTTACGTCATTTATGGCGGTGCCTTTCAGTGTGATTGGTGCATGGATGGTCCCAATTATTATTGAGGCGATTGTAATCACAATATTAACTATTGTCATTTGTATTTATTTTGGTCAACGAATGGGTGGAGAAAACGACTTTGAAAGAACAGTTGGCTTGTTCGGCACCACTACCGGCACGGTTCCAAGTGGTATTGCCCTTGTTCGAATAATAGATCCTTCTTTAAGAACCACAACAGCCGTTGAATTAGGGCTGATGAATCTACCAATGGTAGCCTCTTATGTAACCGTTCTTACCATATTAGCCATTGCTTCTGGGGCTTTAGCTTTAAATATAGGCATTCTTTTACTTCTAGCACCAATACCAATCTATCTAATTGTACTAAAGGTCTCCAAAGTATGGGGAAAGAAAACATATGATTTTAAAACAAAAGATACAGAGCCTGTCGAGGGACTAAAGACAGCTGTTTCTGAATAAGGATAACAGATAAGCTTGGTCATGGAGAGTAATTGACGCTCTTGACTGAACAATAATAATGAGGAGAAGGGGAGTATTAGTTTTATGAAGAAATTGTTTTTCGGTGGAGATATTATCACAATGGAGAAAGAAAATGACGTAGCAGAAGCTGTTTTAGTGGAAAACGGGCAAATTAAAAAAGTAGGAAGCTTGGCAGAACTTAAATCTTATATGACAGATCCAACAATTGAAAAGGTTGATCTTCAAGGAAAAACTTTATTGCCAGGATTCATCGATCCACACGGGCATCTCGCTATGATGGGACCTGTTTCGCAAATGGCCGACTTAAGTAAATGCGAAAGCTTTGATGATATTATTTCAACGTTCAAATTATATATGGAAGAAAAAGGAGTCGAAAAGGGAGATATTGTTGTTGGGTTTAGCTATGACCATAATTTTTTAGTTGAGGAGAAACATCCAACAAAGGAGATTTTAAATCAGGTTTCCACTGAAAATCCTATCTTCGCTTTTCATGCATCCGGACATGTCGGCTGTACCAATGATGCTGGACTGCAACTAGCAGGAATTGATGAATCAACACCGGATGAGGAAGGCGGGGTAATTGGTAGAGTAGAAGGCACAAGGGAGCCAAATGGGTATTTGGAGGAAGGAAGCTTGCTGGCAATGCAACAAACATTATTCCAAGATACAAAAACGGATATCGTGGAATTAGCAACAATAGGTCAGGAAATATATACAAAAAACGGAATTACAACAGTACAGGACGGTGCGACATCGAATGATTATATTGAGATGTTCAAATACTTGGCGGAACAAGGAAATTTAAAAGTAGACGTAGTAGCATATCCGCTCGTTGTAGAAAACCCAGACGCCATGGCAAAGAACGAAAAATATGCTAAAAAGTATCATAAACGATTTAAGATAGGTGGCTACAAACTATTTTTAGATGGTTCCCCACAAGGGAAGACAGCTTGGATGACAGAACCGTATGAAGGAGAGGAAACCTATCGTGGCTATGCTTGGTACAAGGATGAACAAGTGAAGAAATATATCTCCAGAGCTATAAAAGATGATGTGCAGCTTCTGACTCACAGCAATGGAGATGCTGCGTCTGACCAGTTATTACAAAATTATGAAGCTGCATTAGAGGAATCCGATAATCCAAATAAAGCAAATCTGCGGCCGGTCATGATACATTGCCAGACTGTTCGAAATGACCAGCTGGATAAGATGGCAGAATTGGCTATGATTCCATCTATATTTATCCCACATACGTATTATTGGGGAGACGTCCATCTTAAGAACTTAGGACACGAACGTGGCAGCCGGATTAGTCCAGCTAAATCAGCGTTTGACCGCGGACTGGTCGTAAACTTCCATCAGGACCCACCAGTAGTGCAACCGGATATGCTCGAAACGATATGGTGTGCAGTCAACCGAATTACTAGAAAAGGAGTGCATATCGGCCCAGAGGAATGTGTCAGCGTATATGATGCGATAAGGGCGGTAACTATCAATGCAGCCTACGCTTATTTTGAGGAAGATCAAAAAGGAAGTATTAAGGAAGGAAAACTAGCAGACTTCGTTGTCCTGGACCAAAACCCATTTAAGGTCGATCCAATAAAAATAAAAGATTTACAAGTTTTAGAGACAATTAAAGAGGGGGAGAGTATCTACAGTGCTGAATCTGTGTTAAGTGAATAGAAAGGTTTTTGAGTCTGGGGATGTCCTCAGGCTTTTTGTTTTTACTGCTAGTTAAGAAATATCTATATCTAGATGTAGAGGACTCTCTAAACTTCGTAGATAAGAACTTATAAAATTTTGTTAAGAAATACTCACTTTTATAGGTAAACTTAATTTACGACAAGGGTGTTGTTAAAACCTTCTTGTTTAATTATCTATATTTGGTAATATTTTGCGAGGTGTTGAGATCAATATAAAAAGTCATCCAGAGGATAATTAGGAGAAACATTGTAAAATAAAAAGCCCCGATCAAAATCCTTCGGGGCTCATTTAGTCTATTTACTAACTAAATCCAACTTCAATCTCCTCCACTGGACTGCAAGCCTGCCCTTCCATTAATAGCATCTGACATTCTTCCAAATTCATAATTACTGAAAAAGCAGTAACAGTATTCGTATAAGCAGAGGATTCATTTTCTCTATGGCGACAAATAGATTCTGGGTAATGTTTATGGTCAGCAAACCATTTCTTAATCACATCTCTGGTAATATGCTTCTTCTGACTTACATTAGAATCGAGGAGCTCCTCGATTCTATCTTTTCTTCTAAATGAGTTTGCGGAATCCTCAATGCTTTCTTTCCCTATATGTTCAATCAGACTCTCTGAGCAAAAGTGATTGGTGTGAAATAAATAAGCATCTGCAGTGGTGTCTTCAGCTATTCCTTTTGGTGAAATTTCCATATTAATCGCCAGGGCATCTTTTTCTCTAGTTCTACCTTGGGCGATAAGGAAATTTGCAGAGGATGCGATGGTATCATCACTAATCTTTTGATAAACTTCTTTTATGGTTGCCGAATTTAGTATTTCTCTCAATCCCACGTGCACCGGTAGCCTATTTTTACGTATATTAGCCCGTAATGCGTTTAGACAGACACCTAAACCGTTGTCATTCATACCAATCTTACCAATAATTCCACCTTCCGTAACCATTTGAATAACGGGAGCGTTCTTTTGTTCAATCTTAGTCAGAAATAAGCTTCGTGACTGTGCTTCTCTCCAATCCCACGTTTGCCCTAAATAAGCAGCAGTACCAATTGGTGGCAAAATAGCGATACTTGTACATCCATCTGTTTTATTGGTAGTTAAGGCTATCTCACTCCGAGCATTTAAAGTTAAAATATCATAAAAATCAACAGATGCCCCTTTGGCTATACCATTCATTTCCTCCAATAACGCTACATTTGTTTTCTCAATATAACTTTCATGTGTTTTTGCCAATTCAATTGCTTCTTTCCAAGTTATCTCACCTTCATGCCAAAATAGCTTCTCATAGGAATCTAAACTAAACAATACTTCTTCTTTCGCCTGTATTCCATGCTGTCTGCCAATATCTTCGGCTGAGCCTGAAAAATGCAAGGATTTCATGTGATTGCTCCTTTTAATATAGTTATGCTGTTTAGTTAAAACACTTGGTAGTACTGGTATTTTTTAATACTTCATCAATATCTATTTTAAATCCAATTCCGGGAGTTTCAGGTACTTGTAATAAACCATTTTCTACCCGAACCTCTGGCTGGATAATATCTTTATCCCAGTATCTTGAAGATGATGCTGTATCACCCGGAAGTGTGAAGTTAGTCAAAGAAGTAATGGCTATATTATGCGCTCTCCCTATCCCAGATTCCAACATGCCCCCACACCACATGGGGATATTTTCTTCGTTGCATAAGTCATGGATTTTAATTGCTTGTGTTAATCCCCCAACACGACCAATTTTTAAGTTAATAATTTTACCGCTCCCCAGTTCAATTGCCTGGCGTGCATCATTAAAGGAATGAATACTTTCATCAAGACAAATAGGAGTTTTTAATTCTCTTTGTAATTTTGCATGGTCAATCAAATCACCAGCAGTCAAAGGTTGTTCGATCATCATTAAATCAAATTGATCCATTTGTTTTAGTGTGTCAACATCTTTTAACGTATAAGCAGAATTAGCATCTACCATAAGAGGAATGTCTGGAAAATGATTGCGAACTTCTTCAATAACCTCCACATCCTTCCCGGGCTTAATTTTAATTTTAATTCTTTTGTAGCCTTCTTCTGTTTTGACTCTAATGTTATTTAAAAGATTGTCTATATTTTCTTCTATACCAAGACTAACTCCTACTTCAATTGTTGATTTTGTTCCTCCTAAGGCTTTGGAAAGTGAAATGTTTTCTGATTTGGCATAAAGATCCCAAATTGCTCCTTCCAATGCTGATTTTGCCAAATGATTTCTCTTATATGGGCGAAAATAATCTTGTAATTGGTTGGGATGCTCTATATTCTTTTTCAATATCGACGGGATAAGAAATTTTTCGAGCATAAGCCAGCTAGAATCTGTAAATTCTTCAATATATAATGGCCTTTCAGTAGTTACACATTCTCCCCACCCAGATAGATCGCTTTCATTTTTAACCTGTACAAGGATAAACTCTCTATTCTGCTCAGTGCCAAAACTCGTGGTAAATGGATGCTTCATCTTCATTTTAATTTTATATAAGTTCACTTCTTCAATTATCATATTCACCGCTCCTTTACATTGGTCCCCAGTTGATTATTACTGCAATAGTTAGATAGATAATTCCAATGGAATACCAAATGAGTACTAATGGTATTGCAAAGCGAATCCATTTCACCCATGGAATACCGGCTATTGCAAGGTTTGCCATTAATACTCCAGATAAAGGTGTAATTATATTTGTAAATCCATCCCCCATAGAATAAGCTTGAACTGCGACTTGACGGGGGATTTCCATAATATCTGCTAAAGGTGTCATTATAGGCATAACAATTGCTGCTTGCCCACTTCCAGAGGAAACAATCAAATTAAAAATACCATTTCCGATAAAGAGTGCGATTGCACCCGCTATACTAGAAAAAGAGCCCATTACAACAGACATACCGTGAACAATCGTATCTAGCACCATACTATTTTCCAATATGACAACAATGGATCTTGCCATTCCAATGATTAATGCACCATATACAACGCCTTTACATCCTTTCATAAATTCTAAAACCATATTATTTGCACCTATTCTGGCTACAATCGCTGTTGCAATTGCTATTGCAATGAATATGGCGGCCATTTCATTAATTGACCAACCGAGCTGAAAAACTCCAAATACATATGTGCCAATTCCAAGCACGAGAACAATAAGTGTAAGAATATGAGTGCGAGTCAAGTTTGGAGATACGTTATCCATGCTTTTCTCATCATATTTTGGAAATCTGTTTTCTTTTAGAATACTTTTTTGAGGATCTTTCTTTACTTTATTTGTATACCAAACAATGTACGTGATGGAAGAAGCTAGAATTGTTACATAGATAATTAAACGGTAGGCAAGACCTGAGAATAGAGGCAGCTGAGCAATTTGTTGAGCAAAACCTGTTGTAGCTGGATCCAGAAAACCAATGGAGAAACCAGAATATGCGCCTAAATAAATGATAGCAACACCAACTATGGCATCAATTTTCATTGCTCTGGCTAAAACAATCCCAATAGGTATAAATGCAATTACTGCATTAACTATTATTCCTAAACCACCAAAAATGGAGAACAATATAGCAACCATTGTTATTAGTAACCATTCTTTATTTTTTGTTTTGTTAATAGTTTTCATAATCATTGTGTCTATAGCTCCAGTACTCTCAATAACTCCAAATGCCCCTCCAATGATTAATACTAGAAAAATAATTCCGGCTCCTCCAATCAGCCCTTCCTGGATGGCCCGAAAAACTTCTATAACAGTTGCTGGTTGTTGTTCAATTTGGGCATAGCTTCCTGGAATAACCAAAGATGCTCCGCTTTCTGACGTTTCTCTTTCAAATGATCCTGCTGGAATAAAGTAAGTTAAAATAGCAGCGATCAACAATATACCGAACAAAATGACGTAAGCATCTGGTAACTCCCATTTTTTCTTCCTTTTTTGGTTATTAGATAGATTTTCTTGATTTTTCTTAGCTACTTCACTATTCATAATTTCCCTCCTTGTGGTTAATTAATAATTCTAAAAATTAAAACTTGAAGCAAATTATAATATAGTTTATACTTCAAATCAATAGCAAATAAAGTTAAAACTTCAAAAAGTGGTGAAAAGATGGAACCAAAGTTTATTCGAGAAACAAATAAACAATTCGCTTCTATGACAAAAGGATTAAAGAAAGTGGGAGATTCTTTACTTTCCGACTCTAGTCTTTTTGCTATATACCCTGCTAAAAAAGTCGGTGAATTAATTGGTGTAAGTGAAACGACCATATTAAGGTTTTGTACAATGATTGGTTATGTGGGCTATAATGATTTTCAAAAAGACGTACGTAATTATATGCTTGCACCAAATAAGTGGGCAGGTGAGAAAGGAGAGAGAGATAGTACTTTTGCAGAGCGGATGCAACTAGACATAAGCAATCTTCATTATACTGTTGAAAATTTGGATAATGAATTGCTTGATAATGTGGTAGATACTTTAATTAACAGTTCTAAAATCATTGTTGCAGGATATTATCAGTCATTTTCATATGCACATTGGCTTTCGTTTAATCTTAGTTACATACTTCATGATGTTGTGTTATACAGACCAGAGAATGATGCAGGTATGTTGGATATGTTGCCAAAAGAGGCTTGTATTGTAATCTTTTCTTACTACCGTTATGCACTTGATACTATTCGATTAGCGGAAGAGGCAAAGAGTAAGTCGATAAAGGTGATTGCTATAACGGATTCACGCGTATCTCCAATCGCTGAATATGCCGATTTCCTACTACCGATAAATATCAGTAATAAAACACTTATAAATAAAGGCCCTGTAACTATGTCGTTAATAAATACGGTGATTATTGAGATAATTGAAAAGGTTAAATCGCGTGGAAAGATTAAGTCAACCTATAAATTTCTTATAAAGGATGGGGAAGATGATGAATAACACGAAGAATAAAATTGAAATGCAAATTGAAAATACGTTTGACTATTTACATAATCATGCAGAAATAAGCTGGGAAGAAGTGGAAACAACAAAATATATTGAGAAGATCTTGAAAGAAAGCGGATGTGTTGTTAAAACATTTGATGATTGTACTGGCGTTATTGGTGATCTAGGTAATTTTAATAAAGGGCTGCCAGTCGTTGCTGTGCGAGCAGATATGGATGCATTATGGCAAGAGGTAGAAGGAAAGTTTCAGGCAAACCATTCATGTGGGCATGATGCACACATGTCTATGGTGCTCGGATTGTTATGGAAGTTAAAAAAAGAAGGAAATGTTTTAGATAAAATCGCTGTTCGTTTTATTTTTCAGCCAGCCGAAGAAAAGGCTGGAGGAGCGTTGAAAATGGTAGAAAAAGGAGTGGTGGATGACGTTGATTATTTGTTTGGTGTGCACTTGAGACCTATACAGGAAGCTAAGTTAGGTCATGCCACTCCCGTAATTGTACATGGAGCTGCAAAGTCATACGAAGGGATTATTAAAGGCCATGATGCTCACGGAGCGCGTCCGCATTTGAATGAAAATGTTATCGAGGTAGGTGCTCAAATTGTTAATTTGTTAAAACAAATACACTTAGACCCTCTCGTTCCCCATTCTGTGAAAATGACTAGTTTCAAAGCTGGAGGAAAAAGTACTAATATTATTCCAGGAAGTGCTACATTCTCGCTTGATCTAAGGGCGCAAACAAATGAAGAAATGGAGAAATTAGATTCAAAAGTTAATAGCATCATGAAAACAGTTAGAGAATTATATGGAATTGATATAGAGTTAAATCGTAACAGCGGAATAGCTGCTGCAAAGTTAAATGATGAAGCAACCATGGTAATGAGTAAAGCGATAAAATGTGTACTTGGAGAAGAAGGTTTAGACAAACCATTAGTAACTCCTGGTGGAGATGATTTTCACTACTATACGATAAAAAGACCTTCCTTGAAAGCGACTATGTTAGGGCTTGGTTGTGACTTAAAACCAGGCTTACACCATCCGTATATGACATTTGATAAGAATGCTTTGATAAATGGAACGGAAATTTTATATCAAGCTGTAAAAAATGTGTATGAATTTTAATTTAAGATTTATTAGGTAACCATTTGCTTTGGCAAATGGTTTTTTAATTGGAAAGTACCTATCAATTAGTACAATTTATTGAATGGAGTTCGGTTTTTTAATACAAATATAACAGCGAACTTTGGTCATTTCTACTTCCCCTTTTATACCTAAAGTACAAAACCAAAATTCACGCTTCGAAACAATAAGAAAATTTTCACAATAATGTTGACAACATCTCTTTATAAATATAACATAAATGTAATCGATTTCATGAAAAGTCAGGTGATTCTATGGCCACAATTCAAGAAGTTGCAAAAAGAGCAGGTGTTTCTGCGGCAACTGTTTCAAGAGTGCTAAATAACAGAAATTCAGTCAAGGAAAAGACAAGAAATAGAGTAGATGAAGCGATTAAGGAACTTAATTATGAACCAAGTGTTCTCGGGCGTAATCTACGTAATTCGGAGAGCAGGCTCCTTCTTGTTTTGCTCCCTAATATTGCTAATCCGTATTATACGGAGATCATTAACGGAATTGAAGATACAGCGATTGATAAGGGGTATAACATCCTTCTTTGTCAGACAGATTCCAATCCGGAGAGAGAGACCATTTATTTTAACATGGTCCGCAACCGGCTAGCTGACGGTATCATATTAATGGATCCGACAGTTAATCGTAAAAATTTATATAATCTTGCCAGTCAGCATCCAATTATACAGTGCAGCGAATTTGACGAAGAGGGTGAAATTCCTTATGTTTCTATTGATAATGAGTTCGCAGCATATCAAGCTGTGAAACACTTAATAAAAATAGGTAAGAAAAAAGTTGCTCTCATTAACACAGAAGAAAAGTTTTTATATGCCCGTGAGCGTAGAAGAGGTTATGAGAAAGCGATGCGCGAATATGATTTGCCGATTGAATCAAGGTGGGTTCGTAAGCTTGACAATCTTCAGTTTGAAAGTGGACAGCAAGCAATGCGTTCACTATTAAATGAAAGTGAGCGACCAAATGCTGTTTTTGCAGTATCCGACATTCTGGCTATTGGTGCGCTGAAAGAGATTAACTCTGCAGGTTTACATGTTCCGGAGGATATCGCTGTTATTGGCTTTGATAAGATTAGCTTCTCAAATATGACCCATCCCACATTAACAACGATTGCTCAGCCGATGTACAAAATGGGTTGCATCTCAGCAAATATGATTATTGATAAAATTAGCGGCAAAGAAGTGGAAAGCTTAATCCTGGATCATGAATTAGTCATTCGCAAGTCAACTTAACTTTTAAGGAATGAGGTGTTCTTATTATTAATAGATTGGGTCAAGTTGCTGTCATTACAGGGGTCAGTCATTCAAAAGGAATAGGAGCAGCTGTTTGCCTTGAATTTGCAAAGGCGGGTTATGATGTATTCTTTACCTGCTGGGATGCGGAGGAAAAGTGGTTAAAAATTTTCAAAAAAGAAATACAGGATTATGGAGTGGTGTGTAACTATATTGAAGCTGATTTCCGTCAACAAGATTCGTATACTCGGGTGCTTAATGGAGTAGAAGCAACTTTAGGGGTACCTGTTATACTAATAAATAATGCTGCACATTCTGTAGTAGATGGCTATAAAAATCTTGATGTCAACATGCTGGACGAACATTATGCCGTTAATATGAGAGCGCTAATGATGCTTAGCGTTGAATTTGCAAAACGTTTTGAAGCGTCCCCGTTTACTGCAGGCAGAATTATTAATATAACATCCGGGCAAAATCTTGGCCCTATGGTTGATGAATTAGCATATGGTGCTACAAAAGGAGCCATATCTGCATTTACCTCTTCATTATCTGCAGAGCTTGCCCCATTAGGAATTACAGTTAATGCAGTTAATCCGGGGCCAACAGATACAGGATGGATGACAAATGAAATAAAAAAAGAACTTTTGCCAAAGTTTAAAATGGGGCGTATAGGTATGCCAAAGGATGCAGCACGCCTAATAGCTTTTCTTGTAAGTGAGGAAGCGGAATGGATTACAGGACAAATTCTTCATTCCGAGGGAGGATTTTTGCGGAGTTAGTTTGTTATATGAAAAGGTGTAGGGAGAGTACTGTAATCGTTTTTGCTTATTTTACTAGTATCTCTCGCTCACATTTTTATTCTTCACTATCGTACACAAACATAAACAATAATTAAAAGATTGTGAAAAAGTTATTGACATCACAGAAAACTATCGTATAATGAAGTCAAATGTAATCGATTTCAATTATTATAATATTCATTAAATATTGAGGTCGATATCCTAAAAAGGGGGCTTTACAATGAAGTTTTGGAAGTTGGCACTAATTAATCTTTTGTTAATCACGCTGGCGATGTTTATAGCAGCCTGCAGTGGAACAGGATCAACAGAACAAGACAACCCTGAGAATGCTGAATCAACAAGTGACAAGGAAGAAGGAACATCAGAAAGTAGTAAAGATGAACCAGTTACCATTGTGTATGCTAGAGGAGTTGATACTACACCAGCCACTGATGCAGTTATAAAGGCTTTTGAAGAGAAATATCCTAGTATAAAAGTAGAGCAACGTGAAATGCCAGCAGATACCGGTCAATCTCATGATCAATATGTAACCGCTTTAAGTTCTCAAAGTACGGAGATTGATGTCTTTAACGCTGACGTAATTTGGCCAGCTGAATTTGCTCAAGCAAACTATGTTCTTGAATTGGATCGTTTTATCGAAAAAGATGGGATAAACATGGAAGATTATTTTCCAGGGACGGTAGCAGCTGCTAATTTTAATGGGAAACAATGGGCTATGCCACAATTTACAGATGCCGGTGTATTTTATTATAGAACTGACATTGTAGAAGAGCCACCCAAAACATGGGATGAATTAATTA
The DNA here is from genome assembly GCF_001878675.1 of Virgibacillus halodenitrificans. Lineage (NCBI taxonomy): Bacteria > Bacillati > Bacillota > Bacilli > Caryophanales > Bacillaceae > Virgibacillus > Virgibacillus halodenitrificans. Next base: position 3,038,314 of record NZ_CP017962.1, on the reverse strand, counting down.
AAATGGCACGAGAATTAAAAGGGGAAGCAGGAACTGAACACGGTTATCTTATGCAAGCTGCACAATATGAGGGCTTGATTACAAATGCGATTGAGTTTATTGCTTCATATGGTGGAGAGGTTGTAGATGAAAATAATAACGTCGTAGTTGATAGTCCTGAAACAATAAAAGCTTTGGAAAAAATGAAAGAAATAGTAACATCTGATTTTGTGCCCGAAAATATACTTAATTTTATGGAAACAGAAACTGAGAATGCGTGGATTGAGGGAAATGCAGTGTTTGCTAGAAATTGGCCATACATGATGTCCTCTTCCAATGATGAAGAACGCTCAGAAATAGTAGATAATGTTGAAATGGCTAGACTTCCAGCTGGGGACGAGGGCACTGCAGCAGCGCTTGGAGGATGGATGACGATGATTAACAGATACACGGAGCATCCCGAAGAATCATGGGAGTTCTTGAAATTTATTTCAGGGCCAGAGGGGCAAAAAATCAGTGCTGTGGAAGGTTCCAGAGCCCCAACGCTAAAAGCACTGTATGATGATCCGGAAGTTCAAGACGTTAGTTCTCTCTTTGCAAACCCTGAATTCAGAGAAGTGCTGGAGTCGGCAGTTCCTAGACCAGTCTCGCCTATTTATCCGGAAGTTTCGGATATCATGCAAATTGAAATCTCCAAGGTTCTGACAGGAGACCAAACTTCAGGGGAAGCGGCAAAAAATATGCAATCTAAGATAGAAGCTGCAATGGCGGAATAGTATGTGAAGAAGAAAATAGCAAGATGGGCGAAAAACTCATCTTGCTATTCTTTTAATAAGGTAATCTTGCCTTATTTTTGAGGAGGATTAGAATGAAAAACAAGAAAAAGTTAAAATTTCAATTGAATGAAAAACAACTCGGCTATGCCATGGTCCTTCCATCGCTACTTCTGGTCATTGTGGTTGTTCTATGGCCTGTAGCACAATCCTTTTACAACAGTTTATTTGATTACAGGCTGAACGATCCGACTCGATCACAGCTTATGCTCCGTGCAACAATAGATTTAGAAAGGTATGTGGACAATTACTTTTACATAGGTGGTCAGCTCGAAAGTTTAGCAAGCAATGCAGACAGTAATGAAACGACGGACACAATAAATAAAATACAAAAGGATATCGAAAGCTACCATTCTAAGTTGATCAGTGATGAAGAAATGAGAAATAAGGTTGAAAAGATTGATGAAATGCTAATGAATTATACTCCGGTAAAGGATTCAGAATTAAAATATTCCGAGCTTGAAAATGATTTTGCTGAAGCTTATCGGGGAGCATTAACATCTCATTCGGCAACATTGAAGAATATCGCTGAAACAAGTAAAAATGAACAGCTGTCTCAACAGCTTCAGCAATCATCCGATTTATTAGCATCAACTGCTGGAAATATTTTGAAATCGAATTTTATCGGTTTAAGTAATTACGGGAAGTACTTAAAAGATCAACGAATGTGGAAGGCGATGGGTAATACTGCTTTTTTTACTGTTATATCCGTGGCATTTGAGCTTGTTCTTGGACTTGCAATTGCCCTCCTCATTAATCGGGCGTTTAAAGGCAGAGGAATTATCCGAGCATCTGTATTAATTCCATGGGCTATTCCGACAGCAGTAGCTGCTATGATGTGGGGATTCTTATATGATGGCCAATCGGGAATAGTTGCACATTATTTAGAAGTATTGCATTTGATTCCGGGAGCGTCATGGCTTCTGACAACTTCGGATGGGGGAATGTTTTCTATTATTCTAGCAGACGTATGGAAAACAACTCCGTATATGGCCTTGTTACTTTTAGCAGGCTTGCAGACAATACCACAGTCATTATATGAAGCATCGAGTGTGGATGGGGCGAATAAAATTCATCAGTTCTGGCGAATTACACTTCCGCTTTTAAAATCATCTATTTTAGTTGCATTGCTCTTTAGAACCTTGGACGCATTTAGAGTATTTGACCTCATTTATGTATTGACTGGAGGCGGCCCGGCTAATGCTACAGAGTCCATTTCTGTATATGCTTATAAGACGTTATTCGCCCAACAAAATTTCGGCGAAGGCTCCGTCCTTTCCGTTATTGTATTTATTAGTGTAGCGATTATTAGTTTGGTTTATGTAAAGCTGATTGGTTCCGATTTATTTGAAGGTCGTACGAAATGAGGAGGGGTATAAATGAATAAGCGTGGCGGGGTTGGTTTTTATCTATTTTTAATTATATTTGTTTTCCTTGTGATGTTTCCTTTTATTTGGGTATTTTTGACTTCAATTAAACCACCGAGAGAAATATTCTCTTCTTTCAATTGGTTTACGAGTGATCCATCACTCAATTCTTATGAAGCAGCTCTGACGAACCGTCCATTAGTACGTTATATGATCAATAGTTTTATAGTATCTGCCTTAACTACGGTTTTATCTCTGGTGTTTGCAGCCTTTACTGCCTATGCGGTTACGAGACTTCCGATTAAAGGGAAAGGTTTGATATTGGGGCTAGTGCTTGCTGCGTCTATGTTCCCGCAGATTGCCATTATATCTCCAATGTTCAATTTGGTTACAGGACTAGGATTACGCAATAGTTACCTTGGACTCGTGATTCCATATATAACTATAAGTCTTCCCCTTGCAATATGGATCCTGTCTACGTTCTTTAAGAAAATTCCTTTTGAACTTGAAGAGTCAGCGAAGCTTGATGGAGCAAGTCCATTTCAGACCTTCTGGAAAATAATATTTCCCTTAGCAGCTCCTGGGGTGTTTACGACAGGGATTCTGGTGTTTATTGCAGCTTGGAATGAATATTTGTTTGCATTGACGATTAATAGTGATGATATGTGGAGAACCGTACCTGTAGGGATTTCCATGTACCAAAGTCAATATTCTGTTCCTTGGGGTGATATTTCTGCAGCAACCGTTATCGTGACAATTCCTATTGTTATTTTGGTATTGTTTTTCCAAAAAAGAATTGTTTCCGGTCTAACCTCTGGCTCAGTGAAGGAATAGTTGCTATTAAAGGGCATTAACACAATAGTGATTTATTTAAAGTAAATAATTCCTTAATTAATATACTGCACTTTTATAGAAAGAAAATAAGGTTGGTGTATATATGAAGCGAAAATTAAAGGTAGGAATCATTGGCTGTGGAGCAATAGCTGTGAAAAAACATTTACCAGGACTTCAAAAGTTAAATTCGGTAGATATTGTGGCTTTTTGCAATCGTAATATCTTAAAAGCAAAGACAGCTGCAAGAGAATTTGGAACTGCTGATGCTAAAATTTATGGTGACTACAGGGAAATGCTGAAGGATGCCACGATTGATGTTGTTCACGTCTGTACCCCGAATGCATCTCATGCAGAAATTACGATTGCAGCATTGGAAGCAGGTAAGCATGTTATGTGTGAAAAGCCAATGGCGAAGACGTCTGAAGAGGCCAAAAGAATGCTGGCAGTTGCTGAGAAAACGAATAAAAAACTGTCCATTGGCTATAACAATAGGTTTCGTGCTGACAGTCAGTACTTGTATAAAGCAGTCAAGCGTGGGGACCTTGGAGAAATTTATTATGCTAAGGCTCTCGCTCTTAGAAGAAGAGCGGTCCCGACATGGGGAGTGTTTCTTGATGCTGAAAAACAAGGTGGCGGGCCGCTAATTGATATAGGTTCACATGCGCTTGATTTGACATTATGGATGATGGATAACTACAAGCCACATGTTGTAATGGGGTCTGTCTATCATAAGCTTGGCAGGAAGAGAGGAGCTGCTAACGCTTTTGGCCCCTGGGATCCACAAGCATTTGAGGTGGAGGATTCTGCATTCGGATTTATTAAAATGCATAATGGAGCGACCGTAACCCTTGAATCAAGTTGGGCATTGAACACACTGGATGTAGGAGAAGGTAAATGCTCCCTAAGCGGTACAGAAGGTGGATCGGATATGATGGATGGCCTTCGTATCCATGGAGAAGACTTTGGTAAATTATATACGACAAATGTTGAATTGAACCCGGAAAATGTTGCGTTTTTTGAAGGCAAAACAGAAAATGCTGAAGATCTTGAGATGCGCACGTGGATTGAAGCTATTTTAAATGATTCAGAGCCAGTAGTGAAGGCGGGTGAAGCGCTGGTTGTAACCCAAATATTGGAGGCGATCTATGAATCAGCCAAAATAGGAAGAGCTGTGTATTTTGACTAACTTGTGATCTTCTCAGCTTATATTAAATGTAGTAACTAAGTGAAATGATGTTATGTTCTAGAATTTTAGTTAAATAGAAAGATAAAACTGATGAGGAGTGAAATAATTGAAAGTAACTGTTTGGAATGAATACCGTCATGAAAAAGAAAACGATAATGTCTCTGACATTTATCCTGATGGCATCCATCAGACGATTGCTAATTTTCTTCAAGAAGCAGGATATCCGACACAAACAGCAACTCTTGACGAAGCGGAGCACGGACTAACTGAAGAAGTGTTATCTGAAACTGATGTACTAATTTGGTGGGGACATAAGGTGCATGAAGAGGTAAGTGAAGAAATTGCTGAGCGAGTGAAGGAGTATGTCCTTGAGGGGATGGGGCTAATTGTATTGCACTCAGGACATTTTTCTAAGGTGTTTAAAAAATTAATGGGAACAACGTGTGATTTGAAATGGCGAGAGGCGAATGAAAAGGAGCGTTTGTGGGTAGTTGACCCAACTCACCCGATTACAGAAGGTCTGGGTGAGTATATTGAGCTTGAAAAGGAAGAAATGTATGGAGAGCATTTTGATATTCCGGCACCAAATGAATTAGTGTTCGTTAGCTGGTTTGAAGGGGGAGAGGTATTTCGCAGTGGCGCCACGTTTAAACGTGGGCGTGGCAAAATTTTCTACTTTCGCCCTGGTCATGAGTCCTATCCAACATATCATAATAAGGAGATTCAGAAAGTAATAATAAATGGTGTGAAATGGGCTGCAAATACGAATACAACAAGACATTCCTATGGAAATCAACAACCGCTAGAAAAATTGGATAAGTAGAGGTGAGGAAATTGGATAAATTGAAAGTGGCAGTAATTGGTTGTGGAAGTATCGCAAGACATAGACATCTCCTCGAATATCAAGCAAACTCTGAGGTAGTAATAACCGCAGTGTGTGATATCGTGCAAGAAAGAGCAGATGAAATGGCTGAACTATATCATGCAAAAGCCTATACAGACTATGAAGAGCTATTGCAAAATGAAGACGCTGATGCGGTAAGTGTTTGTCTACCAAACTATTTACATGCGCCAGTGTCGATTGCTGCTTTGAATGCGAAAAAGCATGTTCTTTGTGAAAAACCAATGGCGACATCGCGGGAGGAAGCAGAAAACATGCTGCAGGCTGCTGAAATAAATAATCGGAAATTGATGATCGCTCATAATCAGCGTTTTGTTCCCTCACACCAAAAGGCAAGAGAATTAATTTTGAGTGGAGAAATAGGAAAAATTTATAGTTTCCGAACCACTTTTGGACATGGCGGACCAGAAGGCTGGAGCGCGGATGGGAGAAATAGCTGGTTCTTTGAAAAAGACAAAGCTTTTATTGGGGCGATGGGTGACCTAGGTGTACATAAAGCCGACTTAATACGTTACCTGCTCGGCGAGGAATTTACGAATATTGCAGCTTTTGTGGAAACAAGTGCAAAAGGGGATACAGATGTTGATGACAATGCGGTTTGTATTCTGAAATCGGAAAGTGGAGTCATAGGTACATTAGTGGCAAGCTGGGCATACAACGCCAAGGAGGATAACTCGACAATTATTTATGGAGAAAATGCCATCTTACTGCTGGAGGAGCACCCAACGTATTCCTTGGTTGCCCAATATAAAAACGGTGACGTGGTTAATTATGAGCTTGGGGAGATTCAAACAAATGAATCTGGCGGACAGACTACCACACATGTAATTGATCATTTTGTGCAAAGCATTCTTGAGGATAAAGAGCCACTGGTTACAGGTGAAGAAGGGAAGAAATCATTAGAAATAATTTTAAGTGCAATAGAATCAAGTGAATTAAATAAAATCAGCAATGTGAGAGGGTAAATAATGACAAAATTACGTATGGGTATTATTGGAGTCGGCGGCATTGCTCAAGAAAGGCATATTCCAGCATTTTTACAATTACAGGACAAAGTAACCTTGATGGCAGTAAATGATATGAACAAGGAAAGAGCAGATGAGGTTGCGAAAAAGTATAATATACCGCATGTATTTTCCACCTACCATGAATTATTTGCGGTAGTAGATGCGGTAACAATCTGTACGCCTAACAAATTCCATGCTGAAATTTCTATAGCAGCCTTGAATGCTGGTGTTCACGTTTTCTGTGAAAAGCCAATGGCCATCACTACGGAAGAGTGTGAAAGAATGATTGAAGCTTCTCAAAAAGTTGGGAAGTTATTATCGATAGGCTATCATTATCGTTACACGGAGGTTAGTCAAATAGCCAAAAGAGCAGTGATGGAGAATCAAATAGGTGATCCACTTGTCACGAGAGTCCAAGCTTTAAGAAGGAGAAAAGTTCCCGGGTGGGGAGTTTTCACAAATAAAGAATTGCAAGGCGGGGGTAGCTTGATAGACTTTGGTTGTCATTTGCTTGATCTATCTATTTGGTTACTAGGAGACCCCGAGCCTGTAGAGGTCATTGGAAAAACATATAATCGTTTGAGTAAATCACCCATCCAAATTAATGATTGGGGGTCCTTTAATTATCAAACATTTGAAGTAGATGATCATGTCTCCGCATATATTACCTTTGAAAATGACATATCTGTTCTATTTGAATGTTCATGGGCTGCTAATATTAAAGAAGATAAAATTCATCTAAGCGTCTCCGGAGCAGAAGGTGGTTTAAATATGTATCCATTCGAGTTATATCAGCCGAAGCTTGGAAGCATGATGGAAACAACGGCAAAAGCCGAGCATAATGAAAAAAGGGCAGGAGTAGTGCAAGCGGAAAATTTCGTAAATAGCTGTCTCGGTGAAAGTGAATTAGTTGTTAAGCCGGAACAAGCAATGAAGGTTTCAAAAATAATTGAGGCAATTTATCAAAGTAGTGAAAGTGGAACAAGTGTAAAACTCTCATAGTGGAAAGGCGGCCGTAAGATGAAATTAGGAGTATTTGCAGTTTTATTTCAAGACAAAAACTTTGAAGAAATGCTGGATCATGTAAAAAATGCTGGACTTGATGCTGTGGAAATAGGTACAGGCGGAAACCCGGGAAATGCACATTGTAATATGGATGAACTACTGAAGAGTGAAGATAAGCGTAAGGAATATCTAGAGAAGATTCACTCAAGAGGGCTTACCATCAGTGCATTTAGCTGCCATGACAATCCAGTATCGCCAAATAAAAAACATGCCCAGGATTCCCATGATATTTTTATAAAAACTGTTAAACTTGCTGAGATGATGGATGTTCCTGTTGTAAATACGTTCTCTGGAACGCCTGGTTCGAATGAGAATTCAATGTATCCAAACTGGCCAGTAACACCATGGCCAACAGCTTATTCGGATATCTTGGAATGGCAATGGGAGGAAAGATTAATCCCCTATTGGAAGGAGCAAGGGCAATTTGCCAAGGACCATGGGGTGAAAATAGGACTCGAATTACATGCTGGATTTTTAGTTCACACACCCTACACGATGCTCAAATTAAGAGAGGCCACAAATGATGCAGTGGGTGCAAACTTAGATCCAAGTCATCTCTGGTGGCAAGGGATTGATCCAGTGGCGGCCATAAAAATTCTAGGTAAGGAAAATGCAATTCACCATTTTCATGCAAAAGATACTTATATTGATTGGGATAATGTAAACATGTATGGACTTACTGATATGCAAGCCTATTCCAATGTCCAGACACGAGCATGGACCTTCCGTTCAGTTGGTTACGGGCATAGTATTGAGGAATGGACCAACATCGTCAGTGCTTTGAGGACGTATGGTTATGATCATGTTGTTAGTATTGAGCATGAGGATCCACTCATGTCAGTAGACGAAGGATTTCGGGCTGCGGTTGGCAATTTAAAGAATATATTAATTAGAGAAAAGCCTGTAGATATGTGGTGGGCTTAAGAAGAAGGAAAACCAGATACTGAATAGTGTCTGGTTTTTCTAATTTAATAAAGAGAAGCTACAAACTAATAATTACAGCTTCATAACAATCCTTACTATTTTCATAGGAATAATTATGTTATCATAGATAATAAAATTTTTGAATAATGGGGTGGGAGAATGGCTGTGCAATCAAAGAAAGGTTCTGATACATTCATTTCTAGAATATTAAACAAAGTGGAATGGTTAGGAAATAGGTTGCCAGATCCGTTTATGCTGTTTGCGAGTCTGGCGATTCTTGTTATCTTGTTATCCTGGATTATTTCTTCTTTTGATGTCACATTTTTGCAGCCAGGGGAAGAGAAGCCGGTTGCAATTAAGAGCCTTGTTTCAGCAGAGGGTATTCAATACATGCTGACATCCATGCTGGAGAACTTTGTAGGCTTCAAACCACTAGGCATTGTGTTGGCAATCATGCTGGGAATCGGTCTTGCTGATAAGGTAGGGTTAATCGAAACATTTATAAAAAGCACGATTCTAAAAGCGCCGAAAGGGCTGATTACCTATGCCGTTATTTTTATCGGTATTCTTGGCAATCTAGCCGCGGACGCAGCTTTCGTAATTATTCCTCCATTAGCAGCAATGGTTTTCTATAATGTTGGCAGACATCCTTTAGCAGGACTTGCCGCAGGATTTGCTGGTGTAGGTTCCGGTTTCACTGCAAATATTATTATAAGTAATACAGATGCCGTGCTGTCCGGGATATCAGCGGAAGTGATGGGGACTCTTGATACCGCGGTAACTGTAACACCTGTGGATAACTATTATTTCATGCTTGTATCTGTCATTCTATTATCAGTTACGGGTGCTTTGATAACGGAAAAAATCGTCGAACCTCGCCTTGGGAAATATGAGGGAGATCTGCAAAAAGATTTCGAGCCTGTTCAATCGATAGAAAAAAGAGGCCTAAGAAATGCAGCCTTCGCGGCATTAGCGTATATCGGATTGTTGCTCATCGTTATTTTCTGGCCGGATTCGCCGCTTCGAAATGAAAATGGAGGGATGGTTCCTTCTCCATTTCTAAAAGGAATTGTGCCAATCATCATGCTCTTTTTCATCACGGTGGGTATTGCCTATGGAATAACGACGAAAAAGATTACGAGCTCGAAATCGATTCCTGCATTTATGGGGGAGGCAATGAAAGACCTTTCCGGCTTTATTGTCCTAATTTTTGCTGCAGCTCAATTTATTGCTTATTTTGAATGGACAAATATTGGGACATGGCTTGCGGTTAGTGGAGCATCTTTTCTTGAGAACGCAGGAATAACTGGGATTGGAGTAGTAATTGCATTTGTGTTACTAACCGCAGGATTGAATTTAGTTATCTTTAGCGGCTCAGCACAATGGGCATTGGAGTCACCAATCTTCTTAAAGATGTTTTACTTCTTAGATTATCATCCGGCATTTATCCAAGCAGCCTATCGTATTGCCGATTCATCAACAAACATTATTACACCAATGAATCCGTACTTTATAATCGTGCTTGCATTCATGAAGGAATATGACAAAAAAGCAGGGATAGGTACATTGATTGCATTAATGCTTCCATATGGCTTGATCTTCCTTCTCGTATGGATTCTGTTACTTCTGGCATTTGTATTTCTGGGAATACCTTTTGGCCCGGGGATTGGAGTTCATTTAGGGTGAGGAAAGCAAAATGATCACATATTAAAAATGAAAGAAGTACAGTAACTTTTAGGTTGCTGTACTTCTTCTATCGTAATCTATAGCCACTATTTAAATATATAAAAAGTCTTTATCTTTTGATCGACTTTTTACCTGATAATAACTCATCGATCAAGCGTCCAATATCGATGGCGATTTTTTTTCTTTTTGCTAGCTGAACACATATAATGTTAGAGGCAACTCCTGCCGCCACCAATGCAACATCAAAGTCATAGTCTTTGGTTTTTTCCAGGACGGATGGATGTGAATCAAACCCGGGTACTGGAATCGACCCAACAATATTTGTGTAACCCTCATTTTTAAAGTATTGTTCTGCCTCACTCATTAGGTTTCCAATCAGAAGAACTTTATGATTAGTAAGAAGTTCATTGTAAATTGGTGTGTTATTAAGTCGATAACCAATTGCTGATGTAGTTAAAAGCATTTTTTTCAATGGCCATTTATGATGTGTAGCCAGCTGATTAAATAAACCCTGGTAAGTTGGATATCTAGCGATAGGTATTCCTACTGCATCAGCTTCTAATACGTTATTTGTCAGTAACTCTCTGACATCGTGATTTGGAATTGTAATACCGGTGTGAAGAAGGGGATAGTGACCTTTGGGGCTGTGCTTCAGTAACTCAGGATATACAAACCGCGGATTTTTAATCAGTTCTTTTGTCGGCAGTAGTAGATCGTGTGCCATTGCAATCATTTCGCCATCACCTAAACTAATTACTGAGAATCCTTGGCTTAGCTCGATAGACTTTCGTATTTCTTCTGCGATGATATCTGGTTTTTGTACTGGAATAATCTCTTTTTCTAATGATTTTATACCAGCTTCTATTATGTCTTGAATGTTATGTGGAAGAAAGCTGTGTTCTCCAAGTTGATTTCGCACATATACATCCCCACCCTGATACATAGATTCCACAGCGATACCTTCTTGCCCCTGAACATCTGCGTAACCCATTTTTTTAAGTCTTAGCCATTCTTTCCGTGAGGGTTTTTGCACAAAAAAATACCTCCTTTATAATCTGTTTTGTTCGTTTACAAGTTTCATTGTTGCTTCTTTACTTTTTCTTGCTGATCGATATCGTGCATGCAGCAATTTATTATCTTGATAATACGGATTGCCACTTGCGGACTTACCACGTGAATGCCACAAATGATAGATGTCTTTATCTAAACGTACATACTTACCAAAGACGGCATTCATTGCGTGAACAAATGCTTCATCTTCGCCTCCCCATCCACAAAACCTTTCATCAAATCCGTTAATTGTCTCAAAGCACGTTCTTGTTACTATATTAATACCTCCTTTTTTCTTTTTGTTTGGAGTATGTGCATCAACGTTTATAGGTATTGGCCATGCCGGGTCCGTTTCTACTAATTTCTTTGTACTATTTTTACTCAGATAATGAATTCTGTGGTATGGGATGACCCAAGGATGTTCTTTTAGTAAATTAATTGCCTCTGTAATAAGATTTGGATCATAAAAAATATCGGAATCCGCTATTACATAAATGTTTCGAGTTGCCTGTTTTGCTGCATGGTTTATTGCCTTTGCTTTAGAAAATAAATCAGATTTGCAACGCCCCTCTCCAATACATATTTCGACTTCCGGCATCATTTTTTCGTAAAATTTAATTAGCCAATTAAATCCCTCTTGTCTATGCTTATCATCAGTCATATATGGAATGAGAACAGAAACCTCTTTCAATTTAATCAACTCCGCTTATAGTTTATTAGTTTTCTAATCGCTTCCTTATCTCCTTTATTATCTCTATAGTGTTTAGTAAGCGTTTTATTAGAGTAGTAGTTTGGGTTTCCCTTTCTTTTCAATGTAGGGTGATGTAAATGAAATATTTCACCTCCCAATCGTTGATACTTTCCACATAAAGTGTTAACTGCTATCCCAAAAGCATCATCTTCACCGCCCCATCCGCAAAAACGTTCATCAAATCCGCCTGCTAATTCAAAGTTTTTCCTGGGAATAACATTTAACCCACCGACCCTTGCTTGTTTTATGATAGTAGAGTCAGTAATTTCACCGTGAACAGGCCACGCGGGATCTTCGCTTAGTATTTTCTCAGTAGTGTTATCACTTAATTTATGAATCTTATAATAAGGTATGATCCATTCATATTCACTTAAAGCTGCCAAAGAATTTTCAATTATTTTTGGGTCATAATATATATCCGTATCAGCTATAATAAATATATCTTTTGTAGCTTTCTTCGCCGCATTATTTATTGCCTTGGAACGAGAGAATAAGTTATCTTGACAAGTACCTTCACCAATACAAAGTTCTGCATCTGGCATCATTACCTTATAAAATGAAGTCACCCATTCAAATATACGATCTCTTGGTCCACGATCTGATTTATAAGGAAATAACACAGAAACATTCTTCAATTGAATCGCCCCCATTTTTCAGGATAATTTATTTTATGATAATTAATGTAGGATGGTTGGACCCTCATTTTAGAAGGAAAGAAAACATTATGTGGGTCACTATCATCTTAACGCTTGGAAAAATCCTCAATAACCTTAATTATTCCCTTTTCTAATGATGTGGAAGGCTTCCACTTTAGATCGTTTAGAGCCTTTTTATTGAGTAGACAACTTCTTTCAATATCACCGGGTTGTTTAGGTCTGTAAGTACACTGTAACGTTTGATTCCCTTGTTCCCTAATAGTTTTAAATACCTTATTAATAGAGGTCTCCTGATTTGTTCCAATGTTATAAATATGGTTATTCCCATTGTTGATTGCTGCTATATTTGCATTAACGACATCCTCCACATAAATGAAGTCCCTTGTTTGCGTTCCGTCTCCGTATATAACTATATTTTGATTGTTTATAAATTGCTGTACGAATAAAGCAATTACACCAGCCTCTCCTTGCGTGTTCTGCCGTGGACCATATATATTTGCATACCGTAGAATTGTAAATTCCAATGGATAAAGGCGAGAGTATGCTTGAATGTATTGCTCAGAAGTTAGTTTGGATAATCCATAAAAGGACATGGGGGAAACTGTCTCTTGTTCACTAATTGGCAATTTTGCAGCTGGTCCATAAACGGCAGCAGAGGATGCATAGATGATTTTCTTTACATTATATTTCACACAACAATCTAGAAGGTTAATTGTTGCCATAACATTAATGCTACAGTCTTTTAAAGGGGCTTTCATGGAATTTTGGACAGAAACTTGTGCAGCTTGATGGATGACGACATCAGGTTTCTCAATTTGAAAAATTTGATCTAATTCCCGATTACGCAAATCCATAGGATAAAATCTAATACCTGGTTTAATATATTCATGTTTGCCTGTTGCTAAATTATCAACTACTACTACTTGATAATTCAATTCAGATAATTTATCCACTATATGTGAACCAACAAAACCAGCACCGCCTGTTACTAGGATTTTCATAGCTTTGACTCCTTCTTCATCTGTTTATTACTTAGAATATGTATTTATTAAAAAAATGAGAGGGCTTATAATGGTTCTTCTATAGAAATACATTAATCCTGAGTAGCAATGGCATTATATAAGCAATAATCATGCACCTTATTCATATCTAGTTTTTTAGGATCTGTGTTGTCATAGTCACCTCTAAGGTAAGCGAATTTTGAAAAAAGATGATCGGTATGCCAACAATGGATATGAGGGTGGTGGTAGATACTGTTTGGTGAAGTACTTGGATGATCCAACTTATTTGGGGAAATAGATATGTTATCAACGTGATGGTTAACAGCTATATCTGAGGCATATAAGCTGCAGACACCAAAGTACCAACTTGGCCATGCCCCCTTATTAATAATGAATTCCTTTAATAACAGATACTTGGTCAATTCAGTTGCAGTATCGGCTACTTTTAAAAGTAGTGAAGGCTTTCCATAATGAGTAGATCCGATATTAAAGCGACCTTGATGACGAAGGTTGAATTGGTTGGAGATCTCTATAATTCTGCTTTTTACTTCCTTCGTGCTTGCGTATGCTCCCTTTCCCACGGTATAGCCTGTCGGGTGGAAGCTATTCCATGCAGGTGTTAAAAATGTATCGACATCTGTTTTTAAAATCCAATCAAAATGAAGCAGAATAGAAGCTTCTTTTTTTGTGAGAGAGGATAGGGAATAAATATAGGGGTACTCACTATAAATAGCTGGGTCATCCTCTAACTGTACAGGTACCTTGATGCAATTCTTTGGTACCCATTTCATCACAGATGCTTCTCCAAAAACCACTAGTGAAGTATCGCTTGATTTAATATAATCAAAGGAAGCATATAGACATTTAAACAACTTTATTTGATCTGGTTTGGAATCCAAGAAAACGACCACAGCTCTTTTCATCTTAATCCACTCCTAAATAGGAATTTGAAACTTTTCCATATACCAATCATCATCATACTTTCTTATTTGTTTATACCTTTTCCTTTGTTGCAATACATCACCAGATAGTACGCTTTCTTTAATTTTTTTAGAATCTGTATGTTTAATAAAGTTGAGACATTTTATGAGTCTTTCTTCGTTAAAATGCAAATAGGCCATACGTAAAAAGTTATAGTCAATGTCCTCCCAGGATAGTGGGAAGGGAGGTTCGTCTTCACGGAAAACATGCATAATAATTACATCCGGCTCCACATAGCATGAATATCCAAAGAGCCATAATTTTAAAGAGAGCTCTTCATCCTCATGTCCCCAAGTCTTAAAACCATGCTCAAAGCCACCTACCTGCTCAAAGGCGATTTTTGTTACTGCTAAACAGCCACCTGCAAGAAGTGGGACTGGTGAAAGCTCAGTCAAATCAGTATTCCATTTTGCCTCTAACCTCTCATTCCACTTGTATCCATAGCCTATTTGTTTAAGATTATATACATCCGAAATTCCTGGATTTATTGCATCGCAAATCAGCTTATTAATTGGCTCGATTAGTCTGTCAATCCAAAAATCCTGAAAGAATAAATGAGCATCGCAGAAAATTAAAATATCTCCTTTTGCATTTCTGGCTCCTATATTTCGCGCCATGGCAGCACCCAGACCATTTGTTTGAATAAGAGTTGTTTGTTCATCAGCGTGAATAAAGTCACAGCAGCCATCATTTGAATGATCATCAACGACAATTACCTCGTAACATATATTGGTTTTGCTTTGATAAAGAGACTTAAGTGTATTATAAACTGAAATACCTTCATTTTTTGCAGGTATAATAATTGAAACCAAATTAGTATTTGGATAATTAATTGTCAACACTCCCTTAGGCAATGTCTTATGTCTATACAAGTCATTTCCTTATTCATATGATGTAGTATATTTTATGTTCAAAAAAGGAGAGAATGTCATGGAATTATATTCCCAATTATTAGGTATAGGGGACAATGGGGAAGTATTAACGGCAATTATTGATGTTGAGATTTTGCCAAATAGTAATGAGGCGGTATTTATGGTTACTAATACAAGTCCTTCCTTACCTTCAGAAACAAATTTTAATATTAGGCAAGTATTTTTTAATACTGGTCACTTACCTATCCGGATAAAAAAGATAACTCAAGCTAATAACGCTTCAAATTTTAATATCCACAAACAAGAAAACATGGAAAAGGACTTTGAATACCTCATTGAGGATAATACAGATAGAGGATTAGGACCAAACGAGAAATTAATATGTACGATAGAGTTGGATAGTAAAGAAGGAAGTGAGGGACAAAGTTGGCTTCATGCTCCATTAACTTCAATTAATAAGGGGATGGGAGTTCAAGTTGCAGCAACTTTTTATAATGATAAAGGAGAAGAAGCCGATAAGATAGGAGGACATTATAAATGCAGACAAAAAAAGAAAAAATACCCAAAGCCCACCCCTCCTGTTACCACAACTCCTTCCCCGAGACCATGCCCGGTTGCAAATCCCCAATCCTGTTGTCAAATTATAATTGAGAGAAAGACACAGCTTGTGCCTCCAGCTTTATTTAATCCAGATCGTCCTGAGCAATATCCTGTGACCCACAAAAAAACTTTTGATGTTGCTATTGAAAAAGTGTGTCCTGAAAAAGTGATTATTTGTGGAACAGTGCATAAGACGATCTATTATAAAACACTAAAAAAAGACTGCTCTGGTGACACTTCTATCATAGATCATTATGTTAAAGATGATATTCCATTCCAATGCTTTATAGACCGTGACGATGCCAACGAAAACGATGAGTTTGAAATCGTTGGAGCTGCATTCTTATGTGATGTGTTTGACACACCTAAAAATTTCGGTTATCATCCGGAATTCTCTCAATATCCGGTTGCCTGGAAATTTGAAGAAAAGGAAATACTGAAAGTTTGCATAAGGAAGGTACAGTAAAGAGATATCGAAACAGCATATAAATAGTAAATAAAAAAAGGAATCAGTACTTGAGATTCCTTTTTTATTTACCTAGTATATAGACTTTCAAAGCCTATACACCAGTGTTCTTCTAAGCATATTGTAATTGTAATTGAAGTTGTTTAAGCATGCTAATAGGCGTTATTGGATTACGCTGTTGAAAGGAGTATGTAGATTAATGAGTAAATTATCCGTAATTATTCCCGTAAGAAATGAGGGAGAGAAACTGGATCAAGTTTTAAAAGAAGTATTTATGCTTCATCCATACGAAGTCATTACTGTTATAAACGGTTCTACAGATCGTTCCAGGGAGATTGCAGAATCCCATGATTGTGTTGTTCTTTATTATGAAAATCCATTAGGCCATGATATCGGTCGAGCGATAGGAGCGTATTTTTCAAAGGGAGACATTTTATTGTTTATGGATGGAGATATGGTAATTCCTTACCAGGATTTAATACCCTTTATAGAAACCATTGAGAATGGTGCAGATATAGCTCTTAATAATCTGGAGGGTTTATTAATGGAACCCCACCGCCCTCATTCCATATCAATTTTAAAAAAAGCGCTTAATGAAATGTATGAAGCTCCTGAATTGACAATAAATTCTTTGGTGGCCATTCCGCATTCCATTAGCAGAGATGCACTTAAAAAAATAGGTTGGCATAATCTTGCCATTCCTCCACTAGCCCAGGGGAAGGCGATAAAAGAACAATTAGATATTATTACCCCAAAATATCTCGATGTTATTGCTTTAAATAAAGTACGTCCTGAACTCCACCTGAATATATCCACGGATACTCCGTATGTACCTCTGGAGAACATTATTATTGGGGACCATCTTTCCGCCATTCATTACTTAATTAAATTAAAGGGTGAAAGAGCAGGGGTTGCAGATTACCGGGATCGCGAATTTATTAATCAATTTAAAACTCATAAAAAGAAGAGACAAAAGAAAAAAAGTGCCATTATTTGTGATGAAAATAATGCCCCGCTTACACAAATATCCATGCATATTCAGCGCTTAAAAGAGGCGGCTTCAGATGAGATTATTGTGGTGACTTATGATGAAGATAAAGAAAAATCTGCAGCACTTTTACGGGAAGGTGCGTACGTAATACCACTGAATAAAAGTCTTGGACCATGTATCACAAGGTCTATAGGTGCTTTTTATTCAAGCGGTGAAGTGGTTCTTTTTACAGATCCACTTCAGGCATTCAGCACGGAAGACTATCAAATGATATTCAAGGAGCTTGATGCAGGAGCAGACATTGCGCTAATTGATCAAAGCGCATCTCTAGATGATAACCCTATTGGTCTACAGTGTACCATGCACTATTTATTAAATATTCTTTTATCTCAGCCTACTCTTTGGAATAATTCCATTTACTCGTTCCCTCATGCGATAAGACGAACGGTGATAAATGATATCGGATATGACTCCTTAGCGATTCCTCCCTTGGCACAAACGAAAGCTTTTATGAACCACTATAAATTAATTCCTATCCAAACTTCTGTAAAAAAAACTGCCCTGCCTGATAACAAGGAAAATGAAGTGTTTATTGGAGATCATGTAGAAGCAATTGCATGGTTTTTGAGTAAAACAAATGAACGTGGTGCTTTTTCTGCCGGAGGTAAAAACTATAAGGCAGTCCATGAATTGGTGAAGAAAACACCTCAAGCGTCTTCATTTATGTCTATGATTAAAACATTTTTTAAATTCAATGAGTAGAAAGCGTGGGAATATCATTATGACACACAAATTAATAATAGGAATAGTAGGGTTAGGGTATGTTGGCCTGCCATTGGCCCAATTATTCATAAATAAAGGTCATAAGGTTTATGGGATAGATTCAGATCAAAATAAAATTAGTTTGTTGAAAAAAAATACCAGTTATTTAGCGGATTTTTCAAATGAACAAATTAATGAATTGTTCACAAATGATTTGTTTAGCGTGAGTACTTCTTATCACTATTTATCCAAGGTTGACGCTATTATTTTCTGTGTTCCTACTCCATTAAATAATTTAGATGAACCTGACCTACAGTATGTAAAGGGAGCAATCGAAGCAGCCTTGCCATTCTTGAAAAAAGAGCAGCTGCTTGTTCTGGAAAGCTCCACCTATCCGGGGACAACAGAGGAAGAGATCGTACCTCTTGTTCAAGGAAAAGGATGGGAAGTCGGAAAAGATATTTTTGTAGCCTATTCTCCCGAAAGGATTAATCCAGGACAGAAAGTTCATAAATTAGAAGATATACCGAAAATTGTTGGAGGTGAAACAAAACTTTGTACAAATTATGCAAAAGAAATTTATGAGTCTGTCTTTAATAAGGTAATTAATGTATCTTCTTCTAAAGTAGCAGAAGTCAGTAAATTAGTCGAAAATGCACAACGATTGATTAATATATCTTTTATGAATGAACTTGCTATCCTATGTGATAAATTAGATGTGAATATATGGGAAGTAATTGAGGCCTGCAGCACAAAACCGTTTGGATTTACACCCTATTTTCCTGGTCCAGGAGTCGGCGGTCACTGTATACCCGTAGATCCAATTTATTTAAGCTGGAAGGCAAAACATCATGGGGTAAACCTTTCATTTATTCAAGCTGCAAAAAAAATAAATGACAATATGCCAGCATTTATAGTTGAAAAAGTAACAAAACATCTTTTAAAGCCGATAAATAAAAGCAAAATTCTAATTATAGGTGTTGCCTATAAAAAGGATGTAAATGATATCAGAGAATCGTCAGCAATTCAGATTTTTAAACTGCTGGATGACCTGGGTATCGATGTAACCTATCATGACCCGCATGTACCCGAATTAAGCCTGGGTTCTGTTCAGCAAGAGTCCCTGGTCCTTACAGAAGAAAATATTAAAATTCAAGACTGTGTTCTAATTTTAACAGATCATAATTCTGTAGATTATCAGAATATCATTGATCATTCAAATCTAGTCATAGATACCAGGAATGTAACAAGTCGTTATAATCAATTAGATAACGTCATCTTATTATAAAGCTATATAAATCTCTTAATAACATAGAAAGAACTCACCTCTCTGATTCAGGGAGGTGAGTTCTTTCTATGTTATACAAATGGCTGAAGTGCTGCTATAAAATCACTTGATTGATCATAGGTTTCATTTGAGGGGTGCAGAAAATTCAATAAGGTGGATTGTAATTTGTCATTTTTAAATTGAAGCTCTGATAATGAATCGGGAAAATAACCATGACATAAAAATATACATAATCGTGCAGCATCCCGTAAGTCTGTCTGAATAAGGTGTTTAGGACTTAATTCTTTAGCTAATGTGAAGTCGATTACTTTTAAAGTAGCTGGATTATCATTCTGAAGCATAATATTTTTTGGTCTTATATCATTATGAATATAACCACCTTTGTGTATAGAGGTGAGCGATTTTAATGTATTAATAGTGATTTGAACACTGAGTTTTTCATCTTTTTTTTCAGAAGGCCGTTTAAAATCTCCTTTGCCAACTGGTTTTCCTTCAATATATTCCATTACAATAAATGAAGTATTTTTATATTCAAAGTAATCATAGATAGTTGGCAAAAAAGGAGATTTACCATAAGCTTTCATAACCGTAGCTTCATGTTCAGCATCTTTTATTCTTTTGACAGCTTCTTTTATGGCGACATTTCTATTCTTAATAGGGTCATATGCCTTGTAGACCCTTCCATGAGAGCCTCTTCCTATTTGTTTCAGGTTTTGGTAATGTTTTATTGTTAATTTCTCAATAAGTAACTCCTCCCTTCAAAAAAGCATTTGCTCATTAATTATTTTTCTCATCTGAAATAATTTTTTTAATAACTTTCACAAATTGATCTGCACGTTTAGATGTAGAATGCCGCTCATGGACCATCTCCATCCCCTGCCTCGCGATCCTTTCTCTTTCGCATTTATGCTGCAAATAGTATTTTGCCTTTTCCTCAAAATTCTCTTTATTTATAGGGATGTAATGAACTTCTGGAATAAAGCCTAAATCTTTTAACTCGTTAGAGGGAGGAGCCAACAATAAGGTGTTACATGCTGGAACCTCGAAATTTTTACCAAGGGGATAATTATATTTGGAATTTCCGGTCAGGAAGATTTTTGCCTTATTAATTTCCTTTGCATATGCCTCTCTTACAAAAACATTCTTTTCATGATCTTTAATATTCCTGTATCCTGGGTGTTTATGATGAACAAATCCTGGGTTGTCTTTCATTCTATCAACAATCATATTTCGTAACGGGTAGGTGCGTCTTGACATTGCGCCCATTAATAAATAGTTGTATTCTTTTTTAAGTCCGTAATCTTTAAATATTTCTGTATTGATGTGATGAGGCAACCAATACATTCGATCACTAAATTCCTTATACCATACATGAAAGGAATCACGATATACAGTAAATATATGTTTAATATTCTCATCTCTTATAGCTCTTTTGCGTTTATTAATCTGGTAATGTAAATCAAATAATTGTATTGCGAAGGGGATCTCTAAATCTTTTAAACCTGTGATGACAGGTGAGTTCATTTCGCCATACTCATTAAAATATATAAAATCTGGTTTTTCTTTCAGTTGATCTAATATATTGTTAATGTCTCCAGATTCATGCCACACAGTAAGATCAGTTATTTTTTCCAGCTCGCATAAAAAATAATAAAATACAGGCGCTACATATTCTTGGAAGTCCCCGGTAAATATGAGAATTTTTAGTCTCTTTGTCATTATTCTTCCTCCATCATTTTATTACATTGTATGATCTATATTAGAAAAAGTGGCAACTGTGGCCCATTGAAAGGGGAAATAGGTAGTATATAGCTGCCAATAGGACACCACAACCAACCAAATTTTCTTTAAAAGCATATAATACCCTATTAAATATATTCAGAATGGAGGTGCGACCAGATATGTCAAAGGTTAAGATTGCTCTAATTACTGACCGAGATAACTGGGCTTTTGCAAATATAGCAAAGCAAATTAAAAAACATTTGAGTGGTTGTTACGATTTTAAGATTGTTAGTTTTAATGCTTGCAATAAAAATGCAGATGAACTCCACAAACAAATTAAGGATTGTGATATTCTGCATTTTTTATGGAGAGAGATTATATCTTATATACCTATACATCGGTACAGAGACAAAATATTATCCACAGCAGTATATGATCATTTATTTCTTGGAGAGAAGTCCATTCAAAAAAGAAAAAATATGTTCAATAACTTTCGCTATTATGTTTGTTCAAAAAAGCTATACGAGATTTATAAAGGTATAGACGATTACCCAGCTCCTATAATGACCATTGAAGATGGGGTGGACCCAGATCTGTTTTATCCTAAGAACTTAGACCGGTTTAATCAATTGAAACGGCCATTACGAGTAGGTTGGGTGGGCAACAGTAAGTGGGGAATTAAAATTGAGGACTTCAAAGGGTTTCGGACATTTATTAATCCTGCTGTAAACGAGCTGATTCAAGAGGAGTTTGAAATCGAAGGAGATTATGCTGATCGTGTGCATAAAATGATTTCACACGATAATATGGTTGATTACTATTCAAAAATAGATGTTCTTATCTGCATGTCTAAGATTGAAGGGACGCCCAACCCTGTATTAGAAGCGATGGCGTGTGGAGTCCCGGTTATATCTACAAATGTAGGGATTGTGCCGCAAGTGTTAGGAGAAAAACAAAGAAGTTTTCTGCTGAAGGGTAGAGATAAAGAAGAATTAAAGAAATCACTTTTAACTCTATTTCATAATAGAGAGATATTAAATGAGCTTTCTCAAGAGAATTTAACTCAAATAAAAAATTGGCATTGGTCGAAGCAATGTCAAAAGTTTAAGGATTACTTTGATATACTGATTAGTGACTCTGCAAACAATAAAAAATAAATAAACCCCCTTTTGGGATAGAAAGTAAACATTCTCTATTTAACTGACTACCTGAAAGGGGTATTTCATGACCACGACTTCATAGTTATTTGTTTACTTTTTCAATACAAATTTTAATAATTTCTTTTTCAGCGTATCGGAAGGCCACTTCTTGGCCAGTTTCTTTATCAGTAGCAAAATTTGCTTCTTCTCCGGATATTTCACAAATAACATCCAAAAAGGTAATTGTGAAACTATCATTCGCTTTAATATCATCTCTATCAATAATACAAGTAAATGGAACCTCATCAATAATGGTATAGTTAGAAACCAGTTCGCATTCTATTAATGCCTGATATTCTATTTGCTTGTTTAGTAAACCACAAATAACTACTACCTCATCACACACTTTGACAATTTCTGCAGATAATGTTTTGTCAACAACAGTGGAGCCTGCAACTGCAGGAGGGATTAATTGGGTAGAATGCTCTAGTAAAAAACGGCAGCAAAGCGGTTTTGGAGGTGATGGTGGCCCCGGTGGTCCAGGCGGCCCTTTTTCGCCTTTCTCTCCTTTTGGTCCAGGAGGTCCTTGACGACCAGGCGGCCCTTTTTCGCCATTTTCCCCTTTTGGCCCAGGAGGTCCTTGACGACCAGGCGGCCCTTTTTCGCCTTTCTCTCCTTTTGGTCCAGGAGGTCCTTGACGACCAGGCGGCCCTTTTTCACCACTTTCTCCTTTTGGTCCAGGAGGTCCTTGACGACCAGGTGGCCCTTTTTCGCCATTTTCCCCTTTTGGCCCAGGAGGTCCTTGACGACCAGGTGGCCCTTTTTCGCCATTTTCCCCTTTTGGTCCAGGAGGTCCTTGACGACCAGGTGGCCCTTGAGGCCCGGGCGATCCATTTTCCCCTTTTTTCCCCCGCTTTCCTGGTGGCCCAATACAATTACAGTTGTTACAACCACACTGATGGCACATTATTTCACCCCTTATGACTCTGTTTTAATATTGTATGTAATCAGTCTTGCTACCGTAAGCTTTTTTTGTAATTTCCGCTTACGCCCTATTTATATATATTAGGTCAAAGGCCAACACAGTTAATAAATAAATTAATATAATATGGATAAAGGTCTCCTATGGAAGGAGTGATCATACTTGTTTGAAGATAATAGCACCTATTCTGAGCATGATGATGAGCAGGAGTCTAAAGATATCAATTATTGCAATACATGTCTTTGTGAAGTATTGTCCGAAATTGTGGAGCGGGAGAAGGAAAACGAAGAGTACAACATTACCTGTGATTTAAAAAAATCAAAACAACCAGTATGTAGCGACATAATTCCTTTCATAATACAAACTCCTTATGGACATCCATTTTTTACTTGGGGAAGGATTGGCACAAATCAGTGTTTTGCAACGGTATTTTTCAGGGTAGTAAAAGTTGATTGTAAAAATAATTGTGCTGTATTCCAACTTTTAAAGCCTAATAAATCAATTATAGATGAAGACACAGACTGTGTAGAAAATAGTAGTATTTGTGAAGTTGACTTTGTCACTCAAACAAAGGAATGTGTTGTTGTGGATTTGAAATGTTATAGTTCCTTAAAATTTATATCACCAAGTTTTATTAAAAAGTATAAATAAATTAGCTGCTTTTAGTTGTTCAGCAGTTTTGTTAAGGCCATATTAAAGTAAGTAAAATCTGCACAACGGCTATTGAAACACCGTTATTTTAAAAGATGTTTTACTTCCTCGATTACTATCCGGCATTTATCCAAGCAGCCTATCGTATTGCCGATTCCTTAACGAAGATCATTACACCGATTTGTACTTTATAAATCGTGCTTGAATTCATGAAGGAATAAAACAAAAAAGTAGGGGATTGAAACATTGAATGCTTAATGCTTTCATATGACTTGATCTTCCACTCGTATGGATTTCTTTTACTTCTGGCATTTGTATTTCTGGGAATACCTTTTGGCCCGGGGATTGTTCTGCATTTGGGGTGATGAATATAATGAAGTTTCCTTGATAAAAGTACAGTAATAGACCTACTGTGCTTTTTCTTTGTGCTAAAACTATTACCCTATCAATCTACGAATAATTTGTCGAAATATAGTAAATTTGAAATAAAATTTCATTAAAACCTATTGACCAACGCAATATTTTTTTATATAATTCAATCAGCAAAGCAAATAGTAAGGTAGCCTTCTATCGGTTTTGTTGGAAAGGCTTACAAAAAGGGGGTTTTATAGCAATACTACTTTTTGGCTCAAAACAGAGTTAAGAAGAGATTAAGTACATAAAAAGAATTCGGAATCTTGCATCAAAAAAAGAGTTTGATAATTTGAGAGGGGTTTTTTAGGAGATGAAGAAAAAAAGTTTAATTAGTTTATTGCTAATCATAGCGATGCTTGTTATGTCAGCATGTGGCAATAGTGATGATTCTTCAGCAAAAGATGGAGAAAAGAAGGAGTCTGGAGGCTCAGAGGAAGCAACTATTGAGTTTTGGACAATGCAATTAAAACCAACATTCACAGATTACATTGAAGGTGTTATTGCTGATTTTGAAAAAGAAAATCCAAATATCAAGGTGAAATGGTTGGATGTGCCTGCAGCAGATTTAAGCCAAAAAATATTAACAGCTGTTAGCTCTGACTCAGCTCCTGATGTAGTTAACTTAAACCCTACATTTGCCTCCCAATTGGCTGACTTGGATGCATTGGTAAATATGGATGAAGCAGTAGCTGAAGAAGATCAAAAGAAATATGTTCAAGGTGCATGGGAAGCGAACCAAATTAATGGTACAACCTTTGCTATTCCATGGTACTTATCTACAGAAGTATCCCTTAATAACAAAGCAATTTATGAAGAAGCAGGTCTTGATCCTGAAAAAGACATCCCGGTAACCTATGAGGATGCAAAGAAAGTAGCTAAGACAGTTAAAGAAGAAACAGGTAAATACGGCTATTTCCCATCACTTGATCTATCTTTAGTGTTACAGCATATGGTTAAAATGGGAGCAGATTTAACAAATGAAGATGGAACAAAAGCGGCCTTCAATACAGATGCAGGCTTAAAGGCATTTGAATACTTTACTGAGCTATATCAGGATGACTTAATTCCACGTGAAGCATTAACAGGTGATCAAAGAAGTACAATTGATATGTATCAGGCAGGACAGGTTGCGACATTTATGGGATCTCAGTTTATCTCCCAAATTAAAGAAAACGCTCCTGATATTTATGAGAACACACTTCCTTCCACTGGTATTACTGGAGAGAGTGGCAAAAAGACAATTAGTGTACAAAACATTGTAGTACCTGAACAAACGGAAAGTAAGGAAGCAGCAGTTAAGTTTGCTTTATTCTTGACGAATGCAGAAAATCAACTCGAATTTTCTAAGTTAACACCGATTCTTCCGTCTGCAGTTGAAGCGTTAGAGGATCCATATTTCACTGAAGCAGGTGAAGATGCAGAGCCAGTAGATTTAGTTCGTATTCAGTCTGCTGCACAGCTTGATGAGTCTGAGTTGCTAATTAAGCCAATGGATAATTATGATGAGTTGCGTCAAGCCATGTATGATGCTATTTCAGAAGCAATGCTTGGAAATATGAGCCCACAAGAGGCGTTGGATCAAGCAGAAGCAGCATGGAATGAAATTTTAAGTAAATAAGCAAGTAGATTAGTTGGGGAGAGTAGTCTCTCCCCTTTCTTTTTATAAAACAATGTAAAAAAATGCATCATTTCTAAATCCAAAAGGTAGGGTGAATGATTTGAGAACAAATAAGCTTACACCGTACTTGTTTTTGCTGCCAGGATTAATCATATTAGGTGCTTTTATATTTTATCCAATGCTCCAGGCCTTTTGGTTAAGCATGACTGATTATAATATGATTGCAGACGCTGAGTTTGTAGGAACCACAAACTATGAAAATTTGTTTCAAGATGATTTATTCTGGAAAACATTAACAAATACATTTATCTACTTAATTGGTGTCGTTCCGGCACTCGTGATTATACCGATATTTTTAGCTGTGTTGGTTAACCAAAAATTAAAAGGCATTGGTTTCTTCCGCTCGGCTTACTATATTCCAGTAGTAACTTCTTTAGTAGTTGCTGGGATAGCTTGGGATTGGGTGTATAAAGAAAATGGTCTATTAAACTACGTGCTTGATATATTAAATATCATTTCCGAGCCAATTCACTGGTTAACTTCTACACAGACTGCAATCTTTGCGGTTATGGTTGTGACCATTTGGAAAGGGCTTGGTTATTATATGATTATTTACCTAGCTGGTCTACAGTCTATCCCCAATGATCTGTATGAAGCTGCTGATATTGATGGTGCAAACTGGTGGCAAAAGGTAACAAGAGTTACGATTCCAATGCTGATGCCATTTGTGCTTATCGTAACAATTATGTCTTCGATCGCAGCAATGAAAGTTTTTGAAGAGATTTACATTATGACTGGTGGGGGGCCATTACATAGCTCAGAAACACTCGTCTTTTATATTTATACAGAAGCATTCGATCGTCTTAATATGGGATATGCCAGTGCAGCTGGAGTCGTATTATTTTTAATTACACTTGTTCTTTCCATAATCAACATTAAATTTATGGGTAAGGATAATACAGCGTGAGAGGAGGGAACTGAATGGAAATTAGTAAAACAAAAACAAACAACCCGATCATCAAGAAGTTTTTCCTATATTTATTATTAATTATCGTAACGATTTTCATGATTGGTCCATTTCTATGGCTGTTATCAACTGCATTGAAGTCTGGAAGTGAGAACATCTTCCAATATCCTCCGAAGCTGCTACCTGAAAATCCAACATTAACTAACTTTGTCAAAGTGATGGACACCTTTCCTTTCTGGAGGTATCTGTTTAATAGTGTGGTAGTTGCTGTGCTGACTGTATTCTTGAATGTTTTATTTTGCTCTCTTGCAGCATATCCACTTGCAAGGATGAAATTCAAAGGGAAAAACACGATATTTATATTGGTGCTTTCAACCATGATGATTCCTTTTCAATTATTAATGATTCCTGTGTATATCATTTCTTTAAAGCTTGGCTTGCAAAATACCTACATGGGAATGGTGCTTCCACATGTTACTACAGCTTTTGGTGTATTTCTCATGCGTCAGGCTTTTCTGACCGTACCGAAGGAATTGGATGAGTCAGCGAGAATGGATGGTGCAAACAGTTTTCAAATTTGGTGGAGAATATTAATGCCACTTGTTAAACCTTCCATGGTGACCTTGATGATATTTACATTTGTTAGTGCATGGGGAGATTTTCTATGGCCATTAATTATTGTGAATGATCAGGACATGTTTACGTTACCACTTGGTTTAAACATGCTGCAGGGAACGTTCACATCAGATTGGCGCTTAATTGCTGCTGGTGCGATCATTTCTATGATCCCTATCATAGTCTTTTTCTTATTCCTGCAACGTTTCTTCATTAAGGGAGCGATGAATGGAGCGATAAAAGGATAGCGATTTATTTTGCGGAAATTGGAGGGTCTATGGTGGACAACGTAAGAAAATTAAAACATCAAATCGGGCAAATGCTAGTGGTTGGTTTTGATGGGAAGTCAATACCCAAGCACATGAAAGAAATGATTCATGAATACCATATTGGCGGAATTATCTTGTTCAGTCGCAATATTGGTACGCCTAGTGAAGTACTTCAGTTAACGACAGCACTTCAAAAGGAAGCAAAGCAGGCAGGGTATCAGCAACCCCTATTCATTTGCATTGATCAGGAAAATGGCATTGTACGCAGATTAGGTGAGGGGACAACGGATTTTCCTGGAGCAATGGCTTTAGGAGCAACAAACCAAGTGGAAAATGCCTATCATGTCGGGGTTGCCACTGGAAAAGAATTAAAGGCATTAGGGATTAATTGGAACTTATCGCCTGTTGTTGATGTGAATAATAATCCGCGGAATCCTGTCATTGGGGTGAGGTCTTTTGGCGAGTCACCAGAACAAGTAGCCATGTTTGGCGAAGCAGCTATGAAAGGAATGCAAGCTGCCGGCGTGATTACAACCTTGAAGCACTTTCCGGGTTATGGAGATATGGGAGTAGATCCTCATATGGATTTACCTGTCATTCCCCATAATAAGAAACGCTTGGATGAAGTGGAACTCTACCCATTTAAGAAAAATATCCAAGCAGGTGCTGATACCGTGATGTCTGCTCATGTTTATTTTCCTTCTATCGATGATGAAGCCGGTCTTCCGGCTACGTTATCGAAGAAGGTAATTACTGGCCTATTAAGAGAAGAGCTAGAATTTGATGGCGTAGTAACGACAGATTGTATGGAGATGAATGCAATTTCGCAAGGTATCGGTACGGAAAAAGGTGCGGTCCGTGCGATAGAAGCTGGTATAGATTTAATTATGATTTCACATACATACAAGACACAGATAAGAGCTATAGAGAAAATATTCAGTGCAGCTGAACAGGACAAATCTGTCATGCATGCTGTCGAACAAGCGAATAAAAGAATTCAAAGGCTAAAAGCTGCGTATTTGCAGTGGGAGGATGTACATTTACTTGATACTCCGCCTGCCGTAGCTGCTTTTGTTGGAGGGGAGGGACATGAAAAGCTTGCGGCATCTGTATTTCGTGAAAGTGTTACGATTGTAAATAATGAAGATCTTCTTCCACTCAACAGCTCGTCAACCTGTAAGATCATGGTAATTACCTCAGGAGATGAAGCAAAAACAAAGGTAGAGGATAAGAAGCATAACAATTTCTCATGGAGTAGTGCTATAGAGGCATATCACAATAATTTTGATGTGCAGCCATTTTCTGGTGATGCTTCAAACGAATATATTGAAGCAATTGCCCATAAAGCGAAGGATTATGATTATGTGATTATTGGGACGTCTGGCCTTTCAACAGAAAGTAAACAAATTGAGTTAGTGCAACGTATACAAGAAATAGGCATTCCAATCATTGTTATAGCAATGAAAAGTCCATATGATATCGCTCTGTTACCAAAAGTCTCAGCGTTTATTTGTACATATGAACCTACCGCCACGGCAATTCAGATAGCTGTTAGTGCGTTATTTGGTAAAGAGCAGGTGAAGGGAGCTTTGCCTGTCCGTATGTGCTAAGTTAAAGGAAAATGTAGGGTTTATATAGGAAGAAAAGGCAGCATGAACGAAAAAAGGTGGATTATATGAAAATTGGTCTTGATGTGTTTCTTGAAAAAGAATACAAAAGTTTTATAGGGAAACGAATTGGATTAATTACAAATATGACAGGAGTGAATGAGAAGCTTGTTCCTGCAATCGATCTATTTCATGAACATCCGGATATTCAATTAACAGCATTGTATGCGCCGGAGCACGGTATTCGTGGGGATGCCAGAGAGGGAGAGAAGCTTGAATCCACAATAGATCCATACACCGGTTTACCAGTTTATAGTTTGTATGGTGCTACACGTAAGCCTGATCAAGCAATGCTGGAAGAGGTGGATGTTTTATTATTTGATCTGCAGGATATTGGCGCAAGGTATTATACATATATTTATACGATGGCTTATGTGATGGAAGCATGTAAAGAATACCGAAAACAATTTGTTGTGCTGGATCGTCCCAATCCTGTAGCAGGCACACGAATGGAAGGGAACCTTGTAGAAGAAGATGTACGCTCATTTGTAGGACTATTGCCAATACCAAATCGGCATGGCATGACTGTAGCTGAGCTTGCTCTTATGTTTAAACATGAATTTGACTATGATTGTGAGCTTACGGTAATTCCGATGGAGGGCTGGCAACGAGATAAATATTATGATGAGACAGGACTTTTTTGGGTTCCGCCCTCACCAAACACTACGAATATTGAGATGAATATTTTATATCCAGGTACATGTCTTTTTGAAGGAACGAATCTTTCAGAAGGGCGGGGTACTACAAAGCCGTTTGAGCAAGTTGGCGCACCATTTATTGATGGTCAAAAACTTGCAAGGATTTTTAATCAGAAAAAGATACCGGGCGTTTTGGCAAGACCGACTTCCTTTATTCCGACATATCAAAAACACCAAAATGAGATATGTGGAGGCGTCCAATTGCATGTATCTGATCGAAAGAAGTTAAATTCCTTTGAAGCAGGTGTCCTTTTAATAGAAACAATTGCACAAATGTACCAAAGTGAATTTAAGTTTATAACGAATGATCAGGGTAAATATTTTTTTGACCTTTTAGCAGGTACGAGGGATTTGAAGCAAATCATTTTAAAATGTACTGTCCAACCATTTTTTGAAGCATGTGATAAAGAATTAGAAGATTTTAAAAAGCAAAGAGAGAGTTATCTATTATATAAGTAGGATGGAGAGAATAGATGAAACTGACCAATTTAGCGACAGAAAAGAGAAATCAGCATACAGCACACATTGATACTATGTCCACAAAAGAAATTTTAAATGTAATTAATAAAGAGGATATGACCGTAGCGCAAAGGGTACAGCAGGTGCTTCCGCAAGTTGAAAAAGTTGTGGATGCTGTTTCCCATGCGTTATCTCATGGGGGAAAGCTTTTTTATGTAGGTGCTGGAACGAGTGGAAGAATTGGAATTATGGATGCGGTCGAATGTCCACCTACGTTTAGCACCTCACCTGAGCTTGTTCAAGCAGTAATGGCTGGAGGTACAGGCGCGTTTGTTCAAGCAGTGGAGGGTGCAGAGGATGAGGAAGAAAGAGGCATAGAGGATCTTGAAAAAAGAAATATAACCGACTTGGATGTAGTTTTTGGCATTGCTGCCAGTGGCAGGACACCATATGTAATAGGTGCATTAAAGCATGCAAAG
Organism: Virgibacillus halodenitrificans; assembly: GCF_001878675.1. Lineage (NCBI taxonomy): Bacteria > Bacillati > Bacillota > Bacilli > Caryophanales > Bacillaceae > Virgibacillus > Virgibacillus halodenitrificans. The sequence continues at coordinate 3,007,434 of NZ_CP017962.1, read as the reverse complement.
AAAGTTGGAGCAGTAACTGTCAGCCTTTCTAGTAATCTGGATTCTGCGATCAGTAAATTTGCATCTATTCCGATAGAGGTAGAGACTGGCCCTGAAGTGTTGACAGGATCAACGCGGATGAAAGCAGCGACTGCACATAAGATGATTTTAAATATGATTACAACTACAGCCATGATTAAGATAGGCAAGGTGTACGAGAATTTAATGGTTGATGTAAAGGTAAGTAATAAAAAATTAAAGGACCGTGCGATAAGCATTGTAAGTACAATTACGAATGTGGCTGAGGAAAAAGCAACAGAAATATTGGAAATAACAAATTTTGAGGTAAAACCGGCAATTGTCATGCTCAAAGCTAATGTTTCATTTGAAGAGGCGCAAAGCTATATAACCCTAGAGGGTGGTTTTGTTCGTGAGGCAATTGAACGTGCGCGGAAGGAAAAGGTATAATAAAGAGAAAGCTTCGCCGATAAGCACTTGCTATTGTGAGAATATAGCTTTTGAACCAGTTATATCTTTGTCCAGACTAAACCAATTAAAAGTGAGCTGATTGCATGAGCACAACAGGAGGCATTGTTATTTTAAAGGAAATGCTGCCGAAGTTGGCCCCATCCGAGAAAAAAATTGCAACATATATTATAAATAATCCTCAAGAGGCTATTTCGCTAACGGTAAATGAACTGGCAAAAAAAAGTGCCACGAGTGGAGCGGCTGTTATTCGTTTATGTAAGTCGTTAGATTTAAAAGGCTATCAGGATTTGAAGCTGAGAATCGCCGGTGATTTGCGAAAACCTGGTGATCATGTTGGCTATCAGGATATCCAACCAAATGAATCAGCAAATTCCATCATAAAGAAGATGATTGATAATACGATCCAAACCGTTCGGGAAACAGCTGACATGCTAAATAAAGATGAGTTGCAAAAAGCGGTTGATATATTGAGAGCGTCCAGACGAATTCACTTTATTGGAGTCGGAGCTTCAAGCATTGCAGCAGAAGATGCCCAGCAGAAATTTTTGCGTATTGATAAAACAGCATATGCTTTTAAAGATATGCATATGGCTGCAACACTTGTGGCTAATGCAGAAGAAAAGGACGTTGTTGTGGGGATTTCTTTTTCTGGAGAAACTCCTGAAATAGCAAAAATTCTACAGTTAGCTAAGGAGAATAAGGTTACAACAATCAGCTTGACGAAATATGGAAGGTCAACCGTCGCTGAACAAGCGGATGTTAACTTGTATACTTCAGCCTCCAGTGAGCCAACCTTTCGTAGTGGAGCGACTTCATCACGTCTTGCTCAACTGCAAGTAGTTGATATTCTCTTTATGTGTGTTGCGTCCATGCAATATGAGGAAACAGTGAAGCACCTAGGAGCAACAAGGGATGCTGTAGATTTTCTTACAATGAATGGTAATGGCAATAATAAAAAAGGATAAAGATTTATTTAAACACGAAAGGGTTAGCTCAACAGGAGTTAATCCTTTTGTTAGATGGAGGGGATTTGAATGTATTATTTAGGGATTGATGGTGGTGGGACAAAAACAAAAGCAATCATTACAACGGAAAAAGGAAAGGTGATTGCTGAAGCTCTAGTTGAAGCAACTAACCCGAATAGTGTACCTGAAGAAACCGTCAAATTAAGATTCCAGAACTTATTTTCACAGCTTTGGACACAAAGTAATCTACACATAAAGGATATCCGGCAAGTATTTGCCGGCATGTCCGGGGTAAGCAGACAAGCTTCCAAACAGGAAATGAAGCAGCTTTTGTCAGTGATTCTGGAGAAGTATGAAAATATTAGTGTAAATAATGATGCAGTAACTGCATTATATTCCGGGTCGTTTGGCAAGCCGGGAATCGTACAGATATCCGGTACAGGTTCTATCACCTATGGGATTAATGCAGATGGGGAACACGGTCGTGTTGGTGGCTGGGGACATTTTATCGATGAAAACGGCAGTGGTTTTTCTATTGGCAGGGATGCCTTACAAGCAGCTTTTAAAGCACTTGATGAAAGAAGAACACTTCCATTGTTGGGTGAATTTATTCTGGAGCATTTTCATGAAAAAGAGTTGACTGATGTAATTCCACATGTCTATCAAGCAGCTGATGTAAAAGTAGAAATTGCATCATTAAGCAAGCTTGTTTTTAAAGCAGCTGATCAAGGAGATGTAATGGCCCTTTCAATTGTTAAGCAGCAAGGGAAAGAGATTGGAAAATCCATTTCCAGGTTAATTGATAATCAATTTAAAAAGGAAAAACAAGCTATTCCTGTTGTTCTGGCAGGAGGTATCTTTAACCGTGTTGATTTATTCCAAGAAACAATGGAACAAACGTTAAAACTACTTGGGAAGGAAGTTCACTTTATCATGCCTGAAATTGATCCTGCAGGTGGAGCTGTTATCGCCGCATTAAAAAAAGACGGGATTCAATTTAATGAAAGTGAATTTATCCAAAATTATCGGGGTGAATATGAATGAAGCTTGTTAAATGGAATGCAATTTATTTACAACAGTTGGTTGATTTGTGGAATAAAGAATTAGGCACAGACTTTCCGATGAGGACAGAGCTATTTGAACAAAATAGTTTTCAAGATGAGAATGTGAGCTGGGAAGGGTCCTTGATTGCAATCAATGATGCTGAAGAGGTAATTGGATTTATCATTGCAAAAATGTGGCAGGAAGCAACTTCTGTTTCCATGCCAACCAGCACAGGGTGGATTCAAGTTATTGTAGTGGCGAAACAGTATCAGAATAAGGGAATTGGTTCTCGTTTACTGGCCCATGCGGAAAAAGTATTTCGTGATGAAGGGATGGGAACTATTTTGCTGGGAAGAGACCCATGGCATTATTTTCCTGGGATTCCAGAAAACAATGCGAAAGCGAAGCAATGGTTTGAAGCAAAAGGATATAAAATGTATGTACAGGAACATGACATGATAAAAGCATATGATGCAAATGAAGAAATAGAGGAGCCAAACACTTCTGATGTAACATTTACGATTCTAGCTTATGAAGAGAAAGATGAATTCCTCACCTTTATGAATCGCTGCTTTCCCGGACGCTGGGAATATGAAGCATTAAAATACTTTGAGCAAGGAGGAAATGGCCGCGAATTTATAGTCATGAAGAAACAGGGTAATATTATTGGTTTCTGTAGGATAAACGATTCTCGTTCCCTGTCTATTGCCCAAAATGTTTATTGGGCACCCCTTTTCAAAGAAGAGCTCGGAGGTATTGGTCCATTGGGTGTTGATGATGTAGAACGAGGTCAAGGGTATGGACTTACTATCGTAAAAGCAGGAATTGCCGAGCTAAGAAGACGAGATATCTACCGGATTGTAATTGATTGGACAGGGCTCGTAACATTTTACAAAAAACTTGGCTATGGCGTTTGGAAAAGCTATGATTCCTATGAAAAATCTTTACATGCGAGGAGGGGATAGAAAGTGATAGAGAAAATACGAGCATTTTTGCAAAAAGAGATTGATTCCAAGCATATACCTGGGGCGGTGGTACATGTATCATATCAAGGTGAAATAATTTGCCGAGAAGCAATTGGCAATAGAGCAGTGTATCCAACGATCTCCCCGATGCAGATAGAAACAGTATTTGATCTTGCTTCCCTTACAAAAGTCATTGCTACTCTTCCTGCTATATTGAAGCTAATAGACCGTGGAGACATACGTTTGGATGATCCGGTTCATCTCTTCTTGCCAGCTTTCTTAATGAATGGAAAAGAAAAAGTGACTATCCGGCATTTATTAACACATACTGCTGGGTTTCCAGCACATCGGCAATTTTATAGAGAAAATTTGACGAGAAACGAAATTCTCCACCGCGCCCTTACAGAACCACTTGAATATGAACCAGGATCCAAGGTTGTTTATAGTGATTTAAGCTTTATTACACTTTATCAATTAATAGAAATAATTACAGATGAGCCATTCGACGTATTTATAAATAAAGAAATATTTACTCCTCTGGAAATGGGAGAAACAACATTTAATCCTACAAATAATGTAGAGAGTTTTGCTGTAACAGAATATAGTGAGCAGCTCGGTGATTATAAACGAGGAATCGTTCATGATGAAAATGCCTATGCAATGAATGGTATTAGTGGCCATGCTGGTTTGTTTTCTACGATAGGTGATATGAGCAATTTTGCAAGAATGATAGAAAATAACGGCATATATAAAGGGCATCGCGTGTTGTCAGAAAGTGTTCTAAAACTTGCAAGACAAAACCATACCCCATTTGGTGAGGAATATAGAGGACTTGGGTGGATGTTGAAAAGTCCGAAATTATCTTCCTGTGGAGATCTTTTTTCCTCAAGTGCTTATGGGCATACTGGCTTTACGGGGACAAGTATATGGTTTGATCCAGAAGCAAAGCTACATGTTATTTTACTAACCAATCGAGTTCATTATGGTAGAGAGCCACATATTATCAGATTGCGAGCACGACTGCATAATTTGATTAGGGCAAGTATATAATGGATAGTTAATATATAAATAAAAAAATACACCATTAGCATATTTTAAAAAGCCGCCGTTATACAGGTCAACTGTACAATGGCGGCTTTTTTGAGTTATGTTGTATCAAATTATTTATCATGTTTCCTATGCTGGTTCACCTTCACGGATTGCAATTAACTTTGGAAAGCCAAACCAGCAAGACCTTGACCAGTTGTCCATCCAAGAAGCAGAAAAATTGATCGAGGAAGGACATTTTGCGCCAGGTAGTATGCTTCCAAAAGTAGAGGCTGCGCTTCATTTCGTTAGCGCAAAGGAAGGCAGAAAATCTATTATCACTTCCTTGGACAAAGCGAAGGACGCTATTACCGGAAAAACAGGAACTGTTATTACGAACTAATTGAAGGATTATGATGGACGATAATATCTAGGATTCTATTAAAAAAAGAAGGAGTGTTTGTAAATGAATGAGCAAAAGAATACGAAGGTTAATGTTGGGGAAGAGTTAAAGTGGAATAAATTTACAGAGCATCGTGAAGTGTTCAATCAAGAACTTCTAAGTGCTACAGAGGCTGATGAACTGGGAGTTAGCGTTAGCTCTGTGCTACGTGAACGTATCGAGGTAGGAGGAATTGTACTACCACATTACCATGATGTTGCCGAGGTTATTCATATTACTAAAGGGAAAGTAAGACTTCTGAAAAATGGGGAGTGGACCTCATATAAAGAAGGAGATACATTCTTAGTTCCTAAAGGTGTCGTTCATTCTGTGGCTAATGATGATACTGAACCAACAGAGCAGGTAAGTATTTTTCTTCCAGTATCTGATGATGTGGAAAATGAAGGATTTAAATCACATATGGTGGATGTGGAAGCTTAAGAATTAAGAAAAGGGCACGTGGAGTGCCCTTTCTTAATGGTTTATTATTAGTTATGAAAACTTATTTTCTGTGTACTCAAACTAAGCTAATCATTATCAGAAAAATAAATTATTATTGACAATTTAAAATAAGCGTGTTAAATTTCATAACAAGTACAATTTAATATGCGATTCCACTAGGGGTGCCTTTTAAAAGGGCTGAGATCAAAGTAATTGACTTTGGGACTCTTTGAACTTGAGACGGTTAGTGCCGGCGTAGGGAAGTGGTGGATTGGTATCCGTTTATATTTTTATGAAAATACAAGCGTACAAACCACTTTTCCCTAAAAAGGAAGAGTGGTTTTTTTGTTTTCCTGAATAACAGGAGGGAAAAATTTTAGGTTCTATTGCAAATGATGTGGCACAAACGTTGTCTCATTACATTGATAGTGGGAGGGAAGGGAGTTACTAGAGAAACCTATTCAGCTGTAAATGATAAAAAGTTAAATAACACCGCTACGGAAAAATACTGCGCTTTCCGGGGGCGGCTGATGAGCCTCCTCATGCTACGCATTCCGGGGTCTCACCGATGCCTCATCTCCCCCAGAAGTCTCCGTATTTTTCCTACGCTAAAGTTTATTTTTCAAAACGATTAAAGATGAAAGATACTTTTTCGGTTATTAAATATCTTTAATTAATCAATAGCATATACCAATTGATTGGAATGAAAGATGGCAATCTAAGAACGCCACGTCCTGGGACTGAGGCTGAGGCTGCGCTAACTCGCCCCACCGAAAACATTTGTGGCAACGATTGCATGACCAACGTCCTTGAAAAAGAAACCCGCCTTTTCTGCGTTCGATGTTTCTCTTAGAAGCTTTCCTTGTCCTGTTGGCCCGCGACTCCAGCCGGAATAGCATGAGCTGAAGCCATGCCGGTGGAAAGCGCCCGTATGCAACGGAAATCAATGGAGCTTATCTACTCAACTATCTCAGTTCTCTTATTCATTTTTAAAAATCACAAAAAGGAGGCGGTCAATATAAAAGAACTACATGTTATCTCTACAGGTCAGCAAACTTCAGAGACACTTGTTTCTATTGTTGCTGAGATTCATCGTTATATAGACTTTTTGCATTTACGTGAACCGGAATGGACTGATCAAGACTTGGTACAAACAATTGAAAACCTTTCTGCCAGTGGGGTACCAATGGAAAAGCTCATTGTGAATCATCGTGTGGATGTAGCAAATCAAACGGGAGTTCATGGTGTCCAACTGACCTATCGGAGCATGGAAGTGGCTAAGGTGAAGAACGCATTTCCGGAATTAAAGGTTGGTTGCTCTGTACATACGGTGAGTGAAGCAACACAATTGGCAGAACAGGGGGCAGATTATCTTGTATATGGACATATATTTGAAACCGCCTCCAAGCCAGATTTGGAGCCTAAGGGTGTAGGAAGCTTACAGCATGTTGCCAGGCAAGTTTCCATACCTGTAATTGCTATTGGAGGAATAAGACCAAAAAATGTACCTAACGTATTAGGGCAAGGTGCAAGTGGTGTAGCTATTCTTTCAGGGATATTACTTGCAAAGGATCCGCTGAAAGCAGCACAGGAATATAGATACGCATTAACAAAAAGCGAGGTGGTCGTGTGAAACGTCATTATGATTCTATTATTGTTGGAGGCGGCGTAATTGGCAGTTCTATTGCCTTTCAGTTAAGTAAGCGAAACTATAGTGTACTAGTTTTGGAGAAAGATGGTTTAGCAGAAAAAGCTTCCAGTGCCGCAGCTGGCATGCTCGGTGCTCAATCCGAACTGGAAGGGGATAGCCCGCTATTTAACTTAGCGAGACAAAGTAGGTCCAGATTCCCTAGGTTGGCAAAGGAATTATACCAAATTTCGGGTGTCGATATCGAATTGATGCAAAGTGGCATTATAAAAGTCGCGCAAACAGAAGAAGAAGTAGCGCATTTAAAAACAGTTGCTGCATACCAGAAATCGATCGGGGAGGAAGCAGAATGGTTAGCCGCAGAAGAACTGAAAAAGCGTGAGCCCGGCCTTTCAGATGCTGCTCTTGGTGGTGTATATCTGCCGCATGATGGACAGGTTTCCGCACCACTACTAGCCCATGCTTTTGCACAATCTGCCAAAAAGCTTGGCGCAGATATGTTAGAGCATACAGAAGTGAAGGATTTCATCTATGAAAACGGGCGCTTATCAGGGGTGAAATCCAGTGCAGGTACGTTTTTGGCGAAAGACATAATTATCGCTGGAGGTGCGTGGAGCAAGCGAATATTAAGTAATGCAGGTGTGGCGTTAGATGTATATCCAGTAAAGGGAGAGTGTTTTTCGGTTATTCACGATAAGCCAATTGCCACCTCGAGCATATTTTTATCCAATGGATATATTGTGCCAAAGTCCAGAGGAAGAACCATCATTGGGGCAACACAGAAGCCTTATGAAGAGAATCCAACAGTTGAATTATCTAGTTTATCCCAATTAATTGAAATGGCGGGAAGGCTGCTCCCGGAATTAAAGAATGCTAGGTGGGAAAAGGCATGGGCAGGGATTCGGCCACAAACAGGAGACGGCTATCCTTACATCGGAAAACATCCAGAACTGCATGGGTTGACGATAGCAACAGGTCATTTCAGAAATGGGATATTATTAAGTCCAATTACAGATGTGAAGAACCACTTTAATATTACAAACCCAGTAGTAATTGTAGAGCATAACGGAGAAATTTTGGACATGGCAAAACATCCGGAAAAAGAAGTAGCGGATGGCGATAAAATTGAATTAGTACAATTTGTGGGAGGCGGTTGAGATGTTAATCATTGGAGATAAAAAATTTAATTCAAGATTATTACTAGGAACAGGTAAATACCCTGATTTCGAAACCCAGAAAGAAGCTGTTAACGTATCGGAGACAGAAATATTAACCTTTTCCGTGCGTCGGATGAATGTTTTTGAGCCCTCACAGCCGAATTTTCTGGAAAAGCTTGATTTGCAGAAATACAGCCTATTGCCGAATACAGCAGGAGCCCAAACAGCCGAAGAAGCTGTTCGAACTGCAAAATTGGCAAAAGCGTCGGGACTCTGCGACATGGTTAAAGTAGAAGTAATTGGGTGTGACAAAACGTTATTGCCGGACCCGATTGAAACATTGAGAGCGACAGAGGAATTAGTCAAGGAAGGATTTACCGTATTACCATATACGTCAGATGATGTCGTACTGGCAAGAAAGCTTGAGGAAGTGGGTGCGCATGCGATCATGCCGGGAGCTTCACCAATTGGTTCCGGACAAGGAATAATTAATCCTCTGAATTTGAGTGTCATCATCGAACAGGCAAATGTCCCTGTCATTGTGGATGCAGGTATCGGTTCCCCAGCAGATGCTGCCATGGCAATGGAGATGGGGGCTGAAGGAGTGCTACTCAACACAGCTGTTTCGGGAGCCAAAGATCCGATTAAAATGGCTGAAGCGATGAAGCTTGCGGTGATCTCAGGACGACTCGGATATGAAGCAGGCCGAATTGGTAAGAAAAGATATGCTACCGCAAGCAGTCCCATGGAAGGGATCAGTGTGTAATGCATGACCGTTACTCAAGACAAATACTCTTCTCCGGCATTGGGGCTGAAGGACAGGAAAAACTAGAAAATAAGCATGCTTTAATTATCGGAGCAGGAGCACTTGGAACTGGAAGTGCAGAGATTCTGGCCAGGGCAGGGGTCGGAGAGTTGACAATAGTGGATAGAGATTATGTGGAATGGAGTAATTTACAGCGACAGCAATTATATACAGAAGCAGATGCTGAAGAACGTATGCCAAAAGTAATCGCAGCCAAGAAGAGACTAGAGGAGATTAATAGCGGAATAACGATACATGCCCATATTATAGATGTTACACCTGTAGAATTAGAGCAACTTATTCACGGAGTTGATTTGATCCTTGATGCCACAGATAATTTTGATATTCGCATGATAATTAACGATACCTCTCAGAAGTACTCTATCCCATGGATTTACGGATCGTGTGTAGGGAGTTATGGAATTAGTTATACGATCCTACCGGGGGTATCTCCATGCCTGCACTGTTTAATGGAAAACATACCCATTGGTGGAATGACCTGTGATACATTAGGTGTTATTAGTCCGGTTGTGCAGCTTGTTATAGCACATCAAACGGCTGAAGCTTTAAAGATATTGACAGAAAAAACGGATAGATTACGGCAGGAATTAATTTCTTTCGATTTATGGAATAATCAGCAATCAACTATCCAAGTACGGTCTTTAAAACAGCAACAGTGCAAATCATGTGGGGATCATGCCAACTATCCATTTTTGGATTATGAAAATACAACCAAAGCAGAAATCCTGTGTGGTAGAGAAACGGTACAGATTCGACCAAGCTCAAGAGAGACAAAAGATTTAGAAACATTGGCTATTAAGCTGAAAAAGTTGGGAAAGGTTAAGCAGAACCCGTATTTGTTACAGTTCACAATTGGTGATGATCGCCTGGTGTTATTTCGGGACGGACGCGTGCTTGTACATGGGACCAATGATGCCGCGAGAGCCAGATCATTATATCACCGCTATCTAGGCTAGTTGAAAGATGAAGGATGAGAAATTTGAAAGATATTTTTATGATGAATTTGACAGTGGGTACGAAAGAACAGGCATTAACTGCCATGTGTAGCATGTTAATAAATACAGGGTATGTAACCGCTGATTTTATGGAGGAAATTTTAAAAAGAGAGCAAGGCTTTCCAACAGGGTTACCGGTACAACCATACGGAGTGGCTGTTCCACATGTTGACAGCAAGCATGTTATCGAAAGTCAGGTCGTATTTGCTGCTTTAAAAAAACCGGTAGTTTTCCAGCAAATGGGCAATAATCAGCAAAACATAGATGTTTCTTTTATTTTTATGCTTGCTTTTCGGGATCCGACAGAGCATTTACAACATTTACAGAAGTTGTTTCTATGTTTGCAGGACACTGCATTTATGCAGCAGCTCAACCAAATAAAAAATAAAAGTCATTTGCTTCAATTAATAAATAACATAGAAACATAGTTTGCTGGGGTGAGTTTATGGAAGGATTACAATGGTTTGTTGATCTGGGAGCTTCCGTTATGCTCCCTGTTATCATTTTTATTTTTGCGCTTATACTTGGAACAAAAGTGAAAAAAGCGATACAAGCAGGGCTTACTGTAGGAATTGGTTTTGTCGGGTTGAATTTGATTCTTGAATTATTAACGAGTAGCTTAGGACCTGCAGCAAAATCGATGGTTGAATATCTTGGTTTCGATTTACGCACAATTGATGTGGGCTGGCCTGCTGCAGCGGCTATTTCCTATGGCACAACATTAGGCAGTCTAGCTATTCCTATAGGCATAGGAATAAATATTTTGTTGTTGCTATTTGGATTAACCAAAACATTAAATGTGGATATATGGAACTATTGGCATTTCGCGTTTACAGGCTCTTTAGTTTATGCGATCACAAATAACTTTGCATTCGGACTGCTTACCATTGCTGTACATGTCATGGTGATTTTTCTCTTGGGTGATTTGCTTGCGTCAGATATTCAATCCTACTACGGATTCAAGCAAATTACTTTTCCGCATGCAGCTTCAGCACCATCTTATTTTTTAGCAAAACCCCTGAATTATGTTTTTGACCGGATCCCTTGGTTTAATAAATTGGAGGCTAATCATGAAACCATCCAGAAACGGTTTGGGTTACTTGGAGATTCTCTGATACTCGGTGTCTTACTAGGTATTGTTATTGGTGTACTGGCAGGTTATAACCTTCAAGAAACACTTCAATTGGCCATACAGACAGGTGCTGTACTTGTTTTGATGCCAAAAATGGTTGCATTACTGATGGAAGGGCTAACCCCCGTTTCGGAAGCGGCCGGTGAAATGATGAAAAAAAGATTTCCGAATAGAGAATTATTCATTGGAATGGACAGTGCTTTATCAGTTGGTCATCCTGCAGTTTTGTCCGCCTCCTTATTGATGGTGCCTATTACCCTTTTATTGGCAGTTATCTTACCAGGCAATACGGTATTGCCGTTTGGTGATTTGGCTACCATTCCATTTTTAATCTGCTTAATGGTCCCTGTCTTTAAAGGGAATATAATTCGGACAGTTATTGCTGCCACCATTTACATAAGTGCAGGTTTGTATATCGCTACATGGGTTTCTCCGTTGTTTACAGAAATGGCAAACAATGCCGGTTTTGGCGCTGGAGACAACTCCAGCATTTCAGCGTTAGTAGACGGAGCGCTTTGGACAACCGGCTTATTTGTTGGTGTTGGGAAAATGGTGGGCTGGCCTGGGATTGCGGCGATTGGAATCATTGCATTTGCTGGTCTGCTATATGTCAATAAAATCAGGAAGGAAGGGGATCAGTTATGAAAAAAGGACTAATCGTTTGCGGAACTGGAGTTGCTACTTCAACTGTTGTTTTGGGGAAAGTGAAGGAATACTTGACCAAGGAGGATTTAATTTCACAGGTAGAGCTCCATCAAGCAAACATCAATGATGCACATAGCAGAAGCGATGACTATGTGTTTATCGTATCAACAACGATCGTCCCTGATGATTGGAAGGAAAATGTGATTGATGGGGTTCCATTGCTTACAGGGATTGGAGAAGAAGAAGTGTATTTGGAAATTAGAAATAAATTGGTATGAGAAAGAGGGCTCCCGTACAGGTAGGCTGGCAGAATTCGAGACTATGTTAAAAACAATTTTGATTTTAAAGTGTGGGGACTATACTCTGAAGCGAAGAGATTATCTTCCAGTTAAATTGGGGAAAGCTTTCCTCTCTATTTTATTCGAAAGCTTCCCCGCTAGTAAGAACTGTTATAAGTAGACTTGCTACAGTTCTAGTCAATCACCTACTACTTTTTCCCCCTGCACCCAAACCTCTTTTATATTTTCGGGTTTCACAAGATACATAATTTTTTGAAACACGTCATCCAGATCTTCCTTTTCATCAAATATCGGAAGGGAATTTCCTTTTGCTTTTGTATCAATGATTTGTACATCCCAAGCGTAGCCCTTCTCCAAGAGACCGATTGGGAGACTTAAGCTCTTACCACCACCAGCTGTGGCAAAATAAAATGCTTCCTTAATTGTGATGCGTGAATCGTCTACACCACGCACTTCGGGGGATTTGGAATTGTCTACTCCATCCTCCAGCATGCGGGAGGATACGACCGCTTGCTTTGCATTATCATATAAGCTGGGTGTTGCTCCAGCTGAGATGTCTGTTCCTAAGCCAATGTCCACACCACGGGAATGGAAATGGCGAAGGGGCATTACCGCATTCGCGAAATAGGCATTTGAGAGTGGGCAATGGCCAATAGCTGTACCTGTTTCAGCAAATAATTCCACATCATTATCTTCTAAAAATACCGAATGTGCCATCACCGATTTATCCTGTAATAAACCAAAATCGTTTAAAGCAGCTGTATCGGTTTTATGAAATCGTTCTTTAACAAAACCGTGTTCCCAGTCGCTTTCACTGCAATGGGATTGGATATGTGTGTCATATTTGGCAGCAAGCTTACCTAAACCCTTTAATGCTTCATCCGTACAGCTTGGGATAAATCTTGGGGTTACAACAGGATAAACGCCTTGCTTGGTCGTTTTTGCTAATTCCTTCACATCCACAATAAATTGCTCTGTTTCTTCTAACGCAGTTGTTGCGTCTGGGTCTCTATAATAATCCGGATTTTGCTCTGGATCATCTGCAACTACTTTACCGACTAATCCACGTTGCCCTTTTTCTGCACATATTTTAGCTAATAGATAGCTTGCTTCTCTGTGTACAGTAGCAAAGTATAATCCTGTTGTCGTACCATTTTTTAACAATGTATGGACAAGATCTTCATACACTTTTTTTGCAAAGCTTGTATCTTCAAATTTAGCTTCCAACGGAAAAGTATACGTATGCAACCAATCATTCAATGGTAGGTCCAATGCCGTTCCAGCCTGTGCCCATTGTGGGGCATGAATGTGTAAATCAACAAATCCAGGGAAAAGATATTGTCCTTTCTTCAGGCGATAAAAGTTACTTTTGTCTTCGTACTCTTGGAGAATTGAGCGGTAACGTGGATCTTCAGGAGATACCACATTTGCAATCATCCCACTATCGTCTACGCAAAAAAGATGGTCTTTTACTATATTTATTTCCTTAGCAGATTTGCTTGTAAATGCAGTTCCTTGAAAAATTAACGAATAATTATACATATAAATCACCTTATTGTTCGTATTTTGTTAATTATAGTAGCCATTATAATGGAATGGGATACGGAAGTCCAGAGAGCTATATAGCTTTTTGAAATTTGTGGTAAACCTAAGTAGAAAAAGGGATCCAAGAGCTATTGCAACAAATAAAATAGAAGTTTTTTTAAAAAAATACTTGTTTAATAGAAAATGGGTGTTATACTAAAGACAAACTTAATGATGTTTTTCATATAATAGCGGGGATATGGCCTGCGAGTTTCTACCAGTTTACCGTAAATGAACTGACTATGAAAAGCTTGTATGGGTGACGTCTACGTATGTTTAGATGTTATTCTTATTTCGGTTCCTTTAAGGTCCGGGATACATGCTTATTCATAGAAAAGCATGTATCCCGGGCTTTTTTGTATTGGTAGTGAAATTCTATTTTAGATAATTAGAATGCAGTCATGAGCGAAGGAAAAATAGACTCCAGCGGGAAAAGCGAGACTAGCGAGACCCCGGAGAACGTGTAGTAGGGGCTGGAAGGCTAAAGTCGCGACGTCCTGGGGCTGCGCATACTCGCCCCATCGAAACCCATTGTCGCAACGCCTTCATGACCAACATCGTGTTGGCCCGAGGCTCGCAGACCGCCCGCGGAAAGCGTAATATTTTTCTGCAGCGAGATTTGGTGCTCCATCCACTAGTTTGCTGTTTACTCCTACTATGAATGTACGAAATATGTTTGTGCCCTAACATTTGTAGTAGAACCAACTAAATTATTTACTCGTAAGCTCATTGTTATCACCTATGAATATAAATTGGAGGGAGTTACAAATATGGTTAATACAGCTAGAAAACAAGAAACAGAAATAAACGAGGTTGAACAACAGGGGAAGGAAACAGAAATTTCTGTTGGAAAGTCGCTCTTTGTTGGATTACAGCATGTACTTGCAATGGATCTTTTTATACCTCCAATCATTTTGGCTGGATTATTATCCTTTTCTGTAGCTGATAGTGCGTTATTAATCCAAATGACGTTTATCGCTTGTGGAATTGCAACAATCATTCAGGCTGGATTTGCAATGAAGCTGCCTGTGATGCAAGGGCCCTCGTTTGTTCCGATTAGCGCATTGGCAGCTATTGGCACCACTTCCGGAATAGGTGCAATGATTGGTAGTCTTATCCCTGGCGCTATACTCATTTCTTTGCTAGGCAAACCGCTAAACGTATTTAGTAAGCTTGTATTAAAATTTATCCCACCACTTGTGGCAGGGACGGTTATCGTTGTTGTGGGTATATCTCTCATGCCCGCTGCGATTAATTCCATCTATACTGCACCTGGAAGCTTTCAAGTGAACATCCTGATTGCTTTTATTACAGCAGTTGTATTGATTGCTTGTATGTATATAGGTGAAAATATGAAAACAAAATTTAAATTTATGAAAGTAGCTTCCGTCATGCTTTCACTGGGAATTGGAACTCTAGTTGCAGCTTTATTCGGACTTGTAAATTTTTCGCATGTTAGCGAGGTGCCGTGGTTCGCGTTGCCAAGTATATTTGCATTTGGTACACCAACATTTGAATTGGATGCGATATTAATTATGCTTGCCATTTATTTGATTATCGTAATTGAAACGACGGGTACATGGTTTACCGTTGGCGAAGTAGCAGATGAAAAGCTGGATGGAAAGCGATTAAACGGTGGAGCGTTTGGAGAGGGGATCGGTTGCTTTGTTGGATCCTTCTTTGGAGGAACACCTGTGACAGGATATTCTTCTAATGCTGGAATAATAGCCATTACGGGTGTGAAGAGCCGTAAACCGATTATCGCCGGTGGTGCTATTTTGATAGCACTTGGAATGATGCCAAAAATCATGAACGTTATTGCCAGCATTCCAGCTCCAGTAATTAATGGGGTTTTTGCTATTCTATGTGTTGTTATTATGATGAATGGTTTTAAAGTAATTAAGAATGCACCATTTACAGAAAGAAATATGATCGTAATTGGTCTTCCTATTATGCTTGCATTATCTGCTGTCCTTATGCCAGCAGAGATCGCAAATGGGTTACCGAATCTAGTAACATACTTTGTTTCTTCAGGAACAGCCGTGGGCGCAATTGCAGCATTAGTCCTTAATTTCGTACTTCCTGAGAAAAAGCAAGACAGTAACGTAATTCCATTAGGTGTTAGTAAATAGAGCTGGTGCAGGGAGGCGGTTCTTCAGTCCCCGGGACAGGAGAACCGTCCCTTTGTACCACTGACACAATTTAATTTATCTGAGGAGGAAGGCTTATGCAGCAAGATAGATTGTGGAACGAATGGCATCCTGTATGTAAGTCGGAGGAATTGCAAGATGATCCTAAGCAAGTTTTTGTGCTTGGAGAAAGGGTAGTTATTTTCCGAAATGAGAAAGGCGTTCATGCGTTCAAGGATTTATGTATTCATCGTGGAGCGGCCCTCTCACTAGGTAAAGTTGTCGATGGAAATTTAGTTTGTGCATACCATGCGTGGGAATATAATTCAGAGGGAACATGTGTGAAGATTCCTGCACTGCCATGTGAGCGACCGATTCCAAAGAAAGCAAAAGCAACAGTGTATCATTGTCAAGAGTATCTGGGACTCATTTGGGTAAATCTTGGAGATGAACCAATACAATTAATTAACTATCCGGAGTATAACCAGGAAGGCTATCGCACAATTATATGCGGTTCTTATGAGGTAAAAGCAAATGCCCCTCGGATTATTGAAAATTTCCTTGATGTCTCTCATTTAATGTTCGTACATGAAGGCATGCTCGGGGATACGGATCATGCTGAAATAGTAGATTATGATGTTGAATTTCTTGATGGTCGTTTTATTACGAGTAAGATCCCTGTATACCAGCCAAATGCTGATGGAAGATCAAAAGGTGGTTACACAGATTATGTATATGAAATTTTAAGTCCAACTGCTGCTCGTTTTACGAAAACAACAGAGGGATCAGATGAGGAATTTACCATTCTGACAGTGGTTAACCAAGAAGATCATGAACAATGTAATGTTTATATGCTTTTAACCAGAAACTACGACTTGGATCAGCCGGATGAACCGTTTAGGGAGTTTCAGGATACGATTTTTTATCAGGATTTGGATGTGGTAGAAAGTCAGAAGCCAGAATTGCTTCCGCTGGATCTTCAAGCAGAAATGCACTTGAAGTCAGATGCACTTACGATTGCCTATCGGAGATGGTTAGACGAATTAGGAATTGAAAATGGCACTATGCCAATAAATAGTGATAAGAAGCAACGAGCAAGAAAACGGCCCATCCAGAAAAAGACAGCCGCTGTGAACCATAAATAGTAATTATAATAATCCGACGTAACGAAAACCCCTGCGTTACGTCGGAGTTTAATTCTTACCAAAACTCAAAAAGTGACTCTTGACCAATATGTGGGGCATACTTTGCTAGAAGGGCCTCTAAATCTGTTGAATCCTCCAAATCAATCCAATCATCAATACCCCCTAAAAAACAGAAACGTTCCATTACGAAACACCGTTCGTCCTCGTCAATTAATTCTAATCGCAGTTCCGTCTCATATTGCTTATATTTATCCTGTGTATGCGAATCAGTAAATGGTAAAACTTCCCCTAATTCTTTATTTGCGTAATAAATATAAATATATTCCTTTTTTACATCGAGCTTTATATCCTTTATAGGAGAGTGCTTCTTTAAACTCTCTTTAATCGTTTGTATTTCCTGCTCATTAACAATTTGTTTCTCTTCTTTTCGTAAGTATACTTTCCCATTTGGATTTTCATATATTTCATAACCATTAGGTAATTGATCTATTGCATTATCTTTAACTTTTTTAGAAAAATGATAAGTTAAATTTCCTTTTTTTGTCGTGCTACTATGTAAATAATATGCTTCACCACGAAAATTTGTATAAGATAAAGTCATTTCATACTCATCTCCTTTTTAAATAGATTACACAGAATATGTCTTATTTTTTCTAAGCAGAAGCGTTGGACTAATAGGTAAAATAGAAAATTTGTGCATTTAACTTTAAACTCATTTTACATTTCGTTTCTCCATTTGTTCAAGGATTAAGAGATGAGTTAAATTTTAATAGAAGTCAGCTACATATAAGCAAACTTCAATTTCTATAATTTTTTCACTATTGACAAGCTTACAAAATAATTCTATTATTTATGTAACGGGTTACACATATTTTTGTATAAGCTAATGTGTAACGCGTTACATAGTGAGGTGATTATACATGTCAACAATTAGAGATGTTGCCAAATTAGCAAATGTATCTGTAGCTACTGTTTCTCGAGTCATTAATGCAAATGGATATGTAAATGAAAATACAAAGCAAAAGGTGGAAGAAGCAATCAAACAATTGAATTATCGACCAAATGATGTTGCACGTAGTTTATTTAATGGTAGATCAAAAATGATTGCGCTATTTGTACCAGATATTCAAACCCCCTTCTTCCCTGAGCTGGCGAGAGCTGTAGAGGATATGGCAAATTCGCGGGGATATACATTTATTCTATGTAATACGGATAACAATAATCAAAAAGAAATAGACTATTTACAAGCATTACTACAAAAGTCGATTGATGGTTTTATTTTTGTTTCCAGTACAATCAAAGCTGAGCAGATTGAAAATATAAACGTTCCGATAGTGGCCATGGATAGAAAAATTAGCCCAGAACTTGTTTCCGTAACTGTAGATAATCGGGACAGCGCAAGACAGGCGGTCGAATATTTGCAATCAATAGGCTGTAAGCAAATTGGCCATATTTGCGGACCTGAAAATGTAAGTAGTTCAAGAAACAGGCTGCAAGGTTACTTGGATATTGTGAAAAAAGAAGACTGGTTGACAAGTGATTTTGTACAGGTTGGTGATCACAGTATTCAGGGTGGGCTCCTTGCTGCAATGGAACTCTTACAGAAAAACCCAGATATCGATGGAATTTTTGCAGCCAATGATCTCATGGCTGTGGGTGTTTTGAAAGCTGCTGAACAATTAGGGATTCGAGTTCCGGAACAACTGTCAGTTATAGGATTTGATAATACAGAGCCAGGAAAAGTTACTACACCTCAATTGACAACAATTAATCAGCCTATTTACGATATTGGAAAGCGAGCTGCGGAACTGCTTATTCAGCAGATTGAAACACCTGATAGTGAAATTGAATCGGCCATATATAATGTCGAATTGATTGTAAGAGGATCTACAAAACCGTTACAGAGTTAATTTTTTATTATTTGCCATACAGACTTCAGCACTCTTTTTAAAAGGGTGCTTTTTTCCTGTTTAACAATTATTTGTGAGTCTGATTTATCATTTATAAAGTATCTTCCGGTGTACTACAAGGTTTGTTATAGGATTAATGAACTACATTTAGGCGATGATGTGTATTCTTTGTCATTTTTCCTTTAATGATGATTGTTTTTCTTAATATTTATCATTTTGACACTTAATTATCATTATGGTAATATTTCAACTAATTAAAATTGGAAATCATTAGAAGGAGGTGTGACTACAAAATCGTTGATACCATTTATAAAAGGAGGAAGTAATAAATGAAAAATGTATACGCTATCATTATCTCTGTAGTATTTTTTATTTTCATAGGAGCAGATCAGAAACTGGTAGAAGCCTCTACATCAAAGACTGAACCAATTGTAAGTGTAGAGAATGAACAAATAGAAAATGGTTATTTCACAAATCTTAATAGTGAAATCGATAAGCTAAAAGGGTTAGAAGAAGGTACGATTGTTGTTCGCTTTCGTTATACGGGCTCTTCTATTATGTCATTATTTTCATTAAGTAATAGTAATCTAGCTAATGGGCATTTCCATTTATATATCTCCCCGTCCTCCATTGGCAGTGAAAATCGATTTCAAAAGCCAGGGGAACCCCAAGAAAACGTTCATACATCTGTTGCAGCAAATCTAAAAGAAGGACATGTCTATACACTGGCAATGGTGGTAGATAAGGAAGCAGGCTATAAATACTTCCTGGATGGAGAATTAATTAAAAAAGACACTACGACTCCAAAGAAATTTTTAAACAATATCTACAAACCGAACAGTGCCCAACTTGGCAGGACAGAGAGAGCAGCTGGTGGAAACAATTATCCTTTTGAGGGGGATATCGATTTTGCGAAGATATACAATAAGCCACTCTCTGATGAAGTTTTAACTGCAGTTACAGGTGTGACAGCTGCTGCACCGCTTGTGAATCCAATGCCAGACGAAGCTTATGTAACGGACCCTGAAAGTATCTTTTACCCAGGCTTCATGGATTCGAATAATTATCGAATTCCAGCACTATTTTACACAGAAAAGGGTACATTGATTGCTGGGATCGACCGCCGTGTAGAAAATGGTGCTGATTCTCCCAATAATATTGATGCTGTTATTCGAAGAAGCTTTGATGATGGAGATACATGGGAAGAGAATGGTGTGATGGTCAACGACTATCCAGATCAGGCTTCCAATATCGATTTAGCTTTCCTGCAGGATAAGTCAAACGAGCGGATTTTTGCCTTGGTTGATGGCTTTCCACATGGTGCAGGACTTATGGGTGGTTTTGGAGTCAACTCCTATAAAGGAACTGGGTTCAAAACAATCGATGGGAAAAAGTATATGTTCCTCACAGATGAATCTGGAAAGGAATATACTGTTCGTGATGGTGGACAAGTGTATGATAATGAAGGGAACCAAACGGAATATAAAGTAGATGATAGAAGAAACTTATACTTGAATGGTGAAAAAATAGACAATATATTTAGTAAGACAACACCTCTAAAACCATATAAAACTTCCTATCTCGAACTCTATTATAGTGATGATGAAGGGGAAACATGGGAAGGGACCATTGACTTAAATGATGAGGTGAAAGAAGAATGGATGGCATTCCTAGGTACTGGCCCAGGTAACGGTATTCAATTAACAGAAGGTGAACATAAAGGAAGACTTGTTTTCCCGGTGTACTTTCTAAATGATAACTTTAAACAAGCTAGTGCCGTTGTTTATAGTGATGATAATGGGAAGACATGGCACCGTGGTGAATCACCTAATGAAGGAAGAGTTGTGGGTAACGGAGAGGTCATTCATGAGAAAACCTTTAACAATAGTGCATATGAGGTTACTGAATCACAGGTTGTTGAAATGCCTGATGGTCAGCTGAAATTGTTTATGAGAAACCATTCTGGCTACGCACAAATTGCTACAAGCTTTGATGGTGGAGAAACATGGGAAGAAGAAGTTGTAACGGAAAAGGATTTGGTTGCACCGTATAGCCAAATGTCTGTTATACGTTACGATGGGAAGGTCGATGACAAAGAAGCACTTATCTTCTCAAGTGCAAACAACTCTGCCAGCAGAGTGGATGGAACAGTAAGAATAGGGCTAATAGAAGAATCAGGAACTTATGGAAATGGGCATACAAAATATTCAATTGATTGGAAATATGATCAGCTTGTCAAAGAAGGGCATTATGGCTATTCCAGTCTTACTAATTTATCAGATGGAAATATTGGTCTTTTTTATGAAGGTACCCCAAATACTGTCATGGATTTTAGGAAGTTTAATACTGACTTTGTGAAGTGGGAGAAGGAAAAAGAGGCTCCCGCACCAACTGTTAATTCTTTCAGCACAATAGAGAAAACCCCAAATGTTTATCGACCTGGTGAAACTATTCAGGTAGAGATGACTTTTGATAGCTATGTCATGTTGATGGGTGGCCGGAGCCTTACTGGAACGCTCGATGGCACGGAAATTGAATTTAAGTTTGCGGACCAAGTATCTGCCAATACAATTTTATTTGAAGGGACCATCCCTGATATTCATCCTAGAAAACGTGAGTTAGACCTTTCGTTTAGTAATAACCTAGATGTATATAATGTTTATGGAAAGACTCTAGATAAACAGGAAGCAAATTCAAAACTAATTGATGAAGTACGGATTCGAGCTAACGGGAAAGGGAGAAAATAGTTGGAATAGGATACTACTTAGCTGAAATTAATATACAATTTTGTGTGAAAGACCTCTATGATTTATTAGAGGTCTTTTGCATGCCCTCTTTCGCTAAACAAATGGTTCTAATATATATTTTGAGGATATTCAATGATTCGGAAAATAGATATATTGCGACGTAACTTTTCGTCTTTAGCGTATGAAAAATAACTGTGTTGCTGGAAAGTTCACTGAAATATTGAATCTGATTACACCCCCGCTACGGAAAACACTGCGCTTTTCGGGGGCGGCTGATGAGCCTCCTCATGCTAACGCATTCCGGGGTCTCACCTATGCCTCATCTCCCCCAGAAGTCTCCGTATTTTCCTCCGCTTAAGTGTTACTTTTTAGCGATAAATTAACTTAGTATTGATAGTAAAAAGGTCACTTTACATCACCGAGGACAAGTGAAAGACCCACTCCGCATTTGGAATATTAGAGCTCATACAAATTGATTGGAGTGGAGGGCGGCGACTCCTGCCGGAATAGCATGAGCTGAAGACCCTGCACGGAGCGTAGCGGAGGAAGCGGCTGAGGCCATGCCGGTGGAAAGCGTCCGCCTGAAACGGAAATCAATGGGGCACTTCTTCTCAAATATTTCACTGAGCTTTTCATCAATAAAGTTACGTCGCAGTTTCCTCCAACTATGAATAATGTACGATTTTGGTTTATACTCCAACAGTTGCAGTAGAACTATTAACTCTAAAGTAATTGGATATAGCTATATAACACTATTTTGATAGAAATCTAATTTACATCCTTCATAATTCTCCCAGTCCTGCCGATAACATAATGGTAACTACTACTAGTACTTATTTACCATACAACAGGAAGGAAAGGACCTAATTATGAAGAAAAGAAATAGTATATCATGGAGATTATCAGGCCTGATTATCGGCTTGTTTCTCGTGTTGTTCATTGCTTATGCCACCGTTTCCAGCAGCATTCTGCACACCAAAGCGGTAAAGGATGGGGAGAAATTTGCAAATGAGCATACGAGATATTATGCTTCGATTTTAAGTGATAATTTGAATCAAACAAAGAAAACATTGGATACAATGAAACTTGTAGTTGAAGGAACTTATAATGACAACACCATAACAGCTGACAGTGTCCTATCGATGATGGAAAATGTACTTGCAAACAATCCATCCATTTCCGGGGTTGCCACTGTTTTGGAAGAGGGGGTATTACCGGAAAAGGATTCTATTGATACAAATTTGGTAGATTCACAAAATCGCTTTATCCCTTTTGCTTCTAAAGTAAAGGGAGAGGTTTATACAAATCCCGCTTCTGGATTAGATAAAGCAGGTGACGGTGATTGGTATATCATTCCAAAAGAGGAAAAGAGGTCTGTTTTAACTGAACCTATCTCTTACAAACTAGGAGAAGAAACTAAATCCGCATCTTCTATTGCTATTCCATTACTATCTAAGGATAATCAATTTCTTGGAGTTATTTCAGCACATTTTGATATGGGATTCTTGGATGAATTGGTAAAAGAGATGAAGCCAGATGGAGGGTATTCCTCTATTATTACGGATCAAGGATTAGTTGTTGCTAATAGTATTAATCAGAAATTGGTTGGCTCTAATATGGCGGAGGCTCTAGACTGGGCTCCCCTTAAAGAAGGATTAATAGCCGGAAATGTCACAAATACCTATGTGGACTCTAAACAACTGCAGGAAAAAGCATTTAATGCATTTGCCCCTGTCAATCTACAAGGAATTGATGAAGTTTGGTCTATACAAACCGTTATAGGCAGATCTACTATTATTAAGACATTTACTGACTTTGCGTTAATTACAATTATTGCTGGAGCAGCAATGATTCTACTCATGGCTGGAGCTTCTTCGATGTTTATTCATCGTAACTTACGTCCATTGAAATTTTTATATGAATCCATGGGCACCGCAGCTTCAGGGGATTTAACTATGAAAGTGGACCCGGAAAAAATTCGAAAAGATGAGATAGGTGCTGTGGCGTTGGCGTTTAATGATATGCTGGGTGAAACAAGTAAAGTCATTCAAGTCGTCAAAGAATCATCAACAAATTTAAATGAATCATCCACAGATGTTTCACGCACAGTAAATGAAGTAACGGCAGCAAGTGAAGAGGTGGCGCTTGCAGTAGATGAGATTGCACAAGGTGCTTCCCAACAATCGGCAGATGCTGAAAATACAAATCAACAAATGGCAGACTTATCAACCCAAATTGATGTTTTATCTGACCTTTCAAGAGAAATGGAACAATTTTCAATGAATGCCAAAGAGTCTACTGACGAGGGCATTGAACAAGTATCTCAATTGCGTCAGCATAACGAGGCTACCAATGATATGAATAGAAAGGTTCAGCAACAAATTCAGTCTTTGACAAGCCGTATTGCAGCTATTGATAAGGTGATTGAAACAATTCATGGCATTACTGCACAAACAAACTTACTTGCATTGAATGCTAGTATCGAGGCAGCACGTGCGGGTGAGCATGGTAAAGGATTTGCTGTTGTTGCTGAGGAAGTTCGCAAGCTTGCAGAGGAATCCAGTAATGAAACGAAGGTGATTCAAGAGACTGTTCAAGAGATTTTAAATGAATCGGAACAGACCGTTGCATTAATTGCTGAAAATGGAAAATTAATGGAGCAAAATAATCATTCTGTTTCTAATACGGAGGAAGCTTTTAATAAGAATGCAGAGTTGGCCAGACAGCTTGGCCAATCAGTAAATCAATTGTCCGTAAAACTTACGGATATGATGGATTATAAAGAACAGGCAATGACCGCGATTCAAAGTGTATCAGCTATTTCTCAGGAAACAGCCGCATCTGCAGAGGAAGTAAGTGCTTCTGCTGCAGAACAACAGACACAAATGCAGCAAGTAGCTTCATCCACAGAGCAAATGGATAAGATAGCGAATGAACTACAGGACGTAGTAAACCGTTTTAAAGTAGAATAAAAGATGAACCTGGGGCGGTTCTCATGACCTAAATAGATTGGGGCAGGAGAACCGCCTTTTGTTTGAAACATGTTTTTTATTTCAATAGACGATAACCCTGTCCTCCTGCTTATAAAATCAATCTGCCACGGATCCTTCCTCTACTACCAATAGTTTTTGTCGCAAGGCTAAAGCATCTCCTTCTACTATGAATCTTCTATTTACCGTTTCCTCCACCAACATTAGCCATAGAACCGCTCTTGTTTAACTCCTTTTTTTAAGTGGAATAACACTTGTAGACAACAAATCATCTAAAGAGGATGAAGGAGGAGCCTAATAATGAAACGACATCAATTATACATTAATGGAGAATATACAGATTCTACAGGAAACGACTGGCTTGATATTATTAACCCTGCTACAGAGGAAATGATATCCCAAGCCCAACGAGGCACAAATGAAGATGTAGATCGAGCAGTTCAAGCGGCATTTGAAGCTCAAAAATCGTGGGAGCTTATTCCGAACATTGAGCGTGGAAAAATCGTTCGCAAATTAGGTGAAGCGATACAGGAAAAACGGGAAACTTTTATTGAATTGTTACAAGAGGAGCAAGGTAAGGATTATGAGCTGGCACAGGGCGAAGTTGATTTGGCCATTGATTATTTTCAATATATGTCTGAATGGGCACGCAGAATAGAAGGAGAGATTGTCCCAAGCGATCGGCCAAATGAAAATATCTATATTTATAAAAAACCTATTGGTGTGATTGCGGGTATTGTTCCATGGAATTTCCCTGTATTCATTCTTGCTAGAAAAGTAGCCACTGCACTCGTCACTGGCTGTACCATAGTGTTAAAACCAAGTCAAAAAACACCAAACACAGCAATGGCTTTTACAGAAATTGTAGATGACATGGATGATATTCCTAAAGGTGTTTACAATGTGGTCACAGGAACTGGTTCGGAAGTTGGGGATGCATTAACTAGACATGAAAAAATTGCGATGGTTTCTATGACAGGAAGTATCCCTGCTGGAACAAAAATAATGGAGGCTGCTGCACAAAATATCACCAAAGTTAACCTCGAGCTAGGAGGGAAAGCACCTGCTATTGTAACGAAGCATGCTGACCTTGAGGTTACTGTTGACAACATTGTAACATCACGCTTAGCCAATAATGGACAAGCATGTACAAACGCAGAGCGTGTATATGTACATGAAGATATTGCTGATACGTTTGTAAGCAAGCTGAAAGAAAGCTTCGAAAGTAAAAAAATTGGCGATCCTCGAGAAAATAAGGATGCAGATGTAGGTCCTTTAATTAGTAACGAACGGTTGGAAGCTGTTTCGTCGATGGTAGAGCAAGCAAAAGAAGATGGTGCAAAAGTAGTCACTGGCGGAGAACGCGCAGAAAGTGAAAAAGGCTATTTTTATAAACCGACCATCCTGACAAATGTAGACCACCAGTCAGCTATTATGCAGGATGAAATCTTTGGTCCGGTGATTCCTATTGATACATTTAAAACGTTGGACGAAGCAATCGAAAAAGGTAACGACACGGTTTATGGACTCTCCTCGTCTGTATATACGGATGATATGAACGAAGCCATGCGTGTGATTAACGAGTTAAAATTTGGTGAAACGTACGTAAATCGCGAGAACTTTGAGGCTGTCCAAGGTTATCATGCAGGTATGCGCAAATCTGGTCTTGGCGGTACGGACGGAAAACATGGTGTAGAGGATTTCCTTGTTACACAGGTTGTTTATATGCAATATAACAAAGATAAAAACGAATAAAAGTTGTACGTAAAAGTGATTAAAATGTACGCAGTGATGAAACCCGGACTAAACTTTCCTCACAGTCCGGGTTTTCATTTATATTTTTGGTGAAAAGCGAGGGGTAAAAAGAATGAGTATTTATATAGCTTATCTCGTTATTTTCTTGCTGGGAGCAACTCCGTTTTTTGAAGTGGTGGGTGTTATCCCAATTGGTGTAGCAGCAGGCTTAGAAGCTGTACCTGTTACCATCCTGGCTTTTGCCGGAAATATGGTGACAATATACTTGTTAATTTTGTTAACTGACAAGGTAAAAGCATGGCTGCATCATAGAAAGGAAAAGAAAATACAAAATGGGGAGCGTGTTTCGGAAAGGAAGGAGAAACGCGCCGGAAGGGTATGGAAAAAATACGGTCTTCCTGGTCTTTCGTTAGTGGCGCCATTCATTACAGGCAGTCATCTTGGTGCTATTTTAGCTATGGGATTTGGGGGTTCCAAAATACAGATAACTGTGTGGATGACGATAAGTGTTGTTGTGTGGACACTTATTATGGGCTTTGCATCTTATTATGGCATGGGTTTCTTAACGAAGAGTACGGGAAGTACAGGGTTTCTCGCCAATTTGCTGAAATAAAAAAAGCTCTTCTGCAAAGGTTAGGGACAAACATATCTTGTATATTCATAGTTGGAGTAAAGGCGAACTTGTGTGAGAACAATCAGCAATAGACCAAAAATATCCCCTCTGGAAAAAAATAAATCAGCAGGAGAGCGAAAGAATCCGCCGGAGGAGAAATAAATCGGCAGGAGAGCAAAGGTATCCACCGAAGAGGAAATTAATCCGCTGGAGAGCAAAAATTAAATATCAGAAACTAAAAAGAAGCTCTACTGTCCGATTCAGTGGATCAGCAGAGCTTCTTTATCGACCTTAGGTTAATTGTTGCTCAGCAAATTCGCGATAGAGTGCATGTTGCTTTATTAGTTCCTGATGTGTTCCTATTCCGGTAACCTTCCCTTTTTCAATGAATACAATCTTATCTGCATCGACAATTGTTGAGAGTCTGTGAGCAATTATAAAAGTAGTTCTTCCTTCCATTAACCTGCTCAGTGCTTGCTGTACAATACCTTCTGATTGGCTGTCAAGACTGGCTGTTGCCTCGTCCATCATTAAGATTTTCGGATCTCTTAGAAAAGCACGGGCAATTGCAATACGCTGACGTTGTCCTCCAGAGAGCTTGATACCGCGTTCACCAACCTGTGTATCCAATCCTTGGGGGAATTCCTGAATAAACTGTGCTGCATATGCCATTTTAGCAACCGCCCAAAGTTGGTCATCATGAATTTGCTTTTCCTCCAGACCGTAACAGAGATTTTCCCTAATCGTACCAGCCATCATAGGGCTATCCTGAGAAACATATCCAATTTGTTTACGCCAGGAGGTGAGAGACATGTTCTGAATAGGTGTATCACCTATCAAAATTTCTCCCGCCTCTGGTATATAATAACGCTCAAGCATGCCGAACAAAGTAGTCTTTCCACCGCCACTTGGTCCGGCAAAGGCAACCATTTCACCCGGAGCAGCTGTAAAAGTGATATCCTGTAAAACGGATTCTTCATTATTATAAGAAAAAGATACATGTCGCACATGAACACTTTTTCCTGTGATATCTCTGTCCTTGCCTTCCTGTCCCTTTTCTAATTGCTGATCCAAAATTTCAATAATACGTTCCGTCGCACCCTTTGCTTTTTGAAGCTGTGTAAAGAACATCGCAAATGTGGTGACAGGCATAATAATTTGAAACAGATAGAGTAAAAACGCAACCAAAGAACCTGTGGACATAGTTCCACTTGATACGCGCATCCCGCCATAAGTGATAATCATTACGATCACAACCATCATGACAAAATACATAATGGGAGCAATCAGTGCGTATATTTTTGCTTCCTTTAAGCCAAGATCTAATAATTTTTTAATCCCCAGCTTTCCTTTCGCCGCTTCGGCTTTTTCTGCGTTGGATGCCTTCATTAAACGAATTTCACTAAGTGTCTGTTGCACATCACCAGTAAAAATAGCTGTTTCATCCTGCAGACTTCGAGAAATTTTCCCCATTTGTCTTCCAAGTGGTAAAAGGATTAAAACAATGAAAGGGACACTTATAAGCATTACCAGCGTCATCTTCCAATCCATAATAAGCAGTATGGTGATTGCGCCAATAATAGAAACAATTCCAGTAATAAATTGAGGGAATTGATCAGATATTAGATCGCGAACCACGTTCGTATCATTAACTACACGGCTGACTGTTTTTCCGCTTGATGTTGTGTCAAAAAAGCGAACTGGCAAACGAATGAGCTTCAGCCACATTCTCTCACGAAGTTTTGCAACAACATGCTGACCCACAGCGGATAAGGTATAAATGGATACACCATTCATGACAGCTTGAAAAATAAAAGCGATGGCAATCGCAATTATAATTGGAGTACTTAGTGTTGCTGTAGAGAAATTATCAACAAGGTTTTTAGTCAATAAAGGAACAACTAAGCCAGCGAGGGTTGTAATGATACTTGTCAAAAGTCCGATCCCTAAGAGTATCTTAGGTAATCCAGTCGAAAAAATAAGGGAGAAGAAGGGTTTTATACTAGTTGGTCTATTGTTTTCCATCTGAAATACTCCTGTCAAATAGGTTGTAAATTATTCTCTCTTAAGTCTACTCGTCCGATGGGGAAAAGCAAGCAGAAGGTATAGCAGGTTGGATAAGATAAGAAAAAGAGTAACGTATTTGGGTTGGGTAAATAAAATAAATAAAAATAAACAAAATTTTAAAAGGATGTAATATTTAATTACAAGAGAAGTCAGGGGTGGGTGTATGCCAGCAATTAATGGAAATGAATATAAGAAGCGGATTGAACAACTGCAGGCAGAGATTTGGATCGATGGGACTCAGGTGAAAGGAAATATTTCTGAACATCCGGCTTGGAAAGGAATTATAAAAAGCCAGGGGGCTTTATATGATCTTCAATTCGAGCCCAAATTAAAAGATATCATGACATATTCCTCCCCATTATCCGACGAACAAGTAGGGATGTCTTATTTACAGCCAAAGACAAAAGAGGAATTAGTGAAAAGGCGAGAGATGATTCAGCAATGGGCGTTAGCGAGTAATGGCATGATGGGAAGAAGCCCGGATTATATGAACACAGTACTTATGGCACTGGCATCATCAGCGGGATTTTTAGAGGGAAAGGAAAATTGTTATCCGAAAAATTTGGTGAAATTTTATGAATATGCTCGGGAAAATGATATTTCAATGACCCATACCTTTATTAATCCACAAGTAAATCGAGAAACTTTCTATGTAGAAGATACGGAGCAGCCCATAGCTGCAAAAGTGATGAAAGAAACCGATGCTGGAATAATAGTTAATGGAGCCAGATTACTTGCAACACAAGGCGGAATAACGGATGAAATACTTGTATTAGCTGCTGGTGGCCTTCAGGATAAAGCAAATGGATTCGCTTTTTCTATTCCGAGTAATACAAAAGGACTCCGGTTTATTGCCAGAGAGTCTTTTGTCGGGGGAGAATCGGCATTTAACTATCCATTAAGCTCCAGATATGAAGAGATGGATATGGTGGTGGTGTTTGATCATGTATTAGTCCCATGGGAGCGCGTATTTTATTATAATAACATTTCAGTATCCAACACATTTATGGCATCAAGTTCTTTTCTACCGTTCACCTTGCATCAAGCGGTATCCCGTCAGATTATAAAAACAGAATTTATTCTGGGACTTGTCCAGTCTATCATTAATAGTATTTGTATTGGCGAATATCAACATGTACAGGAAAAAACAACAGAAATTATTATTGCTTTGGAGACATTGAAAGCATTGATCCTGAAAGCAGAAGCGGAAGCAAAACTGGATGAATGGGGTTTTATGCGACCAGATCAGGCTACGCTTGCTGTTGCCTGTAATATATTTCCAAAAGCTTATGCCCGGTTTACAGAGATTATTCAACAACTGGGTGCAAGTGGGTTAATTTCCATCCCTCCAGAGGCAGCTTTTGATTCTGATATAAGAAAAGATTTAAATCATTATTTGCAGTCGAAAGCTGATGACGCGTTGTCTCGTGTAAAGCTTTTTCGCCTTGCTTGGGAAATTTCCATGAGCGCATTTGGTACGCGGGAGATTCAATATGAACGATTTTTCTTCGGCGATCCTGTTAAATTGGCAAGTGGACTTTATCAATCCTACGATCGTTCCATTTTTGTTGAAAGAATATCAAACTTTTTGGAAGAAGAGTAAAGGTTACAGAGCTCTGCTCATCAGGGCAAAACAATTTTTTATTGCTGATTTGAATTTTGTACGGCGGATTTACTCATCCGCCTGCTGAATAGCACTCACCCCTGCTTATTTCCTCCTATCTAAGCAGATAGTTAATCCTCATGATACTTTGTACAATCCAAGGGAGTTGCCGCTAGTTGTTTCACACTACTCCTAATTGGGAAATGAAATAGTATAGAATCTTTTATATGGGGAGGAACAATCATGAAAAAGTATATTGTTGATAATTTTGTAGGTGATACAGTGATTCTGCTAGATCAGGAGAATGAGAGAGTAACCAAAGAAATAGACATGGGTAAACTTCCACTCGATGTTCAGCAAGGTGACCTAGTTGTGGAAGATGATCGAAATGGAGTAATGAACTACCGAACTTTAATTGGAGAGTCAGAAAAAGCAGCAGAGGATACAAAAGATGTTGCTAAACATATGCATGAGGAATAATTGGAGGGACAAACATAACCTATTGTCCCTCCAATTTTATTATTTATTGGAACAATGACTATACGTCGAATGGTTACGTATACAGCCAATTGTTTGCTGATTGTATTTCTTCTGGAGGATAATAGACTACCTGCACACCAGGCAGTTTATTTTCTAATTTCGCATCTGCTTTTACCCACTTTTCATCAGAAACCACGGCAATTTTTTTAATGCTTTTCACATATTGAATCATCTTCATGTCTTCTAACAGACCTTCTAACGTAATTCCATCCCAATTCTTTATTATCAGTAGAAGATTAATAGGCTCTTGTTCAAAAATTTTTCTCTTAAATTCATCTTCAAAACGCTGTATATCTTCTTTTGTCAGTTTGCCATGGCAAATTATTTTTAATACAGCACTATGTTCTGTAGCGTTGACCTCTAGCATAATATCCCGTCCTTTCTCTTTTTTATCGATTCCTTTTTTAAATGTGGATTAAACTTTTGGTAATAGCATTATTTGCTGGATTGTTTAATAGGTAACTACTACATCCTGTAATAGAATATTTTATGCGTTAACTTTTTTCACAACTATAATTCCGTACGTTTACCAATGATGCCAAGAATCGATACTAAGTTCTCAGAACAGGGAGTCTTTCTATATTAAAAATCAAGCATTAAAAAAAGCTCATTAGCAAATTACTAATGAGCCAATTTCTGATCGCCAACCAACTATTATGGAAAAAAATATAAATAGCATCCAGGCTCTTAATAATTGGATAACTTGCTTTCAGGTGTCTGGATAATCACAGGATTTTTGGCTGGATTGATCCACTTTAAAATGGAGACCATATGAGACTGCGAAACTCCTGTGCAACCAAGTGTATGTCCGTTCGCTACGTGAAAGAAAATAGCACTTCCTTTTCCTGGTGTCCGAGCAGTATTATAGTTAATGACAAACCCATACGTATACAACGCGATATCCATGTTTTCTGCACTGTTCCACTGACCTTCTGTTTTCTTTCTGGACTGCCAAGAATTATAAAGACTTGATTTCGGATCATCTACCCATACATCATCAGAACTAATGCTTCGAAAAGGTAGCTTTGTTCCAGGGTTGCCAGCTCTGCCAAAGGCAGTGCCTATACTGTATTTTCCTGTAGGGCTTTTTCCATCATCTTCTACTTTGCTTCCTGCAAAGCCATTCTTACCAATAAAGCCATTTGTATGCATAACTCTCTGCCACTCTCCAGAGGATCCACGTTCAAATGTCTGTACTTTTGCTGAGCTTGTACCATACCCATTTGTTGTAACTAAAATTAATTGATTATTATTGCCAACGGAGCTCAGTTTTTCAGCATCATTTTTAGGAGGAGTCTTCACTGGCTTTTCTTGCTTTTTATCAGAAGATGCTTGTTCTTTTGGTTTATTTGCTTGCTTTTGCGTCTGTGTATTTTTGTTGTTCGCAGATTTTTCGGTTGTTTTCTCTTTTGTCTTTTGCGCAGTGGCAGTAATTACTTTTTTCTCACTGGATAAATACTTACTGTTTACATATCCGTTTCCCGACTTCGTTTTTACTTTTACCCAGCCGTTGTCTAAATTCGTGTCTGCTGCTTGAATTTCTTCATTTAGCATTAATACACCCAATACGTCTGATTGGGTATTGGGATCAGAACGCAAATTTAAAGATGAAACCGTTATGTATTTCTTCTCAAAGGATATGTTTTCCTCTTCATTATTCTTTTGCTCTATATCATCTTTTTTCGTTTCCTTTTTCTTGCTCTCTTCCTTCGCTTTCTCTTCTTTGCTGCCTTTTTCCTTTTTCGCTATCTCCATGTTTGGTTTTTCCTGTTCAGTCGGCTCGGCTACAGGACTTGCCTTCTCAGATTTAACCTCATTTTGTTTAGCTTCTGCAGGTAAAGCTGGCTTGTTTTGGGTAATTGCTAAAAACAATATAAATGCAGTTACAATAATTGCAATTCCCCCAAAAATATAGCCTTTTTGCTTGTTCGACATCCAATTTCCTCCTCCTCCTATTTACCTAATCGAACTAAGTATACAGGAAGTCTTTGCCATTATACAGTGGTTTGGAAAAATTAACCAAATAAATAACAGTGTAATAAAATACGTCATAACAAGATCTAATAACTTTATTTTGTTATATTATAAAAATAGGAAATTTGTCTTATATATTTTGGTATTTAGCCGATATATATAGCAAACAATACGAAAATAAAATAGTTTAGTAAAAAACTAAGAGAGAGCTGGAGCAGCGATGAATATATTGTATGTATCAAATACGATTTTCCCCCATGAAATAATAAAGGTTTTAGAGGATAACCCACTTGTAGACTTGGTGAAATTTACAGGGATTAAGCAACCAAACAATGAAGAACTGCGTGTTTTTCAACCTGCACTCATGCTTCTGGATATGGAAGGTTTGCACTTTCAAGAAGCAGGCAAAATAATTCTGGAAGCGAAGAACTACTGGAAAGACATGCGCACATTCCTTTTAACATCACCTTTCTCACAAGATGATTTGCATGATATTCTGCTGATTGATACAGATAGTATTTTAGTTAAAATGGACACGATGGCTGAAACAATTAATGAAGCAATTACCACCAACCAACCTGATCAATTTATTTTTCCCACAGCATTTACGAAGAATTTGATAGATCTTCTGGAGAAAACAGAGGAATACAATATAGAATTATTTCAGTACCGTCTGTACGCCCACCAGTTTGAATTATCCAAAAGACAAATTGAGGTAGCTTATTTCTTGAAGAAAGGACTTCGTAATAAGGAGATTGCTGAACTTCTTCAATTGTCAGAAGGCACGGTTAAAATTCATGTTAGTCAAATTTATCAAAAGATAAATCTAAAAGGGAGGAAGCGTGTTACTCTATTTTTGAATGAAATGATGATAAAAGAGAGGGAGGTGTAGATTGGTACTTGAAAGGGATACAGGGGGAGAAATAATTTTGGTCTCGTATTTTGTTTTGACAACAAATTAGAAGATGTGCTTATCTCCTCTATTTATGCCTGCAAGAGCTCCAACTTAGCCCCATGGACGCTTAACCGATATGCATCCTCACCAATTTTTTCTACAAACTCTTTCTTTACTAATCCATCTATGTATTTATGTATGAGTGTTTGATCTTCCGGATTTTTGCTAATTAAATCTACAGTAACCAATCTGCCGCGATGTTTACGTAAATTGACGAGAATACTTACTTCAATTAGATTAAGATTATTTTGCTTCTTTATTTCTTTACCAGTTTTCAAAGGAATTCCTCACCTTCATAAGAATAATTGATATAAAAAAGTCACTTCTTCTCTATTATACAAAAAATATAAATATATGGTAATTTCGTATGTATTTTCCATAACAACAAGGCTTGTTTGGTATTTAAATGTTTTAGAAGAGGATGTAATAGGGAAATAGTAAATGGATGGATAGAAAATTCAAAATATGAGAAGCGACTTTATAAAGAATGCAGACCACTATTCATCTATAATATAAATTTGTTTTAACGGAGTAGTTAACCCTTTGAAAAAAGAAGATACGAAAATAATTTAAATTTAAGTCAAAAGGATACTGGGTGATTCGATGTTTAAAACGATGAATGGGGAGAAGGATAGACTGGATTTCCATCATGTTTTTCAATCAATAGTCGCACTAAATGAAAACGAAGTATACGGGTATGAAGCATTGCTTAGACCAAAAAACTTTGATAACCCTGAGTTACATTTCATTGATGCAAAAAAGAATAACTATTTGTTTGAGCTTGATATGACATCCATTTATAAAGCTTGTCTACAATACCAACAGTTACCTAATAAAGAGAAATTGTTTGTGAATATATGCCCTTCCACCATTATTTCACCTAAGTTCCCTGAAATAATGAAGGAAATTATTGATGACACAACAATTTCTCCAGAAAACACAATTTTAGAGATTAGTGAAGCAGAGAAAAAGGAAGATTTGGATCTGCTAATAGAGCGGGTAAATGATTTGAAAAACTGGGGTTTTGAAATTGCATTAGATGATATTGGAAGAGGAGAATCCACATTAGAAGCCATTATTGAATTAGATCCGGATATTCTAAAATTTGATCGTTTCTTTGCTCATGGAATTGTATACTTTCAAAAGAAACGGGAATATATGCGAAGAATCGTTGAAATCTTCGGAAAGGATAAATTAATCGTGTTGGAAGGGATGGAGACAAGAGAAGAAATGCAAACTGCCATTGATATTGGAATCACGCATGGGCAAGGTTATTATTTAGGCAGGCCAGGTATTTTATAAAATTGATTCCAATGGAAGCAATAAGGAAAATATTCCCCAGAGGATACTCTTTCATATATTTGACCATGAATAGATATTTTTGTCAACAATATTCGAAATAGTCAAACTCCCCAACCTTATGGCCATTTTTCCCGAAAGGCCCATGAAATAGGGGTTCACGGTATGTTATACTGCCGTAATATGCAGTTTATTTCTTGTAAGGAGTTTGTAAGGAGTGTGCGTACATGGATAGGCTAAACAAATTGAGTATAGCGGCATTAGTGTGGATTGGCACATTTTTGCTGCTGTTTTATTTTATTCAAACTTTTATTTCTCCTTTTTATTTTGCTTTAATTGCAATTATACCTTTTGTTGTATTTTTAAATTTAAAAGATAAATTGGCGTTTTTATTATTCATAAGCTTTATATTGATAAGCTCCTTTGGCTTGCTAATCTATGCTTTTCAACAAGCATGGGAGACTCCTGTTCAATTGGCGGCTGTAGGCATACATGCAATTATTGTTGCTCACATTGGAACTGCTTACGTTTTAACAAAATGGATAAAAGCACTAGCCATTGAAAACCGCCAATTGCAGAAACGAGTAAATGAGCTTGCAGAATACATTGCCAATACGAGAGTACTTTCTTTTAGAGAGTTTAATAAACAGAAAGAATTAATTACAAATGCAATGGTGCGGAGAAAAGAAACGGGTTATCTGCTAACTCTGCGGATGAATAAGTGGGCAAGAAGAGTGAAAAAATCAGGAATTGATCTATTGGCAGAAAGTGTATACACGTCTGTCAGGGAACATTTTGACGTTGTTGGTAAACAGGATAAGGACACTATTTTAATTCTTCTTCAGAACACAGGGGAAGACGGTCTACATATTGTAAAAGAACGTATTAGCAACCGCTTGGAGGATGTCTTTACACCAGAAATTATTAATAAGATAGAATGGGATAAAGAGATAATCGGGTATGAAAGGCAAGAAGTTGTGAAAGAAGGGGATGCTCAATGAAAAAATGGTTTATTTCTTCTTTTTTTATTGGGTTTCTTATACTTATAGGAGTAAGCTTTTATTTTGAACTCATTTCCTTTCGTGGCATTCTATTGTTTATTACAGGTTTATTTATTGTCCTGTTACTCTATTATCTGTACTTGCTCTGGCCGGTTTATATTATCGTGCTAAACGAAAGGTTAATCTGCCCTCACTCGAGTATTATCCAAGTGTTGATATACTGATTCCAGCCCATAATGAAGGCATTCTATTGGAACAGACATTGGAAGCAATGGTAAGGCTCAAATATCCAGGAAGGTTAACTATTTATGTTCTAAACGATAATTCAAGTGATGACACTGCGGATATTGCTGATGAATTTGAACAAACCTACCAGCGTGTTCGTCATATTCGCGTACCTGCAGGGGAGCCTAAAGGAAAATCCCGGGTACTAAATCATGGATTGGAAATTTCGGATGGAACCTATTTTTGTGTATATGATGCAGATAACCAACCAGAACCAGAAGCTCTAATCAAACTGGTTGAAATGACGGAAAGTTATCCGAATGCAGGCGGTGCTGTCGGACATGTTCGAACAATGAATGAAGAGAAAAATCTGCTTACCCGGATGATCTCTATAGAATTTCAAGTTTTTCAGCTGTTAATGCAAGCCGGAAGATGGCAGCTTTTTAAAACAGGTTCTTTAACGGGAACAAATATGCTTGTAAAAAGATCAGTCATTGAAGATCTTGGAGGCTATGACCCCTACGCGATTGCAGGAGATGCGGAACTAACATTATGGATAACAAGACAAGGAATGTTCTTGCCGATTGTGCCACATTCCATTACTTGGGAGCAGGAACCGGAAACGATGCCGGTTTATATTAAACAACGGACCAGATGGTTGCTTGGAAATCTTTATATTGTAGAAAAAACATTGCTGGAGCCTGGATACTTTAAAGGGAAGCTGCTTGTACATTCCCTTCACCAATTGATGGTATACGTTATTTTCTGGATATTTTTAGTTATTTCTTATATTTGGTTTGTTCTCGGTGTATTTGGCTATTTTCAAGTGATTATTACTATTCCACTTATGGTTATTTGGTACATTGCTTATGTTGTGTATACCATTCAATTGCTGAGTGCTCAATCAGCGGAAAAAACATTCACACCGCAAAATATTCTGGTCAGCTTTATCATGTATTTTACGTATGCGCAGTTGTTTTCTTACCTGTTCGTAAAAAGTACAATTATGTATATGAAAGCAAAAAGAGAAAAACGTGTTATAGGCTGGGATAAAACAACTCGATTCAAGTAATTATAAAATGAGGGAGCGTGTTTGATATGGATTTACAGCTTAACGGAAAATCTGTCATTGTAACTGCAGGTAGTAATGGTCTTGGAAAAGCTATGGCTAAGCGATTTGCTTCAGAAGGTGCGCGTGTTGTGATAGCCAGCCGTAACGAGGAGAATTTAAAAAGTGCCAAAGCTGAAATCAGCTCGGAAACAGGGAATCATCATGTTGATTATGTTATTTGTGACCTAACCAAATCGGAGGACATAAAAAATCTTGTTTTGAGAGTAGAAGAACTTCACGGTAGCATTGATGTTTTAGTTAATAATACCGGAGGGCCGCCTGCTGGAGACTTTGACAGTATGTCAGATGAAGACTGGCAATACGCGTTTGAACTGAACGTTCTTAGTTTTGTGCGAACAATTCGTGCGGTGCTTCCTTCTATGCGAAGGAAAAGGGCAGGTCATATTGTTAATATTGCCTCTTCCTCTATGAAACAGCCTATTGATAACCTGATCTTATCAAACACGTTTCGCCCAGGGATAGCTGGACTTTCTAAAAGCTTGTCACAGGAATTGGGACAGGATAATATTTTAATAAATACAATTGGTCCTGGAAGAATAGCTACTGACAGAGTAGCACATTTAGATCAATCGATTGCAGAAAAAACAGGGCAAAGCTATGAAGAAGTTAGAAGAGGTGCTGAACAGGCAATACCTTTAGGTCGATTAGGTACACCAGAGGAATTTTCCAAAATGGCGATTTTCCTTTGTTCAGGAGCAAATACGTACATTACTGGTCAGTCCTTTCTGGTTGATGGTGGAATGATTAAAACAATTTAATGGGAAAGAAGCTATGCAACGTTTACATGTAGCTTGTTCAAATAAGTGGGGGAGAAGACCAATGTCCAGTAGAGCTGGTATAGAAAAATTATGGGCCCAAGAGAAATATCGCGTTATGTTCCATAGCCAACGGTATTATAACCTTATTAGGGAGATGCTCAAAAAAGATTCCTCCCTTGAAGAAATTGAAAGATTAATAGATGAAGCTATTCATGTCCAGCCAACTAAGGGATCTGTAATTAATACGTATCAGCATATGTGGGGATATTTTAAAAAATATGCTACAAAGGAAGAAAAAATTGCTTTTCAAGAAAAGCTTGAACAATTTCAGAATGATGAGTTGGATAAGCAGGAACTAGTCATGTGTATCAGATTGCTCGCTGAGAAATATCAAGTGAATTATTTGCTGAATAGTACCTTGCTACATTAGAGGATGGTTTTACAGGTGTCAGCAGTAAGTAAGGGAAATCTTTCTTAGGCTGAGCGCATCGTGAGTAAGATTTCCCTGTTTGTGATTATATTTCTAACAAACAAAAAGCAGTGTAAAGGAAGATACATTCCTTTCTACTGCTTTTTACTTTTTCCCCCATGAGAAGCTTCCGCCAAATACGTCACGGACATCATGGATAACAACGAAGGCTTTATCATCAACGGAATTAATGATTCGCTTTAACTTCATCAGCTGGTATTTATTAATAATAATATAAGACATATCCGCTTCTTTTTTTAAATATCCCCCATACCCTTTAAATACTGTTGCACTCGTATCCATCTGACGAATGACTTCATCCGTAATTTCAGGTGCTTGTGTCGAAATGACACTGACAGCCTTTCGTGGATCAAGCCCTTCAATTATGAGATCAGATGCTTTCTTTCCAATAAATAAAAGAATGATCGTATACATTGTATTTAGAGTTCCGATAATAAACAGTCCTGATAATACAACAACTGCATCAAATGCAAAATTTGTTCTTGTTAAATCCCACCCAAGCGTGTGATGAAACATACGTGCAATGACACTTGTCCCACCCATAGAACTACCTGTTCGAAAAATAAGTCCCGTACCTATCCCGCCGAAAAACCCGGCGAAGATTGCAGAAACAAGTGGATCACCTAACGGCTCGATGTTATTTTCCGTAATAAAAATAAATAAAGATATAAGTGGTGCAGCAAGTACAGTTAAAAAAATATTACGCCTTGGCAGCACACGGTAACCAATTAAAATAACGATTGTAGCTAATATGAAATTTACGATACCTGGAGACCATCCAAACGCATAGTGGAGGATAACTGATATACCGGTTAGGCCCCCGTCACCAAGATTATTTGGGATAATTAAAAACGTGACGGATAACGCATAAGCCAGTGCACCAAGCGTAATAAATATAATATCTCTAAATAAATTTCCCATCCCAAAGCTCCTTGTCTATATAATAATTAGGATTAAATTGCTCACCTAAATCGCATTTTTCCCTATTTATAAAATATAAAACGCATGGGGAGAGATTGGGTAATTAGGGAGGGGAGTTAATGTGGGAACACCATCAGTCTTATTAGAGAGTATTAAATTATATAATTAACTACTTGTTAAAATCTCATTTCGGTTCTTGAAGAA
The DNA here is from genome assembly GCF_001878675.1 of Virgibacillus halodenitrificans. NCBI lineage: Bacteria > Bacillati > Bacillota > Bacilli > Caryophanales > Bacillaceae > Virgibacillus > Virgibacillus halodenitrificans. The sequence continues at coordinate 2,967,339 of NZ_CP017962.1, read as the reverse complement.
ATAATACAACTAGTATTAATTCATGGCGATAAACTTTTGAGACTAGGGTCGATTTATACACTATATAAAAAGCCACAGAAATATCTGTGGCATCTACAGGGTTTGACGATATAATTAATGAGAAATTCCAAAAAAAGCATAAATTGCATTCTGAACTTCCTCGAAATATGTATTTACGGGAACAGGCTGCATCATAACATGCTGATTCTTTTCTAGTCCATCATAATCCATATGCCAGATATAATGATCTCCAGGAACAAAGAATTGCACATTATCAAATTCAGAGTGGTCTTTTACATAATTTGATTCCATAAACGATATATTATTAAATTCTTGACCATTCCGCAGAAAATCAGAAGCAAAGTGACGTATCGGAACTGGTTGATTAAGATCATCTGCCATAGCCTGAACTACAGGGGCTGGAGATGTGTGGAACTCGTCCACAAGTTGTTCTGAGAGTTGCAAGGGTTGCCAGCCGTTCATTACTCTATCAGTATTTGGTAAATCATAGTGAGTCCGTAGTAGATCACTAAGCTTATTAGCTTTATCTGGAAAGGAAAAACGATGTTCGGCTTCTTCAATTTGTTGAACAAGTATGTTATCTTTGTTTAAAAAATGAATAATTAACACTTTACGGGTTTGCATATTAATAGAACGAATCTTTTTCTTAGCATGGACAAGTAGATATAGAAGGTCCTCTAATCCTCGAGCAATACCTCTTTCTTGATTAGAATCCCAATATCCCTTTTGCTTTAAAGAGGTTTCTGTTTCTTGTACGAAACGAGAAAACTGTCCTTCGTCATTAACTAAGCCGTGATCATTAATTATCTGACTAGCGATACTCTCATAACCACAAAGGGATAAGGATGCAGCCAATTCATTAACTGTTAATTTGATTTCACCAGTTTCTGTCATAATAATCTCCTTTCATCCTATAATAAATTTTTAATCACCAAAAATCATATTAACTCCAAATAACTGCCAAATCAGTAAGAGGACAAAAATTACTGCTAATAACTTGTTTATCACTAACGGCACAGAACGCAATAATTGCTGAGTGTGGTAATTAATTCCAGTCGTAAATATAGCTATGTACTTATAAAAGTAATCCATTTTTGTATTGCGTTTATCGAATACATTCGCTTCATATAAAGCAATTGTTATTGGGTGGAAAACAACCGAAAATGCTGCTGCCATGAAGTTTGTGGTAATGCCCAAGAATACAATGGTACTAGGAAAAGCAATAGCAGCACCCAAAAATAGAAGAGAGAATAAAAATAAAGCTGTCACAGCACTCGCTAAACCAATCCACTCATCCTTTTTATTTCTAAACTGATACTTTTTACTTTTCTCCACTTTGCGAACAGCTGCAATTATTGCTAATAAAATTAGAAAAGGTTGTGGGAATAAGATAAAGATCAAAAGGTAATTGTCTCCATCCCAGTCCCAACTTTTGTAATTACTAAGGAAGATTAGTAAAACCAGTAGAATAATACAATTTGCTTTTACAAATAGATATACTCCTCTTTTTAAGGAAAAACTACTTCCTTCTGTGTCTCTTTGTGGAATTGTTATAACTCACTTTCTTAAACTAGATCAATAGTTTGATAGTCATAAGAGGATAATCTTTAATACGTAAATATTGTGCCAGAAGTTATTAATTGCATGCATAAGAGTAAAATAAATAGTAAGGCTATTAACTTGTTTATAAGAAGTGGCTGTCTATCAAGCACAGATTGCACAAGATGATTGAGCCCACTAAAAAGAATGGCTATATACATGAACACATAGTCGGCAATCTTCTTCTTTTCCTTTTCCGTATTGGTTTTAAATAATGCTATAGCAGCTTTGTGAAAAGCCAGTGAATAGAACGCGACTAAAAGGTTTGTTGCAAGAATAAAAAACACCATCGTACTCGGAAATGGCAGCCCGGCAGGTATCATCATTAACGATATTAAACCGGTAATTATGAAAGCTATTATAAAACCTACTAAATTTTTAACAATAGAACTCGTTGGTATATCACTTTTTTTCTGGGCCGGTCTAACTATTACAAGTAGGATTAATAAAATAAAAAAACACTCAAACGAAAAAATAAACGTCTCTACTTGATTTGCCCCATCGTATCTCCAATTGCTTTTGTTGAGATAGAAAAGTAATAACATTGCTAAAATATACATATTACCTTTAAAGAAAAAGAACAACCCTTGAGAAAGGCGCCATTTAACATTCATTGAAGCTGAAATTCTTTCTTCACTTTTTTTTATATTCATTAAATTCTCTCCCAATTATTAAGGAATTAGTTAAAAATACTGGATAGTAGGCCGGAAGCTTTGTCGCTTAAATCTTTAATTCCATCTTTAACATTATCTTTAAGTTTACTAAGATCATTTGTACGTTCTTCTAGCCAATCTGCGGTGTTTTCGCCAATGTCTTTGATTTTATCCTCAAAAGCTATGGAACCAATAATTCCAACTCCTGCACCAATTGCGCCACCAATTACAGTGCCCACCCCAGGACAAATCATTGTTCCAATCGCTGCTCCCCCTGTAGTAAGGCCGGCTATACCGGCATCAACTCCTAAACCAGCGATGAACCTTCCACTTTTTTCAGCAAATGATTTGTTTTTATTTGTATCACTGTAATATTCAGTAGAATTAAAGCCGACAGATAAGGCCATTCCTACATAAGGTACTCTCTTTAACAAATTCTTAGCTTTACTAGCATCGGTTACTTGTTCTGCAGTTTTCTTCCAATCTACTTTCATACTATAGTCCTTTAAGCTATTTTTATCGAGCACAAGAACATTAGAGTAATTGTTGGCAACTTTTCCAAAACTGAGTTTTGTTGTACCTGGTTTCATGCCAATTAGTTGTTTAAGAACACCACTGGGGGCGTTGTTATACTTGGATAGGTATTTTCTTAAAGGGTTGGCCGAAGCAGGGTCACCTTGTTTTAATAGTTTATGAATATTTTCTGCTAACTTTGAGCCATATTTACCATTTACCTTTTTCCATTTTGAAGAAGCGGTAACAACAAAATTACCTTTTCCATCTTTCGTCATTTCAAGCATGTTACTATTCATAATTTGAAAAGCGATAGCTCCTTTTGCGACTCCGTATGCCTTAGAAGCATTACCCATACTACCTATCCAATTAGCAACTTCACCTTGTATCGTGCTGTCTCCTTGCTCAATGGAAAGTTTTGTAGCATTTTCTATCATCTTCTCAATCATATCCGATTCAGAATAATAGGTTTCTATTTCCTTTAGTTGTTTATCAGTCAAAAATACGCCACTATTCGTCCAGGTCTTTATTTTGCTGGTAAACTTTGCAACTTCATTTATAGACTCCTCCGAATTTTCGAGACTTGCGGTATTTACTTCATCAAGTGTCCCCAACTTGTTTACGGTACTATCACACTTCTCTCTAGCATTGGCTATCTCTTGATTGAAAAAATAAGAAGATACAGATCCAGCACCTGCAATGTCGCTAACTAGATTATACTCATTATTAATACTTTCAATAAGTGTACTAGACATATCCTCTAACTGGTTTAATTTCGTTTTAACTGTTGTTTCAATAAATTCAGTTTGAATAAATGCATCATTATTTTCAAAAGCATCCACTGAATTTTTAATCTCTTTTAACGCACTTATATATTCTTCAAGAAATAGATTGAATAGAATTACTGCATTCAGATGCAATGTTACAAAGTGATCTCTTATGGCATCTCCGCCTTCACCTTCTAAAGCACTATCCAAATTTATAAAACTGTTAATTGCATCCCTTAAAGCAAGTATTTGCTCTTTTTCGGTTTCTTTATTTTGAATGAGCTGATTCAATCCATCCTTTACTTCGGATATTTTAATCGCCTTCATTTCTCCCGCTCCTTGCTTATTATCAGTTATCTTTAATCTATTCTCTGTGGCCCCATTTGACCTGCTAATTGTTCATCCTTCTCTACATATGTTTGAATACTCGACTCTATATCTTTTTCCACATGAAGTAAGGCAAATTTATATTGCTTTATTGCTGCGTAATAACTTTCTTCGACTGATTGGATTTTATCTATGAAGTTTACAGTTGATTGGGAGAATTCTGGTTGTGGGTTAGTCGTATCCAATTCCTGTGTACGCTCATTTAATCGTTGCAATACAGGGGAAACGACTGATTGGTTCACTTTAATTTCTGGCATTAGTAACTAACCTCCATCAGTTTGTTGTAGAAAACGTATCTCGTTTCTTTTAGATATGATTGTACTACTTAATTGGTCATTAGAATTTTCTAATACAGCTATTTTAGAAGAGATATTATCAAGAAGTGTTTCAATTTGTGATTGTAGAATATTAGTAAATTGATTTCCAACTTCCTCTCTTATTTCCAAAAACTCTGTTGCATATTTACCCTGCCATGTATCATTACTTAGGTTCGGTTCAGTAACAAGGGTTTTCTTCGACCCAAGTTCTTTTTGATCAGCAATTATATTCGTTTGTGCTTTTTTTAATTTCGCAATATCAGCATTATTATTGGTGATTTGACTATTTAAAGCATGAATTCCATTAGTTAATAAAAGAATCTGATATGAATGATCCATTTCTACTACTCCTCATAATAAATAATGGTAAATTTTACTTCCATATGAGTATATACAAAATGGATAATTTAAGAAATAAGTTTTAAATGAAATGATGCTTTATATCTAGTATAAAGTACTTGGATATCGTGAGTTTTTTAAAAAATTAGTCATTAATACCTAATTAAGCCGTGTGTGAAATAGAACGAACTTCCATAATTCTGCACTAGGATTGTTCATCTATCCGATAAGAATCATAAATGAAAATGAAAGGATATTCAGGGAATATATTTTAGTGAAGGGAAACGCTTGGTGTTTTATACGTTAGAAAATCGCTCATCCTAATGTTAATATCTCAAATTATATGATACATTAATCAAAATAGTAGGTTACTATAGTTGTTATAATTATTTTTGTTTACTGAGGATGATTTAGTTAATGTACGGTGATATAAAAGGAGTATATAAAAATCCAAGATACCGAATTTTAAGCATGGACAATAGTAGTTATATTATGGATGTAGGAGACTCATTATGGAAGATTTTTATTCCGTTTGTATATTGGTTTCTGCCTCATAAGGTATATAAAATTGAAGATTATCAAATTGTTGAAAAACTAATTAGCCTTTCTGTTAAACAGAGCAACACACGACCTATATTCGGAACTGGAATATCTATTTTGATTGCTAGCTTAATCACTCCCTTTATCAACATTTTTGATATACCTACATCTTTGATATTTAATATTTCAGTCATTGTATTCCTGTTGATTGTTAGTTTTATTTTTTTATCTTATTTGAACAAGATGTTTCAGCGTCATTTAAATTCGAAAGTAAATATAAACGAATTACAAAAGAGCAAACTATTAGTAAGGCCGAGGTCTTTAAAGTATATAATTAAATTCCTATTCAGTTATTTTTTTATTTTATTGTTTATCGTAATGGGGAGCTCGCTCTATTTGATCCACGGAAATGCATTGGTGTTGGTAATTACTTTATTTTTGTTAGCCTTTTTATTCTTAATAAGCTTATTAGCTATTCCTGTGGGGGAAGTAATCTCACATTCAAAACACAAGGAGAATTAAATGTTTCATAGACAAAAGAAGGGTAGTGCACAAACTGTGAATTGTGAGGTTGAATTTGTAAATAAAAATATGAGATATAATTTGCTTACAATTAATGGGGAAACCTACATTTTTGATAAAGATCGTTCTTTCTGGGTGTTTTTCTTTCCATTTGCTATTTGGTTGACCTCACACTATGTTTTTAGAATAGACGACAAACGTAAAATAGATCAACTTAAAAATCCTAAAGATTCTCAATCTAAAACAGGGTTATTTAGTTTTCTTGGAGTTGGCGTATCCATACTTCTGGCTAATTTACTAAGACCACTAATGGACTATTTTAATATACAAATAACACCACTGTTTACTTATTCAATTCTTTTATTTGCTTTTTTTATAATCATTTCAATTAGAAAGTATTTAAGTAAAATAAACAAAAAAAGTTTATGCAATATAATTGAGATAGAGAATATAAAAATGGAAAAAATTAGAATTAGACCAAAGTCTATTAAACATTTTCTTAAGTTTATATTTGGCTACTTATTTATTTTAGCGTTCAATATTCTTAGTGTTGCACTGTTTATTGAATTTGGAAATATAATGGTATTGTTGTTTTTTATGATCTTTGCACTCGTTCTATTCATTTTTAATATTGCTACCGTCGTACCCGGTAGAACAAAGATTAAATTTGTAAATGCTAATTCTGTTGGCAGTGAAAATATTCATTAATTATAAAATTCGATAGGTAAGGAGAAAGTAAGTTTTCAATTGGTTCAAATTGTTTATTTTAAAAAGCACAAGTAAACTCATGAATATTAATAGAGGACCAATCTTGTAAGTAGAAGAAATAAATATTTAATTTTTCGAGTTGTATTATCTACAGTGGTTTAGTACTTTATCAGGTGAATATTGAGCAACAAGCAACGAAGCTTTTATAAAAGATGAAGTAATCTCACGTGTGAAACACAAGGAGAATTAAATGTTTCATAGACAAAAGAAGGGTAGTGCACAAACTGTGAATTGTGAGGTTGAATTTGTAAATAAAAATATGAGATATAATTTGCTTACAATTAATGGTGAAACCTACATTTTTGATAAAGATCGTTCTTTTTGGGTGTTTTTCTTTCCATTTGCTATCTGGTTGAGCTCACACTATGTTTTTAGAATAGACGACAAAAGTAAAATAGATCAACTTAAAAATCCTAAAGATTCTCAATCTAAATCAGGAGTATTTAGTATTTTTGGAGTTGGCGTATCCATACTTCTAGCCAATCTGTTAAGACCAATAATGGACTATTTTAATATACAAATAACATCTTTGTTTATTTATTCCGTTCTTTCCATCACCTTTATTATAATTGTTTTAATTAGAATATTTTTAAGTAAAATGAACAAAAAAAGTTTATCCAATATAATTAATTCAAGTAATTTTAATTTTGAAAAAGTACGGATAAAACCCCTGTCATTTAAATATGTTTTTAAATTTCTATTTAGTTACTTATTTATTATTGCGTTTAATATAATATGCATTGCATCATTTGTCATATATGGAAATGTGATGATGTTATTGTTTTTTATGTTTATGGGACTGGTTCTATTAATTTTAAATATTGCTACCGTCGTCCCCGGTAGCACAAAGATTAAATTTCTAAATAATTATTAGTTAAAAACGTGTAAGTTGTATAGCAGCAATTTACTTCACTTAACTTGAGATGAAGTAAAAAATTGTTCATTGTAATTAAAGAGAGGGTGCGAAGGCTGAAACATGAATAACAAATTTTTTTACATTGGCCCTATACTGATTTTTCTCGTCTTTATGCTTGCAATGTTTATTATAAATTCAAGTATTAGCATGATTGGTTATGTTTTAGGAGTAGCGACACTAATAATAAGCTTAATTTTAGTTGCTAACCAGCGATTATCAAGAAAGCATTTTAGCGGGGTTTTTTTGGGGTTAATTTTAATTCTTGGTTTAATTATACTAATGGTTAAAACTCAAGACTTTCCTGTGGTTACAAAAAAGCAAATTCATGCTGCAACTGATAATTTAGAAAATAACAATGATATATTACAAGCTGTAATAGAAGTGGAAGAAGAAACAATTTCCTGTGCGATGAAAGTGAAACACAATTCTTCCGAGGAGGAAAAAAGAAGAGCTTGGAGAAAGTTGTGCAAAGGTGTTGGCAAAAGAAGTGAGTAAAAATAGCGCTTTAACTAAACCAACTGCAAATTATTTGGGTGAGCTTTATGACTTTTATTCTTTGGAGCTTATGGTAGGAACAGATCATGAAGAAGATGAAATTATGTTTATGAGGAAAAATAAAGATACAAAAGAATTAGTATGGTAGGAATGCTTTGCTTTCATTACTGTCTTTAAAAGGTCCCTTTGACTAAATAGGTTAATTAACTTTGATAGAGAGTAGATTGATAAATGAGGAAAATTCATTCAAATAAATATAAGTTGCTTATGTTGGTCATTGCACTAATATTATTTAAGTCTTTTATATGGGAGGAATTCTTTGTTCATCCTACAGCTTCTGATGCACTAAAGGAGGAAAATGGAAAAACGGCCCTTGTAGAAAATATAAACCAAAAAGAATCTTTTGGAGTGGCTAAAACAAAAGAGGGCTTCAAAGTGTATGCTCTAGCTGAAGATTTCTGGGGCTGGAAAGTAGCTGATGAGGCTTTTGTATCCAGCAAAACAACTAAAAAAAAGCTTAATATAAAAAGAGAAAGAATTCAATGGGAAGATGATTATATAAAAGAAGTGATATTGATTGCTACTGCGGATGAAGATGTCGTTAAAGTCCGAGCATTTGAAAATAATAATGAAATTAATTTATCTAAAGTTCCTAATAATCATAAAGCTATGTATTTTGCGTATCAGGAAGACCTTTTTTCTGGGAGTGTTAGAATAGAAGCTTATTCTAAGGATGAAAAATTGCTATATAAAACTATTATTAACCAATAAACTACTCTCTCCATTCTGATTTAAATAATGAGTCAGTTGTAAGCTGAAGCTTCATTATAATATCACTTTGAAATCCTTGATAGTCATAAGTATGAGCAATTACATTTTGTGAAAATCTAAACTTTAACGAGTGAGAAAATCTGAAGAGAATATTATTTATGCTTATTCTAATCACTCTTATAGGATGTGATCAAAAAGTAATTGATGAAAGCTTGTTAGACGGCAAGTGGGAGGCTGCAGCTGGATATGAAGATGGAGAAATAAAAGGCGAGCCAAATTGTTATCCCTTTCAAGAAGGGATTGAGTTTAAAGATGATAGTAAAGTTTACATACAGACATACGAGAGGGACTTCAAGTATCTAGTTTATTCAGACGATCAGGAAATATTTTTTTATGATAAAAAATCAAGTATATACACATATAAAATAAAGATGCCAAGTAATGAAGAGGTAGTTTTGGAGGGATTGGGTTTTCACGAAAGTGATGCGTGCTATCTAAAAAAGAAATAGGCGATCATAAATATCTTCCCTCTTAATCTTATAATACCTTTACATAAATAAAAGTTAGCCGATAATAACAACAATTGCTACACACTAGTACAATAATTTAAGAACAAAAAAAGGAGGTAAGCTAAAATGGATGTTGCGTTAATGTCGATGGCTCTTAGTCAAGGTAAAGTACAACAACAAGCCTCTTTGTCTGTAATGAAAATGGCTATGGGAGATGCAAAGCAAGAGGGAGCAGCAATGCGGGAATTACTTGGTACAACAGATGCATCGATCATACAACGTGCTGCTCAGCCGCATATAGGTGGTAATGTAGATATAAAAGGATAGGAAATTTAAAAATAGCAGCCACTAAAAGGCTGCTATTTTTGTTCGTGATGAGTGAAATTAACGATAAATAGGATTAGTATTTTAGTTAAAGATAATGCAAAGGAGAGTGTATCATGAATAAACGAGAAGCTGCGTATTTCATTTCCAAGCTTGGTCTGGAAGCCCATCCTGAAGGAGGGTATTATAAAAGCACTTATCAGTCGGAAGAGGCGATTTCCGATAAGGAACTAACCGTTAATTTTGCAGAACAACGTAAACTGTATACGAGCATTTATTTTCTGCTTACCTCTGAAGATGTGTCCCATTTTCATCGGTTGAAGTCTGATGAGGTGTGGTATTTTCATGCAGGTAGTCCCTTAACCATTCATATGATTAAGCGAGATGGGCAAGATGAGGAGGTAAAGCTTGGGTTAAATCTTGAAAATGGGGAAATTCCACAAGTGGTAGTTCCTAAAGGCACTATTTTTGGATCGTCTGTTAAGGAGAAGCATACTTATTCACTTGTTGGTTGTATGGTGTCACCTGGATTTGATTTTCAGGATTTTGAGTTATTTACTCAGGATCAATTGTTATCCAATTACCCTCATCATAAAGAAATTATTAAAAAATTGGCATATGAGCATATACCGGAATAAATGGTTGGATGGAGAACAAGCTGCAACGTGCTTGTTCTTTTTTCTTCAAATCTCACTTAATTGAAGGAGAGGAGACCTATATACTCCTTCTGTAAACTATCAGTCTTTTATAAAAGTGTAATTGACAGTAAGTTATCAAATTGATAGACTGCTTTTTAAACCAGTCCTTTTCTAAAAATATTAAATTCAAAAAGGGGAAAAGAAAATGATAGAAGAGCGGGTCCATCCTGATTTAAAGAAATATTTTCAACGACTAACAGAGAAGAATATAGACAACGTGCAAGAACTGCGTGCTGGCGATGAAAGAGAAGCTGTGCCGGTACATGAAAACATAGCGATTACGAATCGATACATACAGGGAGAGGAAGAGCATGAAATCCGGTTAAGGATGTATGCAAACATAGAGGCTGATCAGGGCGAAAAGCCGTGTCTTTTATGGATTCATGGTGGCGGTTACATTAGTGGCAAGCCGGAAATTAACGATCGTTTATGCCAACGATTTGTGTTAGAAGCAAATTGTACTGTGGTTTCTGTTGCCTATCGTTTAGCTCCTGAAAATCCCTATCCTGCGGCATTAAATGATTGTTATACAGCATTAAAATGGATTACGGATCATGCAACAGAGTTAAAAATAAATCCTGAAAAAGTTGCCATTGCAGGAGTAAGTGCAGGCGGTGGTTTAGTTGCGGCACTATCCCTCCTGGCAAGAGATCGAAAAGGACCCAAGATAGCCTTCCAGATGCCATTGTATCCAATGATAGATAACCGTATTGCAACATCTTCCAGTCAAGAAATTTCCGACCTGCGAATTTGGAATGGAATATTTACACAAAAGGCATGGAAACACTATTTAGGTGACTTACCAATGGAATCAATAGATATGTATGCCGTACCGAGTCTTGCAGAAAATTATCGTAATCTCCCTCCAACATACACGTGTGTTGGCGACTTGGATCCATTTAAAGATGAAACATTGGAGTATGTACAAAAGCTAAGTGAAGCTGGTGTGCCGGTTGAATTTCATCTGTATCCGGGTTGCTTTCATGGCTTCGAATCAATGGTACCGGAAGCAGCTATTAGCAAAAAAGCTGAAAGCGAATATGTCTCTGCTTTGAGATTTGCTTATAGATCTATCAAGCTAAGCTATTTTTGTAATAACTAACAAATCTCGTTAATTATGATTCTTTTAATTTCATGACATTTCATAATCAAATAAAAAATAATGTTGACAATTGATCATCATTAATGATAATATTTATGTAAATTAAATGAAAGCGCTTTTAGCTGCTTTTCAAATTTCAAAGGGGGATTTATAAATGAAGAAAAGTTTACTTTACTTAGGAATTCTACTTCTAGCATTAGTAGGTTTAGCGGCCTGCTCTGATGATAGTGGAGAAGGATCAGCAGAGGGAGGAGACTCCAAGGAAAGCTATGAATTGAAATTTGGTTTGGTTGCTGGTAATCAGCAAGTAGAATATAAAGCTGCTGAAAAATTAGCTGAATATGTTGATAAAGAAAGTGATGGTCAATTGTCAATTAAAATTTACCCAAGTTCTCAACTAGGGGATGACCGTGCAATGCTTGAACAACTTCAAGAAGGTACATTGGATGTGACATTGGCAGAAGCTGGACGTTTTGGAATTTGGGAGCCACGTGCATCTCTATTGGCACTTCCATATGTAGTAGATGATTTCGAACAATTGAAAGCAGCAATTAACAATACAGATTACGGTAAGAACTTATTAAAAGATTTAGAAGAGAAGTATAACTGGAAAGTTGTTGCGAGTGCATATAATGGTACACGTCAAACTACTTCCAATCGTGCAATTGAAAAGCTTGAGGACATGAAAGGTTTAAAATTACGTGTACCTGAAGCAGATACATTGTTAGACTATGCAAAGTATACTGGCGCATCTGCGACTCCAATGGCATTTACAGAAGTATACACAGCTTTACAAACAAATGCAGTAGATGGACAGGAAAATCCATTGACTACAATCGATGCACAGAAGTTCTATGAAGTACAGGATTACCTTGCAATGACAAATCATGTTGTAAATGATAACGAGTATGTTGTAAGTACAAAAACACTTGAAAAATTACCTGAAGATTTACAAGGAATCTTAATCGACGGAATTAACATGGCAGCAGATGAGCATACAAAGATGGTACAGAAGCAAGAAGAAGAGCTTGTTTCCAAGTTTGAGGACGAAGGTGTAACCGTTACCGAACCAGATCTAGCGCCATTTAAAGAAGCTGTTTCTGAAGCATATCCAAAATATTTGAAAGAAATCGGCGACGGAGCTGAAGATTATCTAAAACAAATTCAGGAAGCAAAATAAAAAGTTAAGGTGAAGTCTTATGAAGAAGTTTTTTGCTAACCTGGAAGAAATTATTGGAGGGTCATTATTCATCATCATGTTGATGATATTGACTCTGCAAATTTTTTCCCGGCAATTATTTGATATACCATTAACATGGTCAGAAGCATTGGCGAAATTTATTTTTGTGTATGTTGGTTATCTGTCTATCTCATTCGGGATCAAAGAAAGCAACCATGTACTCATTGATTATTTTGTTAATAAGTTCCCCCCTGTTATTCGAAATGCGATCTATTATATTTTTCAATTGGCAATCTTTGTGGCAATTGCCGTGATTGGTTATTTGGGTTATATTATGGCATTGCGTAAGGTGCCTGTAGAAATTGTTTCCTTGCATATTTCCTATATGTATATGTATGCGGCTTTACCTATCATCTCCATTCTTATGCTTTATAGATTGATAGAAGTAAACGTAAAACACATCAAGAAGAAAGGGGAGGTGGAGTAAATGAGTGCAGTTGCAATTCTTATTGGTTGGCTCGTACTACTATTTCTTGGAATGCCGGTTGGATTCACGCTAATTATTGCTGCGCTCGTTTATTTCGCTACCAATGATTGGAACATGGCGTATTTCTCTGCTGCTAAGTTAATTGACAGTATTGATACGTTCTCTTTATTGGCAGTTCCTTTCTTTATTTTAACTGGTTCGTTAATGAATTCATCAGGAATTACAGAGCGTATTTTTAACTTTGCAAAGTCATTTGTCGGTCATTTTACCGGCGGATTAGGTCATGTAAATATCATGGCAAGTCTTCTTTTCTCCGGTATGTCCGGTTCCGCATTAGCAGATGCTGGTGGTATTGGTCAGTTGGAAATTAAGTCCATGCGTGATGAGAAGTATGATGATGATTATGCTGGAGGATTAACAGCTGCTTCAGCAATTATTGGACCAATTATTCCTCCAAGTATCCCGTTAATTATTTATGGTGTAGTGTCAGACCAATCCATTGCTTCTTTATTTTTAGCAGGGGTCATTCCTGGTTTAATTATGACAGCGAGCTTGATGGTTATGGCTTACTTTCTTGCAAAGAAACGTGGTTATCAAAAGGCAGAGAAAGCATCAGGAAAAGAACGATTTAATTATTTTAAGAAATCTTTTTGGGCATTACTGACACCAGTAATTATTATAGGCGGAATTTTCTCCGGCTTCTTTACACCAACAGAAGCGGCAGTAATTGCTACTTTGTATGCGATGTTCCTAGGGTTCTTTGTGTACAAGGAACTAACTTTAAAGAAATTTTTTATTAATGTCGTAGACTCCATGCGTTTAACCGGGATTGCGGTATTAATGATCATTGGTGTGGAGTTCTTTGGACAAATGATTGCGATTGAGCAAATTCCAATTCAAGTAGCTGATTTCTTCTTGAATGTAACCTCTAATCCAATCTTGCTATTATTGCTCATTAACGTATTGCTGATTTTCCTTGGTATGTTTATTGAGTCTTTAGCATTGTTGATCTTATTAATTCCTATATTGGTTCCGGTTGTGGTAAGTGCAGGAATTGATCCGGTACACTTTGGAATTATTGTCATTTTAAACTTAATGATAGGTATTTTAACACCACCAATGGGTATGGCCTTGTTTGTGGTGTCCAAGGTAGGGAACATTCCAATGCATGTCATTACAAGAGGAGTTATACCGTTCTTAATTCCACTTGCAGTAACCTTGCTACTACTTACACTGTTCCCGCAGCTTGTACTGTTTTTACCAAACTTACTGAATCCATAAGAGGTAAGGAGAAAAATACCTTCATGTATTTTTCTCCTTTTTTAAGGATATGGGGTATACAAGAATAGGCACTTGCGCTTTTCTTTATAACCTTTGATATACTTATAGTAATCATTAACTATTTATGGTAAAGGACGGGGATGGGATGTTAAATAAGGATGCTGTTCAGGGGAATAAGCGAAAGCCAACATTAATCATGGAGCAGAACAAACCGGGTTTTACGAAGTCAGAGCATAAAATATACAACTATATTAATGAAAATAAAGATGCGGTAATCTATAACTCCTTAACAGAACTATCAGAAGCAAGCGGCGTTGCGGAGGCCACTGTACTGCGTTTCTTTCGGAAGCTTGGCTTTAAAGGCTTCCAGGACTTTAAATTTTTATTAGCCCAGGAACAAATTATGGTTCCAAATCATGATAATGATCGTACAATCGTGGAGAAAATCCGCAGTCATATTGTTCAGGCTGTTAATGATTCTGCTGAAATGGTCGATCTGGATGTGTTAAATCAGTGTGTGGATATCATCGATGATAGTCAGGATGTAGTTATTATTGGTGTGGGCTCTTCTGGTATAGCATGTGAGGATATGCATAATCGATTGATGCGTATTGGTAAACATGCGGAAGTTTTGACCGATCCGCATTTTCAAGTAATGAGGGCATCAACTATGACGGAAGATACGGTGGTCATTGCTGTAAGTCTTTCCGGAAGTACGAAAGACGTCTACGATACAGTGGAAATTGCCAAAGCGAACGGAGCAAAGGTGATTGCGTTGACAAACTATGTGAAATCACCACTCACTCGCTTGTCCGATTATGTTCTTTTATCCTCTGTGAAGGAAAGTCCGTTGGATAATGGTACATTAGTATCGAAAATTTCCCAGCTTTACTTAATTGATTTAATTTGTACAGGATTAACGATGAAAAATGTGGATAGGGCAAAACAAATTAAAATGAAGATCAGTGAAAATGCTGCAAATAAATTATATTAAACGAACTCCTTTCGTTAATAAGAAAATATTAGTTAGTTGTCAATAATTTTGAAGATATTGACAACTAACTTTCATAAGACTACAATGACAACAGAAGAAAAAATAGTAAGTGATCCATTTAATATGGTAAACCGAAAAGGCTACTGAGGGGTTTTTATATGGAAATACTGGAAAAAGTAAAAAATCAACTAATTGTTTCGTGTCAGGCATTGGAAGATGAACCACTGCATAGCGATTTTATTATGAGCAAGATGGCATTAGCAGCGAAGCTTGGCGGAGCTGCTGGTATTCGTGCCAACACGGTAAAAGATATTAAGGCGATTAAACAAGAGGTAGAACTTCCTATCATCGCAATCATTAAAAAGGATTATCCGAATAATGATGTTTTTATTACACCGACGATCGAAGAGATAGATGAACTTTATCAAGAAGGTGCAGACATTATTGCTTTTGATGGGACAGATAGAGAACGCCCGGATGGTAAAGATTTCAAGGAATTCTTTACAGAGGTTCGTGAAAAGTATCCAAATCAGTTGTTTATGGCTGATGTGTCTACATTAAAAGAAGGTGTAATGGCCGCTGAAGCAGGAGTAGATATTGTTGCAGCGACTCTAGCAGGCTATACACCTTATTCTAAGGGAACAAAGCCTGTTGAATTAGTCCGGCAGCTTGTGGAACATGTAGATGTTCCAGTAATCGCTGAAGGAAATTTTGACACACCTGAAAAGGCAAAAATGGCTTTAGATGTCGGTGCACATGCAGTAGTAGTGGGTAGTGCCATTACGAGACCTAAATGCATAACGGAAAAATTTGTCCAAGCAATTAAAGGAAGGGATGAGTAACATGAAAGGTATTTTTACAGCACTAATGTGTTCATTTGATGAGCAAGGAAATATTAACGAACAGGGACTTCGGGAAATCGTCCGCCACAACATTGATCAATCAAAGGTTGACGGACTATATGTTAATGGCAGCACAGGAGAGAATTTCCTGATTACTACGGAAATGAAGAAACGTATTTTTGAAATTGTTAAAGATGAAGCTGGAGACCAAGTGAAGCTAATTGCTCAAATCGGTTCACTAAATATTGATGAGGCAGTAGAACTTGGGAAATTTGTTACAGAGTTAAAATATGATGCTATTTCAGCTGTAACACCTTTCTATTACAAATTTGATTTTGAAGAAATCAAAGATTATTATGAAACAATCATTAACGAAGTAAATAATGACATGATTATTTATTCCATCCCTGCATTAACTGGTGTAAATATGAGCTTAGACCAATTTGGTGAGTTACTAGCACATGATCGGATTATTGGTGTGAAGTTTACAGCACCTGATTTCTATCTGTTGGAGCGTTTACGTCA
Organism: Virgibacillus halodenitrificans; assembly: GCF_001878675.1. NCBI lineage: Bacteria > Bacillati > Bacillota > Bacilli > Caryophanales > Bacillaceae > Virgibacillus > Virgibacillus halodenitrificans. The sequence continues at coordinate 2,950,789 of NZ_CP017962.1, read as the reverse complement.
TGCATTCCCGGATAAATTAATCTATTCCGGATTTGATGAAATGCTACTTCCTGCAAGTGTACTAAACATTGATGGAGCGATTGGCAGCACATTTAATGTAAACGGTAAGCGAGCTCGTGAAATCTTTGAATTAGCACAACAAGGCAAGATCACGGAGGCGTTGGAAATTCAACGTACAACGAATGATCTTATCAGTGCTATTCTGGCAAACGGTCTTTACCAAACAATTAAAGAAATGTTAAAGACTAAAGGTGTCGATGCAGGCTATTGCCGTAAGCCAATGAAGCAGATTTCAGCTGAAAAGGTTGCCCGTGCGAAAGAATTAGCAGAAAAATACATGTAATTATTAAAGGGGGGAGGGAATTAATTTTTCTTCCTTCTTTTTTCTTGGAGAGGAAGGGTGGCGTTCTCTCAAAAGAGTGAGTGCGTGTCTTAAATGAGAAGGGTGCTCTCTCATATAAACGTTTTGATTCTCAAATGAGAGGGGCGTTCTCTCAAAAGAGTGAGTGCGTGTCTCAAATGAGAGGATGCTCTCTCAAATAATCGCTTTGTTTCTCAAATGGGAAGGGTGCTCTCTCAAATAAGCGTTTTGTTTCTCAAATGAGCAAGGTTCTCTCTCAACCAGGAAAGTAATTGCATATTTAAAAGGAGTTAAAAATATGATTGTTATTGATATTGGCGGAACAGCAATTAAGTTTGGTGTGCTTACAAAGGACGGAGAGCTTCTATATCATGATAGTAAGCCTACAGAAGCTCATCAGGGTGGTATGGCGTTAGTTCAAAAAATACTTGATATATGTGATGAACTCAGTGAAACATGGGAGGTTTCTGGGATCGCGATTAGCACAGCAGGTCAAATAGATAGTACTAATGGTTTGGTTGTTCATGCAACTGACACAATCCCCGGCTATACAGGAATTCCGATTGCACAGTTGGTATCAGAGCATGCAGGTCTGCCAGTAAGTGTAGAGAATGATGTAAACTGCACAGCAATCGGAGAGCATTGGAAGGGAGCTGCAAAAGGTTATGATGATTTTATCTGCGTAACCATTGGAACTGGTATTGGTGGAGCTCTATTTATGAATGGGAAGCTTTATACTGGGACTAACTTTTCAGCTGGTGAATTTGGACATATAAATCTGTACAAGGATGGCAAGCCATGTACTTGTGGTAATAATGGCTGCTATGAACGATATGCATCCAGTGCGGCATTAGCTGAATTAGTTGCTGAATCTACAGGTAATAAGAAGTCTCTTCCAGATTTCTTCCAATTGGTTAGAGAAGAAAATGCTTCATCTGTAAATATTTTTGAAAGCTGGGTAGATGATTTGACTACAGGACTTCAGTCACTCGTTCATATTTTTAACCCGGAATTAATTGTTATTGGTGGAGGCATCACAGCGCAAGGGGATTTGCTTTTAAATGCTATCGAGTCATCTTTATATGATAAATTAATGCCTAACCATCGAAAAAAGCTTTCCATAAAACTTGCTGAAAATGATAATAAAGCTAATCTCCTAGGAGCAGCAAAGCATTTTATGGATAAATATGAATAGCTAAATACCCCTTAAGAAGTTAGAAAGCCGCATAAGATTAAATCTTATGCGGTTTTTTCCTGTATCTTTTTCTGCAGACTTCCTATTTATCAACCACCATCACTTCATCCTGTCCTGCTACGACTTGTTTCTTTTCTGTTTTTTTGATTTCCCCCATATCAGCTGTATTGGTAATAATAATTGGTGTAATAGTACTAGCAGCTTTTTGTTCGATTATTTGCGTATCAAATTGAACTAACTTATCTCCAACTTTTACGCTATCTCCTTCTTTAACAAAAACTTCAAAGCCCTCCCCCTTTAAGTTAACTGTCTCTAAACCAATGTGGATTAATATTTCAGCTCCATTTTCTGCTTGTAAGCCAATAGCGTGTTTTGTTGGAAAGACCTGCATCACTTTTCCTTGTATGGGGGAGTAGACAGTAGAGCTACTAGGTTTTATTGCCATGCCATCTCCCATCATTTTTTCGGCGAATACAGGGTCCGGGACTTCCTCCAATGAGAGAACCTCGCCATCCAAAGGGGCAATGAGAGAAAGTTTCGTATTATTGTCTGTTTTACTAAAAAGTTTTTTAAACATATTTCTCCTCCTTGAAAAAGAATGAATAAGAGTACTGGTAGTTTGCACATATTAGAAAAAACCATGCCAAATTAATGAAATTACAAAAAAGTGTTTATAATAATAATTTACAATATTATTATTAATATGTAAATCATTTTCAAAAAATAATAGAGGTGAAAAGATGAAAAAAGTACTTTTTGAACAAGCACAGCGGTTTGGTAAATCATTCATGCTTCCCATTGCTGTATTGCCAGCAGCTGGTTTACTTTTAGGAATTGGTGGAGCTTTCAGCAATCCGGCAACAGTTGAAGCTTATCCTTTCCTTGATCAAGCATGGCTGCAAGCAATTTTTACGATTATGAGTTCTGCAGGTAATATAGTATTCGCAAACCTAGCAATTATTTTTGCTGTTGGGGTTGCTATTGGATTAGCCAGATCTGATAAAGGTACAGCTGGTTTAGCAGCTGTTCTGGGATACTTAGTTATGAATGCAACAATTAATGCCATGCTTATTATTACAGGGAAACTTGCAGAAACCGATCTTGCAGAGGTTGGACAAGGGATGATCCTTGGTATTCAGTCTCTGGAAACAGGGGTTTTTGGTGGTGTGGCTTTAGGTTTATTAACATACTGGCTACATCAAAGATATAATAAAATTGAATTACCGCGTTTTCTAGGATTTTTTGGCGGTTCCCGATTTATTCCAATTGTCACCGCTTTTAGTTCAATTATTTTAGGAATTATTTTATTTTATGTTTGGCCTATTATTCAATCAGGTATTTTTTCACTTGGAGGATTGGTTGAAGCAACAGGCTATATCGGAACATTTATTTATGGTTTTGTTTTACGTCTGCTTGGTCCGTTTGGTTTACATCATATTTTCTATATTCCATTTTGGACTACAAGCTTAGGTGGATCCATGATCATTGATGGTACCCTAATTGAGGGAACTCAACGGATCTTCTTTGCTCAACTGGCACAGCCGGATGTAGAGCAATTCTTCATCGGAACAGCTCGCTTCATGGCCGGAAGACATATTACCATGATGTTCGGATTGCTTGGTGCATGTTTAGCAATTTATCACACTGCTAAGCCAAAGAATAAAAAGAAAGTACTTGGATTAATGTTATCCGCGGGTCTTACTTCCTTTTTAACTGGTATTACCGAACCAATCGAATTCTCATTTTTATTCATTGCCCCCGTCCTATATGTAATTCATGCTTTTTATGATGGGATTGCCTTTATGCTTGCACATATGTTTGAAATAACAATTGGTCAAACCTTCTCAGGCGGGTTTATCGACTTTCTATTGTTTGGTGTATTGCAAGGAGTGGACAAAACAAACTGGATCTGGGTGCCGATTATTGGTGTGCCATGGTTCTTCTTGTATTACTTCACATTCAAATTCGTTATTCGTAAATTTAACTTTAAGACACCTGGTCGTGAAGATGAAGACGTGGAAGTCCAAAACTTCACTAAAAATGAAAGAGCAGAAGCGATTGTTAAAGGACTTGGAGGAAAATCCAATATTAAAGATGTGGACGCATGTGCTACCCGTCTCCGCGTAAGTGTTCATAACTCGGAATTGGTGTCCAAAGAAGAATTAAACAAAACAGGTGCTAAAGGTGTAGTAGCAAGCGGTAACGGCATTCAGGTTATTTATGGACCAGAAGTAACGACAATTAAGAATCAAGTTGAAGAAGAATTGGGAGAGTTATAAATGAAAAGTGTATTAAAACAGCTGGAGAACCAACTGATTGTCTCTTGCCAAGCCTTGGAAGATGAGCCCTTACATTCTTCTATGATTATGGGAAGAATGGCAGTTGCCGCTTTGCAAGGCGGAGCAAAGGGAATTCGTGCTAATTCGGTTGCAGATATTAAGGAAATTAAAACGAAAGTGAATCTGCCGGTGATTGGCATTATAAAACAAGATTATCCGGACAGCCCGATTTACATTACCCCTACATTAAAAGAAGTTGAGGCGTTGTTGAAGGCTGATACCGATATGATTGCAATGGATGCTACAGATCGAAGCAGACCAAACGCAGAAAAACTTGCAGATCATGTCCGCTATGTAAAAGAGAATAGAACAGACGTTGCACTCATGGCGGATATTTCTACGGTAGAAGAAGCCATTCAAGCAGAAAAGGCAGGTTTTGATTGTGTTTCCACAACACTTGTTGGCTACACAAAAGCCACTGAGGGTGACAGTATTTTCGCGAATGATTTTGCTATACTGAAGAAAATAGTTGCAGCAGTTTCCATTCCTGTGGTTGCGGAAGGAAAAATTGATACACCAACCAAGGCTGCTTTAGCATTAGAAAATGGAGCACATTTTGTCGTTGTCGGCAGTGCAATTACAAGACCACAATTAATCACAGAAAAATTTGCAGAAGCAATTCAGCCCTGGAATTAAAGAAAAAAGCATAGAATTCATGTCGTGTTTTTCGTGGATTCTATGCTTTTTTATATGCATGTAAAGCACGTAAAGTTTCATTATGTTTATTGTAAATACGTTCATTTTGCAAAAGCATCATACTAAGAATATCCAACGAAATTAAGATGGACAATTGACTATTTAAAAATCCTTTATCAAGGTAATGCTGTATGCTGGCTGTATATAAAATTAAGTCTGAACTATTAGCTAAATCTGTTTCTGAATAGTTCGTAATGGAAATTACTCTAGCTCCTTTTTGTTTAGCTAAGTTTATAGCTTCAATGATCTCCTTTGTTTGCCCGGAGCTGGAAATGGCAATTACGACATCTCTTTCCGTAAGAATAGAAGCATTGATGATCATGGCGTGTGAATCAATATGTGTATCCACAAATAACCCCATTCTTGCTATTCGTGTTTTTAACTCCTGGGCAGATAAACCAGAGCTCCCAAGTCCATATATATGTATCTGTTCTGAATCCAGCACCCAGCTACATGCCGTTTTGTAATCCTGAATATTTGTTAAGGAGTTAGTTGATTTGATAATCGTTTGATAAATAGAATCAACGGTTTCAATAGCGTCATGTGGTTCGTCTCTCCTCTCTACGGCATCTCTAAGTAGAATTTTAAATTCTACAAATCCGCTGGCCCCTACTTTTCTACAAAATCGTGTAATTGTAGCGACAGAAACATCAATTTGCTGAGCCAACTCTTTTATATGTATATTTAATAAAGTTGTATTGTTTTGCATTACATAATCCGCTATTTTCTTTTCTGTATTACTTAATGTTTGGTACTTTAGCTGAATTTGATCGAGAATAGACTTCATTTCCTTGCCCCCAAGTTAAAGAAAGGTTAATTATTCAATATACATATAATTATAGCCTAGATGTGATTTGGTTTGAAAGTATAGTGTTGATAAATAAGAATAATACTGCTTTTCATTGGAAAAGGCAGCTTTAAATTTTAATTCATGTTCTTTTTTACGAGAAGAGCAATTATTTGAAACTTTATACCTAAAATGGGTCCTACTACACTTGTAATTAGAATTAATCATTATTATGCTGCTATAAGATGGAAGAAAAGGGAGTGTTTTAATGGAGGAATTTGTTGTTTATCCAAAGAAAAAAAGAATGGTTGTATTAGCGTTATTTTCCACCATCTTTGTGTTTTTATGTGGTGGAATCTTTTTATTACTTTTAGGTGGCGGGGCAACTGGAGTTCTTGAAAATCTATTATTAGTCCTAATGCCAGTGTGTGCTGCTTTCTTTGCAATAGGGACTTATTTTTTTACAAAATCCGTAATAAAAAGAAAGCCAGCTGTAATCGTTTCAAAAGAGGGTATTACAGATAAGTCCACCATGATCGGACCCGGATTAATTAAGTGGCAAGAGATAGAAAAAATCGATGTAGTTTCTATAGGTGGGCAACCTCACTTAGCTATTTTTACGTATGATCCGGATGCTATTAGAGATCGATCAACAGGACTTGTAAAGGTATTAAATTCCTTAAATAAAGGGCTTGTCAGTGCACAAGCAAACATTCCACTGAATAATTTAGATTGCTCCATTGATGATTTGTTTAAAAATATTAACGATCAATGGGAAACCACAATGAATTCCATGGAGCCAGAAGAAGTGGTCTCATGGACAATGGTAGATAAAGAATAAAGATTTCCAGCGATATGATTAAATTTAACAAAAATCAACTTGAAGTAGATTAGGCCGCGGAAATATGAGAGAAGCAGCCACTCAAATGAGAGAGAAAGCAGAAATATGAGAGACACAGCCACTCAAATGAGAGAAAGCAGAAATATGAGAGACACAGCGTCGCAAATGAGAGAAACAGCAGAAATATGAGAGACGCAACCAGACAAATGAGAGAACCAGCAGAAATATGAGACACAGTCGCCACAACTAAAAGGCCACCATAAATTCAATCAAAATCTTCATATTTCAATGCCTTCCAACACTATAGAATCTTTAACTTTTCCCTTTACTTCTACACTAAAAAACGCGTATAGTTATATAGTACTTATGCAGTTTACATACAAGGAGAGATTTTTGTGGAAAGAGTTGTGGGAACCGTAGTAAGAGGGCTTCGTTGTCCAATTATTAATGAAGGTGATCAAATAGAAGAAATTGTCGTTGATAGTGTTTTGAAAGCATCAGAAACGGAAAAATTTGCAGTTCAGGAACGTGATATAGTAACGTTGACGGAATCCATTGTAGCACGCGCACAAGGAAACTATGCTTCTGTTGACGATATAGCAAAAGATGTTTCAGCTAAATTTGGGGAAGATACAATTGGAGTGATTTTTCCAATTTTAAGCCGAAATCGTTTTTCCAATTGCTTAACAGGTATTGCGAAGGGAGCAAAAAAAATTGTTCTTATGTTGAGCTTTCCCTCCGATGAGGTAGGAAACCATCTTGTGGACTTAGATTCTTTAGACGAAAAGGGAATTAATCCATGGACAGATGTCCTATCAGAAGATGAATTTCGTACCCACTTTGGTTTTATGAAGCATACTTTTACCGGTGTAGATTATATTGAATACTATAAGTCCCTTGTAGAAGCGCAGGGAATTGAATGTGAGGTTATCTTCTCCAATAGCCCGAAAACAATTTTAGATTATACGAAAAGTGTTCTAGCTTGTGATATTCATACAAGAAATCGGACAAAACGAATCATAAAAGAGAATGGCGGTAGCAAAGTGTACGGGCTTGATGATATTCTTTCTGCTCCTGTAGATGGAAGTGGCTATAATGAAGAGTACGGTCTGCTCGGCTCTAATAAATCTACCGATGAAGCGGTGAAGCTTTTTCCAAGGGACTGTCAGCCAGTGGTTGAGCGGATCCAGCAAATGATTTTGGAGAAGACAGGTAAAAATGTAGAAGTAATGGTCTTTGGTGATGGTGCATTTAAGGATCCAGTAGGTAAAATTTGGGAGCTTGCTGACCCGGTTGTATCTCCGGCATATACAAAAGGGCTTGACGGGAGACCGAATGAAATCAAATTAAAGTATCTTGCTGATAATAATTTTTCTGAGCTAAAAGGAGAAGAACTACAAAAAGCAATTTCCGAGTTCATTGACAATAAAGGCGAAGACCTTGTTGGCGCAATGGAGGCTCAAGGAACAACTCCTCGTAAACTGACGGATCTTATTGGCTCACTTTCTGATCTAACTACGGGAAGTGGAGATAAAGGTACACCAATTGTTTATATTCAAGGATATTTTGATAACTATACAAAATAAAAAGGCAGCATCTCATGTTTATGAGATGCTGTTTTTTTTGAATAAGTATAATAATTAATCTTATTTGTTCCAAGAGGAAACTCTCTTTTAAGATACAATTTTCAAGAGTTATATTGACATGTGGTAGTAAATGGTATAGTTTTTAATTAACATAACTCATCAGATGACCTAATGTCTGTTGAGACAATGGAGAGATGCAAATGGAATATAAACCGATTAAAGCTAAAAAGATTTACGAGGAAGTAGCTGATACAATCCTGAATTGGATAAAGACTGGTGACTTGAACCCTGGAGATAAATTAGCATCTGTTTCTCAACTGGCTAAAAATTTTGAGGTAAGTCAGTCTGTTATTCGTGAAGCACTAAGTGGCCTTCGAGCGATGGGATTGCTTACGATGAGGCAGGGAGAGGGCACATACGTTACAGAATATGATGCTTCTAAATTCTATCTTCCTGTTACAACAGCATTTCTTATGAAAAAAGAGGATGTAAAAGAATTATTTGAAGTGAGACGAATTTTGGAAGCAGGTGCTGCAGCTTCAGCCGCTGATAATCATGAGGAAGAGGATATAAGAAATCTGGAGCAAATACTAAAAGATATGGAGGCTGCCATTGGCGATGGAGAGCTTGGTGAACGGGCGGATTTCAATTTTCACCTGGCAATTGTTCATGCAAGCCATAACGCGATGTTAGTTAATTTGCTAAGTAGTGTTTCAGAGATTATGGTGGAAACAATTTTAGAAACTCGAAAACTACTACTATACACGGAAGGTAGAGATGAACAGTTACTTGCAGAGCATCAATTGATCTATGATGCAATTAAGGCAGGGGACGCTGTACAGGCTAGAGAATATATGCTGAATCATTTAGTAGGTGTTGAACAACTACTGTTTAAGTATTTATAGAAATGTTTTAGGAGATAAGGGGAGGCAATTCTATGAAAGTATCATTATTCATTACTTGCATGTGTGACATCATAGGTTCAGATGTTGGTAAACATACAGTAGAACTTTTGGAAAAAGCCGGTTGTGAGGTAGATTTTCCAGAGGCCCAGACATGTTGTGGCCAACCAGCATTTAATAGTGGTTATTTACAGAATTCCAAAAAAGCGATGAGGCAGATGATGCGAGCTTTCAAAGATGCAGAATATGTAGTTGGGCCCTCTGGCTCATGTGTTGGAATGCTCAGAGAGTATCCAAAAGTATTCCGTGGTGATCCAGAATGGGAGGAACAAGCGAATAATCTAGCAGCGAAGTCGTATGAAGTCACTCAGTTTCTAGTTGATGTGTTAGGAATAGAAGATGTTGGAGCTACCTTTAATGGAAGGGTGACTTATCATCCATCCTGTCACATGACGAGGGTTTTAGGAGTAAAGGACGCACCGCAAAAGCTATTAAGAAATGTAAAAGGGATGGATCTGATTGAGCTGCCGCTTGCAGAAGATTGCTGTGGGTTTGGTGGTACATTTGCTGTAAAGAATTCCGTGATTTCAGGAGAAATGGTAAAGGAAAAGTCACAGCATGTTTCCGAGACAAGGGCTGAATATCTGATCGGTGGAGATATGGCTTGCCTATATAATATAGGTGGACGTATGACAAGAGAAGGAAAAAATATTAAGATTCTTCATATTACAGAGGTATTAAATCATCAATAAAGGGGTGGGGCTGAATGGGTTTGCAAATTGGAGATACTTCTTTTAAGGATCGTGTCCAGGAAGGCTTAAAGAACGATTTTATGCGTCAGGCTGTTTCTTCTGCTCAAGGCCGGCTAAGAAATGGACGCCTAAGCGCAGCAGAAGAGTTGGGTGATTGGGAGGATTGGCGAACACTTGGAGAAGAAATTCGTACACATACGATGGAAAATCTCGATTTCTATTTGCAACAATTGAGTGAACAGGTAGAAAATCGTGGGGGCAATGTCTTCTTTGCTGAAACAGCTGAAGAGGCCAATGAATATATTAAAAATGTGGTTAAAAAGAAAAATGGAAGAAAAGTAGCTAAATCTAAATCAATGGTAACAGAAGAAATTGGTTTAAATGAAGCTCTGGAAGATGTTGGCGCTGAGGTGGTGGAGACAGATCTGGGAGAATGGATTCTACAATTGGATGAAGATCCACCTTCTCATATTGTTGCTCCCGCACTTCATAAAAATAGACAGCAAATACAAGAAACATTCGAAAATAAAAAGGGGTACCAAAAAACGGATAAGCCTGAAGAGCTTGCATTGTTTGCCCGTGAGCAACTGCGTAAGGAATTTTTATCTGCGGATATTGGAATAACTGGTTGTAACTTTGCAGTTGCAGAGTCAGGTGCGGTGACACTTGTGACAAATGAGGGGAATGCCCGATTAGTTACAGCATTACCAGATACACAGATTACAGTGATGGGTATGGAGCGAATTGTCCCCACATGGGAAGAATTGGACGTACTAGTAAGCCTGTTAACCCGTGCCGCTGTAGGGCAAAAGTTGACAAGCTATGTTACATCCGTGACGGGGAAGCGTTTGGAAGAGGAAATAGATGGACCTGATGACTATCATTTAGTAATCGTTGATAATGGCCGTTCAAAGATTCTTGGAACTGAATTTCAGTCTGCGCTTCACTGTATTCGTTGTGCTGCATGTATAAATGTATGTCCGGTATATCGCCATGTTGGTGGCCATGCATATGGTTCTATATATCCCGGCCCGATTGGAGCTGTACTCACCCCGCTGTTGGATGGGTATGAGGATCATAAGGAATTGCCATATGCTTCCACATTATGTGCAGCATGTACGGAAGCCTGCCCTGTAAAAATTCCTCTTCATGAGCAATTAATTCGCCATCGGGAAATTATTGTTGAAAAGGAAAATATGGCTCCTACTGGAGAGAAAGTAGCTATGAAAGGATATGCAAACTGGGCATCCAATCCGGCTGCATATAAAATGAGTGCAAAGATGGCTCGAATGGCACTCAAGCCATGGACAAAGCATGAAAAAATCTCCAATGGACCTGGTCCCTTAAAAGGTTGGACGGATGTCCGTGATTTTCCTGCCCCAAGTAAACAAAGCTTCCGAGCCTGGTTTAAAGAAAGACAGAAAGGGGAGCAAACATAATGGCAATTCAAAACAGGGATCGCTTTTTAAATAAGTTGGCGAACAATCTAGGAAGGCCAAGGAGAACGGAAGGGGTTAAACGACCTGAATGGAGTGTGCAGCCACAGTGGCAGGTATTGGAAGGATGCAGCCAGGATGAATTGGTCGATGTATTGGAAAAGCAATGTAAGGCAATTCATACTGATTTTAAAAGGACAACTATTGCGGAATTACCTCAAACAGTGGAAGAGACAGTAGCTGTTTATGGAAAGAAAATCATCACAGCAAAAGACGATCGCAACGAAAAATTCGGACTAGATCTTCTTTTTGATAAATTACGTACGGGGGGTGAGGAGGTACACGTATGGGATTCTAAAGCAGGGAAGGAAAATCAAATTATTGCAGAACGGGCTGATGTAGGCATTAACTTTAGTGACATAACCCTTGCAGAATCTGGTACCGTAACTTTATTCAATAACAAAGATAATGGAAGGTCGATCAGCCTGTTGCCAGAAAATTTTATTGCAATTATCCCTAAGAGCACAATCGTTCCTAGAATGACCCAAGCGGCAAAACAAATTCATGAAGCACATGAACAAGGGCATATGGTTTCCTCCTGTATAAGTTTTATATCAGGACCGAGTAACAGTGCCGATATAGAAATGAATTTGATTGTTGGCGTTCATGGGCCTGTAAGAGCAACTTATATTGTTGTTGATGATGGTGACTAATAGATAGACATGCTTCTTTTCCACTACAAAAGTTCCAAGCGGACGTCATTTATGAAAACGATCGTCCGCTTGTTGTTTTATACATACAAACGATGTAGTAAGTAAATACTCATAGACAAAAAGTAGTGGTCCATAGTGAAGAGTACATCAATTTGTCCGTTTTTAGTAACTAGCAAGGGTTAAACACTTTAAAAAAACCGTCAATAGTTGCATAGACAGCCTTTCAATATGAATGCTAGCATTTAAGTAAGCGTTTTAATAATAGTAGGGAAGGTGATAAATTTGGTAAAGAACAAGAAAGAAAATGGACGACGTATTCTATGCAGTTTCCCCGTGATTTTTATATTGACAATTTTATTAACATCATTCGTATTACCAAATCATTCTGCATATGCAGATGATGAGGGAGAGCAAGAAAGAACGATTACTGTTAATCCCCAGCCACAGGAAATAGAAGTAGGTGATGAGGCTTTTCCGCTTCCGCCTGTTGTAGGTATTGTCGTTGGGGAAAATGCGGATGAGGCAGCATTAAATGAATTAAAGAACACGCTAAAAAATGCTGGAGTCAAACGTATGAAGGTACAAGAAGATAATGAGAAAATACACGCCCCTGTAACTATATTTCTTGGTGTGCCCTCCATGAATGAGGAAACAGAGGATGTATTGGATGAAGTAGATACTGATGATCTCGAGGAAATGAAGGATGAAGGCTATGTGCTTGTAACAAATAAGGATAAAAAACAAATCTTGCTAGCTGGAACAGACAAAGCAGGTACATACTATGCCGCGCAAACCTTTCGTCAACTTATTCAGGAAAGAAAAGGACGTAATTGGATTCCAGAGGTGGAAGTGACAGACTGGCCAGAAATGAAAGAACGTGGCATCATTGAGGGGTTCTATGGGCCGACTTGGTCTCATGAAGATCGATTAAGTCAATTGGATTTTTATGGAGATAATAAATTGAATTCCTATATGTACGCACCAAAAGACGATCCGTACCACAGAGAAGATTGGCGTAAGCCTTACCCGGAAAATAAGTTGAAGGAACTAAAAGAATTGATTAATAAATCAAAGGAAAATCATGTAGAGTTTACCTTTTCATTATCACCGGGTAACACTGTTTGCTATTCAGGTGACAAAGACTTTGAGTTATTAATGGATAAGATGGATACAATGTGGGAGTTAGGTGTACGCTCTTATGCCATTTTCCTTGATGACATTAGTTATGAACTGCACTGCGAACAGGATAAAAAGAAGTTTGGTGATGATGCTAACCCTACAGCAGCTGCCCAAACATATTTTTTAAATCGCTTTAAAAAAGAATTCATTGATACACATGAAGGTGCAGAGCAATTAATCACTGTTCCAACTGATTATGCTGGGACACATACTAATACGTACAGAGAACGTTTTGCTGAATTGACAGAGCAGGATATGAAGGTAATGTGGACAGGCCCTAATGTAGTTTCTGAGTCAATTACATCTGAAGGTGCGAAGAAGGTTTCAGACATTTTTAACCATGAATTATTGCTGTGGGATAATTATCCTGTTAATGACTTTGATCGTAACCGGCTGTTTCTTGGACCCTTAGAAAAAAGGGATGCCGACTTAGTGGAGAACGGAGTATCTGGTTTGATTGCTAATCCGATGAATGAAGCGGAAGCCTCAAAGATTCCACTTTATACAGTTGCGGATTATGCTTGGAACCCATATGAATATGATCCCAAGCAATCATGGGAAAATAGCATTCAAAGCTTTGGGGGAGAAGCCTCAGAATACTTGCGAACTTTCGCAGAGAATTCTTATTCATCCAGACTAAGTGATACAGAATCGTTAACGATTGACCCATTACTTGAAGACTTTTGGAAAGTATATGAAGCAAATGGGGAGGCTGAAAAACAAGCAGAAGCTTTAATTAAGGAGTTTCAAAAACTACAGCAAGTTCCCGAAAAATTAAGAGGCCACATGGAGAATGAAAAATTCTTACAGGAAGTGGACCCATACTTAAATAAATTAAAATTGTATGGAGAAGCAGGCGTTATTGCTGTAAACCTTTTAATGGAAGAAAAAGAGGGAGATAGTGCTAGTGCCGAAAAGCATAGAAAAGAGCTTCAAGCAATGATCGAAAAATTAGATGAAATCCCTCAAGAAGTAGGTAAATTTGTTCTTGAACCGTTTTTGATTCAGGCCATTTATGGAGAGTACGTGTTATCAAGACCGCTTGATGGTATTAATCAAGGCCGTGGAGCAGACCAGTTAATTCAGTATACTCCTGAACATGGCAAGACCACAGGGACAAATATTTATGGTTATGAAGTTACCGTAGTTGATGGGAAAGTTGTAGAGAGAGGCGGTAACAATTCCGAAATCCCTACGAATGGTTATGTTCTAAGTATACATGGAAGTGATTGGCTTATGGAAAATGCAGTGCTTGGCGCCGAAGTGGAAATTAAAGACCAGCGAGTACTGATTACTATACCGAAGTAGTAGTGAAAGGGGGCTGTTGTGTTTTACAATAGCCCTCTTTCTTTTGCTCTAAAATAATTGTTGGGGTTATTCAATGATTCGGAAAATAGATATACTGCGACGTAACTTTTGGTATTTAAGTTACGTGTGAAAAATATCTTTGTTGTTGGAAAGCTCACTGAAATATTGAAGAGGTGAGCCTCATTGCTTTCCATTGCAGATGGACGCTTTCCGCCGGCATGGCTTCAGCCGCTTCCTCCGCTACGCTCCGTCCAGGGTCTTCAGCTCATGCTATTCGAGGCCACTGAAAAAGTCATTTTCTACTAAAATAGAAGTTTTTCAAAAGACGCTATCCCAAAATTTTGTTTTGTTAATACGCATAAATGGAGAGCCAGAACCATTTTATTCCACTCATAGACTAAAAAGTGGTGATGTAATTTTTTGGAACTAGCCTTCTCAAGAATTTACCGGACTTTTTCAGTGGCTTCATGCTATTCCGGCTGGAGTCGCCATCTTCCATTCCAATCAATTGGTATAGACTTTTATCTAAGTTTAGAGTTTGCTCAACTTTTTTGTGACAAATATATTATAACTTTGATAATCCTGACTCATCCTAGCGGAGGGGAAATATGTAGACTCCAGCGGGAAAAGCGAGACTAGCGAGACCCCGGAGAACTTAACGTTAGTGGAGTTCGAGGAGGCTCGCAGGCCGCCCGCGGAAAGCGTAATATTTTCCCGTAGCGAGATTAGAAAATCATATCCACTACGTCACAGTTTCTTCCAACTATGAATGAACAAATACGTTTGTACCCCAACAATTGCGGTAGAAGCTCTTTTTAATAAGCAGAACCATATCGATCATTTCCATTTTACCTTCTGATTATATAGACTGGTAAAAGAAGGAGGAAGATTGATGAAATTAAGTGTGTTGGATCAGGCACCCATCTCTCGTCATTCTAGTCCGGAGGAAGCGTTGCAGCAATCATTGGAGCTTGCCAGATGGACAGAAGAATTAGGTTACCATCGTTACTGGGTGGCAGAGCATCATAATACGAACGGTCTAGCTAGTTCCTCTCCAGAAATTATGATGACACGTATTGCTTCAGTTACTAATACGATTCGTGTCGGATCAGGTGGTGTGCTGCTTCCTCAATATAGCCCTTATAAAATAGCGGAAAACTTTAAAACATTAGCAGCATTTTTCCCGGAACGCATTGATTTGGGTGTTGGACGTTCACCTGGGGGTTCCCAGCTAACAAGGTCAGCAATAACGGATAACATGAATAAAAGCTTACAGGATTTCCCGCGTCAATTGGCAGATTTGCAGGGATTTCTTCATAATACGTTACCAAAAGACCATGAGTTTCGGTTGGTAAAAGCAGGACCACGTGTAGAAAAGATCCCGCCAATGTGGGTGCTCGGTCTTTCAGAACGTGGCGCGAGTAATGCGGCTGCATTGGGAACGGGGTTCGTCTTCGGCCATTTTATTTCACCAAAAAATGGCAAGGAAGCCTTGGAAACATACCGAGCATCTTTTACACCATCGGTATCTATGACCACGCCGCAAACAATGATATGTATATTTGTTGTATGTGCAGATACGACTGAAGAAGCAGAAGAACTAGCATTAACACAAGATAAATGGTTATTAAGTGTGGGAAAAGGTGCAGATACGAAAGTGCCAACATTGGAGGAAGTAAAAAAGAAAAATTTTACTCATGAAGAATTGGAAATCATGCAGGAAAATCGCAAGCGTTGTGTAATAGGGAATCCACAAGAAGTGAAAGATGAACTCCTCCGCTTAAGCGAACTTTACCAGACAGATGAATTTATGATCATTACAAATATTCATGACATCGCGAAAAAGCGAAGGTCATATCAACTGCTTGCTGAAGTCTTTGATTTATAGAAGCAGGAAGGATCAAACGTAAAACTTGATACCCAAAAGCAATTTGCTTTGCATCCTTCATTTCATCTTCTATAATCTATAGAAAATGAAGATAGCATACTCAATTTATTTGTTTATGAGAAAGGAGTCTCTTATGAAAGCAGTTAATGTAAAACAACCTGGCGGTGCGGAACAGTTGCAGGTAAAAGAATTCTCCAAGCCTTTACCAAAACAGGGAGAAATCCTCATAAAAGTAAATGCAGCGGCTGTGAATCGCACAGATATCGTGAACCGGGAAGGTAAGTCCGGTTATAACACAAATCCTATATTAGGTATTGAGGTTGCGGGTGAGGTCGTTGACGTAGCTTCAGATGTAAACATTGAAAAAGGAACAAGGGTAATGGGACTTGTGAATGGGGGAGCATATGCGGAATATGCTGTGATGCCTGCAGATCGAGCAATGATAATACCAGATAACCTGTCATTTGAAGAGGCAGCAGCAATTCCGGAAGTTTTTCTAACAGCATACCAAACCTTGTTTTGGCTAGGCGGATTGACTGATGAAGATACCGTGCTCATCCATGCCGGTGGCAGTGGAGTAGGAACTGCGGCTATCCAGCTTGCAAAGCAATTGACCAAGGCAAAAATTATTACTACAGCCGGTTCAGCTGAAAAACTTGATTATTGCCGATCCCTAGGTGCAGATGTTTGTATTAATTATAAAGAAGAATCTTTTCCAGAAGAAGTTTTAAAAGCTACAAATGATCAAGGTGCAGATCTGATTTTGGATTTCATTGGTGCATCTTATTGGGAGAAAAATTTGCAAAGCATCTGTACGGATGGACGCTGGATTTTAATAGGAGTGCTTGGTGGGACGGAAGTTGAAAAAGTAAATTTGATGCAGCTTATGTTAAAAAGGGTGCAACTAAAAGGTACGCTTTTAACACCTAGAAGTGATGAATATAAACAGCAATTAACGCAGGATTTCTCCGAGCACGTACTTCCACTAATTCAAGAGAATAAGATAAAACCGATTATTGATAAGATTTTTAAATTAGAGGATGTACAGGAAGCGCACAAACATATGGAGGAAAACAAAAACATTGGTAAGATTATACTTCGAATAGATGAAGAAGGATAGGGCGTTGCCTATCCTTCTCTTCATTATGGAGCTTTTAAATAAGTTAGAGTTTCATTTAATTTCATCATTTATCAGGGAAACTGCAAACTAGAGATATAAGACTATCTGCTGAGGGGGGATTTAATCTGCAGCAGAGCAATCGGCAGTAACCACCTATTTTAAGCTATGACTGCTTTCCTTCCTTAGTGTATAGCTGATTTAAATCTGCCGCCGTGAACTTCTTGGGCATCCATAATTGTAATAAATGCCTTTTCATCAATATCATGCACAACTGTTTTCAATTTTGAGAGCTCCAGACGTGTTACAACTACAAAGATAACATCCTTATCTTTATCTATATAGCCACCTTGACCGTGCAGCTTCGTCACCATACGGCCAAGTCTGTCATTAATCGCAGAGGCAACTTCTTCATATTCATTAGAGACGATTACCGCAGCTTTTGTATCACCGGTGAAGCCTTGCCCAACCGCATCGATTGCTTTTGCGGCAATATAATACGTTAGAATGGAGTACATTGCCTGTTCCCACCCTAGCACGAAACCAGCCCAACCAAAGATGAATACATTAAGAAACATAACAAATTCCCCAACAGAAAACGGAAGCCTTTTTGTCAGAAGTATTCCCAATATTTCAGTACCATCGAGCGCACCTCCAGCCCGAATAACCGTACCAACTCCAATTCCCAGGATCAACCCGCCAAAAACTGTAGCTAAAAGCGGTTCATGGGTAACTGGCGCAATATGCTCTAAAGGAGCTTCAAGAATGGATAATGCAACAATGCTTAGTATAGAAGCAATAAAGAAGCTTTTTCCTATGTGTTTGTATCCTGCCACAAGAAAAGGAGCGTTTATGATTAAGATAAGAATACCGAAATTCAGTCCTGACAAATGATTGATTAACAATGATATTCCAATAATCCCACCGTCGATAATTGAGTTCGGTATAAGAAATAACTCAAGGGAGGCAGCTGTAATCGCTGCTCCAGCAATCATTTGAATGTATTTAAAAATAATTGAAATCTTGCTTTTTTGTTTGGAATGTTCCCTCATCCGATAGACCCCTTAAAAATTTATGTATTTCGCTACCTTAATTTAATTTTAACATAAACAAAGGTGCTGAGTTTGGATTTACACAGACGCTTTTCGCCAAGTTAGATTTGTATTACTTTTTACCATTGTATCGTTTGTAATCTTGTTTTTCCATACATCCATAGAATCACCCCTACTTATTCTATGTGCCTGTCCTATTTTATAGAATAAATATGTTTACATCCTTTACGCAATAAGGTTATTGTTGCTCTCAATTTTACATATGCTTAAAGTATTGATTTGGTTTCAATGGTCAAACTATATTGGGTACTTAGAACCCATTTTCTCCTAATCCATAGGAGAACGTGTAATGAAGTGGTATAATTCTAAATAATCTAATTTCATTAAGGGGGACAGGCTAATGATTTTTGGTAAAAAGATGAGAAACATTCTATTTATTGTATCTATTGCTGTACTCATATGTATCCCTTTTGTCATCCAAGAAAGTACCTCAAACGTCGTAGCATCGGATCAGATTGCGAAAGTGGAAGCCAAACAACCGAATGAAAAAGTGACTATGACCGCTACAGAACTTCAAGAGAAGCTTGATGCTATATTAAGCAAAAGTCAGTTGCAGGGAACATCAACAGGGATAAGCATACGTAACGCGAGTGATGGAGAAATATTATATAACCATTCTGGGGAGATGCGTTTACATCCAGCCTCTAACCAGAAAATTCTTACAGCAGTTGCAGCTTTATCAACTTTAGGAGAAGATCACAGGTTCACCACGCAAGTACTGACAGACGGTAAATTAAAAGGAAAGGTTTTGCAAGGGAACCTCTATTTGAAGGGAAAAGGCGACCCCACCTTGCTAGAGGAGGACTTGGATCATTTTGCCAAGCAATTAAAGGAGCAAGGCATTCATAAAATAAAAGGAAATATTGTTGGTGATGATACTTGGTTTGATGATGTGCGACTGGCGACTGATATTAACTGGGATGATGAAAGTAATTATACAGCAGCCCAAATTTCCGCACTTACCCTTTCACCAAATAAGGACTACGACTCAGGTACGGTAATTGTTCAAGTCCTCCCTGGTGAAAAAGCTGGTGACAACCCTAAAGTAGTACTATCACCACAGACAGATTACATTACAATTAATAATGAAGCTAAAACGACAGCAAAAGGGACCTCAAAACAAATTTCTGTTCAACGAGATCATGGCACGAATACGATTACTATAAGTGGAAATCTCCCGCTAGATTCCTCTTCTAAGTCTTGGGTTGCGGTATGGGAGCCTACTCGTTATGTTGTCGATGTATTTAAACAATCGTTGGAAGAGCAGGGGATTACAATGATTGGAAATAGCGAAGCAGCAGTTGGAAAGACACCAAAAGATGCAGAAATACTTACAAAAAAGGACTCCATGCCTTTGAAAGAGCTGCTTGTCCCATTTTTGAAACTAAGTAACAATGGACACGGAGAAATTTTAGTGAAGGAAATGGGCCAGGTAATAAAGAAAGAGGGAAGTTGGGATAAAGGACTTGATGTTGTTGAGGATGTTCTTACAAACAATGATTTAGCGATGGATACAATTCGGCTTCGAGATGGTGCAGGAATGTCTCACAAGAATTTATTACCTGCAAATCAGTTGTCAAAATTATTATTTGAAATTCAGGACGAAAGCTGGTTCCCGGAGTTTAAGAACGCACTTCCAGTTGCCGGAGAGCCTGAGCGATTGGTTGGTGGAACACTACGTTACCGTTTAACAGGAGAGGCAACAAAAGGTAATGTGCATGCTAAAACAGGTTCATTAACTGGAGTAAACACGTTATCCGGCTATGTAACAAACAAGGATGGGGAAAAGTTAATCTTCTCCATTATGATGAACAATTATATCCAAGGCTCCATGCCACAAATTCAAGATGCTATTGTGACAGCATTGGCCGAGCATAGCTTTGATGAATAAAGGAAGAACATCTCCCTCGAAGGAGATGTTCTTTTTTAATGGACGGGTAACAAATTTTGAAGCGGACATAATCAAATGCCAAATGAGAGAACCTGGCTCCAAGATGAGAGACTCCACCATTCAAATGAGAGAACTCGCTCCGAGATGAGAGACTCCACCATTCAAATGAGAGAACTCGCTCCGAGATGAGAGACTCCACCATTCAAATGAGAGAACGCGCCCCAAGATGAGAGGGCTCCTCAACCACCTCATTCAATCAAGTCACTTTCTGCACCTGCTGTACGTAATCTTTTGCCATCTCTACGGCAGCCTTAGCATGTATATATCCCCATTTATCTGCAAGTGTTGGTTGTGATGTTGCTTGTAAAATACTTTTTATGTCATTTGGACTTAGCTGAGGATTTGCCTCAAGCATTAGAGCGATAACTCCTGCACAAATAGGTGTTGCCATCGAAGTGCCAGATAGTGATACATAATTTTCATCTATTACACGCTCAGGTATTTGTTTTTCTAGCGCCGATCCGGGAGATAATAGAGAAATAATATTTGAGCCAGGTGCGTAAATATCTGGTTTGACTAATTCATCAATGGTTGGACCACGACTCGAAAATTTGGAAATAACAGCATCTGATCGAGTTACTGTGTTTTGATCATCCGCAGAACCAACTGTAATAATGAATGGATCAATGGCAGGCGTACTAATGGTGCTGCGTGATGGACCGTCGTTTCCGGCTGCAGCACATACAACTATACCGCTATGCCAGGCTTTTTGGGTTGCTTGGGTGAGTGGGTCGTCACGGTAAGATTCATATGCTTCAGCACCTAGAGATAGAGAAATAATTCGTATACCAAACTTTTCTCGATGCTTCATACACCATTCTATCCCTCGTATAATAGTGGAAAGCTTCCCACCGCCTTTTTCATTTAAAACTTTAACGCCAACAATAGAAGCTGCTGGTGCTGGGCCCGTATACTTTCCATTAGATTGGTGTCCATTTCCTGCAGCGTCTCCACAACAGTGGGTCCCATGGCCATTATCATCATAAGGTTCTTCCTGCTTATTAACAAAATCTTTGAAAGCAACAATTCTATTCTCCGGTTTTGTTAAATCAGGATGCGGAAATACTCCGGAATCAATGACAGCAATAGTAATATCATTTCCAGTAAAGCCAAGATCTTGTTGTGCTTCTACTGCATTTATTTCGTTTGTAGCCACATCAAGAAACGCCGTTACATCTCGGTCATAAAAAATACGTTCCACTGCCTCATGATCTTTTAGTTCTCTGATCTTTTGTGGAGTTAAATCTCCATACAACGAGTGTAAAATTTCCATATCATCATTTAACGTATTACAAGAATCTCCCGCACATGTTTTTAACAAATCTTCCTTCATATCCTTTGTGCAATTCTGGTAAACTTTCACAATTACTGGTAGCGTGTCCTCACTTGTTTCATTTGGGTCTTCTTTTCTTTTTTTCATCAACTGTCCTACTAATCCGGGATCTAGTCTGGAATTGGCTTCTTCAAACCATACTTGTTTCCTCTCCGTCATCCTTACTTCCTCCTTATAGAATAGTTGTTTTCACTTTGCTTTATTCGACTGCATGCACTACTTGCTCTAAAGCTTATCTACTTTTCTGGTAAATTACAATAAGTCAAATATCCCAAAATTCAGTTAACTAATGCTTTTAGATTAGTTAGCAAAAAAATTTCCTTCATTAAAGGTGAAAAATACACAAATATATAGGTGGTTTTATAAGGCATAGCATAGTTTTGTTCAATACTTAGAGCCTTTATCATTAAAAAATATAGCGTTTCATTTATAATTGGGAAGAATACACTTGGTAACGGAGGTCTTTAAAATGTCTATTCCAATTAAGCAAATTAAACTTCATAAGCTGAGCATGCGATTAATCAATCCATTTACAACAAGTTTCGGCACTCTAAAGGATAAGGAATTTTTTATTACAGAAGCTGTAGATGAGGATGGGAAGCGTGGTTTTGGAGAATCTGTTGCGTTTACTAGCCCGTGGTATACAGAGGAAACCGTAAAGACAAATGAGCATATAATGGAAGATTTTTTAATTCCAATACTTCAGAAAAATACGATCGCTCATCCTGATGATGTTTCCAGCTTATTTTCTTCCATTCGGCGGAACAACATGGCAAAAGCAGCCTTGGAAGGTGCTATCTGGGATTTATATGCAAAGCGAGAGAATATGCCGCTTTCAGAAGCACTCGGGGGCACGAAAAAGAATATTGATGTCGGGATCAGCATCGGTATTCAGCCAACAACTCAAGATTTGCTGGATGTAATTGAAAAATATGTACGGGAAGGCTATAAACGAATAAAAATAAAGATCAAGCCTGGAAGGGATATTGATGTCTTAAAAGAGGTTCGTTACCACTTTCCTGACCTTCCAATCATGGCTGATGCGAACTCTGCTTATACACTTCAAGATATAGAACACTTAAAAAAAATGGATGAGTTAAATTTAATGATGCTGGAGCAGCCATTAGCACACGATGATATAGTTGATCATGCAAAATTGCAGGCAGCAATGGATACGCCAATTTGTCTGGATGAGAGCATTCATTCTCTGGAAGATGTGAAGAAGGCCAATCAACTCGATAGCTGCAAAATAATTAATATTAAAATAGGCAGAGTTGGTGGTTTAACTGAAGCAAAACGTATTCACGATTATTGTGAAAAGAATAATATTCCTGTTTGGTGTGGGGGAATGCTGGAGGCAGGAGTTGGCCGTGCTCATAATGTGGCATTAACTACGCTGCCACAATTTATATTGCCTGGAGATACAGCAGGGTCATCACATTACTGGCAGGAAGACATTATCCAACCTGAGGTTGAAGTGAACCAAGGGTTAATCCATGTTCCAGATAAGCCTGGAATAGGTAATGAGATAGATGAAAAGATATTAAAGAAGGCTACAATAGATGTGAAAACATTTAATTTCCACTAAAAATTGCCAGTGTTTCAATTTGGTGAAAAAGAAGTTGCAACAATTGGACCATTTAGTCGAATATTGCCCGGGAAATACATTATTTAACGTTAAATTTATAAAAATAAGAGAACCTGAAATTCAAATAGAGAACAGCCAAGTAGTATCTTTAATCAGATAATAGACGGCTGTTCTCCAGTAATATTTATATAATAGTATTTTCTATTTCCAAGTATCCCCTAAAACCCGCACCCAATTTTTATAGGCAATCTTCTCAATTTCTTCATTTGTAAAACCATAGTTACTTAAAGCTTGTTGTAAGTTAGGCAATCCTTGCACATCTTTAAGCGAAGCAGGTATCGTTGTGCCGTCAAAGTCTGATCCAAGCGCCACATGATCAATTCCGAAATTTTCTGCTATATATGCAATGTGTTTTACAATGGTTTCAAGGGGGATATTCGTATCAAATCCTCCATCTTCCCGGAGCATATTAATCGCATAATTAATGCCCACTACCCCATTTGTCTCCTTAATTGCTTGCAACTGCTTATCTGTCAGGTTTCTTGAAATTGCACAAATGGCGTGAACATTGGAATGTGTTGCGACAATAGGTGAATCACTAAGTTCTACGACATCCCAAAAGCCTTTTTCATTTAGATGTGTTGTATCAACCATAATTCCCAAATCATTACATTCACGGACAAGTGCCTTTCCGTGATCGGTAAGTCCTTGACCAATATCAGGTGTGGAAGGGTAACGAAATGGCACACCTTCTCCATAAACATTGGGTCTGCTCCATGTAATACCAAGGGAGCGCAGGCCTGCCTTATAGAGGAGGTGAAGTGAGTCAAAATTAGTGTCAATGGCTTCAGCACCTTCTATATGAAAGAGGGCTGCAAGGATTTGGTTTTTGAGACAATAGATTAACTCCTCCGTATTTTTCACTACTTTTAATTTACCTGATGACGCTCTTTCCAATTTAAACAAATTAGTAGCTACCCTTGTTGTAAAGGCTAACGCCATTTGCTGATCAATTTGCGGAGGTAATGGTAAATCATAGCTATTACCTGTTACAAACTTATCCGGAGCGACTTCATAATTTTCATTAGGTGTAAATACAGCGAAAAACCCTCCACCAAACTTGCCTTTATGTGCTCGTGGTAAATCAATATGTCCCGTTGTACTTTCCCTGAAAAATTGCTGAAGCCCTGTGGCTTCATTCTCTTGTAATCTGAGCAGTGTGTCATTATGGCCATCAAAGGTGGGGAATATATTCATCGAAATAGCCGCCTTTCTTATGTGAATATTTGCTATACTTCCTATATTCGGTCCTCGAGTCAAGTACACTATAATCCTTGCTATTTTTCATTATTATTCCTTATCAAATTAGCACGAATAGGAATAAGACTTCCTATTAATGCTATTCCCGCTGCGGCGAGGAACATTTTTTCAAAACCATACATGGCTATTCCAGAAATACTTGCAAATATAACCAAATCACAGACAGAATCAATAATTGAGAGTAAAGAGATTGTCGTTGCTCGTACATGTGATGGAATAATGTCGTTCGCCAATTGTGCATAAACAGGGTATCTGACTGTTCGGATAAACCGAAGCAGTACCATCATGAGAAGAAGTACCCACAATGTCTCTCGATATAAAGCGACAAACATTAAACATATGGCACCTAAAGCACCAGTTGCATATAATAGCGTGATTCTTGATATCCTTGCAGTCATCCACCCAATCGAGCGTGAGATGAAAAAGCTTAGTATAGCCAGACATGCGAATACCGTTCCGATTAGATAAACAGGCAAACCCGCATCACTAAGTAATTTATCACTAAAGTTATCAAAAATAGCTGCTGTTGGAATAAATACAAGTGTAATATTCAAAAACATCCATAAAACCTGTGGTGATTTTTTAATAGCATGTAATCCTTCTTTTACTTGTTGGAAAGGATTTTCCTGATATGTTCCATGGTTGGACGGATTTTGTACAAAAAATAGCAAGCCGACTTGGACAGATTGAAAAGCTATTCCTAATACAATAAGTAAATTAAATTGGTTATTCGTTAAATCCTTTGCAATTATGGAGCCTATAATTAGGACTCCGATTGTGACCACAAATTGAGCCGACTGGATGATTCCAAGCGCATGGTCCATTTTATCTTCTTCATTGGATTCTTTCAAAGATTCATAAATAAGAGCCTCATCCGATCCACTAAAGAAGGTTACAGCAAGACCACTAAGTATACTGCTTGAAAAAAACAACCAAGGATCGTATGCCCATATAAGTAAACTGTGGCTGATGATACTCAAAATAGCACCAATTATAAAGGATAGCTTTGCCCCGTAACGATCGGCAAACATGCCTGTAGGGATTTCCCCTATTAATACACCAGTACTCCAAAATATCATAACCCACAAAATTAGTGACTCATCCAAGCCTCGAGCAAAATAAAATAAAGCGAGTACTGGTTGGAGAAAACGAATGCTCCCAAATAATTCCGCCCAAAATAAAATGCGAATGTTCCGCGCAGCTAATGTTCCTATTTTCAATTTTTTATCCTCCTGTAATTGTTTATTCGGTTAATAAACAATCAGGAGCGAGCATTCTCCTAATAATTGGTCAAACAAATTATTATAGTTTTTTCACCCCTGATTGTTGGTTTGAAAAAAATGTGAAGTTTTTTTGCATTGTTAATTCCTCCTTAACTGTTGTAAGAATATTATACATAATTGGAGAGGAAAAAGAAGTGGAAAAACATTATTTTCAGATATTTGATATTTTTAGCTGTGTTTCTACAAATTATTGTAAATAGTTTCTATTTCCTACATACAAACTTCGATTCTACTGATAAAATTTATATTGAAAGCAATCATAGATTAAGAGGAGAAGATAGAATAAATGAATGTTAAACGGATCATTTTTCTACTGTTTACCGGTTTGGTATGTATGTTTTGGCAGCCTGTAAGTTCCTATGGAGCAGAAGCCTCCACGAAAGATGTAATTATTGGCTACAAAGATGAAGTAGGGAAGCAGCTTATTGTTAATCAAAGTAAAAGCATAGATAATCATTTTAAAAGCTTATCTGCTTTTGCAGTGAGTATAAATGCGAGTGATATTGAAAAATATAAAGGAAATGAACATATTACATATATAGAAGAAAATGTCCCAGTTACCCTCTCCAACAGCAGTAACTCTATAAATGAGATAAAAAACGGAGACACATTAGTAGAGGGTGAAACATGGAATCTTCGTTCATCCAGATTTTCGTATGCATGGGAGGAAGGGGCAACCGGTAAAGATGTGAAGGTGGCAGTAATCGATACAGGTATTTCCCCACATAAAGACCTAAAAGTTGCCGGAGGAGTATCCACAGTGGATTATACGGAAAAATGGGAGGATGATAACGGACATGGTACGCATGTAGCTGGAATCATTGGGGCAGAGCAAAACGGCTTTGGCGTAGTAGGAGTTGCCCCCGATGCATCCATCTATGCCGTTAAAGCATTGGATAGCCATGGTGAAGGTGATATGGATGCATTATTAAAAGCAATTGAATGGTCTATTCAGCATGAAATGGACATTATAAATCTATCTTTGGGTACTGAATTTCATAGTGACGCCTTAGAAAAAATAATAAAGCAGGCCTATGATGCGGGAATACTTATAGTTGGAGCAAGCGGGAATGGAGAAGGTGATGGCAAGGTGATTTACCCTGCTAAGTATGAACAAGTAATTGCTGTTTCTGCATTAGATGAACAGTTTCATTCCGCTCCATTTGCTTCCAGTGGACCTGAAGTTGAATTCTCAGCACCTGGAACAAATATTATTAGTACGTATTTAAATGGAAACTACGGTATTGCAAGTGGTACTTCCCAAGCGAGTCCGCATATAACCGGGATGCTTGCACTCCTGCAGCAAAAGCTTCCAGATAAAAATCCTGAAGAAAGAAGAGCGGTCTTAACAGATTATGTACAGGATTTAGGAGAAACTGGCAGGGATTCATATTTTGGTTTTGGACGTATTAGTTATATTACAGATTTTACAGCTCCCGATGAAATAGCAGACTTGAAGCTTCATAAAACCGAAAGTGAGGCCTTCTCTATCCAATGGATAAATCCAGAAAATGAAGATTTTGATAAAACCATTATTTATTTGAACGATAGTATGGTCAAAGAAAAGGCAAAGGCAGAAGAAACCTCCTACACATTTACGGAGTTGGAAGCTAATACACCATATGATATTGCAATTTATACAGAAGATATTTATGGTAATCGCTCAAAAGGTGTTATTCAAACCATAACAACGAAAAAATCCGGATTAATTATTTCCGAGAAACAAAAAGAGCCAGAGGAAGATCAAGAAAGTGACCCTGAACCGGAAAGTCCGGTAAAAGAGGAGAAAAAAGAAAAAGAAAATAAGCAAGAACAGCAGCCCGAAAAAGATGTAACGCCTCCTGTGGATGAAGGAAAAAAGGATGAAGAAAAGCAACCCAGTATTTCAATTCCGGCTCCTGTACAGGAACCACCTGTAAGTAATGAGCAGTCAGAGCACAAAAATCCAGCTCAGGTCAGCGAAAATAATGAAAAGCAAAAGGAGGCTAAACAAGAAGATAGTTTAGCAGCTTCTGGATCAACTAATAAAGCCGAGGAAGTGGAAGAAAAAGAGTCACAAAGTGAACAGCGTGATGTGAGTAAAGATAGCAATAAAAACGAGCAGAGTACCACAGCAGCTATCGATGAAGGAAACCAAGATGAAGATAACGATGAAAACTTGTTTATGCAATTCTTCTCCTGGATAGGTGGCCTATTTCGTTCCATCTTTCAATCACTTGTTCAAGTGTTTTAGATGAATTTGGGAATTTTGGATTCTAAGAATAGGCTCTATAGGTTTTCTGTGCGTTCTAATGGACAAAAACCGCCTTGTAGTCAAGAGAACTGTCCAATAGAAGAGCTCTAATGGACAAAAACCGCCTTGTAGTCATTGGAACTGTCCAATAGGAGTGCTCTAATGGACAAAAGCAGCCTTGTAGTCATTGGAACTGTCCAATAGAAGAGCTCTAATGGACAAAAGCCTCCTCGAAGTCATAAGAAATGTCCAATAGAATTGTCTCAAGATAGACCCATGTGCTTCTTCTATGAACAAAGAAATGTTAACTGAGCTAAAGTAAAAAGGCTGCCAGGAAATTTAATTCCTGACAGTCTTTTTTAGAGAGAAACAACGAGTTTATGATGAAATTTCTTTTTTTGCATATAATATTTTCTTCGTAAGCCAAGTTTGTAGCATTAAAAATAATCCGCCAGTTGCCCAATATAACGGAAGGGCAGCTGGTGAGCTTATAGAGATAACGCCAATCATGATCGGCGATAGAAGTCCCATAAAAGCCATTTGCTTTTTCTGTTTTTCATCCATTCCCATTTGAGAAACCTTAAATTGGAAATAGTAAATGACAACAGCAATCAACGTCAAGGCAATATCTGTTTGGCCCAAACTGAACCATAAAAAGTCATGTGTAGCAATTTCAGGCGTTCTGCGAATAGCGTAATAAAATCCAAGTAATATTGGCATTTGAATTAATAATGGCAAGCAGCCTCCGAACATAGCAAAAGGATTGGTGCCATGTTTTTGATATAACTGCATCATCTCTTTTTGCTGTGCTTGCATGGACTCTTGGTCTTTTTTATCTTTATATTTCTCCTTTAATGCATCTAAGTCAGGCTTCATTTGGTCCATTTTTTCTTTCATGTCCATGCTTGATTTCATTTGTTTTACCATAAAAGGTAACAGCAGCAATCGAATAATTAATGTTATTAGGATAATGGAAATACCATAATTGTCATTAAAAACATTCGCAATGGATTTAATTAGAAGTGTGAATGGATAAATTAAATACTCTATACCGTTCAATTGATCCGGGTTCAGTGGCTCATTTGTAGCAGCAGAGCAGCCGCTTAGAGTTAAAACAAGTAAAGATAAAAGCATTAATTTCTTATGTCTATTTATAAATGTGAATACAGATTGTCCCACAAAAATCCTCCTCGTAATTGTTGTCTAAGTTTTAAACTACGAGGGGAAGCCGGTTCTGATTCATCATCCTGATGGGCACAACGGACATACTTTCGATAGATCCAGTTCTTATCTTCTTCTGTTGTTAGATTTATCTTCTGTGCTGGCAAAATAATTGCTTCCTTGGCATGCAATTGAAGTGTATAGACATTATTGTCTACTCGCCAATACCTTGTATTTGAATGAAGTAGCTGATATGTGCTGAAGACAGTTACAAAAATACTTACATACATATAAATAGGCGAAGCATCCAAGAACAAATCATTTATTAATTCGAACAATCTGTATTCACCTCCTGTCTGATTAATATAGATAAATTATAACATATCCGTAAATGTGTTGGGTATTAGAAGATAGCTGGAAAATAGTTAGCTCTAACCCCAAATTCTATCTAACATGTTTCGAAATAATTCGTCCAACCTCCTTGTTTCTTCTATTTTCATGGGATGGATTTTCTTCGCAGCAGCTTGCAGAACAGCAAGCTCTGTTATTGCATGTTTTATTAGCTTACTTTCCTCTGTTCCGAGTTGCAGATTTAGCCTTTTTTCTTTAGCTAATTGTAAGTAGGATTTCTTAATTTCTCCTGAATAAAAGTCTTCTATCATTTTTGAAAAATGAAGTGGATGAAATTCATGATGTTTATTGATCCATTTTGCTGCAATAATTGGTTTAATTATGTTAAGTGTGTCCTTTGGTTGAGGATTCATATTCTTTTCGTATCTGTGTAAATTGGCTTTTGCCATATTCGTATAGTGCATGATACAAGCTATTGGATTAAAAACGCATGGGAGTATGTCTTTCATTTTCTTTATAAGAAAATTATCGTTTTTATAAACAATAGGTGAATGGATCCACTCGAGTAAAGACGGATTGGATTTTCTGAATAAGCGCAAAGCTTTGGTGAGTTCCCAGCCACTTATATCCAAAGAATCGCTTATGGGCTTTTCTATTACCTCTGGAAATTCCTTAGTACCCACTGGATCAATACGTAAATAGGTGGTTGTTGGGTACACATAAAGAAAACGAATGTCATAATCACTTCTTTCATTGGCAAGTCCCCATGCTCTGCTTCCAGCCTCACATGCGTAAATTATTTTTATTTGATGCTTATATTCAAGGGATTCAAGCACCATGCTAATTTTTTTATTCATAAACGTTACTCCTTAAAAGCATACTATTGAACGATCAACCATCTAACTCTATCTTTATAGAATACCACTTCTAGAGGAATTTATATTAAAATTGTATACTCTACTCTTACTACGTTTTGCATCTAAATAGCAGGCACCATCCCATCTAAACGAGAGGAAAATCCTTTCACATATCTCCTATATTATTTTCTTACAAAAAAAGAGGAGCAGCCACAAATTTGAGCTGATCCTCTTTCTCCTTATCTAAATTTATTTTGTTTGCTCAGTAATCAGACGTAATGCATGAATTTGCCCTGTATGCTGTGCTTCATGGTAAGTAGCTAGTGTTGTTAATCCGCCAAATGTTTCCTGACCTAAGAATGGTTTTTCCAATTCTACATTAAATTGTTCTTCGGGGATTTCCATGACACGCTTGAGCTGTTCCTGTAGCTCATTTGTAAGCTTATCTACAGACGGAATTTCTCCTTGCCAGTCGGCTGGTTTTGTTCCGTTACCAAATAATTCTACGTATTTTTCCGGCAAATACTGTGTCTTTTTTGGAAAAGCAAATAAAAATTGCTCAGCTACTGTGAGGATATGGCCAATTTGCCAGTGAATGGTATTGTTATATCCGTC
The DNA here is from genome assembly GCF_001878675.1 of Virgibacillus halodenitrificans. Lineage (NCBI taxonomy): Bacteria > Bacillati > Bacillota > Bacilli > Caryophanales > Bacillaceae > Virgibacillus > Virgibacillus halodenitrificans. The sequence goes on along the minus strand of NZ_CP017962.1, from coordinate 2,919,885 downwards.
GAGCTGTACATCAACAATTTCTGGGTTAATCTTATTAATCTCCTTAATTAATGAATCTCTTGTGAATGTAAACTGTTTTATAAGTGATGTATTCATGTATTTCTCTCTCCTTTGCATTTGTTTCTCCTCTAGTATATCAATAGAACTATAATGATAAAATGAATGCGCCTAAAGCAATCTGGCATTCAAAGTCTAGATGAGAAGTGGTACTCTCCAATTAGTTAACCTGTAAAACACACATTTTACCGAGAGAATGGAATCGTTTTAAGGCATCATATTCATTTGTACAAATAAAAGCTATGATAGAAGGAAAGGAGGATTCTGCTGTTGATGTGTGGAAGAGGAATATAGCTGCTATGTTTATAACGGACCCTATTTAATAGAAAAGACCGATAATCGCTGTGATTGCTCCAATAGTACTAATACCGGTACCTACTATCCACTTGAGTAACTTTAACTGGCTTTCTTGCAATAATGCGTGCATTTTTTGTTCATAGCGGTTAAGCTCTGACTTTGTAACTAATTGTTTATCCTTAATCAGTTGATCGAATATCAAGTACATGTTTTTTTCAGAAGTAGCGTCATTATCTTTCTCCAAGTTGCTAAGCCTTTCCCTCAATTCTTTTAATTCTGCCTCAGTTTCCGTACGCTGGTTTTTATCCTTGTTTATTATAATCACTTCCTTTCTTATCCAGCAGAATCCTTAACATATCTTATGCGGCAGAGACAGTGTAATGGAAAGGCGAAGTTAGCTAATTATACAATGTTCCACAATAGGACTATCATGTAGATAGAACTTTTGTCGTAAAAAAGGGTATTTAACCTAAATAGAGCTTTGGTTTTCCTTTTATGGGAGTATTTTTCTCGACCATTAGTCTGCGGATTAAGCTATAAGTTGCTGAAAAGTGATTTCATTTTTGTTTTCTATATTCATTTGGTGTACTATTCATGTACTTTTTGAAGATACGAGAAAAATAATTGGGATCTTTAAAGCCTGCTATACTGCTTATTTTTTGAATTGGCTCATCTGTTTCAATTAGTAGCCTAGTAGCATCCTTCACACGCATTTCATTTACCATTTTTTTGAAAGGGTGACGTGCAGAAGAAAGTAAATAGCTTAAGTAATTCGGACTGATCTCCAAGTAATCGGCCAGATCTTCCAGACATAAATCGGGATCACTAAAGTTATTTTCGATATAAAACAAAGATCTTTCTAAATAGCTGAAATCTCTTTTCTCCTTTTGTATTCTAGAATTATTAATTACTTTAATACAAAATAAAATAAGCTCTTGAACAATGGAATAAAGGATAGGGCTGTTTAGGATAATATCAAACATACGATGATATTCTGTTTCTATTTCAACCGTTTTAGTCAACTTATAATTTTTTATAAAACGTCGAATTTGAGCTAGAATACTGGTTAATTGAATTCTGACTAATTCCGGATCAGGGTAGTTTTCATATGATTTATTGAAGGATTGATATAAGTATTCTTTTATCTTCTCGATATCCCCTTTCTCTAGACTTTCCATCCAGAATCGCTGTTCAGAGGTTGTAAGAAAAGGGTCAATTGATTGAAAGACAGGCAAATCACTTGTGTGAAAAAGTTGTTTAAATCCTTTATAAAACTTCATATTAAGTGCATTTTTTGCTGTTATATATGCTTGCTGCAAATTATCATTATTTATATGGCTGTCATGTATAGCAATGTTAATATTGGAATGAAAACTTTCTTCCCACCAATCAAGCATTTTATACGCTTCCAACTTAATAAACTCTAAACCGTCCGTCTCATGTGGATATGCAAGACAGACAACCATACTACTCAATGGGTATATTTCTTTCTCAAATGGTAACTTAATCTCCAATAACCACTGATGCAGATTATTGTTTAACTCATTTACCTCAGGTTGAAAAAGTAAGAAAAATGGCTTTATAGGATCAATCAACGCTGTTTTTATGAATAAAGAATGATAAATCTCTTGATTTCTGGATATTCGCATACTATCAGGTAACTGTCTATGGTCTATCTTAGTTGCTTCGATAAGTGCCTTTTTTAATAAATTTAAATTAAATGGCTTAACCAGTAAAGAAGAGCTTTGTAATTCAATAGATTGGAGGGCACGTTCAAATAGTGGTTCTGCGGTTACTGAAATTATTGTTTTTGAGAAGCGAAGTATATTTCTGGTAAAAGCCTTCATTTTATCCCTACTTAGAATTTCCAATTCAATTACAACGATTTCAGGTTGTTTTTTTGTTAACAGCACGTTTGCTTGCTGTATTGTTTCTGCATGGTAAACCTGTTTAATAGGTAATTGATTGGACTTTATAAACCATTCAATACCTAATCGTTCTGTGCTATCTCTATCTATAATTAGCATGTCCATTTCAAATCCCCCTCTATATACAAGAAATTTCTTGTATATCATAAAAAAATCCTATTTTATACATAGCATTAATCTCTAAAACAAATAAATGTACTAAAATTTGTAGAAACATCTCTTCATCTAATTTATCAGAAAAATTATAATAATAACAACAAAGGATATTTGTTAAGACATAATGTATACATTTAGAAATGATTTAAATGGGTTAATTGTTTTTTACCATAAAGGAGGAAATTTCAATGAAAACAAGCGAAACAATGAAAGCGCCAACAGGAACAAAGCTAACTTGTAAAGGTTGGCAGCAAGAAGCTGCTATGCGAATGCTAATGAATAATTTGGATCCGGAGGTGGCCGAGAATCCTGAGGAATTAGTCGTTTACGGAGGTATCGGAAAGGCTGCGAGAAATTGGGAATCGTTCCATAAAATTATTGAAACTTTAAAGGAATTGGAGAATGATGAAACACTTATTGTTCAATCTGGAAAACCTGTAGCTGTATTTCGTACACATGCACATTCGCCAAGGGTACTAATTGCTAATTCAAATATCGTACCAGCTTGGGCTAATTGGGAACATTTTTACAAGCTGGAAAGTGAAGGTTTAATGATGTTTGGGCAAATGACTGCTGGAAGTTGGATTTATATCGGGGCACAAGGTATTTTACAAGGGACTTATTTGAGTTTTGTAGAGGCAGGAAAGAAGGCATTCGGCACAGCAGACTTGGCAGGAAAACTGATATTAACCGGTGGAATGGGAGGAATGAGCGGCGCTCAACCTTTAGCTGGTAAAATGGCAGGCGCTGTTACGCTTGTAGTGGAAGTAGAGAAAAAACGAATTGAAAGGAAAATAAAAGAAGGATATTGTGATTATCTGGTCGAAGACTTGGATGAGGCGCTAGAATTAGCGAAAAAGTTTCAAAACAAGAAAGAGGCAGTGTCTATTGGATTGGTTGGTAATTGTGCAGATATTTTCCCGGCGATCTATAAAAAAGGGATTATACCTGATCTTGTTACAGACCAAACCAGCGCGCATGATCCGCTAAATGGATATGTGCCACATGGCATGTCTTTTGAAGAAGCGATTTCTTTAAGAAAGAACGACGCAAAACAATACGAGGATAAAGCAAAAGGATCCATGGCCGTCCATGTTCAGGCAATGCTGGATTTTCAATCAGAAGGTGCAGAGGTATTTGACTACGGAAATAATATTCGGGCATATGCACAGGAAATGGGCGTAACAAATGCGTTTGATTTTCCTGGCTTCGTTCCAGCATATTTAAGACCATTGTTCTGTGAAGGGAAAGGCCCATTCAGATGGGCAGCGCTATCTGGTGATCCTGAGGATATCTATAAGACAGATAGACTTGCAAAGGAAATGTTTGCAGAAGACGAATCACTTGTACATTGGATTGAAATGGCACAGAAGATGGTGAAATGGCAAGGGCTTCCTTCCCGAATTTGTTGGTTAGGCTATGGTGATCGACATCGTTTTGCTTTGGAGGTTAATAGAATGGTAGCTTCCGGGGAAATTAAAGCACCCATTGTATTTGGCCGCGATCATCTTGACTCTGGATCTGTTGCTTCTCCAAATCGGGAGACAGAGGGAATGAAGGATGGTAGTGATGCAGTATCTGATTGGCCAATTTTAAATGCATTAGTAAATACTGCAGGTGGAGCCAGTTGGGTAAGCGTACATCATGGTGGCGGTGTTGGCATGGGGTATTCACAGCATGCTGGACAGGTAATTGTTGCAGATGGTACAGATGAGGCTGCAGAAAAAATAAATCGGGTACTCATTTCAGATCCTGGAATGGGGATCGCAAGGCATGTAGATGCCGGCTATGAAATTGCGATCGAAACAGCAAAAAAGAAAAACGTTCATATTCCTATGTTGGATAATAAATAAAGATTGCGAAAGAGGAGAGGGGCTTGACTGCATATAAGTTTGCCCCTGTTATCATTTAAAAAAACTATAAAGTTAGCAAACAGGATAATGTTTTAAAGGAGTGTTGGTGAATCATATGGGAAAATATATGTTAGTTTCTAATGCAAATCAAGTTGTTACAATGGCTGGTCATACAAATAAACCTGCTACAAAAGAAGAAATGGCACAACTTCGGATTATTGAGAATGGCAGTATCTGGGTTGAAGATGGAAAAGTTGTGGAAGTAGGGAAGGACCAGGAAATTCGAAATAAATATAAGCATGAATTGAACACTGCTACTGTAATTAATGCCAATGGAAAAACAGTTACACCCGGGCTTATTGACCCACATACGCATCTTGTACATGCCGGGACAAGAGAAAATGAATATGCTATGCGTTTAAAAGGAAAAACATATATGGAAATTATGGAAGCAGGTGGTGGAATCCATGCAACCACGCGGGCAACACAGCAAGCAAGTTATGAGCAGCTTTTTGAAGAATCGAGAAAGCGACTAAATCAATTTTTATTATATGGGGTGACCACAGTAGAAGCCAAGAGTGGCTATGGATTAACCTTAGAGGATGAACTAAAACAGTTGGAGGTAGCTGACCGTCTTCAACATGAGCACCCAATTGATGTAGTTTCCACTTTTATGGGAGCACATGCAGTACCACTCAATCAAAAGGATAATCCTGATGATTTTGTAGAGCGTGTAGTCAATGAAATGATTCCGGAAGTAGCACGAAGAAAGCTGGCAAAATTTAATGATGTTTTTTGTGAACGAGGAGTCTTTACTCCTGAACAATCACGAAAAATTCTTGAAGCAGGTAAAGCACATGGACTTATTCCAAAAATCCATGCAGACGAAATTGAGCCATATGGTGGGGCCGAACTGGCGGCAGAAGTAGGAGCTATTTCAGCAGACCACCTATTGAGAGCTTCTGATGAAGGAATTGCAGCAATGGCAAAAGCGGGAGTTATTGGAGTATTACTACCTGGGACGGCATTCTTTTTAATGGCTGAATTTGCTCAGGCACGGAAAATGATTGATGCTGGTGTAGCGGTTGCGCTATCAACCGATGCTAACCCTGGTTCTTCGCCAAGCCTTTCTCTGCAGTTTATTATGAACTTAGGTTGCTTGAAAATGGGAATGACACCTGAAGAAGTACTAACTTCTACCACAATTAACGCAGCGCATGCGATAGGGTGTGCGAATGAAGCTGGCAGCCTGGAAGCAGGTAAAAAAGCGGATATAACTATTTTTAATGTACCAAATTATTTAGTGCTCTCGTATCAATATGGGATGAACCATGTCGATACAGTTATTAAAGCCGGAAAGCAACTTGTAGAAGGCGGTCAATTACGATGAGTAATTGGCTTTCTTTTTTTATTTATATCATCATCAATTATCTTAAAAAGGTAATATATTACGCACCTCCAATAATTGGTTATAGAGTAAAAATGTAAGAGTGTAAAGGGAGATAAAACGATTTACCAAGCAAGCATTCATGTGAGCAATAGTCTATCTAGTTATTAATTTATATAAAATTCTCTTGTTGCTAAATATTGCCGGTATAAATCTCCTTAGAATTTGATTTAAACTAATTAGTGGAAATGCTGGGATAGGACCAGGAATATAAAAAAAGGGGCAACGATTATGGGGGAAATTAATAGTATACAGACAGAAGATAAATTAAGGCTAGTAGCTGAAATTAACGGAAGGACTTTTGACTCTGTGATGTGTTTATATTTACAAGAAAAATTTATGGATCGTCTTGCTGCATCGCCTTTCGGGGACAGGCTTATTTTGAAAGAGGATCCGATGTTCTTTTATAATACTAAATTACCAACAAAACAGAGCACTAAGTTGAAATTATTATCTTCTTTTACAAACCATGGGATCGGTTTCATTGCAGATGTTTTTAAAAAAATCTGTACACCTTTAAACAAAGTAGACGAGGTGTATTTCGATATTGATAAGATAGAGGTAACAGAAAAATGGGATGTGGAAGGAAGGCAAATTAATATCTTACTACCTGCATATTTGGTAAAGAATAAGTACCATTTGGAAGTGACTTTACTTACTGGAGATATTCTTACACCAAATCGGAAAGACCTTTTATACCAAGGGATATTGACAAATAAACCGATAAGAGTAACAACCTATCCGGCGGAAACACTAATTGCAGATATGCTTGAGAAATGTGTTTCCAATCGGTTAAAGATGAATTATTTTTATAAAATCTTTCACTTGGCACTTGAATATGATTATGATGGAAGGGTATTGCAGGAAGCAATTTGTGAAACCTTTCAAAGAAGAGGAACTGATTTGGTTAAAGACCTTCCTCTATTTACAGAAGACTTTTCTATGAAAGACGAAAAAGAGAACGAATGGGAAGCATTTATAAAAACAAATGGTTATGAAGAAACTGTTAATTTCACATCAATCATGGCAACAATACGTATCTTTCTTCACCCGATCTATGACTCGATCATTAGAGAGGAAGAGTTTTTTGGAAACTGGAACCATAAGCTGCAAGTATGGGGTTAGGGAGTACGAAACAAATTTAAAATAATTCCTAATTAAAGTAAGAACATTTTAATTTTTTTGTATTATCCATTGACTTGTTTGTGTGCTTTTATTACAATACCGTTAATCGATTAAATTATAATTTTCAATAATTCTCTTATCAAGAGAGGCTGAGGGACAGGCCCTGTGAAGCCCGGCAACCCGTTCTATCTTTATAGAAAAAGGTGCTAAATCCTGCAAAACCGTATCGTTTTGATAGATGAGAGAGAGCAACCTGATATTGTTTTCATAGGGTCTCTCCATAAACGCGGAGAGGCTTTTCTTTTAGTTTGTGTAGAGTCGAAGTAGTATAGAATTTTTTAAAATGGAGGGGATGGGATGACTAAAACGAAGGTGGATGTGATAAAGAATTATGTTGGAGGAAAATGGATGAAGGCAAACTGTGATCGCACAGCAGAAGTTTTTAACCCGGCAACAGGTGAAGTAATTGCCCATGTGCCGATTTCTTCACAGAAGGATGTAGACATAGCAGTTGAAACAGCGAGCCAAGCATTTCAATCTTGGAAGGAAGTAGCTGTACCAAGAAGGGCGAGGATTTTATTCAAATATCAACAATTGCTTGTAGATAACTGGAACGAATTAGCCGAGCTAATCACCATTGAAAATGGAAAAAGTGTGAAGGAAGCTTATGGAGAAGTGCAACGAGGTATAGAATGTGTAGAATACGCAGCAGGTGCACCATCATTAATGATGGGATCGCAGCTTCCAACCATAGCAACAGATCTGGAATCTGGTGTCTATCGTTACCCGATTGGGGTTATCGGAGGCATTACTCCATTTAATTTTCCAATGATGGTACCTGCGTGGATGTTCCCAATGGCCATTGTGACAGGGAATACGTTTGTAATGAAACCATCTGAACGAACGCCTTTATTAGCAAATCGCTTAGCTGAATTACTTGAAGAAGCTGGCCTTCCAGAAGGTGTGTTTAATATTGTTCATGGCGGTCATGATGTAGTTAACGGTTTATTGGATCATAAGGATGTTGCAGCAATTTCTTTTGTAGGGTCTCAACCAGTAGCGGAATATGTATACAAAAAAGGTACCAGCAACTTGAAACGGGTTCAAGCGCTTGCCGGAGCAAAAAATCACTCTATCGTACTAAAGGATGCAGACTTGGAAAATGCAACAACACAAATTATTTCTGCTGCATTCGGTTCTGCAGGAGAAAGGTGCATGGCATGTTCGGTAGTAGCAGTGGAAGAGGAAATTGCAGATCAATTTATTGAAATGCTTGTGAATAAAGCGAACGAGCTTAAAATTGGAAATGGATTAAATGAAGATGTTTTCCTTGGCCCGGTGATTAGAGAGCAACATAAGCAGAGAACTCTGCAATATATCGAAACTGGTGAGAAGGAGGGCGCTAAACTCATTCGGGATGGCCGGGAGGATGCTGATACGAAGCGTGAAGGCTATTTTGTAGGACCAACTATCTTTGATCATGTAACAAGTGAGATGAAGATATGGCAGGATGAAATTTTTGCACCAGTATTGGCGATTAGTAGAGTGGAAAATTTAGAGAGTGCTATTAATCTAACTAATAAATCAAGATTTGCAAATGGCGCTTGCCTCTTTACTAGAGATGGCGGGTATGTACGTACGTTTCGTGAGAAGATTGATGCAGGAATGTTAGGCGTAAATATTGGTGTGCCTGCTCCAATGGCTTTCTTCCCGTTTTCAGGCTGGAAAGATTCTTTTTATGGTGATCTACATGCAAATGGAAAGGATGGCCTTGAATTCTATACAAGAAAAAAGGTATTAACTACAAGATGGGTATAAAGTAATATTTTTGAATAATTTTAAAATTCTTTCTTGACAGTAATCTGCTGTTTAGTTAAGATGAATACAATTTAAAAATTGAATAAGTCATTTCTTATCTAGAGTCGGGGGAGGAACCTGGTCCTGTGATCCCGCAGCAACCGTTACATGTAACAAGGTGCTAAATCCAGCAAGCGTGCAGCTTGAAAGATGAGATGGGTGGATATATTAAAAAACCTCTTTCTCATCGGGAAGAGGTTTTTTATTTAAGCACTCTAAGCTTTTAAAACAACAAGATAGCACTAGTTGAACATAGAACTAGAAATTTATGGAACCAAATCACTAGGTGAATATTTTATCAACAGTAATCGAGTGATGATAAGTTGGATTGGAATGCTTATTTAATAAACCAAGTAAATCGATTGGTAAAGTTATTTATTGTTTCAGGCAACTAATTTTAAAAAAGGAGTTTTGTTACATGAAAAAGCAAATTCATTTAAATGGATTCATTCAAAATTCACCATCTCCACATTCGACAGGACTTTGGAAGTATAAGGAGGACCAAGGGACAGAGCATAATCAATTAACCTATTGGATTAATGCTGCAAAAACATTAGAACGCGGAAAGTTCGACGCATTGTTTATTGCAGATGTACTTGGAACGTATAGTGTTTATGGAAACAGCCATGATGCAGCGGTAAAACATGCGGTACAGTTACCTGCACATGATCCAGTTATCCCTATTGCAGCAATGGCTGCTGCAACAAAATATTTAGGTTTTGCACCAACTATTTCCACAACCTATGCCCAGCCATATTCTCTGGCAAGGCAGTTATCAACACTTGATCATTTAACTGGTGGAAGACTTGCCTGGAATGTAGTTACTTCGTATTTGGAAAGTGAGGCAGTTAACTTAGGGCTTTCCGGTCGACTACCCAAAGAACTCCGTTATGATCGAGCAGATGAGTTTTTGGAAGTTGTCTATAAGTTATGGGAGTATAGCTGGGAAGTAGATGCGGTGGTACATGATAAGAAGAACGATACATTTGCAGATCCAGCCAAAGTACACACCATTAATCATGAAGGTGAATTTTTTAAAGTACCTGGTCCTCATTTGGTAGAGCCATCCCTTCAACAGACCCCTGTATTGTTTCAGGCAGGAGCTTCACCGAAAGGAAGGGACTTTGCCGCCAAACATGCGGAAGCTGTTTTTACTAAGAACCATTCATTGGAGGCACTGAAAAACTATACCGCTGATATTCGCAGACGTACAAAGCAACAGGGACGGGATCCACGTAACGTACTAATATTTCCAATGATCCTTCCAATTATTGGTTCTACTGAAGAAGAGGCGCATGCAAAGCTTCATGAATTAACCAACCATGTCAGCTATGAAGGAACAGCCTCGCTCTTATCTGGTCATACAGGAATTGATTTCTCAGCTTATGACCCCGACCAATACCTGCAGGATATGGACACGGATGCAGTTCAAGGCAATCTCGATATGTATACAAAGGATCCGAATAAGAAATGGACGTTACGTGAAGCAATTAAAAATCATGGACTTGGAAATGGCACCGTTAAATTTATTGGAACTCCTGAGCAGATTGCTGATCAAATTGAACAATGGGCATTTGAAGGAGATGCAGATGGTTTTAATATTGCTCAAGCCTATTCTCCAGGTACGTTTACAGAATTTGTAGATCACGTTGTCCCAGAATTACAAAAGCGCGGTATATACAGAAAGGAATACGAGGGTGAAACGCTCCGAGAAAATATGTTTGGAAAAGGAAGACGTCATCTTCCAGAAGATCACCCGGCAAGAAGGCTCGGTATTATTCAACCAACTTAATAGTTAACTGCTTTTCTATAAAAATAAGGTTCTATTGTAAATGCTGGGTACAGGCGTTATCTCGTAGATTCATAAAATTGCGGACTAGTGAGCGAACAAGTTTCATGAAAACAATAAATCAGCAGCAGAGCAGAATAATCCGCCAGAGAACGAATTAATCAGCAGCAGAGCGGAGTAATCTGCCAGAGAACGAATAAATCGGCAGCAGAGCAGAGTAATCTGCCAGAGAACGAATTAATCGGCAGCAGAGCGGAATAATCTTCCGGAGAACGAATTAATCGGCAGCAGAGCGGAGTAATCCTCCGGAGAGCGAATTAATCGGCAGCAGAGCAGAGTAATCCACCGGAGAACGAATTAATCAGCAGCAGAGCAGAATAATCCACCGGAGAACGAATTAATCGGCAGCAGAGCAGAATAATCCACCGGGGAACGAATTAATCGGCAGCAGAGCAGAATAATCCACCGGGGAACGAATTAATCGGCAGTACATATTCAGGAGCTAGCTGAGGATTGCTCGCCAAGCATTTTTCCGATACGGCGATTTGTAGCCCTACCAAGCTACTATTTTGCGAATCATTGGATAACCTTAGAACCAAAAATAAGAAGGAGGTTAATGATGGGTACTGTTACACTCTATACATGGATAGGTTTTGGTGCATTTCTTGCCATCATGTTTGTCCTCAGTTTAATAAGTGCAAGAAAAACAAAAAATGTAAGTGATTTTGCTATAGGTGGAGGTAGTCTTGGCCCATATGTGCTTGGACTTTCATTTTCAGCCACGTATTTGAGTGCTGCCACATTTCTTGGCTATCCCGGTTGGTCACATGCCTGGGGTTATTCCAATCTTTGGCTCTTTTTAGCAATAATTGGAGGTGGACCAATTGGTGTGCTAATGGTAGCAAAGCGTGTTAGAAAGTTAAATACAGGACAAAAATCACTTTCTCTACCAGATTGGCTTGGCGACTTTTATAAAAGTGATATTTTACGAGTAGGAAGTGGGGTTATTTTACTCTTCAATATCTTTTATATTGCTGCTCAATTTGTTGCAGGGGCACGTATTTTTGAATATCTTCTTGGGATGTCTTATACTGGGGGCCTTTTGCTGATCACCACCATTGTCGTACTTTATGTCTTTGCAGGCGGAGCGTTTGCAGATATTTACACAGATGCTGTTCAGTCGATAATGATGGGGATTGCCGGTACTTTTATCTTTATTTCCGGTATTGTTCTCTTTTGGAAAGGAAGCATTACAGCAACCTTTACAGGTATTACGAATCAACTAGCTAGTCAAGATGCTAATTTGGTCGAAGTATTTAACCCGGAATCCGCACATTTTTATTCTGTTGCTGTCGTAGTTGGAGCAATTGTAATTCAATGGGCATTCGCTTCAGCTCCCCATCTTTTCAATAAAGTTCTAGGATTAAAAAATGAAAAAGATATCGGGAAAATGATTTTGACATACGTAATCGCAACAGCGTTTTCACTTGTCGTATTATTTGGCGGGATTTATAGCCGAGTAGCCTTAGGGAATGGAGTGGCAGAGTCTGACCTGGCATTAATGGAATACGCTGTTTGGGCCTTTCCAGCAGTAGTTGTCGCAATAATCGGTGTGGTTATTCTTGCTGCAGCCATGTCTACAACAGATGGATTATTTGTCTCCATTTCAACTGTATTTGCCAACGATATTTTCCTGAAAGTTCTGGTTAAAAAAGGTGTCATTCGTCTCACTCCTTCGAAAGCAGAAAAGATTGCACTGCAAATTAGCCGGCTTTCTGTACCATTTATCGGTCTGGCTGCATTTCTAATTGTACTTCGACCTCCTGTCTATATGGGAGATATCATGTGGATCGGTATTTCCGGTGTTGCTGCAGGCACGATGGGGCCAATTCTTTACGCAGTTTACGGAAAGAAAAAAGCTTCCAAACGTGCGGCTGAGCTTTCAATGGGTACTGGATTGTTGTCGTATTTGCTGCTTTATTTCTGTGGACTTGTACCAAGCACAATGACAGCAGGAGCTATTGCCACCTTGATAGGAATTGCAACCATTGTTCTCCTGTCAGCGATTCTGAGAAAAGACGCCAAATATGCAAAATCAAGTAAACAATTAAAAGCTAATTAAGAGAGGATGAGAACTATTTTTGTGAATCCAATGCTTTCTATCTGGTTATATGGTTTTATCTTTTTTCTATTGATTGTCGGACTATCGCTTTGGAAGTGGTATTTTAAATAGAAATTTTGTTTAGGAGAGAGCAAGATAAGATAAATGCTGTATTTTTTGAAAAACAAGTGAAAAAAGAGAGGATGATCACATGCGTGAAGTTGCCATTATTTCTGGAAGTCCTTCATTATCTTCCAGATCCGATAGAGTATTAAAGTATTTAGGAGAATTGTTGGAGAGGGAACATTTCACTATTAAGCATATTAGTATCAGGGAGATTCCTTCAGATGACTTGTTTCAAGGAAACTATGATAGCCCTTCAGTTCAACAAGTCGCTAAAACGTTAAACGAAGCAAGTGGTGTTATTGTAGGTTCACCTGTGTATAAAGCTGCTTATTCGGGAGTGTTAAAATCGTTGTTTGATATATTACCACAGGACATATTGCAGCATAAACCGGTTCTGCCACTGATGACCGGAGGAAGTCCATCTCATATGCTTGCACTTGAATATACAATGAAGCCCTTACTAGCAACATTGAAAGGGCAGACACTAAAAGGTATTTACATGCTTGATTGTCAGATAGATAAACAAAAGTATAATCCAATTGTTGATGAAGATATTTGGAATCGAACGAAGAAGCAATTGAGTTATTTTATTGAAATTCTTAAAAAGCAAGAGGCTACGACGGTAATAACTGATTTGTAGTATAAAGAGCTTGTAACAAAATATACTATTTTATTAAAAATCGAACCTAATTCAACTCTATGTTGAATTACAGTTCGTTTTTTTATTGGTGCGGATTAGCAAAATGTTCCCCTTAGGGGAGCGCCTCCCACTTTTAATGTCGTCACTAAAGTTTCTCTTTTTAGTTAGCTCCCAGACTTTTTTGTAGAATAAGTTAAGCAGAGGATTTGCTACTTATGATTTACTTATTAAAATAATTTGACAGTTAAAACTATTAATTATATTATATTAAATAAATTACACTATAACATAATTATCGACAAAAATTGACTGTTTTTGTAACTAAGGGGGGATCACCATGAAAGTATTTGATTTACATTCTGATCTTTTCACTGATATAGCATGGAGAAGAGAACGAGGAGAAACGAACGTTTTTGATACTGTACATTATCCGTACTTAAAAGCTGGAGGTGTAGATGCACTTATTTGTGTATTCTGGGTGGAGCCTAAATTTCGTAACCAAGCCTTTGAACGGTTCCAAAGGATCTTTAGTTATGTAATGGAGGATTTAAAAAGTTCCCGGCATCTGGTTATTCAAGATCCTGGTAATCCGAAAGTAGTTTCATCAGATAAAGTTTCTGTTTATCTTGGAACAGAGGGATTAACCTTTTTGGAGGAATGGAAAGGTACAAGCTTACAAGCCAAAATTGAAAACGGATTCAGTTGGTTGTCTGATGAAAAAGTGAATCATGCTATTTTTTCTTGGAATGAACATAATTTCCTTGCGACAGGTACTGGTGCAGTGTCTAGTCAGGCAAACGGATTAACAGATTTAGGGCAGTTTGCGCTTAAGCAAGGTGAAATTAATAACTGGGTGGTGGATGTAACTCACCTTGATGAAGCCAGCTTTTGGGATATTTACCATTTATCTGATCAAGCCATTATGGCTTCTCACAGCAATTCGAGGTCGATTTGCCAACACGAACGTAATTTAACTGATCAACAAATTAAAGCTATTGCTGCAAGAGATGGAATTATTGGTTTAAACGCATATGGAGAATTTGTTCATTCAGAAACTCCAAATGTAGATCATTTCATTGACCACGCGATACATATTGCCAATTTGGTAGGTTATGAATATATCGGTTTCGGTTTTGATTTTATTGATTATCTAAAAGACTATGACCTTGGAGGGACACCAATGCGAACGGTGACGAACGGATTGGAAGATGCTTCTAAAATACCCGAATTATTATTTCGAATGGAGCAGAGGGGGTTTTCCAGAAAAGAAATGGAAGCAATAAGTTTTGATAATGCAAATCAATTTATGCAAAAGCGATTTGATTCAGAAAATAAATAAGGAGGTAATATAAATGGGAGAATCACTTATTCAAGCAGACGACACGTTAACTTTATGGGGAATTATAATTGTTTGGGCATCATTTAGTATTTACTTAGAACAGCGATTCAGTTGGGCATCAAAAATTTCTGGAGCTATTATTGCACTTATTGGTGCTATCATCTTATCAAATACAGGGGTAATTCCTACTGAATCGTCTGTTTACGATGCTGTGTGGAGTGTTATTGTACCGTTGGCTATCCCTCTATTATTATTCCATGTGAATTTTAAAAAGATTTGGCAGGAAAGTGGAAAGCTATTAATTATTTTCTTTATTAGTTCTGTCGGTACAGTAGCAGGAACAATACTTAGTTTTTTCTTATTAAAAGATCATATTCCATACTTGGAAAAAATAGGGGCGATGATGAGTGGTTCTTATACGGGAGGCGGTGTGAATTTCGCAGCGTTAGCCGCAAAATATGAAACACCTGGCGAAATGGTATCCGCAACGGTTGTAGCTGATAATTTAATGATGGCTGTTTATTTTGTAATTCTTATTTTGATACCAGCAATGGCTTTTTTCCGTAAACGTTTTAGTATCCCCCACATAGAGGAAGTAGAAAGTGGTAAAGGCAAAGAAGATGGAAAGACACTTGCTGAAGCATTTTGGAAGCGTAAGGATATTTCTTTAAAAGATATTGCTTTATCAATAGGAACGGCTTACTTGCTTGTAATTGTTTCTTTTAAGTTAGCAACTTTAATTGATAAGCTAATTCCATCTGGTGAAAATGTGTCCTTATTTTTAAATATACTTAATGGATTATTTGGTGATCAATATTTGATGTTGACGACCATTACGTTTATTATGCTTGCCCTGTTCCCTAAGTATTTTGCTAGTATAAATGGTAGTCAGGAATTCGGTACGTTCTTAATTTATATTTTCTTTGTGGTAATCGGCGTACCTGCATCAATTCCATTAATTATAAATAATGCTCCTCTGTTGTTACTATTTGTTTTTATTATTGTTATGATAAACATGGTAGTTTCCCTAACATTTGGTAAATTATTAAAGTATAATTTGGAAGATATTCTGGTTGCTAGTAATGCAAATATTGGTGGGCCAACCACCGCCGCAGCTCTTGCTATTGCAAAGGGATGGAAAAACCTTGTAGGACCTATCCTCGTAGTAGGAACGCTTGGATATATTTTCGGAAATTATATTGGTACCATGCTGGGTTTCTGGTTCTCCAGTCTGATATAGGAAGTTTGAAATTATGGCCTGGTATCTTATGATACCAGGCTGATTTTTCAGCCAAGAATAGAGCATATAAGTTGGGAGTGAGTATTATGTTTGATGAAAAAAAGATTAAGAACTTACGAGTTGCGCAGAATTTATCTTTAAAACAATTATCCGAGAAATCTGGTGTCAGTGTAAGTATGATTAGTCAAATAGAAAGAAATAAAACTGATCCAACCTTAACAACACTATATAAAATCTGTAAAGGTTTAGGTGTTTCTATATCTTCATTTTTAGAAAAGGATGACCAATCTACACATATTATTCGAAAAAATCAACGTAAAACGCTTCTTTTTCCACAATCCCATACGAAATACGAACTGTTGACTCCGGTTACAGATGGAAATATTGAGATGATAAAAATTCACCTTGAGCCAGGTCAGGATGACAAACAATTAGTAGTGCATGAAGGTGAAGAGTGCGGACATGTCCTACGTGGGGA
Source organism: Virgibacillus halodenitrificans (assembly GCF_001878675.1). Lineage (NCBI taxonomy): Bacteria > Bacillati > Bacillota > Bacilli > Caryophanales > Bacillaceae > Virgibacillus > Virgibacillus halodenitrificans. The sequence goes on along the minus strand of NZ_CP017962.1, from coordinate 2,903,452 downwards.
AATGACAGTAATTTTAAGAGATGAAGAATATATTCTACAAGAAGGTGATACAATTCGTTTTAATAGTAACACTCCTCATAGGTTTTTAAATCATACGGAGGAAACAGCTGTATCTGTCTGGGCAATGACAGGGAGAATAGTGTGAGAAATAAAGTGTACTACAAGAACTAAATCATTTCCTCTAATGGTTTATAAGAAAAAGTATCAAATCCCTTTCCATTTGAAAAGTTTCTGTTAAGTTTTCACAGAATAGCGTGAGGGCCCCTTTTTATATGCTACGATTTGGTTAGAAATACGTAATCCAATGAAACGGAGGCTATCCAAGTTATGCAAACATTAAAAAAGGGGTACGCATTTTTTCTGTATTTATTTCCGTATTTGCTTCAAGTTACGTTGAATGTCGTTTTAGTGTTTCTGGCAATTATTTTATGCTTTCTAATGATAAAAGAGTTATTTATGTTCAGTCGGATCCTATTGGAAAATGAAACTACGGACTATCAAATCTATCTGGCCAGCATCCTAATATTCTTTTTATATTTCGAATTTGTAGCTATGATTGTAAAATATTTTAAAGAAAATTATCATTTTCCGCTTCGTTATTTTCTATATATAGGTATAACAGCAATGATCCGTCTGATTATTGTGGAACATGATAATGCTCTTAGTACGATGTATTATTCCATTGTAATCTTGCTACTCATTATTGGTTACTTTATTTTAAATCTAACACCACGACAAAGGCCAGAAAGTAAATGGTTTTTTGGAAGGGAGTAAATTAGTCGGGAAACAATTAACCAAAACAGTAAAATTTCTCCGTAACAAAAATCTGAACATGCAGGAGTGTATAATTCCTATTCATCTTGCTAAAAAGGTATGATACTATATAAGTATATGTAGTTTAGTTGCTTGCAGGGGGATAACATGAATAAATATGAAGCAGAATTTAGCAATCTTGTTCGTGCTTTCCGAAAGAAACACATGGGAAAAGGTCCGAGCAAGGTGACAACAACCTTTTGTAAAAACTGGGCGATCTGTGAGATGGAGGGCAATCTTTCACCAGTAGAAAAGTTCATCGCTGGCGCCAATGAAGGAAAGCAGATGCTACGTGCAGCTAGAACCGAAATGGTGAAGGAAATGTATCGTAAGAATCCACCTGAGGAGATGGAGGCATTTCTGGATTGCAAATTCGTTGATTTGTTTGTTGATATTGATATTGATCGTGACTTTGGTATGTCTATTTTTATATTTAATGATAATATTGAAGAGAAATTTAATAAATAATGGTTTTGGTACTTGGTAGCGATCCTGCTTAAGGCTTAACCACCGTAAATGCTTTCCATGGATGCGTACCGTGCGAATGTATTTGCGGTGGTTTTTTTATGAAAAAAAGGGAGTGGTAATATGGGAAAGACACAACATCAGGGGCCAATAAAAGTTTCTAAAAAACCAGCACCAGAGCATTGGGTGAGTCCAATACCGTTTGGGTTAGGGAAAGTTAAACCAAAGCATATCCGTGACACAATGAAGATAATGTGGGAGAACAAAGATAATTTAAACTATGCAAAAAACATTTTAACCAAAGGAGTTTGTGATGGCTGTGCGTTAGGTGTCTCCGGACTACAGGATCAGACACTCCAAGGACCACATTTATGTACGACCAGGCTGAATGTTCTTCGTTTAAGTACGATGCCTGCGATGAAGGAAGAAGTCGTGCATTCTGATATTAACGAACTGAAGAAATATAGCAGCAAAGAGTTGCGTGGGTTGGGCCGAATTCCATACCCGCTTATTAGACGAAAAGGAGAATCAAACTTTTCTCGTATAAGCTGGGATGAAGCAATGGATATGATTGCTGAAAAAATGAAAAAGCTAGATCCAAAGCAATATGCTTTTTATTTAACTTCCCGAGGAATAACCAATGAATCTTATTATGTTGCTGGAAAGGTTGCCCGTTTTCTTGGCACAAATCATATTGATAACGCTTCAAGAATTTGCCACTCACCCTCAAAGACTGCATTGAAGCGGTCGGTGGGCATTGGTGCGAGCAGCGCAAACTATCAGGACTGGATTGGCACAGATGTTCTTTTATTTTGGGGTTCTGTTGCATCCAATAGTTCGCCAGTATCTACGAAATATATGCTTGCAGCAAAGAAGAAAGGCACCAAGATCATTGTAGTCAATCCATATAAAGAACCGGCAATGGATAAATACTGGGTACCATCCAATGTAGAATCTGCCCTTTTTGGCACTAAAATTGCAGATGATTTTTATCAAGTAAATATTGGTGGAGACATTGCTTTTATGCATGGAATAATGAAACATTGGTTTGAAATGGAAGAGAGGGAGCCACACGCTGCCATTAACCATGAATTTGTAAAAGAACACGTGAACGGATATGAAGAGTTAAAAACAAAGGTTGAGGAACAATCGTGGGAAGCAATAGTAAATTCCTCCGGAGTGGAGAGAACTCGGATTATTGAATTGGCAGAGCTTCTTGCCAAGAGTAAAAATGCTGTTTATGCATGGGCACTAGGATTAACAATGCATTCTTTTGCAACAGATAATATTTCTCAGGTTGCAAACTTGGCACTTTTAAGAGGCCATTTAGGTCGTAAACATTCCGGTTTGATGCCGTTCCGAGGACATTCCAGCGTGCAAGGGTCCGGAGAGATGGGTGCTGATCCGTTTGTTCTCCCAGGTGGAGGCTGGGATGAGGAAAATGTAGAACGAATGGAGAAAATATGGGACTTTGAACTTCCAAAATGGCAGGGAGACATTGTTGGAGTTACACTGGAAAATGCCACATTACCAGATGATCATGAACGTAAACTGAACTTATATTATATGAGTGGTGGTAACTTCCTGGAGACAATGCCAAACCCTGATTTTGTTGAAAAGGCTCTAGCCAATTTGGATATTCGTGTTCATCAGGATATTATTTTCAATACGTCGACTTTAGTGGAAGCAAAGGAAGCAGTCATTGTCCTTCCTGCTAAAACACGTTACGAACAGGAGGGTGGGGGTACCTCGACATCAACAGAGAGAATGGTCTATTTTTCTCCAGAGATCGAAGGCAATAAACAAGAAGTACAGGAAGCTCGTGCGGAATGGAAAATATATATTGATTTAGCAAAACGTGTAAAACCAGAAACAGCACACCTTGTTGAATTTAAAGATGGACAGTCCATCCGAGATGAAATCGCAGTTGCAAACAGAGATTATGATGGAATTCAACATTTAAAGAAGCAAGGAGACGTCTTTCAGTGGGGAGGTGCCTGGCTTTGTGAAGATGGTGTATGCCCGACACCGGATGGAAAAGGAAACCTTATCCCCATCGATATACCAAGCCTTGATAAACCAGAAGGCACCTTTTATATAACAACCCGACGTGGTAAACAATTTAATTCAATGGTATATAAAGAAACAGATCCGTTTAATGAAGCAGGCCGTTACGATGTATTAATTAACCCTTCAGATGCAAAGAAATTGGATATTACAAATGAAGAGGCTATTGTACTGTATAACCAGCATGGCGTTTTTCAAGGAAAGGCACACTTTGCAGATATAACGGAAGGCAATGTAGGGCTTCATTTTCCTGAAGGGAATTTTCTTATTCCAAAAGGAGTGTATGATGGCCCCTCAGGGATACCTCAATACAGTATTGCAGTAAAAGTGGAGAAGGCAGAAAGGTTTAATGCGCGAAAAGATGTCGATTATTTAGAAGATCGTGTGGAAGATTTGGAGATGGAAGTGTAGTTATTATGATATGCAGGGAGAGGAGGGTACGCACAGCGGCCTTCCTTTCTTTAATTTCAGAAGTTACTATAAAGAAAACTACTGAAATTCGTTACTAGCAGTTATCGGTAGAAGAAAAGATGGTAAAATAGAATATTATAATTAGTGAGGTGATCGAATGGAGCAAAAGATTATTTTAATTTTGACTAAAGAGGTAGCTGTTTATGAAGTATTTCGGAATACGTTGCATGAAAATTTCGGAAATAGTGTGCAATTCAGAAGTAATCATTACCCACCTGTCAATATGAATGAAGTAGATTTAATTCTATCTTCTGGTCCAAAGAAAGCTTTTCGGGATATTATAGAGCAGCTAAATGATCGCATTCCGTATATTCAAGCGAACAGATCGATTGATTTCTATAAACTCGAAAAATTACTTGAAGTAAAATCCAATACCAAATGCTTGCTTGTTAGTAATGACACAGAAACTGCTTTGGAATCTGTAACACTCCTTCAGCGTTTAGGTTTTGAACATTTAAAATTAATCGCTTTTGCTCCTGACATGGACAAGCCCCCTCAGTTGGATGAAATAAGTGTGGTAATTACACATGGCCTGCAACATCTAGTACCTAAGGGAATGCACCGAATTATTGATCTTGGTGATCGGAGTCTGGATTTATCCACCATATTCGAGATTTCAACAATGTTAAAACTTTCGCTTGATAAAACTCATCTTTTTACAATGGATTATTTTCGGAATTTTGTACGGATCGGAAGGCGGTTATCTGCTTCCATTCAGAGTGAGAGGCTTCTTAATAAACAGCTGGAGATTGTATTAGATGCCGCCCATGAAGGGATTATATGGGTTGATTATAATGGAATAGTTACTGTATTTAATAAGGAAGCAACGTCTATTTTGGGAATATCTAATGAAGATGCAATTGGTAAATATTATTCTGATGTTGTGAGGGATCTGGATATTGAAGAAGTAATGCTTAAAAAAATAGAGATACCAAGACAGATTATTCACGTGCACGGGCTGCAAATCCTGATAACTAAAACGCCAATTGTACTGGATAACGTATTCTCGGGCGCAGTAATAACCTTCCAAGATGTTTCACATGTTCAACGAATGGAACAAGAAATAAGAAAGAAGAAGACAGAGTCAGGACTTACTATTAAGTATACGTTTGATTCAATTATTGGAATAAGTGAGGAAATTGAAAAATTAAAAAAGACAGCTAAGAAACTTGCGAAGAGCGACTACACGATTTTAATATCTGGAGAAAGCGGAACGGGTAAAGAGATATTCGCTCAAGCAATCCATGAACACTCATCTCGCAGAAAGGGACCCTTCGTAGCAGTAAATTTCGCAGGTATTACTCAATCATTAGCAGAGAGTGAACTTTTTGGGTATGAAGAAGGAGCTTTCACTGGAGCGAGAAGTGGAGGAAGTACTGGATTATTCGAATTAGCTCAGAATGGAACAATATTTTTGGATGAAATAGGTGATGCCCCATTAAATATTCAGGCAGCCATATTACGGGTGTTACAGGAAAAGCAGGTTAAGCGTGTTGGAGGTAACAAAGTAATTCCAGTAGACGTCAGAGTGATTGCAGCTACAAATAAAGATCTAGCTCAAATGATTGAAAAAAGCACCTTTCGCGAAGATTTATTTTATAGGTTAAATCAGCTACCTTTGGAAATTCTCCCCTTAAGGGAAAGGAAGGAAGACATCCCTTATATTATCAACTACTTCTTAAATCAGAGAAAAATTAAGATGAGTTTCACACCTGAAGTGGAAGCTCTTATTTCTACATACCACTGGCCTGGTAATGTTCGGGAACTGGAAGGCTTCATTAATTATGTTACAGTAACAGCTGATAGCAGTAAGGCCGATATGGAGCAAATTCCACCAAAAATGAAGAAATCGAATATAAGTCAACATCGAATAGAGCTAGCAAAGAAATATCTTGACAATCATGGTGGGAGATCTGTATTTAAGAAAATCTTAGAAGTGCTAGTAACTTACACGGACAAAAATACCGGGATTGGACGAGGGTCTTTACATAGATTGTTAGACATTGAAATTACAGAAAGTCAGTTACGTACAAGAATGGAAACACTTCGAAGAGCTGACTGTATAGCTGTTGGTACAAAAAAACAAGGAACAAAGATCACAAGTCTCGGTCAAGAAGTTTATGGGCAATTATAATTTATTTTAAAGGTTACTTTTTAGGATAATATCCTCCTATAAAGTAACCTTTAATTAATTTAACTCCTTTTCCTTGCTGGTTTATCGCGTGGATTAAGTTGGCATGATTCTTGCATATTACCAATGTAGGGGATTTGTGCAAAAAGAGTGAAAATACTAATAAGTGAGGAGACAAGGAAATTTTATGTTTATATTAATTAAAAACGGAAAGATCTATGCACCACAGTATTTAGGAAAAAAGTCTATTTTAATTTCTGAAAATAAAATCATTAAGGTAGGTGACATTGATGAAGAGACATTATATCAGCTCGGTGTAGATATAAAAGTGATCGATGCTGCTGAGTCCCTAATTTTTCCAGGGCTTATTGACCCGCATGTTCACCTTATTGGCGGTGGCGGTGAAGGTGGGTTTGCTACGAGAACTCCTGAAATTCAACTAAGTGAAATTATTAAATCTGGTATAACTACCATGGTTGGATTGCTAGGGACAGATGGGACGACTAGACACATGACTTCTTTATTGGCAAAGGCTCGCGGGCTGGAGGAAGAAGGGATTACAACTTACATCTATTCAGGAAATTATCATGTGCCAACGCCAACCATAACGTCATCGATTAAAGATGATGTAATCCTAATTGATAAGGTAATAGGAGCTGGTGAGATAGCTATTTCCGACTCAAGATCTGCACAACCCTCTGTGCATGAACTTGCTAAGCTTTGTGCAGAGGCAAGAATTGGCGGCTTGTTAAGCAAAAAGGCAGGTGTTACTCATTTTCATGTTGGACCAGGAAAAGCATATTTAACTTTATTGCATCAAATTATTGATGAATATGAGATTCCGCCAACTTCAATTTACGCAACTCATATTACCCGAAGTAAAGAATTGGTTGATGACGCTATTAAACTGTCACAAAAAGGGGCTTATGTAGATATTACTGCTGATGAACAAACCATTAAGTGGGTGAAATACTTTAAGGAAAATGGAGGAAGAATGGATCGTTTAACAATTTCTTCTGATGGTAACGGAAGCCTGCCAAAATTTAATGAGGGCGGAGAATTAATTGGCTTTGGTGTCGCGAGTCCTTCTACCTTATTTGAACAATTAAAGGCTGTAGTAAAGGGTGATGAACTTTCATTAGAAGAAATAGTTCCTTTGCTGACGAGTAATACAGCAGCTGCTTTGCGTCTAAACGAAAAGGGGATTATCGAACAGCATGCGGATGCAGATTTAATTGTTATAAATAAGCAAACATTTGACTTAGAGCATGTTATAGCAAAAGGTCGGTTGATGATGAGAGATAAAAAAGTTGTTGTAAAAGGCACATTTGAATAATTAAAAAGAGAGTGGAGGACAATTTATGAAAAGAAAACCTACGTTACTTGAAGCTTTTTTTCCTATTGTGATGATGCTATTATTACTGGCAATTGGTTATGGAGTGTACGGATTCAGCCCTGAACCATTATTGATTCTTGCTTCCCTGTTTGCAGGAATAATTGCATTACGTGTGGGTGTAAATTGGGACGGAATGATGGAAGGAATTCGTGAAAAAATTGATACAGCGATGCCAGCCATACTTATACTTATTTCAATAGGGATTTTAATAGGGACTTGGATGATTTCAGGTACTATTCCAATGATGATCTATTATGGATTGGAAATTATTAATCCTACTTTTATTGTAGTAATCGCTTTTATTGTTTCCGCAATAATTTCGATTGTGACTGGGACGTCTTGGGGGTCTGTTGGTACAGTTGGAGTAGCTTTGATGGGGATTGCTACAGGGCTTGGTGCTTCGCTTCCTGCAACTGCAGGCGCTGTGGTTGCTGGGGCTTATTTTGGAGACAAGCTATCACCTCTTTCAGATACTACGAACCTTGCACCAATAGCAGCAGGTAGTGAACTTTATGAGCATATTAAACATATGCTTTACACCACCGTTCCTGCAGCAATAATTAGCTTAATCGTATACACCATCGCAGGGTTTAATCTAACTACAGATTCAGTCTCTACACCTGAGGAAATGGAAGTAATGCTACAAACTCTAACTGAAATGTTTGATTGGAGTGTTTGGTTATTGCTCCCACCAATTATCATTTTATATGGTTCGATTCGTAAAAAACCAACACTTCCGACAATTATACTATCATCTATTGTAGCGGCTGTATTGGCTAAATGGATTCAAGGATTTTCTGCAGTAGATATTTTTGCATCAACTGTTACAGGGTTCGATGTGTCCATGGTTAGTAAAACAGGCTTTAATCCAGAAGGAGTCGCATGGGAAGTTACCAGGTTAGTGAATCAAGGTGGTATGCAATCGATGACTGGGGTAATTCTAATTGCTTTCAGTGCCTTTATTTTTGCAGGCATTATTACTAAAGCAGGGGCACTGGAGGTAATTATAGAAGCATTGTTAAAAATCGTAAAACGGACTGGAGATCTTATCTTGTCAACCGTACTCTCTTGTATTACGATGGCTTTAGTTACAGGGAACTCCTATTTGTCTATTATAGTTCCAGGTGATATATATAAAGACACATATCAAAAAAAGAAATTACATGCAAAAAATCTTTCAAGAACATTAGAAGACTCTGGCACCGTTGTTGTTCCATTAATACCATGGTCTTCGGCGGGTGTTTATATGGCGGGGACATTAGGTGTTTCTACGCTAAGTTACGCACCATGGGCTATTCTTTGCTATGTGGGTTTTATCATCGCGATAATTCTTGGTTATACTGGAATTGGTATTGAACGTATAAGTGAAGAGGAACCAGTAAATCTTGAAGAAAATAAAGCTGTGGAAAATAGTAAGGTTGAATGATGAAGGCAGAGGCTAAAACGAAAATATGTGAAAGAATAGAACGTTATTCAAAATTTTAGCAGATCTCCTGATCGGACTCATACATACAAACTAACTATCAAGGACAAACTACCTTCTGTTTAGGAGGGATTTTGTTGGAAAATAATTTTGAACAAATATATGAAAAGTACAGGAGTATGGGAGACGGTCAAGAAGAAAAAAATACACAGCAGGTTGCAAATGGTCAGGAGGAAATTATTGCTGTTCGCAAAAACGAGGATGGCGATATTATTGCTTTTAAAACGGAGAGCGGCAGAGAATTGGATTACATGACGGCGCTTGATGAAGCAAAAGCAGGGAAGCTTGCGCATGTTGATGTCTTTCATAAATATGGTAGAGACATTATTCGCAGTGAACCTGATGGGGTAAAAGAGAATAACTTGTCTAACATGGATACATTTTAGATGAAAGGTAAATGGACAGCACAATTTGAAAAAGTGCTGTCCAATTTATTTTATTTAGATTGAATTTTATTTTTATATTCTTCAACTTTATTAATAGTTTCTTCACTTAAATTTTTTATTTTCTCCACATCAGGCTTGTCCTTTTTAGCTTCGTCCTTTAGTGGATAAAGGCTTTTTTCAATATTTTCATATGCTCCCGGATCTTTCTCTTCTACTTGTTTTTCGATTTTATCCCAGTTTTCTTCTAGCATATTTCCTTGTTTATTTACTTTTTCCATATCGTCCGGCGACTCTTCTGCAGTAGATTTTAATTCTTTTGTTACTGTAATTACATCATCTAAAGCTTTAGAAAGTTCCGCTGGTACGGAATCTTCTTCTGTTTTATTCTGTTCTTCATTTTGACTTTGCTCTGTGTCTCCATTACTTGATTGATCTCCACTTTCCTCTGTTCCGCTCTCATCACTACCACATGCGGCAAGTACTACCGTTATTCCCATGATAAAGATAAACAATAATTTTTTCATTCGTGTACCTCCTTTTAACCACAGGATTCCCATGCCTTGTGTTTTATAAACTGCATCAAAAGTTTTGTTTTTATTGATGCAAAGGTGAACTTAAGATGCATGACAAAACGTTCAGGTTAGGAAGAGGCAAGTAGTTTGTAAAAGAAGATATCTTTTAATCCATAGAAAAACCGGTACCGTTGTCAGTACCAGTTTTTTAAATTTGGTTACTAAGCAAATAACAAATTTGCTGATGCAAGTCGCTGTCTTACCATAATCCCAATCCATGCTGCCAGCACCGCTTTAATGAGACCTACAATAAGAAATGGAGCAACTCCACTAGCGAAGGCAGCGCCCCAAGAAAGTTCGGCAATATATTTTAGCCACACAGTTCCAAGCAGTAAAGAAATAAACATACCAATGATATTAGCAATAATTGCATTTTTTAAGTTGAAGCTTGTTTTCTCCAGATAAAGACCAATGCACAAAGCAGTAGGAATAAAACTGAACAAATAACCTCCTGTAGGGCCAAATAAGATACCAACCCCCGCGGACATTTGCGCAAAAACAGGGACTCCGATTGCTCCAAGAGCTAAATATAAAAGAATGGATAAAGTTCCGTAACGCCATCCTAAAATAGTAGCGGCTAAGCCTATTGCAAGTGTTTGCCCAGTAATTGGAACAAGTGGTAATGGAATGGTTACTTGCGCCAACACACCGATAATTGCAGCAAATAGAGCTGTCACAATCATCATTCTAAGTTTTAAGCTTGAATCAGACATTATGTAAATCTCCTCTCTATTGTTCACCTTTTTTAATTTAAGTTTACAATTAAACTTTATATGATGTTTATTCTATTTGTCAATAGATTTTGTGATGATAGAAGTAGACTATTAATAAAAAATAGTAATAATCAATAGTTAATAGGACGCAAAAAATAAAGATTGCCAGAAATGAAAATAATGGATATAATCCTTTTAATAAGATTCGCAATTTTAGTGAAATGAGGAGAACAAGTTGAAAAAATGGACAGCAATTATTATTGTATTTTTGTTGTTGGTTGCTAGTATGCCGAATTTAACGGCCGCAAAGGTAGATAAGCAATTTGAAAGAGATATGGAAACCTATCTAAAAGAAATTAGTAAGAAAAGAGGTCAGACAGTCACCAGAGATGACTTAGAGTATTCGTTAACCCTCTATGAGATGGTGTTAGATGACTTTGCAGATATAAATGAATTGAAGGATTTTTTGGGTGAAGTTATTAAATCTGATAGCAGTAACCTACAAGAACTGTATAACGAATTTGGCTTAACACACGAGGAGATGGTATCACTTCTTCAAGAACATGGTGAACTGCTGGAGGACTATATATTTATAGATGATTTATATGAGAGTATTGCTTTTTATCTGGAAGAGAAAGTAGTGCGTGATCCTGACTTTGATAAAAATCTGGAGACTTGGCTAAAAGAGATAAGCAAAGTGAGAGGCTTTAATGTAACAAGAGATCATATCATTGCTTCTTTAGCCATTTATGAGGAATCCCTTGAAAATTTTAAAACAGTTGAACGTGTCGATGAGTTTTTAGGTGAAGTAATCCGTAAAGATTTGAGTAATTTAGATTGGGTCTATGATATGTATGATTTAAATGAAAAGCAGTTATTGCAGCTTTTAAAGGAAAATAAGCAGGACATAAATGATTATGTTTTTATTGATGATTTAATGAATGACTTAGATTACACAGTTGAAGTAGGATTAGCAGAAGAGCTTGCTCAGCTTATGGAGGGGTATGGACTTTCTGCCGATGAGTTAAAAAATCTGCAAGATCATTTTTATTCATTGGAAGAGGAACTGGCTAAGGAGGAAACGATAAATAGACTATTGGAGATATCGTATCGGTTAATGGAGTTCGAGGAATTCGATACGGCGACGGAAATTACTGCAGAGCAAGCGATAGAATTACTTTCCATCTACAAAGAACTTGTGTCTATTTTCCAAGTCAAAATTGAATATACACTTCTTCAATCGGGAAAAGAAACAACCTTATCCATAAATGATTTATTTAAGATGGAGAAGCTTGTTAATGCTGATTTGAAAATAAGTATTTATAATTTACAGGGTAATTTTCTAGCTGATTTAATTATTACAGGGGAAATGATTGAGTCTGATACCTTGCATGATGCTGGGGGGAAACTGAACAACGGGTTGCAAAAAACAGAACAAACCTTGCATACTCCGGTGAAGAAAGTTAAATCGTCAACAACATCTTCTACAGTGAAAGGTGCTAAACTACCAGCCACCGCATCAGATTATGGTGCTAAAAGTATAGGCGGGTTGATCGTAGTATTGTTAGGAATACTATGCTTTCAAAGGATTAGGAAGGGTGCAAGTGAGTAAAAAGAAAAGAAATATTTTATTAATATTCACAGTGCTGATAGTTGGAATTGGGGTTGTTTTTACTCTTTTAAATGGTTGGAGTTTCATGAAAGGGTATGCCCTTGGTGGAGAACATCCAAGAAAACCGGAAATACAGCAGGATGCTTTCAAAGATAAGCAAAAGAAAGATAGAGAACATTTATACTCAAAAGCACCTTCCATTGGTGAGGAAATCGGTGAATTATATATACCTAAACTGAATTCAACATTACCAATATATCATGGAACGAATGAGGATGAACTTGAAAAAGGAGTTGGTCATTTCGCTGACAGCGTGCTCCCAGGCGAAGCTGATAATTCGGTATTATCCGGACATCGGGATACCGTATTTCGTCGACTTGGCGAAGTGGGTGTAAATGATGAATTAATTGTTACCACCGCCGCAGGGGAATTTACGTACAAGATAAGAAAAACAAGAATCGTGGATGCGGATGACCGGACAGTGATTGTTCCCAAACCGCGTGCTACCTTAACATTAAGCACCTGCTACCCACTTCATTATATTGGGGCAGCTCCGGAACGATTTATATTAGAAGCTTATTTAATAGAGGGATAATATACCGTAGTAAATGTATCTGTTAGTTGGGTGCATTACTACGGTTTTTTTATTTAAAATAGGCGAGAAAACCCCCATCTTCAAGGAATGTGAAGGGCAAAACCCAATGAGTAAGTGGGGGATGAATCGCCTTCGGACAAGGGATAGCTTCAGCTATCTCGATTGTCCGACTGTTCGAGAGCGTATTGGATGAGGTAGATAATCGTTTGGGTACGAGTCGTAACCCCCTTTTTTTCTTTAAAATCATCAATTCGTTTTGGATAACGCATATTTAAAACCTGTGACACTTTAAACCTCCTATGTTGTTATTAAAATAATATATAGTATACTTATTGTATATTAAAATAATACATGAAAGGAAGGTGAAAATCAATGTTAGCAAAAAAAGCGTACAAATTCCGCATCTATCCAACCAAAAAACAATTGGAACTGATTAACAAAACGATTGGATGTTCCCGCTTTGTCTACAACTATTTTGTTGGGAAGCAAAAATCCAAAGACGCTTATTGGCATATCGCCAATGAAATGGTGCAGAACGGTCAACTCACTGAAAACAATTGGAAAGGGGAGTTTTTCAATAAAAACCAATCCATTAAAGCTGTTCGCGAACTAAAGAAGCACTATTCATTTTTAAAAGAAGTGGATAGTATTGCCCTTCAAAAATCGGTGGAAATCGTTAACGATTCGTACACAAGATATTATAAAAAGCAAAACGGTGAACCTCGTTTCAAATCCAAAAAAAATCCTGTTCAATCCTATACAACGAAATGGGTGAATGGAAATATTGCTGTTTTGGATAAGCATGTTAAATTGCCGAAATTAGGTCTTGTTCGTTTTGCTAAAAGTCGTGAAGTGGAAGGCAGAATTATGAACGCAACAATTAGACGTAATCCTTCGGGCAAATATTTCATTTCGATTTTAGCTGAAACAGAAGTTGAAGTCTTTGAAAAGACCGGTTCGGCAATCGGTGTTGATGTCGGGTTGAAAGATTTTGCTACGCTTTCAGATGGAACCGTATATGCAAATCCAAAGTTTTTCCGTTCGTTAGAAGGAAAGTTAGTAAGAGCTCAGCGTGTGCTTTCAAGGCGAAAAGTTGGTTCTTCGAATTGGAAAAAACAAAAAACAAAAGTGGCTCGACTTCACGAAAAGATAGCAAATGCTAGAAAAGATATGTTGGATAAAATCTCTACTGATATTGTCAAAAACCACGACATCATTGGGATTGAAGATTTGTCTATTAAGAATATGTTAAAGAATCAACATCTTGCAAAGGCGATTAGTGAAGTCTCATGGTCCGAGTTCAGAAAAATGCTTGAATATAAAGCGAAATGGTACGGAAAACAAGTTGTGACTGCAGCTAAAAATTTTGCTTCAAGTCAGCTTTGTTCCAATTGTGGTCACAAGCATAAAGACGTTAAAAAACTTGCTTTGCGTGAATGGGAGTGTCCGATGTGCAAAACTCATCACCAAAGAGATATTAACGCAAGTATCAATCTTCGTAACGAAGCATTACGATTAACCGCAGGAACTGCGGGGATAGCCTAATCCATAACTAACCGTTAGGTTGGTGTTCTTAGGAATCTCCCACTTCAATCACACCGTAAGGTCGATAAGTGGTGGGTAGTTCAAAGTTCCGTTTAATCATGTAAGGTAAAGTTTTTTTATCCTCTTAATTTTGGTAATCTACAATACCTTTCTTTTAATTTTTTGCGGAAGTATATACGCTTGCAATTTCTTTTTCTAATTTTGTTTAAATTAGTTAGAATGGTTTAGGTCTATTTACCAACTAATTAATAGAAAAATCAGTTTTTAATTCATGTGAACTATATACTTCTAAAGATGAAATAGCTAGGATGAAATTAGAAGTGAAGTTAGACTATTTTGATAGGAGGAATAATATGAAGCAGAAACTACATCGTTTTTTTATTCTATCTTTAATTGCTCTATTAATGGCAGGAACTTTCCCTGCAGTGGGATTTGCTAAGAAATTTGATCCTGATTATAGCACTGATAATAATGTAGCAGAAGCAAATGGTGGAATGGTCGTTTCAGCACACCCGCTCGCATCTGAAATTGGAGCGGATATATTAAAGCGTAACGGAAATGCAGTTGACGCAGCAATCGCTATGCAATTTGCTTTAAATGTAACCGAACCAATGATGTCAGGCATTGGTGGTGGCGGATTCATGATGGTATACGATGAAGAAACAGAAGAAACAACTATAGTAAATAGTCGTGAACGTGCTCCAGCCGGGGCTACGCCGGATATGTTTCTAGATGAAAATGGGGAGCCAATTCCTTTTAAAGAACGTGTAATGCAAGGTACGTCTGTAGGAGTCCCGGGTACTTTGAAAGGCTTAGAAACAGCTCACCAGAAGTGGGGGACCCGTCCAATGCAACAACTAATCGGACCTGCAATTAAACTTGCTGATAAAGGCTTTCCAATTGATAGTGTGCTTGCTGACGCCATTGGTAATAATAAAGAAAAACTGCAACGAAGCGCTGCAGGTGATGTATTTTTGCCTAATGGCAGTGCACTTGAGGAAGGCGACATACTTATCCAAAAGGATCTAGCAAAAACATTAAAGTTAATTCGTTCCAAAGGTACAGGTGCATTTTATAATGGTGAGATTGCAGACTCTATTGCGGAGACTGTTCAACATTTTGGAGGATCCATGGAGGAAGAAGATTTAGCAACATATGATATTACTATTGATAAGCCAATATGGGGCGAATATCAAGGATATGAAATTGCAAGTATGCCACCCCCGAGTTCAGGAGGCGTTTTTTTACTTCAGATGCTTGGTATTCTGGATGGCTTTGACCTCTCCCAATATAATGCTAAGTCATGGGAAAAGTACCATTTATTAGCGGAAACTATGCATTTGGCATATGCAGACCGTGCAGCTTATGCAGGGGACCCTGAGTTTGTGGACGTTCCTTTAAAAGGATTACTTCACCCAGATTATATAAAAGAAAGACAGGCATTGATTGACTTGAATGCTGTCAATTTAAATCCGGTTGCAGGCGATCCTTGGAAATATGAAGATAGTACCCCAAACTATACTCAAATGAAGCAACCTGATGATCGGCAATATGGAGAAACAACTCATTTTACAGTTGCAGATAAATACGGAAATGTTGTTTCATATACTACTACTATTGAACAGCTGTTCGGATCAGGTATTATGGTACCAGACTATGGAATTATGCTAAATAATGAATTGACTGACTTTGATGCTGTGCCTGGTGGGGCAAACGAGGTTCAACCGAATAAACGGCCGCTAAGCAGTATGACACCTACGATAGTTTTTAATGATGAAGAGCCTGTGCTTACTGTTGGTTCGCCGGGAGGCCCGACAATTATAACATCTGTTTTGCAAACGATAATCAATTCGATTGAGTACGACATGGAGTTGCAGGACGCAATTGAGGAGCCTAGAATATATACAAATAATTTAAACTCTTACCGCTATGAAGAAGGTATTCCTATTTCTATTTTAAATCAATTAAACGAAATGGGTCATAACTTTGGCACTTCTCCTACAACAATAGGAAATGTTAATAGTATTTTGATAGATGAAGAAAATGAATTGATGAAAGGTGTAACAGATTCTAGTAGAAATGGTGCCGCATTTGGTGTGGACTTAAAAGGTAAAGATGAAGATGGTGATGAGGAAGAAGACGACGATGATGAGGAAAATGACAATGAAGATTAATAATTTTTAATGGTTTTTTGAAATTACTCTCACTCGCAGATGTGTGATTTTAAAGGAACTGGAAATAAAACAGATCAATATGAGTAAATAATTTGATGTACAGAAAGAACAAATAGGAAGATGACAGAAGCCGACATTAAGAGTGTCGGCTTTTTGTGATATCTTAACAAAGTATGTTATTCGAGTAAAATTTAGTATTACCTGATATAAAATTTTTAATATTAAATAAAATTTTAATGTAAATTCTTCATAAAATCTATTTATATCGTGACAGTTGCCTAGTCAATTTTTAATTATAAACATAGGCTAAAGCAATGTCGGGTTTAAAGGAGAATGAGCATGCACTTCAATGGAAGCAGAGGACCTAGATTTGATAAGCATTATAATCCAAGAATTATTGGACCGGGTTATGGTGGTCTCACTCCACTTACTGCTGGATTAATTGGTGCTGGCCTCGGTTATTTAGGAGGAGAGTTGTTTCATCATGGTCCAGGGAGCTACGGGTATGGTTATCCCCCTGGCTACGGTGGGTATGGACCAGGTTATGGACCTTATTATCCAGGAGGACCAGGTTATGGCTATGCAGGTAATTATGGAGGATATCCTGGTTATGGAGGATATCCAGGCTATGGAAAGGGATATTATTAATTGTTTGAAGAAAAGCGGAAAAAAATTTGCTCCCGCTTTTCTTTTTTATATGTTTCGTATAGGGGGGTGAGGGACATTGGGAAGGTGAAATCGAGTGTGAAAGTCTATCATGAGTATGATGACGGACATTGGGAAAGTGAAATCGAGTGTGAAAGTCTATCATGAGTATGATGACGGACATTGGGAGGGTGAAATCGAGTGCGATTGTCTATCATGAGTATGATGACGGACATTGGGAAGGTGAAATCGAGTGTGAAAGTCTATCATGAGTATGATGACGGACATTGGGAAAGTGAAATGGAGTGTGAATGTCTAACATGAATTGAATGACGGACATTGGCGCGATGAAAATGCTCGTGAATGTCTATCATATTATTTGTCCTCGACATGGGAAGCTATATATCATATTTCTCGGCGCTTTTCAGTTTCTTTGTCAAAAGAAGGTTGGTAAACTATATTGCTGTGAACCATTTTATTCCCGTTTTATACTAAGCTAAACTTTTAAACTCTCTATATATACATAACTTTCTTTTCCTTATACACATGCTATAATGTAACGAAAATAAGTGATTGATAGAATGGAGAAAATGATGGGGCATACAATAGCTAATCAACTATCGAATAAAACAGTCTACCCAATCTTATTTATTATAGGTACATGCCATTTACTTAATGATACGCTCCAAGCGGTCATCCCGGCGATGTTCCCTATATTGGAGAAATCAATGGGACTTACGTTTACGCAGTTAGGTTTTATTGCTTTTTCTTTAAATATGGTTTCCTCAGTCATGCAACCAGTAATCGGCATGTATGCAGATAAACAACCACGTCCATATGCTTTGCCAATAGGCCTCGCCAGTAGTATGCTCGGAATGGCTGGGTTGGCATTTGCACCAAATTTTGGATTAATTTTAGTTAGTGTCTTATTTATTGGACTAGGATCTGCTATTTTTCATCCAGAAGGGTCGAGGGTTGCTTATCTTGCTGCTGGACCACGCAGGGGATTGGCTCAATCTATATATCAGGTTGGTGGAAACTCAGGACAAGCATTGGCCCCTGTCATTACCGCCTTGGTACTTGTGCCCTTGGGCCAGTTCGGCGCTATTTGGTTCACCCTCATAGCCGGGATTGCTGTTTTTCTGTTAATACATATTGCAAGCTGGTATACGTCCCAAATGCACGTTTTCTCTGCTCCCAAAAAGAGAAAGACAGAGGGCAGTTCATCTGAAAAGACCTCTAATGCCATCCGCAATGCTCTAATTATTCTAGTGTTTCTGGTATTTGCTCGTACATGGTATACAAGTGCTATTTCTAATTTTTATGCGTTTTACACGATTGAAAACTATGGGCTTTCTATCGCAAAATCCCAAATTTATATTTTTACGTTTTTAATTATGGGCGCAGTTGGAACCTTTCTAGGTGGTCCACTTGCCGATCGGTTTGGGAAGAGAAATGTTATCTTATTGTCTTTTCTTGCAGCAGCCCCTCTTGCTATTGCTTTACCTTATGCTGGGCCTATTATTTCTATTATATTTCTTGGATTATTGGGAGTTATTATTATGTCCAGCTTCTCTGTGACCGTTGTATATGCGCAGGAATTGGTGCCTGGGAAAATCGGTATGATGTCAGGGTTAATCGTAGGTTTAGCATTTGGTATGGGGGCAATTGGTTCTGTAGCGCTTGGCTCTCTAATCGATTGGATTGGCTTAACCCCAACGATGACAGCCATCTCCATGTTCCCGTTTTTAGGTATATTAACATTTTTATTGCCGAACGATCAACAGGTAAGAGAATGGTATGCGGATTAGCTAATGCAAGTGAAAATTAACTCGATAGCCTATTGAGCAACATAAAATCAGTATATTTTTTTCGTAAAAAAAGCTCTCGATATCATAATTTGTTTTAACGTATAAGTATAGGGAATTAGTACAGTGGTATCTTGCAATGTGGAGGTGAATAATAAAATGTTAGGTAAAAGAATTCGACACACCAAGCGGTATCAGGAAATTATAAATGCGCTTATTCGGAATGGATTCAGTCACGTGCTGTTCCGTATTGGTCTGACAGAACGAGGGGCAGCTAAAGACACTCAATCAGCAGCAAATGTTAATTTGCAACATGTCGGCCGAAAGCTTCGCAATACACTACAAGAGCTTGGACCGACATTTATCAAGCTTGGTCAAATTGCAAGTTCTCGACATGACGCACTACCGGAAGAAATCATTACAGAACTTGAAAAGTTGCAGGATCACGTGCAATTTTTTTCATTTGATAAGGTTCAACAAATAGTAGAGGAAGAACTTGGAGATTCAATAAATCAGCTGTTTCAGCATGTACATGAGGAGCCTCTGGCGACAGCATCTATTGGACAGATACATGTGGGAAAACTACATAACGGGGAAGATGTAGCAATTAAAGTACAACGTCCGGATATTGAAGATCGAATGGAAACAGACTTAGAAATAGTTCAAGGACTGGGCCGATTACTTGAAGAGAGAACAAGTTGGGCACGGAGTTACCGAATTTTAGACATCATTGAAGAGTTTTCGGACTCCTTGCGTAATGAATTAAGTTATATCAGGGAAGGGCAGAATAATGAACGAATCGCCAAACAGTTCACTAATAATCCAACGGTTTATATTCCGAAAATATATTGGGATCTTACCAGTGAGAAAGTATTGACGATGGAGTTAATTAAAGGGATAAAAGTAACAAAATGTGATGAATTAGATAAGCAAGGCTATGATCGCAAACTAATTGCAAAACGTCTTGTCGATGCTATGCTCCAACAAATTGTAGATCATGGATTTTTTCATGGGGACCCTCACGCGGGAAATGTTTATGTTCTACCGGGAAATACGGTAGCCTTTCTGGATTTTGGAATGGCAAGACGAATTAGTGAAGAACTAAATTATCATTTTGCTTCCATCATCATCCATTTACAGGATGGAAACACAGATGCCATTATTAAAACATTTTCATCTATGGAGATTATGCACGAAGAGACAGATATAAAACGGTTGAAACGTGATTTGGATGATCTTCAGTTAAAATATGAAGAGACTTTGGCAAATAAAAATAGCCTAGGCAAAATTGTTCTTGAAATATTTACAATTGCTTATCATCATAAAGTTGCTATCCCTGCTGAAATTTCAATCCTTAGCAAAGTAATTTTGATTCTAGAGGGAGTAATTAATCGATTAGATCCTGATTTTAGTATTATGAAAGCAGTTGAACCATATGCTAAAAAACTGATACGCAGACGTTATCACCCGAAAAACTTGATGGGGAGATCGATTAAGGAACTAATGGAAAGCGCTGATATTTTAACGAACTTGCCCAAAGACATGAAAGAAATTATGTCTGTTATTAAAAAAGGTAAAGTAAGACTTGATATAAATGTCAGTCAGCTGGAATCAGTAATGCATCGGCTAGACCGTATTAGTAATCGTCTTTCCTTTAGTATTATTTTGCTGTCATTTAGCATATTAATGGCAGGGCTGATTATTGGAGCAGCCATAACTGGCCAGACGACAATGCTTTGGGACTTACCGATTATTGAAATTGGTACTGTTATTGCAGTATTGTTGTTTATATTAATGATCTATACCATTATAAAATCTGGACGAATGTAAAAGTGGCTCTATCATTTGATAGAGCCACTTTCTCTTATGAAAGAGAAAAAACTAAAGTGAGAGAACCATCCATTTTTTGCAGGCGAAAGCCAGAGGATAGCTATTAATTTAATGTAAATAAGGCGCGAGTTGTTGAAGCTTATCTTCTGGTAAAGCTTGTTCTATCATAGGGAAAATTTCTCGCTCTTCTCTTCGGATGTGATCCTCCAATAGGTGTCCAAGTTCATTCATCTCCAATGTCGCCATGGATTGCTTTAAGAGGAGATCCATGCTTGCTCGGATTTTTTTATGTTCTTCAAGCATTAGTTTGATGAGAGGGTGCTCTATGTCCCCTACTTCTGCATAAGCAGGGAGAAGAAATTCCTCTTCTTCCCTAAAGTGCCGCAGTCCATCTGGCTTCCAGAATTGCTCTGCATCCTGAAGGATTTGTTTCACCGTCCATCTGCTTTCTTTCGTTCCGGCTCGCTTTAGTTTTAATGCTAGATGTAAACCAATCATATGATGGCGAGATAGCGGCTTTAATACCTCGTGACGTTTTATGCCTTTTTTCGACAACGTGTATACCACCTTTCATCTTCATGTATCTTATATAGTTGGTTCCATTGCTAATGATGGGGTACAAACATACTTTGCTTCTTCATAGTTGGAGGAAACTGCGACGTAACTTTATTGATGAAAAGCTCAGTGAAATATTTGAGGAGAACTGCCCCATTGATTTCCACTGCAGGGGGACGCTTTCACACCTCCGGGTACAAGCGCGACATCTGTTCGTTACCTCACAGTGTCTTCTTTGCCGCCCGGCATGGCTTCAGCCGCTTCCTCCGCTACGCTTCGTGCAGGGTCTTCAGCTCATGCTATTCCGGCAGGAGTCGCCCCCTTCCGCTCCACTCAATTGGTATGTGCCATTGATTAATTTGAGGTATTGAATAAGTAGCTCTTATCTTTAATAGCTTTGAGATATACACCTTAGCGAAGGGGAAATATGGAGACTCCTGCGGGAGGAGAGGCCTCGATGAGACCCCGGAACGCGTAGCGTGAGGAGGCTCATCAGCCGCCCGCGGAAAGCGGAATATTTCCCCGTAGCGGTGATTTACGCAGCCTCTATATTCTTAGTTACGTCGCAGTATATCTATTTTCCGAATCATTGAATACCCTCAACATATATATTAGAACTTTATTGTTATTATAGCATGGTGAATATAAAAAAGAGGAGCAACGATGAATCGATACTCCATAAGTACTTCTTTATCTATGAAGATGAGGTTTTCTCATCTTCATATTCGATAGTGGTCCCGTCTTTTAGAGTTAATTGGACTTCAAAATCCAAATACTCCCTATCAAGGTCAAACGTATCTAAAATTTCTTTAACAGCTTGCTCTTTATTTGTATCTTTATTAATAGTTAATTTTGTAACATTGGGGTAAAGCTGATCGAATGCTGCTTTTCCGTTCAAATTATTGTCCTCAAATTCATTATTTAAATTGGCCGTAAGCTGTTTATTATCATACTCTATTTCAGCTTCGTATTCTTTGTTATTCGGATAATTAACTTCGAGTTCAAATTCATTATAATCGATATCTTCTAATTTTTTGTTAATATCCTCTTTATCGGCATCAATAGAAGACTGCTGCTCATTACTATCTCCCTCTGTATCTTGATTCTCCTCGTTTTCCATTTCTTCTGTTTGGTTACTCTGCTCTTCAGATTCAGCTGTGTTATTATTTTTATCTGCATTTTCATTTTCTGTCTGCCCGCAAGCAGTGATAAATAGTGCTGTAATAAAAAGAACGGAAATCATTAAAAAACGTTTCATAGTACCCCTCCTTAAAAATTGTGTTAGTCAGCATTTCCCATGAGAAAGGGCTGCTAAACCAGAAAGATCGACAATACTTCACTGAAATTTTCATCAAAAAAGTTACTTCTCAGTATATCTATAATCCAAATTACTTAAGATTCACGTCCAGCTAGAAAAATAGAAAGCTGCCCCATTGAATCGGGACAGCTTATTCCTTATAATACTTTTAGTTCTTTCGGGAAGGAGGTGAGAACCTCTCTTTCGCCATTTTCATTAATAAACACTTCATCTTCAATTCTTACACCGCCAAGTTCTGGCAGATAGATACCTGGTTCAATAGTGAAAAAGAGGCCAGCTTCTGCTATTTCTTCATTTTTATTATGAATGGAAGGCTCTTCATGTACCTCAATCCCCAAACCATGTCCAACTCGATTGTGGAAATAATCTCCATAGCCGCTATCATTAATTACGTTTCTCGCAGCGATATCAAAGTTCTTTAATGGTACCCCTGCTTTTACTGCTTCAATACCTGCTTCATTCGATTCTAGTACAATATTATAGATTTCTTTTTGTTTGTCTGATGCCTCTCCAATTACGAATGTTCTTGTGATATCAGAACAATAGCCTTTTGGTGTAATTACTCCAAAATCAATAAGTAGGAAATCACCCTTTTTGAATGCGCGATCCCCTGGAACACCATGGGGAAGGGCGGACTTTTCACCAGCTAATACGATGGTAGAAAAGGAAGGCCCTGAAGCACCAAATTTTTTCATAAGAAATTCTAGTTCAGCTGAAAGCTCTGCTTCCGTCATACCGATTTTAACTTTCTTAATTCCTTCTTCAAGGACTTTTTCGATAATATCTACAGCTTCCTGAAGGTAATTGATCTCTTCTCTCGACTTTTTCAGGCGCTGGTGATTTATATCTTCTTGGATGTCTTTGTAAGAAGCTTTAGGGAAAGCAGCTTGTAGCTTTTGGTGGCGAAACATGCTGACATGTTTTGTTTCTACGCCAATTTTTTCGATGTTCTCACCGAGTTCATCTTTTAATACAACAAAAGGATCTTGTTCATCAGAAATAGGGATGCTATTTTTAATCACCGAGTCCTGGTCTGCCATTTCTTTATCTAATGCTGGTACAAAAAGTTTTAAGTCATCTTTACGATTATCCACAATAAATGCCATAAAACGTTCATGAGGGTCTGAGTTAAAACCAGTGTAATAAAAAACATTGGATGGGTCTGTGATTAAAGCGATGTCGATATTCTTTTTAGTTAAACTGCTTTTTAGTTGTTTAATTCTTGCTTGATGGTCAATAGTCATAACAAATCCTCCATGCATCATTCCGTTTGATGCCAATTTTAATTGATTAGCTCTTTACCTACCTCATTGCTTACACTTTATAGTTGGAAAAGAGCACCCAAATAAATGATAACACCTTTTTTCTTCACTTTCACGTGGTGCAAATATATAAATTATTGTATTTATAAATTATCTTGCTATATGTTGTTTAATCATTCTTCTAAAAGTGGAGGTATTCTCCTTTCAAAACGGTAATAGTGAACTACCGAAAGGCACTCAAAATGGACTTCCCTCTATAAACCTTCTAAAATAGACAATATTATGAGTGATAGGGAGACGTTATTATGAGTATTGCAGAACAAAAGCTTGGTTCTCAAGGTGTCGTTAAAAGTTTCTTTCAGTATTTTATTCCTACAATCTTGGGGATGATGCTGATGTCCGTCAACATTGTGATTGATGGCATCTTTGTTGGAAACGGTATTGGTTCTGTTGCACTGGCAAGTATTAACGTTGCTGTTCCTGTATGGTCAGTTATTATATCCATCTCCTTGCTCATCGGGATTGGTGGAGGAACGCTTTATTCTATGGCGACTGGAGCTGGAAAAGGAGAAGAAGCTAAGCAAATCTTTACAACTTCCATGGTCTTGATTACTATTAGCATCAGTATTATTGGAGGCGCAAGTTATTTAGCTTCAGAGCAACTAGCAAATTTATTCGGAGCAAACGAGGAAACATTGCCTTATGCTGTGGATTATTTGCAAATAATTTTTTTATCTTCTGTCATCATTTCATGGGAGAACGTTGTTAGTATTTTCCTACGTAATGATGGAGCACCAAAGCTGGCGATGACTGGACTTATTGTGTCAGCTATACTAAATATTGTCCTCAATTATTGGATGATATTTGTTTTGGATTGGGAAGTGAAAGGGGCGGCATTAGCTACGGTTCTAGCAACAGTTGCTGGTTTATTTGTTTATTTGTTGCATTTTTTCAATAGAAATGCAGGTTTACGATTTACTCGAGTTCGCTTTAAAAATTCGCTCATTCGTCCAATCTCCAAGCTTGGATTTCCAAACTTTCTTTCAGAGGCAGGCACGGGTGTGTTTGTAATGGGGTATAATCTTGGAATGGCATATTATGCTGGTACGACTGGACTCGCCGCATTTTCTGTAATCAATTATCTGCATACCTTTATGTTTTTGGCCTTTATTGGAATAGGATCCTCCATTCAACCAATGATCAGTTATTACTATGGTGCAAAAAAATTCAATGCCATTAAAGAAACAGTAAAAATTGCTGAAATAACCGGATTTGGGCTTGGCATTCTATTTATTATCATAGGTTATGTAGGATCGGATTTCCTTGTTTCTATATTCGGCGTAGCAACAGAGGAAATACGCGATCTCGCGATAAGTGGAATAAAGCTTTTCTTTATAGGATATCTTTTTATGGGGACAAATTTCATATATATGACTTATTATCAATCGATCGGTTATGTAAGACCTTCTATTTGGATCACATTGTTCAGAGGATTTATTCTATTAATTGCCTCACTGCTCATCCTGCCAGTTTGGTTTGGTACTACTGGAATTTGGTTAGCCTTGCCAATATCAGAAGGCTTAGTTGCTATTGTTCTGCTGATTTATGCCAGAAAAGAAGTAATGAAACGAAAATGGAATCAGAGAGTTCAGTAGTATTGCATTGGGCTTCTGGCAGAACGTAAATAATTATTTCTAAAAAACAATACTAAAAAACGAATGGCTTAACGGACAGGATGTCAGCCAATCGTTTTTCTTTTGGATGAAGAAAGGATATTTAATTCTTCTCTATATTTAGCAATCGTACGACGAGAAATCGTTATGCCGTTCTTCTTAAAATGATCTGCAAGTTTTTGATCAGAAAGGGGCCTCTTTCTATTTTCTTGTTGTATTAATTGCTTTAAACGGAGTTTTATCTGGGTTGCAGATGCCTCAGTCCCATTATCGCCAGCAATCTTTCCTGTGAAAAGCTTTCTCATCTCAAAGCAACCTATTGGTGTTCGAATCACCTTATTGCTTGTTGCCCTGCTAATCGTTGATTCATGCATTCCGATTTGGTCAGCAATCTCTTTCAGGGTCATTGGCTTTAAGTGAGTAAACCCTTTTTCAAGAAATGGCTGCTGTCTTTCCACAATAGCTTTTGTAATATTTATAATGGTAGTTTTGCGTTGTTCTATGCTTTTTATCAGCCATTTGTACTTATGGTAGTTCTCCCTTATAAAGGCTCCTGCATTTGATTGCGTTTGCTTCAAGTGAAGATAAGCTTCATTCAGCCTTACTTTTGGCATAAACGGATCATGAAAAGTAATGGAATATTCGCCATTCACTTTCTCTATGGAGACATCTGGATAAAGTATTTGTGTTTCCGAATCTACACTTGCGGAATAGGGCCTGGGATGAAGGGAAGTAATTAAATTAGCTAACTCACTTAATTCCTCTTTAGAAATATTAAGTAATTTACCTAGTTCCTGCCACTTTTTATCAGCTAAGAGGTCAAGGTATTCTGCAATAACACACGTGAGCAATGGGTTATCCGGATAATAATGTTTGGCTTGAATAGTTAGGCATTCCTTCAGGTTTCGGGCGCCGACTCCAATAGGTTCCAATTGCTGCAATTTATCTATTACCTTCGCCACTTTTTCTGTCGATATACAAAGATCTTCAGCTATCTTTCTATCTTGCATTGGTATGTAGCCATGATCATCCAAATTAAGAATAATATATTTCATTATTTTTTGTTCTTGTTTTGTAATGGAAAGGTAATTTACTTGTTCAAGTAAATCCTCACATCGATTCGAGTTTTTACTTGCAATAGTTGACAAAGGATTAAAATTATTGTCTTGTGTATTTACTGTCCTGGAAGCAGAAGAGCTTTCTCCATAATAATTGTCTAAGCCAAGCGTTTGCTCTTCCAGCTCAATCAATGGATTTTCCGTAGCGTGTTCCTGAATGAAATGCGATAATTCCAACGCGGAATATTGTAAGAGGGCAATAGATTGCCTGAGCTCTGTTGTCATAACTAAGTTCATTGTTTGTTTTTGAAAAAGACCTAGTTCCATAATCAACCCCCCAGTTATTTTAAAACAAGTATGCGCTTACATAGTTATTGAAAATAGTATGTATATCATCCTATTATTATACTAAACAATTTTATTCTTTTTGTATAGGGGAACATAAAGAATGAAGAACTAGGTACATGCAATGTTGCTTTCAAGCTGGTATGTTTTCTTATACCGGAAAACAGGTATAATAGGAATAGCTTGGTCAAGAGAAGGAGGGACAATCATGTTCAAGAAGAAAAAAGCAAAGCACTCTCCAGAATTAGAGGAATTTAACGCTGAGGAAGCGATTAAGGGCAAAAGTTCTTATTTCACGGATCAAGCGTTTAAAGATAAATTAGGTAAGTATGCCAAAAAGCTAGGGATTAAAATATCTTACTATAGTTTATTACTGTTCTATGCTTTCAAAAGTCCTCCAACTTCAAAGAAGGATAAGTTAACGATTGCGGGAGCTTTGGGTTATTTAATTCTACCAGTAGACGCCATTCCGGATTTCATCCCTGTAGCAGGTTTAACAGATGATGCTAGTGTCATTCTTTATGCTGTTTACCGAGTAATCTCAAGTATTGATGATGAGGTTAAGGAACGAGCTGATCAGAAAATGAAGAAGCTTTTTGGAGTTCATTATCTGGCGAAAACAGAAGATATCGATAGTAAACTGAATCCCACTACTTAAAACACAAACCGGAAGTTTATCTTCCGGTTTGTGTTTTATTACCCTCATCGGAGACCTTCACTTGCATATCATTAGAGACACTTTTCCGGAAATTGTTTTTCTCCTTAAACACATTTTCCATTATTAGAGAAAGTGAGATGCCGACTAATAAACCGTTACTAATAAGTGGCTGTATCGTTTCTGGTAGTGACTCAAAATTGTATTCGGGCATTGTCATGATAATGATGCCACAAAAAATAGGTATACCTAACCTGTAAACGTTCATTGTACTGAATTCTACTTCTTTAAAAAAATTCCATGATGAACCCAATAATTGCAAGTAAGCAACAAACAACACGGCACTCCCAATACTGAGTGGAAGCAAGGAAAAGAATTGTCCAATGATGGGGATTACGCCCATCATTAAAAACATGGCTCCTCCTAGAGCGAAGGGGAGAATTCTATAAATTGCCGTCTGTTTTAGAAAGCCAATGGACGAAACGTATGGGGCGTATGGCACAAGCCCAAATAAAGCTGCAATACAAGTGGAAATCCCTGTAAGAGTAAAAGAAGCGCGATATTGTTGCTTGGTGGTATGGTTTCCATAGAATTCATCCGTCCCTTTAAGCGCACCAAAGGTATTTGCTGTGTTTAATATACCAGTTAAAACAGCGGTGATAATAATGCCACTATTCCATGTCGGACTACCTAAAGGAAATATTTTATAACTTTCTGGTTGTGTTGAACTTATTCCGTTATTCGGTTTAAATATAATTTCATATAAAATCCAACCAACAATGATCCCAATTAGCAAACTATATCGACTTATAGGAGCTGGGGCTTTTACCGTTATAATCATAACAAAGATGGCAATTAGTATTGATAACAACGAAATGGTCACATTAATATGGCCAGATGGGGTATGCTGTCCAAAAGGAATCCCAAGCATACCTTTCATAAAAATCCCAATCAATTGGCATCCAAATAAAAACATAAAGACACCCATTACAGAAGAATTAAATAATAAAGCTAACCTCGGCCCCCATCCTGCCAAACCAATCAATACAGTCAAGCCTCCCGATAGGAGAACACCTACTGTTAAACTGCCCCCCACTTCTTCCATAGAGACACCTTGTGCAGAAGCGGTTGTAATTACTGTTAAAATTACCCCCCACCATAATCCCGATTGCCCTTCCATAATGGCCCGTTGATGGCCAAGAAAAGCTTGTAAGATACAAGCAATCCCAGTCACTATAAAGGAAAGCTGGATCAATGGAATGGTTTCTTCCTGTGATAGGGAGAATGCAGCACCGATAGTAATAGGGATAACGATAATATTTGAAAAGATAAAGAACAACCATTGAATCCCTGCAAACCAGTTAGAAGGAAGGCGTAACTCTTTCACTCTTTTTCACCTGCTTACTATTTAATGATTGAAAATTATTTTTATTCGGTTTAATTAATACTATTACTTTAGCAGATTAAACATAGAAAATCATTATTATTTATGCAGAATGTGGAAAATGGTAAACAACTCCTAGAAATCTCTTGATAATTAAAAAAATTGTTATAAATATCGTTAATTCATGCTCAAAGCCCTGCAAATTTTGTCGATAATAGAGGTGACAGTTTACTGATTGGTATATCAGAAGTCATTCGGCTGTTAATAACTATAAAAGAAGGTAACGTCTAATGAAAAAGTTTAATTTTCACTCTCTAAAACCAAAATTGGTGATTGTATCAATACTATTACTTGTGATACCAATGACAATTCTTGGTTTTGTCAGCTATTCAAAGTCTAAGGAAAGTCTTAATGAGCTTGGAATTACGAATTTGAAAAATAGCGTTGAAATGACACTTGGAACGATCCATTCTTTAAACGAGGAAGTAGAACGGGGAGATCTGTCATTGGAAGAAGCTCAAGAGAAAGTTAAAAAATCGATTCTTGGTGAAAAGGGAAATGACGGAACTAGACCGATTAATCCAAATATTGATTTAGGAGAGCATGGTTATATTTTTATCTTGGATGAAGACGGCACCCAGATCGCACATCCTACTCATGAAGGAGATAATAATTGGGATAGTGCAGATCCTAATGGCTTCATGTCAACCCAAGCTATTATAAAGCAAGGTGAACGTGGTGGGCTAACTTATTTTCATTGGCCCTTACCGAACAATGAAGATGTAATTGAAAAGAAGGTTGCTTATTCGAAGACAGATCCTACATGGGGATGGACGGTTGCAGCGAGCACATATATGATGGATTTTAATAAATCTGCTCAGCAAATTTTAAATGTGATTATTATAGTAGGAGTATTAGCAATACTTTTAGGTGCTACAGTGATATGGATTTTTGCTAACAAAATTACTAAACCGATTAATTTGGTTGCAGAAGAAATGAATTATTTGTCGAATGGGGATTTGAGTCGAGAAGAAGTTATCGTGAGGACGAAAGATGAGACACGACAGCTTGCTGATGCGATGAACCATCTTCAACAGAGATTGAGAGGGATTATTTCTAATGTCGCTAGAGCATCAAAAAAAATGACCTCTCAAAGTGAAGAACTAACGCAATCAGCAACAGAAGTAAAAGAAGGGTCAGAACAAGTAGCTATTACAATGCAGGAACTTGCAAGTGGAGCTGAGAACCAAGCCAATAGTGCAAGTGAATTATCTACATCAATGCAAACATTTACTGAACAAGTAGAGGATGCAAATGAAAAAGGAAAAATGATTGAAAACTCATCTGGGACGGTTATGGAGATTACAAAAGAAGGAAATGATTTAATGGTTTCTTCCATGTTACAAATGGAGAAGATTGACCAAATTGTAAAAGAAGCAGTTCAAAAGGTGAGTGGACTAGATGAACAAACGCAAGAAATATCCAAGTTGGTAGCTGTAATAAAAGCAATTGCTGATCAAACGAATCTACTTGCTTTAAATGCGGCTATTGAAGCAGCAAGAGCGGGTGAGCATGGAAAAGGGTTTGCGGTGGTGGCTGATGAAGTGAGAAAATTGGCTGAACAGGTTGCATCGTCTGTTACCGATATTACAAATATTGTAGAATCCATTCAAAATGAATCGAGTATTGTTACTGATTCTCTAGAAAGCGGTTATCAAGAAGTTAAACAAGGAACTAACCAAATTCAAGAAACTGGTGAACGCTTCAACCGAATTGAAGACGCAGTTAATGATGTTGTCAGCAGTATTAAAGGCGTCTCTGATAATTTGGCTAGAATAGTGAATGACAGTCAAAAAATGAGCAGCTCTATTGAAGACATTGCTGCCATTTCAGAAGAATCAGCAGCTGGAATTGAGGAAACATCGGCTTCTTCCCAACAAACGACTAGTTCTATGGAACAAGTATCCGCAAATTCGCAGTCATTAGCTGACCTCGCTGAAGAACTAAATGAAGTAGTAAATGAATTTAAACTATAAAAATGGTTTGGGACTATCAATTTTAACCTTCTTAGCAAAGATGAAATTTAACAAAAGACGGACGCTTTAATAAGCTTCTGTCTTTTTGTAGCTTCGCTAACGGGTTCTACGTTAAAATTATTGTGAGGTTAAATAGAAGGAGAGTACAAATTGCAAAAACAAATTTTAAAAAATGACTGGGCTGATTTACTAGCAGAAGAGTTTGAAAAAGAGTACTATATTGCGTTGCGAGAGTTTTTAAAAGGTGAATACAATAATCATAACGTTTACCCACAAATGGATGATATTTTTAATGCATTGCATCTTACTCCATTTAAGGATGTGAAAGTGGTTATACTTGGGCAGGATCCTTATCATGGGCCGAATCAAGCGCAAGGTCTCAGTTTTTCAGTGCAGAAAGGTGTAAAAGTACCGCCGTCTTTAAAAAATATTTTTCAAGAATTAGAGAATGATATTGGATGTCCAAAGCCTGATCATGGAGATTTAACAAAATGGACAAGACAGGGTGTATTGCTTCTGAATTCTGTTCTTACAGTTAGAGAGGGGCAGCCACACTCTCATCAAAATAAAGGATGGGAGATTTTTACCAATCGGGTAATCGAAGTCTTAAACAAAAAGGAAGCACCAATCGTCTATATTCTTTGGGGAAGGGCCGCACAAAAGAAGGAGGAACTAATTAACGTAGAAAAACACACTATAATTAGATCTCCCCATCCAAGCCCCTTCTCTGCAAGACGCGGTTTTTTTGGCAGTAAGCCATTTTCAAAAACGAATCAATACTTGAGAAAGTCTAAACAAACCGAAGTGGATTGGTGTCTAGACTAAAAAGTATACAAACAAATTTGCTTTTCATGATCTCAGATGCGTTGTTTTAAACTAATAACTTTGCAGGCGCAGAATGGTAAAAAAAGCAATTAATTCGCTAAACTAAAACTACTCTCAAGTAAAATAGTAATTTTATTTCATAACGGTTTAATGTCTACACTTTAATATCTTTTAGATCATTTGTTGCCTTAATAAAGGAAGGGGGATGTTGATCTGTATATTCTAAGGCCCCTTTCCCACCCAAATAAAAGTTAGTTTGTGGGTGTGTCTTGGCAAACTCATCCCAATGCTTCAACAGTTCAGGTTCTGTTTTAAAAGGAATATCAGTTGTTGCAGAAAGTAAAACGGTTTTTGGTTGCAAGGATTCTGTTAACCGTTCTATTGTTCCTGGAGCAGGAGAGGGGCCAAGCAATAAGGTTCTGCACCCTTTTAAAGTTAAGGGAAGCAAATTAATATGTAAAGGTAATTCATGCCGTTCCTCAGGCAAGCATGCTCCAATAACTAAGGGAGCATTTTCTAAAGTAGGGAGATTTCTTCTTACTTGTATTAAAAAGTCACGGATAACCATACTACTTACAGTTTCCTGGCTTTCACTCCATTCTCCGTTTTCCCATCTATTTCCTATTTCCTTTAGAAATGGGCGGATGACCTCTTCAATCATTAATTCCAATCCGTAAAAATAATATGCTTGTTTTAATACTTGGCTCATCTGTACTTCTTTATAGTATTTTCCATGTTCCAAAAGCTGTATCGTGTAATTATTATAATCAACCTCACTATTTTTGTTTGCTTTATATATCTTTTTTACTTCATTAATCGCTTTTCCAGTAGTAAGTCCCTCTGCTTTCAGCTCTTTTACATGAAGAAGACAATTTATATCCGCTTGTCTATATACGCGATAACCATTATCTAAACGCGTTGGGCTCACCACATTGTATCTATCCTCCCATTTGCGGATTACTTGCTTGGAAAGGCCTGTAATGGTAGCAACTTGATTAATATAATAATGTGTTTCAGTATTCATATCCTTCCATCCAATCCTTTATTAATAATAATTTGTACAATGTTAATACCCTAACATTGTACAAAATAAACCTTTTTCTTTTAGAAAATAAAATGGATACCAGGTTTATTTATTTTGAACCAGGGTATTTAAACTATACAGAGTCGACGCCCTTTAAGCCTCCTTTTGTTGTATAAGGTTGTGAAAAACCCTATACAGAAATTGATCGCAGTCAAAGTTTAAAATAGGAGGAAAATTATGAAGCAGAAAAAAGTAATTGTAGTAGGTGCAGGTGTTGCTGGATTGGCTAGTGCGATTCGTTTGCAACATGCTGGCTATCAAGTTGAACTACTAGAAAAAGAGGGAATGCCTGGAGGAAAGATGCATCGCATTGAAAAGGATGGATACAAATTTGATCTTGGGCCAACCATTGTTATGATGCCGGAATTGTATAGGGAGGTCTTTTCATTAGCCGGGAGAAATCCTGATGATTATATCCCTATGGAAAAATTGGATCCAATGTACTCCGTGTACTTTGGTGATGACCTCGGGACTAAATACGAAATGTCTAACGATTTGGTACATTTAATGAATACGTTGGAGGCATTTAGTGATGAAGATGCAGCTGGATTCTTGGCATATTTACAAGAAATCTATCGGAGGTTTACAGTAGCGAAAAATCACTTTATTCAACAACCTTTTCGAAATGCCAGTGATTTTTATAACCTATCTACTATTCGACAAGGTCTGAAATTAAAAACCTTGGACAGTGCGGAAAGCTTTATTAGTAAATACATTAAAAATGAGCGCTTAAAACAAATGATTAGCTTTCAAACACTGTACATAGGTATTTCTCCATTTGATGGACCGTCCCTCTACACCATGATACCAATGATTGAATTTCTTTATGGTGTGTGGTTTATCAAAGGTGGAATGTATAAGATGGCCACCTCTATGGAACGACTTTTTCTTGAACTTGGAGGAGAGGTTCGGTATAACACTACGGTTGAAGAAATCGTCATAGAAGATGGTAAAGCAAAGGGAGTTCGTGTAAATGGGGACTTGGAGAAATCTGACTTTGTTATGTGTAATGTTGATTTTCCTTTTGCCATGAAACACCTTATTAAAGAAGATACTGCGAAAGGAAAATACACAGACAAGCGAATTGATGAGATGAAATACTCCTGTTCTTGCTTTGTGATGTATCTGGGAATGGACAAGAAATATGATGGAGTTGAAAACGTTCATAATTTTGTCTTCAATGATGCATTGGAAGATAACATGGAAGGTATCTTTCAAGGTGAACTGCTGGAAGACCCTTCTTATTATGTATACATTGGTTCCAAAAAGGACCCATCTCTTGCTCCTGAAGGAAAAGACGGCCTTTATATCCTTGTGCCGGTCTCCAATTTATCAACTGCTTCGTATGAGTGGGATGAAGAGACAATTCAGTACTATCGTAACAATATCTTAAATTCCTTGGAGAAAATAGAAGGTTTTGAAAATGTAAAAGAGGATATTGTGTCCGAAACATATATGACACCGGTGGATTTTAAAGATAAGTTTAATGCTTATAATGGAGCGTGCTTTGGATTAAGACCAACACTCACACAAAGCAATCATTTAAGACCTCAAAGTAAAGCTACCAATTGTGAAAATTTGTATTTCACAGGGAGCAGTACACACCCTGGAGCTGGAGTCCCAATAGTACTATTATCAGCAAAGATTGCAGTGCAAGAGCTTCTGCATGATGACAAAGGGATTCTGTTTGGAGGCAGTTAACCAAGGGAGGGAAATTCATGACAAACTTTCAAAATGAACTGGAGGAAGCTTACGCATATTGTGAAAAAATAATTAAGCGGCATTCCAAGAGCTTTTATTATGCATTTTCAACCCTGCCTAAACCAAAAGCAAAGGCAGTATATGCCATCTATGCTTTTTGTCGTATTGCTGATGATAGTGTCGATGAACATGGAAATAAGTCAGAACAATGGAAGGCTCTGACTAAATTGGAAAACCAGCTTCGTCTATTCGAAATGAAACAGGAACCGAACACGTTGCTCTGGATTGCCTTGCGTGATGTTTTCAACCGCTATGATATGAAGATACAGCCTTTTTATGATCAAATTAACGGGCAAAAAACGGATATTATCTTTCAGTCCCCGCGTGATATAAATGAATTAGAGCGCTACTGTTATTTGGTTGCGGGATCCGTAGGACTTATGTTATTGCCGATTATTGCCACTAATGAAAGAGAGTCATTAGAAGAGGAAGCGGTGTATTTAGGTGTTGCCATGCAGTTAACAAATATATTACGCGACGTAGGAGAAGACTACAGGGATAAAAATCGTATTTACTTACCTGATTCTCTAAGACGAAAAGAAGGTTATACCATTTTAGATTTGCAAAACTCATTAATTAATAATAGTTTCATTGCACTTTGGGAAGAGTTAGCTACACGTGCTGAAGAACTTTACGACCTTTTTCAGAATAAAATAAATGCATTCGATGAAGATAGTCAATTTCCAGTATTACTATCCTCTCAAATATATAGAGGTATTCTGGGGGCAGTGCGAAAGAACAATTATAATTGCTTGAATCAACGTAATTATGTATCTGCCATAGAAAAACAGCGCATTTATCGAAGCGTAGTAACTAGTACAGTACGTGCAGAGAGTCATAAGTTGGAAGCTTAATAAAATAGGAAACTATTTATCTTATTGCTAAATTAGAGAAATAGGGTGAACAAACATGAAAAAGCAAAAAGCGGTTGTAGTAATCGGAGGAGGTTTAGGTGGTCTATCTGCAGCAATATCACTTGCTCAGAAAGGCTATGCTGTTTCTTTATACGAAAAAAATCACCACTTAGGTGGTAAGTTAAACAGGTTGGAGCAAGACGGATTTGGATTCGACTTAGGACCGTCTATTTTAACAATGCCACACATCTTTGAAAAATTGTTTACGGCAAGCGGATATGAAATGAAGGATTTTATTCCCACGATTCGCCTGGAACATGAATGGCGTTCTTTTTTTCCAGATGATACGATCTTAGACCTTTATAATGACCTTAATAAAATGCTCGCGGAAAATGATTTACTGAATGCCAATGATATGAAAGAATATCAAGATTTTCTATCTTACGCTAAAAGGCTATATGAATATACGGAAGAGGGATATTTTCAAAAAGGATTGGATTCAACGAAGGATGTCATTCAACACCACGGCGTAGTTGATTCGATTAAAGGCTTTGATCTTTTCTCTACCATGTCTCATGGAATAGAAAAACGTATCTCTAATCCAAAGCTGCGGACCATGCTTAGCTACTTTATTAAATATGTAGGTTCTTCTCCGTACGATGCACCAGCCGTTTTAAATATGCTCGTCTACATGCAGCATGCACAAGGAGTGTGGTATGTGCCTGGTGGTATGGATCTCATTGCAGACGGGTTGGAACGTCTTGCAAAAAAAGAAGGTGTACAATTTTTTACAGGTACAGCTGTAAAAAAATTGGAGAAAACGGATGGAAAACAAATAAGTAAAGCTATTTTGGACGATGGTACTTCTGTGGAAGCAGATTATTTTGTATCCAACATGGAGGTTATCCCAGCATATGATAAGCTGCTCGGTGAATCTGCAGAGTACATTCACAAGTTGGAAAAGAAGTATCAGCCCTCCAGTTCAGGCTTGGTATTACATCTTGGTGTCAAAAGGCTTTATCCTCAGCTTGCACACCATAACTTTTTCTTCTCGGAGAACTTACAGGAGCAAATGAATCGAATTTTTCATGAGCATCGTTTACCTGATGATCCGACCATTTATTTGGTCAACGTTAATAAGACAGATCCGCTACAAACTATTCCCGGACATGAAAATCTTAAGGTGCTTCCACACATACCATATATCCAGGATGAACCCTTTACAAAAGAAGAGTATTTGGATTTCAGGGATGTAGTCTTAGATAAATTAGAACGAATGGGCTTAAAGGGTCTTCGGCACCATATTGTTACGGAAGACATGTGGACACCACATGATATAGAAAATATGTATTGGTCACATAGAGGATCCATTTATGGTACGCTTTCTGATAAAAAATTAAATAGGGGATTTAAACATCCAAAGCAAAGTGAGAAGTATGACAATCTTTATTTCGTTGGTGGAACAGTAAATCCAGGCGGTGGAATGCCAATGGTGACATTAAGTGGTCAACAAGTAAGTGAACTAATAGTAACGCGCGATCAACAAGATAAACAGTCATCTTAATGATGCAACCAAGCAGAGAGGAGGTGTGGCGGATTGCTTATTGGCTTAATTTTTACTCTTTGCATAGTTATAGGTATGTTTGCTGGGCTGCTTATGTTTTGGAAAGTTCCTTCTCTTCAACCGATAAGTGGACAAAAGAAACCATATTCTATGCTGTCTGTAATTATACCTGCAAGAAATGAAGCAAAGCGAATTGGTCCTTTGTTGGAGTCGTTGAAAAAACAAAAGGGGCAGGCCTTTGAAGTAATTGTGGTTGATGATGCCTCTACGGATGAAACTGCTCGACTCGTGCATTCCTATGGATATACTGTGATAAAAAACGAGAAACTGGAAGATGGTTGGGTAGGTAAATCAGCTGCATGTTGGTTAGGAGCAAATAACGCAAAGGGCAAGCATCTTTTATTTCTGGATGCTGACACTCAATTTAATTCAGATTTTTTGTACCAGCTTGCAAAAAAATATGAGCAGAAAAAAGAAACAGGGATTGTATCAGTTCAGCCATATCATACAGTTGAGCGACCATATGAACATCTTTCTGCATTATTCAATATTATTGTAATGGTTGGAATGAATGTATTTACAGCCTTTGGAAAGAAATTGGATGCGGCAGGATCGTTTGGACCATGTATTTTATGTAATAAAAAAGAATATATGGAAGTTGGTGGTCATGCTGCAATTAAGGATGCGGTCATGGATGATATAGAACTTGGTGAGGCATTTATGCAATCTGGTTATAAGGTGCGTTGTTATTCAGGGAAAGGACTGCTTGCATTTCGTATGTATCCAGAGGGCTTACCACAGCTGTTAGAGGGATGGACTAAAAATTTTGCTACAGCTTCTCAGTCTACCCACCCTATTGTGCTATCGCTTGTCAGTATATGGATTGCTGGAGGTTTTCTATCTTCCTTCTTTCTGGCTTATAGTATTATTTGGGCGCCATTTCTATGGGGTGTAGCCTCTGTTATTACATACTTCTTATTCATGCTACAATTTTTTTGGTTTGCCAGAAGAACTGGAAATTTTCGTTTTTGGGTATTTATCTTTTTTCCCTTACATCTTCTTTTCTTTACCGGGCTATTTTGTAGATCGATATACATGACGCACGTTGTTGGATCTGTAAATTGGCGTGGCAGAAAGATAAAGGTTTGAAGGGAGAAGTTACATGCCGGTTATTGAATTACCTTTAACAATTATTATCCTTTTAGATATAGTGGCATGGGCGTTTTTTCATATCGTCATATCCTTAGGAATGAGTTACGTTTCTGCTGATTGGTTACAGAAATATTCCTGTTTTTTTCGTTCGCGAGAATGGGAACGAGAGGGGATGTTTTGGGAACATGTCTTAAAAGTAAGAAGCTTTAAAAAATGGATACCGGATGGAAGCAAAATAATTGGTAGAGGATTTGAAAAATGCAATCTAAAATCAGTTGATCAAATATATATTGAGCAATTCATCATTGAATCTATTCGTGCTGAGATTACTCATCTACTCTCTATTTTACCTGCTGGATTATTCTTTTTATGGAACCCCTCTTGGGCAGGATGGATAATGATAGGATATGCGTTACTTTTCAATATACCTATCATCGCAGTTCAGCGATACAATCGTCCAAGGCTTGAACGAATAATTAGGAACTATAAGTAAAAGTCGTGTAACAAATTATAGGAAACATTATTATTTAATATGAAGAGTAATAGGTCTATACAAATAGCTTCGAAGCTATGTAAAAAGAACCTCTCCGAGTCGAGGTTCTTTTTTAAATAATTATTTAGGATTTTGGTTCAATCTTTCCATTCATCGGGTAGAAAGTCTAATTGTTTGTACTTCAGAATATACTACTATTATCATAAAGTAGTAACTTTGTAGATGCCTAACAGAGGAGTATGTTTTAAACAGGAGGTTGCTATGATTAAATATTGGAAAGAATTTATACTGTATCCTGATATATCCTTTATGCTTATCTTGTTTACATTTCTTTTTATTTTTATTATCCCCCAAATATTTCAATGGGAAGCTTGGTTGGCGATCCTCATTGGTATGATTGTCTATACTATCAGTGAATATTTTATTCATCGCTTTCTATTTCACATCCGTACACCTAACCATCCGCTTTTTTTAAAACTTATCAGACGACTACATTATGACCATCATGTAGACCCCACAAATCTGAAACTATTATTTCTTCCACTCTGGTTCAGTATACCTAATTTTCTCTTATTAACTTTCATTACCTATTCTATTACAAAAGATAAATACATAACGGGAGCCTTTGCCACAGGTTTAGTTGGTTATTTTCTTTACTATGAATGGAAGCATTATATAGCTCATAAACCTATCCAACCATCTACTGCTTTAGGGAAAAAGCTGAAAAAGGTCCACCTCTGGCATCATTATAAAAACGAGAATTATTGGTTTGGTGTTACTCATAGCTCGATTGATAAAACAATGGGGACCTATCGAAATCACAAGGAAGTAGAAAAAAGTGCTACAGCGAAAAACCTGGAAAAGAGAGTATAATTTACAAAATTATTCTAAAAACTCTTTACTTTTATAGAGGGATAACTATATAATAACTCTTAATTAGTTAATTTATTTGAATATAAAGAAAAGACCAACTAGGGGGGTTCTACATGAAGTTAAAGAAATGGATGATTTTATTAGTAGTAGGTCTGTTACTAGGCATATTAGCAGCATGTTCTGGTGATGACGCAGAAGAAACATCAGGAGAAAAAGAGCCAAGCAGTGAGGGGAAAGAGGAAGCGGCTGCAGATGGAGAAAAGGTTCTTAGCTTTATAAATCCGGAAACCATTCCTTCTATGGATTCCTCGCTTGCGACAGATGAATCATCTTTTATTTACTTAGCAGCAACTACAGAAGGCCTGTACCGCTTGGA
Source organism: Virgibacillus halodenitrificans (assembly GCF_001878675.1). Classification (NCBI taxonomy): domain Bacteria; kingdom Bacillati; phylum Bacillota; class Bacilli; order Caryophanales; family Bacillaceae; genus Virgibacillus; species Virgibacillus halodenitrificans. The sequence goes on along the minus strand of NZ_CP017962.1, from coordinate 2,863,478 downwards.
TGAGAACGCGAAACCAGTAGAAGGGATCGCGAAAAAACATGAAGTTAGTGATGACGGGTTGACATGGACATTTCATTTAAGGGAAGATGCAAAATGGCAAAATGGAGACTCTGTTACAGCACATGATTTTGTTTATGCATGGCAACGGGCAGTTAATCCTGATACCGGATCAGAATATGGACCATATATGATGAATGGTGTTATTAAAAACGCTACTTCTATCAGTTCCGGTGAGAAGTCGGTCGATGAATTAGGTGCAAAAGCGGAAGATGATTATACATTAGTAGTTGAACTTGAAAATCCAACTCCATATTTTGAATCATTAACTACATTTGGTACGTTCTTTCCATTAAATCAAAAATTTGTGGAAGAGCAGGGAGATAAATATGCAACCAGCTCAGACGCCCTGCTGGCAAATGGGCCATATAAGATGGCAGATTGGGAAAGCACTAGCAGCTCTTGGACATTAGAAAAAAATGAAGATTACTGGGATGCGGATGCAGTAAAGATGAGTCAGTTGAAATTTGAAGTTGTAAAAGATCCGCAAACAGCAGTAGATTTATATGAATCCGGGGTAGTAGATCGTGTCGATTTGACTTCAGATCTAGTTGATCAGTACGCGACGAATGAAGATTATGCGATTTCTCCAGACACCTTTGTATATTTTATGAAGTATAATCAAACTACCAATGAGGCGTTAGCAAACAAGAATATTAGAAATGCGATGAACAGAGCTTTCGATAAGCAAGCGCTAGTAGATCAAATTTTAAATAATGGATCGATTGTAGCAAATGGGTTAATCCCAGCAGACTTTACTCCAATGCCTGAATCTGGTGAAGATTTCAGAGAAGTAAGTGGTGACCTTAGCACTTATAATGTAGATGAAGCTCAAGAGCTATGGAAAAAGGGATTAGAGGAGCTTGGTACGGATTCAGTTGAATTGGAATTGTTAACAGATGATGATGAGACAACCAAAACAATGGTACAATACCTTGCAAACCAGTTATCTACTAATCTGGAAGGTTTAACAATTAATTTAAAGCAAGTGCCTAAGGAACAACGTCTGGATCTTGATGACAACATGGATTATGAGTTACAGGTTTCTCGTTGGGGTCCTGATTTCTTAGATCCATTTACTTTCATGAATCTATGGACGACTGAAAGTGGAAATAATAAAATGGGTTATTCCAATGCTAAATATGATGAACTAGTTGGCGATACAGCAACAAAGCTAGCTACAGATAATCCGGCACGTTATGAGAATTTCCTTGAAGCAGAAAAAATTCTTTTTGAAGATGCAGCGATAGCTCCGTTATATCAAGCATCCCGTGCCCAATTAGTTTCACCAAAAGTAAAAGGTGTTCACGTAAACCCATTTGGAGCAACATATGAATACAAATGGGCGGACGTAGGAACAGAATAACTTTTTCTTGAAAAGTATAAAATCATAGCTTGTAGCTCCTTTAACACAAGGAACTACCAGGCTATGATTTTTTGTGTTATCTACATGTATTGGAATCCCAAAGTAATTCGTAGTATGGATAAACTCCGACTTAACTTGATAGTACTCTAAGCAGCCGTTGCGGAAAAAACACTTCGCTTTCCGTGGGCAACGCTCATAGCCGTCAAGCTAAGAAAAAAGTTGTATGGTGCAATGAAAATACAAACATATTTTTCCAGTTTAATCCATATTCTTTTATGGCCATTTGTTTTCGTTTTTACACTTTTACTACGCGGCACGGAAATGTACTTTATACGCAATGTTTAAGACATCAAAAGGACTTTTATGCCGACAACGGTGATCTTTCCTTCCATGCCGGTATATGTTCTGGTAAATATTATCGATGAGCGCTTTCAAAGAAGAAAGGTGATAGAGTGAATACCCCCTCGTCTCTATTATTGCGTTTCTCGCATGGTTGATACATTTGTACTCACTCCCTTCTAGTTGATACCTTTCGTAAAGGCAGTAACGGCACTGAAAAGCAATCATCGAAGAAAGAAGAATATGAATTAAAGTCCCATATAAATGACAGTAAAAGCGGGCGGTATTCATTTCCTGCACATCATTAATTTCAAATAACGATTTCCATGTCTTAAAGAGAATCTCCACTTGCCAACGCAAGGAATAGATAGGATACAAGGTTTGCTCATCCATTTCTTCTTGTGTTATATTGGTGGCAAGAATTTGGATATGATTCTTCTTGTTGGCGGATTGGGTATGCCCCCCTTTCCGTCTTCTTTCTTTTAAATAGGTATCTCTTTGTTTTTGTTGCTCCTCGGTTAACCGTTGTACGACTACACGGGCATGGAATGTATTTTTTCCCTTAACACCTAATTGAATGAACCCATAATCCTGTATCTCTCCTGGAGCTAGATGCATGGCATCCTCTTCGGGCTTTATTTGGATTCGTCGTTGCTTGTCATCCAAAGTCCAATAGGTCATATTGGCAGGAACGCGAGTAATATAATAGGCTCCTGCTCGATCTATTTTTTTAAAGTGATCTCCTGAGAAATAGCCGAGGTCACGCAAGATAAGATCCCCTTCTTCTATTGTATCTGCCAATTCTTCAGCCGCATCGTGATCACTGTCTCTTGGACCATAGAACAACGTATGCAAAAATTTCCCTTGATACACTTCATACTCTAATTGGATTTTCACTCCATCATAATAACTCGGGGTTTTCTTCTTTACTTGAAAGGAGGTGCCATCTAAGATGCGGATCCGAGAAAAAGGATAATCGGATGGAGAAGGTAACGACAACATTTGTTGTTTCTCCACTAACTGCATAAAAACCTGCTTTAAAAAGGCTACTCCTTTCTCATCTAATCGTTGATGTAAGGCTTGTTTTGATATGGATATTTCTGATTCACGAGAAAGGGAAGCACATAGCTGTCCTAACCCCTCCGTACCAACTTTTTCATGTAAGAAGGCACATATACTTAAGAAATCTTCCGGCATTATCTTCTTCAATCGTTGTACAAAACCTGATTCTCGAGCAATATTGCGAAGTTCAGAAATAGATAAAATATCGAGCACACTTTTTACAAACGAGTCAAAATAATATTGCTTAGCCATACGTAATCCCTCCAAATTATTCCATTTATAATGTCAGAATAACGAATAACTTTTTGGGTTTTAAAATATTCTGCTTAACTTGACGGCTATGGGGCAACGCTTCAGCTTCCTCGGAAGAAAACCACTTCCTTGAAAAAGAAACCCACTTTTTCTGCGTGCGATGTTTCTCATTGAAGCTTTTCTGGTCCTGCGGGATCTTCAGCTGGGGCTGGGACTGTGTCACCTCGTCCCACCGAAGATCTTTTGCGATTACTCACCCCATCAAAAAGCCCTGTTTCTTTACCCACAGGACAAGGAAGGCTTCAGCGAATTGTGCACCGCACGAAGGAAAGGTGTTTTTTCTTTCCGAGGAGTCTTCGTGTTTTTCCTTCACTAGTAAAGTTGTTAGATAATAACTAGTTATTTATAGTTTAAAGCAGTTACGAATTGATTGGAGTGGAAGGGGCGACTCCTGCCGGAATAGCATGAGGCGAAGACCCTGGACGGAGCGTAGCGGAGGAAGCGGCTGAAGCCATGCCGGCGGAAAGCGTCCCCCTGCAGCGGAAATCAATGGGTCTATTCACCTCCTTAAAATGAAATAATCTACTACAAAATTACTTCGGAGTTTACTCCAACTACGCAGGAATTAAAGTTTAATAGTAAGCAAGTGAGTGTGTAAATTCTGTCAAAAATAGGAGTATTCTAAACAGAAAGAGTAGTGTATAATAGAAAGAGCTTTGGAGAAATACATATAATGGAGAGAGTAAAATGGATCAGAAAAGAACAAGCAAGAAAACCAAGAAGAAGAGTTTGTGGCTTAAAGTTTCGATCGCTGTGATTCTAATACTAGTTTTAAGTGTCGGCGGCTATGCCTATTCTATATACCATAATGCTAAAACGACATTAAATGATAAAATGCACGAACCTGTTAAAGCAATTGATACAAAGAAAACAAAGGTCAAAATTAAAGATGCAGAAGTATTAAATGTACTCCTGTTAGGTGTAGATGAACGGGAAAATGATAAAGGTCGTTCGGATGCCATGATGGTTTTAACCTTAGATCCTAAAAATGACAAAATGCAGCTCGTAAGTATTCCGCGAGATACAAGAACAGAGATTGTAGGTAAGGGCTTTGAGGACAAAATTAATCATGCCTATGCATTCGGGGGCAGTGATATGGCAGTTGCAACCGTAGAAAATTTCCTGAATATTGATCTCGATTATTATGTCCGAATGAATATGGAAGGATTGGAAGAAGTAGTAAACCAATTAGGATCCATCACCGTATATAATGATATCGCCTGGGATGACGGAAAATATGAATTTGGCTTTGGCCCCACCGACATGGATGGAGATAAAACGATGCACTTTGTTCGTATGAGAAAACAGGATCCAGATGGTGACTTTGGTCGAACAAAGCGACAACGTCAAGTTATCCAAGGGATTGTAAATAAGGGAGCATCTGTTAGCTCTGTTACAAAAATTAATGGAATGATTGATGTGCTTGGTAATAATATGGCGACAAATATGGACTTTAGTGACATGAAAAACATGCTTTCCCAGTATAAAAATACACGCAAGAACTTCACTGACTATCAGATGAAAGGGACGGGTACAAAGCTGGATGGTATTTATTATTTAATTGTTGCTGATGAAGAAGTGGAGAAAGTCCACGGTATGATCACAGGTGTTGAAACCGGAATCTAACATGCATAATTAAAAGGAAAGGGACACATCTTCATTTTACCTGGAATGTGTTCCTTTTTTACATTAAATCTGCCAAGTTTTTCATTGATAAGGGAGACAAAACATGGACCATATAAAAAAATACATGGAAGTTAATCAAAAAAGGATTCTGGAGGATATAAAACTACTCGTAGAAAGTGATTCACCCTCTATAAATAAAGAATTAACAGATAAATGCAAAGCTAATATCCAACTATTGTTTCAGCGCTACTTCGAGTATAAGGCTACAGAAATTAAACAGCAAAAGTACGGAGATCATTTACGATTCGAATTTGGCGATGGAGAGGAAACACTCCTTCTTTTATCCCATTTTGACACAGTCTGGGACAAAGGAGATCTCAGATATAAAGTCAAAGGGAATAAAGTATATGGACCTGGAATATTGGATATGAAAGCAGGATTAGTTCAAGCGATTTGGGCTTTGAAAGCTTGCAAGGATCTAGGTCTCTCCCTAAATAAGAAAATAGTTTTTCTGTGTACAAGTGATGAAGAGCTAGGTAGCCCCACATCTAAGCTGTTAATTGAGAAAGAAGCCTTAAACAGTAAGGTTGTTTTAGTGACAGAACCCCCAGTTGCTGAAACGGGTGCATTAAAAACAGCAAGAAAAGGCTCTTCTCGCTATATGGTTGATATAAAAGGGAAAGCAGCACATGCTGGAAACCATCACCGTGATGGCAGAAGTGCAATAAAAGAAGCCGCACATCTAATTATTTATTTAGAAGAATTAACAAATTATACGACAGGAACTACGGTGAATGTAGGAACAGTTAAAGGTGGAGGAAAGCTGAACGTAGTGCCAGATTCGGCTACTTTTGGAGTAAATGTACGGGTGAAAACAATGAAAGAACAGAAGAGATTAGACCAGCTCATCCGCCATCTTGAACCTAGAACAGAGGGAGTAACTTTGAAAGTAAAGGGAAAGATGAACCGGCCACCTATGGTCCGAAGCAATCGGACCGGAAAGCTTTTTCATGTAGCAAAGCATATTGCCAAGGATCTTGATTTTGATTTGGAAGAGGCTTCGGTTGGGGGAGGCAGTGACGGTAATTTCACTGCAAACTTAGGAGTTCCTACTCTTGATGGTCTTGGTGCAGTTGGAGAAGGAATTCATGCAAGAAACGAGCATATTTTGGCAAGTGAAATTCCAGAGCGCGCTACCCTTCTTTGTAAGTTAATTACTACATTATAATTGTTTGTGACAACATAAAAAAGCGTCAAATCATATTGATTTGACGCTTTTTCGTACGACTACTTCTGTGGATACAATAGCCTGTTTGGCAATTTCCCTTCCTTCAAACCTTTCGAGCAAGAGGTTAACCGCTGTTTCTCCCATGAGTTCGGTAAATACCCGTATGGTACTTAATGGAGGATAAAGATGCTTTGAAACACTTATATCGTTAATCCCCATAATACTTACCCTCTCTGGAATGGAAATACTTGCCTCATGTAAGGCCCGCATACAGCCGATTGCCATGACATCACTACTAACTGCAAAAGCTGTGGGTAGCTTGTCGCCAAGCTCCTCAATTGCTTTCTTCATTAAGCGATAGCCTTCATCCACTGAAAAAGATCCTACATATACTGTTTCGTTATTGTACAGTCCTTTTTCCTTTAAGTACTCCTTAAAGGCTTTCTCTCTTATATGTTCTTTTCCACCAATAAATCCAATGGATGTATGATTGTTTTCGATGAAATGGTCAATAATTTTTCGTATGGCGCGATTAAAATTAATAATTACAGAATCGTATACATCTTCATTTGGAGACTGATCAACGAAAACAAGGGCAGGAGATATCGTTCTAAGCTTCTTTACTTGCTTGGAATTAAACTTGCCAATAGCGATTATTCCTTTAATTTGATCAGGATTTATATCATCAATCGTATCAAAGAAATACATTTCGGGCGACAATTGCAGCTCTTTACAGCGTTGTTCGACTCCCAGCCGAATGGATAGATAGTAAAGGTCGTTTAACTCCTCTGATTCTGTATACCAGTGAACAATTGCTATCTTTTCACCTATGTGTTTTTTTACAGAATGTTTTTTATAAGAAAGAGCTTCGGCAGCTTCAAAAATGCGTCTTTTTGTTTCCTCTGCAACAGAAAGAGAAGCGTCATAATTCAACACCCGTGAAACTGTTGCGGGCGAAACCTTTGCTTTTGTCGCGATATCTTTAATTGTTGCCACATGATCACCTATTTCAATCGTTCAAGTTTATTTCTATTTATTTTATCATATTTACTCCATTACACTGTATTGTTTTGATAAATTATTATAGAATGTATCCAATTCGATGGAAGTACCTTTATTTAAACGGGATTCTTCAGCAGCAAATGCCATTAAGTGGCTGCTTAAAGAATTACTTGCAGAGGAAACACTTTTACTTCTATCACTTTGCTGGATGTCTATTAAGAAGTCACGCATAATACCGAGATCTCCACCACCATGTCCGCCAGTTGGCGAGTCGAATTTAATGACTGTTTCATGCTTTGTAAGGAAGTCATAATAGGATATTTGATTTTCAGTCATGTTCCCGCGCAGTTCTCCTTTGGTTCCCATTATTTGAACAGTTCTTGTCTGCTCGCGTGTGAAGCCACACATACTGAATGTTGCTGTAGCTCCATCTTCAAATTCCATATTTACAACTTGATGGTCAACTACATCGTTATCAAGTTGATAGACGCATTTACCATAATCTGTCTCGTTTAAAGCCTTAATAATACCCTCGTTTGATGTGTCTTCAGTGAACTTTCTTGCCCATCCTCTACCTTCACCAAGATAATAATTCCCTGCGTGGAAAGGACAGGACTGAGCTGCTGGACATCCATCAAGACAGCGCTTTGGAGCTCCTGCGGGCATGTTTTCTTTGCGGAAATGCATAAGAGATCCATACGAACTTACTCGTTCGCACTTTTTGTTAATAACATAACGAATGATATCCATGTCGTGACAGGATTTCTGTAAAATCATTGGACTTGAGTCTTCTTTCTTTTTCCAGTTTCCGCGAACAAAGCTGTGTGACATATGCATAACTTCAACATTTTCGTTTAATTGTATGGAAGCTACATCGCCAATTTTACCGTCTTCAATCACTTTTTTAATTGTTGACCAAAAATCTGTGTACCGAAGTACATGGCAAATGGTTAGTTGTTTGTTAAATTTTTCTGCCTGTTGCTCCATTGCGATACATTCTTTAGGGTCTGGGGACATTGGCTTTTCTAATAGGACATGATATCCGAGCTCTAACGCTTTCATGGTAGGTCCGAAGTGTTCTCTATCCATGGTGCAAATAATCGCAATATCCGCTGTTTTCTCCTTTGTAAGTAAGTCTTCCCAAGAATGAAAGCAGTCCTCTGTAGATAAATTATGCTCCTGTTTAATCTTATCTCTTCTTAATTCATTTGGTTCGGCAACCCCAATAATCTTAAGTTCATGTGGATTTTTTAGTGCATAAGGAGCATAGGCTCTAGCTCCGCGATCTCCCGCGCCAATTAAGATGGCTGTAGTTGGCTTCATTTTAAATTTCCCCTTTTTATTTACTGAAAATTTTACTTGCAAATTTATAAGTTTTACTAATTAATGTTCCCATATTATTACTAATAATAGTTTATATCCTTATTTATTACAATGGATAAGCACAATAAATTAAATTTTTTAAAAATAATGCATTATAAATTATGATCATGTATAATCCAAGTTGAGAATAATTTATTTAGTAAAATATTTACTGGAGGGATTTCATGCATCGTTTATTAAAAACTTTTTTTGTCTTTATCGTTCTAATCAGTATAGGTGTAATAGGGGTAGCTTGTGATAATAGTACTAATACTTCAGAAGACGGAGATAAGACAAGTAAGGATAATAAACAGGTAGTGAATTTAACTAAAAGCGAACAAATTACAACAATGGATTTAACTTTAGCAAATGATCAAGTTTCCAATCAATTTTTATCTATGACAACAGAAGGTTTATATCGTTTAGATGAAAAGGGGGAAAAAGTGCCGGGAATAGCAACTAAAAGTGAAGTTAGTGACGATGGGCTGAAATGGACCTTTCATCTTCGTGATAATGCCGAGTGGGAAAATGGCGATCCGGTCACTGCCCATGATTTTGTATATGCTTGGCAAAGGGCTATTAATCCGGATACAGGTTCTGAGTACGGGCCATATTTAATGAATGGGGTAGTGAAAAATGCGAAATCTATAAGTGAAGGTAAGAAAAAGGTGAGCGATTTAGGTATCGAAGCAAAGGATGATCATACCTTAGTAGCTACTCTTGAAAAACCAATTCCGTACTTTGAATCATTAATCTCTTTTGGAATATTTAACTGGCCATTAAATGAAAAGGTTGTTGAAAAATCAGGGGATAATTATGGGACAAGTAGTGAATATCTTCTTTCTAATGGCCCTTATAAGCTGAAGGAATGGGAAAGTACGTCCGATTCCTGGAAGCTGGAGAAAAATGCTTCTTATTGGGATGCAGAAGAAGTTTCTATAGAAGAATTTAATTATAATGTGGCAAAAGATAATCAATTAATTGTTGATTTATATGAAAAAGGAGAAATTGACCGAGCAGAGCTGTCTTCAGATTTAGTAGATCAGTTTCAATCAAGAGAGGATTTTGATACAACACCTGAAGCAAGTGTTTTTTACTTGAAAATGAACCAGCAACGAACAAAGGCTCTGGGGAACAGAAATATTCGAAAAGCAATTAGCAGAGCTTTTGATAAGGAAGCGCTAGTTAATAACATATTAAATAATGGTTCCATTGCTGCGAATGGGCTTGTGCCTAAAAAGTTTTCAACACATCCAGAGAGCGGAAAAGACTTTCGGGAAATAAATGGAGATTTAGTTAGCTATGATGCTGAAATGGCGAAAAAATTATGGGAAAAGGGATTGCAGGAAATAGGAAAGGAAACTGTTGAGTTAGAATACTTGTCAGGAGATAGTGGGGATTCTAAGTTTATAAGTGAGTATATGGCAAACCAGTTAGAAAAGAATTTACCTGGCTTGTCTATTACAATAAAAAGAGTGCCTCTTGAACAGTTGACAACACTGGATAAGAGCATGGATTACGATTTGCAGTTCACCGGGTGGGCGCCTGATTACCAAGACCCATTTACTTTTTTAGGTATGTGGATCACAGATGAGAACACGAATAAAATGGGTTATTCTGTAGAGAAGTATGATGAGATACTTTCAAAGACACAAAATGAACTGGCAACAAAGCCTGTAGAAAGATATGAAGCCTTACTTGAAGCGGAGGAAATTCTTTTTGATACGGCGGCTGTTGCGCCAGTCTATCAAACTGCGTCAGCTAAATTAATATCACCTAAATTGAATGGAGTTATAACAAATGCTGTAGGTCCAGAATATGAGTACAAATGGGCTGAGATTGGTAGTTCTGACTAATAAAAAAGCAGAATGAAAGAGGCATTGAACCATTACATGCCTATTTCATAAAGTTGGAAGTGATAATTGGGAAATAAAAATACATCTTCTGACGTTTTACAATGAAAGCTATTGGAATTTATATACTATTACTTCTTTTTCGATATTTGCTTGGTGTGTCTCCAGTTGCTTTTTTAAAAGCTTGTGTAAAAAAAGATTGAGAGGAATATCCAATAATACCTGAAATATGTGCGATACTATAATCAGTCGTTTCCAATAATATTTTTGCTTCTCTAATTCTAATTTTATTCAAATATTCGATTGGAGAAATTCCCACATCACTCTTAAAAATATGTGCAAGATAGTATTTGTTGATGTGTCCAATATCTGCCAGAGTATCAAGGGTGAGGGCGTCTCGATAGTTTTGATTAATATAGTGCATCGTGAGAGCTACTGCTTTATTCATATTACGGGATTCTGCTTTTTCTATTGTAAACTTTTTTTCTCTTTTTAATTTAACAATTAAGATTTCAATGATGTTTTGACAGATCAGTTCAAAATCTTTTTCATTGCGTTTTACTTCTTCGAGTAACTTATTAAGGTAAAACAAAATATCCTCTCGGTCACCATTGTACGTATATAGACCCATAGTTGAATCTTTTTCACCAGTAATCGAGAAAGCAAGACCCTCAATACCAAGAGCTATATATTGTAAGGAATCTTGTTCGTTTGATTTTTCTGTATGCTCTACATTTGGATTGATAATAATTAAATCGTTCTCTTTAACAGGCACTTCATGCTTTGGTAGAATAAATGATCCTTTACCTTTTACTATATAGAATAGCTCTGTGAAATGATGGGTATGATGTGTGCTGTGCCAACCTTTATCATATTCTGATTGGGTTACATACAGAAGCTTAAATGGTAGCTTTTCTTTAGAGGAATTTTCCATTTTATAGACTTCATAAGACATGCCAAGCACTCCTTTTTATAGAAATAAGTATGTATAAAATTTGGTGCTGCTGCGCTTTAGTTCTAATAAACTATTAATCATATTTTATAAGGAGGAATGTGAAAAAGCAATATATATAAAAATCTCAACAAGATGTTTATTGTGAAAGCGTTTTAATGAATGTAGGATGAAAGTAGGAAGTAAAAAAACGATCAGGGGGCATTAATATGAAGATGAAACATCTATTATTTGCTTTATCTGCTTTATTTTTGGTAATTGCTTTATCAGCATGTAGCGGTGGTGATGACAGTAGTGATAACAAAGCTAATGGGGAAAATGGTGATAAAGACGAGGAAACTACTCTCCATGTAGCCGCTCTTGAATCTGCTTATGGCGCTGATATGTGGAAGAAGGTTGCTGAAGCATATGAAGCTACGAATGAAAACGTAAAGATTGAATTTACTATTGAGAAAAATCTGGAAGAAGTAGTACGTCCAGAAATGCAGGCAGGTAGTTACCCAGATGTATTTTTGCTTGCAACCGACAGAGAAGAGGCTTTAACTGAAACATTAATTAAGGAGAAGGCGGTTGAAAACCTTTCCGATGTGTTGGAAATGAAAGTTCCAGGAGAAGAAGCTGTTGTAAAAGATAAAATACTTGATGGTTTTACAGACACACTGGCAACAAACCCATATGGAGATGGAGAAACATATTTAGCGCCAATGTTTTATAGCCCAACAGGTTTGTTCTACAATGAAAGCTTGTTTGAAGAAAAAGGATGGGAAGTTCCACAAACATGGGATGAAATGTGGGAGCTGGGCGATAAAGCCAAAGAAGAGGGAATCTCATTATTTACGTATCCAATTGCAGGATATTTTGATACATTATTAGGTTCTATGTTGTATGCGTCTGGTGGTCCTGATTTCTATAATTCAGCTATGACGTATGAAGATAATATTTGGGAAACAAAGGAAGCGGAACGTGTACTAAAAACAGTTGAAAAGCTAGGTGAGTACACACATCCGAATACGGTAGCGAATGCTAACCCAAATGATTTCACTAAAAATCAGCAGCTTGTATTGGAAAATAAAGCATTATTTATGCCAAATGGAAGCTGGGTAGTTGATGAAATGAAAGAAGCCCCACGTGCAGATGGTTTCGAATGGGGAATGGCTCCGGTTCCTGCTTTTGAGGAAGGTGGAGATCGCTATGCGTTTACATTCTTCGAACAAATTTGGATTCCTTCCGCAGCTGAGAATAAAGACGCAGCTAAAGATTTCATTGCTTACATGTATTCAGATGAAGCAGCAGATATCTTTTTAGAAGCAGGTGCGGTACAGCCTATTGAAGGAATTGTAGAAAAGCTGAATGATCAAAAGAAAATCTTCTATAGTGTTTATGAGAATGGTGCTCTTCCAGCAATGGGAACATTCGCTTCAACAGAGCCTGTTCCAGGAGCAAGCATTAGTGATGAGGTTTATGGAACGATTGATAGTGTAATAAGTGGTAAAACGACTTATGAACAGTGGAAAAAAGATATTGAAGAAGTAAGCGATAAATTACGACCTGCTATGAAGTAATTGATAAATAAAAAGACGACGAGCGTGACTCTGTGTTCGTCGTCTTATTTTTGAAACAAGTAATAACACTAATTTATAATATTTTTGTTATTAAGAGAGGTGAGCGTTGTGAGTAACAAAAAGGCAAGAAATATATTCATTACTGTTTGTATTTCCCCTGCTATTATTCTGTTTATCTTGTTTATGGTTGTTCCTACTGTAGAGGTTTTCCGAATGTCTATGTATAGCTGGGGAGGATTCTCAAATACAAAGGAATTTGTTGGCTTTGATAACTTTAAAGTTTTGTGGAATGATGCAGGATTTATACAGTCCTTTCAAAACTCTGTTTTGTTAATTGTGCTGGTTGCGATGATTACTATCGTTTTTGCTCTGTTTTTCGCAGCTTTATTAACTAAAGAAAATTTAAAAGGAAATAATTTTTTCCGAATAATTTTCTACATACCGAATATCTTATCCATTGTTGTTATTGCGGGGATATTTTCTGCTGTCTATGATCCGGAAAGCGGACTATTAAACAGTGTATTCGATATTTTCAGCTTAGAAAGCATGAAGCAAATGTGGCTAGGGAATCAAAGTATTGTTATTTACAGTGTAGCGGGTGCTTTGGTTTGGCAGGCGATCGGCTACTATATGGTAATGTATATGTCTAGTATGGCAAGCATTCCAGCAAGCTACTATGAAGCAGCTTCGTTAGAGGGCGCTGGTAAACTTAAACAATTTACAAGTATTACACTGCCACTCATTTGGAATAACATACGTACAACACTGACGTTTTATATTATAAGTACGATTAATTTAAGCTTTTTGCTCGTAAAGGCAATGACAGGTGGCGGGCCGGATGGATCCACAGAAGTGTTTCTCTCCTATATGTACGCACAAGCATACGGTAACTCTACCTATGGATACGGAATGGCTATAGGTGTTGTTGTGTTCCTTTTCTCATTCGCACTTGCCGCAATTGTTAGCCATATTACAAAAAGAGATGTGCTGGAGTATTAAAAGGAGGATAATGTCATGGAAAAAAAGAAAGGCATGCGCACAGAAACACTTTTCAAGCTTTTTATTTATGTGGCTTTATTCGCCCTCGCTATTTCAATCATTATACCGGTAGTATGGGTGTTTATGGCGTCCATCAAAGAAAACAAAGAGTTTTACGGCAACCCGTGGTCATTACCGGATGGGTTTTATTTCCAAAATTTCATTGAAGCGTTTGTTGAAGCAAATATGGGAGACTATTTATTAAATTCGGTCATTGTTACCACCTTGTCTCTATTAATCTTGCTAGTGGTAGCTCTGCCAGCAGCATATGTGCTATCTCGCTTTAAATTTATGGGTAGCGGCTTGCTTAATTCCTTTGTGAAAGCTGGTCTTTTTATTAATGTAAGTTATATTGCAGTTCCTATTTTTCTAATGTTACTTGGATGGGATTCAGGTATTAAAGAATTATTAGGAGAAGGGTTGTTTTTAAACAATCGATTTATCCTAGCGCTAATTTATGCATCAACTGCTTTGCCGTTTACTATCTTTCTTCTTTCCAGCTATTTTGAAACACTTCCGGCTGATTTTGAGGAAGCAGCAAGTATTGATGGAGCGGGGTATTTCAGAACAATGTTTTCTGTTATGCTTCCGATGGCAGCGCCGAGCATTATTATAGTAATCTTATTCAACTTTTTACTGTTTTGGAATGAATATATTTTAGCTCTTACACTAATGCCGGCTGAGAATAAAACACTGCCAGTTGGACTATTAAATTTAATGGCGGCAGAACGAGCGGCGGTTAACTATGGCCCTATGTATGCAGGAATGGTAATCGTCATGTTACCAACATTAATTTTATACATTATTGTCCAGAAACGATTAACGCAGGGAATGACAGTTGGAGGAGTGAAAGGATAGGTGAATAAAATGAACAAATCAACAGGAAGGGTAACCTTACCAAGTGAACAGAATTTTTTGAACGAAACAAAGGAATTGATGGAACGATGGGGAGCAGATGCATTACGTGATAGTGATGGCACGAAGCTTGATGATGAAATAAAGCAATTGGATGCCAAAATATACACAACGTATTTTGTAGCGCGAGGGAATAACGAATTTGCTGAACAACACCCTGAGGAAACGCAACAATTATATTTAATGTCACAATTCAATACAGCAAAAGACAAGTCGTTGGAAATCGACTTTTTGAAAGGATATTTTGAGGATCAAATCAAGCCTGATTATATTCACAACCCAAAAGAGTGGTGGGAAGTTATTAATCGAACAACTGGTGATGTAGTTGATCCAGCTAATTGGGAGGTTAAACAAGAAACAAATCAGGTCATCATCAATCAGGCAGAACCATGGCATGAATATACTGTATCATTTTTGGCTTATATGATCTGGGATCCGACACATATGTATAATCATATTACGAATAATTGGGGAGATAAGCCGCACGACATCCCGTTTGATGCTAGACAACCTTTCTCCAATCAATTTATGAAGGATTACTTGGAAAACTGGCTTAAGGAAAATCCGGACACGGACGTTGTTCGCTTCACCACTTTTTTCTATCACTTTACCCTCATCTTTGACAATTTGGGAAAAGAAAAGTTTGTTGATTGGTTTGGATATGGAGCAAGTGTTTCTGTTGCGGCCCTTGAAGCTTTTGCACAGGAAAAAGGTTATCGACTTCGTCCAGAGGATATAGTAGATAGAGGATATTATAATTCAAGTTTCCGTGTACCAACAAAAGCTTATTTGGATTATATTGACTTTATTCAGCAGTTTGTGGCAAAAGAAGTGAAAGAATTAGTTAGTCTCGTGCATGATCAAGATAAAGAAGCGATGATGTTTTTAGGAGATAACTGGATTGGTACAGAGCCTTATGGAGAGTATTTCAAGGAAACTGGTATCGATGCGGTTGTAGGGAGTGTAGGAGATGGGACTACACTGCGTTTAATTTCGGATATTCCGCATGTAAGCTATACGGAAGGGAGATTCTTACCATACTTCTTCCCAGATACGTTTTATGAAGGAAATAATCCAGCTATTGAGGCAAATGAAAATTGGCTAGCAGCCAGAAGAGCGCTCATGCGGAGTCCATTGGACAGAATAGGTTATGGTGGCTATTTAAGCCTGGCTTATAAATTTCCGGAGTTTGTTGACTATGTAGAAAAAGTTACCGATGAATTTCGGGATATTTACGATACCATTAAGGGTGTAAAACCATATACTGGACTCAACGTAGCTGTATTAAATGCCTGGGGAAAAATTAGAACATGGCAAACACATATGGTAGCTCATGGTAAATGGTATAAACAAGCTTATTCTTATCATGGGATTACAGAAGCGTTAAGTGGAATGGCGGTAGACGTTTCTTTTATAAGTTTTGATGACATTATTAATAATGGTGTGCCAGAAGAAGTAGACGTAATTATTAATGCTGGAGATGCAGGAACATCTTTCTCTGGAGGAGAACATTGGAAAAATGAAAAAGTTACTGCCACGTTGAGAGAATGGGTTTACAACGGCGGTGGTTTGATCGGTGTTGGGGAGCCTTCAGCTATTCACCACCAGGGTCGCTATTTCCAATTAGCAAATGTGCTTGGAGTAGATAAAGAATTAGGATATAGTCTATCCACAAATAAGTATTTCACAGAGGAAGCAGATTCCCACTTTATTACAGAAGATGTCTCCACTTTTAATTTTGGAGAAGGGATGAAGAATGTGTATGCTTTAAGTGAGGACACTGATATTATTGTTCATACAGAGGATGGCGTTCATTTATCAAGTACAACCTTTGGTGAAGGCAGAGGTGTGTACATTGCAGGAATTCCATATAGCTATGAGAATACAAGGTTATTGCTCCGCGCTATCTATTATAGTGCCGGCAAAGAAGAACAGTGGAAGATATGGCAGTCTTCTAATTTAAATTGTGAAGTACATGCCTATCCGTCTATTAATAAGTATGCGATCATTAATAACTCCAATGTGGAACAAGTTACGGATGTTTATGATGGAAACGGCAATAAATCTACCATCACCTTACAACCAAGTGAAATAAAATGGGAGGAAGAGCAGCATGAAGGATAAAATAATACTAATTGCTAAAATTGTATTCTTTCTGTTTTGTATGTTTCTCGTGATCAACGGTCAAAGAACAGTAGGTAAGTTATACCTGTTGTCACAGTTAATTGGTCTAGCCGGTTTACTATTTTTACTATGGAACTACAACCGTAAATTTGTATAATAAACAAAAAGGAAAAACCGGTTTGGAATGGTTTTTCCTTTTTGTAGTTATAGAACGATCATGTAAAAGAAAGGATGGAGAGCAATGAAACCAAACGTATTGTTAATTATGGTTGATCAGATGCGTGCAGACTGTTTGAGTATGTTAAATCATCCAGTTGTTGATACTCCAAATCTGGATCAATTGGCACGAAATGGAGCCTTATTTAACAACGCATATGCAGCGACGCCTTCTTGTGTTCCAGCAAGAGCATCTGTATTGACAGGGATGTCACAAACTTCCACGAAACGTGTAGGCTATGAAGACAAAGTAGTCTGGAACTATGAAAATACCATGCCTGGTGAATTTGCAAAGGCAGGTTATCATACCCAATGTGTAGGGAAAATGCATGTATATCCAACGCGGAATTTATGTGGCTTTCATAATGTTATTCTCCATGATGGATATATGCACTATAATCGTTTTAAGCACACAACGAAAAGCGTGGAATCATTTGAACAGACAGATGATTATTTAAACTGGTTACGAGATAAAGCAGGGAGTAATGTAGATCTTACTGATTTAGGATTGGATTGCAACTCCTCTACTGTAACAAGGCCGTGGGCTTTACCTGAAGAACTGCACCCAACTAACTGGGTTACAACGCAGTCCATTGATTTTTTAAGAAGAAGAGATCCAACCAAGCCTTTCTTTTTGAAGATGTCATATGTAAGGCCACACCCGCCTTTTGATCCGCCCGAAGCTTTTTATTCTATGTATCGGGATCTTGATTTGCCTGAACCACCTATAGGTAATTGGGCTAAAGAGGAAGATTCGACTAATGCAGGTTTGAACCCTGTAACCTCTGAAGGAATTGTGCCTAAAAGAAGATTAGAACGTGCCCAAGCAGCCTATTATGCCTTAATTACCCATATTGATCATCAAATTGGACGTTTTTTAATGGCGATGCAAGAATATGGAGTGTATGACAATACCGTTATTCTATTTGTCTCTGACCATGGAGAGCTCTTAGGCGATCATAATTTATATAGGAAAACGCTTCCGTATGAGGGGAGTGCGAAAGTACCTTTGATTTTAGCAGATCCAGGTAATTGTTTGGGACTAAATAAAAATACACAAATAGATAAAGTTGCCGAATTAAGAGATATCATGCCAACAATATTGGATGTAGCAAATATTGAAATTCCATCAAGTGTTGAAGGAGACAGTCTACTATCCTTATGGAAAAATGAAAATACCAATTGGCGTGATTACATTCATGGGGAACATGAGCATGGAGTAAAAAGTTATCATTATATAACAAATGGCAGAGAGAAATATATTTGGTTTTCACAAACTGGAGAAGAGCAGTTTTTTGATTTAGTTGAAGATCCTAAAGAGCTAACAAATAAAATAGAAGACCCAAACTATGAAAAACAAGTAAAGGTTAGAAGGGATCAATTGATTCTAGAGTTAGTTGGACGAGAAGAGGGTTATACAGATGGGAAAGAATTGTTTGCTGGAAGACCAGTTAAACCTACATTAAAAAACTAAAAAAGCTCTATTATTGAACGTATAAATCATTAAATACCGAGCTGGGAACTTATATAAATTTAGGAAAGAGGGAGAAATGAATGAGAAATGCATTGGGGATAGATATTGGTGGCACAAAGGTTGCCGCAGGAATAATAAATGAAAACGGTGATTTAATTCAAAAAGAAATGATTGAAAGTGATGCTTCAGATAGAGAAAAAATGTTTTCTCAGGTATGTACATGTGTAGATAATTTACTTGATCATTCAAGTATACCGTTAGCAGACATACATGGAATTGGCGTAGGCGTTCCCGGGAAAGTTGATACAGCTAAAGGTATGGCTGTATTTCAAAATAATTTACCATGGAGCAATTTTCCAGTAGCTGAAAGGTTACAACAACGTTTTTCAGTGGATTGTATTTCTGTTGATAACGATGTATATATGGCAGCATATGCCGAATGGAAGAAAGCAGAAATGCCCCAAGATAGTATTTTTATATATGTTACAATCAGTACCGGCATCTCCTGTTCCATTATACAAAATGGAGAATTTATTCGTGGCGCTGGGTTTGCTGGTGAACTTGGTCTAATACCTGTCGCTGAAACGGAAGTCGAAGGTAAATTGGAGCGCTTGGAAAAAGTGGCTTCAGGACCAGCCGTTGCACGAAAGGCTCAGGAGTTGTATAACAATGCTAATATAACAACTGCTGAGGTGTTTGACTTATTTTATAAAGGGGATGAAAAAGCACAAAAAATTGTTGAGCAAGCAGCTTTTTCGATAGCCCAGGGCATTTATATGTTAAATAGTATAATAGATCCCCAAAAAATTGTCTTTGGTGGAAGTGTAGCGATCTATAATCCAATGTTGATAGAGTTAATAAAAGATAAATTACGACTATACTTACTAGATGAACAAAAACATATACTACATGGGATTGACAACTGTCATCTGAAGAATGATCAGGGGATTATTGGAGCGGGGCTAAAAGTGTTGGCGACAAAATAGTAGTGAAGATGAGGGCTTTGATAATCCTAGTTACTCAACCTGTAACTCAAGTAAATATTCTTTTTTAATCTGAATGTTGCCTGATTAAGTTAATATTAGGTATTATGGATGTTAGAGAAATCTGAATAATTAACTAGATAAGAAAAAAAAAGTAAAGTGTTAATAAGTAGACTTTAGGTAGATTAAAATCACAAGAAGCAGTTACAGGGGGAGTAAAAATGAATATTTTATTAGCACCTGATTCTTTTAAAGGGAGTTTAACATCTGTACAGGTAGCCAGTATCATGAAAAAAGCTATCAAAAGCGTTTATCCAAATGATACTGTGTTGATGAAGCCAATGGCTGATGGTGGAGAGGGTACGGTTGATGTTTTATTATCATCTTCTCCAAATAGCAGGCGTATACCGATTTCGTGTACCGGCCCATTAGGAGTAACAATTGAAACATATTATGGAATCATAGATAACAATGTGGCTGTAATAGAAGTTGCCAATATTGCTGGATTGGTGCAAGTGCCGGATGGAAAGCGAAATCCAGATAATACTACAACTTATGGTGTGGGAGAAGTTATCCTGGATGCTATAAATAAAGGATGTACATCAATTATTATTGGGTTAGGTGGAAGTGCAACTAATGATGGGGGTTTCGGATTATTACAAGCATTGGGCATGGAAGCATACGATCAAAATGGGAAACGTTGTGGTATTTTTGGTAAGGATCTCCACTCAGTTAAGAGGATAGATGTTCAACAACTTGAATCTAAACTAAAAAATGTCTCAATAAAAGCAGCATGTGATGTTGAGAATATTCTATGTGGAGTTAACGGTGCAACTCAGGTTTATGGCAGGCAAAAAGGTGCAAGCAAAGAACAAGTTTTAAAATATGATGAATCACTAAAACGTTATCAGGAACTCATACGATCAGAAAAGGCAGTAAGTAAAGTAGAAAATGCTGCCCAAATTCCCGGTTCCGGGGCAGCAGGTGGATTGGGATTTGCTTTATTAGGACTTGGGGCAAAGCTCGTATCAGGTTCTGAACTTATAACAAACATTTTACAAATGGAGGAAGCCATCAAGCAATCAGATTTAGTAATAACAGGGGAAGGACAGAGTGATGAACAGACTCTCTTTGGCAAAGCACCTGCCTACATAGCTGATCTCGCTAAACTGCACGGTGTCCCAACGCTGCTACTTTCTGGTTCGGTTGTTGGGAATGCAGATTTATTAAGAGAAAAGTTTGCAGGTTGCTTCTCTATTATAAGCAGCCCATTATCACTACAAGAATGTATAAGAAATGCAGATGAACTTCTATTTAAACAAACGACTCAGATTACGCATTTCGTTCATTCTATTTTAGAACTGAAAATGACTAATTTAATGTAGCTCATATATGTTTATAATAAAAAGTAAGGAGTGTATTGAATGGAAATTCAGAAGGCGTACAAAAAAGGAGATAAACCAATCAATGAAGATTGCATTGTAGTGAATGAAAGAGCAAAGGTATTCGCTGCCATTGATGGTGCAACTGGACTTGCAGGAGTACCAGGTTACCTCGCCTCTCGCACTTTGCAGGAAGAACTGGAGAAGATGAAGGTAACAGATTGTCTCTACGAATACATAAAGCAGGCTAATAAAAGGCTTGGAATTAACATGGAAAATTATTATGAAGAAAAAATAGGTTTATTGACTAACAAAAGTATTGAAGAAATTCCGAGCAAATTGCGGAGCACCTCAGGCATTGCGGCTGTGAAAATTGAAGCTAACGGTAAGGGACTGAATTATGTACATGCAGGTGATTGCATGCTTTTCCTAAAATATAAAAATGGTGAAACACAAAAAATCACTTATGATGGGGTAAGCTATTTTGAAAACGAGGCCATCGAAGCAATGATTGAACTCAGGGAAAAGAACCCATCTATTAGTCTTAAAGAAATAGGAAATCAAATTCGCCCTATTCTGCTTGCCAACAGAAATAAACTGAATACTCCCGACGGTTATGGAATATTTGATGGCAGCGATCAGGCTTTAAACTATATTTCATATGGAAGAATTTCACTTCAGCAAGTTCAAAAGATTTTGCTTGTCAGTGACGGTCTATTATTACCTTCCAAAGGAAATGAAAGAGACGAGTGGCTGCAAACTGCTGAACTGGCATTTCGCCAAGGACTTAATTCCTTACTGGAAGAAGTCGAAAGTAGGGAAGAACAAGACGAAGAGTGCAGAGTGTATCCTCGACTAAAAACGAGGGATGATAAGACGGGGATTTTAATAGAGTTAAGTTAATATATCTAAGAAAACCTTTACATTATTAAAAAAATGTTTTATACTACATTTAAAGTGGTTATAACCACTTAGTGTTTTTACTAGGGAGGTGTGTAACAGGAATTGGATAAAAAAAGTAGAATCCCCCTTTATTTACAATTGATGGACGAGCTAATTAGGAAAATTAATAATAAAACTTATCAGGAGAATGAAAAGCTGCCTTCTGAACGGGAATTATGTGAAATTTATGATTTGAGCAGAATTACCGTAAGACAAGCGTTGCAGGAACTGGAAAGAGAAGGATATATATATAAACTCCATGGTAAAGGTACTTTCATTTCATCTAAAACATATAATCAGAAGTTGGTTCAGTTATACAGCTTTACAGAACAAATGAAAATGTTAGGAAAGAAACCTACAACCAAAGTAATCACTTTTCAACAAATTCCTGTTGATGACCGCTTGGCTGAAAAGATGGAACTGCAGCCTATGGATGAAGTGTTTCAAATTGTCCGGCTACGTTTAGCCGATGAAGAACCTTTAATGTATGAAACCTCCTATATTCCTAAGAAGCTTTTTCCAAAATTATCGAAAGAAACGTTAGAAAACAGACCAATGTATGATATTTTTCAAGAAGATTATCAAGTTGGTGTTACGAAAGCCAGAGAACATTTTTCAGCCACTACAGTTCGGCAAGAAGAAGCATCTTTTCTGGAAATGACAAAGGATCAGTCAGCAATGCTTATTAAACGCTATGCTTATCATCAAAAGAATTTGATTGAATATACAATTAGTATTGCGCGGGGCGATAAGTTTGATTATACAGTAGAATTAACTTAAAAACTCTATTAAACAATAACATATTAGTAGAGTTTTTTAATACACTAACTGGTTATGACAACATAACCTTTAATAATGAGAGGAAGTGTAATTAAATGTTTAATTTAACATCTGATGATATGAAGGATAGAGGTGCTACTCATACAGCCTCAGAAATTCATCATCAGCCTGAGGTATGGAAAGAACTTATAGCATCTTATTTTCAAAAGAAGGATACGTACCAAGAGTTTTTGGAAACGATTTATAAAAAGCATGGTCAAGTGCGGGTAATTTTAACTGGGGCAGGTACATCAGCATTTGTAGGTGATACGTTGGCTCCAGAACTAAACAAAATCAATAAAGATCGAATACAGTTTGTATCCATCCCTACAACAGATATTGTTTCTAACCCTAAGGAATATTTGCAGGAAGATCAGCCTACCATTATGGTGTCTTTTGCACGTTCTGGTAATAGCCCGGAAAGCGTTGCTACAGTTGAGCTCGCACAAAAGCTTATAAAGGATTTTTATCAAGTTGTAATCACTTGTAATAAGGAAGGGCAATTGGCAAAGAACATACGTAACGATGAGAAGAGTATTACAGTTTTAATGCCTGAAAAATCTAATGATAAGTCTTTGGCAATGACAAGTAGTTTTACTAGTATGATGCTGGCGGCATTTCAACTATTTAATCCTGAACCATTCACAGGTAATGGAATGAAGAAAGTAATTTCTAATGCAGAACAATTGGTAGAAAATATTGCTGTATCAGTTGATGAAATATTGGATTTTGACTTTAATCGAGTTATTTATTTAGGATCAGGTTCTCTTGGGCAACTTGCACACGAAGCTTCTTTAAAAATGCTAGAGCTGACTGCCGGAAATGTGGTGGCATTATATGAATCTTCTTTAGGATTCCGTCACGGCCCTAAATCTGTTATTAATGATGAATCATTAGTGGTTATCTTTCTATCAAAAAATGAATATACCCGCAAGTATGATATGGATATACTTAAAGAGCTTTCAGAAGCAAAAAATGGTATGAAAATAATTGCACTTACAGAAAAAGAGGATGAATCAGTTGCAAATCTAGCAGATTGGTGCATTCCAGTGAACTTTAATGACGAAGGATTAGACAATGACTTTCAGCTAGGTTTATTATATATTATTTTTGCTCAGGTACTTGCAATGAAAAAATCATTAAAGTATGGAATTACACCAGATAATCCAAGTCCAAATGGAACAATTAGCCGTGTGGTTCAGGGAGTAACCATCCATCCCTACGAATAAAAATAACAATCTTTTATTCTATGGTTCAACACATTAAATTTAATGAAGGGAAGTTTTAATTATGGCACAAGAAAATATATTAGAAACAAGAATTGATAATAGATTAATCCATGGTCAAGTTGGGGTTACATGGGCAAATCATTTAGGAGCAAATCTAGTTGTAGTTGCTAATGATAAAGTATCAACAGATGAAGTTCAGCAAAGCTTAATGGACATGGTACTTCCAGATGTAATCCAAGCACGCTTTTTTTCATTACAAAAAACGATCGATGTAATTCATAAAGCATCTCCAAAACAAAAAATATTCTTAGTTGTAAAAGATGTTCATGATGCGCTGACTTTAAAGGAAGGCGGAGTGGATTTTGATCATTTAAACATCGGTAACATGCATTATGAAGAAGGGAAGAAACAAATATCTTCTACGGTTTCAGTAGATGAGAAGGACATAGCTGCATTTAAACGTCTAGCTGAATTGGGAGTTGAGCTTGATCTAAGAAAGGTTCCTAGTGATCGAGGTCAAAACATTTTAGATTTGTTCTAAAAAATAGTGAAGAAGAGTTCGTTTAGTTCCGACGCCTATTTAGTGAGTAACCGCTAAAAATTTTAGTAATATGTTACCTTTATCATTAAAGGCGTTGGAATATGTTCTTACAATAGAGCTTTATAAACAGTAAGGAGGGTTTAAGAATGTTAATGGAAGCATTATTAATAGCTTTGTGGGCAGGTATTATCGGAATAGATTTATATGTAGGTCTCACGCATATTCACCGACCGGTAGTTACTGGTCTAGTAGTAGGACTCATACTAGGAGATGTTACTACAGGTTTGATAGTCGGAGGAACATTGGAATTAATTTGGATGGGAATGGTACCGCTTGCTGGTGCCCAGCCACCTAACGTGGTAATTGGTGGGGTAATTGGTACTGCATTTGGTATTATTGCAGGTCAGGATCCTCAAGTTGCTGTAGGTGTAGCAATACCTTTCGCAGTAGCAGTTCAAGGTTTGATTACTCTATTCTTTACTTCATTTGCACCCGTGATGCACAAAGCAGACCAATTTGCCTTGGATGCAAATTACAAGGGAATTGAACGGATAAATTATTTAGGTATGACAATTCTATTTGTTTTTAATGCGTTAATCGCATTTTTGCCCATTTACTTCGGCGCAGAAGAAGCTGCTAAATTAGTTGAAAGTGTGCCTGAGTGGATTATTAATGGTCTTTCTGTTGCTGGTGGAATTATGCCAGCCATTGGGTTTGCCATGTTACTTAAAATCATGATGAAGGTTGAATATGTCATGTTCTTCATTGTCGGTTTTATATTGGCAGCTTATTTGGAAATGCCAATACTAGCCATCGCTTTAATTGGTTTAGCTATTGCTTTATATGATTTTTATCAGAATAAAAACAAACCAGGGTCTGGTAATCAACCACCTCGAGAGGAGGAAATTACAGATGGAATCTAATGTATACGAATATGAAGATAAGACTCCCGCTGCACAACTCGAACCAAAGGAATTACGTCACTTGGCATGGAGATCATTATTGTTACAGGCTTCTTTTAACTACGAACGGATGCAGGCAGCAGGTTGGTTATATTCTATTTTACCCGGATTAAGGAAAATTCATAAGAATAAAAAAGATCTTAGTAAGTCCATGAAGGATCATATGGAATTTTTCAATACACATCCATTCCTAGTTACTTTTATTATGGGTGTCATATTGGCTATGGAAGAGAAAAAAGAAGATAGAGAGGCTATTAGAGGTATAAAAGTTGCCACAATGGGGCCGCTCGGCGGCATCGGGGATGCAATGTTTTATCTAACTTTACTCCCAATCACAGCTAGTATAGGTGCCTCACTTGCTGTCGAAGGTAATATTCTTGGGCCAGTTGTATTTCTTATTTCCTTTAACATTATTCATTTTGGGGTTCGCTTTGGTTTAATGAATTATGGTTATAAAACTGGTGTCAAAGCAATTTCTAAACTTAAAGAAGGAACGAAACATGTATCGAGAGCTGCTTCTATTGTTGGGTTAACCGTGGTTGGCGGCCTTATTGCAACCTATGTTTCCTTTAAAATAGACTATGTTTGGAAATCTGGAGAAGCAGAGCTAAATGTACAGACAGATATTATGGATCAAATTATGCCTGCTATGATCCCGCTTGCTTATACGCTTTTAATGTATTGGTTACTAAAAAAAGGCCGTTCACCTTTAATGCTTATCGGATTAACAGTTGTAGTGGGATTGCTTGGCTCTTTGTTTGGAATAATGTAATTGTGAATTTTATTGAGAAAGGATGAAAAAAAATGATAGGTATTGTACTTACTGGACACGGGTCTTTTCCGATAGGAATGCTGGAATCGGTTAAGCTTATAGCGGGTGATATAAAGCAAATAAGTGTAGTTCCATTTGAAGAGGATCAAGAGGTATTACAAAAAGATCTACGTGCAGCAATCGAAGAAGTGAATACAGGGGATGGAGTTGTCTGTTTTGCCGACTTAGCAGGAGGCACGCCATTTAATGTTAGTAGCAGGTTGGCTGCAGAACAAGAGTCTGTACGAGTTATTGGAGGTACCAACTCACCAATGTTATTAAGCAGTCTTTTTCAAAGGGAGTTAGATTTAGATGCATTTGTTCAATTAGCAATTGTTGAAGGTAAAGAGAATATTAAACCATTCGGCGATAAAAAGAAGGAAACAGTTGAAGCAGAGGATGGAATTTAAAAGAAGGTTTGATATCAATGGATTACATTATAAAAGCAAGTCGATTTTTACTTGAAAACGGTGAAAGAACAGATAGCTACTTAGCTATTAAAGATCATAAGTTTGCCGGATTTGTTGATAAGGTTCCAAATGGTGTGGAAATAAAAGACTGGGGCGACAGTATTGTGGCTCCGGGATTATTTGATACACATATACATGGGATTGCCGGGTTTGACATTATGGATGGCACGCAAGAAGCTGTTCGTAATATATCTGAAGAGATTGCAAAAATAGGTGTAACTCGGTTTCTACCCACGACGTTAACTTCCTCCAGAGCTGATTTAGAGAAAGCTATCATTGCTGTTAGACAGGCAGTTGTAGAAGGGTTGCCAGGTGCTGTTTCAGAAGGGATTTTTCTAGAAGGTCCTTATTTCACGGAAAAGCATAAAGGGGCACAGAATCAAAGTTACTTTACTGATCCCTCTCTTACAGAGTTTGAACACTGGCAAGAGTTAGCTGAAGGTTCAATTGTAAAGATAGCACTTGCTCCGGAAAGAGAAGGGGCTGAGCAATTTATTCAGACGGTTACGAACTCTGGGGTGTTGGCTAGCATTGCTCACACAGATGCGAGCTATACATGTTGTGTAGATGCTGTGGAAGCAGGTGCCCGAAATTTTGTACATCTATTTAATGGAATGTCGGGCTTACATCACCGAGAACCAGGAGTTGCAGGAGCAGCACTAACTCTTGCAGACACGTATGCTGAGATTATCTGTGATGGTTTCCATGTCCATCCCGAAGTAGCATCCATGGCTTATCAATTAAAAGGGAATAAGCTGCAACTGATTACGGACTGCATGCGAGCCGGATTGATGCCTGATGGTAAGTACCATTTAGGTGAGTTTCCTGTAGTGATGCAAGATGGAGTTGCTCGTACAGAAACGGGATCACTTGCTGGAAGCACCTTACGTTTAATTGACGGAGTGCAAAACCTTTCACAATGGACTGGAAAGAATCTAAGTGAAATCTGGCATCTTGGTAGTCTTTCACCTGCCAAAAGTCTTAATAAGGATAAACAATTAGGAAGTATTCAATCAGGAAAATATGCAGATTATGTTGTTTTGAGTCCTAGTATGGAAGTAATCATTACTGCAGTTAACGGAGAGATTGTGTACGAAAAATAATATAAAGAGTGAGGAGAAATAAAACCATGAAAAGTGAAGCTAAAATAGCTCGTTTAAAAAAACTAACGAATGAGAACGGATATTTCAGTGCATTGGCTATTGACCAAAGAGGAGCATTGAAACGGATGATGGGCGACGATACCACGAAAGAACAAATCGAGAGCTTTAAGTCACTTGTATCAGGTAATCTTACTAAGTATGCATCTGCGATTCTATTAGATCCGGAGTACGGCTGGCCGGCAGTGAATGAGAAGGATGCAAATTGCGGTTTGCTTGTTGCTTACGAAAAAACGGGTTATGACACTACCGAACCTGGGAGATTCCCAAGTCTTCTGCCTGAATGGTCTGTTAAGCGTTTAGTAGAAAAAGGTGCAGACGGTATTAAGGTACTAATCTATCATGATATCGACGATTCAAGTGATATTAATGAAAAGAAAGATGTATTTGTAGAACGGATTGGATCAGAATGTAAAGCAGAGGAAGTACCTTTTTTCCTTGAAATTATTACGTATGATGAAAACATTTCTGACGCTAAAGGTTCAGAATATGCAAAAGTAAAGCCTCGAAAAGTTATTGAGTCAATGAGGCATTTTTCTCAAGCGCGTTTTGGTGTAGATGTACTTAAAATGGAAGTTCCGGTAAATATGAACTTTGTAGAAGGATACGCTGAAGGGGAGGTAATCCATACACAAGAGGAAGCTGTTAACTACTTTAAGCAACAAAGTGAAGTAAGTGATATTCCTTATATCTTTCTAAGTGCTGGTGTAAGTGCAGAATTATTTCAGGAAACATTGAAATTTGCAAGAGAATCTTCAGCTTCCTTCCATGGCGTATTATGTGGAAGAGCAACTTGGAGCGGTGCAGCACATCGTTATAAAGAAGAAGGTACAAATGCTGCTGAACAGTGGTTGCAAAAAGATGGTAAAAACAATATTACTGAATTGAACGCAGTGCTCGATCATACGGCTTCCAGCTGTGGCTACTAATTTGATCGGACAATAAGGAGGAATGATTCTGCTTGATTTTAACAATAACTTTGAATCCTTCAGTAGATATTAGCTATCATCTTCCAGCCGAATTCAAGCTGGATACAGTAAATCGAGTTAACGAGGTATCCAAAACAGCTGGGGGAAAAGGATTAAATGTTACAAGGGTGTTGAAGCAGCTTGGTGAGGATGTTGCTGCCACTGGATTCCTTGGTGGCAATCTAGGTGCATTCATTCATGAAGAAATAAAAAATATGAATGTTCATGATCTTTACGTTCCTATTGCTGGTCAGACAAGAAACTGTATCGCTATTCTTCATGAAGAACAGCAAACAGAAATATTGGAAAGTGGACCTGAAATCTCTCCAGAAGAGGCCGTTTTATTCCTGGACAAGATGGAAGAATATATACATCAAGCTGACTATATTACTATATCAGGAAGTTTGCCGAAAGGATTAGAAGCCAGTTATTATAATGATGTATTAACCATTACTGGAAAAACGAAGACCCCAGTACTGCTAGATACAAAGGGAGAATTGTTGAATCGGGTGTTGGAGAATGATATAAAGCCTTTTCTAATAAAACCGAACCAGTCGGAATTAGCTGACTTAATCGGAAGAGAATTAACCACTGAGGTGGCTGTGGCTGAAGCTCTGCAGAGAGATGAACTCCGAGATATCCCATGGGTAGTGGTTACCATGGGTGCAGACGGAGCAGTTGTTAAACATATGAATAAACTTTACTATGTGCAAATCCCGAAAGTAAAGGCGGTTAACCCAGTAGGATCAGGGGATTCTGTCATTGCGGGCTTTGCTTCCGGATTAGCAAGAAATCTTAAGGGTGAGGACCTGATAAAGTATGGGCTAACCATGGGGGTTTTGAATGCTATGCAAGAAAAAACAGGTCACATTGATTCAACAAAGATTGGCTGGTGCATGAAGGAAACAAAAGTAGAAGAAATGAATATTTAATAAAAAATAATAGAAAAAAGAGCAGATCATGTGTTACTAAAATCTGCTCTTTTTTATTTTGGTTCTAAGTCAAATGACGTTGGTATTGAATTTTAGTCGATTTTAAAATGCATTTATTCGTCGCACTCTGGGGAGGTTAAGCTACCCTAGAGTGTGATTTGTTTTCATCAGATATAATAGGCTTCTTTGCCACAGGTTTAAATTTGAAATGTAATCGTATTCGGTTCTTGTAATGATTAAAATTCCGGTAGCCATATGCAATTCGATTGAGTACCTTGATCTTATTATTAATTCCTTCAATTCGGCCATTATTATAGGTATATTGGAAACTGTTTTTTATATAGGGCAAGTGCTTCCTTAATGTTTTAATGCTTGTTCTTAAATAGGTGGACGCTGCAGTTGGGCACTGTTTGCTTAACACGTTTTCCAATGTATGGTAATTCTTTTCATCAATGGCTTCCAATACATCCTGATATAAATCATAATTGATTTTAAGTTCTTCCCTATAATTCAATATCTCTTGCACTACTGAACTTTCAAGACGCTGGCCAAATAGGCCGTAGTATTTATATTCTGTATAAGATAAATTCGATCTTTTCTTCAGTAAAAGCTTCCAATAACGTTTAAGGCGACGATACTTCTTCTGATCTTCTCCATGAGATGTTCGGAGTTGGTTCATTATTTTAACACGCGTTTTATTCATTGCTCTAGAGATAAGTTGAACCAAATGAAAACGATCAATAATAATATCCGCATTTGGAAACATCTCTTTAATCAGACTTACATAACCTGCATTCATATCGATGGTCACGGTTTGCACTTGCTTTCTAGTTGATAAGCTATAATTGGTGATGAAATGATCTGTAATGGTGCGGTTATCACGACTATTTAAAATGTCTAAGATGTCACCTGTTTCAACATCGATATATTCAAAAGCCATCTTTCCTTTGGCATACTTAAATTCATCAAATGATAGATGCTTAGGCAGGGCATTGTAGTTCGGTTTATATGTATCCGCCTCTTTATTGATGACTCTCTGAACAGTTGCACCAGAGACACCACAGTCCTGCGAGATATCTTTAACGGACTGTGCCCCGGCTGATTTAATAATGATCTGTGCTTTTGTATTTGAGGATATAAAGCTATGGCGCTTCACGATATTGGTTTGCGCAGTAAAGCTTGTAACACAATGCTTACACATAAAACGCTGTTTACTCAATAATAAATAGGTTGGGTAAACTCCCATGGTGGGAATGGTAATACGGGATAACTGTGTTCCATTCTTATAAATAGTAGAGCCTATTTTTTCTGCTTGGCAGTTTGGGCATTGATCCACTTCATATGTTAATGTCGCCTTTATAAACTTACATGTCTTTCCCTTATGTTCTCCATACGTCACTGCATTTTCGTTCACATAAATATTTTTATCTTGAATATCTAACAAATTTCTTATATCATTTGATATAGACAAGTGAGTTCCCTCCCAGAATTAGTGTTCAGCGACTTTAATTCTACAGGGAATCTCACTTGTTTTCTATTTATAAACACAAAAATGACGTAGGTGAGTTTTCCCCACCAACGTCATTTATTGTACAACCTTTATTTTTAACTAAACATATTAATCGTTGTAATGATGATTGGCATTGCAAATACATCAATTAAGAATGCCCCTACAATTGGCACTACTAAAAATGCTTTGCGTGATGGTCCAAATTTACTTACAATTGCATCCATATTTGCAATGGCATTAGGTGTTGCACCAAGTCCATGACCGGTGAAACCACCGACCATTACTGCAGCATCATAATTTTTACCTAATAAGCGGAATAAAACAAACACACCAAATAGAGCGATAAAAATTACTTGCACAAGCACAATGACGAGTAATGGCAAAGCAAGATTAGCAACTTCCCATAATTTGATGCTCATCAAAGCCATTGATAGGAAGATACCCAAAGTTATGTCCCCAATGATGCTAATACTCTTCATTTGAATTATTTCGCCATTAATTCTATCCAGTATATTTCTAACGATAACAGCAATAAACATGGCACTCACGTAGTTTGGTAAAGCAAAACCAGATAATTGTGTAAATAAATCTCCAACATAAGAGCCTACGGCCATACATAACGTAATAATAAAAATTTGCGTCATAAAGGTTCTTGATTCTAATTTCTTATTTTCCGAGTTCCCAAGGACAGGATTTTCCATTTCATGTTCCGTTTCGGATGGTTTAAGATCATATTTATTAATGAGATATTTTACGATAGGTCCGCCGATTAACCCACCAGCTACCAAACCAACAGTCGCAGCTGCTAAACCAACCGATAACGCAGAATCTACGCCCATTTCTTCTATTGTTGTCCCAAAAGCAGTAGCAGCACCATGTCCACCTTCCATGGAAACAGCACCAACAACTACCCCGATTAATGGCTCAATATGGAGCAATTTTGCAAAAGAGATACCTATGATACTTTGAACAAGTGCTAAAAAACCACATGCCAGCCAGTAAATTACTAATAATTTACCACCTAATTTAATTAACCCAAAGCTTGCTCCTAATCCTACTGTAGTGAAGAAGGTAAGCATAAAGAGTCCTTGTAATGAAGTATCTAAGGTAACATCAACTAAATTTAATGTCTTTAGTAAGGTAGCAAGGATAGCAAATAGAAGCCCACCTACTACAGGGGCTGGAATACAAAAACGATCTAATAAGCCAATTTTAGAATTTAAATATTTTCCTATCATAAAAACAGCTACAGCTAAGAAGATGGTAGTTACTTGATTTAGTTCTAAGATCATATTTTCGCCTCTTTTCTTTTTCTAGGTGTATATAAAGTGTTTGATTCATTTGTAGTAATCCTCTTTGATGAGAGGCATTTACATGCAGAATGAAATACGTTGTGTTTTATTTATGGAAGTGGTTGATTACTTCTGCTACCAAATATGCTCCCAATTTTACGGTTCTTCCGTCCATATCTAAATCGGGATTCACTTCAGAAATGTCAAAGCTAAGAACATTATTTTTGGCTGCAATGTAGCGTAACAAGTGACGTACTACTTTAGGTTCTAATCCAAAAGGTGAAGGGGCACTTACACCTGGCGCGGCACTTGCAATGATAGAATCTGTGCATAATGTAACAATAATGTGGTCATATTTTTTGGTGAAGAGATCAATCTGTTGAAATGTATTCTTATAATTATCTGTAGTTACGTCTTCTTCAAGAATATATTCACAGTTGTAATCGTCTGCAGTTTTAAAAAGTTCTTTGGTGTTTCCGAATTCTTGAATACCAATGCACAAATAACCTGCATGTTTGTCTTGCTCCAAAATTTGTTTAAACATAGTACCAGAGGTAGGTTTTTCTTCGCTCCTCATATCAAAATGGGCATCAATATTTATAATCCCAATTGACGATCCATGTGATACGTGTTTTCGGGCACCTAA
Source organism: Virgibacillus halodenitrificans (assembly GCF_001878675.1). Lineage (NCBI taxonomy): Bacteria > Bacillati > Bacillota > Bacilli > Caryophanales > Bacillaceae > Virgibacillus > Virgibacillus halodenitrificans. The sequence continues at coordinate 2,830,343 of NZ_CP017962.1, read as the reverse complement.
ATAGTGACCATATAATGTTTCATGTCCTCCTCCAAAAATAATTGGTGTCCGTCCTTTTTGGTACAGCATTTGAATTGCGTTCCCGAGCTCCGCTTGCGCAGCTTCCAGTTGGTTTCCTTCACAAGCAATATTGCCGACATCTTCTATTTTTACCTCTTCGTGGAACTGAAGCGGGAGGGAAGCCATAGCTTTTCGAAGTGCATTAGGTGCTTTTCTGGCACCAATACGCCCTTTATTCCTTCTAACACCTTCATCGCTTTCGAATCCAATAAATGTAAAACCGCTTTCAAAATCAATCGGTTCGTTCTGAGAACGTTTGAGGATAACCTGATGTAACCGAAAGGCATCTCTGTTCATATCATCATCTATTCTTCCAGACCAATAATGTTCCTCTGGTTCTGTATACATGAAAAGCACTTCCTTTCTGGAATTATCAAAAAACTTCTTATTTTTATTTTATAATAGTTTTGTATATAATTACTAATACTCATTTTTAATTGTTCTATAAATAAAAACTATAGGAAGGGAAATTATTCCATGTATTTACGGGAACTATATTATTTTGTAACGATTGTGGAAGAATCTACATTTACAGCAGCTGCAGTAAAGCTTCATGTAACTCAACCCACATTAAGTGCGACTATAAAGAAATTGGAAAGCCGCTTGGAGTTGCGCTTATTGGACAGAACTTCAAAAGAAATTACGTTAACAAAAGAAGGATCTATTTTATATAAAGAGGCCAAAAAGTTACTCATTCACTATGATCATGTATTTGAAGAAATGGATCGATTAAAAAAAGACGGACCATTAGAAATAGCCATCGGTTCAATTGAATCTGCTAAATTTTGGTTGCCGGAAGTTCTTGTTGGTTTTAAGGAGCTATATCCAGATATTTATTTGAAAATCTTTGATGTGTTGGGTCAATCAGACGTAGAAAAAGCTTTAAACAGTTTTGAGATTCACCTTGCGATTACAAACCAATATGTTGCACACCCTGAAATTGAAGTTGTACCTCTGTATGAAGAGGAATTGGTAGTACTTCTTCCAGGGAAGCACGAGCTAGTAAGTAAGGAATTTTTAACAGTAAGAGATTTACAGACAATCCCATTCATATTGTGTAAGGAAGGCTTCCAAACAAGGCAGGATGTAATAAATGCTTTCCGGAAAAAAGGAATTAAGCCTGCTGTGCAATTTGAAATAGAGAGATTTGAAACAGCATGCAGTTTAGTAGAAAAAGGGTTAGGAAGTACAGTAGTACCACAGAATTATATAAGTGAGGATTCACTTAGAAATATGAGTGTTAAACGATTAAAAGATCCAGTGCTTTCGAGGACTGTCTATTTAGCGACAAATAAGAACAGATACTTGCCGCCTATTGCTACACGCTTTATAGAGGATGTTCATAGCTACTTTAAAAAAGTTTAATAAGAAGGTATGAATAGACCTACAAACCATGGTCTTATTATATAGTAGCCAATTGCTTAATTTGGCGAATCCGCTTTCATCAATTAGGACAAACAGATTGACAACCATATGAAAATAAGGTAAATTTAAAAAGTCGAATGTTTTTATAGATATTAAAAATAAAGTTCGGTTTTAGGAGTGTTATAAATGGAAAAAGTTTTTGATTATGAGGATATTCAATTAATTCCACGAAAATGTGTGGTAAATAGTAGGTCAGAGTGTGATACAACTGTTAAATTGGGTGGTTATACATTTAAGTTACCTGTTGTACCAGCAAATATGCAAACAATTATAGATGAAAATATAGCTATAAATTTAGCTGAAAATGGTTACTTTTATATCATGCATCGTTTTCAACCGGAAACGAGAGCAGCATTTATAAAGGACATGCAAGCTAAAGATCTGATTGCTTCAATTAGTGTAGGGGTTAAAGAAGAAGAGTATGCATTTATTACAGAACTGGCAGAACAGAAGCTTGTTCCAGAATTTATTACTATTGACATTGCCCATGGTCACTCAAATGCAGTAATCAATATGATTCAGCATATCAAAAAGCATTTGCCTGAGAGCTTTGTTATTGCAGGTAATGTGGGTACACCGGAAGCAGTATGGGAGCTTGAACATGCTGGCGCTGATGCTACAAAGGTTGGTATTGGTCCTGGTAAAGTATGTATTACAAAGATAAAGACTGGATTTGGTACAGGTGGATGGCAGCTCGCAGCAGTTAGATGGTGTGCAAAGGCAGCCACAAAACCGATTATTGCTGATGGCGGAATTCGTACACATGGTGATATTGCGAAATCTGTTCGGTTTGGTGCAACAATGGTTATGATTGGTTCTTTATTTGCTGGTCATGAAGAATCTCCTGGCCAAACGATTGAGAAAGACGGAAAAGTGTATAAAGAATATTTCGGTTCCGCATCGGAGCACCAAAAAGGTGAGAAGAAGAACGTTGAAGGTAAAAAGATGTATGTAGACCATAAAGGACCTTTAAAAGATACGTTAATTGAAATGGAACAAGATCTGCAATCCTCTATCTCTTATGCTGGAGGAACAGACTTAGAAGCAATTCGCAGAGTAGATTACGCAATTGTTAAAAACTCTATTTTTAATGGAGACAAAGTGTATTAATATGTATAAAAAAACAGGCTGGCACATGCACAGCCTGTTTTTTCTCGTTAGTAATGAAAAGTTTTAAATTAATTCGCAAAATAGATAAACTGCGAAGTAACTTGGTTGTCTTTAGCGTATGAAAAATAACTGTGTTGCTGGAAAGTTCACTGAAATATTGAATCTGATTACACCACCGCTACGGAAAACACTGCGCTTTTCGGGGGCGGCTGATGAGCCTCGGGCCAACACGATGTTGGTCATGAAGGCGTTGCGACAATGGGGTTTGGTGGGGCGAGTATGCGCAGCCCCAGGACGTCGCGACTTTAGCCTTCCAGTCCCTATAACGCATTCCGGGGTCTCACCTATGCCTCATCTCCCCCAGAACAAGGAAAGCTTCGGAAGCAAAGCATCGCACGAAGAAAATGTGCACTTTCATTTTCAAGGAGTCTCCGTATTTTCCTCCGCTTAAGTGTTGCTTTTTAGCGATAAATGAACTTAGTATTGATAGTAAAAAGGTCACTTTACAATCCCGAGGACAAGTGTAAGACCCACTCCGCATTTGGAATATTAAAGCTTATACAAATTGATTGGAGTGGAGGGCGGCAAAGAAGACACTGTGAGGTAACGAACAGATGTCGCGCTTGTACCCGGAGGTGTGAAAGCGCCCCCCTGCAGTGGAAATCAATGGGGCAGTTCTCCTCAAATATTTACTGAGCTTTTCATCAATAAAGTTACGTCGCAGTTTTCTCCAAATACGAAAATAGAATGTAGAAGTTACGTTTGCGGCATTACATATTAGAAAATTTTCCATTGCCGAGATGATACAAGTAGTTTTGTTTAGTATTTATAATTGGTAGATAATGATATTTCTGAAAAGAATACCTGGTCCTAAACATACAAGATGCTGTCATTAGAAATCAATGCTATACTCAACACAAGAATATCACTAACGAAAGGATGTCAAAATAAATGGGAAAAACAGTTTTTGGTTATGCAGGTACATACACCCGTAAGACAAGTGAAGGTATTTACCGATTTTTACTGGACACAGAAATAGGTGAATTACGTGAAGTTGAACTCGCAGCTAACGTGGGAAGTCCAACTTATTTAACGATAAATCCAGAGAAAAATAGGCTTTATTCCGTTGCACAAGATAATGAGATGGGCGGTGTACGCGGCTATGTGATTAATAGGGAAACAGGCAATTTAAATGAAATAAATGGACAGCTTGTGGAAGGAGCACCACCATGTCATGTGGATTTTGGTAAAGATGCCCTTGTAACAGGTAATTACCATAAAGGTACAGTAGGATTACATGCAGTTAATGAAGCAGGGGAGCTGGAGCAAGGGGTGTTCAGAAAACATGAAGGAAGCGGTCCGCATGATCGACAAGAAAAGCCACACGTCCATTTTACTGGTTATACACCAGAAGGTAACTATATTGTTGTTGCTGACCTTGGCACAGATGAATTGGTAACTTACCAGACGAGTGAAGAAGGGCTAGAGCATGTATCCACGTTGAAAGTGAACCCTGGAAGCGGCCCACGCCATCTCACCTTTCATCCAGACGGTAAGCATGCTTTTCTATTGACAGAGCTTAGCTCAGAGGTTCTTGTACTTGACTATGACTCAAACACAGGGACATTTTCAGTAAAGCAATCTATTAAAGTGATACCTGGTGACTTTAAAGAAACAAATGATGCAAGTGCCATTCATGTTACTACAGATGGTCAGTTTCTTTATACAGGGAATAGAGGTCATAATAGTGTTGCAGTTTTTCAAATAGATCCAAAAACAAAAGAGCTTTCACTTATTGAAATAGTTGCATCTGGAGGGGAATGGCCACGTGATTTCGTTTTGAGTCCTTGTGAAAATTACCTTGTGGTGTCCAATCAGCATTCAGGAAATATTGTGCTATTTAAGAGAGATATACAAACAGGAAGATTAGAAAAGACGAGTTCGCAAATTGATGTACCTGAAGTAGTGTGTGTAAAGTTTCTAGATTAAAAAAAGACTGCATATGGAGCAATCCACATGCAGTCTTTCTTTTACTTCCAGAGACCTTGATCTTCAAGTTTTTTCTTACCATTAAAGGCAATAATAATAGCTATTATATTTACAATAAACATACCGATAATAGCATATAACACAGTAGTATAACTTCCAGTGAAATCATATACATATCCATATACAGGCAATGCTACGATAGAGGCTACTGCTAATCCTAACGAAGCAGTTGCATAAATCTGACTGTATTCCTTATTTCCGAATAATGCAGTAGTTAGTGTCGGAGCCAAGGTACCAATGGAAGAAGCCATAAATCCAAGGATAACAGCGGCAATACCGATGATTAATGTGCTTTCTGCAAAGAATAAGAACATGATCACCGAAATGATTCCAAGTACCATAGCCAAAAGGGATGTGTTTTTTGCTCCTAGCTTGTCACTAAGGAACCCTAATACCAATGCACCAACTAACACACCAATCATGTAAATCCCCATGATATTACCTGCAAAAGTAACGCTATACCCTTGGTTCGTAAGGTATGTTGGAATATGAATAGAGAAGCTGGCAATTGCTGTAATAAGGAAGAAGAACACTGCCAATGCATAAAAAGCAGATGATTTCTTTGCTACAGCCATAGTTACTCCCTTATCTTCTATTTCTTCATTCGATGGGTTGCCTTCAGCACTGGTAGAAGCTGCACCATATGGAAGTAAACCTTTTTCCTTTGGTGAGTTTCTTAAGATTAATAAGATAATAGGCACTACCACTACAATAACTGCAAGACCAACATATATATATGCACTGCTCCAGCCTTGGTTAGCAATCAAACCACCAACAACTGGTTGGGCAATAGCACCTACTGCGCCGCCGGCAGCCCCCATGATACCAAGCGCGAGTCCATTACTCTTTTTAAACCACTGATTGATTAATACTGGACCTGCAATAACAGTAATAAATACTCCACCTACTGCTAAAGGAATTGATAAAATGTACCAGCCCCATACTGATCGCATTAAACCAAAGGCTGCAAAAGCACCAGCTTGAAGTATAATAGCGATAGTCAGTAGCATACGAGTATTATATTTCGCCATCATTTTACCACCAATAGGCAGGAAGATTAGTGTGACGATAGAGGAAATACTTAGATATAATGTTAAGCTTCCCATTCCTATATCCAAATCTTTAGCTACCGGAGGCAGATACAATCCGGCTGAGTTGTTTAGTGCACCTTTACCTAAACCAACCATAACACAAAGACCAATTAGTATTAGCCATGCATAATGAAATTTACTTTTTGACTTACTCATATAAACCCCTGCTTTCTCTAAAATGAAAATCTTCTTCTCCACAATGCCCCGAACCAAATTTATTATTCTTATCTATGAAAATAAACTGTGTAAGAAAATTATTTATTATTGTTTAGGACTGTATAGTTTAACGAATTATATTTTAACATTAAACTATTTTGCTTCTCGATGATATTAAAAAGTAGGCACAATGTCAAGATATTTTAAGAAAAATTGTCGAAATATGTCAATTAAAATTAAAAAAGCACAAAGATTTACTTTGTGCCAAAAGTGCAGTTAGTTCCATAAACCAGCTTTCTTTAATTTTTCCGTACCTTTAAATGCAAATAGAATTAGTAATATATTGATTCCCATCATAGCAATAATTCCTATTAAAACAGGGGTATAGCTTCCTAAAAAGTCAAAGATATAGCCATATAATGGTAGAGCAATAATGGATGCAACGGCTAATCCTAAAGACGCAGTAGAATAAATCTCACTATAATTCTTACTTCCAAATAAACTTGTAGTAAGTGCTGGAGCCATGGTACTTATGGCATTAGAAGCAACAAAGCCAAATAGAACCACAGCGATTGTTACTAATACAGCATTACCAGTAATAAAGGTTAAGATAGCGACAGCTACCATACCCAAAAGCATTGCAGAAATAGCTGTTTTCTTTGAACCGATTTTATCAACGAAAAAACCAATCGCTAGAGCACCAAACAGTACTCCAAGCATATAACCACCCATAACATTACCTGCAAAAGTCACACTATATCCCTGATTAATAATATATGTTGGGATATGAACAGTAAAACTTGCAATGGATGTCACAAGAAAGAAGAAAATTGCAAGTGCATAAAAAGCAGATGATTTTTTTGCGTCGACCATAGAAACTCCTGTTTCTGTTAATTCTTCTATAGGTGAATCCTCTTTATTTTCATTTGCTAAGACTTCTTTAGCACCATATGGAGAAATACCAATAGCTTGTGGTGATTTTCTGAATAACAGGATAATAACTGGTATGGAAATTATTATTACGGCTCCGCCTAAAGCGATATAAGCAAATCGCCACCCTTGGTCTGCTATCATATTTCCTATGGCTGGTTGAGCAAGAGCCCCAAGAGCGCCCCCGGATGCACCTAAAATTCCTAGCGCCAGGCCATTTTTTTTCTTAAACCATTGATTGATGAGCACTGGACCCACAATTACAGTTGTAAAAACGCCACCAATTGCTAATGGGATTGCAAATATATACCAGCCCCATATGGAGCTCATGAAACCAAATGCTACAAAAGCGCCTGCTTGAAGAATAATCGCTGTGACTAAAACAGCTCTTGTATCATACTTTGCCATTAATTTTCCACCAATAGGTAGAAATACCATTGTAATAACAGCGGCCACGCTTAAGTAAAGAGTCAGATTTCCCATCCCTATATCCAGATCTTTGGCAACAGGGCTCAAATACAATCCGGCTGAACCGTTAAGTGCACCTTTGCCTAATCCAACAACAATGCAGAGCCCAATTAATACCCACCAAGAATAATGAAACAAACCTTTCTTTTTCCCCATCTTTCTACCCCCGAAGTTCTTCTAATTATTTTTCTGAATTCACTCAGCTATATGCTATTCATTATTGTTTAATGGATTGATGTAGCAGAATTAATTCGTTACGTCAAGAACTTCTAGATCATACATAAATAATGACAGCCTGTCAATTAGAATTTGGGAATAGATGTAGAAATTTGTCAATCGAGAAATGTGAATTTAGCTATATTTTGTTATATAGTAGCGTGCATATTAAGTTTAAAAAAATTTCCTTAATGAAACTCTACCGGCTTATCTCCTTTAGAAGGGTTTCGTTTAGATAGCAAAAACTGTTTTTGTTCATTAAAAAAAGATTTATAGGCTAGATGAAGGAAAATTAATACCGTAATAGATACAGTACCTGCCACACCAAGCATAACAGCAATTTGGTATTTCACTGCGGTAACGGGTTGTTGACCTGCAATAATTTGCCCTGTCATCATGCCTGGAAGAAAGACAATTCCCATACCGACCATTGCGTTAATCGTCGGTAGCATAGCAGAATCAAATGCCTCGTTAATAATAGATTTAGCAGCTTGTTTTGGTGAAGCACCAAGCATCAAAGCACCTTCCACTTTATCCTTTTGATCTCGCATTCCATGAATTAAATTATTAACACCAAGAGCTACACCAGTCATTGTCTTTCCTATAATCATGCCACCAATAGGTATAAAAATTCGCGGATCATACCAAGGGTCTAATTGAAGAACTATTAGCATCATGTAGGTTAAACTAATACTAATACCAATCACCATAGCCAATGCTATCATTTTTTTTAAGGGAAGCTGAATGGTTGCTTTTGTACGCTGATAAACATTAAAAATAGCAAAGCCTAACATGAATAAAATAATTCCTACTGTAAGTAATGGGTGGGGATGATCAAAGATATAGATGAGGATATAGCCTACAAGAATTAATTGCAATGTCATCCTTAGAGTTGAGATAATAATTAATTTTTTACGTGGAATTTTCTTTATATGTACAATTGCCAAGACGACGAGGATAAATAAATAGGCGGAAACAACCTGCCAAAAAACTAAGTCCATTGCCTCACTATTATTCATACTTTTTCTCCTTCCACATTGTAACTGTACATGTCCATTTTAATTAACTTATCTGCATACTTCTTTGCTAAATCTTGATCATGGGTTACCATAATAAGCTGCTTATCATGATTCTTTGAAAAGTCGATTACCTTTCCTAATACATGCTCAGCTGTTTTATCGTCTAGAGCAGAGGAGGGTTCATCAAGTAAATATACTTCAGCAGTATCCATTAACAATACCCTTCCAAGGGCTAAGCGTTGTTTCTCTCCTCCAGACAGTTCGCTTGCATTTATATATAGATCTTTGTCTAACTGCAGCATTTGTAGCATTTCCTGCAATTCTTTCTCTTGAGGACTTCTTTGGCCACAGAATTCATGGCCAATTACCAAATTATCATATATGGTTCCATCAAAAATAACCGGTGTTTGAGGTACCATTACGACTTTTTGGCGAAGCTTTATCGGATCTATATCAACCAATGATCTATCGTTATAATAAATGTTACCTTTTGATGGTGTATCAAGGTTATTCAGTAACCTGAGAAAGGTAGATTTTCCACTACCACTCTGACCGACAATACCTGTCACTTGTTCTTCGATTTTTACATGGTTCATTCCGAAAATGGAGGCTACTTCTACGTCTACTATTTCAAACAAGTTGCTTATCTCCTTTCAATTTTCACACAAAAACAGAATACATCTTATTCTATACCCCAAGGGTAGGATTTTAATCTTGTATTTAACAAACTGTTATGAGATGAATGGAATGAATACAATAAAAAAAGCTTGGCACGAATTCATGCCAAGTCTTTTATTCTACGCTTTTTTTATTGATTATAAGCACCGTGCTTAACAGGACCCACATATTCATTAAGCTTCCAACCATGTTTAATAGCTTCATACACAAAATCTTTTGCTGTCTCAACAGATTCTTTTACAGACTTTCCAAGTGCAAGATTAGATGTAATAGCTGCTGCAAACGTACAGCCAGCTCCATGGTTGTAAAGGGTGTCAATTTTCTCATTTTCTAACCAACTGAAATCTTTCCCGTCATAAAAAAGGTCAATAGCTTTATCATGTTCCAAAGCTTTTCCACCTTTTATGACAACATTTTTCGCGCCTAGTTCATAAATTTTCACTGCAGCATCTTTCATTCCGTCCATTGTTTTAATTGGACCTGTACGAGCTAATTGACCAGCTTCAAATAAGTTCGGAGTAATAATATCAGCACGAGGGAGAAGTAGCTCCCGCATTGCATCTGTGTTCTCCGGCTGTAATACCTCATCTTCCCCTTTACAAACCATAACGGGGTCAATTACCACATTTTCCAATTTATGTTCATCTATTTTCCTGGCGCCTAGCTCGATAATCTCTACAGATCCAAGCATCCCCGTTTTCATTGCATCTATGCCAACGGATAAGATCGTATTTAGTTGCTTTTCCACGATTTCTACATCAATTGGATATACTCCATGGCTCCAATTGTTATCCGGGTCCATTGTTACAATAGAAGTCAAAGCGTTCATGCCGTAGACCCCGTGTTCCTGGAATGTTTTCAAGTCTGCTTGTATTCCTGCTCCACCACTAGAATCAGATCCAGCAAGTGTTAGTGTTTTTTTCATTGTCATGTGAAAGCCTCCCTTAACAAGTAAGTATAATTCGTACTATGTTAATAGGATATAATAAAAATAATGAGAAAAAAAGAAATACAGACTGAAATTTTTAGTTTACTTTTATATTCATTTCAAGGATAGTGAACACATCCCTTTAAGTCCTTATACTGGCTTTAACATTTAATTAACAATAAATACGGAGGTACTGTGCATTAACGAAGGCTGATGTTCATAACGTACCTTAGCTATGTTAATTAATTTTCTCCTGCAGCCTTGCGAGCTACATTTTGTTTTTTATTAGCTTTTGTATAATAAAAATTAAATAAAATAGCTGTTAAAATGACTAGAACCGCACATATCAAATAAAGGTTTTTAAAGCCAAATCCTGCAACTACGGCTCCCCATATAAAAGAACCTAAAGCAATACCGGCGTCATATAGCATAAAAAAAGTAGCTGTTGCATGACCACTTCGGGCTACTGAGGCGGTCTGAATGGACATGGTTTGAAAACTTGGCAACAATGTACCGTAGCCCAACCCGATTAACCCAGCGGCAACTAATAGCAATAAGGCTGTTTGCGTGAAACTAAGCACGATAAGCCCAACTGCGAATATAAGAAGACAGGGGATAATAACAACCCGCGGGCCCTTTGTATCAAATGCCCTACCAAAAGAAGGTCTTGAAAGAATCATAACTACTGCAAAGACAAGAAAGAAGAAACTTGCGGCAGAAGCAAGTCCGAGGGAATCAGCGTATACAGAGATAAACGAAATAATACTTGCATAAGATAGTGATACAATGCTGCTAATTAATGCAATTGGTATCGCCTTTACTTCAATTAGTTGATGGATGGAAAAATTTTTAGCAGGTTTAGTATCCATATTTTCAGTGCCTGGAGATACTTGAACAAGCATGGAACAAAACACACCTGTTACCATAATGATACTTAAAATGATAAAAACAGTTTTGAAGGACACAAACTGAAGTAAAGATAGACCGATAAAAGGACCTACTACTACTGCAAGGTTCATTGCCATAGCAAAATATCCAAGTCCTGCGCCTTTACGGGAAGCAGGAATTATATCAGCTGCAATAGCTCCTGTCGCGGTGGTTATTACCCCAAAAGATAATCCGTGAAAGAATCGGATATATAGTAACGGTGTAAGGCTGTCTACCCAGATGTATAGAAAAGTAGTAGCGGTAAAAATAGAAACACTTCCCACCAATCCTTTTTTCTTACCGACTTTGTCTAGTAGATTTGCTGAGAATGGCCGCACAATAATTGCGGCGATCAACATAACGGTAACAATCAGACCACCCTCAGCCTCTGAACCATCTAAATTATTAATAACATAAATTGGTAGGGTAGTAAGTAGTAAATAAAACGCAATAAATACTAAAAATTGTGTTAGTGAAATACTTATAAAGCTTTTTGTCCAAATCTTAGGTTGGTTGTTCATTCTTTCGATGCTCCTGTGTTTGTCATTTTTTTTAATAAAAAGTAAAGTTGTTTCTTTTCCTGCTCTGATAATAAAGCAAGCATATCGTGATCAAATTGATCCATTGTTTGGCGTAAAGCCGAATATTCGGTTCTAGCTTTTTCTGTTAATTCAATGACGCGTTCTCTTTTATCTTTACCAGGTTTTCGAATTAGCCAGCCATTTTTCTCCATACGTGAAACGGTCCGTGTAATTGTGGGAGCTTCTGTATGAAGGTATTTCCAGATTTCAGTTTGAGTCATTGGCCCAAAACGGTTAAGACAGAAAATAACAGACCATTGAGATGAATAAAGGTTATGTTCCTGTAGACGGTAATTCATTTCCTTATTTAAATGGCGATACCGCTGGTTAAATAAGTGGATAATTTCCCAATTATCTAAGCTGCTCATATTTACACTCCTTAATTACTTACCTAGGTAAATAAGTGATTTAACTATCCTATCATACTAGCTTATTTATTTCTATAGTTTTATTACAAAGGTTGATAACAAAGTAGTGTTTATAAAAATTAAAAAAGTCGATTCCATTCGAACATACAAAATTCGAATGAAATCGACTTTTACACTTACACAGCACCTATTAGGCGTTATTTATATAATCCATATTTATCTCCATAGTATTCATTATGTCTTCCTTTAAGCTTCTGGAACATGTGGACAACAAAAACTTTAAGTATTGCATAGCCCGGAATACCAAGTATTACTCCGATTAATCCAAATAAATTTCCAGCTACCAAAAGGATCAAAATGATGGTAAGTGGATGAATGTGCATGTTTCTACCCATTACGTTTGGTGTTATAAAATGCCCTTCGAAAAATTGAACAGCTGCCCAAACAATGATCATTTTGACAAGCATAAAAGGGGAATCGACGATCGCGATGATAATTGCCGGAGATATTGCAATCATAGGCCCTAAATATGGGACGACACTCGTAACAGCTGCGATAATTGCCAGTGTAATCGCGTAAGGAAGCCCGATGATCAAGTAACCTATAAACAATAAAACACCAATACAGGATGCCACTATGATTTGACCTTGAATATATGTTCCCACTTGTCTGTCCATATTTATTAAAATTTGATTTGCATCGTTTCTAAATTGAGGAGGCAGCAACTTCAAAGTATGTTGCTTAAAGCGTTCTCCATCTTTTAATAAGAAAAATAGAACAAAAGGAAAAGTGATAATCGCAATTACTACCTGTGTTATTGTGCTTGCTACATTACGAATTCCTTCCATTGCACCACCAAAGTAGTTACTGATCTTGCTTGGCAACTCACTGAGGTTTGTTGTTACCCACTGGTACGCATCATCGTAGTATGGAGCGAGAAAGGAGTGTGAAATCCAAGACTTTATTCCATTGCCCATTTCCTTTAAATACTTGGGTAGCTCCACGGCTAATTCCTTAATTTGTGATTGTATAGCAGGTGCAGTTAAGAGAATGATACCTGTTAGTAGTCCACTCACTCCAAGCAGAATAATAATAATGGCTCCCAAGCGATTTATGCGTAATTTCTCTAGTAAATGGATAATCGGTTTCACTAAATAGTATGCAATTAATGCTAAAATAATTGGGGCTGCCAGAGTTGAAATAATAACAAGTAATGGGTGGAAAATAAACGAAACTTTATCATAAATATAAATTGTTATACCCAGCAAGAAAAGGATCAGTAATCCAAACAGTAAGTCTCTGCCACCAAGAAATTTTATAAAGCGAGTGTTAAAAAATGATTTCATGTGACTCTCCTTTATTATTGTTTAATATAAAATCGAGTTATCACGGTCCCGCTAGGTTTATCACTGCTAGGACAGTGTTTGAACGTGGTTGAAAATTATGTTGCTCCAACTCTTATAATAACTATATCATGGTTACATATGGGGTAGGTAATAATTAGATAGGTAGCGAAAACTCCAGATAAGTAATTGATAATTTGCAAACCTTCTCTTAGGTCTCTCCTTTATATTTCCTGGAGACATATGAGCTAAACATAAATATTAGATTTTATCTCAAATGTTGTGGGATAAAAAAATAATACATTTACTACACAGTAGGAGTAAGGTGCGAACTAAATAGGAATATAGAGGCTGCGTAAATCACCGCTACGGGGAAATATTCCGCTTTCCGTGGGCGGCTGATGAGCCTCCTCACGCTACGCGTTCCGGGGTCTCATCGAGGCCTCTCCTCCCACAGGACAAGGAAAGCTTCGTCAGCAAGGCATCGCACGAAGAAAATGTGTATTTTCATTTTCGAGGAGTCTCCATATTTCCCCTTCGCTAAGGGTTACTTTTTAGCAATAAATTAATTTAGTATTAGGTGTAAAAAGGTCGCTTTACATCGTCAAGAAGCAAGTGAAAAGCCCACTTCGCATTTGAGACTTTAAAGCTCATACAAATTGATTGGAGTGGAAGGCGGCGACTCCTGCCGGAATAGCATGAGGCCACTGAAAAAGTCATTTTCTACTAAAATAGAAGTTTTTCAAAAGACGCTATCCCAAAATTTTGTTTTGTTAATATGCATAAATGGAGAGCCAGAACCAGTTTATTCCACTCATAGACTAAAAAGTGGTGATGTAATTTTTTGGAACTAGCCTTCTCAAGAATTTACCGGACTTTTTCAGTGGCCTCGAATAGCATGAGCTGAAGACCCTGCACGAAGCGTAGCGGAGGAAGCGGCTGAGGCCATGCCGGGCGGCAAAGAAGACACTGTGAGGTTACGAACAGATGTCGCGCTTGTACCCGGAGGTGTGAAAGCGTCCGCCTGAAACGCAAATCAATGGGTGCTTACTCTGTAAAATTAATTACTCCATCCACAACAAGTTATTTCGCATTTTATCTATTTTATGAATTATTAGAAGGCCTTAATATATTTTTGAATCTATAAAAGAGCTAAAAAGCCTTTGGGGAAATTTTTATGTATCCCCCAACGGCTCATTATTATCCTTTCTTTAACACTACAAGCTGATCTCCTTCATCTAAAACCAGTTTCTTTTTTAAGGTGATAAATTGGATATTCTTGTTTCCTTTAATAATAAACAAAGGGATTACATCTTGAGGGATATGATCCTTTGTTATTTTATTTTTTTCGGTAATGGCTATCTCCTGTATTGTATAACCAGTGTTGATCTTGCGGTTAAGCTCGGTAAAAATAGCTTCTTCCGCAAATAATATATGGGCCTTTGCTGAATGGGATACATTATCTTGATTAATTCGTTTGAAATTCCCTGCTGGAAGAGAAAACGTATTATTGTACCCAAATTCAGGTGCGTACGATTGACTGACAAGTGCATTGTATGAGACGTCACCTGTCATAGAGAGAATTGTTTCATATGGTGTTAAGTCAACATCATATTGTGTATGTTCTGCAAGAATTTGCCCTTGGTATGTTGGAATTCCCTTTTCAACTGCTCCACGCAGCCTTCCGCCAGAGGAATCACTAATCAATACAGGAATGTCCAGTTTTCTTAAATATTCTGCAAAGGCAATCGAGAAGCTGCTTGCTCCTACAATTAGAACCCCTGGAGCTTCCGTATTGCCAAGTTTTAATGCTTTTGCTAAAGGCCCTAGTGTAAAACCGTGCGCACAAACTGTTATAAATACAAGGGCAAAGGTCAGTGCCGTAAGCATAGACGCACCTTCATGACCCTCTTCTATTAATATTGCAGCAAAATAACCGGAAACTGTTAATGCTACAATACCACGTGGCGCAACCCATCCGATTAAGGTTTTTTCCGGCTTTGTGAGCTCTGTACCAATTGTGGAAATCCATATCGATGCAGGTCTTACTATAAATAGCATGACAAGAACAAATCCTATGATTGGTAAGGTAAACACTTCTGCAATTGTTTCTCTGGATAGAGAAGCTGTTAGCAAAATGAAAATGGTTGAGGTTAAGAGAACCGATATGTTTTCAACAAAATGACTGACATTCCCAATTGCTGAAACATAACGTTTTGTACGAGCCATAGTTAACCCCATCACTGTTACGGCAAGCATGCCTGTTTCGTGCATGACTACCTCTGCCAGAGTGAAACAGAGAAGTACAAAAGCAAGTATAATCGGGGATTTTAAGTACTCAGGTAAATACCCTTTACTCACTAATATACTTACAAGCATTCCTATAATATAACCAAAAACAATAGCTACTAAGGCACTAAAGAAAAATTTAAGTAAATAATCGAGATGCAATTCAGGTGTAGTAAGTACTTTTATTACCTCATAAGCGAATAGTGCGAGTAATGGACCAAAAGGATCTACGATAATTCCTTCCCATTTCAATACTGCAGCTGTTCGTGGTTTTAATTTTGCATTACGTAGGAGAGGTATAATTACCGTGGGGCCAGTAACTACAAACAAACCACCAATAATAAAGGATATTTCCAAACTTAATCCAGCTATCATATGTGCTGCTAGTGCGCCTCCGACCCAAGCAAGGAAAGCTCCCAGGGTTACGATACGGAAAACAGATTTAGATATTCCTTTTATCTCTCTAATATCCAAGCTGGAGCTGCCTTCAAAAAGTACAATAGCAACAGCAAGTGATATAAGGGGACTATACAAATCACCAAGTGCTTCTTGAGGGTTCATCAATCCAAATATAGGGCCAATTAACAGACCGGTAATCGACATAATCACAATTGACGGCCATTGAATTCTCCACGCAAGCCATTGAGAGAATATCCCCAGAACAAGGATTACTACCATACTTACTAAAACTATCTCTTCCATGAGATCACCTTCGTTCATACGTAATATAAAACAGTTTATCAATATTTCCATTTCCTGTCGAAGCAAAAGAGGCAGTTGTTTATTAATATAATGAACTGCTAGCTATAAGTGGAGAAAGGTAGACTTTAATGTAAATGTGTTAAACTGAAGATACAGGTAAAACAAATAGAGAAGAGGTGTATCATGGCTATTGTAACTGTAGATTTCGATGGAACCCTTTATAAGGGAGATTCATTTAAAATTATGTTTCAAATTGCAAAAAAGGAATACACAAGGAAGGATTGGGTTCCTGTAACAGTTGGATTGGGTAAAGCTGGTATATCGGGCATAATAAATGGAAAAAACGCTTTTAAAAAAGAATTTTTTAAAGCATTTGCAAAGGGATTCAGAGGAAAGACAAAGCAGGAAATGGATACCTTTTTTGAAAAGCTGGTAGATTTGGGTAAAACGGAAGTACATACAGAACTTATTGACCGAATCAAGGAGCATCAAAGTAATGGAGATACCATTATCTTATTGTCTGGCGCTCTACAGCCATTTTTGGAGGCATTCGTAAAGGAAGTTGATCTTAAGGATATTCATATTATAAGCACAACGCTGACCTATTATCCAAATGGTGTTTGTACAGGTGAACTAGGAAACATAGTAAATGGAGAGGGAAAAGTAACAGAAGTAAAAAAATGGATTATGCGTGCAAAGAAAGAAGGCCATATATCTAATGAAGAGCTTAATGAAATATGGGCATATGCAGATAGCGAGACAGACATCCCGTTATTTCAGCTCGCTGACTACCCTGTAGTTGTAAATCCAACCCCAGCAATGAAGCAAGTAGCTGTTAATAATGCTTGGCCATTATTTTAAAAATAGCGGAAATGTAGATTTTAACCTATTTAAATGATATAATTTTAAATTTCTCTTAAGCGAAAAGAACAATTTCCTTAACCATGTTGTCAACCATTTGAATAATTGTCAAGTTTACTTCCAGAATGGAATTGTTTATGCTAGAAATATAATTAACAGTCTGAGCCGGTCTGCCCTAGATCGGCTGAATATCCACTTTTTCTACAACATCTAACAAGAGGCTACACTTCCCATTAATCTCCTAGTACAACCACAACTTAAATAAGAACCTTGCATGTTACAATAAAAAAACTATGAATCTTTTAATAAGCAAATATAAGTAGTCAATAAAATAAGAGGGGGATGTATATGAAATTTTTTCACACTGCAGATTGGCATTTGGGTAAGCTAGTTCAAGGTATTTATATGACAGAGGATCAAGACTATATTTTGCAACAATTTATTAAGGCGATGGAAGAAGAAAAGCCGGATGCAGTCATTATTGCAGGAGATCTATATGATAGAGCTGTCCCTCCAACAGAGGCAGTACATCTCTTGGATGAAGTGCTAGATACAATTGTTTTAAAGTTAAAGACACCGATTTTAGCGATTGCTGGAAACCATGATAGTCCCAGTCGATTAAATTTTGGCAGTAAGATTATGCGAGACAACGGCTGTCATATTGTTGGGAATTTCACAAGCGAACCTAAGCCCGTTGTATTACACGACGAGCATGGCGAAGTGCATTTTCATTTAATTCCATATTGTGATCCCAGTGTAGTGAGGAATGCGTTTCAAGATGACAACATACGCACCCATAATGATGCAATGGAGAAAATTACACAGCAAGTTACCTCTACAATGAATATGGAAGCACGTCATGTTTTTGTAGGTCATGCATTTATTACTCCATATGGAGAAGAAGAAGAAAACACAAGTGATTCAGAACGGCCATTGTCTATTGGTGGCTCTGAGTATGTTGACGCCAAGCATTTTACAGATTTTCATTACACTGCACTTGGCCATTTGCACCAGGCGCATTTCGTATCAAATGAAACAATTCGATATGCTGGGTCACCTCTAAAATATTCTATTTCTGAGGAAAATCATAAAAAAGGCTTTCATATTGTGGAGATGAATGGAAATGGTGAGGTTGAAGTAGAAAAACGCCTGCTTTCACCTAGAAGGGATATGCGCACGATAGAAGGAACGTTAGAAGAGCTGCTTTTGCTGCCAGTCAGTGATGATTATGTGTTTGTTCGGCTCATGGATGAGACTCCTGTGCTTTCACCAATGGAAAAAATCCGTTCGGTGTATCCAAATGCGATGCATGTTGAACGTAAAAACTATTTGCTTTCCCCGGCTGAAGAACTGAATGAAAATACAGAACGGACGCAAATGAGTGACTTGGAGCTATTCAGAGCATTTTACAAAGAAGTAAAAGGGACAGAAGTTGGGGAAGAGACAGAAGCAATTTTTAAAGAAGTTCTTGATGAGCTGTTAAAAGAAGAAAATGAAACAACAGCTGAAATAAAAGAATATATTACCAAGTAAATTCTGTTTGGGGGGATTTGTTATGAGACCATTAAAACTAAAGATGACGGCATTTGGTCCATATAAGAGAACGGAGATTGTTGATTTTAACGAATTAGAAGATAACCGTCTTTTTGTTATTTCCGGGAATACTGGAGCAGGAAAGACAACAATTTTTGATGCAATTTGTTTTGCTTTATATGGAAGTGCAAGTGGACAAGACCGGGAAAATACATTGATGTTGCGTAGTGATTTTGCAGAGGATGATACACACACTGCGGTTGAACTACTATTTGAATTAAAGGGTCATCATTATCGAGTGCTCCGTCAGCTTGGTCATATTAAAAGAGGAAATAAATCCAAGACAGGAGATCGATTTGAATTTTATGAACAAGTGGAAGGACGAGAGATCCCGTGTGTAGACAGACAAATTGTCTCAGAAATAGATAAGAAGATAGAGATGTTAATTGGGCTCACTCAGGATCAGTTCAAGCAAATAGTTATGCTTCCGCAAGGGGAGTTTCGAAAGCTATTGACGTCGCAAACTGAAAATAAGGAAGAGATTTTAAGAAGACTTTTTAAAACACAAACATATCAACATATCAATGAACGTTTACGTATACGAAAAAGCAAGGTGGAGGAAGCATATAATAAAGCAGTGCAAACCAGGGATACATATATTCAGCATATTAGTGCTACGCTCCCTTTTCGAGAAGATGCACAACTGTATCAGGTGTTGAGTGAAGAGCATTTTAATGAGAATCAAGTTGTATCAGGTTTAGAGAAAGAAATTGAGTTTTATGAGGAACGGATTAAACAAGATGAGGAAACATATGAACAAGCGTACAAGCTACATGCACAAAAACAAGTAGAATTTTCCCGCGCGGAGGCAATTAATAAGCAGTGGGAAGAGATTTCAGATAAAGAAGCACAGCTGAAAGAATTGCAGGAAAAAGCTCCTCAATATAAAGAAAAAGAAAATAAACTTCAACAAGCTGAACGGGCTACACAAATTTACCCATATGAGAAGCAGCGTGTTGATTTAAAGAAAGATTATCAACAGAAAGAACAAACACTGCTACAAGTTCAAAAAGAAAAACAAGTTGCTGCTAAAACAGTAGATGAATCTCTTGCTTCTTTTCAAAAGGAAGAAAAGAAGCAAGAGGAACGGGAGGCGCTTCGTAAAAAACTTGATCAGTTATATGAGTTTTTGCCAATTGTAGAAGAAATAGATAAAACAAAGCAATTATTACAGCAACAAAAACAAGATGGAAAACAGATAGAACAAAGACTTAAAGAATTGACTGCTACACTTAAGAATTACAAAAATAGACGTGATTCTTACAAAAATGAGATAAAGGTGTTAGATCAATCCCCAAACGAGTTAGTAAAAAAGAACAATCAACGCAATGAAATGTTGAATCAATATAAATTAGTTGAAGAGTTTATTGATACGAAAAATAAACAGGTTAAATTGGAAAAGGAAGTTCAACAAAAGCAAGCTAATTATAAGTTAATAAAGGAAAAATATGAGAACATAGAAAATACGTGGTTGAACGGTCAAGCAAGCATACTTGCAAGCCATCTCCATGAAGGTGGAGCCTGTCCCGTTTGCGGAAGTGAGCACCATCCAAACAAAGCAGTTGGTGAGGAAGCTAGTGTAACGAAAGAGGAATTAGAGAAGGCTCGCAAGGAACTAGAAAAAACAGATGATATTTACCGCAATAGTGTTGCAGATTGGAAAGCGGTGAAAGCACAGTATGAAAAGAGAGCTGTAGAATTATCTGAGATTAACATCCCAGTAAATGAGGCTGAAGAAGCAAAGGCTACTATTTTGCAGGAAGGCCGACAACTCAAAAAAGATATTACAAATTTGGAAGCTGCGACAGAAAAAGTTACACAACTCAAAAAAGAGTTGGAAGAAACGGAGCAGCATATTGAACAGGTAACTGTACAGGAAGAAAAACTGGAGAAACAATACCAAGAATTAAATGAGAAGTATAATACTACTTATGCAGTTTATCAGGAGCGCATTGGTAAAATTCCTGAACAAATTCGGCAGCTTTTTGAACTAAAACAAGCTATTACCGAGACCACTAAAAAGAAAGAGGAAATGGAAGAAGAGTGGGAAAAGGTTCAGCGAGAGCTTCAGAAGTCAAAAGAAGAGCAGACAAAGGTAAACACGGATTTAATTCATGCTACAAATCAACTTGAAGAGACAAAAAGAAAACAGCTAGACGCTGAACGTGAATGGAACAATGCGCTTGACCAAGCAGGTTTTATGAACACAAAAGCGTATGAAGAGGCGAAGATGTCGGATATTGCTCGTGAAGAAGCAAAGCAAGAGATCGAAGAATACAATCAGAAACGAGTAACCCTACAATTTCGGGTAGATGAATTAAAAACGGCATTAAATGACAAAAAACAATTGGATCTTTCTTTGCTGGAAACTCAACTTCAGGAACTTAAGAATGCTTATGAAACAGCACTTAAAGCAGTACAACAATCAAGAGAATGGTTTAAGGAAGCTCAACAGCTTAAAGATAATATATTAAAAGCAAATGAGCAGGTTCGCAAAATAGATCAACAACTGCGCACAGTTTCTGACTTGTTTAATATTGTGCGTGGACAAAATGATCGTAAGATATCGTTTGAGCGATACTTGCAAATTGAGTACCTTGAACAAATTATAGATGTTGCGAATCATCGTTTGCGGAGATTATCCAATGGACAATTTCAACTTATTCGAAGTGATCGGCAGGAATCGCACGGAAGGCAAAGCGGATTAGCTCTTGATGTGCATGATGCCTACACCGGCCAAACAAGAGATGTAAAGACTTTATCCGGGGGAGAAAAGTTCAATGCTTCCCTATGTCTTGCGTTGGGAATGTCAGATGTAATTCAGAGTTTTCAAGGAAATATTCAGATTGACACGATGTTTATTGATGAAGGATTTGGCACATTGGATGAGGAATCACTTAATAAGGCAATAGATACGTTAGTTGATTTACAACAATCAGGTAGAATGATCGGAGTTATTTCTCATGTCCAAGAACTTAAAGCTATTTTCCCTGCAATATTAGAAGTGAAAAAAACAAAGGAAGGCTCAAGTGAAACGGCTTTTGTTTTAAAATAATCCTGCATTTCATAACTCACATTCATTTTTTTACAGAAATGAAGCAACCTATGATTAAAGGAGGTTGTGATGATGAGTGATAAAAATAAAAAGAAGAAAAATAAGAGTAAACAAGAGTTGAATGATATGAAGGATGATAAGAAATACAAACAAAATCGTCCACCAAAGTAAAAGTAAGTTAGAAGGGAGGTCAGTATGCACTGATCTCCCTTCTATTGCTTATTGATTACTTATATGTGTTAATCTAGTAGTAGAATTTAATTTAGATGAGGGGAGGGTGTGTGGTGATTTCGTTTATTACGAAAAAAGCAAAGTATCTTTTTCCAGGGTATTTTGCATTAGTCATGGCAACTGGAGCTTTATCCATTGGTTCCTACATGCTGGGATATTCGCTTTTTTCAACTATATTATTAGTCATTAATACGGTAGCATATTGTGTATTATGGGTGTTGACAATTATTCGGATTCTTTTTTACTTCCAAAATATAATTCATGACGTAACACATCATATGAAGGGCCCAGGCTTCTTTACTCTCGTGGCAGGTACTTCTGTTTACGGAAGTCAATTAATTATTGTGGGTCATAGTCATCTGATGTCTCAAGCATTATGGGTTTTTGCCATCATTCTTTGGGTTATTATTATGTATACTTTTTTTACAGCTGTCACAATACGAAAAGAGAAGCCGACCATAGAGGAAGGGATAAATGGAGCGTGGCTGATTGCGTCTGTTGCTACTCAGTCTGTGTCTATTTTAGGGACATTGCTATCCCCTTATATGAACGGACAAGCACGGGAGGCAGTATTATTTTTCACATTAGCTATGTATTTTCTCGGCTGTATGTTATATCTGAATATAATTACACTGATTTTTTACCGTTTTACTTTTGTGAAATTTAAATTTGAAGCTTTGACACCACCTTACTGGATCAACATGGGGGCTGTTGCTATAACTACTTTAGCCGGATCCACACTGATCCTTCATGCGGAACTTTGGCAACTGCTTAATCAGATTACTCCATTCCTAAAAGGTTTTACATTGTTCTTCTGGA
The DNA here is from genome assembly GCF_001878675.1 of Virgibacillus halodenitrificans. NCBI lineage: Bacteria > Bacillati > Bacillota > Bacilli > Caryophanales > Bacillaceae > Virgibacillus > Virgibacillus halodenitrificans. Next base: position 2,807,444 of record NZ_CP017962.1, on the reverse strand, counting down.
TTACAGGCACATGGTGGATTCCATTATTGTTTATATTAATGATCTGGCGACACGTTATTAATCAACATCCCATCAGCTATGAGCCGCAATATTGGGGGATGGCGTTTCCTTTGGCTATGTACATGACAAGTACATATCAATTTTCAAAAGCAGTAGAAGTAGAATTTCTCATGTTTGTACCCCATGTCATGTTTTATATTGCTATAGCTGCGTGGTTATTTGGTTTTATAGGTCTGTTTCGACGTTTATGGATGGAATGGAAAGGGGAAATTTATTTATAAATGTATGATTAAGAAATATATAATAGGCAAAAATAACTTGGATTAACCATAAAGACATAATAATTTACCGTTAAATAGTTTAGTGATAAAATATAATAGAATTGTTTATTTCAGTATTAAAGGAGTGTTTTTAATGGGAAGATTAGATAATAAAGTAGCTATAGTAACTGGCGCAGGTGGCGGTCAAGGTAAATCAGAAGCATTACTTTTTGCAAAAGAAGGTGCAAAAGTTGTTGTAACTGACGTACAAGAAGACAAAGTAAAAGAAGTAGTTGAAGAAATTAAAAGTAATGGTGGAGAAGCAATTGGATTTTTCCACGATGTTTCCAGTGAAGATGGTTGGAAGGAAACAGTTGAAAAAGCTGTAGCAGAATTTGGGAAAATTGACGTACTTGTCAACAATGCAGGTATTACTATTCAAAAACCAATGCATGAAACTACTGTAGCAGAGTGGGATAAAATTATGAACATCAATCTTACTGGTACATTCCTTGGTATGAAGCATGTTGTCCCAGTTATGCAAAAAAATGGTGGAGGAAGCATTGTTAATATCTCTTCCACTTCAGGTTTAACTGGTGGTGGCGGCGCAAGCCCTTATACTGCTTCTAAAGGTGCAGTAAGAATGCTTTCCAAAGCTGCAGCAGTTGATTATGCAAAAGATAGAATCCGTGTTAATTCTGTACACCCTGGTATCATTATCACTCCAATGACAGAAAAAATGTTCCAAGATGAGCAAATGAGTAACTGGGCTCATTCTGTAACACCACTTCCAGATCTTGGTGATCCAGATGATGTAGCTTATGGCGTATTGTACTTGGCTTCAGATGAAGCAAAATTTGTAACAGGTATTGAATTACCAATCGAAGGCGGATACACAGCTAAATAATGAAAAAAGAAAACTGCCGGCAAACATATGCCCGGCAGTTTTTTGATGCTCTTTTAATGCTTCTAAAATATATGCTGGAGGTCTCGAATAATTCGCAAAATATATACAGTGACGTAACTTGTGGTGTTTAAAGTGTGAAAAATAACATTGTTGCTGGAAAGCTCACTGAAATAATGAATGTGGTTACACCTCCGCTACGGAAAATACTGCGCTTTTCGGGGGCGGCTGATGAGCCTCCTCATGCTACCGCATTCCGGGGTCTCACCGATGCCTCATCTCCCCCAGAAGTCTCCGTATTTTCCTCCGCTTAATTTTACTTTTCCAACAACAGAAAGTGTCTTTAGTATTAGGTGAAAAAAAGCTCATTTAACATCTACAATTACAAGTGAAAAGCCCATTCGGCATTTGGTAATATAAAGCTTATACTAATTGATTGGAGCGGAAAGCGTCCCCCTGCAGCAGAAATCAATGGGTCCATCCACTTCCTTAAAATGTGACTACTTTAGTTCGCATTTTCCTCCTACTTTGAATATACGAGATAACATTTGTACGCAACATTATTATAACCACTATATCAAATACCTCACATATACGATAAGAAGAATAAACACCCAGATCACATCTACAAAATGCCAGTAGTAGGAAAAGGTTTTAAATTTCTCCATATACAAAGAGTATGGAATAGCCCGCTTGAGCTGAATAAATAGAATAGTCATCCAAGCACAACCGAAGGCTACGTGGCTGGCATGTAATCCAACAAGCACATAATAAGAGCTGAGAAAGGAGCTTGTACTTAATGTATATCCTTCACCTACGTATTTAGAAAACTCACGAATTTCTAATCCTAAAAATATCAAACCGAATAATAGAGTAATTCCCAACCATGGTAACAGCTTTTTAAGTTGTCTATCCTTAAGCCCTCGTTCAGCTAGCCATAATGTTCCACTACTAGATAACAAGAAAACGGAAGAAATGATCACACTTTTAGCTTCAAACACTTTAGAGGGATGTGGACCCTCGGAAGAAGGAGTGAATACAAGATAGGTTGCAAACAGGGTGAGAAACATAATTGCTTCAACAAAAAGGTAAATGAAAAAACCAATTTGCTTATCCTTAAATAGGGTAGCTTCGTAATTATTTATCATCTGTCTGCTCCTTTCCGTAATGCCGTGCTCTCTCATCGTGAAACGCCCTGATAATAAAGAAGCTGAATACACCTGCTCCAAATATAATTGCTGGTACGTACCATTTATAAATCATACAAAATGACATTAATCCTAAAGTGATTGTCATAAGAAAAGGAAGTATGGAATTTCTTGAAATTGGGCTGGCTCTATGTTTTTTTGTTGTTTTTATTCTTTCTCTACGCAACTTTGCATACCAAAAAGGATCCATTTCTTCCACCAATGGCATCGGTGAAAATGTATGCTCCGGAGAAGGGGAACCTACCGTCCATTCTAAAGTTCGCCCACCCCATGGATCTTTACCAACTTTTTCACCTTTTCTATGTGTAATATATAAATTATAAAAGAAAAATAGCATGCTAATTCCCATGGTAAATGCACCTATTGTACTTAATAAATTGGTGATTTCTAAGCCTCCTCCTACTCTAAACGTATAAACCCTTCGAGGCATACCGTTCAGTCCAGATATATGCATTGGAAAGAAGGTTAGATGAAACCCAATAAGAAATAGCCAAAAATGCCATTTTCCGAGTTTATCATCAAGCACAAAACCAGTGATTTTAGGGTAATAATAATAGATGCCTGCAAAAATTCCCAAGATAGTTGAAGCAATAATTACATAGTGGAAATGAGCAACAACGAAATGTGAATCGTGAAACTGAAAGTCAGCTGCTGAAACTGACAGCATAACACCAGTTACTCCTCCCATAACGAAAGAAGGAATAAATCCTAAAGAGAACAGCATGGGAGTGGAGAACCTTATTACACCACCTCGCATTGTAAATAGCCAATTAAATATTTTAATTCCAGTTGGCACGGCAATAGCCATCGTTGTAATCGCAAATATTGTATTTGTCACAGGGCCCAGGCCCACAGTAAACATATGATGAACCCAAACCATAAAGGATAAGAATCCGATTAGCACAATGGAAAGGACCATTGCTGGATAACCAAAAACGCGCTTCTTTGAGAATGTTGAAATGATATCTGAGAAAATACCAAATGCTGGCAATGCGAGTATATACACTTCAGGATGACCAAAAATCCAGAATAGATGTTGCCAATACACAGGATCGCCATCAGGCCCGTGGAAAAACTTTGTTCCAAACATGCGATCAAACATGAGTAAATAGAGTCCGATAGCTAAAACTGTAAATGCTACAAGAATTAGAAATGCTGTAATCAGTGTTGCCCATGTAAATAATGGCATCCTGGTAAATTTCATGCCAGGTGCGCGCAATCTTACAATTGTTACTATTAAATTTAGTGCTGTAAAAATGGTCCCTAACCCGGAAATTTGTAAACTGAAAACATAAAAGTCTGATCCAACACCCGGGGTGAAAATAGAGGTTGATAACGGTGCATATCCTGTCCAACCTATTGCAGGCGCACTATTTAAAAAGAATGCAATATTAAACAGCATACCCCCTGTGAAAAATAGCCAGAATCCAACTGCATTTAAAAACGGAAAAGCCAAATCACGAGCTCCAATTTGTAATGGTACAGCGATGTTCATTAAGCCCAAAAGCATGGGAGTTGCTGCAAAAAAAATCATCATGGTACCGTGGGTTGTAAATACTTCATTGTATTTTTGGAATTGAAAAACCCAGAAGTCGTTATTAGGTACAGCAAGTTGAGAACGAATAAACAAAGCATCTATTCCGGCTCTAAGGAAAAATATGAAGCCAAATAGTATGTATAGAGTACCGATTTTACGATGATTTGTTGTACGCATAAATTCCCAAATGACAGGCAACTTCTTATATTTAAAGATAGCAATTAAAACAATGCCACCCATGATAATGGTAAAAACCCATGCAGCTATAACATCGGATGGAACAAATAGAGATTTACCAAAGATTGATAGATTCATGCCTCACACTCCTTACTAATCCATTTATGTTACTGTGCTTCTTTTTGATTGCTTGATTGCTTGATTGATTTAGATATTGGTTATATTCATCCAATGAAACTACCTTCACGTCAAATGTCATATTCGCGTGTTGTATGCCACAAAATTCTGCACATTTCCCATCATATTCACCTATCTCTGCGTTCTTAATAACGTATGTAAGTTCCTTATTCGGGATAACATCTACTTTTCCTGCCAGTTCAGGTATCCAAAAAGAATGGATGACATCCTTGGATATAAGATGAAATACAATATCCTTATTTTCAGGAATGATTAATTCATTATGAACAGTTTTACTGTTTTTGTGTTCAAACGTCCACCTGAATTGCTCTGCAGTAACGTTAATATGAATGCCGTTTGTATTTGCTTCAGCTTCCGTTTCTGGTGACTGATTAAATGTGATTTTTAATGTTGGAATGGCAAGAACAGCAAGCAATAAAAATGGAACAATTGTCCAGGTTAATTCATATTTTAAGTTTCCTTTTACATCTTTAGGTATAAATTCTGCTTTTTTTTCTGTATACCTATACCTGATCACAAACCGCGTAAACAGAATAAAAACAACAAGCAAAACAATTGCCATTATTGCTAAACTGAACCAAATTAAGTAGGCTTGTTCTTTTCCGGTAGAGCTTTTGGGATCGAGTACCGTAATACTCTGGCAGCCTGCAAGCAACATTATAAAAGGAAGTATAGCTATTTTTTTCATTGTACTTTGCCCCCTTCCGATATGTATAGAATGATTTTGTGCTCTAAAATCCCTACCCTTGTTGTTTGAAAATTAAACGTTGAGAGTGTTTTGAAGAAAAATTCCTATCAATAATATCCAAATATATGTTAGTAAACAGAATGAGTTGGGTATTGGTAAAATAGTACTTTGGCAAGGAAGGAGGAATATGTGTGTTTAAGGAAAAATATGTTTGGCTATTATTTATTTCATTAACATTACTAACTGTCGCATGTAGTGATCAGGCTCGGAGTGAAGGGGAAATGTATGACGCAAACCAAATACGTGAGGAGTTAAGCCAGCTGGATCAAAATAGTGACATAATTTATGGTAAAGAAATTTTTGATGATACTAAGGCAGTGGTACCAGATCATGTAGGAAATGAGCTTTCTTGTTTAAGTTGTCATGGAGATGGCGGTCTTGCCCCGAACTCTCCGATGGTTGGTATTACTAAGAAGTTTCCTAAAATGCGGAGAGGCAAGCTGACTACGATTGAAGATAGAATAAACGGTTGCTTTGTTCGCAGTATGAACGGTGATAAATTAGATGAAGACAGTAAAGAAATGAAAGCAATGGTTGCTTATTTTGAATTTATATCCAAAGATGTTGAATCAAAAAAGGACATTACATGGAGAATGAATAATGATAAAAAGAAAGTACCTGAGCCAGATCTTACTAATGGGGCAAGATTGTTTGTAGAGAAAAATTGTGTATCCTGTCATGCTACAGATGGTTCTGGAACAAGTGACCACACAGGTCCTGCGTTATGGGGAGAAGGATCATTTAATGAAGCAGCAGGTATGACAAAAATTGAAAAGGCGACCGGATTTATTCAAAACAACATGCCAAAGGGGATGGAAGGGACCTTAACAGATCAGGAGGCAGCAGATATCGCAGCATTTCTTCTGTCACATGAACGGCCATCAGGTGATCCTGAGGAATTGACAGATTATCATCTTGATCCAAGTCGTTCTTATATAACGAAAGACCGCAGAGACAAAATCAGAAATGGAAACTTTGACTGGACCAGTCTAGATGTTATTGTACCTAAAGAAAAGAAACAAAATTAATTTTTTTATTGATAATGTTTTATTTTTGTAACTAACCTTAAGAGTTAAGATAATAAATAATTTATAAACTTTCTCGAAAGTATTGATTTTTCTTCTTATTTAATAGACCCTAAAGGTAGTAACTTGTAAGATAACGATGCTATCAGTCAACTTTTGACAACAATTGTTTTACTTACAAAAATTTAATACCTACAGGGAGTGCGAAATTGTGACCACATTAGAACCGTATAGCTTGAATGATTTTGTACAGGATATCACAAAGCTAGTAGAAGGAAATACAAAAGAAGCGACAATTGTGGAAAAAGCAGAAGAATTAGTCGGTGAACTAATAAAAACAGATAGTTGGTTGCCTAAATCTGTTTACCAATTAGATGAAGATGGTTATACAAGACATTCTTTATATCGTGACCCTGAGAATCGTTTTGAAGTTTTGGCATTAGGATGGAAATCCGGTCAAAAAACTCCTCTTCATGATCATGATGGTACATGGGGAGTAGAGGGGGTAGTGACCGGTATGATGAAAGTCAAAAATTTCGTGCGGGAGGAGAGGGAAGAAGACGAATTTGTGAAATTGATCCCCGCTGGCACGGTACGTCTAAACGAGCAAAGTACCGGTGAATTATTACCACCTGCAGATTGTCATATACTTGAATCTGTTGGGGAAAAAATGGCGGTGACCATTCATGTATATGGAAAACAGCTTAATAAATTTCGTATATTTCAACTGCAGAATGATCAGTCGTATAAGGTGAAATGGGTAGAGGTTGGTTATACAAAAGAATATTAGGAATGTTTGGCAGATAAGACATATTACTTGTCTGCCTTTATTTTTAACTATAAACTGAAACAGTTGCTTAATTCACAAAATAGCATCTATACATATTTTGTGAATACTGGAGGAAAATAATTAAAACTTTATTCGTCGGAAAGGAGAGATAGTAATGAAAAGAGCTACATCAGTCTTTTATATATCTGCCTCCATCATTGCAGTAATGGTTATTATCGGGGCTATTATGCCAGAAGCCTTTCAAACAGTAACAACAAATATCAAATCTTTTATTGCCACATCTTTTGGCTGGTATTATTTGATAATTGTTACGGCCATTACGTTAGTATGTATATTTCTATTAATTAGTCCTGTGGGTAAGATAAAATTAGGAAAGCCAGATGAAAAACCTGAATTCTCCCGGCCAACATGGATAGCTATGTTATTTAGTGCTGGAATGGGTATTGGATTGGTTTTCTATGGTAGTGCGGAACCACTTAGCCATTACGCTCTCAGTTCACCTACTGGAGAGACCGGCACGAATCAGGCTATTAAGGATGCTTTACGGTTTACGTTTTTCCATTGGGGTATTCATGCATGGAGTATTTATGGGATAGTAGCATTAGTGTTAGCCTATTTCAATTTTAGAAAGGATGAGCCTGGTTTAATTAGTGCTACATTACGTCCTGTTTTAGGAGATAGAGTAAAAGGAACGACTGGTAGAGTGGTGGATATTATTGCTGTAGTCGCTACTGTACTTGGTGTTGCAACAACTTTAGGCTTTGGAGCGGTACAAATAAATGGGGGGTTATCTTTTCTTTATGACATCCCTGTAAATATTGGCGTTCAATTTATAATTATAGCTATCGTAACCGTTCTGTTTATGATCTCTGCTTGGTCAGGTCTTGGAAAAGGGATAAAATATTTAAGTAATGCCAATATGGGGCTTGCTACGATTTTGCTTCTACTTATTTTTATATTTGGCCCAACCATTTTCATTCTAAATTTATTTACGGATACAATAGGTACGTATCTTCAATCATTACCGAAAATGAGTTTTCGAATTGCTCCACTTGATACGGATATTCATCAGTGGATTAATGATTGGACTATTTTTTACTGGACATGGTGGATCTCTTGGTCTCCATTTGTTGGAGTGTTTATTGCCAGAGTTTCAAGAGGAAGATCGATACGTGAATTTATATTAAATGTATTGTTCGTTCCTTCAATTGTGAGCTTTTTCTGGTTTGCTGCATTTGGTGGTGCTGCCATCAAGGTTGAAAATTCAGGTTTAGCAAAGATTTCATCACTTGCAACAGAAGAGGTTTTGTTCGGTATGTTTGAACATTACCCAGCAGGCTTAATTGCTTCTATTATTGCAATGCTGTTGGTAGCTACTTTCTTCATTACGTCTGCAGACTCTGGTACATTTGTGCTTGGGATGATGACAACAAATGGTTCTCATTCGCCGAGTAATCAGATTAAAATTGTGTGGGGTGTATTACTATCAGCTGCTTCGCTCGTTCTTTTATATTCTGGAGGATTACAAGCACTTCAAAATATGATGATTATCGCAGCTTTACCATTTTCGGTTATTATGGCCTTAATGATCGTCAGTTTATTTAAATCCTTATCTGATGAAGCAAAGCAATTAGAAATAACGAAGAAAAAGAAAAATTAATACTGACTAAACAAGAAAAGTATATACCCAATAAAGCGATCTATCTTAACGATAGATCGCTTTATTATATTGAATAATTTTATATGGAGAACTAACTACGTTTATTAATTATTATGGGAAACAGTTGCATGCCATTGTCTGTCAGAAAACCATTGTTCCTTTGTATAGGCCATTTCCCAGAAAGCCAATTCGTACTCCTTAGCAATAACAAATTGTTCTTTCATCTTCTCTTTTTCACTCTCGCTGGATTTTTCGGCTATAGAATTTAGTAGATCGATTTGCTCTTGAGTAGAGGTGTGAAACCAATCGTCGGCATACGTATTAATCCAATTCTGATATATTTTCTCTTTTGGTTTGGCGTCTTTATAGGTTTTGCCAATATCCGCATATAACCAATAACAAGGTAAGAGTGCGGCAACGGTTTGTCCAAGGCTGCCTGAAAGAGCTGCTCGATATAAGTGTGCAGTATATCCATAAGCTGTAGGAGCAGGTTTAAAATTTTCAGTATCTTTTTCATTAATATTAAGGATTTCTGCATGCGCTTTATGAACAGTTAGCTCAGCTTGTGCCGTACTTTTAGCTTTTTCAGCAAGCATTGCGGTTACATGAAAATCCTCAGCCTGAGCTGCAGCCATAGCATGCACTTTTCCAAAATGCTTCAAGTAATAGATATCTTGAAGAATGTAGTATTTAAAAGTTTCCAGCGGTAAGTCACCATCCACAATTCCTTTTACAAATGGATGATTTAAGCTTTGCTCCCAGCTTTTCTCAGTTGCTTCCCGTAATGTGTCGGTAAATTGCATAAAAAATCCTCCTCTTTTTAATTTCTGGCTGATTGAGGAGGGAACGGATGAACTTAAGCAAGCGTCAATTAATTCAAGAGTGCTTTAAGACAATATCTTCAACTCAAAAAATAAATTGATTGCAAGAATAAGCATTTTTCCACTTCCCTCCGCTGGTGTTAACCAGTTCAGGTTCCAAGGGTCTTCATTCTCAGCCATCATAGGCTCCCCTAGCAGAAATAATAGTTAATACAAATGTAGCATATCATATAAAAAATTAAAGTCAACTTACTTATCGGAATAGTTATGTAATTTTAAAATTACATGAAAACGTTTTAGATAAACTTTTGATGGGAACCGTTTACTATAATGATTATTTGTTGTGCTTGCTGTTAATAAAGTTGAGCATGAACAGCAAATGACATATTTTATTTAACTAGAGGAGGTAAAAGATGGTTTTACCATTTAAACATGAACCTTTTACTAATTTTAATGAAGAAACAAATCGAAAGGATTTTCGCCAAGCGTTAAAAAGCGTTGAAGAACAATTAGGTAAAGAAATACCTCTTGTTATTAAGGGCGAAAAAGTGTATACGGACGATAAAATTACTTCCGTCAATCCTGCTAAGAAGGATCAGGTAATTGGAAAAGCTTCTATGGCTACGAAAAAACATGTCGAGCAAGCAATGGAAGCAGCAGAAGAAGCATTTAAAGATTGGGGTAATTGGAGTGCAGAGGCTCGAGCCGAGGTAATGTTCCGCACCGCAGCCATTGTAAGAAAAAGAAAGTTTGAATTTGCTGCCACTCTTGTATATGACGCAGGTAAGCCTTGGGGACAAGCAGATGCAGATGTGGCAGAAGGCATCGACTTTCTTGAATACTATGCCAGAGAAATGATTGAATTAGCGAAAGGAAAGCCAATGGAAGATAGACCAAATGAAAATAACAGCTATTTCTATCAACCACTTGGTCCAGGTGTAGCTATTCCGCCATGGAACTTTGCTTTTGCTATTGTATGTGGAACGACAGTTGGCCCATTAGTGGCTGGAAACACGGTGCTATTAAAGCCTTCAGAAAATACACCTGTGATTGCATATAAGCTAATTGAGGCATTAGTTGAAGCCGGCGTGCCGGATGGAGCAGTAAATTTTGTGCCAGGTGATCCTTCTGATATTGGGGATTATCTTGTGGATCATCCAAAAACGAGATTCATTAATTTCACGGGATCCCGGGCAACAGGGACACGAATTATAGAACGGGCTTCTAAAGTTCAAGAAGGCCAAGATTTTCTGAAGCGTGTTGTAGCTGAAATGGGCGGTAAGGACACAATTATTGTCGATGAGAATGCTGACCTTGAACTTGCTGCAGATTCTATCGTACAATCTGCTTTCGGCTTTCAAGGCCAAAAATGTTCTGCTTGTTCAAGAGCTGTTATTCATGAGGCTGTTTATGATAAAGTGCTCGAAATGGCAATCGAAAAAACAAAAGAGATTACAGTAGGAAATGCTGCTGAAAAAGACGTATTTATGAGTGCAGTAATCAATCAAAAACAGTTTGATAAGATAAAAAACTACATTGATATTGGTAAAAGCGAGGGCGAGCTTGCATATGGTGGCGAGACGGATGACTCCGAAGGATATTACATTTATCCAACCATTTTTAAAGATGTTGATCCAACAGCCAGAATTATGCAAGAGGAAATATTTGGTCCAGTGGTCGCATTCGCCAAAGCCAAAGACTTTGATGAAATGCTTGAGATTGCTAATAATACCGAGTATGCCTTAACAGGCGCAGTTATATCCAATAATCGTAAACATCTGGATCGCGCTCGCTATGAATTTCAGGTTGGAAATTTATATTTCAATCGTGGTTGTACTGCAGCTATCGTTGGATATCAGCCATTCGGCGGATTCAAAATGTCAGGAACAAATGGAAAAGCAGGTGGACCAGATTATCTTCCGCAATTCTTGAATGCTAAAACAGTTTCTGAAATGTTCTAAACGAGGAAATTAAATATCGATCTAGAAGGCCTATTCTCAAAAAGGATAGGTCTTCTTTTGTTTTATAAACTTTAAGCTTTTGACTATATTCATCATATATGAATTTTATTATTAAATAATTGTATAAATTTTCAGTATTCGGAAGTAAAACGTACTATATAAAAGAATTTCAACATATTAATGGGTCAAGGCCTTGTAAAAGACCAGTATTCACGTTTATTGCTAATAAACCGAATTTTTCTAAAAAATCAATATTTGATAAACTAAAATGGTATTAGTGCAGATTAACCAGAAAAGAGGGGGCAACTAAATAATGATTAATAAGAACTGGAGATTAATCTCTACATTTCTGCTCACAGCACTTTTGATATTGGTGCTTGCAGCTTGCGGAGCTGAAGAAAAAGCAGATGGAGAGGGGAAATCAGAATTAAAAGAGGAATATACCGTAGTAAGTGATACTTCCTTCGTTCCTTTTGAGTTTAAAGAGGATGGAGAATATGTTGGCTTTGACATTGATCTGATCAATGCAATTGCTGATGAGGCAGGATTTAAAATTAATATGGAAACAACAAATTTTGATGGTATCATTCCTGGCTTGCAAACAGGACAATTTGATATCGCAATCGCGGGAATTAGTATTACAGATGAACGTGCTAAAAAGATTGATTATAGTGAACCGTATTACCAATCCGGACTGAGTATTGGGGTGCGGGAAGAAAATGAGGACATAAAGGGTATTGAAGATTTAGAAGGAAAGACAATTGCAACAAGGTTGGGTTCAACAAGTGCTGCATATATTGCTGATAACATAAAAGGCGCAGAAGCAAGTCAATTTGAACAACTGGATCAAGCATATATGGCTGTTGAAAATGGAAGCGCGGATGCTGTTCTTTATGACGCTCCGAATGTCGCCTACTATATTAAGACAAAGGGCGACGGATTAAAAGTTGTTGGAGACTTGTACCAAGCAGAAGACTATGGAATTGCTATTTCAAAAGGAAATGATGAGCTAGTAGCTGCTATTGATGATGCACTTGCCACATTAAAGGAAAATGGAAAATATGATGAGCTTTATGAAAAATGGTTTGGAGAGAAGCCTGAATAACACTTTACTTAAGAGGGTGTAACTAGCCTGATGTTACACCCTTTTCTAATTTATAAATATAAGTGATTTGTAGAATTTTGCCAGGGAACTTTTTATTATAACGCTTCAGCTAAATATTATTTTAGCAAAAGATGACTAGTATGAGATAGAAATTAATTTAGTACAGTATACATTGAAGAGGTGAAAGCATGTTAGGTAGGTTTGATTGGGCAGGTGTTATAGATTTTTTACCAGAACTGGGGATAGGGTTGTACTATACCTTACTAATCTCCGTTCTAGGATTGCTTATTGGTTTTATATTAGGGGCAATCTTTGGTATTGGAAGAATTTCCAAGAATAAATTGGTTTATGGACTTTCAACTGTATATGTGGAAGTGATTCGAGGAACGCCGGTATTGGTACAGGCGATCTGGATTTTCTTTGCATTACCATTAATTATTGGACAAAACTTAGGCTCCATTACTGCAGGGGTCATTGTTATCGCTCTAAATTCAGGTGCATATATCGCTGAGATTGTCCGTGGTGCAGTAGATTCTATTGAGAAAGGACAAATGGAAGCTGGAAGATCGCTTGGATTAAATCAAGGTCAAACGATGCGTTACATCGTATGGCCACAAGCATTTAAAAGAATGATACCACCACTAGGTAATCAATTCATTATCAGTATAAAGGATACCTCATTACTATCTGTCATCCTTGTTCCTGAACTAATATTTCAAGGGCGGTTGATTGCGGCAAATCATTTTAATGCTGTTGAAATTTATACCACGGTAGCGTTATTCTACCTTGCGATTACCTTGAGTTTATCTGTTGTATTAAGGTATGTAGAAAGAAGGTTGACGACATGATAGAGATTAAGAATTTACATAAAAAATTTGGTGATTTAGAAGTATTGAAAGGAATAGATTGTTTTATTAAACAACAGGAGGTTGTTTGTGTAATTGGTCCCAGTGGGTCAGGGAAAAGTACCTTTTTACGCTGCTTGAATTTATTGGAGGAAGTGACAGAAGGAGATGTAATTATTGATGGAAGCAACTTGGTCGCTCCACAAACAGATATAAACAAAATTCGTACGGAAGTTGGCATGGTCTTTCAGCAATTTAATCTATTTCCCCATAAATCGGTTTTGGAGAATATCATGCTCGCACCAAAAAAGGTTAGAAAAATAAGTCACGAAGAAGCTAAGAAACGTGCACTTGGTTTATTGGATAAGGTTGGTTTGAATGATAAAGCCACTATGTATCCAGGTCAATTATCTGGAGGACAGCAGCAAAGGGTAGCAATTGCGAGAGCACTTGCGATGGAACCCAAAATTATGCTTTTTGATGAGCCAACTTCAGCGTTGGATCCCGAATTGGTGGGAGAAGTGCTCGAGGTTATGAAGCAGTTGGCACATGAAGGAATGACTATGGTAGTAGTTACACATGAAATGGGTTTTGCGAGAGAAGTGGGAGACCGTGTTCTTTTTATGGATGGCGGGGTCATTGTAGAAGAAGGCGATCCAGAGCAAATTTTTAACCAACCACAATCTGAACGAACACAGGACTTTTTAAATAAAATCTTATAGCAAGTTTCGTTTGTCCAATGTAGTAGATAAATAGGAGAGCTGCATGCTTTATCAAGTCATTGATAAAAACATGCAGCTTACTGTGTTGAACAAAGCATTATGCTATTTAGCTCCTTTATAGCCTTTTCGTAATATTTCTTGAACGGTATGGACGGTGACATAGGCATCTTCATCAATTTCTTCGATGATTTTTCTGAACTTAACAATCTCCTGTTTATTAATAACGAGATAAAGTACTTCTTTATTCCGATTTGTATATCCGCCTCTTCCTTCAAGAATAGTAATTCCTCTAGCCATATTTTGCGTAACTGCTTCTAAAACTTTATCAGGATGCTTAGAAATAATTAAAACGGAAGTTCGTTCATTTGCGCCTTCAACAACGACATCAATAACCTTAGCACCAATATAAACGGCAATTAGTGTGTACATTGCTTTTTCTTGCCCGATTACAAAAGCGGAACCGGCAATTACGAGAATATCTATAACAAGCATTCCTTTTCCCATGCTCCAACCTAGATATCTGCTTAATATTCGAACAATAATGGCCGTTCCACCTGAGGTACCGCCAGTTCGGAAGATCATACCAAGACCAAGACCTACCGTACCACCTGCGAAGAGGGCTGCTAACAGCGTATCTCCATTTATTTCACTCCCCACGCCGGAGGTGAAGTGAAGAAATCCGGATGAAAAGATAATCGCAACAATCGTATATATCATTACACGATGATCAAAAAATCGATAACCAACGAGCAACAATATTGCGTTAATCACAAAGTTTACCAACCCTGGTGACCATTCAAAGAGATAATAGGTAACAATGGATATACCAATAATGCCGCCTTCGGAAAGGTTATTTGGTATCGCAAAATAATTAATACCGAGTGCGAAGATTAATGAACCTGAAACAATAAGAAACATGTCTTTTATTACTTTTTGCATAAATCGACCTCCTACGTGACATATTCTACACTAAAAAAGTAAAACTGTGAAAATAAATACATAATAAAAGTCACCTACTAATACAAGCTTAAGTGCACCAGTCAACCTTAATGTTCTTTTAGTCTATTAAAGATTGGAATTCTTTCATAAACAACAAATATAATAAAGAAAATTACAATTTTCTTTATTATTTGCTAGAATAACAGATAACCAAACAATTAGGAGGAAATTTTAGGTGACACTTGACTTCAACAGTTCATTACCACTACATATACAACTAAAATCATCTATTGAATATAAGATAAGCAATGGGGTTTATTCTGATCAAATCCCTAGCGAGCGGCAATTTATGGAAGAATATAATGTGAGTAGGAGTACAGTTCGAGAGGCTATTAATTTGCTGGTACGTGAAGGAGTTTTAGAGAAAAGACATGGAAAGGGCACCTTTGTATCGTTTAAACCTATTCATGAATGGCTTGGCAATTTAAGTAGTACGACAGAAACTATTCATCAAATGGGAATGAGACCGGGAGCTAAGTTAATTACCCATTACAGAACAATACCACCTGCTTACATTCAAGAAAAAACAGGATTTTCAGAAGCATATTTTATAAAACGACTACGTTATGCTGACGATATTGCAATCGGTATTGAGAGACACTATTATCCTGTCAGTATTGGAGAAAAACTCATAGAACATGACTTGGATAATGCAACTTTATACGATTTATTGGAAAATGAGTTAGGTATGAACTTCGCAGAAGCGTCTCAGACGATCCGCAGTGGTGAACTGTTTGAAGAAGATAAGCAATATTTAAGGATCCCATCTCATGGTCAAGCATTAATTGCAGAACGCATAATAAAAGGCGCTACCCGAGATGTAATTGAAGTTGAAGAGGCTTTTTACAGAAGCGATATGTATAATTTTAAAATTAATCTTTCAAGAAAACTTGGCTCTTGATCTTAAAAGGTAGAGCATGTAAAACATTCATAAAGGATTTAAATATGTCTTATTATATTTTTAAATGTTAGAATTTATAAAATATATTGAAATATTTTTAACCATCTCATATACTTTAAGTAATCTACTACAACATAACTGGTACGGACGTCACGATGTAAGCATAGCTTGGAAGGTTTATTGTAGTGGTTAATTACGAATGTAGGAGGGATTAATATGATCGTTGGTGTTCCGCGTGAGGTAAAAAATAATGAACGGCGGGTTGCTCTTACTCCATCAGGTGTAACTGCGTTTGTTAATGCCGGACACACAGTCCTAATTGAAAATTCTGCAGGAAATGAAAGCGGTTTCCTTAATGAAGAATATAAAGCTGCTGGTGCTACTATTGTATCTTCAGCGGCAGAAGCGTGGGCTGCTGAAATGGTAATGAAAGTAAAGGAGCCACAGCCTCAAGAATTTCAATACTTGCGTGAAGGACTTATTCTATTCACATATCTTCATCTTGCAGCAGAACCTGAATTAACCGAACAGCTACTTAAGAACAAAGTGACAGCAATTGCTTATGAAACAATACAGAACAGTGACCGATCCCTGCCATTATTAGCCCCGATGAGCGAGATAGCAGGAAGAATGGCTGTGCAGATAGGGGCGCAATATTTAGAAAATGTCAAAGGTGGAAAAGGAATACTCTTAGGTGGCGTTCCTGGAGTTCAACCAGGAAATGTAGTAATTATTGGCGGAGGAGCGGTCGGTACCAATGCAGCCAAGATGGCACTTGGATTACGAGCAAAGGTTACTATCATTGATATTAATGCCAATAGGCTTCGAGAGCTTGACGATCTATTTGGCGGAGCGGTAACCACATTGATGTCGAATCCTCTTAATATTAGAAACGCGGTAAAAGAGGCAGATCTCCTTGTCGGAGCTGTGCTAATCCCTGGTGCGAAGGCGCCGCAGCTTGTATCAGAAGAAATGGTGAAAGAAATGATGCCAGGTTCAGTCATTATTGATGTAGCGGTTGACCAAGGAGGTTCTATTGAGACAATTGATCGTGTGACGACTCACGATGATCCTATCTACAAGAAACATGGGGTGCTTCATTATGCTGTTGCGAATATGCCAGGAGCGGTAGCACGAACAGCCACTTTATCTCTAACGAACAATACAAGTCAATTTGGTGTGTTTCTAGCGAATAAAGGATTAAAGAAAGCAACAGAAGCAAATCCGGCATTTGCCAAAGGTGTTAATACGCATGCAGGTATGATTACGCATGAAACAATTGCCAATGCTTTCACCAAAGAATACACTCCACTGGCTGAAGCTTTGACAAACCCGGTTGCATCGTATTAAAGAATTGTTTTTTATCATTTTACGAGAATGGAGGAGTTAATGATGAAGACAGAATCCGAAATGAACACAGGTGTAGGGGTAGAGACCCCGCGTTTATGGAATGCGATGCATCGGTTTAACCCAGATGCACTGCAAACAGTAGCGGCAAAGGGAGAAGGCGCATGGTTCACTGACGAGGCAGGAAATAAATACTTGGATGGCGTATCTGGACTTTGGTGCTTAAATTTGGGGCATGGTCAACAAGAGATCGTGGATGCTGCAGCAGAGCAAATGAAAAATCTCTCTTATTTTCCTTTAACGATGAGTCACCAGCCTGCAATTAAATTAGCAAGCAAAATTAGCGAATTGTTGGGTGCAGATTACCAGACGTTTTTCTCAAATAGTGGTTCAGAAGCAAATGAGACTGCATTTAAAATTGTAAGACAATATCATAACCAAACAGGTAATCCAGGAAAGTTTAAATTTATTTCCCGTTATCGGGCATACCACGGTTCTACTTTGGGTGCATTAAGTGCGACTGCACAGGCAAATCGCAGGGTGAAATATGATCCAGGAATACCCGGATTTTTACATGTGTATCCACCATATAGTTATCGTTCGATTTTTGGAGGAGACCCAGAAGAATCCGATTTGAAGGCTGCACAGTTAGTTGAAGAAATGATTAATTGGGAAGGGGAAGAAACCGTAGCAGCATTTATTATGGAACCGTTTATTTCGGGTGGAGGGGTAATTATTCCATCAATGAAATACATTCAGCGTATTGCTGAAATATGTAAACGTTACAATGTCTTGCTGATTATGGATGAGGTTGTCTCAGGGTATGGCCGCACAGGGGAAATGTTTGGTTTCAAACATGCTGAAGGCGTTCAGCCTGACATTGTAACAATGGCAAAAGGATTAACTAGTGGATATCTGCCACTAGGAGCCACAGCTGTTAAATCAGACATCTATGAAGCATTTAAAGAAGCAGGTAAAGACAATCATTTTCGTCATGTATCCACATATGGCGGTCACCCGGCAGCATGCGCTGTAGCACTTAAGAACATTGAGATCATTGAAAGAGAGAACATAGTGGAACGGGTTCGCGAACTGGGTAAAACAAAACTTGGTAAACTACACGACCTAATTAACCATGAAAATGTTGGAGAAGTTCGCCAAGTTGGCTTTTTACTTGGGTTAGAGATGGTGACGGACAAAGATTCCAAGCGGCCGTTAGACGATGCAAAAATGAATGAAATTGTAGGAGCTTGTAAAGCAAGAGGTTTAATTATTGGAAGAAATGGAGATACCGTTCCAGGCCAAAACAACGTTATTATTGTTGCACCTCCATTAACTAGTACAGAAGAAGACTTGGATTTCCTGGTAGAAACAGTAGATTCAGTAATTCGAAACATTTAGCGATGAGTAGAAAGGTAAGCTGAAGGGATGGGTTTCACTTGAATTACGAACGCTTAAAAACATTTATTGCAGTAGCGGAAAAGAAAAGCTTTTCCGAAGCTGCGAGAATTCTTTTTGTAACTCAGCCCACAATTACTTCACAGATAAAAGCGTTGGAAGAGGAATTAAATACAAAGCTATTTGAAAGAACAACTAAAAAGGTGAAGATGACACAGTCAGCTAAAATTCTTCTTCAACATGCTAAAGAAATTGTTCGTCTTAGTGACCTTGCAAAGAAAGAAATCCAGGATATTGAAGAAACGACCTATGGAGAACTTGGAATTGGCTGCAGCTTTACAATTGGAGAATACATTCTTCCATCTTTTTTAAAAAAGTTTAAAGATTTATATCCACTTATTCAAATGCGGATGGAGATTTCCAATTCAGACAGAATTGTGACCCATATTAAGGATCAGATAATCGATGTAGGTTTAATAGAAACGCCGATGGATGACCCACGGATTATGATTGAGCCTTTCTTGGAAGATGAGCTTATATTAATCACTGCACCAAATTACTTCGATAATGAAGATGAGATTACATTAGAGCAATTAAAAAACGTGCCGCTCATTACTCGTGAAAGAGGGTCGGGAACAAGAGCGGTAGTGAATCAATATCTTAAACAGGCAGGGGTCACCATGGATGACCTTAATGTAGTAATGGAGCTGGGAAGTACAGAAGCTATTAAATCAGCAGTAGAATCAGGCCTGGGGGTCTCCATAATATCAAAAAATGCAATTGTGAAGGAGAAACAATTAAATTTGTTAACTTCTTATCCAATAAAAGACTTGTCTTTTTATCGTTATTTTTATATAGCTTTTCGAAAAGATCAAGTGCTTAAATCTACTGTAGACTTATTTATAGATGAATTGAAACAAATGAATGATGGTGGTTTGTTAATAAGTTGTTAATAGCAACAGCTCAAAAGAGAGTCAATAAGTTAAACAAAGGAGGAATTTAAAATGGCAAAACAACAAACAGAAGTAAAAGCAGCAGTAAACAAAAAGGTGAAAATGACCCCAAGTGAGGCCATCGTGGAAACACTAGTACAAGAAAATGTAAAAGAGGTGTACGGGATTGTAGGATCTGCGTTTATGGATATGTTAGATTTATTCCCAACAGCAGGAATCCGTTTTCTACCTGTTCGCCATGAGCAGAGCGCGGCACATATGGCAGATGCGTATACACGTGTTTCCGGTACAGCTGGGGTTGTAATTGGTCAAAATGGTCCTGGTATCACAAACATGGTCACATCTGTTGCAGCAGCAAATCAAGCTCATACGCCAATGGTAGTGATTTCTCCCTCTGCAGGTACTCCAACAATTGGCTGGGATGGTTTCCAAGAAGCGAATCAGGTTTCTATTTTTGAAGATATAACAAAGGAAACAGTACGTGTTACACATAAAAGTCGTGTGGCAGATTGTCTTCGTACTGCATTCCGTATTGCGTATGCTGAACGCGGTCCGGTCCTTTATGATATTCCGAGAGATTTATTCTATGGTGAGTTGGAAGATTATATTTTGGAACCAAGTCAGTATCGTACTGATAAGCGAGGCAGTGGAGATCCGGCAGCAATTGAAGAAGCAGTTTCGCTTTTGAAAAATGCTAAAAAACCGGTTATTATCTCTGGACGTGGTGCTGTTGATGCAGACGGCGTGGATACCGTAGCTAAAATTGCTGAGCATTTGACTGCTCCTGTTGCTGTATCATACATGCACAATGATGCGTTCCCAGCAGATCACCCGCTTGCTGTTGGACCAATTGGTTATATGGGAGCAAAGTCTGCAATGTACTCCTTGCAGGAAGCAGATGTCGTGTTGGCAATTGGTACACGTTTATCCGTATTTGGTACGCTGCCATGCTACGACATCGATTATTTCCCAAAGAGTGCTAAGATCATTCAAGTAGATATTAATCCGAGAAATATTGCAAGAACGCACCCGGTAGCGGTAGGGATAATTGGCGATGCCAAGGCAACAGCAGATGATTTATATGAAAAACTACAGGAAGATTTGCCAAATGCAACATCCGACACTTCGCGTTTACAGAAAATCAGTAAACGAAAAGAAGAGTGGGAAAAGGAGCTAGTTGATTTGGCATTGGAAGATGGGGACCCGATTAATCCACGTCGTGCCTTGCTTGAGCTAACGAAAGCTCTGCCAGAAAATACAATTATCTCTACAGATATTGGTAATGTATCATCAACTGCAAATGCGTACTTGAAATTTAATCAGACTCGATGCCATATTGCTGCTCTGACCTTTGGTAATACAGGATTTGCATATCCTGCAGCGTTAGGCGCTCAATTGGCCGAGCCAGACGCACCAGTTGCAGCAATTATCGGTGATGGAGCATGGGGAATGAGTTTGCATGAAGTAAGTACAGCTGTCGAACAGAACATCCCTGTTATTGCTTGTGTATTTAATAATAAATCATGGGCTGCAGAAAAGAAAAATCAGGTCGACTATTACGATAATCGTTTTATCGGTTCAGATATTGAAGCACCTGATTTTGCGGAAGTGGCTAAATCTATGGGAGCACTTGGCTATACAATTGAAAAGCCGGAGGATATTGGCCCTGTTGTAAAGGAAGTCTTAGAGCAAAGAAAACCTGCTGTCTTGAATATTTTTGTGGATGGAACACAATTGGCACCTCCATTCCGTAGAGATGCATTGAAAATGCCAACACGTTTGTTGGATAAATATAAGCATCTGGATTATGGTGTATGGGGTAAGTAAAATGAAAAACTGCGCAGCTCAACTGGCTGCGCAGTTTTTTTATGGCTAGTCATTCTCCAAAAAATATTTTTTAATACCTTCAACAACGCCTTCCGCAGCATTTTTTTGATAGGTGATCGATTTTATTTTATTTAGTTCGTCCGGGTTTGTAATAAATCCAAGCTCCAATAGTACCGCAGGCTTTCTGTTGCTTCGTAATACTTTATAGTTTGCTTGCTTTGTTCCTCGATCGTTCATAGACGTAGTTATAACTAAAGCATTTTGAATTTTATTTGCTAGTTTACTATGCTTACTTGAATGATAGAAGGTACTAATGCCTGCTGCTTTTGGGTTTTTGTTTGCATTATAATGTATGCTGATAAATGCATCAGCATCACTTGAATTGCTGATGATAGTTCTATTATCTAGTGAAATGTAGGTGTCATCTTTACGGGAAAGGGTGACAGCAGCGCCCTCTTCTTTAAGCTCTTCAGCAAGTAGTTTTGCTGTTGATAAGGTCAAATCCTTTTCCTTCATCTTTTTTGCCATAGCGCCTCCATCTTTGCCGCCATGTCCTGCATCTACAATGAAGTGATAACCAGATAAATTATTATTTTGATTTCTCGTAATCTCCATAGATGCTGATTTCAGGTTGGGTGAATCTAGTTTTGCTGTTTCAGAAGGTAGATTAATCAGCCCACCCTCAGCAGTTATTGCTTTATATGATTGGGAAGACTTTTCTGAGGCGAGCTCTCCTTCGTCATTTAGATAGATAGCTTGTAAATTATTTTCAAGTACCCACGCGGCTTCTCCGCCGTAAAAGGTTTTCACCCACCCATCATGTTCCTCGAAAGTAGTCAGTTTATCGCCTTCTATTAAGTTACCTATTACATTAGCATTGCTTTTTGGAGCATCTTTTAATTCTATAGTATCTACATTTACAAGATACATTTGGCCTTCAGCTGCATGGACTGCAGGGATAATAGTAAAGAAGAATACTAGAATAAAACTACTTAATATACATTTTCTTAACACGTTCATCGTTCCTCCTGTATAAATAGGTTGTTAGTATACAAGAGTCTCCAAATAAGTATAGATTTATACCTGCTTTTCAAATATTTCTAGTTTAGTATAGAAATGATAGGTGGTAATATCATAGTTTAGATATATTGCGACGTAACTAAGAATATAGAGGCTGCGTAAATCACCGCTACGGGGAAACATTGCGCTTTCCGCGGGCGGCTGATGAGCTTCCTCACGCTACGCGTTCGGGGATCTCATCGAGGCCTCTCCTCCCGCAGGACAAGGAAAGCTTCGTCAGCAAGGCATCGCACGAAGAAAATGTGTATTTTCATTTTCGAGGAGTCTCCATATTTCCCCTTCGCTACTATGTACATTTATATCTACGAAGAAAAATTGCGTTCACATAGATCCAGAATATGCTATGCACGAATTGATTGGAGTGGAGGGCGGCAAAGAAGACACTGCGAGATAACGAGCAGATGTCGCACTTGTACCCGGAGGTGTGAAAGCGTCCGCCTGAAACGAAAATCAATGGGGCACTTCTCCTCAAATATTTTACTGAGCTTTTCATCAATAAAGTTACGTCGCAGTTTTCTCCTACTATGTATTGTTAGGAGCAAATAAAAAGAAGAGTTATCCATGAGATAACTCTTCTTTTATAACCTTGTTCGATTATTTAATGTCTTCAACTGAGGATATTGCTGCTAGATCCTTTAAAGGAGATGAGTCTTTTTCAGGGTCCTCATCCACATAATCTCCCAATACCAGGTGATCCATCTCTGCTTTAGGTACTGCCCGGTAGCTTTTGAATCTTACTAAGAAGAATATACCTCCAAGTCCGATCCATACAAAAAGTGCTATCCATGAAGGGAGGCTAAGAAACCCAGGAGAACCTGGTACAACCAGAAGCAGGAAGAATGCTGCACTACAAATCGTTCCTAATAAAGACAGAAACTTTCTTCCAGGAGCGACAATCATAAATGGACGCTCATTTGGTACTTTTTTGTCATTCCATTTGAAAAGTTTATAAGCGACAAAGCATGCATAAAAGTAGGCAATTGTAACGCCTAATGCAGACATATCTACCACCCATAAGAGAGCTTCACGTCCAAAAAACGGTGCCATTATGGTTAATGCAAGTGTGAAAAGTATACCTATATGTGGTGTATTGTGCTTAGGATGTAATTTACTGAAGATATTAGGCAATACTTTAGCTCTCCCCATTGCGAAGAGTAAACGGCTCGTTGTCATATAGAAGCCGTTTAACCCTGTAAAAACTCCCATTAATAATGCGAAAGAAAGTAAGACCAATCCCCCAGTGCCAAATGCATTTTGTACGATGGTACCAGTACCCCATACAGAGCCTTCTTCCATGGCAGCAGTCCAAGGTTGTCCTACGCCTGTCGCCATTACAGTCATAGAGTAAGTAAGTCCGGCACAGATAAGAGCAATAACAATTAATTTGAATGATTTTTTAGGCGAAAAGTTAAATTCCTCCGCTGCTTGTGGTATGTTATCAAACCCAATATAAGCCCACGGCGCGATTGCAACAATAGCTATAATAGAGGATACTGCTCCAATCCCCGGCTTGAACAATGGCTGCATATTAGAGAAGGAACTAGAAGGATGAAATACCATCCCTATCGTTAATAAAATAACACCTACAATTAGAATTAAGCAGAAAATATATTGAGATAAGCCGGACAAACTCGCTCCGCGAATATTTAAAAAAGCAAATACGATTAATGCCAGACAGGCAACAATGACCTCACCTGCATAAACCTCCCAGCCTGCAATGTTATACATAAACCCCTGCTCAACAATGGAAGGTAATACAAATTTACCTAAAAGTGCTAATGCAGAAGCATTCAATGCAACGATCGACATATAACCTAAAGTTAAAAACCAACCACATAGAAATGCATGATATCTACCTAAACCATAATATGCATAAGCAAACTCACCACCGGAAACAGGCAACTTTTCAACAAGAAATCCGTAGCTGACACCAATAATAATCATTAATATTGCACCAATCATAAAACCAAGTATCACCCCTAAAGGGCCTGCCATTGACATCCAATCAACCGGTAATACAAATGCTCCCCATCCGACTGCAGAGCCAAAAGCAATTGCCCAAACCCATTGAGGTTTTAATGTTCGTTCCAACTGTTCGCGTTTTGCCATAAATTAGCAATCTCCTTTACAATTTATTGAAAGCGCTATCAAAAGTTACTTTGTTAATCTATATATAATTAAACCATTAAAGCCTTATAGTAACAATGGTATTCAGAAAATTTAATTATTTAGATTGGTAATGAGTTTTATATACAAATGTAATAACTTAGTAGAAAGGTTGAAATTGAATATGCTTTAACTTACGACAAATCCTCGTGGGGTATTATCAGATTTATAGAAATCGATATAACAAAAGCAGAGTATCACTAGTCTTTGTTTTGAAATTATAGAGGTGCTTCACAGCTTTTACTCAATTAATATAGTTTAATTAAATTCAAATCACTCAAACCCTCTCATGCGAAAATGAAAAACGGAGGGTGTATACTAGAGGAGATAGTACCACTTAAATATTAAGTAATGGAGGGTTTAAGAATGGCTAGATTAAAAAATAAAGTAGCAATTATAACAGGCGGCGGTGCAGGCTTGGGAAAAGCAATTGCAACCTTGTATGCCAAAGAGGGAGCTAAAGTTGTAATTGCCGATATGAATTTGGAAGGTGCTGAGCAAACTGCTGAGGAAATTAAAAATAATGGTGGAGAAGCGATTGCAGTAAAAACCAATGTTACTGTAAGTGAAGATATCACTAATATGGCTGATACAGCTAAAGAAACGTTTGGTACCATTGATATCCTTGTGAATAACGCAGGGATTATGGATAATATGCTGGCTGCTGGAAATATAACAGATGAAGTATGGGATAAAGTATTTGCTATTAATACTACTGGTGTAATGAAAGCAATGCGTAAAGTATTAGAACATTTTGTTGAAAAAGAAGCTGGTACGATTGTAAATATGGCTTCAATTACTGGTATAACAGGCGGAAGAGGTGGACTAGCTTATACTGCATCCAAGCATGCTGTCGTTGGTATGACTAAAAATGTAGCTTCTCAATATGGTCACTTAAATATTCGTTGTAATGCCATTGGTCCTGCTCAAGTTCCAACAAATATTACTGATTCCATGAAGGATAGGATAGATAACTTTGGCATGGAACGTGCTATGGCAGGTACGAATCTAATGAATCGTCCAGGTACTCCAGAGGAAATTGCTAATATTGCTTTATTTCTAGGTTCTGATGAATCATCCTACGTAAATGGTGTAACGATTGCAGCAGATAGTGGCTGGTCAGCATACTAATTAAATAAACATTAAACTACCCCAATTATTGGTCGCAATCGAATAATTGGGGTAGTTTTTATTGGGATTTTTTTACATATGACCGCCTTTAAATTGGAATAAATTGCGAATGAAATAAGTGAGCTGATTTTCTATAGTAAGTAAAACAGTAAACAAAAAAATTATTGGAGGGTATTAATTGGAACCAGAAAAAGTATTTATTAACGCAAACATATTAACATTGGATGAAAATAATAATATAGCTGGTAGTATTGCTGTTTCAGGAGATAAGATTATACAAATCTTTAAGGGAAAAAATCCCGATATTGCTACAATGAATTTACCATCCGAGCCAGAAATTATTGATCTGGGTGGTAGAACAGTAATTCCAGGGTTTATAGATACACATAATCATATTTTGGCATATGCCCAATTGCTGGATTTTGTAAATTGCAGTTCTCCATTAAATAGAAAAATAGAAGACATACTGCAAGCTATTAAAGCTAAAGTTGACTTAACAAAAGAAGGGGAGTGGGTCCAGGGGTTTGGTTATGATGATACAATGCTTGAAGAAAAAAGGCATTTAACCAGAGAAGAATTGGACCGTTTTGCTCCGAATCACCCGGTTGCCATTGCTCATATATCCGGTCACTTAGCTGTTGTGAATTCCAAAGCGTTATCCTTAGCGGGTCTGGAGGATAACGTAGAGGATCCGGATGCTGGATATTATGGGAGAGATGAAAATGGAAAGCTTAATGGAGTACTATTTGAAAGTGCAGCAATGCAACCTGTGATGAACGTTCTACCCGTAGCTTCAAAAGAACAAATGATAGCTCAGCTTGGGCGTGCTGCAAAGCATTATCTTGCTCAGGGAATTACTACTAATACGGATGCTGCTGTAGGTATGCTTGGTGATCCTGAGAAAGAAATTCAGGTACATACAGAGGCTGCCAGGCAAGGGATTAATCCAATGCGTTCACGTCTTATGATTATGCATAACCTACTACAAAAAGGTATGCGATTTGAAGATTATACTGCGGAAGAGCTAGACAAAGAGCTTATTGACAAATCAAATGAAAATGTACGACTGGATAGTGCGAAATTGTTCCAGGACGGCTCCATTCAGGCCTTTACTGCTGCATTAAGAGAACCCTATTACAGTGGATCAAAAGAAAAAGGGAAAATTTTTCAAAAACAGGACGCTTTTAATAAAGAGGTTCTTAATTTACATGAGCGGGGCTTTCGAATCGCTGTTCACGGAAATGGAGATCGTGCTATTGAATCCATTTTAGATGCCTATGCACATGCAATAAAAGAAGCGCCCCGAAAAGAACATAAACATCGCATTGAACATGTACAAACAGCCATGACAAAAGATATCAAGCGAATGGAAGAATTAGGTGTAGCAGGTTCGTTTTTTATTAACCATGTCTACTATTGGGGTGAACGACATGCAAAAATATTTCTTGGACCTGATCGTGCTAGCAGAATGAACCCATTAGCCGAAGCAGTAGAGCATAATCTGCTTTTTACCTTACATTCTGACTGCCCTGTTACCCCTATATCTCCATTATTTTCTATTTGGGCAGCAGTAAATAGATGCACAACGGAAGGAAATATTCTTGGGCCAGAACAGCGGATTGATGTCATTACGGCCTTAAAATCAATGACGCTTTATGGAGCCAGACTAAATTTTGATGAAGATAATTCTGGCAGCATTGAGGTAGGAAAACGTGCTGATTTTGTTCTACTTGATAAAGATCCAACTGTTATCGATCCAATAAAAATAAAAGATATAAGTGTTGAGGAAACATGGATTGGTGGAAACCAAGTGTATAAGCAGGAAATAGATTAACATAAAGGTTAAGTTGGTTGGTCGAGAATAACATAATCTGCAATCTCTTTTACGTGTTTAGTCCCATAATAGAGCGGGAAAAAGGGAGAAGTAGTCTCACAAGAGCTATTTAAACCGTAGGAGGTACTGGTATGATTAAGAATAAACCGATAATTGGAATATCAGGCAGTGTTTACAAAGATGCAAATGGCAGATTTCCGGGATATCGCCTCTCTTTTGTTAATGAAGACTATGTTACTTCGGTAGAAAATGAGGGTGGGGTTCCATTTATTATTCCCGTAACGACGAATAAACAAGTAATTTCTAATCAAGTAGACCAAATAGATGGGCTGGTACTTTCTGGAGGAGTAGATGTTAACCCACTATCCTATGATGAAGAACCGTTACAAAATCAGGGTGCTATTCTTCCCGAAAGAGACGAATTTGAAATTGAACTTGTGCGAGCAACCATAGATGCTGGGAAGCCAGTGTTTGCGATTTGCCGGGGAATGCATATCTTGAATATTGCATATGGCGGATCGTTATATCAAGATATTGAATACATTTCTGAACCTACAATAAAGCATGAGCAAGAATCAAGCCCGTGGGTAGAAAGTCATACAGTTCATATGGAAGAAGGTTCTTATTTACATGAACTGTTTGGTGAAAAAGTACTCACTAACTCGTTCCATCATCAGGTCGTCAAAGATGTTGCACCAGATTTTACAGTTACTGCGAGAGCAGATGATGGTGTCATCGAAGGAATGGAAAAGAAGGGAGACCGTTCTGTTTTTGCAGTCCAATGGCACCCGGAAATGATGACTACAAAACATGATAATATGAGGAAATTATTTAATGACTTTGTTGAAAGAGTTGCTTCCAATCTGAAAGTCGTTAAGTAAGTTAAACGCCTAAGCGCTGTTAGAGCACTTAGGCGTTTACTTCCTTTAACTTACTAAATTAGTTAAATTGGACGAGGCAGGTAATCTATATTCTACTATTTTTCATTCTTTATCCCTTAACCGCATTTTGTTATAATCATAATAAAAATGCAGTTGTATCACTTTCTATTAAATTTTAAGAGTGGGGAACAGCTGTTGTCCGCTTTTCCATAAACGTAACCATATAAATACTGATTTCATATAAAATAGCCATTGGAATGAGAATTAGTAATTGACTGATAAAATCCGGGGGTGTAATAAGCGCAGATAGAACAGCAAGTATAATATAAGACCACTTTCTTACTCTCTTCATAGAATGTGCTGTTAGTATGCCAACAGCAGATAAGAACATTGCCACAATGGGCAGTTCAAATAACAATCCGACAGGCATCGTTGTCATCATTAAAAAACGCATGTATTCCTGGGCGGATACCATTACTTCAAAGTTTTTTGCTCCCATAGAAATTAAGAAGCCATAACTGAGTGGATGAAGCACAAAATACCCAAAAGCAATGCCAAAAATAAATAGTAAAAACATAACAGGAGAATATACATTCATAAATTTATTTTCCTGTTCATTTAGGCCTGGTTTTACGAATTGCCATATATAATGACAAAGAAAAGGCAAGGAAATTCCCAAGGCAAGAACGAAAGATATTGACATGTAAAACTTCACAACTTCCAGAGGACCAAGAATAATTAAAGAATGGCCCTTTGTTACATATGGAAACCAAAAGTTTATAGTAGAAAACACACCAATAAATATACTGGAGAATACAACTAAACTTTTTATTATTTGCTTCCGTAAATCAGTTAAATGATCTACCACGGTCGGATGAGTTGTTTGTTCAACTGTCTCTGTTGTTTGATGGTTGGAACTTCTATTTGTATCGTTTTCTGGAGCAGCAGAAGAAGCCTTCTCTCTATTAGAAGGCTCTGACTGCTGTTCTACATCTATATTTGTTGCTTTCTTTTTATCTAATGGACTTAAAATTTTCCGATTATGATGTTCATACGGATCCATAAGATCACTCATTTCCTCTTATTCCTTATTATTGGTTGGACTCGTTGTTTTATCTTCTTCATTCATCATTTCTCTAGTAGATTTTTTGAATTCAGAAAGCGTTTGTCCTACTGCTGATCCAATTTCCGGTAACTTACGCGGACCAAATATAATTAGTATTATTACCAGAATAATAATCAGACCTGGAATACCAATACTTGCGATTCCTCCCATAGTGCATTCATCCTTCCTTTAGTTAAAACTATGCCAATGATCCACCATTTTTACTGTATTTTATAATCCCTTCCGCACATCGGTAAGATAAAGCCCCAACCGTTCCTGTAGGGTTATATCCACTATTGTGCGGGAAATTCCCTGCTCCAACAACAAATAAATTGTCTGCATCCCAGTGTTGAAGATAATTATTCACTACACTTTCTTTGGGATCTGTGCCCATAATCGTACCACCAGTATTATGGGTTGATTGGTAAGGAACAATATCATAATCTGTCAAAGGTGCACCTGGTACCACTGTTTTTGCACCCATCTCCTTCATTATGCTTTCCGTTTTATCCGTAATATATTTATGGAGATTTCTGTCTTGTTCTGTGAAGTTGTAAGTAATTTGTAGTAAAGGTAAACCGTATGCATCTTTATAATCAGGATCGAGAGACATAAAATTCTCCTTATGAGGCATGGATGCACCTTGCCCAAAAACACTTAGGGTACGGGAGTAGTTTTCGATGGAAGCTTTCTTAAATTCAGAGCCCCATACAGGAACATCAGGTGGAACAGGGTTTGTCAAAATAGGACGTGAACCTGTTTGAGCTAAAGAAATACTTGCCCCATGGATGAAATCTAAATCTTGATGATCGAAATTATCTCCATTAAAATCATCTATCGTCATTCCTAATGCGCCTGCTCCCATAAATACGTTCATTTGCTCATCAAAAAAGCCGGAAGACCCAGGTCCGATTTGGTATGCATAATTTTTCCCTAGGGTTCCTCGACCAGTTTCGGGGTTATATTGTTCCCCAATATCGGAAACCATTAGTAATTTTGCGTTGTTCAACACATAGCTTGTTAGGACCACAACTTCAGCGGGTTGAATGAATTCTTCTCCAGTTTGTCTGTCAATGAATTTCACACCAGTAACCTTATTGCCTTCTTTAAGTACTTCTGTGACGTTAGAGTGAAAACGAACATCATAATTGCCAGTTTTCATAGCTGTAGGAACTACAGTAATCTCTGGGGAAGACTTAGCTCCGTACTCACAGCCAAAGCGTTCACAAAAACCACAATACTGACAAGCTGCTATTCTTTCACCGTCTGGATTTTCATAGGACTCCGATAAATTCGCTGAAGGTACCATATAAGGATGATAGCCAAGCTTCTTGGTAGCAGTTTCGAATTTCTTCAGAATTGGTGTCTTTTTCATCGGGGGTGTCGGATAATCCGCCGATCTCTCTCCCATAAAAGGATTTTCATTATCCCCAGATAAACCAATTGTTTTCTCAAATTTATCAAAATAAGGCTCCAGCTCACCATACGTAATCCCCCAATCCTGGAGGGTATATTCTTTTGAAAGTTTGTTTTTTCCATATTTCTTCTCTGTCTGTGACTTAATTTCCAAGTCATAGGGGAGAAAACGATAGGTCATTCCGTTCCAATGCGTACCTGCTCCACCAAGACCTTCCCCAAGTAGAAAGGAACCCATTTGTCTCATCGGCAATGCTCGCATCTTGCGGTTATTTCTAAAAGTCACTGTTTCTTTAGAAAGGTCTTGCATGAGCTCATATCTTATAGCGTATTTAAACTCATCATGGACTCTTAAGTAATCTGCCGTGCCACGCTTATCACCACGTTCAAGTCCGCGTACCTTTAATCCAGCTTTAGCACACTCTGCTCCAATGATGCCACCAGTCCATCCTACTCCTACTGTAACTACATCTACTTTTTCCAATGTTTTTACCAATTTTCCAACCTCCACACTTAATGCATCGTATTTATAGATTTTGGTTCTATTTTCATGAATTTTTCTTTTTCAATGTCGTTAATGTATGCAGCCTGATGACCGGGGAATCCTTTCATTCGCCACCCGTCCATATTATTATTTCCATTGTATATTGGGTCAGCATAGGCACCTTCCAAGGTCGCCTGGCGTAATAATTTAAAAAAGAATTCAGAAGATACACCAGTCATTTTTATCTTATCTTTTTGGAAATCTGTTAAAATCTCATCCATTTGTTCTCCATCGAGCTCAATAAAGCTGGTGTCAAATCTACTCTCCGCTTCACTCTCCATTTTTTGTATCCCTTGCGTGAATATTTCTGCTCTCGTCAGCTTGCTTTGATAACCTTGGGTGGCTTCTCCAGCGAAAAAGGGGCCTTGCATGTATTCTCTCGAGTTATTCCCGTAGTTGCCGTACAGCCGATTATCTATAAAATAGGGGACGCCTAAACCGATCGCTCCAGGACCAAGATCATCCTCTGGGAAGATTCTTTCGGTAGCCTGTGATAAAATTTTAAAATCTTTATCATTAGAAAAGAACATTCTTCCTCGTGGACTTGTATCGGAATTTGTGTTTTTTACATCTTCTTTAAGAGCTGTTCCTCCATTGTTGTTTACGTTATAGCCAATGAGACCACCAATAAGGCCACCTCCCACAATAGAACCAGTAGCAATTCCGGTTGTCTTTAAGAAGTCTCTTCGTGATACACCTTTCTTTTCATTTTCCATTTATATGCCTCCATTCAATTAGTCTCCAATTATAAATACAAGCGCCTTAGACTGCGAGGGGGTCTGAGGGTTGATACTAGTAACAGCAGAAATTTATGACATGGGTTCCTAAATAATGAGAAACCTTTATAAAATAAGATTTCCTAAATATACCTTTTTTATACCAATATCATCTTGTTCATTATGTTCATTGGTTAGAAAAGAAATGCCTGAGAAATGTATAAAAAAAAATAACCCCAGAATGTAGGGGTTAAACCATTGTGAAATAGTAAATGTTCGTTCAAGAATAATCTTTTTTAAAAAATAAGCAATTTATGAAAAATGAGGCTGAGAGACTCTTATATAGATTTATTGTATTGTTCCTGACTTAGAATGAAGGGTTTTCGGAAGGTTATTATAAAAGGATTTTTTACTTATCTACGGTTAATGAAAAAAAAGATGGATGCCGGAAATTACAATGCTCCGGCATCCATTAATTCAATCACATCATCGATGGAAAATTTATCCCCTTGAAGTATGGTCTGTTTTTTAGTCTCTATTTTTAAATCTTCTTTATTAGTTTTATGTAAGTTGGCTGGGGTTTCTACTAGAGTAATGAAGTAGCTTTTATTATCTATAGCAAAGACTCCTTCTTCCAGAAGGTTCTCAAGCACAGCTTCTTCCTGTTTTGTAAGCTTTCTCATAATAACCTCCTATTAGACAAGAGTAACCACCATATTAATTCGTTGTTTTTTATTAACTTAGGTGGGTTGAAGAATAAGTTTAATTAAGAAAAGAAATATAAACTACATTAGTACTGTGTTATTTTTCCGGATTAAAAAAATAACGTATACTTAAATTACAATAATCGAAAGGGGAGGTAATATGATTAACCATATACAAGATAGAGTTATGTTGAATAATGGTATTGAAATGCCTGGCTTTGGTTTAGGTGTTTATAAAGTAGAGGATGGGGAGACGGTAATAAATGCTGTGAAACTAGCTCTGGAACATGGCTATCGCAGTATTGATACAGCCTCTTTCTATAACAATGAAGCTGGAGTTGGAAAAGGAATTAAAGAATCTGGAGTGCCTCGAAAGGATATTTTTGTTACATCTAAAGTTTGGAATGACCAACAGGGGTATGATTCTACATTACAGGCATGTGAGGAAACACTTAAGAAACTTGATATGGATTACCTTGATTTATATCTGATTCACTGGCCTGTAAAGGGTTTATATAAAGAAACATGGCGTGCAATGGAAAAACTTTATAAGGATGGAAAAGTCCGAGCTATTGGGGTTAGCAATTTTCATATTCATCATTTGCAAAATCTATTAAATGATTGTGAAGTCACACCAGTAATAAACCAGGTGGAATACCACCCTCATCTCACACAGGTAAATCTTAAAACATTTTGTGAAGAACATAAAATAGCACTTGAGGCATGGTCTCCACTTAAACGTGGGACATTATTAAGTGAAACTACATTAAAGCATATTGGTGAAAAATATGGAAAAACCGTGGCACAAGTTATTTTACGATGGGATATTCAAAATAACGTCATCACCATACCGAAGTCTGTACATGAGCATCGGATCAAAGAGAATGCAGATGTATTTAATTTCTCTCTTACAGAGGAAGAAATGCAGGAAATTAATAGCTTAAACAGAGATGAACGTGCAGGAACAAATCCGGACAGCTTTGATTAATAGAAAAAATTTTTATGAATACGAATGGTTTACTAAGATTCTTAACATCACTAAATTACCTGAGAAAATGAAATAATTTTAATTTAAAACCAGAAATAAAGATAAGTGGTTGCCATGGCTCTCTTGTCTATATTTCTGGTTTTTGAATTTGAAAAGAATAAGTTGAATTTTATTTTCCTCAATAAGATGGAGCTTCCTAAATGTATGAACAAGAAAAAGATAGCATATATTTTCTGAAATGGTAGTTCTTTTCTAATCTAATTGGGGAGGGAGCAACATGAAAGAGCAAAAATTGCTGAAAATATTGGGCAATAAAGATGTTATTGCGTTAGCATTTGGGGCAATGATTGGCTGGGGATGGGTTGTTACTACAGGGCTGTGGATAACTGAAGCAGGATCTCTTGGTGCAATACTAGCCTTTGCAATTGGTGGTACACTGGTTGTCTTTGTTGGTCTTACTTATGCAGAGTTAGCTTCAGCATTGCCTCTTGCTGGGGGAGAACATGTATATACTTATAAAGCAATGGGAAGAACCGCATCATTTATAGCAACATGGGCAATTATTCTTGGATATGTATCTGTTGTTGGATTTGAGGCGGTAGCATTGCCTACTGTGTTTGAATATTTGATCCCTAACTATAGCCAAGGATATTTATATACCATTGCAGGGTGGGATGTTACGATTACTTGGGCTGGTGTAGGTATTTTAGGCTCCGTATTTATTGCGTGGGTGAACTATAGAGGAATTAAGTTAACTACTGCAATAACATTTATTTTAACATTATTAATTCTAATCGCAGGAATCATGCTTATTACAGGAAGTTCAGTAGCAGGAAATGTTCAAAACATGGATCCTTTTTTTGAAAAGGGGATTGCTGGATTGCTGACTGTGGTAATTATGACGCCATTTATGTTTGTGGGATTTGACGTCATCCCGCAAGCGGCAGAAGAAATAAATCTGCCTCAGAAGCGAATAGGCCAATTGTTAATTTTTTCTGTTGTACTCGCAGTAGTTTGGTATATTGCAGTGATATTTGGTGTGTCAAGAGTGTTAAACCCTGCGGATATAAATGAATCAAACCTTGTTACGGCAGACGCCATGGCTAAGGCATTTGGTGATAGTAAAATGATGGGGAATATTTTGGTGTTAGGGGGGATCGGTGGTATTTTAACAAGCTGGCTGGGATTCTATGTTGGTGGGAGCAGAGCAATATATGCTCTTGCAAGGGCCGGGATGCTACCAAAATCGTTAGGAGAATTACACCCTAAATACAATACACCTCATAAAGCAATTGTTCTTATTGGGGTTTTGTCAACAGCAGCGCCACTATTAGGCAGACCTGCTCTTGTATGGCTGGTTGATGCTGGAGGGCTAGGTCTAGTTGTTGCCTGGTTAATGGTAGCTGTATCTTTTATCATATTACGAAAGAAAGCACCAGAGATGAAGCGTCCATTTAAACTGCCAGGTGGTACCGCTATTGGTTGGATTGCTACCATTATGGCATCGGGGATAGCTGTACTATATATGCCAGGTATGCCTTCTGCACTTATTTGGCCATATGAGTGGGTAATCGTTGGTTTATGGATAGTGCTCGGTATTATCTTATATAAGATATCTATGGCAAAGTATGGGAAGGAATATGCAGATAAACATATGAAAAATGAAATAGACAGGATTAATTAATATACTAATAAAAGAACGAAATATGTGTTTCCTATTATCAAGCCCATTTTAAGACCCAGCAATCAGCTGGGTTCTTCTTGTGGAAGAGCTTTATCAAATATAACTTATCCAAAAATTAAATTAATTATTTAAAAGTATTGACAATTTAAAATTATGTAGAATATAATGACCGTACATATTGTCGACAATCGACAAATGGAGATTAGTACCAATTAATTATTTAATTACATCTACTAGTATTATAACAAGATGCTGTGTTCTCTCTTTAAAGGTAAGTTGAAATAGCATTACTAACTGGTTCTCATAAATGGGGAGAAGGAGGAATTTTTTTAGTAAAATAGAAAGCGCTTACAAATGAGCGTATTTTGAAGAAGGGATGGGATATTATGTTGACATTTCCTATTTCAGAATTTCAAGAAAGACTTCATAAAACAAAGCAAAGGATGGAGCAATTTGGTATTGAAGTACTATTGGTAACTGATCCAGCAAACATGAACTATCTAACAGGATATGATGCATGGTCTTTTTATGTGCATCAATTGCTTGTTGTTATGGTGGATGAAGATCAACCTTATTGGATTGGTAGGGGAATGGATGCTAATGCAGCAAAATACACTACCTGGTTGGATGAGGAGCATATTCATCCTTATGCGGACCACTTTGTCCAGTCAACAATAAGGCATCCAATGGATTTTGTTTGTGAATTTCTCAAGACTAAAAAAAAGGATAAGAAAAAAATTGGAGTAGAAATGGATGCCTACTATTTTACTGCACAATGTTATGTGCGACTTACTCAAGGGCTAAGAAATGCAGTTCTTGTGGATGGAACGAATTTAGTCAATTGGATTCGGATTATTAAATCTGATTTAGAAATTGAGTATATAAGAAAGGCTGCAAAAATATCCGAAAAAGCAATGCAAGTTGCTTTTGATACGATACAGGAAGGTGTAAGGGAATGTGATGTAGTAGCAGGAATTTCTTACGCTCAAATTACTGGGACGGAAGAATATGGTGGAGACTATCCAGCCATCGTACCACTACTGCCTACAGGGGAGAAGACCTCTGCCTGCCATTTAACATGGACAGATGAACCTTTTACAGAAGGAGCCCCAGTAATTATTGAATTGGCAGGCTGTTATAAACGGTATCATTCTCCTTTGGCACGTACTGCAGTGATTGGGAAACCGAGTGAGGAAGTGTACAGGTTAAGTGAGGTAGTTATTGAAGGGTTAAATGCAGCTTTGGATTGTATAAAAGCTGGTGTCACGTGTGAAGAAATAGAACAGTCCTGGAGAAAATCCATTGAAAAAAATGGAGTAAAAAAAGAGTCTCGAATGGGTTATTCCACTGGACTAAATTATCCACCAGACTGGGGCGAGCACACAGCAAGTATCAGACCTGGAGACAAGACGATTTTGCAACCGAATATGGTTTTTCATATGATCCCAACAATAGATTTAGGTCCTATTGGTATGGAGATTAGTGAGTCCTTTTGTGTAACTGAAAATGGCTGTGAGGTACTAGCCGATTTTCCAAGGGAGCTTTATGTGAAGCCAAACATCCGTTTAGCATGATGAAGGACATTGCCGCCCGATTTAGCACTCTCAATGTCTATCATGGGCTTGATGAAAGACATTCCGGCATGATTTGGTACGGGCAATGTCCGTCATGGGCTTGATGAAAGACATTCCGGCATGATTTGGCACGGGCAATGTCCGTCATAGGCTTGATGAAAGACATTCCGGCATGATTTGGCACGGGCAATGTCCGTCATGGGCTTGATGAAAGACATTGCCGCCCGATTTAGCACCCGCAATGTCTATCATGGGCTTGATGAAAGACATTCCGGCATGATTTGGCACCCGCAATGTCTTTCATGCGTCTGATGAAAGACATTGCCGTATGATTTAGCATCCACAATGTCTATCATCTACTTTATTATAGCTTCTAGATAGTATGCTCACTTAATGCCTATAATTATCATAAAGCAAAAAAAGCGGGGCTTGATACTTGTGTTTTGAAGCTGAAAAATGAGAGTGAATTAATGGGGAATAAAAACAGATCCACCTATAAAATGAGGCTGGATCTGTTTTAAAGATATTAAAATATAAATAGGTCGAGAAAACGCAGTCCCAAAAGGTCTTCGGTGGGACGAGTAAGCGCAGTCCCAAGGCAGGGCGACTTTGCTTGGCTTACTTTACTCGAAGCTGTTTTTGCAGGCCGTTTATTCCCGAATGAGATTTGGTGGAATTCTTCCCTCTAGCGCCTCTTCCAGGTTATGAGCTGCTAGCTTAGACATATTAAGTTCTGTTTCGTAAGTTGAAGACCCAATATGCGGTGTCGTTACGACATTTCCCATTTTCAGTAGAGGGTTATCCGGATCAACTGGCTCTTTTTCAAAGACGTCGAGGCCGGCACCAGCTATTTCCCCACATTGTAGTGCTTCAATTAAGCCTTCTTCTACAACGGTTTTCCCTCGAGATCCATTAATGAAAATTGCTGTTTTTTTCATTTTTTTAAATTCATTTTTCCCAATCATTCCTTCAGTTTCAGGAGTTAAGGGTGTGATAAGACATACAAAGTCGGATTGTGAGAGTAAATTATTAAGATCACAATACTCAGCTGAAAAGGTTTCCTCAACGTCTGGCTTCCTTGAACGACTATGATACAAAACCTCCATATCAAAACCAAAATGCGCACGCTTGGCAATAGCTTTACCAATACGTCCCATACCAATTATTCCTATTTTTTTATGATGCACATCCAAACCAAAGTAGGCAGAGTCTATTGTTTCATTTGTCCATTTTCCGCTTTTTACATAATGATCGAGCTCAGGTATTCTTCTTGCAGCAGAAATAAGAATCCCGAAGATCGCATCTGCTACTGTATCTGTTAGTACTCCTGGAGTATTTGTTGCCATAATATTACGTTTGTTAATTTCCTCCATGTCCAGATTGTTATATCCAACAGATACATTGCTAATAACTTTTAAGTTCGGTGCACGATTAAGGAGTTCACGGTCTACAGGGAGCTCTAAGCCAATGATTCCCTCTGTCTTTTTTAATTGTTGTAAAAATGTAGGATCTTTTCTTGTGTCCACATCTTTAAAATAATGGACGTCATACTTCTCTTTTAGCTTTTCTAATACTGGTTGCTCCAATCGATTATACACAATAACTTTTTTTCTCATAAAAATCCCCCTATCTACACTTAAAATAGGCATAATTCATTGTAAAGTCAACAATAAAAATAAATAATTTAAAATTATCTAAATTTTATTGACAAGTAAATTCTTGTGTTTTATGATGAGTGTAATTATTGTCGACAATCGACAAACAACAATTACTCTAGAGTGGAAGGGGAGCTCAAAAGGTGGATGACGACCATTCTATTTTACAGAAGCCACTTAGTCAGTTGATAGCTGACCAATTAAAGAAAAAGATATGGAACAAAGAGATTGAATTTGGTGAACGATTGCTTGAGAGTGATCTTGCCGAATCCTTTGATGTAAGTCGCAGCACTATACGAGAAGCATTGAAAATCCTTGAAATAGAAGAGTTAGTAATAAGTAAAGCAAGAAAAGGTACGTATGTAGCAACTTTTACTGAAAAGGATCTTGATGAAATTATTGAGTTGCGTACCTTAATTGAAACTACGGCATTTTCGAAAGCGCTACCAAAAATAGAAGCTTGTCACTTTAATGCATTGGAAAAAATAACAAAAGAGATGAAAATAAAGGCGCAAGCGCAGGATTGGAAGGCATTATTTGATTTGGATGTGCAGTTTCATCGGTATGTGGTGGATCTATGTGATAATTCACGGATAATTAAGATTTACGATTCTTTGCAAGTACAGATTCGTACTTTCCTTATGCATCTTGATCAATACTATTCCAGTTTCCACTCCTTTTACGAAGAACATCAGGCTTTACTGGAAGCATTAAAAACGAAGGATTCATCTGTTGTTAAAGAAAAGGTGAAAAACCATATTGTTTATGTAGAAGAAAAAATACTTGGCAGGAAAGAAGTGGAGGATGACAAAGTAATACCAAACCAGAAATAACTACCTAATGTTGTCCATCCGTTATGAACATAATTTGAAGGAGGCTGATCATATGGCAAGAGTGTTTGCAAATGTGAAAACAAAATTACCTGGCCCCAAGGCGAAAGAGCTACTTCAACGAAGGTTGGATATCGTACCTAACGGTGTGAGCTATGGAATACCGACATTTGTCAAAACAGCAAAAGGTGCCTTGTTGGAGGATGTGGATGGAAACAGCTTTATTGATTTTGCTGGAGCGATTGGAACAATAAATGCAGGTCACTGTCATGACACGGTGGTCACTGCATTACATGAACAAGTGGATAATTATATTCACACTGGATTTAACGTAATGATGTATGATCCATATATTGAATTTGCTGAGAAAATAGCTAATCTAGCTCCAGGTAATTTTGATAAGAAAGTAATGTTCCTGAATAGTGGAGCAGAAGCTGTAGAGAATGCCATAAAAATTGCCCGGAAATTTACGAATCGCCAGGCGGTT
The DNA here is from genome assembly GCF_001878675.1 of Virgibacillus halodenitrificans. Lineage (NCBI taxonomy): Bacteria > Bacillati > Bacillota > Bacilli > Caryophanales > Bacillaceae > Virgibacillus > Virgibacillus halodenitrificans. Next base: position 2,767,263 of record NZ_CP017962.1, on the reverse strand, counting down.
GTATCATTTTCAGGTGGATTTCATGGGAGAACATTATTAGCGATGTCATTAACCGGTAAGGTAAGACCATATAAATATGAATATGGGCCATTTGCGCCGGAAATCTACCATGCCCCATTTCCATATGCATATAGACGTCCCGAATCAATGAGTCAGGAAGCGTATACAACGTATCTGCTCGACCAACTGAAAGATTTCTTTATTAGTGAAGTAGATCCCAGCCAGGTTGCTGCCATCATTATGGAACCAATACAGGGGGAAAGTGGTTTTATTATTCCTGATAAGGCATTTGTAAAAGGAGTTTATGAATTATGCAAGCAGCATGGAATCTTATTTATCGCAGATGAGATTCAGACTGGATTCGGTCGAACCGGGAAATATTTTGCTATGGAGCATTACGAAGTGGAACCAGACTTGATCACCATATCGAAATCGATGGCCGCAGGATTGCCAATTAGTGGGGTGATTGGTAGAAAAAAAATAATGGATCATGCCAAATCCGGTGAACTGGGAGGAACATATTGTGGTAGTCCGCTTGGCTGCAAAGCAGGGATTGCTGTATTGGACGTTATGGAAAAAGAGAATTTAAACGAGCGTGCAATTGAAATAGGAGATAAAGTAATGAAAAAATTTGAACAGTTATATAAAAATTATGAGGTTATTGGCGACTATCGTGGTCTTGGGGCGATGTGTGCGCTTGAGTTTGTAGAAGATCGAGAAAGTAAGAAACCGGATGGAAATATTACAGGAAGGATATTAAAAGAAGCTCAGAATCATGGATTGATTGCATTGAAAGCAGGTTTTTACGATAACGTCGTGCGACTTTTAATGCCGCTCGTCATCACTGACGAACAACTGGAGGAAGGTCTGGATATATTAGAGGCGGCTATTAAGGCAACTGTCAACGAAGCCGTACAAAATTAACTTTAGAAATATAGGAGGGATTATGTCAATGGCAGAAGTAGACAAAATAAAGGCATGTATGCATATCGATGGAGAATGGATCGGAGAAGAATTCGACTCAAAAAATGTTATAAATCCTGCAAATGGGGAAACCGTGGGAAGCTTTCCAATTGGTGGGGAAAAAGAAACACAGATGGCAATTGATTCGGCGCATCGAGCTTTTGAAACATGGTCAGAAATCACAGCTTATGAACGGGCTGGTTATCTTAAAAAGCTGTATCATCTTATGTTGGAAAATCAGGAGGAATTAGCCCGAACGATGACTTTGGAAATGGGAAAGCCCATTAATGAGTCAAGAGGTGAAGTGGTTTATGCAGCTACATTTATTGAATGGTTTGCAGAGGAGGGCAAACGTGTATATGGTGAAACCATTCCTTCCCACTTAGGAGCTAAGCGCCTGCAGGTATGGAAAAAACCAGTAGGAGTTGTAGCAGCAATAACACCTTGGAATTTTCCGGCAGCAATGTTGACAAGAAAGATGGGTCCAGCGCTGGCTGCAGGATGTACGGTCATTATGAAACCTTCGGGTGAAAGCCCTTTAACAGCTGTAAAACTAATGGAGCTTTGTGAAGAAGCAGGTTTTCCAAAAGGGGTCGTTAATCTGGTGACAGGCTCGTCCTCAAAAATTACGAAAACTTTAATGGAAGATGAACGTGTTCGGAAAATAACCTTCACAGGTTCTACAGAGGTTGGCAAGATACTAATCAGGCAAAGTGCCGATCAAGTAAAACGCTTATCATTGGAGCTTGGCGGTCATGCTCCATTAATTGTACTTGATGATGCAGATATAGATAAAGCGGTCAAAGGTGTAATAGCATCAAAATTCAGAAATGCAGGGCAAACCTGTATTTGTGCAAATCGAATATACGTGCATGCTGGAGTATATGAAGCATTTATTGAAAAATTTGCTGAACAAGTTGGGCAATTAAAGGTAGGAGACGGGATGGATGAATCCGTTGCGGTAGGTCCTTTAATAAATCAGTCAGGTCTTGAAAAAGTTTCCCATCATGTGAAAGATGCAGTTGCCAAAGGTGCCACGGTAGTAACAGGAGGCGAATCCATTGATTCAAGTAATGGAGTATTCTATAAGCCTACCGTTGTGAAAGATGTAGACGCTTCGATGATTGTAATGCAAGAAGAAACATTTGGCCCTGTCGCCCCTGTCCAAAAAATTTATTCAGATGAAGAGGCAATCAAGTTGGCAAATAGCACCCCATACGGGTTGGCTGCCTATATTTTCACAGAAAATGTGGCACGAGGAACGAAGCTTATTGAAAAGTTGAATTTTGGTATTGTTGGTTGGAATGACGGAGCGCCATCAGCTGCTCAAGTTCCATTTGGAGGTATGAAAGAAAGTGGAATTGGCAGGGAAGGCGGTCATGAAGGAATGGATGCCTTTGTTGAATCTCAGTATGTATCCATTGGTATGGAATAAGGAGAAGGGAGAGAATGTGATGAAAGAACAGATCTTTTCGGAACATGCCCCCTGTCCTACAGTTCCTTATTCACAAGGAATAAAGTTTGGTGATTTCATTTTTGTTTCTGGCCAGGATGGCTATCAGTCAAATGGTAGTCTCAAAGGTAACACAGTTGCGGAACAGACCGATGCTGCACTTACAAACATAAAAAATATTTTAAGGGAAAAAGGGGCAGATCTAGAGGATATTGTCCATATGACCTGTCATTTGTCTGAGCTAACTGAAAGTAATGTACATGAGTTTAATAGAGTATATGAATCATTCTTTAAGTCTATTGAAGTAAAACCAACCAGGATAACAGTTGGCAGCCAGCTACTGGGCGTAAAGGTAGAGATTACAGCGATAGCTTCTATGGTTTGACTAGGAAAGGAAGGGAGCAAGGCTTGTTTGCTCTCTTTTTTATACAAAAATAAGAATGTATTAAATTTTGCCTCTATTTTGTTCTTATGCATGAATGGCTATATCCAGCTCCAGCGCCCAGCAACTAGCAATTTTCTTGATGGGGCGAGCATTTAGCGCAGCCCCAAACTTCAATCTTCTTTCTACGATAAGTCAACATCGATTCGCTATGCATAAGAAGGAGGGCCGACTAACGACGGCCTTTGCGGCCAACGTCGGCATACCCCTTTTGCGGGGGCATGTTTCCTTTATCTCATGCAGAAGATCTCCAGTTTGTACGTTGCTAAACGGGCGCTTGCGCATTTTTTGATGGAGGGTGAGGTTATTGAGCACAGAAGGCCAAAAACTAGTTCAGGAAGCAGATAAACTAAAACAAAATCTGGTTGAATGGCGTAGGCAGCTCCACATGTATCCTGAACTTAGTTTTCAAGAATGGAAGACTTCTCGTTATGTAGCTGATTTGTTAAGAAGGGTACCTGGTTTAATCGTAGAGGAGGGCATCGGTTACCCAACTGCAATTGTTGGCACATTAACCTCAGGATCAGGACCAAAGATTGCTATTCGTGCGGATATGGACGCATTACCAATCCAGGAAGAAAACAATACAGCATATAAATCAAAAAATGAAGGGGTAATGCATGCTTGTGGGCATGATGCTCATACGGCTATCTGCTTAGGAGCAGCCCATTTGCTTGGTGAATATTTCTCCAAAGGGCAGCTTCAGGGCACAGTTAAATTCCTGTTTCAGCCTGCAGAAGAAAAAGCGGACGAAGAAGGATTAACAGGAGCCCCTTATATGATAATGGCAGGAGTGCTGGATGAAATGGATGCAGTAATTGCTTTGCATATGAGTCCAGAAGAATCACTTGGTGAAGTAAAAGTGCATGACGGATATAGTATGGCTAATGTGGATGTGTTCGAAGCGATTGTTAGAGGTACTGGGGGGCACGGAGCTTACCCCCATCTGGGCACAGATCCGTTTTGGATGCTCACCTCAGTATTGCAAGTACTATATGGCATACCAAGTCGAAGGGTATCTCCCCTAGAATCAGCGGTCATCAGTATTGGTTCTATACAAAGTGGGAGCGCTAGTAATGTCATTCCATCACAAGTAAATGTAAAAGGGACGATCCGGAGTTATCAACCATATGTGAGAGAGCAGTTACATGATGAGGTAAAAAAAGCCTTTGCCTTGGTGGATACATTAGGAGGAAGGACGGAAGTAACTATTTCAAGTGAGGATCCAGCTCTAAAGAACGATCCGAAGATTAATCATTTAGTGAGGTCAGCTATTAATAGACTTTATCCGGAGTTTAAGATTAAAAATGAACCTTTTGGATTAGGTGGGGAGGATTTCGCACACATGACTCAACACATCCCCGGGGCTATGTTTTTCCTTGGGTGTGCGGCTTCCGATAAAGAAAATCGTGATTTGCATACTCCGTGTTTTGATATCGACGAAAATGTCTTACCTGTAGGTACGGCAATTTTATCAGAAACAGTGAGGAATTTTTTGAGTTAGAAAATATACAAATACGCTACAAACTGTTCAGTTCACAGGATTGAAATGTCTGGAGGTGTGTATGTGGATCAAAGTTCCGTAAGTCTCCGTGATATATGGAAGGCCAAAAAGCGAATAGCCCCTTATATTCAGCAATCTCCTTTAATTTACTCTGAAAGACTGTCTGAAATTGCGAATTGTGCTATATATCTAAAACTGGAAAATCTACATGCTTCTGGTTCTTTTAAAATAAGGGGGGCGACGAATAAAATATTATTGTTAACAGAGGAAGAAAGGAAGCTAGGTGTCACTACTTTTTCTACCGGGAATTTTGGAGTAAGTGTTGCTATGATAGCAAAACAGTTAGGTATCCGAGCCACTGTCTGTATTTCTGAACGCGTACCACAAACTAAAGTAGCAGCACTTCGTCGATCTGGCGTCCAATTGGAAATATACGGACAATCACAGGATGACGCGGCGGCGAGGTGTGAACAGCTTCAGAAATCAAAGGGATTGACTATTTTACACCCATTTGACGATCCGGAAGTCATTGCAGGACAAGGGACAATTGGTTTAGAAATTATCGAGGAGCTGCCTGAAGTGGATACCATTTTTGGTGGTTTGTCTGGCGGTGGATTGCATTCTGGAATTGGAGTCGCAATGAAAACAATTGATCCATCAATTAATATTATTGGACTGTCGCCAACAAGCAGTGCAGCAATGTATGAGAGTATTAAAGCAGGTAAGCCACTTTTGGTAGAGGAACAAGATACTTACGCTGATAGTCTTCTCGGGGGCATTGGCTTGAATAATAAATTAACATTTCCCTTGGTCCAAAAATACGTTGATGACATTATTTTGTTGGAGGAAGAAGATATAACTGCCGGGATGCATTTTATGCTTATCCACCATCGCATGGCCATTGAAGGAGCTGCTGCCTGTGGTATCGGTGCAATAATAAACAAAAAAGTCAAGTTGGGAACACATAATGTAATTATGATTACTGGTAACAGTGTAGGTTCAGAAGTATTATTCGATATCATGCAGGCACATCATTCTTGGTAGGGAATTCTGAAAAAGTAATAAGGTTTGGAGGTTTGAAAATGAATAAAATCTTATTTAATAACCAAATCACCGCACGTGAACGTTTTATTGATATAGAAGATAGGGGCTATCAATTTGGTGATGGTATTTATGAAGTGATCGGAGTCTATGACGGAAAGCCCTTTCTTCTTGAAGAGCATCTGTTAAGGCTGAAGCGGAGTGCGAAAGAAGTTCATCTGCAGCTTCCTGAAAAGATAGAAAAGATTAAGGGAAACCTGGAAAAGCTTGTTCAAGTCAATGAACTTGTGGAAGGGATTATTTATCTGCAAATCTCTCGTGGGACTGCTGCCAGATGGCACGAATTCCCTTCGCCTGAAGTATCACCAGTAATGGTAGCATATACGAGAGCAGAGCAGCGAATGAGTAATGTTGAAGATGAAGGGGCGATAGCTACATTAACAGAAGATATTCGCTGGTTACGATGTGATATAAAGACATTAAATTTACTTCCAAATGTGCTGGCTAAACAAAAAGCTGTGGAACAAAACGCTATAGAGGCAATTCTGCATCGAGGGGAAACAGTCACAGAGGCGAGTGCCTCAAATGTTTTTATGGTAAGGAACGAGGAAGTTTATACACATCCAGCGAACAACTTTATATTAAATGGAATTACAAGACAACAGGTTCTTCAATTGTGTAATAAACTTGGTATCCCCGTAAATGAAAAGCCATTTAACATCAAGGAAATGCTTCAAGCTGAAGAAGTGTTTATTACAGCTACCAAATTAGATATAGTCCCCATTTTAAAAGTAGATCAGCATACGATAGCATCAGGTAATCCTGGTAATATAACCAAAAAAATTCTCCGTGAATTCCGCAAACTTTATCAAAAACAAGTAAAAAGCAAATCTTGAAAATCTATAAGTAGCAAGGAGGAGGCGGTATGGTTGCAGCATACATTGGTATATCATCATCCCACAATTGCTGAGATAAGTATGGCAGCTTTTAGCGAGAATATTTGTAAACTAAAGGAACACGCCCCACGTGCCAGCATGCTTGCTGTCATCAAGACAAATGCTTATGGGCATGGTGTTGTTCCAATGGGAGAAGCAGCTGTAGCATCTGGTGCTGAACGTCTTGGAGTAACTACTGTGGAAGAAGGAGTTATGCTTCGAGAGCATGGCCTCCTGGTTCCCATCCATATTCTTAGCTCTATAGTACCTGAGCAGGCAGAGGTAGCAATTACTTATGATTTAACTATTTCTGTATCCTCCGTAACTCTAGCAAAGCGATTAAGCGATGAAGCGATACATCAAGCCAAAATCGCAATTGTCCACTTGAAGGTTGATACTGGGTTACATCGATTTGGAGTTGAGCCCAAACAGATTACTTCCTTTTGTAAAACAACTTACCATCTCCCGAATTTGGAATGGGAAGGGATTTATACACATTTCTCAAGAGCAGATGATGGTGATTGGGAGCAAACTGAAAAAGAATTCGCTCTTTTTCAGCAGACGGTAATACAGCTCCAACAAAGTGGATATCATTTTCCGCTCCAGCATGCTGGTGGCTCTAGTATTACATTGGAAAGAAAGGATATGCATTTAGATATGGTGCGACCAGGTGTAGCCTTATTTGGTTATACCCCTGACATCCGGCAAGAGAAAAAACTTTCATTAAAGCCTGTAATGACTTTGAAGTCCCGCCTGTTACAAGTGCGGGAAATCCCTCCTGGAACTCCGGTTGGTTATAGTGGAAGTTATGTTAGTAGCTCTGTAGAAAAGATAGCTGTTGTGCCAATTGGTCACGGAGATGGTTATAAAAGAGCACTATCTAACAAAGGTGAAATGCTGGTAAGAGGAAAGAGAGCCAAAATCATTGGGACAATTTCACTTGATCAGACACTTATTAATGTAACAGATATTTCGGATGTTAAAGAAGGCGATGAAGTTGTTTTGCTTGGTGAGCAAGGGAAGGAAAGAATTGGAGCAAGAGAAATTGCTAAGTGGGCAGGTAGCAATATTGATGAAATACTAGCAAGTTTGACCGAACGAATTCCGAGGAAATATATAGAAAATTAACACGAAAAAGAATGGGGGAAAGAGAATGGATTTTTTATCTGTAATTCCGCCTATTGTAGCAGTAGTTTTGGCGATTTTTACAAAACGTGTATTATTTTCGTTATTTATTAGTATTTGGGTAGGAGGCTTAATTTTCGCTGGAGGCAATCCGTTTGAAGCAGTTGGGGTTACATTTACTTGGATGAAGGATGTAATGGTCGATCCATGGAATGCGCGCTTTCTTGTTATGACAGCATTACTTGGAACAGGTGCAGCTTTTATGTTTAAAACAGGCGGATCTGAAGGCTTGATCCGACTTTTAGAGAAAAAATTAACAACGAAAAAAAGAGTGTTGTTTTTACCATACATTTTAGGAATTATTGTGTTTTTTAATGATTATGTTAATTCGGTTATCGTTGGAAATGCGTCAAAGGATATTACCGCAAAACATAAGATCTCTCGAGAGAAGCTATCCTATATTCTTGATTCCACAGCTGCACCTATGGCAACGATCGGACCTGTTTCAGATTGGATTGGTTTTCAGGTTTCATTAATTGCTGCAGCTGTAGCTAGTGCGAGCATTGTTGGCATCGAACCTTATTTCGCTTTCTTGCAATCTATTCCATGGAATTTTTATGCTATTCTTTGCTTGCTCGCTGTCCCAATGATCATCATGGGGAAAGACTTTGGTCCAATGGCAAAAGCAGAGAGGAGAGCAGGAAAAACAGGAAAACTAATTCCGGACGGGTCCACCCCATTATCTTCTGTGGAACAGGACCTGGGTGAGCCCCATAAAAGAGATGGGAGTGTGTGGAACTTCGTTTTACCTCTTGTAACACTTATAAGTGTAAGTGTATGGGGGCTGTGGTATTCAGGTGGAGGAGCTGAGGGGAAATCCATGATGGATGCTCTCGCTGACACGGACGTGTCTGTAGCCCTGACTTGGGGAGCATTTGCAATGACATTTGTTGGAGTTATTCTCGCTCTAATTCAAGGGATGGGTTTGAAAAAATGTGAAGATACACTATTAGGTGGCATACGGACAATGCTACCTGCTCTTGTTATTATTGTCTTGGCCTGGTCTATTGGTACGGTTACATCCGAACTTGGCACAGCAGAGTTTGTAGTGAATGCAACGCAAGGCTGGATGTCTGCTGCCTTATTGCCGTTTCTTGTATTTGTTATAGGGATGTTTATATCTTTTGCTACAGGAACCTCATGGGGGACGATGTCTATCCTGACACCACTGGCTATTCCACTTGCCTATACATTAGGAGATGTTGATTTAATTCCAATTGTAGTCGGTGCCATATTTGCTGGTGCTATTTTTGGGGATCATGTCTCGCCAATATCTGATACTACAGTAATGGCTTCCATTTTTGCTGGTTCAGATCACATTGCACATGTAAATACACAAATACCGTATGCATTGGTTCCAGCAGGAATCGCGGGCATATTGTATTTGTCTTATAACATTATTGGAAGCAGTATCGTGTTGTTACTTGTTGGGATTATCGTACAGTTTTTCCTCATACGCTATCTTGGGAATCGTGAAGAGAAGAAAATGACTCAGGAAGAAGAGAGATTGGGTGCGTAAACTACATTTGTGAATGCAGGAGGAGATTATGAAAAAAATAAAAATAGCACTAATCCCCGGGGATGGAATTGGACCAGAAGTAATTGAACAAGGTGTAAAAGTATTGCATGCAATAGAGAGAATGGACCAAGGGCTGTCCTTCACATTTGAAACATTCCCATGGGGGTGTGAATATTACCTTGAAAAGGGCATCATGATGGACGCGAATGGTATTGACTTGCTTCAAAAGTTTGAAGCTATATATTTGGGAGCTGTTGGCTATCCTGGAGTTCCTGACCATATTTCTTTATGGGATCTACTTTTAAAGATTCGTAAGTCGTTTGATCAGTACGTAAATCTCAGACCAGTAACCTTGCTGCACCCAAGCTTCACACCATTGAAAAAGAGAAGTGAAAAAGATATTGATATGCTCGTGATTAGGGAAAATAGTGAGGGAGAATATGCTGGAGCAGGAGAGTGGCTGTTTAAGGGGAAACCGGAAGAAGTAGTTCTACAAACAGGGGTCTTTTCAAGAAAAGGAACAGAGAGAATTATTCGTTTTGCATATGAAGAAGCGAGAAAGTCGCAACGTACACTAACAAGTATTAGTAAGGCGAATGCACTTAATTACTCCATGGTATTTTGGGATGAAGTATTTGAAGAAGTTGGTAAAGAGTATCCAGATGTAACTACATTCTCCTATTTGGTAGATGCTGCCAGTCTTTACTTTGTCTCAGATCCGGGCAGATTTGAAGTGGTCGTGACGAGCAACCTATTTGGAGATATTTTAACAGATATCGGAGCAGCAATTACTGGGGGATTGGGATTAGCAACAGGGGCTAATATTAATCCGGAGAGGGAATTTCCTTCCATGTTTGAGCCTGTTCATGGGTCCGCGCCTGATATTGCTGGTCAGGGTATTGCTAACCCGCTTGCGGCAATATGGTCAGTTAGTCAAATGATGGATTTCTTTGATGAGAAAGAATGGAGTGAAAAGATCTTAGCAACAATCAGCTCCATTATTTTGGAAACGGATAACCTTACACCAGATTTAGGTGGGAAGGCAACAACAAATGAAGTTGGCGACAGATTTATTGAAATATTATCTAGAGCAACATGAATAAGTTCTAGCTTGCAACCACTTACTATGTTTAGTATAGTTGCTACAATCAAATTAATAAAAATTAGTAATCGATAAGGTAGAGGTGCAGATAATAAAAGTAATCAGCAGGAGAATGACATCTATGATTGTTGATAAAAGGATTATTTGCCGAAGCGTAAGAAGTGTCAGCTTTTTTCGCTGGTGTGCTTTTGAAAAAGAAGTATGCTGTCATACATGGGAAGTGTATGGAGCACTGCTAATCGAGGAAAGGCGACTGGATGCACTAAGTATCTGTCTCTAAGCTGCCTTTCCTCTATTTAGACTCCTGCACTTCCACATAAATGGGAGTGTTTTTGTTTTAAAATAGGAAAGTATACAGGTATGAAAGGGCAAGCCCAGCTGCGACTGACAGGGCGCCCTAGTGCTGGTATGACGGACATTGAGCACCGGAAAACGTGATTGAATGTCTATCATAAGAGTCATGACGGGCATTGAGCACCGGGAAAACGAGTTGAATGTCTATCATAAGAGTCATGACGGACATTGAGCACCGGAAAACGAGGTTGAATGTCTATCATAAGAGTCATGACGGACATTGCGCACCGGAAAACGTGATTGAATGTCTATCACAAGAGTGATGACGGACATTGAGCACCAGAAAACGAGGTTAAATGTCTATCATAGGAGTGATGACGGACATTGCGCACTGGGAAAACGTGATTGAATGTCTATCATAAGAGTCATGACGGACATTGCGCCCGCAAAACGCACGGCACTTTCTTTTTTGACCGATTTATCATTCTACTAAACTTTTTATAGAAAAGCAGGTTTACTTTAGTAGTAATTCACTATATTTGTTCATTGCAAAAAGGAGTGTTCACATGAAAAGATTATTTATTAATGGGAGAATATACACATTTGACCCAACCAGGCCTGTAGCAGAAGCTGTTCTTATAGAAAATGGTTGCTTTATGGATATAGGCAATACTGTTGAATTGCGGCAACGTTGGGGAGATGAATTGGATATAGTTGATTTAAAAGGTAAAACAGTGACCCCTGGCCTTATTGACAGCCATCTTCATCTGTCCTTGATTGCTAATAGTTTTCTAGAACTTGATCTAACAGGAGTTACATCAAAATTTGACATGCTGGAGAAAATCAAACATAAAGCGAACTCCCTTCAACCTGGAGAGTGGCTGCTGGGAAGTGGCTGGGACGAAAATCTGTTTGAAGATGGTAGGTTTCCCTCTATTCAAGAATTAGATGTGGTTGCTCCACAAAACCCGATATTTTTATCGCGTGTTTGTCTGCATGCCGCTTTAGTCAACAGTAGAGCATTAAAAATTAGTCAGTACCACCAAGGAATTCGTGTGCCTGAGGGAGGAGAGATAGTTTTAGATCCGGTATCTCATAATCCGACTGGTTTACTATTAGAAACAGCAACCGAGTTAATTAAAAAGTACATTCCAGAAAAGTCTTATGCACAATTGAAATATGCGATGAAAAAAGCCATGCAGTACGCAATCAGCTTGGGAATAACAAGCGTACATACAAATGACCCCTTTTACTTAGGGGGATTAGAGCAAACTTACCAAATCTATGATGAACTATTAAACAAAGACAACATTGGTTTACGATGTAATCTATTAATCAATCATGAATTTATAGATGATATTAGAAAAATGGGAATGTATGCAGGATATGGAAATGATACGTTAAAAATCGGTGCCATAAAAATATTTGCAGATGGGGCATTTGGCAGAAGAACGGCATTATTATCCGAGGCTTATACGGATGCTCCAAATGAATTTGGTAATGCTATTTTTGAACAAACGACACTCTATGAAATAGTGCGAAAGGCCAGGGAGCTATCTATGCCAATTGCAGTTCATGTCATAGGAGACCAGGCATTGGAAAATGTTCTTGATGTGCTTGATCAATTTCCAACTGCCGCTTATCGTGACCGACTTATTCATGTTCAAGTAGTGCGTGAAGAGTTAATCGGTCGATTAGCAGTTCCTACTCGAATTGCAGATATACAGCCAAGGTTTTTAGTTGGAGACTTCCCTTGGGTAGAAGAGAGACTTGGCGAAAAACGGATGAAATTAGCTTATGCATGGAAAACGTTACAAGCATCCGGCGTCATTTGTGCCGGTGGATCAGATTCCCCAGTAGAGCCGCTCAATCCTCTTTTGGGAATACATGCGGCTGTAACGCGTCGAGCGCCTGGGGAGACGCATAACGGTTGGTATGAGCAGGAAAAGATGACCATGATAGAGGCATTCCGGCTATTCACGGAGTTGGGAGCATACCCAACGAACGAGGAAACGATTAAAGGGACGATTGCAAGAGGAAAGCTTGCAGATATGGTTGTATTTTCAAAAGATCCGTTTGAAATGGAAAACCCTGATGAATTGCTGGATACAGAAGTAGAAATGACGATCATTGGGGGAGAAGTAAAGTATAAAAAAGAGGATTAAAAAACAAAATTTTGAAAAACCTGTCAGGTAGCACTTGACGGGTTTTTTAGTAGTATAAAAGTAATAAAGGACATGTACTATTACTCAATACACCTAGAAACAAAACGTAAAAATTAGTTGAAGTATTTAGACTTTTTATTATCTTATTCTTCCTTTATTTGAAACCATGTGGTAGAATCATCAATTATTGAAATAGTCTGATCTTATGAGGAGGGGAAATTTTGAAAGTATTAGAGAAAGTTAGTAATTTAGCAGGAAATACGTTTGCAATATGGGTAATTCTGTTTGGAGTGCTGGCGTTTATGTTTCCAATGGGCTTTACATGGATTGCACCTCACATTGCTTTGTTATTAGGGATAATTATGTTTGGAATGGGGCTCACCCTTTCTCTCCAGGATTTTAAGGGAGTTATTCAGGCACCTAAAGCAGTACTTATAGCAGTAGCAGCACAATATACCATTATGCCATTACTTGCTTATGGACTTGCGAATCTATTCCATTTGCCGGCAGAGGTAGCGGTTGGAGTTATACTTGTAGGTTGTTGCCCAGGTGGAACAGCATCAAATGTGATGACTTTTCTGGCAAAGGGAAACACAGCATTATCTGTTTCTGTAACTGCTGTATCAACACTTCTTGCTCCGTTACTGACTCCTGCATTAACATTGCTTTTTGCAAGTCAATGGCTTCCCGTATCAGCAGGCAATATGTTTATGTCTATTGTTAAGATAGTGCTCATTCCAATCGTACTAGGTATTATTATCCGTTTATTATTCAGTAAGCAAGTGGACAAAACAATTGCTGTTCTGCCGCTGATTTCTGTGATAGGTATCGTAGCTGTAGCCTCTGCAGTAGTAGCCGTAAATAAGGATTCCATTGTTACAACAGGATTATTGATATTTACGGTCGTCGTTCTGCATAATCTATTAGGTCTGTTTTTAGGATATATGCTGGCTAAAGCTTTCCGATTTAATTTGGCTGACAAAAAGGCTATGTCCATTGAAGTAGGTATGCAAAACTCCGGACTTGGATCCGCCTTGGCTTTAGCTCATTTTGCGCCAATCGCTGCAGTTCCGAGTGCTATTTTCAGTGTATGGCATAATATATCAGGTCCGATTTTAGCGACATGGTGGAGCAAACAAAGTGAAACAGATACAACTGAATCAACTAATCAGACAAAAAATATTAGTTGAAAGTTATATAGATTGTATTGCAAGGAAAATGATATATATTATACGGTTTACCATAGCAATAACCAACATGTCCCTGTTAAAGGGGCATGTTAATTTATTCTGTGAAAAGTTATACCACAATTAATTAAATTACGTCCTCAAATTCTTTGGATGACAAGGGTTTATACAAAATTGGAATAAATTAATTATTTTCCACTAGAATAAATACATTGAAGTATTAGAAAATTAGTCATATAATTATTCGAAAGAAAGGGAGGGTATATGATGGAAAAAGATTTACGGATAAAAAGTAAGGTGTTCAGTGAAGGTTCGATGAAAGCACCTAATAGAGCAATGCTGCGAGCAGTAGGTGTTACTGACGAGGATTTTAAAAAGCCAATGATTGGAGTTGCAAGTACATGGAGTGAGGTAACGCCATGTAATATACATATTGATGATTTAGCTATACAAGCAAAAGAAGGTGCAAGAGAGGCAGGGGGCGTGCCTTTAATTTTTAATACAATCACCGTATCTGATGGTATCTCAATGGGAACACAAGGTATGCGTTATTCCTTGCCAAGCCGTGATGTGATTGCAGACTCTATTGAGACAGTAGTTGGTGCAGAAAATTTGGACGGTCTAGTAGCAATTGGTGCATGTGATAAAAATATTCCTGGCTGTGCAATTGCAATTGCCAATGCAGGTGTTCCATCGGTATTTGTTTATGGAGGCACAATTGCACCCGGGAAACACCGTGGTAAAGATATAGATATTGTTTCCGTTTTTGAAGGTGTCGGCAAGCATAATAATGGGGATATCGATGATGAAGAATTGCGTTCCATCGAGTGTCATGCATGTCCTGGAGCTGGTGCGTGCGGAGGTATGTACACAGCGAATACAATGGCATCCGCGATGGAAGCAATGGGGATGAGTTTACCTGGAAGTTCGTCTAACCCTGCAGAAACCGCAGATAAAGCGAAGGATTGTGCCAAAGCTGGGGAAGCAGTCTATCATTTACTTGAAAAAGGAATTTATCCTAAAGATATTATGACAAAAGAAGCTTTTGAGAATGCAATCACAGTAGTCATGGCATTAGGAGGCTCAACAAATGCTATACTGCATTTGCTATCTATTGCTCATGCAATTGAAGTAGATTTAACGATCGATGATTTTAATAGAATTCAAGAAAAAACACCACATTTGGCTGACCTTAAGCCGAGCGGGAAATATGTCATGCAGGATCTTCATCGTGTAGGAGGTGTTCAGGCTGTTATGAAACTTCTCCATGAAGCGGGCTATTTACATGGAGACTGTATTACAGTTACAGGGAAAACTGTAGCTGAAAACTTAGCAGAAGCTCCTTCTTTAAAAGATGGACAAGATGTTATTATGCCTTTTGATAAACCTAAACGAGCAGATGGTCCACTAATTGTATTAAAAGGGAACTTGGCACCAAGTGGAGGGGTTGCGAAGGTCTCCGGTGTTAAAGTGAGTCGACACACTGGACCTGCACGTGTTTTTGATACAGAAAAAGAGGCGACAGCGGCAGTGATGGATAATCAGATTAACGAAGGAGATGTTCTGGTCATTCGTTATGTAGGTCCTAAGGGGGGACCAGGGATGCCGGAAATGCTCTCCATTTCGGCAATACTTGTGGGTAAAGGGCTTGGTGAAAAGGTTGCCCTGTTAACAGATGGAAGGTTTTCTGGCGGCACGCATGGATTGGTGGTAGGTCATATTGCACCAGAAGCTCAATCTGGAGGCCCTATTGCATTTTTAAAAGAGGGCGATATGGTCACCATTGACTCAAATAAAAAGGAAATTTCCTTTGAGGTTACGGCAGAAGAATTGGAAAGCCGCAGAAAAGAATGGTCTGCACCCCCATTGTATAAAAAAGGTATATTGGGTAAATATGCTCACAATGTATCCTGTTCTTCAAAAGGAGCAGTAACAGACTTTCTTGGTAAGTAACCAAAACGAAGTCCTGGTTTCTAAATTAGATTCCAGGGCTTTATTTGTGTTCATGAAAGGTTATCAGTTTAGCAATTTTGTTGTATGGAAGACTTAAAAGGAAGTATGTCCATCATATAATTATTAACTAAACAGTAAACTGCCCTGATAAAAAATTTCAGAATAGAAGAGCTTCCGTTTAAAGAATCATCGTTAAACCCTAAATGAATAACCATTCACTTTGTTTTATAAATATTAATTCACTTTGTAACATTTTTGTAATATCTTATTTGTTTATCCATATGTAAACAATGTAAACGCATTCAAATTAAATGACTTATCAAAAGTATCAAAAAACTTTTAAAATACTGTTGACTCTTTCGGGAAAACGTTATATGATTATCGGCAATATCAAATATTCAAATAATAACGAATAGAGATAAATTAACAATAACTACTTGAGTAAAATAAAATATAAAGAACTCGATGACGGGAAAAAAGGAACATGTATGATGTATTTACAGAGATCTGGGGTTGCTGGAAGCCCAGAAATACATATTGTTCTGACATCATCTCTGAGTGCCAGATTGAACGGAAGCTTCTTATTAGGTCTGGTCAGGTGCAGCTTTATTGTACCTGTTATCAATAAAGGCTTTAATTATAGCCTTATGAGGTAGTATTCGTGAGGATGCTACAAACCTGGGTGGTACCGTGAAAAGAAGGACTCTTTTCTCCCCAATAGCTCTGCAAATATATGCAGATTTATAGGGGGAGGGAAGGGTCCTTTTTGATTTCACCTCTAAAAGCAATAGTAAAACATCGTTTGTTCCAGGAATGGAAGAGCGGGTTTGAATAATTAATTATTATTAAGGGAGGTATGTAGTAGTGAAAGTTGAAGCAAAGCATGAGAAAGAAAGTACAGAACAAATGAGGACCGGGGCTGATTTATTTATTCAGACTTTGGTGGATGCGGAAGTAGACACACTCTTCGGTTACCCAGGAGGAGCTGTATTACCAATCTACGATGCGTTATATCGCAGTAACCCTCCATTTGACCATGTACTTTCACGGCATGAGCAAGGCTCCATCCATGCAGCAGAGGGATATGCACGTGTGACTGGTAAGGCGGGAGTAGTATTAGCAACATCTGGCCCAGGGGCAACAAATCTGATTACTGGTATTACCGATGCCATGATGGATTCTATTCCTCTCGTTATCTTTACAGGCCAGGTTGCCAGCGGAGTCATCGGCACTGATGCATTTCAAGAATCAGATGTGATGGGGATTACCACTCCAATCACGAAATACAATTATCAAGTGAAACAGGTATCTGATTTACCGCGGATCGTGAATGAAGCTTTTCACATAGCTACTACAGGGCGGCCCGGTCCAGTAGTTGTAGACATCCCAAAAAATGTATCTGCCCAGCTAACAGGTACAGAATTCAGTAAAGACTTTAATCTGCCGGGATATCAGCCGAATAAGAAGCCGAACCCCTTACAAATTGTTAAACTAGCAGACGCGCTTAGTAGAGCGAAGAAGCCACTATTACTTGCTGGTGCAGGGGTCGTCTTTGCAAAAGCGACTGAAGAATTAAAAAAATTTGCTGAAAAGTATCAGCTACCAGTTACCAATACGCTATTAGGACTTGGCAGCTTCCCAGGAACTCATCCATTGCATTTGGGAATGGCGGGAATGCATGGCACCTATACGGCTAATACAGCACTTTATGAATGCGATTTGCTCATTAACATTGGCGCAAGATTTGATGACAGACTTACAGGGAACTTAGAACATTTTGCACCACATGCAAAGGTGGCCCATATTGATATCGATCCTGCTGAAATTGGAAAAAATGTAGCAACTGAAATTCCGGTGGTGTCAGATGCAAAAGAGGCTCTACAAGCATTATTGCAAAGTGTTGTGGAGTTACCTGACCACGAGGTATGGAAAGAAACTTTAAAATTAAATAAAGCAGAATTCCCACTATGGTATGAAAAGCCTGAGCAAAAATTATCTCCTCAATGGTTGATAAAGCAAGTATATGAACAATCAAAAGGAGATGCAATTATAACTACAGATGTTGGGCAGCATCAAATGTGGGCAGCACAGTTTTATACTTTTGATAAACCAAACCGTTGGGTTACATCTGGTGGACTTGGAACCATGGGATTTGGATTTCCAGCAGCCATTGGAGCACAATTAGGAGCTCCAGATGATTTGGTAGTTTCCATTGTGGGTGACGGAGGATTTCAAATGACTCTTCAAGAATTATCAATACTCAAAGAGAGAAACCTTCCAGTCAAGATTATTATTGTAAATAACGAAGCGCTCGGGATGGTAAGACAATGGCAGGAAAGCTTTTATGAGGAACGTTATTCTGAATCACTGCTGACGATGAATCCGGACTTTGTGAAACTTGCAGAAAGTTATGGGATTAGAGGTTTACGTATTGACCAGGAAGAGGATGTTATTCCGATGTTACAGGATATCTTTTCATATAATGGCCCAGTTGTAGTAGATTGTCGTGTTGAACAAAAAACATGTGTATATCCAATGATAGCTCCTGGGAAAGGAATCCACGAAATGATAGGGGTGAAGAAATGAAACGGATCATTGTAGCCACGGTCCAAGATAGAAGTGGTGTATTAAATCGGATTACAGGAATGTTGCAGAAACGCCAATTTAACATTGATAGCATTTCAGTTGGTAGTTCTGAAACAGAGGGAGTCTCCAAAATGACTTTTGTAGTTGATGTTGGAGACCACCAAAAACTAGAACAGCTAACAAAACAATTGAATAAGCAAATTGATGTTCTGAAAGTTTCTGATATTACCGATAAAGCCATAGTTGCAAGAGAACTTGCACTGATTAAGGTTGGAGGAAGTGGTCAATTACGCTCAGAGATTCAAGGGATAATCACCCCATTCCGTGCATCCATTATTGATGTAAGCAAAGACAGCCTAACAATTCAAGTGACTGGGAAGCCCGATAAAGTCGAAGCATTAATATCTTTACTGAAACCATATGGTATCAAAGAGTTAACTAAAACGGGTGTAACTGCATTTTTACGTGGGCAGCAGCCACAACAGGTAACAGAGCTTAATTCACATTTAATATAAACGAATAACGCTAGAAATGCCCTTAGATTATATAGTGAAAAGAAAAAAACAAAAAATGAGAGGAAGATTAATATGTCAAAAGTACTTTATGAAAAAGATATCCAAAAAGAGGTTTTACAAGGAAAGAAAATTGCAGTAGTAGGATATGGATCTCAAGGTCATGCCCATGCATTAAACCTTCGTGAAAGCGGATATGATGTAGTTGTGGGTCTTCGCCCAGGCAAGTCTCAACAAAAAGCAGAAGAAGATGGTTTTCAGGTTGTTTCTGTAGCCGATGCAGTAAGTCAGTCTGAAGTAGTAATGGTGTTGTTGCCGGATGAGTTGCAGACAGCTGTCTATAATGAAAGCATTAAACCGAACCTTCAGGCTGGAAATGCAATAGCATTTGCACACGGATTCAATGTACATTTCAGCCAAATTGTCCCTCCTGAAGATGTAGATGTATTTTTGGTAGCGCCGAAAGGGCCAGGTCATCTAGTACGTAGGACGTATGAAGAAGGAGCCGGAGTTCCTGCATTATATGGTGTATACCAAGATGTAACAGGGCAGGCAAGAGAGTTGGCACTTGCTTATGCACAAGGAATTGGAGCTGCACGGGCAGGAGTATTGGAAACAAGCTTCCAGGAAGAAACAGAAACAGATCTCTTCGGGGAGCAGGCAGTATTATGTGGTGGTGTAACAAGTTTAATCAAAGCTGGTTTTGAAACATTAACAGAAGCTGGCTATCAACCGGAAGTTGCGTATTTTGAATGTTTACATGAAATGAAATTGATTGTTGACCTTCTATATGAAGGTGGATTGGAAAATATGCGTTATTCCATTTCAGACACTGCTCAATGGGGAGATTTTGTATCTGGACCTCGAGTTATTGATGAGAACACTAAAGCACGCATGAAGGATATTCTAACAGATGTGCAAACAGGTCAATTTGCTAAAGGATGGATTCTTGAAAACCAGGCAAATCGCCCACAATTTAATGCAATCAACGCTAAAGAAAATCAACATCCAATTGAAAAAGTAGGAAGGGAGTTACGTGAATTAATGCCTTTTGTTAAACAACCATTGCAAAACAAAAATAAACAGCAAAAGGATGTGAAAGAGCATGTCACAAATTAGAATTTTTGACACAACCCTAAGGGATGGGGAGCAGTCACCTGGTGTAAACCTGAATCAACTTGAAAAGCTTGAAATTGCAAAACAGCTGGAACGTTTAGGTGTAAGCAGGATGGAAGCGGGATTTCCTGCTTCCTCCAAAGGGGATTTTAATGCAGTTAAGGCAATAGCCGATACAATTAAAAACACATCCGTAACTGCATTGGCAAGAACGGTGAAATCGGATATTGATACAGCTTGGGAAGCATTAAAAGGTGCAGCTGAGCCAAGTATTCATTTGTTTCTTGCTACATCACCAATTCATATGACTTACAAACTAAAGCAGACACCGGATCAAGTTATTGAAACTGCAGTTAATATGGTGGCATATGCTAAACAAAAATTCACTCATGTTCAATGGTCTGCAGAAGATGCTTCACGTTCGGATTGGGAATTCCTGGCGCAAATCATTGAAAAGGTTATCGATGCCGGTGCTACAGTAATCAACCTGCCGGATACAGTGGGGTATACAACACCGTTAGAATATGGAAATATGTTTAAATATATGAAAGAGAATGTTCCTAACATAAATCAAGCCAGTCTTTCATGTCACTGCCATAATGATCTTGGTATGGCAGTTGCAAACTCTATAGCTGCAGTGCAAAACGGTGCTACACAAATAGAGGGAACTATTAATGGTATTGGGGAACGTGCAGGCAATGCGTCCTTGGAAGAGGTGGCAGTAGCTTTAAAAATTCGCTCTGATTTTTATCCATATACTACGGGTTTAAAACTGGATGAAATCAAACGGACCAGTGACTTGGTAGCAAAATTAACAGGCATGTATGTGCAGGCAAACAAAGCGGTTGTCGGTAGAAATGCTTTTGCTCACGAGTCAGGGATCCATCAGGATGGTGTACTCAAGAATGCCTCTACCTATGAAATTATTACACCAGAAATGGTTGGAGTAAAATCCAATACGTTGTTCATGGGCAAACATTCTGGGCGGCATGCGTTTAAGGATAAGGTGAAAGACCTTGGAATCGACCTTACTAAAGATAAATTAAAGGAAGCCTTTAAACTATTTAAGCAGTTAACAGATCATAAAAAAGAAGTTACAGATGATGATTTGTTTACAATTATTATGGAGGTTCAAACAGATACAGCTTCTGTGAACAAATACCAAATGGAGATGTTCCAAGTACAGTATGGAACTACTAATATACCTACAGCAACTGTACAGTTGAAGACTCCGAGTGGTGAAACAGTGCATGCAGCTCAGACAGCTTCGGGTAGTGTAGAAGCATTATATAAAACGCTGGATGTGTTAATTGAAGAAGATTTGCAGTTAATTGATTATCAATTGAATTCTGTTGGTGGAGGGAAGGATGCACTTGCAGAATCCCATGTTCAGTTGAAGGTTAACGGCGAGACAGTAAATGGGCGGGGTTCAGCTCAGGATGTTATAGAAGCATCAGGAAATGCATTTTTAAACGCAGTAAACAGATATATTGTTCAACAAAATAGTTTTATTAAACAGGAGGTTGGAACGGAAGTGTAAGCGAGAGCCAGGCATGTGGCTCCGCTCGTATTGACAGGTTACGTATAAACATGGAGGAGGGTTATGGTATGAATAAGCAAATTATTTTGTTGCCTGGAGACGGTGTTGGTAAAGAAATTATGGAGTCAGCAAAGGTAGTGTTAAATGCAGTAGCCAGTGAATTTGGGCATCGTTTTACATTTCATCAGCATGCAATTGGTGGAGAGGCAATTGATGCTTATGATACTCCATTGCCTGAAGATACAGTAAAAGCATGCAATGGAGCAGATGCAATACTACTTGGTGCTGTTGGAGGACCAAAGTGGGATGCACTTCCTGCTGCAAAGAGACCGGAAAAAGGTTTATTAGGGATACGTAAACAGCTAGGTTTATTTGCTAACTTACGACCTATAAAAGGGTTCAATTCCATGTTGCATGCTTCTCCGCTTAAAGAGGAAGTTATTGCAGGAAGTGATATCTTGATCATTCGAGAACTAACAAGTGGGCTATATTTTGGAGAACCGCGTGAAAGACGGGAAAACGGCAACGCGGTAGTTGATACACTTTATTATCATCGATCAGAAATGGAGCGAATTATTGAAAAGGCATTTGAGAGTGCGAGATTAAGAAATAATCATGTTACCTCTGTGGATAAGGCTAATGTATTAGAATCCAGTCGAATGTGGAGAGAAATAGTTGAGGAAACTGGTAAGAAATATCCAGATGTAAAAGTCGACCATATGCTTGTAGATGCCGCTGCAATGAAGCTGATTACACAGCCAAACTACTTTGATGTTATCGTTACAGAGAATTTATTTGGAGATATCTTAAGTGATGAAGCTTCGGTATTGACTGGTTCACTTGGAATGCTACCATCGGCAAGTCTTCGATCAGATGGTCTAGGGTTGTATGAACCTGTCCATGGTTCGGCACCTGACATTGCAGGACTTGGTATTGCTAACCCTGTAGGAATGATTTTATCAGCTGCCATGATGCTAAGATATTCTTTTCAGATGGAAGAAGAAGCCGCAGAAATAGAGCGGGCAGTTAATGATTGCTTGGACCAAGGATACCATACTGCTGATCTTTCCAGTAATGGTGGGATGAAAGTAGGGACAAAGGAAATGACAGCAGCTATTGTTGATTCACTGACAACCAAAAGTGTTTCAAACAGTATATGCAGTATGTATGTTTAACGCGGGGGTGCAAGAAATGGGGAAACCACAAACGATTATAGAGAAAATATGGGAAAAACATGTAGTTCATCAAGAAGAAGGCAAGCCAGATTTATTATATATTGATCTGCATTTGGTTCATGAAGTAACTTCACCGCAAGCGTTCGAGGGTTTACGACTGAGCAATCGGAAGGTGCGGCGTCCAGATCTCACGTATGCTACGATGGATCATAATGTGCCTACACAAAATAGAGAAGTAATAAAAGATAAAGTTTCTAAAAAGCAAATGGAAACCCTCCAGGAGAATTGTAAGGAACATGGTATTAAGCTTGCAGATATGTTTCATCCTGACCAAGGTATTGTCCATGTAATTGGCCCCCAGCTCGGCCTTACTCAGCCCGGTAAAACAATTGTTTGTGGGGATAGCCATACATCAACACATGGAGCTTTTGGTGCTCTAGCCTTTGGTATTGGTACAAGTGAAGTAGAGCATGTGCTTGCTACTCAAACCATTTGGCAAGAACGCCCGAAAACCTTGAATGTCAAGGTTGAAGGTGAATTGGGCCCAGGAGTTACTGCAAAAGATTTGATCCTGGCAATTATCGCTAAATTTGGTGTGAGATTTGGAACTGGCTATGTTATTGAGTATACAGGTCAGGCCGTTCGCAACCTTTCCATGGAAGGAAGAATGACTGTCTGTAATATGTCTATCGAAGCGGGAGCAAGAGCCGGATTAATTAGCCCAGATGAAAAAACGGTAGAGTTTTTAAGAGGAAAAGAATATGTGCCAGATGGCGATGCATATAAGCAGTTGGCAGATTCTTGGCTGCAACTGGCAACAGATGAAGGAGCTAAATACGATAAAACGGTTACTATAAAAGCAGAGGATATTGAACCACAGGTTTCTTGGGGGACAAATCCTGGAATGTGTGTTCCGATTAGTGGCAAAACACCTGATCTCAATGAGGTTGATTATCGTGAAGATGTAGAGCGCGCATTGGAATACATGGGATTAGATGAGAATCAGCCCATTACATCTATAGAAATCGACCATGTTTTTATCGGTTCATGTACCAATTCACGTTTGAGTGATTTACAAAAGGCAGCTTCTATTGTGGATGGGAGAAAAGTGAAGGAAAACGTGCGTGCGATTGTTGTTCCTGGTTCCTTCAGTATAAAAATGCAAGCTGAAAAAGAAGGGCTTGATATGATTTTTAAAAAAGCAGGATTTGAATGGCGTGAAGCAGGTTGCAGTATGTGTCTGGCAATGAATGATGATATTGTACCACCTGGAGGCAGATGTGCCTCAACATCAAATCGTAATTTTGAAGGGCGTCAAGGAAATGGGTCGAGAACTCACTTGGTTAGCCCTGAAATGGCTGCAGCAGCTGCTATAGAAGGACATTTTGTAGATGTTAGAAAATATGCCGGAGTTCCGAGTTAGGGGGTGCAGACATGGAAGCAATTAAAAAACACAAAGGCCTCGTTTATCCTTTGAACCGTACTAATATAGACACAGATCAGATCATACCAAAACAGTTTTTAAAACGTATTGAACGTACAGGGTTTGGCCAGTTTTTGTTCTACCATTGGCGGTTTGACGATAATGGGAATAAACGGCAGAACTTTGCATTAAATAAAGAGGCTTATGAAGGTGTAACTATTTTGCTGGCTGGAGAAAATTTTGGCTGTGGTTCTTCTCGTGAACATGCTCCTTGGGCATTGTTGGATTACGGTTTCCGGGTAATTATTGCCCCAAGCTTCGCGGATATTTTTTATAATAATGCATTAAAAAACGGAATTATACCAATTCAACTGGATGAGGAACAAATTGGTGAATGGATGAAACAGGCTGAAGAAACTTCTATGAGCTTGGATATAGATTTAATTAATCAACAGATTACGGATTCAGCAGGAAATAACATAAGCTTTCATATTCCTGCATACCATAAAGAAAAACTTATTAATGGTTGGGATGAGATTGCTCTTACCTTGAAACATGAGGATAAGATTAGTGCATATGAAGTACGCTAAAACATTTTGTCTGATAAACACGTAAGTAGAATTTATTTTTACAAGAGGAGTGTGAACCAATTGGGAATTGCTTAACAGGTGAAAAGATTCATACGGCGTTAGGGAGACTAACGCCAATCGTTCACCGTACACCTTTAATAACATCAGAGACAACAAATAATCTAGTTGGTAAAAAGGTTTATTTTAAAATGGAAAATCAGCAAAAAACCGGTGCTTTTAAGTTTAGAGGAGCTACCTTTAAGCTTATGCAAATGCCAAAAAGTCAATTGAAAAAAGGTGTGATCACTGCTTCTGCAGGAAATCATGCCCAGGGAGTTGCTTATGCTGCTGCCAAATTAGGAGTAAAAGCTACTATTTTTATGGCAGAAAAAACTCCGCTTGCAAAAGTGAATGCTACCAGAAACTATGGTGCTGAGGTAGTGTTAACTGGAGAGACTTTTCAGGAAGCATATGAAGCTTCTGTTGAGAAACAAATGCAGAGTGGAGCTGTGTATATTCATCCGTTTGATGATTATGATGTGATGGCAGGCCAAGGCACAATTGCTATGGAAATGCTGAAACAAGAGGATAGAATAGATACAATTCTTGCTCCAATTGGTGGAGGCGGTTTAATATCAGGGATTGCGGTAGCTGCCAAGCACGTCAATCGGAATATAAAGGTGATTGGCGTACAAGCTGATGGAGCTTCTGCGATGCATGATAGTTTTCATAGTGGTAAATTAGAAAAAGTTAAGACTGTTTCCACAATTGCAGAGGGGATTGCAGTAAAGCAACCCGGTGAGCATACATTTCCTATTATTCAGAAGTATGTAGATGATATTGTAACTGTATCGGATGAAGAAATTGCGTCTGCAATTGTATATATGCTTGAGAGGAATAAGACGTTAATGGAAGGAGCAGGTGCTGCTACGCTTGCGGCATTGTTCGCTCATAATGATAAGATAAGATCAAGGCATCTTGGTGTTGTGGTTAGCGGAGGAAATATGGATATCGACACAATGGCCAAGATTCAAACCCTTGCTAAAAAGTTACACCAGCCCGCCTAGGGTAATAGAAAAAGGATTCATCTTTACATAATAAAAGGTGAATCCTTTTTCTGGTTGTACAATAAATGACGTTGGTGGGGAAAACTCACCTACGTCATTTTTGTGTTTATAAATAGAAAACAAGTGAGATTCCCTGTAGAATTAAAGTCGCTGAACACTAATTCTGGGAGGGAACTCACTTGTCTATATCAAATGATATAAGAAATTTGTTAGATATTCAAGATAAAAATATTTATGTGAACGAAAATGCAGTGACGTATGGAGAACATAAGGGAGAGACATGTAAGTTTATAAAGGCGACATTAACATATGAAGTGAATCAATGCCCAAACTGCCAAGCAGAAAAAATAGGCTCTTCTATTTATAAGAATGGAACACAGTTATCCCGTATTACCATTCCCACCATGGGAGTTTACCCAACCTATTTATTATTGAGTAAACAGCGTTTTATGTGTAAGCATTGTGTTACAAGCTTTACTGCGCAAACCAATATCGTGAAGCGCCATAGCTTTATATCCTCAAATACAAAAGCACAGATCATTATTAAATCAGCCGGGGCACAGTCCGTTAAAGATATCTCGCAGGACTGTGGTGTCTCTGGTGCAACTGTTCAGAGAGTCATCAATAAAGAGGCGGATACATATAAACCGAACTACAATGCCCTGCCTAAGCATCTATCATTTGATGAATTTAAGTATGCCAAAGGAAAGATGGCTTTTGAATATATCGATGTTGAAACAGGTGACATCTTAGACATTTTAAATAGTCGTGATAACCGCACCATTACAGATCATTTCATCACCAATTATAGCTTATCAACTAGAAAGCAAGTGCAAACCGTGACCATCGATATGAATGCAGGTTATGTAAGTCTGATTAAAGAGATGTTTCCAAATGCGGATATTATTATTGATCGTTTTCATTTGGTTCAACTTATCTCTAGAGCAATGAATAAAACGCGTGTTAAAATAATGAACCAACTCCGAACATCTCATGGAGAAGATCAGAAGAAGTATCGTCGCCTTAAACGTTATTGGAAGCTTTTACTGAAGAAAAGATCGAATTTATCTTATACAGAATATAAATACTACGGCCTATTTGGCCAGCGTCTTGAAAGTTCAGTAGTGCAAGAGATATTGAATTATAGGGAAGAACTTAAAATCAATTATGATTTATATCAGGATGTATTGGAAGCCATGGATGAAAAGAATTACCATACATTGGAAAACGTGTTAAGCAAACAGTGCCCAACTGCAGCGTCCACCTATTTAAGAACAAGCATTAAAACATTAAGGAAGCACTTGCCCTATATAAAAAACAGTTTCCAATATACCTATAATAATGGCCGAATTGAAGGAATTAATAATAAGATCAAGGTACTCAATCGAATTGCATATGGCTACCGGAATTTTAATCATTACAAGAACCGAATACGATTACATTTCAAATTTAAACCTGTGGCAAAGAAGCCTATTATATCTGATGAAAACAAATCACACTCTAGGGTAGCTTAACCTCCCCAGAGTGCGACGAATAAATGCATTTTAAAATCGACTAAAATTCAATACCAACGTCATTTGACTTAGAACCCTTTTTCTATGGGGCAATATGGTATTTTCTGTACAACCACTAATTCACAATGTGGATAAACTCCTAACTAACTTGGTAGTCGTTTATCTCATTTTAAGGAGGTGGATGGACCCATTGATTTCCACTGCCGGGGGACGCTTTCACACCTCCGGGTACAAGTGCGACATCTGTTCGTTACCTCACAGTGTCTTCTTTGCCACCCGGCATGGCTTCAACCGCTTCCTCCGCTTCGTTTAGTGTCTTCAGTTCATGCTATTCCGGCAGGAGTTGTCATCTTCCATTTCAATCAATTGGTGTTGCTAACCCTTAAAGGATGTATCTTTCAGTGAATTAAGTACCAGTAATTAATTTTCTCTTATAAAAACAAACCTTAGCGAAGGGGAAATATGTAGACTCCAGCGGGAAAAGCGAGACTAGCGAGACCCCACAGAACGGAACGTTAGTGTAGTTCGAGGAGGCTTGCAGGCCGCCCGCGGAAAGCGGAATATTTCCCCGTAGCGGTGATTTACGCAGTCTTTTTATTCTAAGATACTTCGCAGTTCTCTCCAACTCCGCATATGTTTATCTTTTAACACCGATTCCTATGTTTTATAGCTTTTGTCCATAATATTTGTCTAAGGTGAATCCACGCCCGAGTATTTCAGAAGCATTAAGGAAAATAACAAAGGATGTGGGTATCTGTTTTTGTAGAATCTTCTTTAATTGAATAGCTTCCTGTTGTTCAGCTACACAGAGAATCATTGTCTTATCCATATTAGAATACCCTCCAACCGAGCGTACCTTTGTAAGGCCACGGTCGATATTTTCCCTGATCAATGATTGAGTTTTCTCTTCTTCTTCTGTAATTATCATAATTAATTTCGTTGCAGAGGTTCGAAGTTGCACGATATCTATAGTCTTACTTGTTATATAAATACACATTAAAGCAAATAAAGTTAATTCCAAATTAAAGACAATTATGGAGGAAATTACAACAAACCCATCAACAATCAATTGAGAGTAACCACTAGACAGGCCAGTGAATTTTTTCACGATTTGAGCTATTGCAGCAGTACCTCCAGTAGAGCCATTACCCTTATATACAATACCCAGACCGGTCCCGAGAATGATTCCTCCATAAAGCGCGCCTAATAATGGGTTCGTTATGGTGTAAGGAATATCAGCACTCAGCCATATAATAAAAGGCACCCAAAAGGTTCCAAGCAACGTTTTCCAACTAAAGTCCTTTCCTAAAGCGAGCCAACCAATAACAAAAATAGGTATATTAATCAGAAACTGTGTATATGCAGGACTTAAATTATATAGTTCATAAAGGATAGTGCTAATTCCTGAGATCCCACCAGCAGCCAGCTTAGAGGGGAGAAGGAATAAGTTATAGGATAGGCCGACCAATGTGGCGCCTACAATAATTTGAAAATATTCCAAGGCGGTTTTATTTTTGTTCATATGTCTTTTTTCCTTTCCTTGTAAAACTAGTACCTGCTATATTCTAACACTAGGAAGGAAGCTAGTAAACTTCAGAACATAAACCACGCCTTGTAATAGTTAAGACACTCAACTTCTCATAAAATAGAAAAAGCACAATCGCCTCGGCAAATTGTGCAGTAAAAGCTTTAGTTATTTAAAGGCAGGCATAGGTTGGCGGGCCGTCATTCTTTTTGCTACTGATTCTGTTAATCCTTTGGTTGTTTTAGGCACAATACTTTTTAATATGGAATTAATCATCGGTGCCATAACACCTTTTGCAGCTATTGATAAATGTCCGGTCATTTCGGTTGTAATCGTATCAACTTCTTTAGCTTTAAAATAACCTTTTCCTACAACATTTTCACTTATCCCTGTAAGGTTAAATGTAACGCTGTTAGGCTCTCTCCACTCCTCGATATCTATCCTTAATGTTACAGTTTTCTGGATCAATCCCGACTCACCTTTTAACTTCCAAATAGACTGTTTTTCATTCAAAATTTTATGGCTCAAATAACCTGGGACTAAGGGAGCCCAATTATCCATGTCGCTGATAAAATTCCATGTAGTTTCAATTGGTACTTTCATGCATAACTGATGAATTCCACTAGGCACGTTCGTTCCTCCTTGTATGTAGGTATTGAAAGTAAATCTGCACACATTGCTTATTATATGGAGAGGGTTATAGTTTTAGAAGCTAATATTTCTTTGAATTTCTTTATTCTAACGTTTTTTAAGAATTTCATATTCTAATTATATATTAGACTGTATGTACAAAAAAGAGGAATTAATCTTTCGTTTGTCGAAATAACTAGTAAACTACAAGGGAGAGTGTCTAAATGATAAACACCGCAAAAATTTTATTTACAACGGATAGCCAAGTGGAAAGTAATTCTGCCTTCATGCAGTTTACAGATAGCCATCCCTCGGAAGTATTCTTAACATACCTGAATGGTGAATGTATAATCATTGGGAAAACAGGTGTAGTGGGGTCCACTTTTGAAGATGTTCGTATGCTTGCTGGAAGCATGGCTAAAGAATTACAAAAGGCTGAGGTTGCTTTCGCTGAAGTACATGGTAAACAAATAATAGAAGCTTTTTCCTCCCTGGAAGAAGTGGGAGTTATTACAGCATTTGTTGAGGGTTGGTATCTTGGAGGGTATGATTTTTCTACATATAAATCGAGCAAGGAAAAAGCACAAACAGAACTGCAAATAGTAAAAGGAGAAAAGTTTCAAGCATCCCAAGAAAAAGGAAAGCTTCGGGCAGAAGCAATGGCGTTTTCGCGTGACCTAATGAATGAAATTCCAAGTGTATTAAATCCTTCAACCTATCCGGAAATATTAAAAAAGGAATTTGCTAACACAAGTGTGGATGTAAAGGTATTTGACAAAGCCGAACTGGAAGAAAGAGAAATGCATGGAGTTCTAACTGTCGGAAGAGGAAGTATCCATGAACCTGCGTTTGTAGAATTGAGATATCGTGGTGATGAATCGAAACCACTTATAGCTTTAGTAGGGAAAGGCGTAACTTTTGATACAGGTGGTATTAGTTTGAAAAAGGGAAAAGATATTAGTGACATGCGCATGGATATGGGAGGTTCGGCTGCAGTAGCTGGTGCTATGAAACTTATAGCAGCTACCAAGTTGAAGGTAAATGTTGTGGCTCTTATACCGATCGTTGAAAATATCCCTGACAATACTGCTGTTATTCCTGGCGATGTCATTCATTATAAGAATGGCATGCACGTACAGGTTGGTAATACAGATGCAGAAGGGAGATTAATTTTGGCTGATGGGTTACTCAGAGCAGGAGAGCTAAAAGCGAAGTATGTAGTAGATATCGCTACATTAACAGGAGCAATTGTAAATGCACTTGGAACAAAGCTTGCTGGGGTGTTTGGTGATGAAACCTTAGCGAATGAATTAAAAACAATAGGCGAGAAAAATGGAGATCATGTATGGCCAATGCCTTTAGTAGATGACTACTTCAGCTACTTGAGCAGTGATTATGCCGACTTTAATAATACAAGTGGAAAAGGGCAAGCTGGTTCCATTGTGGCAGCGCTTTTTCTTCGTAAATTCGTGCCGGAGAATAGTAAATGGTTGCATATAGACATGGCTGGGATAATGCAGGGAGAAGATAAAGGATATTATGCTAAATCAGCTACTGGATTTGGTGCAAGACTACTTGCAGATTTTACAGCACACGTTTCTAATGAAAATTAATTATCGTTCCATCTATTAAAGAAATCTAATATCATCATCAAAAGAAGCAGCTCAAGAAAGCTGCTTCTTTTGTGTATAGAACACACCATCACTCACATCTAGTCGTTTTTACTTGCGTTTTGGCCAGGTACTTTATATAACCAGATTTCCCAGGCTGATGTTTCAGTTTTAAAAGATTTTTCAAATTCTAAACCAAGCTCTTCATAGTTTTTAATGGGTACAGCAGAAAAGATATATTCTCCACCCATGTTTCTTAAAGCTTTTACATTAATCTGCAGATCCTCGATTGCACCATTTCTTTCTTTGGTGAATAAGTAATCTTCTCCATGCTCCGCCACGTACATATAAAGCCGACCTCCCCAAGTATCAAAATAATTCTCAAGAGAAGGACTTTTATTAAGCTCGCCTGCGATAATTTTCCTGAATTGCTCTTTATACTTCAGAGGAAAGCTATTATTATACGTATCTAGAGTATAAAAACCATTATATTGAGCAATTGTTGGGTGAATACCAATACTTACCACCCGATAGGAAGATTGTTTTTTGCCAATATAGTTTTCGATTTCCTCAAAAAGATTAACTGCATAAAATTCTTGAAATGTCGGTGTATTAAATTGACTATATTTATTTTCTTCATTTAAGGGGAAGGCTATTGTACATTGATAAATGATTAATACAACTGCAAATATTTTTCCGATTTTCCATCCCATGTTTTTACAAATAATCCCCAAAGCTATAGCAAAACAAATGTACCATATCATTGGATCAAGAAAATGAATTCTGGAGAAATTAAATGTATTGGCAATCATATAGTGATCCTTTACTACACGCATTCCTTCCCAATACCAAAGTGCATACCAAATAGATAAAGCGATATTAAAGATGAACAGACTCAACAATAATTTTGCTGCTTTGGCGTTACGAATACCTGATATAAGTAGTGCCAAGCCGATTACTAGTATGATTACTTTATATTGCAGAGCCAAATCATGGGTATGTCCATAAAGGAAATTCTCCAAAGCCAGCTCCATCGTTCTATCAAAAGAATTATGACCGAGATCTAGAGCATCCCGATGGGACGTAAAACCAGCATCAAAAAACATAGAATAGATTAGCATGTAATTTTTAACTAAGTATACTGTAGTCATTCCTGCTATTGCAGAGAAAAAAGACCAATTACTTTTTCTCAATTTGAACCAATCATATATCCACAATAGTCCCATTAATCCAAGGAAAAAAACGAAGCTTAAAACGAAATTGGAAAAAAACGTAATACATAAAAGCGTCATCCAATGGTACCATGAACTGTGCCACTTCTTTTCGCGAATGGTTAAAAAGATATGTAAGGCTAATGGCAGACCAGCAATGGAAAGCATTCCTGAAGGCCAAAAAGGTAGTAAGGCAAAACAGAGAGAAACTCCTATGCTAATTAATCTATAGTCTGTTTTTTGTTTTCCAAACACATGGTTGCTTAATAGTAAATACATACCAAAAAAAGCTGTGAATCGCATGATGGTCTGACCAATTGTGTATGCAGTCATTGGTTCAAACAGGTAATAGATCCAAACCATTGCATCAAATGGGGAAGGGAGTGCGCTTCTTGGCAGCCCATTTATGGCATTTGGAAGCATGGTATCAGATAGAGAAAAAATTTGACCACTTTCAGCTAACAGTTTATACCAAACAATATTAGAGTCCATATTATCATGTACTCTAATATGTGTATTTTCACCCAATAAATAGTATGGGAGAAGGTATGCGAATATAATAAGGCAGGCAATGCTTAGTAATAATTTATTGTTGGTAAAATTTTTGGATATGGTTGACCACATGGTTCACTTCCTCTTTCTCAATTCCATAATAAAGTGGCAGTCGGATTAATTTTTCGCTCTCTGGAGTGGTGTAAAGGTCTTCGCCTATAAAAACACCATACTTCAACCCTGCCTGCGAAGTATGAAGCGGCACGTAATGGCTGACAGCCATTATGTTATTCTCCTTCAGATACTCCACTAATTTACTTCTTTCCTCAAGGTTTTGCACTTTAATATAAAATATATGCGCATTGTGTTTACAATCTTCTGGGATTTTTGGCAATGTAATAAATTGCTGGGTTTCCAACTGCTGTAATCCAGTTTTATACCAGGTCCAAGCCTTCATTCTTTCCTCATAAATACCTTCTGCATTGTCAAGTTGAACAGATAAAAATGCTGCATTCATTTCACTGAGAAGATAGGAGGAACCGACATCTCGCCAAGTATATTTATCTACCTCTCCCCGGATAAATTGGGATCGGTTCGTACCTTTTTCCTGAATGATTTCCGCGCGCTCACAAGCATCTTTATCATTAATGAGTAGTGCGCCGCCCTCTCCACATTGATAATTTTTTGTTTCATGAAAGCTGATCGTGCCAAAATGCCCAATTGTACCTAACGCTCTTCCATTATAAGTACTCATTAAGCCTTGTGCGGCATCCTCCACGACAAATAGATTATAGTCTTGTGCTAATGACATTATGGAATCCATTTCACAGCTTACCCCAGCATAATGTACTACAACTATAGCTTTTGTACGTGTGGTAATTGCTTTTTTAATTGCTTCTGGGTCAATATTCATTGTACCTGAAAGAACATCAACAAAACGAATGGAGGCACCTCGTAAAGCAAAGGCATTAGCTGTAGACACAAACGTGTAAGATGGCATGATAACTTCGTCGCCGGGACCTACGTTTGTTAATATGGCAGTCATTTCCAATGCAGCTGTACAAGAGGGAGTAAGTAGTGCCTTTTCACAATCCAATCTTTCTTCCAGCCAGTGCACACTTTTCTTTCCAAAAGCTCCATTACCAGATAATTTCCCGCTTGTGATTGCTTGTTGGACAGCTACAGATTCTTTTCCAGTAACACATGGTTTATTAAATGGTATCAACAATATCACCTCATCACAATAATCCCTAGTATAATTAATGAAAATCCAATTACCTTTTGCAGTGAAACTGGTTCACCGAATAGCAAAGCAGATAGAATGAAAACAAAGACAAATGAAAGGCTCATAAATGGATATGCATAGCTAATATCAAACTTGGTCATTGCAGCCATCCAACTCAATGCAGCCAGAAAAGCTGCAAAGAAGCCGGAAAGGACCCACGGATTAAGCAATAATTGAAGTAACACTGTGAATTTTGCAATCCATGTATCTGGCAGACTCCCAAACTGATTCATCCTCCATTTTAAAATCAGCTGGCCATATACCGTAAAGAAAATAGTACCGAATATGTACAAGTATCCCATCTCTTATCCTCCAACCGGCAGTGAGCCATTTAATTTATGATACACATCCACCGTATTTCTTAACTTAAATCCAGTTGAGATAAATAAGTTTAATGATGGTAGATTGGAAGGAGAAATGGATGTTACAAGCTCATCTTCATCTATCAATGAGAAATGCTCAGAAGCTCCTTTACTTAAAAAAGGTTTTGCAAGTCCTTTACCACGGTAAGAAGCATCCATCCCCAATAATAGAATTTTATTACCTTCATAAGCATAAAACCCCGCGATGCTTCCTTCGTATTTTAAGGCAATGATCTGATTTTTTTCTATCAGGTCTTTTACCCAATTCACATATCGATTATCTGCCATAAAATCTGGGATATTATAATCTCGATGAAAGCGTCCTCCTTGAAATGCTTCTGCTGTTATTCGCAGGATTTCGTTCTTATTGAAGGTATAGCTTAGTTCTACTCCATCTTTTTCAGTATATTTTAAATCAGACTTATGGCAAACAGGCTCTATAAGAGTATCCACATAGTAGAAACCATATTTATTGAGTAACTCTGTATTTGTAAGTGGATCAATTTTTAAAGTGAAATGGCCTTCTTGTTCATTGCTCTGATGTAAAGCTTCTTCAGAAATGGAAGTAAGCTCATAGGTTGGAATATGAAAATTACGCTGGTCCCAAGGGGTAGGGCGTAAATACGTTTGCATCATAATCAACTCCGTTTATTATTTGATTTCAGATTGTCAGTTGTTTCTCTTATAAGATAAATTGGTCGTCCTTTTGTTTCATTAAATATTTTCCCAATGTAGAGACCAAGGATTCCTAAATTAAAAAAAATCAACCCGCCTATAAAATAAATTGAAACCATTACACTAGTCCATCCTTGCACAGGAACCTTAAGGAAGAAATAACGAAAGAATAGAAATAAACCATATAGAAGCGA
Organism: Virgibacillus halodenitrificans; assembly: GCF_001878675.1. Lineage (NCBI taxonomy): Bacteria > Bacillati > Bacillota > Bacilli > Caryophanales > Bacillaceae > Virgibacillus > Virgibacillus halodenitrificans. Next base: position 2,732,034 of record NZ_CP017962.1, on the reverse strand, counting down.
CAAAGCAGAAATGAGAAATCCGAACTGGATGGATAAACGCAAAGGCTTATTAGACTGTGCGATGATTCCATCAGTTGCTAACGTAATTAATTTTTTAAGATTATATGAAGATTTCCCTTGGCTTCTTGAATGATGGTTAATTGGAATAGAAGTAGCTTTATATCCCATCCATTGTAGAAAAAGAGGGAAAAAGCGTGTCTGTTCTTTCATTTGTCGAAAACCATCGACTACTTTTTTACTACTGATACTGAAATTTGCAATAGTATGATCTGATGATTCTCCAGTAAAGTAATCATAAATCCTATAAAATAGCTGAGAAGATTTCTTTTTCAGCCAAGAGTCTTTTCTTTCTAACCTTTTCCCGAAAACTACCTCATAGCCCTCTAACGCTTTTTCATAAAGCTTTGGTATTTCCTCTGGCTGATCTTGTAAATCGCAGTCCATTACAACAACCCAATCACCTGAAGTATAGTCGATACCTGCTGTTATGGCATGATGCTGTCCAAAATTTCGCGCTAAGTCAATTCCTTTAATATTTTCATCCTTTTCTTTGAGTTGCTGAATGATTTCCCAGGCATGATCAGGGCTGGCATCATTAACTAGAATAATCTCGTAATCTGCTGGAATAAGTGATACAGAGGCGGAGATACGATCACAGAGTTCATATAAGCATGATCTACAGCCATATACTGGTATGACAACGGATATTAATGGCTTTTGGCTAGAGATTTCCATTTTTTCACATACCATTCAACTGTTTTTATTAATCCGCTCTTTAACTCTTCTTCCGCGCTCCAGCCGAGCTCTTGTCTAAGTTTACTATCATCCACTGCGTATCTTCTGTCATGTCCCAGCCTATCTTTTGTAAAACTAATTAATTCAGTAAAACTATTTTTGTTAATTTCAGCTAAACGTTCGCTTTCCAACTCATCAAGGATACTGCATATTGTTCTGACGACTTCTATGTTCATCTTTTCATTTCCTCCACCAATATTGTAAACTTCACCTGCGCCACCCTGATGAAAGATAAGATCGATTGCTTTACAGTGGTCCATAACATAAAGCCAGTCTCTAATATTTCTTCCGTCCCCATAAATAGGAATAGAATTACCGTTTAACGCATTAAAGATAACGGTAGGAATAAGCTTCTCTTCATGCTGTCTTGGTCCGTAATTGTTGGATGAACTAGTTATAACAATATTCATTCCATAGGTGTACCCAAAGCTTTTAACTAACAAATTGGCTCCAGCTTTTGATGCGCTATATGGGTTACGTGGGTCATATGGTGTTTTTTCATTAAACATTCCTTTCTCACCAAGTGAACCATAAACCTCGTCTGTGGAAATATGATGAAAGCGTCTCTGCGCTAGTTCGCCTTTTCGTTCCCAGTCCATTTTCGCTGTTTGGAGAAGTACTTGTGTACCTAGGATGTTTGTATGGATAAATGCTGTAGCATCTTCAATGGAACGATCTACATGGGATTCTGCAGCGAAGTGGACCACTCCCCAAACGTCATACATCGCAAAGATAGATTCAATAAGGTTTTGGTCAGCAATATCACCCTGTATAAACTCATAGTTTGGATGATTCTCTAGGCTCGATAAGTTTTCAAGATTACCTGCATACGTTAATTTGTCTATATTAATAATTTGGTAGTCTGGATATTTATCAATCATGTATTCAACAAAATTGGAACCGATAAAACCGGCCCCTCCTGTAATAAGTAGAGCTTTTTTTGAATTAATCATTTTACCAATCCTAACATTGGGTTTTTCTCTATACGATCCCAGTATTGTTCCGAGTGCTTGCGGTCAGCTATTTCCAGAAGATATTGTCCGTAATCATTTTTCTCCATTGATTTCCCTTTCTCATAAAGAGCTTCTCTGGAAATATACCCAAGGTAATAGGCTATTTCTTCCAAACAAGCTAGTTTGAATCCTTGACGCTGTTGGGTTATTTTCACAAATTCAGATGCTTCAAATAAGGATTCATGGGTGCCTGCATCCATCCAAGCAAAGCCTCTTCCCAATAGTTCCACATCTAACTTTCCTCGTTTTAAGTATTCTTTGTTTAAATCTGTGATTTCTAATTCACCTCTATTAGAAGGCTTTAGTTTTTTAGTTAACTCGACAGCCTGATTGTCATAAATGTATAATCCGGTAACTGCAAAGTCAGATTTCGGTTCTTTCGGTTTTTCCTCCAATGAAATAGCCTTTTGATAGGCATCGAATTCAACTACTCCAAAGCGTTGTGGGTCTTTTACTCGATAACCAAATACAGTGGCATGACGATGGTTCTTGATTGCATTGCGAAGAAGTGTTGTAAAGCCCTGGCCATAAAAAATATTGTCTCCAAGTATTAATGCAACTGAATCATCCGCAATAAAATCTTTTGAAATAGTAAGAGCTTCTGGTATTCCGTTTGGATTACTCTGGTCTTTATATGATATAGAAATGCCGAGAGAAGAACCATCACCCAACAAAGTTTCAAAGCGTGGTCTGTCAGCAGGAGTACTAATAATCATAAATTCCTTTATTCCCCCAAGCATTAAGACAGATAGTGGATAATAAATCATCGGTTTATCAAAAACGGCCAGCAGGTGCTTGTTCATGCTATCTGTACTAGGAGCAAGTCTGGTTCCGCTTCCTCCAGCTAATATAATGCCTTTCATATTCAACACTCCTTTGAAAGTGGATACTTCCTATAAGCTACCAATTAATTTAGCGCGTGGTTACTCTGGTATTCTATTACCTTTTTTAATCATTTATAATCTTACAGTTGTGTTTCAATACTGTTTCTAATAGAGATAACAAGTAATTTGTCTTTGTTTGTAATAAAAAGTAGAATTATGAGAATATTTAGAAAAAGTATTGCTGTTTGTATAATTTTCCAATATACTCAGAAAAAGTCATTAAATTTTGATTACATTTCTATGTGGATTACATTACGAACAAAAAATACACAGCTATACATACTATGCTCCATCTTTTATACCAAAATAATTTAATAGTTCGAAGCATAGAGTAAAGGGACAACATTTCAGTATGGAGTGTAACCAGAAATAAACTTTTTTGGGGTGATACTATTGATTAATCAAATTTTGAATGTAAGTAATTTAACTACTTCTTTTAGAATCAAAGATGATTACTATGCCGCTGTAGATAATGTTTCTCTCCAAGTTTTTAAGAATGAGGTCCTGGCAATTGTAGGAGAATCTGGATCGGGTAAAAGTGCACTTGCTTTTTCAATAATGGGATTACATACACGTGCGAAAATGGAAGGCAATATTTATTTCAAGGGGGAGGATCTTGTAAATCTGTCTCCGGCAAAAATAAATAAAATGCGCGGGAAGGATATGGCAATGATTTTCCAGGACCCTCTAACTGCATTAAATCCATTAATGACCATAGGGGAGCAAATAGGGGAGGCACTGCTCCTCCATAATAAAGCCATAACAAAGAAAAGTCGTTATGAGCAGGTAATTAAACTTTTACAACTTGTTGGAATTGCACGGCCTAAATATACATATAACCAATTTCCACATGAATTATCAGGAGGGATGAGGCAACGGGTCATCATTGCAATTGCTATTTCCAATAGCCCGGAATTATTAATAGCAGATGAACCAACAACCGCCCTCGATGTTACCATACAAGCTCAAATATTAGATTTAATCAGGGAATTGAAGAACGAGATGCAGGCAGGAATTATCTTAATAACTCATGACCTTGGAGTAGTAGCAGAAATGGCAGATCGTATTGCAGTCATGTATGCGGGGGAAATGGTGGAAGTTGCGGATGTCCATACACTATTTGAAAATCCATTACATCCCTATACACGTTCTTTATTAAACTCTGTACCGAATTCTAAACAAAAGCAGGACCGTTTGCATGTTATTCAGGGTGTTGTCCCTTCGTTACAGAATCTGCCAAGAACAGGTTGCAGATTCGCTCATCGGATTCCCTGGGTTACCGAAACAGCTCATGAAAAAATGCCGCAAATGCATGAAGTGGAACCACAGCACTACGTACGTTGTACTTGCTACAAGCATTTTGACTTTCTTGAAAAGAACAAGGAGGATCATAAACATGGAATTTCTTGAAGTGAAGAATTTAAAGGTACATTTCCCAATCCGGGGGGGACTGTTTAATCGGAAAATTGATGCTGTAAAAGCTGTAGATGATGTGTCTTTCCAGATGGAGGAAGGAAAAACATATGGACTAGTTGGTGAATCAGGTTCGGGGAAAACTACCATTGGAAGAGCTATTGTTGGGCTAAATAAAATCACTGCGGGGAAGATTTTTTTTGAAGGGAAAGATTTAGCATCTGCTAAAAATAAATCAATCCGAAAAGATATTCAAATGATATTTCAAGATCCGTACTCCTCATTAAATCCAAAAAAACGCGTGCTCGACATAGTAGCAGAGCCCATTCGCAATTATGAGTCACTTACTAGAAAAGAAGAAAAACAAAAGGTTCAAGATCTGATGGAGCGAGTAGGCCTAAGCGCAGAAGCAATATTAAAATACCCTCATGAGTTTTCAGGTGGACAAAGACAGCGAATTGGTGTAGCACGCGCTATTGCTTTAAAGCCGAAGTTGATTATTGCAGATGAACCAGTATCTGCATTAGATGTATCTGTTCAAGCACAAGTATTGAATTTTATGCAGGATATTCAAAAAGATTTAAATTTAACATACTTGTTTATTAGTCATGATTTAGGAATTGTCAAACATATGTGTGACCAAATAGGAATTATGTATAAAGGGAGATATGTTGAATCAGGGAAAAAAGAGGATATTTTTACTAATCCACAACATATTTATACAAAGCGCCTTATAGCTGCTATTCCAGATATTGATCCGAGAAACAGAGATTTCCAGAAAAATCGTCGAAAAGATGTTCAGAAAATGTACGATCAATCTTACCATGAGTATTTTGACAAAGAAGGATTGGCTTACCATCTGCAACATATATCGGAATCTCATCAAGTAGCATTGCCGCATAGGAAGGTTGATTAATATGTGGAAATTTATTGTTAGAAGATTGTTTATTACTGCACCGCAAATTGTTCTTTTAAGTGTGTTGGTATTTTTAATGGCTCAAATGATGCCGGGAGATGCGTTATCTGGTTTAATTGATCCGAATATTGACCCACAGGCGATTGAACAGCAAAGAGAAAAGTTGGGGCTGAATAATCCTTGGTATATTCAGTATAAGGATTGGGTTGTCTCCGCTTTGCAGGGGGATCTCGGGCAATCGTTCCGGTTTAAAATGCCTGTTACAGATCTTGTTGAACAACGTTTGATTAACACTTTTTGGTTGTCACTCGCTACTTTAATAATCACCTATTTAATTGCCATTCCTTTAGGAATTACAAGTGGAAGATTTAACGATACATTAAGAGACCAAATTATTACAGGATATACCTATATCGGGTTTGCTACACCGCTATTTATATTTGCACTTGTCATGCTGTGGTTATTCGGTTTTCACTTTCAATGGTTTCCAACTAGTGGCAGTGTAGCTCCAGGTTCAGAGGCAGGATCACTTAGCTATGTTATCAGTAAATTACACCATTTATTACTACCAGCCATTTCAATGGCATTAATAACAACAGTAAATACCGTTCAATATTTAAGGAGCGAAATTATTGATACAAAGCAAAAGGATTTTATAATTACCGCAAGAGCAAAAGGGGCTTCAGAATCAAGAGTATATAATAGGCATATTCTTCGAAACTCACTCCTGCCAATCGCAGCATTCTTTGGTTATGAAATAACCGGATTAATAGGCGGGACAGTATTTGTAGAATTTATATATAGTTACCCAGGTATGGGATTGTTATTTATGGATTCGATACTGCAAAGGGACTACAGTGTGGTGACTTCCGTAGTTCTATTGTTTGGTATTGCATCCATTCTGGGCGCGTTGCTATCGGATATTATCCTTAGCTTAATTGATCCGCGTATTCGTATTAAATAATCCAAAAAAATACCGAGGTGATTATAATGGATTCAAAACATGCTTATGTGGAAGAAACGCAGGAACAGATGAGGTCAGTTAAGAGCCCCTCAGGAATTACTATTATGTGGAGAGAGCTTGTAAGAGATAAAGTAGCACTTTTCTCGCTTATATTTTTAATATTAATTACTACTTTTGTATACGGTATTTCACTATTTTTAAGCCAAGAGGAGATTGTCACCGTTGACCTATTCGCTATTCATGAGCCTCCTTCAGCGGAATACTGGCTTGGGACGGATTATGGCGGCAGGGATATTTTCGGTCAGCTTATTATTGGCACAAGGAATTCGCTTTCTATTGGTATTCTCGTTACCATAATGACCGGCTTAATAGGGATTATTTATGGACTTGTATCCGGTTATTATGGTGGAACCATCGATAATATGTTAATGCGCGTTGTAGACTTTTTTATGATTCTACCGTTTTTAATGGTGATTATCGTGTTTGTTGCCATTGTCCCTAAGTATACAATTCTCTCCTTTTCCTTGATTATGACCGCATTTTTATGGATGGGCATTGCCAGATTAATAAGATCTAAAGCTTTACAGGAAAGGGAATTGGATTATGCACAAGCGTCAAGAACATTAGGGTCTTCCCACTTGAAGATTATGTTCACACAGGTCTTACCTAATTTAAGCTCTTTAATCATTGTAACAATGACGTTGAACTTGGCTGCAAATATTGGCTTGGAGTCAGGGTTATCCTTTTTGGGCTTTGGTTTCCCGGAATCGACTCCAAGTCTGGGAACGCTTTTAGGCTATGCCAGAAACCCACAGACGTTGGAGTTCAGATGGTGGGTATGGGTACCAGCAGCAGTGTTGATCTTTATTCTTATGCTAAGCGTAAGAAATGTTGGCGAAGCTTTAAAAAGAGCTACAGATGCCAGACAGCGACGAGGATGATTACTAACAAAGCCAAAAAAACTTTAATCATCAAGGAGGTGAACGCCTGGGAGAAGCAAAAAGAAATGTAGTTCTTGGTTAGCTATCAGCATGTCAGTTGGTTGTAAATGTAGCTTATAAACAGGGGAGGTCATTCATATGAAGAAGGTGCGTGTAGGGAGATTATTGTTTGCTCTAATGGTTGTACTTTTGCTTGTGCTTGCCGCTTGTAATTCTTCTACTTCAAAAGAAGGAGAGGCTGAAGAAACGAAGGAGAAGAAAACTGAGGAGAAAGGTAAAGAAGAGAAAAAAGAGGAAAAGAAAGATGGTTTATACTCTATTGATGATTTCAGCAATATTAAAACAAGCGAAGGGGAAGCGATCGATGGCGGATCATTCACTTTTGGGCTTGTGTCTGATAGTGCTTTTGAAGGGACATTGAATTGGAATTTTTACTCTGGTGACCCAGATGCGCAAATCCTGGACTGGTTTGATGAGGGTCTCCTTGATTGGGATGAGAATTATGTATATACAAATGATGGGGCGGCAACCTATGAAGCTTCTGAAGACGGTCGGGTATTTACCTTCAAAATTCGTGACAATGTAAATTGGCATGATGGGGAGCCCGTTACTGCTGAAGACTGGTTATTTGCTCACGAGGTAATTGGCCATCCTGAATATGATGGAGTTCGATATGGCTCAGACTTTACTAATATCGAAGGAATGGAAGCATACCACAATGGCGAAGCAGAGACAATTTCGGGAATTAAAGTAATTGATGATAAAACATTGGAAATAACCTATATAGAATCTACTCCTTCACTTGTTACAGGTGGCATCTGGTCATATCCTTTAGCAAAGCATATCTTTGGAGATATGAAGGTAGCAGATATTTCTTCTTCCGCAGAAGTAAGGGAAAAACCAATCGGATTTGGTCCATTTATAGTGGAAAGCATAGTACCTGGAGAATCCGTAGTTATGTCTAAAAATCCGGATTACTGGCGTGGTGAGCCAAAGCTGGATGAAGTAACAGTAAAGGTAATTAATCCAAATGTTGTCGTTCAAGAGCTTGAAACAGGTGGCGTAGATACAGTAAGCTCCTTCCCTGTTGATCAGTATCCAAAAAATGCGGAGATGTCCAATGTAGAATATCTTGGAATGATTGACAGAGCATATACTTACATTGGCTTTAAATTAGGAACGTGGGATAAAGATAAGAAAGAGGTAAAACCGAATCCGGACGCAAAAATGGCAGATGTTAATTTACGTAAAGCAATGTGGCATGCAGTAGATAATAATGCAGTAGGAGAAAAATTCTACAATGGTTTGCGCTGGAATGCAACAACACTTATTCCGCCATCTCATCCAGAGTTTCATGACGAAACAAATCCAGGGGTAGCATATGATCCAGAAGCTGCAAAAAAGATTCTTGACGAAGCAGGCTATGAAGATAAAGATGGTGATGGCTTACGTGAAACACCTGATGGGGAAGAATTGGTCATTAACTTTGCCTCCATGTCAGGAGGAGATACTGCTGAGCCGTTAGCAAACTATTATATTCAATCATGGAAAGAAGTAGGCTTAAATGTACAATTACTAGATGGACGTTTACAAGAATTTAATACATTCTACGATCGTGTAGGGCAAAATGGGGATGATGATCCTGCAGTGGACATTTACCAAGGAGCATGGGGCGTAGGTATTGATGTAGATCCACGTGGATTATATGGACGTGATGCATTATTCAATTTCACACGTTATGCGAGTGAGAAGAATGATGAATTGCTAGCAAAAGGTGTTTCTGCTGAAGCCTTTGATAAGGATTACCGGAAGAAAGTCTATGATGAATGGCAACAATTAATGGTAGATGAAATTCCAGTATTCCCAACACTATATAGATCTGAATTGGTACCTGTGAATAATCGTGTATTAAACTTTGCCATTGGCGATGGTACAAAAATGTACAAGAGTGACATTGCTGTAACCCAGGAAGAGCCAATAGTTGCAGAATAGGTTGTAAAGAGAAGCCCAAGGCGTAGGGCTTCTCTTTTAATTTTTTAGGTTTTAATACATATGTTGGCGTTTTTCAATGATTTAGAAAATAGATATACTGCGACGTAACTTGATAGTACTCTAAGCGGCCGTTGCGGAAAAAACACTTCGCTTTCCGTGGGCAACGCTTCAGCTTCCTCGGAAGAAAACCACTTCCTGCGGGATCTTCAGCTGGGGCTGCGATTACTCGCCCCATCAAAAAGCCCTGTTGCTTTTCCCACAGGAGTCTTCGTGTTTTTCCTACACTGGTAAAGTGGTTAGATATTAACCCGTTATTTATGGTTTAAAGCAGATACAAATTGATTTCCACTGGAGAGGGATACTTTCACACCTCCGGGTACAAGTGCGGCATCTGTTCGTTACCTCACAGTGTCTTCTTTGCCGCCCGGCATGGCTTCGGCCGAGGCTCGCAGGCCGCCCGCGGAAAGCGTAATATTTTCCCGTAGCGAGATTAGAAAATCATATCCACTACGTCGCATTTTACTCCAACTATGAATGCACAAAATACGATTGTACCCCAACATTTGCAGTAGAACCGATTTTAACAGTGTATCTTCTATGAAAATATCACATACAACTCGAATGGGAATTTTTCCTCTTATAATACAAACTGGTTTCATTTAAGATAAAGATAAGTTATAACAGGATGGAGGGAGAAGATGACTCAGAAAATAGCGGTTGCAATTATACATGGCGCCGGTACTCCGAAAAAGAGCTTTGCTGGTAAATTAATTGATCAAATCTCAGAGCAATTTTCTAAGCAACTATTTATTCAAGACGCCGTAGATCAACTCGTTTTTGAACCAGTATATTGGTCATCCATATTTGCTGATGAGCAGGAAAAGCTTTGGGAAAAGATGCATAAATCCTCAGAATTAGACTTCCCTTTATTAAGAAGATTTGTCATTGAATTTCTTGGAGACGCTGTTGCATACCAACCAACTACGTTAAAAAACCAAAATTATGACCGGGTGCATGCCCTAGTAGCAAAATCAATGAATAGACTAAGAGAAAAAGCTGGCCCAAATGCCCCGCTGTGTGTAATAAGTCATAGCTTGGGGACAGTAGTGGCAAGCAATTATTTTTATGATTTGCAATATAGAAGAATGAATATGGGGAAAAAGACAATTGATTGTACAAGTTTAAATCCATTAGAACAATGTGAAACTTTGACATTGTTTTATACACTGGGAAGCCCCCTTGCATTATGGTCACTTCGCTATATGGATTACGGTTCTCCAGTAAAGGTTCCTGCAACAAGGATGCTAGAACAATATCCTCATCTCCAGGGAGAGTGGCTTAATTTCTATGATAAAGATGATGTACTTGCATTCCCGTTGAAAATGGTGAGTGAAGGATATAATAAAGCAGTAACAAAAGATGTCGCAGTGAATGCAGGTGGGATATTAACAAGCTGGAATCCTTTATCCCATAATCAATACGATGTGGAGAAAGAGGTTATTCAACCAATCGTAAAGGGGCTAATTAAAACCTGGGAGGCTGTTAATTAATAGGAAACGTATTTGTAAATGAAAGGATTGAATCAGATGAAAATAAATCAGGAAGAATTAAAAAAAGCTGCTGGTGAGGCATCAATAAAGTATGTGGAAGATGGAATGAAGATTGGACTTGGCTCAGGGTCTACCGTCTACTGGCTGATACAAGCACTTGGTCAATACATTAAAGATGGTGGAAAAATAGAGGGTATACCCTCTTCGGAACAAACGCAACGATGGGCGGTGGAGGCAGGCGTTCCTCTTACAACCTTTTCTAAGGTGGAACAACTGGATGTAACTATTGATGGGGCAGACGAAGTGGATAAGAATTTACAACTCATAAAGGGTGGTGGCGGTGCGCTATTCAGAGAAAAAATAATTGCTGCTGCAGCTAAAACATTAATCATAATTGTTGATGAAACTAAAAAGGTGAAACAATTAGGTCGGTTTCCCTTGCCCGTAGAAGTATTGCCATTTGGTTGGGAGGTTACTGCAAATCGTATTTCTAAGCTTGGAGGAAAACCTGAACTTCGAAAAAAAGATGGTGATATATACAGAAGTGATAATGGCAACTATATCCTAGACTGTAGTTTTTCATATATCGCAGATCCAGCAATACTGGAATCTCAACTAAAGAACATCGTTGGAGTAGTGGAAACAGGATTATTTGTTAATATGGCGGATAAAGTAATTGTAGGAAAATCGGATGGGCTTGAAGTTATTGAAAAGAATTGTGAGGGGGGAGGTTGAAAAATTCTCCTTGCTCCTGATTCATTTAAGTGGAGCTTCAATTGAAGAGAGAGTAGTAACCACTACTATAGGATTATGGTGAAATTCAATAACTCCCAGCAGGATTCCAGCTTATTTTGAAGAAGTAATAAACGAAGTAATAGAAAATAGGGGGAATTTAATTGGGAGAGCAAGCATATGAGTTAAAGCATGAGAAAAAGAGAAAAGTAACTAAGAAGAAAGTTATACTACTAACTATTGGAGCTCTAGTGATTATCCTTGTAGGTTTATTCGTTTTTGTAAACGTATTCATTAATAGATCTATGCCTCAACTGGAGGGACAAATTAAACTTCCAATCTTAAAGGAAGAAGTTACAGTAATTACAGATTCCAATGGTGTGCCTCATATTAAGGCAGCAAACAATCATGATCTTTTTATTGCTCAGGGATATATGCAAGCACAGAATCGCATGTTTCAGATGGAGATGTCAAGAAGGCAGGCATCGGGTACACTAAGTGAAATTGTTGGAGAAAAAGCAATTAATACAGATAAATATTTTCGCACGCTTGGTTTGCGACGAGCCGCCGAGAAATCTTATGCTATTTACTCCGAAGAGTCCAAGGAAGTTCTTCAATATTTTGCAGATGGTGTTAATGCTTATATACATGACGCAATTGAAGGCAACAGTCTACCCATCGAATTTACCCTAATGGGAGCGAAACCAGCAGATTGGACTCCGCTAGATTCCTTAACAATTGGTAAATATATGGCTTTTGATTTAGGTGGTCATTGGGAACGTCAAGCCTTTAATTATTACTTGCTTGAAGAGTTTGACGATGAGAAAGCAATGGAGCTTTTCCCACATTATCCGGAAGAGAAGCCGACAATTATTCAACAAGGAGAAATCGACATTGCCAGCAGCTTTGAAAATGCAATTATTCCAAACACGTTTAACGGCAGCAACAATTGGGTGGTAAGTGGGAAAAAGACAGCAAGCGGTTTGCCGTTATTGGCTGATGATCCCCATTTAGGATTGGCGACTCCGTCCATTTGGTTACAAATGCATTTGGAAACAGAGGATTTGAATGTTAGTGGGGTTATTTTTGCAGGCGTCCCAGGGATTATACTTGGTCATAATGATCATATCGCTTGGGGAGTAACTAATGTCGGCCCAGATGTCCAGCAGCTTTATCTGGAAAAGCGTAATCCGGAACATCCAGATGAATTTTTATTTGAAGGGAAATGGGAGAAGGCGGAAATTATTGATGAACCTATTGAAGTAGCAGACAAAGCAGCGGTAAACTTTCAAGTAACAGAGACACGTCATGGGCCTGTAGTATCTGAGTTTGCTGAAGATAGTGGAAAGGATGCCGTTTTGTCTTTACGTTGGACTGCGTTAGACCCGACTACTGAGTTGGAGGCAATATTGGAAATAAATAAGGCAGAAAACTGGAATCAATTTGAAAAAGGGTTGGAAAAATTTCTCGCACCTGCTCAGAATTTTGTTTTTGCTTCTAATGACGGAACAATAGCATATAAAGCAAATGGTAATATTCCTATTTATGAATCCGGTGATGATGCACTACTGCCTCTTCCAGGTTGGGAGAAGGGCAAGGAATGGAAGGGATTTATACCGTTTGATGAATTACCAACAGTAATAAACCCTGATAAAGGTTATATTGCAACGGCGAATAATAAAATAGTGGGAGATGATTATCCATATCATATTAGCAATGTGTGGGCACAGCCGTACCGTTATGAGCGGATAGCTGAAGTATTAGAAACAAATAAGCCATTAACTGCTAAAGATATGAAGGATTTACAAATGGATGCAACAAACCTGCAGGCGCGAGAATTTTTGCCTGTTTTTTCCGAGGTGTTAAAAGATTCAAACTTAACTAAAGAAGAAGAACAGGCGATGGCTATACTGAAAGACTGGAATTATATTGATGCTAAAGAACTGAGTCAACCACTGATTTTCCATAGATGGATAGAGGAGATAGAGAAACAAATTTATGAAAAAGATATTCCTGACACGATGATGGGAATGTTTGGTGCTAAAGGACAAACAACAGATGAACTTCTTCGAAAAGCATACAATGGAGATGGATCCATTTGGATTGAACAAGCCGGTGGATTGAAGGAAGTGTTGCATGTTTCATTGAAAAATGCCCTAACGGATTTAAAGGATAAGTTTGGAAATGATATTACAAAATGGACGTGGGGAGATTTTCATAAAGTACAATTTAATCATCCTTTATCTGGTATTCATCCTGTATTATCCTATTTCTTTAATAATACAGATTCTATGCCCGTAGATGGAAGTTCTGTAACACCAATGGCTGCAGCTTATGATGCGGAGGATGGTGAAGTAGATCATGGAGCTTCTTGGAGATTCGTTATCGACACAAATGATATGCAGACAGGTCATCATATTGTAGGTCCAGGTCAATTTGGTCATTTTAAAAGCAAGTGGTATGACGATCAAATGGATGATTGGGTAGATGGGAATTATCATGAGACGGCATTAAATGAAACAGAAGGCTTGGAATTAAAATTAGTACCTTAAAATGAGCAGTCCACGAAAATTACGTTATACTAAAATAGTAAATTGGTTAAGAGAAAGGAAGCGTGTAAATGAAATATTTTGCTGTATTTTTACCAATGCTGGATGAAGAAAAGAGTAAGCACTATCGACCAGATCACTTGAGTTATTTGGAGGAAAAAAGCAACGAAGGAAAGATATTTGCTAAGGGACGTTTTACTGATGGGACAGGAGGTTTAGTCATCTATAAAGCGGATGACCTTTCCGAAGTGGAAGAAATGGCTAAATTGGATCCTTATGTAGCAAAAGGTGCAAGAAACTATGAAATCCGTGAATGGGATATGGTCGTAACGAAGTCATAAGATGATAGTTTTTAGTTTGTATTATCTTAGTACAATACGTAGAAATTTATAATGTTATCTGTAGCTCTTTTAAAGTAGATGAGATTTATGAAAGGGGGACCTACATGATTACAGTACAAAAAATATTCGAAGCGAGAGATCAAATAAAAGATATAGTTAAAGAAACACCGATTTTTCAATCTACGTTGCTTTCTGATTTAGCTGGCAACAAGCTTTTCTTTAAAGCAGAGCATCTTCAACGTACAGGATCTTTTAAAATTAGAGGCGCAACGAACAAAGTAATGCAGGTGGCGAAAAATGGGGCCACATTTGTCACGGCAGCCTCTTCAGGAAACCATGGGCAGGCAGTGGCTTATATTTCCAATAAGGTTGGAATCAAAGCAACCATTGTTGTGCCAGAAGATGCTATATCAAGTAAGATAAAGGCAATTCAAGCTTATCATGGGAGCATAGAGACATGTGGTACTACTTCTGCTGAAAGATTGCCAAGGGCCAAACAGCTTGCAAATGAGAATGAGGGTGTTTTTATCCCCCCATATGATGATCCGTATATTATTGCTGGTCAAGGCACCATCGGATTGGAAATTCTAGAACAACTTGATTCTGTAGATGTAATTGTGGTACCGATTGGTGGCGGGGGGTTAATTTCTGGTATACTATCCGCGATCAAAGAGGTGAAGCCATCCATTCAGATAATCGGGGTAGAACCGGAAACTGCTAATGATACGTTGTTGTCCTTGAAAAAGGGAGAAATTGTTGCTATTCAGCAAACTAAAACGATTGCTGACGGCTTAAGGACAAGTCAACCAGGAAGCTTCACATTTCCAATTGTACAAAAATATATTGATGACATCGTTACAGTTAGTGAACAAGAAATCCAAGATGCGCTCTTTCTTATGCTGGAGCGAACCAAGCAGATAATAGAACCATCTAGTGCAACTACAGTTGCTGCTGTGCTGAATGACAAATTAAATGTGCGAGATAAAAATATTGTTTGTGTCTTATCAGGAGGAAATGTGGATGTGCGCACCTTGTCCTCATTTTTTAATAGATAATATAATATGGACTTCTGCAAAATTTTGGGAGGAACTTTCTCATGGATTCATAGTTGGAGGAAATTGCGAACTAGTGTGGAAACAATCGGTAACTGAGCGGAGATAATCCACCGGAGAGGAGATTCATCGGCAGTAGAGCGTAGTAATCCGCCGGAGAAAGAATTAATCGGCAGTAGAGCGAGATAATCCGCCGGAGAGCAAATTAATCGGCAGTAGAGCGAGATAATCCGCCGGAGAAAGAATTAATCGGCAGTAGAGCGAGATAATCCGCCGGAGAGCAAATTAATCGGCAGTAGAGCGAGATAATCCGCTGGAGAAAGAATTAATCGGCAGCAGAGCGAGATAATCCGCCGGAGAAAGAATTAATCAGCAGTAGAGTGAGATAATCCGCCGGAGAGCAAATTAATCGGCAGTAGAGCAAGATAATCCGCCGGAGAGCAAATTAATCGGCAGTAGAGCGAGATAATCCGCCGGAGAGCAAATTAATCGGCAGTACAGCGAGATAATCCGCTGGAGAAAGAATTAATCGGCAGCAGAGCGAGATAATCAGCCAGAGAACTAATTAATCAGCAGTAGAACGAAGTAATCCGCCGGAGAACAAATTAATCGGCAGCAGAGCGAGATAATCAGCGGGAGAAAGAATTAATCGGCAGCAGAGCAAGATAATCCGCCGGAGAAAGAATTAATCGGCAGTAGAGCGAGATAATCCGCCGGAGAGCAAATTAATCGGCAGTAGAGCGAGATAATCCGCCGGAGAAAGAATTAATCGGCAGTAGAGCGAGATAATCCGCCGGAGAGCAAATTAATCGGCAGTAGAGCGAGATAATCCGCTGGAGAAAGAATTAATCGGCAGCAGAGCGAGATAATCCGCCGGAGAAAGAATTAATCAGCAGTAGAGTGAGATAATCCGCCGGAGAGCAAATTAATCGGCAGTAGAGCAAGATAATCCGCCGGAGAGCAAATTAATCGGCAGTAGAGCGAGATAATCCGCCGGAGAGCAAATTAATCGGCAGTACAGCGAGATAATCCGCTGGAGAAAGAATTAATCGGCAGCAGAGCGAGATAATCAGCCAGAGAACTAATTAATCAGCAGTAGAACGAAGTAATCCGCCGGAGAACAAATTAATCGGCAGCAGAGCGAGATAATCAGCGGGAGAAAGAATTAATCGGCAGTAGAGCGAGATAATCCGCCGGAGAGCGAAAGATTCCGCAGTACCTATTTATGAATTAATATATAGGTTTTACTATACAATATTTTCCGAATCATTGAAGACCCCCAACAAATATAAGAACCATAAAATAAAACTACCTGCCATTGTGGAATGGCAGGTAGTTTGTCTTTACATAATTTTCGACGATGTTCAACCCTCAAGATTAGTCTGAATTAGTGATTTTTTACAACTTCTTGGCCTCGGACGTTCCAAGTGATTGCAAACAACACTACTGCAAGCGCGCAAGAAACTGTTAATAGCATAAACCCAGCATCCCAGCTATAGTGCTGAACCACAAATCCCATAATCGCATTTGCTGATACAGCACCACCAATATAACCAAAGAAGCCAGTTAATCCAGCAGCAGTACCAGCAGCTTTTTTAGGTACAAAATCGAGAGCTTGTAACCCAATTAGCATAACAGGACCATAAATTAAGAAACCAATGGCAATTAATGCAATATTGTCAACAAGTGGGTTACCGGCAGGGTTGAACCAGTACACAAGAACTGCGACTAACACACCAAGCATAAATACAACACCAGCAGGCCCGCGCCGACCTTTAAAAACTTTATCGGAAATATAACCACATAATAGTGTACCAGGAATACCTGCCCACTCATACAGGAAGTAGGCAATTCCGGATTCGCTCATATTAAAGCCTTTTTCTTCACTTAAATAGGTAGGTGCCCAATCCAAGACACCGTAACGTACAAAATAAACAAAAATATTAGCGATAGCAATAGCCCAAACCCATTTATTATTAAGTACATATTTAAAGAGAATTTCTTTTGTAGTTAATTCTGTTTCAAATGTTTTTTTGGATTTACTTGGATAGTCATCCCGATGTTCTTCAATTGGAGGCAAGCCTACTGATTGCGGAGTATCGCGAATTAATGCAAAAGCGATAATTGCAATTACGACAGCGACTAACGCTGGTAAAATGAATACCCCTTCATATCCAATGAATGTTGCTCCAAAATAGGTTGTTGCAAGTGAAACACCACCAATAGCCAATGGAGCCATAAGTCCACCACCGACATTGTGAGCTACGTTCCAAATAGCGGTTTTACCACCACGTTCACTCACACTAAACCAATGCACAAGAACACGTCCAGAAGGTGGCCAACCCATCCCTTGAACCCAGCCATTAAGAAATAGCATAATAAACATGATCGTAATGGTTGAAGTAAAGAAGGGGACAAATCCCATTAATAAATTTATAATTGCCGACAAAATTAAACCAGTGACTAGAAAAACTCTAGCATTACTTCGATCCGAGATCGTTGCCATAACAAATTTACTTATTCCATAGGCAATGGAAATAGCGGATAGAGCTACACCTAATTCCCCCTTTGAAAAACCTTCTTCTGTAAGGTAAGGCATAGCGAGTGAAAAGTTCTTCCGAATTAAATAATAAGCTGCATAGCCAATGAAAATCCCCATAAAGACTTGGAATCTAAGTTTTTTATACTCAGCATCTATCTTTTCTTCTGGTAATCTTTCTTTAGCTGGAGCAGGTTTAAAGAAATTTAACATAAAAGCTCCTCCTTGTTGTATATAAAAAAATAGAAAACAAATTCCCCAAACCCCATTAATATAATGGTTAGCTGCCCCTCCTTCGTTATTAAAGCTAAAGTTACTAGGTAAGCAGACGCGATTTCACACAAAAAGTCCATACTAAAACATACACATCCCAATAGGAAGGTATATAGATTAGTATGGTCTCCTCGTCTCCGCTACCTCTTAACTTGTAAAATTAAGAATATATGATTATTTAAAAATTGTCAACGCATACATGAAAAAAGTATAAAAGTAATAGAATAGGTTTCAGAATACAATTGGTTATACTAAAAAATCAGTCTATAAATCTATAAAAGCTTGCACTATACTGTATGTAGAGCCATAAAATATCCAGGTTATAGAAAGGTTTTGTTGAATGAGAAAAATCTCTTTACAAACAAAGATACTAGTCCTCATAATTAGTCTGATTTTATTTGTTATTATCGCTGTTACAGCAATTAATGGCTTTCTTGAGTCTAAAGAGGTAGAGGAACAAATGGGGGAAAGAGCTCTACAGGCTGCTCGAACGATCTCTTTCATGCCTTCAGTTAGAAATGCACTCCAAGGTCAACAGCCGGAAATAATTGTTCAATCGATTGCAGATGAAGTGAAAAAGTTTACTGGAGCTGAATTTGTGGTGGTTGGAAATAGTGAGAGTATTAGGGTTGCTCATCCTGACCCGCAAAAAATAGGAAGGAAAATGGTGGGAGGAGATAATGATAAAGCTTTAATTGAAGGTAAATATTACATTTCTAAGGCTGTTGGAAGTCTTGGCCCGTCACTAAGAGGAAAAGCTCCTGTATTTAATGATGCAGGCGATATTATTGGAATAGTCTCCGTAGGGTTTTTGGTTAAAGATATAAAGTCAACGATTGCTAGCAAACTACTCACATTAAGTGGAATATCTTCTATCGTTCTTCTAATTGGTGTGGTTGGTGGGATCTTACTTGCAAAGGATATCCGAAATGATACGTTAGGTTTAGAGCCACACCAAATATCTTCTTTGTATAGAGACCGTGAAGCAATTCTTTCTTCAGTGAAGGAAGGTATAGTAGCAATAGATGAACAAGGAAGGATTAATTTATTAAATGATTCTGCTCGTAAACTTTTAGATCTGCAAGGAGATTTACTCACGAAGAAGATTGAAGAAGTATTTCCTAATACAAAAATGTACGAAGTATTATCAACTGGTCAGGTAATGATTGATGAAGAAATGGTGTTAAACCATCGACCGGTCATTGTAAATCGGATCCCTATTTATGAAAAGAATGGGGTAGTAGGTGTAGTATCGAGTTTTCGTGATAAAACGGAATTAAATGAAATGATTAACACATTGTCTGAGGTAAAGAAATACTCTGAGGATTTAAGAGCACAAACACATGAGTATACAAACAAGCTATATGTATTATCAGGATTACTGCAGCTTGGCTATTATGATGAGGCGATTGAACTTATTCAAACTGAATCACAAATGAATGTAACTAAAAATCGAATATTGCTTCAACAGATAAGAGACCGAACCGTCCAAGCAATTTTATTAGGGAAATTAGGTAAGGCATCTGAGAAAAAAATTGATCTTATTATCGATGATGAAAGTTATCTTGAGACATTGCCAGTACAGTTAAGTGTATCAAAATTAATTACTATATTGGGGAATCTTATTGATAATGCATTTGAAGCTGTGGAAGCAACGTTAGAAAAGAAAGTGACCTTTTTTACTACAGATGCCGGAGAAGATATTATCTTTGAAATAGCTGATAGTGGAACTGGTATACGAGAGGATATGTTACATACGATATTTGACCAGGGTTTTACAACAAAAACAAAAGAAGATAGAGGATATGGTCTTTATATCGTTAAAAAAACGATAATTGAACTTGACGGCCAAATAGAAGTATTGAATCAGGAAAATGGGGGAGCAATTTTTACAGTATTTATACCTAAACAGAGAGGAGGGCTAAACGATGATTCAAGTATTGATAGCTGAAGATGATTTTCGTATCGCGAATATTCATGAAAAGTTTTTAGAAAAAATTACTGGCCTCCAGGTTATCGGAAAGGCACTAAATGGAAAAGAAACGTTAGATTTTGTCAGTAAACAGGAAGTAGATTTACTACTACTGGATATTTACATGCCAGATCTGCAGGGCAATGAAATGATTCGTGATTTAAGAAAAATAAATCCTGAACTGGATATTATTATTATCTCCGCTGCTGCAGAAAAAGAGATCGTTGAAGAATCTATTCGAAATGGAGTGTTTGATTACATTTTAAAGCCAGTAAAAATAAATCAATTTTTAGAGACGATAGAACGCTATAAAACGATGAAAGAAAGAATAGCAAATCAGGAGGAGATTGATCAATCCTTCCTTGATGAATTACTCGGCAAACAAAAGCTAATGTTAGAAGAAGAAGGTACGCCAAAAGGTATTGATCCATTAACCTTAAAAAAGGTAGAGGAGATTATGGAAGCATTTGGTGAAGGACTAACCGCAGAAGAAACCGGGAAAAAAATAGGTGTTTCTAGAACAACTGCTAGAAGGTATCTTGAATATTTAATATCAGTAGGCTGTGTTACTGCTGAGTTGGAATACGGTATTGTTGGTAGGCCAGAACGAAAATATCATTGTAACAAAATAAAAAAAAGTAAGAACGTCTAGAGATAAATCAATCTCTAGACGTTTTTCTATCTATAATAATGAAAATTAATTCGATCTCGTGAACAAAATGAACAAAATAGACATAAAAAACATTGTAAACTTTATTTTGGTAACGGTTACAAATCAGAAAAATTAAACTACATTTATGTTACTAAAGAAAAGAGGGGGAGTTATTTTTGAGAAAATTACTGTTTGTGTTCATACTATTTTGTTTTGTACTCGTTACAACAGCGTGTGCGTCTGAATCAAAAGAAACAAGCGGAACAGATGAAAAAAATTGGGAGCCTGAAAAACCAATCGAGTTAGTTGCACCGGCTGGTGCTGGTGGTGGTTGGGATACTACTGCAAGAATGGCAGCAAAAGTCTTTAATGAAACGGGTATCATAGAACAGGATATTGGAGTTGTAAATAAGCCCGGAGGTGGAGGCGCGGTAGGTTGGGCCTATGTAGCAGGCCATGATGCCAGCCCTTATAATCTATTCGTAGCTTCACCTCCAATTGTACTTATTCCTTTGAATGGACAGTCAGAATATGGACATGAAGATTTTACACCACTTGCTAATATGATTGCTGATTATGCAGCATTTGCTGTGGCTAAAGATGCAAAATGGGACAATTTAAATGAGTTATTTGAAGATATGAAGAAAGACCCTGAAAGCATTACCGTTGTCGGAACTTCTTCACCTGGAAGTATGGATCATATACAGTTTGTTCAAATAGCTAAAGCAGCTGGGGTAGATATTTCAAAAATAAAATATGTGTCTGATCAGGATGGTGTAGGTCTTACCCAACTACTCAATGGTAGCGTAGATGTATTTTCAACAGGAGTATCTGAAACTGTAGAGCAAGTAAAGGCAGGGACAATCAAAGTGTTGGGCGTAACGTCTGAAGAAAGACTGGAAGGAGAAGTATTGGAAGATTTCCCTACCGCAAAGGAGCAAGGAATAGATGCAACGTTTGTTAACTGGAGAGGCTTCTTTGGTCCGCCTAACATGGATGAGAACGCAATAAAATACTATGAGGAAAAGTTTAAGAAATTAAGTGAATCAGAGGAGTTTGCTGAAATTCGTAAACAATATGGCTGGGATGAAATGTATATGAATAGTGAAGAATATAAAACATTTTTAGATAAGCAAAAAGAAGAAATCAAAACATTGTTGGATGAATTAAATCTTTCTAAATAAGCAGAAGAGGAGAAGTTAATGGATACCTCATTAACTTCCCTTTGTTTTTAACAAGAAGAAAAATTTAGAGGTGGTGTGATTATGCTAAATACATTAAACAAACGAGTCAGCTGTGTGCTTCTTCTCTTAGCTATCGGATACCTTGTGCTCGCATACCAGTTGCCAACTTACCCCTATACTCCGGTTGATGCTGATGTTATTCCAAAAGGACTTGGTTTCTTATTAGTGGGTTTAGCAATATGTCTCTATTTTGCAAAGGACTCAGAGACGCAGGAACAGAAAGCTAGAAGGAATATTCCCAGAAAAGATATTGGTGCTTTGTTAGCCGTGTTTGCCTTCGTTTTTCTTTATATTACGCTTTTAGAAATACTGGGTTTTGTTGTAACTACAGCTATTTTTATTTTCTTTTGTTCTTTATTTTTAGGTTATAGAAAGCATATTACCAATCTAATTGTTGCCATTCTATTTCCCTTATTCATGTACATTACATTTACACAATTTCTGAAAATCAGTTTACCACCAGGCATATTACCATTTTAGAGGAGGCAGAAAATGGGTTCAATTGAAGGAATTATGACAGGTTTTCAAGTTGCTTTCAGCATGCAGGGAATTTTATATGTATTAATTGGCGTCTTTGTAGGGACGTTTATTGGTATGATGCCAGGACTCGGGCCAATTAGTGCTATTGCAGTAATGATTCCAATTACTTTTGGGATGGACCCTACCTCAGCATTGGTAATGATGGCGGGTGTCTACTATGGGGCCATTTTTGGGGGCTCTACCTCTTCCATCTTATTAAATGCTCCTGGGGTATCTGGAACAGTAGCTACATCATTTGATGGTTACCCGATGGCACAGCAGGGGAAGGCTGGAAAAGCTTTAGCGATTGCAGCTATATCATCCTTTGTTGGTGGGACTGTGAGTGTCGTGTTATTAATGTTACTTGCTCCCGTACTATCAAGTGTTGCTATTTCCTTTGGTCCACCAGCATATTTTGCGTTAATGTTTATGGGACTAACTGCAATAACTAGTCTATCTGAAGGCTCAACAATTAAAGCATTAATATCTGCAGTGGTTGGTTTTATGGTTGTGACAATTGGTATTGATGCACAAACAGGAACGCAACGTTTTACCTTTGGAAATGTGAATTTACTAGAAGGATTGGATTTTCTAGTCATTGCATTAGGCTTGTTTGCATTAGCAGAAGTTTGCTCACTAGTTATTAACCGAAAAGATTTATCGATGGAAAATGCTCATAAACTGGGCAGCTTACGAATAACTAAAAAAGAATTTAAAGAAATGAGCGGACCAATGACGCGTCAGTCCTTTCTTGGTTTCATACTCGGGGTGCTACCAGGTGCTGGAGCCACGATAGCTTCTTTTATTGCATACATAACTGAAAAGAAAATAGCAAAGCACCCAGAGGAGTTTGGAAAAGGATCTATAAAAGGAGTGGCAGCACCAGAAACAGCAAATAATGCTGCTACAAGCGGTGCATTTGTTCCACTATTAAGTTTAGGTATACCAGGTTCAGGAACTACTGCTGTAATGCTTGGCGCATTTTTAGTTTTAGGAGTACAGCCTGGTCCTTTGCTAATGACAGATCGGCCGGAGATATTCTGGGGCATCATTGCAAGTATGTACATTGGTAACGTGTTTTTACTGATTCTAAATTTGCCGTTAATCCCTTATATTGCTAAGGTACTTAAGATTCCGCGCCCGCTACTGATATCTCTTGTCATTATGTTTAGTATTATAGGTGTTTATGCTATCAGTTTTAATACATTTGATCTGTATATGCTATTATTATTTGGTGTAGTTGGGTTTATAATGAGGCTTTATGCTTTTCCGGCTCCGCCATTTATTTTAGCGTTCATTCTTGGAGGAATGATGGAGCAAGCCTTTAGACAATCATTAACAATTTCTAATGGAAGTCTATCTATTTTCGTACAAGAACCAATTGCACTTACTTTACTTATCATCGCTTTCTTATCTTTTATTTTTCCATTAATAAAGCTGCTAAGAAAGCGTCAAGCATAGTGGTTTAGTTAAATAATGTAAATAAAAAAGGTATTGACCCAAACAGGATCAATACCTTTTCATTTTTTTCACATTTACTATTTTACTAAGCCCAATTTTCTTAAACCGTTGTATATTCCTGAATCCGTCACTGCAGTAGTTTGATGTTTAGCGTATTGAGCTAAATCTGGGTGTCCGTCGCTCATTGCAAAACCTTCCCCAACTGCCATTAACATTTCTTTGTCATTCATTCCATCTCCAAAAGCGATGGCTTTCTCCCGGGGGATTTCTAATCTGTCGAGTAATTTTTTTACTGCTTCGCCTTTGTTAACTTGATTACGAATAATGTCATAGCTGTTCTGTGCCCCATCAACATTGACAGGAGAAAGCCTTATATCAGGTTCTATCTCATAATTTTGAGATTGACCTTCACTAACATTAATCACCGTTGCTCCTAATATATCACTCGAGACTCCATCATGATAAGTATCATTTTTCACTAGTTGAAATGTTTCAATGAATTTCTGTACGACTTCTTTTTCCAAGGAAGTAAAATAATTCTTATCCCTGGAGTAGAGTACCATATCATGTTGAAGCTCTTCGGATATTTGGAGGAATTCCTCTACAGATTTTTTTCGCATTGGTTCATTTATAATTGTTTCATTTTGATACACAGCAAATGCTCCATTATAGCCAATATAGGAACTTATCTCCAAATCACTTGCTAGTTTTTCTACTTCGTGAAGTGGTCTGCCAGTTGCCAGGAATACCTCAATACCTTGATCTTTCACTTGTTTAATTGCATTTTTGGTAGTTGTTTCATATGTGTGATCTGGTTTTAGTATGGTTCCATCTATATCTAAAAAAAGTATTTTATACGTCATTCTAGTAGCTCCTTTACCTGTTGGATATAGAAAAAGTCTAGCACAATAAACACGTAAATGCAGGTAAAACAAAAAGCAGCCACCCAGGACTGCTTTGTTTATCGATTATAGAGATGTATCATCCACTTGGTCGAGCCATTCCTCAATAGTTTGAACAACTGCTTCTATGGTTCCTTCTTTAAAAGGTGACTGAAGGTTTGCTGATTCCAATAAACCCAGGAAGGATTTGGATCCACCTAATTTACATAGTTTTAAATAATCTTCCCAAGCTTCCTGATAATTTTCTAGCGATCGTTTCCAAAATTGAAAGGCGCAGATCTGGGCAAGTGTATAATCAATATAATAAAAAGGTACCTCGTAAATATGCCCTTGGCGTTGCCAGAATCCACCTGCTGCTAAGTAAGAATTATTGTCATATTCTCTATGAGGAAGGTAGATTTCCTCAAGCTTTTTCCAAGCTTTTTTTCGATCAGTTGGTGTCCATTCCGGATTTTCATAAACTTGATGTTGAAATTCATCTACTGCTACTCCATAAGGGATAAACTGCAATCCATCTGCCAGATGAGTATATTTATATTTGTCTGTTTCCTCTTTGAAAAAAAGTTCCATCCATGGCCATGTGAAGAACTCCATACTCATAGAGTGAATCTCTGCAGATTCGTAGGTTGGCCAAATGTATTCTGGTATACCAATATTTCTGCTGGAATAAACTTGAAATGCGTGGCCAGCCTCATGTGTTAGTACATCAACATCACCTGAGGTACCATTAAAGTTGGCAAAAATAAATGGTGCTTGATAATCCTCAACAAATGTACAATATCCACCTGCCTCTTTTCCCTTTTTGGCTTCCAAATCCATGAGATTGCGATCAAGCATATACTGGAAGAAGTCTTTAGTTTCACGAGAAAGTTCTTCGTACATCTTTTTTCCGTTTTCAATAATCCATTGAGGGTCGCCTTTAGGCTTTGCATTTCCACTCTTAAATTTAAAGTTTTCATCATGGAATTTTAGTGTGTTTACACCAATCCGTTTTTTCTGTTTTTCATAAAGCTTACTTACCAGCGGAACAATTACTTCTCGAACTTGTTTTCTGAACTTCTCAACCATGGTTGTATCATAGTCAACACGTAACATCCGAATATATCCAAGTTCTATGAAATTCTTATAGCCTAGCGTTGTAGCAATTTTATGCCTGATCTTAACAAGCTTGTCATATAAATCATCAAATTCTCCTTGGTGTTTTTCAAAAAAACCTGTACTAGCTTGAATAGCCTTTTTCCGGGTTTCCCGATCCTGGTCTTGGGCAAAAGGTGAAAGCTGTGCTAAAGTATAAACTTTACCTTGAAATTCTACCTGAGCAGATGCAACCAGTTTTGCATATGCAGATGTTAATTTATTTTCCTCCTTTAGCAGTTGGATAACTTCTTCGGAAAAAGCTTTGATGGTGTAATCAGCAATATCGAATAATTGCTTTCCCCATTTTTTTTCTAATTCAAGTCGAAAAGGAGATTTAATAAGCTCTTTATAAAAAGCAGTATGTAAAGCGGTTATTTCCGGATCAATGTCATCAAAAAAATCCCTTTCCTTTTGATAAAACTCATCATTCGTATCAATAGAAGAACGTATATAGACGATATTGAAAAGGCTTGATAGTC
This sequence comes from Virgibacillus halodenitrificans, assembly GCF_001878675.1. Lineage (NCBI taxonomy): Bacteria > Bacillati > Bacillota > Bacilli > Caryophanales > Bacillaceae > Virgibacillus > Virgibacillus halodenitrificans. The sequence continues at coordinate 2,705,714 of NZ_CP017962.1, read as the reverse complement.
TATTTCGCTGTTCATTTATCTTTTCAATTGCCTTATTCGCTTCAGAAACGGATGAGGCCTTCCTGAAATTAGCAAGAAATTTATAAAAAAGCTCCTGTTCCTTTTTTATGTCTGGCCTTACATATACAAATTTTTCAAATGTCTTCATCGTGTTCCTCCTTTTGTACTTAAATAAAATATTTCGACATAATAGTGATAACTCCTTTTAATTGTATGAAAAAAAGGCGTATTCGCCAAACGATTAACGGTAATGTATGATAAACTGTGATTATTAGTATATTAAAAGAAAGGTCGATTATATGAACTCAAAATTTGAAATTACTAAAGAACAGAAAGAAGAAATGGCTGGTCATATTCAAGCTTATTTTGAACAAGAGCGCGGAGAGGATATAGGAAATTTAGCAGCGTTAATGTTTCTTGATTTCTTTATGGATAAATTAGCACCAGTTTTTTATAATCTTGGGGTAGAGGATTCTCATACGTATATGACAGAGAAATTAGATGATTTGTTTGCAATTCAAAAAGTTTAAAAAGGTATAGGTGCATTGTTAAGTAAAGGAGAATTAATTTATGGTAGTAGATGGAAGGTACCGTGAAAACATCCATCCAGACATGGAAGTGGAAATCGTATTAAAAAAAGACCAACGTACGGGGAAATTGACAAGCGGAGTTGTAAAGGATTTACTAACAAATTCGTCTTATCATCCTCACGGCATTAAAGTACGCCTCACAGATGGACAAGTAGGAAGAGTGTATACGAATACGTCTATTGTGTGAAAATACCTTTGTGCAATTGACTTTAATGTGCTTCAATTGTAGACTATATATAGCACTATATTAATTTATGAGGTGAAAGTATGGCTAGTTCAGTAATCATTATTGGCGCAATCTTAGCAGCAATAGTTATCATTGTGAATTTGGTTGTCTCCAAGGCCACATCAAAAGAAAAGTTCACAGGTTACTTTCCTAGTGTAATTGTAGCTTTGGCTGGTTTCGCATTCCTATTCATGGCACCAATTGTTGAAAAAGTTGACATGATGGGTGCCGGCTATGGCGGCTGGGGAATTGCCTGCCTGTTTGCAGCTGCCCTTGGTTTTATAATTACATCCCTTGTGGAATCTTATGCCAATGTAAAAGCGTAAGATAAACAGAAAAAAGAGCGAGATTATCGCTCTTTTTTTGTTTAGTAACACTTGGAATAGGAAACTTATTTAGCAGTAGTCGAACAAGTTCATTAGCTCATGCTAGATGAAGAATAAGTAATATAAAAGACTATTTCAGGTACGTCTGTCCCTCTCTTTGTTCTACCTTGCCTTCCTTCATCAGCTTTCCAAGTGCACGTTTAAACGCAGATTTACTAATATTAAAGGTGCCAAGGATATCCTCGGGATCACTTTTATCACTAAAAGGAATTACGCCTCCACCGGTTTCTAAATGTGTTAGAATTGCGTCAGCATCATCGCCCATACTATGTTGTTTTAAAGGTCGAAGTGAGATGTTTAGGGTTCCGTCAGGTTTAACCTCAATTATGCGTCCACGTACATATTCGCCAAGGCGGGGCTCTGTTTTACGCTCTGTATGATGAATAAATCCACGATTATTCTGCTCTGTGATTATTGCGGCACCCTCTCTGCTTGTGTAATAAACAGTACCGCTGACTGGCTGATTTAATAATTCCGCATCCTGTGTAAATTCAAATTCGCGAAAGATTATTCCTTCTGATGCTGGTATGGCAAGTAACCGATTCTTTTGGTCTTTTCCAAGTGTAACATAGAGTCGGTCTCCAGTTTGTGGCCATACATTTTCAAACAGAGGAAGATCATCCTTGGATACCAGTATTTCTTTTGTTGTGCCAATATCAACAAAAACACCAAGGTTTGGAACTACTTCTACAACTTCAGCCCAGTCATATATGTCCATTTGAATGTTAGGTAATTTTGTTGTTGCAATCTTATTCCCTTTTTTATCGACATATAAAAAGACGTTAACTTTTTGGTCTGCTTCCAGTTCCATATCACTTTCATTGTGATGGAGTAAAACTTCCTCCGTTTCTTTTTTTAATACATAGCCGGTTTCAATTTTTCTGTCCACTATCATTGTTTGAATGGTACCTACTTGTAATGAATTCATTTTAATAACCTTCTTTCTATTGGAAAAGGGGCACTCCTTATTAAGAGTACCCCTTTGATTTCTAAAGTAACACATAAGTTTTAATTTTATTTTTAGCCCGAAAGTTTCGGGTGGGAAATTCTATCTCAACTTTTATATATTCAGCATGTTTATCTAAGGAGTTAATACTCCGGATAAAATTTCGCTTAACCGCGGTACGTGTTCCACTGGGTGTTCTCTAACTTAAGCAACGTAAGCCCTACCTGCTCTTACGTCCTTGCGACCCCTTAGTCGCGCCAGTGTGAATAAGCATCATCAAAAACATTTTGCAGAATGCCAGATCACTTATTTGCTACTTCACTTTGTTAACTTAACTATATTCTCACAGAAACATTAATTTGTCAAATCCTTTAAGTTAGTTCGTAGTAGGAGAAAATGCGAACTAGTTGATGATATTCCAAACCTCGCTAGGGAAAAATATTACGCTTTCCGCGGGCGGCCTGCAAGCCTCCTCGAACTCGGGCCTGCAGGATGTGGTTACAAAGGCGTTGTCACAGACGTGACGAACTTAGCCTTTGTTCCTAATTAGTTACGTTCTGTAGGGTCTCACTAGTCTCGTTTTTCCCGCTGGAGTCTACATATTTTTCCTCCGCTAAGATGCGTTAGTAATATCGAAGTGACAAAAAATAATTGAGTAAACAATAAACTAAGATAAAACCATATATCAATTGATTGGAGCGGAAGGGGGCGACTCCTGCTGGCGGAAAGCGTCCCACTGCAGTGGAAATCAATGGGTTAGTCCACCTCTTTAAAAAAAGATAAAATAATACCAAGTTAGTTCGGAGTTTATTTGCATTATGAATTAGTGTACAACCCCTAAATATAGCTTGAGGTAAAAATAAAACACGTGCATGTGTATTGGGCACGTGTTAAATCGAAAAGAATCCTTTATTCATTCTTTGTCCTTTTTGCTTTTTCCTCATCAAACTTATTTTTCATTTCTCCAGCTTTATCCTTCACTTCTCCTTTTGCCTTGTCTTTTAACCCTTCAGCTTGCTTTCCTTTATCGTTGGCTGATTGTCCGTATTGGTCTTTTGCTTCTCCTTTTATTTTATCTGCGGTACCTTCTGTCTTATAGTCAGTTCCATCTTTTTTCATTTATATAAACCTCCTGTGATTGTCTGATATATAAGACCAATTCCCTGTGGTTCGTTCCCATAAACATGCCAATTTCTTTTGATAGCAATATTTAGGGGATAATGTACGAAGTAAGGTCGCTTACAGCACCGAACAAGCTTTTTTAGACAAGAGGAAAAATAAATATGCTACAATTACTAAGAAGTTATACTAATTGGAGTTGTATTTCATGGGTTTGTTTTTTAATGTAATTATACCAATAATGGCTGTGTTTACCGCAGGGTATATTCTCCAGCGGATTCGTTTACTTGATGTAAAATCTGTATCTGCAGTATCTTTATACATATTATCCCCTGCTCTAGTCTTTACCTCTCTATATGAAGCAGAATTCGACAATAGTTACACAATCATCGCTGTCTACATGTTTGTCCTGTTTTTTACAATGGTCTTTTTAAATAAAGTGCTAGCCAAAATCTTAAAATGGAAACCATCCGTGGAGAGTGCCTCAATACTTGCGACAGGTTTTATGAATTCGGGGAATTACGGTTTGCCTGTTGTTCTTTTTAGCGTTGGGGATGCTGCTCTGCCTTTCGCAATATTTATCATGGTTGTACAGGCATTGCAAAATAATTTTTTTGGAGTGTATTATGCTTCGAGGAGTACGAGTGGGGTTAAACGGGCGGTGAAAAACGTATTGAAAATGCCGACTACGTATGCCGCTATCCTTGCTTTTACTTTTCAGCAGTTACATATATTGGTACCTGAATCTCTTCATTCTACCTTAACGATGGTAGGCGAGGCAGCTATTCCTGTGATGATGATTATGCTGGGCATGCAGTTAGCATCCATTACAGGTATCAGTTTGAATTGGCAGGTAATTATTTCAGCAGTCAGTTTAAAAATGGTTATCGCACCTCTAATTGCATTTGCTTTTGTAACAGTAGTAGACATGGATCCGGTCGTAGCCACTGTTCTAATAATTATTTCAGCTATGCCAACCGCAGCTACTACGACAATGTATGCAATAGAGTTTGATACAGAGCCTGAACTTGTTTCCAGTATTACGTTTATTGCAACACTATTCAGTATTCTGAGCTTAACAATCTTATTAAACATCGTGACATAAAACTGTAATGTTTTTCAGGGAGGAATGTTGGGTAAGTAATAGATATACGAAAAAGCTAACCCATAGTGACCTGAAAGGATGAAAAAATATGTTACGAACTATTTTAATGATAATAGGAGCAATTGTTGTAATAGGCTGGATTATTTCCATGCTATAAAAAAAGCCACGGACAGTTTATCTGTACCGTGGTTTTTTTCTTATTTAGCATACTACAAAATATTGAACCTGAGTCGTCCAGTTTCAAACCTCAATCAAGATTTTAATAATAACTTCCACGGGAAAGCTCCCCTTACACTTTATAATAGGGGAGCTACTCATGTCTAAACAATGATATTCAAAATACCAATTGTAATAAGAAGTACCGGGGGGATTACTGCCATGCGGCGCAATTTTTCATTTTTTGCTAAAATAATTCCTACGCGGATTCCTGAAAAAAGAAATATACCACTCATGCAAGCGATCAGAAAGGCGGTTATAACTGGTGAGTAGCCAAGCATAGAAGCACCTATACCAGCTCCAAGTGCATCCAATGCAAGTGCTGCTCCAAGTAAAAAAGCTTCACCGGTAGATATAGTTCCTGATTGGTCAAGGTCTGCCGAATCGGGAGTGGATAAAACAGTCGTCAGGATATTTTTATTCTTACCTTTCTCATCGTTATTTTTACCTATGCTGTTCCACAAGGAGAATAGCCCTAACGCAACTAAAATACTACCTCCTAAAAATTTCCCAGCAGTAGGTGTGAACCAGGAACTTATAACATTTCCTATGGTCATTGAAATTACGACAATTACACCAGAACATATCATAATGATGAACAAAGCAGGGAAGGGGACACGAATATTTCTCATGCCATAAGTGATGCCGACTCCAAAGCCATCCAAGCTTACAGCTATGACAAGTAGTAATAGTCCTGTATAAAACAGCATAGCATCAAATCCTTTACTTCAACTCTGAATATAGTTTATGGAAAATTGAAGTGCTTTGTGCTTGGAATAATCGTAAGTTGGATGCAGGCCAATGAAGAATATAGAGTAATATGGTAAAGTATGTATAAACGTCTTATGGTGGAATTATTTACGCCATTTTAATAGAGAGGATTTTATTAATGAGTAAAACAGTCGTATTGGCAGAAAAACCTTCTGTAGGTCGGGATATCGCACGTGTTCTAAATTGTGGTAAAAAAGGTAATGGCTTTATGGAGGGTTCTAATTATATTGTAACTTGGGCTCTTGGGCATTTAGTTACTCTGGCTGATCCTGAAGTCTATGATGATAAATATAAAACATGGAAGCTGGAGGATTTACCAATGCTTCCCTCCAATCTAAAAACAGTTGTAATTAAGAAAACTGGAAAACAATTTAGCACAGTGAAAACTCAATTGAATCGAAAGGATGTCAAGGAAATTGTTATCGCAACGGATGCGGGAAGGGAAGGAGAGCTCGTTGCTCGCTGGATCTTAGAAAAAGCGAGAGTAACAAAGCCTGTGAAACGTTTATGGATTTCCTCCGTTACTGATAAAGCAATAAAAGATGGCTTCAAACATCTGAAGTCTGGAAAAAAATATGAAAATCTCTATGACGCGGCAGTAGCGCGCTCTGAAGCCGATTGGTATGTTGGTTTAAACGCAACACGAGCCCTTACAACTAAATTTAATGCACAACTCTCCAGTGGACGTGTTCAGACACCTACACTAGCTATAATAGCTACGAGAGAAAGAGAAATAAATCAATTTAAACCGAGGAAATTTTATGGAGTGGAAGCTAAGACGAATAAAGGCTTTAAACTAGCTTGGCAGGATGCGAAAAATAATCGGAGAATTTTTTCCAAAGAGCAAGCAAAGAAGCTTTTACACGATTTGAAAAAACAACCCGCCAAAGTGACACATGTAGAAAAGACTGATAAGAAAAAATTTGCACCTCAACTTTATGATTTAACAGAGTTACAAAGAGATGCGAATAGAATTTTTAATTTCTCTGGAAAACAAACGCTTTCCATCATGCAAAAATTATATGAGCAACATAAAGTACTTACTTATCCACGAACAGATTCACGTGTTATTTCCAGTGATATTGTTCCAACTTTAAAAGATCGGTTGAGGGCATGTGGAGTGGATCAATATGCTAAATCAGCAGCAAAATTACTCCGCAAGGATTTTAAGCTGACAAAGGCAGTGGTAGACAATGCCAAAGTCTCAGATCACCATGCTATTATTCCTACAGAACAACAGGTCATCTTAACTGATTTAGATGATAAGGAACGGAAAATCTATGATTTGGTTGTTAAAAGATTCCTGGCTGTCTTATCTGACCCGTATGAATATGAGCAGACTACTATACATGCAGAAATTGGTAAGGAAAGTTTTGTTGCAAAGGGAAAAGTTGTTAAAAAGCAGGGCTGGAAAGAGATTTATGACAATAAATATGAAGACGATGAGTCAAATGACAATCAAACCCTTCCTACTATAGAAAAGGGAACCACGTTTACTGGGTTGGCCTTAAACCTTACAGAAGGAGAAACAAAGCCACCGGAGCGTTTCACTGAAGGTGGGCTTTTGCAAGCAATGGAAAACCCAGTGCGTTACATGGAAGATAAAAAGCTTGTTAAAACGATGAACCAAACAGGTGGCTTAGGTACGGTAGCCACTCGTGCTGATATTATTGAGAAGCTGTTTAATGGTATGTATATGGAACAAAAAGGTAAGCATATCTTTCTTACTTCAAAAGGTCGTCAGTTGCTTGAACTAGTTCCGGAAGATTTACGATCACCAGCATTGACGGCTGAGTGGGAGCAGAAGTTAGGTATGATTGCGGAAGGGAAGTTGGAGAAGAAAAAGTTTATAAGCGAAATGAAAATATATGCTAAAGAGGTAGTAGAAGAAATAAAGGGCAGTGATGAGAAATTTAAGCATGATAATCTGACAGGAACAAAATGCCCGGATTGTGGCAAGTTAATGTTGGAAATCAAAAATAGAAATGGAAGAATGCTTGTCTGTCAAGATCGTGCTTGTGGCCATAGGAAAAACATAGCAAAGGTCACCAATGCCCGCTGTCCTAATTGTCATAAACGTCTAGAGCTCCGAGGTGAAGGTGAGGGCCAAATGTTTATATGTAAGTGTGGCCATCGAGAGAAATTGTCTACATTTAATGAGCGAAAACAGCGTGAGAAAAAACATAAAGTATCAAAGAAAGATGTTAATAAATATTTAAAGAAACAAGATGATGGATTTAAAAATAACGCGCTGGCTGAGCAATTGGCTAAATTGAAAAAATAGATTTATAAAATAAAGAGCTGCAAACATCCTCCTTTGGATGTTTGCAGCTCTTTCCTCTTATTCAATAGCATCATTAATAACATGATGGTCTGTTTCTTTTGTTTTCTTGGATGCTTCTCCATTCGTGTTAGTAGAAGAATGCTTAAGTTCTTCTTTTGCCTTTTTCATATCGTCACCAGCATCTTTTAATTCATCCTTCGCATCAGCAGCTGTTGCGGCAATGTCTTTTGTATGATCAACAATATCTTCAGTTGTAGATTTAATATCCTTGCCTTGATTGTCCAATACATATTGCACTTTATTGAGTGCATTTTGGGCGTTCTCGACAACTGTTTTAACTTTGCTAACATATTCGTTCTTTTTTCCTTTTGGATCTTGTTTAATTTCATTTACATAATCGCCGGCAGTATTTTTTGCGTTTTTCGTTGTGTCTTTCATTTTATTTCTTGAATTAGAATTAATTAATAAATAAGATATTCCAGCAACTGCGCCAACTCCAACAGCTATACCTACTTTATTGTCTTTAATTGTTTGTTTCATAAAAATTCACCTCTCCTATTTAGTTGTATAATTAAAACAGCTATTAATATCTTTTCTCTTCAACTACATTGTGGTGTTTATCTAGAATTTCTAATAAACTTGGACTGTTTTCCTTCGCCATTTGTTCTGCGGCTGCAATCGCATCATCTTTTGCATCGTAAACTTCTTCCGGTGCCACATCTTCCAATTTTACAAACCACCCTGTAACGTCCACATTCGGTGCTACACTATACTTTTTCATATGTCAAAACTCCTTTTGTCTATGTGTTTAGTTACTATTTACCCTACATGTAAAATATAAAACGTAACCGTTATAATAGAATCTAAAGAGGAGGGAGAGAAATGGAAACACATGGTTTTCAAGTAAAAGGAGCTATCGATGCTGAAACCCGTTGCAAGCATTATTATTCTGAGGCTGATCGCGTTGCTATAAAATTCTTTTGTTGTAATAGTTATTATCCATGTTATCAATGTCATAGAGAGTATGGTTGTGGACAAACTGCTTTGTGGCCAAAAGAAAAATTTGATGAGAAGGCAATATTATGCGGTAATTGCGGAGCTGAGTTGACTATAGATAATTTTGAAGCTGAGTCCGCCTGTCCTTTATGTAGAGCATTGTTTAACCCAGGGTGCAAATTACACAAACATCTTTATTTTTCCTCCTAAATATGAAAAATCGTTTAAGCTGTTTACTTGCAATGTCAATATCATGTATCATTAAATAATAGATAGGTAAAACTATCTTTGTTTAAGGATCAAGGGAGGTATAAGTAATATGGCTTTCGTTATTTTGGATCCATGCCGTGCTGAGAAATCCGGTGAGTGTGTGAGCGTGTGTCCAGTTGATTGCATAGAAGAGGGGAAAGATCAGTTTTACATAGATCCGGATATTTGTATTGACTGCGGAGCATGTAAAGCTGTTTGCCCGGTAGAGGCGATAGAAGAAGAATATGATCTTTCACCAGATCAAGAAGTTTTTCTTGAAAAAGCGGAAGAATTCTTTGCGAATAAATAGATATAGAGAAAAGGCCGTGGCAAACAGATGTGCCACGGCCTTTTCTTAGTGTTTCTAATAGGGTTATTCAATGAATTGCAATTCGCAATATAGATAAACTGCGACGTAACTAAGTATATAGAGGCTGCGTAAATCCCCGCTACGGGGAAATATTCCGCTTTCCGCGGGCGGCTGATGAGCCTCCTCACGCTACGCGTTCCGGGGTCTCATTGAGGCCTCTCCTCCCGCAGGAGTCTCCATATTTCCCCTTCGCTAAGGTGTATATCTCAAAGCTATTAAAGATAAGAGCTACTTATTCAATACCTCAAATTAATCAATGGGGCCATCCACTTCCTTAAATTTAGTTATACTCTACGTCGCAGTTTTCTCCCACTGCGTGAAATACCTTGGTAAAAGAGCATCTTATTTCTTATAGCCCGCAGCTGCTTTATAACAAATCTTTATCCTATAGTATGGGATTTTTTAATTTTCTACGCGTACGGCAAGCTTGCTCACAATCCAGCGCTTAGCTGTTTCCTCGTCAATTTCGTATACTTTACCAGCACGCAGTAATTCACCATGATAAGCGGTTTGGACGTTCATTTTTACTTTAACCATGTTGATAGGCTCCTTTATTTATGAATAATTTCAGTATACATGAAAATGACCACAAAAATAAGTGGCAGCTAGTTAGTAGCAACCACTATAATAACTTTACTTTTCAATTATTTTTTCCATTGCTTTATCTATATCCGTTGTCGGTTGTTGACAGCTGAAATTTTCACATACATACACAGTGGTTTTATCTTCCAATTGTCTGTATTCTGCTGCAAATGGTGCAATAGTTATAAGGTCTTCTGATCTCTCAGTAACCAGTACGCTTACATTTGGCAAGAATGTTGTTTGTAGTATGTTTAATAGTTTTATACGTGCTGGATCATTTTTATTACCAATCACGACCACTTCCTTTGTTGCATTCTCTGTAAGTTGTAGACTTTGCATAAAGTAAGGAGCCGCTGAAGCCTGTCTATTTATATCATCATAAAAGGTATAATACATCGTTTCGACCTTATCTAGGAAATACATTTCGCCAGTTAATGAACCCATCCGCACGAGAGCCACAGCAGCAACACTGTTTCCAGAAGGGATCGCTCCATCATAAATTTCTTTATCTCTGGAAATTAATTCTTCACTGTCCTTCCCACTGAAGAAAAAGCCACCATCCTGTTCGTCCCAAAATAAGTCAATCATTTGCTCACTAAACTTCCTTGCTTGACTCAAATAATAAAGAGAAAAGGTTGTCTCATATAATTCCAAATAGGCAATGATCATGTGTGCATAATCATCTAAATAGGCATTATATTTAGTCTCTCCATCACGATACCGTGCTTTAAGACGATTTTGTTTAATAAGATTTTTTTCAATGAAGTTCATCGCTTTCTCAGCCATCATCGTATAGTTTTCGCTTTGAAAAACTTTTCCGGACTTGGCTAATGCTGCAATCATCATGCTGTTCCAGGCAGTTAGTATTTTATCATCAACATGTGGATAAACACGTTTTTCGCGCTCTTTCAGTAACTGCTCCTTTGCTGTTTCCAATTGTTGGAGTAGGTTCTTATCGCCCAGTATTTTTCTTAGGCTAACATTGATTGAATTTGGGATATTTTTCCCTTCAAAATTGCCGTAGGGTGTAATATCATACACTTCAGCAAAAATTTCTCCAACAGAATTGCCGAGGATATCGAATATTTCCTCTTCTTCCCACACATAATACTTTCCTTCTTCGCCTTCAGAATCTGCATCAATGGCTGAATAGAAGGCAGCTTCTCTGCTGGTCATCTCTCGCCTGATGAATGTAATAATTTCTTCACCGATTTTCTTATATAAAGGATGATCTGTAAGTTGGTAGGCCTCTGTGAACACGTTGAGTAAAAGTGCATTGTCGTAAAGCATTTTCTCGAAATGAGGGACAAGCCATTTCTCATCAGTTGAGTAGCGAGAAAAACCAAAACCAATTTGGTCATAGATCCCGCCCGAAGCCATGGATTGTAATGTCAATTCAACCATTTTTAAAGCAGCTGTTTTATCCGTAAAATAATAATGCCTCAGTAAAAATAAACTGTTTTGTGGCATAGGGAATTTAGGCGCACTGCCAAATCCACCATAATTAAAATCAAAGATTCTCCCCAGCTGGTGAAAAGCTTGATGAATAAAGTCATTATTCAATCTTTGCTTGCTTTTAGAAGAGACGGTTTTAGCTAATGCTTGTTTTACGCTATTCGTGACTTCGGTAATATGCTTCGGATCATTTGTGTATTTCAAATTTAATTGCTGAAGAGCTTCAACCAGACCTGGCCTGCCGTATTTAGATTGTTTTGGGAAGTAAGTCCCTGCGTAAAAAGGGACTTGATCTGGTGTCATAAAGATAGTTAGCGGCCAGCCTCCGTGACCTTCCATCATCTGACAGACCTTCATATATACAGCATCAACATCTGGACGTTCTTCTCTGTCGACTTTAATAGCCACATAATGTTTATTTAATAACGCAGCAACCTCATCGTCTTCAAAAGATTCATGTGCCATCACATGACACCAATGACAAGTACTATAGCCAATGCTTAGAAAAATGGGTTTTCCTTCTCTTTTGGCTTTATTAAAGGCGGCCTCACCCCAAGGATACCAATCTACCGGATTTGTGGCATGCTGAAGCAAATAAGGGGATTTTTCAGAGATTAATCGATTTGGTTTTCTGTTAGTAGTCATAATATATCACCTGCCGTTTTGAATGTGTCTAAAATTACCTTACCATATTCTGTGAAAAAATTTCCAAAGTTGTAAGCGGATAGCCAATCAATAATAAGTGATAAACAGCAGGCAACAAGAAGTAGGACCATATCGCTGCAATAAAGAATAATTAATATTTTGAAGCTGCAGTAAATCCTTTAATATCATGGATATGTCCATTGCTTTCTTTTGTCTTGAATTCTGTATAATGGATGTGATATCCATCGGGTAATTGAATTGGTGGTCCTGTATGTGCTTCATAATAGTGAAAATGTTCGTCATTAAAAGTAGTATTTCCATATACTTTATGATAATGTCCGTCCTTTGATTCGATGGCAGCTCCAGTCACTCCAAGATGTAAATGTGTATGACCATCTTCACAAATGGTAGCTCCAAAATATGCATGCGTGTGTCTATCGTTTTCTTTCATTTGATTCTGCTGTTCTCTTTCAATATTTTGAGGTGTGCCTTTAGGGTGATTTAAATTATATGGGTGTTGCATGAGGTTTTTGCTATAAGGAACACTGAACAGCTTAGGAGATATGCCATGGTACATATGATTTCCTCCCTGCTATAATTGTAATCTATACAATATATTCATGAAGCGTAATTTTAGGTAACAAATTGATAGAAATAAGAAGTCAATTTTTCATAACACATGTTAAGATAGAAGAAAAGTGAGGTGGGGGATTATGATCTATGAATTAAAAATAGTACTTAAAGATGTAGGACTTCCAGTATATAGGGATATTCAGCTTGATGGACAAACTACATTTGAAGAGTTGCACGAAATAATACAGGTTGCATTTGAATGGTCAGCATCTCATTTATTTGGGTTCTTTGTCGCTAGAACAAATGGAAAAGAAGTGAAGCGAATTAGAATGACATCAAAGGATGATCCCAATGAAAGTTTTTGGAGCCCCAGTATAAAGCAATCATCAACGTATTATATTGAAGAAGAAAATATTGCGGGATGGTTTCAAGTTGTTGGGGATCAAATTAATTATGTTTATGATTATGGGGATGATTGGCAACATGAAATTACCTTGACAAAAATTATTCAACCTAAAGAAGGGGACTCCTATCCCAGGTGTATTAATGCAAAAAATATTGCCCCACCAGAAGATAGCAGAGGAGAATTGTTGGCAGGCGATATTAATCTGGAGTTTGCTGACAGTAAAAAGTTAGTAGAAAAGGTGAACAACGATTTAGAAGTCGTTTTTGCAGATGAAGCGATTTATCCAGACATATGGGAAGAAGTATTAAAAACGGCGAAAGAGTTCCACAGACAAAAGCCTTGGAAGAATTTTCGGGATGATGAGGTTTTCACCATTGTGGATCCTGTCACTAAAGAAAATTTATTTTGTTCCGTACTTGGGGCAGGAGAAGAAACATTTGGTCTTGCGGTTTACATTGGACAAGCTGGACTTCAATCTTTAATTGAAACGGCAACGGGGGGAAGGGATTCATTCTCTATTATGCTGAAACAACGCAGTCTTCTGCTTAGCTTTGAAGATAGGGAAGACTTAGCAAGGAATGAGTATAAATTCATTAAATCATTTAATACTAATTTCCGTGGCAAAAAAGCATGGCCTTTATTCATAAGCTATGTTCCTGGCTACAATCCTTGGGAAATAGATGCTGAGGAAGCAAGACTATTAATAGTAGCGATGTCCCAAACCTTAGAAGTTTTAAAGGAGATCAAAAGTGGTCTTGAGCTCCCTGGATTTTTTGAGGGAAGTTCGATTGTCAAAGTCCCCTGCGAGCAGGCCGGAAATATTATATTCCAGAATGAGATATGGGATATCGAGCGTTTAATCCATGAGCAGACCGATTCCCAAGTTGAGTTAGAGATTTCTGAACTTAGCATTAAAAGACTGAAAAAAAATACAGAAAGAATAAAGGCTGAAATAGAATTTAATCTACAGTACGTAGATTTGCCTGTTCAAGAAGATCCAAACGAAAGACCAAGATTCCCTGTCTTATCCATCGCTGCAGATCATACACAAGGAATGGTTATTTATCAAGATCTTCTCGATACCACAATAGAGAATAAAACTGCTCAGCAACAACTTGTGAATTTATTCCAAACGATTGAAGGGATACCTGATCTTCTTTATATGAATGAACAAACTTTCCATCAGATTGAGCCACTGGTAGATGAGTTAAACCTTTCAGTAGAAATCACACAGGAGCTTACCATTATTAATGAGTTGGTCAATGGTTTACACAATAGTATACCACCTTTTTAAAGTTAAGGATTTGTAGCCAATGAAAATCAATTTTGCCAAGAAAGTTGTAAAATTGGCATAATTGCATTTGAAATATTATTGAAATTAATTCTCATTATCAATTAAACTTGATTTAACATGACATTGATAAAAGGTGAGGTGGATAATGGGGAACATATTGATATTATATGCCAGTTCGACTGGGAATACGGAATTAATGGCAGATGCGATAGAAAAGTACTTGCGAAAAATAGATTACCAGGTGATAAATAAAACATTTGAGTATGATCCAATTGACGTACATGATCTTCTTAAATATGATGGTCTTCTCATTGGCACATATACATGGGATGATGGAGAGCTACCATATGAAGTAGAAGATTTCTATGAAGAACTGGAAGATGTAGATCTTACAGGTAAATCTGTTGGCGTATTTGGATCTGGTGATTCCTTCTACGATACATTTGGAGGAGCAATTGATTTACTTGCTGATCGCTTGCAAAAATGTGGAGCTGATTTGCTTGATGAAAGACTTAAAGTAGATCTCACGCCAAAATCAGAAGACATAAAAAGGTGTGAGTTGTTTACACAAAAGTTAATAGATAGAATAGAGTAGTTTAAAATACATAGACTGTAAAATATAAATAAGATTTTACAGTCTATGTATTTTATTGTAATAAAATTTCAGAAAATACTTGTTATTTTAATTCTCCTCAGCTAATGTTATTTATAAGAACTAATAAGTAAGATGGCATCTCCTTCTATTTGTCGACTCACTAGTTGGATCTGCAGTTACGAACAGGAATTGTCTAGAGTCAGAATTTATTAGCTATAATAATTACATAAATGAGGTGACTAAGATGTCTCATATTAAGGGTGGATTAACCATAATTAAAGAAATGGTTAATCATTTGGCTCCATCAGAAAAAAAGATAGCGGAGCATATATTGAATAATCCAGAGGAATCTATTCTGCTTACAGCTTTAATGCTTGGTGAAAAGAGTAATACAAGCAGTGCAGCAGTAGTCCGTCTATGTAAATCACTCGGTTTCAGTGGCTTTCAAGAACTTAAGATTCGTGTTGCCGGGGATTTACAAGAAGAAGATGTACGCGGCTATCGAGACATAGACCCAGAGGAAGATGTAAAAACCATCATAGATAAGGTTACAAGTAACACTATTCAGACTCTAAGGGAAACCGTTGATATTCTAAACGAAAAAAACATACACGAAGCTGTTGCTCTATTAAGCAATGCACAATCCGTGTTATTTATCGGTGTAGGAGCCTCATATTTAGCTGCAAAAGATGCAGAACAAAAATTTATACGTATTAATAAAAATGCTCATGCATTTTCAGATGTGCATATGGCTGCTACGGCAATTGCTAATAAGGGCCCGAAAGATGTGGTTGTCGGAATCTCCTTCTCAGGGAATACGAAGGAAATCGCTAAATTACTTGAACTTGCTAAGCAAAATAAGATTAAAACGATTAGTATAACCAAATACGGAAATGCGTTAATCACTCCATTTACTGATATACCATTACATACTTCAGCAGCAAAAGAAGCAACCTTTCGAAGTGGAGCAACTTCTTCTCGAATTGCCCAGTTGCATGTTATTGATATTTTGTTAATGTGTCTGGCATCACAAGAGTATAAGCAAACGATTACCTATCTGGATGAGACAAGAAAAGCAGTTTCTTTTTTAAAAGGAGAAACTACTTAAAAATAGCTTTTGAAATAAAATTACTATTAACTTTAAAATTAGTTGACAAAATAGTTCAACATAACTATAATTAATAAAAATTAAGAAAATTTAAATTAAATAAAAATGTAAGCGGTTTATTTAACGTGAATATAAAGATAAGGGGGATGGCATATTCATGGAATTAGCGGGCTTAACAACTGAAAAGAGAAATACCAAAAGCTTGCAATTGGATCAAATGTCTTCTTTAGAAATATTAAAACTGATGAATGAAGAAGATAAAAAAGTGGCTTTAGCAATTGAGGCAATTTTGCCACAAGTGGATCTTGCTGTTAATAAAGTATTTCATTCCCTCTCCCTTGGAGGGAGGTTGTTCTATGTCGGAGCAGGCACAAGTGGCAGGCTTGGTGTGATGGACGCATCTGAATGTCCACCGACTTTTATGACCTCACCTGATTTGATTCAAGCTGTTATGGCTGGAGGAGAGCAAGCCTTTTTTAAAGCAATCGAAGGGTCAGAGGACGAGGAGGATCAAGCCATTCTTGATCTCAAAGCTAAATCGTTCACTAAGAAAGATGTGGTTATTGGAATAACAGCAAGCGGAAGAACTCCATATCCCATAGGAGCTGTTAAATATGCTAAAGAATTAGGAGCATATACTATTTCTTTATCAAGTAATAAAGAATCAGTAATAAGTAAATATGCAGATTGTAATATAGAAGTAATTGTGGGACCAGAAGTACTGACTGGTTCTACAAGATTAAAAGCTGCCTCAGCGCACAAAATGATCCTTAATATGATTAGTACTGCTACAATGGTTAAGCTTGGTAAGGTATATGAAAATTTAATGGTTGATGTACATGCGAGTAACTATAAATTAAGAGAACGAGCAAAGCGAAATATTATGGAGATTACCAATGTTACATATGAAGAGGCAGGGGAAGTACTACAACAAACTAATTATGAAGTGAAGCCCGCGATTGTCATGATTAAAGGTGATGTGTCGCTTTCTGTAGCAAGAAAGGCAATTGTTGAAAACAATGGATATGTAAGAAACGCAATAAAATCACTATCATCGTAAGAAGCAACATTAATAGATTAATAATCTATTAATGAGTTTCATATATTAAAAATATAAAGGGGGTAAATACATTGAAAAAAATAATCAATGTTCGCACGATGTTTTTGTTTGCAGTCATGTTAATGCTTGCGTTTGTAGTTGCGTGTTCATCAGATGACGGTGGCAATGAGGATAGCGGTTCCGATAAATCCGAAAATACAGCAGAAGGCGGTAATGGAGAAATCTCCGGGGATTTGGAAATTCAGTATTTTGTTGGTGGATATGGAGACTCGTGGTGGAAAGAAGTTATTGGGGATTTTAAAGAAAAATACCCTGATGTGAACGTGATTGAGCATGCAGGTCCTAATATTAATGATGAGATGCGTTCTAGATGGGTATCAAATGACCCGCCAGATGTTGTCTACATTGATGGTGCTGGATCTAGTGAAACTCAAATGGTAGAAGACGGTCAGTTGATGAATTTAACTGACTGGGTACAGGATATTGAACTGGATAATGGCGATAAGCTTGTTGATAGCTTTATCGTGGAGCCAGGTAAATTTGATGGGGAAATCTACTCTCTTCCATTAGTTTTTGATACATGGGGAACTTGGTATGACAAAGCATGGTTTGAAGAAGAAGGGTTTAAAGTTCCAAGTGACTTTGATAGCTTTATGAGCTCTATGCAAGAAATTAAAAAAGAAGCAGATATTGAACCTTTTGTAACCTCTGGTCAGCATCCTTATTATTTCCTCCGCGGCATGCTCTATCCAGCATTTGGCGCAGCAGGTGGAGATGAATTATTAGCAGATTTGATTACTGGTAAAGAGGGAGCCTGGACCAGTGATGTAGTTTTGGAAACAATGAAAAAGGTAGAAAAAATGCAAAAGGAAGGTATGTTTGATGAAGGGTTGGGAGCGTTGAACCATACCCAATCACAAATGAACTTCCTTCTACACGAAAATGCTTTTATTCCAGTAGGATTCTGGTTGCCTAATGAGATGGCAAATGACATACCTGATGGCTTAGAATTTGGTTTTATCCCTTCACCTATGCAAGATAAGGGAGAACCTTTCGCCATTGTACCTGATTTGCGTCCATTAGCAATTGCTGAGAACGCAGAGAACCCTGAAGCGGCTAAGGCTTTTGTTGAATTCGCTTTTACAAGAGATTATGCAATGTCCTTCTCTGAGCATACAGGAGCAATTATGAATATTACTGGGGTAGATTTGACTGAAAACGAAAATGTACCTAGCTACTTAACGGAAGCTAATGCTATGATTAATGATCCAGAGCAAGTACAAATCTATGAGAAGCCACACCCGATGAGTGCAGATTTAGAGACACCAATTGGCAATGCATTAATGTCCTTAATGTTAGGTAATATGTCTGCGGAAGAATTTGTTCAGGAAGCAGAAAAAGCTGCAGCGGATTACCGTAAATAAGAAAATGAGGCTGGTATGGGATATAGGGCATTTCCTTTGCTCCATGTCCCATACCGTTCATTTTTAAAAGGAAAGAGTGATGGAATGGTACAGTCAAAAAAACAAAAATATACTTTTTTGGCTTTTTGTTTGATTCCTACATTTATCATGTTTGCAATTTTTACTCTTTATCCACTGTTTAGTGGCTTATATTATTCATTTTTTGATTGGTCAGGCTCTTCACAGAATAAAGATTTTATAGGGATCGACAATTACATAAAGCTTTTTAATGATGCAATTATTCCCGGAACAATCATTCATGATTATTTTCTCGTGGCAACAAAAGTAATTGGTATTATGGTTATGGCATTATTTATCGCTGTGGCTTTAACACAATTGAAAATTAAGGAAGCCCCTTTTTATCGAATTGTTTTTTTCTTCCCAAATATTATGTCAGTTGTTGTAATAGGTATATTATGGACCTTTATCTATAACCCAAGTCTTGGTTTAATTAATTCGGGGTTAGAATTTATTGGACTTGAGAGTTGGGCAAGACCTTGGCTTGGAAGTGAAACATGGGCATTACCAAGTTTGGTGTTGCCATCCATCTGGGCTGGTATCGGCTTATTTATGCTAATGCTGATGGGAGGAATAGCTAATGTTTCTAAAAGTTATTATGAAGCTGCAGAAATTGATGGTGCTAATGAATGGCAGCAGTTTTGGAAAGTTACCCTCCCATTAATATGGCCACAGATTAAAATTTCCGTGCTTTATATTGTAATAACTACACTAAACGGTTCCTTTATTATTGTACAGGTTATGACTGGTGGGGGGCCAAATAACTCTACACATGTTATGGGATCATATTTATATCAACAAGCTTTTGTTCAATTCAATTTCGGATATGGAGCAACAATTGGAGTAATGATTCTTATATTCTCCTTACTAACAGTACTAATTCTGCAATTCTTTATGCGAAGAGACAAAGTGGAGTACTAAGATAGAAGAAATAGCAAAGGAGGAAACGAAGGTGAAAAGAAGTGTTGGTCAAATCCTTGGAAGAACAGGGATACGAATTCCTCTGATTTTATGGACAATAGCTGTGTTGTACCCAATTCTTTGGATGTTTCTCGGGGCGTTTAAGTCAAACGCTGAAATTTACAGAAATCCCTGGGGGTTTCCGGAAAGCTTTAGCTGGCAAAACTTTATTGATGCATGGAACAACTATAATATAGATACAAGCGTCTTTAATAGTTTATTCGTTACCGTGTTGGGAGCAGTAATTACATTGGTGCTAGCTATTCCAACTGCATACGCAATTGAACGATTGAATTTTAGAGGAAGTCGGTTTTTATTTACATTGTATGTATCTGCTATGATGATTCCTATGGTATTAGGCTGGATCCCATTATTCTTTTTATTAATGAAACTAAACTTGCTTGATAATATTATTGGTCTGTCTATTGTTTATGCGGTTAGTCAGTTACCATTTACGATTTTTGTTTTAACAAGTTTTATGAGTACAATACCTAAATCCTTAGAAGAGTCGGCAGCGATGGATGGTCTGTCTCCGTATGGAGTGCTATGGAAGATTATTACTCCTCTAAGTATGTCAGGGATTATCACAGTGACTATTATGAATGCGATACAATTTTGGAATGAATACTTTATGGCACTAATCTTTTTGCAAACACAGGAAAATTACACATTAGCTCTAGCAATTGATTTTATAAGCAGTGAGGCGCAATATACGAACGCATGGGGCACATTATTTGCAAGTCTGGTCATAGCAATTACTCCTGTTATTATATTATATGCCATTTTCCAGCAAAGGATTGCAAAGGGAATGACAGAAGGTGCAATTAAAGGGTAGGATTGATAAAAACAGCATCCCTATAAGCGGATGCTGTTTTTTCGGTTCTCATATATGCTGAGACTATTCAATGATATTAGTATAATAGGTAGTCTTTGCGTAGTTTCTCAAAGTCTTTCAACTCGTGTTTCCATTGCTTTTGAATTTCCTTTACAGATGATCCGCTTTCGATTGCTTCGCGAACCCAACCATTGCCAATTAGATTATCAAAAAACGAAATACCTGAACTGTTTTCTGCTCGAAATGCAAAATCCTCCGGATACATGTCATGAATTGTTTTTACAATGTGCAGTCCAGTTTCTACAGGCTTATATGCTTTCTTATTTGTTACATGAATTTGGATGCCATGACTTAATTTGCCGCTATGCTTTGAAAAGGATGGTGTAAAAGAGGCTGCACGGAATTTCACTCCCGGCAAATTCTTCTTAGATAATTCTGCAGCAAGGTCTGTTCCATTAATAAAAGGTGCACCGATAAGCTCAAAAGGTTTCGTTGTCCCACGGCCTTCTGATACATTGGTCCCCTCAATTAAAGCTGCACCCGGATACACAATTGCTGTCGTCAGTGTTGGCATATTTGGAGATGGTAAAACGAATTCCAGACCGGTATCATCGTAATACATATTTCTTTTCCAACCATTCATTTTTACTACTTTCAAGTCAGCATCAATCTGAAACTCTTCATTAAATAACTCTGCCAATTCACCGACGGTCATACCGTGGCGTAATGGTATTGGATATTTTCCGACAAAAGATGCATAATCGGGGTCAAGCACCGGGCCTTCTACTTTATGACCACCAAGCGGATTTGGGCGGTCAAGCACAATAAATGGAATGTCGTTTTCCTGTGCTGCTTCCATTGCGTAAGCCATTGTATAAATATACGTATAGAAACGTGTTCCTACATCCTGGATATCGAAAAGCAATACATCAATGCCCTCGAGCATTTCAGGTGTTGGTTTACGTGTCTTTCCATATAAACTGTATACAGGTAAGCCGGTCTCATCATCCAAATAGTACTCCACATATTCACCTGCCTGTGCGTCACCACGCACCCCATGTTCCGGACCGTAAAGTGCTGTAAGATCGACGTCAGGGTCATTATGCAATAGATCAACAATACTGTTTAAATCCTGATCAACTCCTGTAGGGTTGGTAATTAAACCAACCCGTTTTCCTTCAATAAGGCTTTTTTGTTCTTCAAGTAAAATTTCCACTCCCAATTTTAGCTCGTTTGAATTTCCTTCCTCTTTTCTTTTTTCCTTTCCTTTATCAGCAAATACAGCAGTGAGGGAACTTAAGATCAGAAGTGCCGTAAAAAACATAATAAACGATTTTTTCATTTTCCAACACACTCCTTTAATTATAAAAATGAATTTTTCTTAATAAGAAAGGCCTGTTCCAAAGTTATACAAAATGTCACCATATTGGTTAGGAATCGTGACAGGCAGAAGGCCAGTAGGGTTATTTTCACCAAACAATGTTGCTGCTGTAGCCCGGAAGCTTGCATCTCTGAAACCATATTGAGCAATGAAGGCATCAATTTCTGGATATGCCATAATATCATATGGGTTTCGAATTGCTACTCCTGTGACAGGTGCTTCTACATGTTCTATCAACTGATTTACCAACTGCATTTGTGAACTTTCTGGTGATCGTCCGTTGACGTTATACGTATATGTTCCTACAATTACAGTTGCAGCTTCTTGTAATTGAGCAAGCTGACTATTGGAAATTGGTCCGGTAGCCTGTATCAATTCTGTGTTCGCATGGTGACTTTTCACTGCGTTGAAAAGATCTGTAATAAATGTGTTGCCAACTACAACAACTTTATCCTCTGATGAGAGAGAAAGGGGTAGAATAGCATCATTCTTTACAAGTGTTATTGAGTGGTCAGCTGCTTTTTTCTCAACCTCTTTATGTTGATCTGAGCCAACAATCTGCTCCGCATTCTTTATCTTTGCAGAGATTGGTAATGGATTCTTTTTCTTGATGATCCCACGATTAATCTTTAACTTGAGTATCCGTTCTACAGAAGCACTTACACGTGCTTCTGTTATTTCACCAGTTTCTACAGCCTCGTATAATCCTTCTGCTACTTCTTCCAGTCCCACAGGCATTAAGATTATATCAGTACCAGCATTCACTGCTCGAATCACTGCGTCAACAGAGCCGAAATGATCGGAGATTGCCTTCATATTCAAAGCATCGGTAATAATCAATCCATCATAATTCATTTCTTCACGCATTAACTCTGTCAGTACTTTATAGGAAAGGGTGGCAGGTAATGAAATTTCCGAGCCATCTTTTTTTGAAATAACCTTTGTGTTATCTATTTTTGGAAAAGTTACGTGTGCTGTCATAACAGCATCTATTTCATTATTCATTGCTTGTTGAAATGGATATAGTTCCACTTTTTTTAAACGTTCTAAATCGTAAGGCACTTCAGGCACTCCTAAATGGGAATCAACCGCTGTATCTCCATGGCCTGGAAAATGCTTTGCAGTTGCTGCTACTCCAGTGTTTTGTAATCCTTTGGAATAGGCCACTCCTAGATCAGCAACAAGTTTAGGATCTTCACCAAATGAACGTACACCAATTACAGGATTATCAGGATTATTATTAACATCTAATACAGGGGCCAGATTCATATTGATACCAAGTGCGTTCAGCTCTTCGCCAATTACTTCTCCAACTTGTGCTGATAATTCCGGGGAACGAGTAGCACCCAATGCCATGTTTCCCGGCATGTCAGTTCCGGATTGCAAGCGTGTCACAATGCCTCCTTCCTGATCTATTGTCATCATGAGGCCATAATTTTCAGCGGCGTTTTGATAGTCCGCTACAAGTTTTGTTGTTTGTTCTGTTGTCACTACGTTTTCTCTAAAAAGAATAATCCCACCTAAATGATAATCTTTCACTAACTGTTCAATTTCAGGAAGCATCTCCGTTACGTCTTCACCATCCCATTTACGGAAGTCAGGCATTAACATCTGCCCGATTTTTTCTTTAATAGTCATATGCTCGACTGCTTGTTCAATGAGATTATAGCGTTCTCCCTTACTCTTTAGAACAAGTTGTTTTCCTTTTTTATGATGGACGGCGATTTGATCTGTAAATTTACCATCTGATACAGTAATCCAAGAGCGGCCATTTTGACCAGTAAAAGTAACCTTTCCATTCTGGTCTACAGTAGCAACATTTTTATTACGTGAACTCCAAGTTATATCTTTATTTATCTCTGTGAAATGTCCATCCTTATAAAGGTGTAACGCTTGTAAATCAATGTGGTTATTTTCTGCGTTTATTTCTGCTTCAGGTATATTTTGTAAAATTATGACATCATTTATGTGGTTTTCTGCCTCTGCAGAAATTAGAGTAGTACTAAGAGAACTAAAAATTATGATAGTAAGCAATATAATAAGAAAGCTCGTCTTTTTAGAAAACATTATTATAAACCTCCTTTAATGCTTTTTAGTAAGCTCTTTTTGTCCAATCGTCACTTTTCAAGGAAAGAGGTAGTTTTCGTCCTTCTTTAGTTTCTAATCCCAGATTAGTAACATACCAACCTCTGCCATTATTATAAGCATCTGTTTCATAGTTGAAACGAAGATGGGTTGCATGTGCAGGAATTTGAATTTCTGTGGTCTTCCACCCTACACTACTACCAGTGAAAGGAGAATGAACAGGAGACCAATTCTTTCCATCACTTGATATCTCAACGAAACCTTTATCGTAATTTTTTTCCGTTCGATACCATGTATCAAATGTGAGGACCGCAGCTTGATTGTTTGTTAATTCGGCTGTAAGCGTTCGATTTAATTGATCACCAAATCCTGAAAACCATGCTTTTTCATTACCAGGAATACTAACAGGTATGGCATCTGCAACTTGCCGGGCAAACTGGCGTCTTGCTGGATTAGTGGAGACTGTTTCCCTTGTCGGATGTACTCGGTTTGTCAATAGAATGGCAATGGCGCCATTGTTACGGTTAATAACAAGTGAGGTTCCTGTATAACCAGTATGTCCTATGGAGCTGGCTTCAGATAAACCATCCATGTACCAGTTTTGCGAAAGCTCCCAACCAAGACCGTGTTCATCTCCTGGAAATTGTGGAATTTGGTTATTTACTAATAGAGATACTGTTTCAGGCTGAAGTATTTGTTTGCCGCCGTAGCGACCATCGTTTATGAACATATGTGCGAGTTTTGCTAAATCTTTTGCAGTAGAAAACACACCAGCATGTCCAGCTATTCCATCAAGCGACCAGGCACTTTCATCGTGCACCTCGCCCCAAACGAGTCCTCTATTCGTCCATGGCTGAAATTCTGTTGCGGCAATTCTTTGTTTTAAATGCTTCGGTGGGTTGTACATCGTGTCATTCATTTTTAATGGTTTAGTAATCTTATCAGCTACAAATTCATCTAATCTTTGTCCGGAAAGTCGTTCTATTAGTGCACCTAATGTGATCATATTTAGATCACTGTAGGTATAAGTCGAACCAGGTTCATTACTTAGCGGGTATTGAAAAACATATTGTAGTCGATCTTCACGATTTTCACCTATTGTGTAGAGAGGAATCCATGGCTTAAAGCCGGAAGTATGTGTCATGAGTTGCTCAATCGTTACATTTTGTTTTCCATTTTCAGCAAATTCGGGGATATATTTAGCTACTGGATCATCTAACTCAAAATAATCTTCTTCATACAGTTTCATAGCCGCAGTAGTTGTAAATATTTTGCTAATGGAAGCAAGATCGAAAATGGTGTCCTTTCTCATAGATATAGAGTTCTCAGCTAATGTCCCTTCATAATCGGTATAACGAAATGCATCTCCATATGCTTCATGTTGAACAATATGACCTCTTCGGGCGACTAGTGTAACGGCACCGGGCATTGCATTCTTATTGATCATCTTCAACATAACTTGGTCAATATCCGATAACGGTCCCTTAATCATGCCGGCTCCACGGGCAGAACCGGGGTGAAGCACCGGTGAAGTAGGGCCTGGAGTACCCCAGGAAAAGACAGGATGAGCCTTTTGAGCTACGGCTTGTTTTTTATCTCTTGTCTCAATCGTTGGTGCAGGGGGGGTATCAGCTTCGGCATTAATGTTTGGTTGCGAGCTAAAGATTATACTGGTGGACAACAAGAGGGAAAAAGACAAATAAGCTGTTTTTCTCATATGATTCCTCCTTTAGTAATTGAAAGCAACTTGATAGTTTTGATTTAATATGTAAATGCTTTCATTAAAACAAGATTAACCCAAACATTGCTTATAAGTATATGGGCTCAAGGTTCTGAATTTAACGAAAAATTTAAATATATAGTACTTAAAAACCGGGTAAAAAGAGTTATTATTGAAAAGGCCAGCATCTCAAGTTAAAAATATTGCATACTTGTAATCTGCTTACCATAAAACTAATTAAACAGTAAATTTAATAATTTTTGATTTTATAAAATATTTAGTTTAAACTAAAAGAATCAAGGTAATAGGTAAAAAGAACTTTCTTTAATTCAATAGGAGGGGTTTAGATGGAATTTGCTATTAGTGGCTGGACATTATTCTGGTTTGCTGTTCCCATGCCATTGCTAATTGTTTGGGCAACAATAACCTTTTTCACGGAGAAGGGAAGTGAAAAAGAATGAATCCAACTTTAGTAACGTTTATTGCTTATCTTATTGTGATGATCGCAATTGGTCTCATTACATATCGAATGACTCACACTCTATCAGACTATGTACTTGGAGGAAGGAAATTAAATAGTTGGGTAACCGCTTTTTCAGCCGCAGCCAGTGATTTTAGTGGGTGGCTATTAATCGGGCTACCTGGTGCTGCTTATGCTGCAGGCCTTGGAACTTGGAGCTTGTGGATTGCGGTGGGTTTGGCAATCGGTGCAATGATCAACTGGCAGTATGTTGCCAAGCGATTACGAATTTATACAGAATACTCAAATGATTCGATTACACTTCCACAGTTTTTTGAAAATCGGTATAGAGATAAATCGCATTTATTGCGGGTTATATCCGCACTTTTCATTCTAGCATTTTTCTTGTTTTACACTGCATCGGGGCTTGTCGCAGGGGCAAAGCTTTTCCAAGGAACCTTTGATGTCAGTTATCATTTTTCATTGACCTTGGGCGCAATTATAATTGTAGCCTATACTTTTTTAGGGGGTTTTTTGGCAGTAAGTATTACTGATTTTATTCAGGGTGCATTAATGTCTGCAGCACTAGCGTTTACGGCAATTTATGGGCTTATATCTATAGGTGGATTTGGAGAACTGTTTAATCAGCTAGGCTCGATTGATCCAAGTCTAATAAATGCTTTTGCAGATACTGCATACGATCAGCCTAATGGGGTGTTTTGGGATTCAGCAGGCGCGATTGGAGCTGTAGGAATTATTTCTGCTCTTGCATGGGGGCTCGGCTATTTCGGTCAGCCACATATATTAGCTCGTTTTATGGCAATTCGTTCCCACAAAGAAATTAGAAAAGCAAGATTGATTAGCGTCAGTTTAGGTCTTGTTATCCCTTTATACGGCTCTTTAATTGTTGGAATGTTAGGGATTGTAACCTTTGATCAACCACTTGCAGATTCAGAGCAAGTGTTTATTCAACTCGTACAGGTGGTCTATAATCCTTGGATCGCCGGAATATTATTAGCAGCTGTTCTAGCTGCAATAATGAGTACAGTAGATTCTCAACTTCTTGTATCGTCCAGTGCGCTATCTGAAGACTTCTACCGGAGATATTTCCGAAAGCAAGCCAGTGATAAGGAACTTGTTTGGGTAGGAAGGATTTCAGTTCTCGTTATTGCCATTGTTGCCGTACTAATTGCATGGAACGAAACAAGTTCTGTACTCAACTTGGTAGGATATGCATGGGCTGGATTCGGTGCCACCTTTGGACCGCCAATTCTCTTTTCTTTATTTTGGCGTAAAACGTCTCGCAATGGGATTGTAGCGGGAATGTTAGTTGGTGGATTAACTGTATTTATATGGCCAATGACCGGGTCAGCATTATATGAAATGGTCCCAGGCTTTGCGTTTTCTTGTATTGCAATAATAATCTTTAGTCTGCTTGGCGGTGGGCCATCTAAAGAAGTTGTTGAAGAATATGATAAAGTTGCTGGTGTAAAATAATAATCTAGGAGTGTTCGCAGATGAGTCAAAATAAACTTTACGGTAATACACCATGTTTTTTGGAAGGAAAAAAGGTAAACCTAAAAGATAATTCCACTAACGATCAGGATGTACTTATTTATGGTGTTCCTTGGGAAGGTGCGGTTACATGGGGAGATTATACTGGATGTGAACTTGGTCCTAAAGTAATCAGATTAAATTCAGCACGTTACTCTGGATATTTACCTGAATTAGATGGAATTGATGTGTTGAGTCATTATAAAATTGGTGATCTCGGTGATGTTGATGTCTTACCGGCAGATACAATCGAAACAATGAATCGCATTGAAAATTTTGCTAGCGAAGTTTGGAAAACAAATAAATTTCCTGTAGCATTTGGTGGCGATCATGGTATTACCTATCCAATTGTAAAAGCATTAAGTGAAGAAGTGGATGGGCAGGTAGGTATTATTCATTTGGATGCCCACTACGATAACTATAAAGATTATCAAGGTGATTTATATGCTAGAAGCACACCATTCCATCGTATTTATGAGAGTGAAAGCGTTAGGAATGAAAGTATTGTTCATATGGGCATTCACGGTCCAAGAAATGCACCGGAAACAGGGAAATATGCTGAAGAAGTCGGTGCCACCACAATTTCCGTAAGAGAAATACGAAAAGCGAAAGATTTAGCAGAACTTGCAAAGAAAGCTTATGACATTGCCAGTAAAGGAACGGAAGCAGTTTATTTAAGTATTTGCAGTGATGTACTTGATTTCGCTTTTAATCCAGGTGGACCTGTAGATGGTAACGGACTAACATCATTTGAACTATTAGAGCTTGTCCACGAGTTTGCAAAGTTAGGTATTCGTGGAATGGATTATGTAGAAGTTTATCCACAGCAGGACACAAATGACAATTCATCCCATTTTGTAACATATGCGGTATTATACGCGCTTGCAGGGAATATTCTGCATGAACAAATGAAGGGATGATAGATTGATAAACGGAAGACCGCTCTATTCTAGGGCGGTTTTTCTAATTGCTTAGTAAACTCTAAGAGTAGGAGCAATATAAATTAAATCGTGGAATGATAGACATTAAGTCTCGCAAAAGATTTGGAATGTCTATCATTAAGTCCATGATGGACATTAAGGGGCGGAAACAGATAGTGAATGTCTATCATCAAGCTCATGACGGACATTAAGGGGCGGAAACAGATAGTGAATGTCTATCATCAAGCTCATGACGGACATTGAAGCATGGAAACAGAAGCTGAATGTCTATCATACGAGTGTAAAGCCCCATTATAGCTTAAATAGAGAGTGGATGTTTTCACTGGATATTTAGTTTGAAAACATGACCTTTGTACTAAATATTTTCAGTAACCCAGCCGATATAAATATTATATCTGTAAATTAAGGGGCGTATTAACAGCATGGCAATAACATTAAAAAGAAAAAAGCTGGAAAAAGTGCAAGAGCAAACTCTTTTAGAACAAAGCAAAAAAATGAAGCCTATTTTTCAAGTTGCTAAAGGATCAGATTTGGAAAAACAGTTAAATATGCTTGATTTGACAGAAGACGATTTTGCAGTTGCACAGGCATTAAAGCCTTATGTGGAGAAAGAAAATATTGCAATCATTGATAATTTCTATCAAAATTTGGAGCATAATCCTAACTTAATGGAAATCATCGAAGCGAGCAGCTCCATTGAACGTTTGAAAAAAACTCTAAATCGTCATATTGTTGAAATGTTTTCAGGGGAGATAAGTCAAGAATTTATTCAACGAAGGAAGCGTATTGCCTTAATCCATGTAAAAATTGGTCTGACTCAAAAATGGTACATCGCATCCTTCCAGAAAATATTTGATGGATTGCTCAATATTATCATAAAAAATTTACCAAATCAGGATGACAGAGTCCTTGCTATCAAAGTTGTGACTAAATTATTGAACTTAGAACAGCAGGTGGTGTTAGAGGCTTATGATGATGAAGTGATCCGTGTAAAAGATGAAGAAGCAAAATCAAAAATGAGAATACTTGACTCTTTGGAGGGTACAGCAGAGGAATTAGCTTTACTTGGAGAAGAAACGATTGCTTCAATTACAGAAATGACTGGACAGGTAGATGTAATTACGAACAATTCAAAATCAGGCACTGAATTAGCAATAGAAGCGAAAAAAGCAGCTGATGAGGGACAAGCAAAGTTAGCAGAAATGAATGATTCCATTGAAAACATGGAGTCAGGTACAAAAAAAGTAAATCAGGATATGGCAGGATTGGAAACCACTTCTACACAAATTAAGGAAATTATTGAGATTGTTAAAACAATTGCAGAACAAACGAATTTACTTGCACTTAATGCTTCTATTGAGGCAGCCAGAGCTGGAGAACACGGACGTGGTTTTGCTGTAGTTGCTGAAGAAGTAAGAAAGCTGGCGGAACAAACCGGAAGCTCAGTAACTAATGTGACAGAATTGGTGAACAAAACAAATGAGCAGGTTTTTAATAGTTCAGCATCATTACAGGAAGTAGATGGCTTCCTCACAGATATTAAAACACAGATGGTTAACACGGAAGCAGCTTTTGGTAAAATTGATAGTCGTATGGAAAAAACACAAGAGAGTAATCAGCGTATTCAGGATGACCTTGAGATGTTTGAGGAGGCTATCGGAGGGATTGAGCAGTCAGCAGTAACAATTAAAGGATCTGCAAAACGTTTAAGTGAACTAATGGAAGAGAAGAATAGATAACTTAGGAAGCACACTTCTTTTTGAAGGGTGCTTTTTACTTACCAGTTAACTTTAGTTTTTTCTACTTTAATACATCATCTTCTTCAAATCCAATCCATGTCTACTCGAGTTTTGAAGTAATAATCCTAAAAGCCAACTTTTTAGAAAGAGCTGTTATACCAACACAGTTATAAATACCTATGTATAACTGGAAAATAATCCTATATACACTTGTTGCACTAAATTATAAATGTTATGATCAAGTTGTATTAAATTCAAGATAACTTGATAAGGAGGGAACAGGTTGACCAAGGAAATGATGGAAGATCTGTTACATTCTATCACGCAATGGCTGGATGAATTAAAAGATATAAAGGAAAACGGCCAACAAATTGATGAACTTTATTCAAATCTAGAAACAGAAGCATCTAATCTGGAGAGTCACCTTCAAGGGCTTCAGCAAAATATTAAGCAATTGGATAAAAAGTTAGCAATGGTGATAGAAAGAAGAATGACAACCGGGACAGAAAAGTTAATAGCACGGAGAGCATTTTAAAGAAGTAAAAGCGTGCGATATGCAGGCTTATTTTTTTTGAAGTAAGCTACAGCAGCCCACCTTTTTGTCTTAGACAAAGTTTGATAGAATAAAATAAATACCGATCCAACATATGAGGAGGTAAACGGTATGAATACTTTTGCGCAAGCTCCGATTTGTCCTAAATGCAAAACAAGGCAGACATATATCATTGACCCTGACAACCGAAGTAATCAAGCGCTCCCTCCAAAAACACAATTTGAGCCCGTTATAGAGGGTAATAAAGAATATTATTGCATGGGCTGCGGAAATATATGGACCAAATATGAAGGGAGAAAGCCATATCAAAAAATAAAGTCTATCTATGCATATATAGGAGGGTATTCTGGTCCTGGTTTTCAAATAAGAGTAAATATAGAACAAAAGAAATTATCATACACTTCTTTCTTATTTAATGACAATGTAGATAAAGAACACAGAAAAATACCATCAGACTATGAAATAAAAGCTTTTCTTTCCGAACTGTATGAATGCAGCTTCTTAAATTGGGCTGATAGATACGACGATTTCTGTGTGTTGGATGGCACCTCCTGGCGTATTGAGATTGAACTGGATACCCATTGTGACATTAAGTTGGGTAGTAATCATTACCCTGCCACATGGAAAAAATTTTGTAAAGCTGTTGCAAATCTGAGCGGAAGAGAATTTTATTAGTTTATAGAAGAAAAATACTCACTATTATTTTCTATTGTCCTCCTTGGTTTCCCGCGAATCTAACTAACAAGGAGGCTCTTTGCTTTCTTCTCACATATTCTTTCCAGTTTTCTACGGCATTTCTCCTCATAAAAAGGATTGTCCAACTTGTTCGTTTTTATCTTACCAATCTTCTTCCTCACTTCCGTATTATGAATAACAATGTCGTGTATTTCCCCTTTCTGAAGAAATTCCTGAAACCATTGCTTTTTCTTTAGTTGTTGTATGTTTTTTTCTATATCTTCCTCTGTCACCTTTTTGAACTCGTAGCTTTCAAATAGGAAAATCAATACATCAATTAATAATCCCATATGACAATTCTCCTTTGTATGGTTTTCTATTTCTAATACGTAAAAGTGAGGTAAAGGTTTCGAATTATATTTAATATTCATAAGAGTAACGCGCTTTATGTCGGCTAAACACAATGAATAATCTATGAAGTGATGCATTTTCTGCTATCATCAAAAAAACTTTTAAAATGAGAAGGCATATATGGTGTGCAGATAAGACTGATTCATGGTATTATTCACCGTATATTGACTTTTTAGAAAAGATGATTATTTGTGGGGTGGAAGTTGTGAAAAAGAAGCGCTTTCTAAGCAAATTAAAAAACATTGGACCAGGAGCAATGGTCGGAGCGGCAATTATTGGTCCAGGAACGGTGACGACTGCCTCTCAGACCGGAGCTACTTTTGGTTATACATTAATCTGGGCTATTGTTTTCTCCATTATAGCTACAATGTTTTTACAAGAAATGACTACAAGGCTGGGAGTAGTGTCTCGAATGGACATGGGTACTGCATTTCGTCGTCAATTTAGTCATCCACTATTAAGAGCAATTACAGTTATTCTAATAGTTTCTGCAATCACAATCGGTAATGCAGCATATGAAGCGGGGAATATTACAGGAGGAGCTATTGGCCTGGGAGCAATGACTAATATCCCGGTTAATGTTTGGGGAATTATAACAGGATTGTAGCTGGTGCATTACTTTTAATTGGCAACTACAAGGTAATTGAAAAAATATTCATTGTGCTAATTGTGGTAATGAGTATTAGTTTTGTACTCACTGCAATTGTAGTAAAACCAGACATAGCAGCAATGGCAGCTGGTTTTGTTCCAAAAGTGCCAGATGGAACTGCAATTCTAGTCATTTCTTTAATTGGTACCACCATTGTTCCATACACTCTATTTTTACAGTCTGCCACTGTGCAGGAACGCTGGAAAGGTAAAGAAGGATTACACGAAAGCCGTTTTGATATTATTGCTTCACTACTAGGAGTAATGGTTGTGTCTATTTCAATTATTGTTTCAGCTGCAGTGGCATTTCCACTTGGTACTGGGATTAAAAATCCTGCTGATATGGCGTTGCAATTGGAACCTATACTAGGAAGCTGGGCAAAATATGTCTTCTCGGTAGGAATATTTGCAGCAGGCATCACTTCCTCCATGACAGCACCACTTGCTGCAGCTTATGCTACCACAGGTATACTTGGTTGGAAACAGGATATGAAATCAAATCGGTTCCGAGGTATATGGGCTTTCATCATTCTAGTAGGTGTTATTTTCTCAGGTATGGGTTACAGTCCAATAGATTTAATCCTTTTTTCACAATATGCTAACGGGCTTATACTACCAATTATTGTGTTATTCCTTCTTCTGGTAATGAATAACAAAAGGCTATTGGGTGAAAATATGAACCGCACATGGATGAATATTGTAGGTTGGATAATTTTTGGTATTACTGTGCTTTTAACATTAAATGCATTTAATATTATATAAAGAAAATCTGTATAGCATCTCTAAAATACCCAGTAAGAGCAAAACCTCTTTATTTCTCTTAAGAAAAAATCATGCTATCCTATAAGAACAACCAATCAATCAACCAATTTATAGGATAAGAAGGCTAATAGAAAGAAGGTTGTAGAAGGAGGGATACTATGTCTCTAGATAAGGAAAATGAAAAGAAGCGTTTGGAATTACAAATGAAGTGGTGTGAGCAGAAGGACTATTTACTTGAAAAAATAAATGAGAAGTTGGAGGAAATGAAGTCCATTGCAGTATACGCTGTAGAAGAAGAACTCTCTGCTTCAGAAAGACAAGAATTAAATGAACAACTCAATTATTTGAAAGTAGAGGTGGATATGCTGCAAAGTCAAATGCAGCCTACGATTCATTAATAAAAAAAACACCATAAAGACTTTAGCAACAAGTCTAAATAAGTTCCAAACATATAGTTAACTTAATTAGTATATTAGTAAACAAATACATACATAACAAAACTGCCAATCTAAAAAGGATTGGCAGTTTTGTTGCTATCGCTTCCACATACACGATCTAATTTTCAATAAGTGTGTTCCGTAAGTAGGTTATTACACTTTCAATTGCTTGAACTGCCACTTGGTTTTCCATTTCCATATCAAATGAATGCTTTCCACCAGGGATGGTTATCAATTTATTTGGCACATTAGCCTCATCTAACATACGTGCCATTTTAATGGATTCTTCATAAGGCACATCCTCATCTGCATCTCCATGGAGCAACAATGTTTCAGGAAAATCATTGTCTATATTTTTAATAGGACAATAGATGTCAAGCTTTGAAGTTTCCATCCCTGCTACATAGTCAAGCCATTTCCCTTGTTGCCTGCAATAAAGATAAATAGCATACCGTTTCTGTATAGGGGAGGATGAAATAACTTCATTCCGGATGAGTTGCTTTGCAAGCATTTCAGGTACAGAAGTCATCTTGGTATAATGAAGGCTTGGATTTCGATACCAATCACCAGTTATATCTCCGTAACCATAAAAAGAAACGATTGCTTTTGGTCTAACTTCAAACGTACCAGATAAAAGAGCAAGGTAACCCCCAGCAGAGCTTCCAATGACAGCAATTTTTTCCCTGTTAAAGTCAAACGGTGCTTTCTTATATAGCCAAATCAACAGATCCTCTATATCTTCCTTTATACATGGAAGCTTTGTTTCCGGGGCAAGTCGGTAATCAACAGAAAAGACGTGAAATCCTGCCTCATTATACATTTGAATTTGCTTTTTGTTCATATCGCTTTTTGTACCCCAGATTAAACCTCCTCCATGAATATAGACAAGTAATGGAGCATACTGTTCACTCGTTGGATGAAGTTCCCCTTTTATTTCGCAATTTTCTACTGTCTTATAAACATAGGTCACTTCCATTTTAAATCATCTCTTTCTTCAAATAAACTCACATATCTAACTATAGCAGTTGTTGCAGATAACGCTCCAAAACATGCGTATGGAACATCCTTTGGTGTATACAATTTCATTGGTATGTGTGGCTCTATC
The DNA here is from genome assembly GCF_001878675.1 of Virgibacillus halodenitrificans. Classification (NCBI taxonomy): domain Bacteria; kingdom Bacillati; phylum Bacillota; class Bacilli; order Caryophanales; family Bacillaceae; genus Virgibacillus; species Virgibacillus halodenitrificans. The sequence goes on along the minus strand of NZ_CP017962.1, from coordinate 2,670,991 downwards.
TTGGCTCCGTATATCACAGGTTACCTTACAGATGTAACTGGAAGCATGAATATAGGTTTCTATTTTGCAGCAGCTTTATTGATAATTGGTACAATCGCAGTACTATTCATGGATGAATCAGAAAGTCCAAACGTAGATGAAGCCTTAATTCATGAAAAATAAAATAATGATAGTTGAACAAACTGCTTCTTGATTGCTTAATGGCATATAAGAGCAGTTTTTATATCTGTTAATTTTGTTAACTATACTGCTGTATAGATATCACACTTTTAATTAAACTTTATTTAATAACTGCCGATATATAAATTAGAAAACTGTAAAATCAATTAAACTGCTATACTATAAGAAACTAGCACGTAAAACTATAGAGGTGAATAAAATGAGAATAGGCGGACTTGCTTCAGGGATGGACATTGATTCCCTTGTAGCTGACCTAATGAAAGCAGAGCGTCTACCAATGCAAAAAATGCAACAAGATCGGACATGGATGACATGGCAACGGGATGCCTTCCGAGAAGTCAATACAAAATTTCTTAACTTTCGATCAGAGCTTACTAAAATGAAATTATCGACAACTTTCCGGTCAAGAATGACATCAACAACGAATGAAAATTATGTATCTGCTACAGCTACAAGTGCAGCTGGATTATCATCGTATACTATTTCAGATGTGAAAAAACTGGCGACTGCTGCAACGAAAGTGAATGGAGGGCCCGTGTTTCAGGATGCAAAATCAATTGATACACGCAAAAGCTTGGCAGAATTGCAATCCAGATTTTCGAATACTACTGATTTTAAATGGGAGCAGGGAAGCGTTAAAAAAGAGACCGTCAACGTAGATAAAGAGGGAAGTGTTTTTAAACTTAATCTGCAAACCGGCACAAATATTAAAAATATAGAAGAAATGTCAGTAAAGGTAGGAAATACATATTTTAAAGTTGTAGACGCTGCCGGGAATACTAAGCCTTTAGAAGGCGAGGTTTTGATTGATAAAGGAACTGGTGAGCTGACTTTTAATGAGCCATTAAAAACGGGAAGCGATATAAAGGTAAATTATACAACAGATTTACAAATCGATACGATGAAAACGGGAGCAGAAGGTAAGACGATTAAGCTATCGAATCAGGGGATATCTGAAGACGAGTTTGAAATGAAAATAGGCGGTGAAACATATAAAGCAAAAGGTGGGAACATTTATTTGTCGACTGATTCTAGCTTTGCCAATCCCCAGGGAACTATAAATACAGAAACAGGCGTAATAACTAGGAATGAAGCAATTCCTAAAGATACCGATGTAGAAGTAACATATAAATACGATTACACAAGCTTCCGTGTAGGTGCCCATACAAAAGACGGTGAAAAAGAAGAAGCCTTTAATATAAAAGCAAGTCAATCCTTTGATTCTATGATTAGTCAGGTGAACAGTGCGAATGTCGGTGTAAGTATGTTCTATGACTCTGTTAAAGGTCAAATGACACTGAATCGGACGGAGACGGGTAACTTTAATGGCAACGAACATGGTAGCACTGATTATTCGACTAATGATCAAGAAATCATTACAAAAGGCACGTTCATTCAAAATCAGTTGCAGTTTTCCACCGGTACAGAAACGGGTGGCACAGATGCTCACTTTACCATTAATGGTTTGGAAACAACCAGGAGTTCCAATTCTTTTACTATTTCAGGGGTTACCTTTAATCTAAAACAAACCTTTTCTGGAGAGGATGTGAAAGTAAACATCTCAAATGATTCCAACACCGTATTTGAAAATATCAAAGGTTTCGTGGAAAAATACAATGAATTAATTGGTGGTATTCAAGATCGCTTGCAAGAAGACAGGTACAAAGATTACCGGCCATTAACAGATAAACAACGGGAAGAAATGAGCGACAAACAACAGGAGTTATGGGAAGAAAAATCGAAAAGTGGATTACTTCGCAGAGATTCGACATTATCAAGTGCACTAAATGATATGCGACGTGACTTCTATACACCTGTAAATAATGGCGAGATCCCTTCTGCGATGCAACAATTAGCTAGTATTGGTATCAGCACAACTGCCAATTATTTAGAAGGTGGAAAACTGGAAATCAATGAGGCTAAATTAAAAAAAGCGATTGAAGAAAATCCGGAAGCGGTAGAAAAGCTGTTTAAAAATGATGGAACTGGCTATGGTCAGCAAGGAATTTTGGATAGATTAACAGATACAGCCAATAAAGTAATGGATACGATTAAAACAAAAGCAGGGAACACATTTCAAACTGAAAACCAGTATACAATGGGAAGACAGTTGGATGATCTCAAAGATCGTATATCTTCTTTTGAAAAGCGACTTGTTCAAGTAGAGGATCGCTATTGGCGACAGTTTACAGCTATGGAAAAAGCAATTCAAAGAGCAAATCAGCAATCCATGTATCTTATGCAGCAATTTGGTGGAGGCATGTAAATATGGGATTAAAAAGAAAGCCCCTGCAATTTGATTAAATGCAGGGGCTTTCTTATATATATTACTAAGACTAGGAGTAAGGATATTGTCTTGCTTTATGCTGAATACTAATCCATTTTGTAGTAGTGAAGGCATCTAGACTCCAGTCTCCATTCAGACGACCTAAGCCGGAATTTTTCACCCCACCGAATGCAACATTTGGTTCATCATTTATTGTCCCATCGTTTATATGAATCATCCCTGTGTCCATTTGCTTGGCCAACTCTGCTCCTCGTTCTACATTTCTAGTATGAATGGCTCCACTAAGACCGTAAAGACTATTATTTGCATACGAAAGTACCTCTTGGTCATTTTTTACTTTCATAATACTTACAACTGGCGCGAATAATTCTTCCTTCGCTAACGACATATCAGGTGTGACATTCGTAAATACAACTGGTTCCACAACATTCCCCTTAACTTCTCCTCTAATTACAGGGACAGCTCCTTCCTCTATTCCTTTTTCTATGAGCGCCACGGTTCCTTTTACTTGCTGTTCATTTATTAAAGGCCCTATGATGGTGCTTGGATCGCTTGGATCGCCGCATGTTAATGTTGCCACTTTGGCTGTGTATTTATCTACAAATTCTTGATAAATTGCTTCATGAACAATTAAACGATTTGCAGACATACAAATTTGTCCCTGGTGAGTAAAGCGACTGAAAACTGCAGCGCTTACGGCTAGGTCAATATCTGCGTCTTCAAGCACAACAAGTGCACTATTGCCTCCCAATTCCAAGTGTGCTTCCTTTAAATGTTTACCTGCAACTGCTCCGATGTGTTTTCCAACCTTCGTTGAACCTGTAAAAGATATGGCACGAGGTATCGGGTGTGCTACAAAGTGATCACCGATTTCCGATATCTCAGTTGTGATAACGTTAAGCAGACCTTCAGGTAATCCGGCTTCCTCAAAAATCTTCGCAATCATCGTTCCGCCGGTAATAGAAGTATGTTCGTGTGGTTTAAGAACCACTCCGTTTCCTGTTGCTAGAGCTGGCGCAACTGATTTCATAGAAAGGAAAAACGGAAAGTTAAACGGACTTATTACTCCGACTACTCCAACAGGGACACGATAAACTCGGTTTTCTTTATGATCAATTGGAGACGGAAGAATTTTTCCATCCATTCGAAAAGGTAGTGTAGATGCCTCCTTCATAATATTTTTTACCAGACCAATTTCAAATTCGGCTTTCAATCTTGTTCCGCCAATTTCATTTATTATAATTTCTACGATTGATTCATGTTTTTCTTCTATATAAGAAACTGCTTTTTCAAATACTTCCCTTTGTATTACAGGATTTGTGTTTTTCCATTCTTTTTGTACATGATTTGCTGATTGGTATGCTTCATCCAAATCCTGAAGGCTAGCAGCTTGATAGTTTGCTATAATAGCATCGTTATATGGATTTTTATTTACCATCTGCTGGTTGCTTGACCCATCACGCCATTTACCAGCAATGTAATTTCCTTTTAATAGATTAAATTGATTCATATCTTTACACCCCTGTTCAATTTTTCACTTCGATATTTTCTTTCGCCATATCTGCTAATGTATGAATATTACCGTTTATCTCCTGCATGGTGGCAGTTAATTCTTCGATTGCCGCAGATTGCGTATCGGACTCAAGATTTGCATCCTGAATATGTTTACTTAAATTTGTAATAACTTCCTTAATTGACTCGGTTATATTGTGTATCTCTGTCACTTGTTCTTTTGAACTAGTTGCCATCTTTCTAATTTCATCTGCAACTACAGAAAAACCTCTTCCATGTTCGCCAGCTCGAGCAGATTCAATTGCGGCATTTAAGCCTAATAGATTACTTTGATCAGCTATTCCCTTTACTACATTGGATACTTTTTCTATTGTGTCTACACGTTTATTAACTTCTGTAGCTTTTTGAGAGATTTCATTCATATTACCGGCAAGGTCGGTAATAGAAAGAGCCATATCCTGAATGGTATTAGTTACATCATTAAATATTCCGGATAAATTAGATGCTACATCTGATAATTGATTTGCTTTATCAATACTTGATCCAATCCCAACCCCTCCTATTACATTACCCTTCTCATTGTGTAAAGGAATTGCCCTAGCAATAAGATGTACACCAAATAATTCAGGAGGTACAGTGGCAGCTTGTTTTTTATTTAATCGAATTGCCTGAGTAACAATATCTCCTTCCATTAATGGATCTCCAGGATTTACGTTTAGAGAGAAAGTTTTTGCCGGAAAGTTTATGATTAATTTCTCTGTGTCATAGATTCCCACCGTGATATCATCGTTTACAAGTGTTTGAAGAAAAGGTGCTACCTCAATGAATGATGATAACATTGGGTGGTAATTTGTTTCGTTTTCAATAACTGAATTCAAATTAAATCACTCCCGCCGTATTTTTTAACGTACTAACATAGTATCGGAATAAACTCTCATAACATGTAGTATTTGGTAAAAACAAGATTATTTGAAAAACTTTAAATATCTATTTGTGGATTTTAAAGATGAACATCTAATAGTCTTAATATTTTTTTTTTGCTTAAATTGTTCATTCTTTGTCAGATTATGCCGATAAATATGAGGAGTAAACACTGGTTCTTTATACCCTTCATAAAAAAACCTTTAGATAATGAGTGATGGTTGTTATATAAATGAATCAGTTAAAATTAGGGGGTCACATATGGATAAGACAACAATAATTGGTTTATTTTTAGGTGTAATCGCGGTAGGGGTTGGAATGGTGATGAAGGGTGTCCCTATAACGGCTTTAGGCAATCCGGCAGCAATCCTTATTATATTCGTTGGAACAGCAGCTTCTATTTGTATTGCATTTCCAATGAGCACTGTTAAAAATATACCAACACTTTTCAAAATTATTTTTAGTAAAGATCAGAATCCTGAGAAAAAAGAATTGATTCAACTATTTACCAAATTAGCTGAACAAACACGCAAAGAAGGTTTGCTTTCAATGGAGACACAAATGAAAGAATTTGAGGATCCATTTTTGAATACCGGTTTACAGTTTGCGATTGATGGTCAAACACCAGATTTTATTAAGGAAGTCTTAATTGAAAAGATTGAAGCGATGGAGAGTAGACATCAGGAAGGGATTTCAGTCTTTTCTCAAGCAGGAACCTATGCACCTACATTAGGTGTGCTGGGAGCAGTAATAGGATTAATTGCAGCATTAGGAAATATGCAGGATATGGATGTGCTTGGGCATGCGATATCAGCAGCGTTTATAGCTACATTATTTGGAATTTTTTCCGGGTATGTGCTTTGGCATCCGTTTGCAAATAAGCTGCGAGAAAAGTCGAAAAAAGAAGTTGAAATTAAAGAGATTATGATCGAAGGCATTCTTTCAATTTCAACTGGAGATTCAGCTATTGTAGTACGAGATAAGCTTGGCTCTTATTTATCCACAAAAGAATTGGTTCAATTGAAAGAGGAGCAGGCAAATGAGCAGGCGTAAAAAGAAAGATGAACATCATGTGGATGAATCCTGGCTTTTACCGTACTCTGATTTACTGACATTATTATTAGCTCTATTCATTGTGTTATTTGCAATGAGTGAAGTAGATACCCAAAAGTATAAAGAACTCTCCCAGGTCTTCAGTAATGAATTCTCCGGGGGGCAAGGTATTCTTGAAGAAAAGGATCCAACAGAGCAGCCTTTACCTGCACCCCAGCCAGAGCAAGAAAAAGAGAAAAGTAAAAATGAACAAGAAAAAAATAGTGCAATGGAAAAAGAGCAGCTTCAAAAAGTAAAAGAGAATATAAATGCTTATATTAAGAAAAAGAATCTGACCGATGTACTACAGACACAGCTTTCTGATGAGGGATTACTCATTACGATATCTAATGATTTCTCATTTCACTCAGGAAGTGCAGATGTGAATAGGGAAGGCAAAAAAATAGCGAAGGAGATATCGGGCTTTCTGCTTACAGACCCTCCTCATCAGATCATTGTAAGTGGACATGCAGATGATTTACCTATTCATAATGAAGAATTTTCGTCAAATTGGGAGTTAAGTGTAATGAGAGCTATCCACTTTATGCGTATTGTTTTAGAAAATGAGCAGCTTGATCCAACAAAATTTAGTGCAAAAGGATTTGGAGAATATAAGCCAGCAGTCCCGAATACATCCGAAGCAAATAGAGCAGCTAATCGGCGTGTCGAAGTTCTCATTTTACCTAATTACAACCTTCAAACAGGAGAAAAAAATAAAAACTAAAAGGGGTATACAACTATGCCGATAACAATAGAGGAAAGAAATAAAACAGTTACAAGTTTATTAAATGGAACGAACAAAGCCTTAGCATCTATTGTGCCGATCGATTTTTCCATGAGCAAGCCCAAATTACTTGGTAAATCATTACACCTGCAGTTTGGTGTACTAATTGGTATCACTGGTGATATAAAAGGTAAATTAATTTTAGCGGGCGATCAATCCATGTTTGGAGCAATTGGTGAGAAAATGTTTGGTATGCCATTGGAAGGTGAAATGCTAGCTTCCTTCAGTGGAGAGTTAGGAAATATGCTAGCCGGAGGAATAGCTACAAATATAATTCAGGATGGGGTTAAGACAGATATTACCGCTCCTACCATTATGCAAGGAAATACGACATTAACAGGCTATGAAAAAGCGCTACATTTACCTGTGGCATTCCTCCATAGTGGAGAAATGGATATATATTTATTACTAGATTGATTGGTCATAGAGAGGATGTACGTAATGGAAACAAGCCAATATATTGATATGTTTCTTGATGAAAGTCGAGAGCACTTACAAGCAGTTAATGATAATCTTCTTCATTTAGAAAAGCAACCAGATGACCTTTCCATCGTCAGCGAAATTTTCCGTTCTGCTCACACATTAAAGGGAATGGCTGCAACAATGGGCTATGAGGATATTTCTGCGTTAACCCATAAGATGGAAAACGTGTTAGATAAAATTCGGAACAGCGAATTAATGGTAAACACCCATATTATTGATATTATCTTCCAAGCAATTGAAGCTTTAGAAGAAATGGTAGAGGAAATTGCTCAAGGCAATGATGGGAAAAAAGATGTCACAGGTTTAGTTAATTCTTTGGACCAGATAGAAAATGAGAAGGCAAACCAAGACACAAGTGAGAAAAATGAGGAAGTTAATAGTTTTGATACAGAAAAAGTAATTTTGGATGAATATCAGTCAACTGTCATTGCCCAAGCAGAAGAGCAAGGGTTTAAGGCCTATTATATTCAAGTGCGCTTAAATGAAGACTGTCTACTAAAGGCTGTTAGAGCATATATGGTTGTAGAAGCATTAGAGTCTAAAGGAGAGATTATTAAAACCACTCCTGAAACGGAGGCATTAGAAGCAGGTGATTTCTCGCAGGATTTTACGCTCATCTTTCTATCAAATGAATCTACTGCATCATTAGAAGCTGTGATAACTAGTGTATCTGAAATAGAGCAGGTAAATATACAAGATTTAGCAGCTATTATGGAAAAACAGGCTGAAGAATCAAAGCATGAGGAACCTGCTACTGAGGAGTCATCAGATGAGACAGCAGAAGTGAAAACACAGGGGCAGGCTACTAAATCTACTACTATCCGCGTAAACCTGGAACGGATTGACCATTTAATGAATTTATTTGAAGAGGTTGTAATTGATCGCAGTAGATTGGAGGATCTGGCAGAAAAACTGGGGAATCCTGAATTAGCTGAAACAGTTGAACATATGTCGAGAGTGTCGGAGGATATGCAAAGCCTTATTCTAACCATGCGTATGGTTGCTGTAGAACAGGTGTTTAATCGTTTCCCACGGATGGTTCGCGGACTTGCCAAGGACTTAAATAAAAAAATTGATCTCCAAATTATTGGTGCAGATACAGAATTGGATCGCACTGTTATTGATGAAATAGGTGATCCACTCGTTCACTTGATTCGTAATTCGATCGACCACGGTATCGAGCTGCCAGCAGAGCGCTTGAAAGCGGGAAAACAAGAAGAAGGAGAATTAATACTGCGTGCCTACCATAGTGGCAATCATGTGTTTATTGAAATTCAAGACGATGGGGCTGGTATTAACCGTGAAAAAGTAGAAGAAAAAGCGGTTGAAAACGGGCTAATTACAAAAGAAGCAGCAAAGCAACTCACAGATGAGGAAATCTATCCTTTTATACTGGCCTCTGGGTTTAGCACAGCAGCCACCGTGTCGGATATTTCTGGTCGTGGAGTAGGATTGGATGTAGTAAAAAGCAAGATTGAAGCTCTTGGTGGGAAAATTACGATTGAATCCGAGAAAGGAAAAGGAAGTAAGTTCTCCATTCAGTTACCACTGACCTTATCCATTCTTTCTTCATTATTAGTAAAAGTTGAAGAGGAAACTTATGCCATACCTCTATCTTCTATCATTGAAACTGCTTTATTGAAAGAAGAGCAGATCATGTCAGCACATGGCAAAAAGGTCATGGATTTCAGGGGCAGTGTTGTACCACTTGTATCTCTAAATAAGGTATTTGATGTTCCTGAGAGTACCACCTCGGAAAATGGAAGTAGTCACCATGCTGTGGTTATCGTGAAAAAAGGGGAAAAAATGACTGGTCTGATGGTAGATTCCTTTATCGGTCAGAGAGAGATTGTTTTAAAATCGTTAGGAAATTATTTAAAAGATGTGTTTGCTATTTCAGGTTCTACGATTTTAGGGGATGGGCAGGTTGCTTTAATTATTGATCCTAATGCACTAATTAAGTAAGGGAGACCAGATGATGGAGAAAATTACAAAATATATTGTTTTTAAATTAAATAACCAATCTTATGGAGTAAATGTCCAACAAATAAGATCAATCGAACGTATACAAAAGATTACAGAGGTTCCGAGAACTTCTCCATTTATAAAAGGTGTTATTTATTATCAAGGAGAAACAGTCCCTGTGCTTGATTTGAAGGAGCGTTTACAACTACCCGAAACAGAAACAACTGAACATAGTCGGTTCTTAATTGTCATGATGGATGACATGCAAGTAGGGTTAATCGTGGATGCGGCTACAGAAGTAATTGATATTGATGAGCAAATAATTGAAGCTCCACCACAAATCATTGGTGGTGTAGAGGATGTTTTTCTGCAAGGTGTAGCGAAATTGGAAAAGGATTTGTTGATAATCCTTGATTTAAAGCGTGTTTTGGACTTATCAGAAACAACAGAAGTAAAAGAAGTTATCCAAGAGATTGAACAGGAGGAAGTATAATGGCGAAAATTTTAATAACAGATGATGCGGCATTTATGCGCATGCAACTTAAGGACATTTTAACGAAATTAGGTCATGAGGTAATAGGGGAGGCTGAAAACGGACAAGTAGCAATTGAAAAGTTTCAGGAATTACAACCTGAGCTCGTAACAATGGACATTACTATGCCCGAAATGAATGGGGTAGAAGCAGTAAAAGAAATCAAGAAAATTAACCCGAATGCGAAAGTTATTATGTGCTCAGCCATGGGGCAACAAGGCATGGTAGTGGAAGCAATTCAGGCAGGGGCAAAAGACTTTATTGTAAAACCCTTTACTCCAGAGCGGATTGGCGAAGCAGTTAATAAGGTTTTATAAGTACAAGAATAGGAGTCATATACAGATAAGGTGAGGTGATTGTATGTCAGCACAAAGTCTACACGAAATAATAAGGAATATGGACTTTCACCATGTATTACAACCAATTATTAATACATCAACAAATAAAGTATATGGATATGAAGCATTGCTTCGCTCCAGGCATTATAGAAATCCGGAAATATTTTTTAAGCATGCAAGGGAACAAAATGTATTATTTGAACTGGATATGATGTCTATATATAAAGCTTGTAAAATGAATCTGGCAGAGTTAGGGGATATATATTTATTTTTAAATATATATCCTTCCACCCTGAATCATCCTGCCTTCATTAATAGCTTGGAAGAAATCACTAGGGAAACGAAAGTGAAAGCGAATACAATTGTTTTTGAAATAAATGAAGCAGAGAGAGGTACGGACTTTTCGGCTTTAAAACAGGTCTTGAATCAGTTGAAGCAACAAGGGTTTCTTATTGCTTTTGATGATATTGGAAAGGGCGAAGCAACGTTATCTACTGTGCAGACCATCATTCCTAACTTTGCTAAATTTGATCGCTACTATGCTGATAAATTATTTACATCCATTCGAAAACAAAACCATATTAAAAAAGTAATACACTTATTAGATGGAACGATGGAAATTGTTTTAGAGGGATTGGAAACAGAGGAAGATCTCTTAACAGCAAAGTTACTAGGCGTTCCATATGTGCAAGGGTTTTATTTGGGAAAGCCTCAGCCCTTGGAGTTTTATAAGTAACAAATTAATTATATGTAGGTAGGGAAGGGATTCTATTGAAAAAGAAGCAAAAGAAAAAGCAAGGTGGTTTTTTAAAACGTACCATTCAGACACAAATTCTCTTTCCTTTTCTTGTATTAATTTTGATTGCTGGACTAGTTGTAGCAGGAGTTAGTTACTTTTTCAGTGTTAATTTGACTACGAAAGAATTAACCAAGAATATGCAAAGTCAAATTCTTGTGATAAATGATTCTTTTGACATGTTTTTTGATAACCTGGAAAGAGGTATTAGGAGAGTCGCTTCAAGCGAAATTGTATTAGAGGGAGAGGAAGAAGATTCAGAGGAATTAAAACAATTTTTAAAAAGAACTGGTGATGCGAATAATTCCATTTTAAATACATATATAGGTAATGAAGAAACAGGAGAAATTGCTATTTATCCAAATACCATTTTCGACTCTGATTATGACCCGAGAGAAAGGCCTTGGTATAAGCGAGCAGTTGAACATGATGGTGCTCCGGTATGGACAGAGCCATACGAGGATGCAGCCTCCGGGGAAATGATTGTTACCATTGCCCAAGCGTACTATAATACGAAAAATGAAATGTTGGGAGTAGCAGCTCTTGATGTCTCTATAGACACACTTGTTTCTATGGTAGATAAGGTTAAAATTGGAGACACAGGATATGCCACATTAATTGATACAAATGGCAACCTTGTTGTACACCCAGATAAAAAGTTAGTCGGAATCAATATTGCAAAAGAAAGCTTCTATAAACAGATGATGAAAAAAGGTGAGTCCGGAACAGTGGAATATGAACAGGACGGTAAAGAGATGGTCACTGGGTTTGTAAAGAATGGGATAACAGATTGGGTCATAAATGGGACTGTTAATAAACATGATTTTGAACAAAAGTCTCAATCACTTCTATTACCGATCGGGCTTACATTATTAGGTATTATTCTTTTAGCAGTTATTGCTTCGTTTATTATAACAAAGCGGATTACAAAGCCAATTAAAAACTTGCAAAATACGATGAAGGAAGTCGAGAATGGGGATTTTCTTGCACATGTTGAAATAAACAGGCAAGATGAGATCGGACAATTATCTGCTAGCTTCAGAAATATGGTACAACAAATGAGAGAAATGATGACGAAAATTTCTACTATTTCTGTACAAGTTTCGGAGGCATCACAAACATTAGTGAAAAGTGCTGAAGAAAACACCTCTGCTGCTAATGAAGTTGCTGTAACAATGGAAGAAATAGCTTCAGGAGCGACGAGTCAGTCAGAGCTAATGGAACAAAACACAATAGCAACAGACCAATTATCAACAATAATAAACCAGTTTAGCTCACAAAATATACAGATTCAAGAAGAGTCTAAGTCAATGAATCTAGCATCAGAACAAGGATTGAAAACAGTCGATATTTTAAAGGACCAATCTAATCGTACAGAAAAAATAACGAATGACGTTGTTCAGGCAATTCACTCGCTTGATAACCGGTCTGCAAGTGTTTCAGAAATAATTGGTAAGATTTCGGGTATTGCAAGTCAGACCAATTTGTTAGCATTAAATGCGGCAATTGAAGCAGCTAGAGCAGGCGAAAGTGGAAGAGGTTTTGCAGTTGTTGCTGATGAAGTAAGGAAGCTGGCTGAACAATCCGAACACGCGCTTAAAGATATCTCTGATATTATTGCTAAAATGCAGGAAGAGACAAAGCATACAGTTGATCTAATTGATGAAACGAGTGAAGTTATTCAATCCCAAACAGATGCAGTTAGCAAAACGGAACAGGCATTTCAAGATATTAATAAATCAATTCATGTAAACAGTGAGATGCTCCTGTCTACAATAAGTCTTATGGATGAAATGGTGAACCAAGAAAAAATTATTGCAGACAATACGCGAAACAATGCTTCCATAAGTCAGGAAACGGCTGCTGGGACAGAGGAAATATCAGCTTCTGTGGAAGAACAGACAGCATCTATGGAACAATTAAACCAACTTGCAGGCCAACTGGATAGATATTCAAAAAATATGCAAGAAGAATTAAGGCAATATAAAATTAAAGAAAAAAGCTAACCTTTAAGAGAGCTATTGCTATAACAATGGCTCTTCTCTTTTTATGGCTAGAATTGGTTCTTTCCATAAAAGAATATTTTCTATATAATTACATCAAGATCGATGTTAGTTGGAGGACACTTATTGATGAAAAAGCTCGTAATAGTTACAGAATATGGTTTAATGTGGGAAGGGATTCGTCTTACTTTAGCAGAAGCATTGGGGAATGAAATCCATATACAAGTTATCACAAAACAAAATGCCCCCTTGTCAGGTGGTACTATAGATGCGGATTTACTTCTTCTAGATGTGGGTGCAAACGATGATCAATTGTCATATTGGTTAAAAAATTTCGAGTCAAAGGATATAAAAATTATTGTATGGTTGGTTGAGATACATAAGCAATTACTTTTAAAATTATTTCGACAAAAATTGAATGGATATCTTTTTGGAGAAATGGAAATGAATGATTTACTTACAGCTCTGCGAACTATCTTAAAAGGAAAACAGTATATTCACCCCGAGCTATCCCCTATATTACTGGAGGAGTACATTTACTTAACAAAGGGAGGAAAAGATAGGCCGATTGGTATTCTAACGAAACAGGAATGGAAGGTTCTAGAAGAAATTTCTCGTGGGAAATCGAATCAGGATATAGCTAAAGATTTATATATATCTTCGTATACTGTAAATAATCATGTATCATCTATTTTAAAAAAGTTGCATGTATCTGATCGAACAAAAGCTGCCTTACTTGCTGTGCAAAACAAGTGGGTGGAGCTCCACTAACCATATGCATAAATGAAAAAACGTCTCCTATTAGAGGGAGACGTTTTTATTAGGCTTGATTTATCTTAATATTACATCTTTTGCATATAAGCTTTATATTTAAATTAATTTCCCGATAAATAGTATGTAATACATATAGAAGTTATGACTACAGGGGGTCAATTATGAAGAAATTAATTAACTTTAAAAGTATAAAGGGTAAAATACTGTTTGGCTTTACGATCGTATTTATTTTATTGCTATTATTGGGTATAGCAAATATAAATTCAATTAACAATACGAATGGAAAAATAGATGAAATGGTAAGCGGCGAATATGAACCATTAATCGTTGATAAAGAAATGATTATTAATATGCAACACCGTACTTCACTGCTTCGCGGGTATTTGTTGTATGGTGATTCTTCCTTAAAGGATTAATTCAGTAATGGTGTTGAAGAAGCGATTGAACTTGAAAATAAACTACTTGAAGTTAGTAACGATAAAAAAGCAGCTCAACAAATTTTGGATAAAAAAATGGAATGGGGAACACTTACAGATCAAGTAATAGCTGCATATGAAGATGGTAACGAACAGCGAGCACTAGACCTTATGGCAAGCATGGTCAGACCTCTGGAAACTGAAATAACAGGTGATCTGACAGCATTATCAGACAAGAGGGAAAGTAATGCTAATGAAACTAAAAACAGTGTTCTCAGATACGGAAAGTTAAATTTAATGGGCACGACTATTATTACTGTACTCGCAATTGTTTTTGGGGTGATTGCAGCATTAATGACAGCAAATAGCATCAAAAAACCGATTGTTGCTGTGAAAGAAAGAATGAATCGGATAGCTGAAGGAGATTTGACAGACCCAGCCATGGAGGCAACAACAAGAGATGAGGTTGGTGACCTGATTCTTGCGACAAATCAGATGAGTGCAAATACAAAAGAACTTCTTGCACAAATAAATATAGTTTCAGATTCTGTTTCTTCCCAAAGTGAAGAATTGACACAAGCTGCGAGTGAAGTGAAAGCAGGGACAGAGCAGGTAGCAATAACAATGGAAGAATTAGCAACAGGTTCTGAGACACAAGCGAATAGTGCAAGTGACTTATCTGAACACATGAATACATTTTTGCAGAAAGTAGAAGAAGCTAATAAAAATGGAGAGAATGTAACTAACTCTTCCAATGAAGTACAGAAAATGACAGATGAAGGCACTGAACTGATGAAAACCTCTGCAAGTCAAATGGCTAGGATAGATGATATGGTACAGGATGCCGTTACGAAAATGAATAATTTAGATAATCAGTCGCAAGAAATATCTAAGCTTGTCGGAGTAATCAAAGCAATAGCAGACCAAACAAATTTGTTGGCATTGAATGCAGCAATTGAGGCAGCGCGTGCAGGAGAGCATGGAAGAGGCTTCGCTGTCGTAGCTGACGAGGTTCGTAAACTTGCCGAACAGGTTACTGATTCCGTTTCGGATATTACAGGTATTGTTAATGATATTCAACAGGAATCTACAAATGTTGCTGAATCGTTAAAGAACGGCTATACAGAAGTCGAACAAGGCACAGCACATATGAAGAAAACAGGAGAAACTTTTCAAAATATAAGTAGCGCTATAAATACAATGATAGATAACATGAAAACAATTACTGGAAACTTAGAAGATATTACTTCTGGCAGTCAAAAGATGAATGGAGCAATTGAGGAGATTGCTTCCGTTTCAGAAGAAGCTGCGGCAGGTGTCGAACAAACAGCTGCCTCTGCTCAACAGGCTAGTGGATCAATGGAGGAAATCGCTGGTAGTTCATCCCAGTTAGCAAGCATGGCAGAAGAATTGAATAGCCTTGTAGCGCGTTTTAGATTATAGAAATGCAAGGGAGCGGAAGCCACAATACTGGTCTTCCGTTTTTTTGGGCTAAAAGACTCTATACAATTAAATTTAAAACTAGTATTATATTTAACAGTAAGTTTTGGTTTCGAACTTTGTTAAAATGGGAATAATATGCTGGGAAGATAAATAATTTATTTAAGTGAGCTAAGTATACTACTGAACTTGTATTCTTTTACAAGTAGTCTTTGACTTTCATAGATGTTTGGGTGTATACTTATGTATCGTATTAACTAAGTATAAAAAAATATGAGGTGAATGAAAAGTGAAGAAATTTTTCTCTTCGAAGATGGGATTCTTCGCGATTGCTGTAATTTTATTATGGATTAAAACGTATATAACATATAAAGTTGAATTTAATTTAGGTGTAAGTGGAGCAATGCAAGAGTTTCTACTATTTATTAATCCGCTTAGTTCAGCGTTAATTGTGCTGGGGATTGCCTTGTTTGCTAAAGGAAAAAGAGCTGGAATATGGATTATTGCTCTTGAAGCAGTCCTAAGTTTTATTTTGTATGCTAACGTTGTTTTCTATCGTTTCAACAGTGACTTTATTACAATCCCAACATTAATGCAAACAAGTAACTTTGGTAGCATTGGTGGAAGTATTGCTGATTTGACTGCAGGACATGACGTCTTCTATTTGTTTGACATCATTCTGTTGATTGCTCTATTTGTGTACTCACGTAAGAAATGGCAGCCAACTCGGATGAAAATTCGCAAGCCATTAGCAGTATTAACTGCAGGAGCAATAGCATTCACGGTGAACCTTGGCTTAGCTGAGGCAGATCGTCCACAGTTGTTGGAACGGACATTTGATCGTAACTATGTTGTGAAATATCTTGGTGCATATAACTTTATGGTTCATGATGCAATACAAAGTGCAAAAACTTCTACACGAAGAGTACTTGCAGACAGTGACGATATAACAGAAGTAGAAAACTATACGAAATATAAATATGCTGAACCTAATGCCGAGTACTTTGGTAAAGGAAAAGGTAAAAATATTATTAAAATTCACCTTGAATCCTTTCAATCGTTTTTGATTGATTATGAATTACATGGTGAAGAGGTTACACCATTCTTAAACAAGCTTGTTCATGATCAAAGTGAGGACTTCACATATTTTGATAACTTTTTCCATCAAACAGAGCAAGGTAAAACAGCTGATGCTGAGTTGATTATGGATACCTCCTTATACGGGCTTCCACAAGGTTCAGCCTTTGTAACGAAGGGGACGAATACGTATCAATCACTACCAGCAATTCTGGGACAACAACAGGATTATACAAGTGCTGTCTTCCACGGGGATAACAAATCTTTTTGGAACCGTGATGAGGTATACAAACATTTAGGAATAGATAAGTTTTATGATGCAAGCTATTATGATATGAGTGAAGAAAACATCATTAACTATGGTTTAAAGGATAAGCCATTTTTCAAAGAGTCTATGCCTATACTTGAGGATATGGAACAGCCATTTTACGCACATATGATGACATTGACCCACCATCATCCTTATTTAATTGATGAGGAAGATGCTAGTATTGACCCTGCAGAAACTGGAGATGGTTCTGTAGACCGTTATTTCCAAACTGCTAGATATCTTGATGAATCATTAGAACAATTCTTTAATGATTTAAAAGAAAAAGGTCTATATGAAGACTCAATTATAATGATCTATGGAGACCATTATGGTATTTCTGATAATCATAATCGTGCTATGGAGGAAATTACCGGAGAGGAAATTACTCCTCTGAAAAATGCAGATTTGCAACGTGTGCCATTTATGATTAAAGTTCCAGGGGTAGAAGGACAGGGAATAAATCATGAGTACAGTGGTCAAATTGATGTAATGCCAACAATGCTTCATTTACTAGGTATCGATGCACGTGACTATATTCAATTTGGTACAGACTTATTTTCTGAAGATCATAAAGAGTACGTTCCTTTCCGTAATGGAAACTTTATGACTGATGAATATAGCTATATTGATGGTAAGTTTTATGATAGCAAAACGAAAGAAGTCATCGAGGAACCAACAGAGGAAATGCAGAAGATGAAAGAAGAGGTTCTACATGAACTTGAACTTTCAGATGAAGTACTGTATGGTGACCTATTACGTTTCTATACACCTAATGAGGTTTGGGAGCCAGTTGACCCAACAGAATATATTTATGGTAAGGAATACGATGAAGATTATGAAGAACCAGTAGTAGAGCAAGAACCAGAAATGAAAACAGATAATGAAGTAAACCGTAAGCAGGATGATACTGATACGAAGGAAGAAACAGAATAAAATGAAAAAAGCACCTCTTATGGAGGTGCTTTTTACATTTCAGTATTTAAGAATTGCTCTATATTATTTTTCCTGAAATTTAATACATAATAAAGATAAACTACGACGTAACTAAGAATATAGAGGCTGCGTAAATTGCCGCTACTGGGAAATATTCCGCTTTCCGCGGGCGGCTGATGAGCTTCCTCACGCTACGCGTTCGGGGATCTCATCGTGGCCTCTCCTCCCGCAGGAGTCTCCATATTTCCCCTTCGCTACTATTTCCTATTATATCTACGAAAAAAATTGCGTTCGCATACACCCAGAATGTGCTGTGTACAAATTGATTGTAGTGGAGGGCGGCAATCTAAGAACGCCACGTCCTGTGGCAACGATTGCATGACCAACGTCCTGTTGGCCCGCGACTCCTGCCGGAATAGCATGAGGCGAAGACCCTGGACGGAGCGTAGCGGAGGAAGCGGCTGAGGCCATGCCGAGCGGCAAAGAAGACACTGTGAGGTTACGAACAGATGTCGCGCTTGTACCCGGAGGTGTGAAAGCGTCCGCATGCAACGAAAATCAATGGGGCACTTCTCCTCAAATATTTCACTGAGTTTTTCATCAATAAATTTACGTCGCATTTTCCTCCAACTACGTACTGAGGCCAGTTAATTTCCTTTTCAATTGAAGTAGAGTTAAGATGTTGGCTTATTAAAATTAAAGATATATAATTTTCCATTCCATCTAATATCCTCTCTGTCACAAGCATCATGCTATTCAGTAATGCTTCTTAAAGGCATAGGGACTTATATTATATAGTTCACAAATTTGTAACATTTACGCATGTTAATAAATAAATACTTTAAATGGTAAATAAAGAATTATATACGTCTTTATTCGACAAAAGTAGAAGCAATCTTACAGGTAATTGGTTAAATAAGGGAATAGGGAGACTGCTTTCGACATATTTATCGAACGATGCTTCTCTTGACTCTTATGTCATAATAGATTTATATCTATTTGAGAAATAGGTATAAATAACTAAGGAAGGAGGCAGACAGCCTAATTTATAAACATTACAGAGAAGGTATACATCAATAGATTAGATTATAGATGCTAAGGGAGATGTAGCCATGTTGAAAATCATTTCTGCGAATAAGAATGTCCGCTTTATAGAAAATAGATCTATTATACAAAAAGATTTCCAAATTTGTTCCAACGTGTTCTTTGTAACTAGCCTGCTCTATTCTCATTCATGTGTAAATGACTTACATAAAGAACCATGCTTTTATTTTGAGCCAATGCTTTTAAGGAAAGTTAAGCAGATGGAAGTATTATTACCCATGGTTCCATGCACATCAGGAGAAGAACATAAATAAACATGAAATATTTCCTAGGAAATATTTTGTAAATTCTTGGCTATATAAAAGGGACGTTGTTAAGTTAAGTACATGTCCCTTACAGCCAGCCTCCAGTTTCCTCTATTCATCTTCTTTGAAAAAACTTCTTTTACTTGTAGTTTGTAACTTTTAAAATACCAATCAAATGAGTTATCTATTATGCTGCAAGCACTGTTACGTAGATTAACAGTAAGATACTTTTTCTTTATCTCATTGCGAAATTCCTAAAAACATCTCCTTATCTAAGGGAATTCTTTCTCTTCTTTAAGACACTTATGCTATATTAATAAATAGGATTTTGGAAGGGAGATACAAGAATGGAGCTACATCAAAATACAAAACAATATGATAAGACTTATCGGGTGTTATTATTTATAGGAATAATTGTAGTAGCATTTAATTTACGTCCTGCTATTACATCTATTGGCCCATTAATCGGTATAATTAGAGACGATGTAGGCTTGTCGAATTGGAGTGTAGGATTATTAACCAGCCTGCCATTGATCGCTTTTGCAATTATGTCACCAATCGTTCCCAGGTTAGCTAACCGCTATACAAATGAACGCATTATGATGGTTGGTTTAATTCTCTTAGCTATTGGTATTTCGGCACGGTCGATTTCATTAATTTCTTTATTATTTGCGGGAACACTGTTTGTAGGATTAGGAATTGCAATATGTAACGTACTTTTGCCAGGGGTTATAAAAGATAAATTTCCGGCCAGAGTAGCTTTGATGACAAGTTTGTATTCTACAGCCATGGGAATCTTTGCTGCGGCAGCGTCTGGGTTGAGTATCCCAATTGCTACCGGAATGGGGTTAGGATGGAAACTAGCTTTATTAATATGGAGTCTGCCAGCTATTACCGGTATTTTTATATGGGTTTATTTGAATAAAAATAATAATAAAGAACAAACAGAAGAGATAAATTATATTAATCCATCAGAGAATCGTATGTGGAAATCACCATTAGCATGGCATGTTGCTGCGTTTATGGGATTGCAGTCTTTTTTATTTTATGTAACGATTTCCTGGCTGCCTGAAATTTTACATGATTATGGTATGGATATCGCTCATGCAGGTTGGATGCTGTCCATGATGCAGTTTATTGGTTTACCTGCAAGCTTCTTTGTCCCAGTAATAGCAGGCAAATTTAAATCACAACGTCCGATAGTAATTGTAATGGCTTCATGCTCGGTGATTGGATATAGTGGATTATTGCTGGGGAATTCTTATGTAATGTTAGTTATAAGTACAGTTATAATTGGTATTGCATTGAGCGGAACGTTTGCTTTAGCACTTGCATTTCTGGGGATGCGAGCAAAAAATGCTAAACAAGCTGCAGAATTATCAGGAATGGCTCAGGCGCTTGGGTATGTATTGGCTGCAGCAGGTCCAATATTTATTGGCTATTTATATGATTTGACGCACCTCTGGGCAATACCTTTAATAACTTTAATTATTATTGCTTTAATGGTAATGGCCTTTGGATTAAGTGCCGGACGCGACGTATATGTATTAGACGGAGAAAGCCAAAATTAATATGGGTGTTAACAATCAACAAAAGAAGTATACCGTTCACGATCCGTATTTTTGGAAGATAACTATTAGCCTAGCCTTAGCATCTTTTTTTGTATTTGCTTCCATGTATGCTGTGCAGCCGCTATTACCTGTATTCGTATCCGTTTTTGATGTATCTGTATCACAATCCAGCATGACATTGTCACTAACCATAATTGGCTTAATAGCCGGTTTGATTATCCTTGGGTTTCTCTCTGACCGTAAAGGAAGAACAATGTTTATTAAACTTTCTCTCCTAGGCTCCATCGTGCCTTTTTTGCTTGTTCCTTTGCTCGATTCCTTTTCGGCGTTGCTTCTATTGAGATTGGTACAGGGATTTGCACTGGCGGGTTTGCCAGCAGCTTCTTTGGCATATCTAAATGAAGAAGTAGACCCGAAGAGTATAGGTGTTGCCACAGCTCTCTATATATCGAGTAATGCTTTAGGAGGTATGGCTGGAAGAGTCATGACTGGTTATATAACGGATCATTATTCTTGGGAAATTGCTTTTTACTTTCTTGCAATAATAGGATTATTCGTTTTTCTTATTGTTTTAATTATGTTGCCTGAGTCCCGTTTTTACCAACAAAGTAAACTATCCTTTCGAAAAGATCTGACAGGATTTTTATATCACTTAAGAAATCCATCACTTATATTAGTTTTTGGTATGGGAATTATTTTGCAAATGTCTTTTACAGGTGTTTGGTCCTTTTTACCTTTTCACCTGCAAGAAGAGCCATTTTCTTTATCTTTACATGCCATTTCCTATATGTTTTTTGCTTATGGATTAGGTGTAATTGGAGCCCCGCTTGCTGGCTGGGTGGCCGGATACTTTGGTTTGCGAAAGGTTCGTATGTTGGGTATTATTATTCTCTCCTTAGGTGTATTTTTGACATTAAGTCATTCTCTTCCTATTATTGTGATTGGTCTATGTGTTAGCTGTCTAGGCTTTTTTACAGCTCATTCTTTAACAGCTACGTCTGTTACTGATCAGGCCGACCATCATAAAGGGAGTGCTTCCAGCTTGTATCTTGTAGCATACTATATTGGTGTGAGTCTGGGAAGCACGGCACTTGCCCCCTTATGGGAAAAAAGTGGGTGGCTCGGACTAATTATCTTCGTTGGATGTTTACCAATTACGTATCTGATCTTTGTAAGGATGGTTTCCATTCGTTTTGCTAGAACGTAATAAAAAAGAGGTGCAATCTAAGGTTGCGCCTCTTTTTTAATAAAGGTTATTTTTTAACAAAATCCGGAATGGTAGTGAGATCGATACCCCAAACTAGTGGAAGCAAATAATAGACTGCTAGAGTTACTAACAGAATGCCTGAAATATTTAAAGCAAATCCTGCCTTGGCCATATCAGGTATCCGCAAATAGCCTGAACCAAATACGACAGCATTAGGAGGGGTAGCTACCGGAAGCATAAATGCACAAGATGCAGCTACCGCAGCTACAATCATTACAGCATACGGGTGGATACCTAGAGCGACTGCAAGTGCAGCCATGATTGGATACATCATATTGGCAGTAGCCGTATTCGAAGTAATCTCTGTTAAGAAAATAACCAAGGCAGCAACTAGTAGAAGAACGATAAATATATTAATACCTTGTAGTGCATTTAATTGTCCTCCAATCCAATCAGACAATCCAGAAGCTGTAAAGCCAGATGCAATAGCAAGTCCACCACCAAATAACAAAAGAATTCCCCACGGTAATTTAACAGCTGTCTGCCAATCCAGCAAAAAATCTCCTTTATTTTTTTTTGCTGGAATAATAAATAGAATGATAGCTGCAGTCATAGCAATAATTGCATCACTGATATTTGGATTAATTGCTGTTAGAATAAATGACCGTGTGATCCATGCAAAAGCAGTTAAAATAAATACTACGAACACTGCTTTCTCCTCAAATGAAGGCAAGCCAAGCTTCTTCTTTTCCTCTTTTATAACGGATTGACCACCTGGCAGTTGTTTCACTTTCAACGGGTAAGCTATCTTCACAAGATAAAACCATACAATAAAAATAAACCCCCACGCAATAGGGACACCGAATAGCATCCATGATGCAAAGGATAATTCTATTCCGTACATTTCTTTTATTACGCCTGCTAAAGCTGCATTAGGTGGTGTACCAATCAAGGTGGCAATCCCTCCAAGTGATGCTGAGTAAGCAATACTGAGCATCATAGCCTTACCGAAACCAAAATTTTCTTTCGAAGTGTCAATGGATTGATCATCCTCTAAGGCATCTGATATTTGATAAATGATTGCTAATCCGATGGGGACCATCATCATAGCTGTAGCTGTGTTGGAGATCCACATGGAGAGGAAACCGGTGGATACCATAAACCCCAATATGATACGTTCTGTATTCGTACCAATTATTGAAATAATGGTAAGTGCAATCCGTCGGTGCAAATTCCACTTCTCCATTGCAAGCGCAATCATAAAACCACCCATGAAAAGAAAGATTGTGTCACTTCCATAAGAAGATGTGGTTGTATCAATATCAAGGCCGCCAGTTAATGGGAATAATATAATAGGCAGTAATGAAGTTGCAGGTATAGGAATTGCCTCAGTCATCCACCAAACAGCAATCCAGGATGTACTAGCAAGAATTGCAATACCCTCTTTAGACAAATTTTCTGGTGAGAAAAACAATAGTATGAGCAGAAATAGCGCAGGACCTGCAATCAAACCAATTTTTTGGGCTGGTTTATAGGAACGTTTTCCATTCCCATTCCCGTTGTTGTTTTTACTTAAGCTGCTATCATCGGATGTTTCACTGTTTTTCTGCTCACCTTCTTTTGGTGTGGTGGGAGGAGCACTAAAGAAAAGCAACTGTTTCGCTTGATCATTTTTCATCCATAGCCAATTCCATGTTTCTATTATCATACGAATACCTCCTGTTTATGAATCATTGTTCAATTATTATAATAGTCTTCTACCTGACCAGCAAGAAAATTGGTACTAGTTATTAAATTAGGATACTCGAAGTATTTCAACATAGTATGCTATCATTTAGTTAAAGAACTGAAGGGATGGAAATGATATGAACTTCACCATAGATCCTGTTGGAGATGCGGGTATAAGAATCTCTTTTAAAGATAATGTTTCACCTAAACTCATCTATAAGATAAAGATGTTCTGTAATTACCTCGAAAACATGGGAAATGATGCAATAATTGAATTGGTCCCTGCCTTTGATTCTATAACAATTTATTATAAGCCACATGTAAGTACATATAAACAACTTAGTACCCAGATAAAACAGTTGGTGGATATACCCCTCCATAAAGAAAATGTAATTTCCAGGAGACTCACTATTCCAGTACTATACGGTGGAGAATGGGGGCCGGATTTGGAGCGTGTCGCGAATCAAAATGCTTTGACAGTATCTGAAGTTATTGAACTTCATCAAAAGCCCAACTACTTGGTTTATATGTTGGGGTTCTTACCAGGTTTTCCATATTTAGGAGGATTGGAACAAAAACTTGCTACACCGCGCTTAGATAAGCCAAGAGACAGAACTCCCCCAGGCTCCATTGGAATAGCGTATGAACAAACTGGGATCTACCCTTTAGAATCGCCAGGTGGGTGGAATATTATAGGTAAAACGCCAATAACTCTTTTTGATATTTATAATAAAGGAGATGAATTTCTATTTCGAGCTGGTGATTATGTTAAATTTGAAGAGGTAACTGCAAAGAAATTCTCCTCCATAGAGGAGCAGATTGTAGAAAAAACATATAAATTAAAAATAGAGGAAGAATTTTATGGGTAAATATATTGATTTAAATTGTGATATGGGAGAAGGTTTTGGAGCTTATTCATTTGGCGTGGATGAGGAAATTATAAAATATATTAGTTCGGCTAATATTGCATGTGGCGGTCATGCAGGTGACCCGCATGTGATGAATAAAACGGTAGAATTAGCAAAGGCATATAATGTTTGTATTGGTGCCCATCCCGGTTTTCCCGACCTGGCGGGATTTGGCAGAAGGCTGATCCCATATACAAATAAAGAGATTTATCAAATGATGGTCTTTCAAATTGGAAGCATACAAGCATTCTGTACTGTCCATCAAGTGAACCTGAACCATGTAAAACCTCATGGAGCGCTTTATAATATGGCTGCAAATAAGCGCGGGGCGGCAGATGCTATTGCAAGAGCTATACATGATGTAGATCCTCAGCTCATATTATATGGCCTGGCTGGTAGTGAATTAGTGAAAGCCGGCCATCAAATTGGTTTACAAGTAGCTTCAGAAGTATTTGCTGACCGAACCTACCAAGCAGATGGAAAGCTAACGCCAAGGAATAGAGATGGTGCTTTAATAGATGACACGGAGACAGCTGCAGAGCAAGTTAGAAGAATGATAGATAAAGGGGAAGTATTTTCCGTGACTGGAGAAATAATTCCTATTGAAGCAGACACGGTATGTGTTCATGGTGATGGTTCAAACGCGGTAAACTTTGTGAAAAAGCTAAGGCAGATACTTAAAGAACAAAACATACAAATCAAGGGGGTAAGCAACTAATTTGGATGTCGGTTTTTAAATGAAGCGGTAGTAAAGGAGTAATACAATGGATAGCAGTCCTATTTTTCAAGTAATTAAACCAGGTATTTATACAACTTTTCAAGACATGGGGAGAATCGGTTTCCAGAAATATGGACTCCCGGTAGCTGGGGCCATGGATCTATATGCATTTCAAATTGGAAATATATTGGTAGGTAATAGGAGGAATACTGCGTCTTTGGAAGTCACTTTAATTGGTCCGAAGCTTCAAGCAATGGCTGAGATAACGGTAGCAATCACGGGTGCCAACTTAGAACCTGAAGTAAATGGTCAATCTCGCCCCATGTGGTCAACTTTCCAATTAGAGAAAGGTGATGTGTTATCATTTGGTAAATACCATTCAGGTGTCCGCGCATATATTTCTGTTGCTGGAGGATTTGATGTTCCTGTACTATTTCAAAGTCAGTCTACTGATATACGAAGTGGAATTGGACAAACCCTGGATCATTACGGCACACTGCAAGGTTTACCAAAAAGCGTGCAAGGGGGAGTTGGTCTATCAAAGCATCTTATTCCCACGTATGCAACCTCTATTGAAGTTGCAGTGATTGAAGGGCCACATATGTCCAGTTTTAAAAGCAATGAAAGAAAAGAGTTCTTTAATAAGACCTTTCTTGTGGAACCCAATTCGAACCGTATGGGATATCGTTTATCCAATTCAAAAAAAGTGGGTACAATAAAGCAGGATATTTGGTCAGATGCCATTCCATTTGGAGGAATTCAAGTCCCGCCAAATGGGCAACCTATTATTCTTATGGCAGATCGCCAGCCAACAGGGGGATATCCAAGAATTGGTACGGTTATCTCTACAGACTTGCCTAAAATTGCTCAGTTGCCTACAAAAAGTGAAGTGAGCTTCTATCCTATAAGTGTGGAAGAGGCTCAGGAGCGTGTAATAAGACTTGAAAGAGAATTAGTCACCCTTGGCATGATTCGAAAGCATATGCCCTCTCGCTAGCATTCAGAACCACTGCAAGTAGAAGAAGTATTTAAAATTTCTTCGTTTAATTTCTTATAGATAAAACGTGTTGCTAAACATATAAAATATTTCTCTCATTAATCCGTTGCTTAGTCACTCGAAATATATTAGAATATCTTAGATACTAACACGAGAATGCGAGATGATGAGGATGCCAAAGTATATTTGGCTATTAGTAATAGCAACAACAATTAATGTCACTGGCGGGTCATTTTTATGGCCATTAAATACAATCTATATGCATAACGAACTTGGAAAAAGCCTTGCGTTTGCAGGGCTGATTTTAATGTTTAACCAAGGAGCAGCAATTGTGGGCAATCTTATTGGAGGGGCTCTTTTTGATCGATTTAGCGCCTATAAGACGATTCTATATGGGACAGGCTTGGCGATGGCTGCAACCTTAGTTTTAGTATTTACACATGATGTAATTACTGCCTATGCGATTTTACTCGTGATTATAGGTTTTGGGAATGGGATTACCTGGCCGGTCATGTTTGCCATGGCAGGATCACTTTGGCCAGAGGGAGGCCGCCGCTCTTTCAATGCTATTTATGTTGCACAAAACCTTGGAGTTGCCTTAGGAGCTACTATTGGAGGGTATGTAGCCAGTATATCGTTTGATTATATATTTATTGCTAATGCATCTTTGTTTATTGTCTTTTTTTTAATTGTACTTTTTACATTTAAGCCTTTGGATAATGAACGTGATAGACAGATGCACACTTCTGTACTTGAGCAGAGTGGAAAAATTAGAAATAAATCAGCATTTGCAGGATTGTTTATATTGTGTGGAGGGTTTTTGATTGCATGGATTTCCTATAGTCAATGGCAATCCACCATTGCTTCCCACACCCAGGATATAGGAATACCGCTCGAACAATACAGTGCACTTTGGGCGATAAATGGTTTTCTAATTGTACTAGGCCAGCCTCTGGTTAAATGGGTATCAAACAAAGTCACATCGGAAAAAAAGCATATCTATATCGGAACGGTTATTTTTATAGCTTCGTTTATTATAGCAATGTTTGCAAGGGATTTTACTATGTTTGCTGTGGCAATGGTTATTTTAACTGTTGGCGAAATGCTTTTTTGGCCAGCGATACCTTCGTTAGCAAATTCACTTGCTCCAAAAGGAAGAGCAGGATTTTACCAAGGTGTCGTAAACAGTGTTGGAGCAGCTGGAAGAATGATTGGGCCTGTATTTGGTGGTTTTATTGTGGATACGTTTAATATTGAATTATTATTTTTTGTTTTACTATTTCTATTGATCATTCCATTTATCACTACCCGGTTTTATGATTTTAAGGTCAATCAAGAACAACAACGAACACAATAAAGGAGGAATTTATTATGGAACAAATGAAAAAAGAGATCAAGTTAGTGGCATTAGATATGGATGGTACATTATTAACTAATGAGCATGAAGTAAGCGATTATACGAAAAAGGTAATTGAAAAAGCACTTGAAAAAGGAGTGCATGTCGTATTAAGCACTGGCCGATGGCTACAATCCTGTTATCCCTATGCTGTGACCTTAAAATTACCCTCTTACCTAATAACTTCCAACGGAGGCGAAATTTATACAGTTGAGAAGGAAATAATTGAACAGCATCTATTGGATGCAGATACAATGGAAAAAATGTGGACACTTGGTAAGGAAATAGGTTTATCGATGTGGATTGTTTCCACAGAGGGAGTATTCCGTGAAACACCGCCAAGGAGCTTCCAAGATTATAAATGGCTAAAATTTGGTTGTGATTCTTACGATAAAGAAAAGCTGGATAAAATGGTTAAGGAGCTTTCGTATATCGAAGGTCTTGAGTTAACCAACTCATTGCCAACTAATTTAGAAGCTAATCCTAAGGGAGTTAGTAAAGCAAGTGCCCTTGAAACGGTATGTAAGAAGCTTGATTTCACGATGCAAGAGGTTATGGCAGTAGGGGATAGCCTGAATGATATGAAAATGATTCAAGCAGCGGGAATTGGTGTAGCAATGGGGAATGCACAGGAAGCTATCAAAAAAGCTGCAGATTATGTAACAGATACAAACAACAATGACGGTGTAGCTAAAGCAATAGAGCGCTTTGTACTTTAAGCCTTTGCTATATATGCCTAAGTATAGTTCTCTATTTATATGTCAATACTTAACTTATGGATGAATATATCTAGAAATAAGTACATAGTATGTTAAGGTTGGGTTTAACAAGGAAGTATTCTAAAGCCCTTCCTTTGTTGGTAATAAAGGCGTATAATAGAGGTGTATAGGAAAGGAGATGCTACGATGTCATTTTCTCGTGGACCAAAAGAGCCAGTACCAGAGGTGGAGACCAACGTCTGGTCATGTACTAGTGAGGAATGCCAAGGTTGGATGAGAGAATCTTACAGTTTCAGTGAGGAGCCTGAATGCCCACTTTGTCACTCGACAATGAAGCAGGAAGTACGAGTTCTTCCAGAAGTTAAGTAAGTAAAGTTTAGTATCTCTAGAATAAGGCGGAGCTATATTAGTTGATATTATTAATTACTATATATTTCAAGCATTGACGGTGGAGTTCCTTCCATCGTCTTTCTATAGCTTCGTTTCATGAACCCCCTGTCAGATGTACTGTCAGGGGTTTCATTTTGCAAATAAAATCTAAATACATATGGTAAGTGCAAGGTAAAGTTTATACTACAACAGTTGAAATAGAGCTATAAAATCTACCGACATAATCTAAAAGTTGATGTAAACTTTTGAAAATACACTAGTAAGCCAGCTACAAAAAATATTCTATTAAGCAGATATTTGCAATAATTCAGAATAGAGTAGTATACTAATTAGTAGACAAACAGCTTTAGTTCTTCATCATTTATGTAAACGTTTACAAAAAAGAGGAGGAATTATATGAGGTACGCAAATCCTAATACAGATGGGTCTCTAGTAAATTTTAGAGAAAGGTATAATAATTTTATTGGTGGAGAGTACCGTGAACCTACTAATGGAAAGTACTTTGAAAATATTAGTCCTGTAACAGGAAAGGTATTCTGTGAGGTTGCTAGGTCAACAAAGGACGATGTTGAGGCAGCCATTGATGCAGCATATGAAGCAAAAGATTCATGGGCAAATACTTCCGTGGCGGAGCGTGCAAATATCTTAAATAAGATAGCAGATCGAATGGAAGAAAACCTGGAACGACTGGCAGTTGCGGAAACTTGGGACAACGGAAAGGCTGTAAGAGAAACACTTGCAGCAGATATTCCTTTAGCGGTGGACCATTTCCGTTATTTTTCCGGGGCAATCCGGGCCCAAGAGGGTGGTATCAGTCAAATCGACCAAGATACGGTTGCTTACCATTTCCATGAGCCACTTGGAGTTGTAGGTCAGATTATTCCATGGAATTTTCCGTTGCTGATGGCTACTTGGAAACTGGCACCTGCCTTGGCTGCGGGAAACTGTGTTGTTTTAAAACCAGCTGAACAGACACCTGCCTCCATCCATGTGTTCATGGAGATTATTCAGGACTTGCTTCCCCCAGGAGTAGTTAATATTGTGAATGGCTTTGGGGTTGAAGCTGGTAAGCCTCTTGCTTCAAACAGCCGTATCTCTAAAATAGCTTTCACTGGTGAAACAACCACAGGCCGCTTAATTATGCAATATGCTTCTGAAAATATTATTCCTGTTACATTGGAGCTTGGTGGTAAGTCACCAAATATATTCTTTGAAGATGTAATGGACCATGATGATGGATTTTTAGATAAAGCAATCGAGGGGATGGTTATGTTCGCCCTCAACCAAGGTGAAGTGTGTACATGTCCATCGAGAGCGTTAGTACATGAGTCCATTTATGATAAATTTATGGAACGAGCGGTAGAAAGGGTAAAACAAATTAAAATCGGTCATCCATTAGATACAGACACCATGATGGGGGCACAAGCATCCGAAGAACAAATGGAAAAGATTAAATCATATCTGGATATTGGTAAGGAAGAAGGTGCAGA
The DNA here is from genome assembly GCF_001878675.1 of Virgibacillus halodenitrificans. NCBI lineage: Bacteria > Bacillati > Bacillota > Bacilli > Caryophanales > Bacillaceae > Virgibacillus > Virgibacillus halodenitrificans. The sequence goes on along the minus strand of NZ_CP017962.1, from coordinate 2,640,675 downwards.
AGTCTTAGTTGGGGGCAATGTAAATAAATTGGAAGGTGAACTGGAAAGTGGATATTACGTTGAACCAACTATTTTTAAAGGGAAAAATAATATGCGTGTCTTTCAGGAAGAAATCTTTGGGCCTGTTCTGTCCGTAACTACGTTTAAAAGTAAGGAGGAGGCAATGGAAATTGCTAATGACACATTGTATGGATTAGGTGCAGGTGTTTGGACAAGAAATATAAATACGGCATACCGTTTTGGAAGAGGAATTGAAGCAGGGCGAGTATGGACAAATTGTTATCACCAGTATCCAGCACATGCAGCATTTGGAGGTTATAAAAAATCTGGTATTGGAAGAGAGAACCATCTTATGATGCTTGACCATTATCAGCAAACAAAAAATCTCCTCATCAGCTACAGTGAAGGTGCAGCAGGGTTATTTTAGAAGGTGTTTTTGTGAAGCTTGATTAAATAGAAAAGAGCTAATTTTTATATTAGCTCTTTTTCTGCACCACCAACCAAATGTAACGATGTCTCCCTGCTGGCAATTAAACTTTTTTATCTACACGTATAAGTACTGATGGAAGTTAGTATTAGGGGGTGATGGACTATGGTAGAGCGGGTAACTGCAACAGAAGAAGCAATTAAATTGATTAATAGTTTAAAGGAGATTCACGGTGATTTAATGTTTCACCAATCTGGTGGCTGTTGTGATGGCAGTTCACCAATGTGTTATCAACGAGGAGAATTTCGTGTAGGTGAATCTGACTTGTTATTAGGTGAAATTGCAGATACACCTTTTTATATTTCAAAGGATCAATATAATTACTGGAAGCACACTCAATTGATTATTGATGCTGTTAAGGGCCGTGGAGGAATGTTTTCTCTTGAAGGACCTGAGGGGAAACGTTTCTTAACACGATCAAGAGTCTTTACTGAGGATGAGAGGAAAGAAATAGCTGAATAATACCAAGCTTATTTTTAAAAACGACCGTGATAAGGAAAATCCGAACTGTGACTTAGCATTAAGTGAATCGGTTCGGATTTTTAATAACTAAATTTATTTTCCTATTGACCCATTCTGGCTTCCGAAATTCAATTAGCATAATTCACCAGTATTACAGAATATACATAATATAGAAGAAACATAAAAAGGGTGTGTTTAATTGAATAAAAAATACTATTATGTTTCGGGAAATACAGCCAAAGGACTCGTTAACCATCTTAAATCAAATATAGAAGATATAAATCAAGTTGTTATTTTAAGACACCCGTCACTTACCTTAAAAACAATGGTAATAAACGAGTTTATAAAAAAACAGAAAAAAAACGATTACGAGATTTTCCTCAGTGCTTTTGGTAAAGAGTTTCTGGATGGCGTAATTGTAAGAGATAAATCGATTGCTATAGTTAGTGACCATATTGCTTCAGAGGTTACTGGAGCATTTGAGTTGGATTTGAATTTATTTATTAAAGGTGAACCAAGCACAACAGCTTCCAAAGCACATATTCATCATCTTGAAGAAGCACATCAATCTTTTAAAACGGGACTTTCAGTGCATGATGATCTTGAAGAAGTATACATTAATGAGATGGATTTTGAGAAAGCAAACCAGCTTACAAGTGATTTTATTAACATGGTGCTAGAAGAATTCCCGAAGATAAACCGGAATGCCAGTAGACGTATCAGACTATTTGGAACGAATACAAAGGATGGAGTTGTCAACGTGGTACCTCACTTACTTGAACAGGTCTCCAACGCTTATTTTATAAAGGGGAGAGCGGGCACTGGAAAGTCTACGTTAATGAAGAAAGTAGCTAGTGCGTGTGAGGATTACGGTTATGATGTAGAGCTTTATTATTGTAGTTTTGATCCAAATAGTGTAGATATGGTGTTCGTACCTGAAATGAATTTTTGTATATTTGACAGTACAGATCCTCATGAATTCTTTCCTGATAGAGCAAGTGATAAAATAATCGATATGTATGAAAAATTAATAAGCCCGGGGACAGACGAAGCTCATGCTGCTCGTATACATGAATTAAATAACAGATATAAATCGTATATGAAGAAGGGAATAGAAGAATTAAAGATAGCTGGGGAAGCGATGGAGAAGGAGGAACAGAAATATACCATTACTAAAACAGAGGTACAAGAAATAAATAATTTCATCATAAATATGATACAAGATTAAAGGGTGTGGGCAGCTTGAATGGATACTTAAGCTGTTTTTTTTAGAATTTAAGATGGAAATAGTCTTGTTAAAAAGGTAATTATATAGTAAAATAAATTTACAGAAAATTTAGATAAGGTTTTTTCTGTACACTCTGTATTAGATGGAGGTGGACGTAAATGATTGTGAAGATGCTAAAGCCTTATTATATTAAAGCAGAAACAAACCATGTACGAATCGTGCTTGCATACCAATATTTTTCTGTGATCATTGACAATAAGGTTTATCAGTTTGTACCAATTGAATCAAAAGAAATTCGCATCCACCGTAAAACAAAAAAGATAGAGAACATTCATGATACTTTTGCTTTCCAGCGAGGTAAAGATGTAATTTTTCGTAAAATGACTGATCTTGTTGCTATTCCTGAGTTTATATATCAGTTAAATTCTTTAGCGGAGCCATACTTTAATAAATCACCGAAAACGACTACAAAAAAAGAGAGTGACACCATTATTGAGCAATTGGAGAAGCTTAATCTTTCCAGATTGATTGACAAAGCACTTGACACTAGGGACGAAAGTTCATTTTATGAATTAGTAAAATTGCTGTGAAAAGGCACTTCCTTCTATCGGAAGTGCCTTTTGTTTTATTTTATATCATTTAAAGCTTCGATAACCTTTTTAGTGGTATAGCCACTGCCTCCACGGTCCTGTGTCTGCTGCACCATCATAGCTATTAAGATATCAGGAGTTTCCGTAGGATAGCCAACAAACCAACCGTTTTCCTCTCCGCCACCTTCATTTGTAAGCTTTAACTCTGCAGTACCGGTTTTACCTGAAACAGGAAACTCAGCGTTTTTTGCGTATTTTGAGGCAGTACCTTTTTCAACCACTTTGCGTAAAGCTTCTTGAATGTGATTCGCTTGATCTTTTGTAATTAAATCTTTTTTCCAAATCTGTCCTTTATCTTCACTAGTAAGAAGAGTTGGTTTTAGCATGGAACCACCATTTAGAAAAGTAGTATAAGCTGTTGCAAGGTGAAGGGAGCTCATTTCTAACTCTCCTTGTCCGTAGCTTGAATTGGCTAAAAGAACTTCATCCTCTAGCTTCCCATTTGAAGATATTGTAGAAGCTGCAATCGGATATTCATACGGCATTTTCTCACTTAAGCCAAATTGCTTCAAGCCCTTAACATATGCTTCACTTCCCATTTCAACTGCCTTCATAGCAAAGAAGATATTATCCGAGCGTACGAGTGCGTCTGTAAGATCAACGGGTCCATTAGATTCTGAAACACGGTGGACTTGGTAATCACCCCACCCCTTCCCATTGCTCCAATCCAGTCCTTCTATTTTAATACCTTCACCTGGCTTAATTGTTCCATTATTTAACCCAATTGCACCAGTAATTGGCTTAATTACAGAGCCCGGAGCAAATGTAGCAGAAAATCGGTTAAGCAAAGGTTTTTTTTCATCCTCCTGCAGATCCTTCCACATGGAGTCACTGGTGCCATAGAGCATATCATTAGGGTCAAATGACGGACTACTGACAAGGGCAAGTGTCTCACCGGTTTTTGGGTTGATCGCTGTTGCAGTTCCTGCATCCCCGTCAAAGGATTTATATATTTTCTCCTGTACATTTACATCAATCGTCACAGTAACGTTTTCTCCATTTTTCACTGGCTTCTCAGCAAGAAGTGTTTCCTCTTCGCCATCCTTGGTAATGGTTATCTGAGCACCTTGTTCTCCGCGGAGCTGCTTTTCATATAACTGTTCTAACCCTCGTTTACCTATCACATCATTTGGCCCGTAAGTACCAGGCTCCACTTCTTCCAAATCTTCTGCGGTAACTTTTCCTACATAGCCAACGAGATGGGCAGTCGCTTTTCCGGCTGGATAAACTCGCCCAGTCACCTCTTTGTTAGTTACACCATTTACTTGAAAGAGTTTGTCTAACAAGTCTTCCTTTGTTGTTGGTATTTTGGTTAAAGGTACAAATAGATCTGGTTCTACCCAATTGGCATTTAATGCTTTATCAATCTCTTCGACCGACATACCTAAGAGGCCGGCAAGTTCTTTTTTTGCCTTGTCAGAATCTGGACCCATTTTCTCAGGAATTAAGCCAATTTCATAGACAGGTGCATTAATTGCCAACTGCATTTGGTTTCGATCAAGGATTTCTCCTCGTTGTGGGGCAGTGGTATGAAGATTGACCTCTCCACCATCTTTCATTGCTGGAAAAATAAAACCAGGATCCCATTGTAAAAACCAGTCTTTTTCCTCTTCTTTTTCTTCCTGAACTAATTTTGCTTCATAATCAAAAGTGATTGGTCCAGCAATACTCTGCATTGTCACTTTAAACGGGATCGTTGCCTTGCCTTCGTCCATGGCCGTATCCAACTTTTCTTCGTCCAGTTTATCCATTTCAATTTTTAAATCCGATATATTTAAATCGCCATAGATTTTGTCGTATCTGTCAATAAAATTCTCTGGAGAATACGTTTCCTTTGTTTTTGTGGAAAGCATGTCATACATGTCCTCGAACTTCTGTTTATTCCATTGTTTTACATAAGTCTCAAAACGTTCATTTGGGGTAACTTCATCATTGGAACAGGAAATGAGAAATAAAATAAGCAACATGGAAAATAATAAAATAACTTTTTTCATAAGTACCTCCTTCTCCACTCACATCAAAAGTGGATTTGCTTTAAGAAAAGTAAGAAAAGAAAAGTCACAAGGAAAATATGCCCAGGTGACTTTTTTGTTGCTTAGGAAACTATAAATTTTAGAACCTATGGATAATTTGTATTACTGAATTAGCCATTTCCAGCTCCAGCGCCTACCCCCTCATGGTCTTAAGTCAAGCCTCTTTGTGGTAAAGGTCACCACATAGAGGCTCATCTTAAGCTAGTCGGGGGTGATCAAGGCGCTTACGCTTTTGTTCTTTAATTATCTTGCTTCCATATGATTGGTGATCTCTTGTTGGATACGCTCAAATTCTGAATCAGGTACCACATAGTACCAAATAGAATTAATCTTTTGACCACTGCCATCAATTTCGAGCGTTTTTGTTGTTTTACGAACATCCCGATAATTACTGAATAAATTCTGCATTGTATCCATGTCCATATCTGTTTGAACATTACCACCGAGAATTTCAAGTATATCGCCAACTTTAGTTATGCTTGAGAAGTTGGCTGCCTTGTTCATGGCTGCTGTAATTACATTACGTTGTCTTTCGTTTCGGCCAAGGTCTCCGCGGGGATCGTTTTTACGCATACGGATGTATTTCAAAGCTTCTTCTCCATTTAATTGGAGAGTCCCCTTTGTAAAATTCTCTCCACCCTGAGAGAATTCCTGGTTATTTTTTACTGTGATGCCACCTAAAGCATCAATCCCTTGCTGGAATCCTTCCATATTTACCTTAGCATAATAATGGACGGGAAGGTCGAAAGCATCTTCCACTGTTTGAATGGATAATTCCACATCACCAAATGCATAAGCATGATTGATCTTATCCATGCCACGACCTGGAATATTCACGTAGGTGTCCCTTGGTATACTAAACATCATCATCGAATTTGTTTTGGGGTTCAATGACAACAAAATCATGGTATCTGAGCGCCCTTTATCACCTTCACGCTCATCCACTCCAAGTAACAGGATATTAAGTGATTTTTTGTTTTTTAAAATAGAGTCAAGCTCTTTCTGACGATCCGGATCATTATCCCTTGCAAGAGGTGTATGCATTGTCTCCACAGTATCCCCTAGTTTGTCCCATACATAATATGCAAATCCTCCACCTATTAAGAGGAAGACTATGATTATTCCCGCAAGCCAGAAGGGCCATTTCCGTTTCTTTTTACCTTTTCGTTTATCTAATCGTGATTCCACATTCATTCTCCTTTAACCAATGTATGCAATTTATAGCATGTGTAAAAAAATTAAAACTCCTTCTAAATTATAACCAAAAACATTTCAAGCGTCTATTTATTCTGAACTTTAGTTGGAATTGCTGTAATAATATAACGATCAGGAGCATTCCCGATATAGGAAAATGGATAACAAGTTGTAACGGTTAGGATTTCATTAGGTGCAGTGGAAGCAATTACAGATAAATCATCTGCCGGAACTACCTTTGTCTCCACAATTTCATAGGAAAAGTCACCATATGGCAACTTTACCGTCAAAATGTCACCAAGCTGCAATTCTCCCATACGGCGAAAGACGGTATCACGATGTCCCGATAAGACGATTTGGTCGTCCTGTTGTGGATACGCAGTTCCACTATAATGTCCAACACCTTTTTCTAAATCATCTTCGTCTGTTCCTTCCACAATTGGCAAGTCTGCCTCTAGTTTAGGGATATGTAAAATTCCTGATGTTTCACCATGCTGTGGGGAAAAACTAGTTCCAGGTGATTGCTTTTCAGAAGTGGCATTGGCTTGGTTAAGTAAATTTTTCGCTTCGGCTAAGGATTCTTTTTGGGCGTTTGTTGTTTTATACCATTGATAGCCCCCATAGCTTAAGAAAACTATTCCACAGAACACTAAAAGTATAGCAAGCTTTTTCATAGGACGAATCTCCTTACACCATTTCTCTTAGTATATAAGATTTACCACAGTTTTGGAAGGAGTTACCTTTTTAATTTGAGTAGTTAAACTGTTCTTAAATAAGAATTAATAATTTATAAAACTAAGTAAATAGACGTAATTAGTTGTAAACAAGAGAAATCTGTTCGTTATATAGAATAAACGGCTGTTTTTGAGGTTTTTCAATCTGTGAGAAATGTCCTATACTTCAATTAATCGTTCTTTAAAAAGAACATAATAAAAGTCATAAAGAACGAATGAGTTACATAGGAAAGGAGGATATTCGCTGTAGAGTGCAAAAGTGGAAATAATTTTGTTAATTGGTTGTGAATCATGTAGAAAGTGCTTGCTTAGAACAGCGAGAAGCTTTTATCCAATCTATTTATCTGTAAGAAAATAATATTATAAATCTGGAGGAATGTAAAAATGAGTATTAAGAAAAAGTTAGGTATGGGAATCGCAACAGCAGTATTAGGAGTAGGACTTATTGGTGGAGGAACGTTTGCTTATTTTAGTGATCAGGCAGAAGCTACTGGAAACTTTGCAGCGGGTACATTGGATTTAAGTGCTAATCCGACGACAGTAATTGATGTTGAAAATATTAAGCCAGGTGATTGGATGACCCGTTCATTTGATTTAGTGAACGGTGGATCACTGGACATTGCTACTATTGATTTATTAACGGATTATACAGTTACAGATGTCAATGGTGATAATGCAGGCGAGGATTTTGGTAAACATGTTCGAGTAAACTTTTTATTGAATGCAGATAAACATGATGTACCTATATTTTCTACAACCTTGGCGGAACTCAAAAACATGTCTCCAGATGTCATTGAAGGAAATTTCTTCTCTGCTTGGCTAGGTGAAAGAGGAGGTAAACTTGCTGTAGGAACTTCGGATAAGTTATATGTTCAGTTTGAATTTGTAGAGAATGGCCAAGACCAAAACAAGTTTCAGGGTGACTCTTTAGAATTAACTTGGACATTTGAAGGTAAGCAAGGTGCAGGTGTAGCAAAATAGTAGGTTAAGAAGGGAGAAGTAATTCTTCCTTCTTTCCTTTACATAATTATAAAGGAGGTTTATTTCAATGAATCTAAAAAACAGCATACTAACAGCAGTTGCGACGGCTGCAATTGGACTATGTTTAATAGGTAGCGGCACATATGCCTATTTTAGCGATACTGAAGAAACGAACAATACTTTTGCTGCTGGCCTACTCGATTTGGAAATTAATAAAGAAAATATCATAAACGTAGAAAAAATGGTTCCAGGGGATTCGGTAAACGGTGAGTTCCAGTTGTTGAATGAGGGCAATGTAGATATAAAAAATATAAAGTTAATTTCCTCCTATGTAGTTAACGATTACGGAGCTCCAAACAATGGTGACGACTTGGGTAAATATATTGAAGTTCAATTTAAACATCATGGAAAAGCAGTATTTAATGAGCCAAAAACCTTAGCTGAATTGCAACAAACACCTGAAGAAATAGTTGGTGAATTTCCAGTAGGAAGCAGTCCAAAAGAATTTTCGGTAGAAATAGAATTTATTAATAATGAGAATAACCAAAACCATTTCCAGAAAGACACAATAGAACTAAATTGGAATTTTGAAGCAGTTCAGCGTGATGGGAAAACATTAGAGTAAAGGAAGGAGGATCCTTTCTCCTTCTGAGTTTATTTATATTCACAAGCCTGTAATACACTAATTTCCGGTTTGTGAATGTATGTAAATTCTTTATTTGAAAAGGTGGAGATGAATTTGCGTTATAGCCGGTTGAAAAAGTTTAAAACAAAAAACAAAACTTTTTTATTAACAGTAAAAATTGCGCTGGCATGGTATCTGATTTTATTGTCTGCTTCCTACCTAACAGGGGGGACTTCAGCGCATTTTACCGACACAATTAATGCGAAGAAGACACTTTCTATTGGGACTTGGGAAATGGAAAACCCTGATGTACCTGAAGAAGTAATAGATATGAGCAAATTAAAGTTTCCACATAAAAAGACGCAACGGATAGAAGCATGTGGGGATAAGTTATTAAAGGTTAACCTGAAAAATAGTGGAAAAAGTGACATGGGACATGACAGCAGGTATGAGGTCTATTATGGCGAAAAAGGTAACCCAAAGAATCAAGGTAAGAAACTAAAGTTAGCTGAAAATGAAGGGAAAATTAAAGCACTCAAAAAAGGAGAGAGTATTCAATTAACCTATAAAACAGACAAACCGGGCGTCTATGTTTTTGTTGTTTATCAAACGAATGAGCATCTAAAAAAGGATACTGTGGAGAGCGGTAAAATAACCGTTACCTGTGAGACAGAGGAGGATAAGAAAACAAAGCCAGTAGAGAAGGAAGATGAACCATCAGTTAATACAAAAGAAACAGAACATCCTAAAGAACAGGTGAAGGAAGAAAAATCGGAAGAAAAGAAACCTGAAAAAGCCCAACAGGAGAAGTCAGAACCTACCAAAGAAGAAAAAACTGAAAAACCTCCAGAGCCTGTAAAGGAAGATAAGGTAAAAGAAGATAAAAAGCAATCAGAGTCAAAAGACCAGGCGAAGCAGGAAGAGGAAAAAGTAACCAAACAAGAAGAAACGCAAAAAAACCAGGAGGATGAAAAGTAATGAAAAGACGAGTGGTAATGAAATGGGTAAATCGATTAGTATCTACCATTTTGATGGTGTTGCTAATTACAGTAGCAGGTATCGTACTATCAACCAAACTCTCTGGAGGAGAACCACAGGTATTTGGCTATCAACTGAAAACAGTGCTGTCAGGTTCTATGGAGCCGGGTATTCAGACAGGGTCAATTATCGCGGTGAAGCCTACGGATGATGGCAGCAAATTCAAAAAAGATGATGTTATTACTTTTATGGCTGATGAAGACATCATGATTACACATAGAATTGCAGAAGTTATCAAATCGGAAAATGGTGTTATGTATACAACGAAAGGTGATAACAACAATGCAGCAGATTCGGAACCGGTAATTGCTGAAAATGTTGTTGCCAGCTATGACGGATTTACCATTCCCTATGTAGGCTATATTATTGATTTTTCACAATCTCCAAAAGGAAGTATAGTATTTTTGATATTACCAGGTATTCTCATGCTTGGATACTCTGCATTTACCATATGGCGTGCACTCGGCCAGTTGGAGGATAAGAATAAATCTGGAACAGCCGAGGCGAAGTAGCCTTCCCTTCGCTGTTCTCTATAAGGAAGATGCTTATGATTTTTAAGAAATTGGTTGTTACTCTATTCTGTATCTTGGCCTTAGTTATAGTAATGGGGGGCAACTCCGTCACAGCAGAAGAGGAAGAAAAAGAGTTAGCCATCAATGTTTTACCAGGAGATGTATTATTTAATATCAACAATATGAAGCCAGGAGACTGGGCGCCCCGCACAATCACCGTTCAAAACAATGGTATAAAGGATTTTACCTATCAAATGTCATTACGTAATGATGGGGAGGAGAAGCTATTCAATGAATTACTGTTGGAAATCAATGACAGTAAAACTGTTTTATATGAAGGCAAACTGGCAGACTTCACTAAGCTTTCCGACAGAGACCTTAGTACTTCCAAGCAAGAGGAATTGGAAGTAACAGTTATTTTCCCAGAGTATCTCGGTAATGAATTTCAAGGACTTGATGCTGAGTTTTCTATATTGTTCACCGCAGAAGGCAAAACTAGTCAGTTAGCTGAAGTTAGTGTTGATGGAATGATTGGCAGTGGCAACTCGCAGACACAGTCTTTTCTTCCCAATACAGCAACAGGAATTTTTAACCTATTTCTATCTGGTGCTGTTCTTTTGATAAGTGGGGTATTTATCCTATTGTACAAAAAATGGAGAAAAGTTAGTAAAAACTACAGTTAAAAAACTAGTAAGGGCACTCGACAATCCATAACAACCATACTCGACAAGATGCTTACTCTAATTTAACAAAACTAGTTTTATTATGACAAAACAAGCTATGTAATAATAACAGGGTATATAGTATGATAGTCATAGAAAATAAGTTTCCTCAGAAAAAGGCAAACTCATCTGAAAAGGGAGGGCGCAAAGCCACAGATCTAAGGTGTTAAGAGCTAAGATGGCTGGGCTATCTGGAAAAAATAATGGGGGACGGTTAAATGACAAGTAAAGTAGAAATTAACACAGTTGATAAAGAATGGCTTGAATTAATAAAAGAAGCTAAAACTCTCGGTATACCTTTAAAGGAAATTAAATTATTTTTATCGGGGAACAAAAAAGGTTGAAAAATGGATTTATTTGTGCTTTATATAGAACCACTCACCTTTTATATGATATAATTCTCTTTGAAAGAAGGTGAGAACTTGATCGGTGATAAAATTAAACAAATACGTAAAGATAAAAAAATGTCCCTATCAGAACTTGCTGAGAAAGCAGGAGTTGCTAAATCCTACCTTAGCTCAATCGAACGTAATATACAGACAAATCCATCGATCCAGTTTATTGAAAAAGTTAGCGTTGTTCTAGATGTTTCAGTAAACGAATTGATACGCGAAAAACAGTCTGCTGATATAGAAGAATTAGACGATGAATGGCTTGAGATTGTACAGGAAGCCATGGACTCCGGAGTAACGAAGGAGCAATTCAAAGAATACTTGGAATTCAATAAATGGCGTAGTAAACAGGGAAATAACAAATAAATAGGATAGACCAAACCGCTTAGCCAAATAGCTGACGGTTTTTTATTTGGCTTTTATTATAGGAAAAGTAATTAGAAACGAAAGTAAAGTGTAAGCTTGTTCGTTACAAATGTAATAATATACTCATTCTTTGAATAATTTCTGCTATATTTAATTTTAAATGCAGTAACACAATATCAATAAGTTAATTCATTCTTTATCTATGTCGCGAATCATTGGATAATCCTCACACATTTTGGAACCATTCTTTCTTAGAGATCAATCGTTAAATACTCAGCTTTTAGGTGAGCTAAAAATAAAATTGCTAGGTTTCATTTTCATAATTTAGTGATAAAGAATATAGAAGCATTCAGAACAGGAGCTATCATTAATGAAGAAATATACATACTGGCTTTTGCCAATCGGTTGGATGGGGATTATTTTCTATTCCTCCCATCAGCCATATGAAAAACAGGATATAAAACCTTTCTTATCCGATAAATTTGACCTATCTTTTCTTGAACCTCTATTGGGATGGATTGCTTTTAACTACCATCATTCAGTAGTAAGTATTGAATCAAGAGGGGTCAATGGGTTTATAGAGTTCTTTCTGCGTAAGGGAGCTCATGTGACCGTGTTTTTTATTTTATGTCTTCTTTTCTATCTGGCGTGGAGAAAGAGCATCTCTTTACCGATAAAAAAGGCGATAACACTTTCCTTTTTACTTACAATTGCATATGCTATTTTAGATGAATTTCATCAAGGCTTTACACCGAATAGAACACCATACGCAGGAGATGTAGCATTAGATGGTTTTGGGGCATTTTTGGCCGTAGTTTTCATTATAGTATTAAGGAAGATAAAACTTCGGATAACTGACAAAAAATAAATGATGATGACGAAAGTATTAAATGTAAACAATAATTTTGAAAAAAGTATAAAAAATGCCAAATTTCGACAACACTTCCTATCAATATATGTTATAGTTCAAATTAACTAATCAGAAATATTTTAATAAAAGGCGGGAAATTAGATGCTTGAGCAAGAAAAATATAAAGATATGTTAAAAAAAGTGATTGATGAGACGGAAAATCATACAATTAAAAATTCAGAGCAATTAATCCAAATGCTTGTAAGTGAGTTAAAGCATGGATGCATGATTGGAGAGCAAATGCAACAACAGACTACAATTAAATAAATACAATCTAACTACATGTTCGAATTCGGCATGTAGTTTTTTTTGGAAATTAGGGGTATGATAAGTTATAGTAATAATTTAATACATACTATGGAAGGAAGTGAACGAATTGCTTGGTTATTTACAACGTCTCGGTAAATCTTTAATGTTACCGATTGCTATGTTACCTGCAGCTGCGCTTCTGGTGCGTCTGGGCGCGGAGGATATATTTGATATTCCATTTGTGACTGCAGCAGGTAATGGGATTTTAAATAATTTAGGACTGATTTTTGCTATTGGAATTGCGATTGGTTTTTCAAAAGATGGGAATGGAGCAGCAGCATTAGCGGGAGCTGTTGGTTTCCTTGTATTAGAAGGTGGCTACAAGGCAATCAATGATGAACTGAATTTGGGAGTATTAGCAGGTATCATCGCCGGTATAACTGCAGGACATTTATACAATCGATTCAGTGATATTCAGCTACCAGACTTTCTCGCCTTCTTTGGTGGGAAGAGGTTCGTGCCAATTATTACATCAGTAACGATGGTTATTATTTCAGGTGTTATTGGCTTATTGTGGGGACCGGTTCAGGACGGGATTAATGGTTTAGGAGACTTATTTATTAATGGAGGAGCAGCAGGTGTAGGAGCTTATGGTTTCTTTAACCGTCTCTTAATACCAGTTGGTCTTCATCATGTTATCAATACGTTAATTTGGTTTGATTTCGGTACGTTCACTGATGCAGCAGGGAATGTTTGGAAAGGTGATATCAATCGTTTTCTTAATGGAGATCCAACAGCAGGTCACTTTACCGCTGGTTTCTTCCCTGTAATGATGTTCGGTTTGCCAGCAGCATGCTTAGCTATGTATGTAACTGCGAAAAAACATCGTAAAGCAGCGGTTGGTGGTTTCTTAGCAAGTATTGGCTTAACCGCATTCTTAACAGGGATTACAGAGCCGATTGAATATTCATTTATGTTTTTATCACCAGTTCTTTACGGTGTACATGCTTTACTAACAGGGCTCTCAATGATGGTTGCTTATTGGCTGGATATTCGCCATGGGTTTGGTTTCTCAGCAGGTGCCATAGATTATTTTCTAAACTTTGGTATCGCTCAGCATCCACTACTATTACTTGCTCAAGGAATTGTTTTTGGTATCATATACTTCCTTCTCTTCACACTTCTAATTAAGAAGCTGAACTTGAAAACACCAGGACGGGAAGATGAAGACGAGGATTATGTAGAAGAAACAGAACAAACTGGAACGCCAACACGAGGTAAAGGTGCAAAAGACTATGACAACAAATCCTATCACTATTTAAAAGCACTTGGTGGACCTGAAAATATTAAATCACTTGATTATTGCGCAACACGCCTCAGACTACAAATAAATGACATGGAACAAATTGATGAAAAAGAATTAAAACGGCAAGGTGCTCACGGAGTTATGAAGGTCAATCGGACAAATCTTCAAGTAATCGTAGGTACTACAGTAGAGTTTCTTGCTACAGCTATGAAGAAACGTATGGACAACAACAATATGGAAGCACCTGGACAGGTGGAAAAGCAACCTGTTGAACAAGAACAACCAGAACAAGGAAGTACTTCTTATGAAGAAATTGCTATGCCTGTGAATGGTAAAGTTATTCCATTGTCAGAAGTACCTGATCAAGTATTCTCTACCAAAATGATGGGAGACGGTTTTGCTGTTGACCCAACAGATGGAATTATTGCATCTCCAGTTGATGGGGAAATATTAAATGTATTTCCAACAAAGCATGCTGTTGGACTTCGTACAAAATCCGGACTGGAAATTTTAGTTCATATTGGATTGGACACAGTAAAGCTTGAAGGCTCTTGCTTTGACGTTTATGTAAAAGAAGGAGATGTAGTTAAACAGGGAGATACGTTAGTGAAGGCTGATCTGAACTATATTAGTAAGAACGAGTTATCTACTATTACGCCGATTATCTTCACTAATTTACCTGAAAACCAAACTGTCTCAATCACGCAAACTGGAGATCTTAAAACTGGAACAAAACCTATTATTGAGATAAAATAAACGAAGTTACAGGCTGGTGTACCATAGAGCACACCAGCCTTGTTATACATATAAAAAGTATGAAGTCGACTGTTTAATGAAAGGAGAGAACTGATAATGAAAAGCATAGTACCAATTTATATTAAAAATGCCAAAATATATCAAGAAGACAAAATAATAAATAAAGGCGGAGTTTTAATAGAGCATGGCAAGGTTGCTGCAGTGCATGAAAACATTCAAGAAGAGTTGCCAACAAATGTTCAAATTATTGACGGTACAGGTTTACAGGTAATTCCTGGTTTTATTGATGGACATATTCATGGAGCTGATGGTGCCGATGTCATGGATGCAACGGAGGCTGCTCTGGATACAATGGCAGCAGTATTGCCACGAGAAGGAACAACCAGCTTTCTTGCCACTACAATAACACAAGCTCCTGAAAATATCGATAAGGCACTTGAGAATATAGCACACTATAAAAATAAAGCCGGTTTTGCTGAAATGGTTGGCGTACATTTGGAAGGACCATTTATTGAAGAAACAAAAGCTGGTGCACAACCACTCGATTTTATTATGGAGCCAAACATAGAACAATTTAATGAATGGCAAGAAAAATCCGGGAATAAGATTAAAACAATTACGATGGCACCTGAGCATGATGCTGATGGATCGTTTATAAACCACCTTTACCGTAACGGTGTGAATGTCTCAGCAGGCCATACCGGCACAGATTTTGCAGGCATGAAGCGAGCTGTTTCATATGGTGTCCGTCAAGTAACACATCTATGTAACGCAATGTCTGGTATCCATCACCGTGACATTGGAGTTGTAGGTGCTGCTTTTCAATTAGAAGAATTGCGCGCAGAACTAATTGCAGATGGTATTCATATTTCTCCAGAAATGCTGGAAATTATTTATGAAAATGTAGGTAGTGAACGTCTCATCCTAATTACGGACGCTATGCGTGCGAAGTGCTTGAATGCAGGTAACTATGAGCTTGGTGGCCAGCCGGTAACTGTTACAGAGGACCGTGCTGTACTCGAAAATGGTACGTTGGCTGGAAGTATCTTGAAAATGCATGAAGGAGCCCGCCAAATGTTAAAGATAAATGATGTCACAATGAGAAATATCATCCAGATGGCTTCAGAAAATCCTGCTAGACAATTAAATTTATATGACAGAAAAGGAAGTATTGAAGCAGGGAAGGACGCGGATGTATTACTAGTCGATGACAATTTGAATATTAATTATACAATCTGCCGAGGAGTCATCGCTTATAAAGGAGGAGAATAAAATGGAAATTATCAAGGTGAAAGATTATCAAGAAATGAGTGAAAGAGCCTGTGAATTTATTGTTGAACAGCTTGCTGCTACAGACCAGCCAGTATTTGGTCTTGCTACAGGATCTACACCTGAAGGGCTTTACGAATGCCTTATTAATAAATATAAAACAAAAGAAGTATCATTTGCTGATGTAAAGACATTTAATCTCGATGAATATGTCGGTATTAGTCAGGATGATCCAAATAGTTATTATTACTATATGAATAAAAAGCTGTTTGATCATATTGATATTCCAACTGCAAATGCCCATTTACCAAATGGGAATGCTGCTGACTTAGAAAGCGAATGCAAGGAGTATGAAAACCGTATTAAGCAAGTGGGAAACGTTGATTTACAAGTATTAGGACTTGGTTTAAATGGACACATAGGTTTTAATGAA
Organism: Virgibacillus halodenitrificans; assembly: GCF_001878675.1. Lineage (NCBI taxonomy): Bacteria > Bacillati > Bacillota > Bacilli > Caryophanales > Bacillaceae > Virgibacillus > Virgibacillus halodenitrificans. The sequence goes on along the minus strand of NZ_CP017962.1, from coordinate 2,624,328 downwards.
CCTGGTACTCCGTTTTCTAGCAGAACGCATGTTGTAGAATTGGATGAATCGACAAGAAAAGCGAATGCCAGGTTTTTTCCTTCTTTAGATGATGTTCCTACAAAAGCAATTACAATGGGAATAGACTCTATTATGGAAAGTAAGGCGATTATTTTATTAGTCTCCGGTAAAAAGAAGGCAGACGCTTTGGCAAAATTGATGAATGGCGCGATAACAGAGGAATTTCCTGCTTCTATTTTGCAGAAACATGAAAATGTGACGATTATTGCTGATGAAGAAGCAATGTCCTCACTATAAGAAGTTATTGAGGCAGAGAAATGTGTGTTAGCCGAACTAATTCGAAATTGTAGAGCATCCTTCGAATTAGTTCGGTTTTTTAGGTTTCTGAGGTAGATTCCACATCTATTTCTATGTAGGTAGTATTTTTTTTCTCAATAAGGGCTTGGTCACTTGTCAAATTAATGATCCATTCTTGAAAGTGCTCCATTTCGCTTATTTTTACATAAACAATCAATTCTACTTTATCCAAGTAATTAATTGTATCTAAAACATAGCTTGTTTGACGCAGCTCATTTTCTAATTTACCTAATAGAGTATAATCAATAGTTAAAGAGAAACCTTGCATTAGTTGGCGTTTAACAATACCTGTCGTACGAATAGCTTGTGAAGTTGTACTGCTGTATGCACGGATTAGCCCTCCTGCTCCAAGCTTAATACCTCCAAAATACCTTGTTACAACTACCGCAGTGTCCTTCAATTGTTGTTTTTTTAACACTTCCAAAATTGGCATACCTGCCGTGCCACTAGGCTCTCCATCATCGTTTGCTTTCTGAATTTGATCATGCTCCCCAATCATGTAAGCAGAGCAATTATGTGTTGCGTCATGGTGTTTTTTCTTAATTTCCTGAATGAAATTTTGGGCTGCTTCCTCTGTCTCAACTCGGCGGACATAGCCGATAAATTTAGATTTTTGGATAATAATTTCGTCCATTCCAGTCTCTTTAACTGTAAAATATTTCTCTAACATCTTGCAATTCACCTCCTGAACAGCCATTATATATACATAGAGCTGTATGTTAGTTTGTAATATACAGGTGGTTTAGTTTAAAAAAACGGGAGAAAAGTAGCATGCAGAAGTTTCATGATATATGATAAAAGACCCTATAAAAAGTTGAAAGATATACGTATAATTATAACATAGGTTGGTGGGAAATGTTGGCACAGAAAATTAGTGAGACTGCTTTAGATTCCATCATTCATGAAATGGTCGAAGTAGTCGAAAACAGCAAAGATGAAATTTTTAATATTAGTGAGGGAGCACGAACAGAACATGAGCATTTGGTTAGAGAACTAACCGAAACAAAGTTCAAGGTTGTGCAACACATTGAAGATGGCGATCAACTGGAACAAAAAGTCAGATTTTCCCGCGAACGATTAGCAGAGGTAAGTAAATATTTTGATCGATACAGCGAAAATGAAATAAGAGAAGTGTATGAATATACACACGAAATGCAAACAAAACTAGCGATGATGCGACAGGAAGAGAAATCTCTACGTGAAAAGCGTGATGATTTGGAAAGGAGATTAGTAGCATTAAGCCAGACGATTGACAGGGCTGAAGGGCTAGCCAGTAAAATATCTGTTGTGCTAAATTATTTGCATGACGATTTCCAACAAGTTAATGAAATGATTGAAGAAGCAAAAGAAAAGCAGGAATTTGGTTTGAAGATTATTGAAGCTCAAGAGGAAGAACGAAGAAAGATTTCCAGAGAGATTCATGATGGACCTGCACAAATGCTAGCTAATATCTTATTACGATCAGAGCTTGTGGATAGAACCTTTCGCCAAAACGATATTAATCAAGGTTTAATTGAAATTAAGAGTGTACGCAAAATGATTCGTTCTTCCTTGTATGAAGTTAGAAGGATTATTTATGATTTAAGACCGATGGCGCTAGATGATCTAGGTCTATTGCCAACACTCAAAAAGTACATTGCTACTATAGCAGAATATAACAATATAGAGATTGAGTTTACATCCATTGGCGAAGAAACAAGATTAAATCAAAATTATGAAATTGCCTTCTTTCGTCTTGTTCAAGAGGCATTGCAAAATGCGGTGAAACATGCTGAAGCTTCCTTAATTCAAGTAAAGCTAGAAATTAAAAAAGATAACTTAACTATGGTAATTAAGGATAATGGCAAAGGTTTTGACCCTTCATTAAAAAAGGACAAGTCATTTGGGTTAATTGGAATGCGGGAGCGAGTGGAAATGCTCCATGGCACGTTAACTATTAATTCTCAGCCAGGTAAAGGCACTATGATTTTGATTAAAGTCCCGTATAACCCAGCATAAAGAATAATGGATCATAATACTATTTTAGATACTGATAAAGTTATTGATATAAATATAGATAAATATTTCATTTGAATAGATTTAATAATTATAATAGGGCAAACACAAAAATAAGGGGAATGGATGTAGGAGGAACTTAAGATGAAAACAGAAGAAAAGAAAATTCAGATTGTACTTATTGACGATCATAAATTGTTTAGAGAAGGTGTAAAGAGAATTCTGGAGTTCGAACCAACATTTGAAGTTGTTGCGGAAGGGGACGATGGTACTGAAGCATCACGTATCGTAAAAGAAAATAATCCTGACGTTGTACTAATGGATATCAATATGCCGAATATGAATGGGGTTCAGGCTACAGCGGATCTTGTACGATATTTCCCTAAAACAAGGGTTATCATACTATCTATTCATGATGATGAAAGTTATGTTACACATGCGCTTAAGACTGGAGCTCAAGGATACCTATTAAAAGAAATGGATTCAGATGCTCTTATTGAAGCAATAAAAGTAGTTAGTGATGGCGGATCCTATCTACATCCGAAAGTGACCCATAATCTTGTCATGGAATACCGACGATTGGCAAAAGAGAATGCATCAAGCGCAAAAGATAATGGCATGGAATATCGGAAGCCACTTCACTTACTTACAAAACGAGAATGCCAGGTTTTACAGTTACTTGCAGATGGAAAGAGCAATCGGGCAGTAGCTGAAACCTTGTACATTAGCGAAAAGACAGTAAAGAACCATGTTAGTAATATCCTGCAAAAAATGAATGTAAATGATCGAACCCAAGCGGTAGTATCTGCCATTCGTAAAGGTTGGGTAGAAGTTGTCTAGTCAACTTATTGATCCTCAGCCAATAGTTGATTAGATATCCACAAAAGTAAAATGAACTCCATATAGGTTAGTCATGATAAAAACCGGGTTAATACGAATTCCAAGCAATAATTCGTATCAGTCCGGTTTTTTGCTTCTAAGCTTTACTTTAAAAGTTGCTCTAATAAAGTATTTTAAAGTATAGATAAACCGCGAGCTAACTTGGTAGTCTTGTGAATGGCTGATTCGGGAAAATAATCTATAGTATTCAACCCCTATTTAGATCATGTATAGGTAATGCCATACATTCGCCTTCCTGCTGTTTGTTTATTTTTCTTATATCTTAGTGTAGAATGAACATACATGTGAAAAAATGATAGAGTTTACAGATAGAGATAGTATTTATAGTAGAGGAGAAGGTAATATGAAGGTTGCTGTAATGACAGACAGTACGGCATATATCCCTGAAAACATACGAAATAAGTATGCGATACATATGGTCCCACTAAGCGTAGTATTTGAGGACACTTCCTACCAGGAGGAAATGGATATTACTACGGAAGAGTTTTATGAGAAAGTAAAAGATGCGAAGCAATTACCCAAAACTTCCCAGCCTTCCATTGGCTATATTACAACCGAATTAGAAGCATTGGCAAAAGAATATGATGCAGTGATCTCTATTCATCTGTCCAGTGGGATAAGCGGTACATATCAAGCAGTAGTCAGTGCTGGAAAAATGGTCGACGGAATTGAGGTATTTGCTTATGACTCAGAAATTAGCGCAATGGCTCAAGGATTTTACGTATTAGAGGCAGCAGAAATGGCGCAAAATCAAAGAGAACCACAGGAGATTATTGCTAGACTTAATGAAATGAAAAAAAGTTTACGTGCATACTTTATGGTTGATGATCTAAGTAATTTACAGCGAGGTGGCCGTTTAAACGGTGCACAAGCTTTGGTAGGAAGTATACTGCAGGTTAAACCAGTGTTGCATTTTGTTGATAAAGTTATTGTGCCATTCGAAAAAATTCGCACACGTAAAAAAGCTCTAAACAGAATTATGGGAATGCTGAAGGAAGAAGCAGACAAAGGCAAGCAATTGAAAGTAGTATTTATTCATGCTAACAACTTGCATGCCGCAGAAGAACTGCAGAGAGATTTTCTAAAAGAGTACCCTGATATGGATACATGTATTAGTTATTTTGGTCCTGTCATTGGTACCCATTTAGGTGAAGGTGCTCTTGGAGTATGTTGGTATGAAAAATAAATAATAATATAGCTGCCATTCGATCAACGGATGGTGGTTTTCTATATTATGGTGTCTAAATATTTTAGAGAGGAATGAATTTTATTGTCTAAACAAAAAGTTGCTTTAGAATCTCTGGTCTCCCGTCAGTTTGCAGGTAAGCTTCTACTCCGCAATGAAATACAACTGGAAGATAAACAGTTTGAACAATTTCTTGCTGATGGTGTACTTAGGCCATCTCCTTCTATAGTAAAACAACTATTTTCAGCCATTTGTCAACGATGTGGAAATCGAAAAAAATATTTATTTGGAAGAATCCCATGTAAACAGTGTAATCAAAACCATTTATACTGTCGAAAATGTATAGAGATGGGCCGGGTGATGGAATGCGAGCCACTCTATTATTGGAATGGTAAAGAGGTTGTTTGGCCTATAATAGACCAACCATGTACTTGGGAAGGAGAACTTACGGCTTTACAGCAAAGAGCTTCTGATCGTATTGTTTCCGCAATTACAAACAAAGAGAAGGAGTTGCTTGTATGGGCGGTGTGCGGCGCAGGGAAGACGGAAATGCTTTTTCCAGGAATAGCAGAAGCACTTCGCTCAGGAATGAGAGTTTGTTTAGCCACTCCTCGAGCAGATGTTGTACAAGAACTGCTGCCGAGAATAAGAAATGCATTCAAGTTTGTAAATATTCAAGGATTATATGGTGGTAGTGAAGAAAAAACAGGCAATGCTCAGCTGATAATTTCTACCACTCATCAATTGCTTCGCTTTAAAGCTGCTTTTCACTTTTTAATAATTGACGAAGTGGATGCTTTTCCCTTCCATAATGACCCCTCGCTTCCATATGCTGCCAAACGATCTTTACATTCAACTCAAAGCACAACGATTTATTTGACAGCAACCCCTAGGAGAAATCAACAGCTTCGCTTATGGATGAAGCAACTTCCGCACGTTTTCGTACCTTCACGATTTCATGGCCACCCGTTACCAGTCCCGATTCTAAAAACATGTACCAGTTTAAAAAAAGACATCCAAAATAACCGTGTTCCTTACTCATTATTAAATTGGATGAGAAAACGCATCAGTCCACATCGACAGTTGCTTATTTTTGTACCTACGATAGAACTAGTCGAACAATTATATAAGAACAGTCTTGTTCAACTTCCCCAACAAAAATTACTTACGTCAAAGAATAGAATAATGTGTGTACATGCCTCAGATCCTGAACGGAAGGAAAAAGTCCAACTATTCAGGGGTAAAAAAATAGATATATTAATAACGACAACCATTTTAGAAAGGGGAGTCACATTCCCATCCGTAGATGTAGCTATTATCGATGCAAGCCATCGTGTATTTGATGAGGCTGCACTTGTTCAAATTGCAGGAAGGGCAGGAAGAAGTCCAGATGACCCTAAGGGTGAAGTGGTTTTCTTTCATAATGGAAAAACCAATTCCATGGTTCACGCGATAGACGCGATAAAGTCAATGAATAAACGGGGAGGGTTTATTTGATGTATTGCTTATGGTGTCATGAAGAAATCATCACTGAAGTACATTGGGGCAATTTAATTCACCTTTACCGTCCTAAAAGGCTTTGCATGAACTGTGAAAGCCAACTAATAAAAATTCAGGGACACCTTTGCAGTATTTGCTCTCGTGTATCTAGTGTGAAAAAGTGTGCAGATTGTTTGAAGTGGGAGGATTATGAAGAGAGCCCCATTAAATTTAATGCATCACTTTATACGTACAATTCGTTTATGCAAGAGGTGGTCGCTAAATGGAAGTATCGCGGAGATTATCAATTAGCAAAAATATTTCAATATGAATTTGAAAAAGAATATAGCAAGAAATTCTCTTTTTTAACTAAGAAAAAACCAGTTGTTGTTCCAATTCCTCTTAGTAAACAAAGAATGACCGAACGTGGGTTTAATCAAGCGGAAGTATTGGCAGATTTTATACCGCTACAAAAGGATCACGTACTGGAGAGGTTACATGGTGAAAAACAAGCTAAAAAGACAAGGTATGAAAGAATTTCAACGGAGAATCCATTTATTTTGAGAAAAAGTATTAACAAAACGGTTATTCTTGTCGATGATATATATACAACTGGTACGACATTACGACATGCTGCCAGATTATTAAAGGGAAATGGATGTCCTAATGTATATACCTATACATTGATTCGTGGTTAGTTAGAATATGCTATAATTAATAAAGTGAGGCGAAGTTAATGGCTGAGTTAGCGAATTGCTCACGCTGTGAAGCGGTTTTTGTCAAGAGCATCCGTGATATATGCCAAGCTTGCTATAAGGAAGAGGAGCAAGCTTTTGATACGGTTTATAAGTTTCTGCGTGAACGAAAAAACAGGGAAGCAACTATGTTAGAAATTGTTGATGCAACAAAGGTAGATGAAACCTTGATTACAAAATTTATTAAAGAAAAAAGATTGCGAACAACTGACTTTCCTAAATTGGCTTATCCTTGTGAGTCATGCGGAGCTAATATAGTAAATGGGAAATTATGCTTTGATTGCTCGGATGAATTGAGGAGAGATCTCGATAAACATAATCAACAACAACGAAAAATTCAAGAAAAAGAATTGAAGAAAAATACACATACCTATTATATGTTTGATAAGAACAAGTGATCTAAATAATAATATTCTATGAAGAGGTGAGACATTATGCGTATAAATGGGCCGAACAATACGAATATGAACCCATATAAAAATCACTTCCAAAAGCAGGTGGATACAAAAACAGAAGCCAAAAAAGATCAGTTGGAAATCTCTAGTAAGGCAAAGGAAATGCTTGAGAAAGATAAGCCCAATGCAGAACGGGCAGCATATGTACAAGAAATAAAACAAGCGGTAGAAAATGGAGAATATAAAGTGGATCATGAGAAAACAGCCCGGAAAATGATTGATTTCTGGAGCGGATTTTAAGGGAGGACGATATTTTGTCCGTACAACTAATCATTCAATCGCTTCATCAATTAGTAGATGTGCATAAACAATTATTGAGGTTATCCAAGCAAAAAACAGAAGCTATTAAAGAAGGCTCTATAGATAATATGCAGAAAGTAATTGGTCAGGAGCGTAAAGAAATTAAGCAACTGGAGCAAGCGGAAAAAATAAGGGAAAAGCTAGTCAGTGACTGGTTTATAAAGAACGGTTTTTCTCAAGAAGATGTGTCTATTACCTTTTTGCTTGATCATATAGAACAACTGGATGAAAGAGAAAAGCTTGGCAATATAACAATCCGTTTAACGAAATTAATTACTGAATTGAAGCAACAGGAGCAGTTGAATCAATCGCTAATCAATCAATCTATGAAATTTATTCAACTGTCCCTTGATATGTTAAATCCTTCTATACAGAATATAAACTATGGAAATCAGCAGCAATATGGAAAGGAAGCGCAAAAGCGTTCCATATTCGATTCAAAGGCTTAATAAGCTTTAAAAGGAGTAAAAGATATGAGTACATTTCATGGTCTGGAAATGGCCAAACAGGCTCTTTTTGCACAACAGTCAGCATTATATACGACTGGTCATAATATCTCTAATGCAAATACAAAAGGGTATACGAGACAGCGAGTGAATTTTGAAACAATGAATCCTTATCCGGCTGCTGCAAGAAACCGTCCGGAGTTGCCAGGACAAATGGGTACAGGGGTTCAGACTGGCTCTATTCAGCGGGTACGTGATTCTTATCTGGATGTTCAATTCCGAGCGGAGAATAGTAAATCAGGTTACTGGTCGACAATGTCAGATGCTTTAGCCAGGTTGGAAGGCGTAATGAATGAGCCTTCTGACAGTGGTTTATCAAAAACAATGGGGCAATTTTGGCAATCAATCCAGGATCTTTCCTCAAACCCGGAAAATTCTGGAGCAAGATCTGTAGTTGCCCAACGAGGAAAGGCTGTTGCAGATACGTTTAACTATTTATCTGAATCCCTAACATCTATCCAGTCGGATTTAAAAAATCAGATGGATATTACTGTAACGGATGCAAATTCACTGTTAAATCAAATCCATAACATTAATCAACAGGTAAATGAACTTGAGCCACATGGATACCTTCCGAATGATTTATATGATGAACGTGATCGTTTAATTGATGAATTATCAAGTATTGTAAATATAAAGGTGGATTATGATAAAAGCTCGCCAAGCTCACAAGATATTGCTCAAGGTATAGCCAGTATTGAAATTGTTGATGATAAAGGAAATTCCTTTGAACCTGCAGTAAAACTATTAGATGGATCAAAAGCAGATGCAGCTGATGCCATTCAAAAGCTATCTATCGATTACAATGAAGGTGAAGTAATGATAGGGAACAACTCGGTGGACATATCCAAATCGAATGGATCACTAAAGGGATTGGCTGATGCTTATGGTTTATCAGAGGATGGCTCTGGGTTATACCGAGATATGCTTGCCGATTTAGATAAGATGGCTACTAATTTTGCTGAACAGTTTAATAAAGTCCATCAACAAGGTGTTGGTTTAGATGGAAGTAATGGACTGGATTTCTTTACATTTAAACCAGGGACAAGCGGTGCAGGTGGTTTGACAGTGAACAAAGACATTCTTGATCATCCTGATAAAATTGCTGCGAGCTCAAATGGTAATGCAGGGAATGGTGATAATGCTTCTAACCTTGCGAATGTCTTTGATGATACAAAGATTGTAGATGATAATGGGAATAACCCGTTCGGGGAGAATACATCTATCAATAGTTTCTATCAATCTCTTATTGGAGAAATGGGAGTCCAGGCTCAGGAAGCTAAACGGATGGAAAATAACACCGGTGTTTTACGTTTACAGGTGGAAAATCAAAGGATGTCTGTTAGCTCTGTTTCTTTGGATGAAGAAATGTCCAATATGATTAAATTTCAACATGCCTATAATGCGGCTGCACGAAGCATGACAGCCATGGATGAAATGCTGGATAAAATTATTAACAGTATGGGATTAGTAGGAAGGTAGGGGGTAAGTAATGCGTATAACACAAGGAATGCTATCCAATAATATGTTAAGAAATCTTTCTTCCAGCTATAATAAAATGGGGAACTTGATGGACCAACTTAACACAGGGAAAAAAATTACGCGTCCATCTGATGATCCGGTTATTGCAATGAAAGGTATTAATTATCGTAATCGTGTGACTGAAGTCGAGCAGTTTGAGCGTAATACGATTGAAGTAAATAATTGGATGGATAATTCAGATGCTGCTTTGGATAAGGCGACAAAAGCAATGCAACGTTTACGAGAGCTTGCTGTGAAAGCCAGTAATGGTACAAATGAATCTCAGGAGCTTGAAAGTATTCGCTCTGAGGTAAGTCAGTTAAAAGAGCACTTAAGGGATATTGCCCAAACTGAAGTGAATGGAAAATACATTTTCAATGGAACAAAAACCGATCAGCCACCAAATGTGGATCTGGAAAACGGAACATTCACTGCAGATTCTTCCTCTGTAGAAATAGAAGTAGCAAAAGGAATTAAGCTAAAAGCAAATGTAAATGCAGAAGAAGTATTTGGTGATATTTTTCAAAGTGTAAATGATTTTGAAAAAGCTTTGAATGAGGGTTCCGACAAGATATCAGAAAGTATTTCCGATATTGATGAAGGTATAAATAAAATTATAAACTCTCGTGCAGATTTAGGTGCACGAATGAACCGCCTTGAATTAGTTGAAAATAGGTTGAGTGAGCAAAATATTATCGCAACGAAAGCAATGTCAGATAATGAAGATATTGATTATGAAAAGGCGATTACAGAATTGATTACACAGGAAAGTATCCATCGAGCAGCATTGTCAACAGGCTCCCGGATTATTCAGCCATCTTTAGTTGATTTTCTAAGATAGGATAACAAATTGGCCCTGCACACTTTTGACTGCAGGGTTTTCCCGTTCAGAGAGGAGGGAACGTCTTGCAAATACCTCAGATAAGAATCAACTCTCAATCAGCTACTATTCAATTAAAAACAACACCAGCACGGCAAGAGATTGAGCAGCCCAAGGCAGATTTATCCATACAACAACCAAAAGCAAAAATGGAAATCAGGACAACCCCCTCAAAATTAATGATAGACCAAAGTCAAGCATGGGAACAAATGAATCGAATGCATGTTTTCAAGTTGAACGATAGATTTGCAGAAGAAGGACGTCGTGGTCTTTTGGCAGGAATTGAGAGACGTGCCGGGCAGGGGAGAGAGTTAATGCAAATTGAAAATAAGGGTAATCCTATAGCTAATCAGGCAGAACAAAACGGCCATGATGGAATGAAATCTTTAGGAATAAAATTTATTCCCTCGCATTTTTCAGTGAAAACAACCTACCAACCTGCTAAAGTAGACATTAATGTAAAAGAGAATAAACCAGAAATAAACGTTCAACCAAATAAAGTTATACATAGATATAAAGCTGGTAGTGTTGATGTCCAAATGAAAAGTTACTCAAACCTGGAAATAGACTTTGTAAATATCACAGTGTAGTAGAGGAGGAAATGAAATGAAGGTGGATACAAAATATTCAGGAGAGCTAGAAATTGAAGAGACTGAGATTATCTTTTTCAAAACAGGGTTGCCGGGATTTCAAGAAGAAACTAAATTTTTACTGATTGATTTCCCGGATAATCCTGTTTTTCAAATTCTTCAGTCGGTTCAGACCCCCACAACTGCTTTTATCGTCACAAACCCCTATTATATATATCAAGATTATGAATTTGAACTTGATGAGAATATTATGGAGCAGTTAAACATTCGCAGTGAAAAGGAAATCGTAGTACTTTCAATTGTAACGGTTAAAGAGCCATTTCAAGATAGCACGTTAAATTTGAAGGCACCCATTATTTTAAACCCTGTGCGCAAATTGGCGAAGCAATATATTCTTACGGAAGAAACCTACCAGATTAAAACACCATTGAACCCAAATGCAATGGGGGGAAGATAACTATGTTGGTACTGGCGAGGAAAATAAATGAAGCTATTCAGATCGGTGAAGATATTGAAATTAAAGTATTATCCATCGAAGGCGACCAAGTCAAGCTAGGAATTGAAGCGCCAAGGAAGACAGATATCTATCGAAAGGAAATTTACTTGGATATTCAACATGAAAACGATCAAGCAGCTAACGTACCTTCTGATCTTTTGCAATTACTAAATAAAAGTAAAAAATAATTGATTTCCCTTTAAGTTTTCACTTAATAAACCGATAGAAAGAATAAACGATATGGTTTGAGGAGATGTAATTATGCGATTAGAACAAGTGTCACACGGATCGCAACAAAATAAACTTCAGGGAAATAACACTCAATTGCTACCAGATACTGAAAAATCCCAACAACATTCAAGACTTGAAGGGAAAGTGTTACTGCCAACTGATAACACAATAACGAAAGATAAATTGAGAAGTGTAACAGAAAAATTAAATGAGTTTGTAGAGCCGTTAAAAACCGATTTAAAATTTGTTTTTCATGAAAAACTTAATGAATACTACGTAACAGTTGTTAATCCGTTAACAGATGAAGTAATTAAAGAAATTCCACCAAAAAAAATGCTGGATATGTATGCTGATATGGCAGAATTAATGGGGCTTATGATTGATGAAAAAATTTAGCAATTAAACTAAGCTTTAACCAGGGTGGAAAGAATTCTTGAAGGAGTGAGAAATTTGTCACTTAATAAACAATACCAAACCTACCAAAATAATGCGGTAAATACTGCTTCAGGTGGAGAACTAACCTTAATGCTCTATAATGGATGTATGAAGTTTATTAAACAAGCAATCAAGGACTTGGAAAACAAGAATTATGAGGCTAAAAATACTAATATCCAAAAAGCGCAAAATATTATACAGGAATTAATGTTAACCTTGGACCAAAAGGTTGAAATTTCTAAACAAATCCTTCCTCTTTATGAGTTTATGCAGTTCCAGCTTAGAGAGGGAAATATTAAAAATGATCCTTCGCTTCTCATAGAGGCACTGGAATTCATTACTGAGTTTAGAGACACGTGGAAAGAAGTTATGTTGAAAAATAAGAAGGCACAACCTGTCCAAGGCGCTCAAATATAATGAACCGTCTAGAAGTTTTATTTGAACAAACAGAACAATTACAGGATGTGCTTAATCAGGAAAGAAATCATAAAAATCGAGCGGAAATTATTGAACAAGTGAACCAATTAATTGAAAAGAGAGATGAGAGTCTAACAGATATTAAGCCTCCGTATACAAAGGAAGAGGAGCTTCTCGGAAAGAAATTGGTGCAGCTTAATACAGAAATTGAACAATTGATGCAAGAAATTTTTACAGAATTAAAAGCAGAAATACAACAAGTGAAGAAGCAAAAGCGAACAAATCGAAAATATATAAATCCATATGAAAAAGTAAATTCCTCAGATGCTATGTTTTTGGACAGTAAAAAATAACTTCATAAATAAAGTTATTTTTTATAAATTGTTTTAAATGATAGAATTATGAAATATTAACTAATTGTAAACAGTGTGTAAATAGCTTTACAACAAGGTTTCAAACCACCATAAGAAATAATAGCAATTAATGAGTGGTTTAAGCAGGAATTTTGGTGGGAAACATAGTATAATAAATACATAAGGATGAAAGGAGGACACGTTTATGAAGTTTAACATTCGTGGTGAAAATCTTGAGGTGACTGATTCTATACGTGAATACGTAGAGAGGAAGATTAGCAAGCTGGAAAGATACTTTGATACACCCCCAACATCCGAGGTGCATGTTAATTTAAGTGTCTACAATGATGAGCAGACAATTGAGGTTACTATTCCAATGACAAATCTCTTGTTGCGCGGGGAAGTGCAACATGTTGACTTATATGCTGCCATCGACTTGGTCGTTGATAAACTGGAAAGACAAATCAGAAAATATAAGACTAAAGTCAATCGTAAATTTAGACAAGAGGGTTCTCCAAAGCACGTGTTTGCTGAACTGGAAAGAGAAGCAAATAATGTTGCTGTTGAGGAAGAATCTGATGAAATTGACATTGTGAGAACAAAAAGGTTTGATTTAAAGCCAATGGATTCTGAAGAAGCTGTGCTTCAAATGGATATGCTTGGCCACTCATTTTATGTTTTTACAAATGCTATTACAAACGAAACAAATGTCGTTTATCGCAGAAAAGACGGCAAGTATGGACTAATTGAACCAAATGCGTAATAAAAAATAATGATGATACAAAAAGCGATCCTTCTATTAGAGGATCGCTTTTTTTGAGTATCTTTGTTTAAGCTTTAGTTTCAAAATATATTGGAGGTGTAGAATGTTCAGCAAAATAGACAAGCTGCTGCGAAGTAACTTGGTATTATTGTGAATGGCTGTTTTTAAATATTTAAAGCTACATAAATGCGATTTGGAGAGCATTTTGCCGCCATTGCTATTTATTGCAAAGGGAACCTTTCACACCTCCGGGCACAAGTGCGACATCTCTTCATTACCTCTGCCGCCTGGCATGGCCTCTGCCGCTCGCGGAAAGAGAAATATTTCCCCGTATAGTGGTGTTTTTACGCAGCCTCTATATTCTTGGTTAGTTCGGAGTTTACTACTACTTTGTGAAAATAAAAGTTGTTTTAATTAATGTTTATACAACAGCTTTCACATTAGAATCGGGTTCAGGTCTATGATCTATACTATCTCTGTCAATATTTGTCGAACGAATAACCAATTTGTATATTTGGACTTTCGATTTGCTGCATTTGTCTATATATTCAATTATTTCTTGTCGAATATCTTGCAATAAAGAGAATTACTTGTCGAAACAGAGGCTAAATTTCAAAAATGGCAATTAGCCTTTATACCTAGATATGTGTTATAAATAGGTCAATAGATACAAGGTGGTGAATAAATGAAAAGAGAAGAAAGGGAGGCACTTAATAACTTAGAGAGAAAGGTTCATAAACATGAAGAGACCATTGCGCAGCTTATTGAGATTATAGCTGCGACTAATCAAAGAATTACACAGCTGCATGAAAAACAAAGAAAAAGATTCTCCTTATGATTCAACTATATTAACCTTCGCAGGAAAGTCAATGACTTTTCACACATATCTTCGTACTATCCTTCAATTAAAAAGAGTAGTTCATCCCCGAACTGCTCTTTTTGTTATTCTCTCACTCTGACGTACATGCAGTTGTCATCCAACTTTAGATAGTGTTATTATAATATATGGACGATTAAATATGAAAAAACGTATATAAAGTAGGTAGAAATGATGAAGAATATTTTTATATAGATTGAGGAGCGTTAACTATGGCTGGATTAATTAAAAAGATCTTTGGTGATGGAAATCAAAGACAGCTTAACCGTCTACAAAAAAAAGTAGATCAAATAGAAGAATTAGAAATCGATATAAGTAAGTTGTCTGATGCAGGACTTCAAGAGAAAACAAATGAATTTAAACAGCGTTACGAAAATGGGGAAGATTTGGATAGCTTACTTGTTGAAGCATATGCGGTGGTACGAGAAGCTGCCAAACGTGTATTAGGTATGAGACCTTTCCAAACCCAGCTTATGGGTGCCATTGCACTTCATGAAGGTAATATTGCAGAAATGAAAACAGGGGAAGGTAAAACACTTGCTTCAACTATGCCTGCATATCTTAATGCAATTTCAGGTAAAGGTGTGCATATTATAACTGTTAATGAATATTTAGCAGATCGTGACGCAAAAGAGATGGGAGAACTCTTTCATTTTCTAGGACTGACTGTCGGATTAAATGGGAATGGATTAACTAAAGAAGAGAAAAAAGAAGCATACTTATGTGATATCACTTATGGAACCAATAATGAATATGGTTTTGATTACTTAAGGGATAATATGGTGCTATATAAGGATCAAATGGTACAACGACCTTTAAATTACGCCATTATCGATGAGGTGGATTCCATTTTAATTGATGAAGCAAGAACACCTCTTATTATCTCTGGATCTGCAAAAAAATCTGCATCCCTTTATCAGCAAGCAAATAGTTTTGTTGGTACGTTAAATCGTGAGGGTGACTATACGTATGATGAAAAAACAAAGGGAGTTCAGCTAACTGAGGAAGGAATAAACAAAGCTGAACGTTATTTTTCTATTGAAAATTTATTTGATTTAAACAACGTTTCGCTTACACATCATATTAACCAAGCACTAAAAGCACATGTTTCGATGCACCGCGATACAGACTATGTGGTACAAGATGAAGAAGTTGTTATTGTGGATCAGTTTACTGGGCGTTTAATGAAAGGCCGTCGTTACAGTGATGGCCTCCATCAGGCAATCGAAGCAAAAGAGGGTCTGCAAATACAAAATGAGAGTATGACTCTTGCTTCCATCACCTTCCAAAACTTTTTCCGGATGTATAACAAGCTTGCCGGTATGACGGGTACTGCTAAAACAGAGGAAGAAGAATTCCGGAATATTTATAATATGGATGTATTGGCAATACCAACGAATAAACCAATAGTAAGAGATGACCGTGCAGATTTAATCTATAAATCCATGCAAGGCAAATTTCAGGCAGTAGTGGAGGAAATTAAAGAAAGATATGAAGCAGGACAGCCTGTATTAGTAGGTACGGTCGCTGTAGAAACATCTGAGCTAATTTCACAGCTATTAAAGAAGGCCGGAGTAAAACATAATGTTTTAAATGCTAAAAACCACTATCGAGAGGCTGAAATTATAGAAAATGCTGGTCAAAGGGGTTCAGTAACGATTGCAACCAATATGGCTGGGCGTGGAACTGATATTAAGCTTGGAGAAGGTGTGAAAGAATTAGGCGGGCTCGCTGTAATAGGTACAGAACGGCACGAATCACGCCGAATTGATAATCAGTTGAGAGGGCGTTCTGGCCGTCAGGGTGATCCCGGACTAACACAATTCTACTTATCAATGGAAGATGAGCTGATGCGTCGGTTTGGCTCAGATAATTTAAAAAATATGATGGAGCGTTTAGGAATGGATGACAGCCAACCAATCGAAAGTAAGATGGTTTCCCGTGCTGTAGAATCTGCTCAAAAGCGTGTGGAAGGAAATAACTTTGATGCACGTAAAACGGTTCTCTCTTATGATGATGTATTAAGAGAACAGCGCGAAATTATTTACAAACAACGTTTTGACGTAATTGATTCTGATAAAAACCTGAGAGAGATTATTGAAAACATGATACTATCTACTGTGACCCGGGTAGTTGCTACACATACAGGCGATGACGACGACAGTAATTGGGATTATAAGGCTATTCTCGAGTTTGTACATGGAAGCCTTCTAGATTACGAAGATATTAAAGAAGAGGATTTAAAAGGGAAAGATCCTGAAGAAATGAATGAACTAATCATGGACAAAGTGCGTGGTCGTTATGACGAGAAAGAGCAAGAACTTACAGAGGAACAAATGCGTGAATTTGAAAAAGTTATTTTACTGCGCACGGTTGACTCTAAATGGATGGATCATATTGATCAAATGGACCAACTTCGCCAAGGAATACATTTACGAGCATACGGTCAAAATGACCCGCTTCGTGAGTATCAAATGGAAGGTTTTGCTATGTTTGAAGCTATGGTTGAGAATATAGAAGAAGAAGTTTCTAAATATATTATGAAAGCTCAAATCCGTGATAACCTACAACGCCAGGAAGTAGTTAAAGATACACAAGCAGTTTCCGGAAGTCAAGAAGACAAGAAGAAAACTAATAAACCTTATGTGAAAAAAAGTAATGTAGGTAGGAATGATCCTTGTCCTTGCGGCAGTGGTAAAAAGTATAAAAACTGTCATGGTAAGTAAACATGAAACACTCCTCTTATGGTGGAGTGTTTCATGCTTTAAATAAAGTGAAGAGGTGAGAAAATGGAATTGGTAGAAATTAGAAATGAATTGGATAAAATGTTAAAACGAATCGAAGACTTTAGGGGGTCTCTTTGACTTAGATGAAAAGAGAGCTAAAATTAAAGAACTTGAATTAAACATGTCTGAACCATCATTTTGGGATAATCAGGATGAGGCCCAAAAAGTAATTAATGAGGTAAATGGGTTAAAGGGATATGTTACCAACTTTGAATACCTTGAGGAACGCCTGGAAGATCTGGAAGTTTCTTTCGAGCTTGTTAAGGAAGAAAATGATAAGGAATTGTTTGAGGAATTAAATGAGGACGTAACTCTTATAAAAAAAGAAATAAATAATTTTGAGTTGCAAATGCTATTAAGTGAGCCCTATGATGCAAACAACGCTATTTTAGAATTGCATCCGGGAGCAGGTGGAACTGAATCCCAAGACTGGGCAAGTATGCTGCTTCGCATGTACCAACGTTGGGCAGAAAATAAAGATTTTAAAGTAGAAATGCTCGATTATCTTCCGGGTGATGAAGCTGGTGTTAAAAGCGTTACATTGCTTATTAAAGGGCATAATGCATACGGGTATCTGAAAGCTGAAAAAGGAGTCCATCGTTTAGTTCGTATTTCGCCATTTGATTCCTCCGGACGCAGACATACGTCATTTGTATCTTGTGAAATTATGCCGGAATTAACAGATGATGTTGATATTGATGTGAAAACGGAAGATATTAAAATAGACACATATCGAGCCAGTGGTGCGGGTGGTCAACATGTAAATACTACGGACTCCGCTGTACGAATCACCCATATACCAACAAATGTGATCGTTACTTGCCAAAATGAGCGTTCCCAAATTAAAAACAGGGAAGCTGCAATGAAAATGCTAAAATCTAAACTATATCAGCTGGAAATTGAACGACAACAAAAGGAATTAGATGAGATACGAGGAGAGCAGAAAGAAATTGGGTGGGGAAGTCAAATTCGCTCCTATGTTTTCCATCCATACTCTATGGTAAAAGATCATCGCACGAACGTAGAGGTTGGAAATACTCAAGGTGTTATGGATGGAGATATCGATCCATTTATCGATGCATTTTTGCGCTCTAAAATTAATGCATAATAAAATTTCTTGTGCACAAACTATGAAATATATCACACTTATTACTGTGAAGAATTATTTCACTGAATTGACACAAACTGGCAATGTCATTGATTTGCCTATATTACAGTGATGATAACCTTATCGATGCGTTATGAAAGGGGTTTTAATTCCCTGGAAAATGGTTATAATAAATTATGATAGGCATTAATCTAAAATTTGCGTTAGGGGGATTTAAGTTATGAAAAAATGGTTACTAACAGTTCTATTTGGTACTGCTATCGTACTGGCTGCATGTGGCGGTGACGAAGGTGGTACAGACGAGCAACAAGACTCTGGTGACAATGCAACAGAGGAATCTTCCGAGGGTGGTTCTGTAGATTCAGCAGCGGCTGAGGAAGTATTTGAAAGCAATTGTGCTTCATGTCATGGTGCAGATCTTTCCGGTGGAGCAGGCCCTGATCTAACTCAGGTTGGTTCTAAATATTCTGCAGATGAAATTGCTGATATTATTAAAAATGGTAAAGGTAGTATGCCAGCTGGATTAGTATCTGGTGATGACGTTGACCTTTTGTCTAGCTGGTTAGCTGAAAAGAAATAATTTTAATATCAAACAAAAGTCTGGCTTATGGAAAGCCGGACTTTTATTTTTGGTAGCAAATCATCACACTTCAAGTTAGTTCCTATTCTCCGCTTAATAATTTTACAAGTTTATATTACCAGTAACAATTACCCCTTTTTTCTTACAAAAAAACCTATTATATTTCAAATTAGCCAACCTTTGAAACACAAATGTAATAATTTTATGTCTAAAAAAACTGGCGAAAGATGTTATAATGAATAAGAAATCTTTTGATTGCTTCCAAAAAGTGGAGCAATTTTTTTCAGTGAATAGAATGGAATGACAATAAACATAAAGGTGATTTTATATGATATTAATGAAAGATGTTCATAAAACATACCCAAATGGGGTTACAGCATTAAATGGTATTAATGTTGAAATAGAACAAGGTGAATTTGTTTACATAGTCGGCCCGAGTGGTGCGGGTAAATCAACATTTATTAGATTAATGTATCGTGAAGCTAAAGCAACAAATGGAACAATTATGATTAACGATTTAGATATGAGTAGCTTAAAGGAAAAGAAAGTGCCTTTTCTTAGAAGAGATATTGGTGTTGTCTTTCAAGATTTTAAGCTTTTACCTAAACTATCAGTATATGAAAATATTGCTTTTGCATTGGAAGTAATTGAAGAATCTCCGCGAAATATCCGCAAACTAGTAATGGATGTACTAGAACTCGTCGGTTTGAAAAACAAGGCACGGTTTATCCCAGATGAACTGTCCGGAGGTGAGCAACAGCGCGTGTCCATTGCCCGTGCCATCGTCAACAAACCTAAAATTGTTATTGCAGATGAACCGACTGGAAACCTTGATCCTGAAACTTCATGGGAAATCATGAAAATACTGGAAGAGATTAACTCCAGTGGAACAACCATAATAATGGCAACACATAGTAAAGAAATTGTTAATACGATTAAAAAACGAGTCATTGCAATAGAGGATGGACTTATTGTGAGAGATGAGCACCGAGGTGAATACGGCTATGAAATTTAGAACAGTGAGACGACATCTTCGGGAAGGGTTTAAAAATATAGCAAGAAATGGATGGATGACTGTAGCTTCCGTAGGTGCAGTAACCACCACACTTATTTTGGTTGGTGCCTTTCTAGCTCTTATGCTTAACTTAAACCAGATGGCAGATAACATAGAAGAAGATGTGGAAATAAATGCTTTATTAGAGCTGACTCTTGAAGAGGATCAAATAACAACTATCGGGGATGAAATAAAACAGATAAATGGTGTGGATTCAGTTGTTTTTTCTTCTAAAGATGAGCAGTTGTCAGAATTAGTTGACAGCATGGGGGAAGAAGGAAAGTCATGGCAGTTATTTGAACAGGACAATCCTTTAAATCATGTTTACATTATCAAAACAAAAGATCCACAAGACACAATAAAAGTAGCTGATAAAATTTCTGATTTGCAAGGGGTTCAGGAAGTGAATTATGGACAAGGGGTAGTTGAACGACTCTTTGAATTCAATAAATACGCAAGAACGATAGGTGTTGTTCTTATTGTTGGATTAGTTTTTACAGCAATATTCCTGATATCCAATACAATTAAAATTACTATTATGGCACGAAGCAGAGAAATTGGCATTATGAAATTGGTAGGAGCAACAAACGGCTTTATCAGATGGCCATTTTTTATTGAAGGTCTCTTACTTGGAATTCTAGGATCTGTAGTTCCGATTGCTGCTATTTTAGGTGGCTATTATTATTTAGAAAATAATATTAGTGAACGAATTAATTATAGTTTTGTTGAATTATTGCCATTTAACCCATTTGCATGGCAGTTATCCCTTATCATATTAGGTATTGGTGCATTGATCGGTGTATGGGGGAGCGTAATGAGTGTCCGCAAGTTTTTAAAAGTTTAATAACAGCAGTTGTTGCTAGCATCAAAGATAAAATATTTTTAAACATAGGGAAGGGGAACACGGGTAATGAAGAAGATCTTTTCGTTCGGAATGACCACGGTTTTAGTATTATCTCTAAGTATTGGAACGGTAACTTCAGTATCGGCTGAGTCCATAAATGGATTAAATGATAAGATTAATGACTTGGAAAAAGAAAAACAGGAGCTGAATGATAAACAAGGTAGCCTTTCCAGTGATAAAGAAAATACGCAATCTAAAATAAATGAAAATTTGAATGAACAGAGTTCTGTTGAGAAAGAAATACAAAACATTGACGAGAAATTAAATAACACAAAGAATAAAATTTCTACAAAGGAAAACGAAATAACTGAAACCAATAATAGAATTGATGAATTAAAAAATAGAATAGTAGAATTAAAAGAAGAAATAAAAGTATTAAAAGAGCGAATTAAAAAGCGTAATGAACTACTTAAGGATCGCCTGCGTGCCATCCAACAAAATGGTGGGAACATGAAATACATAGAAGTTATTTTAGGTTCACAAAGTTTTGGCGATTTCATTAGCAGATCTTCTGCGGTTAATGCCATAATGGATCAGGATAAATCTATTATGGAAGAACAAGAAGCAGATAAGCTTTCCTTAGAAAAGAATAAAGCTGAGGTAGAAAACAGCAAAAAAGAAGTAGAAGCTAAAAAAGCATCTCTTGTTGATCAAAAGAAAGAGCTTGTAGCTTTAAAAGGTGACTTAAATAGCCAAATGAAAGAAAGAGAATCATTGATGGCTAAGTTGGAAGAAGAACATTCTGATTTGGAAGAGTATAAAGTAAGTATTGAAGATGAGCAGGAAATCCTTGCTGCTCAAGCATCTGCTGTTGAAAAGGCGAAACGTCTGGCAGAATCAGAAAAAGGAAAATTGGAACAGCTTGCTAAAGAAGAAGCAGCTAGAAAAGAGAGAGAAAGAAAGGCTGCTGCTGAAGCTAAAAGTAAATCAAGCAGCTCACAATCCAGTTCGAGCTCAAGCTCTAATTCCAATTCAGGAAGCAGTGCAAGTGCTAGTTCAAGCTCTAACAGTGGCGGAGGTATTTTCATCTGGCCGGCTGCTGGTCCCAAAACTTCTGATTATGGATATCGTATTCACCCAATTTACGGAACGAAAAAGCTCCACGCTGGTATGGATATAGGTGCTGGTACTGGAACTACCTTAAAAGCAGCTGCTTCAGGTGTAGTTATCCGCGCAGGATGGATGAATGGATATGGAAATACAATTATGATTTCACATAGTATTAATGGAACGAACTACACTACGTTATATGCACACCTTAGCAGAATCTCAACTTCTGCAGGTGCTGTAGTAAGCCAAGGACAAACTATTGGCACTACTGGTAATACAGGTGGTTCTACAGGTCCACACCTTCATTTTGAAGTTCATAAAGGTGGTTGGAATGCTTCTAAGAGCAATTCTGTCAATCCATTAAACTACTTAAATTAAGTTGCTTATTAAAAAGGACATCACAATATTGTGGTGTCTCTTTTTCTTAGGAAAGATTATGATATAATTACATAAACTTAGTAATAAACATAGTCATAGGTAAGGGAAAGTGATATGCTTTTTATTGTGCATGTGCATTCAACATAATGATTGAGGTGGAAATATGAAATATGGAAAAATGAAAATAGTTCTCTTGCTGCTTGCAGCATTGTTTCTAGGGTTCGCCGGAGCCTATACTGGCGTTAAGCTTGCAAATCAAGGTGAGTCAACCATTGAGCAAAGTGCGAATAAAGGAGCCACAGAAAGAGCAGATGAACAAGCAGCAACAACTCCGAAAGATATGCAGAAAGTTGTACAAGCATATACCTTAATCAAACAGAATTATTTGAAGGATGTTGATGATAAACAGTTGATTGAAGGTGCTATTCAAGGAATGTTAACAACCCTTGAGGATCCTTTTAGTTCTTACATGGATGCAGAGTCCATGAAGGATTTCAATGAACAAATCGAAGCAGAGTTTGAAGGAATTGGAGCAGAAGTAAGCATGGTTGAAGGTAAAGTGACCATCGTCGCTCCAATTAAAGATTCTCCTGCTGAAAAAGCTGGGCTCCGGCCAAATGACCAAGTATTATCTGTAGATGGGAAAAGCTTGGAAGGTTTGGATTTAAATGAGGCTGTCGCAAAAATAAGAGGAGAAAAAGGCTCAGAGGTTGTCTTAGAGGTTAAACGTGCTGCAGCTTCAGAACCGTTTGACGTTACTATTGTACGTGATACAATTCCAGTTGAAACAGTATATAATGACTTAAAAACAGTTAATGGTAAACAAACTGGAATTTTGGAAGTGACAAACTTCTCTGAGCACACTGCTGAGGAATTTACAGAACAACTGGATAGCCTTGAAAAAAAGGGGATTGAAGGGTTGGTTATCGATGTAAGAGGAAATCCAGGAGGCCTACTTAATGTTGTCGAAGACATGCTAAAGCTATTTATACCTGAAGATATGCCATACTTGCAGATTGAAGATCAAAATGGTGATAAAACACCTTATTATTCCCAGCTAAAAGAAAAGAAAGAGTATCCAATAACTGTACTTGTAGATGAAGGAAGTGCATCTGCTTCAGAAATATTGGCTGTTGCAATGAAGGAAGCAGGTTATGACGTAGTAGGGCAAACAAGTTTTGGTAAAGGGACAGTACAACAAGCAGTTCCATTAGGAGATGGAAGTACGATTAAGCTTACTTTCTACAAATGGCTTTCTCCAAAAGGTAATTGGATTAATGAAAAGGGAGTAGAACCAACGATTGAGAAGAAACAACCTGATTATTATTATTCTAATCCTATTCAAATTGATGACCCATTTGGATTTGATCAATCAGATGAGAAAATCGGGAATATCCAAAAAATGCTTTCTGGTTTAGATTACGAGCCGGGGAGAGAAGATGGCTATTTCAGTAAAGAGACAGTTAAAGCTGTGAAGAAATTCCAACAGAAGAACGATATAAAAGTGACTGGGGAAGTTGATAAAAAAACAGCTGGATTACTGGAGACAAAGATTGTAGAGAAAATACGTAATGGAGAAGACGACGTTCAGTTAGATACTGCACTGAAAGCTTTATATAAATAAGCATAAAGCCGCGGCTGAAACCGCGGCTTTTTAACTCAAAAATTGCAGGGAAAAAGTCGATAACTATCGAATAATACTAGTAGATAGTTTAACAGAGAAGGTGATGAAGCAATGAACTTGTGGGCAATTGAACTAGGGAAAGGTTTAGCTAAACTGTTTCTCCAACCATTACTGTATTGGAGTCTGTTCCTAGTGGTACTGGCAGGTTACAGGCGAATTAAACAAGAAAGAAAAAATTTTGGTATTAAAATCTTTGATGTTTTTTCTGAATGGAAGAATACATTGTTTTTCTCTTTATTACTTGGTGTGATTTTTTCTGTGATCTTTTTAGGAACAGGAATGGTATTGTCTTACGAAGTAATGTTTATCATTAGTATTGTAATTATACTTTTAAGTATCACTGGCAAATTTACGTTACTTTCACCTAGTTACACCATTGGGTTAACCTATGTGATTTTATTGTTTCTCCCATTTCTAGGGAAGGGAACTCAACCATTTTCAGATATAAGTTTTAGTGTTATCGTTATTTTATTGGGAATAGGATTAATTGCAGAAGGGGCTTTGATATGGAAAACGAGGAAGCAGGAATCCTATCCTGAGCTAATAAAAGGTTCCAGAGGTGGTTGGATTGGTCTCCACCGTTTAAAAAAGTTAAGCATAATTCCTTTTTTTACATTAGTGCCCTCGGGATTAATTACACCTTTTGCACCGTATTGGCCATATTTTTCTATTGGTGAAACCACTTATAGCCTAGTGCTTTTTCCTTTACTAATCGGATTTGAACAAGCTGTTTTAGGTAATGCTCCTGCAAATGCAGCACGACGTCTGGCTAAACAAGTTATCCTATTGGGAGTTTTTATCCTAGTCTTGGCTATTGGAAGTGTATTTCAATCTTGGTTCTCTCTGGCAGCAGTAGTTTTATCAATCCTTGGAAGAGAGTTAATCAACTATAGATTCAGAACTGCTGATCGGTTATCTCCATCTTTCTTCCAACGCAGTAAGGCAGGGCTAAAAGTATTAGCAATTATACCTGAAACTCCAGCGGAACGTCTTGAAATTTTACCTGGTGAAGTTATAACCAAAGTGAATGGATTCAGAGTCAGTGGCATTGAAGAGTTTTATTATTCACTCCAAAAGAGTGGTGCCTTTTTTAAATTGGAAATCATAGATTTTAATGGAGAAAATCGTTTTGTACAAGGCGCGTTATACGAAGGGGACCACCATGAATTAGGTGTGGTATTTGCCGCAGACCCTTACAGAAAGAAGAGGCTATTAAGTAATTAACTTATTACTTACTAAAGGTAATTCCATGATTGATCATGGAATTA
The DNA here is from genome assembly GCF_001878675.1 of Virgibacillus halodenitrificans. Classification (NCBI taxonomy): domain Bacteria; kingdom Bacillati; phylum Bacillota; class Bacilli; order Caryophanales; family Bacillaceae; genus Virgibacillus; species Virgibacillus halodenitrificans. Next base: position 2,599,020 of record NZ_CP017962.1, on the reverse strand, counting down.
CCTTTTTAATTTTCAACTTAGCCTGTTTACTCTCTTCTTATGTGAAATATTCACAATAATTACGTGAACTTGTAGTATTTATCCTATTTATACAGTATTTACTGTCTTTATGTCAGACATATATTGTTCATATACACACAAAAGAAAAGTGATGCAAATCACAGGTGGGCAGGTATATAAATCATAAACTAAGAGTGAAGATAGGGTTATTCACGCAGAGCAGATAACTAACACATATATGTTGGATGGCCTAAGGTTATCTTCAATCTTAACTAGAGGTGATTAATATGTTGAAAAAAACTAAGTATACGTTAACTGCTGTATTAATGGTGAGTGCTTTAATGTTATCTGCTTGTGGTAATGGAACAAACGAAGTTCAACATGAAGTGTCTAAGGAGCTTAAGAGCTCTGTGAAACAAACGAGTGCTACGGAAAATCTCCAGGACATCATAGCTCCACACAAAGAATTAAATCAAGAACCTGTACCTGTGGAATTTGAACGAGATGGAAAAGATGTATTTGTTACGATGACAGCGCAAATTACTGATATTGAAATTGATAAAAATTATAATTACAAGGCCTGGACGTTTAACGGAGAGGCACCTGGACCGCTAGTTGTAGTAAATGAAGGGGATACCATTCACTTTACATTAGAAAATAAGGATCCAGCAATTCCTCATAGTATGGATTTTCACGCTGTTCATACTGCTCCGGATAAAAACTTTGCTGATGTAGCTCCAAATGAAGATGGTACGTTTTCTTACAAAGCATCTAATCCAGGTGTGTTTATGTATCATTGTGGTACTGCACCTGTTCTCCAACATATTGCAAATGGAATGCATGGTGTGATTATTGTAAAACCAAATGACGGTTATCCAACTGACAACGAAGTGGATAAAGAGTATGTTGTTATTCAGAACGAATGGTATAAATACAACGACCTTGAGGATATGACAAACGATGTCCCTTCCCAAGTTGTATTTTCCACAAAAGCATTACATGAAGGGCAACCAAATACGAATGGAACCGTTAGTGCGGTGAAGGATGAACCATTATTAGCAAATGCTGGAGATAAAGTACGTATCTATATAAATAACGTTGGACCAAACGAAGTTAGTAGCTTTCACGTAGTTGGGACGATGTTTGATGATGTTTATATTGATGGTAACCCGGCCAACCATTATAAGGGGATGCAGACAGTTATGCTACCTGCAAGCGGAGGCGCAGTTGTAGAATTTACTGTAAAAGAAGAAGGAGAATATCCATTTGTAACACATCAATTTAATCATGCTACTAAGGGGGCAGTTGGGTTAATAAAAGTAACTAAAGGTGAATAATAGGCTCTACTTTATTTAATATTATCAAGGAAAACATCGGCGAAAAGGCTGGTGTTTTTTTATGGTGAAATATTACTGGTATGATTTTAAGTAGGCTTATAAGGGTATAATGTCTTTAGAAGAGAAGGGTTAAAGCATTTTTATCGAATATTTGTTCGTTAATATGTTAAAATTATTTGTACGTATGATAAACTATTTATAGATGATTCAGATCGGGGGCAAGACTAGTGAATAATACGTTTGAATTAATAGCGAACTACGAACCGCGTGGCGACCAGCCTAAAGCAATTCAGGAAATCGTTGATAAAATTCTGGCTGGTCAGCGTCATCAGACGTTACTTGGAGCAACTGGAACAGGGAAGACGTTCACGATGTCTAACGTGGTAAAAGAAATAAATCGGCCAACATTGGTCATTGCGCATAATAAAACTTTAGCTGGACAGTTATATAGTGAATTTAAAGAGTTTTTTCCAAATAACGCGGTTGAATATTTTGTCAGCTATTATGACTATTATCAACCGGAAGCTTACGTACCATCTACTGATACTTTTATAGAAAAAGACGCGAGTATAAACGACGAGATTGATAAACTCCGACATTCTGCTACATCTTCATTATTTGAAAGAAATGATGTTTTAATTGTAGCAAGTGTTTCTTGCATATACGGTTTGGGTTCCCCTGAAGAATATAAAAGCCAGGTGCTTTCACTACGGATGGGAATGGAAAAGGATCGAGATGCACTCTTACGTGATCTTGTAGATATACAATATGCAAGGAATGATATTAACTTTCAACGTGGTACTTTTCGTGTGCGTGGAGATTCAGTAGAAGTCATCCCAGCCTCACGGGAAGAACATTGTATTCGAATTGAATTTTTCGGCGACGAGATCGACCGTATTCGTGAAGTAGATGCATTGACAGGCGAAATTATTGGTGACAGGGAGCATATTGCAATTTTTCCTGCTTCCCACTTTGTTACACGTGAAGAAAAGCTTAAGAAAGCTATTATAAATATCGAAAAAGAGTTGGAGGAACGACTGAAAGAACTCCGTTCGGAAAATAAATTACTAGAAGCACAGCGTCTGGAACAGCGTACAAATTATGATATTGAAATGATGAATGAAATGGGTTTTTGTTCAGGTATTGAAAACTATTCCCGTCATTTAACATTCCGTAATGAAGGGGATACACCATATACCCTTTTAGACTTCTTCCCGGATGATTTTCTTGTAGTGGTGGATGAATCCCATGTTACTCTCCCCCAAATCCGTGGAATGTATAATGGAGACAGGGCGAGAAAACAAGTTCTTGTAGACCATGGATTTCGATTGCCATCTGCACTCGATAATCGACCGTTAAAATTCGAGGAGTTTGAGAAAGCAACGAATCAGCTCGTTTACGTCTCAGCAACTCCCGGGCCCTATGAAATGGAACATTCACCTGAAATGACAGAACAAATTATAAGACCTACAGGATTACTTGATCCTAAAATCGAAGTGCGTCCGATTAATGGGCAAATCGACGACCTCATTGGTGAAATAAATAAACGCGTGGAACGGAAAGAAAGAGTACTTGTTACTACACTGACTAAAAAGATGTCAGAGGATTTAACTGATTACTTAAAAGAAATAGGAATGAAGGTTGCTTATCTGCATTCGGAAATAAAAACGCTTGAGCGGATTGAGATAATTAGAGATTTGCGAGTTGGAAAATATGACGTATTAATTGGTATTAACCTTCTAAGGGAAGGGTTGGATATACCGGAGGTTTCGCTAGTGGCAATTCTAGATGCAGATAAAGAGGGCTTTCTTCGTTCAGAAAGATCCCTTATCCAAACAATGGGACGCGCTGCACGTAATGAAAATGGAGAAGTAATTATGTATGCAGACCGCATTACAAATTCCATGCAAGTGGCGATGGATGAAACCAACCGACGCCGTGAAAAGCAAATGGCTTATAATGAACAACACGGAATAACCCCAACGACAATTAAAAAAGATGTGCGTGATGTCATACGTGCAACTGTAGCTGCAGAAGAACAGGAAGAATACGGAGATAATAAGAAGAGTCTTGCTAACCTCTCCGGAAAAGAAAAAACAAAAGCAATTGAACAAATGGAAAAAGAAATGAAGGAGGCTGCCAAAGGTCTTGACTTCGAAAAAGCAGCTGAACTTCGTGATATTATTCTAGAACTTAAAGCGGGAGGTTGATTTATAAATGCCTAGTAAAAGTATACAAATTCAAGGCGCAAGGGCACATAATTTAAAGAATGTTGATGTCACCATTCCTAAAAATAATCTGGTCGTACTTACAGGCTTGTCAGGATCTGGAAAATCTTCACTCGCTTTTGATACAATTTATGCAGAAGGGCAGCGGCGCTATGTCGAGTCTCTTTCTGCTTATGCACGGCAATTTTTAGGGCAGATGGATAAGCCGGATGTAGATGCCATAGAGGGACTATCTCCTGCTATTTCTATCGACCAGAAGACAACGAGTAAGAATCCAAGGTCAACAGTAGGAACAGTCACAGAAATCTATGATTATTTAAGACTTCTATATGCCAGGGTAGGCCATCCCACTTGTCCAAAGCATGGAATTGAAATTTCTTCTCAAACGGTCCAGCAAATGGTTGATCGCATTTTGGAATACCCTGAAAGAACTAAGCTGCAAATACTTGCTCCAGTTGTTTCCGGCCGAAAAGGTGAGCATGTAAAAGTATTTGAGAAGTTGCGTCAGGAAGGCTACGTGAGAATAAGAGTAGACAAAGAAATGCGAGAAGTATCAGAAGAAATTAAATTAGAGAAAAACAAAAAGCACTCTATTGAAGTTGTGGTGGACCGTATTGTAGTAAAAGAGGGAATTACTGGGCGATTGAGTGACTCTATTGAGACAGCACTTACTTTGGGAGAAGGCAAGATCATTGTTGACGTAATTGGTGAAGAGGAATTAATGTTTAGTGAAAATCATGCCTGTCCCATATGTGGATTCTCGATTGATGAGTTGGAACCAAGGTTATTTTCATTCAACAGTCCATTTGGAGCATGCCCTACATGTGACGGATTGGGGACAAACCTGGAAGTAGATCTGGATCTCGTCATTCCTGATTGGGATAAGACGTTGAACGAGCATGCAATTGCACCTTGGGAACCAATTAGTTCTCAGTATTATCCTCAGTTACTGCAAAGTGTTTGCAATCATTTTAATATAAATATGGATACACCAGTAAAGGATCTTCCGAAAGAAGAAATGGATAAAATTCTGTATGGAAGCGGTAATGAAAAAATCCAATTCCATTACGTAAATGATTTCGGTAAAGTTAGAGATAATCGTGTCGCTTTTGAAGGTGTGCTAGCAAATGTAGCTAGACGGTATCGTGAAACATCATCTGATTTCATTCGTGAAACCTTAGAAAAGTATATGGCCCAAAAACATTGTCCTGCATGTAAGGGATACCGTTTAAAGGAAGAAGCTTTAGCGGTACTGGTAAATGGGCTGCATATTAGCAAAGTCACTGATTTCTCCATAGTAGAGGCTCAGGACTTTTTTGAGCATTTAGAGCTAAGTGAAAAGGAAGAAAAAATTGCTCAAATGATCCTCAAGGAAATATGTAACCGGCTGGAATTTTTAAATAATGTCGGCTTGGATTATCTCACTTTATCTCGTGCAGCTGGTACACTCTCGGGCGGAGAAGCTCAGCGTATACGCCTGGCTACTCAGATTGGGTCTGCTCTGACAGGGGTTCTTTACGTATTGGATGAACCATCCATCGGACTGCATCAACGGGATAACGATCGGCTTATCGAAACATTAAAGCGCATGAGGGATCTGGATAACACGTTAATTGTTGTGGAGCACGATGAAGATACCATGCTGGCTGCCGATTGGTTAATAGATATTGGTCCAGGTGCTGGGGAGCATGGAGGCCAAATAGTAGCAAGCGGCACACCAACAGAAGTAATGAAAGATGAGCGTTCTCTAACAGGACAATATTTATCTGGAGACAAATTTATTCAATTACCATCTCAAAGAAGAAAAAGTGATAAACGTCATATTGAAGTAGTTAGAGCTGAAGAGAATAATTTAAAGAAGGTTAATGCTAAATTTCCAATTGGTCTAATGACCGTAGTTACCGGCGTTTCTGGTTCGGGGAAAAGTACTTTAGTAAATGAAATTTTATACAAATCATTAGCCAAGGAATTGTATCGTGGCAAACATAAGCCAGGAAAGCATAAAACGGTAAAAGGGATCGAGCATATCGAGAAGGTTATCGATATTGACCAATCACCGATTGGAAGGACTCCTCGTTCCAATCCAGCAACTTATACAGGTGTTTTTGATGATATCCGTGATGTTTTTGCTCAAACTAATGAAGCAAAGGTACGAGGCTATAAAAAAGGTCGTTTCAGCTTCAATGTTAAAGGTGGAAGATGTGAAGCCTGTCGTGGCGATGGAATAATTAAAATTGAAATGCACTTCTTACCAGATGTATATGTCCCTTGTGAGGTTTGTCATGGAAAACGTTACAACCGGGAAACCTTGGAGGTTAAATATAAAGGAAAGAATATCTCTGATGTATTAGGACTGACCATTGAAGAAGCTTTGGAGTTTTTTGCTAATATCCCTAAAATTAAACGTAAATTGCAAACTATTTATGATGTTGGTTTAGGGTATATCAAACTAGGACAGCCGGCAACAACATTGTCAGGTGGAGAAGCGCAACGGGTGAAACTCGCAAGTGAATTACACCGCCGTTCCAATGGAAAATCCTTTTATATTTTAGACGAACCGACAACTGGTTTACATGTTGATGATATTAAACGGTTGTTAGCAGTCCTTCAGCGTTTAGTGGATAATGGTGATACAGTGTTGATTATTGAACATAATCTTGATGTTATCAAAACTGCAGATCATATTATTGACTTAGGACCAGAAGGCGGAGCACGTGGAGGACAGATTATTGCAACAGGTACACCGGAAGAGATTGCTAAAAAAGAAATATCTTATACTGGCCGATATTTAAAACCGGTGTTAGAAAGAGACCAGCAGCGAATGAATAATCTGATTTCAAACAAAGAAAAAATAAGTGCAAAGTAAACTGTAAAGGTAATAAGCTGGACAAAGCTTATTACCTATTTTTTTGTTACCGTATCTTTAAGAATTTTTTATTGGGGTTCGATAGTACACAAAATTGGTAAACTACGAATTAACTATGTAGGACTGTTTTCAGCGGATTAGCTTGTTCTACTGCCGATTGCTCTCACGCTCGTCTCATTCCTTTAATGTATTAGATTAGGAATATACTCAAGCAAGTATACTACTATTGAACTTTCTTTTGCGATATTTTCAAACGTATGTTTTGACGCATTCCTATCATTTGGATAAGCTAAACAAAGAAGTGTTTTTGGGAGGAACAGAATAATGAAATCAATTGAAATGGAAAAAGTACAAGAACAATTAGATCGTTTTACAAATAAAGCAGTATATGTACATGTGGAAACGACAAATGGGGCATATGCAAGTCATTTTGACGATAAAGCATACAATGTAGGAGCATATGTTAGAAATGCAGAAGTAACATTTCATCAAGCAAAGATCGTTGGAAGCGGAAATGCCTATCGGGTTGGCTTGAAAATGGAAAAAGGGTGGATTTATGCTGAAGGGCTAACTGATTGGGTGATGCAGGAAGAGAGTAAGATGCTAATGGCCGGTCATGATCGCGAAGGCCGTTTAATGGTAGCACTTCAAATTAGTGAAACTCCATTTAGCTATTAAAAAATGGAAAAACATTTAATTATTATGGTAAATTTTTAGAATAAAGGTGATAAGAATGGAAAAACATGTTGTAGTTATATACCCACATCCTGATGATGAATCGTTTGGCGCCGCTGGAACAATTGCAAAATTTAGAGAGCAGGGGGTACCAGTTACCTACTTATGTGGCACATTAGGTGAAATGGGTAGAAATATGGGCTCCCCCACATTTGCAAATCGTGAGACATTACCAGAGATCAGAAAACAAGAATTACTTAATGCCTGCAAGGCGCTGGACATTCAAGTACAAATGCTTGGCTATCGTGATAAGACAATTGAATATGAGAATCGTAGCCAGATAGCAGATGATTTAAAAGCAAGACTTGAAGAAATCAAGCCTTCGCTTGTAATTACGCATTATCCTCCACACGCTGTTCACCCTGATCATAATGCCATGGGCGCGGCAGCTATCGAGGCAGTAAGTTTAATGGAGCCTGAAGTTCGACCGACAGTGTGGGCGCAAGCTATAACGAATACGTACGTGGAGGATTTAGGAAAACCTCATGTAATTAATGATATTCGCCCATACCTGGACAAGAAAATGGAAGCCATATTGTGCCATACCTCACAGGCTAGTGGAATACTTGGTCAACTAACAGATTATGAAAACTTAGATAAGGATTTAAAAGAAAAAGCTGAAAAAAGGCTTGGGTATGAACAATTTTATATTTGGGACTTTGAAAAGTAATAGACTTCTAAAATGAAGATATAAGTGAAGAATCGCTCTCTTCTTCTGCTTTAATATTTAACTTTATTTAGAAAAAAGCATTTAAAAGACTATTTCAGTGTAGATTGTAAATACAATTATAATGTTTAAATTATATTTACATGAGGAAACCTGAATATATAGAAGGAGGGAGCATTTTATGAAAAAATTATATCGTTCATCTAATCAACGTATGGTCGCAGGTATTCTAGGCGGTATTGCAGAATACTTCAATGTTGATGTAACTATCCTACGATTAATTTTTATTATTTTACTATTTTTTAGTGCCTTCACCTTTGCATTTGTGTACTTGATTGCTATCTTTATAATACCAAATGAAAGGGAGATACATTAAATGGTGCTTCGTTGGCTGATATCACTTATTTTAAATGCAGTAGCTTTATTAGTTGTAGCTCAACTATTTGATTCTTTTCAGCTGGAAGGATTCGGAACAGCGCTTTTGGCCAGTTTCATTCTAGCTATTTTAAATATCTTAATTAAGCCGTTGCTCATTTTATTTACATTACCTATTACAATATTAACACTTGGTTTATTTTTATTTGTTATCAATGCAGTTACGCTAATGATTACACAAGCATTAATGGATTCATCCTTCGTAATTGATGGATTTGGTATAGCTATACTTGCTTCTATTATCATTTCTATTATTAACTTAGTGCTAAATAATTTGGTGAAAGACTCCATCCGTTAACAGAAAATGCTTCGTAGGCTATTCGCCTACGATTTTTTTTTCGTATATGCTACAATAAAGTGAAACTTCTTACACCAATTCGAGGAGGATGCAGTACATGTCGATAGTTCGTACCAAGGATTTACTTAAAAATTTTACTTTAACTCTTGTAGCAGGGGAAGATGGAATACATAGAGAAATTATAACAAGTGACATTTCACGTCCGGGAATTGAAATGACCGGTTATTTTAAATATTACCCCCAAGAACGTTTACAATTAATCGGCAGAACAGAAATGGCTTATTTTCTAGATCTGACAGATGAGGAAAAAAGAGATCGCGCCAGCCGTTTATGTACAGATATCACTCCTGGAATCGTTGTCTCCAGAGGAATGGAAATACCAGAAATATTGATAAATGCAGCAAATGAATCTGGAGTACCTATTTTACATTCACCACGGAAAACGACAAGGGTCATTAGCCGTTTAACTAATTATCTGGAAGCTAAATTTGCTCCATCGACAGCGATCCATGGGGTGCTTGTTGATATATATGGGGTTGGTGTCCTGATTACAGGTCAAAGTGGCGTAGGGAAAAGTGAAACTGCTTTGGAATTAGTGAAGCGAGGACACCGCCTGGTAGCGGATGATAGCGTAGAAATCAGGCAGGAGGATTATGATAGTTTGATTGGAAATCCTCCACCATTAATTGAGCATCTTCTAGAAATTCGCGGACTAGGAATTATTAATGTAATGACATTATTCGGAGCAGGTTCTGTTAGAAGTCATAAAAAAATTTCCTTCATTATCAATCTGGAAATATGGGATCAGAAAAAGCAATATGACAGACTTGGATTAGATGAAGATAAAATGAAGATAATGGATGTTGAGTTACCGAAAGCAACCATACCTGTTCGACCAGGTAGGAACCTTGCAGTAATTATAGAGGTTGCAGCAATGAACTTCCGTTTGAAAAGAATGGGAGTAAATGCAGCTGAGGAGTTTTCAGAGCGACTAACCATGATGATTGAACAGGAGTCAGAAGGAGCAGAATAGGAGGAGTCATATGAGTTGTCAAGCACCGGCGTTAGACCGGGTATTTTTAGAAATTGGGCCCTTACCAATTTATTGGTATGGGGTGATTATTGCCACAGGCGCTTTTCTGGGATTGTATCTGGCAACAAAAGAATCAGATCGCTTGGGAATGAAAAAAGATCTCATCGTTGATTTTGTTGTTTTCGCCATTCCGATCGCTATTTTGTTTGCCAGAATTTATTATGTAATATTTGAATGGGAAAATTACGCTGATGGACCATGGACGGACATTTTTGCCATATGGGAAGGTGGCATTGCAATACATGGTGCTGTTATTGGTGGAGTTTTGACGGCAATTGTATATACAAGAATAAAGAAAATTTCCTTTTGGCAATTAGCTGATATTATTGCGCCAAGTTTGATCTTAGGGCAGGCAATTGGACGTTGGGGAAACTTTATGAATCAGGAAGCACATGGTGGTGCAATTTCAGAGGAAACGTATAATAGTTTTCATCAATATTTACCTGATTTTATAATGAACCAAATGTGCATTGAAGGAGTTATGTACCATCCTACTTTTTTATATGAATCTATTTGGAATTTAATCGTATTTGCCTTTTTACTTATCCTACGCAGATATAACCCGTTACGCGGAGACGTATTCTTAAGCTATGTGATTGCATACTCTGTAGGCCGCTTTTTCATCGAGGGTATGCGAACTGACAGTTTATACGCAGTTGGCGACTTAAGGCAAGCACAGCTTATCTCTGTTATAGGTATTGTGACAGCTATAATCATTCTTGTATATCGCCATATAAAAGGGCCTAAAATCAAGTATGCAGAAGGAAAAGTATCTGCAAAGAAGAAAATTGATAATAAAAAGAAGAATAAAAAGAAAAAATAGGAAGAGAAGAGGGAAATGCGGATGACTGGGATTATGTCACGTGGATTAAAAGAGGGAATGAAAACTTCATGGACATTAGGAAAAGTAATTTTTCCTATCACTTTGATTGTGACTATTTTACAGTATACTCCTGTTTTACCTTGGGTTATGGAAAAATTGTCCCCGTTAATGCGATTAATTGGGCTGTCAGGTGAGGCAGCCGTTCCCTTGGTATTAGGGAATGCCCTGAATTTATATGCTGGAATAGCTGCAATTGTTTCTTTCGATTTTTCCGTGAAAGAAGTTTTTATCATGGCAGTCATGTTGTCATTTTCTCATAATTTATTTATTGAATCAGCAGTCGCTTCCAGGGTTGGAGTGAGCTGGTGGTTAATTGTCGGTATCCGTGTTACGTTGGCTTTAATAGCGGCGATTGTTATTAATATAGTATGGAATGGCGGAACAGAGATGGCACAATATGGACTTATTTCCTCTGACGTTGCCGACCCGATTGGCTGGGGAGCTATTATACTGCAAGGTCTTCAAACAGCTATTATAGCTATTGTTCAGTTGGCTTGTATTGTTATACCATTAATGGTTATTATGCAATTTTTAAGGGAAAAAGGATGGCTGAGCATTCTTTCAAATAAATTCGCACCGTTTACAAGATTGCTTGGAATGGAAAAGAACACTTCTATGACAATGGTTGCGGGATTAACAATTGGTCTAGCATATGGAGCAGGGTTAATGATTCAGGCCGTGGAAGAGGACAATGTATCGAAAAAAGATATGCTACTGGCACTGATCTTTTTAGTCTCCTGTCATGCGGTAGTGGAGGATACTCTAATTTTTATACCTTTAGGGATTCCCGTTTGGCCATTATTGCTCATACGCCTAACCACAGCTATTCTTTTAACATTGGCTATCGCTTATATATGGAAACGCGTAGATTATTCAAAGAACAGGAAGGAAGCAACTAATGAACATAGATACAATACTCTTTGACCTTGACGGCACTTTAATTGATACAAATGAACTTATAACCGCCTCTTTTGAACACACGTTCAAAAAACATAATTTATCCTTTACCAAAGAGGAAATCATGGGATTTAACGGCCCTCCATTACTCGATACATTTCATAACATAGATCCAGAAAGGGCTGATGTACTGGTTAAGACCTATCGTGAACATAATCTAGCTGAGCACGATCGTTATGTAAAGGCTTTTCCGTACGCAGTAGAAACCATACAGAAGTTGAAAAATAGTGGGAAAAAGGTTGGCATTGTTTCTACAAAAATGGCTAAGAGTGTGCATATGGGTCTCACTCTGACAGGTCTGGAACCTTTATTTAATACCATTATTACTTATGACGATGTCCAACATGCAAAACCTCATCCAGAGCCAGTAATAAAGGCAATGAAGGAATTGGATGCAGATGGCGCCTCTACATTAATGGTTGGAGATAACTATCATGATATAGTGGCTGGTAAAAATGCAGGAGTGCAAACTGCAGGTGTTTCCTGGGCGCATAAAGGCAGAGATAGTCTCTTAGCATATAAACCGACTTATATGCTGGAGGACATGCGGGATTTACTGAAAATAACAGGAGTGTAGTACATGCGTAAAACAGAGCGTTTTCCGGTAGAACATGCCAACTCCTTGTGGCAAATATATAAAACCGTGTCCTTTTGGAAGGTTGTTAAAAATTTTATTATCATTCAATTGGCTCGGTATACACCTTTTCTAAGCTTGAAAAATAGCTTGTACCGTATTTTTTTACGAATGAAGGTGGGCAAACAAACAGCATTTGCATTGATGGTGGTACCAGATGTTATGTTTCCTGAAAAAATAAGTGTGGGAAATAATAGTATAATTGGTTATAACACCACTATTCTTGCGCACGAATATCTTATTAAAGAATATCGTATTGGCAATGTCATAATCGGTGATAATGTACTGATTGGTGCAAATACAACTATATTACCTGGTGTTACGATAGGTGATAGAGCTGTTGTTTCAGCAGGCACACTTGTTCACAAGGATGTCGCCCCGGGAACTTTTGTTGGGGGGAACCCGATGCAAGTGATTTATACGAAAAAGGAAATGGAAAAACGTGAAGAAAATAACTTCTCTGAATAGGTGATAATAATGGATATACCTTCTGGGATTATTCCGGCAATTCGTAAAATGAAAGATTTTGATAAGGCGCTCGACACCTCTTATGATTCACTTGTTTTCTTGGAAACAAGACTTGCCCAGTTGAAGAGTCTTGTTACTTACACAAAACGTGCAAATAAAAAAGCATTGGTGCATTTTGATTTAATCCAAGGGTTAAAAGCGGATGAATTTGGTATGGAATATCTAGTAAGAGAAGTTAAACCAGATGGGATTTTATCAACCAGGGCTAATATTATAAAGCTAGCAAAGAAACATAACCTTCTATCGATTCAACGGATTTTTTTATTAGATAGTCTTGCATTGGACCATAGTCTGGAACTAATTAAACGTATTCAGCCTGATAGTGTAGAGGTATTACCAGGAAGGATGCCATCTATTATTAAAGAAATTTATGAACAAACTAAAGTTCCTGTAATAGCCGGTGGGCTGATAAAAACAGAGGAAGATGTTTCAGCAGCATTGAAGGCAGGGGCTCATGCAGTATCTACTTCAAATCGTGAATTATGGTAGATATACAAAGAACTGACAGGAGGGGGGCCTTTATGACCCTTTCTGTCAGTTTTTTTGTCCTAATATGTGGTAACTACCCAATGATTCTCAAAAAAGATAAACTACGAAGTAACTTGGTAGTATTTTATCTTTTTTTAAGAGCGTTCGTTAACAACACAGAAAGTTAAAAAAAGAAATTTTTGGATATACAGGTTAAGTAGGAAAGATAATGTGGAATAACTAACTAGTAGCTCCGTATAAATCCTGCCAGAGATTTGGGGCCGCGGATTGCACATTGGTTTTTACCGATACCAGGAAAAAGGGATTCAAATTGGCGATATTCCTGGGTTCCGGTTATAGGGCCTGCAATAGGAGGTATATATGGAGGGCTGTTTTATTAAGCATTATTTGAAGCTACACCTACTTTAACTTTTTGGATATTTAGTTGTTTTATTATTGTTTTATTTGGAATAGCTTTATCGAAAGAGCTAAAAACTGCTACGATGTAAATTTGTAAGCAAATAAATCTTTGTTAGTAATAATAAGGAGGAGTAAAATAATGGAAAAATATATGTTGGCATTGGATCAGGGAACAACGAGTTCTCGTGCAATTATCTTTAACCATAAAGGAGAAATAGTAGAAACAGGCCAGAAAGAATTTGAACAATTTTTTCCTAAACCAGGTTGGGTAGAGCATGATGCGAATGAAATTTGGACTTCTATATTATCTTGTATTTCAGAAGCATTACGTAAAAGTGATGTAAATCCTGAACAAATTGCAGGAATTGGTATTACAAACCAACGAGAAACAACCGTAGTTTGGGATAAACAGACAGGAAAGCCAATCCATAAAGCAATTGTTTGGCAATCAAGACAAACACAAGAAATATGTAATCAACTACGTGAATCAGGTTATAATGATATCTTTCGTAATAAAACAGGATTGTTACTTGATCCCTATTTCTCTGGTACAAAAGTGAAATGGATACTTGATCACGTGGAAGGTGCAAGAGAAAAGGCAGAGAACGGTGAGCTTTTATTCGGAACAATGGATACATGGCTTGTCTATAAACTGACAGGTGGTAAAGTGCATGTTACTGATTATTCAAACGCGTCGAGAACGTTAATGTATAATATTTACGATTTAAAGTGGGATGAAGAACTACTGGATGTATTAGAAATTCCTTCTAGTATGCTTCCGGAAGTTAAAGCTTCATCAGAAGTATATGGAAACACGGTAAATTATCATTTCTTTGGCCAGGAAGTCCCTATTGCTGGTATGGCTGGAGATCAGCAGGCGGCACTCTTCGGCCAAGCTTGTTTTGAAAAAGGAATGGCAAAGAATACGTATGGTACTGGTTGCTTTATGCTAATGAATACAGGTGAAGAAGGTGTCCAGTCAGAAAATGGTTTACTGACAACACTTGCATGGGGTGTTGATGGAAAGGTAGAATATGCCCTTGAAGGGAGTATATTCGTAGCAGGTTCAGCAATTCAATGGTTGCGAGATGGTTTGAAAATTATTAATAGCTCTCCTGAAAGTGAACCATTGGCAAAATCGGTATCTTCGACAGAAGGGGTTTATGTTGTACCTGCTTTTGTTGGGCTTGGTACTCCTTACTGGGATAGTGAAGTGAGAGGTGCTGTATTTGGTTTAACACGTGGTACAAAAAAGGAACATTTTGTACGGGCGACATTGGAATCATTGGCATACCAAACGCGAGATGTAGTTGACATTATGATAAAAGATTCGGGAATTAATGTTAAAAAATTCAGGGTTGATGGCGGAGCTGTAAAGAATGACTTCCTCATGCAATTTCAAAGCGATATGTTGGATGTCGAGGTTGAAAGGCCGGTTGTAAATGAGACCACCGCGCTAGGCGCTGCATATTTGGCAGGACTAGCTGTTGGATTCTGGGAAAGCAAAGAGGAAATTGCCAAGCAGTGGAAAGTAGATAAGACATTTACTCCACATCTGTCAGATGATACGAGAGAAAATTTGTATACGGGATGGCAAACTGCTGTTAAGGCAGCTCAGACATTTAAATAAAAGAGTATACGTTTAAACATCTATATGATATAATAAAAATAAGTTAATATACCGGCCGGAGAATTGGAGAAACCGCAAATCACTAATATGTTATTAGTGTATTTTGCGGTTTTTTCTTTTTTTGTAAATAGTGTCGGTAAATCTTACATGTTTGTCCTTAAGAAAGGGTATGGATATGTATAGATGATTTCAATTATCAGGGAGGTTATTGTAATGAAAAACTTTTCAAGTTATGAACGTGATGAAACATATAAGCAACTAGAAGATAACAAATTGGATTTGCTTGTAGTGGGAGGAGGTATTACTGGAGCAGGAATCTCATTAGATGCTGTAACGCGTGGCCTAAAAACCGGGCTTGTTGAAATGCAAGATTTTGCAGCAGGAACCTCAAGCAGGTCGACTAAATTAGTTCATGGCGGGCTACGTTACCTTAAACAATTTGAGGTAAAGATGGTTGCCGAAGTAGGCAAGGAAAGAGCGATTGTTTATGAAAATGGGCCACATGTAACTACACCAGAATGGATGATGCTGCCATTCCATAAAGGAGGTACTTTTGGGCCTTTTACTACAAATGTTGGTTTACGAGTGTATGACTTTTTAGCTGGTGTGAAAAAAGGTGAAAGACGAACGATGTTTAAGCCTGAAGAAGCGATTAACAGAGAACCCCTTATTAAACAAGATGGTTTAAGAGGAGCAGGATATTATGTAGAATACAAAACAGATGATGCTCGATTAACAATAGAAGTGTTAAAGAAAGCAGTTCAAAAAGGAGTACACGCAATTAATTATGCTAAGGTGATTGATTTTATTTATAATGACCAATCCAAGGTTACTGGAGTGGTGGTTGAGGATCAAATTACTAAAGAAACACACCGTATATATGCTAAGAAAGTTATTAATGCTGGAGGGCCGTGGGTAGATGAACTAAGAGAAAAAGACGGTTCCAAGAAAGGGAAAGCTTTACATTTAACAAAAGGGGTTCACTTGGTTTTTCCGAAAGAAATCTTTCCGTTGCAACAGGCAATTTATTTTGATGCCCCAGATGGTCGAATGATTTTTGCTATTCCAAGAAATCGAGTCACATATGTGGGTACAACAGATACAACTTACAAAGGGGACATTGCCCATCCAACGATGACGGAAGAAGATCGAGATTATATAATTAATGCGATTAATTATATGTTCCCTACATTGGAAATTACCGCAGAGCATGTTGAGTCCAGCTGGGCAGGTTTACGCCCACTTATTGCCGAAGAGGGCACTGATAATCCAAGTGAGATATCAAGAAAAGATGAAATATTTGTTTCTGATTCAGGATTAATATCCATGGCTGGAGGAAAGTTAACTGGATATCGGAAAATGGCTCAGGAAGCTGTGGATAAAGTAGTAGAGCAATTTAAAAATGAAGAAGGCATTCTTTATTCCAAATCAGAGACAGAGCATTTACCTATTTCTGGTGGTGAAGTCGGTGGATCAAAAGGATTCCAAAATTTTAAAAAGAAGAAAGCTGAATTAGCAGTAGCTGCTGGAATGGAAGAAAGCTTAGCGTTGGAATTAATTCAGAAATATGGTGCGAATTTTGATGTCATTTTGGATTTTTACCAAAACGAAAGCGATAGAGCAGAAAAAGAAGGTATTGCTCCTGAAGTTTTTGCAGAACTCAAATATGCAATGGAATTTGAATCCACGTATAAGCCTGTTGATTTCTTTGTCCGACGTACCGGAGCACTCTTCTTTGATATTAATTGGGTTAGAGAGCATAAAGAGAATGTTATTAAATTTATGGAAAAACAGCTTAAGTGGTCTGGAGAAGAAAAGCAAGAGTATATTGATGAACTTGAACAACTGCTAAGAGATGCAGTCGTCCCTGTAAAATAAATCAAAAAGGGGCTGGGACATAACTAAACAACGCTATTCTAAAGACGAACTATTTAAAATGTGGGAACCCCGCTCCGGAAAAACACTTCGCTTTCCGTGGGCGCTGCTAAGCCTCCTCGTGCTATGCACTCCGGGGTCTTAGCTAGGCTTTTTCTCCCACAGGAGTCTGCGTGTTTTTCCTCCGCTAATTCGTTACAAAAAATAAATCCGAACCATAATTCATTATTAGTATGAATCGGTTCGGATTTTAACTTTATAAAATTTCATTTGGCCCAGCCTCTTTTTACATTGAGGTGTATATCTATTCCTTAGTAAATATGATATACTTTGTTCCGTGATAAGAAGTTAAGGATAGTTAAGGTTAGGGGTATACACATGCAACAAGCAAAAGAAAAAAGCCAAGATAAATCTAATAATGTTATCCCTTTTATTCCGGAAGGTGATTTTTATTTCACAAAAGGTGTAGAAGCATTTCAAAAAAGAAAATTTGATATTGCGATAAAGTGGTTGCGAAAGGCAATGGAAGAAAAGCCTGAGGATCCGTTATACGCTTGCCAAATGTCAATTATATATACAGAAATTGGAGCATACCATGCTGCTAATCAGCTTTTAACAAAGGTGTTACAAACGACGGACTATGTGGATTGTTATTATTTAATTGCAAATAATTATGCCCATTTAGGCCTGCTTAATGATGCGAAAAAGTATGTTAATTACTATCTGGAAAAAGAACCAGATGGCGACTTTCACGAAGAAGCGCATAGCTTGCTGGAATTAATTGATTTCGATGAAGATGATGATGAGTGGGAATTGGAAGATGAAGATGAGATTCTGATTTATCAGGAAACAGTTTTTCACCACATGGAGTATATGGAGTGGGAAAAAGCCCTCCCGTTAATTGAAGAAATGATGACATTATTTCCTGAGCACAAAATGGCTAAACATGATTATACACATGCATTATTCTTTTCAGGGCAAAAAGATGAGGCCATTCAAAAAGAACTTGATATTCTAAAAGAAGAACCAAACGCTCTATATTCACATACAAATCTTGCATTATTTTATTATCAACTGGGCAAGGTAAAAGAATATAGAACCTGTGTTGAGACATTGAGAAATGTCTATCCGATTCATGCTCAACAAAAGTTAAGAATTGCTGTTACTATGGCGAGAACAGATAATTTGCAGGAGGCTTATGAACGTTTTCATCAGTTAACAAAGCGTCTTGTGAAAGGCCACCCTTCTTATTTCCGCTGGTTTAGTTATACAGCTTATCATGTAGGAGAGACTGATAAAGCCATTGCCTTATGGGAAGAGGGCTGTAAAAGGCATCCTTCATTATCCAAAGAAAAACAGCCTTGGCTGGATCAATGAGCATAATATTAGACGAGAAGAACTAATTCTTATAAGCTGAATATGGCTATAATTACTAGAAGAAAAAGGGGCGATTTAAAATGTCCGAAGAACGTATTTATGATGTAATCATTGCGGGCGCAGGTCCTGCCGGAATGACTGCGGCAGTCTATGCTTCCAGAGCAAACTTGGACACATTAATGATCGAGCGAGGAATACCAGGTGGTCAAATGGCCAATACGGAAGATGTGGAGAACTATCCAGGATATGAGCATATCCTAGGCCCGGATCTCTCTAATAAAATGTTTGAGCATGCGAAGAAGTTTGGTGCCGAATATGCTTATGGAGATATTAAAGAAGTAATTGATCATGGTGATTATAAAACGCTCATAGCAGGGAAAAAAGAATATAAAACCAGATCACTTATCATAACAACAGGAGCCCAATATAAAAAATTAGGAATACCTGGTGAAGAGGAGTTAAGTGGTAGAGGGGTTTCCTATTGTGCTGTATGTGACGGAGCCTTCTTTAAAAATAAAAATTTAATCGTAATTGGTGGAGGTGACTCTGCCGTAGAAGAAGGTATTTATTTGACAAGGTTTGCTGAAAAGGTAACAGTAGTTCACCGCCGTGACGAATTACGCGCACAAAAAATCCTGCAAGATCGTGCCTTTGATAACGATAAAATGGATTTCATCTGGGATACTGTGGTTGAGCAAATCAACGAGAAAGACGGAAAAGTTGGTAGTGCTACCCTAAAAAATAATAAGACCGGTGAAGTGTATGATCACGCTATTGATGGAACATTTATCTATATCGGTATGGTCCCATTAAGCGAACCGTTTAAATCTTTAAATATCACAAACGATGAAGGATATATTCCTACAGATGAACATATGTCTACATCGATTCCAGGAATATTTGCAGCAGGAGATATTCGTGAAAAAACGCTTCGACAAATTGTGACAGCAACTGGCGATGGTAGTATTGCAGCTGAGAGTGCTATAAAATATGTTGAGGACCTTTCAGAAGAATTAAAGGCAAGCGCTAAATAAAGGCTTTACGTAATCGTAATTGGTTTTTAACGCTGCTGTAATACGCTCGCAATATTTATGGGGTACAATATAAATAACTAATTGACCCCCTTTTAATAGATAAATTAGTTTCTTGCACAGGTGTTAGTCACCTGTGTCTTTTTTTGTGCAGAAGACTTGTCTGAACATGTCGTTTTGGTCGACTTTACCGTAAATAACTCAGCTCAAATCGTATAATTTTATGAAAAACTTTAGATGATTTTTTCCACTTAAATGCGGAAAGGTATGTGTTGTTATATGTTGGGAAGTAACTAGTTCTTGTTGATTTTATTTTTCCTAGTATAATGGTAGTAGCGTATTAAAGTCCTCCAGAAGGTTTGAGGTGAATGAAATGCAACGTGTAACGAACTGTATATTAATAAAAAATAACCATATATTATTAATGAAAAAGCCGAGACGCGGCTGGTACGCCATACCTGGTGGGAAAATGGAGCTTGGTGAGTCAATCAAAGAATCTGTTATCCGTGAGTATCAAGAAGAGACTGCACTTACTCTTATAGATCCTGAATTAATGGGAAGTTTCACATTTACTATTCATAAAGGTAAAGAAGTGATCCAGGAATGGATGATGTTTACTTTTGTATGTGAGAAATATGAAGGAAACTTAATAGAATTCTGTAGAGAAGGTGAATTGGAATGGGTTCCTACAGAAAAAGTAAAATATCTGCCTATGGCAGAAGGAGATCGTAAAATCTTTCAACATGTTTTAAATTCGTCCTCCATGTTATATGGTTCGTTTTCCTATACAGAGGATTATGAACTGATTAATTTACGGTTGGATCCCATAGTTAATTAAGTGCAACATATCTAAAGGGGAGATATAGATGAGAAACGGAGAACAAGAAACTAAATTAGTTATTATTACTGGAATGTCCGGTGCGGGAAAGACAGTTGCTGTTCAAAGTTTTGAGGATTTGGGTTATTATTGCGTGGACAATTTGCCTCCAACGCTTTTACCTAAATTTTTGGAGTTAATGAAGGACTCAACTAATAATATAAGAAAAGTTGCTCTGGTAATGGATTTACGGGGCCGTGAGTTTTTTGACTCTCTCTTTGAAGCATTGGATGGCCTTGCGAAGGAAGATTGGTTAGAGGAGCAAATTCTATTTCTTGATGCAAAAAATGAGAAACTGGTAAGTAGATACAAGGAAACACGAAGGGCTCACCCTTTGGCAGTAGAAGGCCTTCCTTTAAATGGAATTAAACAGGAACGGAAAATGCTTGATGAGCTAAGAGGGAGAGCACAACGTATTATAGATACAACAAATTTGAAGCCAAAAGAATTAAGAGAAATAATTTTAGAAAATTATACGGAGGAAAAGCAAGAAACCTTCTCAGTCCATTGCGTTTCATTTGGTTTTAAATATGGATTGCCTATTGATGCTGATTTAGTTTTTGATGTTCGATTCCTCCCGAACCCACATTATGTTGAGCAAATGCGACCACTAACTGGGTTGGATAAAGATGTATCATCTTATGTATTTAAATGGTCGGATACACAGAAATTCAAAGAGAAGGTTTTAGATCTGTTACAATTCATGCTCCCACAATATAAAAAAGAGGGTAAATCCCAACTAGTTGTAGCAATAGGATGTACTGGTGGACAACATCGTTCAGTAGCGCTTACTGAGTTTTTTGCCAAAGAGCTCTCATCAAATTATATTACGCATGTCAGTCACCGTGACATTGACAAAAGAAAGGGACGTTAATATGACAGAAAATAAGCAGCCTCAAGTAGTCGTAGTTGGGGGAGGTACAGGCATGCCTGTACTACTCAGAGGTTTGAAAAATCTGCCCATTCAACTGACCTCACTTGTTACTGTGGCTGATGATGGTGGAAGTACAGGGAGAATAAGAAATGAGATGGCAATCCCGGCTCCAGGTGATATTCGTAATGTCATTGCTGCCTTGTCTGACGCTGAACCGATGTTACTGGAATTATTCCAACACCGTTTTAATGTAGGGAATGGCTTATCAGGTCATTCGCTTGGTAATTTATTGCTTGCGGCAATGGCAACAATAACTGGAAATTTTAATAAAGGGATTAAAGAAATCTCCAGAGTATTAAATGTAAAAGGTAAAATATACCCAATATCTAATGACAATATGTCTTTACATGCAAGGATGACAGACGGGACTGTCATATCGGGTGAATCAAATATACCATTGTCTAATAAACATATTGAAAGGGTGTTTCTTAGCCCTCAACCTGTAGAACCTTTACCTAATGCTATTCGTGCGTTGGAAAGGGCTGATTTAATTGTAATAGCGCCCGGGAGCTTGTATACAAGTATTATGCCTACAATTATTATGCCGGGTGTGGCTGATGCTATACAACATGCAAAAGCAAAAGTAGTGTATGTATGTAATGTTATGACCCAAGCTGGAGAGACTACCGGATATACGGCATCTGATCATGTACAGGCAATTTTTGACCATATTGGCAAAGGCACTATCGATTCTATTGTGGTACATAATGAGCCGATAAAGAAAGCGGTCCGGGCAGTATATGCGGAGGAAAATGCAGAACCGGTTGTATATGATATAGAACGATTATTGGAAATGGGTTTGCAAATTATTGAAGGGGATATTATTGATCATTCCCAATCAACTTTGCGGCATGATAATGATAAAGTCGCTAAACTCCTGTATTCCATTATAGATAAATAAAATACAGGATTTGTTAAGGGGGGATCTTATGTCTTTTGCATCAGAAATAAAAAAAGAGTTAACAGCAATTGAAGTGGAGGAATGCTGCAGGCATGCAGAGCTCTCAGCTTTAATCCGCATGAACGGAGCAATTTCTTTATCCAAACAACGTTACGTTCTGGACATACAAACAGAAAATGCCGCAATTGCGAGAAGAATATATTCTTTGATTAAGTCGATTTATACGATTCCAGTAGAGTTACTTGTTCGAAAAAAAATGAAGCTAAAAAAAAATAATGTATATATTGTGAGATTAAAGGAAGATGTAAGTAGTTTATTAGCTGATTTAGACATTTTGCAAGGCACTCACACATTTATCCGTACCATATCACCAAAGTATTTGAAAGAGCCATGTTGCAGACGTGCATACTTACGAGGAGTGTTTCTTGCAGGTGGCTCGATTAATAACCCTGAAACCTCTTCCTATCACTTAGAAATAGCAAATTACTACCAGGAACATAATGACGCATTATGTGATTTGCTAAACGGTTTTGGGTTACATGCACGTAAGCTGGAGAGAAAGAATGGGTTTATTGTGTATATGAAAGAAGCCGAAAAAATCACCGAGTTTTTAAGTATTATTGGTGCACATAATGCATTGTTTAAATTTGAGGATGTTCGGATTGTTCGTGACATGAGAAATTCAGTGAATAGATTAGTGAATTGTGAAACTGCAAATTTAAATAAAACAATTGGTGCAGCGTTTCGACAAATTGAGAATATCAACCTAATTGATAAAACGGTTGGGCTTGATCAATTACCAGAAAAACTCCGGGAAATTGCTGTTCTACGTGTCCAGCATCAAGATGTATCTCTGAAAGAGCTGGGAGAGTTAGTCTCAAGTGGTAAAATTTCAAAATCAGGTGTAAACCATAGACTAAAAAAAATAGATGAATTTGCGGAAAAGATTAAGCGCGGGGAAGCAATAATGTAAAAGTGAAATTGTGTTTATTTTGTTTACCATTCATGATATAATACGGATAATTTATAGAAGAATGATATTTGGCGATTAGGTCGGCAGAAGATATAGCTCTACTGCCGATTATCTAATAATATACTGTGATAGCGCTTACGTGAAAAATGGGGAGGATGAGTATTTTGGTGGAAAAATCCGTCAATGTTGAATTGGAAACAGGTTTACAAGCAAGACCAGCAGCACAGTTTGTACAAGAAGCAAACCGTTATTCGGCGAATCTGTTTCTTGAGAAAGATGGGAAAAAAGTGAATGCAAAGAGTATTATGGGTTTAATGAGTCTGGCGATTACAAATGGGGAAAACATTACATTGATTGCAGACGGTATTGATGAAGAAGAGGCAATACATCATTTAAGCTCATTTGTTTCAAATATATAAAAAACTGCCACCAGGGATTTGGCCTCCCGGTGGCAGTAATTTTTTATTTATCGGTATTTCTTGTTAAAATTTTGTCAATCAGACCATAATCAACTGATTTTTCAGCTGTCATGAAGTTATCGCGATCTGTGTCCCGTTCAATTACTTCAATTGGCTGGCCAGTGCGTTCTGATAAAATCTCATTAATTTTTTCGCGCATCTGAATAATGCGTTTAGCATGGATCTCGATATCTGTTGCTTGTCCTTGAGTTCCACCTAAAGGCTGGTGAATCATAACTTCACTATTTGGTAATGCATAGCGTTTACCCTTCTCGCCAGCAGCAAGTAAAAAGGCACCCATGGATGCAGCCATACCTGTACAGATGGTAGAAACATTTGGTTTAATAAATTGCATAGTATCAAAAATTGCCATACCAGCTGTGATAGAACCACCTGGAGAGTTGATATATAAGGAGATGTCCTTATCTGGATCTTCTGCTTCCAAGAAAAGTAATTGGGCAACAATGGAGTTAGCCACGTTATCATCAATGGCACTTCCAAGCATGATAATACGATCTTTCAATAAGCGTGAATAAATGTCATATGCGCGTTCCCCGCGGTTTGTTTGTTCAATAACTGTAGGAATTAGGTTCATAAATTTATTTCCTCCTTTATCAATACGTTCTATGTTTATCATAACCAATAGGTCAGTGAAGGTCAAACAAAAACGCTCTACATTTTTCTCCTTAAAACTACTTTCAAGCTTTCCCAGATAAATATAAAATAAACATCTTTTTTGTTAAAACACTTGTATAACAATCCAGGAAGCGTTATAATATCCATTGTGTCAAATAAATATAGTCCTATGCGCCCATAGCTCAGTTGGATAGAGCTTTGGTTTCCGGTACCAAGTGTCGGGGGTTCGAATCCCTCTGGGCGCGCTAAATAAAATCAGGCCCCTTAAGTTTAAGGATAAGCCTGATTTTTTTGTTTACGTACTTTTGTGTATCATTACTTATAAAGGCTCTATACTAAATGTGGTGGTCTCCTTTGGAGGATCAGTGTTTCCGTAAGAAACAAAAAAATACACTCATTCCCCTCTCTTTTGTTAACCTAAAGTTGCGACACAAAAGGAAAAGGAGAGGGAAAGAGTGCAAAACCATTTTATCATAGAAATGTTAGGTATTGAAGACAAACATGTAGATGTATGGGAAGTTTCTAGTGACTCAGCTAAGTTTTTTGTAGAGCTATATACAAAAGTAAAGAAGCAGAAGTGCCCGTTTTGTGGCAATAGGACAAAAAGTATCCACGGCTATCGTACCCAAACGATTCAGGGGCCCATTGTTTCCAATAAACCAGTTAGTATTTCTTTGAAAAAGAGACGCTACTTATGTAAGGCGTGTAATCATACGTTTTATGAAAAGCTTCAGATGGTGGAACGATACCAACGTTGCACCCGTTCTATACAAACGACAGCGTTAACGTATACAGCTGTGGGCTCATTTACTACAGCTGCCCAGTTAACTGGGATGAGTTCGCAACGGTTACTTCGTATTTATGATCGAAAAGAAATAAAAACAAGGAAAGTCCTGCCACGTGCGTTAGCTATTGATGAATTTAAAGGGGATGCGGGCGGTGAAAGGTTTCAAACGGTCATTGCGGATGTAGAAAATAAAGAGATTGTGGATGTCTTACCTGATCGGAAGGTAGATACAATTAAAGCTTATCTTCAGACCTGTGATACAAGTAACGTAGAGATTGTCGTCATGGACCTTTCTAAGTCTTTTAACAAGCAATACGGAAGGCGCTTGGTAACCCACTGATCATCGCTGATCGATTTCATTTTATGCGGCAAGTATATTGGGCGCTAGATGAAGTACGTCGAGAAGTGCAAAGAGACTTAGAGAAAAAAGACCGGATATATATGAAAAAAAGTAAAAATTTACTTTGGAAATCAACCTATAAATTATCAGAAGAAGAGCGAGAGAAAGTAAATCAGTTACTCCAGGTTGATCCTCGATTAGAAGAGGCATACAACCTAAAAAACAAACTTGATCAGTGGTTTAAAGAGAGTAACGAAAAGACCGCTACACAGGGTCTAGAAGGATGTTTAATGGCGATGAAGGATTCTAATATTGAGTCTTTTCATAGAGTAAGAAAAACATTTGAGCGGTGGAAGCAAGAGATCTTGCATTCCTTTATGTATCCTTTTAATAATGGATATATTGAAGGCGTAAATAATACAATTAAAGTGGCAAAACGAATGTCGTATGGAATTAAAAATTTTAATCGATTAAAAAAGAAAATACTGTGGCGACAAGAGGTTAGAAGGGTTTTGACACAATAGAAACGGCAACCAATATACGTACGCAGCTATTTAAGCAAAGGCTTTTTAATAAAAGAGATGGTGGAGTGAAAATCACACCACCACATTTGACTGAGAACCCTTATAAAAGAGTCGCTTATTGTAGGCTATCAATATGTTGAAAGACATTAGGGGGATGAAAAGGTAGCTCAATGTCTATTAACGCCTCTATGACGGACATTGCGGCAAAGAAACTGGAGCTTAATGTCTATCATCGCCTCTATGACGGACATTGTGACAAAGAAACCGGCACTTAATGTCTATCATCGTCTTCATGACGGACATTGCGGCAAAGAAACTGGAGCTTAATGTCTATCATCGTCTTCATGACGGACATTGCGGCAAAGAAACTGGAGCTTAATGTCTATCATCGTCTTCATGACGGACATTGCGGCAAAGAAACTGGAGCTTAATGTCTATCATCGCCTCTATGACGGACATTGCGGCAAGGAAATAGCCACACAATGTCTATCATCGTCTTCATGACAGACATTACAGCAAAGAAACTGGAGCTTAATGTCCATCATCCCCCTTATGACAGACATTGCAGCAAGGAAATTGCAGCTTAATGTCTATCATCGGCTTCAGCTATTATTGTAAAGCTATCTCCTCTGTTTCCTTTTTGATTTGGATCGCAGTCTCGGTTACTGTCTGGTGATCCGTTTTAATTCTAATGTGATTTCTTTCATAAATTTCTTGACGGGAATCAAATAACTGTTTAATTTCAACTATACTTTTCCCTTGTAGTAAAGGCCTGTCAGAAGTTAGTTCATCCAACCTTTGCAACCATGCTTCCCATCCAATTTCTAAATAAATAACGATTCCGTTCTCAAGGCAAGCATCTCTAACTTCATTTTGCAGAAAGGCTCCTCCTCCTAAAGAAATCACTTTATTTTTCTGTTCCACAAAGTGAATGACCATTCTTTTTTCTTCTTGACGAAATACCGATTCTCCATATTTCTCGAAAATCTCTGTCGTTTTTAAGTTATATTTTCTTTCAATTTCCTTATCAAGATCAATGAATTCGCGGTTCATAAGATTTGCAAGTTCTTGTCCGATAGTTGTTTTTCCACTGCCCATAAATCCAATTAATATAATACTAGTATTGTTTTCCATAGTTTCTCCTTTACTGTCCGATTAATTAAAATAAGTATAAGGCAAATTAATTTTTTTGTAAAAAAGCGTACGGAAAATGGTAAACTATCAGTAAATTGATTTCCTGATAGAAATGGAGAGGGCGATTATGAAATTAGTACAAATAGGAAACGTAAAAATAGGAGAAGGCCAGCCAAAGATTATAGTGCCAATGGTAGGGAAAACGGATAAAGAACTGCTAGATGAGGCAGAAAGTATAGTTGGATTGCAACCAGATATAGTTGAATGGAGAGTAGACAAGTATGAAGGAGTTGAACAAATCGATGCTGTAATATCCCTCTTAGAGAGTTTGAAAAAAGTTTTAATAGACATTCCTATCTTATTTACCTTTCGAACCATAAAAGAGGGGGGAGACTGCAAAATAAACCACTCCTTTTATTGGACTTTGCTGGAAGCAATAGCTAAAACAGGGCAGATTGAACTAATTGATGTGGAATTATTTTATGATAAAAAAGACATAATAAAGGAATTCATAGAAAAAGCACAAAGACACAATACAAAGGTGGTTATATCAAATCACGATTTTACAAAAACCCCTTCTAACGAAGAACTCAGCTTTCGACTTTATCAAATGAAAAAATTAGGAGCAGATATATTAAAGATTGCTGTTATGCCACAGAGTAGTATAGATGTGTTGAATTTAATGCATATCACTTTGTCAGCAAGGGAAAGTGGAGTTCAACAGCCGATGATCACGATTGCGATGGGGCAATTAGGAATGATCAGCAGGTTTTCTGGGGAACTATTTAGTTCAGCTGCCACTTTTGCAGCAGGTAAGCAGGCTTCGGCACCTGGACAGGTTGACATTCATTCATTAAGAAAAGGTTTAAGTCTATTGAGGTGTCAAACAGAATAAATAGTTCGAGTTTTAAAAGTGGACATTTGAAGGCTAAAGAGATAGGAAATAAAAGTGGACGGATGGTCTAAAGGGAGAATCAACTGTATGCTACACTTTAACAGTAAATATAAGGATGAGATTTTTGAAACAGTTTTAGAAAATGCTTACCATTGTTTTGTAATTGTCGATGCTAAAGGACTTATTACATATATGAATAAAACGTATTGTGATTTTATTGAGGTAAACCGAGATGAGATTATTGGCAAACATGTGGAAGAAGTCATCGAGAACACGCGTATGCACATTGTGGCAAGAACCGGGATTGAGGAAATAGCAGATCTTCAATATATACGCGGAAATCACATGATAGCAAACAGAATTCCTGTTTATGCTAATGGAGAAATTGTTGGGGCTGTTGGAACGGTCCTTTTTCGTGATACAAAAGAATGGATGAAGATGAATAGCCATATTAAGGACCTTATGCTTGAAGTGGAACATTATAGAAGTCAATTAAATGATAGATATGGAGTTACCTATTCATTGCATGATATTGTAGGGAGTTCTCCACAATTAAGTAAAATTAAAAATCAGGTTAAAAAGGTGGCTCCGGGTGATGTTACTATTTTACTGAGGGGAGAAAGTGGAACAGGTAAGGAATTATTTGCTCACAGTATTCACCATTTGAGTGAGCGGAATCAGAAACCTTTTATTAAAGTCAATTGTGCTGCCATTCCCGAGCATTTACTGGAATCAGAGTTGTTTGGTTATACAGAAGGTGCTTTCACAGGTGCGAAAAAAGGCGGCAAATTGGGTAAATTTCAACTTGCTGATGGAGGCACGATCTTCTTAGATGAAATTGGAGATATGCCATTGAATGCTCAAGTGAAAATTTTACGTGTATTGCAAGAGGGAGAAGTAGAGGCGATTGGCTCAGTACAAACACAAAAGATTGATGTGCGAGTTGTAGCTGCAACAAATCAACCATTGGAAAAATTAATTCAAGAAGGACGTTTCCGTGAAGATTTGTTTTTTCGAATTAATGTAATACAGCTCCATATTCCCTCATTAAAGGATCGTGCAGATGATATACGGGTTTTGGCAAAATATATTTTAACTAAAGTGACAAATCGTTCTGGAAAGCGAGTGCTGTATTTTGACCCACAGGTGCTCGAATTTCTCACTAATTATTCTTGGCCTGGTAATATTCGTGAATTGGAAAATGTAATTGAGTCAGCTGTACATTTGTCAACGAGTGAAACAATTACGATGGAAGATTTACCTGATCATTTTAAAAAAGATATAGCGTTAGGAATCCCAACAGGAAGCTTGAAGGAAACATTGAATCAAGCAGAAAAACAAGCATTAACAACAGCATTACATCAATCAAATGGTGATAAAATAGAAGCTGCAAAACGTTTAAAGATAGGTAAGTCTAGTTTTTATGATAAACTTAAAAAATATAACTTATAACATTCCGAGATTCCGGAATACATTTCCGAGATAATGGAATATGATTTCTTGGTAATTAGAATAGTCTGTCAATGTTTCTGAGAATAAAAATAAGAGTAACGCAAAGCTCTTTTTCCGAATTTCCGGAAAAGAGCTTATTTTAATTATTGTACTATAATCATTGCTAAGCGCTTTTTCCTTTGAAAAAGTTGGCATGATTATTGCATATTTAATTGTGAGA
This sequence comes from Virgibacillus halodenitrificans, assembly GCF_001878675.1. Lineage (NCBI taxonomy): Bacteria > Bacillati > Bacillota > Bacilli > Caryophanales > Bacillaceae > Virgibacillus > Virgibacillus halodenitrificans. The sequence continues at coordinate 2,569,427 of NZ_CP017962.1, read as the reverse complement.
GGAGTGGAAGAAAATGAAAACAATTTATACATCATTTAGTGAAGCAATACAAAATATTAATGACGGATCCACAATTATGGTAGGAGGATTCGGGCTTGTTGGTATACCTGAAAACTTAATCCTCGCTCTTGTGGAAAGTAATGTAAAACACCTCACGGTCATCTCTAACAATTGTGGTGTAGATGATTGGGGACTTGGATTACTCTTAAAAAATAAGCAAATAGACAAAATGATTGGGTCTTATGTTGGGGAGAATAAAGAGTTTGAACGCCAAGTATTAGCAGGAGAATTAGAAGTGGAACTAAATCCACAAGGGACGCTTGCAGAAAGAATACGAGCTGGTGGAGCTGGCATACCTGCTTTTTATACACCGGCGGGAGTAGGAACACCAATTGCAGATGGCAAGGAAGTACGCATATTTGATGGAAAAGAGTATGTGATGGAAACTGCTTTAAAGGCCGATTTTAGCTTAGTTAGAGCAACTAAGGGAGATACACATGGAAACCTTGTTTTTAATAAAACAGCACGTAACTTCAATCCAATGATGGCAGCTGCAGCTAAAGTAACAATAGCTGAAGTTGAAGAGCTAGTTGAAGCAGGAAGTATTGATCCGGATCATGTTCATACCCCGGGGATCTATGTCCAAGGACTAATCGAAGGTAAACAAGAAAAGAAAATAGAACGTTTGACATTAAGGCAAGAAGCATAAAACGAATAGGAGGGTAACGATAATGTTAAAACAAATCGATAAAGCAGCAACTCGAGAAAGAATTGCACGTAGGGCTGAAAGGGAAATTAAGAATGGTTTTTACGTCAACTTGGGTATTGGTATGCCGACAATGGTAGCAAATTATATCCAGCCTAATAAGGAAATGGTCCTTCAATCTGAAAATGGACTGCTGGGAATCGGGAAATCTCCATTGCAAGATGAGGTTGATCCTGACTTAATCAATGCGGGAAAGGAAACTGTAACAGCCGCTACCGGAGCTTCTTATTTTAGCAATGCTGAATCTTTTGCCATGATACGCGGCGAACATTTAGACTTGGCTATCCTTGGAGGAATGGAAGTATCTGAAACAGGTGATTTGGCAAATTGGATGATCCCTGGAAAGATGATTAAAGGAATGGGCGGGGCCATGGATATTGTTCATGGTGCTAAGAAAATAGTTGTTATTATGGATCATGTAAATAAACACGGAGAGCCAAAAATTCTTAATCAATGTAAGTTACCACTAACTGGTAAACAGGTGGTGGATCGAATCATAACTGATTGTGCAGTGATAGATGTAAAAGAAGATGGCCTGCATCTTGTGGAAGTGGCTGATGGTTGGACTGTTGAGGATATAGTTGCTTCAACAGAGGCAAAACTGCAAATCGGTGAACATGTCATACTGGCTTCATATTAAAAGGAGGTACTGAAGAATGGTGGAAAATAAAGTTGTTTTCATTACAGGTGCTGCTAGTGGGATCGGCTATGAAATCGGTGTTGGTTTTGCAAAGGAAGGCGCTAAAGTTGTATTTTCTGACATTAATAAAGAAAAAGTGGAGGAAGTGGCTGATAGGCTAAAGAGTGAAGGTTACTCTTGTATTGGTATAGCATGTGATGTAACTAATGAAAAAGAAATTCAGTCAGCGATTGAGCAAACCACAAAGAAGTATGGAAGGTTGGATGTACTTGTTAATAATGCAGGTTTGCAGCATGTTGATTCTATTGAAGATTTTCCAACAGAGAAATTTGAATTAATGACTAAGATAATGCTGGTCGCTCCATTTACAGCAATTAAACATGCATTTCCCATTATGAAAAAACAAGGGTATGGTCGGATTATTAATATGGCCTCTATTAATGGTCTTATCGGTTTTGCAGGAAAAGCTGCTTACAATAGTGCAAAACATGGATTGATTGGATTAACAAAAGTAGCGGCGCTTGAAGGTGCTGCAGATGGAGTTACGGTGAATGCTATCTGTCCTGGATATGTCGACACCCCATTGGTGCGCAACCAGTTGGAAGGGTTGGCTGAGAATAGGAATATTTCATTAGAAAAAGTACTAGAAGAGGTCATTTATCCACTAGTTCCCCAAAAGCGTCTGTTGGAGGTAAAAGAAATATCTGACTATGTTATGTTCTTAGCAAGTGATAAAGCAAAAGGTGTGACAGGCCAAGCAGTGGTAATCGATGGTGGTTATACAGCTCAATAAGTAAGAAAAGAGGGATAAAATGAAGGATATATATATTTTAGAAGGTGCGCGAACTCCTTTTGGCACATTTGGTGGAATGCTTAAAGATGTAGATCCTACAGATTTGGCTGTAACAGCAAGCATGGAAGCATTTAAAAGGAGTAGCGTAAATCCAGAGGAAGTAGATTTAACAGTAATGGGTAATGTCATTCATTCTGCTAAAAATGCGCCTTATCTAACGAGACATGTAGCCTTAAAAAGCGGTATACCTGTAGAAAAGCCCGCATTAACGGTAAATCGATTATGTGGGTCAGGTCTGCAATCTGTCGTGTCAGCAGCACAATCACTAATGCTCGGTGAAGCTAACGTAGCGTTAGCTGGTGGTGTGGAAAGTATGAGTTTGGCTCCATATGCACTTAGAGGGACCAGATTTGGTACAAAACTAAGTGCTCCGCAAGTTGATGATATGCTTTGGGCTTCATTAACAGACGAATATATCGGATCAGGCATGGGTGTTACTGCTGAAAATCTTGCTGACAAGTACAAGATTAGCAGGGAAGAACAGGATGAATATGCAGCTCTTAGTCATCAACGTGCTGCAAAAGCCCGTGATGATGGGAAATTTATGGAGGAAATTGTACCAGTTGAAATAACTTCCAGAAAAGGAACTACAAAGCTTGATACGGATGAGCATATTCGTGACGACACTACAACAGAGAAACTTGCCAAGCTTAAATCAGCTTTTAAAAAAGAAGGAACGGTTACAGGCGGAAATGCCAGTGGAATTAATGATGGAGCAGGAGCACTTATCATAGCTACTGGGGATTATGTTTCCAATAAAAAACATAAACCCTTGGCTAAAATTATTTCCTGGGGAATAGCTGGTGTTGATCCATCCATTATGGGGATAGGGCCAGTTCCAGCAATACAGCAAGCGTTGAAAAGAGCAAACTTGACCATAGAGGATATGGATCTTATAGAGGTTAATGAGGCATTTGCTTCTCAATATCTTGCAGTGGAAAAAGAGTTAGAGCTTGATCGCAGTAAAGTGAATGTTAATGGAGGAGCTATTGCTTTGGGGCATCCTATTGGGGCTAGTGGTACGAGAGTGCTTTATTCGCTATGTAAGGAACTTAAAAGACGAGATCTGACCTATGGGGTAGCTTCGCTCTGTATTGGCGGAGGGCAAGGGATAGCGATGGTTGTTCAAGTAAATTAAAACAGGATTCAGGGGAGGGGTTTATATATGTTTGGTATTTTACTTGGTTTACTTGTTTTAATGGTATTAGCATACTTAGGGTGGTCTATCATTTGGGTAGCGCCGATAGCTGCTGGTGTCGTAGCATTAACTGGGGGGCTAGATATACTTGAAGCATATAAAGACACATATATGGGAGGATTTGTGTCCTTTGCAAAGGCATGGTTTCCTGTTTTTATGCTAGGGGCTATATTTGGTAAATTAATGGAGGATACAGGTATGGCCAGATCAGTTGCAGTTGCATTAACCAAGATTATCGGCACAAAACGTGCTATTCTTGGTGTTCTGGCTTCTGCAGCTGTACTCACCTATGGGGGAGTTAGTCTATTCGTAGTCGTTTTTGCGGTATATCCATTAGCACTATCTTTATTCCGTGAAGCTAACATTAGCAGAAGGCTAATCCCTCCTACTGTAGCTTTAGGCGCCTTTACCTTTACAATGACAGCAATACCTGGAACTCCGCAAATTCAAAACTTAATTCCTATGGATTATTTCAAAACGGGTCCCATGGCGGCTCCTGTTATGGGTATCATTGGCGCTGTTATTATGGCTGGTGGTGGATACTTTTATCTTCGCTGGAGGGAGAATACATTAACCAGAAATGGAGAAACCTTCACGGAACCAGAAGATAAAAATGTACTGGAAAAAGAGACTGGGGCTCCAGCTTTTTTGCTATCTATATTACCGTTAGTGGCTGTATTGGTGACATTGAATGTGTTTAAGTTTGATATAATTACTGCTTTAATAACTGGTATTCTATTAATCATGATATTAAATATAAACAAATTTAAAAAGTTTGTTACAGCAATTAATGGCGGGGCGATCGGATCTGTGACTGCAATTGTTAATACAAGTGCAGCAGTAGGCTTTGGTACAGTAGTAAAAGTGGTCCCCGGGTTTGAAAAATTAACAGAAATCTTAATGGGGATAAAAGGAAACCCTCTTATATCAGAGGCGGTTGCAGTTAATATACTAGCGGGAGCAACAGGTTCAGCATCCGGCGGTATGGGTATCGCATTGGAAGCACTTGGTTCAAAATATTACGAGATAGCTATGAATAGTGGGATTTCACCTGAAGCATTTCACAGAATAGCTTCTCTTTCTTCCGGTGGATTGGATGCGCTTCCACATAATGGTGCAGTATTAACTTTGCTTACAATAACGGGTATGTCTCACAAAGACAGCTATAAAGATATATTTGTAGTTGCCGTGCTAATTCCGGTTATTGCGGTTGTAATTGCCATTTTATTTGCTTCTCTTGGAATATATTAAACTAACAATTGTCTGTGTTATAGCTTAAATTAAAAGAGGCTGTGACACTAATCTTTTATACAATGAAAATCCGAACCAATTCGTAATACTATTGAATCTTGGTTCGGATTTCTTTTTTTTCGAGCAGGACCCACCTTTTTAAATGTTGGTCTTTACAATTAACTATTTAATTATGTTCCAGGCCTTTTTATTTATACGTGACTTTCGTCTCAATTTTTAAACTTCAATTAAATTATATTGAATTTTCAATACTATTTGTATATTATTAAACTATTGAAAATTATGCAATAAAGTAGATTTAGTTCACAAATGAAGGAGGATGTAAATGAATTTTGAAAGCGGTATCAAAAGTGAGGACAATGTACAAAGCTCAACAGTATATGAGCGTGTTGCTGCAAGTAGGTCTTTTAAGAAACTTATTCTGGAAAGGAAAAAATTTATTATTCCTTTAACAGTCTTTTTTCTTGTGTTTTATTTTGCTCTTCCGGTTTTAACTTCCTATTCAACCATACTTAATTCACCTGCAGTAGGAGAGATTTCTTGGGCATGGATATTTGCCTTTGCGCAGTTTGTCATGACTTGGGTACTTTGCATTGTATATGTGAAAAAGTCCGCTTCTTTCGATAAGCAGTCAGAGAGAATTATTGATGAGCAACTTAATGAAGGAGGAAATACGAAGTGAACTTGACTGTTATTACTCTCTTTTTAATTATTGTAATCGCAACATTAGTAATTACATATTTTGCAGCTAAGCGGACACAAACAACAGGAGATTTTTATACAGCAGGTGGAGGTCTCACAGGCTGGCAGAATGGCTTGGCAATCTCCGGGGATTATTTGTCAGCAGCTTCTTTTCTTGGGATAGCCGGTGCTATCGCTCTTTATGGATTCGATGGTTTTTTCTATAGTATTGGTTTTTTAATTGCTTACCTGGTCGTTATGTTTTTAGTTGCAGAACCATTGAGGAATCTAGGTAAATATACGCTTGCTGATATGATAAATGCTCGATTTGATGCAAAGAAAGTACGAGGGATGGCAGCTTTAAGTACCATAACTATTGTTATATTTTATATGATTGCTCAGTTAGTTGGAGCAGGTGCACTTATACAATTATTATTCGGAATAGACTATTGGATTGCTGTTCTTATAGTTGGTGTGATGATGACTATTTATGTCCTGTTTGGAGGTATGACTGCTACAAGCTGGGTACAAATTATAAAGGCTGTTCTTCTTATGATTGGTACATTGATTATAGCAGTTCTGGTATTAGCTAAATTTAATTTTAATTTATTGTATATGTTTAGTGAAATGAAAACAGTTACAAGCCACGGTGGAGATTATCTCAATCCAGGGTTAAAATACACAGATCCAATGGATACTATATCTTTAATGCTTGCTTTAGTTTTAGGTACTGCTGGACTGCCACATATTCTCATGCGCTTTTTTACAGTAAAGGACGCCAAGACTGCAAGAAGCTCTGTAGTAACTGCAACATGGATTGTTGGTATCTTCTATGTGCTTACAATATTCTTAGGCTTTGGTGCAGCAGCTTTCGTGGGGAACGAAATTATTACAGAAGCGAACCCGGCTGGAAATATGGCTGCCCCATTATTGGCAAAGGCTCTCGGTGGAGATTTTCTCATGTCTTTTGTTTCTGCTGTAGCATTTGCTACAATACTGGCGGTAGTGGCAGGGCTTGTCCTATCGGGAGCTTCAGCATTTGCTCATGACATTTATGGACAAATTATTAAAAAAGGACATGTGTCAGACAGGCAGCAAATGCTTGCAGCCCGTTATGCATCATTAGGGGTTTCGGTTTTTTCTATTTTGCTTGCATTGTTTGCGCAGACAATGAACGTAGCTTTTCTTGTGTCACTGGCATTTTGTGTGGCAGCAAGTGCGAATCTGCCAGTTATTCTCTACACTATATATTGGAAGCGTTTTAATACAACGGGAGCACTAAGTGCCATGGCATTCGGGTTAATTTCAGCTCTTATTCTTGTTTCCATGAGTCCAAACGTATTTTCGCCTGTGGAAGGTGCCGCAATTTTTGTCGGTGAACCACTATTCCCATTAACTAATCCAGCTATTATATCTGTTCCTCTGGGCTTTATTGGAGGATATGTTGGAACAGTATTGTCAAAAACAACAGATATGAAAAGGTATGCAGAAGTAAAGGTGAAAGCAAATACAGGCTTCAGAGAATAGAAAATAGAAGAGGCTTGGACAAAAAATTATACATTGAAAATCCGAACCGATTCGTACTACTAATGAATCGTGGTTCGGATTTCTTTTTGAAAAAATTAGCGAAGCGTATTTCCGGAAAGGGGCTCCCAGACTCTAGAATGTTCGTCTTTAGAATAGTGCTATTTAGTTATCTCCCAACCTCTATATTACTTTTAAAAAATGTTGATGGATAGTTAACATTGATTAAGTATAGCTCATTCTAGATAAAGGGCTTGTCTAGCCAAATTGTCAGCATTTGCGTTTTGTTTCTCCGGTATCCATTTAATGAAAAAGTGGGGGAAGTGTTTTGCTTCCTCCTTAATTTGTTCGAGAAGAGAACGATAGATAGTATTTTTAGTATAATCTTTTTCAATTGTGTCAACGACAATTTTGGAATCCGATCGAAAAGATAAAATAGATTCAGGGAACTCCTTCCTGCATATCTTTAAAGCTTGAAGCACTGCATGGAATTCAGCCTCATGGTTTGATAATATACCTAAAGGAATCGAATACGTAAAATGGTTGTCCCCAGCTTTAATAAATATTCCGGCCCCACTATTACCAGGATCTCCTTTTGCAGCTCCATCTGTATAAACTAGTATCATTATCCGCTCACCCTTCCATTACCTTTACTTTTATTATATTAAGAAGAAAGATCTTAGTAGTAAAGAATCATGTTGTTTTTAAAAAAATAAGTCGAAGAAAACTACTTTAACTAAAAATTTCAATTCTAGTGACAGAAAAGTTTAAATGTGGCAAAATAAACTGAAAAGAAAACTTTGCTGATTAAAGTACAGAAGGAGTATAATGTCAATGTTAAAAGTCATTTTTTACACAAAAGAAGTTTGCTCCCTTTGTGATGATGCTATGGCATTATTGCATATGCTTCAACATGATTACCCTTTTGAAATAGAAGAACGGGATATTTATACAAATGATGAGTGGCTGGAACGATATCAATTATTAATCCCTTTTGTTAAAATAAATGATATCACGTTGGATTGTGAAGAAGTTAATATTGATTCTCTTGAAGAAGCAATAAAGAAATATGCAAGGGAATAAGATTTTCCCCTGCATATTATTTGTAACTATATCTATCTATGCTATAATTAACATTGTAATCAAAGATTTTGTTTTTTTTACTCACTTTGGGACATAATATAACCATCCGGGACAAAAATAGACCAGAGAGAAGGAGACTTTAATGAGAGAACTTATTGAATTACAAAAGTTACTTTTGCCTGATCTTCTGGATGTTATGGAACAAAGGTACTCCGTCCTAAACAGTGTAGATTTATTCCAACCAGTTGGAAGACGTACCCTAGCCGAGAACACAGGTCTCACTGAGCGTGGTGTACGTAGTGAAATAGATTTCCTGCAAAAACAAGGCCTTGTCCAGATTACCTCAAGGGGAATGTTTATTTCAAAAGAGGGTAAGTTACTTTTAGAGCGCATGGCTGGCTTTATTAGTGAGTTAAAAGGTCTACATGTTTTGGAAAGCCAATTGAAGGATAAATTAAATGTAGGTAATATCCTTATTCTTCCCGGAAATAGTGATCAATATGACTGGGTAAAACAAGAAATGGGTAAAGCTTGTGTCTCTTATCTAAAAGAGATTTTAAAGAATCAAAGTACGATTGCTGTAACAGGAGGCACAACAATGGCTGCAGTTGCTCAAGTTATGCATCCTTTACGTAAAGATCCAGATTATATCTTCGTTCCTGCACGCGGAGGCATTGGGGAAAAAGTAGAAAATCAGGCAAACACAATTGTTGCAGAAATGGCTGGAAAGTCAAAAGGGGAGTATCGCCTGCTATATGTTCCAGATCCATTAAGTGAATCAGCTTATAATTCAATTATTAATGAACCATCTGTAAGTGATATATTAGCCCAGATTAAGGGAGCTAACATTGTGTTGCATGGGATAGGTGATGCAATGACAATGGCTGATCGCCGTAAAACAACCGAAGCTGTTTCCGCAGTGCTCATTAAAAATAAGGCAATCAGTGAAGCGTTTGGATATTACTTTGATGCTGAAGGAAATGTCGTACACAAAGTACGTACAGCGGGCATACAGTTGGATGATTTACAAACGGTGGAAAATGTAATTACGATAGCTGGAGGAAAGTCTAAAGGCAAAGCCATCGCGTCGTATTTTAAACAAGGAAAAAGTAATTTATTAATTACAGATGAAGCAGCAGCAAAAGAAATTCTAGATATTTAGGGGGAGCTTCCCTTTTTATATAAAATTTATTTCTTAGGAGGAATTATCATGGCAGTAAAAGTAGGAATTAATGGTTTTGGAAGAATTGGACGTAACGTTTTTCGTCAGTCTCTTAAAAATGATGAAGTGGAAGTAGTGGCAGTAAATGACCTTACAGATGCTAATATGCTGGCACACCTTTTAAAATATGATTCCGTTCACGGGCAATTGGAAGAAGAAATTACTGTAAATGGTTCTAACCTAGTTGTAGGTGGAAAAGAAATAACAGTTTTATCAGAACGTGACCCTGCAAATCTTGGGTGGGGTGATCTTGGAGTAGAAGTAGTAATTGAATCCACAGGCCGATTCACTAATGGAGAAGATGCCCAGAAGCATATCGATGCTGGAGCGAAAAAAGTAGTTATCTCGGCTCCTGGTAAAAATGAAGATTTAACTCTAGTAATGGGTGTGAATGATAGTGAATATGACCCTGCGAAGCATAACATCATTTCAAACGCATCATGTACTACAAACTGTTTAGCTCCTTATGCAAAGGTTTTGCATGATAAATTTGGAATCAAACGTGGTTTAATGACTACTATCCATTCCTATACAAATGATCAGCAAATTCTTGATTTACCACATAAGGATTATCGCCGTGCACGTGCTGCAGCACAGAACATTATTCCAACAACAACAGGTGCTGCTAAAGCGGTTGGAAAAGTTTTACCAGAGCTTAACGGTAAGTTAAATGGTATGGCTGTACGTGTTCCAACACCAGATGGTTCACTTGTGGATCTTGTTGCTGAACTAGATAAAAATGTTACAGCAGAAGACGTTAACGAAGCATTAAAAGAAGCAGCAAATGGAGATTTAAAAGGAATTATGCAATATAGCGAAGAGCCACTTGTATCAACAGATATTGTTGGTAACACGCATTCTTCTATTGTAGATGGTCTATCAACAATGGTTCTTGAAGACAATATGGTGAAAGTTATCTCTTGGTATGATAACGAAATGGGCTATTCTTCACGTTGTGTTGATTTAGCTGCATTCTTAAAAAAGCAAGGACTATAAGTGAAAAATAATGGAGGAGGAGCTGATCCTCTTCCATTTTTGCTTTCCTGTGAACCGATTTACACAATACGAGCGTTCACACTCTTAATCGATTATAATGGTTAATGAACGTATTTTAGGGGAAAACCTATAATGAAATACGAATACATAGAGATGATCTAGGAGGGTGTAATAATGAACAAAAAAACATTAGAGGAATTTAATGTAAAGGGTAAAAAAGTTTTCTGTCGTGTAGATTTTAATGTTCCAATGAAAAATGGAGAAGTTACTGATGATACTAGAATTAAGGCTGCATTACCTACAATTAATTACCTTTCCGAACAAGGAGCTATTGTAATCCTCGCAAGTCATCTTGGTAGACCAAAAGGTGAAGTTGTAGAAGGGTTAAGACTTGATCCTGTAGCAAAACGATTAAGCGATTTGATTGGTAAAGAAATAGTGAAAACAGATGCCGTTTATGGCAAAGAGGTTAATGAAGCAATTTCTCAGGTAAGTGATGGAGATATTGTGTTAATTGAAAATGTTCGTTTTGAGCCAGGTGAGGAAAAAAACGACCCAAGTTTGTCTCAAGCATTTGCTGATATGGCTGATGTATATGTTAATGATGCGTTTGGAGCTGCCCACCGTGCTCATGCATCTACAACAGGTGTTGCGGAGAAATTGCCTTCAGCAGCAGGCTATTTAATGCAAAAAGAAATTGAAGTACTTGGCAAAGCGCTGGAAAATCCTGCTAGACCATTTACAGCAATTATTGGCGGAGCAAAAGTAAAAGACAAAATCAATGTAATTAATAATTTACTTGATAAGGTGGATAATTTAATTATTGGTGGAGGGCTCGCCTATACTTTTATTAAAGCAAAAGGATTCGAAATTGGTAAATCTTTGTTAGAGGAAGATAAAATAGATTTGGCAAAAGACTTTATTGCTAAAGCTAGCGACAAAGGTGTCAATCTGGTTTTACCCGAGGATGCAATAGTGGCTGATGATTTTTCTGAGAGTGCAAACACCCAAACAGTGGACATTGACAAAATCCCTTCTGATTGGGAAGCACTGGATATTGGACCAAAAACGAGAGAATTATACAGAAAAATAATTGCAGAGTCCAAGCTGGTTATTTGGAACGGACCAATGGGTGTATTTGAAATGGAGGCCTTTGCTGGTGGTACTCGAGAAGTGGCTGAGGCTCTTGCAAAAACAGAAGGCTATACAGTAATTGGAGGCGGAGATTCTGCAGCTGCTGTGGAGCAATTTGGTTTTGCACAAGCAATGGATCATGTTTCTACAGGGGGAGGGGCTTCTTTAGAATTTATGGAAGGAAGAGCCCTGCCAGGAGTAGAAGCACTTGATAATAAATAAATGACGTAAAGGAGAGGTGAAAATGAGAAAAACAGTTATTGCAGGTAATTGGAAGATGAATAAAGTAATGTCAGAAGCAAAAGGCTTTATGGATGAAGTAGTAAAAAAAGCGCCAAACAGTAATAAAGTCGAAATGATTGTTTGCCCACCATACCCTTTTTTGTCTACATTGATTAAACAAACTGAAGGGTCAAATGTTAAGGTAGCTGCACAAAATATGCATTTCGAGGAGAATGGAGCCTTTACAGGAGAAGTTAGTCCGCTAATGTTAAAGGACCTGGGAGTAACTCATGTTATTCTTGGTCATTCAGAGCGTCGAGAGTATTTCGCTGAAACCGACGAAACAGTGAATAAAAAGACTCATGCTGCTTTTAACCATGGTCTCATTCCTATTGTGTGTGTTGGAGAAACATTAGAACAGCGTGAAGCTAATGAGACAATGAATCACGTAGAAGGACAAGTAAAGGAAGCGTTAAAAGGTTTATCTGAACAGCAAATTGCCGAGACAATTATTGCTTATGAGCCTATTTGGGCAATAGGTACTGGTAAAACAGCTTCCAGTGAAGAAGCTAATGAAGTATGTACCCATATTCGAAATGTGATTAAGAAAGTTACATCTGAAGAAATTGCAGAAAAAGTTATTATTCAATATGGAGGCAGCGTAAAACCAGCAAATATCGATGAGTTACTTAGCCAATCTGATATTGATGGAGCTTTGGTCGGTGGAGCTAGTTTAGAAGCTGATTCCTTTTTACAGCTTGTGGAGGCTGGTGCGAAATGACGGAAAATAAATTGGCGGCTTTAATTATTCTTGACGGGCTAGGCTTGCGAGACGAAGTAAGTGGTAATGCTGTAAAACAAGCCAATACGCCTAATCTTGATCGCCTTTGGGAACAGTATCCACACAATCAACTGACAGCAAGTGGTGAAGCTGTTGGACTACCCGAAGGTCAAATGGGGAATTCAGAAGTGGGTCACTTGAATATTGGTGCTGGTAGGATCGTTTATCAAAGCTTAACCCGCGTCAACTTATCGATTAAAGAAGGCGACTTCTTTGAAAAAGAAGCGTTTTTAAAATCAATTAATCATGCTAAAGAGAATGATAAAGCCTTGCATATATTTGGATTATTATCCGACGGTGGGGTTCACAGTCACATCAATCATTTATTTGCACTATTGAAATTGGCTAAAGAATGCGAATTAGAAAAAGTATATGTACATGCTTTCTTGGATGGACGAGACGTCGGGCCACAAACAGCAGAGAAATATATTAAACAAACAGAAGATAAAATGAAAGAATTGGGTGTTGGCAAACTAGCCACCATTTCAGGCCGATATTATTCCATGGACCGTGACAAACGTTGGGATCGGGTGAAGAAGGCGTATGATGCAATGGTTTATGGTGAAGGACCTTCCTATTCCGATCCATATGAAGTGATCAACGACTCATATAAAAACGGCATTTATGATGAATTCGTAATTCCTTCAGTTATCACTGATGAGGATGGTGAGCCTGTAGGCAAAGTTCAAGATGAAGACTCTATCATCTTTTATAATTTCCGACCTGATCGTGCGATTCAGATTTCTCGCACCTTTGCGAATGAGGATTTCCATGATTTTGATCGGGGAGAACATGTACCAAAGAATTTAGACTTTGTTATGTTAACTAATTTCAGTGAGACAGTCGATGGCTATGTAGCATATGAGCCTGTTAACTTGGATAATACAGTTGGAGAGGTTTTATCCCAAAACAACCTTAACCAGTTACGGATTGCTGAAACGGAAAAATATCCACACGTCACTTTCTTTATGAGTGGTGGAAGAGAAGCAGAGTTCCCTGGTGAAAAAAGGATTCTTATAAATTCACCAAAGGTAGCTACTTACGATCTAAAGCCTGAAATGAGTGCATATGAAGTAACTGATGCATTGCTTAAAGAGTTGGATGGTGGTAAACAAAATGCGATCATTTTAAATTTTGCCAATCCGGATATGGTTGGACATTCAGGTAAACTTGAACCCACAATTAAGGCTATCGAAGCTGTAGATGAATGTCTGGGCAAAATCATAGATAAAATTACCTCACTTGGAGGTAGTGCTATTATTACTGCTGACCATGGAAACTCAGATGAAGTTGTAACACTTGAAGGAGATCCTATGACAGCTCATACAGTTAATCCAGTACCGGTTATTGTAACAAGAGAAGATGTTGAGTTACGTGATGGTGGAATTCTTGCAGATCTATCGCCAACATTACTTGATCTTTTAGGTATTGAGAAACCGGATGAAATGACAGGAACATCATTAATTAAAAAATAAATTGATCATATAAGACAAAAGGAGAGATTTTCATGCCATATATTACCGATGTTTACGCTAGAGAAGTTTTAGATTCACGCGGAAATCCAACAGTTGAAGTTGAAGTATTTACCGAGTCAGGTGCATTTGGAGCAGCTCTTGTTCCTAGTGGAGCGTCTACTGGGGAATACGAAGCAGTTGAATTACGTGATGGGGATAAGGATCGTTATTTAGGTAAAGGCGTTTTAAAAGCTGTTCAGAATGTAAACGAAGTAATTGCACCTGAATTGATTGGAATTGACGTAACGCGTCAAAATATTATTGATGCGCTAATGATTGAATTGGATGGCACAGAAAATAAAGGAAAGCTTGGTGCAAATGCTATTCTAGGTGTTTCCATGGCTGCAGCACATGCAGCAGCTAGCTTCCTTGAAATTCCTTTATATAATTATTTAGGTGGTTTTAATGCGAAAACATTACCAACCCCAATGATGAATATTGTGAATGGTGGGGAACATGCAGATAATAATGTGGATATTCAGGAGTTTATGATTATGCCTGTAGCAGCGTCAACCTTCCAGGAAGCTTTACGTACTGGAGCTGAAATTTTCCACTCCTTAAAAAATGTATTGAAGAAAAAAGGCTATAATACGGCTGTGGGAGACGAAGGTGGCTTCGCTCCAAATCTTGGATCCAACGAAGAAGCACTACAAACAATCGTAGAAGCAATTGAAGCTGCTGGCTACAAACCAGGAGAAGAAATTAAATTAGCAATGGATGTTGCTGCTTCGGAAATTTATGAGGATGGAAAGTATAATCTCAAAGGGGAAGGTGTTACTCGGACTTCATCTGATATGGTTGATTGGTATGAAGAAATGGTTAACAAATATCCAATTATCTCTATTGAAGATGGATTGGATGAAAATGACTGGGAAGGTCATAAGTTATTAACAGAGCGCCTCGGAGACCGCGTGCAGCTCGTAGGTGACGACTTATTTGTAACAAATACAGCTAAACTAGCTCAAGGTATTGAGCAAGGTGTTGGAAATTCTATCTTGGTTAAAGTAAATCAAATTGGAACACTTACGGAAACCTTCGAAGCAATTGAAATGGCAAAACGAGCTGGTTATACTGCTATCATTTCTCACCGTTCTGGTGAAACGGAGGATGCAACTATTGCTGATATCGCTGTAGCTACGAATGCTGGGCAAATTAAAACTGGGGCCCCATCTCGTACAGACAGAGTAGCTAAATACAATCAGTTACTTCGTATTGAAGATGAATTGGCTGGTATGGGAGAATATGCTGGTCTAAGTGCTTTTTACAATTTAAACAAATAAGTATATATTGAAAAGAGGCAGACAACCGTCTGCCTCTTTTTATTTTGAGTAAAGAACAAAAAAACTAAAAAACCAGTGTCCTCCTATATCAGCAAAAGGAGTAAAAAGGAAAAATAAACCAACATGTATAAGACAAGCGGTCAACTCGATATAATATACTAAAATCTGTAAAGTGGAGGAAAGTATGAGTCAAAAAGTACTTGTATTTGGTGATATAGGCATTGATGATACTGTTGCTCTCTTATATGGTTATTTTAAAGAAGAAATCGAAATTGTAGCAGTTGTGGCGGATTATGGAAACATCTCCAGGGAAAACGCTATAGCAAATATAAACTATGTTCGAAAGCTTTTACCACATACATCTGAATTGGAAAGAGTTAAATTTATTGCAGGTGCTTCTGTTCCCATGATAGGAGAGTTACCAACTTTTGTTACTGAAATACATGGAGAATATGGTTTGGGGCCTATTATACCTCCATTAGGAATGAAGAATGGAATTACTGAAAATTTTCATGATGTAGTAGAACTCATCGAGAAATATCAAAAAGAGCTAATCATCGTAAATATAGGTCGGCTCACATCTCTTGCGACAATGTTTATTCTATATCAATCACTGATGAAAACAGTTAAGGCTTATTATATTATGGGAGGTGCATTTTGGGTGCCAGGAAATATTACTGCTGTTTCAGAAGCGAACTTCCATGGTGACCCTGTGGCTGCTGCAATTGTGCTGAATTATGCTCGTAATGTAACAATAATACCTCTTAATGTAACTCAACATGCAATTGCTACTCCTCAAATGATAAATTATATTGATCAAACAGGAAAAATATCCATACTGAAACCAATGTTGGACTATTATTATAATTTTTATAAAAAGAGAGATCCTTCTATTCAGGGTAGCCCCTTACATGATGTGCTTACACTAATGGCTGTTGCGCATGATGATTTACTGTCTTATCAGGAACTCCCACTCACTATCGTAGTCTCTTACAAGGGAGTTGAGCGTGGCCAGAGTATTGCTGATATTAGACCTTATACAGAGAGCGAAGCTAAAAAGCATCGTATTGCATTTGTTCTGAATTACCAAAGGTTCTATAGCGATTTCATGACTGTCATGTCAGGAAGATATTTTTAATTATAATATTAAAGCAATTTTATGATATTCTTGAAATAAGGCTTAGCTAAAAAGAGGTGAGTGCAATGACTATCTTACATACCCTTAAAAATCGTAGAAGTATCCATACATTCAAGAAGATAAACATTCCTTCTGACATATTAAAAGATATCTTTACTTATGCATCTTATGCACCCACACACTACATGACAGAACCATGGGAATTAATTGTATATCAGGATGAAGGGAAAAGCAGCTTTATTCAATCGATTCTTTCAAGCTATGAGCGTATCGGTATGATAAAACCTAATAATGAACCTAAGGCAGTAAAAATGAAGGAATCTATGAGGGATTTTCTTATGGATATCCCACATCATGTGCTTATTTACTTTGATAGAAAGCAAGACCAGATTCGATATGAGGAAGAGTATGCTGCAGTTTGTGCTTTTATTCAAAATGCGCAATTAGCTGCTTGGGAATACGAGGTGGGAATGCTTTGGACAATTACTCCATATATGCATGACCCATTATTTGCTAGGGATATAGGGCTTGGGGAGAATGTGAAAATAGCTGCTGTTCTGCAAGTAGGTTATCCAAAATCCACTCCTAGAAATAAAGGAAGAACACCGATTGAACAGAAAATAAAATTTATTACAGAGTAAAATAAGATTTAATTGTAAATATTGAAGGACAAATATTCACGCGTAATTTGATAGAAGGAAAATGCGAACTAAGAAAAACTATCAGCTGAAGAATAGATTAATCAGCAGGAGGGCGATAGTATCTGCTGTGCCTCTTCACGGACAGACGTTATAGGGTACTTTGTTTTTCTGAAACGCCATTTACAAACACCACAAGTTAGCTCGTATTTTATCTTTTTGCGGATCAACTGAAAAAGAGTGCTCAGCAACATGGCTGAGCACTCTTTAGTTCTTTTATTTATTCCATTGAGTTAATATATTCAACAACTTCATCTGCAGTGCTCATAGACAATATCTTGTCTTTTGCAGCAGCTAGCTTTTCTTTGGATAAGCTGCGGATTTGAGTACGGGCAGGTAAAATAGACGTAGCACTCATACTAAATTCGTCTAAACCAAGACCAAGTAAAATTGGAATTGCTATAGAGTCTCCAGCCATTTCTCCACACATTCCTGCCCATTTATTTTCACTATGAGCTGCTTCAATGACATTGTTAACTAAATTAAGAATTGCTGGGTGGTATGGCTGATAAAGATAGGATACACGCTCATTCATTCTGTCTGCAGCCATTGTATATTGAATCAAATCATTTGTACCAATACTGAAGAAGTCTACCTCTTTAGCGAATTGCTTTGCAGTCACAGCGGTAGAAGGTATTTCCACCATAATACCTACTTCAATAGAATCCGATACTTCAACACCTTCACTTCTAAGGTTATCTTTTTCTTCCAGTAAAATACTTTTTGCCTGACGGAATTCTTCCAGGGTAGCTATCATTGGAAACATAATTTTCAGGTTGCCATAAATACTTGCACGTAAGAGAGCACGTAATTGAGGTCTGAAAACATGTTCATTTTCTAGACAAAAACGAATTGCCCGGAAGCCAAGGAATGGATTTAGTTCCTTTGGAAGATCCAGATAGTTAAGTTCTTTGTCTCCGCCAACATCGAGTGTTCGAACAACTACTGGCTTGTCTTTCATTTGTTCCAAAACAGATTTGTAGGCATCATATTGCTCATCTTCTGTTGGTAATTCATTTTTTCCCATGTATAAAAATTCAGTGCGGTATAAGCCGACACCTTCGCCACCATTATTAATTACGCCTGTAATGTCATCAGGAGTACCTATATTTGCTACTAGTTCAACCTGTACTCCATCTTGAGAGAAAGTAGGCTCATCTTTTAATTTTGCCCATTCTTCTTTTTGCTGTTCAAATTCTTCTTGTTTTTTACGGTAGTAACTTAATTCTTCATTTGATGGATTGACAAGGATAACCCCTTCATTTCCATCTACAATTACCATATCTCCTTTTTTTACAGAGGTGGTTATCGCTTTAGTTCCTACAATTGCAGGAATTTCTAATGAACGAGCCATGATTGCTGAATGGGAGGTACGTCCCCCAATGTCAGTAGCAAAACCTTTCACAAACTGACGATTTAACTGTGCAGTATCAGAAGGAGTCAAATCATTAGCAATGATAATGACTTCCTCGTCGATCAATGCTGGATTTGGGAAGGTAACCCCAAGTAAATGTGCCATCACACGTTTCGTTACATCCTGAATATCAGCAGCACGCTCACGCATGTATTCATTATCCATATTTTTAAACATATCTATGAACATATTGGCAGTTTCCTCTAAAGCTGTTTCTGCCATAACATTATCTGAAGTTATTTTATCCTTAATAGGGTTAATTAATTCCGGATCGCCCAGTACCAATAAATGCGCAGAAAAAATTTCGGCATGTTCTTCCCCTATTTCTTTTCGGGCATGTTCTTTTATTTTTTCAAGCTCTTGTTTTGAAATCTCCAATGCTTTATCCAGACGTTCTATTTCTTCATTGGGATTGTCTATAGTTACTTTCTCGAATGTTAGTTCTGGAATTTCCAAATGATATGCCTTAGCTATAGCGATACCAGAAGATGCTGCGATTCCTTGTATATTTGCCAATTATAGCCCAACCTTTCTTTCTTAGCTTACCTTCTAAGTTTATATCTTTCGTATGTATGAATCAAGTTACATAAACTATTTCATACTTTGACTTATCCAATTATTAATGGCTTCAAAAACCACTTCTTTATTTTTCTCATTTAACAGCTCGTGGCGTCCATCTGTGAACAACATTGTGACTACGTTTTTCAAACCAGCTCTTTCGTACATATGAGCTGTTTTCCAAATACCTTTTGAATAATTACCAACTGGATCCGCATCCCCACTTATAATAAGCATAGGAACATCGGCTCGAATCTGTTTATTGTCTTTACGATTATGAATTTGGATTAAACCATCCATTAAATCATAAAAAAATCGTGCGGTAGGAATGAAACCAGTATAGGGATCATCTATATAATTTTGGATTGCAGTCTCATCTCCAGAAAGCCAGTCAAAGCTGGTATTTTGATCCTTGATTTTCTTGTTATATGTTCCAAAAGCGAGTGAATTCATTAATTTAGATTTTTGTTTTGGTGGTAACAAATTTGCTAACTGCTTACCTGCAATTGATTGTGCTGTAGGGAAATATCCTGTCCCTGATAATATGACACCACTAATAATTTCACTATACTTTTGCAAATAATATCTTACTAAAAAGGATCCCATACTATGACCGAATAAAAATACTGGTATAGTCGGAAATTCATCTTTAATCATTTCTGTTATTTGATAGAGATCATCAGCAGTTTTAGCAAAACCGTCTTTTTCTGCAAAATACCCCATCCTACCTTGTTTTTCTCCTGTATAACCATGCCCACGATGATCATTACCATAAACAACATAGCCTTGATTGACGAGGTGTTCAGCAAAGTCATGGTACCGCCCAATATGCTCTACCATTCCATGAGAAAGTTGAATTGCAGCTCTTGGTTGAGTGTTTGATTTATACCATTTTCTCACAAAAACCTCGGTTCCATCCTTCATCGTGACCCAAAATGTCTGTTCCATATTTTTCTCATCCTCTACCTAGGTTATACTATAATAGTAAATTGATATAATATAACTGTCCAACTTTATCCAGGACAAGGACTACACTATATATTAATGAAAAGACTTGCTATATGAAACATAATTATGCTAAAGTTAGAATAGCTATTTGTCGTTATAGGGGAGGTTTTGCTTTAATGGAAGCTTTAGTACATGTTCTATTAGTAATTGATGCAATTGTTATGATTGTATTTGTGCTATTACAATCAGGTAAAAGTGAAGGGCTTTCCGGAGCGATATCCGGTGGTGCTGAGCAATTATTCGGTAAGCAGAAAGCAAGAGGATTGGATTTATTCTTGCACCGTGGCACAATTGTTACTGGTGCATTGTTCTTTATTCTCGCTTTCTTAAGTGCATATATTCTACAATAAATACCAACCCTTATCACAAAAGTGTTAAGGGTTTTTCATTTTCTATAAAAGATATCTATCTTAAAAACTTGCTAGTTTTAAAATCATATTGATATGATGTTTGAGATTAAGTATATTGCTTAAGAAAATTGACCTTTAATTTTATTTAAAAAGGGTAGAATAGAAACAGGGAATGTTAAAGGAGTTGGAGAAAGAAATGAAAGTAAAAGCACCACAACCATTTACGTTTGAAGCAGGTCCTCGGGCCGTATTATTACTACACGGGTTCACTGGTCATTCTGCTGATGTGCGAATGCTTGGTCGATTTTTAGAAAAAAAAGGGTATACCAGTTATGCTCCGATATACCGTGGTCATGGGCTCCCTCCGGAAAATCTGATTGAGGCAACACCCGAGGAATGGTGGGAGGATGTCCAAGCAGGGTTTAATCATTTAAAAGAACTAGGTTATAAAGAAATTGCCGTCGCTGGCTTATCACTTGGTGGGGTATTAGGTCTTAAGCTTTCATATTCCACGCAGACGAAAGCTGTAATTACGATGTGTTCACCAATGTTTTTTGACAATGAAACACAATTAACAAAAGGTTTTCAAGCATTTGCTAAGGAATATAAAGAATTAAATGGCAAAGAGGAAAAAGAAATAAAAAGAGAAGTTGATCTTCTTATGGACAATTCAGAGGAAATGTTTCAACAATTGGGTTCCTTTATAACTGAAGTTAAAAAAAATGTAGATACAGTGTATACACCAGCGATGATTATCCAAGCCCAAAAGGATGAGATGATTAATACAGATAGCGCTAACTATATTTATGATCATATTGAATCTGAACATAAAACGATTAAATGGTATGAAGACTCTGGTCATGTTATAACAATGGGGAAAGAAAAAGAGCAAGTTTTTGAAGATATCTATCAATTTTTAGAAACTCTTGACTGGAAGGAATAATTGATTTTTATTTTGGGTACACACTATATAGAAAGAAGGTGAACGAAATGTTAGAAAAAATTCGTGATTATTTTAAAGAAAATGGAACAAAACCGTTAGCAGTAGATGAGTTAGAAGAAGTATTGAATATTGAGGATGCCGTGGAATTTAAGGAACTTATTAAGGCTCTGAATGAATTGGAAGAGAATGGTGAGCTTGTACGCACAAGAAAAAACCGCTTTGGTTTACCAGAAAAAATGAATCTTATTAGGGGAAAAATTCAAATGCATGCAAAAGGGTTTGCATTTTTAATCCCAGATGACCCGGACCAGACCGATGTATACATCCATCATTCTGATTTAGCCTCAGCAATGAACAATGATAAAGTATTAGTTCGTCTTGAAAAGAAGGATCAAGACGGCAACCGGCCCGAGGGGACGGTCATCCGTATTCTGGAACGCGCTACATTGCAAGTCGTCGGAACATTTGAAGATAACCGTGCTTTTGGCTTTGTTATTGCAGATGATAAGCGAATTCCTAATGATATTTTCATACCAAAAAATATGACTAATGGAGCTATCAGTGGTCATAAAGTTATCGCCCGCATTACAAAATATCCTGAAGGGCGAATGAGTGCAGAGGGAGAAATTATTCATATTCTTGGTCACAAAAACGACCCCGGTATTGATATAATCTCTATTATCCATAAAAACGGAATTCAAGTCGATTTCCCGGATGAAGTACTTGAACAGGCAGCAAATACTCCTGAAGAAATCTCAGAGAATGAAATTAAAGAACGCAGAGACTTGCGGGACGAAGTAATTGTAACCATCGATGGAGCAGACGCAAAAGATTTGGATGATGCTGTATCTGTGAAAAAGTTAGATAACGGTAATTACAAACTTGGAGTTTACATTGCTGATGTTACTTATTATGTAGAAGAAGATAGTCCTATAGACAAAGAAGCATTTGAGAGAGGGACAAGTGTTTATCTTGTAGATCGGGTTATACCAATGATACCTCACCGTTTGTCCAATGGCATTTGCTCGTTAAATCCACAAGTTGATCGATTGACTTTAGGCTGTGAAATGGAAATAACTTCTTCAGGTGAGGTCGTTAATCATGAGATTTTCCAAAGTGTCATAAAAACTAATGCAAGAATGACATATAAGGATGTTAATAAAATTCTCGTGGACAAAGATGAAGAAACGCGGGAAAAATATAAAGATCTTGTTCCTTTCTTTGAATTGATGGAAGAGCTTGCAACTATTCTTAATAATAAACGGATGGGAAGAGGGGCCATCGACTTTGATTTTAAGGAAGCGAAAGTACTTGTTGATGAAAAAGGTAAGCCGGAAGATGTAGTCTTACGTGAAAGATCTGTTGGTGAACGACTGATTGAAGAATTTATGTTAGCGGCAAATGAAACAGTTGCTGAACATTTTCATTGGATGGACGTACCGTTTATACATCGCATTCATGAGGACCCCGATGCTGGTAAATTGCAGACCTTCTTTGAGTTCCTTGCAGGTCTCGGATATATCGTGAAGGGCACGGGGAATGAAATTCACCCACAGGCATTGCAAAAGGTAATCGAAGAAGCAAAAGGTAAACCAGAGGAAATGATTATTTCCAAATTAATGCTGCGTTCTATGAAGCAAGCTAAATATGATGCTCAAAGCATTGGCCATTTTGGATTAGCAACAGAGTTTTATACTCATTTTACCTCTCCAATTAGAAGGTATCCAGATTTAATTGTCCATCGCTTAATCAGGACCTATCTTATTAATAAAAAAATGGATAAGAAAACTATTGCAAAATGGAAAGAGGCAATGCCCGAGATCGCTAGACATACATCGGAGAGAGAGCGTACAGCAGTGGATGCTGAGCGGGAAACGGACGACCTGAAAAAAGCAGAGTTTATGCAGGATAAAATTGGTGAAGAATATGTTGGTGTGATTAGTTCAGTGACAAACTTTGGTTTATTTGTAGAGCTTGAAAACACGATAGAAGGGCTTATCCATGTCAGCTATTTGACTGATGACTATTACCACTACGATGAAAGACGTCACGCGATGATAGGTGAAAGAACAGCAAAGGTTTATCGTATAGGTGATGAGGTTAAGGTAAAGGTTGCTGCAGTTAATACGGATGAACGCACAATAGATTTTGAATTGGTTCAAGCCGAAAAACCAAAAAAGAAGAAGAAAATAAAAGCTAGAAAAAAATAATTAAGTCCTTTTAAAAAGGTGTTGCACTGTAGCTAACAGTGCACACCTTTTTTTGTTTCTATTAGCCACAAGCCACTATCACCTATCCTTTTAGTTTTTAATTATATTCTAACCATTGGTATTACAAATTCAGTGTTCATGGCTCTTCAGCTACGTAATTTCTTAATGAATTTTAATATATTGTCATCATTTATTATCAGCTGCATATAATTTCATTATATTAAAAGTTGCATTAGGGAAAATTAATTGTTGACAGTGAATTGTTTGTCTATTACACTACTTAGTAGAAGTAGGCTAATTAATTGAACTTGAACAAAAAACAATTGAATAATTGATATAAAGAGAGGAAGGGTCCATGTGGTTGCATCAATATCTGTAGACCAATTGCATGTTTCTTATTATGGCAAAGAAGCAGTACACGATGTTTCATTTTCCATCATGCCAGGTAGTCTAGTTGGCATAATTGGTCCTAACGGAGCTGGGAAATCTACACTGTTAAAGGCAGTTCTAGGATTAATACCTTCAGACGAGGGCATTGTGAAAGTACAAGGGGGAGAGGTGAAGCTAGCTAGAAAAAAACTGGCTTATGTTCCTCAGAGATCGAATATTGATTGGGATTTTCCTATTTCGGTAATAGATACTGTCTTGATCGGTACCTATCCCAAACTAAAGATATTTAAAAGACCGAAAAAAGAAGATAAGAAATTGGCTATGGAGTGTTTGGAGAAGGTAGGCATGGCTGAATTTAAAAATCGTCAAATCGGAGAATTGTCTGGCGGACAGCAACAACGGGTTTTCCTTGCAAGAGCACTTGCGCAACAAGCAGAAATATTTTTTCTGGATGAACCTTTTGTGGGGATTGATATCAGTAGTGAAGAAACAATTATTAAAGTCTTGAAAGAGCTTAGAGATCAAGGGAAAACCATTCTTGTTGTGCACCATGATCTAAGTAAAGCAAATGATTACTTCCAACAATTGATACTTCTAAATCAAGAGCTTATAAAATTCGGGAATGTAGATGAAGTGATGACCCCGGAAACAATTTCACGTGCTTATCAAGGTCAGCTTTCATTTCTTAAAGAGCTGGTGGTGACGTCATGAATTTTCTTGAAGCAGTTTTGCACTACGAGTTTTTGCAGAAGGCTTTATTAACTTCTGTAATGGTTGGAATTATTTGCGGAGTAATTGGTTGCTTTATAATTTTAAGAGGAATGGCGCTCATGGGTGATGCTATTTCTCACGCTGTTTTACCAGGGGTAGCGTTATCCTATTTTCTCGGAATAAACTTTTTCTTCGGAGCGGTGTTTACAGGAGTAGTAACAGCAATAGGTATAGGTTACATTAGTCAAAATAGCAGAATTAAAAATGATTCTTCTATTGGTATTATGTTTACATCTGCTTTCGCGTTAGGAATTGTTCTAATTACTTTAATGAAAAGTAGTACAGATTTGTATCATATTTTATTTGGTAATGTACTTGCTGTAAGGCCTTCAGATATGTGGATGACATTAATAATTGGGATCATAGTTTTAGCAAGTGTATATTTATTTTATAAGGAATTACTTGTTACTTCTTTTGACGAAACGATGGCACAAGCGTATGGTTTACCAACAAAGCTGATCCATTATTTTTTGATGACTTTATTAACAATGGTTACCGTTGCATCTCTTCAGACTGTGGGAATAGTGTTGGTAGTTGCTATGTTAATTACTCCAGCTGCCACAGCATATCTACTGACTAATAGATTGTCGATGATGCTATTTCTTTCATCCGGGTTTGGAATTATTTCTGCTGTTCTAGGACTTTACATTAGTTATAGAGCTAATTTGGCTTCGGGAGCAACCATAGTATTAGTTGCAACAGGATTATTTATCATAACTTTAATTTTTTCACCACGACACGGTGTATTACGTAAAATTATAAGCTCGCGTAAAAAAAGAGCATCTTATTCATAACAAAGGAAAAAATATACGGAGGTTTGAACGTATGAAAAAGAATTTACTAGTTTTATTTTTGACTGCAATTTTTTTAATTGCAGGTTGTTCATCAGGAGGAGATAATGCATCGAAAGACGTTAAAGCTAAGGATGATGGAAAGTTACAGATTGTAGCAACATACTCGGTAATTTATGATATTGTGAAAAATGTTACTGGTGATCTTGCAGACGTGCACAGTCTGGTGCCAATAGGAACAGACCCACATGCTTATGAACCATTACCGGAGGATGTACAGTTAACTTCAGATGCTGATATGATTTTTTACAATGGGTTTAACTTGGAATCAGGTAACTCTTGGTTTGCAAACATGATCGAAACTGCAGGCAAATCAGATGATGATGCCCCAGTATACCGACTGACAGAAGGAGTAGAACCTCAATTATTACGTTCAGGAGCACATCAGGGAGAAGAAGATCCCCATGCCTGGCTTGCTGTGGAAAATGGGATTAAATATACAGAGAACGTTAAAAAGGCATTAGTTGAGGTAGATCCAGATAATAAAGAAACGTACGAAAAAAACGCAGAAGAATACATTGAAAAATTAGAAGCATTGGATAAAGAAATCGAAACAAAAGCTGCTGAAATACCAAAAGAAAAACGTGTACTTGTAACGAGTGAAGGTGCTTTTAAATATTTCTCGGCAGCCTATGATTTCGAAGCCGCATATATTTGGGAAATCAATGCGGAAAACGAAGGAACACCGGATCAAATAAAAAATGTTGTTGATATTATAAGAGAAAGGGATATACCAGGTTTATTTGTAGAAACAAGTATCGATCCTCGTAGTATGGAAACAGTTTCTAATGAAACCGGAGCACCTATTATAGGAAAGATCTTTACCGATTCCCTTGGAAAAGAAGGGGAAGATGGAGACACGTATATTAAAATGATTGAATGGAATATGGATATGATTATTAGAGGTTTAACTGAATAATAGAATGACGCTGCAGGGTTACACCTGTAGCGTTTTCTATGTAGGGGAAACCATTGGATAAAAATCATTGTTTTTGTTAAAATAGCTTTACGCAAGCAGTAGGAGGAAGTTTTTATGCCAAAGGGAAAAGGAGACGCTCTAGCAGTAAACAGAAAAGCGTCACATGACTACTTTATAGAAGAAACATATGAAGCGGGTATTGTACTGCAAGGAACAGAAATTAAATCGATCCGCGCTGGCAGAGTAAATATTAAAGATGCGCACGCTCGCATTGATCGAGGTGAAGCAAAACTAATCAACTTGCATATTGCAGAATATGAGCAAGGCAACCGTTTTAACCATGATCCAACCAGAACCCGTAAGTTACTTCTGCATCGTAAAGAGATAGACAAGTTAATTGGACTTACACAGCAGCAGGGATATGCATTGGTTCCATTGAAGATTTATATTAAAAATGGATTTGCTAAAGTTTTAATTGGACTAGGAAAAGGGAAAAAGAAATACGATAAACGGGAAGATTTAAAACGTAAGCAAATGAAACGGGATGTTGACCGTGCGATCAAAGATCATATGAGGTAAGATGCAGAACAATGAGTGTGGGTTGATTTTAATGAGTAATATGTTATAATAAATGACGTAGTAAGTTAATAAAATTAAATAATGCTCGATATATTACCCGAGCGTTTCTCCTATTTATGGGGACGTTACGGATTCGACAGGGATAGATCGAGCTCAGGTTGCGCGTCGAGGTTACGACTCGTAAAACGTTATTCGCCTAAATATAACTGGCAAAGAAAACAATTACTCTTTAGCAGCAGCGTAAGCTCTGCTAAAGGATCCTTCCTGCTATTGCCCGTGTAGCAGATAGAAGGGTCTCAAATGAAGCGGGCTATACGATCATCCACCGTCTGAGGATGGTCGTTGAATTAAATCAGACTAGCTTTCTCACAGCCTGTTGGTAGGCCTAGAGATAAGCGAATGATAATATACCAACTATGCGTGTAGAAGCCTGAGTGACGATATCTCTGGACGTGGGTTCGATTAATTTTTAGTCGCCTTTTGTGGTAACACAGAAGTGAAAATTTGGCTTTATCGGTGAAACCTAAGTTGCTTTTAATGAGTAATATGGCAATACCGAGCGGTATGTGGAGTAATCCAACAGCCGTGTATCGACTTATAGGCTGCCTGTTTTCTGGGTAGTACTAGGATATGGGATTTTACTAAATGTAAAAACTACATCTCATATAATACGCCAAAGGACCTGGATAAGGTTCAAGATATAGTCAGTGCCATATCGAAAGTATGGAAGAGCATGTCCCACCGTCTCCACCAATACATATAATTGGTGGTTTTTTTGTGTTTTGTGACGTAAAGCATATAATTTCCGTTTGGAAGCTTTATGCTTTATTTTTTTTTAGGAAATTTTATGCTTGATTCTTCAACTTTCATAGCTAATATATATTACGAATTCATCATTTATATCGACAATTAATTTTCAAAGTGAAATTGTAAATAACTTTGCACTTATTATTGTGGTTCAATTCATTATGGACACGAAAAATATTTATTGGTAATTTTCAATGTTGTGATCCTTGTGCATCGGTATAATTAAACCATCTGGCGCTGTTCGCAAACATTAATGTTGGAAACTCTCTAATTAATAAATGGTGAGAAGTGATCTATTTATTTAGTCTTCATAGAAGGAATCGGTATCGTATCTGTTACGATTTCCGATTCCTTTTGTGTCCTCACCTAAATGCCTTTTCCTTTAGTGAAAAGTCGGTATCCACTGTTACTGTGGCTTTGAAATAAAGTTTGATAATTTATAAAAGGGTTTGATACAATTACATTGATCTATCCGATTGGAACAATCTAACAAACGGCCTGATTGTTAAATAAAATAAGGAGGATTATCCTAGATTATATAGGATAGTCTTTATTTTTACTTTTTTTCCTTGTGAAAAGTAAAGCTTGCGAAACTATGGCAAGTACAGGTAATTCAATTAACGGCCCAATAACTAAAGCCAAAGCAATAAGAGGTTGATCAGGGAATGCTGTCACAGCTATAGCCAAAGACACTGGTGAATTCCTAGCAATAATTGTCATATTTAAGCTAACTGTATCTTCATAGGAAAACTTTAAAAACCTTCCAACAAAGCGTCCTACTACATAGTTAATAACAAAGAATGATAAAACTGGAATAATTAAAATGTAAATGACTTCTAGGTTTTCAAGTAAGTAAGAACCTTGGGAAGCAAACATTGCCATAATAGCTAATGATAAAAAGAAAATTTGGGCATTGCCGAAAAAAAGAATAATCTTGTTGTTTAAATTAGATTTTTTTCTTAATAAGAATCGTGTAAGATGAGCAAGTATAAATGGAATAACTAATACAATTACTATACTTTCTATAAGCGTGGACATGGGTATCGATTCAATAGTTCCAGCAAATATTAACAAATATACTGGCAAAAGTACGACTTGCAAAATTAAATTAATCGGCAAAACAGATGTTGAAAGGGACACATTTCCTTTTGCTATACCAGTAAACGCTAGATACCAATCTGTACAAGGTGTCACCATAAGCATGATAAAACCAATCCATAAAGCAGGATAATCATATAAGAAAACGGAACCTAAACCCCAAGCTATTGTTGGTGTCCAGATAAAATTAATGATCGTGCTGGACCCTAGAAATTTAATATTTGAAAAAGCCCTATTTAATTGTTGTAATGGAATAGTTAAAAACAATCCGTATAGCATTAACAATAGAAAGGGTGTAATGAGATTTTCCGCATATTGTTCAATTACGTTTACCTGTCCTAATATGAGACCTAAACCAACAGCAAATAATATAATAAAGGTTTGTAGTTTATCTAATATCCCCATAAAAATTCAATCCTTCTTAAAACTATATAATCCAATTACTAGTAAGTATAGTATAATTACATTTCTATTGCATTCTTTCCATTCCACAATCGGCGCGATTGTGGAAGATTAGCAGTGAAAAATGATCACACTTTTTTATAAAAGTTGTATAACATCTCACAAAGAGATAACCAGTTTTGATCAATCTTTTTTTCAAAACTGGTTCTTTGAATTACCATAAAAAGTGAGTTTGGGATATTTTTAATCAAACTTTATTTAAGAGCCACAGTTATAAGAGTTGGCTTCCATGTTAAAAAGTTCTTATCTACTGCTAAATAGTTGTACATTGGAGGTAAGAGTATAGAGAAAACAGAGGGCATTATTCAATACGAATTCAATAGCTTTTTAATCATAGATCAAACGCTTATTTTAAATAAATTTCAATATTAAATTCAGGCTGATTCCAATATTGATTCAGTTTGGTATTATAATAAGTTGAATTTACGATTTAAAGTATTCTTTACTCAATGTACTTGCATGATTGACAATCATTGGTATCATCCTTTTCTATGAGTAATTAAAGCAAAAAGGCCTCTAAACGAAGCCCTTTTGCAATAATTGCGAGTTTTGACCTTCCTTATTAAGCCTCTTTCCGTTGCTTATTAGTGTTCTCCTTTGAGGATCCGCAACAGCTGTTGTTTTCAGTCGGTTTGACTTCTTCAATTTCAACGCTGCAGCAAGCTTGATTGGGTTTAGAGAACAACTTTTTAAGACCAGACTTTTTTTCTGCCATGAATATCACCTCCTTAAAAGGATAATTTGATGATGCAAGCGCAACAACTATTTTCTCTTTAAACCTAAAGAATTAAATTAACAATAAGACCTGTACTTATAGCCACAATTAAAATAGCTGAAATAAATGCAACTAAAAATTTCTTCTTAAATAGTTTAGACAACATAACTACTTCTGGAATACTTGCACCTGCACCACCAATAACTAAAGCAATTACAGTACCCATTGACATACCTTTTGAAACAAGTGCTTCTGCAATAGGTAACATTGTTTCAGGTCTAATATACATTGGAATACCAATGACCGAAGCAATCATTACAGAGAAAATGCCGTCACCACTTGCATATTTTGTAATAAACTCTGCCGGAACAAATCCATAAATAAATGCACCAATAAAGACCCCTATGAATAAGTAAGGAAGCATTGGATAAAGAAATGCCCATGCATCATTTAAAGCTTGCTTAACTCTGGACCCTTGTTTATTACTGAAAAAGCCATCACCTTTAACAGTTACACCTTTATACGTCCCTACTAAATTAAGTTTCGAGAATACAAACCCTACTAAAATACTAAAAACACCTAGCACGATAAAATATAATAGTGCAATTTTCCAACCTAAAAGTACCCAAAGCATGAAAATAATAAGCGGATTCATTAATGGTGAAGCAATTAAAAAACTCATTGAAGGTCCAAATGGTACTTTGGCATTTAATAATCCTGCTAGCACAGGTATTGTTGAACAGGAGCAAAATGGTGTAATTGCACCAAATAATGTACCAAGTAAATAATTAACAGCTTTGTTTGGACGACTTAAAAATTTTTTAATTTTTACCTCTGATACTACTTGTTGAATTAAACTCACAATAAAACTCACTACAATAAATAAGGCAAGCAATTCAAAAAATAGCATGAAAAAGGTTTTTATAAATTCTAAAATTGAATCTGTCATAAGTATAACTCCTTCACCTTTAAATCAACTTTTTTTGATATATAAATCAAAAAAAGTTTATTTATATAATAAATAACTAAGATACCTGTTAGAAAATTTTACAACAAGTATCTTCAGATAAGACAACCTGTATTTGTTCTTCATTAATTTTATAATAGTTCCATGTACCATGTTTTTCGGGTATAAGTATATTGGCTTTTACTAATTTCTTTAAGTGATAAGATAGTTTTGATTGCTTTAACTCTAATTTTTCTTCTAAATCACAGACACACAAAGATTTATTTGGACTTTTACTAATTTCATTTATAATTTTTAATCTTATTTTATCAGCTAAAGCATTAAACATATTTTCATAAAAATCAAGTGCCTCATCTTCGCCTAATTCATTTACTTTTTTAATTAATTCCATTATTTCACCTCCAACTAATACATCAATTTTTTTTGATTTATCAACAGTATATTATCCATAAAATTAAATTGCAACCTTTTTAATCAAATTTATTTGCTGAATTCCCCATAACTCCCTTTTAACACGATGTTCCGCATGAGAGTTGTTCGAAAAGGACTATAAAATTGGCTTTGTTTTCAACACTAGGATTTTAGAAAAGCCTGCTGGATTACAGGAACGGTGGGGAAAAGTTAGAAAACGCATCAAATTAAATATGAAGTTAAAAATCCAATAATTAATACATGCATATAAGGATTCTAACCTAAAGAATAGTAGTAGTAGGGAATAAAATAAAATGATTTCTTAAAATTTCATGTTTCTGTAGGTTAATCCATTGAACATATAAGCAAATAGTTATATACTATTTTCATAATAAATAATAATAAGGAGGGATATAGATGCTGCAAAAATCTTTTGAAATAGACAAAGCTGCGAACATTTTAAAACTGCTTGGTGACAAGACACGTCTAACGATGATGAAATTAATGGATAATCACGCTTGTTGTGTATGTGAATTTGTAGAAATATTTCAGTTCAGTCAGCCAGCTGTTAGTCAACACTTGCGTAAGCTTAAAGATTTAGGACTGGTAGTGGAAGAAAGGAAAGGACAATGGATTTTCTACTCGGTAAATAAAAATAATGAGTATTATTCATTCATCAAACCGATTCTGGATCAATTGCCAAGTCAAGAAGATAAACTAAAAGAGTTGGAAGAAAAGGGTACACGAATTACTTGTTGTTAATTGGAGGTAAAAACATTGTCATCAACGCTTATACTCGCAATACTCATATTTGTAGCAACCCTCGTCCTAGTCATTTGGCAACCAAAAGGTTTAAATATTGGTTGGTCTGCAATGGGAGGAGCAGTTATAGCTCTAATTGTAGGAGTCGTAGGGTTTAGTGATGTAATCGAAGTAACACAAATCGTTTGGAACGCCACATTGGCATTCGTAGCAATCATTCTTATTTCTTTAATTTTGGATGAAATTGGATTTTTCGAATGGGCTGCCTTACATATGGCCCGTTTTGCAAAGGGTAATGGAATAAAAATGTTTGTCTATATCAGTATATTAGGTGCGATTGTTGCTGCCTTGTTTGCGAATGATGGTGCAGCGTTAATTCTTACACCAATCGTACTTGCTATGGTACGTAATTTAAATTTTAAAGAAAAAATGATTTTTCCGTTTATTATGGCAAGTGGGTTTATCGCTGATACAACATCATTGCCATTCATTGTAAGTAACTTAGTAAATATTGTGTCTGCAGACTTCTTTGGTATCGGATTTGTTGAATATGCTTCACGAATGATTATTCCAAATTTATTTTCATTAGTTGCAACCATTTCCGTGTTACTGATTTATTTTAGAAAAAGTATTCCAAGGTCGTATGATGTTTCTAAATTAACCGAACCTAGAAATGCTATTAAAGATCATAAAATGTTTCGTCTATCTTGGTATGTCCTTGGCTTATTAGTAATTGGATACTTTACCAGCGAATTTATCAATATACCTGTTTCCGTTATTGCAGGAACCATTGCTATCTTCTTCATAATTATGGGTAGACAAAGTTCTGCAGTAAATACAAAAAAAGCTATTAAGGGTGCGCCGTGGGATATTGTGTTCTTTTCCATCGGAATGTATGTCGTAGTATATGGATTAGGAAATGCGGGACTCACCACTGCTCTAGCAAGTGTCATTCAAACGGTTGCCGAAGAAGGCTTATTTATTGCTACTGTTGGAATGGGGTTCATTGCTGCTTTTCTATCATCCATTATGAATAATATGCCAACAGTAATGATTGACGCCCTAGCAATTGCGGAAACAAATACTACTGGCGTATTAAGAGAAGCACTTGTTTATGCAAACGTTGTTGGATCAGACTTAGGTCCAAAAATCACACCAATTGGTTCTTTGGCAACATTAGTATGGCTTCATGTTCTTTCACAAAAAGGAATTAAGATTTCTTGGGGAACATATTTCAAGACGGGTATTATTTTAACAATACCAATCCTATTTATCACGTTACTAGGTCTATATTTAACATTAACTATATTTTGATAAAGGAGTATTTATATGGCTAAAAAAACTATTTATTTCTTATGCACAGGAAATTCATGTCGAAGTCAAATGGCAGAAGGCTGGGCAAAAAAGTATCTTGGAGATGAGTGGGAAGTAAGAAGTGCAGGTATTGAAGCACATGGACTAAACCCAAATGCTGTTAAAGCAATGAAGGAAGTTGGAATTGATATTTCTGACCAAAAATCGGAAACCATTGACAAAGAATTTTTAGACAACGCAACAATTGCAGTAACCTTATGTGGTGATGCAAAAGATCGTTGCCCAATGACGCCACCGCATGTAAAAAGAGAACATTGGGGCTTTGATGATCCA
Organism: Virgibacillus halodenitrificans; assembly: GCF_001878675.1. Classification (NCBI taxonomy): domain Bacteria; kingdom Bacillati; phylum Bacillota; class Bacilli; order Caryophanales; family Bacillaceae; genus Virgibacillus; species Virgibacillus halodenitrificans. The sequence goes on along the minus strand of NZ_CP017962.1, from coordinate 2,535,524 downwards.
GCTAAAGCAGAAGGTACAGAAGAGGAAGTGTGGAAAGTATTTCAGCGTGTTCGTGATGAAATTGGTGAACGAATCAAACGTTTTGCTGAAACGGGAGAATATCAAGAAGTTAAGCCATGAGAATATCCTCAAGGCTTAACTATCTGTTAACATATAAGTATATAGTTATATACAAATAATTGGAGGGTATAACGTATGAAAAAAGTAGAAATCTTTGACCCAGCTATGTGCTGTTCAACAGGTGTTTGCGGACCAAGTGTTGACCCAAATTTAACAAGGGTAGCTTCAGCCGTTTATTCACTGGGACAGAAAGATGTAGACATTAAGCGATTTAATTTAGCTAATGAACCTGCTGCTTTTGCTGAAAATGAAACGGTTAATCAGGTTCTTCAAGAAAAAGGAGCAGATGCACTTCCGGTCACACTTTTAGATGGGGAAGTAGTTAAAGTGGGTGAATATCCAACCAATGAAGAATTTGCGGAATGGTTGGAAGTACGTGCAAAGGAATTGACTCAGAAACCTCGTGTACGTGTTTCCGTAAAACTCGACTAAAGGAGATCTTAAAATGTATACACTTTATAATCCGAAACAGCATGTTGAAACACCTTATCTATTTTTCACTGGCAAAGGTGGAGTTGGAAAAACATCTGTAGCATGTGCAACAGCAGTTGCACTTGCTGATCAAGGAAAAAAGGTTTTGCTTGTCAGCACGGATCCTGCTTCTAATTTGCAGGACGTATTTGAAATCGAGTTATCTCGTGAACCTGTTGAAATTCCAAGTGTGAAAAACTTATTTGCCAGTAATATTGATCCAGAAGAAGCTTCAAGAGCATATCGAGAAAAGACAGTTGGCCCATATAGAGATAAACTTCCTGAATCGGTAGTCAATCAGATGGAAGAACAGCTTTCTGGAGCGTGTACCGTAGAAATTGCTGCATTCGATGAATTCTCTCATTTATTAGCAGATGATGGGATATTTAGCGAATACGACCATGTTTTATTTGATACAGCTCCAACGGGCCATACGCTTCGTTTATTATCTCTGCCGACAGCATGGTCTGGTTATTTGGAGGAAGCAACACATGGGGCTTCTTGTTTGGGACCATTATCAGGCCTTGGTGATAAGAAGGCTATGTATCAAAAAGCAGTTGAATCCCTTTCTGATGGTGACAAAACAACACTAATTTTAGTTGCCAGACCAGAGGAATCCACCCTGATTGAAGCGAACCGTGCATCATTAGAACTTGGAGACATTGGCATCCAAAAACAAATGCTTATCATAAATGGGTTATTGCAGTCTTATGAAAAAAATGATGAGGTATCTACTGCTTTTTACGAAGGGCAGCATGAAGCATTGACGAAAACACCAGAGGAATCGAAAAAGATTCAAACCTTCTCATTACCTTTTGTATCGTATTCGTTAACTGGTATTGATCGCCTTCGTCAGATTGTGAGTGATGCTCCTTTAGTTAAATTCAAGGAGGACGATCAGGGTACTGAATTTGCACCACTTTCTGAACTAAAGGATGTAATTGATGATTTTTCATCTAAAAATACTCGTGTTATTTTTACAATGGGTAAAGGTGGAGTTGGAAAAACATCTGTTGCTGCAGCAATTGCAGTTGGATTGACGGAAAAAGGGCATAAAGTTCATTTAACAACAACTGACCCAGCAGCACATCTGGATTATATGTTCCAAAACGGTACTGTTAATGAGAATCTATCCATCAGCAGTATTAACCCAGAAGTAGAAGTGGAAGCCTACAAAAAAGAAGTAATCACTAATGCTGGTGAATTGAATGATGACGAACTTGCCTACTTACAGGAAGACCTTGAGTCTCCATGTACGGAAGAGATTGCGGTGTTCCGTGCTTTTGCCGATGTAGTAGAAAGGTCTGAACAAGAAATTGTTGTTATCGATACTGCACCAACCGGGCATACGTTGCTTTTACTTGATTCATCGGAGGCTTATCACAGGGAAATGAGCCGTTCTACTGGTGAAATTCCAGAAAGTGTGAAAAAGTTATTGCCAAGACTGCGTAACCCAGAAGAGACAGGGGTAGTCGTTGTTACATTGCCAGAAGCAACTCCTGTTTTTGAGGCAACACGCTTGCAGGATGACTTAAAGCGAGCAGAGATAACTCCAAAATGGTGGGTCATCAATCGAAGTTTATATGCAACAGGAACAACAGATAAAGTATTAAAAGCACGTGCAGCATCGGAAAGGCAATGGATTAAGAAAGTACAAGAAGAATTAGCTGATAATAGTGCGTTAATCCCTTGGATGAAGGAAGTAAAAATAGGCTATGACCAATTGAAGGAATTTGTTCAACTTTAAAAAATAAGGGGGAATTATAATGAATATCACAGAAAAGGCTAAAAATAAATTACAGGTTATTTTTCAAGAAAAGGGTGCAGAAGGTATTCGCTTTTATTCGATGGGAGCAGGATGTTGTGGACCGCAATTAGGAATTTCTTTAGATGCGCCTGAAGAAAACGATATTGTTGAAGAAATTGATGGAATTAAAGTGTCCATTGATAAAGATGTTAAAGATACAGTAGAAGGATTAACATTAGATGACGATGAAACACCAAACGGTTCGCAATTTGTGTTACTAGGAATGGATCAGTGCTGCTAAGAATAGACATCAAGATAAGATCTGGAGGATTATAAACATATGAAGATAATTATTATTGGTTCCGTTGCAGCTGGTACATCTGTTGCTGCAAAGGCACGCAGAAACGACGGAAACGCAGAAATTACGTTATATAATGCAGATTATGATATCTCCTATTCTATTTGTGGAATCCCCTACTTTTTAGGAGGGGAAGTAGACGAGTTAGAGACACTAACACCTAGAAGTGCTGCATGGTTTAAAAAACGTTACAACGTGGATATTCAAACACGTCATGAAGTGATAAAGATAGATCCAGATAAGAAAGTAATTACAGTTAAAAATCTAGATACAAGCGAGACGAAAGAAGACAGTTACGATACCTTGGTATTTGCAACTGGTGCGACTCCAATTACTCCACCAATTAAAGGGGTGGAGATGGAGCATGTCTTTCATGTCCGCAATATCCAAAACACAGCATCTATCAACTCGTTTATGGTTTCAAATAACCCGAAAAAGGTCACCATTATTGGTGCTGGCTTCATCAGTCTTGAAATGGCAGAACAATTGACTCATAAAGGATTAGAAGTAACGATTGTTCAGCGCAGTAATCAGATTATGCCACATTTGGATAAAGATATGGCTTTCCGTGTAGAGGAGCATATCCGAGATAACGGAGTAAACTTGTTATTAAACGAAGAAGCAACTGTGATTACGGAGAATACTGTGGAAACGAAAAGTGGCAATGTCATTGATTCCGATATGGTCATTTTAGCCACTGGTGTTAGACCAAATACGAAACTAGCAAGAGATTTAGGCGTGGAATTAGGCACATCTGGAACGATTAAAGTTAATACCAAGATGCAAACGAATCTACCTGATATTTATGCCGTTGGGGACGTAGCAGAAAGTTTTTCGGTTATAACTGGAAAACCTATATACCGTCCGTTAGGCTCTACAGCTAATAAAATGGGACGTATCGCTGGTGATGTTATTACTGGTGGAGATTTGGAACATCGGGGCATTTTAGGGACAGGAATTTTAAGAGTATTTGACTTAGCGGTAGGCTATACCGGGTTAAGTGAAAAAGAGGCTAAGGCAGAAGGTTTTGATCTTGAAGTATTACACAATATTAAACCAGCAAGAGCAGAATATCTGGGTGGTAAAGAATTAGTAATTAAGGCAATTGCCGATAGGAAAACAAGCCAAATTTTAGGTGTGCAAATCGTAGGTGAAGATGGTGTTGATAAGCGAATCGATGTATTTGTAACAGCCATTTCCTTTAAAGCAAAAGCAAAAGACTTGTTCCATCTAGATTTAGCATATGCACCACCATTTAGTACAACGAAAGATCCGGTAATGTATACAGGTATGGCTTTACAAAATGCGATTGATAAGAAAAATAAACTGATTACCCCACAAGAATTAACGGACCGAATCGAGAACGGTGAGCAAATACAAATTATCGATACAAGAGCAACGAAGCAGTATGAGGTATCGAAAGTGGATGGAGCAGTAAATATGCCACTAGCAAAGTTGCGTAAGGAAGCGAAGAATTTGGATCCTAATATCCCTACCGTAACGTACTGTAACAAAGGTGTAACTGGAAATGCTGCGCAAAATGTGTTAATAAATATGGGATTTAAGGATGTATTTAATCTTTCTGGTGGGAATAAGAATTATCAGAGTTTTAATAAAGGGAAACAATAAAATTTATAGAATGTAGATAAATATAATAAAGGGTCTTCAGAATATATAGTGGAATTACTATTTTAATGCCTTTAAAACAATTAATGTTTAAATTGGATTATTTGGTGGAATGTTAAGTTGTGAAAAAATTAAAATGGTCCGAACCAAGAGGGATATTCAAATTATTGTATAGAAGAATTTAAATGTTATCTTGTAACTAATGACTCATATTAATTGAACAAGAAATAGAAAAGTTTGATAATATATTTACTTGACCGTGTACTATGGTACACGGTTTATAATTTTTATGGGGTGAAATAAGGTGATTTATCGAATTAGTGAGTTCGCAAATAAATGTGGAGTTAACAAAGAAACTATTAGATATTACGAACGAAAAAATTTATTACAAGAGCCTTACCGAACGGAAGCTGGTTATCGGATGTATTCAGATGATGAAGTGAAGCGTGTTGGGTTTATTAAGCGAATACAGGAACTTGGTTTTTCTTTAAGTGAGATTTATAAATTACTTGGCGTTGTAGATAAAGATGAAGTTCGTTGTCAAGATATGTTCGAATTTGTTTCTAAAAAACAAGAGGAAGTTCAAAAGCAAATAGAGGATTTAAAACGTATTGAAACTATGTTAGATGACTTAAAACAACGATGTCCAGATGAAAAGCAATTACATTCGTGTCCAATAATAGAAACATTAACATGAGAGATTAACGAAGGGAGCTTTATTATGATTAAATTTAAGGTAAACATTCAAGGAATGACTTGTACGGGTTGTGAAAAACACGTGGCATCAGCACTTGGAAATATAGGTGCTAAAAATATTGAGTCTAGTTTTCGTCGTGGTGAAGTCGTATTTGAATTGCCCGATGATATTGAGGTTGAAAGTGCAAAAAAGGCGATTGATGAAGCAAATTATCAAACTGGAGAAATTGAGGAAGTATCATCTCAAGAAAACGTGGCTTTAAGTAATGAGGACAACTATGACCTTCTTATTATTGGTTCTGGCGCTGCTGCTTTTTCTTCGGCAATTAAAGCTATTGAATATGGTGCAAAAGTTGGAATGATTGAGTGTGGAACGGTTGGGGGAACCTGTGTGAATATTGGCTGTGTTCCATCAAAGACTCTTCTTAGGGCAGGGGAAATCAATCATTTATCAAAAGAAAATCCGTTTATAGGTTTACAAACATCTGCTGGAGAAGTGGATTTAGCTAGTTTAATCACGCAAAAGAATAAATTGGTGAGTGAACTTCGGAATCAAAAATATGTGGATTTAATTGATGAATATGGCTTTGATTTAATTGAAGGTGAAGCAAAATTCGTTGATGCTAGTACGATTGAGGTCAATGGGGCAAAGTTATCTGCAAAACGCTTTTTAATTGCAACAGGTGCATCTCCCTCGTTACCACGAATTTCAGGACTTAAAGAAGTGGACTATTTAACTAGTACAACTCTACTTGAATTAAAGAAAGTACCAAAACGGTTAACGGTGATTGGTTCAGGATACATTGGAATGGAGCTTGGACAACTATTTTATCATCTAGGTTCAGAAATAACACTAATCCAAAGAAGTGAGCGACTTTTAAAAGAATATGATCCTGAGATTTCAGAGACAGTTGAAAAAGCCTTGATTGAACAGGGAATAAAACTTGTCAAAGGGGCAACTTTTGAGCGTGTTGAACAAAGTGGAGAGATAAAAAAGGTTTACGTAACAGTGGATGGCAGTAAAAAAGTCATTGAATCAGATCAGTTACTTGTTGCTACTGGAAGAAAACCAAATACGGATTCTTTAAATTTAAGTGCTGCAGATGTTGAAATTGGAAAAAATAATGAAATCCTGATCAATGATTTTGGTCAAACAAGTAATCAAAAGATTTATGCAGCAGGAGATGTGACGTTAGGACCGCAATTTGTATATGTAGCAGGCTATGAAGGTGGAATTGCTACTGATAATGCTATCGGTGGGTTAAACAAAAATATAGATTTATCAATTGTTCCTGCTGTTACGTTTACGAATCCATCGGTTGCAACGGTTGGTTTAACAGAAGAACAAGCAAAAGGGAAAGGGTATGATGTGAAGACATCTGTATTACCCTTAGATGCTGTTCCAAGAGCAATTGTAAACCGTGAAACCACCGGTGTATTTAAACTAGTAGCAGATGCAAAAACATTGAAAGTATTAGGGGTCCATATTGTATCTGAGAATGCAGGAGATGTCATCTATGCAGCGACATTAGCTGTTAAATTTGGCTTAACGATAGAAGATTTAACAGAAACCCTATCACCATATTTAACAATGGCTGAAGGGCTAAAATTAGCTGCACTTACGTTCGATAAAGATGTATCGAAATTATCTTGTTGTGCAGGCTAAGGCAACCTTTTTACAACTTCTTATTCAAGTAAACCGGCTAATAATTACTAAAGGGTGCAGTAGTTAAGCAAAGTCTACAAAAGGATTCCATAAACTATTTTCCAATCACCTATTATATTAATGCTTTAAGGAATTTCTAAGAGCATTTGTGGTCACAAAAATAATTTAGTACTGTACGTCTTTAAGGCCATGTGGCATTCAAAGAACAAGAATATCAAATCGAGACTCCTAAATGGCTTGGAATAGATGAAATACACATTATCCTTAAACCTCGTCTTCTTGTACTGACTAATATCGAACGGAATCTTATAAAGATGCAGCAAATCTTATTATTTTAAGTGGGCAAACTATCAACGAGAGAGGACAAAAAATAAGGAAGTAAATACTTCCTTATTTTTATGTCTGAAATACAAGTTGCACTAACATATTTTATTATTTCCAAAGATATATAATTTATTCAAAGAAGGCAATCTAAAATTCAATTTAGCTGTTTCCAATCATCATCGTATTGATCCATGTGCATCGGCATAATTAAACCATCTGACGCACTTTTCTTTCTAAGTTCCTCTACGTGTACACCCATAGTCAATAATATAATTCCTTCACGTACATAAGAAAGTAGTTTCATTGCAGCATCATTAAATTCATCAACCGTAATGGAATAGGCCAACGGATCATCCTTATTTTCTCGTAATTCCTCTGTAATTGGATACAAAAGAGTGTCATGAACCTTTAAATAACGATGCTCTAAATGATGTCGTATTTTCGAAATATGTACGATAGCTGGTTCTATATAGTGATGTTCTACCTTTTGCTTTCCAATATCTTTGCATAACCAGTACAGACCGATTAATGGGAGATTAAATGTATCTTTTTCTGTCATCCTATTCTTTAAATCGACTTTTAAGTTGTAGGAGTTTTTCCCTTTTCTAACTTTGTCCTGCCAGATTGTTCGATAAGATACATCTCTTTCCTTGATTCCAATTTCAAAATAATCATTTATAAAAAAGGAAATACGGTCAAATAATGAATATAAACTTCTATAGGCATATTTCAATTTCTCAATTGAAATGCCATATACCGGATAATCTAATGTATTGACAAGGTGAACATCTCTATCCGAAAAATGAGACCCTTGAAATGAAATGGCATCAAAAATCATGAATCTAGCAGATACATATTCTTGTTTTATTTGATTAAACAAACCATGAAATCTTGGTCCCTCATCGATTTTTGTAATAATATTAGGCAGATGAAGGATATCATGTGCAGAGATGGAATAAGGAAAGGCATCGTTTAAAGTATTCAGAAACAATGTATTTTTAATACACCATTTTCGGTAATTGATTTCATCATCGGAATCCCCTAATGAGTATTCTTCAAATTCGTAAGGTTTCTCTAGATATTCTATTGGATACCATTGTTTTAAACTAGCTTTTAAACTTTTATAATGCTCAGTTGCATACTCTTCTATATCATTGAATTCCAATACTTCTTTTAATAATTGATAGGATTCATTAGCAAGAACTGAACGATGACCATTATCATAGTCGAGCGAAGCATAATCCATTAAAAATCCAGCAAAGTTTCCTATAGCCATTGGAAAACCACTACCAACTCCAATTTTTAAATATGATAGTGCCTTAATAATCCTACCGCATGTATTCAATACGTTTGCATAGTTAGTATATGCCATTAATAAATAATTTCCAAGGTGATAAGATTCCTCTGAATCTTCTTTTATTTCGTCTCTTTCCTGGTATGAAGTTAAATTTTCTATAGATAATCGAAACAATAATAAACACATTTCAAAGTCTTCTTCGTTATTACTCTTCTCAGAATAAATTAATAAACCTTTATACTTTAGGTGGATATAGTTACTGTAGGAAGTAGCCCCATGGTAAGCTAAAATTCCTTTCTCAAGGCGATTATACTTTCCTGTTTCAACTCGGTTTAAACAATCCTCCGCTATTTTGTGTAAAGTGTCTATATCTCCCTCATCGAAAGCTTTATCGGCAAACATTCCTAAAGTATGCACATCATCGTTAATCATAACTTTCTCCCCCGTTTAGTTAGATAAAATATTTTATTACATTTGCTCATTCTATAATTATAACCTCTTATTAAATTTTGAATAGAAGTTCATGGCTATATATCAACCAATTATGACTACAAAATAACTATTTATGGGATAAATGAATAAACTAATATCTTATTTGGCATAAATTGATAAAAAGGAAATGATTTTTAAAACGAATATTATAGAAGATAACTTACCATGAATCCTCTGTGTGTCAGATGATAAACTGTTGTTCAAGGCTTAGTTATGCTTTGAAAGTTATCATACTCAACATAAAGCAAGCGTCTCAATTTATGAAGCAATAGTTTTATCACATGGATATACTTATACATTTCTATTTTTTAAATTATTAACCACAATAAGGCGGTGTGACATATGGACAATATGGATATTGAACATATCATAAAAAATGCCTCTTTTGAGGAATTACAGGAAGCTACCTCATTCAGAGAAAACCAATTATATTGGATAGATTATATTGTAAGTTCCATTGAAAAAAGAAGGGTGGCGGAAATCTTATTTTCAAAAGGATACACAATTAAAAAGGTTGAGAATGTTTTAGTTTTGGGGGACGGAGAAGCTGCGCTCATAAAGAAGCATTTAGATCAATATGGGATAATCGATAGTCAATCCATTCTAAAAATATTAACAAAGACTTATCGGAGAGCGACTTTAGTAATGGTCATTGAACAAATGATAGATAAGAAGTGTGACAAGGATGTAATAGAAGATGTTATAAGTTTATTAAAAGAATAGTTTTTGAAGTTGTTTTATAACTAAGAATTTAATCAAAAAAGTAATATGTATTGTAATAATATTTAATGATAAAAAACATAATAAGATACATTAGTATCTTTAAATTACTATTACAAACCCTTACGTGTTAAGGAATTGAATAGTTTTTATGATAATTAATTTTATTGATACTATAAATTAAATGTCTATAATATAAAATTAATAAATCTAACAAAAAATTTTATCTTAAAATATAAATATTAAACAGATACTATAAAAATTTGCTGGTGTAATTGGACTTTATTCTTTAAAAAAAAGCTTTATTGAGAAAGAATACAATACAGAAACAAGAGAATCGTCCTATACATTTTTATAAAAAGGTATTGTTTGAAAAATGGTCATGCCAAATAACCCTTCTCCACTAGGATAGAAAGGCAGAATTTATATTTTATATTTTTAAAAAAATTATTATTAGGTAGTTCCCGCATTTTGGATCTTAAAAAAACAGTAATAATAATTTTTTAAAAAGATCCGATATTACTCGGTAATTGCTACGTAAGGATTGTAAAGTAATTTTTCTCTTCTTTCTCTTTTATAGTTACTGTCCCGTTTGATTTTAGAGATAGTACGTTCTTTTTGATTTAATTGCCTTTGGATAGCAAGATAAAATACTTTATTCCTATCATTACCATGAGCTTCGGCCTCATCTTTATAGATTTTTTCTACTTTTTCTTTAAATTCATACCAAGACTTATCTACCTGTGTAAATTGGCTATATATGAAGCTATATGCTGCTTCTAATTCACGGTCTAATATGATAAGGTTGTCGTTATATGATTCTTCCATAATGTAAGATATAAATGGTTTACTATCTTTAATAGCATGTTTTAAATTTAAGGATTGATATGGCAATGTTTTTACTTTAGTAAAATAATCATTTTTCACCTCTTCGAATAAGGTTTTAAGTCTTTGTTCAATTCTAGGAATAACATAAAAGTTTTTAATTGTATTACCAAAATTACCATTTTCCATCAGATTTTGAAAAGAATGGCTTCTATTTTTGAAAAAATCTTTTAAGCCTTCACGATATAATTGTATTCCTACATCACCGAATTCCTTATATATTTTTGCCTTTACCATATGGACCTTCTCTAAAGCTTTTACATCAAAGCTGTCTAAACTACATCCAAAATCTTTTGCGATAGATTTTAAATCCTGCAACGTTGCCAATCTTGTCATATCATAAATGTCACAAATTTGATCTTTTGTAACTAAATCTTTTGCTATACGAATATGAATGATATGATGTTTTTCTTCTTTATGACTCATTCGTTTCTTTCTTTTACCAGTTTTTTCAGCAAATGTATTTAATCTTTCTCTAAGATTTTTAGTATTTTTATTTAGTACTTCTCTGTTCGCTCCAAGTCGCACTTCAAAAAAACCTTTGTTAATTAAATCTAAAAGGTTGGATATCATATCTTCAAAACTAATAAAAAAGTCTAACTTTACATGCTTTGCATTTGTCCGGTTTTGATAAAGGTGTTCAATAGCTAAAGAATGTTCGTGGCCCGGTAGTTTTGCTGTTAGAATATAAAATAGGAATTGTAATTGGCGCTTGTATGATTTTTTAAATTCATCAGATTGAAAGAATTTATACAAGTTTATATAGTAGAAATTATGGTTCTCAGCTGTTGAAATAGTATTGAATTTACTATATAAGTAACCATCTTTACCCCGATAGATCCACTCAACTTTCTCCAGTCTTCCTAATGCTTCCTTTATTAGTCGCGGAGTCATAATATTAGCTGCTTCAATTTGTTCTAATGTTACATTAATTCGTTTGTCTAAATCTGTATTTGCCGCTAAAAATGGGATTAGACGAAGAGAAACAGATGAAAGACTCTTTAATATTTTTTGTTGTTTTAGCATTTCTCTACTTAACATTGTCATTACTTAACCCTCCAAAACTTGTGCAAAAAGAAAAGAACCCCAAATCTAAGTACGCCTTTGAACTAACAAAGACCTAACATAGATTTGGGGTTCTCCCTTTTTTATTATGAAATTTTGATTTAATCTTATAAAGTTTAGTATAGTTATTATATAGTAAACAATATAGAAATAGCAAGATGGATACTAAAAATAAAATTAATACTTTACATTATAACTACATTTACCATCTAAAGCAAATATATAAAAACAGTATCAACACTAATATAATGAGAAATCCCATCCTTATTTTAATTGATCTGCTAAAATCAAAATAAGGACGGGATTCTATAAAGAAATACAACCTAAACATCTTTATCACGCTAGTATAGAATGTTGGGTTATTCTAATCTTAGTATAACCAACTTTTTGTTATTTAAGTCATATTTGAGAAACTTAGCTTTATTGAGCAAAGAATAATATTCGCTCTTTCTTGAACTATTATTTGGACTATCGAAATTTTTATGGGTATACGCTCTTATTGAGGCTAATAAATGAAAGTTCAAGAAGATGTTATCAGAATTGGGAAATCTCAGTTCTTTTTTAAAATCATTCAAGTAATTGCTTGAATATGTAATGGAAAAAAGTTATGATATATTCAAATGAATATTTGAATGAGGTGATGATTTGAATAAAAAGGATACTTGTGAAGTTTTTTGTTATGACGAGGAAAAGGTTAATAGAATACAGGGTGATTTACAAACAGTAGATATTTCTGGTATTTCTCAAATGTTAAAAGCAATTGCCGATGAAAATAGAGCAAAAATCACCTATGCTCTGTGTCAAGATGATGAGCTATGTGTTTGTGATATAGCAAATATCTTAGGAGTTACGGTTGCTAATGCTTCTCATCATTTACGAACACTTTATAAGCAAAGGATTGTCAAATATCGGAAGGAAGGAAAGCTCTCCTTTTATTCGTTAAACGATAAACATATCAAACAAATTATGATGATTGCATTAACACACAAGAAAGAGGTGGAGGTAAATGTCTGAACAAGCAGAACAATCAGAATCAGAAATGACTTCCTACCGAGTACAAGGCTTTTCATGTGCAAATTGTGCAGGAAAATTTGAAAGAAATGTTAAGAAACTACCCAATGTTCAAGACGCAAGAGTTAATTTCGGCGCATCTAAAATATCCGTGTATGGTGATGCAACTGTTGAAGAATTAGAGAAAGCAGGAGCTTTTGAAAATCTTAAAGTAATGCCTGAAAAACCAAAACGGCAAGCACCAATTGTTGTTCATCAGGATAAAAATGTGTACCGGGTTGAAGGATTTTCGTGTGCTAATTGTGCGGGTAAATTCGAAAAGAATGTAAAAAAATTATCAGGGGTTCAGGATGCAAAAGTAAATTTTGGTGCGTCTAAAATCGAGGTATATGGCGATACAAACATTGAAGAATTAGAAAAAGCCGGTGCTTTTGAAAATCTTAAAGTGACTCAAGATAAACCATTAAGGGAAGAGAAACAAGAGGTTAAAGAAGAAAAAGAGCCATTTTATAAAAAACACAGCACGTTACTATATGCTACTTTATTAATCGTTTTTGGTTATATTTCTCAGTTTGTTAATGGAGAGGAAAATATTATTACTTCCCTATTGTTTGCAGCAGCGATAGTAATTGGCGGATATTCACTCTTTAAAGTCGGGTTTCAAAACTTGCTACATTTTGAATTTGACATGAAAACCCTTATGACAGTGGCAATTATTGGAGCAGCTATTATTGGGGAATGGGCAGAAGGTGCAATTGTTGTTATTCTTTTTGCAATTAGTGAAGCTCTAGAAAGATTCTCTATGGATCGAGCAAGACAATCGATTCGATCTCTAATGGATATTGCTCCTAAAAAGGCGCTTGTTAGAAGAAATGGGCAAGAAATGATGATTCATGTTGATGATATTGCTGTTGGCGATATTATGATTGTGAAACCCGGTCAAAAGCTTGCTATGGATGGTGTAGTAGTAAATGGTTACTCTGCTGTTAATCAAGCGGCTATTACAGGCGAGTCAGTCCCTGTCGAGAAAACGATGGATGATGAAGTTTTTGCAGGAACATTAAATGAAGAGGGAATACTTGAGGTTAAAGTAACAAAGCTGGTTGAAGATACAACAATCTCCAAAATCATTCACCTTGTTGAAGAGGCTCAAGGGGAACGTGCGCCATCTCAAGCGTTTGTAGATAAATTCGCAAAATATTATACACCTATTATTATGATTATCGCAGGACTGGTTGCTGTTGTGCCACCATTATTATTTGGTGGGAGCTGGGGAACATGGGTTTACCAAGGGCTAGCTGTTCTTGTCGTTGGTTGCCCTTGTGCATTAGTTATTTCAACCCCAATTTCTATTGTCTCAGCAATTGGAAATGCAGCTAAAAAAGGTGTGCTTATCAAAGGCGGAATTTATCTAGAAGAAATGGGCGCCTTAAAAGCGATTGCCTTTGATAAAACGGGTACATTAACAAAAGGGATTCCAGTTGTAACAGATTTTAACGTATTGAATAATCAGGTAAATGCAGAAGAAATGTTATCTATCATTACTGCATTAGAATATCGTTCCGGGCATCCATTAGCTTCAGCCGTTATGAAAAAAGCAGAAGAGGAGAACATTACCTACACTCATATAATCGTGGATGATTTCTCTTCTATCACAGGAAAAGGAATTAAGGGGACTATCAGCGGCACGACTTATTACATTGGAAATCCGAAATTATTTGAGAATCTATCAGTCGATTTTAATAACGAGCAAGATCAACTTATTAAGACCCTTCAAAATCAAGGGAAAACTGCAATGGTTGTTGGAACTGAAAAAGAAATCCTTGCTGTCATTGCAGTAGCTGATGAAGTACGTGAATCCAGCAAGGAAATTATTCATAAGTTACATCAACTTGGAATCAAAAAAACCATCATGCTTACAGGTGACAACAAAGGTACAGCCAATGCAATTGGAGGTCATGTTGGGGTAACGGATATCCAAGCAGAACTATTGCCACAAGACAAATTAGAATTTATTAAACAATTGAGATCTAAATATGGCAACGTAGCGATGGTTGGAGATGGTGTCAATGATGCCCCTGCGTTAGCTGCCTCTACTGTTGGAATCGCAATGGGTGGAGCTGGTACAGATACTGCCCTTGAAACAGCAGATGTAGCTTTAATGGGAGACGATTTAAGAAAACTTCCATTTTCTGTGAAACTAAGCCGAAAAGCACTGACTATAATTAAGCAAAATATCACATTCGCATTAGCTATTAAATTCATTGCCTTATTATTGGTTATCCCCGGTTGGCTAACACTTTGGATTGCCATCCTTTCAGATATGGGAGCAACTCTTTTAGTCGCTTTAAATGGTTTAAGGTTAATGCGGGTAAAAGAAAATTAATATATAAATATGTGTGTGTAAAATTAAGGGCTTTTCTTGCCATTGAAAAGCCCTATCCAGAAGTATTGGAGATGAAATAATGATTGCAACGGCACTTACAGCAGCTGCAGTTTATGTAGCAACAGGGATTGACTATCTTATTATTTTAATCCTTTTGTTTTCGCAAATAAAAAAAGGGCAAGCAAAACATATATGGATTGGACAATACATAGGTACAGCAATTATTATAGCTGCAAGTCTATTGGTTGCCCTCGGTATTACATGGTTAATTCCTGAGCAATGGGTTTTAGGTCTCCTTGGGCTTATTCCCCTTTATTTGGGTATTAAGATTTGGATCAAGGGTGAGGAAGATGAAGATGATAGCAATATATTATCTTTATTTTCCTCCAATCGGTTTAATCAATTATATTTAACAGTTATATTTATTGTGCTGTCTTCCAGTGCAGATGACTTTTCTATTTATATACCTTATTTCACAGCATTAAACGCGGTTGAAATTCTTATTGCTAGTATTGTCTTTTTCATTATGGTTGGGGTTTTATGTTATGTCAGCTATCGCTTAGCTTCCTTGGATTTTGTATCAGAAAAAGTTGAGAAATATGAACGTTGGATTGTTCCAATTGTTTTTATAGGGCTAGGGATTTATATTATGTTTGAAAATGGCACATTAAATGCATTATTCTCATTCCAATTTTAACAAACCGGGTGCGTTGATCCAAGAAGGATTCACGCACCCTTGTTGTTGAAGTTATTATGCTACAGGGTAGTGCAATAGTGGCGTAATACGATTGAATCAAGATTTCACTTTAGCACTTATTATTTTTATTGCTACATTAATTTTCGTTATTTGGCAGCCTAAAGGATTAAATATCGGTTGGTCTGCCTGTGCTGGAGCAATCATTGCTCTTTTAGTAGGAGTTGTTGGATTTAGTGATGTCTTAGAAGTAATAGACATTACTTGGAACGCAACATTATCGTTTGTTGCAATCATCCTTATTTCATTAATATTAGATCAAATTGGTTTGTTTGAGTGGGCCGCTCTACATATGGCGAGGATTGCAAAAGGAAATGGAATTAAAATGTTTGTCTATGTGAGTATTTTAGGTGCGATTGTTGCTGCATTATTCGCCAATGATGGTGCTGCATTAATATTAACACCAATTGTACTTGCAATGGTTCGTCATTTGAAATTCAAGGAAAAAATGGTCTTTCCGTTTATTATTGCTAGTGGTTTTATTGCTGATACAACATCATTACCCTTTATCTAAGTAACTTGGTAAATATTGTTTCTGCTGATTTTTTTGGAATTGGATTCCTCGAATATGCTGTGAGGATGGTTATTCCAAACATTTTTTCACTAATTGCAACGATTACCGTCTTACTCATTTATTTCAGAAAAAGTATCCCTAAAACATACGATTTGTCTAAACTAAGAAAACCAGTAGAAGCGATCAAGGACCAAAAATTGTTCCGTTTGTCTTGGTTTGTTTTAACGGTATTATTAATTGGTTACTTTACTAGTGAATTCATTCATATTCCTGTTTCCATTGTGGCAGGTATTGTTGCGATACTTTTTATTCTGATGGCTAGAAGAAGCGAAGTAGTTGATACAAAATCAGCAATTAAAGGAGCGCCTTGGAATATTGTTTTTTTCTCAATAGGAATGTATGTCGTTGTTTATGGATTAGGGAATGCAGGACTTACTTCTGTCTTGGCAGGTGTTATTCAAGAAGTGGCTGAAGAAGGATTGTTAATTGCTACCGTTTCTATGGGCTTTATAGCAGCTATTCTATCTGCAATTATGAATAATATGCCAACTGTTATGATTGATGCTTTGGCAATTGCAGAAACAAATACATCAGGTGTAATACGAGAGGCACTTGTTTATGCGAATATTATAGGATCTGATTTAGGACCAAAAATCACTCCAATTGGGTCACTCGCCACATTGGTATGGCTTCACGTTTTATCCCAAAAAGGGGTGAAAATATCCTGGGGAACATATTTTAAAACTGGGGTTGTTTTAACGATACCCATCCTATTGATAACATTAATTGGACTTTATATTTCATTACTATTTTTCTAAAGGAGAATGAGCTATGACAAAAAAATAATCTACTTTCTATGTACTGGGAATTCGTGCCGAAGCCAAATGGCAGAGGGTTGGGCAAAAAAATACTTAAACCATGAGGAATGGGAAGTTAAAAGTGGTGGAATTGAAGCACACGGACTGAACCCGAATGCAGTTAAAGCAATGAAAGAAGCAGGAATTGACATATCAAATCAAACATCGGATATTATCGATTCTGAAATACTAAACAACGCAGCTTTAACTGTTACCCTTTGTGGTGATGCAAAAGATAAATGTCCTGTTACACCACCTAAAGTCAAAAGGGAACACTGGGGATTTGATGATCCTGCAAGAGCAGAAGGAACGGAAGAAGAAAAATGGGCAGTTTTCCAGCGTGTTCGTGATGAAATTGGCAATCGAATCAAACACTTTGCTGAGACAGGGGAATAAAAAAACACCAAGAAATCCTCTTGGTGTTTTCTCTTGTAATATATAAGTCTTTACTAATAAATATTGTGAATAATTCATTTAAACTAACGGAAGTTTGATGAAATAAGTGTTAGGATTACCTTCAATAGACAATCAATTAGACATTGGTCGTATATTGAAGGTTCTTTGATTTGCAAAATACAATCATTTCATGCATGAGTTAAAGTTTTATGTTAAACGGGTTAAACAGTAACATCGATTATCATGATTAAAAAGGAATGATCACAATTACAGTCGCTCCTTTATAAAGAGATTACGATTAAATTAATCCTTATGATAATTTTTTAATGCTAATTTGGTGGCATAATACACAACGATACCGATAGATGCAAGGTTAAGTATCCATCCAAGTAACCCATAACCCATCATATTCATCATCCCCATTATACGGGATCACCTCTTTAATCTATAAATTATACATCATATCACGGAATTCAGTATCGTTTTGCATCATACCATTGTCGCCATGACAGTTATTAAACATTTCTTCCTGCTGTTCTGATGATAAATTAGGATGCATTTCTTCAATATGCGGTTGCATTTCCTCAAAGTTGAAGATGCCATTTCCATTTGATTCGGCCGCAACAAAAGTTGCACTTCCTAATAGAACCGCTCCAGTTAATAACCCTACTACTAATTTTTTCATATAAAACATCTCCTTTCTTAACTACATCATACCTTTCATATATGGAGAATTTGTGGTGAACTTATGTGGAAGTTGTGAAGATTATCATTTTCATTTTAATTGATGATACTATATGAAAGAGGTGGTTTAACATGACTAAAATTCTTATTGTTGACGATGAAGATATGATTCTTGAAGTGTTAGAAGCTTATTTTGAAAAAGAGGGATGGGAAACCATTCTTGCCTCTAATGGAATAGAAGCATTAAAAAAAATAAAAGAAAATAATCCGGATATTATTATTTTAGATCTTATGCTACCAGATATATCAGGTGAAGAGATATGTAGATTAACGAGAAATGAAAGTGATGTTCCTATCATTATGTTAACAGCAAAATCGACAGAAGACGATTTAATTAACGGAATCGTTATTGGGGCGGATGACTATGTTACAAAGCCTTTTAGTCCAAGAGAAGTCGTAATAAGGGCTAAGGCTATTTTACGTAGGTTAAAAAGAATAAATAGTGGAAACCATTTATCGTTCAATGAAGGAAAGCTAACAATAGATCTTTTAAAGAAGGAAATTACATTGAATAATCAGATCATCCCACTAACTCCTATTGAGTATAAGCTTTTAATAGCTATGGCAAGCTACCCCGGGCGAGTTTACAGTCGTTTGGATTTACTGGAAAAGATTCAGGATGATGGAACTTATTTTGAAGGATATGAACGAAGTGTTGATACGCATATAAAAAACCTTCGGAAAAAGATTGAAACAGATTCTCGTCACCCAGAATATATTTTAACTGTTTTTGGGATGGGATATAGGTTTGGAGGAACATCTGATGCGTCGATTGACACTTCGTTCTAAAATCCTGTTTTACCTATTAGTTGTGTCACTTTGTGGTATTTTTCTTACTAGTTTCTCTATATTATGGGGGTTTGAAGATCAATTCAACGAATATTTACAAAATAATAGAGAGCAAAGCAGTAAACTTATAGAAAATGAAGCAATTAATTCTTATAAAGAAACAGGGGAACTTATTGATAACCAACTAACAAATTTAATGCATCAACAAGCTATGACGGATAATTTATTTTATAGAATTTCTGATGAAGACGGACAAATAATAGCTGATACAACGATGATGCTTGGAATGATGGATAGCATGGGGATGCATTCGGAAACCGATATGAAAACGGAATACCAGACACATTCTTATGATTTAACATTTGATGAAAGACATATAGGCAATATGGAAGTTTATTACCCAGAGGAAATGATAGGGGAAGACATTGCTTTTTTAAATACAATTAAATCGAATATTTATCTTGCTATTATTGTTACAGTTGTTTTAGCGTTCGTGTTTAGCCTATTGTTTTCTAAGCGCCTAACAACTGGGTTTCGAAAATTATCAAAAGCTATTCAAGAATTACAAGACCATAAATGGCGAACGCGTGTACCAGTTAAGGAATTGTCAAATGAAATGAAGCCACTTGGTGAATCGTTTAACCGACTTGCTGAATCATTATCAAAAGAAGAGGTGCTTCGTAAACAGTTTACTGCTGATTTTGCTCACGAAATACGAACCCCACTTGCGACACTAAGAAGTCAAATGGAAGCTTTTCAGGATGGGATATTTGAGCCAACTCCAAAAAGGTTGCAGCAAAGTCATGATGAATTGATGCGTTTAGTGCGCCTTGTCGGTGAATTAGAAGAGTTACTTGCCGCTGAAAATCCACAAATAAAGTTGAACAAAACTAATATAGAAGCAGGTGAAATATTACGTTTAATGGAAGGACAATTTTTGTCAGTATTTCAGGATAAAGGTGTTATATTAAACATTCAAAAACCTAAAAGAGAATATTGGTTTAAAGCGGATCGTGATCGTGTTGCACAGATTTTGACGAATATAATAAATAACGCTCTTCAATATACCCCAAAAGGAAAAAAGGTATCGATAAAGCTAGAGGGTTCTACTGATTATATAGGTTTCCTTGTGAAAGATGAAGGGATTGGAATTGCTGAGGAAGACATTCCTTATCTTTATGAAAGGTTTTATCGTGGGGATAAATCCAGGGATAGGAAATCAGGTGGAATAGGTATTGGATTGTCCATTGTGAAGGCATTAGTAGATGCACATCAAGGGAAAATTCAGATAGATAGTAGATTAAATATTGGAACGAAGGTTTCTATTCTTTTTCCAAAGCATTGAAGGAATGTATGTTTAATGTGATTTATTTGAAGTATTTACCAAACTATAAGACCCTAGTAACGCTCTAAGTTGAAAACTTGGAGCGTTTTTCGCTAAGTAAATATTATTATCTTAACTAAGCATAAGGAATATCTAAACTCATTAATAATGAAATTACAGTTTTATGCAGTTAACTCTTTTATGTTTATTTTTAAATACATAAACCTCCTATGGGTATATCATAATGCATGTTAACAGTGAATACAATAAAAGTGTGGACAAACTAAGATTGGGGTTGAAATAATGTCAATTTCATTATTTTTTATACTTTTGTTGTGTGCCACCCAAGTTATAACAACCATTATATATGTAGCGTATTACCGAAATTGGGTAACTAAAATGAATGGAATGTTGATTTCCATGTCATTAGGGATGTCGGCAGGAATTCTAATGGGAACTATTTTAGGAGTCATCTATCATGGTGATTTATTTAAATCAACCATTTACGCTATATTGATTGGATTGGTTGTTGGTTTTTTAGCAGGATTACCTATAGGTCTTCCTGCTGTCATTGATGGCATACTTTCTGGACTAATGGGGGGGATGATGGGAGCCATGCTTGGAGATATGGTAGCAATGACTAGGCCGAATGCAATCATTAATATTATAGCTGTGATGATAACAATGATTTTGTTACTTGTTTTATATACAGCAGAAGAATCCATACGTAAACAAGCCAACCAACAAATTCTTTCCTTTTTTAAATATCCATTCTTAATGATTTTTACCATTGCAATATTGTTTTTGGTATTGAATTACATTGGTCCACTCGATTTTCCCTTTTTAGATAAAAGTGGGCATTAATAACAGATTTTCATTAAACAGCATATATTAAAGGGAATTTATTTAATGAAAGGTGAGTTATATGTCAACTTTACCATCCGTAGACCTTGGCTTAATGGTAGAACATTTGTCTACACACGAGGGAATGATTAATAAATTAAAAGTCTATCATATTAACACTACAAATTCAGATTTGAAAAGTATTATTGCTCTCCAGATAAATGTAATGATGTCGCATGTTAGGGTAATGTTATCTTTAATTAATCCTGATAATAATGAGTATGTTGAAGTTCCGGATTTAGATATGTATGATGTAAGCAACCGAAGAGTAGAAGGTACAGGGGTTAATAAATACAACGATAAATGGATTGCATTAGAAGCACGTGCTGGAGCCAAATTGATGTCAAATGAAAATTATACTTCTGCTTTATTAATGAAAGATAGAAATGTTAGAAATGCGCATGTGGAAATGGCTTTGCAACAGTTAGAAATTCAAAAAAGATATTCTGATTTTATCAACCGTATGGGTTGGTCATTTGTCCCCAAAGCAGACACTGAGGAACAAATAAAAACCTATCAACATTTTCAACACTTGTTAAATAATTAAATATAGAAAAAGTCTTAATCATAACTTTAAACTAATAAAAACGGTGACGCAAGTTCACCGTTTTTATATTTAAGATGCCATTGTTCGGCAAATGTCTGCACATTTAAAACAGGACTCTGCACACTTTTGGCAGTGATGAGCATGGTTATGTTGTTCACACGTTTTTCCACATGCTTCACAAACTTCAGCACAAAGCTTACAAATCTGCTTAGCAAAAGGGCTATCCGATTGCATTGCTTTTGCTGCTAATGCGCAAATGTCTGCACATTCTCTATTATAGCGGATACAGTCAGCCATCATTTTTACATTCTCTTCTTTTAAACAAGCATCATAACACCCATTACAAGCTTCCATACATTCTAAACAAGCTTTAATACACTCTTCATAAGACACGGCCATCTGAAAATTCCCCTTTGCTTCAAGATTAAATACAAATTTTACTATTCCCTTGACATTGTATTTTATCCAACAAGGCTGCTTCAATATTAGTGTGAATTTTTATTTTCCATATTATTATCAGGTATTAATCTAATTCAGTTCGTTTACAGTCAGTGGTAACGAGGATAAAAGGGAGCCAAAAAATTTCTAAATAGTAAAATTAAGCAAAAAAGAATCGAGTGCTTTATCTTTGATAACACTCGATTCTAATGGGAATATTATAAAACTATATAATTTTTTTCTATTACCCTTTATTTTGTATTTTTTAATTTAAAAGATATCACGGGGAAATACGACTAGATTAATTGCATTGTTGTTATACAAGTATTATCACCTTCAAAAGTGGAAATCTCAGATTGAGTTGTCTTTCCATCGTATTGAATCGTCACGTTGTATGTTTTGTCACGTGGTAACCAAAAATCAATAAATCCATTCTTTAATGATGTCATGGTTTCATCCACAACTACATTACCTTCTTCATCTTCAATATAAACATCAAATTCTTTTTCCACTAATTCCCCTTGGCAGCCAGTTAAACTATGATTGGTACAAGGGTGTGTTGTCTCAACAAATGGTGCGATGGAAACAAAAAATTCATCTTCGGGAAGATCGTAGGTGGTTTCTTTATCACCGCTATCAGTGACAATAAGCTCTTCTGAAGTAATAGAAGCAGACACATCATCGGAATCCCCGACACTGTAATCTTGGACCATTTTCTTGATGTCTTGTGGTTCTTTTTCATTTGATGTACTTTCGCTTTCACTACAAGCAGCAACTATTAAAATAAGTAATAATCCAAAAACTGCCAATAATCCTTTTTTCATATATTGTTCGACTCCTCTTTCATCCAATTTGTTAAATGTTAATATATACTACCATGTAAAACGAGTGATATTCTACTTGTAACAAAATCTACAAGACAAATTATAATGCTTAAATATGCATTATTCGTGCAGATGTAATAGATAAATTATGGAAAATATATTTTAAAATCCATAAAAACCAAACCATCCAGCTAAGAAGGAAGTTAATTTCGTCAACCAATCAAAGAATAGTGCTACTCCCATGAAAATCATAATGTATCCACCAATTTTAATTAACTTTAGGCTATGTTTTTTAATCCATTTAATTTTACCAATAAACAATGCTAATAATAGAAAGGGAATCGAAAAACCTAAAACATAACTAATCATCATAATCATACCAACATCAGGATTTGTTGCAGCTAATGATAACACAATAGCTAGTATTGGACCGGTACAAGGAGTCCATCCCAAGGAGAATGCCATTCCAATGATGAAAGAACCAACATAACCACCGGGACGATTTTTGAATGTGATTTTTTTGTTTTTCATTAGAAATTTAAAATTAAAAATTCCGACAATCACTAGTCCAAAGAAAATGATTAAAATAGCACCAATTTGTCTAATCGCATCTTGGTAGGTTAATAAGAATTCCGATATATAAGAGGTGGTAAAACCAATCATAATAAAAATGCTTGAGAACCCTAGTAAAAATAGAACGGTATGTAAAAGAGCCTTTTTATTCATTTTTTTATTTTCTTCATTTATCTCACTTACGCTCATTCCGGTAATATAAGATAAAAATGCCGGATATAATGGTAATACACACGGTGAGATAAAAGAAAGGAAACCAGCACCAAAAGCTAGAAATATATTTATTTCATTCAAAGATTTTATCCCCCTTTTTAAAAAAATTGCGGTCTATTGTTTTGGTAATATTTCTTTAAAGTAACTCTCCAAACTTTCTAATGATAAGGCCCCATTTACAATTCTCTGAATTTTTCCATCCGGATTAATGAATATGGAACTTGGAATTGGTCCTATTTTGTATAAATCCCTGACTTCTCCTGTTTTATCATGGGGAATTGGAAAAGTTAGATCATATTTATCAATAAATCGATCTACAACCAATTCCGTATTATCTAAACTAACTGCAATTATTTCAATTCCTTTTTCTTTATATACGGGATAAAGTTCTTGCATGTAAGGCATTTCTTCCTCACATGGTTTACACCAAGTACCCCAAAAGTTTAGCATAATTCCTTTTCCTTTAAAATCACTTAGTCGTATAGATTCTAATTCATTATTTTTATTAATTTGTTTTAATTCAAAGTCAGGTGCTTCATCTCCGACTTGATAAATGGTTTTATCCGCTTGTATATTGGACACTAATGCAAATATAATAGCTCCAACCATTACAATTAATATAGAAGTTCTAAAAATTAATCGATTTTTCCTTTTATTTTTCTTCTTCTTTTTCGTTTCCTCCAAACTCATAAGTATGTATCACTCCTTATAGAAATATAGTATAACGGTGGTATTATAAAGACACTCTCTGTTAGATTACGTTACAAGTTTGCAGAAATTAAGCAGATTCTTTGTACTATTTATGAACAGAAATTTACCTACAGAAAAATAAAAGGCTAAGCAATACCATACATGCTTAGCCAATTTATTTCTATTAATCGATTTTTAATAATTGAGCGTTTATTGCACAAATAATGGTACTAAGTGACATAACTGCAGCTCCAACGGCAGGGGTTATGACAAACCCAACATTGTACAATACACCTGCAGCTAAAGGAATAGCAATGATGTTATACCCAGCAGCCCATCCTAAATTTTGAACCATTTTCCTGCGACTTGCCTTAGACAATTTAATGATATTTAAAATGTCTACTGGATTACTGTTAACTAGTATAACATCAGCTGTTTCAATCGCAACGTCTGTACCCGCACCAATAGCAATTCCCAAATCAGCTTCTGCTAAAGCGGGGGCATCATTAATTCCATCTCCAATCATCGCCACTTTTTTTCCGTTTTGTTTTAAATATTTCACATTATTTGATTTCTCATGGGGAAGTACTTCAGCGATGACTTTGGAAATACCCAGTTTTTCTCCTACATAATTTGCTACACGTGTGTTGTCACCAGTCATCATAACCGTCTCTATACCACGGTCATTTAATTCTTTAATAACTTTATAAGAAGATTCACGGATGATATCAGCTAGGGCTATCATTCCTTGTAAGACATTATCTTTAAGGACAAATATGACTGTTTTCCCCTGTAAAGCCAGTTGGTCATAAGTTTTTTCATCAAAAGAAATTTTATTTGCTTTCATAGCACCGGGACTAATAACAGCAATTTCTGCATCACCGATTTTAGCTACTAACCCTTTCCCAGTTAAATTCTGATAATCCTTAACATCAAAGGGTTTCAAATTACGATTATTTCCTTCTTTCACAATTCCTTTAGCAATTGGATGGTCTGATTGTGTTTCAACAGAATATGCTAATTTCAATAATTCTTCTTCACTAATACCCTCGCTTGGATGGATATCTGTAACACCAAAATTACCTTCCGTAAGTGTCCCTGTTTTGTCAAACACCACTCGGTCCACTTTAAATGCACTTTCAAATGCTACTCTATTCCGAATTAACAAGCCATTTTTAGCTGCAATGGAAGTAGATCTAGATGTTACTAGTGGTGTTGCCAAACCAAGGGCATGTGGACAAGCAATAATTAAAACGGTAACCATTCGTTCCAAAGCAAAGTCTAAATCCCCGTTAGTCCACCAAACTGCAAAGGTTATAATCCCTACTACAAGAGCAACATAGAATAACCATTTAGCAGCAATATCCGCAAAGCCTTGGGCCTTTGATTTCGATTTTTCTGCATCGCTTACCAATTTAATAACTTGGGATAGGTAGGTGTCATTTCCTGTTTTACTTACCTTAATT
Organism: Virgibacillus halodenitrificans; assembly: GCF_001878675.1. Lineage (NCBI taxonomy): Bacteria > Bacillati > Bacillota > Bacilli > Caryophanales > Bacillaceae > Virgibacillus > Virgibacillus halodenitrificans. The sequence goes on along the minus strand of NZ_CP017962.1, from coordinate 2,509,628 downwards.
TTTAATACACCATCACCATTGACGGAACCACCTATCGCTTCCATTCCGGGCGCTTTTTCAACAGGGACAGATTCTCCAGTAAGCATCGACTCATCGACGGTAGATTCTCCTTCGTAAATTTCACCATCAATTGGAATCTTTTCACCCGATTTAACTAAAATTTGGTCACCCGGTTGTAAATCTTCGACTGTTACCTCAACAATATTTCCGGATTTGTCCAGTTTATGGGCCTCTTTTGGCATTAACTTGATTAGCTCTTCCAATGCCTTTGAAGCACCCATAAGGGATTTCATTTCTATCCAATGTCCTAACAACATAATTACAATAAGAGTAGCTAGTTCAAAGAAGAAATCACTGCCTTTTATAAAGAATGCTGTCAGTGTGCTATATACATAAGCGGCGATGATAGCTAAAGAAATTAACATCATCATTGCAGGAGATTTCTCCTTTAACTCATCCCATGCACCAAGTAAAAATGGTTTTCCACCATAGAAAAAGACAATTGTGGAAAGCAAGAAAAGTAAGAGGGTATCACCTGTGAAATTTACCTCATATCCAAACAGCATTTGAATCATTGGGGATAAGTATAAAATAGGAATTGATAAAACCAGGGATATCCAAAAACGTTTCTTAAAATCTTCTACCATATGTTCGTGATGTCCGCCGTGTCCACCATGATGCCCACTATGTCCATGACTGTGATCGTGATTTTTTTGTTCTCCATGTCCATGTTTGTGATAACCATGCATATCTTCATGTTCATGATTATGATGTTGATGGCTAAGATGTTTTTGTTCCTCATGTTGTTTATGATTATGATGGTCATGTTCTCTATGCTTATTGTGATTGTGTGGATTCCCTTCATTTCCTTTGTTCTTCATTATTACTCCTCCTTTGGTACGGATATTTAGATGAATTTCCTATTATTTTCTGTATTTTTCATCTCTCTATCCATACTATACCATACTATACCCCTGTATAGTATTAATAAGGCTTTGATTTTTGTAAAAGTTTTGTGTCAAAACAAAAGGTCTTTTTTTACATTTGTATTAAAGACCTTTTTTTATACCTATAATGAAGGCTTGTTTATCCATTTGTATCCAATACCCCAAACAGTTATTAAATAATCATCGATTGGAAATCCAGATTGCCGAATTTTATCTCGCATGTTCCGTACATGGGAATCAACTGTTCTTCCTTCTGTGTGAATCGTATCCCCAAATTAATTCAATTAATTGTTCTCTAGTAAACACTTGGTTTGGTTTTCTTATAAAATAACCTAGCATGGTAAATTCCTTTGGTGTTAACTTTAATGTATTATTTTTATATGATAACTCAAACTCATCTTCATTCCATAAGAGACCATTTACTTCAATCTTCTTCGCAGGTTTCATTCTACGTAATACCGCTTCTATTCTTGCTAATAGCTCATCTTCGTCAAAGGGTTTCGTTACATAATCATCTGCACCTAATTTTAACCCTTTTACAATATCCTCTTTCTGTTCACGAGCAGTTACCATGATGATAGGGATGTCCGAATCCTTTCTAATTTCTTGGCATAACTCCCAGCCGTTCATTTCAGGCATCATAATATCTATAAGTACTATGTCAAAAGTTTCTTTTTTTAAAAACGATAATGCTTCTTTAGCACTAATAGCTTTTTTACATATATAACTATGTGGTCTCAAATATAACGCTAATAAATCTAGCATTCGTTTTTCATCATCTACTAATAGAGCTTTAACCATTATATTCACCTCTTGTTAAATGAACAATAACTCTTGTACCCTTTCCAAGTTCACTTTCGATTTCAATCGTACCTCCGTGAGATTCTATAATTTCTTTTGCAATAGCTAATCCTAATCCCGTTCCACCGCTTTCTCTGGAACGCGACTTTTCTACACGGTATAACCGTTCAAATAGATAAGGTAACTCCTCTTTTGGAATTCCTTCTCCTTCATCTGAAATAGTTATAGTAATTTCTCTATCATACTGGGTTACCTCTAATGATATAGACTTTCCTTCGGGTGTATGTTTTCTGGCATTATCCAGTATATTTAATAAAACCTGTTGGATCCTATCGGGATCAATATTACCTATGATATCTACTGGGCATGAAGCAAAAAGTGTAATATTTTTTTCTTCCAGTACTGGAGAAATTCGTTCTTCAATCGTTTGGATTAGTTGTCTAAAATTAACATTTTTTCGATTAATTACAAACCTATTTTCATCCATTCTTGCAAGGTCAAATAGATTTTTAACTAGAACCGTCAAATGCTCTGTTTCTTCCCGTATAATATCCAGATATTCTTTTCTTTCTTCATCTGTTATGTCTTGCTTATTTATAATATCCGCATATCCTTTTATATAGGTTAATGGCGTTCTAAGTTCGTGAGAGATACTTGCCAAAAATTCATTTCTGTCATTTTTTAATCGTTCTAGATCACTAGATAGCCTCATGATAGAACCAGCTAATTCTCCTAGTTCATCTTTTCGTTCCTTATGTAATTCCACTTTATTTTTTCCCTTGCTTAGTTGTTCTGTGGCTTCTTTCATTTTCATTAATGGTAACGTAATAAAACGAGAAAGAATAAAGACGGTAAAAATTGTTAGAACAATGGTGATTAATCCAACTATGACAAATTGATCACTCAAATGATTAACCATATTTTTTACAATATTGGTATTAGCAAACATAAAGACATGCCCTTGATGTTCTTCATCAATAGTGATGGGGCTATCAACCGCTATATATTGTTTTTCTGACCAACGCTGTTCTACTACTTTTCCTACACTGGGTATATCCTTATAATCCGTATGAACAATTACTTCAAACATTTCCTTTTCAACAGGATCGGAATTAATGATGATGTTACCATTGGCATCGGTAATAATAACAGCAAATTCCGATTCTGACTCCATGATAGCAACATGCTCCAACGTTGATGAATCAAAGTTATTTTCCAAGACAGCACTATGTGTATTGGCACGAGCTAATAAACTATCCATCACTTCATCAATACGTTCATTTGCTATATTTGTATATAGAATAAAATAAACAAAAACCTCGATAATTAACATGAACACAAAGAATAATAGTCCAATTTTTAAGGATAATTTATTAAACATAATTGACCTCTTTTACCAGTAAGTTAAAGTATCCAAAATACCTATAATAAGAATGATAACTCCTGCAAGTTTCTGCACTAGTGACCCTATTTTTCTGCTTCTCTTTAATATAATGCCACTTGCCCCAAAATACCAAATAAGAAAAATAATTAATAAAAGTGGAAGTGAGGTTCCAATTCCAAATACAGAAGGTAATACAAATCCATATGATGTTTCTAATACAACTGGCATTAAGGTTAGTATAAATAATACAAACATAGTAGGGCAAAATGCTAACGTAAAACTCGCACCCATTAAAAAGCTTCCTAGATAACTATCTTTAAATTTAGTGGGTATTTTAAACGTTTTTCCTGTTTTTCTCCAGCTAAATAACCCTATCATAAATAAACCAACCAGTATAAGTAAAGGCCCAATTGCTTTTCTTAGAATCGGAAACATTTGTGTTAGAGTACTGTGTATTTCCTTCCCAAGTAACCAGACTACTAAACCGATTATTGAAAAAACAACTACCTTACCTAAAACAAATAGAAATACGTGTAACCAAGGGACTTTTTCGACTAATGATCTGTTACCGTAAATAGTCATTGCACTGATATTGCCTGTTAGCTGACAAGGAGCAACGGCGCCAATTAATCCAAGAAAAAATGCAAATAACAGTGGAATGTGTTCATATCCATATGCAATTTGCTGAAGTGGTCCATTTAGCATAATGCCTATTTCATTAAAAAGTTCGAACATATCAACTCACTCACTTTGAATTTAATAGTTTTATCCATTAACTAACATATAAAAAATATGTCCATTTTTTGTGCAGATTTCAGCAAAAATTAATCTAGGGTAATAACAACAATGAGGATAAAGGATCTCTTAATATTGTTTAGGATAAAATTTTGTCCACTTTTTATTACTTTACATACATTAGGGGGGTATAGTATTATATAGTGAAAGGATGATGTTTGCATCAAAATTCTGTTTAATTTGTATATAGATATATTTTATCCATTGTTACCAGAAACATTGAAAATAGGGGAGATAAGAATATGGAGAATAAAATAAAAATCGCTGTGAATGGGGGAATAGGGTTCGGTTCCAAACTCAATTCCAAACAACTTATGACAATTTCAAAATACATGAGTGAGGAAGATGAACTGGAGTTAACTACCTTTCAACAACTCTATATAGAGATTCCAGAGGATAATAAAGACGAAGTAATTAAAGAATTCGAAAGTGTCGGTTTAAAATGTTATCCAGTTGGAAATTACGTAAAGAGCTTGAGAACCTGTAATTTTTGCAAAGGGGAAGAAAGGGAAGGGATGCCAGTGGCAAAAGAAATAAATCGCCGTATAGCAGGAAAACCTGTACCATTTACCCTAAAAGTTGCTTATACAGGTTGTATCATTGGTTGTGGTGAACCAATGTTAAGTGACATAGGTGTAATGAAGTATAAAGATCATTATAATTTATATGTTGGTGGTAAAGCGAAAGGAAAAGATGCTGAGGTAGGTTCTTTACTGAAAGAAAATTTAACACCAGAAGAATTATACGATACAGTGGAAAAAATAATTGCTGTATATGCTGAAATGGGGAAAAAACGGGAGACATTCCATAAATTTTTAAAACGGATAGGTAAAGAACAATTAAAAAGCTAATAATAGACCTTGGATAACAATTTACCATTAGTGGCTATGTAAGAAAATAACTAACATCAAAAAGTGTAAAATATTAAAAGATGTTTTCAAAAGTTAAGTTTCCCCATTGACAAATATACTGTACGGGGGTATAGTAATTGTATAAAAGAAAAGGAAGTGATTCATTTGGAAGAGAGATTCTTACATGATCACCCAAGTAAACCAAGAACGAAAGATGAAATACAGAAAACGATTAATCGTTTGAAACGAATTGAGGGTCAAGTTCGTGGGATACAGAAAATGGTTGAAGATGATCGATATTGTGTAGATATTTTAGTACAAATTAGTGCCATTCAATCAGCACTAAAAAATGTAGGATTTTCTATCACAGAAAGACACATTAACCATTGTGTTAGTGATGCTATTAAACAAGGTGAAGGAAAGGAAACTATTGAGGAATTAATGACTGTCATGAAGCAATTTTCCAAGTAAGGAGGGAATTATTATGAGTGAAACAAATCATACAACACTTGGTGTAACAGGGATGACCTGTGCAGCTTGTTCTAATCGTGTTGAAAAGGTTTTGAATAAAATGGATGGGGTTAAGGCTCAGGTTAATTTAACAACTGAAAAGGCAACGATAGATTATGACCCGGAGAAAACATCTGTTGATGATATAACGAAAAAAATAGAGAATGTTGGGTATGGTGTTCTAACGGAGAAAGCGGACCTAGATGTCTTTGGGATGACTTGTGCGGCTTGCTCTACCCGTATTGAAAAAGTATTGAACAAACAAGATGGAGTAAAACTTGCAACTGTTAACCTAACGACAGAAAGTGCATCGATTGAATATAATCCGGGGTTAATTGATGTAAAATCATTGATTGATAAAATCAAAAATACTGGCTATGATGCTAAACCCAAGGCAGAGGCTAAAGAGAAGCAATCTTATAAAGAAAAACAACTAAAAGATATGAAGACCAAATTAATCGTTTCAGCTATCCTTACTTCACCTTTATTAGTTACGATGCTTGTACATTTATTAGGCATGGGTATACCAGATATCTTCATGAATCCTTGGTTCCAGTTTGCTTTAGCAACACCAGTTCAATTTATTATCGGCTGGCAGTTTTATGTTGGGGCTTATAAGAACTTAAAAAATGGTGGAGCAAACATGGATGTACTTGTTGCTTTAGGTACAAGTGCTGCTTATTTTTATAGTTTATATGAAGCATTCATGACAATTGGAAATCCAGAATATATGCCGCATTTATATTTTGAAACAAGTGCTGTAATAATCACATTAATTTTATTCGGTAAATATTTAGAAGCTAGAGCCAAAAGTCAAACAACAAATGCTTTATCTAAACTACTCAATTTGCAAGCAAAAGAAGCTCGTATAATTCGAGATGGTAAAGAAATAATGATTCCTGCCAGCGATGTAGTTGTTGGTGATCATTTAATTGTAAAACCGGGGGAGAAAATACCTGTAGATGGTATTGTTATCAAGGGAAGAACTTCTGTTGATGAATCTATGCTTACAGGTGAATCAATTCCGATTGAAAAAGATTTAGGAGAACAATTAATTGGTTCTACTATTAATAAAAATGGTTCCATTGAAATGGAAGCAACAAAAGTAGGAAAAGATACAGCATTAGCATCTATTGTTAAGGTTGTTGAAGAAGCTCAAGGATCAAAGGCTCCAATACAACGATTAGCTGACGTTATTTCAGGTTATTTCGTTCCGATAGTCGTCGGTATTGCTATCTTAACCTTTATTATATGGATTACTTTAGTACAACCCGGACAAATGGAATCTGCTTTAGTTGCGTCGATTGCTGTACTTGTTATCGCTTGTCCATGTGCTTTAGGACTCGCAACCCCAACGTCCATTATGGTTGGAACAGGAAAGGCTGCAGAAAGTGGGATTTTATTCAAAGGTGGAGAACACCTAGAGGGTACACATAAATTAGAAGCAATTGTACTTGATAAGACAGGTACAATTACAAAAGGGAAACCGGAAGTAACTGACTTTTCAGGTGATGAGGAAGCATTACAATTATTAGCTAGTGCGGAAAAAGGGTCCGAACATCCACTTGCAGAAGCAATTGTTGCATACGCTACAGAGAATAATATCGACTTTTTGGATGTAGAACATTTCGAGGCAGTACCGGGTCATGGTATTGAAGCAACAATTTCTGGAAAAAACATTCTTGTTGGTAATAGAAAGCTAATGAAAGATCATCAAGTGGATATAGCAGGTTATGAAGAAAAATTGGTGCAATATGAAATAGATGGTAAAACAGCAATGTTAATTGCCATTGATGGTGAGTACCGGGGAACAGTTGCTGTTGCAGATACTATAAAAGAAACGGCTCCAGAAGCTATTAAGCAATTGCAAGATTTAGGAATAGAAGTGTTTATGCTAACAGGTGATAATGAACGAACAGCCAAAGCAATAGCAAAACAAGTTGGAATTGATCAGGTAATCGCTGAAGTATTACCTGAAGAAAAAGCAGCTAAAGTAAAAGAAATCCAAGAACAAGGTAAGAAAGTTGCAATGGTTGGAGATGGTGTGAATGATGCACCTGCACTTGTTATAGCGGATATTGGTATTGCCATTGGAACTGGTACAGAAGTGGCTATTGAAGCTGCTGACGTAACGATTCTTGGCGGTGAGCTATTGCTTATACCGAAGGCAATTAAAATCAGTCATGCAACCATTCGAAATATCCGTCAAAATCTTTTCTGGGCTTTCGGCTACAATACGGCTGGAATACCAGTTGCGGCTATTGGATTACTTGCGCCTTGGATTGCTGGTGCAGCAATGGCATTAAGTTCTGTAAGTGTAGTTACTAACTCACTCCGTCTAAAACGAGTGAAGTTATAAAAACATCCTTTAGAGGAGGTGAAAACAGTATGGAAAAGAAATCAATAGATGTACAAGGTATGACTTGTGGTCATTGCAAAATGTCAGTTGAAGGTGCATTGAAAAAATTAGATGGTGTATCCTCTGCTGAAGTTAATTTAGAAGCTGGCAAAGTAGATGTTACTTTTGATGAATCGAAAGTAAATGTTGATGCCATGAAAGAAGCTATTGAAGAACAAGGCTACGATGTGGGAGCTTAATAAACATAGTAAAAAGCTGATTTTCTATTTGGAAATCAGCTTTTTTTATGCAACATAAATAAAATGATATAGTACTTAACACACGATAATTGCTTTTCAGTGTAAAATTAAGTTATATAGATAACTAAATTTTCAAAGTGTAGGTTGTATTCTAAATGAAAATATCGATATTAAGGTAAAATGTAGTATTTAAAGAGCATTTTGATAATGATTGTTACCAACATTAAGGTAAAATGTGAATGGTTCATCTTAGATTCAAAATGATTCTTAGTATCTAAAAATCTGCATATATTCTGCAAGTCTCTTGGTTAAAATAAAGCAATAGCAATTCAATTAGGAGGGAATGTTTAAATGATAAGTAAAAAATTTGTAATTGGGATATTAACTTTATTTACAGTGCTTTTCTTAGCTGCATGTACAGGTGCGAATGAAGAAGAAAACACAGAAACTGAATCAAGCACTGAAGAAAATATGGACACGGAATCCAATAATGATGAAATGGATATGGAGGAATCTGATACCAACGAAGATATGGAAGGCATGGAGCATTCTGGTATGAACCATTCTAGCTCTGGCGAAGTTCCCGAAGGCCTACAAGAAGAGGAAAACCCAACTTATGAGGTGGGCAGCCAAGCAATAATTGAATCCGACCATATGCTGGGGATGAATGGTGCTGAGGCAACGGTTATTGGCGCATATGATACAACGGTATATACTGTTTCCTACACGCCAACGACTGGTGGAGAACCAGTAGAAAATCATAAATGGGTTATTCATGAAGAAGTTAAAGAAGCAGGAGATGAACCTTTTGAACCGGGAACTGAAGTTACTCTTAATGCAGATCACATGAAGGGCATGGACGGTGCAACTGCAGTAATCGATTCAGCGGAAGAAACAACCGTATATATGGTTGATTTTGTTGCTACCGATTCTGGAGAAGAGGTGAAAAACCACAAATGGGTAACGGAAAGTGAATTGTCACCAGTAGAGTAATTATTAAATTAGGGACCTATCCACAAACTGGGTAGGTTCTTTTTGTAGTAGTTGAACTATAAGAGGGATTTATTATTATTGACATATTTTAGAAATGATTCAGTTGTATTAGGTTTCGTGATCTATACTTTTATGCTAAATTATTGTTTTATCGTTCGTTACATTCTTTTGTGTACCCCCATTAATACGGCAACGTCATCTTTCGAAATTCACCAACCGATTACCTATATTAGAACAGCAATAAATACTTGCTAGTGGATCAGTTTAAGTTCTTCAAATATATACGAAATCATTCATATTCTACTAATTCATCATAAAATTTTTCAGGTGGATTACTAGGAAAAATTCTTTTGGCATACTCCAGTCCACCGTCAATCGCCACCGTTTTGCATGAACATTGTTGAAAATCATATATCTGTTTTGATTCAATAATATCTCCGCAACATTTACAACGAATTCTATTTCTTTTTAACCTTTTATTCATGCTACTGTCTCCTTCTATATAAACCCACAGAATTCTATATGATTATAATCTATGTAGTTATAAAATGACAATGATTTCATTGCGCTATGCTTTAGAACAGCAAAGAAGTCATTAAGAGTATGTAATTAATTATTTTTATCAAAAAAAGGCTGTCCTAAGAGTCATTACGTTCTGTCTGGACAGCCAAAAAAATTTAATATAATTTAGAGAGGTAAATTATCATCGAATTCTTCCTCAAGTGGAAGATGTAGTTCGATATCATCTTTATTTTCTTTATGAATTTCATTCCCATTGATTTTAAACATCCAACTAAATTCATTTATATTTCTTTCCTCATTTCTTAAATCATCTAATAGTAGTACCAATATATTTTTGACCTTTCTTACGTTTCGGTCATTACTATTCTTGTTTAATAGTTTAAATATACCATTGAAATACTTGATTACCTTATTAATTATTTCTCTAAATTCCTCTATGCTATTTGCAAAATATATTAGGAATGGTAAGTCAAATATAAGGTCATTCTCAATTAATTCATTTTCTTTGTTACTTCTTATATTTGCCAATCTTAACCAATGTTTTTTAAATAGAATGATTCTATTAAAAATATGCTCATAATTTTGCACTGATTTAATAAAGTTAATTTCTACTATATCTCTTTTATAATTAACTAATCCATCGTGAATTATATTTAAACAATCCTTATATTTAATATTAAAATGTGGAATCGAGAATAGGACTTCATCTTCAGTCTGATTATGGTCTTGGTATATTATCAACTCAAATTGTTGGAGTACATAACCTTGATAAAAATATTTGAAAATCCATCGGTGAAAATTAATAAGGTCCTCTGTCCATGCAATATAACTATTTGATTCATTTTCGAAGTATTCGTAGTTAAACGGTTCGTCAATTGGACAATCGTACCAAGTTACATCTACACAATTAAAATTATTTTTTTCCTCTTCCATAGTAAAAACAGCTCTAAATGATAGCATTTATTAAACCTCCTAAGATAATTTTAAGTATTATACTCTATTAAAAAAGCTATTCGAATAGCTAACTATAATTTTTTTATTTTAATTTAAAAATAAGGTCTAAATGTACTCTAAATCGTATATTTAAACCTTATTTTCATGTGTGAATAAATACAAAAATACCTTACTTTAATCCAAATAAGGCCCAAAACAGACCGTTTATGCCCGTAAAACGACCTGATATGGAAAAGGTGAATAGTTAAATGTTCTATATGGCAATAATAACTATTAATCTATTAAATTTATGGGGTGTAATAGAATGATAGAAATAAATTTAGATTCTAGAAGTGATTTATACAGTATTGAACCAATTGGTTTGCAAACTGAGTTAGTTGAAAGCCTGAGCAGTTATTTAATTAGGGTAGCATATGAACACAACCTCTCTGTTGGTCATTTATTCAATAAGATGATTTTTCCTGAAATGAATAAGAGTTATTTAGAACGGGCTTCAGCTTATGGAGGGAACCGCTTTTATGAAAAGGCAAAAACTGTAAATGGATACATGGAAATTGCTGTTGAACTTGCATGGACAGTTGAGAAGTTAACATCCAGAGATGACCTAATTAATTTAACCTTGTACAACCTAAAAGAATTCATTCCATTGAGAAATTTACTGAAGGATACACTCACTTGGTGTCCTGACTGTATTAGAACTTGGGAGAAGGATGGAGAGGTTATATATTATCCGCTGATATGGCATTTAAAACCTGTAGAGATTTGCAAAAAACATAGTCGTTTTTTAGTTGATAGATGTCCTATATGTAAAAAGAAAGTTGATATCATACGCAGGCAAATGGTTCCCGGCTATTGTCCAAATTGTTCCTCTATATTAGCCCAAGAAAGTGAAAGCAAAAGGATCAATCTAGAAAAATTCAGGTGGGAACTTTATGTTTATGAAAATGTGAAGGATATTTTATCAATAAATCATAACAAGATAGATGTTCAAAGTTTTAAGCATACATTTATAAACAAATTGAAAGTAATAAATGAAGAACGTTTTTCAAATAATGTTGCGGGTTTTTCAAGTCACCTAAGTATCCCAAAAAGCACTCTCCGATATTGGCTATATGGTCAAAACTTTCCTTCTTTAGATAACATACTAAAAATATGTTTTAAATTAAATAAAGAAATTTTAGATTTCCTCTTAGAATCTCAAAAACTAGATGTTAATATATTTCAAATTAATGACAAGCGGGTCATTAATAATAAAACAAAACAAACTCGAAAACCACTTAATTATGATGTAATTGAGAAAAAACTGATTGAACATTTAAGTACAGATACTCCAATATCGATGAATTCAGTTGCAAAAGTAATTGGTCGGGATAAGAGGGTATTGTACAGAAATTTTCCGGATCTTTGTAAACAAATATCGAGGAGATATTACGACTATATAAAAGAAAAGTCAGAGCTAAGAATTAAAAGGTTAAAAGAACAAATTAATCTAGCCTTTAATGAGTTGGAAAATGAAGGATTATATCCTAGTCGTAGAAAAATTGAAGACAAGATTAATAAAAATGGGGTTTTAAAAGAAAAGGTTTTACAAGATTATTGGAAATTTTTATTAGTACAAAGTGGTTATGAGTATAAGAATAGGAGGACATATTTAAATGATGAGTTCAAGTGAGTTTGATGAATGGGCAGCAAGAATGGACTTAACGGAAGAGGCAAAGAAGGAAATTCAACGGATAAGACAGTCCCCTCCAGCAAGACGGGTTGGGGGAGGTAGAAATAACGTTAGTGGAAGGTATAGTAGTAAAAAGATGGGGGTTACCATTCAATTTGAGAGCCATAAGGTTGAATTACCAACTATCTATATGATGGAATTTAATGATGATGTTTTGGAGTATTATGATCAACCACCCAAAATAAAATTGAATTATTTTCAAAGTAAGAAAGATAAAAATAGAAAAATGGCTTATTGGTATACAGCAGATTTTTTTGTAATCGAAAAGGAAAGAGCCTATTGGGTAGAGTGCAAGACAGAAGAACATCTTATTAAAAAGTCTCAGGAAAAACCAGATAGATATTTTAGAAATAATGGAAGATGGGAATTCGCACTCGGAAAAAATTATGCAATACAGTTTGGTTTGGATTTTCTTGTACGTTCGTCATCTGAGATTAATTGGATACTTCAACGTAACCTTGAATTTCTGGAAGATTATATTACCAATGGGCATAAACCCGAAGATCAAATTATTGCAAAGATTAAGGAGGCAATAATATCTGCGCCCGGTATAACCATACTAGAGCTTATTCAAAATGCAGAGGAACGGTTTACCTCTGATGATATATATGACTTAATAGCAAATAACATCATCTATATTGATTTGTACAACGATTTAATAACCGAACCAGAGAGTGTAAAGGTATATCTAAATAAACAACAGCATAAGGGTTTTTCGATAATTGAAAAATCAAGTAGAAAAAGAATTTCACCTAAGATGATTGAAATAAAAAACGGGAATAGTATTTTATGGGGAGATAGTGCTTGGACTATCTTAAATTACGACAGTGGCAATAAAAAAGTGTTTCTATATTCAAAAAGTACAAATGAACATGCTGAATTACCAATCCACTTGTTTGAATCATATATATCAGAAGGTTATATAAAGGCTGTGGAAAGTAATAACAATAAAGAAAGTATTAAATTAAACAAGATGATTGCCGAAGCTAGTGAAAAGGACTTAGAAGAGGCAAATAAGAAATATGAAATTGTTACAAAGTATCTAAACGGAGAAAATGTTCATTTAAATGTTACTAGAAGAAGTCTCAGAAATTGGGTAAAAAAATACAATGATGCAGAAGAATTATATGGAAATGGTTTTGTCGGACTTCTTCCCAGAACAAAAAAAAAAGGAAATAAAAATTCGAAATTGCCACCGGAAACAGAAAAAATAATGAGTGGTGTAATTGATCAAAGTTATAAAAACATTAAGTCTAAAACAGCGAAACAAGTTTATCGTGAATTGTTAGTTAAATGTGAAGAACTTAATATTGATCCACCATCATACCAAACATTGTGTACTGCGATTAATAATCTTTCTAAATATGAAGTAGCAGAATCTAGAAAGGGAAGAAGAGCAGCATATAAGTTTGAGGAATTTTATACTGAATTAGAATTTACTACTCCGAAGCATGGGGAGCGTATTTTCGAACTGGCGCATATTGATCATACTGAGCTAGATATTGAACTAAAACTTACTAGTCATAAGACCATGAGACCGTGGCTTACCGTGATGATTGATGCCTTTTCTAGAAGGGTCCTTGCCTTTTATCTAACATTTGAACCACCTTCATACCGGAGTTGCATGATGATTATTAGAGAATGTGTAAAGAATTATAACCGACTACCTAACTTCCTTGTTCTGGATGGGGGAAAAGAATTTCATAGTGTATATTTTGAGTCTTTACTGGCCTTTTACGGTGTTCACAAGAAACAGAGACCTGCTGCAAAATCAAGATATGGAAATGATGTGGAAAGATTATTCGGCATAGCTAATAAATTGTTTATTCATAACCTTGCTGGAAACACACAATTAACAAAAAATGTAAGACAAGTTACTAAATCAGTAAATCCGAAAAACCATGCAATTTGGACACTAGAAACTTTAAATGAAGCCCTTGAGAACTGGTTTAATATAGTTTATGACAATAAAATAAATCCATCGCTTCATCAAAGTCCAAAAGAATCATATGAAGAATCAATTAATGTTTCTGGAAGTCGTCCGAATACCTATATTTCTTATGATGATACTTTTATTTTAATGACATTACCATCTCCAAAAGGAAAAACTAGAAAAGTACATCCGGGTAAAGGTATTAAATTATCATATTCATATTATTGGTGTGACCAATTCAGAAATCCAAAAATTGAAAATTCCCAAGTTGAAGTAAAATATGATCCTTTCAATATTGGAATTGCATATGCATATGTAGGAGATCAATGGGTAGAATGCCAATCTGAAGGTTACAAATATTTATATGGTAAAAGTGAAAAACAAATGAAAATTATTACAGAAGAAATCAGGCAAAAGAATAAATTATATTCACAAAACAATACAGTGACAGCAAAAATGATTGCACAATATATTATAGACTCTGAATTAAAAGAAGAAGAATTAATAAATGAAAATTTAGCTTCAACTAAACCTGAATTAAAGGTCTTTGAAAGCAACGATAGATCAAATGATGAAAATGTGGAAGATAGTAATTCTAATGAAACAGATGATATTTATGATGACGACGATCTTGAGATATTTGGGGAGTTGATATAGGTGACAAAGGAAAAAAGATTATTTGAAAAATACCCTTCATCAGAATCTAAGAATGAACGAGAAGATATTTTAAATGAAATTACAAATGAGCAAAAGTATGGACTTGGAAAGGAAGGAAGAAGAACCTTATATAAATATGAGGGATTTTATAAAGAACTAGAATTTACTACTTCGAAATATGCTGAAGGTATTTTCGAAACAGTATATATTGACCATGCCAAATTAGATATAGAAGTAGAAATTGATGGTAAGCATTCTAAGCGACTTTGGTTAACACTAATGATTGATGATTATTCAAGAAGGGTTCTTGCCTTTTATCTAACCTTTGAAGAACCCTCTTACAATAGTTGTATGATGGTTATAAGGAAGTGCGTAAAAAAATATAACCGGCTTCCAAAAAATTTGGTAGTAGATAGTGGAATGGAATTTAATAGTGTTGATTTTGAAACTTTGCTTGCAACTTATGGAATCCATACGAAACAAAGACCACTTCTAAAAGCAGGATTTAATAATGTGGTAGAAAGATTATTTGGTTTAACAAATAAATTATTTATCCAAATCCTTATGGGAAACACGAGAAATGTACAGCAGGTTAATAATTCTGTGGACTCCAAAAACTACGTTGTATGGACACTTGAGACCTTAAATAAACGACTTGAAAACTGGATTTATAATGTATATGACAATTATATAAACCTATCACTTCAACAAAGTCCCAAAGAAATATTCCTTAATTCTTTTGAAGTATCCGGACGTCCGAATATCTATATTCCTTATGACGAAAATTTTATTTTGATGACACTACCTTCCCCAAAAGGTAAAACCAGAAAAGTTCAACCAAGACGGGGAATTAAATTAAACTATTTATATTATTGGTGCGAACAATTTAACGATCCAATGATTGAGTATACTAAGGTTGAGGTTAAATTTGATCCATTAAATACTGGAATATTATATGCGTATGTTAATAATCAATGGATTCGATGCCAACTTAGTGTTATAAGTATTTAAATGGTAAGACAGAGAATGGATAAAATTATAAGCTGTAAGGCCTGACTTAAAGATAATTAATAATGAAGAAACCTGATTAAATAAAGTGAAACTATGGGCGATTCAATTGTTCAGAGAGCGTATATGATGATTGTGGGGTTGCGAGGAGTTGGTTTAGGTGACAAAAAAACAAAGATTATTTGAAGAAGAGCTTTTAACAAAATCTAAGAAAGAGCGCGAAAAATTTTTTAATGATTTTACTGTTAGCCATACAAAAATGAAACAAGTTTCAGATGAATTAAAAAATGAAATTTATAAAGGCTCTCAAAACATCATTATGGTCGTTGGCCCATCAGGAGTTGGGAAATCCAGACTCTTTTCTGCAACAATGTTATCTGTTCTTAAAGATATGGAAGAAGAAACTGAGAAAGATAGAAGCATTATCCCTATCTCTGGTATAGAGCTTCCAAATCCAGATTTAGGGAAGTTCAATTGGAAAGATTTCTATTATAGAGTACTTTCATCATTAAGGGATCCATTAATTGATTATAAGATTGATGTTACTGATATTGAAAAGAAAAATAGGAAAAATAAGAAAAGTAACAGTAACAACCCCCTTAATGCAAATACTGCGCCAGAGCTACGTAGATCAATAGAGAGTGCATTTTTTAACAGGAAAACAAAAGCACTTCTAATTGATGAAGCTCAGCACTTTTTTAAAATTAATTCAGAAAAAAGGGGTAACAGTGAACAGAACCAAAGGCAATTTAATTCTATTAAATCATTAGCAAACATGAGTACCACAAAAATTGTTTTATTTGGAACTTATGATTTAAATGCTGTTTTCAATTTAGATGGTCAGTTATCTAGAAGGGTTAAGGAAATTCACTTTCCGAGGTATGATTATACCAATGCGGAAGATAGAAGGTACTTCCAAGCTTTATTATTGACCTTTCAGAAATTGCTACCTGTGGAGAAGGAACCCGATTTAAAGAAGTACTCGGAATATATATATGAGAATTCCATTGGGTGTGCTGGTATTCTGAAGAATTGGTTACAAAGATGCCTTTCAGATGCTATAGAAAAAGAAGAGAAAACTATTACCTATCAAAATTTGAAAAGAAATGCTTTACAAACAAAAAAGCTTTTAACACTAGCAAAAGAGGCAATTACTGGAGAGTACTATTTCAGTGATAATAAAAAAGACAAAAATGAGCTTCAAACCTTGCTGGGAATTAAAAATGAGAAAGATAATGAAAAACCAAAAAGAAAAAATAATCCTAAGCCGGGAATTAGAAAACCAGAAAGGGATACTGTAGGATTGGCCTAAGCTTAGGGGATATAAAATATTAAAGAAAAATTGAGTAGGTATTTCCTGCTCAATTTTTTATTTCTTAGATTTACTTGTTAACGCATTATCATACATCAGGAGGAATCAGTAATGAATTTATATTTAAGCAGTTTAACAGATGAACAAAGAATAGTAGATTATTTTTTATCCACCAGAACAGAGTTATATAATATTGAACCGATTGGAATTGGCACACCTTATGTAGAAAGTCTATCAAGTTATATTTCTAGAATCGCGGAAAATCATAATTTAGCTGTATCACCATTGCTGAGTAAAGTAATTGCACCTATGCTAAATATAGATTATTTAAAAGATCAACTTAGACAAGGAATAATTAAGGATACCTCACATTTTATTAATGAGAATAGTCCCGTTACTTTGGAATATTGTAATGCATTGGAATTATTAACAAGTAGAGATGATCTACGTAATCTGACAATGTTAAATTGGCAAGGGATTTTTTCAACAAAACTCTTTTGTAGATATAGAAAGTGGTGTCCAATATGCTTAAATAAAATGAAATCCGATTCAAAGATTATATATGAACCGCTAATTTGGTATATTTCTGATATAAAAAAATGCGAAGTACATGAAGTAGTACTACACGACCAGTGTCCAAATTGTAAAAGAAATTTACCGTATTTGCATAAGGAACTAATGGTTGGATATTGTCAATATTGTGGATCGTGGTTGGGAGGTGAATTGGTATTTAATAAAGAAATTTTAACCGAGGAAGATATATTTATTTTCCAAAATTATAAGGAATTGCTTGCAAATTCATCAAAGCAATCAATTTACCCAACAAGAGTTTTTATTTCAAACTTTTTAAATAGATTAATGAAGAAATTAGATATTAAAAGTGTAGCAAAGTTGGCAAATATTTTAGAGTTAAATTCAGCAACGGTCAATTCATGGGTAAAAGGAAGAAGACATCCTTCAAGTGAAAGTCTTTTAAAAATTGGTCGAAAAATAGGTTTAACTATTTATGAGATGCTTTATGACAATAATAAAAAGGTAGTGCTTGAAATAAAAAAAGATAGCTTTACACCACAGAAACCTATCCCAATAAGTGAGATTGAAAATTGTCTAAGGAAAGAGGTCAATTCAAATGAGCCAAAAAGTCTAAATAAAATATCCAAAGAGTATGGTTTTTATGTACCCACCGCAAAAGGGAATTTTCCTAAATTATGTGAAGAGATAACAGAAAGCTATAATTATTATAGAGAACAACAGGTAAGAAAAAGAAGAATCGAAATTGAAAAAATGTTAACAGATTGTTTAAGTCTGGATACCCCCATAAGTTTAAATCAGTTTTCAAGAGATTATGGTATAACTTTAATAACTGCAAAAAGAGTTGCCCCAAATTTATGCAAAAAGGTCGTTAAACGATATGAAGAGTATATTAGTGAATTAAAAAGGAAGAGGGTTCAAATTATAAAAAGAGATATTAAAGAAATTGTAAATATTTTACATCAAAAAGGAATTTATCCTAGTTCAAATAAGGTACTAGAAAATCTCGAAAATAAGCATTTATTTAGAAAAGAATGGGTAAAACAGGCTTGGAAGGAGGCTTTGGAAAGTTTAGGATATAATTGAATATTTAATTCTACAATTGTTAATCTAAAATTGAGTGTAAAAGGGTACTGAAATTAAGTAAACCATATAGTTTCCTAAAATAGAAATGTAAAGCATATAATTTCCTAAAATAAAATTGTAAAGCATAAAGCTTCCTAAAAGTAGAAAAAAGAGGTTATTACTCGATTGTATTTGAATGGTAGTAGTCTTTTGGGTTAATAAGTCTTTTAAAAAGAGCTGAGATACCTTGTGGCTCTAGGGTTGGAAGTTATATGCTTTATTTCTAGGAAATTATATGCTTTACGTCACATGTTTAAATTCTTTAAGTAAACGCCTCTTATCTTAAAATACGTGTTATAGTATTAATTAGAATAGTGGGAAGGGAGCATTCATTTTGACTACATATCCAAATATTACAGAAACAAAAAATTTAATAAAACAGTTGGTATCGATTCCAAGCCCGTCAGGTTATACCGCAAATGTCATTCAATTTGTGGAAGATTACTTAAAAGAATTAGATGTGGAAACAAAGCGAAATCGTAAAGGTGGGCTAATTGCTACAATTCCAGGTAAAAATGATCAGGAACACCGTATGCTTACTGCCCATGTAGATACACTGGGAGCAATGGTAAAAGAAATAAAGTCAAATGGGCGCTTGCGTCTCTCTTTAATTGGTGGCTTTAAATTTAATGCTATTGAAGGTGAATATTGCGAAATACATACTCTGGAAGGTAATACATTTACAGGCACTATTTTAATGCATCAAACTTCTGTGCATGTTTATAAAGACGCTGGTGAAGCAAAGCGTAACCAGGAAAATATGGAAGTGCGCATTGATGCAAAAGTGGAGAATGAGAAAGATGTCAGAAGGCTCGGAATTGAAGTTGGGGATTTTGTATCATTTGATCCTCGTGTTGAGTTAACAGCCAATGGTTTCATTAAATCACGCCATTTAGATGATAAAGCAAGTGTTGGGATTTTACTTCAACTCATGAAGAGAATTAAAGAAGAACAGCTCACACTTCCTTATACTACTCATTTTCTTATTTCCAATAATGAAGAGATTGGCTATGGCGGGAATTCGAATATTCCACCAGAAACAGTAGAGTACCTTGCAGTTGATATGGGGGCAATGGGTGATGGTCAGACAACTGATGAATATACAGTATCGATCTGTGTAAAGGATTCCAGCGGACCATATCATCTAGGCTTACGCAAGAACTTAACGGAACTTGCTAAGCATAACAATATTGGTTATAAATTAGATATTTATCCGTACTATGGATCAGATGCATCTGCCGCAATCGGGTCAGGGCATGATATCGTGCATGGTCTTATTGGACCTGGAATTGATTCTTCCCATGCGTATGAAAGAACACATGAGGATTCATTAAAAAATACGGAAGAATTACTGTATCACTATGTAAAGTCAGCAATGGTACAATATAATTAGTTAGTAAGAAGCAACATAAAACCGGACTCCTCAATGGAAGTCCGGTTTTTTTATAGTACATACAAATAGACACATAGGAAATGAAACAGACTGCCTGCCAAAATAAATAAATGGAAAATTTCATGGAAACCAAAATGCTTAAATGATAGAAACTCTGGTTTTAGCCAATAAATTAAGCCACCGACAGTATAAATTATTCCTCCAATTATTAATAACATCATTCCATTTGTACCAATAATTGGCGCAAGCGAAGAACTAAAGAAGACGACAATCCACCCCATAGCAATATAAAGTGCTGTGGATAACCATCTAGGTGCATGAAACCAGATTAATTTAAAAGTTACACCCAAGAGTGCAATGGCACTTATTATTGAAAATAGTACCCAACCAGTAATCCCATTTAGACTAATTAAACATAATGGAGTGTATGTTCCGGCAATCAGTACAAAAATCATGGAATGATCCACTCGTCTTAAAAAGGCAATTACATGATCTTTTGCAATAACCATATGGTAGGTTGCTGAAGCTGCGTATAACAGTGTCATACTTATACCAAAAATAGTAACAGCAACAATAGAAATAATCGTACCTGTCTCTGTTGAAGCTTTCCATATCATTGCGACCAAGCCAATAATGGAGAGAATTGCTCCAAACAAATGTGTTAGTGAATTAATTGGTTCCCGGATAATATTGTTCATGTTATTAACACCTTCAATTCATCATGTAGTTTTAAAAACTATATTACAATACTATACATATATTATCAAGTAGTCAAGGGTTTACACGTTCCCAACCTTCTTCTATAATAGAACTAAAAATAATTGGAGTTATTTATAATGAAAAATTTACAAGAACTAATTAGTGAGATGCATCTAAATACGAATATGAATATTGAAGAAATCCCTGATTTGGATTTATATATGGACCAGGTTATACAGTTATTTGAGAATAAATATGCACCTTCGAAACGGTACCCTGAGGATAAGATTTTAACTAAGACGATGATTAATAATTATGCGAAAGGCCAGCTATTTTATCCAATTAAAAACAAAAAATATTCTAAGAATCATTTTTTGTTAATTAGTCTGATTTACCAGATGAAAGGAACTTTGACCATTAATGATGTAAAGCAAACATTACATTTGTTGAATTCTAAAATAACTGAGGAAGATTTTGACCTCCAACAGCTATATTCATCTTATTTAGAGTTAACGGAGGCAAATACAGAAACTTTTAAAAAGGATGTAGTTAACCATGAAGAAGAGGTTAATCAGTTGGTATCCAAGTTGCAGGATGAGGACGAAGATTATTTGAAGCAACTTCTATTAGTTGCTGTATTTACAAATATGAGTAATTTTTATCGGCGAGCGGCGGAAAGAATTGTCGATGAAATCGGAAGAAAAGAAACAGAATAAAGAAGGAGAGACTTAAATTGAAGTTAAGTATTCTTGATCAGGTACCCATATCAGAAGGAAGTTCTCCTCAGGAAGCTTTGCAGGAAACCATAAAGCTTGCAAAACTTGGGGATGAGCTTGGGTATAAGCGGTACTGGATTGCTGAGCACCATGACATGAAAGGTCTTGGATGTCCTGCTCCCGATATGGTACTAAGCTTAATTGGGAGTCAGACAAATAATATCAGAATTGGAGCTGGAGCAGTATTGCTACCACATTATATGCCTTTTCATGTTGTAGAAAAGTATAATCTGCTAGCCACTTTGTATCCGAATCGTGTTGATTTAGGAATTGGTCGTGCACCAGGCGGATCTGCAGAAGTAACAATGGCATTGTCTGCTAATTTTTTGGAAAATGTACGTCAGATGCCAGGTTCAATCGATAACTTATTACATTTTTTAAATCAAAGCTTTCCGAAAGATCACATGTTTTCAAAGATTAACCCAACCCCACTGCCACCAGTTTCACCAGTTCCTTGGTTGCTTGGAACAAGTGAGAAAAGCGCTATTCAAGCAGCGGAAAAGGGATTACCATATGCTTTTGGGCATTTCATGTCAGATGAAGATGGCCCTTCCATAATAAAGAATTACAAACAAGGGGAGGCAAGTAAAGAGGCACTTATCGCTGTGTCTGTTATTTGCGCTGGAACGAATGAAGAAGCCAGCATATTGGCAATGGATAGTAAACGATGGAAAATAGAACAGGCAAGAGGGGAAGGAAATGGTGTGCCTGACGGTAGGAATACAGTCCATTTAACAACCGAAGAAAAACGACAACTTGCTTCTTCGGACAATAAATTGATTATCGGTAACCCTAAACAAGTAAGAAAGCAACTGGAAGAGTTACAAAGAGTTTACAAAGTGGATGAATTTATGATTCTTACAATTACACATAATTATGAAGCAAGAAGAAGGTCTTATAAGTTACTGGCCGAAGAATTCGACCTATAACGACAAATTTCTACTTGATAATTTATTTTTAGCATGGTAAGCTGAATAAAGAAAAATACCTTTAAATTAGTCCAGAGAGACTGAAAAGGGCCGGAAATGTACATAGTTATATAACTATGCCCTTTTGTCCTCTGTAGACAAAGGGCATTTTTTAATGTCCAAATCTACGCAACCTTAAGGTGATTATTTCTCTTTTAAACTTGTCCTGTGAGACTTGAAAAGAGAATGGATAACTCATCCATTCTTCAGAGCCTTACAAGAAACACATGAAAACTGGAGGGTGGTACAACATGAAATATCGTAATAAGGCAGTAGTTGCATCAACAGCAGGTTTAACTTTAGAAGGAATGGATATTATGTTTATCTCTTTCGCTATGTCAATGATCATTACAAATTTTAATATTGACATGGCAACAGGTGGACTTATATCTTCCATTACAAATATAGGTATGCTTGCCGGAGGAGCAATTTTTGGTATACTTGCCGATAAATATGGTAGAGTCAGAGTTTTTACGTACACTATTATTTTATTTGCTATAGGAACATTTTTAACTGGATTGGCCACAAGCATCGAACAAATTTACGTTTTTCGCTTTATAGCTGGACTGGGAGCTGGTGGAGAGTATGGAATTGGGATGGCACTTGTAGCGGAAGCTTGGCCTAAAAATAAACAGGGTAGGGCATCTTCCTATGTAAGTATTGGCGCACAATATGGGGTTATACTTGCAGCTCTATTAAGTGCAATCATTCTCCCTACCCTCGGTTGGAGAGCGTTATTCTTTATTGGTATTTTACCTGTAATTTTTGCTTTTATAGTAAGACGTAACCTTGATGAATCTCCTGAATGGGTTGCTGCACAAAAAGAAAAACAAAAGGATAAAACAAAAGTAGAAAAAGGAAAACTTATACAATTAGTAAATAATCCAAGAACAGCTTTTACTACGATAGCACTAGCATTAATGGCAACAGTTCAGATTGCTGGATATAATGGGTTAATGATTTGGCTGCCATCCATGCTTCAACAATCTCAAGGCTTATCGGTTTCCAGTTCAGCAATATGGACAATCAGCACTGCTGTAGGGATGATTCTGGGCATGCTTACGTTTGGTCAATTCATGGATAGGTTTGGTACCAAAACAGCTTATGGCATCTTCCTTTTGGCATCAGCTGCAGCTGTATTTATCTATTCTTATGTACATGGGGCAGCAGCCGTACTCATTGGTGGGGCTATTGTCGGTTTCTTCTCCAATGGAATGTTTGCTGGTTATGGAGCACTAATTAGTAATTATTATCCCATTCATATAAGAAGTACAGCGACAAATACGATCTTTAACTTTGGTCGGGCGGTCGGTGGTCTGTCACCTATATTAGTAGGTTTTATCTTACAGCATTTTGACATGATTGTGGCAATGACATACCTTGCACTTCTTTACTGTATCTCATTCATAGCCATGCTAAGCTTACAACATAAAAATAAAAACAAAGAGCTTGAAATAAAGACTGCTTAATAAAAAAGAAAGACATAGTAGAGTAACCCCTCTGCTATGTCTTTTTATATAGAGAGCTCTTCCAATAATCGCAGTATGGATAAACTCCGACTTAACTTTTCGTCTTTAGAGTATGAAAAATAACTGTGTTGCTGGAAAGTTCACTGAAATATTGAATCAGAATACACCACCGCTACGGAAAACACTGCGCTTTTCGGGGGCGGCTGGTGAGCCTCGGGCCAACATGATGTTGGTCATGAAGGCGTTGCGGCAGGACGTCGCGCAGCGGAGGAAGCGGCTGAGGCCATGCCGGGCGGCAAAGAAGACACTGCGAGATAACGAGCAGATGTCGCACTTGTACCCGGAGGTGTGAAAGCGTCCGCCCGAAACGGAAATCAATGGGGCACTACTCCTCAAATATTTTACTAAGCTTTTCATCAATAAAGTTACGTCGCAGTTTCCTCCTACTGTAGAGTAACTTAAATAAAATGATGTAACTGTTAAGCTTCATTATTTAAAGGGAGTCAGTTCTTTTTTTACCCCTATAACCCGAGCAAGTTTACATGTTAATACGCCCCAAGACCTAGTCAGAAATATTGCTTAGGTTCATTACCAAAAAATCCTCTTACCAATAAAATTAAATTATGATATTGAAAGGAGGCGTAAAGGTGAAAAAATTTCTATTGTTTGTAGCTGGTTTAATTGCATTGTTTGTTTTAATTGCAAATATTGGACCAATGATTTTGTTAGGATTGAGCATTTGGTTGTTGTATGTGGTATTTAAAAAATTTGTTA
Source organism: Virgibacillus halodenitrificans (assembly GCF_001878675.1). Taxonomy (NCBI): domain Bacteria; kingdom Bacillati; phylum Bacillota; class Bacilli; order Caryophanales; family Bacillaceae; genus Virgibacillus; species Virgibacillus halodenitrificans. The sequence goes on along the minus strand of NZ_CP017962.1, from coordinate 2,484,896 downwards.
AAAGTGATTCTATTACCGGGAAAATTGGTTGGATCGTTTTAGGACTCGTCATTCTGAGTATCACTTTTTCGAACATATTTGCGGTTATTGGTGTGGCAGCAGCCTATATCCTCTATCTAATCGTAAGTAATTGGAAAAAAGATGCAGACGACTCAGTTGTTAAGGTAATGGAAGATGACGACCCGTTTACTAATTTTGAACGTCAATGGGCAGATTTAAACAATTAAAAGGAGAGATTATAATGACTTCCATATTTACACGAATAAAAAATTCTATTACTACAGACCTTCATCACTTGATGGATCAAAAAGAACAAAGGAACCCAATTGCGGCATTAAACCATTACTTAAGACAAAGTGAACAAGAAAAAGAAAAAGTAAGGAAATTGGTTGATCGTCAATATAAATTAAAGGAGGAATTCACCAAAGAATACATTCAAGCAAAAGATATGGCAGAAAAGCGATTAAGACAAGCTAGCATTGCTGAAAAAGCAGAAGAACAACAAATGTATGAGTTTGCCATTAAAGAGCATGAAGAATACCAATTGCGAGCAGATAGAATGAAAGCATCGTATGAAGAAGCAGCGAAGCAATTGGAAACATTGGAACAAAAATATGAAGAAATGAAACATAAATTAAAAGATATGCACTTACGACGCATGGAGCTAATGGGCCGAGAAAATATTGCAAAAGCAAATTATCAAATGAATAAAGTTGTCGATTCTTCTGCAGAAAAGCCATACTCTAAATTTGCTGAGATGGAAGGGTATATTGAAGGCCTGGAGTATAAAGTAAATAGCGCGTATTATCGTACTACCTTTGACAGCAAGATAGCTAAATTAGAAAAAGAAATGGAAGGCAAGATGGAAAAGGAAAAAGAATCTGTGGAGTAGATAGAAAAGATGATATACTTAAACAGGCGCAGGTATCTGTGCCTGTTTTACTTAAATAAAGGAGGACGCTTGATGTTTAAGCATTTGAATACAAATACACTTAATTGGATATTAATCATTGGCGTTATCCTATTTATTATTGAGCTAACCTTTTTTCATGGTGGGATGATTGCATCCGCTTTGTTTTGTGCACTTTTTATCTATATTGGATGGAAAAACTTCCTCCAACTATGGGGGAAAATATTTTTTTGGTTTGGTATAGCAGGAGCTGCATTTTCTATTTTAAATATGCTTGCTGTACGCTTTCTGATTATTGCTGCCATCATTTTATTTATAATGAATTATTCTAAATCCAAAAAAAATACAGAAGTAACCTATCCAACTATACCACCAAATCAAAAAGAGGATATTGCAGATTCTGCTGTACTAAAGGTAGAGCCGCTATTTGATAACTCGTTTTTTAAAGGAGACAAAACGGATGACTCAGCTTACCATTGGCGAGATGTAAATATCCATGGAATAATTGGGGATAGAGTGATTGACCTTAGTAATACGGTTCTTCCTAATGACACAGCTGTTATATCTATTCGTCACATGGTTGGTAATATAGAAATCTATGTACCATATGACATAGAAGTTAGCATTCTTCATAGCTCTTTCTTTGGCCGCGCCCAAATTTTAGATCAGTACCATACAAAACTAATGAATCAGTCATTAATATACAAGACAGAAAAGTATGATGAATCACAAACACGCGTAAAGATAATCACTTCCGTTTTCTCTGGAGACATCGAGGTGAAGCGAATATGAATACAGTTATTCGTCATATCATCACTGCTGTTCTACTTGGTTTTATCTTGACATTTATTGTAACTGTTGTTACATTATTCGTTTTTGTTAACGACTGGTCGTTGATAGCCGGGACAAAAGTAGGTGAAGTCAATTATCTTGTTATTTTGTTTGGTATACCAATTGTCGGAGGATTGATAATTGGTATAGTTACAGGTACATATTGGCAACAGCGGCTTCGCCATATAGAAAAACAAATGGATGAGTTATTGAAAGGCAGAAAGGTAAAAGCTGCGTCAGAATTTAAAGAGATAAAGAAAATAGAAACTTTTCTAATAGAGATTCAGGAAAAAATCCGAGATCAAACAGAAGTGGCTCAGCGTCTGGCCACTGACAGGGCAACAGAGAGAGAGAAGAGTTTGCAGGAAGTGGTAGTGCAAGAAAGAAACAGGCTTGCAAGGGAATTGCATGACTCCGTTAGTCAACAGTTGTTTGCCGCATCTATGATGATGTCTGCGATTAATGAAGAGAATACTTCTACACCAGTTAGAAAACAGCTTCACCTTGTTGAAAATATGATTCAACAGTCCCAAATGGAGATGCGAGCTTTGTTACTTCATTTACGACCAGTCGCATTAAAAGGTAAGTCTTTACACGAGGGAATTAAGGAACTATTACTAGAACTTACTGAAAAAGTACCGATGAAGATTACCTGGAAAATTGAAGCATTTCATTTAGATAAGGGTGTTGAAGACCAACTGTTTCGTGTTACCCAAGAATCGGTTTCGAATACCTTAAGACATTCAAAAGCTACTAATCTTGAAGTAATACTTATGGAAAGAGATGAGACGGTTATCCTTCGGGTGGTTGACAATGGAATTGGTTTTAATATAGATACTGTTAAAACAAACTCATATGGTTTGCAAAATATGCGGGAAAGAGCTTTTGAAATCGGCGGCTCATTTAAAATAATAAGTATACCAGGAGAGGGAACTAGAATGGAAATAAAAGTTCCTAATTTAGGCAAGGAGGGAGAGCACCATGATTAATGTCTTATTTGCCGATGACCATGAAATGGTGCGGATCGGTGTTTCAGCATATTTATCTGCACAGAAAGATATAAATGTAATTGCCGAAGCGGATGATGGAGGGGATGCTGTCAGATTAGCCTTGAAGCTAAAACCTGATATTATCTTGATGGATCTTGTGATGAAAGAGATGGATGGAATAGAAGCAACCAGACAGATTATTCAACAATGGCCGGAAGCAAAAATCATCATTGTAACAAGCTTTCTTGATGATGATAAGGTGTATCCTGCATTGGAGGCTGGGGCAGCAAGTTATATGTTGAAAACGTCTAAAGCAAGTGAAATAGCAGAAGCGATTCGGGCAACTTATCAAGGTCAGTCTATATTGGAGCCGGAAGTGACTGGAAAGATTATGAACCGAATGCGGTCAAAGAATGATGAATACCTTCATAATCAGTTGACAGATAGGGAAACAGAAATTTTATTACTAATCGCACAGGGGAAGTCCAACCAGGAAATAGCAGATGAATTAATTATTGCAGTAAAAACTGTAAAGGTACATGTAAGTAATATATTGGGAAAACTACAAGTACAGGACCGAACCCAGGCTGTTATTTATGCATTTAACAATAATTTGGTTTGAAGTTAAACGTTCAACTAAAAAGAGACTAATAAAAAACTAAAATCCGAACCGATTTAATTAATAAATCTTGGTTCGGATTTTTATTTTTTACTACTTAGCGATGCGTTATTCTGATCAGGTCATACCTACATTTGAATTTTTACTTAAAAATATTACTTAGTTATGCCAGCCTATTTAATGTTATAAAATCGATCTACAAGATTGTAAACCGCAACTAATTCATAAAGAATAATAAGTTCAGGCGGAAATTTTGTTGGATGCTTGTCACTATCTTTTGTAATCTCTTCATTATCCTCCCAAAAAATTTCAGTAATTTGTTGTAATTCCAATTGATGTTTTTTAGGTTGATAGTAAGTGGGATCACTTAATGCTTTCGACAATTCTGTTACAGCATGAAGAATAATCTTTCTTTCCTCTGCAGACCAGGAAATATCTCTTAAAGGACTATTAATGAGATTATCCATATGGTAGTGAATTAAGCGCAGCCTCACTATTTGGTCTTGAACTTTTTGGAATTGCTGCTTTTCACTAGCTGCTAGTGGATGGTACTTGGATTCATCTTTCTGAAACCTTATCAATAGCTCCGTCTGTAGGATTTTTTTATCCAACTCGGCTACCATTTCCTTTTCTATTTCATCTTGATCATCATGCCTATCTTCTAAAATGTCTTTAAATACTTTTTCAATAATTTTCCCAGTACGATTCGCCATGGATTGGATATTATTCTGTATGTCATTCTTGTAATCTGGTGGCAGCACAAACATATTTACAGCAGTTGATACTAATAAACCAACAGTAGTTGTACCAAGACGAATGAAAAAAGAGAATAAAAAGTTACTATGAATTACTTCAATCATTGCTACTGCTGTTAATGTTGCTACTAATAAACCTGCATGTAACCTTAAACGAAAACAAGTCACGATGGTGAAGACAGCAGCCAAGGTATAAGTTAGTGGAGAGTTACCGAATATAGAAATAAAAAATACAGCATAGGCTGAGCCAATTGCTGATGCAGGAAACCGAATAACACCCTTTTTGATTGAATCAGAAACAGTTGGCTCTATAGAAACGATTGCTGTAATTACTGCAAATACCGGTGGCCAATCCAGTAGCTCACATATCCAAGCTGTTAAAAATATGGCAACCCCAGTCTTAATTACTCGTCCCCCTACAATTTTTTTCAATGAAACTACACCTCAATTAAACGTTGTCTTTATCGTATTTCTTAGCTTATTGCATTATCTATTTTCCAACATGAAAGTAAAATAATCAAATATTTTCCTAAAAAAGGGTTGCAATTTTTAAAATAATCGAATAGACTGTATTATAACAAAATAAAGATTAATAAAACTGTTATATATAAGGGGGGAGTAGAAATGACGAAAAGAACTTGTCCTGAGTGTGGAAAGCCGATGGAAGAAAAGAGTTATTTTATGGAATGCGATTATTGTCTCTCTAAAAAGGAAGACTAATTTTTTTGGTATTACTGTTATACAACAATATAATTAATGGTTTATTGTATCATAACAAGGAGGTTAGATGATGTTAATGAAAAGTGAGGAATTAACGATTATACCTGAGAAAAAGTATGAAGCAATTTTAGATCCGAAGGCTATGGAATTTATTGAAAAACTGCATCTGCATTTTAATGAGAGAAGAATTAATTTACTAAAAATAAGGACTCAATTACAGGAAAAGATGAATGAAGGAAAGAAGCCTGATTTTCTATCAGAAACGGAAGCAATACGTAATAACAATTGGACCATTGACCCCATCCCAAAAGATTTAAAAGATAGAAGAGTAGAAATAACTGGACCTGTTGATCGAAAAATGATTATTAATGCATTGAATTCGGGAGCAACTGGATTTATGGCTGATTTTGAGGATGCTACTTCTCCGACATGGGAGAATGTTATGGATGGGCAACAGAATTTAAGGGATGCCATTCGCAGACAGATTGACTTTCAATCAGAAAAAGGAAAGCAATATAAATTGAATGATGAAACAGCTGTGCTTATTGTCAGACCTCGGGGCTGGCATATGGAAGAAGAAAACATTACCTTTCATGGGAAACCTGTTTCAGCAAGCCTAGTTGATTTTGGCCTTTATTTTTATCATAATGCGAAAGAATTATTAAGTAGGGGAACAGGGCCATACTTTTATCTTCCTAAGATTGAAAATCATCTTGAAGCACGTTTATGGAATGATATTTTTGTCTTCTCTCAAAATGAGCTTGGTATTCCACAGGGAACGATTAAAGCAACTGTGTTAATTGAAACTATAACCGCAGCTTTTGAAATGGATGAAATATTGTATGAATTAAAAGAGCACTCAGCTGGATTGAATTGTGGCCGTTGGGATTATATTTTTAGTTTCTTAAAAAAATTCCATCAGGATCCTGAAATACTTTTACCTGATCGTTCGGTAGTGACAATGGAGGTTCCCTTTATGAGAGCTTACTCTTTATTGGCCATCCAAACTTGCCATAAACGTAATGCTCCTGCAATGGGTGGGATGGCTGCACATATACCAGTGAAAAATGACGAAAAGGCGAATGAACTCGCTTATGATAAAGTTCGTGCTGATAAACAACGTGAAGTAAATGACGGCCATGATGGCACATGGGTTGCTCATCCTGGAATGGTACAGTTGGTCAAAGAAGTATTTAATGAACGAATGCCGACACCAAACCAGTTTTTTAGAAAAAGAGAGGACGTCCAAGTAACACAAACAGATTTATTGGAACCACCAAAAGGGGAGATTACGGAAGCAGGACTGCGAACCAATATTAACGTGGGAATTCAATATATAGCAGCATGGTTTATGGGAAGAGGAGCAGTTCCTATCAATAACTTAATGGAGGATGCTGCAACGGCAGAAATTTCACGGGCTCAGGTTTGGCAATGGATTCGCCATCCGAAAGGGAAGTTGAATAATGGGGAAAATATTTCTAAAGAACTAGTAGATAAAATGATGAAGGAAGAATTAGTTAAAATTAAAAATCAAGTTGGTGAGGATGTTTATAAGAATAACAAGTTTGATCAGGCTGCAGAGCTATTTAATCAGTTAATTAACCAGGATGAATTTGCTGAATTTCTTACATTGCCTGCATATAAGCAATTATTAAAAGGGGGAAATAAATAATGGTTAATAATCGTGCAGAAGTATTAAAGAAAGAGTGGGATAATGAGTTGCGGTGGGTAGGTGTAGAAAGACCCTATGAGGCGGAAGATGTTATTCGTCTACGTGGATCACTTGATATGCAGTATACACTTGCAGACAGGGGAGCTAAAAAGCTTTGGGAACTAATTAATAATGAACCTTATATTAATGCATTAGGGGCCCTGACGGGGAATCAAGCAGTTCAGCAAGTAAAAGCAGGATTAAAGGCAATTTATCTGAGTGGTTGGCAAGTAGCAGCGGATGCAAATATGGCTGGCCAAATGTACCCGGACCAAAGCTTGTATCCTGTAAATAGTGTACCTAACGTAGTAAAACGAATTAATCAGGCATTACAGCGTGCAGATCAAATACATTATGCGGAAGGAGATCATTCCATTGAATGGTTTGCTCCAATTGTGGCAGATGCGGAAGCAGGTTTTGGAGGCCAATTAAATGTATTTGAATTAATGAAAGCAATGATAGAGGCTGGTGCTTCAGGAGTCCATTTCGAAGATCAACTGTCCTCTGAAAAAAAGTGTGGACATTTAGGCGGGAAAGTTCTTTTACCTACTCAAACGTCTGTAAGAAATTTAATATCAGCACGATTTGCAGCTGATGTAATGGGAACTTCAACTGTTATTATAGCCAGAACAGATGCGAATGCTGCTGACTTAATTACAAGTGACATTGATCCATATGACGCAGAATTTATTACAGGTGAACGTACACCAGAAGGATTTTTCAAAACAAAAGCTGGTTTGAATCAAGCGATTGCAAGAGGATTAGCTTATGCACCATATGCGGATCTCATCTGGTGTGAAACATCAGAGCCTAATTTGGAAGAAGCGCAAAGATTTGCAGAAGCCATTCATGAAAAATTTCCAAATAAATTACTAGCTTACAACTGTTCTCCCTCATTTAACTGGAAGAAAAAATTGTCAAATACTAAAATAGCTGAATTTCAAAAAGAATTAGGAAAAATGGGCTATAAATTCCAATTTGTTACATTAGCAGGCTTCCATGCCCTCAACTATAGTATGTTTGACCTAGCAAGAAAATACAAAGATAGAGGCATGGCAGCATATTCTGAATTACAGCAAGCAGAATTTGCAAGTGAAAAACATGGATATAGCGCTACCAGACATCAGAGAGAAGTTGGTACAGGTTATTTTGACGAAGTAGCTCAAGTAATATCAGAAGGGACTTCCTCAACTGCGGCCTTAAAGGGATCTACAGAAGAAGAGCAATTTACTAACTAAATTACAATAAAGTACTCCTTTCTACGAAGAAAGGAGTATTTTTTTATATAAAAAGAGGTTTAATGTCATTATTGAAATATAATTGTAACATTGTCATAACATGAGTGAAAAATATGGATGTTATACTACAAATGTCCTAAAGATAGTGAGGACTACATACTACTTATATATTATACACATTCTCGCAATGTTTTAAGTGATAGATAGAGAGAGAGACATACACATACATACATACATAACGTGGTTGCGGATGTGAATTAGGAAGCGGGGAAGAGAAGTTGAAAAAAACAATAATGACAATGACTACTGTAGCAGTAGTTGGTTTGAGTAGTGCATTTTTCAGTTCAAATGTCCATGCTGAAACAGTGAATAATTTGAAAGATAAACAAGAACAAATACAAAATGATCGCTCTGAGGTGAAAGCAAATCTATCAGAAGCGGAAGAAAAAATATCAAAAGTTTTAGTAGAATTAGAGACACTTAATAAAGATATTGAAAGAGTAAACGATGCTTTAAAGGAAAATAAAGCAAAAATGGATGAGACAGAGCAGTCCATTTCAAAAACAAAAGAAGAAGTAGAAAAATTAGAAGCGGAAATTGCCGATTTAGAAGCTGCAATTGAAAAACGATTTGAGATTCTTAAGGAAAGAATGGTTTCCTATCAGAAAAGTGGCGGAGATATTAGCTATCTTGAAGTAGTATTTGGAGCTCAAAGCTTTGGAGATTTTATCAGCAGAGTATCTGCTGTAAATAAAATTGCTGATTCCGACGCTAAACTTATGGAAGAACAGGAAGCAGATAAAAAAGAAATTGAGGAAAAACAAGATAAAGTAGTGGATAAGCTCGATAACTTGAAAGATATGAAAGCAGAATTGGAAGATATGCAATCTACTATTAATGAACAAAAGAAACAAAATGTAGAAAAAAAGAAATCCCTTAAAGAAAAGAAAAGTGAACTTGTTACGATGAAAGAAGAATTGCAAATTAAAGATAGTAACCTTGCTTCTCTTGAAAGAGAAGTAAAGCAAAATATTGCATCAGCTACTGCACCACCAGCACAAGCTGTTTCATCAAATCGTTCTGAAAGTTCAAGTTCTCAATTGTCTACATTAAGTAGCGAGAAGAGTAAAGGGAGCAGTAATACTTCCGCGCCAACAGCTTCTAAAGGCAGTGGTGGAATGAGTGCAATCTTAAATGCTGGAAACAGATATATTGGTAATTCTGTCTATGTATTCGGTGGCGGAAGAAGTGCTTCTGATATCGCAAGAGGAAGATTTGATTGCTCAGGTTTCGTATCATGGGCATTCTCTCAAGGTGGAGTTTCAGTCCCGGCAAGCACTAGCGGTCTATCTGGAGTAGGTTCTAAAGTTTCATATAGTAATGCACAACCTGGTGATTTAGTATTCTTTAACACATATAAAACAAATGGTCATGTTGGAATCTATTTAGGTGGCGGAAGATTTATTGGGTCACAAAGCTCAACTGGTGTAGCAGTTGCCAATATGAACAGTGGTTACTGGAACCAAAAATTTAGCGGACATGTAAGAAGAGTTAGATAATAAACAAAAAATCCATCCTTAAAGGGTGGATTTTTTTGTGTTCAAATATATATGTTGAAATTATCCGGTGTTTCGCAAAATAGATAAACTTGGACGTGACTGTAAGTATTGTAAATTACTGTTTCTAAAAGGTACACCACTAAAATATATTTTAATACGTTTTGATGATCATCTATCGCCATTGATTTCCATTACAGATGAACGCTTTCCGCCGGCATGGCTTCAGCCGCTTCCTCCGCTACGCTCCGTGCAGGGTCTTCAGCTCATGCTATTCCGGCAGGAGTCGTCATCTTCCATTCCAATCAATTGGTATGTGCTATTGATTAATTTGAGGTATTTAAGAATTGAATAAGTAGCTCTTATCTTTAATTTTTGAGATATACACCTTAGCGAAGGGGAAATATGAAGACTCCTCGAAAATGGAAAGGCACATTTTCTTCGTGCGATGCCTTGCTGACGTAGCTTTCCTTGTCCTGCGGGAAAAGCGAGACTAGCGAGACCCCGCAGAACGGAACTAATTAGGAACAAAGGCTAAGTTCGTCACGTCCTGTGACAACGCCTTTGTAACCAGCATCCTGCAGGCCCGAGTTCGAGGAGGCTTGCAGGCCGCCCGCGGAAAGCGTAATAATTTTCCGCAGCGAGATTTGGTGCTCCACCACTACATCGCATTTCCCTCCAACTGCGAATTTAATATTTCGCTTTAGTTACCTTACTAGCTTATGTTAATGTAAATAATAGTCCGTTGCTGTATATAATAAGTTCGATTTAATGTCTGTAAGAAGAAATAAAGCGTTTCATTTTTTCTTGCCGGGGTACTTATAATACATATATGTAAACGGATCTATATTTACAGTTTACATTACATAAAAAAATCAATGGAAAGGATCTGTTATGAACACAAAAAAAACATTTAAAAATCCCGTACTTTATGTATCCGCAATCATCGTTTTATTGCTTGTTATTATTGGAGCAGTTATGCCAAATAAATTTGGAGCTGTTGCAAATAAGCTCTTTACATTTACGACCAGTTCATTTGGATGGTTCTACTTATTAGCTGTTTTTATTTTTATTATATTTCTTGTAGGTCTGGCGTTTAGTAAATACGGTAAAATCCGTTTAGGACCAGTTAATTCTCGGCCAGAGTATACCTTTTTCACATGGATCGGTATGCTTTTCTCTGCAGGTTTTGGAGCGGGACTAGTATTCTGGGGTGTCGCTGAACCAATGAGTCATTTTTTTGAAACACCATTTCCTGGTATAGAAGCGCAAACAGAAGAAGCTGCTCGGGTTGCAATGGGGTATGCTTTCTTCCATTGGGGGATCAGCCAGTGGTCTGTTTTTGCTGTGGTTGGCTTAGTAATTGCCTATCTTCAATTTAAAAAAGAGAAAAAAGGCTTAATTTCTACAGCGATTCAGCCGGTGGTCGGTAAAAATAAAGCATTAGGTGGAACAATAGACTCTTTAGCAGTTATTGCTACAGTAATGGGTGTTGCTACATCTCTTGGATTAGGAATACTACAAATGAATGGAGGATTAAAGTCTGTTTTTAACCTTCCAAATTCAATCGTGGTACAAGTAGCAATAGCTGGTGTTATGCTAGTAACTTACCTTTTATCCTCCAGTACAGGTCTTAATAAAGGTATTAAATGGTTAAGTAACTTAAATCTTGGCCTATGCCTTTTGTTGCTGATTTTCGTATTTTTTGCTGGACCAACTGTATTTATTTTAGATACGTTTGTACTTGGTCTCGGAGATTATTTTACAAACTTTATACAATACAGTCTTCGGCTAACCCCATATTCAGAAGATACTTGGGTACGTGATTGGACTATATTTTATTGGGCATGGTCTACAGCGTGGTCACCTTTTGTGGGTGCTTTTGTTGCAAGAGTATCTAAAGGTAGAACTATACGAGAGTTCGTTTTTGGTGTATTGGTTGTACCTCCGGCAATTGCTTGTTTATGGATTGCTGCATTTGGAGGAACAGCGATTCATAGCGATTTATTTAATGGTACTCAGATAGCTGAAGCTGTTAATGGGGATATTGCTGTTGCTTTATTTGAAACGTTTGGGAATCTCCCAATGACAACAATACTCTCTCTCTTGTCTATCTTTTTAATCTTTACCTTTTTAGTTACCTCAGCAGATTCAGCTACCTATATCCTGGGAAGTATGACCTCCAGAGGAAGCTTGAATCCAGCTTTAATAGTAAAAATTATCTGGGGTGTGCTAATAACAGCTATTGCTGTAGTATTACTGCTTGCAGGTGGGTTAAATGCTTTGCAGACAGCCTCATTAATTTCAGCGTTGCCATTTACTATTATTTTGTTAATTATAGTTGTTTCATTTTTAAAAATGATTAAGAAAGATATAAAGTAGCAAATGACAAAAAGAAATAGATTTAGTTCCTGGTGAATTGGTAAATCACGCAATTTTAAAAGCTAAAATTTCATTTTTAACTACATTATTCTTTTGTTCGTATGTTTAAGGAAAGTTAATAAAGGTTAAATATTATTAACTATAGAAAACAAAGGAGTGCCTGAGCATATGGATTTAACAAAAGAAATTAAAGAATTGGAAAATATAAGAAGAAGTGATTCAAATAAGGTTTTTACGATGTACTTAAATACAGATCCCTCTGATCCTGAACAGCAAGGTGGAGAGTGGAAAATCCATTACAAAAATGGCATGCGTAATTTCGAAAGCTATTTAAAAGAGGATGAAGATAAAGAAGAACTTAAAAACTTTCAATTAGTTAAACAGAAAGTGGATAAATTTATAAAAGGAAATGAACAGAAATTCCTCCGCGGAGTAGTTATTATAGCTACTGCTGATGAGGAAGTATGGTTTGCAGACCGTGTTCAAATGCGTTTGAAGACAGAGTTTTTCTGGCAGGAAACGCCTGAGCTAGGGCAAATTAAAAAATTGGAAGAAAGTTATCCTAAAACAGGAATTGTACTGGTTCAACAAAATGAAGTAAAGGTTATAGAATCATATCTCAATGAAATTGAAGAAATTTATTCATACGAACTAAACGTGGATACGGATGATTGGAGACAAAAAGTAGGTCCACGAAAAGCAAATGCTTCTTCCATGGCACCAGGAGCTACAAACGCACAAAAAGATAATTTCGCAGCTAGATATGAAGCAAATAAGCAGCGTTGGTACAAAAAAATTGCTCCAAAATTAGACAAAGCTGCTAAGGATAAAGAGTGGGAGAAGATAGTGATTGTAGGAGAGTCGGATCCTTCTCAAGAATTAAAGCAACAAATGAATAAACAAGTAGACGAAGTAATTCAAAAGAATATGCTTGATCATGAAGAATCAAAAGTTCTTGCAGAAGTATTCGGATAAGTAAAAAACAGCTTGGATATCCAAGCTGTTTTTTACTGCGGTATAAACTTAAAATATGTAATAAACTGCTAGTAAAGGTATAGTTAATGAAAAAAAGATATAGATCGTTGCTTTGCCAAACTCTTTTTGTAAAATATAATTAAGCGTCTCATTCCCGAACGTAGAGAAAGTAGTATAGGCCCCACAGAACCCGATGCCTAAAAATAGCCATACCAATTCACCAATTACCTCATTATAATGCCACTTATACAGGAAGGCAAGCAGGATTGCCCCAGATAGGTTTGCGATCCATGTGCCAATTGTATGTTTATTAAATAAGATAGAAATAGAAAACCGACAAATAGAGCCTAAGAAGCCTCCAGCAGCAACACAAAGTATACTCATGTAGCAACCTTCCTTCGATTAGCTAATTTAAAACCGGCATAACAGCAGAGTAAGCCGCCTACCAAACTGCTCACAATATACAAGAAGGTTGTAGTTGACGAGTTTAGATTAGCCGCTTCCACCACGAAAGTCGAATATGTGGTAAAGGAACCAAGAACCCCTGTTGTTAAGCCTGTCATTAGATTCGGAGAGAGTAATTTTCTACTTCTTTCAACGTTTAATAAGAAACTTAATAAAAAACACCCTAACAGATTGACAGTAAGGGTAGATAAAGGAAAACCAGGTGAAATAAGTATTAGAGAAATGAAGTACCTTAATGTGGATCCAATCATTCCTCCAATTCCAATTATCAAAAGTAGATTAATGCTTATGCGGGTTTGCATAGTGGACACAATCCATAGATTTCAAATTTATGGTCTTCAATTTCGTAATTTGCTAATGCTTGCTTTACTTCACCCATAGGACATACATCTATTTCTTTAGTTTTTCCACAATCTTTACATATAAAGTGGTGATGATGATGATGTGTACACGTGAAACGGAATTGCTTTTCACCGTTAAGCTCTGTTGCTTCCAAAATACCTATCTTTGTATACAAATGTAAGTTTCTGTAAATGGTATCAAAACTAATGCCCTTATAACGTTTTTCAAGCTTTTGTATTAAGTCCTTTGCTGTCCGATACCCATCTGCTTGCTGAAAAAACTCTAAAATTTCCCTTCGTTTACCAGTAGCTTTATATCCATGCTCCTTTAATCGTTTCATTGCATCATTAATATCCATTTATGTTCACCTGCTTTCTTATCCTGTTAATTTTAAATTTCTTAATTCCGATGGATAGCAGTAGTATAACAATTGATATTACAACAATAGTTCCTCCAGGTGGGATGCTGAAGTAATAGCCTGATATTAACCCCATAATAACAGCTAATTCACCAAAAGCAATAGACAAAAACATCATTTGTTTAAACCCTTTAGCTAATTGCATGCTGGCGGCGACTGGTAAAGTCATTAGTGCAGAAACTAGCAACACACCGACAATACGAATAGATGCGGCTATAACAAGTGCGGTTAATATAATAAAAAGAAAATGAATTGGCTTTGAATGAATACCTGAGATTTTCGCATGTTCTTCATCAAATGAAAGAGTAAATAACTCCTTGTAAAATAGGCCAACCAATAAAAGGACAATGACACTAATTGTCAGGATAGAGTACAAGTCTTTTACGCTCACTGCAGATACAGAACCAAAGAGATAATTAAATAGATCTGTATTAAAACCGTTTGCAAGTGAAATGAAAATGACACTTAGTCCAACCCCGCCAGACAGTATAATCGGGATCGCAAGCTCCTGATAAGCCTTATAAACCCCGCGCAGCTTTTCAATGAAAATAGAACCAATCACGGAGAACGCCATTCCACTATAAATAGGTGTAATAAAGGTTATGGCGAATTTTTTTTCAATAAATAAACCAAATGCTATCCCAGCTAGAGTAACGTGAGAGAGCGCGTCGGCTATTAAAGACAGCCGCCTTACAACAACAAAAGTTCCAAGTAAGGGGGCGATGATTCCAATTAGTAAACCGGTCAAAAATGTATTTCTCAAAAAGTCATATTCTAAAAAATCTGCTAACATTTAGCTTCCTCCAACTTTAATGATCATGTATAACTATATTTACAGGATGTCCATAAATAGTTGATAAATCTTTTTCCGACAAGGACGTATACGTTTGTGGGTCTCCATGAAAATGCAGGGTTCTATTTAAACATACAATATCAGTAGCATGTTCCGTCATTGTCCCGGTATCATGTGTGACCAATAATAAAGTTATATTTTGTTCTCTGTTTAAACGATGAAGTAATTCATAAAAACGCTTTACGTTTTCTGCATCAACCCCAACTGTAGGCTCATCCAAGATCAATAATTCTGGTTCATTAACAAGGGATCTTGCAATAAAAATCCGCTGCTGCTGACCTCCTGAAAGGTTACCGATATTTTGGTAAGCAAATTCCAGCATACCTACCTGTTCAATGGCTTCAAGTATCTTTTGTTTATGCTTTGCTTTAAAAAATTTTAAGTAACCAATTTTTGCTGTTAATCCCATTGAAACAACTTCAAATACTGTTGCTGGGAAGCCTTTGTTAAATGCATTTGCTTTTTGTGAAACAAAGCCAATTTTGTTCCAGTCTCGGAATGTATCTATATTTTTACCTAATAGCTGAATATTTCCACTATCCGGTTTTATTAATCCTAATATAATTTTAATTAAAGTTGTTTTACCTCCACCATTTGGTCCCACTAAACCCATGAAAGAGCCCTTGGGTATTTCAAGGTTTACATTTTCCAATACATTTTTCCGCTCATATGCATAACTAATATTATTCATACTAACAACCGTTTCTGTCATATCTAACCCTCTATTCTTACTTTGTAATCTGATTAAGTACTTTCAAATTTTGCTTCATAATTGTTAAATAGTTTTCGTCATTTTTAATATCAGTATCTGTTAATACAGCTAAATTATGAATGGTAACAGCTTCAGCTCCAAGCTGCTTTTGAATAATTTCAGTTACCCTGTTGGATGAATTTTGTTCAAAAACAATATAGTTAATATCAAATTTTTTTGCTTGGTCAATAATCTGTGTTAATTCTTTTTGGGATGGTTCATCATTTGAAGATAAACCATTTATTGCAATCTGTTTAATCCCATAGCGATCTTCCCAGTAAGAATAAGCAGCATGAGATACCATGATTTGTTTATCCTGCTTGTTTTCCAGCTTTTCTGTATAGAGTATATCCAATTCCATTAATTCCTGTTTTAACGTGTTGAAATTTTCGGTGAAGTATTTTTCCGAGCTCGGTTGTAATTTGATTAATTCATCTTTAATTAGTTCAGTCATCTTGATCATTCTCTGTGGGTCAAGCCATATGTGAGGGTTGTGGTCACCATGGTGATGCCCATCGTCATGTGTGTGCTCTTGTCTTTGCTCTGTGTGGAATAACTCTTCATGATTACCAAGCTCTACTAATTCAACCTCTTGTTTTGCAAGAGCATCTGCAGCTTTTTCAGCAAATGCCTCCATGCCTGCACCTAAAAAAATAAATGCATTACTTTCAGCTAGGCTTGTCATTGTCTTGGAGGTAGGTTCATAGGTATGTGCGTCTACCCCTGGAGGGTAAATTGTATTTGTATTCACACGATCTCCGCCAATTTGTTCAATTGCAAATTGGATAGGATAAATGGAAGCATAAATAGTTAACTGATCATCTGCATTCTCTTTTTGCTGGGAACATGCCACTGTCCCTATGCTTAATAAGATAATAATTATTGCTAAGAAAAATTGTTTCATTGTTTGATTCCTTCCATTTTCTGTTTTGTACTTGAATAGCTCGTTCAATTATTACTTGCAAAGTCAAGAAAGCTACATTATTAAAGACCTCAGTTTAAGTTTCTTTCATTATAATACCGTAATGGTTACGCTTTGTAAACAGTAATGATTACGTATGAGAACAGAAAACAACCTAGTGATCCATACAAAATAAAATTAGTAAAGCTAAAATATTGACAGTAAATACTATAGGGGGGTATTGTATAGTTAAGATATGAAAGGATGTGTAACATTGGATAATAATTTATATGAACATCCCATTCGACCAAGGTCTGAAGATGAAAAATCTGCAGTCATTAATCGCCTGAAAAGAATAGAGGGGCAGGTGCGGGGAATTCAAAAGATGGTCGAAGAAGACCGGTATTGTATTGATGTACTCGTCCAAATCAATGCTATTCAAGCAGCGCTTAAAAAAGTAGGTTTTTCAATAACAGAACGGCATACAAAACACTGTGTGAGTCATGCTATTAAAGAGGGAGAAGGAAATGAAGCAATTGAAGAATTAATGGAGGTCCTGAAGCATTTCTCCAAATAGGGAGGTTAACAAAATGGATAATAAAACGCAAACAAGTGTCGGTGTGACGGGAATGACATGTGCTGCGTGTTCATCGCGAATAGAAAAGGTACTTAATAAAATGGATGGCGTGGAAGCTAATGTCAACCTATCTACGGAAAAGGCTAATGTACAATATGATCCTGCTAAGGTGAAAATGGGTGATATTACTGCAAGAATTGAAAAACTTGGTTACGGAGTAGAAATGAAGAAATCCGATTTCCATGTAACGGGAATGACATGTGCTGCATGCTCCTCGAGAATAGAAAAAGTATTAAATAAACAGGAAGGTATTAAACAGGCAAATGTAAATCTTACTACCGAAAATGCTTCTGTAGAGTATAATCCCGCCATTTATAAAGAAGAGGATATCATTAAGCAGATTCAAAAGTTGGGGTATGATGCTAAGGTAAAAGTAAATAACCAAGAGAAAAAAACAGAAAAAGGAAAGCAAATAAAAAGAATGAAAGTTAAGCTGGTTATTTCTGCATTATTATCTCTTCCATTATTACTAACCATGTTTGACCATTTGTTGGGTTTATCTCTTCCGGCTATATTGATGAATCCTTGGTTCCAGCTCGTTTTGGCAGCGCCAATTCAATTTATTATCGGGTGGCAATTCTATGTTGGAGCATATAAAAATTTACGTAACCGTAGTGCTAATATGGATGTATTAGTTGCATTAGGTACAAGTGCTGCTTTCTTCTATAGTTTATATGAAGCATTTAAATCGGCATACATTTCAGGATATGAACCACATTTGTATTTTGAAACGAGTGCCATTTTAATCACCCTTATTCTATTCGGTAAATATTTGGAAACGAACGCAAAGTCCAAAACAACTACTGCTATATCAAAGCTCTTGAATCTCCAAGCAAAGCAGGCAAGACTTATAGAAGAAGGTACGGAGAAGATGATACCTATAGAAGAAGTACGTGTGGGGGATGTTATTCGTGTGAAGCCTGGTGAAAAAATACCTGTAGACGGTATTGTATTGAGAGGGAGAACTTCTGTAGATGAATCTATGATCACTGGAGAATCTATTCCAATTGAAAAAGATGCTCAATCTGCAGTTATCGGGGCTACAATGAATAAGAACGGATCAATTGACATGGAAGCAACAAAGGTAGGGCAAGATACTGCATTAGCTTCTATTGTTAAGGCGGTGGAAGATGCTCAAGGTTCAAAAGCACCAATCCAAAGGTTAGCAGATGTTATTTCTGGTTACTTTGTTCCAATAGTGGTTGGGATTGCCATTTTAACATTTTTAGCTTGGTTTATTTTTGTAGATGCTGGTAATTTTGAATCATCATTAGTTGCTGCAATTGCCGTGCTTGTAATTGCTTGTCCTTGCGCGCTGGGTCTGGCTACCCCAACTTCAATTATGGTAGGTACCGGTAAGGCTGCGGAGAATGGCATTTTATTTAAGGGGGGCGAGCATCTTGAGCGTACACATCAACTAAATGCGATTATTTTCGATAAAACCGGAACCATAACAAAAGGAAGGCCAGAAGTAACTGATTTTACTGGCACACATGAGACACTGCAACTGTTAGCAAGTGCAGAAAATAATTCAGAGCACCCGTTGGCAGATGCTATTGTAGCATATGCTTTGGAAGAGGAAATACATTTAGAGGATCCTGATGAATTTCGTGCTGTACCTGGTCATGGTATTGAAGCGCAAATTGGAGAGAACAATATTATTGTAGGTACTAGAAAGTTAATGATAAATCATCAAATTGATATTTCTAATGTAGAAGATCAAGTAAGGGCATATGAAGCTGCAGGTAAAACAGCGATGTTTATAGCTGTAAATAATCACTATTCCGGCCTGATAGCTGTTGCTGATACTGTAAAAGAAACTGCAAAAGAGGCAATTAATCAATTAGTTAATCAAAATATAGAAGTATATATGCTTACAGGAGATAATACACGTACAGCGGAAGCAATTGCACTTCAAGTCGGCATAAAAAAAGAAAATGTAATTGCAGAGGTTTTACCACAAGAAAAATCGGATAAAGTAAAAGACATCCAACTTCAAGGCAAAAAAGTAGCTATGGTCGGTGACGGTATTAATGACGCACCAGCTTTAGCCATTGCTGATATTGGTATTGCTATTGGAACAGGGACTGAAGTTGCAATTGAAGCAGCAGATGTTACCATTCTAAGGGGAGAGCTTTTGCTTATTCCTAAAGCAATAAAACTAAGCCATAAAACAATTAAAAATATACGTCAAAACTTATTCTGGGCGTTAGCTTATAATAGCGCCGGAATCCCTATTGCTGCTGCAGGTTTCCTAGCACCATGGGTTGCCGGAGCTGCTATGGCTTTTAGTTCTGTAAGTGTTGTGTCCAACTCACTTCGGTTGAAGCGAGTTAAGATATAAAACATTATTCGAAAGGGGTTCAAATCATGCAAACAACATTAGATGTAAGAGGTATGACATGTGGACATTGTGAGCAAGCTGTCAAAAATGCTTTGGAAGAATTATCTGGAGTAACTGGTGTGGAAGTACACCTTAATACTGGAAAAGTAGATGTTACGTATGATAATGCGCAAGTAACGATTGCTAAAATGCGTGAAGCTATAGAAGAGCAAGGGTATGACGTAGTAGTATAAAAATAACTGGTTTCCGAGTGCGGAAACCAGTTTTCCATTTATTTTTAATAAAAAGATATTTATTTTCAGAAAAAAATGCTAGAATAATAGTTAATAAATGTACTATATTTTTTATTTGGGGGTAAGATAGCATGGAACAACTTATGCGTAACTTCTTTTTATTTTTATCAAAAAATAAAACGCTTACAAATGCAGCGAAAAATTATGGGCTTCGTTTTGGGGCCGCAAGATTTGTTGCCGGAATTGACATTGAACATGCAGCGAGAAAAATAAATAATCTAAATGAAGAAGGCTTTGCTGTGACAGTAGACCATCTTGGAGAGTTTATCGACAATGAACAGGAAGCGAGAGAATCTGCTGCTGAATGTATACATGCCATTACGGTAATAGGTAATAAAAAATTAGATTCAGAGGTTTCTTTAAAAATGACCTCTATGGGTCTTGATATATCTAGAGAACTTGTGATGGAGAACATGAGAAAAATTTTGGATACTGCCAGAGAATATAATGTAACTGTTACGATAGATATGGAAGACCATACGCGCTGTGGTAAAACGCTTGAAATTTTCAAAGAACTAAGAAAAGAATATGACAATGTGGGGACCGTATTGCAAGCTTATTTGTATCGTACAGAAGAAGATCTTCAAGATTTAAGCACATATGAACCATATCTGCGAATAGTTAAAGGCGCTTACAAAGAGCCGCAAGAAGTGGCTTTTCCAAAGAAAAAGGATGTAGACGAGAACTATAAAAAATTAATTAAACAAAATTTAAAGAATGGCCACTACACGGCTATTGGAACACATGATGAAGATATTATATATTATGTAAAACGGCTGGAGCAGCTTGAAGATATTTCACGTGATCAATTTGAGTTTCAAATGCTTTATGGCATTCGGTTAGATCTTCAACAACGTTTGCGTATGGAGGGATATAAAGTACGTGTTTATCTACCTTATGGAAATGATTGGTATGGTTATAACATGAGACGGCTTGCAGAGCGACCAGCAAATGTGCTATTCGTATTAAAAGGGGTAGTAAAATAAAAGTTTAAGATAAATGATATGTGGTCAATATGATGTTGATCACATATCTAAATATAATTAATATTTTTTAACTTATTTATTGCGAAATGTCAGAAAGTATTTTATAGTAGTAATAGATGGATAGGGAGCTATCTTTTTATTTTCGCAATAAAATGAATGAGTATTCATTCAAAATGAGAATGGGGGACAAAAGATGAAGCAATCAATCAGGCGTGCCGCGGTATTAGGGTCAGGCGTAATGGGTTCGGGAATTGCTGCTCACTTGGCTAACTTAGGTATTCCGACAATTATGCTTGATATCGTTCCACGTGAGTTAACAAAAAAAGAGCTGGAGAAAGGATTTAGTTTAGAGGATCCTGCTGTACGAAACAGGATGGCAGCCGAAAGCAAACAAGCTCTTTTAAAGCAAAAACCATCACCAATTACTTCTAAGAAAACGTTAGATCTAATAGAAGTTGGTAATATGGACGATGATATGGAGAAATTGGCGGAAGCAGATTGGATTATTGAAGTAGTTGTTGAAAATCTGGAAGTGAAGAAAAAAGTATTTTCTAAAGTAGATAAATATCGAAAAGAAGGTTCTATTGTAAGCTCAAATACATCTGGGATTTCTGTCGAAGCGATGGCAGAAGAACGATCAGAAGATTTTCGTAAACATTTCATGGGAACACACTTTTTTAACCCTCCAAGATATTTAAAGTTATTGGAAATCATTCCAACAAAAGATACAGATAAAGAAGTACTTCAGTTTATGAAGAAATTTGCAGAAAATGTACTTGGTAAAGGCGTAGTGGAAGCAAAGGACACACCTAACTTTATTGCAAACAGGATAGGGACCTATGGTTTGCTTGTGACAGTAAGAGAAATGTTAAAAGGCGGCTATCGTGTTGGAGAAGTAGATTCGGTTACCGGTCCAATGATTGGCAGACCGAAAAGCGCTACCTTCAGAACCTTGGATGTAGTTGGGGTGGATACTTTTATTCATGTTGCAAAAAATGTATATGATCAAGTTGAAGGACCAGAAAAAGAAGTATTTGATGTACCGGAATTCATGACAAAAATGCATGAAAAGGGCTGGCTCGGTGCTAAAAGCGGGCAGGGATTTTTCCTTAAGAAAAAAGAAAAGAGTGGCAGCACTATATATGAACTAAATCCGGAAACATTGGAGTATGAAGAGAGACAGAAATTAAAAACCGCAGCTACTGAAATGGCTAAACAAGAAAAAGGAACGAAGAATAAATTGAAAGCGCTTGTATCATCAAAGGGCGATAGAGCAGGCGATCTTGTATGGTCTATATTAAAGCCAGTACTGCTTTATTCAGCGGAATTACTAGGTGAAATCGCGGATGATATCGTTTCTATTGATGAGGCAATGAAGTGGGGATTTGGATGGGAGATTGGTCCTTTCGAGACATGGGATGCTATTGGTGTGGAAAAATCCATTCAGCGTATGCAAGAGGAAGACGAAAGGATACCGGCTTGGGTAATGAAATTCCTTGAAGATGGCAATACATCTTTTTATAGGAAAGAAGATGGAAAGGTCTTTTATTATGACCAAGGAGAGTACAAAAAGCAGAAGTTTAATAAAAAAGAAATTAATCTTCAATTAATTAAAGAAACAAAAGGGGTCATTAAAAAGAATACGGGCGCAAGTTTAATAGATTTAGGAGATGGAGTCTTAGGGTTGGAATTCCACTCACTGAGCAATGCTATCGGTCTTGACATAATCCAAATGATGAATTATGCCATTGAAGAAACAGACAGAAATTATGAGGGCCTTGTTATCGGTAATCAAGGTAAAAATTTCTGTGTAGGTGCCAACCTGGGTATGATGCTGATGGAGGCACAGGATGATAACTTCTTTGAACTGGAAATGGTCGTACGTCAATTCCAAAATATGGCGATGTCTATAAAATATGCAAACAAACCAGTTATCGCTGCTCCATTTAATATGACATTAGGGGGAGGAGCAGAAGTTTCCTTACCAGCGGCAGCTATTCAAGCAGCTCCGGAAACGTATATGGGGCTCGTTGAATTCGGTGTTGGTTTAATTCCTGGTGGTGGTGGTACAAAAGAGCTTTATCTTAAAGAGTTGCGTAATATACCTGACGGGGTAGATTTTGACCTTTCAAAAGTTGCTAATGATGTATTTGAAAAAGTAGCGACAGCTAAAGTATCTACTTCTGCAGAAGAAGCAAGAGAGAATGGCTTCTTAAATTATAATGATGCGATAAGTAAAAACGCTGATCATCTATTGCATGATGCAAAAGAGAAGGTGTTATCTTTAGCGAAAGCAGGCTACCAAGCACCAAAACGAGAGAAGGTACCAGTAGTCGGTGATTCTGGTTATGCTGCTATGTTATTAGGAGCGAAAAACTTGCAATTAAGCGGATATGCTTCTGATCATGATGTGAAAATAGCTGAGAAACTGGCATTTGTACTATCAGGGGGAAGAATTAAAGAAGGTACTTTACTAGACGAGCAGGTCATGTTGGATTTGGAAAGAGAAGCATTTCTTAGTTTAATAGGAGAACCATTAACACAAGCAAGAATGCAGCACATGTTATTAAAAGGAAAACCATTACGAAATTAAAAGGGGGAAGGAATGTGAAGGAAGCAGTTATTGTTGCAGGAGCTAGAACCCCTGTAGGAAAAGCAAAAAAAGGATCACTACAAAATAGTCGCCCAGATGATTTAGCAGCCTTAACGATAAAAGAAACATTAAAGCGTGCTGGTAATTATGAAGGAACAATTGATGATGTAATTATTGGATGCGCTATGCCTGAAGCTGAACAAGGAATGAATATGGCCCGTAATATAGCTGGTCTTGCGGGCTTGAAGCAAGATGTCCCCGGCATCACGATCAACCGTTATTGTTCATCAGGATTACAAAGCATCGCATTTGCTGCTGAACGTATTATGGTAGGGTCAAGTGACACCATTATAGCTGGTGGAGCAGAATCTATGAGTCTGATTCCAATGGGTGGTCATGTTATCAAGCCTAATTCGAAGCTTGTTCAGGATGCGCCTGGTTACTATATGGGGATGGGACATACGGCTGAAGAAGTAGCGAACCGTTTTGGAATATCACGTACTGACCAAGATATGTTTGCTGCTCAAAGTCATGAACGTGCAGCCAAAGCAATCCAAGAAGGTAAATTTACTGAAGAGATTGTTCCTGTAGAAATTACAGAGCGAGTGATTGGAAAAAATAATAAAGTAGAAGAAAAGAAATTCACATTTGAAATGGATGAGGGTGTGCGTGTAGGAACCACTACAGAGGTATTGGCAAAACTTCGCCCTGCTTTCCATGTGAAAGGATCAGTGACAGCTGGGAATTCGTCGCAAATGAGTGATGGCGCTGCATCTGTGTTGGTTATGGATAAGGAAAAAGCGTTGGCAGAAGGATTAGTACCACTTGTGAAATTCCGGTCCTTTGCTGTAGCTGGTGTTGAACCTGAGATTATGGGAGTCGGCCCTGTTGAGGCTATTCCTAAAGCATTAAAAATTGCTGGGTTACAACTAGCAGATATCGGTCTGTTTGAACTGAACGAAGCATTTGCTTCCCAATCTTTACGTGTTATCGAAGCATTGGATTTAGATATTGCAAAGGTAAATGTAAATGGTGGAGCCATCGCCCTTGGTCATCCACTTGGTATGACAGGAACAAAGCTAACGTTAAGCTTGATTAATGAGATGAAGAGACAGCAGGTTCAATTTGGTGTAGTAACAATGTGCATTGGTGGCGGTATGGGCGCTGCAGGGGTATTTGAACTCGTATAGGATAAAAAATATTCTAAAATGGAGAGGGTCGATTTAATATGGGTGAAACAAAAGAAAGACTTTTCAAAGGTGGCGCATTTTTAGTTGAGGATTTAAGAGGGGAAGATGTAATAACACCAGAAGATTTTACAGAAGAGCATAAAATGATCGCAAAAACAACGGAGGATTTTGTGATTGGAGAGGTTTTGCCTAAGATAGATAACCTAGAGAATCATGAATTTGAACATTCTGTTGATTTGTTGAAAAAAGCGGGGGATTTAGGCTTATTAGGTGCAGATGTACCTGAAGAATATGGTGGATTAGCTTTAGATAAAATAAGCTCCTCATTAATTACTGAAAAATTTTCAAGAGCCGGAGGTTTTTCTGTAACACATGGAGCGCATGTAGGTATCGGTTCTTTACCAATAGTCTTTTTTGGGAATGATCAACAGAAAGAAAAATATTTGCCTAAACTAGCAACTGGTGAATTGTTGGCAGCATATGCTTTAACTGAACCAAGTTCAGGTTCAGATGCTTTAGGCGCAAAGACTACCGCAAAGCTTAATGAGGCAGGTACGCACTATGTTTTAAATGGTGAAAAACAGTGGATTACGAACTCTGCTTTTGCTGATGTATTTATTGTGTATGCAAAAATAGATGGTGAGCACTTTAGCGCGTTTATTGTAGAAAGAGAATTCCCTGGAGTATCAACCGGCCCAGAGGAAAAGAAAATGGGGATTAAGAGTTCTTCTACACGCACATTAATTTTAGAGGATGCAGAAGTCCCTGTTGATAATTTATTAGGTGAAAAAGGTCGCGGACATATCATTGCATTTAATATTCTAAACGTTGGACGTTATAAGCTTGCAATTGGAGGAGTTGGCGGTTCAAAACGTGCAATAGAAGTGGCTACAAAGTATGTTAAAGAAAGAAAGCAATTTGGTACGCCAATCGCCAGTTTTTCTTTAACAAAGGAAAAATTAGCTACTATGGCTGCTAAAACTTATGCGAATGAAAGTGCTGTGTATCGTACTGTAGGTTTATTTGAACAGCGGATGGGGGCACTAAGTGATGAACAACTAAAGGATGGGCGTGAGGTTGCGCGAGCCATTGCTGAATATCAAATTGAGTGTTCTATGAATAAATATACAGCAACGGAGTGTCTGGATTACGTTGTGGATGAAGCTGTTCAGTTGCACGGTGGTTATGGATTTATGGAAGAATATGAAGTAGCGCGGATGTATCGCGATTCAAGAATCAATCGCATTTTCGAAGGAACTAATGAAATAAATAGATTTATCGTACCTGGTACTCTATTGAAAAAAGCGATGAAAGGTGAACTGCCATTACTTCAAAAAGCACAAAGCTTACAAGAGGAACTTATGATGATGATGCCAGAGGAAGTTGGTATTGAACCATTGGAGCAAGAGAAGCATCTATTAAAAAATGCTAAAAAAATGGTATTGCTTGGTGCAGGATTAGCAGCTCAAAAGTATATGAAAAAGCTTGACCAGGAACAGGAGATCCTAGTTAATCTGGCTGATATGACTTCAGAAGTTTATAATATGGAAGCTGCTATTCTTCGAACTGAAAAAGCAATAGAAAAATCAGGGGCAGAAAAGAATAAACAAAAACTTCTTTATACACAGGTTTATGTTCAAGAAGCATTTAACAAAATTGAGGCAGATGCTAAAGAAACATTAATTGCTGTAGAATCAGGAGACACATTACGTATGATGCTTTCTTCATTAAGAAAGTTAACTCGTCACACCCCGACAAATGTCATTGAAAAGAAACGTGAAATTGCAGCTAAAATAATTGAAGAAGAAAAATATACAGTCTAGTATTTTACTGGAAATCCTACCGATTACTTGCGGTGGGATTTTTTTATTCCTTTGTAGGAGGCGTGAAAAGCAGTTAATTAGTTAACATACACCACATAATCCATATTCTTAAAACCAGAACTAAGCATTACTTTTCTTACTATATAATCAAATTTGATATACTCTTAATAGTATACATAAGAAAGGAAGATGTGTGATGGCGGTAACGTTTTATTGGTACCCAAACTGTGGTACGTGTAAAAAAGCAAAAAAATGGTTGGATGATCATAGCATTTCTTACGAGCCTATACATATTGTGGAGAACCCACCCACTAAGGGAGAAATAGAAGAATTAATTGATAAGAGCGGTTTACCTGCAAAGAAATTTTTTAACACTAGTGGAATGAAATATCGGGAATTAAATATGAAAGAAAAGATTAAAGATGCAACCGTTTCTCAGATGGCAGAATGGCTGGCATCTGATGGTATGTTAATCAAGCGGCCGATTGTAACGGATGGTCAAAAGGTAACAGTAGGGTATAAAGAAGAATCATTTAACGAAAATTGGTTATAAAATAAGATAAAACACTAGAAAAAAATGATTATAACTTGTATAGTTAAATTGGAATTATCTAATGGAGGGATAGCAATGAACTTACCAAAAGATCTATTATATTCAGAAGAACATGAATGGGTAAAAAAAGAAGATAATAAAGTCCGTATTGGGATTACTGACTTCGCTCAAGATGAACTGGGAGATATTGTTTTTGTAGAATTACCAGAAGTTGGCGAAGAAATTGAGTTAGACGAGCCATTTGGTAGTGTGGAATCAGTTAAAACTGTTTCTGAGCTTTATGCACCAATCAGTGGTAAAGTTGTAGAAGTAAATGAAGAACTTGAAGATAGCCCTGAATTTGTAAACGAATCTCCATACGAAAAAGCATGGATGATCGTTGTTGAACCATCCAACAATGATGAAATGGATGACCTTTTATCAAGCGATAAATATGAGGAATTCATTAAAGAAGACTAATTATAAATAAATTCAATTTAACTGGGCTGGCATATAACTTTTAAAAAGGTTGTATAGCCAGCCTTGTTTTCATCATATAATGAATTATGTAGACCATATTGCTTGAATTCCTGAGAGGTGTTGTGTAATCATGGCTCATGAATCTGAAAAGGTAATTATTGTGGAAGGATTAACAGACAAAAAGCAAATAAACAAAGTAATCACAGATGATGTTACAATTATTTGTACAAACGGAACCCTTGGGGTCGAGAGGTTCGATGAACTTCTGGAAACATATCATTTGGATTATAAAGACGTGTTTATTTTTGTTGATGAGGATCGTTCCGGCTGGAAGCTCAGAAAACAACTAGCGCGAGAACTACCTCACGCCGAGCACATTTATGTAAGTAGTGAATATCGTGAAGTTGCTACAACCCCGGAACATATTTTGGCAGCAGCTTTGTTAAATAAACGGATAGCTGTAAACCCAATGTTCCTTCTTTAGAAGGTGATTTTTTGCAGGAAATTAAGACAGATCAATTAGAGCAGTCTGAGTATTTACTTTATATTTATACCCCCTTTTGCGGTACCTGCTCAGTAGCCAAAGGGATGCTTGAAAAGATTGAAACTGTTCATAAGGAAAACCTTTTTCTTACTATGAATGCTTCTTTACACCCTGAATTCATGCTTGAAAATGAGGTGGAGAGTGTACCTTGCTTATTAATTAAGCAAAAAAATGAAATTAAAGAAAAAGTGTATGCATTTAAGTCAATCGGTAATCTTTACACGTATCTATTGGAATATAAACCAGAATTGTTCTTATCGAGTTGATTATATAAACGATTGACAATATGTCAGGCGCATGATACTATTTGTCTATTAAATTTAAACTTAATAACGTGACTCTTATCTAGAGCGGTGGAGGGACTGGCCCTGTGAAACCGCGGCAACCTTCAAACATTTCTGTTTGAAAGGTGCTAACTCCAGCAAAGTGAAAGCTTTGGAAGATGAGAGAACGAAATGACAATAACTAACGTCTTTCTGTTCTCTTGCAGAAAGACGTTTTTAATTTTGTAGGTGTATAAATTATAAAGCTTTTACAATTATTCTGAGCCCCCTTATTTTGATGTAGAAACAATCTTTTAGGGTAAAATAGGCTTGTTGTAGTTTATGAGGAGGATTAAGCGTGATTTCGATAAAGGGTTTAAGCAAAATTTTTAACACAGATGCACATAATCAAGTGACAGCAGTTGATAATATAACCCTGACCATTAATGAAGGTGATATTTTTGGATTTATTGGTTATAGTGGAGCGGGAAAAAGTACATTTGTACGCTTGTTGAATCGCTTGGAAGAACCAACGGGAGGCCAAATAACAATTAATAACCAGGAAATTAGTTCCTTGAAAACAAAAGGACTTCGATTAGCTCGTCAGGAAATTGGGATGATATTTCAACATTTTAATCTATTATGGTCTCGAACGGTAAAAGAGAATATTACGTTTCCTTTAGAAATTTCAGGTGTGCCTAAAACTGAGCGAGATGACAGAGTACAGGAATTAATTAATTTGGTTGGTTTAGCAGGTAAAGAAAATGCATATCCTTCTCAACTAAGCGGAGGACAGAAACAGCGTGTAGGTATAGCCCGGGCATTGGCAAACAAACCAAAAGTTTTGCTTTGTGATGAAGCTACATCTGCTCTGGACCCTGAAACTACAAATTCAATTCTGGATTTATTAGTGGACATTAATAATAAACTTGGCTTGACCATTATCTTGATAACTCACGAGATGCATGTTATACGCAAAATTTGTAATCGAGTTGCTGTAATGGAGAGTGGCAAGATTGTGGAGCAAGGAAACGTCCTAGATGTCTTTTTAAAACCAAAACAAGAAGTTACACGTAAATTTGTAGAACAGGTAATGGGTAGTAATGAAGAGGAAGAAGACTTACAGCAACTTATCCAGTCATACAAACACGGAACAATTATACGATTGCATTTTGTTGGAGAAACTACTAACCAAGCCCTGATCAGTCAAGTTGCTAAAAAATTTAATGTAGACATTAATATATTACAGGGTAAAATCACACAGACACAGGCAGGGGCTTATGGTTCACTATTTGTACAAATGGATGGTGACCAGACTGAAATAAAACAAGCTATTCAGTATATCGAAAAAGAAACCTCTGTAGAATTGGAGGTTGTACAGCATGTTAACTGATTTATTCCCAAATATTAATTTGGAAGATTTTTGGGTCGCCACTTATGAAACTTTTTATATGACAATCATTGCTTTAATTGGGACGTTTATTCTTGGTATATTACTTGGGTTACTTTTATATCTAACAACAAAAAATGGAATATGGCAAAATAAGTTTGTGCACTTTGTTGTAGCTGCGTTTGTAAATATATTTAGAGCTATCCCTTTCATTATTCTTATACTATTGTTATTTCCATTCACTAATTTTCTCATGGGTACGATCCGTGGACCAAATGGCGCATTGCCTGCCTTAATTATTGGAGCAGCTCCTTTTTACGGAAGATTAGTAGAAATTGCATTGAGAGAAGTAGATAAAGGTGTTGTGGAAGCAGCCAAAGCAATGGGAGCTAAAACTAGCACAATTATTTTCAAGGTATTATTGCCTGAGTCAATGCCTGCTCTTATTTCAGGGTTAACAGTAACGGCAATTGCCTTAATTGGTTATACAGCAATGGCCGGAGCAATTGGGGCTGGTGGTTTGGGAAGCTATGCATATTATTCCGGGTTCCAGCGTCGTGACTTCGATATTGTATTGATTTGTTCCATTATCATTGTAATTATTGTATTTATTTTCCAATTTATTGGAGACTATATCGCTAACAAGCTGGATAAGAGATAAATTAAAATTAATCAGGAGGAACTTAACATGAATAAATTTATTGCTTTTGTATCATTATTATTGGCACTTGTTTTAGCAGCATGTGGTGGGGAGGACAAAGCTTCAGATGAAAATACAATTAAAGTAGGAGCATCGAGTGTGCCCCATGCTGAAATATTAGAAGAGGCAAAACCTTTACTTAAAGAAGAAGGCATTACATTGGAAATAGAACAATATGAGGACTATGTATTACCTAATGATGATTTGGCAAACGGAGATTTAGATGCGAATTACTTTCAGCATATACCTTATTTAGAACAGACTATAGAAGATACAGGCTATGAACTGGATTATATTGATGGTATACACATTGAACCAATGGGAGCTTACTCAAAAGGAATTAAGAGTATGAAGGAAATACCTGATGGTACTGAGGTTATTATGAGCAATTCTGTTTCTGATCGTGGCCGTGTACTCGCATTGTTTGAAAAAGAGGGTTTAATTAAATTGGATAAGAATGTGAAAAAAGCTGAGGCTACAGTAGATGACATTGTAGAAAACCCTAAAAATTTGAAGTTCACACCAGATTATGATCCAGCTTTATTGCCGGAACTATATGAAACAGAAGAGAATGCCCTTGTGGTTATTAATACAAACTACGCAATTGGGGCAGAACTGAATCCTACGGAAGATGCCTTATTTATTGAGGACGAAAAGTCACCATATGTGAATGTGATTGCAGTCCAAGCTGAAGATAAAGATAATAAAGCACTAAATAAATTGGTTGAAGTTCTTCATTCCAAAGAGATCCAGGACTATATATTGGAAAAATATGATGGTGCAGTTGTCCCAGTGGGAAGCAATGAGTAAATACTGAGCATTTAACAGTATATGCTTGAAATAAGCGAAATGTTTATGTAGGGGATGCACATTCTGAATATTACCACCTCATATGGAGTTAAATCCTTACTTATACGTTTATAAGCTCATTGAAGCGGGAATTGTCCTTGTGTTACGATAAGTAACGTAAACAAACCGAAAGGATGATTCACTATTAATAGTGGAATAAGTATGAATTACACTCCTGAAATGGAGAAAGCTATGCAACAATCCCATAAAATTGGGTATGCAGAGTATGAACGTAAGTTGGAAAATCGTCTCGCAGTAGAAAAAAGAAGAGAACGTGAATATGAACAATGCAAACAGCTGAAAGCGGACTTAGAAAGCCAAATACAGAGATAAATAGAGAATTCATTGTACCGGTGTCCTTGTGGGCATCGGTATTGCTATGCTTTAAGAAAGGGCACTATATTATGTAGAAGTATTAGATTAGTTCGGGAAATAGATAAAATGTAAACTAACTTTTGGTATTTAAGTTACGTATGAAAAATATCTTTGTTGTTGGAAAGCTCACTGAAATATTGAAGAGGTAAGCCCCATTGAATTCCGTTGCATGCGGACGCTTTCACACCTCCGGGTACAAGTGCGAAATCTGCTCGTAATCTCGCAGTGTCTTCTTTGCCGCCAAATATATTATCAATTATCACTACGATGTGACGATATTACTAACACATCCAAGCGGAGGAAAAGTATGAAGACTCCTCGAAAATGGAAATACACATTTTCTTCGTGCGATGCCTTGCTGACGTAGCGCGGGAAAAGCGAGACTAGCGAGACCCCGCAGAACGGAACTAATTAGGAACAAAGGCTAAGTTCGTCACGTCCTGTGACAACGCCTTTGTAACCAGCATCCTGCAGGCCCGAGTTCGAGGAGGCTTGCAGGCCGCCCGCGGAAAGCGTAATATTTTTCCGCAGCGATTTGGTGCTCCATCCACTAGATCGCATTTCTCTCCAACTCTACAAATAATTGGAACGTTTGTTGGGTGACATTGTAATTACATAATGTAAGGTTAAAAAATATGCTCATCCATTATACTTAGAAACGGTAAAGAAAAATGAATTTAACTGAAACCAAAATGACAATCCTTAAGCTTAGAAGAATAAAGTTTTAATCCTTATAAACCATACAACCTAAAAGAGTTGATAATACATTCGAAATGATTTAAGATTGTAATGAGAATAAATTGAGAATGGATATCTTATCTATTCAAATATAATTAAATTACTAGTAACTGGAGGTATAGATATGGCAGGGTCAACGTTAGAAATCAAGAATCTACATGTGTCAATCGAAGGTAAAGAGATATTAAAAGGTGTAAACCTTACAATAAAAGGTGGAGAATTCCATGCTGTTATGGGACCAAACGGTACTGGTAAATCCACACTTGCTTCTGCAATTATGGGTCATCCTAAATATGAAATTACAGATGGGTCTGTCCACCTTGATGGAGAAGACGTTCTTGAAATGGAAGTAGATGAGCGTGCGCGTGCAGGTTTGTTCCTTGGAATGCAGTATCCAAGTGAAATTAGCGGAGTCACCACATCTGATTTCCTACGTTCTTCTATTAATGCTCGTCGCGAAGAAGGAGACGAAATCTCATTAATGAAATTCATTAAAGAAATGGATAGCGTGCTTGATTTTCTAGAAATAGATAAAAATATGGCACAACGTTATTTGAACGAAGGATTCTCAGGTGGGGAGAAAAAGCGTAACGAGATTCTTCAATTAATGTTGTTGAAACCAGAAATCGCTATTTTGGATGAGATTGATTCTGGGTTGGATATCGATGCATTAAAAGTGGTTTCCAAAGGAATTAATAAGTTACGTGATGATAATTTCGGTTGTTTAATAATTACCCATTACCAACGTTTGCTAAACTATATTACACCTGACCATGTTCATGTAATGATGCAAGGTCGTGTCGTTAAATCAGGAGGACCGGAGCTTGCTCAACGTCTTGAAGCAGAAGGTTATGATTGGATTAAGGAAGAACTAGGAATTGAAGACGAAACTGTAGGGCAAAACGCGTAGAAGTAAGGAGGGGTAACATGACTGTGGAAACAAAGCTGCCATACGATAAGTCGTATGTAGAAAATTATTCAGTAAATCAAAACGAACCTGCTTGGATGAAGGAATTGCGTCTGCAGGCCTTGGAGCAAGCAGAACACTTAGAAATGCCAAAGCCTGATAAAACAAAGATTAACAGATGGAACTTCACTCGTTTTAAGCATGGTGCAGAGGGAGAAACATTTTCTTCTTTGAAGGAATTGCCTGCCGAGCTGGAAGAATTCCTTGATAAGGATAATGCTCCTGAAAACTTACTTATTCAACGGAATAACTCTGTTGCTTATAGCACGCTAAGTAAGGAATTAAGAGACAAAGGTGTAATTTTTACAGATATATTCACAGCACTTAAAGAGCACGGAGAATTAGTGCAGCGTTATTACATGAAAGACGCTGTATCCGTTGACGAGCATCGCTTAACAGCACTACATGCTGCTTTAATGAATGGCGGTATATTTGTACATGTACCGAAAAATGTTCAGATTGATGTTCCAATCCAAACTATTTTTTGGCAAGAAGATCCCGAAGCAGCACTTTTTAACCATGTCCTTGTGGTAGCAGAAGAAAATAGCTCTCTAACTTATGTAGAGAACTATATTTCCCAGAACCAAAACGAGGAAACTGTAGCCAATATTGTTACTGAAGTAATTGCACAGGATAATGCCAAGATTTCATTTGGTGCAGTTGACAATTTCGCTTCCGGTACTACCGTCTACAATAACCGTCGTGGGGTCGCTTACCGTGATGCTACAATTGACTGGGCATTAGGTCAAATGAACGACGGAAACACCGTATCTGAAAATATTACGCACCTGATTGGTGATAATGCTGTTTCCAACGCAAAAACAGTATCTGTCGGACGTGGTAAACAAATTCAAAACTTTACCGCCAAGATTGTCCATTTCGGTAAAAATTCTGAAGGGCATATTCTACAACATGGGGTAATGAAAGAAAGTGCAACTTCTATATTTAATGGAATAGGAAAAATTGAACATGGTGCTTCCAAGTCAAATGCAGAGCAAGAATCACGAGTGCTGATGCTTAGTGAAAAAGCACGTGGTGATGCTAATCCAATTCTATTAATTGATGAAGATGACGTAACAGCTGGACACGCAGCTTCAGTTGGACGCGTGGATCCACTCCAATTGTATTATTTGATGAGCCGCGGTATTTCACAGGCAGAAGCTGAGCGTCTCATTATTCATGGGTTCCTTGCTCCAGTTGTAAATCAATTGCCAATTGAATCTGTTAAAAATCAATTAACACAAGTTATTGAAAGGAAGGTATACTAATGGATGTGAAAGCCATCAGGCAACAATTTCCTATTTTACAACAGGAAGTAAATGGACACCCATTAGTGTATTTGGATTCATCAGCGACGTCGCAGAAGCCGGCCTCAGTTATAGATGCTGTGAACAATTATTATCGTGAAGACAACTCAAATGTCCATCGAGGTGTTCACACGTTAGGAACAAGAGCCACTGAAAAATACGAAGGTGCACGTGAGAAGGTTCGACGCTTTATTAATGCAAAAAGTACAGCTGAAATTATCTTTACTCGCGGCACTACTACAGCAATAAATACGGTTGCATCAAGTTATGGTCAGGCCAATTTAGAGCCGGGTGATGAGGTTGTTATTACTCAAATGGAACATCATAGCAATATAATCCCATGGCAACAGGTTGTCAAGAAGACTGGTGCAACGTTGAAATATATTCCTTTACAGGATGATGGAACCGTGTCAATGGAAGATGTCAAAAAGACGGTTACTTCCAATACAAAAATTGTCGCCATTACAC
Source organism: Virgibacillus halodenitrificans (assembly GCF_001878675.1). Lineage (NCBI taxonomy): Bacteria > Bacillati > Bacillota > Bacilli > Caryophanales > Bacillaceae > Virgibacillus > Virgibacillus halodenitrificans. The sequence goes on along the minus strand of NZ_CP017962.1, from coordinate 2,450,001 downwards.
ATGTTTCTAATGTGTTGGGGACAATTAACCCTATTACCGACATAGCCAAAGTGGCTCATGACCAAGGTGCTGTTTTACTAGTTGATGGTGCACAAGGAGCACCACATATGCAGGTTGATGTGCAAAAAATGGACTGTGATTTCTATGCATTTTCCGGTCACAAAATGTGTGGACCAACTGGAATAGGGGTATTGTATGGTAAGAAGGAATTGTTAGAAAAAATGGAACCAGTAGAATTTGGTGGAGAAATGATTGATTTTGTAAACCTTTATGATTCTACCTGGAAGGAATTGCCTTGGAAATTTGAAGGTGGAACACCTATTATTGCAGGGGCCATCGGGTTAGGTGCAGCAATCGATTTTTTAAATGAAGTGGGAATGGATAACATATTGGAGCATGAGCATAAGTTAGCTGACTATGCTATGAAACAAATGAGAACAATTGATGGTATTTCCATATTTGGTCCGGAAGAACGAGCTGCGTTGGTAACTTTCAATCTGGATGATGTTCATCCACATGATACTGCAACTGCCCTTGATGCAGAGGGAATTGCTGTACGTGCAGGTCATCATTGCGCACAACCTTTAATGAGATGGTTGGATGTAACAGCAACTGCAAGAGCAAGCTTTTATTTATATAATACAGAAGAAGATGTAGACCGTTTAGTAGATGGACTTTTAAAAACGAAGGAGTTCTTTGGTAATGTCTTTTAATAACCTTGATACCCTTTACAGACAAGTCATTATGGATCATTACAAAAACCCCCGCAATAAAGGTGTTATCGAAGGAGATGTACTAACCGTAGATATGAATAACCCGACTTGTGGGGATCGCATCCAGCTTCAATTACAAGTAGAAGATGGAATTGTTCAGGAAGCAAAATTTGATGGAGAAGGTTGCTCCATAAGTATGGCGTCTGCTTCTATGATGACGCAGGCTGTAAAAGGCAAAAAAATAGATGATGCATTGGAAATGTCCGAGTTATTTTCCAAAATGATGTTAGGTGAAGATGTCGACATGGATAAACTAAGCCTTGAGGATATAGAAGCATTACAGGGAGTTGCTAAATTCCCTGCACGTATTAAATGTGCAACACTTGCTTGGAAGGCAATGGAAAAAGGTGTTAATGAAGAGTAAGTTGTTGTTAAAGAAACACATACACCTTAAAGGAGGTTTTTAACATGGCAAAAAATATGCCGGAAATGGAAGAATATAAATATGGCTTTCACGACCGAGATGTTTCTGTTTTTCGCTCTGGTAAAGGACTTACACGCGAAGTAGTAGAAGAAATTTCCAGAATGAAAGAAGAACCACAGTGGATGCTTGATTACCGTTTGAAAGCTTTAGAACATTTTTATGAACGTCCAATGCCACAGTGGGGCGGAGATCTATCAGAATTGAATTTTGATGAGATCGTTTATTACGTAAAACCTTCAGAAAAACAAGGGCGCACATGGGATGAAGTTCCAGAGGAAATCAAGCAGACATTTGATAAGCTTGGTATCCCGGAAGCAGAACAAAAATATCTTGCTGGTGTCTCTGCTCAGTATGAATCTGAAGTAGTTTATCATAGCTTAAAAGAAGATCTGGAAGAGTTGGGTATTGTCTTTAAAGATACGGATACCGCACTGAAAGAAAATGAAGAGCTATTTAAAGAATACTTCGGTAAAGTAATTCCTGCTACAGACAATAAGTTTTCAGCATTAAACTCTGCTGTATGGTCTGGTGGTTCTTTCATCTACGTACCGAAGGGTGTACAAACAAGTACACCGCTACAAGCATATTTCCGTATTAATTCAGAAAATATGGGACAGTTTGAAAGAACATTAATCATTGTGGATGAGGGTGCTTCAGTACACTATGTGGAAGGTTGTACTGCGCCGGTTTATACAACAAATTCTCTTCACAGTGCGGTAGTAGAAATCTTTGTTAAAAAGGATGCGTATTGTCGTTACACTACTATTCAAAACTGGGCAAATAATGTATATAACCTAGTAACAAAACGTGCGACTTGTGATGAAAATGCTACGATGGAATGGATTGATGGTAACATCGGCTCCAAGTTGACTATGAAATATCCTGCAGTGCTCTTAAAAGGAGAAGGTGCACGTGGAATGACCCTCTCTATTGCTATTGCCGGAAAAGGACAATTGCAGGATGCTGGTGCTAAAATGCATCACTTGGCACCAAATACGTCATCTTCTATTGTATCTAAGTCAATTTCTAAGCATGGTGGGAAAGTATCCTACCGAGGTATCGTACACTTTGGACGGAAAGCTTCTGGTGCTCGTTCCAACATTGAGTGTGATACGTTGATTATGGATAATGAATCAACATCAGATACTATTCCATATAACGAAATTAATAATGATAATATCTCATTGGAACATGAAGCAAAAGTATCCAAAGTTTCAGAGGAACAGCTTTTCTATCTAATGAGCCGCGGCTTAAGTGAAGAAGAAGCAACTGAAATGATTGTAATGGGCTTTATTGAGCCATTTACAAAAGAACTTCCAATGGAATATGCTGTTGAAATGAACCGTCTCATCAAATTTGAGATGGAAGGGTCTATTGGCTAACCATTGATAACAGTGGGTTGAACGATTGGTGGGTGGTCTCTCACCCACAATTCACCCACAAAAAAGTTAATTTAAATACTGCTGGTACATTTCAATTGCATCATTCTCGATTTTTTCGGTAATGTGCAGATATGTGTCAGCAGTTGTTTTTATTCCGGCATGTCCTAAACGATTTGATACATATTTAATTGAAGCACCTGATTCTAACAAATGCACTGCATGAGAATGTCTTAAAGCATGAGGGGATAATATAGTCAATCCTGCTCGTTTACATACTTCTTTGAAATAATCTCTTACTACATTAGTTCTCAACCATCTTCCGTCTTGTTGGTGGAATAAAAGATCTTCAGCAGGCCTTTTGTAAGTTGGGTACCGTAGATACATTTCTTTTTGATTTGTTTTATGGCGCTTTAACATAAATAAAACGTGATCATCTAATTTAATAACTCTTGTGCTGTTCTTAGTTTTAGGTGTAGATATATAAGGAGTAGAGTTTAAAGGGTAAACGAGATTTTTATTTATTGTTAATTTATCACCTTCTATATCAGACCAGTGGAGTGCCAATGCTTCCCCGATCCTCAAACCAGTTCTTGACATTAGAGTGAATAATACCGAGTATTGGATAGAATGTTTGTATTTAGATTTTTTAACTGGATGGCAATGAGATAAAAATATTTCTAATTCTTTTTTCGTAAAGTATTTAAGTTGTTCTTCTTTATCCTTTTTAGGGATTTTTGATTTAGCGATAGGATTTGAATAAAGAATATTAAAATCGTGTACCGCACTACTTAAAGCAGAATTCATTATCGAATGTATTCTTCTAATGGTACCCTCTGAATATTTATCTGTAAGCTTGTTAAGCCACTTTTGGTACTCTGTCCTATTAATTTGTTTTAGTCTATACTTTCCCCATCGAGGAATTATATTTAATCTCACATTTCTTTCTTGTACGGAATACGTAATTGGTTTAAGGTTGGGTTTTTTATATACTTCTAACCAATCCAAGATGAATTTATCTAGATACTCTTCTCCATTCTCAGAGAAGCCAAATTGTTCAATATCTGTCTCTACTTTTGCTGCAGCTAATTGAGCTTCTTTTTTCGTCTTAAATCCACGCTTAGACTTTTCTTTATACTTATCTCCTTGTTTGTAACGCACTCTATATTCCCATTTACCATCAATTTTGCGAAAACTAGCCACAATGTTTCCTCCTATCTTATTTCTTCATGTATTGCTAACGGATCAAAAAAAATAATGTGTCGATCGTCTACCCTTACTTGTAAACCGTGCTTTTCTTTATAGTATTGCAGGCTATTCTCCAAAAAATCTTCTGTAATATTAAGTGTTTCCGCAATGTCGTACCTTGATTTACAACCCTGTTTAAAAGAGTAAATTAAACCTTCTAATGGTACTAACTTAGCAAAAGCCCATCTTCTTGCTATGTTTTCTTGTTTAACATTGTTTATTTTACTTTGATCTAATATGTCTCCGACCGTAAATAAATGGTGACCTATTTCTTCAGCTAATACGCATGCCTTTTCTCTGGAGGTCATTATGTTCTTGTTAATCCATATGACATTATCGCCATACAGCCCTTTAATCCTCTCCAACATTACCCGTTCCTGGACATCTAAATCGAGCCCGTGTGCTTCGGACTGTAAGCTTTCGTACATGTATTACCCTCCTATTTATTACGCTTTGATAAAAGGTACTTTTTAAAGTTTTCTATTTCTGTCAATTCTTCTTCCGTCCATTCTTCTCCGTCATGATGAGCAGCAATTGTATCTACTTCATCTAGACCGCCATCCTCTATTATTTGGCTTTTTCTCAAATTGAAATGAGTAGCTATCTTTTGGATTGCGCCCATACGAGGTTCTTTCGATCCACTCTCCCAAGTTGAAACAGCTTTATTGGAAACTCCTGCTATATCTGCTAAGTCCTGTTGAGTTAGGTCATATCTTTCTCGTATTATTTTTAGATTTTCGCTGATTCCCATAATGATCTCCCTCTATCGATTTTCTATTATAAGTAGATTGTATACTATAAGTCGAAAAATTTCAACATAAAAAGTCTACTTTTTCTACCTTTTTGCAGTTGACATTCTACTTTTGGTAGATTATGATTAACTTACATTCTTTTTCCGGGAGGTGAATAATTTGGAAGCAACTTTAAAACAAGCAAGATTATTTAAAGATTTGAGTCAGGCAGAAGTAGCTGAAAAGCTAGGGGTACACCGTCATACGTACATGAAATGGGAGAAGCACCCTGACGAAATGCCTTTAGGGAAAGCTAAAGAATTTTGTCGGATAACAAATCTACCAGTAGATATTATTTTTTTTACACCTAATTCTACTTTTAGTAGATTTAAGGAGGGGTTGGACAATGTTACAAGTTCAAGTTGACGAAAGTGCAGTAAAGCAAATGTACCAAGAAGCCATTAAAAGACAGCTGCAAGAATTAGATCAGGAACTTGTTTATTGGGATTCTAAGGAACTTAGACGCAGAACATGCATGAGTTGGAACACTATCCAAGATAATTTTTTTCACGAAGAAGATTTTCCGAAAGTGAAAATTGGAGGTAAGTGGTACTTCCCGGCTAAGGAAGCAACTGAGTTCCTTAATAAATGGTTAAAAGAAAAGGAGGCAAAATCATGACAGCTGAAGAACTGGAAAGCTTCGAGGAAAGATTTAAAGAAATTAAAATGTCACCTGTCCGTAACACACGCTTAACGGCACTAAAGAAAGACTTAGAAGATGCTTACAACATTCCAGAGCATTACTCAGTTGCTTTTATCAATAACAATCTGGAAGTCATGCGGTTGTATCGAGATGTATGTTATGCAGTCGACTTAGAGAGGGTGAGATAGATGAAAGTTGAAGATCTAATAGCACAAGGTGCAAAGGTGGAAGTTTCTTTCTACTGTGAAAACTTGAAAGAGGCTGAGGAAAAGCTAAAGCAATATAAAAATTTTGGGCGCATCGAAATGGAAAGTTACGGTATAACTCAATGGTTAAAGATCTCTTATGGAAATATTGAATTTATTGCTTATTACGAGGTAGGTGAATCAAATGACTAGCAAGATACAAGATAACTATCCATCCGAAGATTTTTTTCAGGCTTCAGATGAATTAGTAAATATACAGAAGAATTGCCTTAAATTATTGGATAGCGCTATAGAGGCACAGTTTTCCGGTACTGATAGGATTTTAGCTGATTTGGAGCAGGGGATAAAAGTGCTAAAGGCTTTTAACCATAAAAAGCTAAAGCGAGACGAACATAAAGGCCATGAATATGCCAGGAGGCATTGGTTTTGAAATACGATAGCTTAGATTGGTCACTGCTAGGGTTGTTTGTCGCTATGCTGCTATGGAATTTGTATCTACTTATTAATTACTAAAAGGAGGTGAGGTTGTGGGTGAATTAGCAGAAATGACTGTAAATGGTTTGTTATGTGAAGTATGTGGCGCATATGTAGAAGATTTTGAGGAACCAGGTTATCCAAGAAAATGTGAAGACTGTGAAAAGGAATAGGAGGGGTTAATCAATGTTTACACCAGATAGCGTAAGAATCGTAAATCAAATTGGAGATTTAGAGCGATATGCAGAACGATTACGAGAGCAAAGAAGCAAGTTAAGCAAGAAAGATAATCTGCTCAGTGATTCCTATACTATGGCAATCTGCAGCACATTAGATGCTATAGCAAGATTATCTAATAAGTTGGCTGTTCAGCAGGAGAGGAGGGACACAGAGTGCTCAGAGGAAGCTTAACAGGCGCTTTAGTAATTACATTAATCATCTTAATAATTATTTAGGAAGGAGAACTATAAACAATGCTAATCAAATTTAAATCTCTTAATCTAACAAACTTTAAAAGTCACCAGGATCTAACAGTTAACTTTGGCGAGGAAACAAAGATCACTGGTGACAATGCAAAAGGTAAAAGCTCCATATTAGAAGCTATTACATGGTTATTATATGGCACAGATGCCTTGGGAAGCAAATTGGATCCGTCCCCAGTAACTTACGAAGCAGAAGAAACAATGGTTTCACTTTTATTAAATGTGGATGGCAAAGACTTACTTATAGGTCGTGAACTAAAGAAGGGGAAGGCAAAATATTACATCAATGAGGTGCCTTCTAAGGCTACAGATTTCAACGAGGTACTTGAAAAAATGTTTGATAAGAACTTGTTTCTCTCTCTGTTTAATCCAAATTATTTCTTTACTTTGAAATGGACAGATCAAAGAGAAATGATTCTGCAGTATGTTCCGGCTCCGGCTAACAAAGAAGTAATTAAAGCATTGCCGAAAGCACAAGGAGAAGCACTAGCGGAGTTAGTTAAAAAACATTCGTTGGCTGATCTTGAAAAGATACACCGATCTAATAAAACCAAGCTAGATAAGCAGTATATAGCAGCACAGTCACGTACTAAAACACTGAAAGAGCAATTGGAGGATAATGCCCCAACAGTACCATTGGAATCTTTACAAGCAGAAGAAAAGCAGTTGCTAAACCAGATTAAAGAACTGGAAAAGGTGACTGATTCTGCAGGAGATACTAACCGTGAATTTAATAGTCTGCAATCCCAAGTACTCTCTCTTAATGACCAGATTGAAATGTCTAAAGAAAGATGGCCAAGGCTAAGGGATGAAGTGATTGAGGATGTTTGTAGAACATGTAAACGTCCATTGGATGACGAAGCGGTTGAAGCTGTAGAAGAAGATAAAGAAAAACGAATGAATGAATATAAGCAACAGCACCAAGCGTTAGTAAATAAAAGAAATGATCTGAAAGCTAAACTTGCGACTCTTGAATATGTTGATGTTTCTAAGCAATTTGAACAAATCCAAGATTTAGAACAAAAGCGCCAGCCAATTCAACAAGAGATCCAGAAGCATAAACAGTTTGAAGGAATGAAAGAACAAGTGAAAGAAGCTGCAGAAACTGAAAAAGAAACTCTAGAATCCTTAAATGAGTCCATCTTCATAATTGACAGCATTAAGGCTTTTTACGCAAAAGAAGCTGAATTACAAGCTGAAAAGGTACAAGCATTGTTTAGCACCTTATCTATTAATCTATTTGATGAATTAAAGAATGGTGAGGTTAAACCTACATTTGAAATAGAAATGGATGGTAAGGGATATAAGAAGCTGTCACTATCTGAGAGCATACGTGCAGGGCTTGAATTACGTGATGTGCTTAGTGAACAAAGTGAAGTAGTTACACCAGTGTTTGTTGATAATGCTGAATCCATTACCAAATTTAAAGAGCCGAATGGACAACTGATTATTAGTAGAGTTGTTGCTGGTCAAGAACTAAATATTGAGGGGGATAAATAATGAATAAATCACGTAAAGAGCGCCGTAAAGAAGCAAGAGAAAATAAGGTTCAATTTGCACCACAGTACCAAGGTAAACAGCCTTTAAGCTATGAGGAAATGTATGGCAAAGGATACGAACGTTTCAATTCAAAATATGTAACTATCAAGGAGGAAACCAATAATGGCAAAATTTAATATCGAAGTTGAGTTGGATTGGATAGACGAATTCGAAGACGGCAATCTGGACGATACGTTAAAAGAAGAAGTAATTAGTGGTATTCAATCACGATTGGTCAAAAAGGTTGAGAGCGAAGCTATTCAGAAAGTATCGGAAAAGGTAAGTGAAAAAGTTGATCAAGCTGTAGATGAGTTTTTAGAAAAGATAACTGCAGATAAAATTAGTGAAATTAATATTCCGCACAAATCAAATTCATGGGGTTCTGAGGTCACTATGGTTCCTATCTCTGAATTTATAGGTCAGCGATTCGAACGTATGGCAACAGAAAAGAATTTAGACGGCCGTGGTAAAGAGTACAGACGTTATGACAGCAAGAGCGGTCCATACTCTCTAATTGAGTATTTAACTAATAACTACATCTCTGAAGAATTAAATGACAAAGTAATTAAAATGATTCAGCAAGCGAAGAAACAAGCGGAAGAAACACTGATAAATAGCCTTGAAGATAATTTGCAACAACAGCTAAATGCTGACATGATTCAACGGTTAAACATTCCGGCATTGTTAGAACAGTTACAGAATCAAGTAGAACAAATTGAAGGAGGAAACAAGTAATGGCAAATAACAACAATCAATTACCAACATTAACTCCAGAAATCAGTGAGCATTTTAAACCAGAGGTACTCAAGGTGATTCGTAATTCAATCGCTCCAACAGCAAATGACCAGGAGTTTCTACTGTTTGCGCATAAGGCAGCATCTTATGGACTGGATCCATTCAAAAATGAAATCTTTTTTATCAAATATGGACAGACAGCAAGAATTCAATTCGCTGCTGAAGCTTATCTGTCGAAAGCAAGAGAAAAAGACGGTTTCCAGCCACCAGATACACAAATGGTTCATGAGAATGATGAATTCCAAATTGCAATGAACAAAGAAACGAAAGAAATGGAAGTAGTGAAGCATGAGATCGGATTCCCACGAGGGAAAATAATTGGTGCTTATTCAATTGCTTACCGTGATGGACATAGACCAGTAACCGTAATTATGGATATTGACGAAATAGCTCATATGTTTACTGGCCAGAACAAAGACAACTGGAAGAAATGGACACAGGATATGTTTGGTAAGCATGTGCAACAAAGAGCATTGAAAAAGCAATATGGACTTGAATTTGATGATGAAACAATCACTTATGGCCAAGAAGAAGGTGTGCCGGAATATCAGCCGAGAGAACGCAAGGACATTACACCTAATCAAGAACCAATTAACCAACCAGAACCAGAAGAAAAGCCAGAAGATAATGTTGTTGCTCTTCGAAAGCAAATGAAGCAGAAATTTAATCAAATTGGAGTAAAAGATAATGACGGTGTTAATGAGTATTTAAAAAAGAATAACGTTAAATTAAGCCAACCTGCTACGGAATCAGAGCTGATCGGTTTAATCGAACTATTGGACATGCACATTGATATGCAGGAAGCACAAGCGCAAGCTTCGGATGATGAGCTTCCGGAATAATGTTTAATCCACTTATAAAGCAGTTGCCGAAAGTAGTTGTATACGAGCGACATGCAGATTGTAAGTTATGCGGAAATGAAATTAATCCTGGCAAAGAAGAATATTACCGTGGGTATCGGATATGCCCGCGGTGCCAGGAAGAATTGGAGGTTATGAAATGACACAGATATCAAAAAAACATCTTGAGTTTGTAGGGGAAGCTAAGAAAGCATTTGAAGATAATCCAATACAAGAAACTCATCGTAATGGTGAAGAAACGCTTATTGCATTAAGAATGGGAGCAGACCGCGATTGTATTATGGTTTATAGATTGGATGGGTATGTTGGTAATTTTGTTCAGCAACTTCAACCAGTGAGAATAAATTCATATCCTGAGGTGAGTATATATGAAAGTAAACATACTAGCCTCAGGTTCTAACGGCAATTGTATCGCTCTTACTTCAGGTGATTCTACCATTCTAGTAGATGCAGGAATAGCTAAAACAAAGATAGAGAAAAGGCTTCTGGAAGTAGGTATTACACCTAACAACATTGAAGCGATATTTATTACACACGCTCATACTGATCACTGTAAGGGGCTTCCGTTGGCAAATAAATATAACATTCCTGTTTATGCAGGCGAAGAAGAATGGAAGGATATTGATTTAGTGAGTGAGGACTTATGTCATATAGCTGATCAAGAGTCGGTGTTAGTGCCATTCTCGGATGAGGATTGGGTTTTTGAAGTTTCACCTTTTGATGTTCATCATGATGCATACGAACCCAAAGGCTATGTAATTGAAAATGCTGAAGGGAATTTTAAAACTTCCATCTGTTTAGACACGGGGAAGGTAGACGAGATTATGCTTTTTCAAATGAGACACAGTGACATCTACATCATAGAAAGCAACCACGAGCCAAGAATGGTTGAAGCATCTGATTACCCAAATAGCGTAAAAGCAAGGGTTCTATCTCATATAGGACACCTATCCAATGCACAGACTGCTGAAGCGTTGTCCAAGTTAATCCAGGGCAACGGAGAGCAAATCTATTTAACGCATTTGAGCAGTAATAATAATCTTCCTGCCCTGGCTGAAATGACTACAAAAAGAGCCTTGTATCAAAAAGGGTTCATTGAAAATAAACATTATAAATTGGAGGTTGTTTGAGTGAGAGTTCTAGTTCCTAAAAAGGTAGCAGAAGCGCTTGATTATCATAAAGAGATTTGTAAAGGTATGTCACCAGACACAATTGACATGATCTTAATGTCCATTCCGTTCTCAACTGTACATGGACATGCTCTTGTATTGAAACAATTCGCTAAACAAAAACCTACCCTATACCTACAGGCAATAGCTAACGATTATGAACCAATCGTAGATATTGAAGAAGAAGTAGAGCAAATGCTTACTGATTGGTTAAACAAAAAGTATGTTGATGATGAAAAAACAGATGTTAAAAATTTTGCAAGAGTAGTTACTAATCATATCAAACAAAAATTATGAACGGATGATAAACCATGGCAAGTCCACAAACTAAAAATGGATATACACGGATTGCCAATGAGTTATTGGACCAGATTATAAAAGTTAATCTTAACGGTACGCAATTTCGCTTGGTTATGGCCGTGTGGAGATATACATACGGCTTCCAGGCTAAAGAAAAAGAGTTGTCTATACGCTTCCTTGCTGAAAAAACGGAGGCAAATAAGCGGCAAGTGGAAAGAGAACTTAAATCTTTAATTGATAAAAATATTGTTATTACAGGAGATAAAGGTGAGAGAGGGGCGAGAATGTTGAGTGTGAACAAGGACTATGAGAAATGGGGAGAAGTTGAAAAAACTAAATCTGCTGCAGAGTCTCCTAAGCCAAAGAAGAAAACGAACATCAAACCTAAATACAGCGAAGATAACACGTATTACAAGATGGCCACATACTTTTACACAGAAGTTAGTAGGGTCGCAGAAGAAGCAGGAGTGCCACACTTAACCAAAAAGGCAAATATGCAGTCTTGGTCAGATGATATGCGGAAGCTTATTGAGATAGACCAAGTAAATAAACAGTTAGCTAAAGATGTTATGGATTGGGTTGTGCAAGACTCTTTTTGGAAAACTAACGTGTTATCTGCTAAGAAGCTACGTGAAAAGTTTGCCGAACTAGCTATAAAAATGAACGCTCAAAAGAAACCTGTTAAACCAAAACAAGAACCAGATAGCAGAGATAAAGATATAGCGTTCCAACAGTTTGTAGCAGATGGCGGTGATCCAAGTGAGTTTAACTGGAACAGCTGATATATCTGCAGAACAATCCGTTTTAGGTGCAGTATTTTTAGATCCCAATGTCCTTGATGAAATTAGTTTTCTTGAGGACAGGGATTTCTTAGATGTAAAGCACCAGCAAATATACAGGGTAATGAAATGGTTAGATGATAAACAACAACCAGTGGATGTTGTTACTGTCACTGAAATGTACGTTAAGCATAATAGAGCAGATGAGGTTAGTGTTTCTTACTTTGCTCAATTAGCAGAGTCTTGTCCAACTACTTCAAATGTAAAATATCATGCCAACATTGTTCGCTCTAAAGCTATTAGAAGGCGTGGATCTGAAATAGGTAATCAGATAGCGGAACTAGCAAGAGAAGATTTTGAAACAGATGAAGATTATTTTGCAGCAGTTGAAGCATTGGCAACAGAAATAAGACCGGACGAACGAGGCAGAATGCAAAGTTTAAGCGAAACCAGGGATAAATACTTCAAGCATTTGCTCTCGAAAGAAGTTGAGTATATTGAAACAGGTTTTCCTCAGTTTGATGGTTGGGCGAATGGCGTATATCGCGGTGATTTATTTATATCAGCAGGAAGGCCTTCAGTCGGTAAGACGGCTAAATTACTACAACGCACTTTGGGAGTTGCTGCAAGCGGACCAGTATTATTATTCTCACAAGAAATGGACGAGGACCAATTAAAAGATAGAATGATCTCCAATATTACTGGTATCCCTTATAACCGCATCCGAAACAAAGAATTAAATCCAAGGCAATATGGAGAAGTTGAAGAAGCTTACAACCGGTTAGAAAAACTGCCAATTTATATACAGGACAGCAGTGGAGTGACAATCGAAGAAGTAAGAGCCACTGCCAGAAGATTTAAACGGAAATATGGTGATGTGGCTATGGTAGCCGTGGATTATTTGCAGATCATGAAGATACCACAGAAAAAAGGCGAGAACAGATCCACTGCTATTGGAAATGTAACACAAGCAGCTAAACAAATTGCCAGGGAATTAAAATGCGTGTTTATGATGTTGTCTCAAATGAGCAGAGAATCTGAGAAAAATAAAGGTAAGCCTATGTTAGCGGACTTAAAAGAATCAGGCTCCATTGAACAAGATGCAGATGTAGTTGAGTTTCTTTGGATAGATCACCATGACACGGAACCACAAGGTAAGGTTGTGCAACAGTTTATCGCTAAAGGTCGTAACACTGGATTGAATGAATTTAGGCTCTTGTTTAGAGGTTGGAAGCAGCAGTTCATTGAATTGGAAAAGAGAAAATAGGAGGTTAACTTGAATGATTGAAAAATATATTCAGATCAGCTTCATGGAGGCTATGTCATTAATTAATCAAGGTCAAATAAAGGTCGTCTTTTTCAAAATAGGAAAGTCACTTGTTCCTGCAAGAGATTATAAAGCAGACATTGACACTCTAAAACAGAAAAAATGGTTTAGATGCGAGGAGGTTAGCAATGAACAAATCAATTAATCAATTATGTACAGAAGCTTACCATATAGCTAAATCAAAAGGAGCTGGGTTGTATGAAATGCCCTATCTGCGATGGAAAGACGAAAGTTAGGGATTGCAGGGAATCCAGAGGTAGCTTTAAACGATATAGAGAGTGTTTGATCTGTTTAACTAGATTTGTAACGTATGAAAGAGTTGACATGGAGACGTTGTGGGAGGCTGAAAAATGACTAATAAATCAAAACTGCGAGGTCACGAAATAGAATTCACTAACGGCATATGGATATATAGCGACACCAAAGAACCAACCGTAAACAACGAAAGGGATTGCGGTCATTGTGGACTGTCTAATACAACAGAAGGACATGATGGATGTTTAGGTGCGTTGCGAGGAGTTATGAATGCTTGTTGTGGTCATGGGAATATAAACGAAGCTTATGTGCAGTTTGATGATGGGGTTATTGTTAGGAAAATGAACGCTATGAGAGCGATAGATAAATTATTGGATGGTGAATGATGAAAAATATAACAGTCGCTGCATTTACAAAAGGTGGCGGGCAAGAATCTATTGTATTACCTGGTGAATTATTGATTGATCTAGCTGACAATATTAAGAAAAACGGTTCAGAAACGGTGCATCTGTCGAGTGGAAAGTCATTTGAAGTAACTGGGTTGTTGATCACTGGAAAGGAATTTCATAAAGAAGGACGGATAATTGTATCAGAAGGATTGGAGGTTAAACAATGAATCTAAATGACTTAACAGAACATATCGAACAATGGGCAATAGATAGAAACCTAAATAACGCAGATCCACACAAACAAGCGTTGAAGCTAGGAGAAGAATACGGAGAGTTGTGCCAAGGAATGTCCAAAGGTAATAGAGAACAGGTAATTGACTCAATTGGAGATATGTATGTGGTATTAACCATACTCTCTATGCAGATGGGAACGGACATACAAACATGTGTAGATTACGCCTATAACGAAATCAAAGACAGAAAAGGAAAAATGGTCAATGGCGTATTCGTGAAAGAAGATGATTTATTATGAGATTCATAGGAATAGATCCAGCAAGCAAAACAGGATTTGTCGCATTAGATGAAGATGGAAATGTATTAAGAGCGAAGGAACTTACAGGAATTGGTGATAAGGATCCAAAGAGAATGATCACCTTAATAAATGACATTGTTGCTCACTTACAACCACAGGACGTTATCAGCATTGAAGGATTCCCATTTAGTACTCAGAAGGCAATGTTTGCAGGTGGCTTGCATCATGGCATCCGCAACGAACTATATAAGCGTAAATTGAAGTATTACGAGGTTGCCCCAAATGCAGTAAAGAAATTCGTGAACGTTACTGGATGGGAAGGAGAACCAGGTAGCAAGAAACGATTAAAAGGAGCCGCTAAGAAAAGGGCTGTTATGAATGCAGTAGAAAAGCACTTTGGCTTTACTCATCCTAGCGATAACGTGGTAGATGCTTATATCCTTGCTGAGATAGCCAGGTCACTTTATATAAAAAAGGTGAAACACGATTATCAGGCGGATGTACTAACCAAGATTAAATAGCATTAGTTTTAAAGTCGAAATAAGCGATTATGAGAGATGTTTAATAGATTGATAGTAATTGGTCATGAAACAGATTAAAACACTCACAGTGGATGGAAAACCATTAAAAATTAGGAGGTAAGTAGATATGAAGTTAAATGTACTGTTTAAGAAGATACAGAAAGATGATAAGAAAGAGGTATTGGAGTTTCATGTGCAGGGTGATGAATTAGAACACTCAGACGAGTTAGTGCAACTTGCAGGAAATATTGCAGTTCTGGAAGTAGAAAATAGTGAAGCTGGACAACTAACTGCAGAGTTTAAGTCCATACAGCGTGATAGCAAGAAAACGGTGCTTAAATTTAATGTAAAAGGTGATAGTGAAGATAAGGTGCTCAAACTATACACATTTGCTGGAAGAAGCGTTGTCCTATTCTTAGAACCATCTCAAATGAGCATAGAGGAATTTGAAGAAGCTACAGATCATGAAGGAATATCCTATGAAGTTAATAAAGATGGCACCGTTGAAGTTGAAGGACAATTAAGTGCAGATGATCTTCCTACAGGCGAACCGGATGACGTAAACTTTGATGATCCTGATATCTTAAATTAATAGATTTGGTCCTGGTTCTTCCAGGGCCAACCTCTAAAAAGGGGGAAAACAATGGTATTTGAACTGCCAGAACTAGACAGAAAAGCTACACAAAAAGAAGTTGAAGCAGCATTAGAGAAATATCGCATCTTTAAATACTTACTCTTTGAAGAGAAAGAAGCTTCTATAACTGCATCCTATGATGATGTGGGTGGAGGTAAGGCAAATACAATATCTGATCAAACAGGAATGATTGCTACACAGAATGTTGATGAACGAGAAAAGAGAAGGAAGTATTGCGAGAGGATTGAAAGAGCAGTTAGACGGCTTCCGAAAATGGAACAATTCCTCATTGAAGAAAGATACATGAGTGAAGAGTCGGAGTATTTAACGGACTACAATGTATATTGCTTTAAGTTCCAGCCACCAATTAGTGAACCGACATACTCTAAAATAAGGTGGAAAGCATTCTATAAAATAGCTTTAAACTTAAATATTGCTGTAACAGTTAGTGAAGATTAAGGCGCATCTAATCGGTGCGTCTTTTATTTGTGTTTGGATATCGTTGGAAAATCTATTAATTTCTTTTTAAAACGCATTTAATTCATTAGGACAAATAGGTGATAAATTTATATTATCAGAATTTGAATAAGTGATAACTAACCTAATGGAAATAATTAGGTGTCCGCTAATTAGACGGTACCATTTGCTGTCTACTAATTAGCCGGGTGTGGTGTCTACTAATTAGACGGTAGTGCTGTCCGCTAATTAGCCGGGTGTAAAAATAGTTTCTTCATTATATGCAAAAATGCTAAAGAAAACATTAAAGAAAACATTAAAGAAAACTATGTAGTAAATCATCTTTTTAATATAAAGGAGGATGTATATGAGAGTAATGGATCATCTAAGCAGTGAGCAAAAGAAAGCATTAGGATTCAACAGACATAAAAAGAAACCACCATCTAAGAAGATAGTACATCAAGAGAGATTATCAGCTGCAGAACTGGAAGAGCTGATGGGTATTAATAGAGATACTTATAAAAGAGTGAGAGGGAAATGGAGGCAAAGATAATGTTTAGTAAAACAGTGGAGCTTAATCATCCGTACAAAGTAACTAAATATAAGTTCTTAGGAATTCTCATTTATAAAAAATATGAACACAGAGGAGCTAGATAATCATGAAAGTATTTATACGTAAGACTGCACAAGGATCCGAGTACTGGGACAATAAAGAAAAGAGAACGTTGTTTGTACCTGCAGGTAAGAAGCCAGGGTTTGAAGTTACTGAGGACCCAGAGAGTATGATCGGTAATGAGCTTAATTTAAATGAAACATTACACAATGAAATATATCTAGATGATATGAATAAAGAGCAGCTGCTAGAGTTTGCTGAACAGAATGAGATAGATGTACCAGGTAATATGAGTAAAGAGGATACTATCCGTAAACATATTGCTGATACCTTAGCTGCTGCTGAGTAATGAAGTACTGTGACTTTAATGGGTGTAGTAATAAGATAAAGAGTGGCTATTACTGCAGTGAACATAAAAGGTCTAAGAAGTCTGCAAGAAGTAAGCGCAAGAAGAAAGAGATATATCAACACGATAACAAACAGTTCTATAATTCAAAGGCTTGGAAAGATGCTAGAGCATATGTCTATGAAAGAGATCGTGGACTATGTCAAAGATGTGGGATGTTTGTATTTGGTAGACGAGCACACGTTCATCATGTCATACCAATTAAAACAGACTCCACACTTAGGTTGGATCCTAACAATTTAAAATTACTTTGCAGAGATTGTCACTTCATTGAGGAAAATGAAGAGAAGCAAGAAAAAGTTTTTCCGAGTTATTTTGGATAGCCCCCCCTACCAAATAAAAAATTTTTCAATTTGGGAAAGATAGGTAGCAATGGGGTCATCTCTTTCGCTAGACAAGATTTTTAAAAACAAAGGGGGGTGTGAATATTGAGCACCAAAAAAGAACGCAGAAAAATTGTGTTGGAGAAAACCGAAACTGAAAGACAACGCATATTAAAAATTATGAGGGATGCTGATATTTACACCCTTACACTGGATCCGTTAATTGAAAGCTATCTCGATATCTATGAGGTTTACATGACTATGTTCATAGATTGGAGAGATAAAGGTTTCCCAGCAACACAGCGCCACACGAATAAAGCCGGGGCTGTTAACAACTCAAAACACCCGCTTGCTCAACAAGTGGAAGTATGGTCCGACAAGAAAACAAAAGCGTTGGATTATTTAGGCCTTACTAACAAGGGGAAAAACGGTAATGGTGTTACTGGTGGATCGTCTGTAAGGAAAGATGAAAAAATGGAGAAACCAGAAAAGAAAGTAAGTGAATTGGATGCGCATAGAAATAAGTGGCGCAATAAGGCAGGTGGCTGATTTATGTGAGTAACATAGAAAGAGGCGTAAATTATGCCGATAAGTTTGCTAGAAAAGTAAGAAGAAGTCCAAAGAAATATCCAGATACAATCAAGCTTGCTGTAGATCGTTACTACAGATGGAAAAAGAGGAAAGATATTTGGTTTGATGTTGACCGAGCCAATGAAATGATGGATTGGGTTCAAACGTTTATCCGACATGTAAAGGGTAATATGGCTGGACAATCTTTAATCTTGGAAGACTGGCAACGATTTATCTTTAGTAACATCTACGGTTGGATGCGAGAAAATGAACAAGGGAAAGCAGTTCGCGTTATACGAGAAACCTATATCCAAGTACCAAAGAAAAACGGAAAGACCTTGCTTGCTGTTGGTGCGTTAGGATATGCCATGTATGGCGAAGGGGTGCTTGGTGCAGATTGTTATTGTTGTGCATCTGATTTTAACCAGGCTCAATATGCTGCTAAGCCATTTGCATCCACCATATTAAACCATGAAGCTTTAACAGATTGTAGTACTATCTATAAAGGACCAAAGGGAACTATATCCTCTGTAACATTTGATTATCTTTATAACGATTTAGCTTATCAAAACCAGTTTATCGTTATGAGTAAGAATATTGGTGGTATTGAAGGGTCCAACCCTCACTTTGTACTTAATGATGAATTACATGCTCAGGAGAAAATGGAGCAATACGACAACTTCAAATCTGCTCAAATTTCTCGTGACGAACCATTGATGTTTAATATCAGTACTGCAGGTAAAGGTTCTTCCAGTGTTGGTATGCGTGTTTATAGAGAAGCAAAAGAAGTACTTAAAAATGATGATAATGATGCTTCATTCGTTATGATCTATGAACCAAACAAGGGTTATGATTGGAAAGACCGTAAAGTGTGGGCAATGGTCAATCCTAACATTGGTATTTCCGTTACAATGAGCGCTTTAGAAACAGAATTCATTACAGCTGCAAGATCTGCTCACAAGAAAGCTGAGTTTTTATCTAAGCACCTTGATGTCTTTGTAAATGGTGCGGAGAACTTCTTTGAACAAGATCAGGTGGAACATATACTTGTTGATGATCTTGGAGATCTACGAGGCGAAACATGTTACCTTGGCTTAGATTTATCAAAGACAACCGACTTAACTTGTGTCAATCTAAACTTTCCTACTTGGGATGAGGAAGGTCGATCTATCTTAAAAGTAAAACAAATGTACTTTATCCCAAATGAAAATATTGAGACAAGAGAGAAAGAGGATAATGTTCCATATACAGATCTAGCTGAAAAAGGTTTTGTGGAATTTTGTGACGGTAAAATGATTGATCAAGACCAAGTACTGGATTATATAACCGAATGTATGGATCTATATGATGTACAGCAGTTGAATTATGACCCTGCTATGTCTCAAAAGCTGATTGAGAAGGTCGAGAACCTTGGTTTAGAGTGTATTGTTGTTAACCAATATCCGAAGGTTATGAACGCACCCCTTGATGATGCTGAATTGTTGATATACGAAGAAAGAATAATTACAGATAACCCACTATTTATATATTGTGCTCTTAATGTAGTGGTAGTTACAAACATAAACGGAATGAAAGCCCCAAGTAAGCGACAGTCCAAAAAGAAAATTGATGGATTTGTGGCTTTTTTAGTTGCTCATAAAGAAACAATGATGGTAATGGATGATATCGATGAGAACGGGATGGATGAATTACTTGCAGATATTTATAGGTAGGAGGTGGGAATTATGAGCAAAGCACAAAAAGAAAGCTATTACTGTATGAATTGTAACTGGGAAATTAAAGATACACATCGACATATGGACGGTATCAAATGCCCTGAATGTGAAGGACCAGTAATGACAGGACCTAGATCTCCAAAAATAATATTAGAAATATCTGATCCCAATGAACCACCTAAAGTTTTTGTTGATGGCAAAGAGGTTAAAGTCAAAGACATTAATTATGAGTATGTAACTGGATCAGATGTTTATTATGAAACACACGAATTATTAATGTCCGTTGCAGATAATGATAATAAGCATTTTAATAAGATCGGATTTGAAAAATAAACAGGAGGTGATTCAATATCTAATCCATTACGAAAGGCGGTGATAAATATTGGGATTAAGAGATAAGTTTTCAAACTATGTATATAGTAAGCTCGAAAAAAGAATGAGTGAATATCCAACAGGATCCGTTCGATTTCCATCATTGTTTGCAAATGACGAAAATATCTTGGAGTCTTCTGATGTATATGAATTGATACAGGATATCAGTAACCAGATGATGTTAGCAGATATTGTCGTAGAGGATGGTAAGGGTAACGAAACAAAAAATAGCCAGGCACTAAAAGTTTTGGGAAATCCAAATGAATACCTAACTCAATCAGAATTTATTAAACTGATGACAAACATATATTTATTAAAAGGTGAGGTCTTTCCATTATTGAATAATAAGCAGCTCCATTTGCCTTCTGATGTGTACACTGAACTGGATGCGAGTTTAAAAGCACACTTTAAAATTAATGGGATAGAGATTTCTCCCTCGATTATACGACATATTAAAAATATCGGAACCAATCATTTAAAAGGTGTTGGTATCTTAGAACTTGGAAAGAGCACGTTAGAGGGTGTTATGAACGCTGAGAAGGTTTTGACTGATAAATATATAAAAGGCGGTCTACTGGCTTTTATGTTGAAATTAGATGCACATATTAATCCGCAGAATGGTGCGCAGTCCAAACTGATTAATGCAATATTGGATCAGTTGGAAGCCATTGATGATTCCAGGAGTGTTAAAATGATTCCTCTTGGTAAAGGTTATTCTATCGATACCATGGAAAGCCCGATTGATGATCAAAAAACACTTGATTATCTAAATATATATAAAAAGGATTTAGGAAAGTTTTTAAACATCAATGTGGAAACATACCAGTCGCTAATAAAGAGTGATTTTGAAAAAGCAATGATGTATTTGCATAATAAAGCAGTTAAACCAATAATGAAAAACTTTGAAGACCATTTGAGTCTTCTTTTTTTCGGCCCAAATTCAAAACGTCGTATTAAATTTAAGATTAATGTCTTAGATTTTGTTACCTATTCTACAAAAACAAACATTGGCTACAACATTGTGCGTACTGGTATCACAACTCCTGACAATGTTGCAGATATGCTTGGTTTTCCTAAACAGAATACTCCTGAAACACAATCAATCTATATTAGTAACGACTTGTCTAAAATCGGTGAGAAAAACGCAACTGATAATAGCTTGAAGGGAGGTGAATCAAATGAGCAAAACGGAAATGGAAGTTCGGGAAATACTGACGAATAAAATTGAAATTCGTGAGGACGAAGATGGAAACCGGACATTAACTGGTTATGCAGTTAAGTGGGAAAAGAAATCACATGTATTGGGCATGTTTTTTAAATTCCGCGAGAAATTTAAGAAAGGCGCTTTTGCTGACTCATTAAATAATGATGATCAAAGGTATTTGTGGTCTCATGATGTGTCAAAGGTTCTCGGCAGAACGAAGAACAACACATTACGTTTAGAAGAAGATGATGTGGGATTGCGTTTTGAATTGGATTTGCCTAAAACAACACTTGGAAACGATACCTATGAGTCTATTAAACGTGGCGATGTTGATGGAGTAAGTTTTGGTTTTCGCAAAGAGGATGATGAAATCGAAGAGCCAGATGATGATTTGCCAATCAGAACTGTAAAGAAAGCAAAGTTATTAGAAGTATCTGCAGTAGCATTTCCTGCTTATCCTGATTCGGAGGTGAGTGCTCGCGGATATGACAGGATGAAGCAATATGAAGATGAGTTGCAGGAATATCGTGAAGAAAAAGCAGCAAAAATTAGAACTTTAATTAACTTATAGAGGAGAATGATAGATATGGCGAGTAAAGTTAAATCATTGAAAGTACATTTGCAGTTTTTTGGTAAAAAAGATAATAGGTTAAAAGAAATAGAGGACCGCCTGGAAGAAATCCGAGGCATGATGGATGATGATGAAAAACGTGGGGATGCAAAGTTTTCTGATTTAGAAAAAGAGGTTCGTGATTTGAAAGAGGAAAAGTCTGAGTTGGAAGCGCGTCAACGTATGCTTGATGATCAAGAGGAAGAGCGTGATGATGATGAGGAGCAACGTGATGAGGAAGATGACAAAGACATTGAAGAACGCAAGGAAGAATTAACAGATGAGCAACGTGAAGCGCTTGGTGGCAATCTATCTGGAAAAGGAAACAGCGCAGAAAAACGTGAAAAAGAAGTACGAAAAGCATTCGGACGTTTTGTTGCTGGACAAATAACCGAAACAGAAGCACGTGAATTAGGTATTGTTACTGGTAACGGTGCGATAACGGTACCTAAACAAATTGCGAAAGAAGTTATTTCTTATGCTCAGGAAAATAATCCATTACGTAAATATGGTACACCTCACCGTACTAAAACAACTCAAGGCTTTCCTATTCTGGTTAAGAAAGCTAATGCACAAGGACATAAAGACGAACGCACTACATCAAATCCTATGCCAGAGACAAGTATTGAGTTTGATGAAATCGAATTAGAACCAACAGAATTTGATGCTTTAGCAACAGTAACTAAGAAGTTGCTGAAACGGTCTGACATTGCTGTTGAAGAAATCGTTATTGAAGAATTGAAGAAAGCTTATGTACGAAAAGAGTCACAATACTTTTTCCGTGGCGATGAAGTTAATAATCTTAACCCTGGTTCGCTTGCTAAAAAAGCAGTTGCATTTACCATTCCGGATGGAGAACGTCCAGACTTAAAGGTTGGTCAACAAGTATATGATGCACTAGTTGACTTCAAAAATAGTGTAATAGCTTCTGTCCGTAAACGTAGTATGTTTATGATTAATGATGCTGCATTAACTTTAATTGAAAAAATGAAAACAACTGATGGATTCCCTATTTTCAAACCTTTTGAACAAGCTAGAGATGGTTTTGATGGGAAAATTCTAGGGTTTAACACTGTTGTTACAGAGTTCGCTGATAAATCGGACGTTGATACAGACACTCCTATGATTTATTTTGGCGACTTTAAAACTTTCCATTACCAAGACGTTATGGGGTCCATGGAAGTGAACCGACTTGTCGAGTTGTATGCTAAATCTAATCTTGTAGGACTGCAAATTTACAACATTGTTGATGGGCAGTTAATTTACAGCCCGTTAGAACCAACAATGTACAAGTATGAAGTTGTACCTAATACGCCTGCTCCATAAAAAGAGGTGATTAAATGACCGAACAAGAATATCTCACTAAATTAAAATCACATATACATTGGGAAGAGGGCATGGATGATTCCATGCTCCCTTTTTATGTTTCAAGAGCCAAAAAATATGTGAAAAGTGCTACTGGTAAGGAAGACGAATGGCTAGTCATTATGGTTGCAGGTATTATGAATGATTATCGTGTGTCTGAGAAAGAACTTGGCCAGGCTCTTGATTCATTGACTCCTTTTATTGTGCAGGAGGTGTATGATGATGCCGAAACGACAGACCAACAACCTTAAATGGAATGCTGACTTGATGAAGCTAGATGAATATGTGGATCCGGAAACTGATCGTGTAGTTATTGGATATGTGAAAGTGCGAAATCTTAAATACGACAATATCGGTGTCACTGCAGCTGATAAGTTTACATTTAAGGATGCGCAAGAAATCATGAAGAAAATTGAAACTCGTTTGGATAGAGAAGTAGAAAACAACCAGGATGATTATCGTGTGAAGATTGGCGCACGAGTCTACGACATTGAAAGATTATATGTGCGTGAGGATGATCGCATAATGGAGTTGAGTTTATCCTATGCAGATTAATTTCCAACAATTGAGAACGATACTAAAAAGCTCTGGTATGCCTGTATATCGTGACAGTGAACCTACCAGTGCAGTTTATCCTTATATTGTTTATGAATTTGTAAATGAAATCCATAAACGCACGTCCTCAAAAGTGATTAAATCCATGCCTTTATACCAAATTGCTGTTATTACAAATGGTACTGAAGCAGATTACGAACCACTAAAAAAAGCACTTAATGAATTTAATGTCTCGTATAGCCAATTTGAAGGTTATCCGTATGACGAGAACGATTCCACCATAACTCAATTTATAACGAATGTACGGTGTGTAAATGGCTAAATATGGGGTGGTTTAATGATTCAATACGTAACTTGTGAAGATTGTTTACGTAAAGGTGAAGAGCGACAACCTATTGAATGGAGAATGGAAGAGGAACCAGTAACATCAATTCAATGTCCATACTGCGGAAAACATTTGAACGAAGGCGCTTCTAATTGAGGTGTCTTTTTATTATGTAGGTGATTAAATGGCTTCTAACAATAATGGTTTTGCAGATGCTCTCCAAGATGTTAATACTCTATTAAAAGTGAATGAGGAAGTAGAGAAAGATATTTTGGAAGAAGCTGCGCAGTATTTTGCAGATAAGTTAAGACCAAGGATTCCTAAATCAGATATGAATGGGAAGCATCTACAAGATGCATTGAAGGTCGTTGTTAAAGGGGACAAAGTCTCCGTTGAATTTGAGGATTGGGCCTTTTATTGGTACATGGTTGATAAAGGACATAAAAAGCGTGGAGGTCGTGGCCGAGTTAAAGGACAGCACTTTGTTCAAAACACATGGGATTCAGACGGTGACAAAGTAGCTGACATTATGGCCAACAAGATTATCAAGAAAATGGGAGGTTAATATAGATGACAAAAGCACAAGAATTATTGTATGTAGTAACGATTGAATCTTTGTATATGGCGTTTATGACTGGTGGGAAAGATAGTCGAGATGCTATTCCTACTTATGATCCAGAGATATTTCAGTTAGACAATATTGTTGAACTTGGAATTGCTGGGAACCAAACAACTGTAACAAAGTGGGCTTCTGGTAAGATGTTTGTTAATGCAAGTAAGAACTCTAATTTCACCTTAAGCTTAACTCATGTTGCTCTTCCTCAGGTAGTTAAAGATAAAATTGACGGTGTTACTCCAAATAAAGGGGTCTCATTTGATACTTCAGATGTCAAAGAATACCCAATGTTTGGTATGGGTTTTACAGCTAAGTTAAGTGATGGATCACGTATTGCTCGTTGGTATCCTAGGGTACAGAAAACACCTGCAGAAGAAACATTTGCAACCTCAACTGATGAACAAGAGGTGCCAGATGTATCAGCAACTTTTAATGCTACTCCACTTTTATTTAATAACGTTACGAAAGCTGACTTTTCAGAAGTTCGCGATAGTGCAACTGGTGTGACTGCTGACGACTTCATGAAACAAGTAGTGGCTGATGAATCTCAATTAGATACTCTATTTCCTACACCCTAGTAACCCCGTAACGGTAACTGTAGATCCAACAACAGCTACAGTTGCAGCAGGGGGCACTCAGCAATTAACCGCAACAGTGACGAATGCAACAGATGCAAGCGTTACTTGGTCATCCAGTGACGATCTTATAGCAACAGTCGATACAAACGGATTAGTTACAGTAGTGAGCGGAGCAACAAGTGCTGAAACTGTAACCATAACAGCAACAAGCGTGGAAGATGGAACAAAGACAGCTACAGCAACAATAACAGTAGCATAGGGAGGAAACAATTTTGGCTAGGCTTAGCGATTTAGTAAATGTTAATATCAATCGAAATACGATTATAATTCAAGGTCAAGAAATACCAGTTATATTTACTTTCAAAAGCTTTCCTTATGTAGAAGAAGCTTATGGAAAACCATATGAAGTATTTGAAAAAGATATCAATCGATTGGTGAAAAAGGGTCAATTTACATTAGGGAAAAAGGAAATCAAGTTAATGAATTCTCTAATTTACGCAATGGTTAAGAGTGGTGGAACGGAGTGTACACCTTATGAGTTAGAGAACGCTATTCCTATTAATGACTTACCAGCAATATTTGAAAAAGCATTTGACTTGTTCCAAGGACAAAACTTCCAAATTGAAGATCAAAATAAGTTAAAATCAGAAAAAAAAAGTTAAATAAGCAAACTGATGAGTCTCAATCCCCTACGTTGGATTGGGACTTTTATTTTTATGTTGGAAACACCTTATTAGGTCTTAGCATGGAAGACTTTTTCAACATTACCCCAGCACATCTTCTCAAACAATACATTATGCACGTTAAATATCATAATCCAGAAGCATTGGTAGAGAACCAACAAGACAAGCAAGTATATACGTTAGATCAGACACCGTTTTTGTAGAAAAGAGGTGAGGTTATGGCCGATAAGGAAAGAAATGTTGTCCTCAATTTTAAAATGGATGGACAAGTACAGTATGCTGAAACGATTAAAGACATAAACAGGGTTATGAATGTAGCTGCTAAAGAATATAAAAATCATGTTGCAGCAATGGGAAAAGATGCTAAAGCAACGGATAAGCTTGCAGCAGAAAAGAAAAAGCTAGAAATACAAATGCAGGGTGCTCAGAAACGTACTCAGATGCTACGTGATGAATATGAAGCAATGGCCAAGGATACTAACACTTCCAGTGCCGAACTTGAAAAAATGTATGGAAAACTATTAGACTCTGAGCGAGCAGAAATGGCATTGCAAAAGTCACTAGATCGAGTGAATGATGGATTATCTGATCAAGCTCAAGAAGCAAGAGAAGCCATGTCACAGTTAGATGATTTAAAAGGCGAAAGTAAGTTGTTAGAACAGGAACAAAAGAATCTAACAGGCGCTTTTAAATTGCAAACAGCAGAGCTTGGAGATAATGCAAGCGAAGCAGAAAAGACAGAACTTGCTCAAAAGCAATTAACTCAACAAATGGAGTTAACGGAGCGGACCGTAGATAATTTGGAAAAGCAATTAGAAGCTACCAAGAAGATCTACGGTGAGAACTCTGTCGAAGTCCTGCAAATGGAAGGTAAATTAAATGATGCCAGGTTAACAGTTCAAAAGTTTAGTAATTCGCTGGATGACATAGAAAATAGCGGTAAGGATGCCGGAGAAGGTTTAGAAGAGCTTGGCAAGAAAATGGACTTAAACAACTTATTGGAAGCTACTGAGTTGCTTCAAGGTGTTACTGATAAGTTATTAGAAGTTGGTCAAGCTGCATTTGATAGCGGAATGGCTTTTGCTGATTCTCAAACGAATTTACAGGCTAATTTAGGCTTAACTGCAGATGAAGCCGAAAAGCTTAATGATGTTGTAAATGATGTGTTTAAGAACGGTGTAGTTGATTCTATGGAAGAAGCTAATGAAGCGGTTATTCTCACCAAAAGAACCTTTAAAGATCTTAATGATGTTGAATTAGAAACAATAACAAATAAAATAACAACTATTGCTAAGCGTACCGGAACAGATGTACAAGAAAATATTCGTGGTGCTGAACAATTAATGATAGCTTTTGGGTTAAAAGGTGATGAAGCTTTAGACTTAATTGCTTCTGGTTATCAAAATGGATTAAACCGTAGTGATGATTTTATGGATACACTTATTGAATACTCGCCTTTATTTGAGCAAGCAGGTTTTGATGCAGAACAAATGATGAATATAATTAATAATGGCCTTGAAAGTGGGGCTTTTAATGCAGATAAAGCAGCAGATGCAGTTAAAGAATTTGGTGTTTTCATAAATGACGGAAAAATAGCAGATAACATTGAATTATATAGTAAAGGTACCCAAGAACTATTTGACAAGTATAAGGACGGAAAAGCGACTGCTGCAGATGTTTTTGCATCCATAAGTCAAGATATAGTAGACACAGATGATAAGCAAAAGAAATATGAAATGGGTGTGTCTGCTTTTGGAACAATGTATGAAGATCTTGGCGATAAAGCAGTTGAATCTTTTTCTAAAACGGGCGGTGCAATTGACAAAGTAAACGGCAAAGCTGATGAAATGGCTGAAAAGGCACCAGGAGAGAAATGGCAATCATCTTTAAGAGAATTGCAAGATGCTCTAATACCAATTGGGCAAACAATAGTTGATACATTAACTCCTGTAGTTGAAAAGATATCAGAGTTAGGAAAGTGGTTTAAAGAATTACCTGAACCTGCTCAAACATTTATTACTGTGTTTGGGGGTGTAATTGGAGTAGCGGCAGCACTAGCCCCTGTTATTATTGGTTTAGCAGTAGCCTTTACTGCTTTAAATGTATCGCTTTTACCAATAATCGCTATCATTGGAGGAGTTGCACTTGCGATAGCAGGTATAGTATTAGTTATCCAGAACTGGGGAGCGATCACTGATTGGATAGGTGAAAAATGGGATCTATTTACTGCTTGGCTTTCTGAATCCGTCTCAACTCTAGCAACTAACTTCGTCAATTGGTTTAACGATATGAAAACGGGCGCTGTTGACAAATTTAATGAACTGAAGGATAAGAGTATTGCTAAAGTGGATGAACTTAAAACGAAAGGTATAAATACCATAAAAGGTTTTAAAGATGGTGCTATAAATAAAGCAAACGAATTAAAGAATGGTTTTGTGAATAAAGCGCAAGATTTAAAGCAAGGGGCGATTAATAAATATAATGAACTGAAAAACGGAGCAATAAATACAATTTCTGGACTAAAAAACGGAGCCATTAACAAGGCAAATGAGATGAAGACTAGTTTTGTAAATAAAGTAAAATCCTTAAAAGATGGTGCCATAAATCGGTTTAATGATCTACGGAGCAAAGCTTCTAGTGTTATGGAACAAACAAAAGACAAAATAGTTTCTCCGATTGAAAAAGCTCGTGATTTAATTAAAACGGCCATTGAGAAAATTAAGGGATTCTTTTCTGGTCTTGGTGATAAATTAAAAATTAAAATACCTAAGCCGAAATTGCCAAGGTTTACTATAACTGGTGGGTTTGATCTAACGCCTCCTGATATATCTGTTCCTAAGATAGGGATTAAGTGGAATGCAAAAGGCGGTATCTTTACGCAGCCTACTATATTTGGTGCAAGTGGAGGGCAATTGCAAGGAGCAGGTGAAGCGGGTCCAGAAGCTGTACTTCCTCTTAATGAAAAAACATTAGGTGATATTGGTAAGGGTATTGCCAGTTCTATGGGTGGAGATACCAAAGTTGAAGTTGTCGTATATCTTGATACAGACGAGGTAAATACAAAACTTGCGCCTGGGATGAGTAAAAAAATAAACGATAATAACAAAATAATAGCCCGTAGTAATGGGGTGATCAGAACATGATAACAATGGATGATAAATATCGTTTTGAAGACTTTGGGTTTGATTGCGAACCAGGTAACGAGGATCCAATCAACCCTGATTTTGAACATAAAACACTGAAGATACCAGGTAGACCGGGTCTTTGGAATTTTGGAAGTGAAATAAAAGAAAAAGTGTTTGGTTACAATTTAAAAATTATGGATCGATTTTATGAAGATAGGCAGCGGAGGTTTAACGAACTCGTTGCTTTTTTGTTTGATGATTATGGACAACCGAGGGAAATAAAAGTAGTTAGAGATTATGAGACTGATAAGCATTATATAGCTAAGTTAAACCAGTCATTAAATCCTACTTGGGATGTGGAAGAAGGGTCACTTACAATAGTGTTTGTTGCTGAGGATTCATATAAGAAAATGAATGTTGAAAACCATGAGATACATTGGAATAGCGAAACGGCTTTTTATACAGATAGCTTTAATATGAACTCAACGTTTGTAGATGATGAATTAATCACTGCTCCAACAACATTAGAAACTACAGTACACGGGTTAGCGATAAGACCAGATATATTAATTCATGGTTCTGGAACAAACGTGGAGATTAGTGTAAATGGGAAATCATTTAAGCTTAAAGACTTTACGAATGCTAGTTTCCTATTACGTGGATTGGATTATACATGCTTTAAAAATGGTGTGGAGAATTTAACAGAAATGATAGGTGATCACCCAACGCTATTACCTGGTAACAATCAAATACAAATAACAGGAACGAATATGAACTTCAAATTATCAATAAGGTTAAGAGATCAATTTAATTAAGGACGGTGGTGGTTTTGGTACTAAAAACAATACCTACTAATATACGCTTTCCTATGTATAAAGGTGTGGAGTATATTAATGAAGCTATTAAGGCGGCAGAACGATCAGATACTAATGCTGCTGAAGCAAAACAAAATTCAATAAATGCAGAAAATATTGCAAACCAAGCAAACGATAAATCGGATTATACGCAAACACAATTGGATGCAGTAACAGGAGCAAGTACGATTGACCCTGCTGTAGAGCAGATGAAAGTCGGCAGTGATGGAAGTACCGTTTACGCCAGTCCTGATGAGAGAGTGCGGACAGAGCATAATCAGGTTAGTTCGCAGTTGGAAGATATCGCGATAAACGTAAAATCGTTTGGTGCAAAAGGTGATGGTATTTCAGATGACACAATTGCTATTCAATCAGCAATAGATAGTCTGCAAGAAGGTCAAGAATTGTTTTTTCCAAAAGGAAATTATTTAGTTAGCAAAAACACTACTTTGCCTATGTATCCGAATAATGACCAACCATGCTTGGTTGTTTTGCAGAAAAATAACGTTAATATAGTTGGATATGGAGCGAAACTTAAGGTGAATATACACGCTCAAGGCGTGTTAGAAATCAGACAGTCAACTGATGTAAATATTAATGGATTAATTGTTGAGGGGTGTGGTGTATTCCCCCCGCTAGATGGAAATACTGGTCGTGGCGAAAAAGGGGGCTCTGATGGAGGATATAATACAGAATCATATTGGGGAACAAAAAGGAATAATTCATATGACACAGCACTAGGAACTTTCAAAGGAGGGATTATCGGTAACGTAGGAATCGGTATTCTAGTTTATGATGGATCAAAAAGAATAACTTTAAAAAATATAGAAACATTAGGATTTAACTATTGCGGAATCTCTATTGGTACGTTTGATGAAGATAAAGAATACTCACAAGATGTATCGATTGAAAGGTGTTATAGTCACGACAATTATAGTGGGAATTTCAACTTTCACAACTCTAAAAGAGGGAGTCTTATCGCTAGTAAATCAGAGAACTCGGGGCATCCTGATTCTGATCCGGTTAATGATTCACAAGTTAACCCTGGTTATGGCGTAGTTTTAAGGCAATCAGCCAATTATGCTATTGATACTACCATTAGGGATAGTGTGTTTATAAACGATAGAAGAAAACCAATAGATTCTCATGCAGGGGAAGGCGTTTTTGTTTTAAACAATAGGATTTATGGTGGTGGTTGGGGAGGCGCAATTGTTCTCTTCGCTAGTTATTCGTCCGCTAAAGTTGACAATGTTATAGTTACTGGGAATCAGATAGAAAACATCAATGTTCACAGTGGGTTCGGGGCAGGTATAAATGTTGAAGGACTCCCAAACGAAAAAACAGCTTCATGTATAATATCGGACAATATTATTTTTAAATCAAGATTCAACACTTACCATATTTTTGCTTCAAATCTAAAAAACGCAAAAATAACAGGTAATATAATTAAAGATGATTTATTCGTAGGGAGAGAAAGATGTTACCCTATTACAACCAATAACGTAAAATATTTCGACATTAGTTCTAACTTTGTAGATATCTCTGATTTACTAAATTTCATTTCTATTGCACCTGCGTGTGTTAATGTAACAAACGGAGAATTTGGGACAATAACAAATAATACACTTATTAATTATATACGATGTATCACTATAGAGGGCGCAGAACCTTATATAAATATAATAAACAACCAACTTCTTATGAAAAATCCCAATTTAAGTCCAACTACACAACACATAAACTCTACTAGCAATAAAGGTATTGTTTCAAACAATACTTACAGCGGTAATATTGCCATAGCTAATGAGATAAAGAACAAACTCAAAATCAAGATGCGAGTTACATTTAACGGTACAGTTAACCCTATGATTGAGGTTCTAGAAGGACAAGAATATCTGGATGGCAATGTAGACATGAATACTCGTGAAATGATTATTAGGTTTAAAAATAATAATTTAAGTAGGGTACCTAGTACGAATGTTATCTTTCAAGAGGCATTAGGACTACCTTACACAGACGGATCAACTAGCGGACGTTGTTATCAGTATTACGCTATTCCAAACTCTGGCATAACGACTATTGGTTTTAGACCATCTGGAAGCACTTATACAGACGTTAAAAACATTACCTCGGGGACTATTTTCATTGACATAAGGTATTGATCGGGGAGGTAATTAACAAAAATTACTAATTATATTGTTATTCCCGCATAAATTCGATAGAATTAAATGGGGGGGCGGAAAATTGAAACAACAAATAAAAAAAGCATTAAAACCAGCTAAATCTTATATAACAAGAAAATACATGGAGAAAGTTCTGAAATCAGAGAAAGAGTTTAAAATTAATGCTGAAGCGAGTAGGATTAAATATCTCTTCCAATCAAATGAAAAGAGCGATAAATTACTAGTGATATTTTCAGGATTTCCTCTTAAAGGAAAACCACCTGTCTATAACTATGTGTTAACTTTCAGAAACCTTAACTGCAATAAGTTATTTATTTTAGATGATTTTGGAAATGATCCAAGGGGTACGTACTATTTGGGAACTAACGAAAACTGGTTTTTGGTCGACGAGTTAACCAACTTGATTTCTGATATTCAAAATAAAACTGGGATTAAAAACGATAATGTAACTCTTACTGGAAGTAGTAAAGGTGGTTTTGCTGCCCTTTATTATGCTTTTAAAAATAATTATGGAAATGTTATTGCTGGAGAACCACAAATAATGGTTGGCGACTATTTATCTGCAACTCAACATCTTGGAGTGTTTAATAATATTATGGGAGAACATTCTCAAGAAAAAAGGGATAAGTTAAACAATGCACTTTTGGAAGTTATTGAACAAAAGAAGAATTTTCCTAATAAAATTCAAATTCTTTGTGGTAAAAACAATGATTATTATTTAAACGCCCATATTAAATATCTTACAACATTTCTTGATAAAAAAAGCATTCCATACAATTTAAAACTAGGCGACTTTAATGAGCATTCACAAATAGGGAAACATTATCCAAAATTAGTTTATAATCATTATAATAATTAATCTTGAATACGAATTGTTAAGACCTCCTAACCAGGTGGTCTTTTTTCTTATGCCAGAAAGAAGGTGATCACAATAATAAAAACCCTAAACATAAACCGAGAAACAACAGCAATCCTAGAAAATGCATACAGTATTGGATATGATAAGGTGTCGAATCAAATATGGTCGGCATCTTTTTCTTTGCCAATAAACGATCCTAAAGTAAAGAAAGTAGAGTTATTAAAGTACGTAGAAATTACGGATAAAGACGAGTATATAGGTTTATTCCGTATCATCCCAAAACAAACTAGTAGCACAAACCATAGCGTTACTTTCCAGTGTGAACATGTCCTAGCGACACTCTTGGGGAGTACGCTTTTTAAATACCATCAATTAACGAATTACTCAACAAGAGAAGTGCTTCAGTATTTACTTGATCAACAGAAGGTTAAACATATCGTATTAGGAACCGTAGCATTTACAAGGTACTTTCATTACAGCTGGGAAAACGAAAATCTATTATCAGCTATATTTAGTGTACCGAAGCCATTTAATGAACAGAGTAGATGGTATCTTGACACAACTACTTATCCTTGGGTACTTAGTCTATTAGAAGTCGAAACAGAGCCTACATGCAGGCTTAAAGAAGGTTACAATCTAATAGGGTTTGAGATTGAAGAAGATCCGAGAAGTGTATTTAATCGCATTTATCCATTGGGTGCAGGCGAAGGAGTAAACCAGCTAACAATTGAGTCTGTGAATAATGGTGTGCCTTATATTGAAGACATTGCTCCTGGTGAAGAAATACACGAAACTGTATGGGTAGACAAGCGGTTTGAAGATGCTGCAAGTTTAAAAGCAAGCTCAGAAGCATTATTGCAAAAGTGGAAAAATCCAATTATCACATGGAAAGCTTCTGCTGCTGATGTATCATCTATTACTGGATTAGAAATTGATAAGCTAAAAGAGGGAAGAGTATTACGGATTGAATTAGATGACTACCCCACAACTGAACTAAGGATTATGAAAGAAAGTAAATCCGATATTACTGGTGATCCGGGCAATGTTCAATTGGAGATTGGTAATCTTCAGGAAGATCTGGGAACAACGCAAGCTGATTTGGAGCGAAGACAACAGATCAATGAATTGTACTCGCAAGGCGCTACTAATATTATGGTTGTTCCTGCTCAAGATAATGCAGATACTCAACATCCTTTAGTATTACCTTTTGTTATAGATGAAGATGTTGTAAATGTTAATACATTGGAATTGTGGTTACGAACTAAACCATTTAGAACATATTCTGAGACAACTAAAAACGCAGGGCAAATAGTTAAGTCAGTTGTAACTGGTGGTGGAGGTTCTGTCGTGAAAAGTAGCACAACTGGCGGAGGTGGAGCTGTTGTCCAAAGTAACACCACATCAAATGGAGGTTCTGTTGTTCAAAGTGTAACCACCCAAGGTGGAGGAAGTTCCTCTCAAACTTCTAATGCTGGTGGAGATCACAGGCATGTTGTTTTCCAAAGAACATCCGCAGGGGGACCATTTGACTTAAACACATATGCAGCTGCAGGAGGTAGTTTACTCCAACTAGAAGCATCTACTTCTACAATATCAACTGCAGGTAGCAGTGGGAATCACTCTCATGCGTATAACACTCCATCACACACTCATGGTTTAAGTATTAATATACCAGGGCATACGCATCCTTTTTCAATACAGTTACCAAACCATACACATCCGTTTGAATTTACATTACCAAACCATACACATCCATTAGAAATTAGCATTCCAGGGCATATCCATGGAGTAGAACACAAAATAATAGAGTTAGATGAAACACCTTCCAATGTGCAAATCAAAGTTGATGGCAATTTAGTTGAATTTAGCGGAACGAGCGGTGATCGCATTAACTTAATTGATTACGTGAATATGTCAGGGGGCAAAGTTACCAGAGGTAGGCATGAGGTTGAGATACTACCAGATTCATTGGCAAGAATTGAAGCTGAAGTAATCTTTAGAGTGTTTATTAAGAGCCAATTAGGAGGGACTTTTTAAATGATAAAAGTATTGGTAATTGTTACGAAAAACGGAACAAAGTATCAAATTGGAATTGATAAACCAGTTCCTGGAGTACTTAAAGAAATTAGTAAGACTAAAGGGAGATTTTATTTACCAATTGATTCATGCGCTATTGATAAAAACGAAATTGTCTCTGTTGAACAATATGAATTTGATCCGAAAGAAGGTGAGAATAATGGTTAAATTAGAAGTTACTACGCACAGTGGGGAAACTAATATCGTTGAAGTGGAAACTTATAATGCTGTTGAAATAACAGAAATGAGAAACGATCAGAGCATAGAATCAATAGCAATTGGAAACTGCAGTTTTTCACGCATTGACTTAAAAAATATAAAACCAATTGAATCTTAATTGTTATTTTTACGTATTTATGTATATACTAGGTAAAAGAGGATAGGTTGTATACGCCGATAAGAGAGATACCCGTCTCTCTTCCTCATCTAATTTAACGGGTAGACTGTGGGAGGTCTTTATAATGAGAAACGTGAAAAAAGGCATTTTAACTGTATTGTTGGCTTTATATATTGCAGCACCAATGATAGCTGGTCAATTAGATACACCGCAACCAGGTGATTATGACTTTATTGGTCCGTTACCAACTGCTGAACATCAAGAAAACTAAGAGAATCCCAATAGGGGTTCTTTTTTATATGCAGGAAATTGCTTCCTCCTGTCGAAATAAGTAGATAGGAGGGGATTAATTATGAGAAAACACGAACAAAAAGATTATTTCATCACTAACAAAGATAACGAATTTGAACAAGTAAAATCTGTAGTGAAAAAATCTTTAGACAATGCAAGAGTAGAAGACGGCGTTCCAATGTGGGAAAGCTTTTTAGAGAGATTGTATTATTCTTTAGATGAAGGGCAAGAAAAGGGAATGGAGCCTTGGCAAATCAACAGAATAATACAGTTACTTTTAAATTATGTGCCGGAAGAAGATAAAAATAATTATTAACACTAAAGCATCTCATAAGAGGTGCTTTTTATATGTACACGGGGATGCCACAACATCCCCTAGCACTCCACATGAGGTCAAACGTGGGGTGCTTTTATATTTATACGAGATATGTCGGACAGGGTAAGGGGGTCAACATGACACAGGAGGCGAAAGAAATGGAGAATGGAGAGAGGTTAGCTAAGTTAGAACAGCAGACAGACAACATTGAGCGTATTGTCACCGAACTTAACGATAATATCAAATCGTTTACTGCCATTTATGTGCCTCGTACAGAGATACAACTTATGTTGGATGCTAGAGACAAGCAAATAAGTGATCTTGATAAAAAACTTGAAAGTAAAGCAGACAGCGACGAGGTTAAGAGAATAGTTAAAGAAGATGATAATCGAAAAAACAATGCTCCTGCTTGGGCGGCAGTCATGATATCGGCTGTCGTTTTTTTGTACACAGTTTTAACAGCTTTAATTTAAAAAGGAGGAATTATCTATGGAAAACGAAGTTATGCAGCAAGTGTTGATTTTTGCCACGCTCATAGTGCCGGCAGTGATTGGTTTAGTTGAATTAGTTAAAAGGACAGTAAGTGTTAAAAAGAATATTGTGCCTGCGATTAGTTTCATTATCGGGTTGATTATCGGTACGGCAGCTTATCCGTTTACGGACATGGAATTGGTATTGCGATTGTGGGCAGGAGGATTTGCAGGGTTATCTGGTACAGGATTATTTGAATTAATTAAGAAAAGAAATGGAGTGACTAAATAATGACAGTATCACTACAAACATTATTAGACAGATCAAACCGGAACATGGACAAGGGTACGCATCCAGTAGTAAGGGATAAAGCTTTAGAATTGATTAAAAGAGCTTATAAAGAAAGGATCTACGTCCAAATTAGTGAGGGTTATCGCTCTCATGCTAGGCAACAAGCATTATATGATCAGGGTAGAACGACACCAGGTAACATTGTAACCAATGCTAAGCCTGGTCAATCTATCCATAACTATGGTACTGCAGTAGACTTCTTTCTTGTATCAGATGATGGCCAAGATGCAATCTGGAAAGTAGATAAAAAATGGAGACGAGCTGCAGCTATTGGTAAGTCACTTGGATTTGAATGGGGAGGAGACTGGAAAAGCTTTAAAGACTACCCTCATTTACAGATGCCCAATATATCCAGTGGTAAGCCATCTACACCAAGTTATGGTAATAGTAAAGTTATCATAAAAAAGATACAAACCTATGCCAACAAGTACTATAATGCAGGGTTAAGAGTAGATGGCTATGATGGCCCTAAAACGAGAAAAGCACTTCTTAAGGCTTATCAAACCGAATTAAATAAACAATTTGACAGAGGTTTGGTTAAAGATGGTGTTTGGGGTCCTAAGACAGAAAATGCAAGTATCATTGTTTATCCTGGAGCAAAAGGAAGACTTACTTGGATTATCCAAGCATTGCTATACTGTAAAGGTTATGACCCAAAAGGGTTAGACGGTATTTTCGGTAGTGGATGTGAAGCTACAGTAAGAGAGTTTCAGGAATCTGAAGGATTAGTTGTTGATGGCCGTGTAGGTCCAGTAACATTTAAGCATTTGTTTAAGTAAGAAAAAGAGCGCTCCATAATGGGGCGCTTTTACATATCCTCAAAGAAATATAACAGGTTGGCATCGGGAATGATATTATTACCCTCATCATCTTTCCAATTACTTAAATCCTCATTATTTTGTAATAAAGCTTGGATTTCCTCATATTCTTCTTTAGATTTAGGCCTTATCGTCTTAATGATATCATAACCTATACGTACCTCAAATCGTTCCTTATCTTGTCTAATCATATACAGACCTCTACCGTAAAAGGCTATCATAGTATATCTCCTTTATAGTTGTTAGAGATGTATTCGACAGATTTATGGTTTATCCTTCTTTATAAATCAGGACTCTCTGTATAAGGTATAATATTCTTAATCTCAAAATCCGTAGCCTTGTCTCCAGACATGTATCTATGTGCAACCTCAGCAGTCATTTCTCTAAGTTGTTCACTTGTAAAAGTGTACTTTCGTCCATCTATAATGTAGGAGTCATTTAGCTTTCGCACTCTGTTATAGTATTTACCTCTAAGCTGATTAAAGTCATCCTGCATCTGCTCAACTACATGATCTATCTTACTTAAATATAGGTTAGCCATTGACCAATTTTTAAATAGTGGTCGATCATGTTTAAATACATTAATGGCTAACGGCAGAGCGATATACTCTTTTATTTGTTGGTCCATGCGATCACCTTCTATAAGAATATTTGTTCTTATAATATCATAAAAAAAGACCGCATTGCGCGGTCAACCACCTGGATCTGGATCTCTTCTCATTATATTCACTTCCTCTCGTACAAATCATCAACCTTGCAGCCTAACAATTCAGCTAACCTAAAGGCATTTTCCAATGAAGGGTTACTATGCCCGTTAATCCATCTGGATAACACTACTTGGCTAACCCCTAGTTGATCAGCAACCCACTTCTTTTTAAATCCTCTAATCTCTAAATACTCATTTATTTTGTTTTCCATCCAATCACCTATATACCTATTCCACAAGGCTTCTTTAATATCCTTTATACAATTAGTTTAAATTTATTTAAAGTAATGTGTAATCAATCTACCTTAACCTGCATATAGTTTATTAAGTTCACTTCACTATTCACATTAATGTTCTCTGCATGACTATACATTTCTCTATTCTAATATTGTTTTCAATACCTTTTAACTCTGTCCAATCCATCATTAAGAAAGGGGGATAATATGTATATTATCTATGGAATCACTCTTGTATCTTTTTACTGGCTGGGGATGCAGGTTTTTGCGAGTGATTGGAGTAAGGATGAACAGTTGCCGATCTTACCCAGGTCAAACACATCCGTTGTAATTGGTAAGTTTGAAAATGGATATGTATATCACAACTTTAAAAAGTTCGCTCACATGATTGTTGCAGGAACAACGGGGTATGGAAAGACAAATTTTATTAAATGTCTCATATCACAATTAAACGGAGAAATAGTTCTAATTGACTTAAAAGGAGGGTTTGATTATGGGAAGGTCACTGCTACTGATATTACACAAGCTCGTATAGAGTTAGAAAAAGTAGTAGGGGAAATGAAACAACGGAGACAGTCTCATATTTATGTCATTATTGATGAAGCCGGAGAGTTATTAGCACCTGCACACTTAACCAAAAAAGAAAGTAGCGATTATTTAGCTTGTCAAGCAGCTATAAGTGAAATAGCAAGATTAGGTAGAGGATTCCACGTACATCTAATATATGCCACTCAATACCCAACAAAAGACATCCTAAATGGTCAAGTAAAGCAGAATGCGGAAACACGTATTTGTTTCAGGTTGCCGACGGAAATAGCTTCGAGGGTTGCTCTAGATGAATCGGGAGCTGAAGCACTTCCCTCTGGCCAATATGGGTTAGGTATTTACAAGAAGGATTACAAGCTAAGTATGAAAAGCTTTCAATTCGAGGAAAGGGATGGTTGGGATGTTAAAGTCAGAGATCCGCAAAGAGAGGGAAGCCAGGATACTTTCAAGATTAAATAAGTTAGGTGTTGCGAGTGCATGGGAATTAATGCGGTTAAACGCAGGAGGATTAGGGGAAGGGGGCAGAAGGAATGCTCTACGCATATTAAATGAGATGACTGAAAAAGGCTTATTAGAATGTAGCAGAAAAGAAATAAAGATATTTTGTGTAGCTGGCAGAGGATTTGGTCATTGGGAACACCGTATGATGATGAATAAGTTCCTTATTATAAGGGGCCTATTTGATAAGGCAAAAATAGAACCTACTGTAACAATAAATGGGAAAGAGTTTAGACCTGATTTTATGGTTCCAAGAGTAAGTGATCCGAAAACAGCAAATGATTATGTGTATTATGAAGTAGATCGAAAGCAGAAAAAGAAAGCTAATTTAGAGAAGATACAAAGGTATAAAGAGTTGGGGTTACGCTTCGAAATTATATGCTCGCCAGAGAGGGTAAGAATGTGGAAAGGGTGTGTGGTTCATGAGATATAATTACCCACTTTTCACCCACAAACCACCCACAAACCACCCACAAATATTTGAAATTATATGATGAAATTTGAAAAGCTAAACTAATAAAAATCCCATAGTATCAGTACTTAGAGTTACTTTGATTTAATATGAAAAACAAAAATAATCAAATTTGAGATGGAAGGTTCAATCGGTTAAGGCCAAATTTTAAAAGACTAAGACGTAGCTATTGCGTCTTAGTCTTTTTTTGGATATTGTAGTATAGAACCTGGAATTTAATTATTTCCGACTTCTTGATATGTAAATTAGAGGAATTGCTTTACATAATTTAAAGCTTTTTATATACATAGTTATCTTGAAAATTATTTTGGATG
Source organism: Virgibacillus halodenitrificans (assembly GCF_001878675.1). Classification (NCBI taxonomy): domain Bacteria; kingdom Bacillati; phylum Bacillota; class Bacilli; order Caryophanales; family Bacillaceae; genus Virgibacillus; species Virgibacillus halodenitrificans. The sequence goes on along the minus strand of NZ_CP017962.1, from coordinate 2,409,637 downwards.
GAAGGGATTCATTTGGTATATATTATTTGCATTATTATAGGTATAGTTACGGCCTTTGTGGGTGGTTTAATGGGGCTCGGCGGGGGAATAGTAATGATTCCCAGCATGCTATTTCTTTATCAATTTTCAGAGGCTTTTTCCTGGGCAACTCCGCAAACTATTGTAGGAATTTCTCTTGTTGCTATGGTGTTTACCGGGCTATCTTCCTCAATTGCTTATTTTAAAACTGGCAGAATAGATTATAAAACTGGTTTGTATTTTCTTTCTGGCAGCATACCAGGAAGTATATTAGGTTCTTGGCTGAATCAATTTGTAAATGTTGATGATTTTCAATTATATTTTGGATTTATAATGATCATAATCTCTATGCTTTTTTTTATTAAAAGGAAACAGAAATCTGTAGATATAACACATACAAAGAACGTAAGAAGCTTTACATTAAATGGGGAAACATACAATTATACAGTTAATATCTATTTGGCTTTTTTACTGGCGTTTATGGTTGGAACGATGTCCGGGCTTTTTGGAATTGGTGGAGGATCTATTATGGTACCTGCGATGATTCTGTTGTTTGGTATTCCAGCCCATATTGCCACAGCAACATCCATGTTTATGATTTTCTTTGTTAGTATAATTGGAGCTAGCACACATATTGTCTTAGGGCATGTAATTTGGCAATACGCTATATTTTTTATTCCGGGAGCATGGATTGGTGGAAAACTTGGTGCTATCGTGAACCAACGTCTGACTGGAAAAACATTGGAATGGATTTTACGGGCTATCTTAATTATCATAGGTATACGGATGATAGCTGAAGGTCTGATGTAAGGAGCAATGATTTTTAATGGAAGAAAATATATTCATATTTTATACGAACGATTTTCATAGCAATTTTAATAACTGGTCGAGAGTTGCAGGTTATCTAAAGGACAGTATTGCTGGGAAGCGTTATCGTAACGAATCCTGTTTCCTTTTAGATGTTGGTGATCATGTAGATCGCGTGCATCCTATTAGCGAAGCTTCCTTAGGGAAAGCAAATGTGCAATTGATGAATGAGCTAGGGTTTGATGCGGTAACGATAGGTAATAATGAAGGTATAACGTTATCACATAAAGATTTGTTTCATTTGTATGATGAGGCTGAATTTGAGGTCGTTTGTGCAAACTTACACAGTACAGATAGTAATAATCCTAACTGGTTAGAGCGAGTCACAGTTTTTGAAACGGAGACAGGGGTACGAATCGGTATTATTGGTCTAACAGCACCATTTAATGATTTTTATGAGTTGCTTGGATGGCATGTATCTTCCCAGTTTGAAGCTTTGGATAAGTATATCTTTGAACTAAAAGAATCTGTTGATATTGTTGTTCTTTTATCCCATTTGGGGATTAATGAGGATCAGGAAATTGCCAGAAGATTCCCTGCTATAGACATAATTATTGGCGGGCATACCCATCACTTGTTGCGTACAGGTGAAGAAGTTAATAATAGTCTAATTACAGCTGCAGGAAAGCATTGTGCCTTTGTAGGCGAAGTCTCATTAACATGGGATCATACTGCTAATAAGCTTGTTAGGAAAGAGGCGTTTACTACAGATATTACTTCAATGGGAAGAGATATGCATACAGAACAAATGCTTTTTGAATTACAAAAACAAGCCGAAGAAATACTTGGTAAAAAAGTAATCCATTTAAATGAGGGGCTGACAGTCAACTGGTTTAAAGAAACACCTTTAATGTGCGAGCTGACAAATACATTAAAGACATGGACTCAAGCAGACTGTGCTATGTTAAATTCCGGCTTGCTTCTTGATCAATTAACAGCAGGAGATATTACCTACAGTGACGTACATCGTATATGTCCACATCCAATCAATCCCTGTGTTGTTGAATTAAAGGGAGACGAGTTGTTGGAAGTAATCAGGGCTTCGCTCACAAAAGATTTTATGGAGTTAAAATTAAAAGGATTTGGGTTCCGTGGTGAGCTATTGGGCAGAATGGTATTCGCTGGTTTAGAAGTAGAAACAGGAAAACATGAAAATGGAGAAGAATATGTAAAAGAGGTACTCTTAGAAGGTTCCTCTCTGGATTCAAATAAAGTATATAAGGTAGCAACAGCAGATACGTTCACATTCGGACGGCTCCTGCCAGAAGTAGCCAAGTCGGAAAGGAAGGACTTCTTCTTGCCGGAATTTTTAAGGGATTTATTGGTTAAGACATTACAAACAAAATTTAAGTAATTTATGGATCTGGGTTCGTGACCATACTTCCTTTGTTTGCATACATATATTGTGTAGCAATCAAAGGAGGCTGGCCATGTATGATAACAGTAAACCCCTTAGAGGTAGATGGAATGATGTTTACGGCGATTCAAGTTGAACTACCAAAAACAAATCTTATTATGATTACGAATGAAACTGGTTATATTATGTGTGCTGCACTGGATGTGGATGTGCTTAATGAAAAATTAGCTCATCGAAAAGTAGTTGCAGGAAGAGCTGTAGGTGTGCGATCCATTGATGATTTATTGAACGCTCCACTTGAAAAAATTACCGACGCTTCGAGAACCTATGGCTGGGAAGTTGGAATGACAGGGAAAGAAGCATTGTTAAAAATCGCATGAAGAAATGCCTTCCATAATGAGGAGGGCATTTTTTATTTTTGGTGTTTATACGACGGGTTACCCTGCGCTACTATTGATTAACTAAATGAGCGATTTTTCCTTACATCTTTTTATATAATGGCTATTTGTCATTAAATTTGCTATTATTTTAATATAACATATGTCGATAAGTGTCATATTATGGCTGAAAATATTATTTATTAACAGTTAGGAGAACCTTATGAAGCTTGTAAATACCAACTTGATTACCCCCGGAGAGATTCTTGCTCAGACCGTACATAATGATAATGGTGTAGTGCTGATTAGGGAAGGGGTAACCTTAACTGAAAAGATACTTGCACGGTTGATTAAACAAGGGATAACTTATTTGTACATAAAAGATAAGTTTACTAATGATATTAAAGCAGAACCGGTTATTTCTAACAAACTACGTTCGGATGCAACGAAAATGATGAAAGATATTTTCTATGAAATACAAGAGAACGGACTGGTAGGGCGAGCATTTATTCTTGATAATAGCAAAAAGAAGCTTTCTATTGTCGTTAATCAAATTCTTGAAGAAATACAATCGAATAAGAAATCATTCTCATTATTAACAGATATATTTATTACAGATAATTACGTATTTCAACATTCACTAAATGTAGCAATTTATTCATTGGCAATTGGAGTAGAATTAAATTATTCATCTAAGATGCTAACTGAAATCGGAATCGGTGCTATGCTGCATGACATTGGTAAGATGTTCATCTCACCGGAAATATTAAATAAACCAGGTAGACTATCAGAAGAAGAATATGAAACAATGAAAAGCCACACAGTACTCGGTTTTGAGTTTTTAAGAAAGCAAGCAGATTTGCCAACAGTAGTTTCCCACTGTGCCTATCAGCACCATGAAAGGCTAGATGGTTCTGGTTATCCGAGAGGTATTAAGGATGATGACATTCATCCATACGGTAAATTAATTGGTATAGCTGATGTTTTTGATGCAGTTACGAGTAACCGAGTGTATCGTGAAGCAATGCTTCCACATGAGGGGCTTGAGATCCTCTATGCAGGGGCGGCGAGGTTATTTGATAAAAACATGGTAGAGGCTTTTAAAAATAGTATCATTATTTATCCTAATGGCATTACAGTCCTTCTAAGTAACAAAAGTGAAGGAATAGTTGTAAGACAGAATGAAAATCTTTGTGATAGACCTGTCATACGTATAATGAAAGAAAATACTTATACATTAAGCATTCCCTATGATTTGGACCTGGGAAAAGTGATGAATGTCACGATAGTGGATGTAAATCTTGATGGAAATTAAAATTCTATCCTCCCGTATACAAGCATAAGCTTTGTACAGGAGGTGTTTTTTTGTGTTGAAACGCAGAAGACAGCTTGGTAAAACTAGAACAGCTTCTCCAGCAAAACTTGCTTTTGCTGTGACTAGTATATTATTTTTGGCGGCTATTATTGTAAGTATTATAATTATTGATAAGGGAATTAAACCCCCTTTAATGGCAATAGCAGAAGAAAAGACAACCGAGTTTGCCACTCGTACGATTAATGCAGCAGTAAAGTCTACAGAAAGTATGACATTTGAAGATCTTGTAAGTATGAGCATGGATAACAGTGGCAATGTTGCTCAGCTTGGTTGGAATTCTTCTATTGTAAATAGAGTGCTTAGGCAAAGCACTGAAAAAGCTGAATACTTTCTATACGGGATGAATAAAGGAGAAACTTTGGATACAGACGATCCTGAATTAGATCCAATTCAATATGGAGACACCCCTGCTGAATTAGCAGATCAAGATCCCACTGTTGTGGAGATACCTATTGGCCAAGCAACAGGTAGCACGATTCTTGCTAATTTAGGCCCAAAGATACCTGTTCATTTTGAAATTGTGGGGAGTATCCAGTCAGATATTATGTATGAAATGAGAGAGTTTGGTATAAATGCTTCTCTGTTTGAAATTTATGTTCCGGTAACAGTGAATACACAGATCGTAGTACCCTTCACTACTTCAACAAAAGTAATAAGTACAAAAGTGTTTATTGATTCCCGTGTTATTATGGGAGATGTACCAGAATTTTATAATCGAGGCGGTGGTGGGGAAGGGCCGACCATTTCAGTACCAAAAGATAGAAAGTAAGACTTGTACAAATGTAACATACTTGTTATAATCAAATGTATAATTGCATATTAAACCTTATCAGATCGGTGAGGTAGAGGCGCAAACAATATGAGTAGCCAGCAAGAGAATGACAACTGTGATTGTTGGTAGAAGGATTGTTTGCCGAAGCATAATAAGTGTCAACCTTATTATAGCTGGTACATTTTTGAATAAGAAATGTACTGTCATGCAGCAAGATGGAGTGTGCATGGAGAACTACTGATCGAAATGGAGGATAACGTATATTGTAAAAACAATGATAGGTTATTTTCTATCATTGTTTTTTTGTGCTTATTTTTGCATTAAGAAACAAGAATACGCGTCCATTCATAGCTAGTTCACTATCTTTATGCATATTCACAACAAAAAATCGGAGGTAGTATCTATGGAAGGGACCATTTTTTCCATCATCCCAGCTCTATTAATGTTAGTACTTGTTTTACTGACACGAAAAGTGCTAATTTCACTTGGGGCCGGGATTATTGTTGGAGCATTGTTTATTCATGATTTTAATCTATTTGGAATGGTGAAAGAAATTTGGTTTATTTTTTACGAAATCTTTGTATCAGAAGGATCCTTGAATATTGGAAATATACTCTTACTTAGTTTTCTATTATTATTAGGCATAATGACGGCATTTTTGCAGGCATCCGGAGGGAGTAGAGCCTTTGGAGACTGGATGATTCAGAGAGTGAAAACACGCAAGGGCGCACAATTAATGAGCGCTGTATTGGGTCTGATTATATTTATAGATGATTATTTTAATAGCCTTGCTGTAGGACAAATTGCAAGACCACTTACGGACCGTCATCGAGTTTCACGGGCTAAGCTTGCTTACTTTATTGATTCTACCTCAGCTCCAGTTACTGTTATATCTCCTATTTCAAGCTGGGGAGCCTATATAATTGGTATTCTCGGTGGGTTATTCGCAGCCAATGGAATAACTGATATTGCTCCTTTAGAAGCATTTATAAAAATGATTCCATTTAACTTATATGCCCTTGGAGCCGTATTGCTGGTGTTTGTAGTGGCATATTTTAAAATGGATATTGGACCAATGCGGACACATGAACAACGTGCCATAAAAACTGGCCAGCTTTATGATCCGAATCAAGATAATATCCCTGGGGACTTAGGAGATACATTCAAACCACATGAAAACGGTAGGGTGTTTCATCTTTTAACACCTATTGGAGTATTGATTATAGCGACTGTACTAATGATGGTGATCACAGGAATAAATAATACGGAAGGCACTGTTAATATCTTAACAATATTTGCGAACACAGATGTAAACCTCTCATTGTTTACAGGAGGGCTAATTGCTGTATTGACAAATCTTCTATTTCATCTTCAACAGAGTAAGCCTAAAGCTAATACCATGAAGATAATTATAGAAGGTATAAAAACAATGCTTCCGGCAATTTACATTTTGCTTTTAGCATGGATGATCGGTTCGATAATAGGTACTCTTGAAACTGGTGAATACCTTGCTGGTGTAGTTGAAAGTGCTTCTATCAGTCCAAGTTTACTGCCATTTTTGTTCTTTATTATTGCTGGGATTATGGCACTTGCCACAGGAACTTCCTGGGGAACATTTGGAATTATGCTCCCAATAGCTGCGGAGGTAACATCCATTTCGAATATGGATTTACTACTGCCAACCTTGGCTGCTGTTTTGGCTGGTTCCGTATTTGGAGACCATTGTACACCAATTTCAGATACAACAATCCTTTCTTCAACCGGAGCAGGAGCTAACCATATAGATCATGTATTAACACAGCTGCCATATGCAATTATTGTTGCCGTTGCTGCTAGTGTTGGTTATTTGCTGATTGGTACACTAAACCAAGTAGTTCTGCCTTTGATTATAACCTTTGCAGTAATTATTGGTATTTGCTTACTGCTGCAATTCTTAGTTAAAACAAAATTATTTGATGAGTAATTAAAAAACATTCTCCTTTTGGGAGAATGTTTTTTTGTGTGAATAGTTGTTTAGGAATATTAAATGGTTTGTGCCCTAAAGTAATTCACATATAGATAAAATGCGACGTAACTTGGTTGTTTGCAAATGAACGTTTGGAAAATAACGTATAGTGAACAAACTATAGCTAGTTTGCGAATGTCTCCGGCGGATTATCTCGTTCTCCTGCCGATTAATTTGCTCTCCGGCGGATTATCTCGTTCTCCTGCCGATTATTTTGCACTCCGGCGGATTATCTCATTCTGCTGCCGATTAATTTGCTCTCCAGCGGATTATCTCGCTCTGCTGCCGATTAATTTGCTCTCCAGCGGATTATCTCGTTCTGCTGCCGATTAGTTTGCTCTCCGGCAGATTATCTTGATCTCCTGCCGATTAATTTGCACTCCGGCGGATTATCTTGCTCTGCTGCCGATTAATTTGTTCTCCGGCATTACCTCCGCTATGCTATTAATTTTTCTTACACTAGTTCGCATTTTCCTCCAACTCTGCAATACATGAAGTGTAAGAGTTAATTATATCAATTAAATATTCAGAAAAAAGCATTTCCTCCCCAAAAACATTATATAAAAAGTTCCATTTATTAGAAAAGTTAAACAATCCTTTGACATAGTCTAAAAGTACCGTTATAATACAAGCATAAATATCAGAAAAAAGTAAACATTTTAAACATTCCTTTGAACAACTACACATATAATTGGTTGTAATAAGGAAAACTTACAGAGGAGGTCATTACATGGAAACACGTTCACAATGGGGGACAAGAGCTGGTTTCATCCTTGCAGCAGTTGGTTCAGCTGTAGGACTGGGAAATATTTGGAGGTTTCCTGCTGTTGCTTATGAGAACGGGGGAGGAGCATTTTTTATCCCTTACTTATTTGCGCTGTTAACTGCAGGTATACCAATACTCATCATGGAATTTACGATGGGACATAAGTATAAGGGTTCCGCACCGCTAACATTTAAACGAATGAATAAAAAGTCTGAATTTGTTGGTTGGTGGGCAGTAGCAGTATCTTTTGTTATTTCTACCTATTATGCTGTTATTATTGCTTGGGCAATGTCGTATTCAGTATTTTCCTTTAACCTTAATTGGGGATCAGACACAGAAGGGTTTTTGTTTAATGAGTATCTAAACTTATCTGTAGACCCTGGTCAAACAGGTAGTTTTGTACCTGGAGTACTCATTCCATTAATTCTCGTTTGGGTAGTAGTATTAGGTATATTGTTTAAAGGTGTTAAAAAGGGAATTGAGATAGCTAATAGAATTTTCATTCCTGCGTTAGTAATTATTTTTCTTATTATCGTAATTCGTGCTATTACTTTACCTGGAGCTATTGATGGATTACAGGCATTCTTCGCTCCTGATTTTTCAAAGATTTTGCAACCGGATGTATGGGTAGCTGCTTATGGGCAAATATTCTTTAGTTTATCCATTGCTTTTGCGATTATGATCACTTATTCCAGTTATTTACCTAAGAAGTCAGATATAACCGGTAACGCATTTATTACTGGATTTGGAAATTCCAGCTTTGAGTTACTTGCTGGTATTGGGGTTTTCTCTGTACTTGGTTTTATGGCATCTCAATCAGGAGTTGCAGTAGATGAAGTAGTAGCTGGAGGAGTTGGATTAGCTTTCGTGGTATTCCCGGCTATTATTAATGAATTCCCTGGACTAAATGGGCTGTTCGGTTTCTTGTTCTTCGCATCCTTAGTTTTAGCGGGGTTAACCTCGTTAATGTCTATTACCGAAACCTATGTAGCTGGTCTTGTGGATAAATTTAAAATTTCCAGAACAAAAGCAGTATTATTTGGAGGAGGAACAGCTGCCGTAATTTCTCTTCTCTTCGCTACACAGGGTGGTTTATTCTTCCTTGACGCAGCTGACTATTTTATCAACCAATTTGGTGTCGCAATGCTTGGTTTGGTTGAAGTAGTCTTAATTGCTTGGATTTTACGCGAAGTGAAAAGTCTTCAGTTACACGCTAATGAAATTTCCGATATACGTTTGGGATCATGGTGGTCATTTAGCTTAAAGTTTATAACTCCTATTGTATTAGGCTATATGATGTTTGGATTATTTAAGCAAAATATATTAAAAGAATTTGCGACAGATAACGGGAACTATGAAGGTTATCCAGACATGTTTATAACGTTTGGAGGATGGGCTGTTGCAGCAGGTGCTTTAGTTGCGGGTATCATTATGGCAACCATCAAGTGGAAATCTTCATCTCAGGTTAATGAAGAATCTGAAACTAGGGAGGCAAAATAATATGACTGGCGGAGCTATTTTCGTTATGATTCTAGGGATTGTTGTTATATGGGGAGGCTTAGCTGCTAGTATCATGCATGCTGTAAAGAAAGCTAAGGAAGCAAAGTAATCAGAAGAGCCTTTACCTTCATTGGTAAAGGCTCATTCTTTATAAAGAGTAATGCTACTTTGTTATCTTGCCATTCGTTCCCATTTTTTTAAATAAGGGTAAGGGTCAAAAGACCATTCACTATGACCATTATCTTTGTACATTCCGTAGTGAAGGTGGGGTGGAAACTTACCTGAAGTGCCTGGAGGCCCGTAGCCAGTTGAACCAACACTCCCTAAAACATCGCCAGGTTTCACAACTTGGCCAACCTTTAAATCCTCACTATAACCATTCATATGTGCATAATAGTGATATATATTATAAATGTCACGAATGCCGATACGCCATCCACCATAAAGATTCCATCCCATTAATTCAACTACACCATATGTAGTTGATTTCACAGGAGTACCGTAACTCGCAAATATATCTGTCCCCTCATGGATACGCAATCCTCCAAAACCTCTGCGATCTCCCCATGTGTTATTATAACTATAGTTATATTTCATTGATACAGGGAAATCTCGATCTGTTAAATTAATGTCCTTAAACTTTTTAAATACTTTTGCAGTATTCATGATAGTCTGTACAGATAAGTCCCTTTGGTAAAAATTCCATAGAGCGATTCGAATATCATCTCTTGAAGGTCCATATTCAAGAATCATATTAGCCATCGTGTGTAAGATATCTTCAGGATTACCCGGATCGGCTTTATTATCACCATTTCCATCTTTTCCTTTGCCCTGAAAAAAAGTGATTATCTTTTCATCCTGAATCATTAGACTGTTTCCAGGACCAAACCAAATTTCAGGATCAAAAGAAATAGAAATTAACTGATCGTTATCTTCCTTTTGAATGTTCCTCTCATAATTATCCATTGCTGCAAAGTAATACCACGGTATTTGAGAGATTGCCTCTGTTTTTTTAAACAAGGCCATTCTTTTCTCATAAATATCTGACTCGGCGGCAAAAGCGTCTTTTGGTGAATAAGGATATAGAATCAACATACATATGAAGATTGAAATAATTTTTAATTGCAAAGTAATCCACCCTTTAATAAGTAATTAACTTATAATTATATTTGCCTAAAGGAAATATCCTATACTATATATATTTATGTAATATTGCAGGACCAATGAGACCATTAGTCCTGACAAATTGATCTTACTTTTCTTCCATATTATTTTGCTTCAGACCCTGCGGTGATTTTTTCATTTCTTTTATAATAGTATCTATCGTGTTGTCAAAATCGTTTCGTTCAGATGAATTGGAATTATGGAGACTATGGATATCTTGTATAAGTGTTTCATTATCAGAAACATAAATTTCGAAATAACGTGGCATTACTGACATTGCTGTTTTTTTGGCTATATCTGCGGCATATTCCTTTTGTGCTTCCGGTTTTAACTCGTAAGCAATAAGAACTTCTTTGTCTGTTACTAGCGTCGCTACTTCGTTAAAGTTATCGCTACGAAGTATCATTTTGGTAATCATATTGGCCATTTCTGTACGATCCATTTTAGCTGTATGGTTAATTTCGTCACTATTTTCTAACTGGTCTTTTGTATAACGTACATAACCTAAACGATCATTTAATTCCTGGTCTCGTGGAGCTTGTAGCTCAGTCGACGGATCCATTTCATTAACAATGTCTTCTCTGTCATTCATTGCATTATCATTATTGGCACAACCAGTGATTACAAAAGTAGCCAGTATAAAACTCCAGTACAGTTTTCTTTTCATCATGTTCTTCCTCCTTTGTTTATGTTCTTTATTAGTGTGTAATGAAGCCAGAAATTCATACACTAATTTAGAGTGGTTTCACGAAGAGGTAGTATGGTAAACTGTACATAGGTTAAGTGGGGTGACATAATGATTGAAATACAGGGCAAGAACTATGAATTAATTGAGAATGTGAAAAATGGTTATCAAGAGGAAGCTTTAGTAGAGAGATACTCGGATATCTTATCTAAATATGATTATATTGTAGGGGATTGGGGTTATGAACAGCTAAGATTAAAGGGCTTCTATGCAGACCAAAATAAAAAAGCTTCTATGGATTCTAAAATCAGTACTTTGGATGATTATTTGTATGAATACTGCAATTTTGGCTGTGCTTACTTTGTTCTGAAAAAACAAAAATAGAAAAGGGGGAGGAGTAACTGTTCTTAAAAACAATTACTCCTCCTCTCGTGGCTTTCCAGATTCATCATGGAGAGGATGGGATTGTGGCATTTGTCTTGGTAAGTCATCATGTTGCTCTTTATCAGGATATACAAATGCACTTCCACGGTATTGTCCCTCTTCCCAAGGAGTGGATTTACTAAAAACAGGTTCTTCCTTCCCGATGGAAGAGCCATATGTTCCTTCAGGAAATTCTTCGGGGATCAATTCATTTCTCAGTCGCTTCACATTAGAAAAATCCGAGTATTTTTTATCATTTTTCTTCAACTTAATCAGCTCCCTGATATTATCTTTTGTTATATTTATTAGAACTATACAACGTATTACATAAGAACAGAACGTTTTAAAAGGCTTTATGCACTCATATTAAAAAGATGCTACAAACTTTAAAGTGGTTTGCAGCATCTTTTTAATATTTGAAGAAGGGTATATAATTTTTGGGGCTTTTCTCATGCTGTTATGCATGAACGGCAACGATTATTCATATCTAGTGCATCTGATATAGCCTCTAAATTTCTTTTCAATAATTTTCCCGAGCCGGAATATGGCATCCTCATTTCCATTTATACTCATAATTTGAATAGCAACTGGCATATTATTTTCATCCTTGCCAACAGGGATAGTTAAAGATGGGAGACCCCATATATTGGCATATGCAACGTATGGCATATATTGAAGAAATGATTTTCTTATAGAGAATATTTCTTGGTAAACCTTCCCATGAGGTAAGGCACCTTTATGATAGACTGGGAAAACCAATAGTCGATGTTGCAGGTACTCCTCCAGCATCTGATCTCCCTTTTTGATTATTTCATGTATTTCGCGAATCCGCCCAGCAGAAGGTTTAAAAAGTTTAGAACCTATAATAGCCCATGATAAGTATGGGTGGATGTTGGTCCGCTGTGTAAGCTTCTCTCTCAGGAAGGCTGAGTAAACATTGGAACGTACATTGTTAAAAGCAGCTTTCTCTATCGGTTTACTGCCTTCTATTGACATGACTTCCTGCCATAATAAGGCACTTTCTTCTAAATATGGTGGTACACAACGTCGAGTTGAATAAGTTTTTGAAAGCGTCTCCTCGATTTGGTCAAGCAGAACATGTTGCTCTCCAGATAAAGGATAACTGTTGTTGCCAGGTAAGATTTCGATTTTAAAATCTTGAAGGTACCTTGTGCCAAAGGTTTCATCACCCAGAATACTATAAATAAATTCCATATCCCTTACCGATTTTCCCATTGGTCCAATTGAGAGCATTCTTTCCTGCAATGGATGTAGCACGGAAGGAAAATGTCCTTTTGTGGGTACTTGATTCATACCCGGTTTAAAGCCGATTATTCCATTAAAGTGTGCAGGAAATCGAATTGACCCTCCGATGTCAGAGCCGATACCAGCTGCAGCTCCTCCAGTAGCCAAAATTGCTCCTTCTCCACCGCTTGAGCCTCCCGCAGTGCGATTTACATCCCATGGATTATTTGTTCGCCCATAAAGTTTGTTCTCTGTTTCCTGGCAAAAACAAAGTGCAGGTGTATTGGTTTTGCCCAAAATGATCGCGCCTGACTCTTTTAACTTTCTAATAACTTTTGCGTCTTCTCTGGCAATTAGGTCCTGTCGCTGTTCAAGCCCCCCAGTCGTTTTCATTTCTTTGACATGGATGGCCTCTTTCACAGTTATTGGTATACCACGTAACAATCCGCTCGTTTTTCTATCATCTGCTTTTTTCGCTTCTTCTAATGCTTTTTCATAGCGCTCTTCTACAATCGCATTTATTTCCGGATTGACTTTTCTGTTATGTTCAATATATGTAGATACAATTTCAACACTGGTCAATTCTTTATTATTAAATTTATTTACCAGCTCTACGGTATCTGCAGAAAGAATTTGTTCCTTTTCTTTCACCGACAATGTGGACATAATTCATCCTCCTAAAGGATCTCATTCAAAAACTTACGAATTTCGTCTGCTTCCATTTGGGTCTCATGAAAAATATGTTCAAGGTGTCCCTTGTTTCTTAACTCTTCTTTTCCAATAATACCAAACCGATTTTTTTGTAGATAAATAACTACTACCTTACTAGGATCGTCTTCATTTTCCATAAAAGCAAAATCGTAACGTTGTAAATTTCCCATAAAACTAATATATCTAACTTTTTTATTTTTTACTTCGTCCTTTAGCAGTTCAAATTCTTCACTCATAAGGTGACACGCTCCTTACCTGAATATTTACATTTCCTTAACTATATCACGTTTTTTCCTTATAATCATGCGTTATATGATATGATATAATTATGATTAAGAGAACGGAGGATTCAAATGTATTTTGTAGATAGAAGCAGAATAGAAGAGATACTTAATTATATGGACAGCATATTAAACGAAGTAAAAAATAGTAAACCAAATTCATATTTGGAAAATCTGGGATTTGAGCGAGCAGTACAAGTATTGATTGAATCTATTTTAGACGTTGGAAACATGATGATTGATGGTTTTATTATGCGTGACCCAGGAAGTTATGATGACATTATTGATATACTAATTGACGAAAAAGTACTACCAGCAGAGGAAGAAAATAATTATAAAACGTTTATCAGATTAAGGAAAAAACTTGTTAATGAATATACAAACTCTAATCAAGAAGCACTTAATAGCGTTTTCCATGACAACAGAGCAGTGCTGGACCAATTCAGTAAACACATTCGAGAGTATCTGGATAATGAATTAAATGTAGCTAATGCTTTTTCTAATGAAAAAAGGTGATGTTATGAATAAGCGGCATACTACGAAACAAAAGTTACTCCATATCTTAAAGAAAGATAAAGAATGTTCAATGACACGTGTGATGTCGTTTTTCGATATATCCGAAATAGCAGTTAGGAAACATTTGCATGAATTGGAGCAGCAAGGATTTGTAAGGAAGAATACAATAAAGCAAAAGATGGGTAGGCCATATTACACGTATGAACTTACAAGAAAAGGCCATGCAACCTTTCCAAACCAATATGAAAAACTACCTCTTGAATTGTTACAAGACTTAGAGGAAGTACATGGTCAAGAAGCAGTAAATGCAGTTTTAAAGAAACGTATGGAAAGGGAAAAGGCGTATTTTGATTCAAAACTGGAATTGATAGAATCCTTTGATCAAAAGGTTTCTGAAGTTGCTAAAATACAGGACGAAAAAGGGTATATGGTTGAAGTCCATAAGACAGAAGAAGGGTATGAAATTATTAATTTTAATTGCCCCATTGCAAATATTGCTTCGGCCTATGGTCAAGTATGCAATAACGAGAAGGAAGTCTTTAATGAACTTTTTCCGACAAGCGAAGTTAAAGCAGAGTCCTATATCACAAATGGACATAATTATTGTAAGTGGACATTAAAAAAACCGAAGGGAAGGTGATAAGCACCTTCCTTTTGCAATCTTGTATAAGCTAATTTTGAAGTATTTAAGAAATATAAATCAGGAATGAGGATATCAGATGAAACAATATAAAGGATATTTAATTGATTTAGATGGAACGATGTTTCGTGGAGAAGAACCAATTGTTGCAGCAGTGGAATTTATTGACATGTTAAATACGAAGCAATTGCCATATTTATTCATTACAAATAATTCTTCTAAAACCCAGAAAGAAGTGTCAGACAAACTTAATCACCTAGGGATATACTCTACTCCCGAGCATGTGGTTACAACAAGCATAGCTACAGCCAAATATATTAAAAATAAAAAACAAAACGCGAACTGCTATGTAATTGGAGAAACTGGGATTAACAAGGCGCTGCAAGAAGAGGGGCTGGAGACGTATTCAGATAGAGAATATGACTTCGTGGTAGTCGGTATAGATCGGCAAATTAATTATGAAAAATACGCAAATGCTTGTTTGGCCATACAAAATGGAGCTACATTTATCTCCACAAATAGTGATGTTGTCATACCAGACGAAAGAGGATTGTTACCGGGTAATGGTGCTCTAACATCAGTAATAACAGTTAGTACAGGGCAGATGCCCACTTTTATAGGGAAGCCGGAAACAGTTATTATGGACGAAGCATTATCTATAATAAACTTATCGCCTGAAGAAACCCTAATGGTTGGGGACAATTACGATACAGATATATTAGCTGGAATGAATGCTGGTATGGATACGCTAATGGCCTTTACTGGAGTAACCACAAGAGAACAATTATCAAAAAAAGATCGTTTGCCGACCCACCAAGTAGACAATTTGTCAGAATGGATTGAAAGAATTTAACAGGAGTCGAGACAATAGACTTTTATACATTGAAAATCCGAACCGATTTGTACAACTAACAAATCATGGTTCGGATTTTTTTGTTATAATAGAGAAACGTTTCTCCTGAGCGAATTGTTCCACACTATAGAAACTTTCATCTTTAAAATAGCATTATTAAGCTATGTCCCAGCCTATTTTTCATTTTTTTAATTATCCATATCTATTAACATATCTTCTGTTGTTCCATGTGCCAGCCTACTAGAAGCTGCTGCAGCAATAGCACCAACAATATCGTCTAGGAATGTATGGCACTCTCCTGTAGACTTATCGTTTAACCTCTTTAAAATCCCTGGTTTTTGTTTATCTATATAACCGTAATTAGTGAATCCGATTGAACCGTAAACATTAACAATAGACAATGCAATAATTTCGTCAACTCCATACAAACTTTCATCTATTTCAATTGTTTTTTGGAGAGGCTGTTGCAGTTTCTTTTGCTCTGCTAACACGTCTAATTGAATACCGGTTAAGATAGCATTCTGAACCTCTCTTTTCGTTAATACTCGATCCACGTTATGGCGACAGACATCGAGTGTTAGATTATCATGGTATTTAGACTGTAAATAATATACAAGTTCAGCAATGTCATCAATGCCAACTCCACGCTCCGTTAACCATTGCCTCGCCTTAACTTCTAATTCACTTTGTTTCGTGTTTTTATCCAAATTAATCACCTTTCCTGTTCAATCATTAGTTAATAATATTTATTTAACCCATATACTAGTAATAAAACGTATAAAGGGGGAGATCCGTTTGTCATTTGAACAATTACTTTTTGAACAATATGGAATTCGCAGTGAAGAGCCTATAATGGTTGATAATATTAAAGGATATAAAAAGGGTGAATATGTTTATTTTATCATTTTTGCTGAAAACAAGGAAATTATTCATATGGAACAAGCTACGCTCGCTTATTTTCTTGCTGAACAATTTTCTGACTACATAGCAATTCCAATTCCTAATGTACAGGGTGAATGGTTTACCTCTCTTAATGAGTCAGCTTACATTGTACTTCAAATAAAAATAAATGATTGGAGTCGCAGGTTAGCAGGAGGAGAGGACTTGGCCCAATTTCATCAACTTGGTACAACGTATAATTATGAACCACAAACCATCTCTAGTTATGGTCAATGGAGAACATTATGGATAAATAAGTTAACATATTTTGAAAAAAAAGCAGAGACAACGACTTCATCATCTTATTCTAAATGGAATGAAATTGTTAATGATGCCTTACCATATATTATCGGAGTATCTGAGAATGCGATTCAATACATGCAAGAGTCGGAACAAGAAAGAAGGTTCCACGAAAACGACCAGGGCAGCATTACATTTAATAGATATTATGATCAGTTGGAACGGCCTTTTTTGTGGCCGACTGACCTGGTTTACGATCACCCTGTGAGGGACTTAGCTGAAAAAATACGCTATATGATACTAAATCGACAAGGACACCAAGATGTTTCTAAATTTCTTCATGAATACCAAGCAATGAGACCATTGTCCGTCTTCAGTTGGAGATTATTGTATGCAAGGCTTTTATACCCTGTTCACATTTTTGATTGTATGGATACTGGTTTTACAAGTGAAAATCCTGATGACTACGCAAATGATTTAGAGAATCTTCTATATGGGCAGGATCATTATGAATCATTTTTAAAAAATTTGTATGAGATGGCAGGTACAGATATTAATACTCTTCGTCTTCCTGTGTTACACTGGTTATAATTAGACCTCAAAGGGAGGCGAACTTATTGAGAAAGCCAACAATATTCATTACTAGAAAGGTTCCTGGAAAATTACTGGAATCTTACAAAGATGTATTCGATATTAGAATGTGGGAAAAAGAAGAAGAACCCGTCCCAAGAGAAGTTCTGGAAAAGGAAGTGAAGCAGGTCGATGGGTTGCTTTGCGTGCTCAGTGACCAAGTTGATCAATCTGTTTTAAATCAATCAAAACAATTAAAAGTTGTAGCAAATATGGCCGTAGGTTTTGATAACATTAATATTAATTATGCAAAGGAAATGGGTGTGATCGTAACCAACACTCCAGATGTACTAAGTGAATCAACTGCTGATTTAGGCTTTACATTGATGATGGCAACTGCTCGTCGATTAAATGAGGCTGCCGAGTATATAAAAGATGGTCAGTGGAAAAATTGGGCGCCATTTCTTCTGGCTGGTACGGATGTTCATAATAAAACACTTGGAATTGTAGGAATGGGGAGAATTGGTGAGGCTATAGCTCGCAGGGCAAAAGGATTTGGAATGACTGTTTTGTATCATAATAGAAAACGTAAACGGGAAGCTGAAAGAGAATTACAGGCGAGTTATGTACAAATGGATGAACTTCTTTCTCAATCTGATTTTGTAATTTCAGTAGTTCCTTTTACAAAGGAAACCAATAACCTGTTTAACAAGGAAGCTTTTGAGAAAATGAAAGAATCAGCAGTTTTTGTTAATATTTCCCGGGGAGCAGTGGTAGATGAAAATGCTTTATACTGTGCATTAAAGGCAGGGGAAATTAAAGCTGCCGGCTTAGATGTGTTCGAGCAAGAACCAATAAGTAGTAATCACCCTTTACTGGAGTTGGAGAACGTAATTTGCCTTCCACATATAGGTTCGGCTACTGTTCAAACTAGAACAGCAATGATCGAGCTTTGCTTGAAAAATATTGCCAATGTTTTGGAGGAAAAAGCACCTCTCACACCTGTAAACTAAAACAGAACAGGCAGATAGTTATCTGCCTGTTCTTATATTAAAATACTTGTTCGATTTCAGTTACTCCAGGAACTTCTGCCATTAAAGCACGTTCGATACCAGCTTTCAATGTAATTGTCGAACTTGGACAGTTGCCACAAGCTCCCATTAGACGAAGAAGCACAATGCCATTCTCATCTACATCGATTAATTCAACATCTCCACCGTCTCGTAGTAAGTATGGACGCAATTTATTTAACACTTCTTGTACTTGCTCTTGCATTATCCATCTTCTCCTTTCCATATATATATTATAAAACGGATTAGCTAAAAAATCTATTTCAAAATATAAATTCCCTAAAATAGTCACTTTTATTTTATCTTTATTTAGAGATTTTGTAAAATAAAAGTAACTATGGTGGGGGAGGTTGTTTTAGCATGAATAAAATTAAAATAACAATATATGGAGCTGAACAAATTTGTGCTAGCTGTGTTGGGGCACCTGGATCAAAAGATACCTATGAATGGCTTCAAGCAGCTATTGGGAGAAAATACGAAGATGGACGAGTGGAATATAAATATGTAGATATAAATAAACCAACAAATAACGAAAAGGATTTCTTATTCATTCAGCGAATAGAGGAAGAAGATCTATTCTACCCAATTGTATTTGTAAATGAAGAATTGGTAGCAGAAGGAATACCTCGCTTGAAAACAATTTACCAACATTTAGATAACCACGGTTTAACAGTAAGATCATAAGTGAAAAGCAAGCTCACTATAAAAGTCATGTTTAATCACGCGAAGCACATTATGTTACCATACTATTTAAAACTTGTAGGACCATAATCAATTTAAATTGAAAATAATTTTAAATGAGAGAGGCAAACATATGAAAATACCTTTTACAAAAATGCATGGCTTAGGGAATAATTATATATATATCGATTTATTTTCGTATGAACTGGACGAAACTATTTTGCCTGAGCTTGCCAAAGCTGTATCTAATGTTTATACAGGAATTGGTTCAGATGGTCTAATATTAATTCATCCAAGCAAAAAGGCGGATGTAGGAATGAGAATATTTAATAAAGACGGCTCTGAGGGGCAGAGCTGTGGAAATGGTCTGCGTTGTACTGCGAAATACGCCTACGAATCTGGTATTATAGATAAACAAAAATTCACAATGGAAACAAAGGCAAACATCGTAGAAGCAGAAGTAATGGTAAAGGATCAAGTTGTTAAGGAAATTACAATTAACATGGGAGATCCAGAATTACAGAGAGCATCTATACCTATGTTAGGAAAAGCAGCTGATCAAGTTGTGGCAGAACCATTCCTTATATCGGAGGAGGAATTGAAGCTTACCGCTCTTTCCATGGGAAATCCACATGCTGTGTTTTTCGTGGAAGATATAGAACATGCCCCTTTATATGATTTAGGTCCGCTGATAGAAAAAGATTCCCGGTTTCCTAATGGAGTAAATGTGGAATTTGTAGAAATAATCTCTGAAAACGAAGTTAATTTCCGTGTCTGGGAGCGAGGATCTGGCGTGACACAGGCATGTGGTACTGGCGCATGTGCTGCTGTTGTTGCGGGAGTATTAAACCACCATCTGAGAAAAGGTGAACCGGTAACTGTCCATCTGCAGGGAGGGGATTTAAAAATCAGATGGGATCATCATGGGAAGGTGTGGATGACAGGAGACGCAGAAGTAATTGCTTCGGGTGTCTATCATTATAGAATGCCTTAGTTGATATTATAGCTTCTAGTTTGTATACTTGGAGGTAACCAATCCTAGAGAAGGAGGAAATCTGAGATGGTTATTACGATAACTGATAATGCGAGAAAGCAGATTCAGGAAATGATGAAAGAAGAAACAGAAGGTGCTCACTTACGTTTTGGAATAAAAGGCGGTGGTTGCAGTGGACTATCCTATTCATTAGGCTTTGAATATAATATTAATGAAGATTTAGATAGTGTTGAAGAAATTAATGGGATTCCAGTAGTATTCTTCAACCAAGATATTCCTATTTTGGAAGGAACTACTATTGATTTCAAGCAAAACATGATGGGTGGGGGTTTTAGTATTGATAACCCCAATGCTATTGTTTCATGTGGTTGTGGTTCTTCGTTTAGGGCTAAAGATAGAGAAGGAGTACCAGAGAATTGTTAATAAAAAGCTGTCGATCAATTTTGATCGACAGCTTTTTCTATTGTGAATGAATCTGTGTCTCTATGAATGGTAAGCTCTGAGTTAAAACATACTTGTTGAGTGTTTTGGCTGAATCCGTGCTTTAGGATCAATATACTGTTTAGCATTATTAATGGCTGTTGGACCTTCACCAAATCCTGTTGCAATTAATTTTACCTTTCCTTCATAGGTGCATATATCTCCTGCAGCGTAAATTCCAGGAATATTAGTTTCCATTTTTGAATTAACGACAATGCTGTTTTTTTCTATTTCCAAACCCCAATTCTTAATAGGTCCTAGTGTGGAAACAAAACCGTAATTACAAAGGACTGAATCTACTTCCAGCTCAACTTTGTTTTCTCCTTTTACTTCTTCCAATACAATCCGATCAATTTTGTCACTAGTTTGAACATCTGTTGGTACATAGGGTGTTAATACATCTACATTCGATGACATCAGCTTCTCAACACTGTGTTCATGTGCTCTAAACTTATCCCGTCGGTGGATTAATGTGACCTTATTGGCAATTGGTTCAAGCATAAGCGCCCAGTCTACAGCAGAGTCGCCACCGCCTAATAAAGCTACATTTTGTCCTTTATATTGATTCATATCCTTTACATGGTAATGTAGGTTTACTCCTTCAAATTGATCACATTCTCCTACGTTTAATCTGCGAGGCTGAAATGCCCCGTTACCAGCCGTAATGATTATTGTTTTTGAATAGTGGATTTCCTTCGTGTTGGAAATTAGCTTAAAGGAGCCGTCCGACATTCTTTCAATTTCTTCTATGGATTGTTCAAGGATGATAGTAGGATTAAATATGTTAGCTTGCTCTTCTAAATTATCAACTAACTCCTGAGCGCGAACCTTTGGAAAACCTGCAATATCATATATATCCTTTTCAGGGTAAAGAGCAGTTAATTGCCCTCCGGTATGTGGTAAACTTTCAATGATTTTCACACTTGCTTGGCGCATACCACCATAGAAGGCAGTAAATAAACCTACAGGCCCTGCACCAATGATGGTGACATCAAATACTTCTTCAGACAAGGTTGTTACCCCCCAATTCTATTAATTAAACTATAAACCATCTTACTCATAGTATCATAAAACGGGTTATTTTGAATAATAATGCACAATATATTTTCATTCAGTTTAAGACGAGAGAAGTAAAATGTGGAAACTAAAAATTTTGCTTGAAAAATACTACTAAAGAGGCTACTATTATCCTTGGTATTATATTACCATTTCATATCAAACAGATTACAATTTATTGTCATTAGAGCCAACAAATGGATCTTAATCTATTTAATAGTATATCTAATCATAGAAAACGAAAGTGAGGATATTATGAAAAAACCACATATAGTAATATTAGGTGCTGGTTATGGGGGAATAATGACAACAATTAAGCTTCAAAAATCATTAAATATGAATGAAGCAGAGATTACGTTAGTTAATAAAAATGACTACCATTACCAAACAACCTGGCTCCATGAAAATGCCGCAGGTACATTGCATCATGATCGAACCAGGATCCCTATAAGAAATATTATTAATCAGGAAAAAGTTAACTTTATTCAAGATAAAGTTATATTGATTAAACCGGAAGAAAAGAAAGTCAAACTTAGTGAAGTTGAGTTAAGTTACGATATATTAGTTATAGGTCTTGGATTCGAAGCAGCTACTTTTGGGATTACTGGGCTTGCAGAAAACGCTTTTTCCATAGGTAATATTAAAAATGCCAGACTGTTAAGGGAACATATTGAGTACAATTTTGCAAAATATAGCGAGCAGCAAGAAAAGGATCCTGCATTATTACATATTGTTATTGGCGGCGGAGGATTTACAGGAATTGAATTCCTTGGAGAGATTGCCAACAGAATACCAGAACTTTGTAAAGAATATGATATAGATAAAAACTTGGTTAGAATCATTAATATTGAAGGGTCATCAACTGTTCTTCCAGGGTTTGATCCACAACTATCTGAATATGCTATGAACTCTTTAGAAGCCAGAGGGGTAGAGTTCTTAACAGGAGCATTGGTCAAAGAATGCCATCCAGATAAGGTAATTATTGAAAAAAACAATAAAACAATCCATGTATCAACTGCCACAACTATTTGGGCTGCTGGTGTCCGGGCGAATTCAATTGTTGGAAAATCAGGATTTACTACTAACAAGGGTAAAATAGAAGTGCTTAGTGATATGCGTACTCCCGATTACAAGGATGTATTTGTAATTGGGGATTGCGCACTGATTATAAACCCAGAAAACGGCGAACCGTATCCACCTACAGCACAAATTGCTATTCAGCAATCAGATATTGTGGCACACAATATTAAGGCATTACTAAGACGTGAGGACTTAGAGTCTTTTGAGCCAAGTATACTTGGAACAGTTGCTTCATTAGGACAAAATGATGCGGTAGGAATTTTAAATAATAAATATAAGTTTTATGGTTGGAAAGCTACTGTACTTAAAAAGATTATAGATAACCGCTATTTATTAAAGTTGGGCGGTTTTAGTTTGTTGATAAAGAAAGGGAAGTTTAACTTCTTTTATTAAGAAGTAAGCAAAGACAGACAACAGTCTTTGCTTTTTTATGTATTTCATATAAAATGTAGTTGGATAAAGAACTTGGAAGTGAAGGGAGATACCGTTTTGATTCAGTTGGTAGTGTCGGTATTATTATACTTTGTAATATTTTTTGGAATTGCCTTTATTTTAAATATGTTGCTCCGAAAAACATGGTTAATGGCTTTTATCTATCCAATTATTGTAGTTATGATCGTGGATGATATAAGTACAGCAGAATATATTAAACATCCTGGAGAAGCTTTTTCAGAAGCGGCAACAAGATTAATGAACGTTACACCTGTGGATATCGTTATATTATCAGCAGGTTTTGCAGGTACAATTGTTTCAGGAATTGTCATTAAAGTTTTAAGAAAAAGCGGATACCAAATGTTTTAAATTTAGCATATGGTTTTCAGCCTGTAATTTATACTTTTTTCAAAAAGATCCCATTGGAGATTGGTTCCCAGTGGGATCTTTTTAGGTTTATAAAGTAAAAAAATCTAGTGATATACAAAGAATTTTGAATAATGTTGTATATTTTTTAATTAATTGGTAATGCTTAGTTGGTAGAAAAGATTACTTGTCATTATGTGCAGCTGTCAGCTTCCTTATCTGCAGACTATTAAGATATAAAGCTATATGCACGGATGATAAATTAGGTTTACTACCAGAGAGGTGTTATTAATGAAAGTAAAAAAAATGATGAGAAGAGCGAGCATGATAACGTTGGTACTTATTGCATTTTTTGTTACAGTTACTACAATCTCAAATGTAAGTTTATCAGATATAGAGAAATGGGTTGAAAAAACTTCCTTGTTTACCGCAGCTAAAGCTGGTTCACCTGCAAGCTACAAACAAATTTCTCTTCAAGAGAAAAAATTAAATTATATTCAACAAGACAAACGATATATCTCAAGTGAACAAATCAGTGGGCCATCTTCAATTGAGGAAGCAGTAGACTTTTCAAAATACCCGATGGCAACTGTAGTAGCAACAGGCTATACAGCAGGAGTGGAATCAACTGGAAAAACACCAGACCACCCGGAATACGGCATAACCTTTTCAGGCGTTCAAGTAAAAAGGGACTTATACTCTACGATCGCAGCGGATTTAAATGTATATCCAATTGGGACAGTTATGTATATACCTGGATATGGCTATGGGGTAGTAGCTGATAAAGGAAGCGCTATTAATGGGAATAAAATAGATTTATTTTATGATTCTGTTGAAGACGTATATTCTCAGTGGGGAAAGAAAAAGCTGGATGTATACATTTTGGAAGAAGGCGATGGTTCACTAACTGAAGAAACATTAAACAAATTAAATGAAAATGAAGCATTACAAGTGTTTAGACAACAGTTTATTCAAGAGTAAATGATTTTAAAAGCCTAAAACCATATTATATTAATAATTAAAAAATCCGAACTGATTCATTTTCTAATGAATTTCCGTTCGGATTTTTTATGGAAATGGTGCGATCTATACCGAAAAATTCGGTTTAAAATAATCTTCTTTAGTTTGATATCGAGATTATGCTAATAAAGTTGATATAGTAAAAAGGCTATTGCCACGCCAGAGAGGCCACCCAAAAAAACCTCAATCGGTTGATGTCCTAATAATTCTTTTAATTCCTGCCTTTTTTCATATTCCTTCTTACGATTCCAATCCTTGGCTCCATCTACAAATAATTGAAAGTCCTTAATCAATTGGTTTAATACGATAGCCTGTTCTCCAGCTTGTCTACGCACACCTGAAGCATCAAACATAATAATAATACTAAAAACGCATGAAACAGCAAACATGGTTGAAGAAACGCCCTCCATAATTCCCACGCTTGTTGTTAAAGCAGCAACCGCAGCTGAATGGCTGCTCGGCATACCTCCAGTACTAAAGGCAAGACCAGGGCGAAATTCTTTTGTAACAACAAGTTTAATTGGAATTTTTACAACCTGTGCAAAGATAATAGCAGTTAATGCTGATAAGAGAGGGAAATTCATCAATACATCCATATTTGAGCATCCTTCCTTCCTAAAGGATTGTAGTTAGTTAATATTAACATAAGAAAAGGTATATCGTATAACAATTATGCAACTTTTGAGGAACCAATAGCCATTTGGCATAATGAGTTATAATATATATGATGTGTTTAAGTAATGATTCGCAAAATAGATGAACTGCGAACTAACTTGTGTGTTTGCAAATAACCGTTTAGAAAATAACGTATAGTGAACAAACTATAGCTAGTTTGCGAATGTTTCCGGCGGATTATCTTGATCTCCTGCCGATTAATTTGCACTCCGGCGGATTATTTCGCTCTGCAGCTGATTAAATTATTCTCCGGCGGATTATTTCGCCCTGCAGCCGATTAATTTATTCTCCGGCGGATTATTTCGCTCTGCAGCCGATTAATTCACTTTTCTGCGGATTATCTCGTTCTGTGCCGATTATCTCATTCTTCGGAGTATTGCTTCTCTCTGCAGCTGATAGTCCACACTAGTTCGCAATTCCCTCCTACTATGAATGTACGAAATAACGTTTGTACCTCAACATTTTCAATAGAAGCAAAGAGGAACAGCCTATTTCTGGCTGTTCCTCTGGAATAACTACTATTTTATTGCAGCTTCTAATGCGATTTCCATCATTTCATTAAAAGTTGTTTGACGTTCTTCGGCTGTTGTTTCTTCACCTGTTAAGATATGGTCAGAAACAGTAAGCACGGAAAGAGCTTGGCGATCATACTTCGCTGCGAGTGTATATAAGGCTGTTGTTTCCATTTCAACAGCAAGTACTTTATAACTAGCCAATAATTCATTTATTTCCTTACCATTATCACGGTAAAACGTATCGCTTGTAAATACGTTACCTACACGTAAATTCATCCCTTTTTCCTGACCAACATCATATGCTTTTTTCAGAAGGTCAAAATCTGCAAGGGGAGCATAATCAATGTGATCGAAAACCATCTTGTTCACTTGAGAATCGGAAGTAGACCCTTGCGCCAAGATAACATCTCTAACTTTTACGTCCTTCTGAATAGCACCACAAGTTCCTACACGAATTAACTTTTTAAC
Source organism: Virgibacillus halodenitrificans (assembly GCF_001878675.1). NCBI lineage: Bacteria > Bacillati > Bacillota > Bacilli > Caryophanales > Bacillaceae > Virgibacillus > Virgibacillus halodenitrificans. Next base: position 2,383,496 of record NZ_CP017962.1, on the reverse strand, counting down.
GTCATAACTTTGAATTAACTCATTTACGTAAATGGATATGGACGGAACTCCCATCCCTGTTCCTTGAACGGATACCCGTTCTCCTTTGTATGTCCCTGTAAATCCATACATTCCTCGTACGTCATTATATTTTGATACATCTTCAAGAAAAGTATCAGCTATATACTTAGCCCTTAATGGATCACCAGGCAATAATATTTTGTCAGCTATTTCGCCCTTTTTTGCTCCAATATGTACACTCATATTATATTCCTCCTTATAAACTATCGCTACATTAAAATTATCACAATGCCTGGCGAAAGACAATTATTGTGAGTTTAGTCAAACGTCCATGTGTTTTCATTTCAAAATCACTATCATATAGTATATAATATAATTGGTTAAACTAATCAAATACACTAAATTGTACTAAGATAATTGGTACATAGTTAATAAACTGGAAGGATGATAAAGTATGAAAGAGCAAACTTTTACAATTACAGCGGAAACAGGTGTCCATGCCCGTCCGGCTACTTTACTAGTTAATAAAGCTGGTCAATTTGAGTCTGAAGTGGAAGCAACCTACAATGATAAAACAGTAAACCTTAAATCCATTATGGGCGTAATGTCCTTAGGAATTCCAAAAGGGGCAGAAGTTAAAATTACAGTAAATGGCAGTGACGAAGAAGAAGCATTAAATGGTGTTGCTGAAGTAATAAAAGAACATTTAGGCGAATAGTAGTAACTAAAAGCTAGAGGGGGCCTCTAGCTTTTTAATTTTTTTATAGCGATAATTCAAAGAGCTGAGCTACTTTAAATTTATTTTTGAACAAAAACTAATAAGCATTTAATTAATAATATTTATCCTTATAATATTTGTTTTCTAATTCAGTTAAAGTATGGTAAGCTTTGTTATTGAAATCATTATCCTTACTGCATAATTTTTCTTTATATACATTCACAGCATCGCGTAAAGATTCATTGTATTCAGGAATAATATCATTGTAAGGATGAACAGCTGGTTTTTTTACATTCATTTTTTCATGAGGGGCTAACGCTTTTCGTTCATGGAAAAATACTCCTTCAACTTCGCCGGGATGGTGAATATCTCCTTGCAAGGGATGCTTGAGCACTGCGTGTACCTCGATAAGGTAGCGATTGCCCCTGTCTTCTTTGACCGTTCCTATGTATGTTCCAGAATTATAATGTGCTTTTACATTGGCTCCTATTTCAACTTCCGCCATCGTAAAACCTCCTTTTATTCTATTTTGCCAAAAATGTCACAGATTAGCGAATATTTAGCTATGTCTGTATCGAATAAAATTATGATTTGTTATACTGTGATTAAAGGACGTGAAATTAATGATGCCATTTCTTTATTTTCCAGAAGATAAATCAGAATATATTCCAGCAATTATTTCTTTAACCATCTTCATGATTGCTGCTGGAGTTGTTATGTACTTGATTTATAAAAAGTCAAAAAAAGATGAAAAATCATTTAATGAAAGATACAATGATCAACTAAATAATAATTCTGATCAAGAAAAAAACCCCCTTTAAAATGGGGTTTTTTTATTTAAGTCTAATATGTAGCTGGATTTTTAATGATTCAGGAAGATTGACTAAAGAAATTTTTCAATACAGTTATTTTTTCTTGTCGAACAATACGAGGTGAATGGTTAGTAACATATATCTTGGTTTTTGTACGTTTATCCTTTTGCAAGTTGTAAATACTAACAGAAAGTAGTTAAAAGGGGTTCATTTTATGAGACTTTTTATCATAGTATTTATTTTACTCTTGGTTTCCTGCCAAAGTAATCCAGACAAAACTAGAGAAGTAGAAATGTATAATGCTGATGGCGATTTAGTCGGTAATGCAAAGATAAGCGAAAAACCGGATGGAGTAAGTATTAAATTAAAGTTAGAAGGTTTATCTCCAGGATTGCATGGTATCCATGTACACGAATATCCTTCTTGCAAGGGGCCTGATTTCAAGAGTGCAGGTAGTCACTTTAATCCTGAAGGAAAAGAGCATGGTTTAATGCATCCAAAAGGAGCTCATTTAGGTGATTTACCAAACATTGAGGCGGATGCAGGAGGGCTAGTTGATGCTGAATTGATGCTGGCTGGCGCTACTTTATCTGAAGGAAAGAAATCGATATTGACTGGTGAGGGTACTTCACTTGTGGTAGACGAAGGTAAAGATGACGGGGTAAGTCAACCTGCTGGTAATACAGGTGCGAGAATTATCTGTGGGGAAATTAAAACGGATCCGGGTTCCGAAGATAATTCTGGGTCACCAACTGACCCCACTCAGTTTAATGAGAAACAAGAAGAATAATTTATAGCCACCAAGGACATATCCATGGTGGCTAAGATTAGTTTGCTTCTATTGCCTTAACTAAACGGTTAACTCCTTCTTCTAATGTAGCTTTAGGGCAGGCGATGTTCATTCGCATAAATTGATTTCCTTCTACTCCATAAGAAGCCCCTGGATTTAGTCCCACTTTTGCTTTCTTGATCATAAATTCCTTTAATTCTTCTGGGTTCATGTTTAGATTACTGCAATCAATCCACAGTAGATAAGTACCTTCTGTTTGAACTACTTTTAGTCCAGTACTATGTTTCTCGAACATTTCAACGACGTAGTTTCTATTCCTTTCTAAAATCTCCAGTAATTCATCCAGCCATTGCTCTCCATGAAGATATGCTGTTTCCAATGCTACATTTCCCATTGTGTTTAACATGCCTAGTCCTTGGCTGCTAAAACAGGCATCTATTTTCTCGCGCATTTCTTTATTTGCAGTAACAATATATGAAGCTTGTAAACCTGCTAAGTTGAATGTTTTACTTGGTGCCATACAAGTAATGGTCATGTCTGCTATCTCTTCTGATATGGATGCAAATGGGATATGCTTATTATCGGATAAAGTTAAATCTCCGTGTATCTCGTCAGCAATACAGATAACCTCATGTTTAATACAAAGATCAGCAATACGTTCAAGTTCCTCACGCGCCCAAACTCTACCCACTGGATTATGTGGAGAACAAAGAATGAGTGCTTTTGCTCCTTGCTTCATTTTTTCTTCCAGGTCTTCAAAGTCAATAGTGTAATAATTATTTTTATAAGTAAGTGGGTTCTTGACTAGCTGTCTGTCATGACTGTTAATAACATTGAAAAAAGGCGTGTATACAGGTGTTTGAATAATCACCTTGTCTCCTGGGTTTGTAAGAGCCTGTATTGCCATATGTAAGCTTGTTACCACCCCTGGACTAAAGGATAGCCACTCATCATTGATTTTCCAATTATGGCGTTTATCTAACCAATTTACAATAGAGTCCTTCACATCTTGATCAACTGCTGTGTAACCGAAAACTCCGTGCTCCGTTCTGCTCACTAGCGCATCCAATACTTGCTGTGGAGCTTTAAAATCCATATCTGCTACCCACATTGGTAGAACTTCATCTGTGCTAAATACTGCCTTTCGCATATCCCATTTTACTGACCGTGTATGCAGTCTGTCCTGAATTGTATCAAATAAACTCATAATTTCACCTCATAGTACTTTATTTTATTCTATTATAACAAAGATTATCTTTATCGAGTGATTGTAGAACTTGTCTCGTAATTTTATTTCGGTTCTATAGCAAATGTGGGGTACAAACGTATTTCGTTCATTCTTAGTAGGAGTAAAATGCGACGTAAATTTATTGATGAAAAACTCAGTGAAATATTTGAGGAGAAGTGCCCCATTGATTTTCGTTGCATGCGGACGCTTTCACACCTCCGGGTACAAGCGCGACATCTGTTCGTAACCTCACAGTGTCTTCTTTGCCGCCCGGCATGGCCTCAGCCGCTTCCTCCGCTAAGCTCCGTCCAGGGTCTTCAGCTCATGCTATTCCGGTAGGAGTCGCCGCCCTCCACTACAATCAATTTGTACACAGCACATTCTGGGTGTATGCGAACGCAATTTTTTTCGTAGATATAATAGGAAATAGTAGCGAAGCGGAATATTTCCCCGTAGCGGCAATTTACGCAGCCTCTATATTCTTAGTTACGTCGTAGTTTATCTATTTTGCGAAACATTGAATGACCTTAACTTATATTAGAATCTTTATTTCAAACATAAAAAAAAGCAAAGCGCTTAGCGCTTTGCCTACAGGGGGAATACGAGAAAGTCTTACATTTATAGTAATACCCATCAAAAAGAATATATAAACGTGAAAGAATAAAATTTATTTATTAAATATCGTTTTTAACTACTTATTATTTAAACGCTTTTCCAGCTCTTCTTTTTCTTGCTCATATCCTGCTTTTCCTAATAAAGCGAACATATTTACTTTGTATGCTTCTACCCCGGGTTGATCAAATGGATTAACACCAAGAAGATAACCACTGATTGCACAAGATTTTTCAAAGAAATACACTAGATAACCAAACGTAAAGGCATCAAGCGCAGGGATTTCCAAAACTAAATTCGGTACATTCCCATCTGTATGTGCCAAAAGTGTACCTTGAAATGCTTTGTTATTAATGTCATGAATTGATTTCCCGGCAAGGTAGTTTAAACCATCAAGATTATCTTCATCTTCCTCAATGAATATTTCCTTGTTCGATTTATTTACATGTAATACTGTTTCAAAAATATCCCTTCTGCCATCCTGAACGTATTGACCTAGGGAATGTAAATCAGTTGAAAAATTTGCAGAAGAAGGATAGATCCCTTTTTGATCTTTTCCTTCACTTTCTCCGAATAGCTGTTTCCACCACTCTGCAAAATATTGAAGTTGTGGCTCATAGTTAATAAGCATTTCTATTGTTTTACCTTTATTATAAAGAATATTTCGAATGGCTGCGTATTGATAAGCAGGGTTATCGGCAAGAACAGGGGTAGATAAATCCTTCATTGCGGTTTGAGCTCCGTTCATAATCTGCTCAATTGATATGCCACCAACAGCTATTGGAAGCAACCCTACTGCAGTTAGAACAGAATAACGACCACCTACATCGTCAGGAATAACAAATGTCTCGAAGCCTGATTGGTCTGCCAATGTCTTTAATGCACCTTTTTTCTTGTCGGTAGTAGCGTAGATCCGCTTACTAGCTTCTTCTTTTCCGTATTTTTCTTCCAAATGTTTTTTAAAGATCCGAAATGCAATCGCTGGCTCTGTCGTCGTTCCACTCTTGGATATGACATTAATAGAAACATCTTTTCCCTCTATAATATCAAATAACTCTGCAATATAAGATGAACTCATATGGTTACCAACAAAAATAATTTGGGGAGCCTTTCTTTGCTCCTTTGATAACAGGTTTTGAAAAGAGTGTGTTAGCATATCCAGAGCTGCTCTTGCCCCTAAGTAGGATCCGCCGATTCCAATTACAAGTAATATGTCGGAATCATTTCTGATTTTATCGGCACAGTTTTTAATACGGGCAAATTCCTCTTGATCATAAGTTTCAGGTAAATCAACCCATCCTAGGAAATCGTTACCTGCACCTGTTTTTTCATGTAAATTAAAATGTGCTTTTTCAACAAAGTCAGTTAAATTATTTATTTCCTCCTTATTGAAAAAGGATAAAGCACTCTCATATTTAAAAGAGATATGTGTCATTTCTTAGCCTCCTATTACTACACAATAATTTGTATATAATGTAACTTTACCCAAGTAAATCTGCGAAAGCAAGAAAGAAATAGTATATAATAAGATATTTTGCAAAAGCTACGATAGAGGAAAATTATAAAGGAGGTATATGTATGAATGGAATTCAACGCACTGCTTTAGCGCTTACTATTATTGGTGCAGTTAACTGGGGACTGATTGGCTTATTTCAATTTGATTTAGTTGCAGCACTGTTTGGAGGAGACCAGACCGCTGGTTTTGCCCGAATTATTTATACATTGGTAGGAATTAGTGGTTTAGTCTTAATTCCTCTTCTCTTCAAAACAGATGAAGCTTTTGCTGATCAGCATGCTCCCAAAGGTGTAGACGGTTAAAAAAACAGAGGCAAACTTACCTAAGGTGGGGTTTGCCTCTGTTTATATCATTTAGCGGTATTATTTCTTAAATGAATCGTTTTTAGATTGCTCGATCCATTCTTCCAGTTTATCTTTAAGTGTATTAAAGCCAGCTGTATCATTTTCTTGTTCTGTTTTAACTGGTTGATGTTTTTTAGGACTGGCGGATTTTGCCGGTGCTTCCTCAGTAGCACGAATAGAGAGGGATACTTTATTTTTTTCCTCGTCGACATTAAGAACTTTTACTTTAACCTCATCACCAATGGATAAATGTTCATTAATATCTTTTACAAATCCATGAGTTACTTCCGAGATATGAACTAATCCTTGCGTATCTTCATCTAAAGCAACAAATGCACCGTATGGTTGAATTCCTGTTACTTTTCCTTCTAAAATTTGACCTGTCTCAAATTTACTTGTCATGCTGAACAACTCCTAATATATTCGATTCTTTTTACACAATACAACATTTTAGCATAATTTCCATAGAGAAGCAAAGAATACTAAGAAAAGTAATGGAAAGGAAGAGATGGATGATTCCTATGGATTCACGAGTGGAGAATAGAATTTATTCCTTGTATGTATTGGAGGAGCTCCTCAAACCAGAGGGGTATGTAATAGCCTCAAATTGGGATTATGATAACGGCCATTTTGATTTAAAGATTGATGATGAAGGGAAGTATTATTATTTAAGAATTCCATTTTATGCTGTGGCTGGATCATTGGATTACCCTGGCGTGACTGTTCGTTTGGAAAAGCCCTTTTTACTTGCACATCAATATGAAAAGGGAATTGATGAAGATAGCAGGGGAGGAGCATTCCAAGGTACATTCAACCAATTCCAGCCACCGATAGATCCTGATGCACATATTCCAAACGACTATATTGATATAGGGAAGCAACTTGTAGAGAAATTAGAGCAGTTAGTTATCCCAGAAGGATAGTGAAATAAGTAAATCATCTTTTTTCAACAATAATTCGGGTGACGGATTCATTATATATTCCTTGTTTCGAATGAGACCTATTAATATGTGTCTCTCATTAATATAATCTAAAATAACACTTTTAAACGTTTTACCAATTTCAGATTCGGACAATGGAATGTGGCAGAATTGCTGGCTTGCTAGTAAGCGGATAATATCTTCAAATGGAGTTGCATTGTTGGCGTGATAAAGCTCATGATAAAACAACGCACTCATAAAATCATTTGATCTGATAATAGTATTGGAACCAGCTCGCAATGCGTTTTCAATTTGGATTTTAGATAGGATTTCCGAAATAATAGGTATTTTTGGGTTATTCCCCCTTACAGCAACAATTGTCAAGATAGTAGAATTATCGGCTTTTCTTTCCTCCTCAGAAAAATCGGAGGAAACTAATACACACTTTGCTGCAGTTATGTTAGCCTTTCTGAGTGTATTATCCTCTGTAGGATTTCCGTGGAGAAAATGCACAGGATAATCCTTATAATTTAAAAAGTTTAACGTTTGGTCAATTAAAACTATTTCCTGATGGGTGTTCCTTTTTGAAATGTGTTCGATAATTTGCCTTGTTCGTTCATTCCAGCCTATTATAATTATGTGGTTATTTCCTTTGAAAGCAATTTTACCCGTGGTTAAATCCTGCTCATGTTTAAGTGTAGAGGCAGTGAGAGCAGTAATATAAAATGCGATTAAACCTCCGCCCGAAAGGATTAAAAGCATTGCTAGCAATTTACCCGGAACACTTAAAGGGACTAAATCGCCATAACCTACAGTAGCCCCTGTAACAATAGCCCACCATATTCCATCAAATAAGGTAGGAAACTGAGTTGGCTCAATAATATGAATAACTAAGCCAAATAAAAATAAGAGGAAAAGAACGCTTATAAGAACCCTGATAAGTAAAGGAATTTGTAAATATAAATATCTAACTAATCGTATGCTCATATACAAAGTCACCTTTTTGTAAAAATATTGTAATCACACTTATTTTAGTATGGACAAGATTTTGCAATACTTATACAAAAAGACTGTCACATTATTGGTGACAGCCTTTTTCAATATGTGCTTATGTATGAACAGCAACGTTCAGCCTTTCAGCCCCTTGTTCTTATTTGTTTAATTCATTTTTTAAACTTAGATAAACGTCTTCCCAAAAATCTGTATTATCTCTAAGCGATTTTGTTATAAAAAAAAGCATTTCATTAAATTTTTCTTTAAAATCCTCTGCATCTTCTTGCGGGAGAGCTTCCTTGGAATGGTCCACAAATTGCTGAACTTTTTCTGCTCTTGGCCCCCATTTGGCTACTTCATTACCTTCTGCATCAAGAAAAATGAAAATAGGAATAGAGCGAGATTTGCCGTTGGTCAAGTATTGATCCATTAGTTCGAGATTTTGGTCTCTTAACAGCATACGAACGTTAATGTTAGCTGCTTCCGATAAACGAAGTAGAATTGGGATGTTTAACATAGCGTCACCACACCAGTCTTCTGTGAGCACTATCACACGCAAATTCTGCTTTTTTAAGGCATCGAAAAAAGCTTGGTCCTCAGGTAATTGAAAATTATCATATATATGCAAAAGATTTTCTCTATGTGTTTGCATGGATTCAATATAGTCATCTGGTAAAATTCCCTTGTTGAACCAATCATTTAATTCCATAGTAATTAGCTCCCTTTTATTTAGTCTTGTAGTAAAGTGTATCGATTATAAAACTTTTCGTAAACAAAAGTGCTCTTGCAGATTATTTTTGCTATGATAAAAAAGAATTCATTTTGAGGAGGAATAGTTATGCCTAAAGCTAATCAAGATTTTTTATTAGAATTATTACATACAGCTTCACCTTCAAGTAATGAAGTTGCAATTCAAAAGAAGTGGATAAATTATGTGAAGACTTTTGCTGATGAAATTAGGACAGATCATGCAGGTAATGCAATAGGAGTTCTTAATCCAGATGCCCGGTTTAAAATTCTCTTAGCAGGACATTGTGATGAAATTGCCCTTGTCATTAATCGTATTGATGAAGACGGATTCTTACATTTTGATAAAATGGGTGGTATTAATCCACAGGCAGCAGTCGGTATGAAAGTAACTGTAATGGGTGAAAATACTTCAGTTACTGGTGTCATTGGTGTTAATGCTCAACATCATGGAGGAATTAAAAAGGATTTTGACTTAGAGGATTTATTTATTGATTGTGGTTATAAAACAAAGGGAGAAGCAGAGGACTATATTCAGATTGGTGACTTGGCTGTATACAAAACAGAGCCGGAAATTTTATCTGACCGGTATATTTCCGGTCGGGGATTAGATAATCGCACAGGTTCATTTATCGTTGCAGAAGTGTTAAAAAATCTTGCGGAACGAGGTTGTTCTGTAGGTGTTTATGCGGCAAGTACAGTAAATGAAGAAACGAATATGGGGGGTGCCTATTTTGCTGCTGCAGGGATTGAACCTACAATGGCAATTGCTTGTGATGTAACCTTTGCCACAGACTTTCCAGGAGTTAACAAAAATAAACATGGGGATATTCGGTTAGAAAAAGGTCCAGTATTTGCTAAAGGAGCACCGATTAACAAAAAAATTAATAGATTATTGGAGCAGACGGCTAAGAAGTTACAAATGGCTGTACAATATGAATTAACACCAAGGATGACTGGAACGGATGCAGATAAAATGCGATTAACTGGCAAAGGTGTGCCTGTATCTCTTGTTTCGCTACCATTAAGGTATATGCATTCACCAGTAGAAACAGCTAGTCTAAAGGATATTGATGAAGAGATTGAGCTATTGGTTGAAATGATTGCAAACTTGACCGGTGAAGAAAATTTAAATCCATTGGAAGATTAATGTTAATAAAATCAAATCAGAACCAGCAGACAAATTGTTTGCTGGTTTTTATAATTGGATAAAAATTTGGTATTAACTATGCGTAAGCCAATATATACAGTTCAAGGTATTTACTACCACAATATGTTGCTTCTTGATAAAGATAAGTCCTAATGCTTGTTTATTGTTACAAAATACATACGAATAGTACCATTATTTACATATTAGGTAAAATTTGTAATGGATTTAACATAATTTACTAGGAGTTATTTCTTATTTTTTCATTTCAAGCTACATATTTTTGAAAAAATACATTTAAAAGATCGATATAAGGCCATTTAATTGGATTTTATAGATAAAGTAGGTATTTCTTACCTGAGGTAAAAATGGAAAATGAGTTACTTTTTATTCAATTTTGAATATTATATATTTTAACGACATCGTTCGACAAATTCTCTCTTCATATATGCTTATACTGGTTTTAACAACATAGATTTTGCAAACAACACCTCAGCAATTGTGAACCTATTAATATTTAGGAAAGGAGGAGGTGTTTTTTTTAATGGGTTCCGGAACTCACCTAAAGAGCAAATGGTGTTTTTTAATCAAAAGGAGGGAATAAATTGATAACGAAAAAGAAACGTCGAACGAAGTTGTTTAGTTTAACTGCAACCTTTATTATGGCGGTTTCCCTTATTACACCTGGAATGAGTTATGCAGAATCGAAAGGTGAACTGTTTCAATCCGTGTACGGACAAAAGAATGCTGCACAAGTAAAAATGAGTGATCGGCTTAAAACTGCCTTTACAAAGGACGATAAGGTTACTTTTTTGGTGAAATTTAAAGATAAAGCAGATACACAGAAGGTAGCAAAAGCTGCGAAGAAGGAAGCAGATTCGAAAAATCTTACTTCTACCAAGACAGAGCTGATGCAAAGGTCAGTTGTTGTGTCTGAATTAAAAGCTACTTCTATAGAATCTCAACAAAAAGTAAAAGCTTATTTACAACAGGAAAAGAAAAACGGCAAGGTTGTTAGCTTTAATTCCTACTACATTGTTAATGGGATGGCCGTAACGGCAACAGAAGAAGTTGCTGAAAAGCTTTCTTCATTTGCGGAGGTTGAAAAAATACTGCCAAATGAGAAAAGAGAACTTTTTACTACAGTGACTAAGGATGCAAAAGCACCTCAATCTGAAGTTGCAAATGTGGAATGGAATGTGGAAAGAGTTGGAGCGCCACAGGTTTGGGATATGGGGATTGACGGAACGGGTACAGTGGTCGCAAGTATTGATACCGGAGTCCAATGGGATCACCCTGCTTTAAAGGAAAAATACCGTGGTTACGATTCAGCTACCGGAGAAGTAACACATGACTATAATTGGTTTGATGCTACAGCCGGTCAGGGAGAAGCTTATGATGACCAGGGTCACGGGACACATGTAACAGGTACAATGGTTGGGAGTGAACCGGACGGCTCAAACCAAGTGGGTGTTGCACCAGGAGCTAAATGGATAGCAGTAAAAGCCTTTACAGCTGACGGTGGGACAGATGTTGATTTGCTTGAAGCTGCAGAATGGATCCTTGCCCCAAAGGATAGTGAAGGTAATGCACGCGTAGATTTGGCCCCAGATGTAGTTAATAATTCTTGGGGAGGCGGCCCAGGTTTGGATGAATGGTATAGAGATGTAGTAATAAATTGGAGAGCAGCTCAAATATTCCCGGAGTTCTCTGCTGGTAATACAACCTTATTCAATCCGGGAGGCCCAGGGTCGGTTGCTGTTCCTGCAAATTACCCAGAGTCTTTTGCAACTGGAGCAACAGATATCAATGATACAGTTGCAGGCTTTTCCTTACGAGGTCCATCACCTTATGATGAAGTCAAACCAGATATTTCCGCACCAGGAGCAAATATTCGTTCTTCTGTACCTGGAAGTGGGTATGAAGGCGGTTGGAATGGAACTTCAATGGCGGGACCAGCAGTTTCAGCAGTAGTAGCTTTAATGAAACAGGCTGATTCCAGCTTATCTGTTGATGAATTGGAAGACGTATTAATGAATACTGCTAATCCATTAACAGATGAAGAATATCCCGATTCTCCCAATAATGGATATGGATATGGCTTAGTTAATGCATTTGATGCAGTGTCTTCTTTAGTGTCGGGGCTAGGGACAGTTGAAGGTCAGGTTACAAAAGAGGGGGAAGATAATGAAGCGCCTACTTTTGTACACGAAAGCCCGATAGAAACTTATGAAGGAATGGACTTGGAGTTAGAGGTTGAAGTTGCTGACAATATTAGTGTTTCATCTGTAGAGGTAATTTATCAAGATAGTAATGGAGAAGATCATGTCATAGAAGCTGCTCGTATCTCTGGTGACTATAAGCAAGGTAACTATGCTGTTATTATACCAGGTGAGCATATCGAGGGAGAAGCAATCACTTATTCATGGAAGATCAATGATTTTGGCAACAATGAAGTGAATAGTGAATCCTTCGAAGTAACAGTCTTGCCTGGAATAACCGTTGGTTACACGCATGATTTTGAAAGCACCCCGGTTGGCTGGACGTCATTTGGTGAAAATAACAGCTGGGAATGGGGCACACCAGAATCCGGTCCAGAAAGCGCGGCTTCAGGAGAAAAGCTGTATGCTACTAATTTAGCAGGGGGGTATGATAGTGATGCAAATGCTACACTCGTTATGCCACCAATTGACTTACCTGAAGAAGGAAATACGTATTTACAATTTAAGCAATGGCATGAGTTGGAAATGTACGCTTCCGGAAGAGCATACGATTTTGGCCATGTATTTATATCAACAGACAAAAACGAATGGACTCAATTGATGAGAGTACAAGGGGAGTCCAATGAATGGATAAATGGAGAAGTAGATTTGTCTGAATACCGTGGACAACGAATCTATATTGGCTTCAATATAACTTCAGACGGCAGCGTTACAAAAGATGGCTGGTATATTGATGATGTAGCATTGACTGACGAATCAATGAGTCCAAGTGCCTCACTTGCATTAAATAAGAAAAAGGAAAGCAGTAAAACCAAAGACAATTCTAAGATAAAATCCAAAGGTAATATAGGGCTTGGTGTAATTAAGAGTAAGGAAAAAGCTTCTAAAAAAGAGAAAGTTGATCCTGCAAAAATAAAACCGATTTTACCACAAAAAGAAAAATCACCAATTGAAAGTGAAATGATTAATCCATTGCTTTTGCCAATTGGGGCCAAAGTAAGTGTGATTGAAAGTGGACGTTCCGTAAATACGGATCCCAAAAATGGGCAGTACAACTTGCTGCATGCAGCAGGCGACTATACCCTTAAAGCAGAATCCTATGGATTTGAATCAAAAGAGAAAAATGTAAAGATTGAAAATGACCAAACAAAACAAATTGACTTTACACTAGAAAAAATTGAACAATTCGATATAAATGGAAAAGTGACTGATGAGACTACAAATGAACCTGTAAATGATGCGACTGTGATGGTTATAGAGGATGCAAATATTGCCCCAGTGCAAACAAATGAAGATGGAAGTTATTCACTTACTGCCTATAAAGGTCAGTATACATTAAAAATACTTGCTAGCGGATACCATCCGAAAGAGGTCCAAGTCGACTTACAGGACGATATAACGAAAGATATCCAATTAGAGCCATTTTACACAGTTCCTGGTGGAGAAATTGGGTACGATGATGGTACAGCAGAAAACGCTAGAGCGTTTTATGATGCTAACAATGGCTGGGCAGTTAAGATGACTTTACCTGAAGGGAAAGACACAGCAGTAGTAACGGAGGGAGTATTTAAATTTTGGGATGAGGAGTTCCCTTCTCCTGGAGGTACTGAATTTGCAGTAGAAGTTTGGGATGCCTCCGGTGCAGACGGAAAGCCTGGTAAGAAAATTGCAGGACCAATTTCTGCAGAAGCTATTAGAGATAATAGTGAATGGACTATCATTGACCTAAAAGAGCATAGTATAACGGTAAATGATGATTTCTACATGGTTTATATTCAAACACAGCCTAATACCGGTGCCCCGGGATTAGCTACTGATGAGAGTAGTCCAAATGCCGAAAGAAGTTATCAACTTGTTGGAGGAGCGTGGTCCAAATCACCAGCCAATGAAGGTAACTATATGATCAGAGCAAGAGTAGCTTATGAAGCTGTTGATCCGGTAATCACTACTCCGGAAAAGGATGTTATAACCAATGAAAAAGATTTAACGATTAAAGGTACTGCTTCACCCACTACTACCGTGCAAATCTGGAACAATGGAGAAGAAGCAGGCAATGCCACAGTGGGCGAAGATGGGGAATTTGCCATTCCTACAGAATTAACAGAAGGAGTAAATGAATTTCAAGCTATTTCCCTATTGGAAGGAACTCCTGTTGGTGAGTCTTCCAAAGTGAAGGTAACCTTAGATACAAAAGCTCCTGAACTGACTATTGTCTCACCGGTAGATGGAGAAAAGACAAACAAGGAAACAGTTACCGTAGAAGGTACTGTAGATGATCCGAATCTTGCCACAGTTAAAGTTAATGGTCATAAAGCTACTGTATCTGACGGCAAGTATTCCAAACGGATTATTTTAGAAAACGGCGCGAACACGATTAAAGTAGTGGCAAAGGATCTAGCCGGAAATAAAGCCAAAAATAACGTAACTATTGATGTAAACTACACGAAGCCTGTGATTGAAAACCTCACACCAACAGAAGATAAATATATAAAAGCAGGAGAGAGTGTGAAAATCGAATTTGACAGTGAGCCAGGTCGAAAGGCGACATTCTTTATTCATATGCCACTCACAAACACAAAAAGTCAAATTTCAAATGCAACAGAGCTTCCAATGATGGAAATGGAAGATGGACATTATGTAGGGTATTGGACAGCCCCTAGTAATTTAAAAGCAGATGGTGGTGTGATTGAAGTCAAGGTTACTGATACCTATGGCAATGAATCTCGCAAACAGGCAAAAGGAAAGCTGTTCATAAATATGGATGAATAAAAATGAGTGATTGAAAAGGAGACTGTTGCACAATCAGTAACGAATCTTAAAATAAGCAATCTCTTATGGAAAAAGGAGCTGTCAGCCAATGCATATTATGCATTTTGCGACAGCTTCCTTATTTATGTTCAAACTAATAAAATAGTATTCTATTAAGCAAAGATATTGCAAAATCTTCATAAGGATGTATAATGTAAGTGACAATAAAATAATCGATTCCATCTTCGGGGCAGGGTGAAATTCCCGACCGACGGTAAGGAGCCATGCTCTAAGTCCGTGACCTGCAAAGCTCTTCTTGCTTTGTGGCTGATCTGGTGTAATTCCAGAACCGACAGTTACAGTCTGGATGGGAGAAGATGTCGAACCTGAATCAGGTGCTCATAGCGCCTTGTTTTTCCTATGTATTCAAAATTCAAAACCCTAAAGCCCCGATTAGGCAGGCTTTAGGGTTTATTTGTATGTAGGATAATGGGTGATCCTTCATCACGAGATAGGAATCGATTAAGGTGGAGGAGGAGAAGATGATGGAAAATAAAAATTACTCATCATCACGTTTATTCAAATTAATAATATTATCATTGCTTGGGACTATTTCACTTGTACTGTTTTTCTTGAATTTCCCACTGCCTTTTTTGCCAAGCTACTTAAAGATTGACTTTAGTGATGTACCAGCTTTAATGGCCTCACTTATTTTTTCACCAATGGCAGGAGTCATCGTAGTAGCAATCAAAAATGTTTTATATTTAGCTATTTCAGGAGCAGGCGATCCCATTGGTGTTATCGCAAATTTCCTTGCTGGAGCCATGTTTGTTATCCCTGTATCGATGCTTTATCATCGCTTTAAGGGTGTGAAAAGCGTAGTCTCAGGTTTAGTGACAGGAACATTAATCATGGCTGTTGGAATGAGTGTATTAAATTATTTTATTATCCTTCCGGCGTATGGGAAGTTTATGGGATGGGACATGACAGAACAATTTAAGTGGTTTTCCGTATATGCAGGAGTTCTGCCATTTAATATAATTAAAGGTATTATTGTTGGTTTACTATTTGTTCCATTATTTATTAAAATGAAAAGCTGGATTGAGCAAAAACAAATGAAAGCTGCAGCATAAAAAACAAAGCAGGCTGTCTATTTAGACAGCCTGCTTTGTTTTTTGGTTCTATACGATATTGGAAAAACTTCTACGTTTCGAGGGCTATGTTTAATCTAACGCTTTCAAATACCTGAAAAAATAATTGAGCTCTACCTTAATTCACAGTATAGATATACTGCGACGTAACTTTTGGTATTTAAGTTACGTGTGAAAATATCTTTGTTGTTGGAAAGCTCACTGAAATATTGAAGAGGTGAGCCTCATTGCTTTCCATTGCAGATGGACGCTTTCCGCCGGCATGGCTTCAGCCGCTTCCTCCGCTACGCTCCGTCCAGGGTCTTCAGCTCATGCTATTCCGGCTGGAGTCGCCATCTTCCATTCCAATCAATTGGTATAGACTTTTATCTAAGTTTAGAGTTTGCTCAACTTTTTTGTGACAAATTTATTATAACTTTGATAATCCTGACTTATCCTAGCGGAGGGGAAATATGTAGACTCCAGCGGGAAAAGCGAGACTAGCGAGACCCCGGAGAACGTAACGTTAGTGGAGTTCGAGGAGGCTCGCAGGCCGCCCGCGGAAAGCGTAATATTTTCCCGTAGCGAGATTAGAAAATCATATCCTCTACGTCGCAGTTTCCTCCAACTACGCAGTAAATTCAATTATACATCTTGTTTATCCATTATTTGAATTAGAATTCCGTTTCAAGCAATCATTGATTTTCTTCTTCAACCAAATTACGGGCAGTTGGCATTATTTCAAGTCGCTCCACAGGAATGGGTTTCCCAGATTTCTCACTGTATCCATATGTGCCTTTCTCTATCCTCTCTAGTGCATCATTGATTTCCGTAAGTCTATCTTCACGTACCATATTTAAACCGGCATCTCTTTCTTGTTCGAATTGTTCAGTAGCCATATCTGCTGGGTGATTATCGTAGTCTGCCAGCTCACTAATTGTGTCGTTCGGACTATTACCTTCATTATCGCTTATTTTTGATTCGTTTTCTTTTTTCATTTCTAGTAATTTTTCTTTAAAATAATCTAGCTTTTCTGAATCTAAATGTTCACTCATAAATAAGTAACTCCTTTCCATTTTAGTATTTACTTAGAAATGATACCGATGGTGCAGCGTGAAATACATAGTAAATTTTGCTCTTCGTCCATTATCTTTATTTCCCATACCATGGTTGATTTACCGATATGGAGAGGTCTGGCTTCCGCTGTTACCAGACCTGATTTTTTACTTTTAATATGATTTGCATTAATTTCTATACCAAACACTTGTGACTTTTCTGTATCAATATGAGCAAATGCTCCAATACTAGCAGCAGTCTCAGCAAGTGCAGCATTTGCACCACCGTGTAAATAACCTGCCGGCTGGTGTGTTCTCTCATCTACGGGCATTGTCATTTTCACTAGGTTTTTATCCAGAGAAATTAGCTCCATACCCAACGCATCCATTAAAGTGCTTTTAAAGTGCATGTTTTTTTCTCCTCTTTTACAAGAATTTACTAATGAATAAAGATATCCCCAACAATAATCCATAAATGGTATTTGTCTTGCCAGTAGCAGCCATGGCAGGCATCATTTCTATCGGTTTTGTTTTGCCTTTATACTGTTGAATTACACTCCATGCTTTGAAAATAGCAAGAAAGCTAATGATGGACCAGACAGGCAGAATACCCTTGATAATTAGGATTCCAGTTAAAATAAAAGCTATTGCAAATAAACAGGCAAGAAATAGAATTGCTTTCTTCCTGCCTAATAGAATAGCAATTGTTTTTCTGCCATTTTCCTTGTCTCCATCAAGATCACGAATGTTATTTGCTAGTAAGATAGTACCTATAAAAATGGCGATAGGTACGGATACCCAAATAACGGAGGAGTTCATTGTCAGTGTTTGAATGTAATAACTTATTCCGATAATAACTGTCCCCATAAAAAAACCTGCAAAGAGTTCCCCAAATGGGGTGTAAGCTATCGGCAAAGGTCCACCTGTATATAAATAGCCGAAAAGCATGCAGATTAAACCAATAACGGCGATCCACCAACTTGAATGAATACATATGTAAATACCTAAGAGAATAGCAACCCCGAAAAAAAGAAAAGCTATGTTTAGCACTGTTTTTGGCTTAATGCCATCGCGCACAATGGTTCCACCGATACCGACTGAGTGTTCCGTATCAAGTCCTCTCGCATGGTCATAATACTCATTGAACATATTCGTTGCCGATTGAATTAAGATAGAGGCCAGAAGCATTGCCATAAAGATGGTAAAATGGAAAGCTCCGTCTGTGAAAGTCAGCATAGATCCAACAAATACCGGGATAAATGAAGCTGTTAATGTATGTGGCCTTAATAGTCGCCACCATATTTGAAAGCCACCTTTCTCATTCATTGCGCTTTTAATATCTGATTTTTGCATGTAGTTTCCTCCTGATTGGCTCAATATCATATCAATGATAGGCAAATTGACAAAGAGTGTCAATAATCGGGTTTGATTTCCTTGAGAATCCTTGCAAAAGGGAATAAAATAAGATGTGGAAGTCTGCCAGGAGGATAATGGAGGTTTATATACATGATAGAAATATTGGAAGAACAACTAGAAAAGATTATAGATGAAGCCATCCCTAATATAAATTCGGCGGATGATACTCAGTTAATTAGTATAACTAAACCAGTAAAGAACATAAATCCTCTTCATTTTTTTCATGCGGCAAGTTCTACGGGAAAAGATCGAGTCTTCTGGTCAAGCACGCAGGAAGATTTCTTCATAGCTGGAATTGGTAACACTGCGCAATTAAGAGTAGAAGGGCTACCTTCCCAAGAAGTTGAAAAAAAATGGAGAGCTATACTGGATAAGGCGATTATATATAACGACAATAAGGTTCCGGGGGCAGGAATTGTCGCATTAGGGGGGATATCTTTTGATCCTAAAAAAGAAAGAACTCCACTATGGGAGAATTTCAATGATAGTGAATTTACTGTTCCGGAATTTTTGTTGACTCAAAACAATGGAGCGAACTATTATACTGTAAACATTTTAGTGAGAAAGGGAGACATTGCTGAACAAGTTGCAAACGAAATTAGGGGCATGGAGGAAATCCTTTTTTCCGACACAACCCTTCCTTCGACGGATGTAGCTATCTTGAATAGATATGAAGTAGCACCTGAAAAATGGAAGGAATCAGTTGAACTTGCAACTAGGGAAATAGATAAAGGAAAAGCAAGTAAGATTGTGTTAGCAAGAGAGATTCGATTGAAATTGAACAAGTCGGTAAACATTGCTTCTGTATTGGAAAAACTGTTGCATACCCAGCCAAACAGTTATATTTTTGCTTTCGAGAAAGGGAAGGACTGTTTTGTAGGAGCGACCCCAGAACGGCTAGTAAGGCTTGATAAACGCAAGTTACTTTCTACCTGTTTGGCAGGTACAGCGCCAAGAGGTAAGAATAAAGAAGAAGACAGAGAGATTAGTAAAAGCTTGCTGCATGATGAGAAGAACCGACAAGAGCATGAATTTGTAGTTCAAATGATAAAGCAAGCAATCTCACATTATTGTAAAGATATAAATATTCCGGAAAAACCAGTCATTTATCCTTTAAAAAATTTGCAGCACCTCTATACCCCAGTTACTGCTACGTTATTAGGTGATTATAGTATTTTTGATATAATAGAACAACTGCATCCTACTCCTGCTTTAGGAGGTACACCGAGGGAAGAATCACTAGCGTTTATTAGGGAAAATGAACTACTTGACAGAGGCTGGTATGGAGCTCCTGTCGGTTGGCTGGACAGCAATGGAAGTGGAGAATTCGCTGTGGCTATACGTTCAGGATTAATTCAAGATGATGAAGCATCCTTGTTTGCCGGTTGTGGAGTAGTTAAAAATTCGGACCCAGAAAAAGAATATGAGGAAACAAATATTAAATTTTTACCGATGCTGTCTGTTTTAGGAGGATGAATATGGATCACACAGAAATACTGACACGGTACACGGCGAGCTTTATTGATGAACTAAGTAAGAATGGGGTTACCGATGCGGTTATTTCACCGGGTTCGCGATCAACCCCTCTTGCTTATTTGTTTGCAGAAAACGAGATGATTAAAGAATGGGTAATCCTTGATGAACGTTCAGCTGCTTTCTTCGCATTAGGTTTGGCTAAGAAAACAAAGCGACCAGTTGTTATTGTATGTACTTCAGGAACAGCCGCAGCTAATTACTTTCCAGCTATCGTGGAGGCATACTACAGTAGGGTCCCACTTGTTGTGCTTACTGCAGACAGGCCCCATGAGTTAAGGGATGTAGGCGCCCCGCAGGCTATTGAACAAATTAAGTTGTATGGTGATTATGTCAAGTGGTTTCATGAAATGGCATTACCAGAAGCGACTCCAAAAATGCTTCATTACGTGAGAAGTAAAGCAGCTAGAGCCAGCCATATTGCTAGCCAAGGAAATGCTGGGCCTGTTCATCTGAATTTTCCATTCCGTGAGCCGCTTTTGCCCGACCTATCCATCGATAATTTATGGGGAGATCAAAATACACAATCAACTGCCCCTTTGATGGAAGGAAGCAAGCTGATTGATGAAAATCAGGTAAGCCAGCTGTTAAAAAAGGTAAAGAGTAAAGCAAAAGGGTTGATTGTCTGTGGGCCGCAAACAGAAGATCGCTTGGCTGAAGCTATAACTGAACTAGCTGCCGCATGGAGGATCCCTGTTCTTGCAGATCCTTTATCACAGATACGGGCAGGAAATCATAACAAAGATATGGTTATTGAAGGTTATGATGCTTTTCTTAGAAATGAGAAAATCCGAGAACAATTGAGGCCTGATTATATCATTCGTTTTGGAGCCATGCCTGTTTCAAAGGCATATCTTTTTTATGTCCAACAACATACTGAAACATTCCAAATTGTAGTTGATAATAATATTGGATTTCGGGAACCAGCAGGAAATCAGACCGAATTCGTTTTTAGTGACCCAGTACAGTTTTGCCGGATTCTTAGTGAACAAGCAGATTACAGCTCGAACCCCGATGATCACTGGCTGAAGTTATGGTTAAATATGAACTGCATTGCAAAAAAACAATTAACAACAGGCTCTAACGGTAATATTACTGAAGGAGAAGCGGTAAGAGGCCTGTTAAACGTTATTCCAAATGAAAGTGCTTTGTATATTGGAAATAGTATGGCGGTAAGAGATTTAGATACTTTTTTTATGACGACTTCTAAGAAAGTTTCTGTGCTCGCTAATCGAGGTGCAAATGGGATTGATGGGATGGTTTCCAGCGCAGTCGGAGCAGCAGCTACAAACGGGCCAGTTACGTTAGTATTAGGTGATTTATCCTTTTACCACGATATGAATGGCTTGTTGGCAGCAAAACATTATAATCTAAATCTTACTATTTTATTAATAAATAACAATGGAGGAGGAATTTTTTCTTTTCTTCCGCAAGCAAGCGACAAAAAGCATTTTGAGGCTTTATTTGGGACACCTGTCGATATTGAATTTAAACAGGCAATCACCATGTATGGTGGCCAATATGAGCAACCAAAAACGGAAGAAGAGCTTAAAAAAGCGCTTGATAAGAGTTATCAGCATCAGGGTCTTTCGGTTGTCGAGATTCATACAGTACGTGAGGATAACGTGAAATGGCACCAGGAAAAGTGGGAAACCATTCAACAAGAAATTCTTAAGTCAGAGGATTGATTCTATTTGTACTATACAATTAAGAAGGATAAATATTGGTATGAAAAACATGGTGAATCAGGTCCCCATGTGGTTTTATTACACGGATTTACGGGTAGTTCAAAAACATGGGAACCTTTTATTACAGCATGGCAAGATCAGTTTCAGTTTATTACCATTGATTTACCTGGACATGGAAACACTAAGGTATCGAATGTTAAGACGATGAAAGAATGCTGTGATGATATAAAGACTCTTATAAAACATTTGAGAATTAATCAATTTCATTTGATAGGTTATTCCATGGGAGGTCGAACAGCTTTATCTTTTGTTATGTACTATCGGGAACTAGTTCAATCACTAGTCCTTGAATCTGCATCACCAGGACTGTCTACCACCGTGGAAAGAAAAGAACGAATGAAAAAAGATGAACTATTAGCAGCAAAGCTAATTAATGAAGGTATCGAATCATTTGTTGATTTCTGGGAAAATATCCCTCTATTTAATTCTCAAAAAGAACTGCCAATTAATATTAAGTCAGCTATTAGGGAGGAGCGCCTAGCGCAATCACCAAATGGATTAGCAAATTCACTTAGAGGTATGGGAACGGGTAAACAGCCCTCTTGGTGGGGAGAATTAACTAAGCTAGATTTACCTACTCTTTTGTTAGTTGGCGAATTGGATACAAAGTTCGTGCAATTGAATAAAAAAATGGCTGAACCCTTGCCCCACGCGCATTTTCAAATGATAAGAAAAACTGGTCATGCACTTCACGTGGAACAACCAGAGATTTTTGGTAAAATAGTAACTGAGTTCATTTTAGACAAGCATGATCAAAAATAATTCTTACATACTAAGGAGGATTACTTATGACCGTTACATGGGAAAAAGTAAAAAACTATAATGAAATTATTTATGAAAAACATGATGGAGTAGCAAAGGTAACGATTAACCGTCCTGAAAAGCGCAATGCTTTTACTCCGCTTACCGTTAACGAAATGATTGACGCATTTGCCGATGCAAGAGATGATTCTTCTATTGGTGTGATCATTCTCGCCGGGGAAGGCGAAAAGGCATTTTGTTCAGGTGGAGACCAATCTGTACGCGGACATGGCGGATATGTAGGGGACGACCAGGTTCCAAGATTAAATGTTCTTGACTTACAACGTCTAATTCGTACGATTCCAAAGCCTGTAATTGCTATGGTTTCCGGATATGCCATTGGCGGCGGACATGTTTTGCATGTTGTTTGTGATTTAACAATTGCAGCAGATAATGCGATTTTTGGGCAAACAGGTCCTAAGGTAGGTAGCTTTGATGCAGGATATGGTGCTGGATATTTGGCACGTATGGTTGGGCACAAACGTGCAAGAGAGATCTGGTATCTATGTCGTCAATATAATGCAGAAGAAGCATATGAAATGGGCATGGTAAATAAAGTTGTTCCACTCGATAAACTAGAAGAAGAAACACTTCAATGGTGTGAGGAAATTTTAGAAAAATCTCCAACTGCTTTACGTTTTCTCAAAGCTTCATTTAACGCAGACACAGATGGTTTAGCAGGTCTGCAGCAAATGGGTGGAGATGCAACACTCTTATACTATACAACAGACGAAGCAAAAGAAGGCAGAGATGCATTTAAGGAGAAAAGAAAACCGGATTTCAAGCAGTTCCCTCGTTTTCCGTGATTTAATGAAAGTAGAAAAAACCTTTGCTTAAAGCAAAGGTTTTTTCCATGGTAAGAAGTGTGAAATTTGAGCTTTACTAATTTTTTATGGACACCTACTTACTTGAGGGAGCTTGCGCTTTTCTAATTACTAAAATGATTAAGGAGTTTTTTATATGGAAGAGATCATCCCACATTGGTTAAACAAGCAGGCAAGTCTTGCACCTTCTCAAGTTGCTATCGAAGAACTCGATGGTTCTACTCTAACTTTTCTCCAACTGCAGAAGGAAAGTAGTACATATGCCAGAAAGCTCGCAAGCTGGGGGATAACAGAAGGAAGTCATGTTGGTATACTATCCACAAATTGCAAAGAGATGGTAATTGCTATTCACGCGTTAAGTTATTTAGGAGCAGTGGCCGTATTACTAAACACACGACTTACAATTGCAGAACTAAACTTTCAGCTGACAGACGCAGAGATATCATTCCTTTTAACAGAACAGGATAAATTTGATCAGGCAAAAGAATTGCAAGTAGAAAATTACAAAGCTTTTTCAGCTTTAACAGCATTTCCAGAAAGAAACATAGAATTAGTAAAAGAAATTAAGTTAAATAAAGTATTCACGATTATTTATACTTCTGGTACTACTGGTCATCCTAAGGGTGTTGTCCATACTTATGGTAATCACTGGTGGAGCGCTATTGGTTCTGCATTAAACTTAGGGATTAACCCAGCTGATAAATGGTTGGCTGCACTGCCCATTTTCCATGTAAGTGGTTTGTCTATTCTTATTCGTAGTGTCGTTTATGGAATGCCCGTTTTTCTGTTAAATAAATTTGACGCTGCCGCCGTTCATGATGCAATTATGAACAGAAATGTAACAATGGTCTCTGTTGTGACCATTATGCTTCAACAATTGCTAAACTTCCTCCAGGACGATACATATCCTAAATCATTTCGCTGTATGCTTTTAGGAGGCGGTCCAGCTCCTAAACCATTATTGCAACAAGCAAGGGACAGAAATATCCCGGTTTTTCAGTCTTTTGGAATGACGGAGACCGCCTCGCAAATTGTAACATTGAGTGCTAAAGATGCATTACAAAAAGTTGGTTCAGCAGGTAAACCCTTATTGCCTGCACAATTAAAAATCAATAATCCGAACGAGGAGAGTATAGGTGAAATTTATGTGAAAGGTCCTATGATTACAAAGGGCTACTATAAAAATAATTATGCTACTGAAAATGCTTTTATAGATGGTTGGCTTGCTACAGGGGACTTGGGATATCTAGATAGTGAAGACTTCTTGTATGTTGTGGACAGAAGAGCGGATTTGATTATTTCTGGAGGAGAAAATATTTATCCTTCTGAACTTGAAAGTGTACTCTCAGGTATGAAGCAAATTAAAGAAATTGCTGTCATAGGTATGAAAGATAGTACATGGGGAGAGGTTCCGGTTGCCTTTATCGTAACAGAAGATGAATTGCTAAATGCCGAGGAAGTATTAGCTTATGCAGAGAGTCACTTGGCTAAATATAAGTTGCCAAGGGAAATAATTTTTGTAAAGGAATTGCCAAGAAATGCATCAAATAAAATTGTTCGGAAAGATCTTTATTCTTATTTACCAGGAAAAGAAGAATAAATGAAAATGATTCTCAAAGTCATTGACTAAGTTGATAAAAGCAAATAGACTAGGAGTAGAGAATTTTTTCGAGTTTAGTTGATACATCAAGGGAGTGATTCCGTGCAAACATTATCAGCAACTGATCTAACACTTGGTTATGGTGACGATATCATTATAGATGACTTAGATATAACAATTCCTAAAGGGGAAATTACCGTGTTTATTGGCGGGAATGGTTGCGGGAAATCTACGCTATTACGTTCCCTTGCCCGACTCTTAAAACCGAAAGTTGGAGAGGTAGTATTGGATGGCGCTGATATTGCAAAAATGGGTACGAAGGAAGTTGCTAAAAAGTTAGCTATTCTTCCACAAAGTCCAATAACTCCAGAAGGACTGACGGTATATGAGCTTGTCAAACAAGGTAGACATCCTCACCGAGGTTTCCTTAAACAATGGTCGTCTGATGATGAGACTGCTGTTAATAATGCTTTAACCTCTACAAACATGATGCACTTGAAGGAAAGATCCGTTGATTCCTTGTCTGGTGGGCAACGTCAAAGGGCATGGATTGCCATGACATTAGCTCAGGAAACAGATATTATTTTGCTTGATGAACCTACAACGTATCTGGATATGACTCATCAGATTGAAGTACTTGATTTACTGTTTGATTTAAATGAAAAAGAAGGTCGTACAGTAGTTATGGTTCTTCATGATTTAAACCTTGCTTGTCGCTATGCACATCATATTGTTGCAATAAAAGATAAACAGATCTTCTCACAAGGGAAACCTGAAGAGATTATTACTTGTCATCTTGTGCATGAAGTATTTCAGATGATGTGTGACGTGACCTTTGATCCGCGATTCGGCACCCCGATGTGCATCCCTCATGGTAAAGGGCGTTGTTTAATTAAAAAACAAACAGCAACTGAATTAGCTTAGCACATAAATAAATTTTTCACCTTAGTAATAGCCGTTCATAATCCGAAATTCAAGCTATATTTCGAATTATAAGCGGCTTTTTTAGTTTCAGTGCCTATAATAGCATGGGACTTTTTACTTAAACTTGTCCGGTGGTTTGCTTGATGCAGATGTTTTTGATATTGAAACATCGGCCGCAATAAAAATGAAATTAGTCAGTCTTCCATACTTCAAGACGGTTGCGCTTTTCTTATCCTATACATGCTTTTCTATTTTTAAGCCAAATTAAGAGTAGGAGGTGTAGTATGGAGAAGAAAAAATACTATGTGAATGTAGGCTCAGGTGAAATTTCTCAAGTGAAGTATGATAATAATGAAGAATTTGTAATACATGCCACAGATGATGAAATTATTTTTTTACGTGAAAAATTTAACAACATGAATGATGCAGGGGTAAGGACTTTCTTTCGTGCGCATGTGCCAATTATGTCTTACCACAATGATCAATCGAATGATTCTTATGATGCGGGGTTACAAGAAGCTTATCAAATGTTATATCAACTGGGTGACGAACAAGCTAAGGCTCATATTAAAGAAATGGGAATTTTAGGAGATACGCATATGTAGGGTATATAAAGAATAAGATACGAGAAGTATCTTATTCTTTTTTTTCTAATTAAAATACGGTTTTTTGTAAATGGCACTCCCAGTGAATGATACGTTTAAGACAAATTTTACTAAGAGAGTGAACGTCACCATAGGTTGAGGAGTGCAGGTCGTAAAAAGGGGGTTAGAGTATTCACAAATGGTCTTTGGCACCCTAACCTCATTTCAGAAAAACTTTTATCGGGACAAGGTAATCTAAATCTCTTTTCTCTATAATTTTTAGGAGATTGCACTAGTATACAATGTTTATCAAGAAAGGAAATAAGGAATAAGGATTGTAGAGATACATACTCAATTTTAGGAGGTTTCTTCATGCTTAATAAGTTTAAAAGGCATTCCTTTTTGTATATTATAGCTGTGTTCATTCTTTTTTCATTCGTAAATAGCAATTATACTAATCCAGTAAATGCTAAGGAAGGCACTGATGTAAAGACAGAAAAAACACAAGTGGCGACAGAGGTAAGTTCCAAAGAAATAAGCCATCGTGAAATAACTGATATAACGTCCCGGTTTATGGAAATATTGATTCAAAAAGCGGATGACAATTATAAAGTTAAAAAATACCAGACGAAAACAGATTTACTCCATGCATTTGAGGAAGTGACGACAAACGACGTGGCTCAGCCGTATGTAGATTTTTATTATGAGGAGAAGAATGATGGCCTTTATATTCTCCCTACAGAGACACCGGCATGGTTTGTGCAAGAAAATGCTTATGATATAATACAAATGGAAGGTAATAAAGTTAAAGTAATTCAAGAAAATAATAGCCCGTTGCACGGTACGTATCATATTGAAATTGAATTTACTTTTCAAAAGGAGTGGAAAATAACCGATATCAAATACTCATAAGTGAGTGTTTGAATTGAAGGCAGTTGAATGAGTATGAATATTTTTAAAGATTATTATAACAACAAAGTAAAACTATCTTTTGAAGACCACCCGTTTACTTCACAGCCTAAGCATGTTTGGGTAATCTGTAAATATAAAGATCAATGGCTTTTAACCAAACATAAGGAAAGGGGATTGGAATTCCCTGGTGGGAAGGTAGAAATAGGGGAAACAGCTGAACAAGCTGCCAAAAGAGAAGTGATGGAGGAAACAGGTGGGATAATAGCCGAAATGGATTACATCGGTCAGTACTTTGTTTCTGGAAGAAGAGAAAATGTAATTAAAAATGTTTATTTTGCAGTCATTGATGAATTGTTTCCACAACCTACTTACTTTGAAACGGAAGGACCAGTGTTACTGGATTCCTTGCCAAATGACGTAAAACATAATCGATTGTACAGTTTTATCATGAAGGACGATGTATTAGTTCATTGTCTGAAAATCATTAAAAATCGCCTTTAGCAATAAGGCGATTTTTAATGATTATTCATTTTTATCCTGAGTGCTTAATTAGCCAACGTTCTAGCTTCTCTACTGCTTTATACATTATGGCGGCGAAAATGGCTATTAACACAAGAGCTGAAAGTACCAGCGAAAAGTCAAATACTTGGAAACCATATATAATTAAATAGCCTAATCCTTTTTTTGCTACTAGAAATTCACCTACAATGACCCCTACCCATGAAAGGCCCACATTAACTTTAAGTGTAGAAATCATCGCCGGAAGTGTTGCCGGAAAAATTGCCTCTTTAAAACATTGCCATCTCGTTGCACCAAAACTCTTTAATACTTTCTCATAATTGGGATCTACTTCATTAAATGCTGAGTAAACAACAAGGGTTGTGATAATAACAGAGATAATGGCTCCCATTGCAATAATTGATATATAACCTGTTCCTAAAGCAACGATTAGGATAGGCCCTAGAGCCACTTTTGGCATAGCATTCATAATAACCAGATAAGGATCCATTACCCTTGAAAATCGCTGGGATGACCAGAGTAAGGTAGCAAAAAGTACCCCAGCGAGAGTCCCGATTAGAAAGCCTACAATGGTCTCGAAAAGGGTAATCTGGACGTGGGACAGGATAGACCCATCGCCAAGCTTAGTGTAAAGAAGTTCAATAATAGAGGAGGGGGAACTAAATAGTAAGGGATCAATCCAGTAGAAGCTACTGGATACTTCCCATAAGGAGATGAATACAATTAGAATACTAAGCTGCCATATCCACACTATTCGTTTTTCTTTTTTTAATCTTTGCTGATATTGTTTAAATAAGTGGGCATCATTTTTAGGATTCATCTACTTTATGCACCCCCTTTGTTTGTACAGATTCCTTTTCATTTTTATTTAATTCTTCCCAGACTTTATCAAAGAGAAGCTGATATTTGGGATGTCTTCTTACTAAAAACGGGTCCTCATTTCTGAGTTCAAGAGGTACTTCGAATACTTTTTCAATTGTACCGGGATTAGCATTCATGACAAATATTCGGTCACTCATTGCTATTGCTTCCCCAATATCATGAGTGACAAGAACAGCTGTTTTTTGATACATTTTTAATAGCTTTGATACTAAATCTTCGAGTTTTAGTTTCGTCTGGTAATCTAATGCGGAGAAAGGTTCATCAAGCAAAAATATTTTCGGATCATTTATTAATGTACGAACTAAAGCTGCACGTTGACGCATACCTCCTGATAATGAAGCAGGGTATGCGTCAGCAACGTTGGGTAAACCAACTTCCTCCAGCATTTCCATTGCCTTATTTTTAACATCCTCTGTATTGTTGTTATAGATTTTTGGGCCTAGTAACACATTCTCCATAATCGTTTTCCAAGGAAATAGATAATCCTGTTGTAGCATATAGCCTATGGCCAGGGAAGACTCGTTTATTGGTTTTCCCTGCAATCGTATGGTACCGGTGGATTGCTTTATGATTCCAGCAATTATAGATAATATTGTTGATTTTCCACAACCACTTGGACCAAGCAAGGAAACAAACTCACCTTCTTTGATAGACAAACTGATATCATTTAAAGCCCTTGTATACCCCTTTTTTGTAAAATAAAGATGAGAAACATGTTCAAGATTAAGATAGGACATAAAATAATCTCTCCTTATTCCTTAATCACTTCTTCAGCAAACTTAGTATTTACAAGTTCATCATATGCGGCATCTACTGGTAATTCACCTGCTTCATCCATTATGTTTTTTAAGTTGTTCCACTCTTTTTCATCAAGTATAGGGTCAGTTGCGAACGAACCTTGACTTTTATAGCGATCAATGGAGGAGGTGAGCATTTCTAAATCTGTATCTTCAAAATATGGTTGAATCACACTGGCAATAGCTTCTGCGCTATTATTTTCTACCCACTGCTGAGCCTTGTAGACAGCTCTTGTAAAAGACTCAACTGCCTTCTCATTATTCTTCATAAAGCTTTGTTTTGTCATATATACCGTGTATGGCACATGACCAGATTCTTCTCCAAAGGAGGCAATAATATGGCCCTTACCTTCTTTTTCAAAGGTACTTGCAGTTGGCTCAAAAAGTTGAACATACTCTGCGTCCCCGGAAACAAACGCGCCTGGAATATTGGCAAAATCAATATTTTGTTTAAGATTTAAATCATGATGTGGATCAATGCCGTGTTTCTTAAGAACAAATTCCCCAACCATTTGTGGCATTCCACCTTTTCGTTGTCCCAGAAATGTGCTGTCCTTTAAATCCTCCCATTGAAAATCAGGTTTCGGCTCCTTCGCTACGAGGAAAGTGCCGTCTGTTTGTGTTAATTGAGCAAAATTAATCGCATAATCTTTAGAGTTTTGTCCATAAACATATATCGATGTTTCAGAACCAACCAATGCAACATCAGCACCATCAGATAAGAGGGCGGTCATTGTTTTGTCACCACCCCACGTAGTTTGTAGCTCTACGTCTAAACCTTCTTCTTTAAAAAATCCCTTTTCTATGGCTACATACTGAGGAGCGTAGAAGAGTGAGCGTGTAACTTCAGCTATTTTTATAGATGTAGTCTTTTGAGAACTGCAGGCAGATAGTATAAGTACAGATACAGCTGAACATATTAAAAGAAGTTTTATATTTTTCATATTTTCAGTTCCTTTCCAATTGGTATGTCACAATAGATTATGCTTTTTATAAATAATGTGTGAACGCCCAATTAAATAAAACCTTAAACAGAAAGGGTAAACTTCTATGGTAGTTCTTATTACGTAGTTGGAGGAAAATGCGCAGTAGTGTAAGAACAATTAATAGCATAGCCGAGGTAATGCCGGAGAACAAATTAATCGGTAGGAGATCAAGATAATCCGCCGGAGAGCAAATTAATCAGCAGCAGAGCAAGACTATCCGCCGGAGAATAAATTAATCGGCAGCAGAGCAAGACTATCCGCCGGAGAACAAATTAATCGGCAGCAGAGCGAGATAATCCGCCGGAAAACAAATTAATCGGCAGGAGATCAAGATAATCCGCCGGAGAGCAAATTAATCAGCGGTAGAGCGAAAATTTAGGCACTAGCTATATTGGAACTGTTCCGAAACGAGCGTTTACAAACACACAAGTTACGTCGCATTTTATCTATATTGTGAACTTCTTCGATGCCATATCTAAAAAAGCATAAATAAAAAACCGACCTCCTTTTCGAGATCGGCTGTTAGTAGCATACTAACGAATTTTTACTCATATTGTTAAGTCCTTATAAGATGAGATAATAAATTTTATCGTTAACCTTTGTATATAGGACCTGCTTGCTTGATATCATCACTAGCTTTGGTAAACTTTTTGAAGTTCTCATGAAACTTTACTGCAAGTGATTTTGCAGTTGCTTCATATGCTTTTTGGTCTTCCCATGTATTAATTGGTACTAAGACATCGTCTGGCACACCAGGCACGTGTATAGGAATTTCTAAACCGAAAATTTCATCCTTCGTTGTTTCAGCAGTATTCAGTTCACCTTCCAGAGCAGAATGAATCATTGCTCGCGTGTAGGATAGTTTCATACGATTACCGACACCGTAAGAACCACCAGTCCACCCAGTGTTCACAAGAAATACATTGGCGTTATACAAATCAATTTTCTCACCAAGCATTTCTGCATATGTCGCAGGGGCAAGTGGGAGAAATGGAGAGCCAAAGCAAGCTGAGAATGTTGCTTGCGGTTCCGTAACTCCTCTTTCCGTGCCAGCAAGCTTACTGGTATATCCGCTTAAGAAATGGTACATTGCCTGTTCTTTAGTTAATTTACTAATTGGCGGTAAAGTACCTGAAGCATCCGCTGTTAAAAATATAATTGTATTTGGATGTCCTGCAACACTTGGTGTTACAATGTTATCGATATTTTCCAATGGGTATGCAGCTCGTGTGTTTTCAGTTAAAGAAGTATCATCATAATCAGCAATTCTTGAATCCTCATGAAGGACTACATTTTCCAATACAGATCCAAACCGGATGGCATTAAATATTTGAGGCTCTTTTTCAGCTGATAAGTTAATACACTTTGCATAGCAACCGCCTTCAATATTAAATACTCCATTTGGACTCCAGGCGTGTTCATCATCCCCAATTAATTTCCTATAGGGGTCTGCAGACAAGGTTGTTTTCCCGGTGCCTGAAAGACCGAAGAACAATGCCACGTCCCCTTCTTGACCTACATTAGCAGAGCAATGCATGGATAAAACATCTCGTTGAGGTAATAAATAATTCATTACAGAGAAGATGGACTTTTTAATTTCACCTGCATACTCTGTTCCACCAATAAGAATGATACGTTTTTTAAACGATACAATTACAAATGCTTCCGAGTTAGTATTATCCACCTTCGGATCTGCTTTAAAAGTAGGGGCAGACACCACCGTAAACTCTGCCTGATGTGTTTTAAGTTCTTCATTAGTTGGTGTTATAAATAGCTGACGGGCAAATAAATTATGCCATGCATACTCATTTATTACTTGAATTGGTAATCGGTATTTTTTATCGGCACCCGCGAAGCCTTTAAATTGAAATAACTCTTCTTTTTCGGTTAAATAAGATATAACCTTCTTATAAAGTTTCTCAAAGGATTCTTCATCAATGGATTGATTGACAGCTCCCCAATCAATATATTTTTCGCAAACTTCATCTTTGACTATAAACTTATCTTTAGGTGAACGGCCAGTATACTTTCCTGTTGTCGCACAAACGGAGCCAGTTGAAGTAAGCACACCTTCATTCCGAGAGAGAATTTTCTCAACTAATACCGGAACGGATAAATTTTCATTTAGGTTTCCATGTGTGTAAAGCTCTTTTAATGATGATCTCTCAACTGTTTTCATATAAGATACCTGCCTTTATGGGAAAGTTTTTATATCACTACTTTATAGTGAATTTCATAATCTGATTATTAGTATAACACATTTAACATAATAGTCCATACTATTATCGATATTAATAATTGTGACTCGTATGACAATTAAGCGCGAAGAATTATTTAGTTGACAGCAGGGTCCTGTTTAGATAAGCTAAAATTCGAACGGATACTCTCTTATTCAGAGTTGGCGGAGGGACAGACCCTATGAAACCCAGCAACCATCACTCTTGGTGAAAAGGTGCTAATCTGGTGCAAGGATATTTCCTTGAACAATAAGAGCGAAAGGCCACTATTCCTTTCCTCGCCATTGTAGGAAGGGCTTTTTTTGTTTAACAAAATCATCCTTTAAAAATAATGATACTTGATAAATAGAGGTCCGTAAAATAATTATAAAAGGAGGATTTCGCCATATGGCTGCAAATCGTCGTTTGTTTACATCTGAATCAGTAACAGAAGGGCATCCTGATAAAATATCTGACCAAATATCTGATGCAATTCTTGATGAAATTTTAAAAACAGATCCTTATGCCCGTGTTGCATGTGAGACAACAGTAACAACTGGGCTTGTATTAGTTTCCGGAGAAATATCAACAACTACTTATGTTGATATTCCTGCAATTGTAAGACAAACTATAAAGGACATTGGTTACACACGAGCTAAATTTGGTTTCGATGCAGAAACCTGTGCTGTACTAACAGCAATTGATGAACAATCCCCAGATATAGCTGGTGGAGTAGATAAGGCCCTCGAGGCTCGGCAGGGGAAAATGAGTGATGATGAGATTGCTGCGATTGGGGCTGGAGACCAAGGCTTGATGTTTGGTTTTGCCTGTGATGAGACAGACGAGCTTATGCCACTGCCTATTTCTCTTGCACATAAATTAGCGAAGCGGTTGGCTGATGTAAGAAAAGATAAGATACTTGAATATTTACGACCTGATGGAAAAACACAGGTAACCGTAGAATATGATGAAAATGACCAACCTATACGCATAGATACTATTGTAATCTCTACGCAGCACCATCAAGATATTACTTTAGAGCAAATTGAAAACGACATTATTGAAGAAGTAATTCGGCCTGTAGTACCAAATGATTTGTTAGATGAAAATACAAAGTACTTTATAAATCCAACTGGTCGCTTTGTTATTGGAGGTCCACAAGGTGATGCTGGGTTAACTGGTCGTAAAATAATTGTAGACACGTATGGAGGATACGCTCGTCATGGCGGAGGAGCGTTTAGTGGGAAAGATTCAACGAAAGTAGACCGTTCTGCTGCATATGCTGCTCGTTATGTTGCGAAAAATATTGTGGCAGCCGAATTGGCTAAATCTTGTGAGGTTCAACTAGCATACGCAATCGGTGTAGCTGAACCGGTTTCTATTGCCATTAATACTTTTGGAACAGGAAAAGTCAGTGAAGAAGTATTAGTTGAAGCCGTTCGCAAGTTATTTGATCTTCGACCGGCTGGAATTATCCGTATGCTGGATCTACAGAAACCGATTTTCAAAAGTACTGCTGCTTACGGACATTTTGGAAGAACTGACCTATTATTTCCTTGGGAAAAAACAGATAAAGTAGAAGAGCTTAAAGCTTTAACATTGAATTAAAATCAAAGGCAATTGCAGCTGGATTAGCTGCAATAGCCTTTGTTAATTCTGAATAATGTTGTTCATCGTTTTACTGACTGGCCGTGGACGTTTTTGTAAAGCCTAAGTTGCCTTTGTACTATAGATCTGTATTGTCTTTATAATATTTTCCTTTTTCTACGTAGGAATTTCTTATTCTATCCATTTCTGCATAATCTTTTTCATTCAATTCCCTCACTACTTTAGCAGGTCTTCCTAATGCCAATACATTTGGTGGAATTTTTTTGCCCGGAGGAATAAGGCTACCTGCACCAATAAATGCATTCTCTCCAACTTCTGCACCGTCCAATATAATAGAGCCCATACCGATAAGAGCGTTTTTCTTAATTACTGCGGAATGTAAGGTTACCTGATGGCCGATGGTAACATCATCTTCTATAATAAGAGGCAGATTCGGACTTTGATGAAGCATAGTTAAGTCCTGGATACTAACTCTTTTACCTATTTTTGTTGGAGCTACATCTCCTCTTATAACAGTTTTGAACCAGACACTTGTTTGTTCGTCTATGGATACATCACCAATGATAGTGGCATCCTTAGCAATAAAAGCTGTTTCATGTACAGTGGGTACTTTTCCTTTATAGGCGTGGTATTCCATAGTAATCCTCCTTTAAAATACGATATTTCTTATTATTTTTTCTCAATAGCGATAATAAATGGTGGATTGTTTTTTTGATTGATAAAGCCATATTGAACTACATTGTAATCGTTTTGATCCAAATTCATTACGTGTTTCAGGACAATGTTCTTTTCTTCTTCTCCTCCTGGATGACCATGATATACGACTAAAACGATAAGTCGGCCCTGCTTTAAGAAATCCAGAATACTTTCTATTGCAGAAATAGTAGATTCTCCATTTGTAATAATCAACTTATCACTTTTAGGTAAATATCCAAGATTAAATATAGCTCCGCCTATTTGGGTATCCTTATTTATATATTTTTTTAGTCGTGCATGGCTATCTTGAATGAATGAAACGTTAAAACGATTATGTTCAACTAATCTTTGTCTTGTAGCATCTATTGCTTGTTGTTGAATGTCACAAGCAATAACATGTCCATTCGTTCCGACAATTCTACTCAAAAATAAGGTATCATTCCCATTACCACAAGTAGCATCGATTGTTGTGTCTCCCGGATTTACTGATTCTTCCAATAAATAATGAGCAAAATTTAATATTCCCTTTAACATATTTAACTCCTTCATTTTTGAGGATATAATTATTCTAACAGAACTAGCAAGGAATTTCCTTGACAAAGCAATCTCCTTTCATTACAATTCGAGATACATAATATATCGACGATGCGAAGGATTAGTAATATACATTCTCAGGCAAAGAGAGGCAGTGATTGGTGAAAACTGTCGTTGAAGTGTATATGAACTCACCTTTAAAGTTGCAGAAGTGAAAACAAGTAATTTCTGCCGTATATCTGCGTTATAGATACAAGTGAACACATTTGTGTTAATTTGGGTGGTACCGCGGGAAGTTAAAGTCTCTCGTCCCTATTTGTAGGGATGAGTGGCTTTTTTTATGTATAAGGAGGAAAAAATAATGAGTTTTAATCATCGAGAAATTGAAAAGAAGTGGCAAGAATATTGGTTAGAAAAAAAGACATTTAAAACCAATACATTTTCAGAGAAAGAAAAAGTTTATGCGCTTGATATGTTTCCGTACCCATCGGGGGCTGGTCTTCATGTTGGGCATCCGGAAGGGTATACAGCTACAGATATATTTTCAAGAATGAAAAGAATGCAGGGGTATGAAGTACTACATCCAATGGGGTGGGACGCTTTTGGCCTTCCGGCAGAACAATACGCTCTTGATACAGGTAACAGCCCAAAAGAATTTACTGCTAAAAATATTGCCACCTTCAAGAGGCAGATTCAAGAGTTAGGCTTTTCATATGATTGGGATAGAGAAATAAATACAACAGATCCGAATTATTATAAGTGGACCCAATGGATATTCACGAAATTGTATGAAAAAGGTCTCGCATATATGGATGAGGTTGCGGTAAACTGGTGTCCGGCATTGGGGACGGTACTAGCCAATGAGGAAGTAATAGATGGAAAAAGTGAACGCGGTGGTCATCCGGTTGTACGTAAACCGATGAAACAATGGATGCTAAAAATTACTGCCTATGCTGATCGCTTGTTGGAAGATCTTGAAGATGTGGATTGGCCTGAAAGTATTAAGGATATGCAGCGAAACTGGATTGGCCGCTCTGAAGGTGCAGAGGTTACATTTAAAATCGACGGTTTTGAAGAAAGCTTTACTGTGTTTACCACGAGACCTGATACGTTGTTTGGAGCAACCTACGCAGTGCTTGCGCCCGAGCATCCGTTTGTTGAAAAAATTGTAACAAATGATCATAAAGAAGAGGTCGAAGGTTACTTAAATAAAATTCAAACAAAATCTGATCTGGAACGGACGGATCTTGCAAAAGAGAAGACCGGAGTATTTACCGGAGCTTATGCAATTAACCCAGTAAATGGGGAAAAGATGCCTATATGGATTGCGGATTACGTGCTTATGTCTTATGGCACAGGTGCTATTATGGCAGTTCCTGCACATGATGAACGCGATTTTGAATTTGCCAGGAAGTTTGAATTACCTATTACGGAAGTGGTTACTGGAGGAGATGTTTCCAAAGAAGCATACACCGGAGATGGGGTGCTGGTTAACTCTGGTTTTCTAAACGGGCTGAATAAAAATGCGGCAATCAGTAAAATGATTGAATGGCTCGAGGAAAATAATAAAGGCTCTCGAAAAATTACGTATCGTTTACGTGATTGGTTATTCTCAAGACAACGTTATTGGGGAGAGCCAATTCCGATCATTCATTGGGAAGATGGAACAATGACCGCTGTACCTGAAACAGATCTTCCATTAGAACTTCCAACTATGACAGAAATCAAACCATCTGGTACAGGTGAATCACCTTTAGCGAATAGTGATTGGGTAAATGTGGTTGATCCGGAAACAGGCATGAAGGGGCGTCGTGAAACAAACACAATGCCTCAATGGGCAGGTAGCTGTTGGTACTTCTTACGTTATATCGACCCAGATAACCCAAATCAATTAGCAGATCCGAAAGCACTGCAAGAGTGGTTGCCAATTGATATATATATTGGGGGGGCTGAACATGCTGTACTCCATCTATTGTATGCTCGCTTCTGGCATAAATTCTTATTTGATATCGGTGTTGTCCCAACTAAAGAGCCATTTATGAAATTATTTAACCAAGGAATGATCCTTGGGGAAGGTAATGAAAAAATGAGTAAATCTAAAGGGAATGTAGTAAACCCAGATGATATTGTAGTGTCTCATGGAGCAGATACACTACGTTTATATGAAATGTTTATGGGACCATTAGATGCAGCGGTAGCGTGGTCAACAAATGGACTAGATGGTGCAAGGCGTTTTCTTGATCGCATTTGGAGATTAATGATCACTGAAGATGGTAAACCATCAGAAAAGATTAGCGATAAAATAAATCCGACCCTTGAAAAGGTGTATCATGAAACAGTTAAAAAAGTTACCGAGGACTTTGAAAATTTACATTTCAACACAGGAATCTCTCAAATGATGGTATTTATTAATGAGGGGTATAAAGCGGAATACCTTACAAAAGAGTATGTAGAAGGATTCATTAAAATGATTTCTCCTGTAGCACCACATATTGCTGAAGAATTATGGAGCCGTCTTGGACATTCCGAGACAATTAGCTACGAACCGTGGCCAATATACGATGAAACAAAGCTGGTTGATAAAGAGGTAGAAATAGTTATCCAAATTATGGGGAAAGTACGTAATAAACTCAAGGTTTCTAAGGATATTTCCAAGGAAGAATTAGAAAAAATAGCCTTGGAGGATGACAAAATTAGTGATTTACTTGAAGGAAAAACTGTTCGTAAGGTAATTGTAGTTCAAGGGAAACTTGTTAATATTGTAGCTAATTAAACAGAAAAACCTCTTTCGTAAATGGAAGAGGTTTTTCTGTTTATAAATGACTTACATCAAATTAGTTTTTAAAATTGTCCATTTTCCATCCTTAAAATACCAAAGTGTCTCTATCACTCCTAAATGAGTAGAAGATGAAGAAAGGCTTAGCTTCATTTTACTTTTTAAACCATATCCCTTTCCACCACTTAATTCAATTGGGTCAAAGGAGGTGATATGACGATTAATCACTGGCTTCTCTTTTAATACTTTTCCATTACTGCTGTACATTCCCAGTCGAGTAAGCTCTTTTGAACGATTGCTTATATCTATAGATAGTGGACTGAGTTGGGGGGTTAATTTTACAGTCAAATAAAAGTTATCTTTAAATGTTAGCTCCATGTACTCTCTTTTAGGTAAACGGATCTCTTCTATATTATCCTTTTTAATACTAATTAGTTTGTAGTTAAATACTTCACTTTCGTTTTCTGTGGTAGAACTCTGGTATAGTATATCCTCTTTTTGATTATGATTATAGTCAATAAATTTTAACGAAGGTTTATACCCCCCGCCTAATTCTATCTTTCGTACTTTGGAAGAATCTTCTTTTATTTCTGCCCATATCCTTGGATAATAGGCAGATTGTTTAGAAAAAGGGTTTCCTTTCAAATGTATATTTTCTTTTGTTCCATTTTGTTGTAAGTCTACATGATAGGAATTTATTGTTACTTCCTTCATTCTTTCATCTGCTAACGTAACTTGTGTAAATAGCAAAAAATATATCATAAAACAGGAAATTAATATATATCTCATCAATAATCTCTCCAGTCTTGAATATAATTTATGTTGTGTTATTTATTTGCAGGATATACCTGAATATCGTAAACTGGACTAGAATTATTAATAAAGGAGAAATTAATTATGGAAGAGATTAAAGAAGTAACACCTAAAGAAGTAGAAAAGTTGGTCCGTGAAGATGAAAACATTGTCGTTTTGGACGTTCGCGAAGATGAAGAGGTAGCACAAGGAATGATAGAGAATGCAAAGCATATTCCATTAGGGGAGCTGCCATATTCCATGGACGAATTAGACCAAAAGAAACACCATGTGCTTATTTGCAGATCTGGTAACCGTAGTATGAAAGCAGCTACCTATTTAAAAGAGAAAGGCTATGATGTATCTAATATGAGTGGAGGCATGCTTGCTTGGGAAGGAGAAGTTGTTTTTTAAGAATTCATGTTGACAGACTAATTAATGAGTAGTAGTATATATTTTGCTGTTTTAAAAACACTATCATATTTTATCAGAAAGTCTTTCGGAAAAAGTAGAATGTTGGTTGACATTGTAAATGTATAGTGATATAATCGATTTCCAACATAGAAGTTTGTCATGAATTTGGCTTTTATGTTAAAAAATACTCGCTCGCGAAAATGTTGACTTTTAAATGTTAACGTGATAGAGTATTCAAGTCGCTGTTTTTGGAAGTGACAATAAATTCGTTCTTTGAAAACTGAACAAAACAACCAGTATGTCAAGAAAAACATGACGTTTTTCGTTAATTTTTAAAAAGCCAGAAGTTAACGCTTCTGCAGCTAAGACATGAGATAAGATTGATTGGTGTCGATCTTATTCAAACTTTTATGGAGAGTTTGATCTTGGCTCAGGACGAACGCTGGCGGCGTGCCTAATACATGCAAGTCGAGCGCGGGAAGCAAGCTGATCCTCTTCGGAGGTGACGCTTGTGGAACGAGCGGCGGACGGGTGAGTAACACGTGGGCAACCTGCCTGTAAGACTGGGATAACCCCGGGAAACCGGGGCTAATACCGGATAATACTTTTCATCCCCTGATGAGAAGTTGAAAGGTGGCTTTTAGCTACCACTTACAGATGGGCCCGCGGCGCATTAGCTAGTTGGTGAGGTAACGGCTCACCAAGGCAACGATGCGTAGCCGACCTGAGAGGGTGATCGGCCACACTGGGACTGAGACACGGCCCAGACTCCTACGGGAGGCAGCAGTAGGGAATCTTCCGCAATGGACGAAAGTCTGACGGAGCAACGCCGCGTGAGTGATGAAGGTTTTCGGATCGTAAATCTCTGTTGTTAGGGAAGAACAAGTGCCGTTCGAATAGGGCGGCACCTTGACGGTACCTAACCAGAAAGCCCCGGCTAACTACGTGCCAGCAGCCGCGGTAATACGTAGGGGGCAAGCGTTGTCCGGAATTATTGGGCGTAAAGCGCGCGCAGGCGGTCCTTTAAGTCTGATGTGAAAGCCCACGGCTCAACCGTGGAGGGTCATTGGAAACTGGAGGACTTGAGTACAGAAGAGGAGAGTGGAATTCCACGTGTAGCGGTGAAATGCGTAGAGATGTGGAGGAACACCAGTGGCGAAGGCGACTCTCTGGTCTGTAACTGACGCTGAGGCGCGAAAGCGTGGGGAGCGAACAGGATTAGATACCCTGGTAGTCCACGCCGTAAACGATGAGTGCTAGGTGTTAGGGGGTTTCCGCCCCTTAGTGCTGAAGTTAACGCATTAAGCACTCCGCCTGGGGAGTACGGCCGCAAGGCTGAAACTCAAAAGAATTGACGGGGGCCCGCACAAGCGGTGGAGCATGTGGTTTAATTCGACGCAACGCGAAGAACCTTACCAGGTCTTGACATCCTCTGCAATCGGTAGAGATACCGAGTTCCCTTCGGGGACAGAGTGACAGGTGGTGCATGGTTGTCGTCAGCTCGTGTCGTGAGATGTTGGGTTAAGTCCCGCAACG
Organism: Virgibacillus halodenitrificans; assembly: GCF_001878675.1. Classification (NCBI taxonomy): domain Bacteria; kingdom Bacillati; phylum Bacillota; class Bacilli; order Caryophanales; family Bacillaceae; genus Virgibacillus; species Virgibacillus halodenitrificans. The sequence continues at coordinate 2,342,416 of NZ_CP017962.1, read as the reverse complement.
AGCGCAACCCTTGATCTTAGTTGCCAGCATTTAGTTGGGCACTCTAAGGTGACTGCCGGTGACAAACCGGAGGAAGGTGGGGATGACGTCAAATCATCATGCCCCTTATGACCTGGGCTACACACGTGCTACAATGGATGGAACAAAGGGAAGCAAAACCGCGAGGTCAAGCAAATCCCATAAAACCATTCTCAGTTCGGATTGCAGGCTGCAACTCGCCTGCATGAAGCCGGAATCGCTAGTAATCGCGGATCAGCATGCCGCGGTGAATACGTTCCCGGGCCTTGTACACACCGCCCGTCACACCACGAGAGTTGGTAACACCCGAAGTCGGTGAGGTAACCTTTTGGAGCCAGCCGCCGAAGGTGGGACCAATGATTGGGGTGAAGTCGTAACAAGGTAGCCGTATCGGAAGGTGCGGCTGGATCACCTCCTTTCTAAGGATTTAGAACGGAATACTGGAAGGTTTATACCTTTCAGGAAGGACATACATGGTTGTTTGGTTCAGTTTTGAGAGAGCGAATCTCTCTTTTTGTACCTTGAAAACTAAATAAGAGTAACAACGACATCAATTTTAGATATAAAAGCATGGCTAAGAAATTAGCACGCTTATTCATTGTAAAAATAGTTAAGTGAATAAGGGCGCACGGTGGATGCCTTGGTACTAGGAGCCGAAGAAGGACGGGACTAACACCGATATGTCTCGGGGAGTCGTAAGTAGACATCGATCCGAGAATTTCCGAATGGGGGAACCCACTGTTCGTAATGGAACAGTACGCATAGCTGAATACATAGGCTATGTGAGGCAGACCCGGGGAACTGAAACATCTCAGTACCCGGAGGAAAAGAAAGCAAATGCGATTTCCCAAGTAGCGGCGAGCGAAACGGAATTAGCCCAAACCAGAAAGCTTGCTTTCTGGGGTTGTAGGACACTCCTTTGGAGTTACAAAGGAATTCTTTAGATGAATCGATCTGGAACGATCAGCCACAGCAGGTAAGAGCCCTGTAATCGAAAAGGAATTCTCTCCGGAGTGTATCCTGAGTACGGCGGAACACGAGAAATTCCGTCGGAATCCGGGAGGACCATCTCCCAAGGCTAAATACTCCCTAGTGACCGATAGTGAACCAGTACCGTGAGGGAAAGGTGAAAAGCACCCCGGGAGGGGAGTGAAAGAGAACCTGAAACCGTGTGCCTACAAGTAGTCGAAGCCCGTTTATGGGTGACGGCGTACCTTTTGTAGAATGGACCGGCGAGTTACGATCCCATGCAAGGTTAAGTGGAAGACACGGAGCCGCAGCGAAAGCGAGTCTGAATAGGGCGATTTGAGTATGTGGTCGTAGACCCGAAACCGTGTGATCTACCCATGTCCAGGGTGAAGGTCAGGTAACACTGACTGGAGGCCCGAACCCACGTATGTTGAAAAATGCGGGGATGAGGTGTGGGTAGGGGTGAAATGCCAATCGAACACGGAGATAGCTGGTTCTCTCCGAAATAGCTTTAGGGCTAGCCTCAAGGAATGAGTACTGGAGGTAGAGCACTGATTGGACTAGGGGCCCTCATCGGGTTACCGAATTCAGTCAAACTCCGAATGCCAGCTACTTAGACTTGGGAGTCAGACTATGGGTGATAAGGTTCATAGTCGAAAGGGAAACAGCCCAGACCGCCAGCTAAGGTCCCAAAGTATACGTTAAGTGGAAAAGGATGTGGAGTTGCCCAGACAACCAGGATGTTGGCTTAGAAGCAGCCACCATTTAAAGAGTGCGTAATAGCTCACTGGTCGAGTGACTCTGCGCCGAAAATGTACCGGGGCTAAACGTATCACCGAAGCTGCGGATTGTTCTTACGAACAATGGTAGGAGAGCGTTCCAAGTGCTGTGAAGTCAGACCGTGAGGACTGGTGGAGCGCTTGGAAGTGAGAATGCCGGTATGAGTAGCGAAAAAAGAGTGAGAATCTCTTTCACCGAAAGCCTAAGGTTTCCTGAGGAAGGCTCGTCCTCTCAGGGTTAGTCGGGACCTAAGCCGAGGCCGAAAGGCGTAGGCGATGGACAACAGGTAGATATTCCTGTACCACCTCATGAGCGTTTGAACGATGGGGGGACGCAGTAGGATAAGGAATGCGCACCGATGGATGTGTGCGCCCAAGCAGTGAGAAAGTTGGATAGGCAAATCCGTCCAACAATTTCAAGCTGTGATGGGGAGGGAAATTGAGTACCGAAGTTCCTGATTTCACACTGCCAAGAAAATCCTCTAGTGAGTTCATAGGTGCCCGTACCGCAAACCGACACAGGTAGGCGAGGAGAGAATCCTAAGGTGAGCGGGAGAACTCTCGTTAAGGAACTCGGCAAAATGACCCCGTAACTTCGGGAGAAGGGGTGCTCCTTTAAGGAGGAGCCGCAGTGAATAGGCCCAAGCGACTGTTTAGCAAAAACACAGGTCTCTGCGAAGCCGAAAGGCGAAGTATAGGGGCTGACACCTGCCCGGTGCTGGAAGGTTAAGGGGAAGCGTTAGCTTACGCGAAGCGCAGAACCGAAGCCCCAGTAAACGGCGGCCGTAACTATAACGGTCCTAAGGTAGCGAAATTCCTTGTCGGGTAAGTTCCGACCCGCACGAAAGGTGCAACGACTTGGGCACTGTCTCAACGAGAGACCCGGTGAAATTATACTATGCGTGAAGATGCGCATTACCCGCGACAGGACGGAAAGACCCCGTGGAGCTTTACTGTAGCCTGATATTGAATGTTTGTACAGCTTGTACAGGATAGGTGGGAGCCTTGGAAACCGGAGCGCCAGCTTCGGTGGAGGCATCCGTGGGATACCACCCTGGCTGTACGACCATTCTAACCCAGGGCCGTGATCCGGTCCGGAGACAGTGTCAGGCGGGCAGTTTGACTGGGGCGGTCGCCTCCCAAAAGGTAACGGAGGCGCCCAAAGGTTCCCTCAGAATGGTTGGAAATCATTCGTAGAGTGTAAAGGCAGAAGGGAGCTTGACTGCGAGACCTACAAGTCGAGCAGGGACGAAAGTCGGGCTTAGTGATCCGGTGGTTCCGCATGGAAGGGCCATCGCTCAACGGATAAAAGCTACCCCGGGGATAACAGGCTTATCTCCCCCAAGAGTTCACATCGACGGGGAGGTTTGGCACCTCGATGTCGGCTCATCGCATCCTGGGGCTGTAGTCGGTCCCAAGGGTTGGGCTGTTCGCCCATTAAAGCGGTACGCGAGCTGGGTTCAGAACGTCGTGAGACAGTTCGGTCCCTATCCGTCGTGGGCGTTGGAAGTTTGAGAGGAGCTGTCCTTAGTACGAGAGGACCGGGATGGACACACCGCTGGTGTACCAGTTGTTCCGCCAGGAGCATAGCTGGGTAGCTACGTGTGGCAAGGATAAGTGCTGAAAGCATCTAAGCATGAAGCCCCCCTCAAGATGAGACTTCCCATCACTTCGAGTGAGTAAGATCCCTCAGAGACGATGAGGTTGATAGGTCCGAGGTGGAAGCGTGGTGACACGTGGAGCTGACGGATACTAATAGATCGAGGACTTAACTAATTTTCTTCTTTGATCGTCGTTGTTTTTCTCTTATTTAGTTTTTAGGGTATAAATTCATTTTATGATAGATATCGCTAAAAAGTGGTCTAGTAGCAATAGCGGAGAGGTCACACCTGTTCCCATGCCGAACACAGAAGTTAAGCTCTCCAGCGCCGATGGTAGTTGGGACTTTGTCCCTGCAAGAGTAGGACGCCGCTAGGCAATTTAAAAAGCATTGTGATACGTAGCGTATCGCAATGCTTTTTTATATGGATGATTTCTAGGAGGAATTGTCATACCGCGCCAGTTTATTTTTGAAGGTTTCGGGTCCGTAAATATTGATTAGAGATAAAACTTGAGACAGTCATTATGAATTGTGCTATATAGCTCATCTCTAATGAACAAACCCTCCATCCAAACGCAAAGAACTGTCCAATAGCTCTTCTCTAATGGACAAATAGGCAATTCAGCATTGTGATACATAGCGTATCGCAATGCTTTTTTATCTGTTATTCCAGAATGGATGGAGTTTAAGCTGTATTTCTCACTTCAAGACTTCTTCTCCTCTCCTTTTTACGAGATAGAAAGAAAAGTTCGATCTGCATTATTTTTTGGAATGTTTATGGTTAACACACCATTTCTATAGGAGGCAGTCGTGTCTTTTTTTGATATTGGAAATGGTAAAGTGATAATACGTTCATTCTTTCTATAAGCTTCCTGCTTATGAAAGTATTTTTGTTCGTCATCTTTCTTTTCTACGTAATTAGAGCTATTTACACCTATTCTAATTTGTCTTCCCATAATTTCCAACTCTATTTGTTCTCGGGTATATCCAGGTAACATTGCATGAATTATTATTGAAGATTGCGTTTCTTTAGTCTCAATGGGGATTGCTTTATTGTTCCATAGAGTATTAAAATCTCTAAAGGCCTCACTGAAAAATCCATCCATGCGACTCATCAAATCAGTAAATGGCTGTGATCTTTGTGTTCGCTTATTTTGGTTATTGTCCATTCAGACATCATCCTTTCCTCATATTAATAGTAAGGTATGCATTAACTAGAGAATATTAGTGGGCTCAAAAAATAAATGCACATTCATATTCGAATTTTTTACTTAAATGTATGAATAGTAATTGTTAGTTGTTCATCCTTTTTTATTTTTTGAAAATATAGAATACATTAAAGTATTATGTTACACTAAAATAAATAATTGTTGTGGAGGTATTCTTATTGGTTCGAAAAAGTTTTAAAAGTATCGTAACAACTTCCAATCGTTCCAATTATCTATCTGAGAAATGGTTTGATAAGATTAAAGCCTTTCAAGTGCTAGTAGTTTATGATGATGATAGCTTTACGAATAACTTATATGAAAACTTCCATAAAGACGTGTACATGGATATGGAAGTTACGGAAATTTTTGAAAGTAACGCTGATTCTGATACCTTTGTTATTTGTCAGCAAACCTATCAACAAAATAAAAAGTTGTTTCTGAAATTAAGGATTAACGCTAGAAATGAACTTATTTTGAGGATGGCAAAAGTAATTATTATTTATTTATTGAAAAGGTATAAGGCGAAGTCTTCTATCACATTAACTAATCAACCTCAATTTAAAGATACACAGTTTATTCATTCATTAGTAAAGCAAATAGAAGTAATGTTAAAAGAACAAACTTTCTTAGCAGATAATAAAGTTTGGGATGAGTTTTGTGAATGGCTAAACGTTTATCTGTCAGATTGGGTTTTGCAGGATATGGAAAACTCCCTTGGAATAATTGCTTTGGAGAAAATGTCAGAAGAAGAGATAAAAAGTTTATTCAATAAATATATTGCTAAAAATATATCCGGAGATTCTAGATTTATGGCTAATTTTAGAAAAATAGTAAATGGCTATGTTCAACAATGGATAACTAAAATAATCTCTGAATTGCACCTGGATAAAATGCCTTTGCATCGAATAGAGGAACTTCTTCAATTAGAAAAACCAGTTGTTCACGAAAAACCTAAAGATATTACAATGACAGTGCTGCAAGATGGTAATTTACAAGTTATGAGCAATCCAGTATATCAATCTATCCGTGAGTCCTTATCTAATTGTACCTTCAAGCGAACAGACAAAGTAGACTGGCCAACTTCATTATTAAATAAAGGTACAATGAAAGGAACAATCCAAATTAAACCAGCACAACTACAAAATAATAGAGCTAAAGAAGAAGAGATAATCAAGTCTTCTTGGAACCAGGTTAAAAGACTATCTGAAGTAGATGTAGATGTGTATGATGCATTGTGCAGCATATTTCTTGCAAAATCTAAGCATCATAAAGATATAGTAGAATTTTATATGAAGGATTTACTCATAATGCGTGGAGTTAAAGCAAAATTGGGAGGAAAGGGTAGAAGAGGTGGTTTTGAAGTAAAACAACGAAACCAGATTTTGCAAGCGCTTTCTATAATGCAGAATTTATGGGCTGAAATTGAAAACGTAACCTTATACGAGAAAGGTAAGTCGGTGCAAGCGTCATTACAAGGAAGAGTTTACCTATTTCAGGATGAAAACCAGAAAGAGATAGATATTAGTAAGCATTCGTTTAATAAACCCTGTTATTTTTCTCTTGGTGAGGTGTTAAGTAAATTTCTTATCGGATCAGGAAGACAGACAGCAATACTACCTTTACATACTTTACAATATCACCCATATCAGGAAAAATGGGAGAAAAAGCTTATTCGATATTTGAGCTGGAGATGGAGAACACAAGCTAGAAGTGGTGCGTATATGCAGCCACATAAAATAAATACCTTACTTGAGGTTCTTGGTATCCATATTAATAAACGTGCTCCATCTCGTACTAGGGAGAGACTTGAGAAAGCTTTTGACCGATTATTAGAAGATGGTGTAATCACTTCGTGGCAATATGAGAAATGGGATGAGGATATTGCCAGTATGAAGGGATGGGCACGAATATGGGAATATTCTACAGTAGTAATTAAACCCCCTTTGTCTATTAGAGATCAATATAGTTCAATAGAGAGAAAAGGGAAAAATAAATTTAAGGCTTCAGCAAATGCAAATAAAGTTAATAATTCCTTAGGAGCAAGAATAAAGTATTACAGAAATAGATTGGGACTTACTCTTATTCAAGCAGCTGAAGAAATTGAAATATCCACATCTTATTTAAGCAATATTGAAAGAGGAATCAAGATACCTTCCGCTAGAGTAGGGACCCGTATTGAGAAATGGGTTCAATTGCACGAAAATAGTATATAATTATTAACACTCTCCATGCGCCCTTGCATGGTTTTTTTATTTCGTTAATTTTAGTTTTATTTACAAACATACCTGAATTTATGTTTAGTTGCATGTTAGTCGTAGTTAACTTGCACCAAAGTTGGGGTTACATTGAACGCAAAAAAATATTTATTTTTCCAAAGGTCAGTATAGCAAGGGAATAATGAATACATTTACAAACTTTACTTTCTAACAATTAAATAATTTTAAAATAGAAAAAATATTAAAATTAAAGAATCTAATCTCCTATAATACTCATAAGCTACAAGTTAATCTAACGTAGTTAAATGAGTGGGGTGAATCAAATTGAGAGGTAAGGAAAATTATCTATCGCTTGAACCTTTATTTAACCCGAGAACAGTAGCTGTACTCGGTGCATCGGAAAACAAAAATAAACTTGGCTACTTACAGGTAAAGGCATTGCTCAATAATGGATTTAATGGAGAAATTTATCCTATTAATCCAAATTCAGAAATGATCGAGGGCTTACCATGTTATCCAAATTTAGCCGATACTCCTAAACAGGTTGATTTAGTGCTCTTTTGTGTAAGCGCTGACAAAGTGAAGAAATGCTTGGAAGAATGCGGTATAAACAATGTGAAAGCCGCTGTGATTTTTGCTTCTGGATTCTCCGAGATTGGGGAAGATGGTCAAAAAGAACAGGAGCAATTGAATAAAATTGCAAAAAAACATGGTGTGCGAATTATTGGCCCAAATTGTGTAGGAATTGTAAATACGATGAATGGTTTGATGGGCACTTTTTCTCCTGGACTTACCCATGTACCTGTTAACGAACAAAGAGAGGTGGGTTTTATAACTCAGAGTGGTGCTTTCGGTGTATTGACTTATATAGCTGCTGCTCAAAATGGTTTAACATTTAATTATTTTGTCAGTGTAGGAAATGAGGTCAATACGCAATTTTCCGATGTAATTGAATATATGCTCCATGATGACCAAACAAGTATTATTTCCGGATACTTAGAAGGTGAAAAGAATCCTCAAAAACTAAGACTTCTTGCAGAACAAGCGCTCGAAAGAAATAAACCAATTATTATTATGAAGTCAGGGAGAAGCTTAGCTGGTAGTAGGGCAGCCGCATCTCATACTGGTTCATTAGCTGGCTCAGATCAAATATATGATGATTTTTTTAAGCAAACAGGAATTGTTAGAGCGGAAGACTATGATGACATTATCTCTTTTTCAAAACTATTTTTATCTGGAAGATTACCAAAAGGTAAAAATACCGCAATTATAACAAGCTCTGGGGGTAGGGGAATTAACGAAGCAGATCGTTGTGAACGTTATGGACTCAATGTCCACAGTTTAAGTCAAGATACTAAACAGAAAATACAAAAGGTTATTCCTCCTTTCGCCAGTGCGACAAACCCAATTGATTTAACTGCAGCCGCTGCAATTACACACCCAGAGCTTTTTCTCGCACCTTTACAGGCGTTAGTAGAAGATGCGGATACTGATATCATCTTCTTTTCAGAATTTCCCATGGAATGGGATGAGAATCACCCATCTCTTCAGAAATTTATCGAGATATGCAAAAGTACAGACAAGTTAATATTTGTAACAACTTTTCCTTTGGAAGGAATGTCTGTACCTAAGGGGGCTAACGCGCTAACTAAAAATGGAATCCCTTTCATTCCAGGGAATTTAAATCCCATCAGAGCACTTTCAAAGCTTGCGGATTACAGTGAGAAATATCTTCAGCATATGCAGAAAAAAGAACTGCCAAAAGAAGACAGAGTTATTAACAAAGCAAATGTGAAGGATGTCTTGAATCCCGGTGCCACATTAAGTGAATCTGAGGCAAGTAATATTCTTGATGCGTATGGAATTCCAACTGTAAAGAGAAGTTTAGCAATAACTGCAGATGAGGCTGTGCAGCATGCAAAACAAATTGGTTTTCCAGTTGTTTTGAAAATAGATTCTCCTGATATTCCACATAAATCAGATGCCAATGCAATTCGGTTAAATGTGAGAAATGAACAAGAGGTTAGGGATGCTTTTAGTGAGATTAATAAGAATGCAAAATGGTATAAACCGAATGCCAAAATTAATGGTGTTGCTGTTCAAGAAATGCTACGTGATGGCGTTGAGATTATTGTCGGTGTAACAAATGACACTTATTTTGGTCCTGTGATTATGCTTGGTCTTGGTGGTGTTTTCGTAGAAGTATTCAAAGATGTTTCTTTCCGTGTTTCCCCTTTAACGAGGCAAGACGCTATGGACATGATTGAAGAGCTTAAGAGCTCAGTTATTTTGAAAGGAATACGAGGAAGAGCACCAGTTGATATAGAGGGGATAGTTGAAATTCTGTTGAAGGTTTCAGCGCTTGTTTCAGATTATGGAGAAGAAATAAAGGAATTGGATATAAATCCTTTAATTGTATACGAAAAAGGGGTTGTGGCAGCAGATGCCATGCTTGTTGTTCATGAACGACAAAGTAAAACTACCATTGCAGGAGGGTGAATTGTATGGAGCTAGATAATAGCATAATTGGTATGACTGGTGAGTCGTTTACTTTTGAAGTAGAAAAAGGACATATAAAAAGATTTGCAGAAGCGATAGGAGATAATAATCCTCTATATATTAATCAAGAATACGCAGAGAAAACAACATATCAAAGCGTAATTGCTCCACCGACTTTCTTGATTGCTGCTGGTGCTAACGGGGGGGATTTGCCACTAGAGCTTGACACTAAAAGAATGCTGCATGGAGAACAGGAGTTTATATATTATAAATCGGTCCGTCCAGGTGATTCTCTTCAGTGCCAAATGAAGGTTAGTGACTTGTATGAGAGAGAAGGCAAGAGTGGTAGTATGCAGTTTCTTATCTTAGATACAGAAATGAAAGATCCACAGGGTGAACTAGTAGCAATTAGTAGAATGAATATTATTTATAGGAAAATATAGCTTTCTAATGGAGGGTACGTTATGGCAACAACTACATCGCTTGATTTTACGTCTTTAAAAGAGGGACAACAACTTAAATCTTTAACTAAGCCGCCGGTCACAAAAGTCCAGCTTGTTAAATATGCAGGAGCCTCTGGTGATTTCAATCCGCTGCATACTGACGATGAATTTGCAAAAAAAGTTGGTATGGATGGCGCTATAGCACACGGCATGCTAATAATGGGTTTTTTGGGGGAATATGTCATGTCGATTGCTGGTACCAGTGCAGAGATTTTTCGATTTCGAATGCGCTTTGGGAGTGTTACCAGACCAGGTGATCAAATAACCTGTTTTTCTACGGTTACCAAGATTTATAAAGAAGAGGATACTCATTGTGTTGAATTGGCATTAAAAGCAGAAAAGGCAAATGGTGAGACAGTAGGTACCGGGATCGCTCATTTAAGACAACTATAATTATGTAAGCAAGACATAAAGGAGGTAATACAAGGTGGGAAAAATAAAAGATCGGTATGCGATTGTGGGAGTTGGGGAAAGTGAACGTTCCAGAAATTCAGGTACGACCCCCTTACACATGGCATTGGACGCAGCACGTGCAGCATTGAATGATGCAGGTTTAGAAGCCAAGGATATAGGTGGGTTTATGAATTATAACGAAAATGATTCATGTACGTCGCATCAATTAGCAACTTATCTAGGTGTGCGCCCTAAATATGTAAAGGATATCCAAGGCGGCGGAAGTAGCACGGAAATGTTAATTGGAGATGCGATTGGTTTAATCGAAGCAGGAATGCTCAACACGGTTTTAATTTTTCGGTCCATGAATGGAAGTTCAGGTCAGCGTGTAGGGCGTGGATATGATCCTGATATGCTACAATCTGCACTCCCAGGAGGAAGTTATATTATCCCATATGGTTCAGCAAGCCCTTCACAATGGTTTGGTATGTTTGCTACGCGCCATATGTATGAGACCGGTATTACAAAAAAACATTTGGGCCATGTATGTCTAAGCTTTTATGAACATGCTCAACGTAATCCAAAAGCTTTTTTGTACGGTAAACCTCTTACGATGGAGAAGTATTTGGAAACTCCTGATATCAGTTATCCATTTAACATCCATGATTCCTGTGTGGAGCTTGATGAAGCGAATGCCATCATTGTTACTTCAGCAGAAAGAGCAAACGATTGCAAATCTAAACCTGTATATATTATGGGAATGGAAGCAAGACAGTGTCACCCCAATGCACATTATTGGGCGGATTTAAACCAAGTTGCTTCTGACTACGTTGGTGAAAACTTATTTCATTCCGCTGGAGTAAAACCAGAGGATATGCAAGTTGCTTCTATCTATGATTGCTTTAGCTGGGTAGTATTGCGTCAGCTTGAAGCATATGGACTTGCTCCAAAAGGTGAAGTAGGTGAATTTGTAGCAGACGGTAATTTAAGGATGAATGGTAAATTGCCAACAAATACAGCTGGCGGTATGTTATCTGAAGGGTATACACATGGAATGAACAATGTTTTGGAAATCGTAAGACAACTACGCCATGAATACAAAGGGGCAGAACGCCAAGTAAAGGACTGTGAGATCGGTATTTGTACTGGTTGGAGTGGTCCTGATATAGCTGGAGCAATGATTTTGAGAAATTAGGAGGAGATATTCATGAATGGTCAAAAACCAATTCCGCTTAAAACGCAAGACAATCAGCATTATTGGGATATGGCAGATCAACACGAATTAGCTTTGCAAAAATGTAATGACTGCGGGGAATATGCACATCCTCCAGGACCGAGCTGTGTACATTGCGGGAGTACAAATCTTACTTGGGAATCATTGGGGAATAATATAGAAGCAACAATCTACTCTTATATTATATCTTACCGGCCTTTTTTACCGGGATTTCAAGATGATTTGCCACTCATTATTGCACAGGCTGAATTAAAACAGATACCAGAAATAAAATTGATGTGTAATTTGTTAAGATGTAATCCAGAAAATGTACAAATTGGTATGCCGGTTAAAATGATTTGGGATGATATCACAGAAGATAGAGCCCTACCACAATGGGTTCCACAAGAAGTGTGATTGCTAGACTAGTAATATTAGATGATGGGATGTGAGCGTATGGATTTCACTATTACAAAAAATGAAGAAGCTTTTCGTCTTGAATTACGTTCCTGGCTTGAAGAAAATCTTCCGCCAGGCTGGCTGGATGGAAACAAGGATTTACCGAAAGAAAAAGAGGCGTATTCCCAATTCCTCAGAGATTGGCAAAGAAAGTTATATGAAGGAGGTTGGGCAGCTATTGCCTGGCCGAAGGAATATGGTGGAAGAGATGCAACGCTTATGGAGGAAATCATTTACCATCAGGAAATGGTTCGTATCGATGCCCCACCCCTAATAAATTACATTGGAATTCATATGGTTGGACCAACACTAATTCAGTCAGGTACAGAGGAGCAAAAGGAGAAACACATTCAAAAAATACTTACAGGAGAAGAAGTTTGGTGTCAGGGGTATTCAGAGCCAAATGCTGGTTCAGACTTAGCTGCAATCCAAACTAATGCTGTTAAAGAAGGCGATAAATGGATTATTAATGGACAAAAAGTGTGGACCAGTTTTGGACAGTTTGCAGATAAATGTTTTCTCCTCGCGCGTACGAGTTACGACCGGGATAAAAAGCATCGGGGAATTACAGCTTTTCTCCTCGATATGCATCAGCCTGGAGTGGAAACCAAACCCATTATTCAAATGGATGGGAAGCAGGAATTTAATGAAGTTTATTTAACAGATGCTATAGCATCTGATGCAGATATTGTAGGTGAGGTTGATAAAGGTTGGCGGGTAATGATTGCATTAATGCTTCATGAACGCACCGGCATTGGAGCAGAATTATTTACTTTAGAGAAGCGCTTTAACGATTTGGTAGAAATGGCAAAGGAACATGAAGTCAATGGGCAACCTCTTCTAAAGGATTCTTTTATAAGACAAAAAATGGCCGGGTTATATGCACGCGTACGTGGTTCGCTATTGAATTATTATCGAAATCTAACTATTACACTTAAACAAGGGCATCCTGGAGCAGAAAGTTCTATCGATAAACTTGTAGTAAGTGAACTGACAAAAGAAATGGCAGCTTTTGCAATGAGTATTCAAGGACACCAAGGGGTTTTATGGAAGGAAGATGCTCTAATTGATACTCGTTGGCAGGAAAATTTCCTTGCATCATTTGGTCAAACAATTGGTGGCGGAACAAGTGAAGTTCAACGAAACACTATTGGAGAAAGATTGCTAGGCTTACCAAAAGATCTTGGACGTTAAAAGAATAGAGGTGGTATTCAATGGATTTTGCATTAAGTGAAGAACAAGAGATGTTTCGTGGTTATTTACGGAAGTATTTGGACGATGCTGGACAGACAAAACTTGCTAGAGAATATAGCAAAGGTAAAACGAATGAGTTAATGGAGACATTGCAAGGGTTGTCAGAGCTTGGGGCTACTGGCATTAATATACCTGAGGAGTATGGTGGTTTGGAGCTTGGTACGTTGGACCTTGTGCCCGTATTTGAGGAAATGGGAAGATCTTTATTACCTGGTTGTTACCTTGAGACTATGGGGTTTGCTGTGCCACTTATTAAAAAATACGGTACAAAAGCTCAAAAAGAAAAGTACCTGCCAGAAATTGCAACTGGAAAGAGGAGTATAACACTCGGAGTAATTGAGCCGAAAAGAGATTTTTCTCCTAATGGAATACAGTGTTTTGCAGAGAAAGAAGAAGATTACCTGGTGCTTAACGGCACAAAAACACTTATCCCTGATGGAGATCTGGCTGACACGTATCTACTCTTAGTGAGAACAGATGAGGGAGATGGTCAAACAGGACTATCCTTTGTATTTGTTGATCATGAGGATGGTGCGCAGATTCAGCTACAGAAGTGTATTGATGAGTCAAAACATCTTGTTGAACTATCGTTTAATGAGATCAAAATACCAAACGAACGCCTGCTGGGGGAGAAGGGGCAAGGATGGACTATTCTTGAGGATGGCCTGTTATATCTAAATGCTGCCCTTAGCTCCATGATGGTTGGTGGAATGGAAAAAGTTGTTGATATGGCTACCGAATATGCTAAAATTCGAGAACAGTTTGGACAACCAATTGGTCGCTTTCAAGCAATTAAGCATCGAATTGTAGATATGAAATTAGAATTAGAGACTGCACGTTCATTAAGCTATTATGCAAATTGGGCATTGGAAAGTGAGGAACAGGAGCGAGAGGCAACAATTTACAGCGCACGTTCATTCGCTACCAATGCATTTATCGATGTAGCTTCACATAACATTCAAATTCATGGAGGCATTGGCTTCTCTGAAGAAATAGATTGTCATCTCTTTCTTAAAAGAGCACGTTACTATGAGAGCTATCTGGGCTCAGTGAATTATTATAATGAACAAATTGCTTCCGGGTTAGGATGGTAATACAATACATTTATTGAAAGGTGGCAAACCATGCATACATCCAGTGAATTAAAGGAATACCACAATATTATTAATGGGAAACCTTCTCCTGTTTCCAGCGAAAAAATGATGGATAGCATTGATCCGGCAACTGGAAAGCCATGGTCGAAGATTCCTCTGAGTAAGGTAGAGGATGTAGAAAGGGTAACAGCTTCGGCCCGTGGTGCTTTTGCAGCTTGGTCATCTCTTCCTGCCAGAGATAGGGGGGATTATCTAAGGCAGATAGGGGATATGCTTGATGAGCATGGAGAGGAACTTCTGAATCTGGAAACACGGAATAATGGTTGGGTACGTGATGATTACAACTACTTGAATATTGTAATGAAGCAGCTTTGGTATGAAGCAGCTGGAACAGCTTCCAATATGGGAAGCCATGGAAAAACGGTACAAATGGGTAGAGATAACTTTGGATATACATTACGCAAGCCATATGGTGTTGTACTTGGAATTTTACCATGGAATGCTCCACTTTTTACATTTACAATTAAGGCTGCTTATGCTTTAGCAGCTGGTAATACAGTAATCATTAAACCATCTGAGCATGCGGCTGTTGCGTCGTTAAGATATGGTGAATTACTGAGTGAAATTCTCCCACCTGGTGTGATAAACGTTATATCCGGACTTGGTAGTGATATTGGTGATGCTTTAGTAAGTCATAAAGAAGTAAACAAAGTGAGTTTGACCGGTTCAAAAGCGACTGCTGAAGCAATTACGAAAGCTTCAGCAGGTTCACCTAAATCTTTGATTTTCGAATTGGGAGGCAAATCTCCAAATATTGTCTTTCGGGATGCGGATATAGAAAAGGCTGTTAATGGTTTAATAAACGGTATTTTCACAAGAAATTCTGGCCAGATATGTGTGGGTGGATCACGAATCCTTATTGAAAGATCGATATTTGATGAAGTTCTTTTACGGATGAAGGAAAAGATACAGGATTCGTACATTAAATTTGGTAATACATTAAATACGGAGAACACGATGGGTCCAATTGCGAATCTCCCCCAGTATAATAAAGTTATTTCCTACATTAAAATTGGGCAAGAAGAAGGAGCAGAGCTTGTTTTCGGCGGTAGAAGTGGTGGTAGCACTCTATTGCCAGGAAATACAGAATACGCTGGTGGATACTGGGTAGAACCAACACTATTTAAGGCGAATTCCAATGCTTTACGTATATGTCAAGAAGAAATCTTTGGACCTGTAGCAGTAGCAGTTCCCTTTGATTCGGAGGAAGAAGCAATTGAAATTGCGAATGATACAAGCTACGGTCTTGCTGCAGGAGTATGGACTACTGATTTGGCAAGAGCCCATCGTATGGTCGATAAAATTGAAGCAGGTAATGTATGGGTTAATACGTACGGTATTGTTGGAGCCGATCTGCCTTTTGGAGGCTTTAAAGAAAGTGGCTACGGAACGGATTCGATCTTGGATTATACGCAGGAGAAGACGTGTGTAATAGATTTTAATTAGGAAATAAAGAGGGAAGTAATAATAGCTTCCCTCTTTCACATCGAAATTTGGATTTTTATGCCTTTAATTAACTGAATAATTAGATTTTAACAAGGTGCGAGTGTTATGGAGTAATATCCTATATGGAGGAGAGATTGAATGGAAGTAAAACTGTCTGGAAGCGATGATAAGTCAATCAATAGAGGATTTTACTACATTTGTTTGGGCGCCTTTTTTATAATGCTAAGTTTGGCTACGCATCTTCCTGCTTACCCTCATATGTTAGCAGAATTTCAGTTAGGTGCAGGTCATGCTGTTTGGATGCAATTAGGTCTTGCATTAGGATTAACAGGTTTTCAACCACTTTTAGGCTGGTTGGGTGATTCTCTTGGTTTGAAGATAGTAATACTTATCGGTGCGACATTCATGATTGTAGGTTCTTTATTGGTTTCTTTTTCCCCTGAATTTTGGATATTGGTTATCGGTTTATTTTGCAAAGGAATTGCCGGAGCAGCAGTCGCTCCTGCCGGTGTAGCTTATGCAGGAAAGTTTATGATAGGCGATCAGAGAGGAAAAGCTTTAGGGACATTTATGGCTTTTTCCACCATTGGAGCGTTGTTCGGTCCGATAATAAGCGGTTTCTTTGTTGATGCTATGGGATGGAAATCAAGCTTTGTACTGACTGCCTGTTTAGGTGCTATCGCTTTTCTTTTGTTTCTCCGAGTTCCAGCATTAGCAGTGAGTCAACGAAAGAAACTTGATATAGGAGGAGTTATTCTTGTTTTAATTGTGCTTACTGGCCTTTTGACCGTACCAACTTTTATTAATGCATATGGTTTTATGTCAAGCGCATGGCTTCCTTCCTTTATTATTTTTATTTTAGGTTTGTGTTTACTTATAATTGTGGAAAAAAAACAACATGCTCCTTTATTGGATATCAACTATGTAGGAAAACAAAGTTTTTGGGTACCAACATTAATAGCGGTGTTACTATTTATAGGGTTTTCT
Organism: Virgibacillus halodenitrificans; assembly: GCF_001878675.1. Classification (NCBI taxonomy): domain Bacteria; kingdom Bacillati; phylum Bacillota; class Bacilli; order Caryophanales; family Bacillaceae; genus Virgibacillus; species Virgibacillus halodenitrificans. Next base: position 2,325,718 of record NZ_CP017962.1, on the reverse strand, counting down.
GGTGTCATGTATCTTTTAACATTTTTCGTGCAAAATGTTCAGGGCAAACCCGCTACGACCGTAGGATTATTACAAATGGCTATTTTCCTAGGTTCTTCTCTTGCAGCCTTCATTAGTGGGAGAGTTATTAAGAAGTATCCAGCACGTCTCATGCTTGGAAGTGGAATAACCCTTTTTGCTATAGGAATAATTATGCTAACTATGGTAAATATTGAAACATCTTTTTCTTATCTGTTTATCTCAATGAGTCTGATTGGAATTGGGTCGGGTTTCAACACTCCTGTTGTAAAGGCGATTATTGTTTCCCAAGCTGATTCAACTAGAATGAATGTAGTGACCTTCACCAATAATGTAATCGAAAATATTGCTCAGCGTTTGGGTGCTTCTTTTGCTCTAGTAACCTTTGCTATATTTGCAGCTAACGGGAATAAGGTAAGTGCATTAGCGAATATGTCATGGATCTTTATATGCCTAACAATTATTGCTGCGATTTTCATTCCTTTAATACCAAACAAAATACAAGGGATCCATCATCAGGAAAAAATGCTTATAAACGGCCAGGAGGAAACTGAAAGTGCGGGGTAATCTTTAATCAATCTTTTTTATTGCTTCATGTCTACACTAAGCTTGTTTAAATTTTGTTGACTTTTCACAAAGTAATCTGTAGTATTAGAGATAATTAAATATGGTACCTTTAATTCAGTCCTGTGAGGCTGACAAGGATAGCGGATATTGTGTAGGGATATGTCTATTTTGGCATAATGTAATGATTGCAGATAATTAATTTCTTTTCTCAACCATTGCTCCCACAATCAGGCTTCTTGTCATAAATGACAGGGGGCCTGTTTTTTTGCACACTCTACCTTCTTGTTTTGGTACCGAAAAACAGGAGGAATAAAAAATGAAGCAAATAGATTCAGAGTTTTCATTAGAGGCAGTACCACAATCACATCGGAACGGTTTTTGGAAGACACTTGTTGTTATGCTTGGTTTAACCTTTTTTTCTGCTAGTATGTGGTCAGGCGGAGAACTAGGACAAGGGTTAACTTTTATCCAATTCATGGGGATAGTTCTTGTCGGAAATCTTGTGCTTGGACTATATACGGGAGCTCTTGCATATATGGCGGCTAAGACAGGCTTATCTACTCATCTATTAGCACGATATGCCTTTGGGGAGAAGGGTTCTTATTTATCATCCTTTCTGCTGGCTTTTACACAAATAGGTTGGTTCGGAGTAGGTACTGCAATGTTTGCTGTTCCGGTACAAAAAGTTACGGGAATAGATATTTATGTATTGATAGCTGTAGCTGGTATGTTAATGACATTTACAGCATTCTTTGGTATGAAAGCACTTGCGGTTATTAGTTTCATTGCGGTACCATTAATTTCTATACTTGGCAGCACTTCTGCATGGAAAGCAACAGAGAGTCTTGGTGGAATTCAGGGTTTATTAGACTATCAGCCAGCAGAAGCGATCAGTCTTGCTGCTGCTCTTACTATTTGTATCGGATCGTTTATTAGTGCAGGTACACTTACTCCTGATTTTACCCGGTTTGCCAGAAGAAAACGATCTGCAGTTATATCTACTGTTATTGCTTTTTTCATTGGTAACACGTTGATGTTTCTATTTGGAGCAATTGGTTCTATAGCTACAGGATTGGCAGATATTTCCGAAGTAATGTTTATGCAAAATTTGATTATACCAGCAATCATTGTGCTAGGTTTAAATATCTGGACTACCAATGATAATGCTTTATACGCTTCCGGCCTTGGACTATCAAATATTACAAAACTACCAAAGCATAAAATTGTAGTTATTAATGGTGTGATCGGTACAGTTGCTGCTATGTGGCTTTATAATAACTTTGTTGGTTTTCTAACATTGCTTGGTTCTGCTTTGCCGCCAATTGGCGCTATAATTCTTGCTGATTTCTTTATCTTGAATCGAGGGAATTACCAGGCCTTCAAAACAATGAAATTTAAGTCCTTTAATTGGGTAGCAATCCTTGCCTGGGCATCAGGTATTGCAGCAGCAACTTTCCTACCTGGTATTCCGCCGATAAATGCACTAATAGGTTCAGCAGTAATACATGTAGCTGTAACCAAACTTGTTGCACAGTTCAGTGAAAAAGAAGTTATGATAACTAATAAAGAAAAGGTGAGTAATACATGATTATTAAAAATGCAGCTTTACGTGGTAAGCAAGGTCAGTGGGATATTACTATCCATGAGGGGAAAATAGAATCCATTTCTTCGGCAAAACAAGAAAATGTAAGTGATCAAGAGATATTGGATGTGAACGGTTCCCTCGTGCTCGCTCCTTTTATTGAGCCACATATTCATTTAGATACAACACTGACAGCAGGAGAGCCTGAATGGAACAAGAGTGGGACATTGTTTGAAGGTATTCAATGCTGGGCTCAACGAAAAGAAACGTTAACACATGAAGATGTTAAAACAAGGGCAAAAAAAGCATTGCAATGGCAAGTTGCTCAAGGTATTCAACATGTTCGTACACACGTTGATGTAACAGACCCTAATCTGACTGCTTTAACTGCAATGCTTGACGTCAAAGAGGAAATGGCGTCCTATGTTGATCTTCAAATAGTTGCTTTCCCCCAAGAAGGTATTCTATCTTACCCGAATGGAAAAGAACTAGTAGAGGAAGCTTTAAGGATGGGAGCAGATGTTGTCGGAGGTATTCCACATTTTGAATTCACAAGAGAATATGGTGTGGATTCTATGAAAGTAGCATTTGATCTTGCAGAAAAATACGATAGGCTCGTGGATATCCATTGTGACGAGATAGATGATGAACAATCTCGTTTTGTGGAAGTGGTGGCCACAGAAGCTTATGAACGTGGTTTAGGTTCACGGGTGACAGCGAGCCATACAACAGCAATGGGTTCGTATAATGACGCATATGCATATAAACTGTTTCGCTTGTTAGGGATGTCAAAGATTAATTTTGTATCAAATCCTCTTGTTAATATTCATTTACAAGGCCGCTTTGATACATATCCAAAACGTCGTGGTTTAACTCGAGTTAAGGAACTATTGGAGGCTGACATGAATGTTTGTTTTGGCCATGATGATATTTTTGACCCGTGGTATCCACTGGGGACAGGGAATATGTTGCAGGTGTTGCATATGGGAATTCATGCTTCCCAACTAATGGGGTATGAACAAATTGTTAATTCCATCGACCTCATTACATCAAATAGCGCAAAAACGCTGCATATGGAAGAAACATATGGAGTGGAGGTCGGAAAACCGGCGAACCTTATTGTAATGGACGGTATGGATGAATATGAAGTAATTCGTAAACAAGCTTGCACGTTGTACTCTATACGAAATGGGGAAATTATTGCTGAGACAAAACCTAGTGAAACAAACGTAATGTTAGATAAAGTAGAAAAGATAGATTTTGCAAAATAATACTGAATATAGAAAGACCTGAAGGAAAGTTTGAAGTCCTTCAGGTCTTTTGTTATAAAAAGTGATGTTCGAACATCTACTAATTTGTTATTGATGATAAAATAATTCTTTTCCTAAGGATTTATAAGCTTTATTTCACCGTTAGTGAAATTGTTTGTGGTAACACATGTCTCTTTAGGAAAAATGAATGTCCATGGCATGCTAGTATGGTGCTTTATTATATGAAATGGTAAAGTAAAGGTATGAGAGGCTATTATCTTCTCTTCCCATTTATATTGCAAGGTTTTCTTATCAAACAAATAATCTTCTTGAGAAAAATTATGGATAAGCACACTTATTAATAAATCACCTCTATGATTCACCGCTTGTCGGATTGGTACAAAATGTATTCCGTCGTTAAATAGCTCCTTTGTCTTGTTAAAAAGAGCTTCAATTTGTTCTCTATCCCGTGGTGCAATCGTTTTATCCCATGCCGTTTCAAATATTAATGTCTGCATACATATACTCCTTTGAAGGTAGATGATACCTTATTGTAACATGAACAACCGTTTAACTATTTATTTTATCATCTAATAGTTCATACATTGCCTCTCCGATAATCTTTCCCGCCGTTTTCGGTGCGGTTTTTCCTGGTAACCCAAGTGCATGAATAGCTTTTATGTTTTGTTTTTTTGCAAAGGCAAAGTCGGTACCTCCTGGTGCTGAGGCAAGGTCAATAATCACACAATCTTTTTTTAGATTTGCAATTACTTGTTTATTCAATACAGGAGCAGGAACAGTGTTTAGGCATATATCAATATCTTTAATCTTTTTTTGAAGATCACTGATCCATACATGTTGTAAACCCATTTCATATGCCTTTACAGCTGCTGTCTTGTTTCTTACTGTTACATGTACAGTTGCTCCTACAGCAGAGAATAGTCTTGCAAGAGTCTTGCCCACTCTTCCAAAACCAAGAATCATCACGTTCGAATTGTGAATAGTCGTATCCGTCTCTTCTATTGCTACATGTAAGGCACCTTCAGCAGTAGGAATAGAATTACGAATTGCCGTCTCTTCGTTTTGAAAGATCTTTGTAAGTTTTCGGTTAGTTTGATTCGTTAAGTTTTCCAAGTATTTATTGGCAGCTCCTGTATAGACGCTGCAATGCTCTGGAGTTTGAATTAATAATTCCTTTGTAAGATGAATGGTCTTATCTGAGTAGGTAGTTTCTACTTTACCTTCTAAGTCTGTGCCTCCAACTGGGAGTAGTACACCATCTAAATGGCCATAAGAAAAATATTCGGGATTAACTATTTTTACATTCTTTTGTTGAAATTGAAGTTGATCATAACCCATAAGAGTAATATCAACACCTTTATTAGCCAGTAAACGAATTGCTTCTAAATATCTGGCATCCCCACCCAAGATCAATAACTTCTTCTGTAGACTCATTGAACATCCGCCTTTCTTCGATTATTAAAACTAACTGAGGAAATTCTTACCGTTTTCTAATTTTACTCACACTGTTTTTTCATTTTATGAGGTTATTATGTAATTAATCACATAGAAAAGGAGAGATAAAATTTATGAAAACATTAATTGTAACATCAATGGGAGCACTTATGCTTGCCTCCACCGGAATTAGTGGAGGAGATGTAGTACATGCCGACTCAGCAAACGCAACAAATTTACAGAAGGGGACCGATTTTGCTACAATGCATTATCAACTATCTGCTTCTGAGGATATCAGTAAATTCGCTGAATTTGAAAGTATTCAGGCTCACATCGATACAGAAAAGTGGACAGCTAATGTGATGGAGGACAATCCATATAAGCGAGTGATCCTCTTCAGTGATGAAAAAGGAATACCTCAGTACAAGAGTATTTATGTTAAAGAGACAACACGTCATAAATTAATTGACTTTCATAAAGGCTTGCTTGTAAATAAGGTGCTTGATGAATCTGCGGCTAATGGAGAGCAGAACAAAGACAATGATTCGAATGAGCATACAGATACCGATGAAGATAAAGATGATACAGCTAATGAAGACCAAGATAAAGAAAATAATGCAACTGAAGATCAAGATGTAGATGACTTTGTTGAATTTGATATGGTGGAAGAACAAACAGATATAGATGATGATCAATGGCAGGTTGTCGAAGATAATGACCATAAACGTGTGATGATTGGTAGTAACGAGAAAGGTCAAAATCAATTTAAAAGTATATTTATAAAAGAGACCAACAGATTAAAAGTAATTGATTTTAATGGTGGCCTTGTGTATAACGGAATCTTAGAGGATGCTGAAGATTCTGATTCACAAGAAGACCAAACTGTAGAAGAAGAGTCAGTAGAAATAGATGACTTTGTTGAATTTGATATAGTTGAGGAACAAACAGGTGTAGATGAGGACAACATGAAGGTTGTGGAGAACAATCCATATAAACGTGTGCTGTTAATTACCAATGAAAATGGTCAGCAACAGTTTAAGAGTATTTTTGTTAAAGAGACAAATAGATTAAAGATAATTGATTTTCAAAATGGCTTGCTTTTTAATGAAGTAATTGACGGATAAAAAGATGTGAGCATAAATAAAAACACACTTGCTGATAGGTATTACAACTATCGGTAAGTGTGTTTTTTTACCTTCAGCTATCGTTGCTTGGCTTTTTTGGAGGCACGTATTTTAGTATATCTTCACTTTCAAAGAATTCAACAAGTCTTCGGATCCAATCATAGTAGCTAATCCATTGTTCCAATTCTTCTTTTAAATCAGCTATTTTTTTCTCCGCTTCAGGCGAAAAATTATCTTGGTGTTTTTCTTCTAAACGTAGAATTTTATCCTGTAGTCGTCTTGCAAGTTGTGAATTTTTACTAACTACCTCTTTCCAATTCGTAGTGAACAAGGAAATAAACGTTTGAATATAATCATTTTCAACCTTGTAATACTCTTTGCGACTTCCTTTTACGAATTCCTTTTCAGCTATGTTTAAGGACATCATTTGCCGCATCACTTGACTCATCCGAGTCTTGCTCATACCGGTTTCCTCTGCTAGTTGATCCAAAGTCATGGGCGTGCGGTTAAGGTAAATGATGCCGAGAAGTCGACCAACTGTAGAAGAAACGCCAAACGTTTTCATATTATCAGCAATTCGATCGGAAATCTGACTTTCGGCTTGTTTCAGTTCTTCCAGTACTTCTTTTTCTATGTAGGTATCCATGAACTCCCTCCCATTATTATCATAGCATGACTTGAAAGAAAATGTTAATAATATAATTCTCCGAAATACTAAGAAAATAGAAGCAAATCAAAGATATACAAGATATAAAGTTTATAAAATAATAATTACACAGATTTTTTAAAGTTTACGATGAGTTTTTTATTCTATATACTGAAATAGTTCTATTGATCGACAAAAATCTACATGGAGGTGGAAGACTTTGTTAGAATTTAAGAATGTGACAAAAGTCTATGATGGTGGAAAGACCGCTGTTAAAAAATTAAACTTAAAGATTAATAAAGGTGAGTTTGTATGTTTTATCGGTCCGAGTGGTTGTGGAAAGACAACTACGATGAAAATGGTCAACCGATTAATTGACATCTCGGATGGAACTATATTAGTTGATGGAAAGGATATTAAGCAGCAAGATCCTGTACAGCTCCGTCGCTCCATTGGCTATGTTATTCAGCAAATTGGCTTAATGCCACATATGACAATTAAAGAGAATATTGTACTTGTTGGTACTCTATTAAAATGGCCGGAAGAGAAGAAGAATGAACGTGCAAAGGAATTGATTAAATTAGTTGGCTTGCCAACTGAGTATCTGGATAAGTATCCGCATGAACTTAGTGGTGGGCAACAACAACGGATTGGGGTACTCCGCGCACTAGCTGTAAATCCCCCGTTAATATTAATGGATGAACCATTTGGTGCACTTGATCCTATCACAAGGGATGCTTTGCAGGATGAGTTCAAAAAACTTCAAAAAGAATTACATAAAACCATTATTTTTGTTACCCATGATATGGATGAAGCACTAAAGCTTGCAGATCGTGTTGTAATAATGCGCGATGGCGAAGTAGTTCAAGCAGATACTCCTGAGGAAATATTGCGTAATCCTGCAAATGAATTTGTGGAAGAATTCCTGGGTAAAGAGCGGTTAATTCAAGGAAGACCTGATGTTACTACGGTTGGTCAAATAATGGAAGGTACACCGATTACTGTACAGGAAAATGAATCTTTGAAGAATGCGATTTCCATTATGCGTGACAAACATGTTGATTCATTACTTGTTTTGGATCAACAGGAAAAATTAGTAGGCTTTATTGATATAGAGATTATTAATTTAAACTACAAGAAAGCAACTTTGGTTAATGAAGTTATGGAAAAAGAATTTCTTTATGTAGAAAAAGACAGTCTGTTAAGAGATACCGTTCACAAAATATTACGTAGGGGTGTCAAGTATGTGCCTGTAGTGGACGAAGAGAAAAAACTGGTCGGGATTGTAACAAGGGCTACATTAGCAAATCTGGTCTACGATACAATTTGGGGCGATGGTTTTGATGTAGAAGAGCACGTAGATTTGGAGATTGCAAAATAGGAGGGTGAAAGAATGAATGAATTTTTATCGAATCATGGTATAGAGCTTCTCATAAAAACAGGTGAACATTTATACATTTCTTTCGTTGCTATATTACTTGGTGTAGTTGTAGCAGTACCACTGGGAATTTTATTTTCCCGAATCCCCAAAATGGCAGACCGTTTAATCTCCTTTGTAGGCATATTACAGACCATCCCAAGTTTAGCTATTCTAGCTTTCTTTATCCCTTTGCTTGGAGTAGGTAAGCTACCAGCCATACTTGCTCTGTTTTTTTACTCCTTACTGCCAATTTTGCGAAATACGTATATTGGGATTCAAGGTGTAAATGCAAGTGTACGTGAAGCAGGAAAAGGAATGGGGATGAGTAATTGGCAATCAATTATGAAGCTGGAGCTGCCTTTAGCGCTTCCTGTAATTATGGCAGGAATTCGTTTGTCAACTGTTTATTTAATTGGTTGGGCTACCTTAGCGGCATTTATCGGCGGTGGTGGTTTAGGAGATTTTATATTTGATGGGTTAAATCTCTATCAACCAGTATTAATTATTGCTGGTACGGTTCCGGCTACAATTCTAGCTCTACTTGCGGATCGTTTGCTTGCAATAGTTGAACAAAAATTAACACCAACTGGAATGAAAGAATCATATGAAGCAGCATAACATGGGAGTTGATACGATGCGGAAAAAAATAGGAAAACTGGTAATTCCGGTACTGGTTTTGATCATGGTGTCCGGTTGTTCTCTTCCAGGGCTTGCCAGTACTACAACAGATACAGTTAAGATTGGAATGTTAGGGACATCAGAATCAGAAATTATTGGGGAGATTCTTTCCATCATGATTGAAAGAGAAACAGATTTAGATACGGATCCAGTAACTAATCTTGGGTCTTCTATTGTACAGCACCAAGGGATGACAAGAGGGGATTTGGATATTACCTCTACTCGTTATACAGGTACTGACTTATCCGGTGCGCTAGGAATGGATCCGATTACAGACCCTGAAAAAGCTATGGAGATTGTACAACGTGAATTTCAAAAACGTTTTAATGAAACATGGGCAGACTCATACGGGTTTGAAAACAGCTATTCCGTTGCGGTTAGAAGAGAATTTGCTGAAAAAAATAATATTAATACCGTTTCTGATTTGAAGCCATTTGCCGACGATTTACGGTTTGGTGTTGATAATGCCTGGATTAATCGTAAGGGAGATGGGTACGAAGGCTTTAAACAAACATACTTCGATTTTGGAGAAGTTTTCCCTATGAACGTAGGACTTGTATATCAAGCAGCATCTAGTGGTCATATGGACGTAGTGCTTGCATACTCATCTGATGGAAGAATAAAAGAGTTTGACTTGAAGGTATTAGAAGATGATAAGAAATTCTTCCCTCCATACGATGCTTCTCCAGTCATCAGCAATGAACTACTGGAAGAATACCCAGAAATCAAGACGATTACGGAGAAGCTCTCAGGTAAAATCTCTACTGAAAAAATGCAGGAATTGAACTATAAAGCAGATGTAGAATTAATGAATCCACATCAAGTAGCAAAAGATTTTTTAGAAGCGAATAATTACTTTGAATCTGCTGGGAAGGGAGGAAACTAACATGGAAACATGGAATCAATTTATAACCTATGTTGGCCAAAACGGTGATTATATCTGGTTTCAATTCTATCGACACTTTTTGATGGCGGCCTATGGTGTATTATTTGCTGCAGTTATTTCAATCCCTTTAGGTATTCTTATTGCCAGATATGGGAAATTAAGCAGCTGGGTTTTGGCATTTGGAAGTATAATTCAAACCATTCCTGCATTGGGAGCATTAGCTGTGATTATGATTGCTTTTGGACTGGGTACGAATACGGTAATTATTACGTTAATGCTGTATTCTATTTTACCGATTACGCAGAACACCTATGTCGGTATGAAAGAAGTGGATAAAACAGTTGTAGAAGCAGGTTACGCATCAGGAATGACTCGCTTTCAGTTGCTAAGGATGGTGGAATTACCTCTAGCTATAAGTGTTATCATGGCAGGGCTTCGGACAGCGCTAGTTGTAGGTATTGGAATTGCTGCAGTCGGTGCTTTCGTTGGAGCTGGTGGCCTAGGTGCTATTATCTTACGAGGAATGAACGCTACGGACGGTACAGCGATTATTCTTGCAGGTGCTATCCCAACAGCTCTCATGGCGATAATTGCGGACCTTGCAATGGGATGGATTGAACGCAAATTACATCCTGTTAAAACGTCGAAGCCAAAAACAGCATAAACAAATTGAATTTAGCACTAGGTGAAAGCTTAGTGCTAAATTTTAATATTTAATTAGTTTTCTTCTTAAAGGGTACATTGATATAAATTCAAAGGGGGAAGGGAAAATGAAAATAGAAAAAATTATTGTAGAGAAAAACATACCATTTGAGCTTTCCGACGGTACTGTGCTTAGGTCAGATGTATTCCGGCCGAAGGATAATAATAAATATCCTACTCTTATGTTGCGATTACCATACAATAAAGAAGAAAAGCGGTATTATGATGAATACCTTGAAGTACCACGTATGGTAGAGGCAGGATATGTTGTGATTCTGCAGGATGTAAGAGGGAGATTTGCTTCGGACGGAGAATTTTATCCGTTTATTCATGAAGGTAAAGATGGATACGAAGCCGTAGAGTGGGCTGCAAATTTACCATATGCTAATGGAAAAGTAGGTTTGTTTGGTATGTCCTATCATGGCTATACACAATTAGCAGCTGCTGTAGAAAATCCACCATCTCTTAAAGCGATTGCTCCTGTAATGACAATGGCGGAACCGTGGGCAGATATTTTAAATGGCGATAGTGCAGCAAAAGGTGTAGCTAAATTTCAGACATGGACGTTAGGCTCTATTATCGAAGATCAGTTAAAAAAGCGTGAACAGCTTGATTCAACGAAAGTACAAAAATACCAAGCTACTATGCAGGAATGGTTACATTACCGTCCTGCTGATGAATGGCCACCGATGAAAGATTTGGATCCGAATTCTTTTTTCTTTGATGTAATGCATAATAAAGTAAGTTCAGAATTAATTGAACGAACCCAGCTTTTGGATAAATTGCATTCCATACAAATTCCAGCTCTATTCATTGGAGGCTGGTTTGATGCATTATTAGAGCCTACCATAGCAGCTTATCAGGCATATAAAGGCCCTGCTCAATTTTGGGTTGGACCATGGACCCATGAGGACATGAGTGGTCATGCCGGTGAGCGATACTTTGAAGGTGGAGCTGAACAAATAGGCTGTGACGAGGTAACAGATCCTACAGAGCTTCATATAAAATGGTTTGATCACTGGTTAAAAGATAAACCTATGGCAGTAGATAAGCCTGTACACCTGTATTTAATGGGACAAGAAAAATGGGCAGCCTTTGGTCAATGGCCGCCAGTTACTGCTACCAATGAGCTTTTTCTTTCAAGTAATGGGTCTTCACAAACGAGAAGAGGGGATGGAGAGCTTGTAGAGCAACCTATGCTGAAGGATACTAAATCTGAACTTCTGCTGGACCCCGATAATCCTGTACCCACCAGAGGCGGTGGTGTGTTAATTGCCGGCAATGGTTCCGGTGTTTTTGAAATCGGAGATATCCAAGATAGAGAAGACGTACTTGTTTACACGAGCTCAGTCTTACGGGAGGATATTCATATTCTTGGAACAGTGAAAGCATCTCTCTGGGTATCTAGTCCTTCAACGTTATGCGATATTTCTATAAGACTTTCAGACGTAGAACCAAATGGAAAAGTATTTAACATTATTGATACTTTTTATCGAGAAAAAGTAAAAGCAGTTGATCAGCCGTTATGCTTAGAATTAGAAATTGGCCATACAGCCTATTTATTAAAGAAGGGACATAGCCTTCGAGTTGACATTGCTGCAAGCAATGCACCATTATATGATATTAATTTAAATAATGGGCGCACATCAAAGACTTCCAAAGTCGGTAAGCCTGCGATAGAGAATGTATACCACGGAGTTAATTTTCCTTCGCGTATCATTCTTCCTATCGAAAAATAAAAAATGGAGAGCGTATCTATAACCAGATTGTCAGAACTTCTGGGAAGGGTAGGCTCTCTTGTTTTTTTAAGGATAAGAATGGAAGTATGTAGCTTTTATAAGTTTGATGCACGAGTCTTGACCAATGCTGACAGACAAGTGTTGTCCAAGGTTTGGGCGACTTTATCCCTTCCTTCAAGGCATTTGCGTTTTTTAAAGTTTTTGTCGAATTACATAAAATTCCGGCTATTTCTTATTATTTGGTAGCTAATTAAAGGCATTGTTAACCATTATTGTCTTATCGTACCAAATCAATCTTAATGGCGATATATCGTATTTAATCCGTTTTGACGAATAGGATGCTTACACGTACGCTTATATAGTACATTATTTTCACAAAATATAGGAGGTGGGAGCATTAATAGTGGAATAACTGAAATGACAATATCAACTGATATAAAAACAGACTTTCATTTTCGCAAGCCAACAAAAGATGATGGCGCAGCCGTCTGGGAGTTAATCAAAGATACTGGTGTTCTTGACCTTAATTCATCTTATAGCTATTTGATGTGGTGTGAAATTTTTTCAGAGACATCAATTGTAGCTGATAGGGAAGAGGGAACGGTGGGATTCATTTCCGGGTTTATTCATCCGGATCATCCAAAAACGTTATTTATTTGGCAGGTAGCTGTAAATGAATCGGAGCGTGGAAAAGGACTGGGGACAAAAATGTTGTTTCAATTGCTTCAAAGAGAAGCATGTGAACATGTTGCTTATATAGAAGCTACAGTATCACCATCTAACACACCATCCCAGCAATTATTTAAGGGTCTTGCGAAAAAGCTTGACACAAATTGTGAAATTGACGATTATTTTTCAGCAGATGACTTTCCCCAAGAAGGTCATGAAGATGAACTATTATTTAAGATTGGGCCTTTTCAAAAAAAATAAATGGATAAGGATGATTGAATGACAACCGCAGTTTTAAATGAATCGAAAATGAAAACATTTGAAGAGATAGAATCAGCTGTACGTAGCTATAGCAGAGGGTGGCCAACAGTTTTTGACAAAGCAAAGGGCTACAAACTTTGGGATACAGATGGTAGAGAATATATTGATTTCTTTGCTGGAGCTGGCACACTTAATTATGGCCACAATGACGATGCTATGCAGGAAAAAATAATTAACTATATTAAAAATGATGGAATTATCCACAGCCTTGATATGGGCACTACTCCTAGAAAAGAATTTCTTGAACAATTTAAAGAGATAATTCTTAAACCTCGAAACCTTGATTACAAAATAATGTTCCCTGGACCTACCGGCACTAATACAGTAGAAAGCGCGTTGAAGATCGCTCGTAAAGTTACTGGACGCGATACCGTAATCAGCTTTACTAACGCTTTTCATGGGATGACAATTGGATCTTTGTCTGTTACAGGTAACTCATTTAAGCGTCATGGGGCAGGGGTTCCTTTACACCATACTGTTTCAATGCCTTTTGATGATTACGTAGAAGACCAAGATTCCATTGCTTATTTGGAAAGATTCCTAGAAGATAGCGGAAGCGGAGTCGCCTTACCAGCAGCCATTATTCTTGAAACCGTTCAAGGAGAAGGTGGCATTAATGCAGCAAGAATGGAATGGCTTAAAAAAGTTGATGCAATTTGTAAACGCTGGGATATTCTCCTAATAATTGATGATGTTCAAGCAGGGAATGGGCGTACAGGTACATTTTTTAGTTTTGAACCTGCAGGAATTAATCCAGATGTGGTTTGTTTATCTAAGTCCATTGGCGGTTTTGGTTTGCCTATGGCCATTACGTTAATCAAACCAGAATATGACCAATGGGGACCAGGCGAACATAATGGTACCTTCCGTGGAAATAATCTGGCATTTATTGCAGCCACTGAGGCATTATCTAACTGGAAAACAGATGACTTCAGTAAAGATATCCAGGCGAAAGGAGATTTACTGAAAACAGCTGTAAATAAACTAATTGAAAAATACCCGGTACTAAAAGGGGAAGCTCGTGGCAGAGGTCTTATGCAAGGGATTGCTGTTCATGTAGATGGACTTGCAGAAGCAATCTGTGCAGAAGCTTTTAAACGTGGGCTGATTGTAGAGACTTCTGGACCGGCCGATGAAGTTGTAAAATTCCTTCCACCCCTTGTGATTGATCAAGAAGGTCTGGAAAAAGGATTAGAAATATTAGAAGATAGTATAAAATATGTTACAAACAAATAAACTAAACTACTGCAATAGGGGAAAGGGGAAAGAAATATGATAGTAAAATCACTTGAAGATATTATTGGTACAAAGGATGAGACATCTGGGGAGAACTGGACAAGTCGCAGATTTTTATTGAAAAAAGATAATTGTGGATTTAGTATGAATGACACACTTATTAAAGCAGGTACAGACAATTACTTCTGGTATAAAAACCACATCGAAGCTGTTTATTGTATTGAAGGTGAAGGTGAAATTGAAAAGGTTGAGACAGGTGAGGTTTTTCAGATTAAACCTGGTACGATGTACATCCTTGATCAAAATGATAAACATAGATTGCGTGCAAGAACTCAAATGCGCATGGTATGTGTATTTAATCCACCGCTTGTGGGAACGGAAACACATAATGAAGAAGGATATTATCCTTTACTGACAGAATAAAGTATAAAGAAGGCACCCAAACTCGTTTATTGGGTGCCTTCTTAAGGTTTCAGAGCATGGATTAATATTGTACTGGTCTCTTAAACAGAGAACATTGTTTATGTGTAAGGCTATAAAATGTCTAATAATTTGTATTACTTGTAAAATATGGTAAGCTTAAGTTGATTACAACCATGATTTTTATTTATTCGTATGGGAATTAAAGCAGTACATACAATTTGGAGGAGTGGATAAGATGGGGAGGTTAACTGGGAAAGTAGCTTTGGTTACTGGAGCGGGTACAGGTCTTGGACGTGCGATCGCAATTTCATTTGCTAAGGCAGGTGCTACAGTCATTCTTAACGGTAGAAGGGAAGAAAAACTGCGTGAAGTTGCGAAGGAGATTGGGGGAAGGCTGCTTCATTATACCAGCAGATTTGACGAAAGAATCTGAAGTGAACACTTTAGTTGATGAATTACAAAAAAACACCGCTGGTGAATTAGATATTCTAGTGAATAATGCCGGTGGCGTAAATGCCATGGAGCCTATTGAAAAAATGTCCCTGCAACAATGGCAGCAAATGTTTGATTTAAACTTAACTACTCAATTTCTTACGACACGCGCATTCTTACCACTATTACGGAAAAGTGAGCATGGAAAAATAATTTCTGTCACTTCTGGAATGGTTAATTTCTTTATGAAGGGCATGGGTGCCTATTCTGCAAGTAAAGCAGCTGTTGAAGCGCTAATGAAAACAGTCGCTGAAGAAGAAAAAGATAATGGAATTCAAGTTAACCTATTTGACCCATTAAATGTTGTTTCCGAGGGGAATCCTAATGGGGAATATGAACCTGCAGAGATTGTAGATGTACTTGTTGATCTGGCAGGTGCAGATTCAGTACAACAACACGGTGAAATAGTAAAACCTGAAGTATAAGTTAATACTAAAATTTTCTGCCAAAACGCTAATGAGATTTTCCATGCGTTTTGGCAGTTTTCTTTTTGAAGCGTTATTAGTTCTTTTTGGGTTGAGGATAATTATATCCTTTCGTATCTACCTCTACCTTTTTCATTTTTTGCTCGTTTAATGGTTTGTCCGCTTCATTTCTTTCCGTATTAACAATTTTGTCGACCGTCTCCATGCCTTCATTAACTTTTCCGAACGCAGCATAGTCGCCATCCAAATGAGGTGACTCATTAACCATAATGAAAAACTGTGAGCCTGCGGAATCCGGATCTTGTGATCTCGCCATGGAGAGAGTTCCACGCTCATGCTTTAGGTTGTTATCGAATCCATTGGAATTAAACTCCCCATCGATGGAATAGCCTGGCCCTCCTGTTCCAATTCCTTCCGGGTCACCACCTTGAATCATAAATTCAGGTATTACTCTATGAAAAATGAGACCATCGTAGAAACCGTCCTGAATCAAAGAGATAAAATTAGCCACGGTTGTGGGGGCTTTTTCAGGATATAGCTCCGCTTTTATAGTTTCATCATTTTCCATTGTAATGGTAACAATAGGGTTTTCTTTCACATCATGAGGGTAGTCCGTTTTCTGGTCTGCTTTTTGTTCGTTTTCTTTGCTGGAATCTTCCTGTGTTCCACATCCACTCAAAATAATAGTGAATAAAATAACTACTATAAATAGCTTTGTAAATAATCTCAACTTTTCATCCTCCTGTTCATTTTTCTATTATAGCATGTAGCAACGACACTGGAGAATAGAAAGGAGAAGTATATAGTTATTATGCTCGATGTCCACCGATTTTCTTGCTGCGCTCCAAAGTAATTCCAGCTTCAGTATAGCTGCTGGCACGAAGAATAGCTGTCGCGCCATAATCTCGGCGAATGGCATCCATAACATAACCGATATCATTTTTCTGTGCACGATTTTCAAATAGATTAAGCTGTATCTCCCCTTTATTAAAAAGGTTACTCAATGTAACATACACATGTCTAATATTGCTATTTCCATCATAAAATTCTTGGAAGAGCTGAAGACAGATTTGATACACATCCATAGTTACATCCGTAGGGGTGTAGATGGACTTGGAGCGAGAGAAGCCACCACCTGTTTCCTTACCATAAGATATGCCCAATTGAACAGTTCTTCCTGTTTTCCCAGCTTCGCGGGCACGGCGGCAAACCTCTTCGCAAAGGTCGAGGATACAGACCGTTACTTCTTCTTTAGAATAATCTCTTAAAAGAGAGATACCATGCCCAAATCCTTTTTGTTCCGTTTTTATAAAATCCCCAAATACGGGGCTTAAATCAATGCCCCATGCATGCCAATATAGCTGCTCACCCATCACCCCAAAGCGCTTTTTTAAATGTTCCAAGTCAAAACGGGCAAGCTGTCCCAATGTAACAATTCCCATTCGATTGAGATTTCGCTTCATTCTGCTACCGATTCCCCATATGTCCTCTATGGGGGAGGGCCAAAGTTTTTCCTTTACTTGTTCATAGGTGCATTCAGCGATACCTACTTTCTTGGCATGCAGATCCATCACTGTTTTTGCAAGAAACTTATTATCCCCGATACCAATCGAAGCAGTAATTCCAAAGCAATCCAAGATGTCTTTTTTTATTTGTCTTGCTACCTCCCAACGATCTCCAAATAATCTATCAAGCCCGTTTACTGTTACCCAAACTTCATCTACGGAATATTGGTGGATTGCTTGTTTTGGTACGTATTGGTTGATCAGTTTGGTGATTTCCATGGATACGTTTAAATAATCTGCCATATGTGCTGGTACAATATGAATTTCAGGGTCATCGGGTAACTCAAAAAATCGACTCACATTACTAATACCATGTATTCTTTTTAACTCTGGTGAAGCAGCCAGAACAATACTGCCTGATCTGTTCGGATCACCAACTACCGCAAGCAACGTCTTCATGGGATCTAATCCAAGCTTCACCGCCTCAACACTTGCATAAAAGGAACGCATATCTATACATAGTACATCATTGCGAGGGTAAGAAGAATAATCCATTACGATAGTCACCACCAAATAGGAACGTTTGTTCTTATTATAGATAATCCATCCTATTTTATCAATGGGAATTTAAACCAGAATAGTAAAGTGAAAAATAGAAACACATAAATAATTAATTTTTTGAAATAAAACAATTTTAAAACTAAATCGTTTATACTTAAGATAACTATTATTTTTTACAAAGTTGAATGGAGGGATTAGCAAGATGTTAGATAAGCGATTAACACTTTGTCTTTTTGTTGCTATTATTTTAGTTATTCTATCCGGCTGTAGCAATGAAAGTGAAAATGGGAATAAACAGGCTGACAGCTACATGACTGAGGAAGCAGACAGGAAGATAACGGAAGAATCGAAGGAAGGAGAAGCGACAACGGAATCTACGGAAGATGCTAGCATAGAAAATAGTGAAAATAAAACAGAGCAACAAACTCCAAATGAACAAAACCCATCCACACGTAAAATTATTTATACTGCAAATTTAGAAATTGAAGTAAACAGTTACGAAAAAGCCCTTAAAAACATACAAAAAAAAGTAGAGGTCTACCAAGGATATATAGTTGAATCAACTATGTTTGAAGAAGAAGAAAATAAAGGGACAAGTGGTTTTATTACAGTCAGAGTTCCACAAGAAAAGTTTCGGGAATTTATTCAGCTCGTTGAAGATGGAAGTAAAAACGTGTTGTCAAGCTCTATATCCGGTCAGGATGTTACAGAGGAATACGTTGATTTGGAATCGAGACTGCGCTCCAAACAAGTGGTTGAAGAGCGATTGCTGTCATATATGAAAAAAGCTGAAAAAACAGAAGACTTATTGGCAATTTCCAAGGATTTAGCAAGTGTCCAGGAAGAAATTGACCAAATTAAAGGGCGCATGAAATACTTAGAAAATAAATCAGAATTAGCGACAATTACAATTCATATGACTGAAAATAATTTAACAATTTCAGGAGAAGACCTCAACACATGGGATAAAACAAAACAGCAATTATTAAAAAGCTTAAATTGGCTTCTCACAGCTGTTTCGGGCTTCATCATCTTTTTTGTCGGTAACTTGCCGATCATACTAGTTACAGTTAGCATAGCGGTAATTGTATTAATTGTCATTCGAAAGTTTAGCAAATCTAATAAAGATAATAGTTAATCATCTGTATGCTTAATATAATAAGAGAATAGAGGAATACAATGAAAGCAAAACTTGAAAAATTTATAGAAAATGAACCAGCTTTATTGGGAACACTTATTGGAATTAGTGTTCGTAACAGACAGAGCGGCGAGGTGATCTACGAACGACAAGGTGAAACGAGAATGCATCCCGCATCCAATATGAAATTATTAACTGCCGCTGTGTCCCTATCCGAATTAGGTGAGACGTATACATTTACTACGGAAGTAAAGACAAATGGGGAAATAATTGATTCTAAATTAGCGGGAAATCTTTATTTGGTAGGAAAAGGAGACCCAACGTTAGTCCCAGAAGACTTGGATCTGCTTGCCGAAGAACTCCGTTTGCAAGGCGTTAAAGAAATAACAGGTGATTTGGTTGCAGATGATAGATGGTATGATTCAATTCGGTTATCACCAGACATGATGTGGGAGGATGAATATGCTTATTATGGAGGCCAGATCTCGGCGTTGACTTTATCGCCAGATGAAGATTATGATGCGGGAACAATTATTATAGAAGTAGCTGCAGGTAATTCAATTGGAGATAAACCAAGGGTAACATTATCACCTCCTACAGATTACGTAAGAATGGAAAACAATGCAAGGACAGAAGAAGTACACAGCGAAGAAGAAATAGAAATCAGACGAGTGCATGGCACGAACACCATAACTATTAATGGAAATATTCCACTTGATTCACCAAATAAGAAAGAGTGGATTGCTGTATGGGGACCAACGGAATATGCCCTTGCTGTTTGGCAACATGCTTTGTTAAAAAAAGGGGTAAAGTGGAACGGAACCGTAAAGGTAGCAGAAAGTCCCGTTAACACCCAAACATTGGGTACACACACTTCCATACCTTTATCCGAATTGTTAGTCCCTTTTATGAAATTAAGCAATAATGGAATTGGGGAAGTTTTGATAAAGGAAATGGGAAAAAAAGTTTACGGAGAAGGAAGCTGGACAGCAGGTCTTAAGGTGTTGGAAGAGAGACTTACTGATTATAATATGAATGTTGACAACCTATTGCTCCGCGATGGATCAGGAATTTCTCATGTAAGTTTAATACCTCCCAATGAAATCACCAAACTTTTATATCACATTCAAAAGGAGAACTGGTTCCCAACCTACCTAGATTCTCTTCCGGTTGCCGGAAAGGAGGATCGCATGGTTGGCGGAACATTAAGAGATCGGCTGAAAGGTCGAAAGGTTCAAGCTAAGACAGGAACTATTTATGGTGTAAGTACGTTATCCGGTTATGCAGAAGCTAATAGTGGAAGGCAATACATATTCTCTGTAATGCTTAACAATATGCTTGATGAAGAAATCGGTAAAGAAATAGAGGATAGATTGCTTGAGATTATTTTGAAAGATTAACGTGGTGCACTTGCGTGGTGATTAAGGAGAGCTCATGAATATAAAATTTGGATGAAAAGCTGTAATTGTTAAGTGACGAGATTACATAGTGGAGCAAACGAGTATATATTAATAAAAATCGCACGGTATATAACAACAAAATACCATGAGATTTTTATTGGAGAATTTAGAGTGCTTACTAAAACATTGGAAATTTATGCTAAAATAATATTAGGAACATAAAAAATTAATAATTAATGTCTGAAATTAATGAGCAGGATTAAAGAGAAGTCAAGAGTAGGATTTGTTCAGCAATCGGGCCATTTAACGGAATAAGTGATGAAAACTGAATTTAAAACTTAGTCTGTATGTGGTAAAATGTTTCAATCAAGATTAGGAGGCATTAATTATGAAGTGCAATGAATGTAACAGGGTTCAATTAAAAGAGGGAAACGTATCATTAGCCCTATAAACTGCGTCTACCCTCATTATTGGAGGGCGAAATGTGAATACGTCTTATTCACAATCAAATTTACGACACAACCAAATTTTAATTTGGCTTTGCGTTCTATCTTTTTTTAGCGTATTAAATGAAATGGTTTTGAACGTCTCATTACCTGATATTGCAAATGATTTTAATAAACCACCTGCGAGTACAAACTGGGTGAACACAGCCTTTATGTTAACCTTTTCCATTGGAACAGCTGTATATGGAAAGCTATCTGATCAATTAGGCATCAAAAGGTTACTCCTATTTGGAATTATAATAAATTGTTTCGGGTCGGTAATTGGGTTTGTTGGCCATTCTTTCTTTTCCTTACTTATTATGGCTCGTTTTATTCAAGGGGCTGGTGCAGCTGCATTTCCAGCACTCGTAATGGTTGTAGTTGCGCGCTATATTCCAAAGGAAAATAGGGGTAAAGCATTTGGTCTTATTGGATCGATAGTAGCCATGGGAGAAGGAGTCGGTCCAGCGATTGGTGGAATGATAGCCCATTATATTCATTGGTCCTATCTTCTACTCATTCCTATGATAACAATTATCACTGTTCCGTTTCTTATGAAATTATTAAAGAAAGAAGTAAGGATAAAAGGTCATTTTGATATCAAAGGAATTATACTAATGTCTGTAGGCATTGTATTTTTTATGTTGTTTACAACATCTTATAACATTTCTTTTCTGATCATCAGTATTCTGTCATTCCTGATATTTGTAAAACATATTAGGAAAGTAACAGAACCTTTTGTTGAACCTGCACTGGGGAAAAATATTTCTTTTATAATTGGTGTCCTTTGTGGAGGACTTATATTTGGTACAGTAGCAGGGTTTATCTCTATGGTTCCTTACATGATGAAAGATGTACATCAACTAAGCACTGCTGCAATTGGCAGTGTGATTATTTTCCCTGGAACAATGAGCGTTATTATCTTCGGTTACATTGGTGGATTACTTGTTGATAGAAAAGGTCCATTGTACGTGTTAACCATTGGAGTTACATTTCTTTCCGTTAGCTTTTTAATTGCTGCCTTTTTTTTAGAAGTAACACCATGGTTACTGACAATTATATTAGTTTTTGTTTTTGGTGGGCTGTCATTCACCAAAACAGTTATATCTACAATTGTTTCAAGTAGTTTGAAACAAAAGGAAGCTGGTGCCGGAATGAGTTTGCTTAATTTTACCAGCTTTTTATCAGAGGGAACAGGTATTGCAATTGTTGGTGGTTTATTATCTGTACGCTTGCTGAATCAGAAGTTGCTACCTATGGACCTTGATCAATCCACTTACTTGTATAGTAATATGCTATTCCTTTTTACAGGAGTCGTTGTCACTAGTTGGCTGATCACCTTGAATGTATATAAACGAAGACAAATTCAATTTAAAAGTTGAATACCAGAGATAAATTAAATGACTTCTCGCTTTCTTAAGCAATCGGGCGCAGTTGTGGAAGAAGCACTGTGCCAGATTGTGTAATAACTAATAATAAGCCTATCCCTCAATCAAATAGAGGATTAAGGGGTAAGCTTTATTAAACAAATAATTATTTTTTTACAGCATGGATGTAATGAATCGTTTCAAAGGCTTTTAAATAATCCGATCGATCGCTAAAGAATTTATTATTTATAACATAGGGTGATAAATGTTCGTAAATAAGTAATCCTGCATCTTCTAACAATTTTTCTATTTCGTCATAAGTAAAACATGACTTCATTGGTTCGCCACTAGCGGATGCCATTTGCACCATATTCTGAACTCGGTTAGATAATCCTTTTTCTTCAAATAGTTTATCATCTGCATAATCAAAAACGATGGAACTTCCCAATGGAATCTCTGCAAATAATTCTTTAATTAAATTTGAAATTTCTTCTTTTGTTAAGTAATAGGAAACACCTAAGAGACTATAAAAGGTTTTTTTGTTTGGTTGAAAACCCTCATCAATAAGGTTTTGTAGGATAATATCTTTGGTGAAGTCCATTGAAACAAAGTGAAAATTATCCGGAATTTGATAATTAGATTTGGCTAGCCTATTCCTTTTAAAATCTTGTGTAGACGGATAATCAACTTCAAATATTTCCAACTTAGGGTCTAATTCTGGGTTCCGAAAACAAAATGTATCCAATCCAGCTCCTAGAATGACATATTGTTTAGCTCCTAGTACTATCTCATGGAATAATACTTTTTCACAATAGGCAGCACGTGCTAATGGAGTTGGAGAGAGTTGAACTTGTGTAATCCATTTTAATATTTCATCAGGTTGATCTTGAAATTTTATAGCAATTTCATGATTAAAAAATTGAATTCCTTGAATCATGTTTTTACGAATATCTTCAAATTCCTTTTGGGTAATTAAATCTTTTGCAATATAATCATCAAAAATCTTTGGTGTGTCATACTTACTATGGTATGCTCGACCAAAAGCTGATATTAAGGAAGTTAAACTGGATTCATTTTTCTCCATACATTGATTCCCCCATATAACAAAAATAAGATTCCCCTGGCCAGGAGAATCTTATTATATACGAAAGTATAATAAATGTAAATTATAGCATAATTAAATTATTTTGTCAATAATATTGACTCGTATTTAAATGGTATCGCATGAAAAAATCAAAAAATACAATACAACAATAGGGCGCAGTTATTGAGGAAGCACTGTGCCTGAGTTGGGCCAGATTGCAGAGTAAGTTTTCTTTATAGTACTAGTTATTATAAATGCTGCTTTTATGATGTTAATGTTTACCGTTAACATTCCATAAATAATTTCTATTTATAATAAAGATTACGATAAATAACATTAATGAGTATATAAAGTTAATTCCCTTCAGAATTACTCTGAGGGGTTATTTTTTTATAAATTCCAATCCTAAAATTTCTATTAAAATCGATAATTACTTTGACAGATAGAGTAATTTTGGTTATTATTACTCTGTTAGGTAGAGTAGTTTACGTACAAGGAAGTGTTTATTTGATAAGAAGTGATATAATTCGTGGTCATTTGGATTCGATTATTCTTTGCTTGGTCTTGGAAAAGGATAGATACGGGTATGAAATATCAAAAGAGATTAGTTTGCGTACTGATAATAAATTTCAAATAAAGGAAGCAACACTGTATGCCGTGTTTCAGAGACTTGAGAAGAAGGATCTAATTGAATCTTACTATGGTAGTGTTTCAAAAGGGGGAAAAAGAAAGTATTACAGAATAACAACGCTTGGAAAAGCATATTTAAAAGAAACTGCAGAAGAATGGAAGGTCACGAAGGAAATTATTGATTTATTTATGGAGGGATTAAATTGAATCATTTAAGAAAACATGTTGATGAGTTATTTAAAGAAATTCCAGACAGTGGGAAAAAGGCTACAATCATGCAAGAAGTCATGCAAAATCTTGAAGAAAAAGTTTTGGATTTAATGGAGCAAGGCAAAGCAGAGGATGACGCCATAAATAAAGCTATCGTTGAGTTTGGTGATATTGAAGATTTAAAAAAAGAGCTTGATGTAAAACTACCAGCTAAAAACAACTTAAGAAAACTAAATTTAGGTTATTCTATTTGGGGGAGTTTTCTAATCATTTCATTGTTTATATTTATTAATCTCTATTATACACCTAATGTTATATGGTTCGTGTATCCCACATTTGCTGTTTTATGGTGGCCTTTAACTATGTATTTCAGCTGGAAGAAAGCGAAAAAGGGGTGAGTTACTTGAGAAAATTAGAGCTTGGTTTTGTAGTAACAGGTAGTATACTGACTATTATATTTTTAATAGTAGTAAACTTTATAACAGGTTCTCACCATATTTGGTTTATTTATCCTGCATTAGCATTATTACTTGGCCCAATTGGCATATACTGTCGGCAAAAAAAGAATTACACTTTATTTTCCATATTAACCAGCCTATTGCTTATATTGTTTCTTATCGTGGAGAACTATAGGAGTACACCTGAATATCCGTGGTTTTTATTTTCAGTGGCTCCATTAATAGCGTGGCCAACTT
Organism: Virgibacillus halodenitrificans; assembly: GCF_001878675.1. NCBI lineage: Bacteria > Bacillati > Bacillota > Bacilli > Caryophanales > Bacillaceae > Virgibacillus > Virgibacillus halodenitrificans. Next base: position 2,301,010 of record NZ_CP017962.1, on the reverse strand, counting down.
TGGTGTATCTAGGTAATCAATCAAAAAAAATGACAGTCGCAGTTATAGGTAGTGCGATTATTATCTTATATTATTTGATTTTAAATGTGTTTTTATCACCTGGATATCCATGGGTGATGTTTCCGGCGTTTGCTGTGTTATGGTGGCCGCTTACATTATATCATGTAAAGAGAAAGTCATATTTTAGATTCTCAATATACGCAAGTTTATTAATTAGTATATTTTTTATTAGTGTAAATGTTATTTCTTCACCGCATGTAATTTGGGCAGTTTATCCAATTTTTGTTGTGCTTTGGTGGCCATTGAGTATGTATTATTTCGTTTATAAAAGAAAACTTGAATTATGAATTAAGGGATTCAAAAGACAAATTAAACATATTTAGGTAGGGAGGGATTTTGGTGCAGAAAAAAATAAGAGACATTGATTTAGGGTTAAAAAATATTTGTGAAAAATACAATATTCCGGGAATATCAGTATGTTTGACAGATGCAAACCGTGCTGAGTGGAAAAATGTGTACGGAGTCCGAAGTGTGGAAACAGGTGAACCGTTACAGGTTGATGACCAGTTTCGAGCTGGAAGCATCACGAAAACCTTGATTGCAGTTATTATCATGCAATTAAAAGAAGAGGGAAAACTATCAATAAATCAAACGATTAATGCCATTCTGGATGGTGTGCTGCAACAAGAATCTACACTAACTATAAAACATTTACTTAATCATACGAGCGGATTGGAGGATTACCTTTGGGTTGAAAATGAGGGTCAACCAATGATATCCAAATTTGATACGGCACCGGAAATACAATTTTCACCCGATTTTTTAGTTAAAGAAGCATTGCTGGCTGCTGGTCGCTTTGCACCTGGTGAAGGTTTTTATTACAGCAACACAAATTACATATTATTAGGGCTAATTATTGAAAAAATAACAGGTGCAACAATATCAGAAATTATAAATAAAAGAATTTTAGAACCTTTATTGATGAAACAGACATATTTTCCTAAGACATTTTATATTAATACTTCTTATGCCAACGGACATTCCAAATTTACACAAGATTTCCAGCCATCGGATCAAATTGTCTATGAATATAAAGATTTAAATATTTCCCTTGCATGGACAGCAGGTGCCCTTGTTTCTACACCTGCTGATTTAAATAGATTTATGATTGGACTCTTTAACAATAAAATCATCTCTGAAGAATCATTAGAAGAGATGATGACATTTAAAGAGACAGGCGATAATGGGCAAAGTTATGGGTTGGGCCTTTATCAATTTAAAGATCAACAAAAAACAGCAATCGGACATCCTGGTGGTATTTCGGGCTATGAAACAGTCATGCTTCACTACCCAGATGACGATATTTATATGACTGTCATGATTAATCAAATGCCAGCTGGAGCAACTTCAATTGCTGCCGAATTGTATGATAGTTTTAAAGTACTAGAATAATGATGATTTTAGAAGAGAAATAAACTAATTGTAGTTCTTACTTTATGAATAGATTGATGCTTTTTTAAGGCACTGTGTTTTTATAAATGAATTGAGCAAATATTAATTTGTATAGTTTTCTCCAGTATTTATAATATCTATTATTGAAGTAATTGGTGCATCACCCCAACAACGGTAATGCTTCTTTTATAGGTATTTGGCAGTTTAATGGAATAATTCTAAATTAAATAAGTGGGGTTCCGGTCGGAACGACACTATTCGCTGTATTTATAATGGGAATTTTAATAGGGATTTATTTCCTGGTGTAGCGGGGATTTTTGAAATCCTTGGTGTTCAGTATCAATCAATCTGGTCATTAATTATTTTTGTAATAAGTATCTTTATCCTGGGATTACCAGTTGATTTAGTTTTAGGGTGCTATGGCTGATTTATCTGTTGAAAAAATACGAGGTAAGTTAACAGCATTTGTTATCCGATTTCTTTTTGGTTTTGTGACAAACTGGGGTGTTATTTTTATAGTGGTGCATTTATGAGTGGCATTAATCTTTCACTTTGAGCAATGGTTATTTCAATGATATTAACTTTTCTTGAGTCGATATTTGGAAATGAAAAAACAAACACAAAGAGGCAACAGTTTAATATTTTGTTTGACAAGTTTGTTCCGTTAAAGGGCGCAAGTCAGGAAAAAGACTTGGCGCCTAATCCTGTGGAAAAGGGCCAGATTGCCGAAGAAAGGTTACGTTAACACCATGGATAATCCCCAAACTGGATGCATAAGTGTTACAATTAATTTATACTTTTCAGTAATAACAGTAAATTGGGGGAATGGACAATGGAAAAAGTGATTAGTGAGAATTGGGATCTTGATGTACTTTATGCTGGCGGTAAAGACTCAGCAAAATTGAATAATTTAATTACCCAACTAAAATATGATTTACGCAGCCTGAACGAGAAAATTAAACCAATTGAAGTATCAATTAAAACTGGAAAAACACAGGATTTAATTGAGCTTTTTCAAGAGGTTCAGAAGGTTTTAAACGGCTCATTTGAATTGGATGAATATGTTATTTGTCTCTATGCCGTCAATGTGGACGATCCGGATATTGCCAAGTTAGAGGCTGAAAGTGCAAACATAAAATCTGACTTCGATTCCCTAATGATTGATATAGATGAATTATTGGCCAATATTCCAGAACAAACTTGGAGAGAGTTAGTTCAACATGAGGAAGTAAAATCCTATCAATTTTATTTAGAAGAACACAAACAGCGTGTCAAGGACAAATTACCCCTAGAGATGGAAAAGTTAATCAACCAACTATCAAAAAGTGGCTTTGTCGCTTGGGAAAATTATTATGAACAATTGATGGGGACTTTACGCTTCCCAGTTGAAATGGATGGTAAAGTTGAGTCATTTTCTATTGGGCAAATATTTGGTCCACTAATGTCTAATAATCGGGCTATACGGCAAAAAGCAGCATATTCCATTGTAAATGTGCTAAACGAAAATGCAGATTCATTCGCAACAGTCTTAAATAACATCCAAGGGTTCCGGTTAGATGTTTATAAAAGACGCGGCTGGGACAACATTTTGAAGGAATCACTTGATCAGAATAGAATTAGCGAGCAAACCGTAGCAACAATGTTATCTACTATTCAGGAAGACAAAGATATCATACAGACCTATTTAAAGCGAAAAGCCCGAGTAATGAACTTAGAGAAATTAGGTTGGTATGATGCAGATGTTCCAAGCTATACATCCGACAAAAAGATTTCATACAACGAGGCAGCCGAAATTATCACTTCCCAATTTTACCACTTTAGCGAAAAGCTTGGTAATTTTGCGGAAAGGGCATTCAACGAAGGCTGGATTGAGGCTGAAAATCGGCCGGGAAAAATGCATGGTGGATTCTGTGCTTCAATGCCTTTAGCCAAAGAAAGTCGTATATTCCTTACGTATACAGGAAGCTACCAAGATGTTGTGACCATCGCCCATGAACTAGGCCATGCATATCACAATTCTATTTTGCATGACGAACTAGCCTTTTCACAGCAAACAAGCACCAGTGTTGCGGAAACAGCATCGACATTTGCTGAAAACTTAGTACTAGATGCCGCAATCGAACATGCAACAAATGTTAAAGATAAACTAACCTTACTTGAAATGAAAATTACAAATGGATTAAAATATCAGGCGTCGGTTCCAACTATGTTTGAATTTGAAAAAAGATTGTATGAGAAAAGAAAACATGGTCCTTTAACATCATCTGAAATATCCGATATTTTGGATGAAATGCTAAGGAATCTTTATGGAGATATTGTGGATGACACCAACAAATTTTTATGGATCAATATTCATCAATTCTTTAGTACTGACCTAGCATTTTATAATATCCCGTACACAATTGGATATTTATTCAGTAATGGAATATATGCTTTGGCAAAGGAAAAAGGCAGTGGGTTTCCAAAGCAGTATGACGAGCTATTACGCAATTCAGGAAAAATGACCGTAGAGCAATTGGCTGATAATTTCCTTGATCAGAATATTACGAAGAAAGACTTTTGGCAAGCTTCTTTACAACCAGTGAAAGATGCAATTGAAACGTATCTGCAGCTTACAGAGAAAATGGATTGATGTTGGGACAATGGGGACAGGGCATCAATGTGTCCCGCTACTTAATTTCGACTAACGTTCATTGAGTCTGGGACACATGCCCTGTCCCCCTGTCCCAGCCACACCATGGTCCCCTTGGCATACCCTGTAATGAAAAAAGTGTAAACTGGGAAATCTCCTGGATGATGTCCATGTGGCTAATTTTCTGGGTTCCAATGCCCCCCAGCCTGCTTAAAAGGGTCTGTTTAAAACAACTGGTGTATTACTTTCTTCCGTTAACGGGCGCAGTTGTGGAAGAAGCACTGTGCCTGAATCGGGCCATTTTGTTTAATAAAGTAATGTATCTTAAATGTTAACAAAGCGCTATTAATAATAGCTTATTACGAATTACGCATGGTTGAATATTTCGAAACCTTTTCTTTTTATAATCGTATTTATACAAAAGGGGGAGTTTTAATTGAAAAGAATTTTATTATTCCTAAGTCTATGTTTGTTTGTACTTTTAGTTGGCTGTACTAATGGTCAAGATGAAGAAGCTGACAAGGAGAAAAGTGACGAAAAAAGTGTATCCCTTCAAGAACAAATAGAGAATTTAATGAACGCAAACAAGTTCAAATACGATAAGATAGTTGACCTTGATATAATTGATGATTTTATTTATAGTGTTTCCTTGAATCATAACGGGGGATTGGATTTAGCTATAATGAATTATAATAATGGCACTTTGAAATGGATTGTGGGTGATAATTCGGCTACGATTTTACAGGATAAGGGCTCGCGGTATATGTATGTTATAGAATCAGAAGACCCAGATGTAGAGCAGGTAAACGTGCTTGGAGAACCAGCCAAGGCAGTGACGTATTATGATGAGAAAACGGAAGATTATACGAGGAAAATAAAATATTGGGTAGCCTATACCGAAGAAGAACCAGCACCTTCAGATTTAGAATACATCAAAAAGTAATAAGTATGGTAGACAATTTTTATACCAGAAAAGGGCGCAATTCATTAACAAGAGCGTGTATATGCACCCTTTAGATCAAGGCTTTAGTTATAGGAATCTAAAAGTTATAGTAAAGGAGTTTTTTATGAAAACAATTGCTATGCTCGGTGGTCTATTAGGTATAATTATTTCTTTAACAGCACAATTATTTGCTATTATTGACGACTCTTATACCTTTGGGAACATTGGCTTTTTAGGTGTATTAAGCGGTATCATTGGCATTATAGGTGCATTTCAAGTGAACAGAAATAACAAGTTAGCTGCAATCATTTTAATAAGTTCCGCCATATTAGGGTTCATTTCAATTTCATATCTGTATATTTTACCTGCAACTCTTGTGCTAATCTCCAGTGTTTTTGCCGCAAAAAATATTAAGGAATAGAAATCGCTAAATAAATAATGGTTATTCATTAAACGGGCGCAATTGCATGATAAGGATACTCATTCATCGGGCCATATAAAGGGAGAGAGAAAGATAATGGATAATAAAAACAAGCGATTAATAAATCTAGCGAACATCTTTACAATTTTTGCTTTTATATATTTAATTTATGCGATTGGTGATATTGCATATAGGTATATCGCTTCTATGAATGCTAATCCTCATCTAAACATAAATCAAGTGTTCAAATGGAATAGTTTTTTTAGTGATGTAGCTATTCCCGGTTTTAGGGTATTAGTTTTGTTTGGGATTGGTGCAATACTACGTAAACTTAAAGTTTGAGCTATTTTCTTCCGTTAACGGGCGCACATCTGGAATAAAGGATAGTGCCCCGTTTGCCATTGTAGGAACGAATTGTTTTAAAAAGAAAATGTTTTTTTGAATTGGGTGCTTTCCTTTTGTTTGAAATAAAAGCTTTGTTTACGGAGAGGGGCCATTGTGCAAAGTAAAAAAGGAACTCAGAAGCTCCTTAACTTTACAGCAAATATGATTTACTATTCATCTTCAAATGAATTGGCTATTTTAACTAAAACTTCAGGAGTAACAGTATCAGCAACTCTTTCATCAATACTTAGAATATATTGCCAGTCATTTTTTGTAAATACTAAGGCATAAAAACCTATTTGATGTTGAGAAAGTGATATATAACTGGCGATTGTTCCATTTTTTAACTTGTAAGTATCAATTACTTGTCTTTCATTAAACTCCATGCCGTCTTCAGCAGCTTTTACATCTATTTTGTAATGTTTTTCTGGATGTTTATCATTTACAAATTGTGCACTAAAGGAATTGGTATTACCTTCCGAATCAGTAAATTTACCAAAGTGATGAGTAAAAGCTATTGGAGGAACCCTTAGCGGCAACTTTAGGTCTTTATTATAAGAGTTTTCAAATTGCGTTATTGCATCATCTATGGTTGTATACCCCCATTCTGTGTATAATTCTTCATAGGGCGGTGGCTTGTTGTCTTTAAATTTGGCGTAGACTACACTGTGACTTACCAAAATAACAAAAATGCATAAAATTATTATTCTTTTCAAAGTATAAACCTCCCATAAGGATTTTTGGGTTATTTTTTACCAATTAACGCCTTACTATTCTCTAGAGTGAAAATGTATGGAGAAGGGCTATTATATAAAAGGGCGCCTTTCTTAAATAAAGTTACCTAAGATGGAGGTGTAATAAGATGACAGATTTTACTGATTTTATGCCGATAATAATTTTAGTATTAAATGCATTTTTGTTAGTAGTCATTGTTATAGCAATCATAGTTGGTGTGAAATTAGGGAAGAAATGGTTAGACAACAGAACGCAATCAAAAGATTCAACTAAAGACCTTGAACGACGAATAGAAATATTGGAGCAAGAAATAAAGAATATAAAAAAGTAACATAAATTACTGCCACAATCGTGCTCTATTCTTAAATAGGGATTATGCCGCTAAAGACCGTTTTAATAGAATAAAGAGGGCTTAGAGAATCTGTTTCTCTAAGCCCTTTTAATATTTTTAAACTTATATTACAGTTATGCAAATCGTGTGAATTATCGTTTTGTACCTCACAAGTAATCCCGTTTTTTTTAATAACGTTTTTTCATTTTATGGGTGATAATCTATTCTCCAGTGAAGTAGCCGTACATGACCGAATTAGTTTAGGGAGATACATTACCGGGAACGAAATTACAAGTAATTCTATTCACGAAGGAGTTGGGGAAATGACACCAGACCAAATAGGTTTTACCTTTTTGTATTTGGCAGCCTTTCTACTAATTGGAAAATGGATCCGAATAAAAGTTAAATGGTTACAAAACTTATTCTTGCCATCCTCCATTATAGGTGGATTTATAGCTTTAATTCTAGGTCCACAAGTACTTGGGAAGCTTGCTGGATTTGTGGTAAGTGATAATTCCTTTTTAACAAATGGGATTATGACAAAGGAAGTGATGGAAGTATGGAGCGCCTTACCAGGAATAATGATTAATGTAGTCTTTGCTACTTTATTTTTAGGTGCCACCATCCCTACACTGGCAAAAATTTGGGAATATGGTGGTCCCCAACTTGCCTTTGGATGGGCAATGGGATGGGGGCAATATGTAATAGGTATATTATTAACTATATTGGTATTAACACCATTTTTTGGATTGCCCCCAATGGCCGGTGCTCTTATTGAAGTAGCATTTGAAGGTGGTCACGGTACAGCAGCAGGAATGGCTGGCACATTTAAAGAAATGGGTTTTTCTGAAGCCTATGACCTTTCCATTGGCCTTGCGACTGTTGGAATCCTCTCAGGAATAATTATGGGAATCATTTTGATTAATTGGGCAGTCAGAAAGGAGAAAACCCAGGTTATTAAAGATGTGAAAGGTTTTTCGACGCTAAGAAAACAAGGGATCATGGAATTCCAGAATAGAGAACCCGCAGCAAAAATGACCGTAAGACCTGAATCCATTGAGCCACTTTCACTCCATTTCGCGGTTGTGGGAATGGCAGTTTTTCTTGGTTGGCTAATCTTAAAGCTGTTAATATGGATAGAAAGTGTCACATGGGGGATGTGGACAGACTCTGCATTCATGACATATATTCCTCTATTTCCTCTGGCAATGATTGGCGGAATTCTCATTCAAGTTGTCTTTAATAAAGTAGATAATTCCGAGATTCTCGATCGTAGAATGATTAACCGCATCCAAGGATTCTCGCTTGATATATTAATACTAACTGCAATTGGAACCGTTTCATTGGACGTAATCGGAGAGTATATCATTCCGTTTCTATTATTAGCTGGGGCAGGTATTCTTTGGAATGTATTTGGTTTTCTTGTACTGGCTCCTAGAATAATCCCAACGTATTGGTTTGAAAGAGGGATTGGTGATTTTGGTCAGTCGATGGGAGTCACAGCTACTGGTCTTCTATTGATGCGTGTAGTGGATCCGAATAATGAGTCTCCAGCATTCCAAGGGTTTGGTTATAAACAACTGGTGTACGAGCCTTTTTTAGGTGGAGGGTTAGTCACCGCATTATCTGTCCCCATCATTTATCAACTTGGAGCTATACCATTTTTAATATTTGCAGCAGTCATGTGTATAGCAGGAGCTCTAACCGGATTATTATATTTTGGGAAAAAATAAGTAAAAACGTAAGGAGTGAAGGCGGATGATTACACATCAAATTTTATTATTGTTACTTGCTGGATATATCGTTTTTTCGATCGATAAAAAACAGAATTACTTCCCGGTCCCAGTAGTTCTCGTAGTATTGGGGATCATCCTTTCCTTCGTTCCAATTTTTCAAGGGATTATGATTACAAAAGAAATAATATTTAATGTATTTTTACCAGCATTGTTATTCATATCGTCCTATTCCTTTTCTGTTCAGGCATTAAAAAAGAATAAATGGCTGATTGGGGGGATGGGAACTGTTGGTTTAATGTTTACAGTAGCAATACTTGGACTATCTATTTATATGGTAGGAAATCTGTTTATAAATCTATCTTTAATAGGTTCCTTGTTAATAGCGGGAATTTTATCACCAACAGATCCTGTCTCTGTTGTTTCGATTTTAAAAAATTCTACTAGTGATGAAAAAGTTGCTGACGTAGTAGAAGGAGAATCTTTATTAAATGATGGAACAAGTATTGTAGTATTTACAGTGTTATTGGAAATGTATCTGCATGACCAGAGCTTTTCGGTCACATCATTTATTACGGAGTTTCTTTTTGTGTCACTAGGTGGGGTATTTATTGGAATAATTTTTGGCTGGTTGCTTAGTAAGGCAATACACTATACCAATCACCGGCAATACCAGGTAATGCTCAGTATAATCATTGCATATGGCAGTTTTTATCTTGGAGAGCTACTGGGAGTTTCAGGAGTATTAGCAACAGTTACATCCGGATTACTATTATCCTATGAATTTGGAAAACATCGGCAGGAAGAACAATTTCGTGATTCATTAGATGGATTTTGGACCATTGTAGAACCAACGATCTTATCGATAATTTTCCTGTTAATCGGTATTCAATCAGCTAATTATTTATTCGATGTGTCATGGGCATTGGTCGTGATTATCTTTATATTATCTCTGGTCAGCCGATTTATTGTATTGGCAACGTCTACAATGGTGATACCTCGATGGCGTCAACGTTTTACTTTGGGTGACTCTGGAATGATTACATGGGCTGGTATCAAAGGGACGATGTCTGTTGCTTTACTTCTTGGGTTAGAAGCAGAAGCTTCCAATGATCATTTACTTGTTTCATTGACTTTTTCAGTAATTGTTCTTTCTTTAATTATTCAAAGTATAGGTGTTTACCCATTAACCAGAAGATTATCTAAAGAGCATTGATAAGTAACATCTGCATCCGTAATATAGTACGAGATGCAGATGTTATTTTTGATAGGAAAGTTAAATCCCCAACTGAATATATGTTCGTGTATAATAGAAGGTAGCTTCTCTATTTTTTTCCTCTGTATGTCTTCAACTTTTAAATCCAATATGTAGAAAGAGGTGATTATATGAAATTAATCCTCGCTGAAAAACCCTCGGTAGCTAAAAATATTGCCGACGCATTGAAAATTAGAACAAAGAAAGAAGGCTATTTCGAAGGAAATGGTTATATTATTACGTGGGCTTTTGGCCATTTAGTTCAGCTCTATGATGCAAAGGACTATGATAGTAAAATGGCAAAGTGGAAATTAGATAACTTTCCATTTATCCCCTCTAAATTCAAATATAAAGTTAAATCAGGTTATGGGAATAAACAACGTCAGGATCAAGGAGCTGCCAAACAGTTACGAGTTATTCATCAGCTTATGAAACGTTCGGATGTGGATACTATTATCTCAGCTTGTGACTATGATCGGGAAGGGCAACTAATTGGAGATAGTATTATTTACAGAGATAACAGACCTACTAAGCAGGTTTATCGATTACTTCTAAATGAATGGACAGAGAAGGAAGTGCTCTCTGGTTTGGAAAGAATAAAACCAAATGAAAATATGAAATCATTAAGAGATGCGGGGGTAAGCAGGCAATGGGCGGACTGGGTGATTGGAATTAATTTAACCTCTGTAGCGACTTTAAAGTATCAAAAGGGTGGAGGTAAGGCTCTTAATATTGGTAGAGTTTTATTACCAACTTTGAAAATCATTTATGATCGTGATAAAGAAATAAAAACTTTTCAGCCAGAGGATTATTTTAAGTTGGCAGCAATCTTTCGAACAGATCGTAATGAGAAATATGAAGGGATTTATACAGCTCAGAAAGAAGATAAATTTAAAAACAGAGAAGCATTGGATGATATTCAGCGGAATCTAAATGAGAAGCCAGGTGAAATTAGTAAAAAAGAGGTAGAAAAGAAAAAAGAGTTTCCACCATTTCTTTTCAATTTGTCTAATTTACAAGGTTACATTACGAATAAATATAAGGGATGGACATCCGATAAGGTCTTAAAGGTAGCCCAATCACTTTATGAAAAGAAATACATTACTTACCCAAGAACATCGAGTATTGCTCTTGATGAAAGTTTAGTAGGCAAAACTGCAAAGGTTTTACAGACACATTCGGAAGACTTGCCTTATAAAGATGAAATTAAATTTAAAAAACTGAAAAGAGTTTTTAATAACTCTAAAGTGGAAAGCCATAGTGCTATTATACCAACATACATAAAGCCTAAACGTTTATCGAATGAGGAACAAATTGTTTATAACTCAATTAAAAATCGTTTTATAATGCAATTTATGCCACTTGCAGAAGTGGAGGAAACGAGGCTATATACAAAGGTTGAAGGGGTCACAGGGATTTTCGTATCGAAAGGAAAAGTACAATTGGCAGAAGGCTGGAAAAAGGTAGAACAGATGCCTTCCAAAGACTCTTTCTTACCTCATGTGCAGAAAGGAGACCTCGTTTTAACTGATTCATCGGAAGTAACTTCTCATGTCACAAAGCCGCCGAAGCATCATACAGAAAAAACGTTACTGCGAGTGATGGAAACATGTGGAAAAAGGTATAAAGAAGATGAAGATGCATCAACAGAAGCTGTATTAAGTGGGTTTAGTATTGGGACCCCGGCAACTAGAGCTGAAACAATTAAGAAATTAAAGGATGTTGGCTATATTGCCTTTCAGAATAAAAATCTGGTGTGTACTAATTTGGGTAGAAGTCTTGTCGAGACCTTACCAGTTACACAGTTATTTGATTTGGAATTCACTGGTAAATTAGAAAAGAGCCTTTCTGATATTCAAAAGGGAAAAGTTACAAAAGACCAGTTTCTTCATATGATTTATGCATTCACAAAAGACGCAGTTGCTGAAATAAAAAATAAAGAAGAAAAGATTATTCATGAGGTTACATCTTCCTCCAAACAAGAAGTGATTGGAAAGTGTCCGGCATGTGAGGGAAAGATAATAGAAAGCAAGAAGGGCTTCGGTTGTACAAATTGGAAGAAGGGCTGTAAATTCGTAGTTTGGAAAAACGATAAGTACCTTGCTGCAATGAAAAAACGTCCAACCAAAACAATGGTAAAGGCGCTACTTAAAGATAAAAAAGCTTTCGTTAAAGGGTTAACAAGTAAGCAAGGGAAAAAATTCAACGCTTATTTGAGCTATGAAAAAAATGCGGATAATGAGTATTACAGTTGGAAAATGGAGTTTAATAAATAAAAAGTGGTAGGCGAATTCAATTACGCCTACCATTTTTTATCTTTTTAGCTATCTTCATTTGAGAGCTTTAATATGTCAAGTAATTTAAAGAACAGACCGAGTACGATTGCTACAATTGTTGCCAAGCCCATACCAGATAGAGCAACTGTGCCAATTTGAACGGTGGCTCCGCTAATTCCTATCACTAAAACAACACAGGTAAGAATTAGATTCTGAGATCGGTTATAATCTACTTTTGCTTCGACAAGCATACGAAGTCCGCTTACCGCAATAATACCGAAAAGCAATAGGGAGATTCCTCCCATAACTGCAGTAGGTATAGATGATATTAGAGCTGCTAATTTACCAACAAAGGATAAAACCATAGCAAGTATTGCTGCAATACCAATTATCCAAGTGGAATATACTCTTGTAATCGCTAATACTCCAATATTCTCACCATAGGTAGTATTTGGAGTGGAACCAAGAAAACTGGAAATAATGGTAGAGATCCCGTTTCCCGCCAATGAGCGATCTAATCCAGGCTCTTTCATTAAATCCTTTTGAACAATATTACCAGTTACAAATAAATGACCAATGTGTTCGGGAATTAATACTAACGCTGCAGGAAGAATAATTAAAATAGCTGACCAATCAAACTTTATTTTATAAAATTCAGGTTGGGATATCCAAGAAGCTTCCTTTACAGTTGAAAAATCAACTAAGCCAAAGAAGTAAGCAATAATATAACCACCGATAATCCCTAAAAGTATTGGAATTATTTTCAGAAAACCTCTTAAGGTAACCCAACAGACTATCGTAATAGTTAAAGTAAGAAAGGAAACTAAAGCAACTTTAGGATCCATCGTCCAAGTAGGGTCTGCACCAGCTGGGGCAATCCATCCAGCCATTTCTGCTGCGGTGGGAACAAGTTCCAAGCCAATAACGGCAACAATGGCTCCCATTGCAGCTGGAGGGAAAATAACATCAATCCAGGTCGTGCCAACGAATTTTACAAGAATAGAAACAAGAGTCAAAACAATCCCGACAGCCAAAAATCCTCCAAGAGCATAACTGTACCCCTGGTCTCCGGCATAATTATCAAGTACGGCAAAAACCGGTGATAAAAAGGCGAAACTCGAGCCTAAAAATGCAGGTATTTTTCCCTTTGTAATAAAGATGTATAATAATGTACCGAAGCCGTTCATTAGTAAAATAGTTGCTGGATTTACCCCAAACAAAATTGGAACTAATACAGTGGAACCGAACATTGCAAATAAATGCTGAATACTTAACGGCAAACTTTTTAACAATGGTAATCGCTCATCAACTTGAATCTCTTTATAATGTGCCACAATTCATCCTCCTTTATAGTGCCCATCGGTTACCCAGAGGATATTCATAATTAAAGCAAAAGAACTTTCTTTAGAGAAGACAGCTTGGAAACTCTCATGGAAACAGAATAAGGATATATAATATTTCGCTGTTTTCTCTAGCAGGAAGAATTCCAGTTTTCTAGTCTATAAAAAAGCACCTTACCAAATATGGCAAGGTGCTAACTTCAAAGAGAATTACTTCTCTTTCAGTGACAGAATTTTATCTGTTCCACCTTGCCAGCCTCACTGGACTGGTTTAAAGGTAACCGTATGAACTTATCGTAGTTATTATGGCAGTATCTCTAAGTTATGTCAATTTCTTTTTTTATTTAATTTTCCCCTTGTAGCTGTACTTTTAGAATTTTACCGCTCGCTGTCTTGGGAAGCTCATCCATAAAAGTAACTGCATTTGGACATTCGGAAAATTCGAGTGTACGCCGACAATATTCGATAAGTTCTTCCTCTGTAGCGTCTTGGTTCTCATATAATACAACAAAAGCATGGGCAACTTCTCCCAGTTTCTCATGGGGAACGGGAACAACAGATGCTTCCTGAACAGCAGGGTGCTTAAGCAATAATCTCTCCAAACCAACAGAGGATATCTTAGTTTCTGCTGTATCAATATCTTTTTTTCGATCAATAACATGGATGTTGCCATTGCTATCAATCGTACCCAGGTCCCCCGTATATACCCAGCCTTCATCGTTTCTATTTTTAAATTGTTCTGTTCCATTACCTTTCACAATGACTTCACCTACTTCTATTCCGTCATGCTTTACGTCCTCTCCGTGCTTATTAATAACACGTACTTGAGTTTGAATCATCTGTTACCCCACCTTTTTATCAAGATTAAAATAGAAATCTTCTAAACAAATGTAATAGATTAAAAACGTTTTATTAAGAAAATTATATCATATGTTTGAAAGCGTTTTATAGTATTTGTTTTGTTTATCGCTCTATTAATCTTCCAAACAACAAAAAATAATCTATGTATTATTATTGAAAACTATCTTGCAATACGCTTACAATAAGGAAGACTAAGATATATTTAATAAAATATAAACAGAGAAGGGGGGAGCAGATGAAAAGCAGGAAGTTAATTGCTATAAACGTACTATTTTTGATCGTTTTTTTAGTAATAGTAGTTGCAGGAGTGCAGAAGTCGCAGATAAATAAGGTTGAATCAGCGAAAATAGAGGAGGAAGATAGTACTTTAGACGAAATTCCAGCTCCTTCTACTACTACTCTTACATTGGCAGAACCTGTAATAAAAACGCTCGATTTACACTATCGAGCAAAAAATGGGGAAGAGTGGATAAAAAAGAAGCAATTTACCGTAGATGCAGATGTGGAAATGGAAGAGGAAGTGGAGGAAGTCGTTCCTGAGGAAATAGAATCGGTTAGTAGCGAAACTGAAACAGTGGAGACTCCAACTTCGTTTTCAAATAATCATTACCAATCTGAACGAACTTACCAACAGAGTAGTACAAACTCCAGTAAAGAAAACTCGGGTAATACGCCTGAAAAAAATGCAGCCGAGGAAAATAGTCAAATAAAGACTGATGAATCAACTTCAGAGGCAGATGAAAAAAACGAATCGGACTCTAAAGAGGAAGCAAATGAGGAATCTCAGGATCAAGCTCCGGACAAAGATACAGGTACAGAGGATAAGGAAGAAACAGAGCAACCAGCAACCCCCCCGATAGAAGAAGATAAAAAGCCGGAGAAGGACCCCGAAGATGGAAAGCCAGTTGACCCACCAAAGCCAACTGAGCCAAAAGAAAATAAATAATCTTAAAAGGAGGAGAAACGATGGACTTAATAGGTAAAACAGCAATTATAACAGGTGCAAGTAGTGGGATAGGCAAGGGAATTGCAAAGCATTTGTCTGATGTTGGAGTGAATGTAGTGCTGGCTGCCAGAAATAAAGAAAAATTAGCAGGTGTTGCTGAAGAAATTAATCAATCGATGCAAGGTAAAGCACTAGCAGTGGAAACAGATGTCTCTAATAAAGAAGATATGGATGTATTAATCAAACAGGCGAGGAACACGTTCGGAAAGGTAGACATTTTTGTAAATAATGCCGGCCAAATGTTACATTCCCGAGTTCAAGATGGTCATGTTGATGAATGGGAAAAAATGATCGATGTCAATATTAAAGGTGTTTTATACGGAATTCATGGAGTGCTGCCGGAAATGATAGAAAGAAAATCAGGGCATATTATTAACATTGCGTCGGTATCCGGACATGAGGTTACCAAAGTAAGCACTGTATACAGTGCCACAAAATTTGCAGTACGGGCTATTTCTATGGGACTTGAAAAGGAACTCGCGAGAACAGGAGTAAGAGTAACAAATATTTCACCAGGAAAAGTGGATACAGATCTAGCGTCTGCGAGTCAATCTTCAGATCGTAAGCCGTTGCATACTGATGACATTGCAAAATCAGTAATTTATGCAGTCTCCCAGCCAGATTATGTCAATGTAAATGAAATAACTGTGCGGCCGGTATAATTAATCAATTTTTATTTTAGTGATTGATTATTAGCCTATTTAATAAAACTTTGCTATTATAAAAGTATTGTAAGAATAGTTTTTAGCGCAGTGCTATCAATTTTTAATATAGGTATAAATGACGCTTTAACTATAATCATACTTAGAACCAATCAGGAAGGTGGAAATTCTTATGAGTAACAAACCAAAAATAGTAGTTTTAGGTGCGGGTTATGCTGGTTTAACAACAACTAGACGCCTAGTAAAGACATTGTCTCCTGAACAGGCTGAAATTGTTTTAGTAAATAAACATAACTACCACTATGAGTCTACATGGCTTCATGAAGTAGCTGCCGGAACAATTAATCCAAACCAGGCACGCGTTATGATTAGTGATGTAGTAAATCCAAACAGAGTCCGTTTAGTATATGATTCTGTTGTAGAAATTAAGAAAGATGAACAACGTGTTGTACTTGAAAATAGTGAACTATCATATGATTACTTAGTGGTAGGTCTAGGTTTTGAGTCAAATGACTTTGGAATCAAGGGAATGGCAGAAAATGCTTTTGCCATTGAAGATATTGATTCAAGCCGTGAAATCAGTGAGCATATTGAGTATCAATTTGCTAAATATAACAATGATCAAAACGCAGAAGATCACAGCTTAAACATTTTAGTTGGTGGTGCAGGATTCACAGGGATTGAGTTAGTTGGTGAATTAGCTAATAAGGTGCCTGAGCTTTGTAAGAAGTATGATATCGATCGAAGTAAAGTCCGCATCATCAATGTAGAAGCAGCTCCATCTATACTTCCAATGTTTGATAAAGAATTAGTAGCTTATGCTAAGAAATCTTTAGAAGATCGCGGAGTAGAAATTAAAATTGGAGCAGCTATTTCTGAATGTACACCAGAAGGTTTCGTAGTAGGTGATGACAAAGAGCTTATTAAAGCAGGTACGATTATCTGGACTGGTGGTGTAAAGGGTAGCTCAGTGCTAGGTAAATCTGGTTTTGAACTAACTAAAGGTAAAGTAAATGTAGATGGCGACTTACGTATGAAAGGCGAAGAGAATGTGTTCGTCATTGGTGACTGTTCATGGGTTTGGAACAAAGAAGCGGATCGTCCTTATCCACCAACTGCACAACTTGCCATGCAGGAAGCAGATGTAGTTGCAGCTAACCTAAAAGCATTAATTTCTAACCAACCATTAACTGATTTTGTATTTAATGATAAAGGTACTGTTGCTTCTTTAGGTCATTCTGATGGTATTGGTAACATTTTCTCTGGTTATAAAATCCAAGGAAAAAGTGCTGCCACTATGAAGAAGGTAGTTGATAACCGTTCCCTTCTATTATTAGGAGGACCGAAATTAGTGCTTAAGAAAGGTAAATTCCGTCCTTTTTAAGACCTAATTTATCTAAAAAAATAAACATTCGATATAAGGAGGTTAACAAATAATGAAAAATAAAACATTATGTAACTTTTTGCTACTCCTCACTGCTTTAGTGGGATATAGAATGCTAACCGATTATATGGAAGACACAAAAGATTTTCGTTAAAAATAAAACCGCCTAACTGTTTAATTGCAGTTTTAGGCGGTTTTTTATTAGCTCGCAAGTTATACATGTCAACTTTCAACACAGTAAAAGTGTTTTTCATCACTGACATAGTGTAAACAATTCGAGTATACTTACAATAGGAGGGATTAGGATGAATACAGGTCTTTTATTATTTTTATTCGTTTTATTTGGGGTAGCTCTTTGGGGTACATTTTATGCATTCAAACAAGAAGAAGAAAAGATGAAAAAGTATGAGGAAGAAGGGGATACGGTTGAAGATCAATTAAAAAGATCATTGGAATATGAAAAATCTTCTTTAAAATCAAACGTACCAATACAAATATGGATTTATACTATTACAATTCTTCTTTCTCTTATTGCTTTTGCGATTTACCTTATTTGATTATTATATTTTTGGGTTTAATTTTAGCCTATCTTCTCATACTATCCACAGGAGGTATGAAAGATGAAAAAAATTTACTTCTTTATTTTATTTTTTATCTTTGTTTTAGTGGTAGTGTATCCCGTATCCGCAGAAAATAAGTTAGTTAACATAGAAAAAGCTGAGGTTGACCAATATGGACTTGCCTTATTTGATCCATTATTCATTAATCAGCAGAAGCTAGAACAGTTAATGGATAATTTGGATAAGCAGTTATATAAAGAACCGCAAAATGCAACTATCAGTGATAATGATAAAATTATTGACGGGAAACCGGGCTTAGCAATCGATAGAGAAAAGTTTCAAATAAATTTTCGTGAACGGTTTTATAATTCGGAAGATGAAAAGCTTAAGGTACCAATGCGAAAGGTATATCCACGAGTGGATCGTTCTTTGCTGGAAGAAATACGGGGAAAAGAACTGGGCAACTACGTGACTTACTATAAAGAAAACAATAAGGAGCGATCGCATAATATATCTTTGGCAGCAACTGCAATAAATAATTATGTCTTATTTCCCGGGGAGACGTTTTCTTTTAATCAAGTAGTCGGAAAGAGAACAAAAGAAAAAGGGTATAAGCGTGCTCCAGTGATTGTAAGGGGAGAGCTTGCAGAAGATATCGGTGGTGGTATTTGTCAAGTCTCGTCTACCCTTTTTAATGCAGTTAATCTAAAAGGTATTCAAATTGTAGAGCGTTATACTCATAGCCGCGAAGTGCCTTACGTTCCTCCTGGCAAAGACGCTACCGTAAGCTGGTGGGGGCCTGAT
This sequence comes from Virgibacillus halodenitrificans, assembly GCF_001878675.1. Lineage (NCBI taxonomy): Bacteria > Bacillati > Bacillota > Bacilli > Caryophanales > Bacillaceae > Virgibacillus > Virgibacillus halodenitrificans. The sequence goes on along the minus strand of NZ_CP017962.1, from coordinate 2,282,231 downwards.
TTTGTGTTTAAAAACATGTATAATCAACCAATATTAATACGCGCTTTCTCTAAAAACGGTAAAATGAATATTCGTATCTATTCTTCTGAATCTGCAACTTACTTCAAAGGTAATACTACTTGAAAGCATGCTAACTAATAGATTAACTAAGGTTTTCACAGGTGTTTATAATAATTAGCCACATATTGGCTTGTTTTGGGAATAAGTTGTTTTACAAGTTATAATTCTAATGAATGCTAGACGAATATTGGATTATTTTTATAGACAGGGGTTGAGTTAATAATAATGGGAAAAATGGACATTTTTAATATAGAAGAAAAAATAAAAGAAATAGATGATGATAATAGCAAAGAGGCTATTCAAGAAATTTTGATAGAATTTAATCGCAATCATTTTCCAAATGTTATTTCAAAAGCGAAGGAATATCGGAATAAGTTCCAAAACGAGCAACTAACACACTTACTGTTAATTATGGAAGCAACAAGTCACGCCAAAATTGGAGAGGGGAGCGCATCTATTGAAATTATCACCAGGCTCTATGAAGAGCAAAAAAGCCCTTCTGTTGATGACTTAATTTTATATAGCGAGTTGGCCTTTATGAATGATTATAAGCTTGCTCGAAGAATAATGAGTGAAGCAGTAAAGTTAATGGAAAGCAATGAAATAAATATCGAAAAAATTAGGCTTGCAAGAGCATATCTTGTTTTAGGAGAGACAGAAGAAAATCTTGAGAAGTACATAAGAGCAATTAAATATTATAAAAAGGCGTTAGCCCATTTTGTAGAAAGCAAACAAAAAGATTTGCAAATGATACAATTTCTGCATTTTAAACTAGGTGTGCTTCATTCTACAGTAAACAAACCAGAAGAAGGTGAGAATTATTTAAAGAAAGCAATGGAAATAGCAGAAAGTCAGCAGGATGTTAATGTTATTATCAACTGTATGGTGAGTTTAGCCAAGAATCTTGGGAGTAGGGGAGAAAACCAAGAAGCTTTTGCTTATTTAAAAAAAGCGCTTCCTATGTTTGAAGATTCGACTTTGAAAAACACAATGGTTCATGCGGAAGCTTATACAGAGTTAGCTTTTTATTATTTTGACCAGTCGCAACTTGAAGAAGCAGTTCCTAATTACGAAAATGCGATTCGTATTTATTTTAAACTATCACATTACTCTGCTCGAAAGTTAGGAATGATCCATATGCAGTATGCGTATTGTTTGGAACATAAAAAGAATCCGGAAGTTTCTAAAGCGGGCAATAAGTATGAGAAGGCTATTGAATTATTGGAGAGTTCAAATGATCGTGAACTTCTGGAGAATGCGCTTGCAGATGTTATATCCTTTTTTGCTCAAAAGAATAACTCGAAAAAGAAAAGGTTGTTTGAAAATAAATTTGTGCGGTTAACAAATAAAATGTAATAGTTTGTTTATTATTGACATAAGTACTAATCTAACATATGATAATGATAATCGTTATCACTTACATAGAGGATTAAAGGAGAGAAAGAAATGAAAAAATTAGGTTATCTATTTTTATTGCTTTTATTTATTTGCTTTTTGACAGCCTGTGGATCTGATGAAAAAGATGCCACCCAATCAAAAGAGGAATCAAACACTGGTAAAGAAGAAGCAAATGTTACAATAGAAGATGCATTTGGTGAACAAACGCTTAAAGAAACACCAAAAAACATTGTCGTGCTGGAGTGGTCTTATGCAGAAGACCTGCTTGCACTTGGAATCCAACCTGCAGGAGTTGCTGATTTAGATGGCTTTAACAAATGGGTAAATATTGATAAGAAATTTGATGAAAGCGTTGAAGATGTAGGTACACGTCAAGAACCTAACCTTGAAGCAATTTCTCGATTGAATCCAGATCTTATCATTGGAGTGAAATTCAGACATGAGCAATATTTAGACAGCTTAAAGGATATTGCTCCAGTAGTTACGTTTGCACCTTATGGTGATGAAGCTGTAAAAAATCATTATGAGAACATGATAAAAGAGTTTAAAACAGTGGCGAAAATCGTTGACCAAGACGCCAAAGCAGAAGAAGCCTTGCGAAATCTTGACGAAGTCATTGAAAGTGAAAAGAAACGTGTGGAAGAGGCAGATTTAGCAGGAGAGAAATACATTGCTACTCAAGCGTTTACAGCTCAAAACACGCCAACATTACGATTATTTACTGATAATTCCATGGTAGCACAAATCATGAATAACTTGGGCTTTAAAAATGCATATGAATCTGATAAAGTTGAACCGTACGGCTATAGTGAGGTAACAGTGGAAGCACTACAAAATTTCCAAGAAGAAAATATGCAGTTTTTATATATCGTGCAAGAAGATGATAATATATTTAAAAATCAATTGAAAGGTAATCCGGTGTGGGAGAATTTATCTTTTGTACAGGCAGGCAACACCCACTCATTACCTGGTGATACTTGGACATTTGGAGGAGTTTTATCTGCTGAAGTACTCACGAAACAGCTAGTCGATGCTATGGTAAATGAGTGATTAGATGAATCAATCGATAAAAAAGACAATGCTTGCGGTTCTTACCTTCGGAGGTGGAACCGCTCTTTTATGTTTTCTAGTATTTGTACATATTAATCAAGGAAGCGTTTCTATCCCTTACCAGGTAGTGTTAGATGCTATACTATCGCCTGAAGATAAGCTCGCACATCATACTGTTAGGATGTTGAGACTTCCTCGTGCACTAATGGGAGTAATTGCTGGTGGCGCTTTGGCGGTATCAGGTGTGATTTTACAATCAGTTACAAAGAATCCCTTAGCTTCAGCAAGTACATTAGGTATCCATTCAGGTACTTATTTCGCAGTGGTTCTATCAACTGTATTTGTGCCAGCTTCATTGATTGGAAACGGCATTATTCCTGCTTTTCTAGGTGGAATTATTACTTTCTTGCTTGTTTTTGCTTTATCAGGGGGAAACCGTGCAACTCCTGTCAGAATGGTGTTAGCAGGTATGATTGTTACGTTTTTGTTTTCTTCTCTAACAAGTGTACTGCAAATTTTTTATGAAAATGAGACTGCAGGTATTTTTCTCTGGGGATCTGGCACACTTGTGCAAAATGATTGGAGTGGTGTGCAATTTTCTTTACCTATTGTGTTTATTAGCTTTCTTCTCGTATTACTATTATCTTTTAAATTAGATACGTTAACTCTAGGAGACGATGTTGCAACAGCTTTAGGACAAAATGTTGCCATTCTGAAATTTGTTGCAATAATTGCAGCAGTTTTGCTAACTTCAGTTACAGTTAGCGTTGTTGGTCCCATTGGCTTTGTAGGTTTAGTTGCGCCACATATTGTTAAACTTATCGGTTATAGAAAACATTTTCCATTAATCATTGCTTCATTTCTATGGGGAGGGAATGTCTTACTTTTAGCTGATATATTGGCTCGTATTGTGGATCCCTCATTTTCTGAGCTGCCTGTTGGAGCAATTACGGCATTTATTGGAGCTCCTTGGCTAATTTATCTTGTATTAAGAATGAGGAAAAGAAAATATGGAGAAGAAAATACAGCTATTATTGCAGGGAAAATTACTAGAGGGGTGTCTTTGAAAATCATTATTCCTGCGCTAATCATAGCAATTGTTGTAGGGCTGGGAATAAGTCTATCCTCAGGAAATTACGGATTTGAACCTATTACTACTTGGCAGGCGTTGATAGGAGATAGTAATAAATTCATGAAGGATCTAATATTAGAACTTCGGCTTCCGCGTGCACTTGTAGCTTTAATGAGCGGAATGTTATTAGCTGCCAGTGGCTTGATTTTTCAAGGAGTACTTAGAAACCCGCTTGCAGACCCTTCTGTTATTGGAATTACTTCAGGTGCAGGTTTGGGCGCGCTATTAATGATGTATGTATTTGGTGTATCCGCTGTCTGGATTCCTATTGGCGGGATGATAGGAGCATTTCTGTTTTTTATTTTGGTTATGGTTTTAGCTATTCGTGCACAGTTCCAACCGACAATCCTAGCTCTATTAGGGATCGGTATTTCTGCGTTTGGTACGGCGGCTATTCAAATTCTTGTAGTTCAAGCAGATTTAGGTGTGGCCTCAGCTCTAACATGGCTATCAGGTACCACTTATGCAAAGGGATGGACTGAAATAATTTATTATTTGGTGTGGCCGGTTTTTCTAATCTTGCCTTTACTATTTCTGCGGATAGATATATTAGATACGCTTTCTTTAGGGGATGATACAGCGAAAGGATTGGGATTGAAAGTAATGTCTGTTCGATTTCAACTGGCTCTTTTAGCTACATTGTTGGCTGCCTTTAGTGTGGCAGCGGTAGGAGCGATCGGATTTATTGGTTTAATAGCTCCTCATTTTGCAAGATTACTTGTAGGACCGGCCAATAAACGATTATTACCTGTTTCCATATTAATTGGTGGATTTTTATTATTGCTTGCAGATGTACTAAGTCGGACTATATTCGCTCCAAACGAAGTTCCGGCAGGTATTATTGTAGCAATTATCGGAGCTCCTTATTTCTTATGGCTAATGAAGAGAAAAGCTTCATAGATTTAAAAGGCAATATTTTCTTGTAAATAAAAAAAGCGCAACATGCGCTTTTTTTATTTACGTTCTTTTATCCAATTAATTAACCCTCCAGATAAGATAATTTCCTTCTGACGGTTGGTAAGCTTATGTTGGACAGTTATTTCTTTATTGCTTTTTTGCAAAGTGGCAGATAATGTACTATCTTCTTGGATTTTTCTTCTTACATCTTTGAAGGTCAGCACCTCACCCTCAGTCAATTTATCATAATCTTCTTCGTTCGTAAATTGAAGTGGTAAGACACCAAAGTTAACTAAGTTTTGCCAATGAATTCTCGCATAATCCTTAACTAGTACGGCACGTAAGCCTAAATACCTTGGTGCCAGAGCAGCATGTTCTCTACTCGAACCTTGCCCATAGTTATTTCCGCCGACAATCATATGTCCACCCAATTCTTTACTTTTAATTCCTCTCTCGACATAAGTGGAGTCTACGTTTTCAAAGGTGAATTTACTAATTTCAGGTAAATTACTGCGATATGGCAAGACTCTTGCACCACCAGCTAATATTTCATCAGTAGATATATTGTCCCCTACTTTAAGAAGAATTGGTAGCTCCAACGTATCTGGTAGTTCGTCCATTTCAGGTATTGATACAATATTAGGTCCTTTTATTAATTCAACCTGTTTGGTCTCTTCTGGAGGTAAGGGATGCTCCAGAAGATCATCATTACGATTTTGATTTTTTAATTCCTTAACTTCTGGGTAAGGGAATTCCAAGGTTCTGGGGTCTGTTATCTCTCCGGTTAAGGCAGATGCTGCTGCTACCTCAGGACTACAAAGAAATACGCTGTCTTCCTTCGTTCCAGACCTGCCAGGGAAGTTTCGTGGTGTTGTCCTTAGACTGTTTTTACCTGAAGCAGGAGCTTGTCCCATCCCGATACAACCATTGCAACCGGCCTGATGCATCCGTGCTCCAGAACCAAGTAGACTTGCAATATGCATTTCCTTTACCAAATTTGTTAGCATTTGCCTGGAAGTAGGGTTAATGTCAAATGAAATTCCCGGTGCAATTGTACGGTCCTTTACTATTTCCGCAGCTACTGCAAAATCTCTAAACCCTGGATTTGCAGAAGAACCAATGTAAGATTGGTAAATAGGAGTTCCAGCCACTTCTTGTACAGGTACGACATTTCCAGGACTGGAAGGCTTAGCAATTAAAGGAACTAAGTCAGATAGATTGATTTCATCTTCCAAATCATATGTCGCATCATTGTCTGCTTTTAATTCTCTCCAATCCTCTTCACGCTGTTGTTTTTTTAAGAAGCCTCTCACTTCTTCATCTGAAGGGAAAACGCTAGTTGTAGCTCCAAGTTCTGCACCCATATTAGCAATAACATGGCGATCCATTGCGGAAAGGTTTTTAACACCTGGTCCATAGTATTCAATTATTTTCCCGACACCGCCTTTAACATCATAGCGGCGTAATAACTCAAGAATAATATCCTTAGCGCTAACCCAATCCGGTAGTTCACCTGATAATTTGACTCCAAAAATTTCTGGCATCGTAATGTATATTGGTTCTCCAGCTATCGCCATTGCAACATCTATTCCTCCAGCACCCATAGCAAGCATTCCCATGCAGCCATTGGCGCAGGTATGACTGTCAGACCCTAATAAAGTTTTACCAGGTTTAGCCAAACGTTGCATGTGAACGGGATGGCTTACACCGTTCCCAGGGCGACTATAGTATAATCCAAATCGCTTTGCTGCGCTTTCCAAAAATAGATGATCATCCGGATTTTTGCTATCTTCCTGGATCAAATTATGATCTACGTATTGGGCAGAAGCTTCAGTCTTTGCGTAGTCTAATCCCATTGCTTCAAGTTCAAGCATTACCATTGTACCCGTAGCATCTTGCGTCAATGTCTGGTCAATTTTTAACCCGATTTCTTCACCTGGTTCCATTGTTCCTGAAATAAGATGTTCCTTTATTAATTTTTGAGCAACATTTAGTCCCAAGTTATATCCTCCTCTAGCATGAGTTCTATTTACCTATTCCTTTGTTAGAAGATTTTCAAACCCAAGTTAAAAGCTATGCAACAATAGCATAGCTTTAATTTTAGAGTTTGAATTGTTTCTAATTTGATCATTAAGTTTGCTATGAGCTTCAATTTCAAAATTTATCTTAACATCCTCACCAACTAGTACTCCACCAGTTTCTAAAACTATTTACATACTTCTCTATTACCACAGTTACTAAATTTTAATCATGTTTCTTAATTAGATTAGTTGTACTAGTTTAAGAATTAAGATATAATTAAATTGATAACAGAATTAAGAACAAAGCCTTCAGGGGGAGCCGTTTGGCTGAGAGTGAACAAATAATTGTTCTTACCCTTTGAACCTGTTAGTTAATACTAGTGTAGGGATGGTGGCTTTTTTGATGGAAAAGTAATGTTTATGACTGGTTTCCCCATCAGGAAGTCTTCCCCTTTGGCATTGCTTTTTTTGTTGTCTAAATATGTAAAGAGGGGAGATCAAGATGTATGCGTTCAAATCGTACTTTATTTTTAATTGAGGTAGCTGTTTTCACAGCGCTAGCATTACTATTGGATATACTGCCGTTATCTTTTAAAATTTGGGCACAAGGAGGTTCCATATCGTTTGCAATGATTCCTGTCTTTATTGTGGCTTTCCGATGGGGAGTAAAAGGAGGGTTGCTTTCAGGTTTCTTATGGGGCGCCTTACAAGTTGCTACAGGTACGGCTTATATTTTACATCCTTTGCAAGGTTTTATTGACTATGCAATTGCTTTTACAGTTCTTGGCTTTGCAGGAATTTTTGCTCCTAAAATTCAGCAAGCAGTAAAACATAATAACACAAGCTCTTACCTTAGTTATATTACACTTGGTGTACTGTTAGGATCTGTTTTACGATTTCTTGCCCACTATACTGCCGGTGTTGTATTTTTTGAATCAGCAATTGAAGGGCAACCAGTATGGCTTTATTCATTAGTTTATAACGGATCTTACATGTTCCCATCCTTCATTATTTGTACAATACTTGTATTTTTCTTGTTTCACACTCAACCAAGGACCTTATTAAAAGCAGCTTAAATACTAGATACGTATTATCCAAAAAAGGTAATCTTTTATGATTACCTTTTTATTGTTCGTCTCAACTTGGCAAGCATAGTAATATATCTATACCATAACTAAATGGGAGGTGTGTACTTGAAAGAATTAATAGGAAAGTGTTTTCAATGTGAAAAAGAAGTATATTGCGAAAATGGTTTTTTTAATGGTGAACAAGTGCAGGGTAAATTATTTTGCCCGGAGTGTGCAGCTGAACTAAATAATTCTAATTAAAGTAAATAAGGCAACCGGGATTCGGTTGCCTTACTTATTAGTCAAGATAGCTTGCTACATTTTCATTGTTTGTCACAATTAGTAATACTTTTCCTTCATCCATATCTTCTTCGTAGTTCTCAGCTTCCGCTTCAGAGAACCCAATTTCTTGTAGCTTCGTTCGTAACTCGTCACCTTTTTTGTTGAATAGGTTCCCAACTGCATCTCCCAGGTCCATTTCTTTTATACCAATTGTGTTAGCGTCTGTGCTACTAGCTAAACGTTTTGTTCGATCATCGTCGTGAGATAGGAGATATACATCCTTTTTATCAATTCCCTTGTCTTGTAGAATAGATACCGCTGTTTTTAACTTCTCATCATTAGTAAATTCCTTTACATATGGTTTCATTATTTAAATTGCCTCCTTCTGATGTTAGAAAATGTATTCCCGCTTCTCGCAAATATAAACCCTTTATGTTATTGTCGCGATCTACTTTCCTTTTGCATAGGCTATATAACCATTACACGAAGGAGAGAGGTTTATGGAACTGACAATGTCCCATTGGTTATATGGTTTATTTACTCTTCTAATAATCGTTACCATGATTTTTAGAAAGGGAGTGGTTTTACCGACACTTTTAGGAACATTTATTGTTGCGTGGGTAGCTAAAGGGAGTATCATATCTGGATTTATTGCAATATTTCAAGCCAATCTTGTAGCTGCTCAAGAACTGTTTAGTATATTCTTGATAATCACCTTTATGCTTGCTTTGTTAAATTCATTAAGAGATTTAGGGGCAGACCAACGAATGATTCAACCAATACAGAAGATGATGATTAATGGCCATGTATCCTACTTTGTTTTAGTGGGTGTAACCTATGTCATATCATTATTTTTCTGGCCTACCCCTGCTGTTCCACTCATCTGCGCATTGCTCGTACCCGCTGCAGTAAGAGCGGGGTTACCGGTAATGGCCGCCGCGATGGCAATAGCTATTGCAGGGCAAGGCATGGCTCTGTCTTCGGACTATATTGTTCAAGTAGCACCAAGTTTATCGGCAAAAGCAGCTGGAATTAATATCGATATGGTAGCTGATAAAGCTTTGTTACTTTCTCTTATTACCGGTTTTGTGGCCATTGGTCTCGCATATTTATTTATTCGAAAGGAAATTAGAAGAAAAGGAGACCCGCTAAATGAAGCTGATTTAGAACATATGCAGGCACCAAAGGAAACAAACAAAACGGCTCATGTGAAGAGTTTGACGAAGTGGAGTAAGCTATTTGCGGTTATTGTACCTTTAGCCCTGTTGGGTGTGGTAATTTACATGGTTTATGAAAAATTATCATCGGGAAGAATGAGTGGATTTGAAGGTGGAGATGGGGCCGCATTTGTTGGCGGAGTAGCAGTAATTCTTTTGTTACTTGCAACTGTGGCATTTGGTAAGCAACATGCATTGGATTATATTAGCACACATATTACAGATGGTTTTGTATTTGCTTTTAAAGCAATGGGACCAGTAATTCCTATTGCAGGTTTTTTCTTTTTGGGTAGTTCCGACTTCTCTGGAAAGATCCTTGGACTAGAAAAGAATGCCCCGGCTTATTTGTTTGATTTAGTGCAATCCACCCAAGAATTCCTACCACAGAATGCCTTTTTAGCAGGTATAAGTATACTAATTATTGGTATTGTTACCGGATTGGATGGCTCTGGTTTTTCTGGTTTGCCTTTAACAGGAGCATTAGCCGCATCTTTGCAGAATACGTCTATTGATGCTGGAACTCTTGCAGCTATTGGACAAATGGGCTCTGTTTGGACTGGTGGGGGCACAATTGTAGCCTGGTCGTCGTTGATTGCCATTGCAGGTTTTTGTGGAATTTCTGTCATGGAATTAGTTAGAAAAAACTTTTTACCCGTTATTATTGGATTGTTGACGTCAACAGTAATAGCTATATTTTTGCTTTAAATTGCTTTCCGACTTCCTCTTTTGTTAGACTAAAAGGCAACATATTCAGATAGGAGGAAGAAGTGATGGAAAGTGCTACGAGTGCAATTGTGAAGGAATCTCTTGATGCTTTATTTGATGATACCAGCTTTTTGCCAGAATTGACTGATAAGACGAGAGAAAAGGCCTTTAGGTCATTGGTATCAATTCTATCAACCCCAAACCATGTTCATAAGTCTTTTCTCCGCATTCCTTTAGAGAACGGAGAAATTGTTCGGATCCCATCCTTTAGAGTGCAACATAATAATACGTTGGGGCCCTATAAGGGTGGGATTCGTTTTCATGAATCTGTAAATGAAAACGAAGTCATTAACCTTAGTACATTAATGACATTAAAAAATGCTCTCCATGAAGTTCCCTTTGGTGGGGGTAAAGGGGGAGTTATCATTAATCCGCGAGATTATGATGTTAAGGAATTGAATCTGATTTGCAAAAAATATGTGCAGTACTTTAGTCATATTTTAGGCCCGGAGAAAGACATACCTGCACCAGATGTGGGAACAGGAGAGCGAGAGATGGACTGGATGATGGGAGAGTATAAGAGTATACATCCCGGCCAAAAGTATAGAGGGAGCTTCACTGGTAAAAGTGTATTAAATGGAGGTTCACTTGGCAGAAAAGAAGCAACAGGCAGGGGTGTTTATTTTACCTTTCGCTATATGATGAGCGACTTTATTGGGGAGAAGTATAAATGGTTGGAAGAACGGGATAATATTTTTGCGAAAACAGCTCTTGCTAATTATGACAAATCTTTAAGAATAGCAATACAGGGTTTTGGAAATGTTGGTTCAATTATTGCTTTAGAGGCTTATAAATGTAATCATTTAAATAATAAAGTAATAGCAGTTAGTGATCAGAATGTTACTCTCTATAATTCAGAGGGGCTCGATATTTCCGCCTTAATAAAATATGCCAATAACAACAACAAGGATTTACCAACTTCTGAAGCCCAATTGGAAGATGCAGAGATTAAAGCCGAGGTGCGTAACCGGGAGGAGTTATTAACTTTAGATGTTGATGTTCTCTTTCTTGCAGCCTTGGAAGATCAAGTGCACAAAGATAATATGAAGGAAATAAAAGCACCAATAATTGTAGAAGGTGCCAATGGACCAATCACAAGCGAAGCAGATACTTACTTAAGTGATAAGGGTAATGTAATTATCCCGGATATTCTTGCAAATGCTGGTGGAGTGATTGTTTCTTACTTTGAATGGTTGCAGGGTAGAGAAACAAAGTTTTATTCAGAGGAAGAAGTGTATAAGCGTCTTTATGATAAAATGAAGCATACGTTTGATACGGTCTTTCCACAATATTTTGGTGATGCTTTTCCACTAAGACAGAACTGCTATATCCATTCGGTTATGCGACTCTCAACTATATTATTTAGGCAAGGAAAATTATATTAAGTAATAAATTCAGAAAGAGCATTCTTAGCGGAGTGTTCTTTTTTATTTAAAAGAATAAGGATTAATTAGTCGAAATATTTTTGTTATTATTTGAAAATATGTTTTAAAAAGTCATTAACAGGGCAATGGACTAATATACTTATCTATTATTTTTTACTTGGGGGAGGAATAGAATTGCAAGAACATATTGTTGTGACTATTAATGGGGAGGAGTACCTGGCAGAACCGGGCCAGAATCTATTGGATTTAATTAATACTACAAATGAATTTGTACCACAAATTTGCTATAACGAATCGTTAGGACCTATCAAAACATGTGACACATGCATGGTTAAAGTTGATGGGGAGATTGTTCGTGCTTGCGGAACAACCATTAATGATGTGATGGAAGTAAATACGGTCATTGAAACTGCAAAATCAGCCCAAAAGGAAGCATTGGACCGGATCCTGGAGAAACATGAACTGTACTGTACTGTTTGTGATTATAATAATGGATCTTGTGAGATTCATAATACAGTAGCTGAATTTGGCTTGGAGGAACAGTCACGTCCTTTTGAACCAAAACCGTATGAAATAGATAACTCCAGTCCATTCTATAGGTATGATCCAGACCAATGTATTTTATGTGGACGTTGTGTTGAAGTGTGTCAGGATGTTCAAGTAAATGAGACGTTATTAATAGACTGGAAACGTGAACAACCTCGTGTAGTATGGGATAATGATGTACCTATTGACCAGTCCTCCTGCGTTAGTTGTGGACAGTGTGTAACCGTTTGTCCTTGTAATGCTCTGATGGAAAAAAACATGGTAGGTGAAGCTGGTTTTATGACAGACCAAGAGCCAGGTTTATTACGTTCCATGATAGATTTAACAAAGAAGACAGAGCCAGGATATGGCCCTTTATTCGCGGTATCCGACACTGAAGCATCTATGAGAGAAGAGAGAATTGAAAAAACCAAGACAGTTTGTACATATTGTGGTGTCGGCTGTACTTTTGATGTATGGACAAAGGACCGAAAGATACTGAAAGTGGAACCACAGCAGGACTCTCCTGCAAATGGCATTTCTTCTTGTATTAAAGGTAAATTTGGCTGGGATTTTGTTAATTCCGAAGAACGACTTACTCGTCCATTAATTCGAAAAGATGATCACTTTGTAGAAGTGGAGTGGGAGGAAGCTTTATCCTATGTTTCTAAACGATTTAATGAGATTAAAAAAGAAAAAGGAGCAGATTCTTTAGGATTTATTGCTTCTTCTAAAGCAACAAATGAAGAATCTTACTTAATGCAAAAATTTGCTAGACAGGTAATAGGTACAAATAACGTGGATAATTGTTCCAGATATTGTCAGTCGCCAGCTACTAAGGGACTTTTTCGGACAGTTGGTCACGGAGGAGATTCCGGTTCTATAGATGATATTGCAGAAGCTGAAATGGTAATTACTATAGGTTCCAACACTGCTGAGTCTCATCCAGTCCTGGCATCCAGAATAAAACGATCCCACAAATTATTCGGTCAAAAATTATACGTTTTTGACCTCCGTAAACATGAGATGGCTCAACGAGCTGATCGCTTTTTTCAGCCAAAGAGTGGTACAGATTTAGTATGGTTATCTGCAGTCACTAAATACATTATTGATCAAGGATGGGAAAACAAGGATTTTATAGGCAAGTGGGTTAATGGGTTCGAGGAGTATAAAGAAAGCTTAAGCAAATTTACGCTGGAGTATGCTGAAAAGATGACCAATATTCCAAGAGAAGATCTGATTGATATTGCAAAACAGATTGTAAATGTTGATAAACTAGCCATTTGCTGGGCTATGGGCGTTACTCAGCATCAACTTGGAAGTGATACTAGTACGGCAATATCTAACTTATTATTAATTACAGGAAATTATATGAGAAATGGAACTGGAGCGTTTCCGTTACGAGGACATAATAATGTTCAAGGGTGTAGTGATTTTGGAAGTATGCCTAATTTCTTCCCTGGGTACGAAAAGGTTTCAGATGATAATGCGAGAACACGCTATGAAAAAGCATGGAACACAGAAATTCCTAATGAACCTGGGATGGATAATCATGAAATGATGGTAGCAATCCATGAAGGCAAGCTTAATGCGCTTTATATCAAGGGTGAAGATACAGGGATTGTTGATGCAAATATCAATTATGTTACAGAAGCATTGGAAAAATTGGATTTCTTTGTGGTACAAGACCTATTTCTGACTCACACAGCTCAGTATGCAGACGTAGTTTTACCTGCTGCCCCGAGTCTTGAAAAAGATGGAACTTTCACGAACACTGAAAGACGAATCCAACGATTGTATAAAGCCCTAGATCCAATGGGTGAGTCCAAACCGGATTGGGTGATTCTAAAAGACTTAGCAAATAAAATGGGCTTTGATTGGAACTATCGTCATCCGTCTGAAATAATGAGTGAAGCAGCCTCTCTTGCACCATTGTTTGCAGGTGTGGACTATAAGCTGCTTGAAAACTACAATAGTTTGCAATGGCCTGTACAGGAAGATGGTACGGATACACCGTTATTATTTACCAATGGCTTCCCTTTTGAAGATAATAAGGCTAAATTATATCCTTTAAGCTTTGAATTAAAACATGATACAAATGAAGAGTTTGATTTACATGTTAATAATGGAAGAGTACTTGAACATTTTCACGAAGGAAACATGACATTTAAATCTTCAGGGATTGTAAAAGAATTACCTTCTTCCTTCATTGAAATCTCACCAGAATTAGCAAAGGAACGAGAGATTAAGGAAGGAGCAAAAGTAAAATTAGTATCAAAAGCTGGAGAAACTACTGGGAAAGTGCATATTACAGATAGAGTTAGTGGGAATGAATTATATTTACCATTAAATGCCAGTGGGAAATCAGCGGTTAACTATCTGACAGATAATAGTGTAGATAAGGATTCTAATACACCTGCTTATAAAGAAATTGCAGTAAGAATGGAAGTATTGGAGAAAAAAGGAAAAAGTCCATTACCAGATAATAATTACCGAAGGGGAAATCGCCAACCACAGATTGGTGTACAACCTGAGCGAAAATGGGAGCGGAAAGACTATATTTTCCCAGGGAAGGTGAACAAAAATGGCTAATCCTATATCAGATATTAAGCGTATGGAAATTCCTGCTGAAGACATAGAGAGAAAGAACTTGGACGAGCTTATAAAAACAGTAAGTGAAAACAAAGAGTCATGTATAAAAGGAATAGATCTTCTATCAGCGATGAATGAAAGCGGGATGCTTGATGCAGTTAATGCTTTAATAAAACATCGAAAGGAAGCAACAAAAAATGTGGTTCAAGAATTAAATAAGCCACAATACTCTGCAACTTTAGAAAATCTAGTTGAACTATTCCTTTTACTTGGGGAAATCAATGTGAATGAAGTTAGTAATATGACAGATAAAATTAATCATGGATTAAAAGAAGCCATGGAAGTACCGCCAAGTAATCAAGAAAAAATGAATTATATTGGTATGGTTAAGGCGTTAAAAGATCCGGAGATTAATAAAAGTATTACAATGATCCTCTCATTTCTAAAAGGTATGGGTAAAGAATTGTAGATAATCCTAAAAACCTGGAGTATGACATTATTACTCTAGGTTTTTTATGTGTTAAATTTTGTTGCAATTTAAATAATTATGAATTAATATAATGGTTATAATAGATAGCGCTTTCACATAGCGTAAAATAGGATAAGTCTTTCTAGCTATCCTAAAAAATTTTAAGGGGGGATTTTCATGTCAGGAATTTTGGTTGCATTACTAGGTATTGTTGTATTGTCATTAGGTTATCGCTATTATTCAAAATTTGTAGCTGAAAAGATTTTTCGTTTAGACCCTAACTATGTTACACCAGCACATCGGTATAAAGATGGGGTGGACTTTGTCCCTACTAATAAATTTGTATTATGGGGGCATCACTTTACTTCAGTTGCTGGGGCAGCCCCAATCCTAGGTCCAGCGATAGCTGTGTATTGGGGATGGCTACCTGCCTTCTTATGGGTGATACTGGGGACAGTTTTTGCTGCTGGAGTGCATGACTTTGGTACATTGGTTCTTTCAGTCCGTAATAAAGGTCAATCTGTTGGTACATTAGCACATCGACTTGTTGGTCAAAGGGCGAAAATTTTGTTTTTATTTATTATTTTAATACTAGTATTAATGGTTAATGCAGTTTTTGCTTGGGTAATATCTAATTTGTTTATTTCTTATCCAGCTAGTGTTCTACCAGTATTTATCCAAATTCCTCTTGCAATCTGGATTGGTCATGCGGTTTACAAACGAAATAAAAAGATGCTGGTACCTTCACTCTTTGCTTTGGCTGCAATGTACTTAGCTGCCATCTTAGCTAGCAAAGTAGGCTTTTTGCAGATCGACTTAGTACAATACATGGGTGGAGAAGATGGGTCTGGATTATTTGGACTAGGTGCAGTTTCCACTGCATTTCTAATTTGGATTGTAATTCTTATGATATATGTTTATATTGCTTCCACTTTGCCGGTTTGGAAGTTACTACAACCAAGAGATTTTATTAACTCTCACCAACTAGTTGTAGGTTTAGGTATATTATATTTGGGTCTGTTGTTTACAAATCCCGAGATGACTGCTCCAGTTACAAATGCTAATCCGGATACACCATGGTTGCCATTATTATTTATAACTATAGCGTGTGGTGCTATATCTGGGTTTCATGGGCTTGTATCTTCTGGGACTTCTTCAAAACAATTGGATAAAGAAACAGATGCTCGCATGGTAGGTTATTTAGGTGCGGTTGGGGAAGGCGTACTAGCGTTAGTTTCTATTATTGCGGTAGCAACTTTCTTTGCAAATACGGATGAATTTTTGGCAACATATAGTAGCTTTTCTGCTGCTAATGGAGCTGGATTAGGAGTATTTGTAGAAGGGGCGGCAGGTCTGGCAGGTGGATTAGCAATTCCTCCAGATATAGCAACTACGATTGTTTCTATAATTGTAGTGAGTTTCGCTGCTACAACATTAGACACATCTGTACGACTTATGCGATATATTATTGCTGAACTTGGTGTGGAATACAAGGTCCCTGCTTTGACAAAAACTCATGTTGCCACAACTGTGGCCGTTGTTTCCAGTGCAGCCTTGGTGTTGTTGCCAGAAGGTCCGAAAGGTTTTGGTTCTGGAGGATACCAATTATGGCCGCTCTTTGGAACAGCAAATCAATTGTTAGCAGGGATTAGTTTAATGCTAATTGCTGTATGGCTAAAACGGTTAGGAAGAAACTATGCTGTTGTATTAATTCCGATGATTTTCCTGATGTTCATGACTTTGTATGCTATGTTCCAGCAGGTATTATTTGAATGGTCGTGGTTTGGAAGTAACTCAAATACTCTACTATTTGTTCTTGGAGCAATTATATTTGTGTTTGCCATTTGGATTATCTTAACTGCTTTTTCTGTCTTATCAGGTAAACAGGAAACACCATTGGATGATGATACTGAAAATTACGGATAGGGATTAAAAAGGGATCATGAAAATGGTCCCTCTTCATACATAAGTTTCACTATAGAGAAGTTACATTAAAATACGGTTCTACTGCAAATGTTGGGGTACAAACACATCTCGTACATTCCTTGTTGGAATAAACTCCGAAGTAACTATTCGTGTTTAGGTTATGTGCTGGAAAGCTCACTGAAGTAGTTGAAGAGGTAAGCCCCATTGATTTCCGTTGCATGCGGACGCTTTCCGCCGGCATGGCTTCAGCCGCTTCCTCCGCTACGCTCCGTGCAGGGTCTTCAGCTCATGCTATTCCGGCAGGAGTCGCCGCATTCCACTCCAATCAATTCTTACACAACACATACTGGGTGTATGCGAACGCAATTTTTCTTCGTAGATATAATAGTAAATAGTAGCGAAGGGGAAATATGGAGACTCCAGCGGGAGGAGAGGCCTCGATGAGACCCCGGAACGCGTAGCGTGAGGAGGCTCATCAGCCGCCCGCGGAAAGCGGAATATTTCCCCGTAGCGGTGATTTACGCAGCCTCTATATTCTTAGTTAGTTCGAGTTTATCTATTTTCCGAAAAATTGAACAACCCCAACATATATATTAGAACCTAAAATACAAATCGCTTTCAAATTCTATCATTTGGTAAAGGAGCAGTATTATGTTTGAACAACTAAAAAAATTAGTGCAGTTTTACGATGAAGTATTAAGTATGCCACATCGTCAGGAAATTGCTCGTGAACTAAGAGATGAAGACGACTTGTTCATGCTCCTGCTATATTCAGAGATGATTGGGATACCAAACCCAGTCTATTATTACACACTTGAATTATACCCATACATGATGGAAAAGTTTCATGACTGGCATTTGAGAATGGGTATGGAAAAGTCTCCATTAACAGGCATCCGTTGCTGCTGACAAGTTATTAACATGGAAAAGGTGATATACGATGATCGATTTTAGTAAGAAAATTATTTTTGTAGGGGGTAAGGGGGGAGTTGGAAAATCGACTTCCGCCGCTGCTATTGCCTGGAAATCAGCAGAAAAAGGATATAATACATTACTAGTATCAACAGACCCAGCCCACAATTTAGGAGATATTTTCAGTCAAAAAATTGGCGGAGATATTACACAGGTAGATAACATGCTGTATGCCCTGGAAATTGATCCAGAAAGAGAAACTACAAATTACATTAATACCGTAAAAGATAATATTAAAGGAACAGTTCAATCAAGTATGATGGAAGAAGTACATCGACAGCTAGATACTGCTAAAGCCTCGCCTGGAGCAGATGAAGCAGCGTTATTTGATAAGCTGATCTCAATAATATTAGAGGAAAGCGAAAACTTTGATAAACTAATATTTGACACTGCACCTACTGGGCATACGATCCGTCTATTATCTCTACCTGAGTTAATGGGTGTTTGGATTGAAGGGCTCCTGCAAAAAAGACAAAAAGCAAATGAAAACTATACCCAATTGTTAAATGACGGAGTTCCAGTTGAAGATCCAATATATGAAGTGCTCAAAACACGACAAGAGCGTTTTTCAAAAGTAAGGGAAATTATGTTAAATGATACATTGACAGGTTTTGTTTTTGTGTTAAATCCCGAAAGACTTCCTATTATGGAAACAGAAAAAGCAATCAAATTACTTGACCAATATGAGCTTCCCGTGAAAACATTGATAATAAATAAAGTACTTCCTAATCACGCAGATGGGGGGTTCTTTCTTCAACGTAGAAAGCACCAGCAGCAATATTTAGATTTAATTAAAAAAACATTTAATCATCAGGAAAAAATATTTATACCATTATTTAGCCACGATATTACAAAAAAAGATGAACTGGCTGAATTTAGCAGTTTTTATTAGAAAGGAAGATTATTTTGAAGGCTTTCGTACATGAATTTGGTGAATTAAAAATAAAGGAGATGCCTGATCCTGTTGCTCTAGATAACGAAGTAGTAGTCTCACTTCGCACAGCAGGTTTGAATCGAAGAGATTTATATATACCAAATAGACGAGGTGAAGAGCAGGATGCATTGATTCTCGGTTCGGATGGAGCGGGTATTATAGATTCTGTTGGTAAGGAAGTAACTGAATTCCAAGTAGGTGATGAAGTGATTATAAATCCTGCGCTTCGCTGGGACAGAAATAGTGATGCGCCTCCCAAAGGTTTTGACATTTTGGGAATGCCTGATCACGGAACATTTGCTGAAAAAATAGCTATTTCTGCCGAGCAAGTTGAAAGAAAGCCAAGTCATCTCACATGGGATGAAGCAGGTGTACTTGCTTTGTCTGCACTGACCGGTTATCGAGCTTTATTCACCAAAGGGGAAATAAAAAAAGGGGATACTGTATTTATACCGGGAGCAGGAAGTGGGGTTGCAACATATCTAATATCATTTGCTAAAAATGTGGGTGCAAAAATAATTGTAAGCTCCCGTAGTCAAGACAAGCTGCAAAAGGCAAAAGAGCTTGGTGCTGATATTACTCTCACTAATGATAGTGATTGGACAAGTAAGTTAAAAAAAGAAACTGTGGATTTAGTTATAGACAGTGTAGGGAAAGCAACATTTAACCGTTCTTTGGAAGTACTTAAAAAAGGTGGCAGAATGGTTGTATTTGGAGCGACAACAGAGGATACCATAGATCTTGATCTGCGTGCTTTTTTCTACGGGCAATACCAATTGTTTGGCTCGACAATGGGAAGCCGTCAAGAATTAACAGCATTATTAAATCATATAGAAAACTTCTCTATGCGACCAGTAGTTGACAGTATATATAATTTGGATGAAATGCAGGATGCTTTTGACCTATTAAAACAGAACGAGCAATTTGGAAAGATAGCTATCAAAATAAATTAAAAAGACGGGATCTCCCCGTCTTTTTAATTTATAGAGTGTTATTCAATTATTAACTTACTTCTACGTTATCCATCCAATCTTTTCCTTCAAGATGCCTGGTTACAAGCATGCTTGATACGGTGTCTCCAGTCACATTAATCATCGTGGCAGGTGGATCAACTACAACCCCAATAGCAGAAATGATTGGCAGAGCCTCCATAGGAAGACCATATAATGTTATAATCATCATTTCGCCCATAAACCCTCCACCAGGAATGCCGCTCATCACAATGCCTGATAATAGACAAATTCCGATTGCAGTTAAAAAGGTATCTATTCCAGTGAAATCCATATTGAATACACCAAAGACAAATGCAATTTTAAGCATAGCAGACAAGCAAGATCCGTCCATATGTATAGTCGCACCAAGAGGAAGTACTGTTTCACGTACATCTTTAGGGACGCCTATTCGCTTTGCCGCCTGTAAATTAACAGGAAGAGAAGCTATACTACTACCTGTGCCTAGAGAAGTAGCTGCTGGAGACAAAATATTTTTCCAAAAACGTGTTACTCCAAGCTTTCCACCCGCAAGGAAGGCATATAGCGTAAAGCCTATGGCGAAATACAATATAGATACAGGATAATAAACAATTACTGCTTTTGCATAATCACCGATTAAATCAGCGCCAAATTCTCCCACAAGTGAAGCAAAATATGCACCAAGCCCTATTGGAGCATAATACATAATTAGTTGAACCAGCTTCATAAATACTTCAGATGCACTTGTTAAAAAACGAGTGAAAGATCTGCCATTTTCACCTGTAATGCCAGTAGCAACACCTACCAAAACAGAGAATACTATTAAAGCCAGCATGTTTTGTCGTGAAAACAAGTCTACAAAATCAGAGACAGTAAATGTATTTACCAATTGTTCTGATAAAGTCATTTCTTCTAGTTCTCCTGGATTTTCAAGCGGAATATCTACTCCAGATCCTGGTTGGAAAATCACAGTTGCAATCAGCATAAATATCGACGCAAAGATCCCTGTTACAACAAAAACAGTAATCATAGACCCCATAATTTTACCAAGCCGTTTCATACTGTCCATGCTTGCAATGGCAGAAGATATTGTGAAGAATACTAATGGAATAACGACCATAAATAAAAGGTTTATAAATAAGTCCCCAAGAGGCTTTATTACCATTGCTTTCTCTCCAAAAATAAGTCCGATGACGGACCCGATTATAATGGAAAGAAGCAAAATAATTGGAAAGCGATAAGCTTTCATTTTTTCTTTCATAGGAGTCATCCTTTTCTTGTTTAGATATAATAATATCTTATTGTACATCAAGATAGGGATGGAAGAAAGAATTTATTTTAAATAAGGTTGTACTAACTCGGTTGCATGCTGCAATTTTCTACTATTTCTTTCATATAATTCTTTGGATTGTATATTATTGGTTTCTAAAGCGAACAATTCCAAATCAGCCTGGCATTTTTTTAAAGTTGCCAGAAGCAATTTTGCCTCTGTTGGTTGTGGTACGGCAAGTTTATCATCATAGAGATCGATAGTAAGTTGCCCGTTATTATCTGCTTGGGCAAGAAACACATTTTCAATACTGACATTTAATTTATCTAACTCTGTTTCCAACCAATTGGTATTTAAGGAAAGGTTAGCTAAAGGCTCTAATAATACCTTCCCATCCATCACCACAGTCTGCGGCTCCTTTTCTGGTGCCAGTTTTAGTCCTAAATCTTTTGCTGTTAAGGGTTGATTTTCCTTCTTAGGGAGAACACTAAGTGAACCAGATGGCTCTAATACGGCAAACTCTACATCCGAAGCTAAAAAAATATCATTATCTCTCAACTTCTCCAGTAGATCATCAGTAGAGTAGCCCTCCTTTTTTAGATTTTCCTCCATAATTTTTCCGTCTTGAATAAGAACAGTACTTTTACCTTGGGTGAAATTTCTAAAGCTTTTACTTTTTAGGGCAATAAATTCTACAGCAAATGGGACAATAAACCAAATAAACATGGCAATTATTCCATAGAATATATTGCGTTCTGGTTCAATCGTATGAATAGCCACGATGCCTCCCAGAACGATGCCAGAAATATATTCAAAGATATTTAATTGGGAGATTTGCTTCTTTCCAAGCCATTTTGTCATAAAAAATAACACTATTAATAAAATGACTGATTTTAACACAATTACAAACCATTCCGGCATAAACATATATCCTTTCTTATTTATATTGAGGTTCTTGTTTCGCAAGTTGAGTAACTTGCTGTTTTAATTCTTCCTTTACGGTGGTAACAATTTTTTGTGCTTCATTGAATTTATTTTGTGTTTCTACGTCCTGTGTTTTGCTTGCCAAAAGACTTAAGCCTGCTTCCACACTTTTTATAGAAGAATAACAACTTTTAACTTGAGACCCAACAGTCAATTAAAACACCTTCTATCCTTTTGGTTTAAAAATAATTGCCCCGATAACTCCGAATATAATTGCTGCTGAGATACCGGCACTTGTGACTTCAAACATACCAGTGACAACACCGATCAAACCATGTTTTTCAGCTTCTGCCATCGCACCATGTACTAATGAATTACCAAAGCTGGTAATGGGCACAGTTACTCCAGCACCTGCAAAATCAATTAATGGCTCATACCATCCAAAACCATCTAATATAGCTCCTAAAATAACTAAAATAGTTAATGTCTGCCCAGGGTTCAACTTAAATACATCGAATAATATTTGCCCAATAACACATATAAAACCACCTATGACAAATGCCCAAAAGAATATCATGAAATATCACGTCCTGATTCGATTGATACTGCATGGGCGATACATGGAATGGAATCATTTTGCTGGATGCTTAGTGGAGAGTGTAAAGCGCCTGTGGCGACAACTAACATCTTATTGATTTCTCCTTCTTTCATTCTGTTTAGAAAGTGACCATAGGTGACAACCGCTGAACAAGCTGTACCACTTCCTCCAGATAATACGGGTTGATCTTCTCGATAAATGGTTAACCCACAATCCACATATTGTTCTTCAGGTATTACTAATCCTCTTTCATTTATTAAATCTAGAGAAACCTCTCTACCAATGTGGCCTAAATCCCCAGTGATAATTAGGTCATAATAGGATGGATCGATATTTCTATCTCTAAAATGTGCTTCTATCGTATTTACTGCTGCTGGGGCCATTGCTCCTCCCATATTAAACGGGTCGGTAATCCCCATGTCTACGACCTTGCCAATCGTAGCTGAGGTTACTACAGGACCAGTTCCTTTGTTTGCTAGTAACGCACAACCTGCACCTGTCACTGTCCATTGGGCTGTCGGGGGTTTTTGACCTCCATACTCTGTTGGATAGCGGAATTGTCTCTCTGCTGCAGCGTTGTGACTGGATGTCCCACTTAGTATATAGTTTGCCCCTCCAGAGTTGACTATAGAAGATGCTAGGGCTAAGCTTTCCATTGAAGTTGCACAGGCACTGAATAAACCAAAGTAAGGTATGTCTAGTGTCTTACCAGTAAATGTAGAAGGGGTTATTTGGTTAATTAAGTCGCCACTTATGAAAAACTGTACTTGTTCCTTCTCCACATCTGTTTTTTTTAATGCAATTTGACATGCTTCTTCCATCATGGTCCGTTGTGCTTTTTCAAAAGAATCCTGTTTTATCCACATATCGTCGTGCAAAATATCAATATCATTTGCAATTCGCCCATTCGCTTCAAAGGGTCCGCCGACCGTGCCAGTGGAAATAATAGTTGGTTTATTTTTAAACATCCATGTTTGATGGCCGACAAGCATTATAACCCACCCCATTTTATTAATATTGTTTTAATAAGCGCTACGACGAATGCCGAAAAAACACCGTAAACAATTACAGGACCTGCGAGTTTTAACATATTGCTGCCAACCCCCAGCACAAATCCCTCTGTACGATGCTCGATAGCTGAAGCAACAACAGCATTTCCAAAACCTGTAACTGGAACAGCAGAGCCGGCACCTGCAAATTGGCCAATACGGTCATATACTCCAAAGCCAGTAAGAAACATAGTTATGAAAATAAGAGTGGCGACAGTTGGATTGCCGGCTGTTTGCTCTGTGAAATCAAAATAATAAATGTAAAATGTAGAAATGGCTTGGCCAATAAGACAGATTGTGCCACCTACAAAAAAGGCTTTAATACAATTTTTAAAGATTGGCCGTTTTACTTCTCTTTTTTTTTGATAGGATTGATATTGCTGTGCTTCAGGAGTTAGGTTTTTTTTCTTTTTATCAGCCACGCCAAATCCCTCTTTCTATGTTTGTTCTCTAGATAGTTCAATTAATTCTTTGACTTTCTTTTTTAATTCTTTAGAAGTATAACTGTTCTCTTCGATTTGTTTTTCTGCTTTTTCTACTTCAAGGACTAACTTTTTGTCAGTTGATAGCTCAACCTTGTAGTCAGGAAAGTTTTTCACAAGTTTATTTTTAAGTTTTTTACGTATCTCACTTAATTGAAGTCTAGCTTGGTGTCTAACCTCTACTGTAGCGATTAACTCTTTCTCTGTATTAACAGCGTTGACTTTTATAATTTCTTTATATTTACTTAACAATTCTTTTGCTTCATTTGAAGCATGCTGATCTATCGCTTGATTAGTGGAAATTTTAGTGAGCTCGACATGATTATTTTTATTTGTTGGCTCTAATGCATTGTTACTGTTGCAGGCGAATAAAGTTATAGTTAATAATACAATTGTTAATAGTTTAACCTTTTTCATCTTGTTCACTCATCCATTCATGTAATAAAAAGGGAGATGGGCTTTCCCCATACATCCCTGATTCTGTTTTCTCTTATTAAAAACCTTTATATTGAGGTTCTTCTTTTTCAAGCTGTTGAATTCTAGGCTCAACACTTTGCAAAATTGTCATCGTCTGCTGAGCGGCATTTTCATACAATTGCTTCGCTTGTTTATTCTCTGTTTGCAAGGCAAATTGTTCAAAACTTGCTTGTGCACTTTTTAACCCGGCAATTGTTTGTTTTACTTGGCTTCCAACAGTCATTTGTCTTCCTCCTTTATCATGCATATCAACACTATTTAGGTTGGTTTTTAAAGCAGGAAATATACTTCTATATTCTTCCAATATCGGCTGTTCATAAAACTATGTAGAGTGTTTGGATGAAGAATTTAATGATCACAGTTTATGCAATTAACTAACCTTTACTCAATAGAGTGATTTAATAAATGTAAGAACTTCATGCAACTGTTGTAAAGTAATTAATGTAGCTTCATTTACAACGCAGTAGGAGTGAACTGTTCCGAAAGACGGGAACATTGTAGCCAAATAAAAAACACCACGTTATAGTGGTGTGAAATGGGTCATTTAATTAATTTTTTGTTCGCTAAGTTAGATGTAAGTAACAATTAAACAACGATTGACTGGTTATTATAGACTTTATGTTCTGCTCGTAACTGAGCTTCGATATGGTTATCAAGAATTTGTTTAATTTCTTTATAACAATTTTTGGCGTCTTCTCCATCAATAATAAGTTTAATGCTTTTTTTCTTGCTACTTAGAAAAAAGAATGAAATAAGCTTGGGTAAATTTCTTGCGTCTGCTATAGCGCTGTCTCGATATAAGTAAATATTATAACTACTCTCTACCGCAAGTTGATGGATCCTAATAATGTCTTTTGTCGGAATTTTGTTATTTAGATAAATTTGATAAGAAGATATCTCATTCATATCTACACCCCTCTGTAGTTAGTTATCATTAATAAATATGTACCCAATAATTTTTGAAACCAAACCTTATATAAATAGAGCTGTAAGATATAATTGATATCAATTGACCATTAGATTTGTTACACTTTAAGTATAGAAGTAGAACTGGAAATGAGGTTTTAATTATGGTTGAAATTCGCAAACCAATTCCTGTAGAAAAAGCAATTAAGGAAGTAATGAGCTATGCAAGTATAGGGATAGTGGAAGAAGTACCTATTGAAAAGAGCCATCAAAGAAGACTGGCTCAACAAGTTGTTGCAACAAATAATGTGCCTTCCTTTCATAAATCTCCCTATGACGGGTTTGCTTTACGTTCTATAGACACAAATGAAGCTTCTTTAGAATCACCAATTGAATTTGAAGTAGTTGAACATATAGGAGCAGGTCAGGTGCCAACTAAAAAATTACATAAAGATCAGGCAACCAGAATTATGACTGGGGCACAAATTCCTGAGGGTGCAGATTGTGTAGCTATGTTTGAGATATGTAAAACGTATAAAAAAGATGATAAAACGTACGTTTCTTTAAAACGAAAAATGGAGATGGACCAAAATATAATTAAAGAGGGTTCTGAAGTTGTAATGGGGGAGGTACTTATTGAAAAAGGAACTATGATCACCCCTGGTGTAATTGCTTCCCTGGCAACTTTTGGTTATAGCAGCGTCAAAGTTGCTAGAGAACCAGTAATCGGAATTATTGCCACAGGTACAGAATTATTGGATGTAGATGAGGAATTAAGACCTGGAAAGATCAGAAATTCAAATGCTTATATGATTTCCTCCCAAATTGAAAGAGCAGGAGGTACTCCAAAATATTTAGGAAAGTTGGCAGACGAACTCGAATCGAGTTATGAAACGATCAAAGAAGCGCTTGAAGAGGTAGATCATTTGGTAACAACCGGCGGCGTATCCGTTGGTGATTTTGATCTTATGCCAGCGATATATGAAAAGTTAGGTGCAGAGGTACTATTTAATAAAATTGCAATGCGACCAGGAAGTGTAACTACAGTTGCAGTGCTGGGAAATCAGTTGTTGTTTGGTTTATCCGGGAATCCATCAGCGTGTTATGTTGGTGGCGAACTGTTCTTAAGACCAATTATTCAAGTCAGTCAGTTTAGTACAACACCATATTTAAAGCGAATAAAAGCAACACTTGCTGATGAATTTCCAAAACCTAACCCCTTTACCAGATTTGTAAGATGTTACGTTGTTCATAAAGAGGGGAAAGTTTATACAAAGGTAGCTGGTATTGATAAATCAAATGTTGTCACTTCATTGGCATATTCTGATTGTCTCATGGTGTTGCCAGGTGGGACAAGAGGGTTTAAAATAGGAGATGAAGTTGAAATTTTATTATTAAATAATTATGAAGGACAACAGGATTTCAATTGATTGTAGAAGGAGGATTCCTGTGAATAATAGAGTACCAATCGAAGATCATCTGGGACGCCCTTTAAAAGATCTTAGAATTTCTGTAATAGATAAATGCAATTTGCGATGTACCTATTGTATGCCTAAGGAAGTTTTTGGAAATGATTATGCATTTCTCCCAGAAGGAGAATTATTAAGTTTTAACGAAATAGTACAATTGGCGGAGGCATTTGCCCAGCTTGGTGTAGAGAAAATTAGAATAACTGGTGGAGAGCCGTTGTTAAGGAAAGATTTGGACAAGCTTATTTCTCGATTATATGAAATCCCTGGAATTGCTGATATCGCTTTAACAACTAATGCAATATTATTACCCAAGCGAGCTCACAAATTAAAAGAAGCAGGACTTCAACGCGTTAACATAAGTCTGGATGCAATAGAAGACGAGGTTTTTAAACAGATTAATGGAAGAGCTGTTGGTACACTTCCTGTTTTAAAAGGTATTGAAGCAGCAAAAGCAGCAGGTTTACAAGTGAAAATAAATATGGTTGCTAAAAAAGGAATGAATGAAAGTCAAATTATTCCAATGGCAAAGTACTTTAAAGACAAAGATATTATCTTACGCTATATTGAATTTATGGATGTTGGTAACCATAATGGCTGGGATCTTGATAATGTAGTTTCCAAGAAACAAATTGTTTCTAAGATTAATGAAGAACTCCCCCTTGAATCAGCCACTGAAAACTACTATGGAGAAGTAGCTTCTCGTTTTCGATATAAAGATGGTGGTGGAGAAGTCGGTGTAATTTCTTCTGTTACAGATTCTTTTTGTAGTACTTGTACCCGGATCCGTTTGTCAGCAGATGGAAAGCTCTATACTTGCTTGTTTGCTTCTCAAGGCTTTGATATAAAAGAGAAGATTAGAAATGGACTTGAAGGAGAGCAACTTACAGATGAGTTGGCTTCACTTTGGGGTAGAAGAAAAGATCGCTATTCAGATGAACGAATGGAACAAAAAAATACAAATCGTAAAAAAATTGAGATGTCGTATATCGGTGGATAGGTGAGGGGGAAGGCATTGAAAACCTTTAAACTAAAATCATTGGAAATCCTTGAACAGGAAGGCGAAGAAATTAAAAAGCATAGCATAGAATTAAAAGATGGTCTGATTATTAATCGTGAGGACGAACGCAATCAATGGACAATAGAAGCATATGTGGACCATTCTTATTTATCATTATTTAATCGTATGAAAGAAATAAGAGATGAAATTATGATTCAAGTTAAAATTACAAAAGAAAGTAATGATTATGCAACTTTTATCACTTCTATTGTAAGTATTAATGAGATTGGTTCAGACATGAATGTACTGTTTCTTGGTACAATTATAGACAGGCAAAAAAGTAAAATTGAAGAGATGCTTGTCAAATTGGTTGAACAAGGATACGAAGGAAAAAACTTAATTAAAAAGTTTAAAGAGCTAACCTAGCATATATTATTGAAATGACCCTTTAATAGGGTCATTTATTCGTTTTAATATAGAGCAGTAATACAGTAAAAAGAAAAATTCAAGCAATTTTAAAAAGCTACTGGTATAATGATATGAGAATTTATAGGAACTATGAATGCATGAAATAAGGAGAATAGCTATGAAACTTCGTTATCCATCTTTATATTGGATGAATAAATTGACACCTGTACAGGTGTTATTAATATTTTACTTTTTGGCAGTTTTACTTTCAACAGCCATCATGTCACTACCTATTGCTTATCAAGAAGGGGTGGAAATTCCTTTTATTGATGTTGTTTTCACAGCAGTAAGTGCTCTTAGTGTGACCGGTTTAAGCTCTATTACGATTGCGGATACTCTAAGTACAACCGGAATAATTCTGCTTGCTTTGATTCTTCAATTAGGCGCAGTTGGTGTTATGGCAATTGGTACTTTTATTTGGCTTTTTTTAGGCAAAAAAATTGGTTTGAAGGAAAGACGTCTAATAATGACAGACCAAAATCAACATACTTTTGAAGGAATGGTACGTTTAATAAAACAAATAGTGTATGTCTTGTTGACTATAGAACTAATTGGATTTATCGTGTTAGGTACCTATTACCTTCAATATTTTCCGACAGCAAAAGAGGCTTATTTAAACGGTTTTTTTGGCACAATTAGTGCAATTTCGAACGGTGGATTTGACATAACTGGCGAGTCGCTAATTCCATTTAAAGATGATTACTTTGTCCAGTTTATTAATATCCTACTTATTATCTTTGGTGCTATTGGATTTCCAGTTTTAATTGAAGTAAAAGAATACATATTTTCCAAGTCGGATAATCAAAGATTTATGCGTTTTAGTCTGTATACAAAAGTTACTACAAGCACATTTGCTATTCTTATTGTTATTGGAACAATATTTATTTACCTGTTTGATATAAACAATTTTTTCGTTGGAAAAACCTGGCATGAATCTTTTTTCTACGCCCTTTTTCAGGCTGTAACTACGAGGAGTGGTGGATTATCAACCATGGATGTAAGTCAATTAACAGAGCAGAACCATCTTTTTATGTCGTTGCTAATGTTTATTGGAGCTTCTCCAAGTAGTGCGGGTGGAGGAATTCGAACGACAACTTTTGCTTTGGCCGTTATATTTATTATCACCTATGCAAGAGGTGGAGGCAGCATTCGAATTTTTAAGAGGGAAGTATATGAAGAAGACCTTCTTAAAGCGGTGACTGTGGTAATGATGGCAGTTATATTGGTTTTTTTCTCTGTACTTATTATGACGATCGTTGAACCATTTTCGTTAACACAGATTTTATTTGAAGTTACATCTGCATTTGGAACTGTTGGACTTTCCTTAGGAATAACAAGTGAAATAACTACCTTTAGCAAAATAGTTTTAATGATTCTGATGTTTATTGGAAGGGTAGGAATCATCTCGTTACTATTTATTTTTAAGAGCAACAAAAAAAGTGGTAAATATCATTTCCCTAAGGAAAAGATTATTATTGGATAATTTAATAAAGGCTGCCGTTGATAGTATTCTGAAAAGATTTACTTATTGAGGGCAGCCTTTAAATTCTTTTCCTAAAATGTATATTGGAATTATAATGTTTCGCATTATAAATAAACTGTGACGTAATTTGTGGAGAATGAAGTAATTCATTTTACAGAGGAAGCACCCATTGATTTGCGTTTCAGGCGGACGCTTTCACACCTCCGGGTACAAGCGCGACATCTGTTCGTAACCTCACAGTGTCTTCTTTGCCGCCCGGCATGGCCTCAGCCGCTTCCTCCGCTACGCTCCGTCCAGGGTGTTCACCTCATGCTATTCCGGCAGGAGTCGCCGCCCTCCACTCCAATCAATTCGTACACAGCATATTCTGGGGTATGCAGACGCAATTTTTCTAAATAGTAGCGAAGGAAAAATACTGAGACTACTGGGGGAGATGAGGCATCGGTGAGACCCCGGAATGCAATACTTTTGAGACTATATGAGCAATATTATGCCACATAACTTATTTATCTTCTTAAAAATCATAAAGCCTTTTCATCTGTCAATTCACTAGTACTTGTTTTTTCTTTCTTATCAGGAAACAGCAGACTAAATACAATACCAAAAAATAAAGCTATGAAAAAGGTTGTGAATCGGGAGGTAATCATTTCTTCCAAAGGTGTAGATATCCATAACACTGTTGATAGTAAACCGGAAACGACAGTTGCTATAACACCGGCTCCTGAATAGCGTTTCCAGAAAAAGGTCATTAGAATTGCAGGTGATAAGGTGCACCCGACTCCGGCCCATGCCCATCCAACTACCAGATAAAGCAAGGATTCGGAAACAAGAGCTATAATCATGCCAATTAATCCAAAGAGGACAACCATAATTCTGGATAACCATACTAATTGTTTATCAGTAAGTTTAATTCCAATAGCTTTATGGATAATATCTTCACTAATTGACCCAGTAACTACAAGTAATTGGGAATTGGCTGTTGTAATAATCGCGGCTAAAACACCTGCGAGTAATAGTCCTGCTATCCATGGTGGCATAAGTTGCAGTATCATTGTTGGCAATAATACTTCCACATCTCCAAAAGAACCTTGATCGTACATTGCTATAGCGCACAAACCGATCAAAAATGCACCTCCATATGCCAGAAAAGTCCATACCACTGCTACAATACTTCCATGTTTTGCTTCCCGATCATTTTTTAATGCCATAAACCGTGCACTCAATTGAGGTTGGCCCCCAAGAAAGCCAAAAAACCAAGCGAAATTATTGAAGAAAAGCACTCCTAAGGCAAAGCCAGTTAACCCTCCAAACCACGAATTAAATGATGACCCGGCAGAGACTAAGGATTGACTGATAGAAATATCATTGGATTGAAGATGGAAGAATGCAACAATTGGAAGAGCTACAAGAGTAATAACCATCATCACACTTTGAATCATATCTGTCCATACGACAGATATGAATCCACCAGCAAAAGCTATTATTATAATGACAATGGTTGCTAAGATAATACCTGTTGTGGGTGTCCATTCAAAAGTGATAAATAGCATTTTTCCTGCCCCAGCCATTTGTGCCCCAACATAAAACATTAAAAATCCAGCAATTAATAAACTAGTTAACCATCTTATTATGTTAGCTTTTTTACCGAAGCGAACAGCTAAGTAATCTGGAAGAGTCAAGATACTATATTTATCTGTTTCCTTCATAAATCGTTTGGCTAAAAACAACCATGAGAAAATGATACCCGATGCAATACCTGCAGCTACCCATATACCTGACAAGCCTGTCATAAATACAAAACCCGTGTAACCTAATAACAACCATGCTGACTCACCGGTCGCTCTTTCTGAAAATGCTAATGCCCAACCAGGGAGTTTCTTTCCGCCTAGTAAGAAATCCGATTGTGTCTTACTTCTCTTGCTAAAGTAGTATCCGATGCCAATAATTGCAATACAGTAAATGATAAACTCTATAATAATAATCTTCATAATACCCCTCCATTTTTGTAATCGCTTACATTTTTGATTTAATTTAGTTTTTGACCAACTCCTTTTTGTAAGGCTTTTTCATAAATGGAAACAGCTGCAACATTATCAAATAATGCCATACCAGTTGATTTGAAAATAATACTCCTATTGTCTGAATAATTTGGACTGTGATTATTAGTAAGGTGGGAGGACATTGTTTGAATCTGGTTTTCAGAGATCCATTTGTTGGATAAAGGAATTTGAAGATCACCCGTTTCTTTTATGGCATCATCACTATCAATGATAATTTGATTAGATAAATGAAATGCAGCTTCCGGTAATTCTCTCATTCTTGGCTGAAAGGAACCAATCCCAATAATTAGCTTGTTTTCAAGCAGAGATTTGTTGTCAGGAAGTACAGGAGTGATAGATGAGGTTGCTGTAATAATAATATCGGCATTTAAAATTGCTTCTTCGACAGACTCCATCAAATGT
This sequence comes from Virgibacillus halodenitrificans, assembly GCF_001878675.1. Lineage (NCBI taxonomy): Bacteria > Bacillati > Bacillota > Bacilli > Caryophanales > Bacillaceae > Virgibacillus > Virgibacillus halodenitrificans. The sequence continues at coordinate 2,249,980 of NZ_CP017962.1, read as the reverse complement.
ATGTTTATGTCAGAGTTTATTTGATTCCTTAAGCTTGTTACAAAGGGCTTTAGTTTTGAATTTGTACGGTTATATAAGTAGATATCGGTAATTTTAATAACTGTAACTGCAGCGATAGCCTGATATAACCCTTGGAGACCAGTACCTATAATCGCAACAGCATGAGCACTTTTTTTAGCTAAATGCCGAATAGCTGAGCCACCGATCGCTCCTGTTCTTATGGCAGTAAGACACGAACCATCTAAAATCGCTTTCGTTCTACCGGTTTCAATGCAATTTAATATTACTAGTCCTTGTATGCTTGGGTAATCTAAGTTCTTAGGGAAAGATGTAACCAATTTTGTAGAGATTGCTTGTGTAGTTATTGCGGGCATAACGAGTAAAGTGTTCACTCCATCTAAAACCTGTGATCTTGTAGGCATTTGAAATCGTTCTGTGCTATAAATTGAATAGCAATAATCTATTGCATCGATCATTTCTTCCATAGTTATTGCTTTATGAATTTCTTTTTCATTTAGATAAAGCATCCATAACCCTCCTCTAAAAATTATACGATAGCTTCTTCAATGATTAAGTCATTTTCTTTAAAACGGCTAAATCGTAGTGGGGTTAAATCCAATGTCTGATAGGAACCTGTTATAATTAACTCTGCTATACCTTTTCCAACAGCAGGCGCTTGCTGCATACCATGACCACTGAAGCCATTGGCAAGATAATATCCGGCCATATCAGGATGTACTCCAATAATAGCGTTTTGGTCAATGGTATTATGACTGTAGATTCCAGCCCATCCACCCTTCACCTTTGCTTGGGAAAAGTTTGGTACTCGATTAGCAAGAATCGGCCACAATTGTTCAATAAAAAAGGAACGTTTCCACTTAAAGTTAATCCCAGGTTCTACTTTTTCAGAGAAACCAGCGAGAACGTGTTTTCCCTCATGACGAAAGTATACCCCTGTCGGATCAACAGTAAGTGGAAGATCTTTCTCCAAAGGATCTGCTATATCGAACTGAATAATTTGACGCTTCAATGGTACAACAGGCAAGGGAAGTCCTATTTTTCCACTTAAAGCTGGCCCCCATGGACCTGCGCAATTAATAACAACTGTAGCATGGTGTATTTCATTGTCAGTCGTTTGAACGCCTTTAACACCATTTCTGCCAGTTAAAATGGTTTTTACTTCTTTGTAATGATATCGAGCACCTAATTGTTTAGCTTTGCGAATGTAACCTTGCATTACAGAGTATGGATCTAAGTAACCGTCTTCAGCACAATAAAGGCCACCTTGTAGGTCAGTAATATTTAGTTCAGGAATAATAGATAATAAATTCTTTTTTTCCACTATTTGGGATGGGACTTGATATTGCCTTTGTAATAAATGCTGTTTTTTTAATTCTTGAAAAGATCCATCTTTAGAAAGAAAAAGATATCCTCTATCTTGAAAATCAATAGTTGCCTTGTCTCCATCTACCTTCATATCTTCTTCAAACGTTTTGTACTTTGAAAGGCTATAGCGGCTTATCTGAATGTTAATTGCTGTAGTAAATAATTGCCTTATACCTCCAGCGCTGCGAGGAGTAGAAGCAAATTCATAACCTTTATCCTTCTCAAATACAGTTACTTCCCCTGTATATCCGTCGTTTAATAAATTGTATGCAATACTTGACCCGATTACTCCACCGCCAATTATGATTACGTCTGTTTGTTTCGCCAAAGAATCACTCCTGTTAGTTAAAAATTGAGAATATTAATTTTATTTATAACGTAAATATAGATAGATTTCTATGGTTAATATGAACAAAAATATAAAGAAGAAAATTGAATTTCGAAAATTATGTTAACTATGTTAAGATAAATTTATACTAAAGGAGGTAGAGAGAAGGGTGGGGAGGGTAATAGAACTTTTCGGTCAGGTTGCACAAAACATAGTGAAGGCGGTTACAGAAGTTTCACCATTTCCTATTAGTTTAACTGATGAGAAAGGTTATATAATTGGGGATAGCAATTCCAGAAGAATTGGAACATTTCATCCTGCTTCAAAATTAGTAATAGAAAAAAACAAAACTTGTTTATTTACAAATGAAATAACAGCTGAACTTGAGAACGTTTTACCAGGTATAGCTACACCTTTAAAGTTTGATTCTAAAACAGTAGGTGTACTAGGTATCGTAGGGGATCCGGATAATGTAAAGCCGTATGCCGAGTTAATAAAGAAGTATGTAGAAATGAGATGGCATGAAAATTATATGGAGCAGATGGAGGAACTTGAAACAAAAAAGGTAGAATCTTTTCTGCAATATCTTATTTTAAACCCAAATATAAATAAAGAAATGTTTTTAAAATACTGTAAAATCATTGGTTTGCAACCTAATATTGCAAGGTTTTGTATAATTATTGATATAGGAAGAGACTTAATGGAAATTGTAATGCGCCCAAGTCATTCTTTATCCATTCATAACGAAAAAATAAGTTTAGTTGAGAACGCTCAAAAAATATTTGAAAGAGATAAAAATACGATTTGCGGATTTTTAAATACTACTAGAATATTGTTATTGCAACCATCTTATTCTGAAGGTGATTTTATATATAAAATGGAAAAGTTTCCGGATCAATGCATGGAGCTTAAAAAAATATTTAAGAAAAAGGGTATTTCTAATATTACAATCTCAAGCGGGACTGCGGTGGGTACATTGGAACAATCGCATATTTCCTACAAAGAAGCAGAAGATTTACTCGAAATGGGAAAAAATTTATGTATAAATCCAGCAATATATAGTTATTTTGATTTGGAAATATTGCTTAAATTAATTCCCTTTCAACTGGACAAAGATCTCCATGATAAATTAATGTTTCGACTTAAAAAACTTTTTAGTAACACACATTTTAATGATCTTTATAATAACTTTATTACCTATTGTGATAACAACTTAAATGTTACTAAAACAGCTGCTAAGTTATATATTCACCGTAATACACTGATATATCGGCTGAATAAACTTGAAAAATTAACTTCTTTAGATCTGGGACGGTTTGATCATTGTATGTTGCTTTATCTAGTTTTAAAGGGGGATTTTAGGAAAGAACAGAATGAGTAGCTTGTGCTATAAGCCTATAGCACAAGCTATTCATACTTAACAGTAAAAAGCTGCACCTACAATAATTAGAAGGATAAAAAGCACAACTATTAGCGCAAAGTTATTGCCATATCCGCCTCCACAACCGTAACCCATATTGTTCACCTCCTGTTCTTTCACTTATAGCCTATGTAATAAATACGGAAACGGTATAGACGTTTTGCTTAGTTACAAGTAATCCTCTCTTTATTTAATAAAGAGAGGATTATAGTGATCTATAATTCGGTTTTCTTGAGATCTACAATTTTAAGTTGATCATTTTCATAACCAACCAAGAAATTCAATTTTAATGACTTCAACTCTTTTTGGGTATCCTTTTTCTGGTTTTTAAGTTCTATTTTTAATGTAGTGCTTGTGCTGATTTGGTCATTTTCAGTCGGTTTACTTTCAAGCTCAGAGTAGGATAGGTTTACTATGTTAATATACGCTTCTCTAAATTCAGCGTACGTGTTTTCTGTTTGTAGATTGCTCCCAAGGAGAGAGTACGCATTTATATAATCTCTTATATTAACACTGTCCAAAAAATATTCAATTAAATATTCAGCGTCCTGTACGAATTGCTCATCATTTTGAGAACGGATTATATCCGCGGTAGTCGTAAAATCCAGCTGAGTGTTTTGCATTTCATTGGACCATTTTTTAATATCCGAAAGAACTTCATTCATTGGAATACTAAAGCCAATTAATCCATCTTCAGTACCTACGGAATTAATGCCAATAACTTTTCCCGTCTCTCTGTCAATAAGAGGCCCGCCACTATTTCCATGTGTAATTTGTGCGGATATTTGATAAACATTTTCATAATCGAAACCATCTACAGAAAAATTACGGTCCGTACCTGATATAATTCCTAAAGTCACTGTATTTTGAAATCCATGAGGGCTTCCTAGGGCGATTACTTCATCGCCTATTTCTACGGTGCTGTTTTCCTCTACGTTTAAATTTTGATCTGCTAATTGTGGAACTCGAATAACCGCAACATCTTTTTCTTCTCCTATCCCCACAACCGCCGCGGGATAAATTTGGGCATTGGCTGTTCTGACATACAATACATCTGCATCACGAATGACGTGAGCATTTGTAATGATGTCACCCTTGTCATTGAAAAGGAAACCAGAGCCTGTTATAGTGTTAAATTCATTCTGCCCCTCAATCTGTATAACACTTTTTTCAGCCTCGTGGATAATCGTTTTTAAATCTAGCTGCTTTGATTCTGTTGTTACTTTAGTGATTGCGGGGTTATTAATAGTCAATTCTGTTCCGCTCCATTTTTGATATAAACTGAATGCAATTATAAAAGCGGTAAAAAGGAGTAGAGCAGATAGAATAACTGGTTTTAAATCAATTTTTTTCATAACTTCTCCTCTCTGGCTGCTATTTAATCTGTATACCAAGTAATATTGTTAACCTGTATGGTGAAACCTTCTGCAGGTTTATTAATATCAAAATGAGTGAATTCAAACTTTCCTTCTTCACTTGGAAGAAGCTTGTCGGGGTATACATATACTTCATTATTCAAAATCTCTTCATTTTTTTCAGAGAGAAGAGAATATTTTATTAAGATGGAGTTAATAGGTATGGTGGCAACACTTTTCACCTTCCCTTTAACTACTAAATTACCTTGATGATCACTTTCTGTTTTTACAGAGAGGAGCTTGATCGCGTCATCTTTATTTATCTGCTTCTCCTCATTAGCCATATTTATAGCTTGTTCCATTCTTTTTTGTTGTGCAGTCTCAAAAGCAGTTTGCTCTTTATCGATAGTAGTTTGCAGACTTTTTAGTTTTTCGGAATCAGGGGCATATTTCATTCCATCCTGAACAATCGCTGCTGCATCATTAAAATGACTAATCATCATTTGCTCACTAGCTTTTGTAAAAGTGTAGTCTATAATTTGGTCACGTATCTCTGAAGTAATTTGTTCTGCCTCTTCGTTTTTTATATCTTCTGCTTCCCACAGTAACATTTTTAATTCATCTATAGAAGGGTCTTTATTTAAGTTGCTGTTAAGCTGTTCTATTTTCACTTGATTTCTTTTCTCGGAGATCATCGTGATGACATTTTTCACAACAGGTCCTTTAAAGTTTTGTAATTTTTTTTCAGACTCATTGATTAGCGTCACAGCCTCCTGGTAGTTATTTTCTTTCGACAAATCTGATGCTTCTTCAAGGGTTGACTCAACCTGGATAGCAATATCCATGAAATTAAAGGATATTTCAGCTTGATTAAAATTTTTCTTATGGTGAAGCGCTTCTTCAAAGAAGGATTTCGCCTGTTCATAATTCGTATTCATCGCTTCTCGCTCGCCTTTTTCATACAGTTCTTTTGCTTTTCCTTCTTGGGTCTCTAATATAAGATAATAAAACCCAATGGCTAATATCGAAAAAATGGCCACAGCAATAGGGAGCAACCACAATTGATTGAATTTCTTTTTAATAGAGAAACGTTCCTCCTTATCAGTTGGGAGTTGTTTCCCGCAATTTATACAGAAGTTTTCACCTTCTTTTACTTTTGTACCACAATATGGGCAATGAAACATAAACTTACCTGCCTTTTTTAAGAACTTTGCTTGAAAATAGAGTAATTTAATATTTAAAATAACTCTGATGCAATTATTTATTAATGCTATTTTATCATATTTCTACTTTATTTAGGGTAAAGATATTGGTATGATAGAGAGGGAGTTAAAGCACTAATTTATTTAAATAGTAAGAGATTTTTGAACATCACCATTTGAAAGAGAGGTGCTTAAAAAATGTGGGAAACAGCTTTTGGAATTATCTGCTTTGGTATTCTTGCATTAAATATAGGCTATTGTCTTTTTGATAATGAAAAATAACAAAAGGTCAGACTAATGTCTGACCTCACCTTGTCATAGACCATTCATCAAATGGAAATATAATAAACTCCGAACGTCCTATTATATTTCCTTCTTCAATAAACCCCAGTCCATTCCTGCTATCTTTACTTATTGCCCGATTATCACCCATAACAAAATAACTGTCAGGTGGTACTTCAATTGGTCCGTAATTTCCAGTTTGTCTTAATGCTTCCTCTGTCAGATAAGATTGTTTAACTTCCTTGCCATTAATTAATAAATTACTACCATTGATTTCAATGGTTTCTCCAGGCAGTCCTATTACTCGTTTTACATAGTTTTTTAATGGTCTTTCTATTATAACGATATCCCCACGCTCAGGTTCATCGAGTAAGTAGACAATTTTATTGAATATTACTCTTTCTCCATTCTCAAGTGTTGGATACATGCTTTCACCATCCACTATAGAAGTAGCAAAAATAAAAGTTCTTAAAAACAACGCAATTAAGACTGCAATTATGATTGCTTTAATCCATTCAAGCCATTCATTTTTCTTTTTACCTTCTGTCACTGGAGACATCCTTTCCGAATTTAAAACATTACTATATTATATTAGCATAGAGATACCAAGTATTCGAGTAGCAGATACTAATTCCCAATTATATATAAAGTCATTAGTGTTGACAGGAACATATATTCGAGTGTAAACTGTCACTAATAGTTAAATTGTATGTTATTTTTGCCTATGTTTTTAAGGAGTTGAGCATTAAAAATAGCCACTTCAGAGAACAAAGTAGCTATTTTATAGGAAAGCTGGAAGCATAAAAACATCTTCTTTAAATATTCCATGTAACAATGCTCTTTTAATTAAACTAAAGGAGGCGGCAAGCTAATCCAATGAATACCAATACTTTACTAAAACGTATAGAGTTCCTGCGTCATAAAATGACTGAAGTAGCATTGGAAAAAGGTTTTACCCATACGGATTCAGTTGCTATTAGTCAGGAATTGGATCATCTACTTAACATTTATAATGAGCTAGAACATAAAAGTAAGATTGCTGAATAAAAAACATTCAACGTAAATAACCTTTTTGCAAATAATCATCCAGTCGATTAAGGCCTCTTTCTATGGTATTAAGTTCATATGCATAGGATAATCGCATATAACCCTCACCTAGTGGCGAAAAGCTGCTCCCCGGTACTAAAGCAATTTTCCCTTTCCTTACCAAATCTATTCCAAGATCAAATGAATTCATCTCCGTAATAGGAAACTTCGGAAAAATATAGAATGCCCCTTTTGGACAATCTACTTCTAAGCCAAAGGATAATAACCTGCTATAAACATAGTCTCTTCTTTTTCTATATACTTCACGCATCTGAATTGCATCATTTTTTCCATTGGTTAAAGCTTCTAATGCTGCATATTGACTAATGGAGGAAGCGCAGGAAACGTTATATTGGTGTACCTTCAGCATGTGATTTGAGATCCATTTTGGCGCAAGCACATATCCAATACGAAAGCCCGTCATAGAATGGGATTTGGAAACACCATTTACTACAATGGTCTTTTCTTTCATTTCAGGGAAACTAGCAATTGATGTGTGAGGTTCCTCGTATATTAATTCACTGTATATTTCATCAGCTAAAACGAATATATTTTTATCTTTCAAAATAGAAACAAGTTCTTTTAATTCGGTGGTCGTGTAAGAAGCACCCGTGGGATTAGAAGGGTAAGGGAGCACCACACATTTTGTACGTTCATTGATATGTTTCATCAAAATCTCTTTTGACAGTTTAAAACCATTACTAGTAGTATCCGCATATACTGGTGTAGCTCCAGCTAATTTGATTAAAGGTTCATAGCCTGGATAAATAGGCCCCGGTAGTATCACTTCATCATTTGGATTAAGGATAGTTCTGAATGTAATATCTATAGCCTGCGAAGCGCCAGTAGTAACTATAATTTCATTCTCCGGATTATATAGAAGATGATATTTTTCCTCGTTAAATTTAGAGACAGCCTTCCGAAGATCTATAATTCCTGCATTATGTGTATACGTCGTTTTATTATCAGCTAATGCTTGACTGGCAGCCATTCTTACATGCTTAGGAGTATGGAAATCCGGTTGGCCGATGGTTAAAGATACAACATTCTCCTCTCCGGATACCAAATTAAAAAACTGACGAATTCCTGATATCTCAATCTGTTGAATTTTTTTATTCAATAAATACTCCATTTTTCATCCTCCAAAAAAATAAAATTTAAAATGTTATAAAATGTTCAAACAATTATGAGTAATTACACAAAAATAAGGGTATAATATGATTGAATGTATAAAAGGAGTGTATCACATGAGACCAAAAACATTAAACTTTGAGCAATTAGTGAAGGAAAATAAACAAGAGTTATTAAGAAATGAAAAGGAGGTTATGCAGCTTGAAATGCGGTTAGAAGCTAAACAAGCTGCAATGGTGGAGAAAAAACGAAACAAAGTATAGTTTTATATTTTTAAACAAAGCAAAAAGGAGTGGGATGCCCCCAATCCTTTTTTTATTTCGCAGTTGACTATTAATTTACTTAAATATTCTAATAAATCCAGTATTCAAAGTCTTTTAAACAGGACGTTATTTTCTAAATGAACATGCTGGAATGTATCTTGTTCGATATCAGCTAAACGGGCATACGTAATTCGGTAAGAATTACATGCATCTGTTGGTGGGGTAAAGTCTAAAGTAATTTCTCTGATACTTTTTAATAGATTACCTGCAGCTTCATGTTCTTCTTCTAAATCACCGTTTGCTTCATGAATACGTGCTTTCAAATTTTCAGATGGATTATTTTCGTATTCCTTAATTAGAGGAAATACTTCATTCTCTTCTTTGATCATGTGCTCTTCCATTTCTATTCTAAATTCATTGTAGGTTCGATAAAGCTGTTTAAGGTGAGGTTGGTTTGAACCGTGAACTCTATACACTTTTGTCACAAATTCACCTAATGGTGCAAGCTCCTTTTTTAGATATGTGTGATGACTAGATACAATGTGATCCACTAAGTCTGATAAAGGAAGAGAATCCCAGTCTACAAGTTCATGGTTTTCTTTATTCCATTGTTGGTATGCTATATTTAATTCAGATAGAACCTGGTCCTTGTCTATGTTATCTTTTTGAAAAACTTCACTTAATGGTTTGTCACCACCACAGCAGAAATCAATCCGTCGTTCTTTAAAAAGGTCACTTGCTTTAGGGAAAATTTTTACTATCTCAGCTGGTGTATGCTCCACTGTAAATGTTTGCATCTTATTTGCCTCCCACTCAGTAATGTAAGTAAAGAATAACCCAAAGCTAGCGAATATTCTGTGATGCAGGTCACTTAGGGCAAATAAAGTTGATTGCCATTAGGGAGAAAGTTGTTGATGCGGTTTAGCTGTAAAGATCTGTATGAGAATTACTGCACCAATAATGCAAGTCATCCCAAGTAACTGGATAATAGAGAAATGCTCCTGAAAAACAAATATGCCTAATAGTGTAGCAACAACAGGTTCAACTGTTGTTAATATAGAAGCTTTGGATGCCTCGGTCTGTTGTAATCCATATGTATAAATTATATATGCAAATGCAGTAGGGAGGAGCCCGAGTCCAAACGCATAGAGAAGAACATTAGGGTTTAGTAATATATGAAGCTTTTCTTTATATGGAAAAAAAGGCAGTAAGCTTATACCGGCAACAATAAAAGTAAATGTTGTAATTTGAAGGCTTGAGTATTTTCTTAATGCAAACTTGCTGAAAATACTGTACATAGCATATCCTAGTCCAGCCCCCAAACCGAATAATATACTACCAATATGTATTGAACCTACATTTACAGGCAAGATTCCAACTACCAGACACGTTCCAACTAATGTAATAAGCAAAGAAAGGAGCTTTACTTTTGTTAAAGCTTCTTTAAAAATAAAAAATGACATAATAGTGACAAAAGCTGGCCCAGTATACAATAAAGCAGTTGCTACAGGTATAGTTGATAATTCAATTGCAGTAAATAAGCAATAGTTAAAAAAGACAATACTTAAAACTCCAGTACCGACAAAATATTTGAGGTCACTTGTTTTGTGTAGCTTTAATTTATCTCGTGAAACGAGAAACAAGAAAATTACAAGCATAAGGGCCGAAGTCCATGCTCTTAATGAAACGACTTCCATTGGGGTAAACCCGAATGAATATAAGTTTTTGACATACCATCCAATTGTTCCCCAGAGGGCTGCGCCTGTAATGATTAATAAAAATGGTTTATTCATTTTTCTATCCCCCATTTCCATAGATCGATTATATCAGATTATTTTGAGTTTATTGTATAAATTTATAGTTAGAGGAAACAATGAAGGTATCCTTTAATTAAATGAAAAGAGGAGGAGGCATATGGGTTCGACATATGTTTTATTAAGTTTTCTTAAGTGGCCGTTTGTAGGGAGAGAAAATGATTTTATATATTATTTATTTTTATTTATCGGTGCAATCATTTGCTATAGTATAATAAAACCATTTATTCATATGGCTTTAAAATTACAAGCTAGAAAATTACTTAATTACATACTTAGCAGTTTAATAATTGTAATTCTCATTATGTTTTCAACTTCATATCTGAATTTACCGGCAGTGTCTGCAACGGACTTGTTAAAAATAGGTCTGCAATGCTTAGCGGGATTTGGTGCGTTATTACTTTGTCTCCATAGTATTCGGTTTTGGAAGGAAAAGCTTTAAAGCAAATTTAAAAAGACTAGAGGCACAGTATTGATTACTGCGCTTCTAGTCTTTATCTGTTATATTCATTTCTTTATCTACACGTTCAAGCCAAGTATAAATAGCATGGAATAGTTCGTTCGGTGACTTAATCATTTCTGGAGCCGCATCAATAATTCTTTGTTTTTCAGCAGGGGGGAGTTTTTCATATTTATCCTTCAAATTATGTGTTTCGTTTGCAAATCGATGAAAATCGTATAAAAAATCATCTAATTCAACCATAACTCTACCTCCTTATATAGTTTATATATTACCTGTTTAGGTCTAGCTCAAACATGTATAAGAAGGTATTAACATTTTAAATTAAAAATTCCGGTGTGGTTTTGTTGGTGGCCATTCCATTTTGCCTAAAGAGGAAGGTGTATAATAAGAAGAATAATGCTGTTGTTTCCTTCTATCTTTCTTTTGAGGGGGCCGTTTCCAACCTATATATTGATAGATCTCTTTTTTAGCTTGGGATAAGGGCATTTTGGCTTGCGGATTTCTAAAATCACTATCAAGAGAGCCCAAATGTTCAAGCTGTTCAAAATCCTGCTTGCTAGGAGGAATGTGAAAATAGTAATCTGCTACTTTTACAAGTAATGTGGAGTGTTGATTACTAAATTTCGGATGCTCAGAGAAATGAAGACCTATTTTTATTGCTGATTTTTCTTTCAGCAGCTGATTTATTGCTTGTTTTTTAATCTCATACAAATGTTTTGGCTGAGGAGCAGTTTTGGCGTGTCGATTAATTGTATATAAAGCTTTTGCCAGTGTATATAAATGCTCTTTATCCACCTTATGCTTCCCCCTTTCATCTATTTCTTTAAAGCTTGTCTTTATCCTATCGCAAAGTAATGATCAGCGCAAGAATAAAAATAAAAGTGGCGGACAAAAAGCAATTATTTATTTTAATGTATATTTAGATTGCCATGAAAATTCTAGATAAACAAAACCCTAGTTCATCTTTCATTATTTAAAGTGTAAATGCTAACTTCAGGTCTGCATAAGAAACGATAAGGTAAGCGGGTAGTACCGATTCCTCTGTTAACATATAATAAGAGTCTGCCATTATTAATTTTGTATTCACCTTGTACATATTTTTCTGCATATGCAGGTGTATAAAGGTGTCCAATGAATGGAAAGCGTACTTGACCACCATGACTGTGACCGGACAACTGTACATCGACAGGATGATTTACTGTAACATCTGCATAGTCAGGTTCATGTGCCAACAGTATTGTGAAGAGACTACTATTTGTATTGGCCAAAGTTTTATTTAAATCAGGTTTTCCTAGCATAATATCATCAACACCAGCAAGTACAATTTCTTCCTTGTTATTTTTTATGATAGTATGACTATTTTTTAGGAGTTTAAAATCTGCTTGATTCATAATTTCTTTTAGCATATCTGTTCCATAACCACCGTGATCATGATTACCATACACCCAATACTTACCGAATTTTGCCTCCAAACTGCCCAATAGGCGAATAAGGTGGCTATTAGGGATGTATTTATCAGGTTCGTCAATTAAATCACCGGTGAATACAATAAGATCAGGATTTTCTTGGTTTATTTTGTTAACTAATTCTTCCAATTGTTTAAGTGTATAGTGAAAACCAAGATGTGTATCAGAAAACTGGATAATTTTAAATTTATTGAAAGCGGCTGTAATTTTGTTGGAATAGATTTCATGCTCGCTGATTGTTAACATTTGTGGTTCTAATTCTTTTGCGTAATAATAAGTCCCGCCTGTTAAGCCTAGGAGTGTAATAACACTTCCAAATGCTTTTTTTAAAAAAGAACGCCTGTTCATGCCCCTTCCAACCCTTCATAAATACTAAGATTCTAGTATATCATTTTTTTTAATCAATTATCTTAAAGTGTAATTATCTTAATTGTCAGTTTGTTCTTTGACTTTACTGCTTATTAATTATACTATTGATAATAATATCAGAGAAGGGGGATCATATGGAAAATAAAACCGTTGTAATCACCGGAAGTTCTAGTGGTATGGGTAAAGCAATGGCAGAACGTTTTGGGCTCGAGGGAGCAAATGTAGTTCTAACTGGAAGAAATGAAGAAAAGTTAATAACAACAAAAAAAGAATTAGAGTTAAAGGCATCCAAAGGAAGTTTTATACACATTCCAATTGATGTCAGATGCCCAGAGGATATCAAAAAAATGGTTGAGGTAACTGTTGAAAACTTTGGTACTATTGATCATTTGGTAAATAATGCTGCAGGGAACTTTATCTGTCCTGCAGAAGAATTGTCCGTAAATGGTTGGAACTCTGTTATTGATATAGTTTTAAATGGAACTTTCTATTGTAGCAAAGAAGTCGGTAAGTATTGGATTGATCAAAAAAAGCAAGGTTCTATTTTGAATATGGTAGCTACATATGCCTGGAATGCGGGGGCGGGAGTAATTCATTCATCAGCTGCTAAGGCAGGGGTATTAAATATGACCAGAACTTTGGCAGTAGAATGGGGAACAAAGTACGGGATTAGAGTAAATGCTATTGCACCGGGAGCCATTGAACGAACTGGGGGAGCTGAAAAGCTTTTCGAATCAAAAAAAGCAGTAGAGCGCACACTTCAATCTATACCTTTAGGCCGCACCGGTACCCCAGAAGAAATAGCAGAGCTGGCAGCTTTTATGTTATCTGAAAAGGCAGCTTACATTAATGGAGAAGTTGTTACTATGGATGGAGGACAATGGTTAAATAAATTTCCATTTTAAATAATTAGCAAATAAGCGTAAATCATCCAAATCTTACTTGGATGATTTACATTTAAAACAAAACAACTGACTGTATAACTGTTCTATACTTCTTGCATCTTTTAAGCATATAGAACATATATATGGTATAGAGGCTTTCAGAGAGTTACTTTACCGCTAGCTTAATTTGATGCGGAGAATAATTACAAACAGCTGTCACATTCCATACGATTAAAATTTTCTCCTTCAATTTGTATTGTACAATGAGATATATCATAATTTTCCATGATTAACTCTGTGGCTTTTTTCAGTAATTCATCTCTTTCTACAGAATCTTTAACAACAAGGTGGCAACTCATTGCCGGGAATTCAGAAGTTATGGACCATACGTGGAGGTCGTGCACTTCTTGTACGCCACTAATTTCTTCTAGTTTTTTATATAGCATGTCAATATCGACATTAGAAGGTTTGCCTTCCATCAACACATGAGCGGCATCTTTAGTTATTCTAACACCAGAGATAATTATTAGAGTAGCAACAACCGCGCTAGCGATAGGATCTGCAATATTCCAGTTGAATATTAATATGAGAATACCTGCAATTATAGCCCCGATTGATCCCAACAAATCGCCAAATACATGTAAGAGGGCGCTTCTTATATTTAAATTTCCCTTAGAATCACCGCGCATTAACATCCAAGCTACAATGATATTTACTATAAGGCCAATTAAGGCAATAATCATCATGCTTGCACTGACATTTGGAGGTTCAAGAAAACGTTGATATGCTTCATAATATATATACAAGGAAATGGCTATAAGTGTAATACCATTTACAAAAGCAGCGATTATCTCGAAACGTTTATAACCATAAGTTTTTGAATAAGATGCTGATTTCTCACCGATTTTAAACGCTAAAAGACTAAAGCCTAAAGCTGCTGCATCACTAAGCATATGTCCTGCATCTGATAATAATGCCAGGCTGTTGGTTAGGAAACCTCCTATAACTTCTACAATCATAAACCCAAAAATAATAATAAAACTCCAAAGAAGTGCAGTTTTGTTATTTGTGTGGTGTCCATGATCATGACTATGGTTATGTCCCAATGTAAAAACCTCCTGATTTATATATGTTTAGTGTGTTCAATTGCTTGTTCTACTAAGTTCATAACATGATAATCATCTAGTGAATAGTAATATCTGGTCTTTAATCGTCGATGTTTAACAAGAGATAACTGTTTTAAGTATTTTAATTGATGCGATATGGTTGATTGGTTCATCTGCAGTTTCTCGGCAATTTCAGTTACAGACTGTTCGCCGGAAAATAATAAATGCAGTATTTTTATACGTGTAGGATCAGAGAGAGCTTTAAATGTCTGTGTCACTTCATGAATTAATTGTTCCTCAAGCGGATGGTATATAGGCATTGTTTCACTCCTTTAATATATGGTCATATGCACATATATTAAAACACATCTCATGATTTTTCAATTTTTTTCTCTTCTATGGTAAACTAAGGGAGAGTTACACAGACAAAATATGGATATACCGAAATAGGTATCACGTGTGTAAAGGGGCGTTTGAATTGAGTATGATACAAGATCAAGGAAATATGCAATTAACTGAAGTTTTAGTAGGAGATCTAATGATTTCTTCAGAAAAAGTTGCGCATGTCCAAATAAATAACCCACTAGAACATGCCTTATTAGTTTTAGTTAAATCAGGATATTCGGCTGTTCCAGTGTTGGACTCCACTTATAAATTAGTAGGTACAATAGGTAAAACAATTATCTTAAATCAGATTTTAGGATTAGAAAGGTTTGAATTCGAAAAGTTATCTACAATGCGGGTACAAGAAGTTTTAAATGAAGATATTCCTTGTTTAACTAAGGAAGCGACGTTGATGGAAGGATTAAATGCTGTAATTAATCATCCTTTTGTTTGTGTGGCTGATAAGGAAGGGTATTTCGATGGTATTCTTACCCGAAGAGCAATCCTAAAGCAACTTAAAAAGAATATATATACTTCTAAATATGAATAAGTAACTTTTGAAATCCTTGCTGCTGCTTGCAAGGATTTCTCTTAATTAATATTTTAATCAATATGATTGGTTATTAATTGCGACTATACTTTTAGTTTGCTAAAGTAGTACATATTATATTACGAGGAGGAAACAACCTTGAAAATGATGGATGCAAATGAAATAATCAGTTTTATTTCTAATAGTAAAAAAAGCACGCCAGTAAAGGTACATATAAAAGGAGAAAACGTTGGTGCCATAGACTTTGGTCAGAACGTTCAAGCTTTTGTGGAGAGTAAAAGCGGTGTGTTATTTGGTGAGTGGAAAGAAATAGCTGCAATTCTTGATGAAAATAAAGAAACTATTAGTGATTTTGTGGTAGAGAATGATCGTAGAAACTCTGCTATTCCTTTATTAGATCTTAAAGGGATTAATGCACGTATTGAACCTGGAGCTGTTATCCGTGACCAAGTTGAGATCGGAGATGGCTGTGTTATCATGATGGGTGCCATGATTAATATCGGTTCAGTTGTTGGAGAAGGTACGATGATTGACATGAATGCGGTTCTTGGCGGACGAGCTACTGTTGGAAAGAACTGTCATATAGGAGCTGGTACGGTATTAGCAGGAGTTATTGAGCCACCATCTGCAAAACCTGTAGTTATTGAAGATGATGTAGTAATTGGAGCAAATGTAGTTGTACTCGAAGGAGTTACAATTGGAAAAGGAGCAATTGTAGCTGCAGGAGCTATTGTTACGAAAGATGTTGCCCCGAACACGTTAGTTGCAGGAACACCGGCAAAAGTGTTAAAAGAGATAGATGAAAACACAAAAACAAAAACAGAAATTAAACAAGAACTTCGTAAACTGGATGATTAAGTAGGATAAAAGACATGAAATTTTCCGAACTGCAAAATATTAGAAGAGATCTTCACCAGATTCCAGAGTTAGGGTTTCAGGAACAGAAAACACAAAAATATTTATTAGATAAAATAGATGCAATGAAGACAGAACGGGTAACAGTTCAGAAATGGAAAACAGGTATTCTAGTAAAAGTAAATGGGTTCTCACCTGATAAAATGATTGGCTTTAGATGTGATATAGATGGATTGCCAATTACGGAGAAAACAGACTTTACATTCAGATCTACACATCATGGGCAGATGCATGCATGTGGACATGATTTTCATATGACTATTGCCTTAGGAGCATTGCAGTCTATTATTGATCAGCCCATAAAAGATGACATGTTGTTTATTTTTCAACCAGCTGAGGAAGGTCCTGGTGGAGCATTACCGTTAATGAATTCCAAAGAATTTCTACAATGGAAGCCCGATGTAATTTTTGCGTTACATATAGCTCCAGAACTTCCAGTTGGCACGGTATCCAGTAAACAAGGCTTGCTTTTTGCTAATACGAGTGAATTATTTATTGATTTTAAGGGAAAGGGTGGTCATGCAGCCTATCCTCATTTAACAAATGATATGACAGTCGCTGCAAGTAATTTTGTTGTACAATTACAGCAAGTAGTTTCAAGAACAATTGACCCATTGGAAAGTGCTGTTGTAACCATTGGAAAAATGGAAAGTGGATTTGTACAGAATGCCATTGCTGAAACAGCTAGGCTGGAAGGAACCATCCGGACACTTAACCCCGATACAATACAAATTGTCAAAGATAAAATAGAAAAAATGGCTAAAGGTTTCGAAGTAAGCTCTGATTGTGTTATTGAAATTGATTATGGTGCTAACTATTATCAAGTTTATAATCAGAAAACATATGTAGATACATTTATTAAAACAATGGCAGCATCAGGTATTCATTTTGAAGAGTCAAATGCAGCAATGACTGGCGAGGATTTTGGTTATATGTTGAAAGAAATTCCCGGGTTTATGTTTTGGCTCGGGGTAGACTCTCCATATGGATTGCATCACGCAATGCTTAATCCAGATGAAAAAGCATTAGAAGTTGGCGTAAAATCTGTAAGTGCGATGATTCAATCTCTGTCTTCGTAGTCATTGAATATCTTTAAGATTATTGAAGAAACTATATATGAATATTCATATATAGGAGGAGATTGTATGGCGCGTATAGGTGTAGAAGAAACTCTTACAGACGTCAAAGAAGCTTTGATGGAAATGGGGCATGAAGTTGTTACGCTAAGAAACAGCGATGATGCAGCATACTGTGATTGTTGTGTGATTTCTGGTCAAGATAAAGATGTGATGGGCATGTCAACAACCAGCATAGCAGGATCAGTAATCAACGCTCAAGGACAAACAGCTGATGCGATAACACAAATGGTAAATGACAGGCTACAATGAAAGAAGAAAGGCTTTCTTAAGGAAAGCCTTTCTTTCGTCTACAGATAAATTGTCACATTTAAGTAAACTAGTATGCTCTACTTTTAAGTAATTTATTTTAGGAAGAACAAATAGTTAGATATAATTGAGAATAGGTAATATAAATTATGATCTGATTGTCAAGTTGTTGTGACAAATGTATGACTTTGTCAGATTATGAAGCCTATTAGTTGAACTTATAAAGAAGTTTACTTATAATTAACACTTGATAATAGTTATTATTAATGGAGGGATTTTTCATGGCAGAAAGAATGGTAGGAAAACAAGCACCACGTTTTGAAATGGATGCAGTTATGCCTAATAAGGAATTTGGTAAAGTTAGTTTAGAGGAAAATATGAAAAATGATAAATGGACAGTTCTTTTCTTCTATCCAATGGATTTCACATTCGTATGTCCAACAGAAATTACTGCAATGTCTGACAGATACGATGAATTTGAAGACTTGGATGCTGAAGTAATCGGTGTTTCTACTGATACAATTCATACACACAAAGCATGGATTAACACTTCCCGTGATGATAACGGATTAGGTGAGCTTCAATATCCATTAGCAGCAGACACAAACCACGCAGTTTCTCAAGATTATGGTGTTCTTATTGAAGATGAAGGGGTTGCACTTCGAGGATTATTCATCGTTAACCCTGAAGGAGAACTTCAATATCAAACTGTATTCCATAACAATATCGGCCGTGATGTTGATGAAACATTACGTGTGCTTCAAGCACTTCAAACAGGTGGACTTTGCCCTGCAAACTGGAAGCCTGGACAAGAAACACTTTAAGTTACTGTAACACTTTATATGTTACAGCATATAAATTTTAAATGATAAAGGAGCTGGTTTGTGAAGAAGATTTCTTATAGATGAAAGAAACTCTCTTTATCTCAACCAGCTTCTTTTAATTTGAACAGCAGGAGGTTTTTAAATGAAGTTAAGAGATCAAATGCCTGAATTAGAAGGCGCAACAGAATGGTTTAATAGTAATCCGATTAAAAAAGATGAGTTAATCGGTAACAAACCAACACTTATTCATTTTTGGTCAGTTAGCTGTGGTTTATGTAAAGAGGCAATGCCAAATGTGAATGAATTCCGTGATGAATATAAAGATAAATTGAATGTAATTGCTGTTCACATGCCACGTTCTGAAAAAGATTTAGATTTGGATGATGTTAAGGCAGTAGCAAAAGAGCACGATATAACCCAGCCGATCTTTGTGGATAACCAACACAAGCTTACAGATGCATTCGAAAATCAATACGTACCTGCATATTATGTTTTCGATGAAGAAGGAAAGCTTAGACACTTCCAGGCTGGCGGTGGTGGCATGAAAATGCTCCGTAAGAGAGTTAACCGTGTGTTAGGAATTAAATAAACTCATAAGAGAAAAACTCTTGCCTATGCAGGCAAGAGTTTTTTTATTCCTTTAATAAAAATAAAAAATTTAAAAAATTAAATAAAAACAGTGGTAATTTATTTCGGAAACCGTTATATTAGTTATTATGGAAATAATCGCAGAGGAGGAAGAAACTGAATTGGATACTTTTAAAAAACTTAAACAATTTTATTGGCCCTTTAAGAAGTACTTTTTTATATCACTAATCTTCTTAATCCTGGTTACTGCTATTACAGTAGTATACCCAATCATAATGCAGCAAACGATTGATAACGTAGTGTTAAAAGCCCAATATGAATTAATTCCAATTATAGCTGGTTTATTTATTATACTTATGGTCGTGAAAGGGATTGCTACATACTTTCATCAATATCTTGGCGATTTATTTGGAATTATATCTGTATACAAACTTCGGAATAGTCTTTACAAAAAATTGCAAGTTTTGTCTTTTAGATATTACGATAATGCAAAAACTGGAGACCTTATGTCAAGGTTGACAGCGGACGTGGATGGGTTTCGTTTTTTTCTGTCCATGGGGTTTTCTGAATTAATTCGTATTACGTTACTTATTCTTTTTAGTCTTAGTGTTATGTTTTATTATTCCATACCATTGGCTCTTGTGACAATGGCAGCTATGCCGTTCTTAACAATTGTGGTTTTTAAATTTGATAAGCGAGTACATCCTGCTTTTCGAAAAATTAGAAAGTCATTTGGTAAGCTAAATACGCGAGTGCAAGAAAATATTAGTGGCATGAATACAGTAAAGTCCTTGTCTAGAGAAGATTTTGAAATAGATCGTTTTTCAACTAATAATGATCGCTACAGGAACAACTATTTGGATACAGCGAAAATATGGGCGAAGTACTTTCCATTAATGGAATTAATTGGGGATATTTGTGCAGTTGCTCTATTAGCATTTGGAGGATACCTGGTTATAGTCGGAGATCTTGCTTTAGGAGAATTGGTAGCTTTCTTTAGTTTAGTCTGGTATATCCTTGGTCCATTGATGAATCTCGGTTTTGTAATTAACCAATTTTCTCAAGCGAAAGCTTCTGGAGAAAGGTTGCTCGAGATATTGGAAGCAGAAGAAGATATCGTGGAGAAAGAAAATGCTATTAATACCTCGATTACCGGGCATGTGACATTTAATAACGTATCTTTAACATATGTGGAAAACGATGATACTGCATTAAAAAATATTTCATTTGATGCTCCATCTGGAAAGATTATTGGATTAATTGGGGCAACTGGTTCAGGAAAAACGAGTATAACACAGTTGATCACTAGATTTTATGAGCCTGAAAAAGGCGAAGTTCTTGTGGATGGGAAGCCTGTCGCGGATTATACATTAAAATCTTTACGCAAGGCAATCGGATTTGTATTACAAGAACCATTTCTATTTTCTACTACTATCCGAGAGAATATAGCATACGGAACTCCAGGTATTTCGGAGAGTCAAATTATTGATGCTGCAAAGCGAGCACAAGCACATGACTTTATTATGGAAATGCCAGAGGGATATGACACCTTATTAGGTGAAAGAGGAATGGGGTTGTCTGGAGGCCAAAAGCAGCGAATTGCCATTGCGAGGGCGATTTGTATTAATCCAAGTATACTCATTTTGGATGATGCTACTTCTGCAGTAGATATGGAAACAGAATTTAAAATACAGAAGGCATTAAAAGAGGTAATGAAAGGAAGAACATCTTTCATAATCGCTCACCGTATTTCCTCTTTAAAGCATGCAGATGAAATTATAGTTTTAGAGGATGGTAAAATCGTTGAACGAGGGACACATGATATACTTTTGAATAACGAAGGGCCATATCAACGAATATATGATATACAATATCAGGATCGTGAGGAAATCATGTCAGCAACTAATAATGTATAAAGGGGGTTATAAACTATGAGCAAGAAAGTTAAGGAAGTCAGTCCACATCTTAAAAGATTTCAGTATACTGTTGATTTAGCAATAGAAAAGCCTTTTAATTGGAAGCAACTATGGCGCTTACTTATTTACTTAAAACCTTATTCGAAAACGTATCTACCAGGAGCTATAATAGCGATGTTGATTTCAACCGCAGTCAGGTTAATTGTTCCTATTCTTATAAGTAAGGTTGCTATTGACATAGCTATAAAAAATAAAGATACGACGATGCTCACATACTTAGTTTTGGGGATAGCAATCTTATATTTGTTTAGTTATATAGGTAATACTTTTCGAATAAAGTGGGTAAATATACTAGGTCAAAATGTCATCTATGACTTGCGACATCATTTATTTTCTCATGTCCAGCGTTTATCACATCGCTTTTTTGATACACGCTCAGCAGGCTCTATTTTAGTTAGAATAATGAATGATATTAACTCATTACAAGAACTATTTACGAATGGAATAATTAATTTGTTAATGGATGTGGTTATGTTAACAAGTATTATTGTTATTTTATTTGTTATAAGTCCTAAGTTAGCTTTAGCTGTTATGGTAGTCATACCACTAATGTTCTATATTTCCACTAAATTAAGAAGAAATATCCGAAAATCCTGGCAGCAAGTTCGTATACAACAATCCCGAATGAACTCTCATTTAAATGAAGGATTACAAGGAATGAGAATTACTCAATCCTTTTCCCAGGAGGAAGAAAATGCAGAATTCTTTAAAGGTTTAAATTGGGATAACTTTGATAGCTGGCGCGAAGCAACGAGAAAGAGTGCAATGTTCCGCCCATTTGTAGAAATGAGTAATGCGCTAGGTACAGTGATTCTTATTTCATATGGCGCACATCTAATATTACTTGGACCAGCAAATGGCGGTATTGAAATTGGCACATTTGTATTATTTGCTTTCTATCTAGGAATGTTTTGGGAACCAATCTCTCGTTTGGGACAAATGTATAATCAATTGTTAATGGCAATGGCTGCATCTGAACGAATATTTGAATTTCTGGACGAACAACCGAACGTGGAAGAAAAAGAAAATGCACATCGTTTTGAAACAATGGAAGGTACTATTGTGTTTGATAAAGTAAAGTTTGCTTATAATGAAAAACGAATTGCTCTCCATGATATTTCATTAGAAATTAAGCAAGGGGAAACCGTTGCACTTGTTGGCCATACGGGTAGCGGTAAGTCGACGATTGCAAATCTAATTAGTCGTTTTTATGACCCTACCCAAGGACAAGTAAAAATTGATGGACATAATCTTAAAGATGTCAAGGTAAACAGTTTACGACATAAAATTAGCGTAGTTTTACAGGATACATTTATTTTTTCAGGAACGATAATGGAAAATATTCGCTTTGGTCAACCAAATGCTTCAGATGAAGAAGTTATCAAGGCATCCAAGATAGTAGGTGCTGATGGATTTATACAACGATTGGCCAATGGATATCACACAGAGGTAGAAGAGAGAGGAAATATTTTATCTGCTGGAGAACGACAATTATTATCTTTTGCACGGGCATTACTTGCTGATCCCAGTATTCTAATTTTGGATGAAGCTACTGCCAGTATTGATACTGAAACAGAAGTAAAAATACAACAGGCACTTGCAAAACTACTCAAGGGGAGAACAGCAATAATAATTGCCCACAGATTATCAACGATCCGTGAAGCAGATACAATTTTTGTATTGGAAAATGGAAGGATCCTTGAAAGAGGAAGTCATGCAGATTTAATGAAGAAACAAGGCGAATATTTCGGGCTAGTGAAATCTCAGTTCCAGATGTTGGATGCAATATAGTTTAAATTTCTTTTTAAGGAGCAGCGGACAGTTGCTCCTTTTTGTATTTCTCATGTATGATAGATCTATCATACATGTTAATGGAGGAAGCAGAATGAAACGAGATTTTGCGGTAATTGGTTTAGGTCGATTTGGTGGGAGTATTTGTCGTGAATTAAGTATGGAAGGCATGGAAGTTCTGGCAATCGATAACGATGAGGATAAAGTAAATGAATATAAAAATATTGCTTCACACGCCGTAATTGCAGATTCAACGGACGAAGTGTCGCTTAAGGAATTGGGTATTAAGAACATTGATCATGTTATTGTAGCAATTGGGGATAATATTCAGGCTAGTATTTTAACAACTGTTATTCTGACTGATCTTGGAATTAAAAAAATAACAGTTAAGGCGCAAAATGATTATCATGAAAAAATATTGAATAAAATTGGCGCTGACCATGTTGTGCATCCCGAAAGAGATATGGGAAAACGAATTGCTCACAATATTATTTCAAATAATATACTGGATTATCTGGAGCTTTCCGATGATCACAGTATTGTGGAGGTAAAAGCGGGGAATAAAATGGTTGGAAAAACACTTATTGACCTGGATATCCGTGCGAATTACGGATGTAACGTTGTTGCTATCAAACAAGGAAAGGAAATCAATGTATCTCCAAGCGCTGAAGATGTTCTAAAAGAAGAAGATGTGCTTATTGTTATTGGAGCAGATAAAGATATATCGCGTTTTGAAAAACACTTGGTAATCGATGATTAATCACATATAAGTCTAAAAAACCCTTTTTCTCATCGAAGAGAGGGTTTTTTTATGTGTAATTAAGGTAATAGAACATAGTAGCCGTTATATCAGATTTTTGGAAAGGATGCATTTTAATGGAGAAGAGGACAGGTGAAATAGTAACAGATCTACTAAAAGAATGGAATATTGATCATATTTACGGGATGCCCGGTGATTCCATTAATGAGCTGATCGATGATTTAAGAAAAGAAGAAAAAAATATTGAATTCATTCAAATTCGTCATGAAGAAGTTGGAGCACTAGCAGCCAGTTCTTATGCAAAGCTTACGGGCAATATTGGTGTTTGTCTTTCCATAGCTGGACCTGGTGCAGTGCACTTGTTAAATGGGTTATATGACGCTAAATTAGATGGAGTACCTGTATTAGCTCTAGTTGGACAAGTTACAAATGAACAAGTAGGTACAAACGCATTTCAAGAAATAAACCTTGCTAGGATGTTCGATGACGTGGCTGTATTCAATGAACAAGTAACATCTTCTGTACAGTTACCCGATTTGTTGAATATGGCAATTCGTACAGCTTACGCTAGGAAGGGGCCTGCAGTGTTAGTTGTGCCTGACAATCTATTTGCAGAGCAACATAAACTTGAGAAACCATTAACTGCCCCGACATATAAAGAACCATTAATACAGCCTGATCAACAGTCAATTTCAAAAGCAGCAGAACTAATAAATCAATCAGAAAAACCGATTATACTTGCAGGAAGGGGTGTAAAGGGAGCAAGTAAAGAATTGCTCCAATTTGCTGAGAAAATTAAATCTCCTATAGTTCTAAGTCTTCTTGGGAAAGGAGTAATTCCTGATTACCACGAGTTGAATCTTGGGCAACATGGTCAAATTGGTACAAAGCCAGCATATGAAGCTATGATGGAAAGTGATTTACTAATCTTAGTTGGCACAACCTTTCCATATAGAGACTTTTTACCAGATAATGCGAAGGCAGTTCAAATTGAAATGGATCCGGGGAAAATTGGTGACTTTTATCCAATTAATGAGGGGTTAGTAGGGGACTGCAAAAGAATTCTTCCCCAGCTTCAATTATTGGTCGAGGGTCATAATGAGCGCTCTTATTTGCAAAAATATCAGGGAAAAATGAAAGCTTGGCATACACACATTCTAAAGACAAAAAAAGAACAACCCGAACCACTTCAGGCTCCGCAAGTAATGTATGCATTAGAAAATGTAGTTAAAAAGGATGCGATTGTGTCGGTTGACGTAGGTAATGTAACAGTATGGACAGTACGCTATTTTCCATTCGTTAATCAGCAGTTCCTTATTTCTGGCAGGTTAGCAACAATGGGAGCAGGATTACCAGGGGCGATCGCTTCTCAGGTAGCTTATCCTGATAAGCAGGTTGTAGCTATTTGTGGAGACGGTGGCTTCACCATGGTAATGCATGATTTTGTCACTGCAGTAAAATATAATTTACCTATTAAAGTAATTATATTAAATAATAGTAAAATAGGAATGATTAAATATGAACAACAAGAGATGGGGCATATAAATTATAATACGGATCTCGGGGAAATGGACTTTGCTGCTTTTGCAGAAGCGTGTGGCGGAGAAGGTTATCGAATTACGGCCGGTGATGATATAAATACAAAAATGCAACAGGCATTTCTATCAGACAGACCTGCAATTATTGATGTTGAAATCGATAATATAGCTCCTTTACCAGGAAAAATCACCTATAATCAGGCAGTAAACTATAGCCAGTTTATGATAAAAAACTTTTTTCAAAATAAAAAAGTAGATTTTCCTGACATAAATCAAGTGATTCAGCGGTTATAATAGCTCAAGTTTCAAGAGATAGCCAAACGTTAGGTTCACCTGTAAATGTTGAGGGACAAACGTACTTTTATTCATAGTTGGAAGAAACTGCGACGTAGTGGATATGATTTTCTAATCTCGCTACGGGAAAATATTACGCTTTCCGCGGGCGGCCTGCGAGCCTCCTCGAACTCCACTAACGTTACGTTCTCCGGGGTCTCGCTAGTCTCGCTTTTCCCGCTGGAGTCTACATATTTCCCCTCCGCTAGGATGAGTCAGGATTATCAAAGTTATAATATATTTGTCACAAAAAAGTTGAGCAAACTCTAAACTTAGATAAAAGTCAATACCAATTGATTGGAATGGAAGATGGCGACTCTAGCCGGAATAGCATGAGCTGAAGACCCTGGACGGAGCGTAGCGGAGGAAGCGGCTGAAGCCATGCCGGTGGAAAGCGTCCATCTGCAATGGAAAGCTCACCTCTTCAATATTTCAGTGAACTTTCCAGCAACACAGTTATTTTTCATACGCTAAAGACGAAAAGTTACTTCGTAGTTTATCTATTTTCCGAAGCATTGCATAACCCTAGTATATTTAACTAAATAAAAAGACACGAACATAAATTTGTTCGTGTCTTTTTCTATATTTATACTTCCATAATAATTGGTAATACCATTGGTCGACGTTTTGTTCTTTCATATAAGAATGGAGCGATTGTATCAGTAATCTCATTTTTGATCTCTGACCATTGGGTCGTTTTTCTTTCCATCACTTTATTCAAATGTTTAGCAACAAGTTTCTGTGCTTCATTAATTAAATCCTCAGATTCTCGCATATATACGAAGCCGCGAGAGATAATATCAGGACCTGATGCAATTTTAAATTCTTTCATATTAATACTTACAACTACAATTACCAGACCTTCTTCAGAAAGAATTCTTCGATCTCGTAATACGATATTTCCTATATCGCCAATTCCGCTTCCATCTACATACACGGAACCAGAAGGGATCTTACCTGCAATAGCTGCACTATCCTTACCAAGTGCTAGAACATCCCCATTGTCCATAACAAAGGACTGTGAAGGGTCTACATCACAAGCAGCGGCAAGTTTAATATGTTCCTTGAGCATTCTGTATTCCCCGTGAATTGGTAAGAAATATTTCGGTTTAATTAGTCTGAGCATTAGCTTTTGTTCTTCTTGGCTTCCATGACCAGATGTATGAATGTTGCTTAGCTTGCCATGAATAACATCTGCTCCTGCACGATACAATTTATTAATTGTTCTGCCAACACTTACTGTATTTCCAGGGATTGGTGATGAGGAAAATACAACAGTGTCTCCAGGTATAATCTGAATTTGTCGATGCGTCCCATTCGCAATTCGAGAAAGGGCAGCCATTGGTTCACCTTGAGAACCAGTACATAAAATTGTTACTTCCTGGGCTGGAAAACGATTAATTTGATTTGCTTCAATGAACGTATCTTTAGGAGCCTGAATATAACCTAATTCTTGTCCAAGATTGATTGCTGATTCCATGCTACGGCCAAAGACAGCTACTTTTCGATTATGTTTGACAGCAGCTTCTACTACTTGTTGTAACCGATATATATTAGAGGCAAAGGTAGCAAATATCAATCTTCCATCTACTCTACTGAATATATCATTTATACTATCGCCAACAACTCGTTCGGACATGGTAAAGCCCGGTACTTCACTGTTGGTACTATCTGAAAGTAAGCAAAGTACGCCTTCTTTGCCTATTTCTGCCATTTTGGTAAGATTTGCTGGCTCTCCTACAGGGGTGAAGTCGAATTTGAAGTCACCAGTGTGTACGATGTTACCAGGAGGGGTTTTAACTACAATACCAAATGAATCAGGAATACTATGTGTTGTCCTGAAGAAACTAACGGATGTTTTTCGGAATTTAATAATATCGTCTTCTTTTAATGGGTTTAATTTTGCATTTCGTAATAAACCATGTTCCTCAAGTTTATTACGTATTAAGCCGAGCGCGAGTTTACCGGCATATATAGGCACATTAATTTCACGGAGAAGATATGGAATCCCCCCAATATGGTCTTCGTGTCCGTGCGTTACGAACAATCCTTTTATTTTATCTTGGTTTTGCACCAAATAGGTATAATCAGGGATGACGTAATCAATTCCCAATAGTTCATCTTCGGGAAATTTGATGCCGGCATCAATAAGAATAATCTCATCCTGGAATTGGACACCATACGTATTTTTACCAATTTCCCCGAGACCACCTAGTGCAAAAACTGCTGCTTGGTCATTTTTTACAAACTTCATTGTTTATACATTCTCCAATTTAAAATGTTCAGATTGCTTTTCATATTCCAGATGTGCCTTATCCAGTTCATGAACATACTCAATATTATAATTACGATCACTTAATTTAGACCGAACTTCCCGCACAGACTCGGCTTCTACATAGGTACTTAATGTTCTTTCACGAACAGGTATTTCACCAGGTAATTCCTGATATAAAACTTTAAAAATCATCTCATCTCTCCTATCAATTTTTCATTTCTATTTTAATATGAAAACACATATATTTTCTAATCCGTCTTATCCGTCATTAATATTGTTTGTTAAATCCGTACTCCCATTTTAACAACTTTCCCCTTAGCGATTGGTACTCTTATTGGCAGTCTTTCTCACAAGTTGTAGGTACTCGTCCTTGGCCTAAAAAATCTTTCCAACGTTTCTTAAGCTTTTCTTTTAGGCGTTTTAACATGGGGACATACAGCTCCTTTCATATATTAAGAAAAGCAGCAAAACATTCTACCGTCCAATCCCTCTTATTTATAGTATAGTATGATTTAAGGAATTTTGAAATAAAAATACATTATTTATAGAAATATTTTTTTTTGCGTCCTTTACTGAACTTTAGTTAAATCATTGTTATACTTATTTTTTACAGAGAATAGATTCTTATACATTAATTGAAGAGGTGTTGTATATTATGAAAAAAATTGTCTTTTTTGATATAGATGGAACGCTTTTAAATCATGAAAAAGAAATTCCCTCGTCAACAAAGCTAGCTATTGAAGAATTGAAAAACAATGATGTCTATGTTGCTATTGCAACAGGAAGGGCTCCCTTTATGTTTACTTCGCTAAGAGAAGAGCTTGGGGTTGACTCTTTCGTTAGTTTTAATGGTCAATATGTCATGTTCGAAGGAAAGGTTATCTATGAGAACCCTCTGGGTCAAAAAGAATTAACTATGCTTTATGAGCAAGCATCCACCAAAAACTTCCCAATGGTCTTTATGAATGAGAAGGAAATGAAAGCTTCTGAAAATGAACATCCTTTTATCAGTAAAAGTCTTGGTAGCTTAAAACATGATTACCCGGAGGTTGACCTTACATTTAAGGATAAAAATAAAATATACCAGGCATTATTATTTTGTGAAGAAAACGAAGAAGTTCCATTTATACCCAAAGATGATGCCTATCACTTTATTCGCTGGCATGATTACTCATGTGATGTTTTGCCTGGGGGAGGCTCCAAAGCAGTCGGAGTAAAAAAAATTGTGGAAGCAAGCGGGTTGAAACTTGAGAACTCTTTTGCTTTTGGGGACGGGCTTAACGATATTGAGATGATAAAGGAAGTAGGCACCGGCGTTTCTATGGGAAATGGCGTACTACCTCTTAAAGAAATTGCAGATTATGTAACTGATAATGTAGATGAAAATGGAATTTATAATGGATTAAAACATTTAGGTCTCATTTAAAGTAAGTTTTGTTTAATCTTCATTTCAAAAGATACAGCATAACAAAAGCAAAGCTACTCAATATTGAGTAGCTTTGCTAGATATTTGTAATTGTATATAAAATTTCAACCCCATTAATACTACTGATTTAGTTACTATTATTCCACTGGGTTCGCATTTTCAGGAGTTATAAAAGGGTTCTCTTTATTAATATGATCATAAAACATGATCCCATTAAGGTGGTCGATTTCATGCTGTACCACGATGGCAGCATAACCTTTTAGCCTTAATTTAATTGGATTATTTTCTTTGTCGATTGCCTTCACAGTGATTCTGGCATTCCGAGGGACATAACCCTCCACATTTCTGTCTACAGACAAGCAACCTTCTCCGGATGAGAGATAAGATTTTTCTACAGAATGACTAATTATTTTCGGGTTTGCAAGAGCGTAGCTGTAGTGTTTGCCATCAGGGTCTTCAAAATGAACAGCAATCAGACGTTTGTTAATCCCCAATTGTGGAGCTGCAAGTCCTACTCCCGCACGTAAGTCATATTTAGCAGCAATTTCTTCATCCTGACTATTTTTTAAAAAGGTAAGCATATCATTTAATAATACTTTATTTTCTTGATTTAACGGTGTTTCTACACTTTCAGCCACCGTTCTCAACGATTTATGCCCTTCTCGAACAATGTCTTTCATCGTTATCATTTCATGCCACTCCCATTTCTTATCATTTGAACTTGCTTCCTATTTTATCATAACATGACCTTATTAATCATAGATTAAAAATAGAACCATCTATATTTGAATTAGACAGGCTGTTATCTATTCTATGTTATACTAAAAAAACAACCAGGAATTATAGGAGGTACTATGGGATGAGACGTGTACAAACAATAGGCTTTATACTTGTTATATGCTTGATTTTATTAGCTTCTTGTAGTGGGAAGAGTACAGAAGAGAAAATCCACAGTCAATTGGAAGAAGCCGTGAATAAGGAAGAAGTTTTTGAAGAACAACAAGAACCTATTACGGACTTAGAGAAGAAAGAACAGGAATTATATAATCAGATTATTGATTTGAGTATGGATGATTTTGATAAAATTAAAAATTTGTCAGAGAAAGCTATTAGTGTAATTAATGAACGCTCAGATAAAATCGCTACTGAAAAAGAAAGTATGGAATCTTCAAAAGAAGAATTTAAAAAAGCTGAAGAGCTAATTGGTAAATTGGAGGATTCTAAATTAAAGAAAAAAGGTCAGGAATTAGTTGAAGTAATGAATAACCGATATGATGCTTATTCTAAACTTAATAAAGCTTACAATACGTCATTAAAGCTGGAAAAAGAAATGTATAAAATGCTACAAAAAGAAGATGTTGAACAACAAGAGTTAACTAAAAAGATAGAAAAAATTAATCAAAGTTACGAAAAAGTACTAAACTATAACAAAAAGTTCAACGAATATACTGTTGAGTATAATGCAATCAAAAAAGACTTTTATGAACTAGCTGAGATGAATGTAAACTATGAAGATAATCCTGCTGGAGATGATTCAGCTGAGAAAAAATAATACTGAAATATCGGAACTGTATCTTAACAAAGGTGCAGTTTTTTTGTTGTATTAATACAGTGTGCACAAACCAATGTAACAGTGCTTTGTGCTTTCTGTAAATATTATACTGATTAGATTAGTAAGAAGCCGAACTGTTTGACCAAAAATAATATGTAAGATAGGATAGGAATAGATATTTGTTGTACTAATTATTTTCTCTTGATTTATATAACAGTTTGGATTATCTTAGAAGATGATTAAGTTAAATCAAGAAAGGGTACATGAATAAGTAGGAGTTATGCAGTTTTTTTGTCGTTTTGGGAAGGCTAGAAAAGATTACAATTATTAAGCTATAAGGAAAGGAAGAGGTGAACTATTTTGAAACACGTATTGGAAAGTGTTGAAAGTCAGTTCGAAATGTTCCAGATTCTTAATGAAAATGGAGAAATTATTAATAAAGATGATATGCCCGATCTATCAGATGAGGATTTAAAAGAGCTCATGCGCAGAATGGTATACACTCGTATATTGGATCAACGGTCCATTGCTTTAAATCGACAAGGCCGTTTAGGATTTTATGCTCCTACTGCAGGTCAGGAAGCTTCTCAGCTTGGAAGTCAGTTCGCACTGGAAAAAGAAGACTTTATTCTTCCTGGATATCGTGATGTTCCACAATTAATTTGGCATGGTTTGCCACTATATCAAGCATTCTTATTTTCAAGAGGACATTTCCATGGAAATCAAATGCCTGAAGGCGTAAATGCATTGAGTCCACAAATTATTATTGGAGCTCAATATGTACAAACAGCAGGTGTGGCTCTTGGAATGAAGAAACGTGGTAAAAAATCAGTAGCTGTAACTTACACTGGAGATGGGGGAACATCTCAGGGTGATTTTTATGAAGGAATTAACTTTGCTGGAGCTTACAAAGCACCTGCTCTATTCTTTGTTCAAAATAACTACTTTGCAATATCTGTGCCTGTTGAAAAGCAAACAAACGCAAAAACACTTGCACAAAAAGCGGTGGCAGCGGGTATTGAAGGTGTACAAGTAGATGGCATGGATGTCCTTGCCGTATATGCAGCAACAAAGCATGCTCGTGAACGTGCAATAAACGGCGAAGGTCCAATGCTTATTGAAACACTTACTTATCGTTATGGTCCTCATACAATGGCAGGTGACGACCCAACCCGTTATCGTACTGAAGACTTGGATAATGAATGGGAAAAGAAAGATCCACTTGTTCGTTTCCGTACTTTCTTAGAAAGTAAGGATTTATGGTCTGAAGAGGAAGAAAATAAAGTAATCGAACAAGCGAAAGACGATATTAAGAAGGCAATCAAGAAAGCCGATGAGTATCCGAAACAAAAGGTTACCGACTTTATCGGAAATATGTTTGAAGAACTTCCAGTGAATTTGCAGGAGCAAATGGAAGAATACAAAGAAAAGGAGTCGAAGTAAATCATGGCACAAATGACAATGATTCAAGCAATTACTGACGCAATGCGCACAGAATTAAAAAACGACGAAAATGTGTTGGTTTTTGGAGAAGACGTTGGCCAAAATGGCGGCGTGTTCCGTGCGACAGAAGGACTACAAGATGAATTCGGAGAAGAACGTGTATTTGACACGCCTCTAGCCGAATCAGGCATTGGTGGTCTTTCAATTGGGCTGGCGTTGCAAGGTTATCGACCAGTGCCGGAAATCCAATTCTTCGGCTTCGTATATGAAGTAATGGACTCAATTAATGGTCAAATGGCTAGAATGAGATATCGTTCAGGTGGTACACACACTTCACCAATTACAATTCGTTCACCATTTGGGGGTGGAGTTCATACTCCGGAATTACACGCAGATTCCTTAGAAGGTTTAATTGCTCAGCAACCTGGTATAAAGGTCGTAATTCCATCCACGCCTTATGATGCGAAAGGGCTTTTAATTTCATCTATTCGAGATAACGATCCTGTTCTATTTTTAGAACACATGAAATTATACCGTTCTTTCCGTGGTGAAGTACCTGAAGAAGAATATACTATTGACTTAAGTAAAGCGGATGTAAAAAGAGAAGGTAAAGATGTAACATTAATAGCATATGGCGCAATGGTTCACGCTTCTTTAAAAGCAGCAGAGGAAATGGAAAAAGACGGTATTAACGCAGAAGTTATTGATCTGCGAACTGTATCGCCAATTGATATTGATACGATTGTTGAATCTGTTAAGAAGACAAATCGTGTAGTAGTAGTGCAAGAAGCTCAACGTCAGGCCGGAGTAGCTGCTAATGTAGTAGCTGAAATTCAAGAACGAGCTATATTACATTTAGAAGCACCAGTGCTTCGTGTAACTGCACCTGACACTGTATATTCTTTTTCTGCTGCCGAGGAAGTATGGTTGCCAAATCACAAGGATATTATAGAAAAAGTAAATCAAGTATTGAATTTTTAATAAAACGAACAGGAGGTCGTCATAATGGCATATGTATTTAAATTGCCTGATATTGGTGAAGGAATCCATGAGGGTGAAATTGTTAAATGGTTTATCAAAGAAGGCGATGAAATTAAAGAAGATGATGTTTTATGTGAAGTGCAAAATGATAAAGCTGTCGTAGAAATTCCATCTCCTGTGGACGGCACAGTTAAAAAACTGCATGTAGATGAAGGTACTGTTGCAGTTGTTGGGGACTCGTTGATTACATTTGATGCTGAAGGTTATGAATCTGACGAGCCAGAAGAAGAGGAACAAAAAGAATCAGAAGAGCAAACTTCCGAAGATAGTAAAAAAGAAGAAAAGAAAGAGGAGAAAGAAGAGAAAGAAGAAAAGAGCACTTCTCCTAAAAAAGAAAAGTCAGAGACTTCAAATTCAGATGAGCGTGTTATTGCTATGCCATCTGTACGGAAATATGCACGCGATCATGAAATAGATATTCATGAAGTAACTGGTTCCGGGAAAAATGGCAGGGTTCTGAAAGAAGATGTAGATAAATATCTTAGTGGTGATCAAGCTACAACTAATGAGCAAGAAGAGCCTAGTGAAGCAGAAGCCACTGAAAGCACATCTCAACCAGCTTCTGCACCTAAAGGGGAATATCCTGAATCACGAGAAAAAATGAGTGGTATCCGTAAAGCAATCGCAAGCGCAATGGTTAATTCAAAAAC
Organism: Virgibacillus halodenitrificans; assembly: GCF_001878675.1. Lineage (NCBI taxonomy): Bacteria > Bacillati > Bacillota > Bacilli > Caryophanales > Bacillaceae > Virgibacillus > Virgibacillus halodenitrificans. The sequence continues at coordinate 2,215,994 of NZ_CP017962.1, read as the reverse complement.
AAAAGCTCCTCATGTTACTTTAATGGATGAGGTTGATGTAACTGAGCTTGTGGCGCATCGTAAGAAATTTAAAGCTGTAGCTGCTGAACAGGAAATTAAATTAACTTATCTTCCTTATGTAGCTAAGGCATTAGTTTCTGCATCTAAGAAATTTCCTATTTTAAATGCAGCAGTGGATGATGAAACAAACGAAATTATTCACAAGCATTATTATAATATTGGTATCGCAGCAGATACTGAAAAAGGATTGCTTGTTCCAGTAGTTAAAGACGCCGATCGTAAATCTATTTTTGCTATTTCACAGGAAATTAATGAATTGGCAGAAAAGGCTCGAAGTGGTAAACTAACATCTGAAGAGATGAAGGGTGCATCAAATACAATTACAAATATTGGTTCTGCCGGTGGACAATGGTTTACACCAGTTCTTAATTATCCAGAAGCAATTATTTTGGGTATTGGTCGAATTGCCGAGAAGCCAATTGTACGTGATGGAGAAATTGTGATTGCACCTGTCCTTGCATTATCACTAAGCTTTGATCATCGCATTGTTGATGGAGCAACAGCACAGCTGGCTCTAAATCAAATAAAGCGACTATTGAACGATCCACAATTAATTATGATGGAGGCGTAAATTATGGTAGTAGGAGATTTTCCAATTGAAGTAGATACAATGGTTGTAGGAGCAGGCCCAGGCGGTTACGTTGCCGCTATTCGCGCTGCACAGCTTGGCCAAAAAGTCACCATTGTAGAAAAAGGTACCCTTGGTGGTGTATGTCTTAACGTTGGGTGTATCCCGTCAAAAGCACTTATACAAGCTGGACATCTAACAGAGTACGCTCATGGAAACGAAGAGTTAGGAATTAAATCAGAGAACGTAACAGTTGACTTTTCTAAAGTTCAAGAGTGGAAAGGAAAAGTAGTAAATAAATTAACATCAGGTGTTGAAGGACTTTTAAAAGGTAATAAGGTTGATATTGTTAAAGGTGAGGTTTATTTTGTTGATAAAAATACAGCAAAAGTAATGGATGAAAAAAATTCTCAGACCTATACATTTAACAACTGTATTATTGCTACAGGTTCAACACCTATAGAAATTCCAGGATTCAAGTTCTCTGAGCGTGTGCTTGATTCAACAGGAGCACTAAATCTAAATGAAATCCCTGAGAAAATGGTTGTTATCGGTGGAGGTTATATTGGTACTGAACTTGGAACAGCTTACGCTAATTTCGGTACTGAGGTAACAATACTGGAAGGTACAAAAGATATTCTCGGTGGATTTGAAAAGCAAATGACTCAAACCGTTAAAAAACGCTTGAAGAAAAAAGGCGTAAAAATAATTACAGAAGCAATGGCCAATGGTGCTGAAGAAACTTCTGACGGTGTTAAAGTGTCATATGAAGCTAAAGGTAAAGAAGAAACAATTGAAGCAGATTATGTACTTGTTACTGTAGGTCGACGTCCTAATACAGAGGAAATAGGGCTTGAACAGGTTGGTATAGATAAAGACGATAAAGGTCGTATTAAAATTGACAAGCAATGTCGTACCTCTGTAGACAATATCTATGCTATTGGTGATATTGTTGAAGGAATGCCTCTTGCGCATAAAGCTTCCTATGAAGGTAAAGTTGCTGCGGAAGCAATCAGTGGAGAAAAATCAGAAGTTGATTATATCGGAATGCCTGCAGTTGTATTCTCTGATCCCGAACTGGCTACAGTGGGTTATTCAGAAAAAGATGCAAAAGATGCAGGATACAAAGTAAAGGCTTCTAAATTCCCGTTTGCTGCAAATGGTCGGGCTCTATCCTTGAATAATAGTGATGGTTTTATGAAGCTAATAACTCGTGAAGAAGACGGGTTAGTAATTGGAGCTCAAATAGCTGGACCTAATGCAAGTGATATGATTGCCGAATTAGGATTAGCAATTGAAGCAGGAATGACAGCTGAGGATATTGCGCTTACTGTTCATGCACATCCTACACTTGGAGAAATTACTATGGAAGCAGCTGAAGTTGCTTTAGGTACACCAGTTCATATGATGAAATAAAAAAAAGGAGCGAAATGCTCCTTTTTTTAGTGGTCTTATTTTTCTACAAACTTCTCCAATGTATTCACAATCTTTGATTTATCTTGATCACCTGACAGGCGAGAAACAGTTTGACCGTTTTTACTAATAATCAATGTTGTTTCCTCGATTTCTGATAGCCGTGCAGCTTCCTCTTTAGTCATTTCTCCTGTCTGTACATTTTTAAAAGCAGTTGGATACTTAGCTTTTAATTCAATTATCGCATCAATATACAGATTTCTATTATGATCACTTTTTGCATCAGAAAATAGTGATACATCATAATCTAGTGGCTGAAAAGTAACTACATCTATAACTTTATTATTCGATTTTGCACAGCCGGAAAATGGTATTAGAATTAGAATGAATATTAATATAACTATGAGCTTAATTTTCAAGCTAATCACGCCCTTTTGGGAAAAATAAAAGTAGTTATTATCATATATTCTTAGTTTAACAAAAAAATATGTCTAATTTAGTCGTGTTATCAGATGGTAAAATAATAGAAATTGGACTGTCTTATTAGTAATATATCTGTTGTATAAAAAGGTTATATTTCAAATTAGTTTCTTTTTGGCTTATACTAATTTGTAGAAGGACATCTTAGGGGGAGGCAGAAGGATGAAAAAAGTAGGAGTATTAGTTTTCATCGTAATCGCTATTGTATTATTGTCAGCATGTAGCAGTACGCCTGAAGAAAGTACACAAGAAAAAAGCACTGATCAAGACAAAGCTGAGCAACAGGAAGACCAACATTCTGATAGTGAAGAAAAGGAAGAAGAAGGTAAAGAAGCAGAAGAAGTATCAGAGGAAGTGAAAGAACCAAAGTATGAAGTAACAGAAAAAGCATCCATTGTTCCTATTGACAGTGCGGAAGAAAAAGTAGTGTTAATTACAATCGATGATGCACCTGATAAGTATTCATTGGAAATGGCCAATAAACTAAAGGAACTTAATGTAAATGCTATATTTTTTGTGAATGGTCATTTTATTGAATCAGAGGAAGGCGCTCAGAAGCTAAAGAAATTACACGATATGGGTTTTATTATTGGCAATCACACGAAAACCCATGCAAATCTTAAAAAAATAACAAAAGAAGAACAGCGAGAGGAAATATTATCTGTAAGTGATCGTGTTGAGGAAATTATTGGAGAACGTCCATTATTCTTCCGTGCACCTCATGGAGCGAATACTGATTATTCGAGGAAATTAGCTGCTGAAGAAGGTATGACATTAATGAATTGGACCTATGGTTACGATTATTTTGAACCATATATGGATGCTAATAAATTAGAACAAGCAATGATCAGTGGAGAAGGTCCAGAAGTGGGGGTAGATTATTCCTTACTTAAACCAGGAGCGAATCTACTAATGCATGACAGAGAATGGACGAACACTGCATTACCTGGAATCATTAAAGGACTCCGAGATAAAGGATATAAAATGGTAGATCCTGCATTGATTAAAACAAAAAATATGTGAAGTACCCCTGCAATTGGACAGATTTTTTAGCGGAAAATCGTCCTATTGCAGGTTTTTTTGTTTGCAAAAAAGTTTTTGTACAGCAAAGATTATTCCATACTGCTGAAAATATATAAACTGCGACGTAACTGTAAGTATTGTAAATTACTGTTTCTAAAAGATACACTACTAAAATATATTTTAATAAGTTTTGATGATCATCTACCGCCATTGATTTCCATTACAGATGAACGCTTTCCGCCGGCATGGCTTCAGCCGCTTCCTTCGCTACGCTCCGTGCAGGGTCTTCAGCTCATGCTATTCCGGCAGGAGTCGTCATCTTCCATTCCAATCAATTGGTATGTGCTATTGATTAATTTGAGGTATTTAAGAATTGAATAAGTAGCTCTTATCTTTAATCTTTGAGAAATACACTCTAGCGAAGGGGAAATATGAAGACTCCTGCGGGAAAAGCGAGACTAGCGAGACCCCACAGAACGGAACGTTAGTGGAGTTCGAGGAGGCTCGCAGGCCGCCCGCGGAAAGCGTAATATTTTCCCGTAGCGAGATTAGAAAATCATATCCACTACGTCGCAGTTTCCTCCAACTACGAAGGAACAAAATAAGTTTGTCTCCTCAATTGTTGCAGTAGTGACGAAAAAATTTCCGTTGTTGTTTTTAATATTTGAAATAAGTTATATTTTGAAAGTGGTGTCATCGTATTTTATCAAATTAAATTATTTTTAAATGTGTATAAAGTATGTGATGTTACTGAGGTAGGTATTTTAGTTATTGGATACATGGAGATAACATATTTTTTAATGTGATATACTAATTTGGGGTTGAAAAATGAAATGTGACATATTATAATATGTATACGCTAACATAATTTACGGAAAAGGAGTGGACCAGATGGGCACAATTGTTTGTCAAGATTGCCAGACAGTAATCGATCATTATAATGAAGAGAAAGTAACTACCCTTTATGGAACATGTCCGACTTGTAACGAAAATAAATAATTTTAGATAAAGTATATTAATAAAAAGGCTGCAATTTATAAATTGCAGCCTTTTTATTAATAGAATTATGTTATTTAAAACATATCGCTTTTTCAATCAAATAGCTATCAAGTGGCTCTTATAACTAAGTAAAGGGTTTATGCTCTTTAATAACGTGTATAGTCTCCAGTGTCTCATCCTGTAACCCCTGCACAGGCAGTCCAGCACGTATATTTTTGTGGATATAATTTATATTTTCTTCTGTAATAATTTCTCCCGGGATGAAAATCGGTATCCCCGGAGGATAGACCATAATGGATTCCGCACTGATTCTACCCGCTGCAGAACAAAATGGGATAATTTCTGTCTCTGCATAAAAGGCATCTCTTGGTGTTAAAGCTAATAAAGGTATATCAGGGATGGATACTTGTACATCTTTACCGCAAATTGTCTCTGTATTGCTTTCATCCAACCTTTTTAGTGCATGAACTAATTTTCCTGCAGATTCCTTTGTGTCTGCTGGAGTAATAATGCATAAAATATTATAAAGATCGGATAACTCTACCTCTATAGAGAAATTCTCCCTTAGCCATACCTCTGCATCATAACCTGTAATCCCTAAATCTTTTACAGATATAATAAGTTTTGTAGGATCGAAACTGTAGGCAGCTTCCGTTCCAATGATTTCATGTGCTGCACAGTAAACGTAATTTAAGCTGTTTATCTGTTTTCTTGTATCATTTGCTAACCTTAGTGCTTCATCTACTAATGTAAATCCATTAGTAGCAAGTTGCTTTCTGGCAGTATCTAAGGATGCTAATAATAAGTAAGATGTGGAGGTAGTTGTCAGCATCGACATGATTGTTTGTACTTTCTTGTGAGATACGCGTGTTCCCTGAAGGTTCAAAATGGAACTTTGCGTTAGAGATCCGCCAAGTTTGTGAACACTCGTAGCTGAAAGGTCAGCACCAGCTTGCATAGCTGAGAGAGGAAGCTCCTCATGAAAGTGTATATGCACACCATGTGCTTCATCAACTAACACTGGTATATCATATTTATGACTAATGCGTACGATTTCCTCTAAATCAGCAGCGACACCGAAATAAGTAGGGTTGATTACTAGTACTGCTTTTGTATCTGGATGAGCTTTAATTGCTTTTTTAACTGAATTTGGGGTAATACCATGAGAAATACCGAGTTTCTCATCGAGTTCTGGCTGTATAAAGATTGGAATGGCACCAGAAAAAATTATTGCTGATGTAACAGATTTATGCACATTTCTTGGAACAATAATTTTGTCACCCGGATTACATACGCTTAATACCATAGTCATTATTGCTCCACTCGTTCCTTGAACAGAAAAATAAGTATAGTCAGCACCAAAGGCGTAAGCTGCAAGCTCTTGTGCATCTTTAATTATTGCATGAGGATGATGCAAGTCATCCAAAGGCTCTATATTAATTAAATCAATTGAGAATACAGCGTCTCCGAGAAAATTGCGGAATGTAGGCTCTGCAGCTTTCCCTTGTTTATGACCTGGGATGTGAAACGCAATTGGGTTCTTCTCTATATGATTCAGTAGTCCAGTGAATAATGGTGTTTTATGTTGGTTAATCATCTTTCTTACCTCAATTTCTTCAGTATAAATAACTAGAGTATTATAGCAAATAATATCCTATAATTCTACTTCGATTTTTCGATAGCCTTATTATGGGTAGGGATGGTAACATAGTAATAATTAAAGTTATGGTTAGATTTTTAAGTTATTAATTAATGAGCTGGTACATAATATAAACTTTTAGGAGGTAAACCTTATGAAATGGGAAACTAGAATTTCGAAACTTCTGGGTATTAAATATCCGATTATTCAGGGGGGACTAGCATATCTTGCATATGCTGATTTGGCAGCAGCCGTCTCTAATGCGGGCGGATTAGGACAGATTACAGCTATGAGTTTATCAAGCGCCGACGAATTAAGAAATGAAATTCGCAAATTAAGAAAAATGACTACAAATCCTTTTGGTGTAAACTTTGCCATTGGAGAGCACGGTAGACCTTTTGAGCATATGGTCGAGGTTGCAATTGAAGAAAAAGTGCCTGTTATATCTGTGACAGGTGGGAATCCTAAAAAGGTACTTGATATGGTGAAAGAACAACCTATTAAAAAGCTAGTTCTCGTAGCTGCTCGAAGACAGGCAGAAAAGGCAGAAGAATTGGGAGCAGATGCTGTCATGGTTGTAGGTCAAGATGGTGGTGGCCATCTTGGGCGAAGTGATGTGGGAACCTTTACACTAACTCCCCAAGTAGTTGACAATGTATCCATTCCTGTTATTGCTTCTGGAGGAATAGTGGATGGTAGAGGAATGTTGGCAGCTCTTGCTTTAGGAGCGGAAGGAATAGAGATGGGGACTCGCTTTATTGCTACGAAGGAATGCGTTCATGCCCATCCAATTTATAAGCAAGCAATCATAGACGCCGATGAAAACTCCACTGTGGTTATTAAGCGTACCTTAGGAACGCCGGCTAGAGCTTTAAAGAACCCATGGACAGACAAGATTCTAAATGTCGAAAAGGAAGACGGGGGATATGAAGCCTTAAAGAATTTTATTAGTGGCGATGCCAATAAACGTTATATTTATGATGGTAAGGCAGAGGAAGGTTTTGGCTGGAGTGGACAAGGAGCAGCCAGAATACATGATTTACCGTCAGTTAAAGAGTTAATCGGAACAATGGTACTGGAAGCAGAAAAAATAAAAGAAAAATTATAAGACTAACCAGGAGGTTCAATATGAGTTATCACTATCCAATCGATGATAGTTGGACAACCCAAGAAATAATTGACGTTGTACAATTTTTTTCATTAATAGAACAAGCATATGAAAAAGGAGCCGCCAGACAGGATATAGCATTGTTATATCGTAAGTTCAAACAAATAGTCCCTTCAAAAAGTGAGGAGAAAAAACTGTTTGCAAATTTCCAGCAACAATCAGGCTATTCCAGTTTTCAAGTAGTAAAAAAATTAAAAGAGACGGAGCAAGGTATCATAAAAATGAAAGAGGGACATGCTTAAGTATGCCCCTCTTTCATTTTTATTTACTTCTCAATGCCATTTGATAAAAAGGAATTAAACTGTTAAAGGTATCTTTTACAGTATTGATAAATTTGTCCCCATTTTTCACACGTAAATCCGTACTAGGAAGATGTTGACCTATTAAAAATTCAGCTTTTTTTACATCACGGAAACGTTCCACGTCTTTCTTTTCAAGCTGTTTGAGGCTAATTGAAGTCTTCTTTGTATGGTCAAGTGATATTCTGTAATAATTTGGAAGTTTCTTTAATGTTTGGTAATTATCCAGAAATGTTTGTGCAATTTCTTTCTTGTGATCCAATTCATAAATAAGAGCAAGCCAAATAAATACGTGGTCATCAAACAGACCAATTTGAAAATGGGGATGTTTCTTATAACCGCGTTTATTATCGGCTATGGCAAGCCAGGTATCTTTTGGCGGATTTACTGTCCTTCTAGCATGTTTGGCAATGTGCAGATATACTTCGTTTCCTAATTGCGCTGATAAATAATCAACCATATAGCTACCTAATTCTTGAAACTTTGGTTGGATTCTTGATTGTATTGCTTCCATTCGGTCATCTAAGCCATTTATTGAAAATGTATTGAAATCATGCTGGTTAAAACCATCAAAATTCATTTATATCTTCCCTTCTCTTTTTCCTGAACTATTTATAATAATTATTATTAAATTTTTATAGCAATACGTCAAGTAAGTGAACTTATATCCTTTGTGTGAGTTGGTTTATGTTTAAAAACATCGAAATTTGGGAATTGATAAGTCAACTAACTGATTTTCAGAAAATTTATTGAACAAAATTGTAAGACAGTCATAAACATATTAAAAGGATGCTGAAAGGTTGTGAATCAAGTGAAATATGTAATGGAGGCCCTGAGACGAAAAGAAGCTGAGGAAAAATTACCTGTCATCCGTATGGAAATTGATTATGAATTGGTAACTCTCCATGATGCCCTGAAAGCAGAAGATAAAGTGCAAATTATTAAATCAAAAGAAAAATTGAAGCAGCTTAGAGAACAGCTGCTAAAAATTGAGAATGAGTAAAGAACTCCAATAAACCTTCAACAGTTTAATACAATGTTGAAGGTATTTTATTTCTCTTAAGAAAAAACGTAGACAATGAATAATTCCTTTTAATTTGATAGTATAGAATAAACAGTAGATAGGGGATGCGATATGAACACAGTAGAATTAGACAAAATATTTGACCAAGCTAAGTCTTGGGTTCTTGAAGCAGGAGAGACGATTAGAACGAAAATTAACGATCCATTAACAATCAATACGAAGTCCAATCCAAACGATTTAGTAACTGAAATGGATAAGGAAACAGAATTATTTTTTGCGAAAAAAATAAAAGACACTTATCCTGATCATCTAATTTTAAGTGAGGAAGGATTTGGCGATGACATCGATTCACTGAATGGCACAGTTTGGATTATTGATCCTATTGACGGAACAATGAATTTTGTTCATCAAAAAAGAAATTTTGCTATTTCTATTGGTATTTATCAAGATGGGGTTGGGGAAATAGGGCTTATCTATAATGTAATGGAAGATGTTCTGTATAGTGCAATCCGAAATAAAGGTGCTTATAAAAATGAAGAGAAGCTTCCTTTATTATCTGAATCAGTTAAGATTGAAGAAGCAATCTTAGGGCTAAATCATTTCTGGTTATGCGAAAATAGATTAGTAAAAGAACAAACGATGCAGCAATTGGTTAGGAAAGTACGGGGAACACGAACATACGGTTCAGCAGCATTAGAGTTTGCATACGTTGCAGAAGGTATCATGGATGGATATCTGACGATGAGACTATCTCCATGGGATATAGCAGCTGGAGTTATTATAGTGAATGAGGTTGGAGGAATAACTACGGATATTAATGGTGATAAGTTAAATATGATTAAAAGTAATTCGGTTTTTACTTGTAACCCACGTGTCCAGCATATTATCCTTGATGATTATTTAAGAAAAGGAAGAAAGTGATTCATAAATGAATCACTTTCTTTTCCTTCTGGATAATCCATAACCCATAATAGCAAAACCTAGGAAGATAAATAATAAAACAAGCCAAATGTTGCGGTAAGCAATGGCAACACCAACAGCAACAAACATAGAGATCACTAAAATTGCTAACAATAGCTTTGAAAAATTAATTCCTTTCATAAGGCCACCTCAATTTCTTTCAAAACACAGTATATCTCAAAATGCTAAGATATTCAAAAAGAACAATTAGTGAAATATATGTGAAATAACTAGCATGAACCAAAAAGATTTAGTATGATGGTAAAAGGTTTTTAAGAATTAAAATGGATAATGATTAATGGGGGAGAATGATGGAGACGAATTACAGTCTTATTTTGGATTTACTTATACATTTTTTCGGTACAGATCATATATTTTGGATTTTTTACATATTAAATTTAGTATTTGGTTCCATATCATTTAAGTTAGGATTTGCTCGAGAGTTACCTATTTTAAAAACCATTATTGTTTATATTATGCTTGCAATTGGAACGTTCATCTTGACGATATTTAGCATCATGAATCTTCCTATTACGGAGAGCTTAATCCTCATCGCTTTGGTGTTGGGCATTTATAGATATAGACTACATAAGCAACGAACAGCTACCAAATAAAAAAACGTCTTTCAAGACGTTTTTTTATATGAAATCATTTTTCTTTTTTTTCTCTTTATACAATTGAAAATCCCCAGTGGCATGTCGTTCATATGTTTTCTTTTCAATACGCTCATAGCAATCTTGGCATAAATACATATGAATTCTTCTATTTCTCAGACGTTTAGCTTGTAAAGAATCATCCTCAATTGACTCAACTGTATCACAAATGGAGCATTTAACTTGCATAATGTCACCTCTAATTTCAAGCCTCTAAATAGTTCTTTTATTTTATTTTAACATAAGAACATTAAATGAAGAAATACAGATTCACGTTTTATTCTTTCATATCGGGGAATAAATAAGTAAGACCACATTGAAAAAGAAAGGACGATTTCATGAAAAAAAGATTTATTGCTTCCGCTGTAGGTGCAACTGGTGCTATTGCTGCAACTGGTATGTATCTGAAAGACAAAAATAACCGTGATAAAGTAATGTACAAGGCAAAAGGAATGAAAAATAAGTTGCTGAATAATAACTTAAAAGAGCCATTTGAGGATGCTGGTGTGCCTGATCAGTCTGAATCAAAAGATTTAGCTCAATTAGAAAACTCAAAAATGGTATCTGAGGGTTCACAATTTGGTGTTCAATATTATAATGAATATAAGAAAGAGAATACAAGTGAAAATGAACAAAATTAGAAAGAAGATTGCCTGCTTTATCAGGCAATCTTCTTTCTATTATTTATTCTTCTGATGGTTTGATTGTTCTTCTTGAATTTGGTCTAATTGTTTTTGCTCTTCTTCAGGTAGTACTTCTTTATTTTGGTCTGGGTCTACAGGTTGATCATCCTGAATTGGAAAATCAGGCATATATCTACCAACGATGGCTGCGAGTTCATCTACAACACCTTGAACAGGGTGACCTTGTTTAATTTTATTTCCCAAATTACGAATTCTTTCTGTTGCATCTGCATCAGCAACTACGACTGCGGTTTTACCATAAGGATCATGGTAAAGAGCTTCTGAAACTGAATATTTTAAAGTTCCAACACGAGATCTGTCTAAATCTTTATCAACGTCAATACCCACTACAGCATACGGACCTGCCACAACCGCAGATGCCCCTCGGACATTCGGAACATCGCTGGCGATATTTGCGAGGCGGTCGGCTATTTCTTTATTGGAGAGGTTTTGCAAATCAGTTGGTTCTGAGTTTTTAACCTGTAAGAACTGCTGGTTGTTCTCTTTACTCTCCAAGGCTTCTTCTTCATTTTGTTGGCATCCGGCTAAAACAAACATAATTATCAGCACTTGAACAAGATATAGCTTTTTCTGCATTATTTATCACTCCTTCTTATCACTTGCTATATTAGTTATTTTTAGATAGAAGGGTTTAATTTATACAGGGGTTTAGCTTAAGAGATATTTATATTAGATAAAATCATTGGTTTGAATCCACAATGTTTAGAATTTGAGTTTTAATTTTTGGATGTATCTTTTTTTACGAGCTAACAGGGAGAGAGAATACGGAACTAATCCAATAATTAAAACTACAGGTTCAAAATCCCTAATTTCCTAAATAAAAAAAAGCTGCCACATGTATGTGAACAGCTTTCTTTCTTGTTAGTTAATAACAATCTTTTTAATGCCTACGATTGGATCGTTGATATTAGCTCCATCTTGATAAAGAAAGTGCACTGGGCCATTTTCTTTTAATGGTTTTCCATCTAAGGCAAAAAGAAAGTATCCTTCCTTTAGATCGTCAATAGTAATATTGTAATCTCCATTTTCTGTAACAAGCGTTACATCTTCTACATCGGTTTTTATTTCGGCATTGTTAATAAAATCCTTTAATGGCATTACATACGAGCTAGTGAGTATCTTTTCTCTCTCAAATTGTTTTATGCTACGATTTACCGGTGGCTTATGAAATTGTGGGTCCAATTCCTTTTCCCAACGTTTAGAAGCCTTCTCGATTTCATCTGTTTCCTCTGCTGTTGAGAGTTTATTTTCGGTTAATTCCTCTAGCAATATTTTCCTGTCATCAAAAATCCATACAGTAGGATCAAGAGTGATAGAATATGTCACATTTCCAATAATTGGTACAATCATTTTTTCACCTCATTAATAAAGTCTCTACTAAGAATAGCAGAATAACATTAATATTTCATTTCATTGGATTTAAAAAATAATATTTTGTTTGCAATTTTTTCAAGCAAACGATAATATAATATAGAAGGAAGTCTTTTTAAATGGAGGGATTTATTTGATGCCTGAGATGACAGTAAATCATCGTGAAAAAGCCCACGCCCTTCTTAAGGCTGATGCTGACAAAATTTTACGATTAATAGAAGTTCAAATAGAAAATTTAACAATGCCTCAGTGCCCGTTGTATGAAGAAGTGTTGGACACGCAGATGTTCGGTTTATCCAGGGAAATTGATTTTGCTGTTCGTTTAGACTTGATCAGCGAAGATGAAGGCAAAGCACTTCTCGAAAACCTTGAGAGGCAGCTTAATATACTACATGAAGCAGCGCAAAACTCATTGTGACATACTAATGTACACAAAAAGGCGTTAATGTTAAATTAGCAAAAACTTTGCCTACATAATATTTGGCAAGGTTTTTTTGTTTATATAAACTCAAAAATTAGATGATAGTAGAAAAATGATACAACAATGTGTTATACTATTGTTAAATGTGTTATCATATTTTTCTATTTCATCTTAATCATTACATAGTAGGGAGAAGTAAGATGATACAGAAATTAAAAGATTATGATTTTACATTAATAATTACACCCATTCTTCTAGCTGCCTTTGGTATGGTGATGATCTATAGTGCCAGTATGGTAACTTCTATTGTAGAGGGATATGAAAGTACACATTATCTGATGAAACAATTGCAATGGTTTGTAATTGGCTTAGCAGGATTTATCTTTTGTAGTATATTTCCTTATAAGTATTATCAGAAATTAATGAAGATAATAATTTTATTTGTGATTCTTTTATTGGTAGGTGTTTTGCTTTTTGGTACTACAATTAACAATGCGAAATCTTGGTTTTCATTTGGACCAATAAGTCTGCAACCTGCAGAACTTGCTAAACTTGCCCTTATCATGTATTTAGCTTCTGTGTATTCAAAAAAACAGTCGTATATTAATGAATTTACAAAAGGAGTTCTCCCGCCGCTGGTTTTAACTGGGATTATTTTGTCCTTAATAGTGCTGCAACCGGATATTGGTACAGCGTCTATTATATTTCTAATAGCTTGTTCAGTAATTTTCAGTGCAGGTATTCGTTTCAAGCATCTATTTATATTGATAGGGATTGGCTTGGTAATTTTGGCAATTGCCATTCCAAATATGGTAACGGATGTCAGAATATCCAGATTTACTGGGGCCTATCAACCATTTCAGGCACCAGAAGATGGGGGATATCATCTTATTCAGTCATACTTAGCAATTGGTGGCGGTGGAATTACTGGAGAAGGTTTGGGGCAGAGTGTACAGAAGCTTGGTTATCTCATGGAAGCACATACTGATTTTATTATGGCCATAATTGCTGAAGAACTTGGTTTTGTAGGTGTAATGATTGTAATTGGTATGATAGCAACCATTGTCTTACGTGGAATATTTATATCAAGCAAATGTCAAGATAGTTTTGGCTCCCTACTAGCTATAGGTATTTCATCCATGATTGGACTTCAAGCATTCATTAATTTAGGTGCAATTAGCGGGGTTTTACCAATTACCGGAGTACCACTTCCGTTTGTGAGTTATGGAGGTTCTTCTCTTCTTGTATTAATGATTTCAATGGGAATAATGAATAATATTGCCATGTCAGTGAAGAAAGCAGAACGAACACCAGTTACTGAACATAAAAAGACGGAACCACATATATATCAAAATAGAGGAGGAAGAACATGGCAGAAGTAAATAAAATTAATAAAGTACTTGTAGCAAATCGTGGAGAGATAGCAATAAGAGTTTTTCGTGCTTGTACGGAACTGAATCTTAGGACAGTAGCTATATACTCAAAAGAAGACTCAGGTTCTTATCATCGCTATAAAGCCGATGAATCTTATTTAATCGGTGAAGGCAAAAAACCGATTGATGCATACTTGGATATTGAAGGAATTATTGAACTAGCCAAAAGTGTTGGTGTTGATGCAATACACCCGGGTTATGGATTTTTATCCGAAAACATAAACTTTGCCAAACGTTGTGAAGAAGAGGGAATAATCTTCATTGGTCCTACAAGTGAGCATCTACATATGTTCGGCGATAAAGTGAGAGCAAGGTCACAAGCGGTTAAAGCAGGTATTCCTGTCATCCCGGGTACTGATGGCCCTGTAAGTTCAATGGAGGAAGTGAAAGATTTCGGCCAAAAGTTCGGCTACCCTATAATTATTAAAGCTTCACTGGGTGGTGGAGGACGTGGGATGCGCATTGTTAGAAGCGAAAAAGGTCTTGAAGATGCGTATGATCGTGCAAAATCAGAGGCTAAAGCCGCATTTGGTAATGACGAAATATATGTAGAAAAGCTAATTGAAAACCCAAAACATATTGAAGTACAAATTATTGGTGACAAAGATGGAAATATTGTTCATCTGTATGAGAGAGACTGTTCTGTACAGCGGCGTCATCAAAAAGTAGTGGAAGTAGCACCGAGTCTATCGTTGAACGAAGAGTTGCGGATGGATATTTGTGATGCTGCTGTTAATTTAATGAAAAATGTTAGTTATATCAATGCGGGAACTGTAGAGTTCTTAGTAACAAATAACGAATTCTTTTTTATTGAAGTTAATCCGAGAGTACAAGTAGAGCATACTATTACAGAAATGATAACTGGTGTGGATATCGTTCAAACACAAGTTAAGATTGCAGAAGGAAGAAACATTCACGATAACTCAATAGGAATCCCTTCCCAGGAAGCAATTGTAACAAATGGATTTGCTATTCAATCAAGGGTAACTACAGAAGACCCGTTAAATAACTTTATGCCTGATACTGGAAAGATTATGGCTTATCGAACAGGCGGAGGATTTGGTGTACGGTTGGATGCTGGTAACGGTTTCCAAGGTGCGGTCATTTCCCCTCATTATGATTCATTATTGGTAAAAGTTTCAACTTGGGCATTGACTTTTGACCAAGCTGCACAAAAAATGGTCAGAAATCTGAAAGAATTTAGAATACGGGGTATTAAAACGAATATTCCTTTCTTGGAAAATGTAATATTGCACAAAAATTTCTTAACGGGTGAATACGATACCACTTTTATTGATCAAACTCCTGAGTTATTTGTTTTTCCTAAGCGGAAAGATCGAGGGACAAAGATGCTCACGTATATTGCTAATACAACTGTAAATGGAATGGATGGTGCGGAAAAGAAACGGAAGCCAGTTTTTCCAAAGTTGGAAGTACCTTCTGTGAATCATTTGGAACCTGTACCGCGAGGAACGAAACAAATACTTGATGAACAGGGACCAGAGGGGTTAGCCAAGTGGTTAAAAGAACAAAAAGAAGTTATGCTTACTGATACAACTTTTCGTGATGCACACCAATCTTTATTAGCTACAAGAGTTAGAACAAAGGATTTAACAAGGATTGCTGAACCAACAGCAAGATTATTGCCAAACTTGTTTTCCGTGGAAATGTGGGGAGGAGCTACCTTTGATGTTGCTTATCGCTTCTTAAAAGAAGATCCTTGGGAGAGACTGCTGAATTTACGGAAGGAAATGCCAAATGTATTATTTCAGATGTTATTGCGGGCAAGCAATGCAGTTGGCTACAAGAACTATCCTGATAACTTAATTAAAGAATTTGTCGGCAAAAGTGCGGAAGCCGGTATAGATGTATTTCGAATCTTTGATAGCTTAAATTGGGTAGAAGGTATGAAGCTTGCAATAGAGTCGGTTAGAGAGAATGGTAAAATCGCAGAGGCTTCCATGTGTTATACAGGAGATATTCTTGATAAAGGCCGCTCGAAATATGATCTCACTTACTACGTAAATCTGGCTAAGGAGCTTGAGCTAGCTGGTGCGCATATTTTAGGGATTAAAGACATGGCTGGTCTGCTTAAACCAGAAGCAGCCTATCAATTAATTACCGCTCTAAAGGAATCTATTGATCTACCAATTCATCTTCATACACATGATACAAGTGGGAACGGTATTTTGACTTATTCTCGTGCCATTGATGCAGGAATAGATGCTGTAGATGTAGCAGCAAGTTCTATGGCAGG
Organism: Virgibacillus halodenitrificans; assembly: GCF_001878675.1. Taxonomy (NCBI): domain Bacteria; kingdom Bacillati; phylum Bacillota; class Bacilli; order Caryophanales; family Bacillaceae; genus Virgibacillus; species Virgibacillus halodenitrificans. The sequence continues at coordinate 2,199,522 of NZ_CP017962.1, read as the reverse complement.
CTTAACATCGCAACCTAGTGCACAATCACTATACCACGCATTGCAAGGGTCTGAACGACAACCGAATATAAATGTGAACGCATATGAAAAACTTTCTCATTACTGGGAAGGTATTAGAGAGTATTACCAGGACTTTGAAAGTGGAATGAAAGCACCTCATTCGGAAGTATATTTTCATGAAATGCCTGGCGGGCAATATAGTAACTTACAACAACAAGCAAAGGCAGTTGGTTTAGGTGATCGCTGGAATGAAGTGAAAGCGATGTTCCGACAGGTAAATGACATGTTTGGGGATATCGTAAAAGTAACTCCTTCTTCAAAAGTGATTGGCGACATGGCATTATTTATGGTGCAAAATGATTTGACAGAAGATGATATTTATGAAAAAGGAGAATCTATTGATTTTCCTGATTCTGTTATTGAATTTGCCCAAGGCTATATCGGCCAACCATACCAAGGCTTTCCACAAGAATTGCAGCGGATAATTCTAAAAGGGAGAGAATCTATAAAAGTTCGTCCTGGCGAATTACTTGATCCTGTTAATTTTACAGCATTAAAAGAAAATCTGTTTAAAACATTGGATCGACAAGTAACTAGTTTTGATATGATTGCATATGCTCTTTATCCTAAAGTATTTATGGATTACCATCGTTTTTACGAAACATATGGTGATATGTCGGTACTGGATACACCTAGTTTTTTCTATGGCATGAGATTGGGTGAGGAAATTGAAGTGGAAATTGAGCAAGGAAAGACGTTAATTGTAAAATTGGTATCTATCTCAGAGCCACAAATAGATGGAACAAGAGTAGTGTATTTTGAATTAAATGGCCAGGCTCGTGAAGTTGTTGTCAAAGATGAAAGTATAAAGGGAGCTATCACAGCTCGACCACAGGTTGACAAGACAAATAATAAGCAAATTGGCGCGACGATGCCGGGTACAGTTATAGAAGCTCTTTGTAAAAAAGGTGATCAGGTTAACAAAGGAGACTACCTCCTGATTACAGAAGCTATGAAGATGGAAACAACAGTACAGGCGCCATTTTCGGGGGTAATTAAAGAGATTTATGTTGCGAATGGAGAGGCTATCGCTGTTAATGATTTATTAATTGAGTTTGAGTAATAAAACAAATATAGTTACGGATGCTTTGCAAAGATCTGGGCATTCCCTCTTCTGGGAACGATAAACTAGAAACTCATGTATTTTGTATACTACTTAAGTAAGAAAAAAGATGGCAATATGTTTAAAACACATTGCCATCTTTTTTATAATTTAATTACTGTTGACATCATGGAGTGATTTTTCATATTTGGCACTTCGTGAAGATAAAAGTACAAAATAACTTAACATCCCAAAATAACAGGAAATTACTAACGCATGCATTAGAGCTATTCCCAGATTTAACAGGGTGAAAATGATCATTGCGCCAAAAAACACTTGTAGGGTGATTAATGCTAATGATGTTAACCATCCCCAATACATTATTCTGCTTGTTCGATAATATTTTACCATTCTTATAACTAGAGTTATAGTCCAAATGAATAGTAGGCCGGCGGCTAAACGGTGACCCATTTGAATCCACTGTTCTAAACTATAGCTTTGAAATGATAAAGGTGAAGTATTGGTACAAAAAGGCCAGTCAGCACAAACTAAATTAGCCTCTGCGTGGCGAACAAGGGCACCTGTATATACGACAATATAGGTGTAGATGGTAATAGCATAAATCTCCACTCGGTGTTTCTTTTGAATAACCAATGATGCGGCATCAAACTTCCTGTCGATCTCAAAAATGAGCAGCATGACAAGAAACACTGCCGCAAAGGAAATCAACGATATACCGAAATGTGCAGCCAGTACGAAATCTGATTGGCCCCAAAGTACGGCGGCAGCTCCGATTAATGCTTGAATTATCAAAAAGATAACGGATAATGATGTGAGAAACTTAACCTCACGAATATGCCCTATATATTTCCATGCCATAATTGTTAGCGCTACTACAGCGAAACCAACAACGCCTGTTACTAGGCGATGACTTAATTCAATCACCAATTCTGGTGTTATGTTGGAAGGGAGAAACTCTCCTTCGCATAGTGGCCAACTGTCTCCACAGCCGTCGGCAGACCCTGTTTTAGTTACTAGAGCTCCGCCTAATAGTAGAAAGAGCATACCAACAGTCGACACAATAGATAACCACTTTAATGTTTTTATCATAGTAAAGCCTCACTTCAATGTTGATTAGTAAATTAGCTACATCTCATAATAATATTAAGTCAATACACAATGCAATGAAATATGATTGGAAAATGATAAATGACACACAATTGTTATACTCTTTCTCTTTTTCTACTGTTTTCACTATGTAAAACTAAAAAAACCTTGCATTGTTGTCATTTGTTTGCTAGAAATAGTGTAGGGGATATTTGTTATGCTTTGTATTACCATGTCCAAATCTGAATATTAACTATACTTACGTCGCGTTCGCAATCAAGGTGAGTTAATTAGATTGTAATACAATTCCATGATACAATTATAATTAATTTATATCCAAGGTACTTTTGGGGAATAGTATTATGGTAACTCCATCAGTATGCTTGGTCTTATCATGCCTAAAGAAGGGGTTTGTAGGGGGGGAGAATTTTGAACAAAGCAGAAACACCTTCTTCGCAAATGGTTAGTACAACTGTACTCTCCAAAAAGAAAAGCACTCATTTTATAGAAGATTTTAAAGCACTAATTAAAATAGGAATTGTTAACTCGAATTTAATTACTGTAATTGCAGGTTTTTGGTTAGCACTTCACTACACAAATGGCACGTTTTTGGCTAATCTTGACGTATTTATTTTAACCATTTCAGGAAGTGCATTAGTAATTGCCGGTGGAGGTATTCTGAATAACTGGTATGATGTGGATATAGACCCTTTAATGACCAGGACAAAGAATAGGCCAACAGTAACTGGCAACATATCATTAAACACGACATTGTTACTTGGATTATTGTCTACACTATTTGGTTTAATTCTTCTATCATTGACAACAATACAAGCAGCACTATTTGCTTTTGTGGGATGGTTTGTTTATGTGGTATTATATACTATGTGGTCGAAAAGAAGGTATACCTTGAATACTGCAATTGGCAGCTTTTCTGGTGCGGCACCTCCATTAATAGGTTGGGCAGCAATTGAACCTCATTTTCATATCGTACCATTAATGTTATTTTTAATAATGTTTATTTGGCAGACGCCTCATTTCCTTGCTTTAGCGATGAAGAAGACAAAGGAATACAAAGCAGCAGGTGTTCCAATGCTCCCCGTAGTTCATGGATTTGAAATTACAAAGCGACAAATTGTGATCTATATTGCCTGTTTGCTACCTCTACCATTTTACTTGGCTTCACTAGGTACAACCTTTATGGTAATTGCTACATTACTGAACGTTGGTTGGCTGTTTATCGGAATAAGTGGTTTTTTTATGAAGAATGATCTGAAATGGGCAAACCTAATTTTTATCTATTCTTTAAACTATCTTACTGTATTATTTTTAATGATGGTCGTTGTTACAATTAAAACACCATTTAGCTAAATTGTCCTTAATTAATTAACATAAATAAGGAATCAACAAGGAGAAAGAGAGGTATGAATTCATGAAAGGGATGGGAAAAACTAAAGCATTATTCCTATTAAGTTTTTTAGCAATAGTCTTGGCTGGTTGCGGTAAAGAAAACTTAACCGCTCTCGTACCCAAAGGGACTGGAGCAGAAACATCAATGAATTTGATTTTGCTATCAACACTTGTCATGGTGTTTGTGTTTGTGGTTGTAATTGTGGTATATGTTATTGCCCTAGTTCGCTTTCGTAAAAAGAAAGGACAGGAAAATTACATACCAAAACAAGTGGAAGGTAATAAGACACTTGAGACAATTTGGACAGTAATACCAATTATTTTGGTATTGATCCTTGCAGTTCCAACTGTTGCGGCAACATTTGAATTGGCAGACATGTCAAAGTCCGGTGACGGAGTAAATATTGAAGTTACTGGAAACCAGTATTGGTGGCATTTCAATTACAAAGGGGAAGAGATTCAAACAAGTCAAGACTTGTACATTCCAACAGGAGAAAAAGTTTATCTGAATATGATTTCTTCTGATGTAATCCATTCATTATGGATACCAAGTATATCAGGAAAAATGGATGTTAACCCTGAGAACGTAAACAAAATGTATATTGAGGCAAAAGAAGAAGGTGTTTATTGGGGTAAATGTGCTGAACTTTGTGGGCCTTCACATTCACTAATGGACTTTAAAGTAGTTGCAGTGAGCCCAGAAGAGTTTGACAAATGGGTATCTGATATGCAAGATGTCGACCCGAAAGCACAGCCACAAGACGCAGTAGCGCAAGAAGGTAAGGATTTATTTGAAGAAAAGAGTTGTATGGGTTGTCATGCTATAGGATCTTCACCTGCAGCTGTTGGACCTAATCTTACTGACTTTGGAAACCGATCTAAAATTGCTGGTTTCCTTGAGCCAAACGAGGAAAATCTTGTTAAATGGATAATGGACCCTGAATCCATTAAGCCTGGAAATAAAATGACAGGTAATTATCCTGCTGTTTCTGAAGAAGAAGCAAAGAAAATTTCAGCCTATCTGATGCAATTAAAACCATCTGATATTACTCCTGAAAGCGCAGGCAAATAGTAATATTTAAATTCTTAAGAGAGAAATTAAGGGAGGTTTGAACCTTGAGTATAGCAGCTACTCAAAAAAGAGGCTTCGGAGCCTTCTTGTGGGATTATTTAACAACAGTCGACCATAAAAAAATTGCGCATTTATATTTATTTGGTGGCGGATTCTTCTTCCTGCTTGGTGGTATTGAAGCATTATTTATTCGTATTCAACTAATTAAACCAGAAAATGACTTTCTAAGTGCTGGTTTATATAATGAAATGATTACAATGCATGGAACAACCATGATCTTCTTGGCAGCTATGCCGCTGTTTTTAGGGTTAATGAATGCCATCATGCCTTTGCAAATAGGTGCTAGAGATGTTGCATTCCCGTTTTTAAATTCATTAGGTTTTTGGTTATTTATGTTTGGTGGAATTTTATTGAACTGTAGTTGGTTCTTAGGTGGAGCTCCTGATGCAGGATGGACTTCTTATGCGCCACTATCCATTCAATCACCTGGGCATGGAGTAGATTTCTACACACTTGGCCTGCAAATATCCGGTGCGGGAACATTAATGGGTGGAATTAACTTCTTAGTAACGATTGTTACCATGCGTGCGCCTGGAATGACTTATATGCGTATGCCATTATTTACTTGGACTACATTTGTAACTAGTGTTCTTATTCTTTTTGCTTTCCCGGCTCTAACAGTAGGATTATTCCTGCTTATGTTTGACCGTATGTTTGATTCAGCTTTCTTTGATGTTGCTTTAGGTGGTAATACCGTAATCTGGCAGCATTTATTCTGGATCTTCGGCCACCCGGAAGTATATATATTGATCTTACCTGCTTTCGGTTTGTTTAGTGATATATTCTCTACATTTTCAAAGAAAAGATTATTTGGTTACACTGCGATGGTTTTTGCCACAATCTTAATCGCTTTCTTAGGATTTATGGTTTGGGCTCACCATATGTTTACGGTTGGTTTAGGTCCGGTCGCAAACTCTATCTTTGCAATTGCAACGATGGCTATTGCAGTACCAACAGGTATTAAGATATTTAACTGGCTTGCAACTATGTGGGGAGGAAGCATTACTATTAACTCAGCAATGCTTTGGGCACTAGGATTTATTCCTTCATTTACAATTGGTGGTATGACTGGTGTTATGCTAGCTTCTGCGGTAGCTGACTATCAGTATCATGATACCTACTTTGTTGTTGCCCACTTCCATTATGTTATTGTTGGTGGTTCTGTATTTGGAATCCTGGCAGGTATACATTACTGGTATCCAAAAATGTTTGGCCGCATTCTACATGAAGGTATGGGTAAAGCTGCATTTTGGATTTTCTTAATAGGTTTTAATTTGACATTCTTTATCCAACATTTCCTTGGATTAATGGGTATGCCACGTCGTTACTGGGTATTCCTTGAAGATCAAGGGCTAGATACTGGTAACCTTATAAGTACAATTGGCGCATTTTTAATGGGGGTTGCAGTAATAATTCTTCTAATCAACATTATTTACACTGCAGTTAAAGGGGAAAAAGCTCCTGCTGACCCATGGGATGGTCGTACGTTGGAATGGGCAATTCCTTCACCACCTCCATTCTATAACTTTAAGCAAACGCCACTTACTCGTGGTTTGGATCCTTTATGGATTGAGAAAACAGAGGGTAAAGGCAAAATGACACCTGCAGAACCGCTTGGAGATATTCATATGCCTGATGGATCTATTCTTCCTTTCATCATGTCATTAGGATTCTTTGTAGCTGGTTTTGGGTTTATTTACCAGGTTGATCACAGTGCATGGTTATTGGCAGTTTTTGCTGGTATTGGTACAGCATTGATTTGTATGTTAATCAGATCTTTGAAGGACTACCATGGCTATCACATTAAGAAAGAAGATCTTGAAAGGGAGGCTGACTAATATGAGTCACGATCATTCCTTAAGTCCAGAAGTAATGCCGCAAGAACCAGAAAAAGCCACCCTTGAAGGAAAGAATAAATTCTTTGGTTTATGGTTTTTCCTTGGCGGAGAGACAGTTTTGTTTGCCAGTTTTTTTGGGACCTACCTTGCATTAAGAAATTCCACTGCGGGTGGCCCTACGTCAACTGATTTATTTGGATTAGAGCTTGTATTTATTATGACAATGCTGTTATTAACAAGTTCATTAACAAGTGTATATGCGATGTATCATATGAAAAATAATGACTTTAAGAAAATGCAATTATGGCTTGCTATTACTGCTTTTCTAGGAATGGGTTTCCTTGGTTGTGAAATTTATGAGTTTGCTCATTATATTCACGAATTCGGTTTTACATTCCGCTCTTCAGCGTTTGGGTCAGCCTTCTATACATTAGTTGGCTTCCACGGTGGTCACGTTGTATTTGGACTTAGTTGGTTAATTGCTTTAATGGTTAGAAATGCAAAAAGAGGCTTGAATTTATATAATGCTCCAAAATATTATACATTCAGTCTTTATTGGCACTTTATTGATGTTGTATGGGTATTTATCTTTACAGTAGTTTATCTAATGGGAAAGGTAGGTTAAATTATGTCAGAGAACACCAATACCAACAGTGTTAATTCGTTTCAAAAGAAAAGAAATAAAGATGAAATGAAAAAGCAATTGATTTCCTTTGCTTTAATGATTGGATTTACCATAATTGCCTTTACCTTGGTTGCTACAAAAGCAATGGATAAAATGTTTATTATCCCAGTAATTCTACTATTGGCAATTATTCAAGTTGCATTTCAGTTTTATTATTTCATGCACATGAAAGATAAAGATCACGAATTCCCATCTATGATGATTTATGGTGGAGTATGGGCGGCAGTATTAACTGTTGCTACACTATTAACAATTGCATGGTGGTAAACAGAAGAGACCGGTAAACATACCGGTCTTTTTCTTTTGGTCTTTTAAATATTTTAGAAGTAAGTTGGAGTGTTAAAAATAAAAATATTGCAATTTAGATAAAATGCGAACTAACTATTCGTGTTCAGATTATGTGAAATAACTGTGTTGTTGAAAAGCTCACTGAAATAGTTGCAGAGGTAAGCCCCATTGATTTCCATTGCATGCGGACGCTTTCAAACCTCCGGGTAAAAGCGTGACATCTGTTCGTAACCTCACAGTGTCTTCTTTACCGCTCGGCATGGCCACAGCCGCTTCCTCCGCTACGCTCCGCCCAGGGTCTTCGCCTCATGCTATTTCGGCAGGAGTCGCGGGCCAACAGGACAAGGAAAGCTTCTAAGAGAAACATCGCACGCAGAAAAAGCGGATTTCTTTTTCAAGGACGTTGATCATGCAATCGTCGCCACAAAGGGTTTTCGTTGGGACGAATTAGCGCAAACGGTTTTTGATGGGGCGAGTTAGCGCAGCCCCTGTCCCAGGACGTGGCGTTCTTAGATTGCCGCATTCCACTCCAATCAATTTTTATTGCGCTTTATTTTAATAATATATGGTTGCCTATTACAGTCAGTTATTATAGTCCTTTATATTTAAGGAAAGTTTTAAAATCGTCACATTCTATACGTGTATTCAATGATCATGTAAGTTATAATAATAGAGATAAACCCTAAATGGAGTGATTATCTATGTGGTTAGAATTACAAATATTTGGTTTCCGTGCTTTATGGAGTCCTTATTTCTTCCTATTTGTTATCGGTCTTGGAGTGGCATATTTTTTAATTACCGGCCCCTTTAGATCTAAGTGGGGAATAGTGGAAAAGCCATCTAATAAACAACAGGTTTATTTTTATATTGCTCTATTATTGCTTTATATTGTAAAAGGATCTCCAGTTGATCTCTTAACACATATTATGCTTACTGCACATATGGCACAAATGGCAATATATTATTTGATCTTTCCTATTTTAATTATTAAAGGAATACCTGTTTGGATATGGAAAAAAGTGGTATCTGCTCCGTTTATAAACCCAGTATTAAAAGTATTAACGAAACCGATTATTTCTTTATTATTATTTAACAGCTTATTTTCGTTATATCATGTACCAGCAGTTTTTGACTTTGCCAAATCGTCACAAATTGCACATACTTCGATCTCATTAGTGATCCTCATTGCAGCCTTTATTGTTTGGTGGCCCATTTTATCTCCTATTAAAGAATGGGATACAATGTCACCATTATTAAAAATTGGCTATATTTTTGCCAATGGAGTATTGATCACTCCTGCGTGTGTATTAATCATATTCGCTGATCATGCTTTATTTGCTGCTTACAGCCAAGATGGAGCTTGGATACAGGCAATGTCGTTATGTGTGCCTGGAAATGTATTGCAGGGGATATCTTATGCTATTTCTGGACCGGAAATGTTTTCACCAATGAGTACTCTTGAAGATCAGCAACTTGGTGGAATTATTATGAAGATTATGCAAGAAATAACATATGGCTATATACTTGCTCGTATTTTCTTTACGTGGTTTAATCAAGAAAGTCTTAAGGTTGATCCTATTCCGGCAGAGACGAATAGTTAGCCCAATCGATTAAACACCTTGCTTCCTTTGTGAGGTAAGGTGTTTTCTACATAACCGAAGAATGAAAGGAAGGAAAGACATGCCGTTGTTACCCACAATAAGTACCTTTTTTATCGCATTAAGTGCAATTTTAGTTGTAATAGGATGGATATTAATTAGTAAAGGAAATGCTAAAACACATAAAAAAGTCATGGTGTCTGCTGCTATCAGTGCGTTACTGTTCTTTATTATATACGTTTCAAGAACAATATTTGTCGGCAATACAAGTTTTGGTGGTCCTGATGAGTATAAAATTTACTACACTGTTTTTCTTATATTTCACATAACTTTAGCAACAATTGGTGCAGTTTTTGGCGTCGTTACACTAATGTTAGCTTTTAAACGTAAGATTACTAAGCACAGAAAAATTGGTCCTGTAACAAGTATCATATGGCTTTTTAGTGCAATAACTGGAGTAATGGTCTACTTATTACTTTATATTATTTTTGAAGGCGGAGAAACAACAAGTATGATAAAAGCGATATTGGGAACATAGGAATAGCAAACCCTGCTGATAAACAAAGAATAAGAGTGAGTATAGTTCTATTACCGAGTGCTTGAAAGGTATTACAAAAATTTCTCCAAACATCTTTATAAAGTTAGGGAATCTACCATCCTACATTTTGTATTAACCGTCTTTATATGAAAAGGAGGAAGAGAGATATTGCTCTTCCTCCTATATTTTTGTATTCCATTTTATAATACCTGCTTCTTTTGCGGAGTTAAATGCTATAAATAATAATGGACCTAATATAAAACCTAGTAAACCTAATAATTTTAGTCCAATAAACATGGCGATCAATGTGGCCAATGGAGATAGCCCAATATGTTGCCCCATCACTTTAGGTTCAACAATACGTCGAACAGCAAGTAAAATGATTGCAAGAACAGCAAGTTGAATACCTAGTGATGTATCACCTGCCAGTAATAGAAATAAAGCCCATGGCCCCAGTATAATGATAGAGCCGATAATGGGTATTAAATCAACGATCCAAATAATAAGCGACATCATTATCGCAACTTCTGGAGTGATTAAAAATAATCCGACTAATGATACTGCTAGAATCAGAAGGCTTACTAGAAATTGAGCTTTAAGAAATCCAAGTAATACATCAGCTAAACGTCTGTTCATAAATGAAACTTTTTCAGCAGTTTCTTTTGTTAGCAAATTATACATTTTTGCTTTAAGTAAAGGCAATTCCAACATGAAAAGAAAGAGAGCAATAAGATAAACAATAAAACTAATTAAATATTGGGGTACTTTACTGAAAATCTCTGCAATGTTATCTAATGTTATTTTTTCTTTCGCTGTATTGCTAAGTGCTGTTAAGTTTTCCTCAATACTATCAGAAATCTGTTTTACGAATTCTGGAGGAAGGTTATTCGTATATTGTTGAAGATCTTTCTCCCACTCTTCATACATATCATTCAATTGATTAAAATGACTAGGTACATCCTCTACAAAATTTACAACTTGAGTCACAGCTTTTGTAACAATAAAGGTTCCAGCGATTCCAACCAGCAGTAAAAAAAGTAAAAATATTATAGAAACCGCTGCTTTTCGGCTAATCTTCGTTTTTCTTTGCAGCAAACGAATTGTAGGGTTAAGCAATAGTGCTGTAAAAAAAGCAACAATAAGAGGAATGGAGACGGGTAGAATAAAGATTATGAAAAGTACTAGCAGTACGGCTATAAATATTAGTGTCCAATGGCGTTTTGTAAGTGTGCGGATCAACGTTAATTAATGTCTCCTTTCATATGTAGCCAATATAATGGCAGCTATTTCTATAAAGAATATAGCATTAAATTTCCAATTTGAACAGAAAATTTCTTTGTATTATATTAAATTGAATAAAAAACCAACTACTAACATTTGATCTGAGTAGTTGGTCAGTTTGAATTTATTTTTTATATTGTTGAATTTCATCTTTTACTTTAGTAATAATGTTGTTTGCTCGTTCCACAAGGTTAGCAGGGAATCCTTCTTCCTCGCCATATTCAACCCCATGCGGGTAATAGTGTTTTCCTAAAAGTGGAGGCATTAGTTTAATTACAGCATTGCCTCTATCTACATCTCCTTCAATAGAGTAGCCTTGAATTCGGATGTAATATGTAATGTTTTTTTCTTTTGATTCTATTTTATAATCATACGTTACGCGATCATAATCCCATTGCCCAGCTCGAATAAAAGCATGTTTTCCAGTTAAATGATCGAGTGGTTTTAAATCGATAACAACGTCTTCAATACCAGTATTCTCTAATCTCATCTTATCCACCTCACATAATTGTCCTTCCTACACTATAATAGTACGAAATAAGTGAACATGCAATTGAAAACGCATAAGATTTTTGATTATATCTTCTTTAGAGATAATAGAGTTAAGAGAATGTTTATAGTATATTGTGCATATATATAACAAAAAAGAAGAGAAGGGGACCATTCTATGCGGTTTATTCAAATTACAGTTATATTAACCATTCTCGCAGTTATTGTATTTTATGTAATGGAAGGAAAAGATGCTCCAGGTGAAAAATTAATTACTGAATCAGTAAGGATTGCAAAAGAGAAATCTACCCTTCTAAAAGCTAAAGAGGGAACTCCAAAGATGCAAAAAGAAATACCGTTGGAAGGGGACCTTTTTCAATGGGTGGGAAAAGGAACTGATCAGTTACAAGAACAGTTTGGGGAGCCAAAGAGAAAAGATCCAAGTGCATATGATTATACTTGGTGGGTCTATACGGATGATTCAAGTCAATATATTCAATTTGGAGTCTTGGGAGAAGAAGTTAAAACAATATATGCAACTGGTTCTGAATTGGGGTCAAAGCCTTTTGTCATTAATCAGACCTATGATGAGATAAATAAGAAATACCCTTTTGAAGAGCATGTTAATTATAGTGAAAATTTCGCATCCTACACTTTTAAATTAAATGAAGATGATCTTAAAATGCGTCCATTAATAAAAGTAGACGATGATATATTTGTGCAAGCTTATTTTGACACATTTACGGAAAAGTTATCCTCTATTAGAGTTTTAACTGCAGATATACTCTTATTGCACCGTCCCTATGAACTGGAATATCGTGGCCAAATTCCTGAGCGCCCTATATTAAATAATAGACAATGGTTAAAAATAGAGGAAGGTATGGAAAGGCAAATTTTCGAAATTACAAATGTTCTACGCCATCAATACAACAAGTCTGTCCTGAAGTGGGATGAATCAGTTAGTCAAGTAGCGTTAAAGCATAGTAAAGACATGGAAGTAAATAAATACTTTTCACATTATAGTCAAAATGGCAATGGATTAAAAGAGCGCTTAGCTGAAAAAGAGGTCTTCTATACTGCAGCTGGTGAAAATATTGCTGCTCAATATCCGGATGCACCAGCGGCTATAGAAGGATGGCTAAATAGTGAAGGGCATCGTCAAGCATTGCTAAAAGAAGAATACACCCATTTGGGAGTAGGGGTATATCGATTGTATTTTACACAAAATTTCCTTGCTAAACCTTTATAGGTATTTTGTTAGTCTGGGATTCTGAGTGGGAAGTCAGGCACATCTCTTAGAATTTAACATAAATTAAATAGTATAAATGTCTATTTAATATGAGGTGAGCAAGATGAATGAATCAGATTTGCACCCATCAGTTGTTAATTTTAAACGGTTTATAAATAAGCATCCTAAGTTATTAAAGGAAATTAGACGAAGTGGAAAGTCGCTACAAGTGTATTATGAAAAATGGGCATTGCTAGGAGAAGAAGATTCCTATTGGGATCAATTTATTGAAGAAAAGCCTGAGGCTGAAGAAGAAGATGGGGATAAAAAAAACAAGGAGTTATTCAACCAATTTCTTAAAATGGCTGAAAATATGGATATAGAAAAAATACAGAAACAAGCCAATCAATTAAGCAATGCAATAACGACTGTTCAGGAAATAATCAGTCAGTTCCAATCTACGAAGAGCACTGGTACTTCTAACCAAAATCCTATTAATTGGTATCGAGACTAGGAGGAAATTCAATGCATCCACAATGCTATGAGTATCTAAAAAGTAATCCACAGTTAGCAAGATTCGTACGTCTTAATCCTATGTGGTACCGCTATTTGTCCAGAGAACCTTCCATGTTGACTCATATAGATAAAGAAGCGAAACGATTTTATGGAAAGACTTTTCCTCAGCGGGTTGAAAAATTAAATAATCAAGTGCAAATGCTTGAGATGCTTATTCAATTTGCTGGAGCAATGAAGGATTAAACATTTTCAGAACTTGTCTTAAATGATACTATAGTAGTGGAGGTGTAATAAATGATAGCTACTATGGAATATGTAGATATATTAGATAAATCCGAGCAATTGGGGAGTATGGTAATGGATTCAGACATAATGGAAGCCTATACTAATTCCCAGAAAGCTCTTCATAAAGATAAAGAAGCTCAGAAATTAATTAGAGATTTTCAACATATAAAAGAACAGTATGACGATGTCCAGCGATTTGGCAGATACCACCCTGATTATAATGAAATCATGAAAAAGGTACGAGCAGCCAAACGAGAAATGGATATGAACGATAAGGTGGCTGAATTTAAAATTGCCGAAAGAAACCTGCAAAAATTATTAGATGAGATTAGTAGATATGTAGCTCAGAGTGTAAGTGAACAAGTGAAAGCTCCTCAGGAAGGGGCAGCTTTAACAGATAGTGGCTGTGGTTGTGGAAGCGGTGGAGGATGTGGCTGTGCCTCCTGATCTTTGAATTTATATGGTTACTCTGATAAACTAAGTTGCAAATAACTTGTAAGTGAGGGCATGATATGAATGTGGATCGCCAAAGTTTAATAGTCTGGTTTCAACATTTGAAAAATATTAAACAAATAAAAAGGTATGGACATTTAATTTATGTATCAAAGAGAATGAAATATGCTGTAATTTACGTAAATCAGGATGAAATTGAAAAAACCGAACAAAAATTACTTAAGTTAGCCTTTGTATCAAAAGTAGACCGTTCTTATAAACCCTTTATAGAAACAAACTACGAAAATGCAAAACCAGATAAAGCAAAACAATATGATTATAAAATGGGTATATAATGTTTTTTAAAATATGGACAATATGTTGTCCATATTTTTTTGCTCTAATGGGTGAAGAGGTCTAATAATTAATAAAGGAGGCTAATTCGCTTTCCTCCCAAACTATGTATAACTAGATATAGTTACTTTTATACCTCGATTTTTTCAAAAGGCTTTTAACAAAAAGAAAAACCTGCAGAAATATTTTCTGCAGGTCCCTTTGTTTTCCTTTTAGAAAACAAAAAGGCAAAGGGAGAGGAGAAACCGAAGAAGATCTTATGGGGAAGTGTAAGTCTTCTTCGAGTTATGAAACAACCAAGCTAACCTTTAGCTGTCTCAATAATTTATTATGTACAAGAAAGATAAATTTATACATCAAAGTTCATGTTTTGTTATCGAATTTAAATTATTTTCATCTCTTCCCTTTTATGATAGGATTAATGTCGAATAGTGCCAAAGGGAGTGTGACTATGAGAGTTATAGCTGGGCAATATAAAGGACGTCAATTAAAAGCAGTTCCAGGTAAAAATACAAGACCGACAACTGATAAAGTTAAGGAAGCGACTTTTCAAATAATGGGTCCATATTTTGAAGGGGGTAAATTTCTTGATTTGTTCGCCGGTAGTGGAGCACTCGGCATTGAAGCATTGAGCAGGGGAATGGAATGGGGGATTTTGGTTGATAAGTCACCGAAGGCTATACATATCATTCATGATAATCTTAAAGCGCTTAACTTGGAAAAAGAAACAGAAGTATTTCGGGCAGATGCATTTCGTGCGTTACACGCTGCATCCAAGCGAGGACTTCAGTTTGATTTAATACTATTGGATCCGCCTTACGCAAAAGGAGATTATGAAGGATTAATAAATGAAATAGTCAGCTTAGAGATACTAAATAAGGGAGCCATGATCTATTGTGAACACGATCATTCTACCGTATTGAATCCATTACATAAATCACTATCTTTAATTAAGCAACAAAAATATGGTGGTACAATTACAATAACTATATTTAGAAATGACACATAGGAGGTATTTTATATTGACTAGGTTAGCAATTTGCCCTGGTAGTTTTGATCCGCTTACTTATGGGCATCTGGATATTATACAGCGTGGAGCAAGGATTTTTGACCAAATTATTGTAGCAGTTTTCAATAACCAATCGAAAGCCCCATTATTTTCTGTTGAGGAACGGATAAAATTAATTGAGGAATGCACTATCGATCTACCGAATGTGATAGCTGATTCTTCTGATGGATTATTGATGGATTATGCAAAAGAAAAAAACGCTCAGGCTATAATTAGAGGGCTTAGAGCAGTCAGTGATTTTGAATATGAAATGCAAATTACTTCCATGAATAGAAAGTTAGATGAAGAAATTGAAACTTTTTTTATGATGACAAATAATCAATATTCATTCTTAAGTTCAAGTATAGTAAAAGAAGTGGCAAAGTATAAAGCAAATGTTTCAGATCTGGTTCCAAAACCGGTAGAGCAGGCGTTAATTACAAAATATAAATAATAGGAAAAGATGTTGTGATAAATAGCAACATCTTTTTTTGTTGGCTCTAAAATATTTGTGGGGGTTATGCAATCGTTCGTTAAATAGATAAACTCCGACGTAACTTGATAGTACTTTAAGCGGCCGCTTCGGAATATACATTTCGCTTTCCGTGGGCAACGCTTCAGCTTACTCGGAAGAAATCCATTTCCTTGAAAAATAAACCCACTTTTTCTGCGTGCGATGTTTCTCATAGAAGCTTTTCTGGTCCTGCGGGATCTTCAGCAGTTGCTTTTCCCACAGGACAAGGAAGGCTTCAGCGAATTGTGCATCGCACGAAGGAAAGATGTTTTTTCTTTCCGAGGAGTCTTCGTGTTTTTACTACACTAGAAAAGTGATTAGATATTAACCCGCTATTTATGGATTTAAGCAGATACAAATTGATTGGAGCGGAAGGGGGCGACTCCTGCCGGAATAGCATGAGGCCACTGAAAAAGTCATTTTCTACTAAAATAGAAGTTTTTCAAAAGACACTATCCCAAAATTTTGTTTTGTTAATATGCATAAATGGAGAGCCAGAACCAGTTTATTCCACTCATAGACTAAAAAGTGGTGATGTAATTTTTTGGAACTAGCCTTCTCAAGAATTTACCGGACTTTTTCAGTGGCTTCGAATAGCATGAGCTGAAGACCCTGCACGGAGCGTAGCGGAGGAAGCGGCTGAAGCCATGCCGGCGGAAAGCGTCCCCCTGCAGTGGAAATTATTGGGTCTATTCACCTCCTTAAAATGAAATAAACTACTACAAAATTACTTCGCAGTATACTCCAACTATGAATGAAGAAATACGTTTGTACCCCAACAATTGCAGTAGAACCTTGTTGTTTAAAGGACATTGCTAACTCTGTTTACCACGGCGATAGAGAACTAAAAAAGCAATGGTCAAAGAGAGGATAGTGAAAATTGGCCCGAATTGTTTTAGGAGTTCCAGTAAATCCAACCAGAATAATTGAGCCTGACCTTGTTGAGTAACAGGGATATCATCTGTTCCGAATGCTTGTTTATTTAAATAAAGAGGCTTATAAAGAATAATCACAATAATACTTGCAAAAATTCCATGAAGAAATCTAGCGAAAAAGTAAGGAGTAAAACGGATATCTGTTTTTGCGAGAATACTTGCAACCTGGGCTTGGACGGAAAAGCCATTAAACCCTAAAATAAAGCTTATTAAAATCGCTTTTGCTAGTATAGAGTCTGTTGAAACACCTGAAATACTCTGAGCACCAATCGTTATTTCAAATAAGCCGGAGAATAATGGTAAAGCCATATCTATAGGAAGTCCTATTATTTGCAGAAACACCTTAAAAAATATGGCTAAAAATGGGGTAATGCCAACTAAAAACAGTAATTTAGTAAGTACGGAGAACAAGATGATGAATCCTCCAACCATGACAAGTGTTTTTATGGAATTAACAACTGCGTCTCCCAACACCTCTCCAATCGGGCGGGGGTCTTTTAGGCGAGTGTGATGCATTTCTTGAAACGCTTTAATAAGTGAAAAATTTCCATTTGTTTTTGGCTTTGTTTCTCTGGAAGATTTTAAACCATGGAATCGCATACAGAATCCAACTAGTGCATTGCCAATATAATGTGCAGCAGCTAGCAATACGCCCAGCTTTGCATCATGAAAAAAACCTACCGAAACGGCTCCAATGATGAACAAGGGGCTTGAGGCATTTGTAAACGATACGAGTCTTTCAGCCTCAATCCGAGTTAATTGTTTTTCCTCACGTAATCTACTGGCTATTTTTGCTCCAGTTGGATATCCACTTGCCATACCCATCACCCATCCAAAACTCCCGACACCTGGCACGTTAAACAATGGTCTCATGATTGGTTCAAAAAGAATACCTACAAACTTAACTACCCCAAATGCAAGTAATAATTCGGAGGTAATGAAAAATGGTAGTAAAGAAGGGAAAACTACTTCCCACCACATATTTAATCCTCTAATACTAGCCTTAAAAGCTTCATCTGGGAACCTTATCAGTGAAAAAGCTATAAAAGTGGACAGGCTCGCTAATAATAGTGTTTTCGTTATTTGTTTCAATCCTCTGCCTCCTATATCATGACCCATTGCTCTGTACATCCCTCTATGATAGTAGTAGAATAATTCTAGCTTGTTCTATAATAATTTTATTTGAGTAGTACAAGTCTTTATCAATATACGCACATACATAGCGAAAATATGCCATACACTTTTATTGGTTAAGAGTTGGAAGGAGCATGTAAATGAGATTTACAAAGAAACATTTATTTTTTCTGTTCATTATTATTATCCTTATTTATTTTTTGGCAGCATTTAAAATTCCTTACTACATTTACAAACCAGGTAGTGCAGATGCACTAAATCCTATTGTAGAGGTTGAGGAAGGTTATAAAAGTAAAGGAGATATGCATCTTGTGACTATAAGCGGGGGACAGGCTACTCCATTACAATTTATTTGGGCTAAGATTCTTCCAAATCAGGAGGTCATGCCATTAGAGGATGTTCGTCCTGAAGGAGTTACCGAAGACGAGTATATGCATGCACAACTTCAAATGATGGAAAACTCACAAGAAGCTTCAACAGTAGTTGCATATAAAGCTGCAGAAAAAGGCATAGAAATTGAATTTAATGGCGTTTATGTTGTAACGGTGATAGATGGAATGCCAGCTGACGGTATCCTCGAA
Organism: Virgibacillus halodenitrificans; assembly: GCF_001878675.1. NCBI lineage: Bacteria > Bacillati > Bacillota > Bacilli > Caryophanales > Bacillaceae > Virgibacillus > Virgibacillus halodenitrificans. The sequence goes on along the minus strand of NZ_CP017962.1, from coordinate 2,181,027 downwards.
ATGGGTGATAGAATTGTTGGTATTAATGACAAGCAAGTTAAAGAAGCCGAAGACTTAATCACATTTGTAGAAGGTAAGAAAGCCGGAGATATTGTCACTATCAAATTTGTTAGAGACGAGAAGGAAATGACACAAGATATAAAATTGGATGCATACGAAGAACTTGATGGTAAAGTAGGAATTGGTATTCGATTGGTTACAGACCGTAGTGTTACGGTTGACCCGGAAGTCCACTTTTCAAGTGGTAGGATCGGTGGACCGAGTGCTGGATTAATGTTCTCACTTGAAATATTTGATCAATTAACCGAGGAAGATTTCACGCGAGGTTATGAAATTGCCGGAACAGGTGAAATAGATTATAATGGCAACGTTGGAAGAATTGGTGGTATTGATAAAAAAGTGGTAGCAGCTGACAGAGAAGGTGCAGATATCTTCTTTGCTCCTAATGAAAATGGTAATAAAGATTCGAACTACCAAGTTGCAAAGGAAAAGGCAGCTGAAATAGACACATCGATGAAAATTGTCCCTGTTAATACATTTCAGGATGCGGTCGATTATTTGAAAGGCTTGAAACCTGCTTCTAAATAATTAGTAATAGATTATGTAATTAAATTACTTAGTAAATGAAAAGTCGAACGTTTTTCGAGATATTATACAATCCGAAACGTTCGACTGTTTTATTTGATTCTCATATACATGTTGGAATTAACCAATGAGACGTAATATAAATAAACGCAGTACATCCTGGTGGCAAAGTAGACACTGGGAAGTAACAAACAGATATCGCGCTTGTGCACGGAGTTTTGAGAGCGTCCGCTGTAGCGGAGATCAAAGAGGTTATCCACTTCCTTAAAATGAAATAATCACGAGCTCGCATTTATCTTGCACTCCGAAGGTAAATGAGATTTGCTAAAAAATATTATATTTTTTAGGATAGAACACATGCCTTCATTGGAAAAATAGCTGTTTTATATAATAATTGGTGGCTGCAGCTCTTGTTTACGTAGTTTCTCTGCAATGCTCGGAGGAAGGATACTATAATAAGCGTTACTGGCTTTTTCCTCCAAGCTTAAGGAAATATCCATGTTTTTAGTTAACTTTGTAACAAGTGGTACTTGTATCTTCTTTTTGTTCAAATTTATGTATTTTCGACCTGTCTCATTGAATCCCAGTAGCCTGACATAAGATACAGATTGATCGTCAAGGATAGGGAGTAGATCTTCTTTTTTTGTATTTGTAAGAATATGGACGAACATGCGTTGTAGTCTTGTACGAGTGTAGCGTTTTGTTTTTAGTTCATCCATCCATCCAGAGAAAGAAGTTGCTGTTTTTGCCGTTTTTTTAATTCTGTATTCAATTCCTTCGGTCACGCCATGAATCTTTCTAATCTCATCTAATGACATTGTTAATACACGATACTGAAGGAGAGGAAAGTAATTTTCCCATGTATGCCAGTAGCCAGTTATTTTTTTATATTTTATCAACTGTTCACAAGTTGAAATTGGCAATGTTCCTTGGATTTTCTCTGTGAGACTTTCCTGTTGAAATAATGCCTTCCGTATACTAGTGGCACTTGCGACAGAGTTATTAATCATTTGATCGTGATAATTGCTGCCTGTACGTTTGATGGTAATTGGACTGATGGAGAGATTCCCTTCAAATATAGCTCTAATATAACCAAATCCAAGTATATTATTTGGCTTTGTCAAATCGAGTTCATTGGTAGATAAGCCTATCTGTTTATAGGCAGCCTTGCTTGCTTCAGGGAAGGAAATTCCTTTTTTTATATAAAGTTGTACAACCTCATGAAAGATAGCCTCTTTTTCTTTAAACATTTTGTAACTTGTTATAAAATTGGAGGTATCACCAGACTCACTACCAAAACAAATACTGGAAACCTTCAGTTTATCCAATGTATGTACGGCTCCTTTTGCAAAGAAGTCACTATTTTGGACAGCATATGAATAAGGCAATTCTACTACTAAATCCACACCCGATGCCAACGCAGCTTGAGTGCGGTGAAACTTATCTATTATTGCCGGTTCACCTCGTTGTAGAAATGAACCACTCATAACTGCTATAATACAATCTGCTTTAGAGGATTTTTTCGCTTGCTGGACATGATATAAATGACCATTATGAAAAGGGTTATATTCAACAATTAATCCACAGGCATCCATAAACAAACACTCCTACTATATAATGGTAATATTGTAACAAAAATAAAGGAGGTGTGCATGCATTATAGAATGAAGAACCCTGCTAATACGATAGATGAGTTAACGATTATATTATTGGAAGACGTATTAAATGGCTGTCTGTATTCTGTAAAGAAAATATGTTGACAAAAGTCCAATTTTCTTTTAAAATTACTCTTGTTGCCTTGAGGTGATAATAATGAAGTTTGCAATAGCACAGATTAGAAAAAATGCTTATAATGATCCTTTTCAATTTGATGAAAAGGTTGATGTTTCTGAATTAGAAACGATGAACAATGATATACGTCATATAGATCCTGTAAGGGTCCATGGTAAATGCTATCTTCATGGAGAGCAGATATTTTTCACTCTTCATATAGAGGGTGAAATGACATTACCATGTGCACGTACATTGGTGGATGTACCGTATCCTTTTGATATTAAGGCAGATGAAGTTTTTACTACATCTTCTTACTATACGGAAGAAGAAGAGGAAGATGAAATTCATCCTGTTAAGGGAGAAGTGCTTGACTTAACTCCTTTAATAAAGGAAAATATTCTATTAGAGGTACCTTTTCGCGTGTTTTCCGATGGGGAAAATAACCAGCAAGGCGCTCCAAAAAAAGGCCAGGATTGGGAATTTGTTTCAGAGGAAAAAAAGGAAAAAACGATAGATCCACGATTTAAAAAGTTAGAAACATTATTAGAAAAAAATAAGAAAGACAAATAAGAATCATTGTTCTCGTTTTGTTTTTTTATGTGAAGGAGGTGTAAGTCATGGCAGTACCTAAAAGAAGAACTTCTAAAAAGGTTAAAAATCAACGTCGTACTCATAAAAAATTACACGTACCTGGCATGGTTGAGTGCTCTAATTGTGGAGAACTAACTAAACCGCACCATGTTTGTAAATCATGTGGTCAATATGATGGCAAAGAAGTTGTAAACAACTAATATTTTTTAAAAAACAGATCATTTCGATGGTCTGTTTTTTTATTTCCTGAAGTGCTAGGGGGTTACAATTAGAGGAAATACGACATAAATTACAGTACTATCAAGTTGCTTTATAGTTTATTTAAGGTTCTAATATATATGGTAAGGTTATTCAATGATTCGGGAAATAGATAAACTCTGAAGTAACCTTGGTTGCTTTTTAATGGCCGTTTCGGAAAATACACTTCGCTTTCCGTGGGCAACGCTTCAGCTTCCTCGGAAGAAAACCACTTCCTTGAAAAAGAAACCCGCTTTTTCTGCGTGCGATGTTTCTCTTAGAAGCTTTCCTTGTCCTGTTGGCCCGCGACTCGTATCGGAATAGCATGAGCTGAAGACACTAAACGGAGCGTAGCGGAGGAAGCGGCTGAAGCCATGCCGGTGGTAAGCGTCCCCCTGTAGCGGAAATCAATGGGTCCATCCACTTCTTTAAAATGAGATTACTCTAGTCCGCAGTTCCCTCCAACTGTGAATGAGTAACATACGTTTGTATCCCAACATTGCAGTAAATCATTATTTAAAATGCATTGTTAATCTCGGTTTGATAAGGTAAACAGTTTATATGATATTATAAATGAAAACGCAATTAAGGAGAGAAATTCGTGGAAAAACATATTACATATACCTCTCATCAGAAGAACTATGGAGAGATTTATTTGAATCGACCTGAAAAACATAACGCAATATCAAAGCAGATGACAGAAGAGTTTATGAGCTGCATATTAGAGGCAAAGAAAGACACAATTAAGTTTCTCGTCATTACTGGTGCAGGGGAAAAGATGTTTTGTTCTGGTGGGGATCTGACTAGTTTACATGGTAATCTATCTTCAGATGAGGCCTTCAATCATCTTTATCCTATGAAGGAAGTACTGGCTGAAATTATGACATTTCCCGTTCCGGTTATTTGCTTATTGAACGGTGGAGCATTAGGAGGTGGCTGTGAAATCGCTACAGCGTGTGATCTCCGAATCGCGAAAGAAGGCAGCAAATTTGGCTTTGTTCAATCCAAACTGGGAATCGTTCCAGGTTGGGGGGGAGGAACCTTATTGTATGAAAAAGTAGAACCCAGCTTTGCGTTTCAGTGGTTATTAGAGGGAACTGTTCTTGAAGCTCCCTATTTAAAAGAACGTGGATGGATTCAACATATTGTTGCGGATGAGGAATGGAAAAACACCGAGAAACTACTAGAACCTTATATTTCAAAATCGTATGAGCAAATGAAAGTACTTAAGAAACAATTTAAAAAGAAATTATCAAGTATTGGATTATCATCTGTAATGGCGGAAGAAGTGAGAAATTGTGCAATTTTATGGGAGTCTGAAGAACATATTCAAGCAGTTAATAAATTTTTAACCCGCTAATAGAGTATAATTGTGTAAAAACATAAACATTTATTCTATCAGAACTATTCTTTGCATACATTTATAGCAAACGAATAAGGAGGGATAGAATGAATGCTTCACGTCAGGATGCTTGGACCGAAGATGAAGATATCGTTTTAGCTGAAACTGTTATAAGGTATATTAGAGAGGGAAAGACACAGCTAGAAGCATTTAAGGATGTAGCCAGGCAATTGTCTCGCACATCTGCAGCATGTGGTTTCAGGTGGAATGCGACTATACGAAAACATTATCAACATGCCATTCAGTTGGCAAAAGATGAAAGAAAGCAACAAAATAGGAAAGATATTTATCAAGATAAAATTCTTGAAGGTAATTCGAAAGAAACAATTCAAACTGCGATATCTTTGTTGGAACAGATGAAATTAAGTCTGTCTGAAGAAGGGAAAGATAGAATTCTCCGTGAGGATCAAGACAAACAAGTAGCCGACTTAAAGATAGAGAATGAGAAGTTGAAGAAAAAACTTTTGCGTTACGAACATGCATGGGAGGAAATGGGGAAGCTCTGGACTTGGGTGAATGCGGAATCGTAGTAATTATATAATATTCATTAAAATAGCAAAAGACATGAATGCACTACATAAGAGTCGTTCATGTCTTCTGCAAGGATTTTTCTGGATTATTTATTTTCCTGTTCCTCTACACCTTCTGGTAGCCATATCAGTGGGTTTTCTCCAAGGTCTCTTTCCATGTCGTAATGTGCTTTTTGGAAGTCCATCTTCTCCCAGAAACCATGAGAATTTATTCTAGGGTTTGTTTTAATTGGTAAGTTATAACTCTTCGCAAAATCCACTAATGCTTTACCGTAACCTTTCCCTTGGTAATCGGGTAGTACTTCCAGCTTCCATAGTGTTAAATAATCCTGTGGCGGCTCAAAATATTGATCGTATTTTGCTTTTACTGTATAAAGGCTCATTCTCGCCACCAAATTATCTCCAAAGTAGATTCCGTAAAATGGTGAATCACTATCATTTTCTACCATATTACTTTCAAGGTCTTCCAACATCGATAATTCCTGGTTGCCATATTCTTTGAAATATTTGAACTTTTCTAAGGTTTTAAAGTTAATAAGCAATTTTTCTACTTTTATACGATTCATGATATTTCTCCCCCTCTTTCCCATTTAAACAATAATTAGTGTTCCTCACTATATACCTCTTTCATTATAATATAAAAAAGAACAGATTCAAATAAAAGAATGATATTACAAATTATTACCGATTTAATGAATATTCGGATATAATTATTATTGCTATACTGTTCATACATAAATTAAGGGGTTGTGGATATGAATATCGGCGTAATTGGTGGCGGAGCTATAGGGTTATTATTAAGTGGCTATTTAGCTGAAGAACATAATGTCACAGTATATGTTAGACGGACAAAACAAAAATTACTGATAGATTTACACGGGGTAAGGATTTCAGATAAGTTTGATCGACGGCAAGTACAATGTGAACTTATACATAATATAAAGGATCAAGATTGTATTATGGTATGTGTCAAGCAGTTTCAGTTCTTAGAAATTTTGCCACACCTTTCTAGCCTGGGTAATGAAGTTTTGTTGGTTTTTCTACAAAATGGGATGTCACATATAGAAAAAATTAGTAATTTAAGTCAACCAATTAGTATAGGTGCGGTAGAGCATGGAGCTGAAAAGGTTAATGATTATACCGTTAAGCATACTGGGGAAGGTGTTATTAAGTTGGCATCATACAGTAGAGTAGCTAACAATGAATTACAACAGCTTTTATCTGAGCTTGAACAACATGATTTTCCGATGGTTTATCGGGACAACTGGTCTATATTGCTAAAAGAAAAGTTGATTCTTAATGCAGTAATTAATCCATTAACAGCTCTTTTTCAAGTTAAAAATTCACAAGTAATTCAAAATGAATATATTAGATTTTTGGCTAAGCAATTATGTGTAGAAGCAAGTTTTATTTTAAACTTGAATGAAGATAAACAATGGTCTCAGGTTCAGCGGGTTGCAAAAAACACTGGGGAAAACACGTCTTCCATGTACAAAGACATTAAGGAGAGAAGAAAAACTGAAATAGAAGCGATCTCTGGTTATCTGTTAAAGCAATGTTCAAATACCAAAATACCATACACTTCATTTGTATATCATAGTTTAAAAGCTTTAGAAAAGAAGAAAGGAATTCTGAATAAATGAAGGAATTCATTATATATCTTATTTCTATTTTTGTTGCTTTACCGATCCTTGCAACATGGTTTACATATTTAATTGCTCGTAAAGTTGGTAAAACAAAGATAAAGGCCGTCCATATAACCGTCTATGTAACGACCATATTATATATTATCGCGGTAGCAATGTTATTTAAAATTATTGTTGGCCATACTCATTTGGGGTATTTAGCGGTCCTCGTATTATCTGTTTTATGTATAATTATTTTCTATCAATGGAGATATAACACGGAAATCGTTATTTTTAAAGCCATTATCCTAACCTGGAGAATAACATTCCTGCTATTCTTGTTTGCATATTTGCTGTTATCGATGGTAGGGATTATCCTACGCATATTTTACTAATTCATGTTAGTATAGGCAGATCATATGAAATTTAGGAATGAATTATGTAAAATACGTATTGGATAATGAATAAAAGGAGCATGGGATCAATGCATATAGACCCTATAACATTACATAAACAAAATAAGCTTGTTGAAAAATACAGAAAAAATGATGAAGATATATTACGTTTTTTTGATTATCACCCCTTCAAAGGTACAGAGCAGAGAGTTAAAGACTTGAAGGGTCGCCATTTTGATCGTGTCCAGCTTAGTGAAGTATTGCATACAATGAATAAGCAATGGGAGGCACCTGAAGAAACTTTAGCTAATATTCGCCGCCTTGAAAAAGAAAATAGTATGGCGGTAATAGGAGGTCAGCAAGCAGGCTTGCTATCAGGGCCTATGTATACTATCAATAAAATTATTTCAGTTATTCAGTATGCGAAGGAACAGGAAAGGAAATTAAACGTACCTGTGATTCCTGTATTTTGGGTAGCGGGTGAGGATCATGATTTTGCAGAGATTAATCATGTTTATTTACCTGAAAATTCCAAGCTGAGTAAACATACGCTTTCCGAACATACTTATACTAAAAGTTCAGTATCCCATAAGCAAATTAACCATGAGAGGGCTGAAAATTGGCTCGACCAGCTTTTTGAGCAGCTGCCGGAGACGCTTCATACGAAGGGACTTTATGAATGGGTAAGGCGATTTTTAGATGACTCAGAAACGTATGTGGACTTCTTTGCCAGGTTTGTCTATCATTTGTTTAGATCGGAAGGCCTTGTACTTGTTGACTCAGGAAACTCACTTCTTCGTAGAATTGAATCTATTCATTTTAAAGAAATGATTCAATATCAACCTGTAATTTCTGAAGCGGTGTACCAAGCTGCAGAAAAATTGCAACAAATGGGTTATTCTTCATCTATTGGTTCAGAATTAAATGATGCTCATCTTTTCTATCATCTTCATGGAGATAGAATTTTACTTAGCCGGTCAGACAACGGGGAGTGGGTAGGAAAACAGAATGAAGTACGTTTTACTACAGAAGAACTTCTATCAATTGCCAAAGAACACCCTGAACAGCTTAGTAACAATGTTGTCACACGTCCACTTATGCAGGAGCTATTATTTCCAACACTAGCATTTGTTGGTGGGCCGGGAGAGATAAGTTATTGGGCTGAATTAAAAGAAGCGTTTAAAACCTTAGATATAAAAATGCCACCGGTTATCCCAAGGCTTTCTTTTACATTTATAGAAAGAAATATAGATAAATTAATAAAGAAATATAATTTAACGGCTGAACAAATAATAAATATAGATCTTCAAAATTTTAAAGATAATTGGTTAGCAGAAAAAAGCGATCCTAAAATTGAAGATATTTCCACAGAAGTTAAGGATGTTATTGAGCATGCTCATCATCGTCTCCGGGAATTAGCTTGGGGGATTCGTGATGATATTGGCCAACTTTCAGAAAAGAACCTTGTTTATTTGGATGAGAATATTAATTTTCTGCAAAAAAGAATGATCAAAGCCCTGGAAGAAAAATATGAGAAAGAATTATGGGAGTTGGATTTAATTACACTTTTTATTCAACCCTCCGGGAGTCTGCAGGAAAGAATGTGGACACCTCTTCCGTTTCTTAATAAACATGGGCAACAATTTATAAAAGATTTAACTGCCATGTCTTGTTCTTTTGATAATGAACATTACTTTGTTTATTTATAAGAAGAGTAAATCCCCCACAAGTCTCCACCAAAATAAATTGAAGATAAAAAATGCTGTCATATCATTGATATGACAGCATTTTTTTCTGTTTCAAAACAACAGGAACAATCTATTTTGAGATTTAATATGAGAAATTTTTATAAATAAGTGGTGGATAGTGGGGCAATGTGGTAATATAGGGGAAAGAAGGTGGGGCGGACTCTATGTTTATGGGTGAATACCAACACAACATCGATACAAAGGGAAGAATAATAGTTCCTGCTAAGTTTCGTGATGATCTTGGCGATCGTTTTGTTGTCACCCGTGGGCTGGATAAATGTCTGTTTGCCTACCCGATGAATGAGTGGAAAATATTAGAAGAAAAGTTAAAAAAGCTTCCATTAACAAAAAAGGACGCTAGAGCGTTCACCCGATTTTTCTTTTCTGGTGCTATTGAATGTGAAGTGGATAAGCAGGGAAGAATAAATATTCCTCAACCATTGAGAAATTATGCAGTATTGGAAAAAGAATGTGTTGTGATTGGCGTCTCTAATCGAATTGAATTTTGGGCAAGCGAAAATTGGGAGGATTATTTCTCTGATTCTGAGGAATCTTTCGCAGAGATTGCTGAGAATCTTTTGGATTTTGATATTTAATATAAAAAAATTAGAACTGGACTGTTAAAAAGTGGGTGAATGTGTGTTTGAACATTATAGTGTGTTAAAAAAAGAGACAATTGATGGTCTGAACATAAAGCCGGATGGTACATATGTTGATTGCACAGTTGGCGGCGGAGGTCATTCTGAACAGATCGCTTCAAAGTTAAATGAAAATGGATTGTTAATAGCTTTCGATCAGGATTTAGATGCGTTGCAGGCGGCAAAAGAGAGATTAAAGGTATACCAGGATAGAATACTATTTATTCATTCAAACTTCCGAGGATTAGAAGAAGAATTATTGAACAATCAAATTGAACATGTTGATGGGATATTATTTGATCTTGGTGTATCTTCACCCCAGCTTGACCGGGGAGATAGAGGATTTAGCTATCAGCACGATGCGCCACTCGATATGCGCATGGATCAAACGAAAGAATTAAATGCCTATGAAATAGTTAATTCATGGTCTTACAATGATTTAGTTTCAATTTTTTTTAAATACGGGGAAGAAAAATTTTCTAAGCAAATTGCAAGAAAAATTGAGGCATACAGAAAGACAAAGGAAATTCGAACGACCCACCAGCTGGTTGAACTTATAAAAGAAGGAATCCCTGCAGCTGCAAGGAGAAAAGGAGGTCATCCTGCAAAACGTATTTTTCAAGCTTTACGAATTGCAGTTAATGATGAGCTTACAGCTTTTAATGATGCGCTTCATCAAGCGGCACGTGTAGTGGGAGTAGGCGGGAGAATTGTGGTAATTACATTTCATTCGCTTGAGGATAGATTATGCAAACAAGCTTTTAAAAAATGGAGTACTGCTAAGGAAACACCAAAAAACTTGCCTATAATACCAGAATCACATGAAGCTCCATTCACTTTGTTAAATAGAAAGCCGATTAGCGCAGACGAGATAGAACTGGAAGAAAACCGAAGATCTCGTTCCGCAAAGCTACGAATAATAAAGAAAATAAAACCATGGAAAGAAGAATTTACGTATGAGGAAGGGTGGAAAAAATAATGAGTGCTAATTATGCCCGTAGTTGGCAACATACTAATCAGGAACAGACACCGAAAAAAGACCAAAAGGTTGCTGTAAAAGTAAAGAAACAAGGATGGATAACCAAAGGAGAAAAAGCAATTTTTTCAATTGTGGGAGCTGGGCTTATAGCTGCAGGAGTGTTTATTGTTTCCTTTTCATCAAATACCGATGCACTAAACAGAGACATTCAGAAGTTAGAAAAAACTGTTCAAACTCAAAAAGTGGAGAACGAAGGATTACTTTATGAAATGAAGGAACTAAGCAGGCCGGAGAGAATTACCAAAATTGCAGAAAAAAACGGTTTAAAAATCCAAAATGCGGAAGTGAAACAAGCACACGCATTTAACAACTAATCAAGGAGTAAGTTAGTATGAAGAAACACAAAACAACTCACTTTATGGCGGGTATTCTCATGCTTGTTTTTGTTGGTATCTTTCTCGTACTAACGGGGAGATTTCTATATATTCAAGTAACAGGCGAAATTGATGGTGTCTCTTTGGAAAAATGGGCGGAAGAAAAGAGAACAGCTTCCTATACCATTGATTCAGAGAGAGGGAAAATTTATGATAAGAATGGAATGACGCTTGCCTATGATCGTCCTACATTTCGAATGTATGCCATTGTGGACAAAGCATATACATCCAACCCAGAGGAGCCTAAGCATGTAGATAATCCGGAGAAAACTGCGGAGTTGCTGGCTCCTTTATTGGATTTAGAAGAAGAAGAAATTCGTTCTACTATTGAAGATGGGATAAAAGATGAAAGGTTTCAGGTTGAATTTGGTAAAGAGGGTAAAGAGCTATCACAACAAAAAAGAGATGAAATTGCTGCTCTGAACCTCCCTGGGATTAAGTTTGAAAAGGAACCGATTCGTTACTATCCTAATGGAGTATTCGCTTCCCACATACTAGGTTTTGCTAGAGAGACTGAAAAAGAGACTGAAAACGGTGTTAAAAGGGAAATTACCGGAATTGCTGGCATGGAAAAAGAAATGAATAATTTGTTGAGTGGTAAAGACGGCCATATCTCTTATCAGCGTGATAAGTATAATAAAAAATTACTAGATCCCAGCGAAGTTATTACCAAGCCGGAAGACGGTGACGATGTTTATCTTACGATAGACCAAAAGATCCAGACTTTATTAGAAGATTCTTTAAGTCAGGTAGAAGAGGAATATAATCCTGAGCGAATCACTGCTGTAGTAATGGATCCTAAAACTGGAGAAATTGTTGCTATGGGAAATCGTCCTAGTTATAATCCCAACAGCCCTTCAGATGTTGAAAATTGGTATAATGATGTAGTTTCTACTCCTGTAGAGGCAGGTTCTACGGTTAAAATGTTTACATGGGCATCAGCAATTGAAGAAGGTGTCTATAACGGAAACGAGACATACAAATCCGGAAGCTATCGACCTAACGAACAGATCCAATCCATTAACGATCATAATGGGGGAAGAGGTTGGGGAATCATAACTTACGATGAAGGTTTTCAAAGATCCTCTAATGTTGCCGCAGCAAAGCTGGCTTGGGAAAAAATTGGAACAGATAAATTCTTAGAGTATCTTAAGGCGTTTGATTTAGATAAAGAAACTGGTATCGACTTACCTAATGAGGTTGCTGGAAGAATTCTATACAATTACTCCATTGAGAAGATTACAACCTCTTTTGGGCAAGGGAGTACCTTGACGCCAATTCAGCAATTAAAAGCTGCTTCAGCTATAGCGAATGATGGTAAAATGATGCAGCCTTACGTTATGAAAAAAATAGTAAATTCAACAACCGGCAAAAATATTAAAGAAAAATCTCCTAACGTTGTCGGTAATCCGATTTCAAAAGAAACTTCCAATAAGGTTTTGAAGCTATTGGAATCAGTGGTTAATGGCGAACATGGAACGGGTAAAATGTACCAAATTGATGATTATACGGTGGGAGGAAAAACAGGAACCGCACAGATACCTAATCCTGAATCAAGCACAGGCGCATACTTACGAGGAAAAGAAAATCATATATTCTCTTTTTTGGGTATGGCACCTATAGAAGACCCTCAACTGATGATCTATGTATCTGTGAAAAAACCAGAACTTGAACCAACAGAAACGGGATCCATGCCTGTATCATTTATATTTACTAATGTGATGGAGAATAGTTTACATTATTTAAATATAGATCCGGATAAGGATCCAGAAAAACAAATTAATGAAATCACCATTCCAGAACTTATTGGCAAGCCGGCTGATAAAATGAAGGAGGCCCTCACAGATAAAGGTTTACAAGTGACGGTTGCAGGAAAGGGTACAATTACGGATGCAAGCGTTAAACAAGGGGATAAAGTTCTAGTGAATGATCATATTATCTTAGTAACTGATAAGCCGATAATGCCTTCTATTATTGGTTGGTCATTACGGGATGTAATTCAATTTGCTGAACTTCTAGAGCTGAAAATAGAAACGTTTGGTAATGGCTATACCGTAACTCAAAATATTAAAGCTGGTACTCCACTTAAAAAAGGAGACTATTTAGGAGTAGAATTTAAGCCACCGACTAAAGAAAATACAGAAGGTGAGAGCCAAGAAGAAACTTCGGGCGCAGATTAAGTTAATCTTATAATTTCTTCATTCTCACCCTTTTGTAAATTAATTAATAAAGTTCACACAACTTCATTGTCAATATGTGACTGTGAAGCTCTCCTGTATGCTTTTAGCTGGTGATGCGAACTCTACTTTGATCAAAAACAGTGTTCTATTCGATTTTATTACTTCATATAGTTGATACAAGCCTACCTATGGAAAAGGGGATGGAAAATGAAACGTGTATCAACTGTTACAGTGAAAAAGCGAATAGTTACTGTTTTTCTTTTTGGTTTAATTTTTTTTGTGATTATTAATGTACGTTTAGGGTATGTGCAATTTGTTATTGGTGATGAACTGATGGCTAAAGCGAGTGATCTTTGGACAAGGGATATTGTTTTTGAATCAGAAAGGGGTCTTATTTTAGATTCGGAAGGCGAAGTTCTTGCAGAAAATGTTTCTGCACCGTCGATTGTGGTGATACCCAGACAAATAAAAGACCCACAGGAAACATCAGAAAAACTTTCAAAGATATTACAAGTAGAAACAAAGAAAGTATATGAAAATATAACACAAAACAAATCAAGTGTTACTATCCGTCCAGCAGGGATAAAAATTTCGGAAGAACAGGAAATTGCTATACGAGGGTTAGATATGGCTGGGGTATATTTAGCGAAGGATTCTAAAAGGCATTATCCAAATGGAGATGATCTTTCCCATGTCCTTGGTTTTGCAGGTATTGATAATCAAGGATTAATGGGACTTGAACTTTTTTATGATGAAAAATTAAGCGGAGAAAAGGGGAGACTATCATTTTATTCCGATGCAAAGGGCAGAAGGTTAGATAGTTTAGCTGATGTTTATTATCCACCAAAGGATGGTTTGAATTTAAAAACTACCATTAACAACAAGGTTCAGACTATCATGGAAAGAGAGCTGGATTTGGCAGTAGCAAAATATAACCCGGATGGAGCCCTGGCAATCGCTGTTAACCCTAAAACTGGTGGAGTTCTTGGTATGTCTACTAGACCAAATTTCAATCCTGAAAATTATCAGCAAGTTGATGCGAAAATCTTTGATCGGAACCTCCCAATATGGAGCACATATGAACCTGGATCCACTTTTAAAATTATAACGCTTGCAGCAGCATTGGAAGAAGGAATTGTAGACTTGGAAGAAGATGAATACAATGATAGTGGAAGCATAAAAGTTGGAGGAGCAAAGTTACGTTGTTGGAAGAGTGGGGGGCATGGTCACCAAACGTATTTAGAAGTCGTCCAGAATTCCTGTAACCCCGGTTTTGTCACCTTGGGACAAAAATTGGGAGAGGAAAAGCTGTTTAGCTATATAAGAAATTTTGGTTTTGGAATGAAAACTGGGATTGACTTACAAGGAGAGGGTAACGGTATATTATTTAAACCTGAAAATGTAGGGCCTGTAGAACTAGCTACAACTTCGTTTGGACAGGGGGTATCTGTTACACCGATACAGCAAGTAATGGCAGTTGCAGCTGCTATTAATGGGGGTAATTTGTACCAACCGCATATTGCCCAAGAATGGATTGATCCTAGGACGGAAAAAACTGTCGAGACTTATGAGCCCGTATTAAAAGAAAAAGTCATCTCTCCTGCTACTTCAAAAGAAATACGGCATGCTCTGGAAAGTGTAGTTGCTAAAGGTACTGGGCGACCAGCGTATGTTGAGGGATACCGTGTTGGTGGGAAAACTGGAACAGCGCAAAAAGTGGGGGCAAATGGAAGATATTTAGAAAATAATCACATTGTATCTTTTATTGGGTTTGCGCCGGCAGATGACCCTGAAATTGTTGTGTATGTAGCAGTTGATAATCCAAAAGGAACCGTTCAATTTGGTGGAGTAGTTGCAGCTCCTATTGTAGGCACAATTATAGATGATAGCTTAAGAGCAATGGAAGTAAAACCGAGGAGTAGTGGTTTAGAAAAAGAATATCAGTGGCCGCAGGAACCCAAAATTGAAGTACCGGACTTAATTGGTTTGACTAAAGATGAATTAACGGAATATATGACGAATCTTTCTATTGAATCAAGTGGAAAAGGCGACTATATTATTGATCAGGCTCCAAAACCAGGGACAAAAGTAGAACAAGGTTCAAAGATGAGAATATATTTATCGGAAAATGATCGTGAAAATGAATAATTTTTGCTATAATGGATAAGCGAGTTTCCAAAATACAACGCATTTTTTTAATGGGAGGGGATTTCACCCTCTTAAAAAATGCGCATAGTTAGAATATATATATAGCACATTAAAAGAGATAGGATGTTAGAAATGAAACTGAAAGAATTGCTGGATGTTATACCTTTTTACCAAAAAACGCAATCAGTAGAAGAAATTGAGATTACTAACATTGAAATGGACTCCAGAAAAGTGGAAGAAGGTAATCTTTTTGTTTGTATTTCTGGTTTCACCGTAGACGGACATGATTATGTGAAGGAAGCGGTGAAAAATGGCGCAATTACCATTATCGCTGAAAAGGAAGTTAAGACGACTGTACCTGTAATTGTGGTTCCTGATACTTCACGTGTTTTATCCATGCTTGCGGTTAAATTCTATGGAAACCCAACAGGGAAATTACCTTTAATTGGGGTTACTGGTACAAACGGAAAAACAACTGTGTCATATGTCTTAGAGAAAATATTCAACGAGTTTCAGAAAAAAACAGGCATAATAGGCACCATTCAAACTAAAATTGGTGATAGTAGTTATCCGGTTAATAATACAACGCCAGACGCGTTACATTTACAAAAAACTTTCCATGAAATGCAAAAACAGAACGTAGAGCAGGTAATTATGGAGGTATCTTCGCATGCCCTTGATCAGGGAAGAGTATATGGTTGCGATTTTGATATAGCCATTTTTACTAACTTATCACAAGATCATTTGGACTATCATAAGAATATAGATGATTACCTTCGTGCAAAAAGTCTTTTGTTTTCGCAACTAGGAAATTCATATCTTAAACAACCACAGAAATATGCTGTAATCAACGAAGACGATGCTTCTAGCACACTTCTTAAAAAGAGTACAGCCCAACATGTAATTACTTATGGCTGTAAAAATGAATCCCAAGTTATGGCAAAGAATATTAAACTGAACACGTTTGGTACGTCATTTGAGTTACAGACACCAGTTGGGTCTATTTCAATTCAAAGTAACCTGATTGGTATGTTTAATGTATATAATATGCTTGCTGCAAGTGCTGCTGCAATAACTTCACTTATTCCATTAGATACGATTAAAATTGCCTTGGAATCTATTTCCGGTGTAAATGGCAGATTTGAACCTGTAAACGAAGGGCAAAACTATTCAGTGGTTGTTGATTATGCACATACGCCGGATTCATTGGAAAATGTATTACAAACTGCAAAGGAATTTGCAAACCAAAAAGTGTTTGTGGTTGTAGGTTGTGGAGGAGACAGAGATAGGACAAAGCGACCTTTAATGGCGAAAATAGCTGTGAAATATGCTGATCTTGCAATCTTCACCTCTGATAACCCGCGTACGGAAGATCCGAAAGCAATTTTGCAGGATATGACAACAGGCCTAGAGGAAGAAAATTATAAGGTTATTGAGCAAAGAAAAGAAGCAATTCAATTCGCTGTTAAGTGTGCGGAAGAGGATGATATTATTTTGATAGCAGGTAAAGGTCATGAAACATATCAGCAAATTGGCAAGGTTAAGTATGACTTTGATGACAGGGAAGTTGCTCGTAAAGCAATCCAGGATAAGGAGAATGTTTGATGTTATTTACTATAGATTGGTTGGCAGGATTTTTGCCCAGCTTCAAAGGACAGCTTGATGAGGAAATTATAATAAATGAAGTTGTGACAGACAGTCGAATTAAAGTAAATAAATCATTGTTTATTCCATTGATTGGCGAGAACTTCGATGGGCATGAATACGTTCATCAAGCAGTTGAAAATGGGGCTGTTGCTATTCTGTGGACAAAGGAAAAGAAACTCCCACAATCGTTACCTAGCGATTTGCTGATATTTTTTGTGGATGATACGTTATTAGCTCTTCAACAAATTTCTTCAGAATACAGAAAAGAAGTAAACCCAGTGGTTATAGGAATTACAGGGTCTAATGGAAAGACAACTACAAAAGACTTGGTAGCTTCCGTTATGGAAACTACCTATAAAACACATGCGACAAAAGGGAATTTAAATAATCACATTGGTGTTCCATTGACTATTCTTTCCATGAAGAGAGATACTGAAGTGCTTATCCTTGAAATGGGGATGAGTGATTTTGGGGAAATAGACAGATTGTCTAAAATTGCAGTTCCCGATTATGTTGTGATTACAAATATTGGAGAATCACATATTGAGTATTTAGGTTCACGTAAAGGTATTTCTGAAGCAAAAATGGAAATTTTAAATGGGTTAAAAAAAGAAGGTTTAGCTATAATCGATGGAGACGAAGCTCTTTTAAAACAACTACATAGTAAGAAAAATGTACGCACCTGCGGCTATGATTCCCATAACACCAATGTAATTGAAAAATGTGTAGTTGGTCATAGCCAAACCAATTTCCAATTATCTGATGGCAATTCTTACTCGATACCTTTATTAGGAAAACATCATGCCAAGAATGCTTCTTTTGCTATACTGTTGGCAAAGGAAATGAAGATTCCTACTGCAAATATAAAGGACGGATTAAATTCATTAGAGCAAACTTCCATGCGCTTCCAATTAGTACAGGGGATAAACGGTGTTTCTGTGATAAATGATACCTATAATGCCTCTCCTACATCTATGATAGCTTCAATTGAAGTTATGAAACAAATGGAAGGCTATCAAGAAAGAATATTAGTATTGGGAGATGTTTTAGAATTAGGTGCTTATTCAGAGGAACTACACCGTTCTATAGCGCATGAGATCATACATCCTATTACTGTGGTATATACTTTTGGGGAAGAAGCAAAATTCATCTCTGATGAAATAAGTCGTATGTCTTCCGCAATTAAGGTAGAGCATTTTACTTCTAAGGAAGAATTGGTAGGGGATTTAAGCTCTTACTTAAATCCTGGAACGATAATTTTGGTTAAGGCGTCTAGAGGTTTGAAGTTTGAAACAATTGTAAACCAATTAACAAAAAAATAAAATGTGGACGGTTATTGTACAAGGAGGAGAAACAGTGAATTTTTCAATATTACTACTGACGATTGCAATTGCATTTTTAATTACCGTCCTTTTATCTCCAATATTTATTCCATTTTTAAGAAGGTTAAAGTTTGGGCAAAGCATTAGAGAAGAAGGACCACAATCACACATGAAAAAAACAGGTACACCAACAATGGGAGGAATAATGATCATCTTCAGTGTTATTATTACCTCCTTAGTCATGGTATGGAAAGCCTCCGCTAGCGGGATTGACTATCAGTTGGGCTTATTACTTTTTGTGCTTTTCGGGTATGGCCTTTTGGGTTTCCTTGATGATTTTATTAAAGTAGCATTAAAACGTAATTTAGGTCTTACTTCCAAGCAGAAGATGATAGGGCAAATAATTATTGCGCTTATATTCTATTTTATTTTAGAGAGTAAAGGCTTTGAAACCAGTATACAAATCCCTGGAACCGATCTTCAATGGGAATTGGGTTGGGCATATGCGTTATTAATTATATTTATGCTTGTAGGCTCTTCCAATGCAGTAAATCTTACTGACGGTCTAGATGGTCTGCTTGCGGGTACTGCTGCCATAGCTTTTGGTGCCTTTGGGATTCTTGCCTGGTACCAAATGCCGGGAAGTGGAGTAACCATTTTCTCATTAGCTGTAGTTGGCGCATTGCTTGGATTTTTAGTGTTTAATGCTCATCCAGCCAAGGTATTTATGGGGGACACTGGCTCTCTGGCTTTAGGTGGAGCAATTGCCGCAATTGCCATTATGACGAAGCTGGAAATCCTACTGGTAATCATTGGTGGGGTATTTGTTATTGAGACCCTTTCAGTAATTATTCAAGTCATCTCATTTAAAACTACAGGCAAAAGGGTGTTTAAGATGAGTCCCCTCCATCATCACTATGAATTGTTGGGATGGTCAGAATGGCGAGTAGTTACTACCTTTTGGCTTATCGGACTAATATTCGCAGGCTTAGGCATTTATATTGAGGTGGGGATATAATGAAAACTTTAGAAGCATTTCCTTACTCAAATATTCTTGTACTGGGATTGGCCAAAAGTGGAACGGCTGCTGCCAAAGTATTATTGAAAAATAATAAGTATGTCCGAATTAATGATGGAAAGGCAATACAAAGTAATGATCAAATAGAAGAATTAAAAGAGATGGGTGCCGAAGTAATTATTGGTTCCCATCCGTTCTCTGTATTGGATGACATACAAATTGTTGTGAAGAATCCTGGGATACCATATGATAATCCAATCGTGGCTGAAGCTGAAAAAAGAAATATTCCTGTTATTACTGAAATAGAAATAGCAGGATTGCTAACAAAAGGGCCTATAATTGGAATAACTGGTTCGAATGGAAAAACTACTACAACCACTTTAATAACGGAAATGCTCAAGTGTAGTCAAAAACCGGTAAAGGTTGCTGGTAATATTGGCAAAGTAGCAACTGATATAGCGCAAACAACCGACGAAGATGAAACTATGGTGATTGAGCTTTCTTCCTTTCAATTACAAGGTATAAAGAACTTCAAACCGAATATTGCAGTATTATTAAATATTTATGAAGCTCACCTTGATTACCATAAAACATTTGAGAACTATAAAGCAGCAAAGTTTAACATATTTAAATCACAAACTAAGAATGATTATCTGGTTTATAATGCGGATGATCCCACTATTATTGAAGCAATTCATAATGCCGATTCTATAAAAATTCCCTTCTCCAGGAAGAAGCAACTAAATGAAGGTGTCTGGATAGATGAACAGTATGTGTACTTTAAGAATGAGCGAGTAATGAGTAGAAAGGATATTGTTTTGGTTGGTGAGCATAACTTGGAAAATATCCTGGCTGCAATTGCTGCAGCTAAATTAAATGGGGCGACAAATAGTGGAATATATCAAGTACTTACTACTTTTCAAGGAGTAAAACATCGTTTACAATTTGTAGATACGATAAATAATAGAACATTCTATAATGATTCAAAAGCTACCAATATTTTAGCCACTCAAAAAGCGCTCGGTGCTTTTAAAAACTCTATTATTTTACTAGCAGGTGGGTTAGATCGAGGCAATGAGTTTCATGATCTTTTACCATTCCTAAAAAAAGTGAAGGGTATGGTTGTGTTTGGGCAAACGGCTGACAAATTGGCTGGAATTGCTAAAGAGGCTCAAATACCAATTGTAGTAAAAACGGAAAACGTACAAATGGCTGTAAAAGAAGCTTATGAAATTTCCGCGCCTGCAGATACTATTTTATTATCTCCTGCGTGTGCAAGTTGGGATCAGTACAAAACCTTTGAAGAAAGAGGAGACATGTTTATACAAGCCGTGCATACATTAAGATAGGGGGCTTGTTTTAAACAGACGAAAATAAACTATCATATAAATAAAACAACACCCCTGCAATTTCAAATTTGAGGGGTGTTTTTCTTTGCAAAAAACAGTTAAAACTTACCATAAACCTGATTATATTCTGTTGGGTGTGATTATAAGCTTGCTTATTATTGGTATTGTTATGGTTTATAGCTCTTCTTATATTTGGTCTGAGTATAAGTTTGGAGATTCATTTTATTATTTAAAAAGACAGCTCTTATTTGCTACTGCGGGAATATTCTCTATGTTTTTTGTAATGTTTATTCCATATTCAACATGGATGAGATATGCGAAAGTAATACTTCTTTCTTGCTTCATCTTGTTATTCCTTGTGTTAATACCTGGTGTCGGCATGGTAAGAGGTGGTGCCCAAAGTTGGATTGGAGTAGGCGCATTTAGTGTACAACCATCAGAATTTATGAAATTGGGTTTAATTATTTTTCTAGCAACTTTTTTATCCAAAAACCAAAAAAAGATTACTTCCTTCAAAGAAGGATTTTTTCCTTCCATTATCCTCATATTTACCGCCTTTGGCTTAATCATGCTGCAACCTGATTTGGGTACAGGTATGGTACTTGTATTAACGTCTATGATTATGGTTTTTGTTACTGGGGCACGCCTATCTCACTTCTTTGGACTGGCAACATTGGGTTTGATAGGTTTCGTTGGCTTAATAATATCAGCACCATATCGGATTAGTAGAATTACTGCTTTTTTAAATCCATGGGAAGATCCCCTTGGAGACGGATTTCAAATCATTCAATCTTTATACGCAATAGGTCCTGGGGGGTTGTTAGGATTAGGATTAGGTGAGAGCTTGCAAAAATATTTTTATTTACCTGAACCACAAACGGATTTTATCTTTGCCATTCTTGGCGAAGAACTTGGTTTTATTGGGGGAAGCGTTGTTATTTGTCTATTTACCTTAATGTTATGGAGGGGAATTAAAATTTCGTTGGAAGCTCCTGATTTGTTCGCCAGATTGTTAGGATTAGGTGTTGTGTCTATGTTATCCATTCAAGCGATGATTAATATAAGTGTGGTAATTGGTCTCATACCGGTAACAGGGATCACCTTACCTTTTTTAAGTTATGGTGGATCCTCTTTAACATTAACATTATGTTCAGTAGGAATCCTTCTAAATATAAGCAGATATACCAGGATTTAGGAAGTGAATTATTTATGGTGAGGTAGCTCTCTTATGTTTACGTATCCTAATGCCTAAAAATAAAGAGACTGGAAAATATTTTTAGTTACTAATTAAAGAAAAACTGGTAATGTATCAACGTACACTACGTATTTCATTGAAATATGTGATATAATTCATGTAACTGATCAGAAATAGGTGTAGAACTTGCTCTGATTGTTAATTTTATACAAAGGAAGAAATGGAGATGAGCAAAAAAAACATTGTTTCAATTGAAGATCGAATACCAAAATTGAAACAAGCCCGTAAGAAAAAAGCAAATCGACGATTAATATTTTACCTTTCTGTTTTTTTCTTTTTAATATCTATAATTGTTTATTTACAGTCTCCTCTAAGCAATGTTAAAACTATTGAGGTAAAAGGAAATACTTTTTTAACGAATGAAGAGATTATTGCAGAAAGTGGCTTAAACAGAACTACGAATATTTGGTCTGTCGATAAGGAGGAAATAAAGCAAAAACTCCTTTCAAATCCAATTATTAATTCTGTTGCCATCAGTAGGGATCTGCCTAGCTCCATTGAAATTGTAGTAAAAGAACATGAACTTGTTGGTTATCTGAGACAGGAAAACAACTATTTACCCATTCTTGGTAATGGATCTATTTTAAAATCTATGAAAAGAAACACATTTGCAGGAAATGCGCCGTTGCTTGTCGATTTTGAAGAAAAAACTTATTTACAAAAAATGACGAGTGAACTACAAGAACTACCAAACAGCTTATTAAAATTGATATCTGAAATTCACTGGGTACCTGTAAAAGAAAATAAAGATAAGATCCTGCTTTATATGAATGATGGTTTTTTAGTTGACGGAACAATTAGAGGTTTTGCGTCTAAAATGGAAGTGTACCCTAGCATTGTTTCACAGCTTGATAAGGACAGTAAGGGTATTATTCATATAGGGGTAGGTGCTTATTTCGAGGCTTTTAATAAAGAAAAAAATGAAGAAGATGAAGCAGAATAATAAAATTTAGAAGGAATACATAGATAAGAGTCAGAGAATCAAGAAATGCAACGAAGAATATAGTATGTAATTTCTAGATTTATACGATTTTAGTGTTGAAATATCGTTATAAATTAAAGGAATCTGCTATTCTATCTAGAATAACCTATATATATTTTATTTTTCTGCGAGTTTCCTATAAAATATAAAAATATGAGTAGAAATTTATATTAAAATAACATCTGAAAAACCCAGATGCTTATGAACCAGGGGGGTGCCTTTTTTTGAATAATAGTGAAGTACTAGTGAGTTTAGATATCGGAACTACAAAGATAAAAGTAATTATTGGTGAAGTATTAAATGACTCATTAAATATTATCGGTGTGGGGACAGCAAAATCCAATGGAATGAAAAAAGGTGCAATTGTGGATATTGACCAAACCGTGCAATCGATTAAAAACGCAGTAGAACAGGCTGAACGCATGGTAGGTATGCACATTGAACGCGTAGTAGTAGGGATAAATGGTAACCATATCCAACTTCAGAATTGCCATGGAGTAGTTGCTGTACAAAGTGAAAATCGTGAAATAACTAATGAAGATATCGCCAGAGTTATTGATGGAGCTCAGGTTATTTCAATACCGCCTGAGCGGGAGATTATTGATGTAATACCTAAACAATTCATTGTAGATGGGCTAGATGAAATTACTGATCCAAGAGGAATGATCGGTGTACGGTTAGAGATGGAAGGTACAATTATTACCTGCTCTAAAACCGTACTTCATAACATTTTGAAATGTGTTGAGCGAGCAGGACTAGATGTAGCAGACATTTGCTTACAGCCCTTAGCTTCCGGTTCAGTAGCTCTTTCAAAGGATGAAAAGGAATTGGGAGTTGCCTTGATCGATGTAGGGGGAGGGTGTACTACCGTTTCTGTGTTCGAAAACGATCACCTACAATCAACTAGTGTAACCAGTCTTGGTGGCGACAACATTACCAAGGACTTATCAATTGGACTTAGGACATCAACAGAAGAGGCAGAAGATGTTAAAATGAATCATGGACATGCTTTCTATGATGAAGCTCAAGAAGATGAGACATTTGAAGTTTCTATTATCGGTAGTAACACGAAGCAGACGTATAATCAACTTCAAATGGCTGATATGATAGAAGCCAGACTTGAAGAAATTTATGCGTATGCAGAAAAAGAGATAAGAAAAATGGGCTATTATGAATTGCCTGGCGGATATGTACTCACAGGTGGAACAATGGCCATGTCAGGTGTATTAGAACTAGCCCAAGATTTATACCGTTCAAATGTGCGCATTGCAATACCCGATTACATTGGAGTGCGAGAACCACAATTCACTGCAGGAGTTGGAATCTTGCAATTTGCTTATCGTAATGCGAAAATACAAGGGAAAGAGTTATTCCCGGCTGTTGCTGTAGCACCGCAAGAGCAACATACAAAACGAGTGAAAAAACCTCAAAAAACAAATGATTCAACGGAAACGAAAAAGAAAGACTCGAAAGTAGCTAATTTGTTTAAGTATTTCTTTGACTAAATAAATGTTTATACTTATAGAGTTAGATGAGGGAGAAATCCTCTTATAAATTAGTTTCTGAAACGCTTGTAATTTGCATATTTAGGAGGAACGTGACATGTTAGAGTTTGATACAAATATGGAGGAATTAGCAACGATTAAAGTTATCGGCGTAGGTGGCGGCGGTAATAATGCAGTTAACCGCATGATTGAACATGGTGTGGAAGGCGTAGAATTTATTGCAGTAAATACAGATGCCCAAGCATTAAATCTTTCCAGAGCAGAGTTGAAAATACAAATCGGTGGAAAACTGACCCGCGGACTCGGCGCTGGGGCCAACCCTGAAGTTGGAAAAAAAGCCGCAGAAGAAAGCAAGGAGCAATTGGAGGAAGTTCTTCAAGGAGCTGACATGATTTTTGTTACTGCAGGAATGGGTGGCGGCACTGGGACAGGGGCTGCTCCTGTTATCGCACAAATTGCAAAGGAGCTTGGTGCTCTAACTGTAGGTGTTGTGACAAGACCATTCTCATTTGAGGGAAGACGACGTTCAACACAGGCTATTTCTGGAATAGAAGCTCTTAAAAATAGTGTTGATACGTTAATTGTTATTCCGAATGATAGATTGCTTGAAATTGTAGATAAGAATACACCAATGCTGGAGGCATTCCGTGAAGCTGATAATGTTCTCCGTCAAGGTGTTCAAGGGATTTCCGACTTAATTGCAAAACCAGGTCTGATTAATGTGGACTTTGCGGATGTGAAAACAATTATGTTCGATAAAGGGTCTGCATTAATGGGAATTGGTGTCGCAACCGGTGAAACCAGAGCGACTGAAGCTGCTAAAAAGGCAATTTCATCTCCGTTGTTGGAGACGTCTATAGATGGTGCGCATGGTATTTTGATGAATATTACCGGAGGAACCAATCTTAGCTTATACGAAGTTCAAGAAGCAGCTGATCTTGTTACTTCTGCAGCGGATAATGAAGTAAATGTTATATTTGGATCAGTTATTAATGAAAATTTAAAAGACGAAATAGTAGTTACGGTCATTGCCACTGGTTTTGATGAGAATGCTAAGAAAGTAGAACAACAGCCTAAGCAGCATCGACCAGTAATTAACCATAACCAACATGCGGCTACAAGAGCTAATGACGAGGTTCAACGAGAGTCAGTACAACCTCGACCGAAGCAAGAAGAAGATACGCTGGACATTCCAACGTTCTTACGCAATCGTAACCGTCGTCGTTAAATTATAACAAATAATAACTATTTCCTATTCTTAGACTGTCGAGACTATCTCGCCAGTCTTTTTTGTTTCTGCTTCCAATGTATATTAGGATTATTCAATAATTCGGAAAATATATATACTGCGACGTAACTTGATTGTTTGTAAATGACCACGGCCGATTAATTTTCTCTCCGGTGGATTGCTTCGCTCTACTGCTGATTAATTTTCTCTCCGGTGGATTGCTTCGCTCTACTGCTGATTAATTTTCTCTCCGGTGGATTGCTTCGCTCTACTGCTGATTAATTTTCTCTCCGGCGGATTGCTTCGCTCTACTGCCGATTAGTTTTCTCTCCGGCGGATTGCTTCGTTCTGCAGCTGATTAACTCATTCTCCGGTGGATTATCTCGCTTTACTGCTGATAGTCCCCGCTCTACTTCGCATTTCCCTCCTACTATGAAAGACACTAAAAGTTTTTACCGGCCATCTGCAATAGGACCTTGCATCTGTAAAGTATCTTAAGGTGTTTTTAAACATTCTATGATAGTTTCTCACAACTATTTTTCAGTTTCTTCCAGTCATCATAATATATTTATTCTAAACCTGGAACCTAAAAATAGATCGAAGTTCAAAGACCGACAAACTTAACAATAACCTGTGGAAATTAGCCCCAATGTCCATTCAAAAAGCGACAGACTTTGCTCGCTATCTCCGATATACTTTCATTATAAACAACCTCCCACCAATTTTTTATGTGTTTTTATAGGAAAGGAAGAACTGTGTGACTATTTATCTTGATGCTGTCTGGACATTAAACTTCTTTCTGGACATGATGTTATTAATGTTAACTCAATTATTAGCCCGGCACAGCACAAGAAAAATCAGAATCTTTTTCGGAGCTTTTGTTGCTTCACTACTTGTTCCTATCTCTCTCTATTTTCCAGATTCTTTTATCATTAGTGTGCCAGGTAAATTAATTTATTCTTTCTTAATAATTATTTGTACTTTTGGAATAGGGAGTCTTAATAGGTTGGCAAAGTTAGTTTCATTATTCTACTTCATAACATTTACAATTGGAGGTGGTCTATTAGGTATTCATTTTTTATTTAAAAATCCAATAGGAGTTTCTGCAAATGGAATTCTTACATTTAATAGTGGATATGGAGATCCTATTAGCTGGTTGTTTGTGGTAATTGGGTTCCCAGTTATATGGTTATTTACAAAAAGGCGTATGGACAAGCATGTAATTGAAAAAATCAGATATGATCAATTATGCCCTGTAACGATACAAATTAGAGAAAAAGCATTTTCTACAAGTGGATATATTGATAGCGGAAACCAACTGGTTGATCCTTTAACGAAAAAACCTGTCATTATTTGTGATGAACCATTTTTGAAACAATGGTTTACTGAACAAGAATGGAATTTATTAAAAGAAGTACACGAAAATTTTAATCTAGATAAGTTGCCTGCAGCTTGGACGAATGTGATCCAGTTTGTTCCATATCAAGGAGTTGAAGGTAAGAGTAATTTTCTACTCGCATTAAAACCGGATAAGCTTACAGTACATTATGAAGATCAGCATATTATTACTTCAAATATCTTAGTTGGTATCCAATTTGCTGAACTGGTAAAAGACCAAAGTTATCATTGCCTGCTGCAGCCACAAATTATTAAACTGGCAACAATTAGTACTGCTTAAGGAGAGATGTATATTGAAAACTATAAAACTACGTTTACGGTTGTGGTGGTACAAATTATTAATTAAGCTAGGAATTAAATCTGAAGAAATTTATTATATAGGTGGTAGTGAAGCTTTACCTCCACCTCTTTCCAAGCAAGAAGAACAGGAATTACTAATATTGTTACCAAAAGGGGATAAATCAGCAAGAGCAATTTTAATTGAGAGAAATCTTCGGTTAGTCGTATATATTGCTCGGAAATTTGAAAACACAGGAATTAATATTGAAGACTTAATTAGTATTGGGACAATAGGGTTAATTAAGGCAGTTAATACATTCAACCCTGAGAAGAAAATTAAACTAGCAACATATGCATCAAGATGTATCGAGAACGAAATACTAATGTATCTGCGCCGCAATAATAAACTTAAATCAGAAATATCTTTTGACGAACCATTGAATATCGATTGGGATGGAAACGAACTATTGTTATCAGATGTTTTAGGGACAGAAGAAGATATTATTACTAAAAATCTAGAAAACAATGTCGACAAAAGTTTATTAAAAGACGCCTTATCCCAACTAAAAGCTCGCGAAAAGCAAATAATGGAGTTGCGTTTTGGTTTGGTTGGTGAAGAAGCAAAAACGCAAAAAGATGTTGCGGATATGCTTGGAATTTCTCAATCCTATATTTCACGTTTAGAGAAGAAAATAATAAGACGACTGAAAAAAGAATTTAATAAAATGGTCTAGCCTTTATCCTGTGTAGTTTAAGGCAGCTTAGTCACCTGTATTCATAATTTGTCATTGCATAAAAACCCTCCCATGAGGAGATACTGTCCATGAACAGCATCAGCATCTGGGAGGGTTGACTATATGACAAGACATAAGGTTGAAATATGTGGTGTTGATACATCAAAGTTACCTGTACTTAAAAATGAAGAAATGAAAATATTATTCAAAAAACTGCAAGAAGGGGATGGAGATTTATCAGCCCGCGAAGAACTGGTGAATGGAAATTTACGATTGGTTTTAAGTGTAATTCAGCGGTTTAACAATCGAGGCGAATATGTTGACGATTTATTTCAAGTTGGCTGTATCGGTCTGATGAAGTCAATTGATAACTTTGACTTATCACATAATGTAAGGTTTTCCACATATGCTGTTCCAATGATTATTGGTGAGATAAGAAGATATTTAAGGGATAACAATCCTATACGTGTATCACGTTCATTGCGAGATATCGCTTATAAGGCACTTCAAGTAAGAGAAAAACTAATAAATAAAACATCAAAGGAACCAACACCAATGGAAATAGCAGAAGAAATGGGGATTCCTCATGCAGATATTGTCTTTGCATTGGATGCTATACAGGATCCCGTATCTTTATTTGAACCAATTTACAATGACGGTGGTGATCCGATATTTGTAATGGATCAAATCAGCGATGATAAAGATAAAGATTCTAAATGGTTAGATAACCTTTCTTTGAAGGAAGGAATGCAGCGGTTGAATGATCGGGAAAAACTAATTGTAAATAAACGTTTCTTTCAAGGGAAAACACAAATGGAGGTTGCGGAAGAAATAGGAATATCACAGGCTCAGGTTTCCAGGTTAGAAAAAGGTGCTATTAAACAAATGAATAAGCAAATGTTTGAATAATAAAGAAGAAACAGGTGTGAAAACCTGTTTCTTTTTTTATGAAAATATGCATATATTCTAGTAAGGTGGTGAATGTAATGATTAAATTATCGGATTTACAGATTAAAGAAATTATTTCAGTAGATGATGGAAGAAGAATGGGCCACTTAATGGATTTAGAAATTGATGTTAATACAGGAAAGATCGTAGCAATTGTTTTGGAGCTTAAAGATAAAAAAGGAGGTTTCTTCGGTAAGCCAGATGAATTAATTATTCACTGGCAACAAATTGTTCGTATCGGTTCTGATGTTATCTTAGTTAAAGATACCCTTCAACCACAATTATACGGTGATACCTATGTAAGTAATTAATATGCTGTTATGTGGTACAATTAAAAATGGGGAGGTGTATGTATGAATGAACCATTTGTCTTAGATAATGAGCTCTTTCTCAAGTTAGAAAAATGGGAACAACATACTTCGAGACTGTGCGCTGGCTTTACTACTAAAAATGGAGGGGTAAGTTCACCTCCTTATTCTACACTTAATTGTGGGCTGCATGTAAAAGATGAGCCCAGCTCCGTTTTAGAAAACAGAAAATTGTTGGCAGATGAATTATCGGTTCCTATCCAAACTTGGGTGGCTGGGGAACAAGTTCACGGAGCTAAAGTAGCAATGGTTAGTAAAAAAGATAGAGGCAAAGGTGCTGAAACAATGGAAACATCATTAAATGATGTGGATGGCTTAATTACAAATGATAGAGAGGTACTTTGTACTGCTTTTTTTGCGGATTGTGTACCATTATTTTTTTTCGACCCGAAAAAAGAATTAGTAGGAATAGCGCATGCTGGATGGAAGGGTACAGTAAAAGGGATAGCTGGAAGCATGGTAGAGGGATTTCGAGAGCTTGGAAGTAATCCAGCAGATCTTCTTATTGCAATTGGCCCCTCCATTTCTCAAACAAATTTTGAAGTTGATATAAAAGTTGTTGAAAATATTGACCATAAGTATCAATCAAAAGTAACTAAACACTTAAATAATGGTAAATTTTTAGTTGATCTAAAAAAGTTAAATTTAGAAATCCTTTTACAATATGGTGTACCTCGTAATAATATAGAGGTAACGAAGTATTGTACATTCGAAGATAAGAATTTGTTTTTTTCTCATCGCCGAGATGGTGGGAAAACAGGAAGAATGTTAGGTTTTATTGGTTTGTTTTAATGTAGGTATTATAGTGGGGAGGAGAAATGGTAATAATGGATGTAACCGAAAATTTGAACAACATACAACAAGAGATTAGACAAGCTTGTGAAAACAGTAATCGCCTTTCCGAAGAAATAACACTAATTGCCGTTACGAAATATGTTACAATAGAACGAACGGAA
Source organism: Virgibacillus halodenitrificans (assembly GCF_001878675.1). Lineage (NCBI taxonomy): Bacteria > Bacillati > Bacillota > Bacilli > Caryophanales > Bacillaceae > Virgibacillus > Virgibacillus halodenitrificans. The sequence continues at coordinate 2,150,773 of NZ_CP017962.1, read as the reverse complement.
GAAGCTATTCAAGCAGGAATATCGAATCTTGGAGAAAATCGTCTCGAGGGATTTATTGAAAAATACAGCCACTTAAAGAATAAAGCAAAGTGGCATTTTATTGGAACGCTTCAATCTAGAAAAGTAAAAGATATTATAACCCAAGTAGATATGATTCACTCTTTAGATCGTTTATCTTTAGCAAAGGAGATAAATAAACGGGCTTTAAATAAAGTGGATTGTTTTGTCCAAGTAAATGTTAGTGGCGAAGAATCGAAACATGGAATTATGCCTGACGAGGTACACTCATTTATTAATGAACTATCCAAGTACCCTAATGTACATGTTGTGGGTCTTATGACTATGGCGCCACATATTGAGAATGAACAGGAGCTTAGAAAAGTTTTCAGGAAGCTAGCAAGCTTACGTGATGAAATTAGTACAAAGCAATACAGTCACGCACCTTGCAATTACTTGTCCATGGGAATGAGTAATGATTTTCAAATAGCTATTGAAGAAGGTGCCACTCACATTCGTATTGGTACCAAACTTGTTGGCGGGGTGGAAAAATGAGTATTAAGAATAAACTAAAAAATTATTTTACAATGGATGATGAGTATGAATATGATTATATTGAAGAAGCTGATGATCCAACACAGGAACAGTCTGACAAACAAAGTAAAAAAAACGTGGTTAGTCTCACAAGCATGCAGCAGGCAACGTCAAAAGTCGTCCTCTGCGAACCACGCAACTACAATGAGGCTCAGGAAATTGCCGATAATATTGTTAATCGGCGGGCAGTCGTGATAAATCTGCAACGGGTCGACCGTAATCAGGCTAAGCGAATTGTTGATTTCCTAAGTGGGACAGTGTACGCTGTAAAAGGAGATATTCAAAAACTTGGTGCTGAGACGTTTTTATGTACACCTGATAATGTCGACGTAACCGGGTCAATTTCTGAAGCTTTTCCGGAAGAAGAATTTGAAAAGGGATGGTAAGTAGTTTATGTTTGAATTATATCGAATATTAAATATCGGATTAACCATTTATAGTTACGCTATAATTGTGTATATTTTTATGTCATGGTTTCCAGGAGCAAGAGAATCCTCATTTGGTAGTCTCCTAACAAGAATTTGTGAGCCTTACTTGGAGCAGTTTAGAAAATTCATCCCTCCTTTAGGAATGATTGATCTGTCACCTATTGTAGCCATATTTGTTCTGTACTTAGCAAGAATTGGATTATTTGAATTTTTTCGTATGTTTTTATTTTAAGGTGACCAACCATGGAATTGTATCAACACTTTAGAAAAGAAGAACAGCCGTTTATTGATCAAGTCATGTCTTGGAAAGAAGATGTGGAACAAAAATTCGAACATAAGATAACTGATTTTCTTGACCCTAGAGAACAGCAAATTTTGTTGTCCCTGATTGGTGAAACAAATGATGATATAAATGTCTACCTGGATGGTGGGAGTCTAAATGCGGAAAGGCGCCGGGCTGTTATTGCTCCTTTCTATGAAAGAAAGGAAAGAGAGGTATTTCAACTGTCTCTGCTTCAGGCGTCCTATGCTAATAAATTCGTTACCTTAACTCATCGTGATGTAATGGGAGCTTTTTTATCACTAGGTATTAAAAGGAAAAAGTTAGGAGACATTTTTATTGGTGATGGGCTTGTGCAAATAATAGCTGCGAATGAAATAACTTCATATGTCACTGCTAACTTAACTGCTATAAAGAAGGCAAAAATAACCCTTGAGGAAAAACCTTTTTCGATGGTTATGGAAAAGGAAGTAAATTGGTTAGAACAAGATAAAACAGTTTCATCTTTACGATTAGATACAGTTATAAAGGAAATATATAACTTGTCCCGAAAAGATGCTGCTCTATTTATTAGTAAGCAACAAGTTAAGGTCAACTTTAAAATTGAAGAAGACGCCAAGTACCGGCTGCAGAGTGGGGATATGCTTTCAATCCGTGGAAAGGGAAGAAGTAAAGTAGTATCTATTAATGGTTCTACCAAAAAAGATAAATTAAAGATCACGGTTGCACTCTTAAAATAATTTATGAGGAAAGCAGGAATTAATCGATTTATGTCGAATAAATAAAAAACAGTTTTTTCAAATAAAGGAGGTGGCCACTGTGCCATTAACACCATTAGATATTCATAATAAGGAATTTACAAGAAGCTTCCGTGGCTATGATGAAGATGAGGTAAACGAATTTTTAGATCAGGTCATTAAAGATTATGAGATGGTTATAAGGGAGAAAAAAGACTTACAAGAAAAAGTTAGCCAGTTAGATGAAAAGCTGGGTCATTTTACCAATATTGAAGAAACATTAAATAAATCTATACTGGTTGCCCAAGAAACTGCTGAAGACTTAAGAGGAAATGCTACGAAAGAATCTAAGTTAATTGTAAAAGAAGCTGAAAAGAATGCAGACAGGATCATTAATGAGGCATTGAACAAGTCACGGCGTATTTCCATGGACGTTGAGGAACTAAAGAAGCAGGCGAAGGTTTTCCGAACACGTTTAAAAATGCTTGTAGAGGCTCAATTAGAAATGATTGGAACTGACGATTGGGACCAATTGTTTGATACCGAATTGGGCGAGGAACTTGATTTAGTTGAAAATGACTCGTAGAACTTGACGATTTTAATATTTATACATAAAATAAATAGACAAAGAAATTTATCAATTAAATGAAAACGAAGACGATGAAAGAGAGAGTATAAAAGTGGATACTGGTCAGCGAGTCAGGGGTGGTGGAAGCCTGATACAGAAATACTTTTGGAAGATCACTCTGGAGTTTCCATCATGAAGGAATAGTAATGGTGGACGTGTTATTCACGTTACGAATATCGAGTGAATTTAAAATTAGCCTGATTTTGAATTTATAAGGGTGGTACCGCGAGTCTTCTCGTCCCTTCTGGGATGAAGAGGGCTTTTTTTATGGTTATGTAAATAAAGAAAATACTAAGGAGGAAATAAGATGGATTATAAAGAGACTCTATTGATGCCAAAAACAGATTTTCCAATGCGTGGAAATCTTCCTAATAAAGAACCAAAGAGACAAGAACAATGGGAAGAAATGAATATTTATAAAAAAGTACAGAATAAAACAGAAGGACGTCCTTTATTTGTGCTACACGATGGACCTCCTTACGCTAATGGTGATCTCCACATTGGGCACGCATTAAATAAAATTTTAAAGGATTTTATCATTCGGTATAAATCAATGACTGGATATCATGCGCCATATGTTCCTGGTTGGGATACACACGGACTGCCAATTGAAACAGCATTGACTAAAAACAAAAAGATAAAGAGAAAAGAACTAAGTGTAGCGGAATTCAGGAAGTTATGTGCTGAATACGCTATGGGTCAATTAAATAACCAACGTACACAGTTTAAGCAGTTAGGTGTACGTGGTGATTGGGATAATCCATACATTACGTTAACAAAGGATTATGAAGCAGCTCAAATTAAAGTATTTGGTGAAATGGCTAAGAAAGGCTATATCTACAAAGGATTAAAGCCTGTATATTGGTCTCCATCTTCTGAATCTGCTTTGGCTGAAGCTGAAATTGAATATCATGATAAGAAGTCCCCATCCATTTATGTTTCTTTTGAAGTACGTGATGGAAAAGGTCTGCTTTCAGGTGGAGAAAAATTCATTATTTGGACTACAACACCTTGGACCATTCCTGCTAATTTAGGCATTAGTTTACATCCCGATTTGGAGTATGTAGTTGTTAAAGTCAATGAAGATAAATTTATTATTGCTCATGCGCTACTAGAAGCTGTTACTGACGAGCTTGATTGGGAAAATCCTGAAGTGGTTCAAACATTTAAAGGTCAGGAGGCAGAGGAAATTGTTGCCAGACATCCTTTTTATGATCGTCATTCGCTAATTATGCTTGGTGAGCATGTCACCACAGAAGCAGGTACAGGTTGTGTTCATACTGCTCCTGGACATGGTGAAGATGATTTTTATGTTTCTAAACGTTACGGTATCGATGCATTATGCCCTGTTGATGAAAAAGGTGTAATGACAGAAGAAGCACCAGGTTTCGAAGGATTATTTTATGATACAGCCAACAAGCCAATTACGGAAAAGCTGGAAGAAGTGGGAGCGCTCTTAAAGCTTTCATTCATAAAACATTCCTATCCACATGATTGGAGAACAAAGAAACCAACTATCTTTCGTGCTACTGCACAATGGTTTGCCTCAATAAAAGATTTTCGCCAAAATATTTTGGAAGAAATAAAGGAAGTAAATTGGTACCCAAATTGGGGAGAAACGCGTCTTTACAATATGGTGCGAGATAGAGAAGATTGGTGTATCTCAAGACAACGCACATGGGGAGTCCCTATTCCTGCGTTTTATGGTGAGGACGGCACGCCAATCATAACAGATGAAACGATCAATCATGTTTCTGAGCTATTTGCTGAACACGGTTCTAATATCTGGTTTGAATGGGAAGCAAAAGACCTTCTACCTGCTGATTATACTTCCGAGCATAGTCCAAACGGTAATTTTACAAAAGAAACAGATATTATGGATGTGTGGTTTGATTCTGGTTCCTCTCATCAGGGCGTATTGGAAGGTCGCGAGGAATTACAGCGCCCAGCAGATATTTATTTAGAGGGTAGTGACCAATACCGCGGTTGGTTTAATTCATCCTTATCGACTTCTGTTGCGGTGACAGGCAAGTCGCCATATAAAACCATCATCAGTCATGGCTTTGTATTGGATGGGAATGGAAGAAAGATGAGTAAGTCACTTGGCAATGTAATGGTTCCATCCAAAGTTCAAAAACAATTGGGCTCTGACATCTTAAGATTATGGGTTTCTTCTGTTGACTATCAGGCAGACGTACGGATTTCCAACGACATTCTGAAGCAAATTTCAGAGGCCTATCGTAAAATTCGTAATACATTTCGATTCTTATTGGCCAATTTAGCAGATTTTAATCCAAATACAGATCGTATTGCCGAAGAGAATCTTGAGGAAGTAGATAAATATATGCTTTATCGTTTGCAGAACCTGGTTGAAAATGTTCGAGGAAATTATGATACGTACGAATTCTCACCAATATTCCATCAGATTCATAATTTCTGCGCTGTCGATCTCAGCTCGTTCTATTTGGACTTTGCAAAAGATGTATTATACATTGAGGCAAAAGACAATAAACGTCGTCGCAGTATTCAAACAGGATATTATGAAGTGTTAACAACTTTGGTTAAGTTACTTACACCTATCATTCCGCATACTGCAGATGAGCTTTGGGAATATATCCCTGGCGTTGACGAAGAGAGTGTTCAGTTAACGGATATTCCTGAACCAAGAAAAATCTCTGATATGGAAACTATTGTACCGAAATGGGATCATTTTATGGAAATCCGTGATGATGTTCTTAAAGCCTTAGAAGAAGCAAGAAATGAAAAAGTTATTGGTAAATCACTAGAAGCAAAAATAACTCTGGTACCTAAAGAGAAAAAGTCAAAAGAAGTGCTACAATCAATGGAGCATCTGCATCAGTATCTCATCGTCTCAGATGCTGATATTGTAGATAATGCGAATGAAACAAAAGAGTACAAGTATATTGATATTGCTGTAGAGAAGCATCCAGGAGAGAAGTGCGAGCGTTGTTGGGTAGCATCAGAAACAGTTGGAAATGATGCGGAACATCCGACTCTATGCAGCCGTTGTGCAACTGTAGTAAAAGAACATTATACTGTCTAAAATTCTAACTACTCCCTAGCCAAGAGCTGAGGAGTAGTTTTCGCTTTCAATATAAGCTCTATACTAATTCGCAGAGTAGATATACTGCGACGTAATTTGTGGAGAATGAAGTAATTCATTTTACAGAGGAAGCACCCATTGATTTGCGTTTCAGGCAGACGCTTTCCGCCGGCATAGCCTCAGCCGCTTCCTCCGCTACGCTCCGTCCAGGGTCTTCGCCTCATGCTATTCGAAGCCACTGAAAAAGTCCGGTAAATTCTTGAGAAGGCTAGTTCCAAAAAATTACATCACCACTTTTTAGTCTATGAGTGGAATAAACTGGTTCTGGCTCTCCATTTATGCATATTAACAAAACAAAATTTTGGGATAGTGTCTTTTGAAAAACTTCTATTTTAGTAGAAAATGACTTTTTCAGTGGCCTCATGCTATTCCGGCAGGAGTCGCCGCCCTCCACTCCAATCAATTCGTACACAGCATATTCTGGGGTATGCAGACGCAATTTTTCTTCCTAGGTATAATAGTAAATAGTAGCGAAGGAAAAATACGGAGACTCCTGGGGAAGGTGAGGCATCGGTGAGACCCCGGAATGCGTAGTATTTTTCCGTAGCGGTGTTATTTAGCTATTTTATATTAATTGGGAAATAAGTTTTCACTACGTCGCAGTTTCCTCCAACTATGAAATAAAGGGTAATATAAAAGAACAATTAGTTGGTAACTATTGTTTTATTCGTTAGGTTAAATGGAGTCTTGTTTAGTCTTTTGTTATAATCTGTTGATAATTTATGAGTTTGCGTTTAAGATAAAAAAGACTTAGCTATTGGAATCGGGGGAAATAGAATGTATTTATATTATCTTTTTGCATTGATTATCATCGGATTGGATCAATTAACAAAGTGGCTTATAGAACAATCAATGCAGATTGGCGAAAGAATAACAATAATTAATGATTTCTTTTATCTCACATCACATCGTAATAAAGGTGCTGCCTGGGGAATTCTCCAGGGCCAGATGATATTTTTTTATATCATTACCATTGTGGTGGTTATAGGTGTAGTTGTTTATATGCAAAAATATGCGAAAACAAATAGGTTGCTTGGAGTATCGTTAGCCTTTATTTTAGGTGGTGCAATCGGGAACTTTATAGATAGGTTATTTCGACACGAAGTGGTAGACTTTTTTGATTTTATCATTTTCAATTACGACTTTCCTATTTTTAATGTTGCAGACTCTGCTTTAGTAGTGGGTGTTTTCCTTATCATCATTACTACAGTTTTAGATGAGAGAAAGGAAAGGAAGGAAAATAATAAATGACGAAGATATTTAATTATAGTGTTACATCAGAGCAGGCTAAAACGAGACTCGACAAGTTATTGTCAGACGTCAATCCAGATACTTCCCGCTCACAAATACAGTTGTGGATTAACTTGAATTTAGTAAAAGTTAACAGTGAAGATGTTAAAGCAAATTATAAATGCCAACCTGGTGATGTGATAGAGTGGACGGTTCCACAGACTGAACCATTAAATATACAAGCAGAAAATATTCCGTTAGATATTGTATATGAGGATACTGACTTATTGGTAGTCAACAAACCAAAAGGAATGGTAGTTCACCCATCAGCAGGCCATCAATCAGGTACTTTAGTTAATGCTTTATTATATCACTGCAATGATTTATCCGGAATAAATGGTGTAGAACGTCCAGGTATTGTTCATCGTATTGATAAGGATACAAGCGGTCTGTTAGTTGTTGCTAAGAACGATATTGCCCATACCCATCTTTCAGATCAAATGGCCGCAAAAACGATAGAGCGTAAGTACGTAGCAATAGTTCATGGGGAGATTGCTCATGAGACTGGTTTAATTGATGCACCGATTGGTCGTGATCCCAAGGACCGGCAAAAAATGTCGGTAGTCGATAATGGAAAACCAGCAGTAACGCATTTTCGTGTTTTGCAGCATTTTCCAGATTATACGTATATTGAGTGTCAGTTGGAAACTGGAAGGACTCACCAGATCCGGGTACATATGAAATATATTGGTTATCCATTAGTAGGGGATCCTAAGTACGGGCCAAGAAAAACAATGGATATAGGTGGTCAAGCTTTACATGCCAAAAAGCTTGGATTTACTCACCCTATAACGAAAGATTGGCTGGATTTTGAAGTTGAAGCTCCTGAGCAGTTTAAAGAAGTTTTATCTTATATTGAAAAAATGTATTGACAGAGAGAGAGCAATTTGAAATAATATAGCAAATGGATGAACCTTTAATCTAGTCCTGTGAGGCTTAAAGGAAGCGTTATGTTTGGAATATGTATGATATGCATAAACCAATCCCTTTTCTCCTCATAGAGAAAGGGATTTTTCTATGAGAAGGGTGATGAACATGAAGAAGAAGACAGACATTCTTGATAAACCTGCAATTAGTCGAGCTTTAACAAGAGTTGCCCATGAAATTGTTGAGAGGAACAAAGGGGTAGAAGATGTTGTGCTAGTGGGTATTAAGACAAGAGGAGTCCCGCTGACCAAACGATTACATGATAAAATCCGGCAAATAGAAAATATTGAAGTTCCTATTGGGGAATTGGATATTACATTGTATCGAGATGACTTAGAAAAAAGCACAACGCACCAGGACCCTGAATTAAAAGAAACCAATATTGAGGTTGACCTTTCAGGAAAAACAGTTATCCTTGTAGATGATGTGTTGTACACGGGACGTACTGTAAGAGCAGCTTTGGATGCTATTATGGACATTGCTCGTCCATCACAAATTCAGCTTGGTGTATTAGTAGACCGAGGACACAGAGAATTACCAATCCGTGCAGATTATGTAGGAAAGAACATACCTACCTCGGATAAGGAGATCATTGTTGTTCAGCTAGATGAAATAGATAATGCAGATCAAGTATCTATTTATGAAAAGTAAAACTAAATTATGAAACCTTTAACTAGATCCAGAGAGGTCTATAAGGTTGCCCTGAAAATACGTATGCTCAATACGTATACCTCTTTGCAGCCTTTTGCAAGGAGGTTTTTTTATGGAAAAAAAGAAGGCACTTGAAATTTGTAAGAAAAATCTATTCGTTGATGATAAAGGAGAGGAATTATGAGACATTTTATTTCAGTAAACCAATTGAGTGTGAAAGAAATTCATTCCCTTTTAGATACTGCCGAATCACTGCGAAACGAAAATAAAAAAGTCAACGACCAAATCTTTGCTGCAAATTTATTTTTCGAACCAAGTACAAGAACAAAAATGAGCTTTATTGTTGCACAGAGAAAGCTTGGATTGGAAGTGTTAGATCTGCACGAGGATATTTCCAGCACGAGAAAAGGTGAAACACTATATGATACTGCGAAGACGTTCGAATCGATAGGAGCTAATTTACTTATTGTTCGACACCATGCTGATACATGGTTTGAGGACCTGCAAGATCAAATTTCGATACCAATTATTAATGGAGGCGCTGGAAAGGCGGAACACCCTACCCAATGTTTATTAGACCTTTTAACTTTATATCAAGAGTTTGGTAGATTAAGAGGATTAAATGTAGTTATTGTAGGCGATATTAAGCACAGTAGGGTTGCTCGTTCCAACGCTAATGCTCTTAAAAGGCTTGGGGCAAAGGTTAGCCTTTGTGCAGCTCCTGGTTTTGAAGATCATAGCTTAGACTTTCCTTATATAACGATAGATGAAGCTACTAAGAAATGCGATGCTTTGATGCTTTTGCGTATTCAACATGAGCGGCACACAACCAACTCATTTATTGATGATTACCTGAAAAATTATGGGCTGACAAAGGAAAGAGAAAAAAGAATGCAGAAGCATGCAATTATTTTACATCCTGCCCCAATAAATCGTGGAGTGGAAATAGACTCTGACTTGGTAGAATGTGAGCGATCCAGAATTTTTAAGCAAATGAATAATGGAGTGTATATAAGGATGGCAATAATGATTGAATTATTACAAGAATGGGGGTTATTAAATGAAAATATTATTGAAAAACGCGAGAAGACTGTCGTCAGTGTATAAATTAGAACCATGTGAAATTTTAATTGAAGGAAATCGTATTAAACAAATAAAATCAGCTATCCGTGAAAACGCAGATCGCAACATAGATTGTAATGGAAATGTTGTCTTACCAGGGTTTATTGATGTGCATATACATTTGCGCGAGCCCGGCGGGGAACACAAGGAAACAATTAAAACGGGAACGCTGGCGGCTGCGAAAGGTGGTTTCACAACTGTATGTGCCATGCCGAATACGAATCCGGTCCCTGATCGAAAAGAAACTTTGGAAAAATTGGTTGAAAAAATTAAAAAAGAGGCAAAGGTTCGTGTGTTGCCATATGCAGCAATCACAAAAGATTTAAAAGGTGAAGAATTAACAAATATTGATGAATTAGTCATGGCAGGGGCTTTTGCCTTTACAGATGATGGCGTGGGCATACAAACTGCTGATTTTATGTTAAAAGCTATGAAGCAGGCAGCCGCTTCTGGAAAAGCTATTGTTGCTCATTGCGAAGATAACTCTATTGTCTATGGTGGTGTTGTGCATGATGGGGATGTAAGTAATAGACTAAATCTTCCAGGATTACCTGCACTAAGTGAGTCAGTACAAATTGCCAGGGATGTGTTATTGGCTGAAGCTGCCGGATGTCATTATCATGTCTGTCATGTAAGCTCCAAAGAATCCGTTAGAGTAATTAGAGATGCAAAAAGGGCTGGCATCCACGTAACAGCTGAGGTTACCCCTCATCATTTATTATTAAATGAAAACAATATAAAAGATCAAGATTCAAATTATAAAATGAATCCTCCATTACGCGCCAAGGAAGATCAGGAAGCATTATTAGAGGGACTGTTAGATGGTACGATTGATTTTATCGCAACAGATCATGCTCCACATGCAGAGGAAGAAAAATCACAAGGGTTTTTGAATGCTCCTTTTGGCATTGTAGGTCTGGAAACAGCATTTTCTCTACTTTATACATATTTGGTTAAAACAGAAAAAATTAAGCTGCACCAGCTAGTTGATTGGTTAACCAAAAAACCTGCAGAAGTTTTCCAATTGCCATATGGAAAATTAGATGAGAACACGATTGCAGATATTACGATTGTTAACTTGGAAAAAGAGTTAAAAATAAATAAGGAAACATTTCAATCCAAGGGGAGAAATACACCTTTTCAAGATTGGATAGTATCAGGTATACCTGTAATGACAATAGTTGATGGGGAAATAGTTTTCGAGGGGGATATGAATGGATAATAGACAGCTTATATTAGAGGACGGTACTGTATTTACAGGAGAAAGTATTGGCAGTGACACTTCTGCATTTGGAGAAATTGTATTTAACACAGGCATGACCGGCTATCAGGAAGTTATTTCTGACCCCTCCTATTGTGGACAAATTGTTATGATGACATATCCCCAAATAGGAAATTATGGCATTAACCGTGAAGATTTTGAGACGGTGACCCCTTTTATAAGAGGTTTTGTTGCGAAGGAAGTCTGTGAGCACCCGTCAAACTTCCGAAGTGAAGAAACATTAGACAGTTATTTAAAAGCAAATAATATTCCCGGAATAACAGGGATTGACACAAGGAAACTGACTAGAATCATTCGGCAGCATGGGACAATGAAAGCAACAATTGTTCCAATAGATCAACCGGTTGAAGAAGTAAAAGAAACTATGCACGTAACAAATTTACCTGCAGATCAGGTGAAGCAGACTTCTACAGTAACACCATTCGTGGTGCCAGGCAGAGGAAAGCGGATTGTAGTTGTAGATTTTGGAATGAAGCATGGTATTTTACGAGAGCTGACAGAACGGCAATGCCATGTAACGGTTGTGCCATATAATTACAGTTCTGAACAAATTTTACGCTTAAAGCCAGATGGCATTGTCCTAACAAATGGGCCTGGAAATCCAAAAGACGTTCCAGAAGCTATACATATGATAAAGAATATTATTGATAAACTTCCTATTTTTGGTATTTGCTTAGGGCACCAGCTATTAGCCTTAGCATGTGGAGCTGACACAGAAAAGATGAAATTTGGACATCGAGGTGGTAACCATCCAGTGAAGGATCTGGAAACAGAAAAAACGTATATCACCTCTCAAAACCATAGCTATGCTGTAAAGAAAGCTTCTCTTAATAATACTGAATTGTTATTAACTCATGTTGCACTTAATGATAATACAGTAGAAGGTATAAAACATCGGGTTTATCCTGCGTTTTCCGTTCAGTTCCATCCGGAAAGCTCCCCTGGTCCCGAAGATACCAGTCATTTCTTTGATTCATTTATTAGCAAGTTAATTGTAGACCAACCGAAGGAGGAGAAGATATATGCCTAAAAATACAAAAATAAAAAAAATCCTCGTTATTGGGTCAGGGCCCATCGTCATCGGGCAGGCCGCAGAATTTGATTACTCTGGTACGCAAGCATGTCAAGCGCTAAAAGAAGAAGGTTATACAGTTATCTTGGCCAATTCAAATCCAGCTACAATTATGACGGACCATACGGTAGCTGATAAAGTATATATGGAACCATTAACTGTTGAATTTCTTACGAAGATTATCAGGGTAGAAAAGCCGGATGCTCTTCTTCCTACACTTGGGGGACAAACTGGTTTAAATTTGGCAGTGGCATTAGATGAATCTGGAATATTAGAAGAATATCATGTGAATTTATTAGGTAGTTCTTTAGAAGCAATCCAACAGGCGGAAGATCGTGATAAATTTAGAAAACTAATGAAGGAGCTAAATGAGCCTGTCCCTGATAGTCAAATTGTTCATACAGTAGAAGAAGCTTGTGAATTTGCTGCACAAATAGGTTTTCCATTAATTGTCCGACCTGCTTATACTCTTGGGGGAACAGGGGGAGGTATGTGTGCAGACCTTTCAGAATTAAAGGCAATTACAAGAAATGGATTGTCACTATCTCCAGTAAACCAATGTTTAATTGAGAAGAATATCGCTGGCTTTAAAGAAATTGAATATGAAGTAATGAGAGATCAAAAAGATCAAGCAATTGTTGTTTGCAATATGGAAAATGTAGACCCTGTTGGTATACATACAGGAGATTCGATCGTGGTTGCTCCTTCGCAAACGTTAAGTGACCGAGAAAACCAATTATTAAGAAACGCATCTTTGAGAATAATTAGGGCATTGAAAATTGAAGGTGGCTGTAATGTACAATTAGCTATTGATCCTCATAGTTTTCAATATTATATTATTGAAGTTAATCCAAGGGTAAGCCGATCATCTGCGCTCGCTTCTAAAGCAACCGGTTATCCAATTGCGAAAATGGCCGCCAAGATAGCTGTTGGTCTGAGCTTGGATGAAATCATTAACCCAATAACAGGGAAAACTTACGCCTGTTATGAACCTGCTCTTGACTATGTAGTTTCAAAACTTCCGCGCTTTCCATTTGATAAATTCATTACAGGTGATCGTTATCTCGGTACCCAAATGAAAGCAACAGGAGAAGTTATGTCGATTGGGCGTAATTTTGAAGAATCATTGTTAAAAGGGGTACGTTCATTGGATATTGGCACGGAATCACTTTATATGGAACATATTGCAAAACTATCCAAACAGAAAATCATTGAACGTCTAATTAAAGCAGATGATGAAAGAATCTTTGTAATCGCTGAGGCCTTTAGAAGAGAGATGACTATTGATGAGCTCTTCCACTATACAAAAATAGATCGATACTTCCTTAATAAGATACAAAAATTAGTACAGATGGAAATGGAATTACGTGAAAATCTGTATGAGTACAATATTTTAAAGTCAGCCAAAGAACGAGGATTTTCAGATGAACATATTGCAAGGTTATGGAATAGGGATATTGATGAAATTTACCAATTCAGAAAAGAAAACAATTTAATACCAATTTATAAAATGGTTGATACATGTGCTGCTGAGTTCGAATCTGTTACTCCATATTTTTACAGTACCTATGAGGATGAAAATGAATCAATAATCACTGAAAGAAAGAAAGTGTTAGTATTAGGTTCTGGCCCGATTCGCATCGGACAAGGAATTGAGTTTGATTATGCTACAGTTCATTCTGTATTAGCCATTAAAGAAATGGGTTATGAAGCAATTATTATGAATAACAACCCGGAAACAGTATCTACTGATTTTAGCATATCAGATAAACTATATTTTGAACCATTAACATTAGAAGATGTTATGCATGTGATTGATTTGGAGAAACCTGAAGGAGTCATTGTACAGTTTGGTGGTCAGACCGCCATCAACCTTGCAGCTGGGCTTGAACGGAGAGGGGTAAAAATCTTAGGTACAAGTTTAGAAGCAATTGATCAGGCTGAAGATCGTGATAAATTTGAAATATTATTGGAAGAGCTTAATCTGTTAAGACCCAAAGGGAAGTCTGTACTCGCTCTTACAGAAGCAACATCAGTCGCAAACCATATTGGTTATCCAGTACTAGTAAGGCCATCATATGTAATAGGTGGCAGCAGAATGGAAATTGTCTATAATGATGAAGAATTGCAAGCATACCTACTAAAAACAAACAGCATTACAAACGAGCATCCTATTCTGATTGATAAATATATTACTGGTATTGAAGTAGAGGTTGATGCAATAAGTGACGGAGAAACAATTATCGTGCCAGGAATAATGGAGCATATTGAACGTGCAGGTGTGCATTCCGGTGACTCCATTGCAGTATATCCTCCTCAACGTTTAAGTGAGCAAATAAAACAAAAATGTCTGGATGCTACCATAAAGCTAGCTAAAGCATTAAAAGTAAAAGGACTAATCAATATACAGTTTATCATACGTGATGAAGAGGTTTATGTATTGGAAGTAAATCCACGTGCAAGCCGTACCATTCCTTTCCTTAGTAAGATAACAGGAGTAACTATGGCGAAGATAGCTTCCAAGTGTATTTTGGGTGAAAAGCTGACAGACTTAGGGTTTCGTACAGGAATCCTACCAGAAGATGATCAAGTATCAGTCAAGATTCCAGTCTTTTCTTTTGAAAAATTACGTAGTGTAGATACTACGCTTGGACCAGAGATGAAATCTACCGGGGAAGCGATTGGTTACGACAAAACACTAGAAAAAGCGTTATATAAAGGCTTGATTGCTGCTGGACTGCGTGTACCACATGAAGGAGCAGTGTTGCTTACAGTAGCGGATAAGGATAAAGAGGAAGTTCGTTTTATAGCGGAGCGATTTCATCAACTCGGCTTTCATTTGTATGCAACAGAGGGGACTGGTGCATTTTTACAGAGATTTGGAATTCCAGTAACCAAGGTAGGCAAGATTGGGGCTGACGAACCAAACGTCTTATCAATTATTGAAAATGGACTTGTGCAGTTTGTTGTTAACACATTAACATCTGGCACGCGACCACGCTCAGATGGATTTCGAATCAGAAGGGAAGCAGTTGAGCATGGCATTGCTTGCTTGACCAACCTGGATACTGCAAATGCCATTGTTAATGTTATAGATTCTACTTCATTTAGTGCCAAGCCTATTGTGAATAAAGAGGTTGAAATTGTATGATTAAAAAAGTTGAAATGCTCATCTCGCAAAGGAGAATTATTGCTTTAGACACGGTAGAATTAACACTTAAAAATAAATATATTAGCCAAACAGCAAGGCCTGGTCAGTTTTTGCATATTCTCGTTGAAGGCCACTCGTTAAGACGCCCACTGTCAATTGCATCCATAAATAAGGTTGCTGAAACAATTACTGTTTTATTTAAAATAAATGGTCCGGGGACAAAAAAGCTTTCAGAATACAAAAATGGAATGTACCTTGACGTCCTAGGGCCTAATGGCAATGGCTTCCAAATTGAAGAACATGATAACACCATCTTATTAATTGGAGGGGGCATTGGAGTTCCCCCTATGTACTTTCTTGGAAAACATCTTGTGGAGCAAGGAAAGAAAGTTATCTCCATACTGGGTTTTCAATCAGCAGGGCATGTTTTTTATGAAGATGAATTTGAAGCTTTAGGTAGAACCATCATTGTAACAAATGATGGTTCTTATGGAGAAAAAGGATTTGTAACCGATGCATTACGTTTAGTAGAGGATTTTGATTGTTATTATACATGTGGGCCTTTACCAATGCTAAAAGCAGTTACGGCAAAATTAAATGATTGCAGTGGTTATATCTCGCTGGAAGAGCGAATGGGTTGTGGAGTTGGAGCTTGCTTTGCATGCGTTATTCCTACAAATGATCATTTTGGCTATAAAAAAATATGTAAAGATGGACCTGTTTTTCATTCAAAGGAGGTATCTTTGTGACAGATTTACGTATTGAATTACCTGGTCTACAATTAAAAAATCCTATCATGCCCGCATCTGGCTGTTTTGGTTTTGGACGTGAATACAGTAACTTTTATGACCTTAGTAAATTAGGTGCAATCATTATGAAGGCTGCGACAGGAACCAAAAGGTATGGGAATAACACCCCAAGGGTTGCAGAAACCTCATCAGGTATGCTTAACGCAATAGGATTGCAGAATCCCGGAGTAGAAAAAATTATTGCATCTGAAGTCCCGTTCTTATCAAACTTTGATACATCAATTATTGCGAATATTGCTGGCAGTTCTATAGAAGAATATGTAGCAGTTGCAGCTGCATTTAATGAAGCGCCACAAGTGGCTGCACTGGAATTAAATATTTCCTGTCCTAACGTAAAAGAAGGGGGAATCCAATTTGGTACTGACCCATTGATGGCTGCAGAAGTTACAGCAATGGTCAAAAGGGTTAGCGATCTACCAGTTTATGTAAAATTATCACCTAATGTAAGCAATATCGTGGAAATGGCAAAAGCGGTAGAGAAAGCAGGTGCTGATGGGTTATCGATGATTAATACCCTTACTGGAATGCAAATAAATCTTAAATCTAGGAAACCTTTATTAGCAAATAAAACAGGTGGCCTATCCGGACAGGCAATTAAACCAGTCGCTATTCGAATGATACATGATGTTAGCCAGCATGTATCCATACCTATAATTGGTATGGGAGGAGTAACGAGCGCTGAAGATGTCCTAGAGTTCTTATTGGCGGGGGCAAGTGCAGTAGCCGTCGGAACAGCTAATTTTCAAAATCCATTTGTATGCTCTGAATTAATTGATGAATTACCTTCTATATTAGATAAATATGGATTTAGTTCGGTAAGTGACGTAATTGGAAAAGGAGTAATCGTATGAACAACAAAATCTATTTAGCATTGGATTTCCCCACATGGAAAGAAGCGGAAAAATTTTTACAAGTACATCAATTGGAACATATTCCCGTGAAAGTGGGGATGGAGTTGTTTTATAGGGAAGGACCTGCCTTAATTGAAAAATTAAAAGAAAAAGGGCACCCCATTTTTTTAGATTTAAAGCTTCATGATATTCCTACAACGGTTATGCGGGCAATGGTCAACCTGGCAAGTATGGAAGTGGATATTGTAAACGTACATGCTACGGGTGGTAGTGAAATGATTAAGCGTGCAAAGGAGGGCTTAATCAAAGGTTCATCTTCATCACCTAATACGAAGCTAATAGCAGTCACCGTATTAACCTCCATGGATAAAGCGGTGATGAACAAAGAGCTTCGCTTATCTGGAGAAGTAGAAGAGCAAGTCGTGCGTCTTGCTACTTTGAGTAAAGAAAGTGGAGCAGATGGAGTCGTGTGCTCCGTACATGAAGCAAACGCAATAAAAACAGCTTGTGGGTCATCATTCTTAACTGTTACCCCAGGGATTCGATTGGAAGATTCAAAGCAGAATGATCAAAAACGGATTGCTACACCCCATTTTGCTAAAATAAATGGAGCAGATATTTTGGTGGTTGGTAGAAGCATCACCAAGGCTATTAATCCGAGGCAAGCATATGACCAAATAATAAAGGAGTTTGAACATGGAAGTAAATAAAGAATTGGCAAGAGAGTTAGTTAAAATTAAAGCAGTTCAAATAAATCCAAATAAGTTTTTTACATGGACTTCCGGAATCAAGTCACCGATATACTGTGACAACAGAATGACAATGTCTTATCCAAAGGTACGAAAAAAAATAGTAAACGCTTTTAAACAATTTATCGAAAATATGGAAGAACAGCCAGAGGTTATAGCGGGATGTGCCACTGCAGGTATCCCACATGCTGCGTGGCTTGCTGAAGCCCTAGACTTGCCTATGGTCTATGTCCGAGGTAAAGCTAAAGGGCATGGGAAGGGAAACCAGATAGAAGGGGATCTAAGAGAAGGTCAGCGCGTAATAGTGATTGAAGACTTAATCTCTACAGGAGGATCTTCAATTGAAGCCGCAAAATCATTGGAAAAATCGGGTGCAGAAGTACTTGGAGTATTAGCTATTTTTACTTACGGTTTAGCTATAGCCTCAGAAAACTTTAAAAAAGAAAAAATATACTTACATACTATTACCAACTTTGATTCTCTAGTGGATCTACTTGTAGAAGACGGGGAACTCCCACCCGAAAAAAAGGCGGGGTTGCTGGAGTGGCGTAATCAATTATAAAGCTACTAAACACTTTGCTTTTCTTAATTATTCTAAATCTGATTGTAGAGAAGAATTATTCTCAGACCAAGTTAACTATCGTGCAACCTATATCGCCTTCCTTTATAATGGGGATAATAACTATACTTGATCAGAGGTTATAGAAATGAGAATAGAAGATTATATGCTACTACTGAAATTAAATGAGATTGGGACGATCAGAGGAACAGCTAAGGCAATCCTTATATCCCAACCTGCAGTTACTCAAAGGCTCAAATATATGGAAGAATACTTTGGGCAAACCATTTTCATTCGTACTTCTAAACGTTTAGTCCCTACCCCTAGTGGTGAGATGATATTGGAGCATGCAGCAACTGTAATCGAAAAGGAACAAACAATTAAAAACAAAATTGCCCAATCCAGCAAAGAGGTTCAAGGAACGTTATCCATTGCTTGTTCGTCATTAATTAGTCAACGTTTTTTACCATCAATACTTGGAGACTTCACAACACAGTATCCTAAAGTTGCGATTGATCTGGTAACTGGAATCAGCGAAAATATTAAACGTCATCATAAAAGTTATCATATTTGTATCATCAGAGGAGAGAAACTAAAAGAAAGTACCTGTATACATTTATTTGATGATCCTCTTTATATCTTTGATACAGAACCCTTCCCAGTCAATACTTTAAAAGAAAGACCGTTGATCTCTTTTAAAAGTGATGACAGTATGAATGAATTGGTAGATCATTGGCTGTACCATCATCAGGGAGATATTAAACCAGTAAAAACAATTACCGTCGATCAGATTGAAACATGTAAGCAATTAATGAAGCAGGGGCTTGGGATGGCGGTTTTACCGGAAAGTGTTTCTGATTCTATGAAAGAGGAATATCATTTTGTTCCTCTTCACCTGGAAGGTATTCCTGTGACCAGAGACACATGGATTTGTTATCAGGAAGGGGTAAAGCAACTCCCACAGGTGAACCACTTTATTAATTCAATAACAAGTCAATCATTTCTTTAGATGTTTATTTTCTTCTTTAAAAAGGAATACCTATTTATGTAGTTAAAAGGAGGAATAAAAATGAGTGATGTATTATTTACTTCAACAGCAACTGCAAAAAATGGTAGAGAAGGCCATGTAAAATCAAAAGATGAGCTTATTGACCTTGAATTGGTTAACCCAATAACGAACAAAGAAGATAAAGGATCGAACCCAGAGCAGCTTTTTGCTGCTGCATATGCAGCCTGTTATGATGGAGCATTAAATTTAGTTGCTTCCAAACAAAAGAAAAAAATAAGTTCTGAAACAACAGCTGATGTAAGTCTTTTAAAAGATCCTGAAGATGATGGTTTTAAAATTGGGGTTACACTAACAGTTAATATAGAAGGTGTTAATCCTGAAGAAGCAGATGAACTTACAGAAGCGGCGCATCAAGTATGTCCTTATTCTAAAGCAACAAGAGGAAATGTCGATGTAAAAATTAATGCGAAGGCAGTATAAAAAAGGAGTGAGCTTCTAAGCTCACTCTTTTTCTTTTAATTTTTCCACTAGCTGTTTACTAGGTGTAACAAATACTGTTTTCTGATTTTCATAAATAACATAACCTGGTTTGGCTCCATTTGGTTTTTTAACGTAGCGAATTTTTGTATAATCAACAGGAACAGAGGAAGATTGCTGTGACTTACTAAAATAAGCTGCGAGCTGGGCTGCTTCCATAATCGTTTCCTCAGTAGGCTCTTTAGCTCGTATGAGCACGTGGGAGCCCGGTATATCCTTTGTATGTAACCATATATCATCTCGATGAGCTAACTTCATAGTTACATACTCATTCTGTTTATTATTTTTACCGACAATAATTGAAGTCCCATCTGAAGAGACAAAGCTCTCGGGTTCCGGCTTTTTTGATTTGTTTTTCTTCAATTTGCTTTTTGACTGTTTCTTAAGATAGCCTTCTTCTCTTAGTTCTTCTCGTATTTCTTCAATATCTTCCAATCCAGCGACATCAATTTGCTGAAGTAACTGTTCGAGATAATTTATTTCACTTTCTGTTTTCAGCATTTCCTTTTCAATTACTTCCTTGGATTTCTTCAGCTTTTGATATGTTTTAAAGTAGCTCTGTGCGTTTTCACTTGGCGTCTTATGAGGGTCTAATTCGATGATCAAATCATTTTGTTCTGGATCATAGTAATCCTGAACGGTTACGGATGTATCCCCGTTTGACACAAGATGTAAGTGAGCAGTAAGCAGTTCTCCTGACTTTTGATATAAATCGGCTTTCTCTGCTTTTTTAATTGTTTGCTGATGCTTTTTTATTTTACGTTGATTCTTATCTCGTTCATTTTTAATAAAACGATACAGATCTTTTGCCTGTTGTTTTACGCGATCCCGTTCCGCCTTACCTGAGAAGAAATGATCAAGCATTTCACTAACTGAGTGAAATGAATGCTTTTCAGTATTAGTGATGGATAAAGGCAAAACATGAAAGTCTTCCTTCGTGCCAAGATAAATGGCTGGTTCATACTGATGATTAATAACATTAGCTTGAAACTCTTTGTAAATCTCCATATACCTCTGCTCGGAACCAAGATTTGCTCTTCTTTCTATTTCTTTCGCAATAAAAGGGGAAAATCCAGTTAGTGCATGAACTATTTGCATCTCCATTTTTCCACTATTAAAATCCAGTTTTTTTATGAAATCATTCTCATCAGCGGTTAAAATGTCTAATTTATCCTGCATCGGAGGAAGTTTATAAGGATGCCCAGGCATGATCGTACGATGTCGATTTTGAGACATGGTGATATGTTTGAGACTATCTATAATGGTTCCCTTTTCCTGATCAATTAATAGAATATTACTGTGCTTTCCCATTAATTCGATGGTAAGTGTCTTCGTACTTATATCTCCTATTTCATTTCTTGACTTAACGGTAAAGGAGACGATTCGCTCCATACTAAACTGTTCGATGCTTTCAAGTTGTGCCCCTGATAAATACTTTCTTAACACCATACAAAACATTGGAGCTTCCTGTGGATTGACATAATGGTCATTTGTCAAATGGAAACGTGTATAAGTGGGGTGTATGGACAGTACTAATGTGTGATTAGTTCCTTGACTTCTAATTGTGAATACAATTTCTGTAGAAGTTGGTTGATATATTTTTGTGATTTTTCCTGGTAGTAACTCTTTTTTTAGTTCCTCTGTTACTGCATGCGTAACAATTCCGTCAAATGGCATACAATCACCTCTCGCCAATTATAGCATTATTTAGGACAAGTCTGCATAGATATTAACTATAATAGCGAAAACCAGCTTTTTTAACTAAGTTTGTATTCATAGTTAATAATAGGGCTGATTTGGAGGAATGGTGGATGAAATGGTATCAATTAGACGTAGAAAAAGTAGAACAGAAGTTGCACGTAGTTACAAACAGAGGGCTCAGTCCAAAGCAAGTAGAGCAACGCCGTAAGCAGTATGGGTTTAACGTTTTGGAATCCCAAAAAAACATATCTAAATGGTTACTGTTTTTAAAACAGTTCCAGGACTTTATGGTACTTGTATTACTTGCTGCCACACTAATAGCAGGAATTCTTGGTGAATATGTAGATGCTATTGCCATTATGGTAATTGTTTTGGTAAATGGATTTATTGGTTACTTTCAAGAACAAAAGGCTGAAAATTCACTTGAGAAGTTAAAAGAACTTTCTGCCCCCATGGCAAATGTTTTCCGTGATGGGAAATGGGAAAAAGTTTCTTCCAGAGAAGTAGTTGTAGGAGACATTGTTAGAATAACAAGTGGTGATAGAGTTCCTGCGGATGTACGGATAACTAAATCGAATAGTCTGGAAACCGAGGAATCTGCACTTACAGGAGAATCTTTACCCGTAGCGAAACATGCAACACCAATCAACAGAGATCATGTAGATGCGCAAGACCAAGTGAACATGGGGTTCATGGGTACTTTGGTAACAAGAGGTTCAGCAATAGGGATCGTTGTTGGAACTGGAATGAATACGATGATGGGGCAAATTGCATCATTAATGGTGAATACAAAGAAAGTGATGACACCACTTGAAAGAAAATTAGCCGAATTGGGTAAAATTCTCATCGTCGTTGCATTATTCTTGACTGCATTAGTGGTAGTACTAGGAGTAATTCAGGGACACCCCGTCTACAACATGTTTCTTGCAGGAATATCACTGGCTGTTGCTGCTATCCCTGAAGGTCTTCCAGCCATAGTTACCGTAGCTTTATCTCTTGGAGTTCAGCGTATGATCAGGAAAAAGGCAATTGTCAGGAAGCTTTCTGCTGTAGAGACATTGGGATGTGCTTCTGTCATTTGTTCTGATAAAACGGGAACGATGACTGAAAATAAAATGACTGTTAAAGAATTGTTTCTAAATGGAAAACAATTATACGTAAGTGGGGATGGTTATGACATTCGAGGGGACTTCTACCTCTCTGATACAAAATTAGATGAGAAATATCCTAACCTGCAAGAAATGCTTATGTATGGAATGCTTTGTAACAACGCTAATTTACAAGTGAAAAAAGGTAAGTATTTGGTAGATGGGGATCCAACAGATGGCGCATTGCTTGTAGTAGCTAGAAAACTAGGTTTAACTGCTGTGATTGAAGAGAATTATCGAATAGTGAAAGAGATACCTTTCGATTCTGATAGAAAGCGGATGAGTGTAGTTATAGAAGATGAAAATGGGATGCGTTTTTTGATAACAAAGGGAGCACCTGATGTACTACTCCCAAGGAGCACCTTTCATTTCAATGCCAGTGGAAGAGCCCGACTTGATGCTGTAGATAGCCAATCTATACAGGAAGCTGTTGGACGTATGGCAGATAAGGCTTTAAGAACTCTTGCTATTGCTGTTAAACCACTTGCTAAAAATGACTCTCTGGAAACCTCCTTTCTTGAAAAGGATCTTACTTTTATTGGGTTGTATGGAATGATGGACCCTCCACGTAAAGAAGTGAAGTCTGCAATTGAAGAGTGTCGGCAGGCGGGCATACGTACCGTAATGATAACTGGCGACCATGTTAAGACTGCAAAGGCAATAGCTTCAAAACTAAACATATTACCAGAACATGGGCTTGTATTAGAGGGGCATCAATTAAATAAATTAACTGTAAATGAGTTAAAAGATGTTATTGAAGACACTTATGTTTTTGCCAGAGTAACACCAGAACATAAATTAAAGATTGTAGAGGCTTTTCAGGAAAAAGGACATATTGTGGCAATGACAGGGGATGGGGTAAACGATGCTCCTGCAATAAAGGCTAGTGATATTGGAATAAGTATGGGAATCAGTGGGACGGATGTTACGAAAGAAGCTTCTTCGTTAATCTTAATGGATGATAATTTTGCAACAATAAAATCTGCTATTCAAGAAGGCAGAAATATTTATGAAAACATCCGCAAATTTATTCGATATCTTTTAGCATCAAACGTAGGTGAAATTCTTGTTATGTTATTTGCTATGTTGTTAGCTTTACCACTCCCACTGGTCCCAGTCCAAATTTTATGGGTTAATCTTGTTACAGATGGTTTACCTGCAATGGCGTTAGGTTTAGATAAGGCGGAAAGTGACGTAATGAAGAAAGTTCCAAGAAATCCGCGTGAAGGCGTTTTCGCAAGAGGATTAGGTTATAAAATTATTACAAGAGGAATAGTAATCGGGATTGTAACCCTGCTTGCGTTTATTATTACCTATCAGAACAACCCCGACAATCTTGTATATGGACAAACCATGGCTTTTACCACGCTAGTTATGGCCCAATTAATTCATGTTTTTGATTGTCGAAGTGAACACTCCGTATTTTCAAGAAATCCATTTGAAAATATGTATCTAGTATTTGCCGTAATTTCTTCCCTACTATTAGTTCTTATTGTGATTTATTGGGAGCCGTTGCAGCCAATATTCCATACAACATCTCTAAATTTGCGAGATTGGATGCTGATCCTTGGTCTAAGCGCGTTACCAACTGTATTATTTGGGTTCACTAAAAAATAATGACCAAAAATAAGGGGCTGGGACATAACTAAACAACGTTATTCTAAAGACGAACTATTTAAAATGTGGGAACCCCGCTCCGGAAAAACACTTCGCTTTCCGTGGGCGCTGCTAAGCCTCCTCGTGCTATGCACTCCGGGGTCTTAGCTAGGCTTTTTCTCCCACAATGGTTTTCGGTGGGACGAGTAATCGCAGTCCCAGGAGTCTGCGTGTTTTTCCTCCGCTAATTCGTTCCAAAAAATAAATCCGAACCATAATTCATTATTAGTATGAATCGGTTCGGATTTTAACTTTATAAAATTTCATTTGGCCCAGCCTCTTTTTCTCTAAATAACTATAAAATTATAATATATTAATAATCTTTTACTGATTAGATACATTTTAACCACTCAATTATGTTTACTTCTTAAATACTAGTTCGACTTGGTCACACTCATAATTAAGATTTCTTGCTTAAGTTTCCAAGAGGTAACACTAGTCACTTATTACTTTCTTATCTAAGTATTTCACTAACCACACAAAAAAGTTTTCAACTCAGTCTTTCACAGGTATAATTAAATAAATAGACATGACAGCATGACGTCAACCTGTTTTCCAATATTAACATACACTATCATTTGCACTATGTGTAATTTGGTAATAAAGATAAGTATGATATACTTTTTTAATGTATACTTTTTGTAGTATAATGAGATACATTGTAGTTAGGGGGAGCAAATTTGAGTTTACGTCTTATAAATATTGGTTTTGGTAACGTAGTGTCAGCTAATAGGGTGATATCAATTGTGTCACCTGAATCCGCACCGGTTAAGCGTATTATTGCTGTGGCTAGAGAGAATAATAAATTAGTTGATGCAACCTATGGAAGAAGAACGAGGGCTGTTATAATAACAGATAGTGATCATGTAGTATTATCTGCTGTGCAACCGGAAACTGTTGGTCAGCGCGTACTAAGTCACGAAGAAGTTACGGATGATAATTAAAGCGTATAATAGTAGGAGGAACTATTTTGATTGAAGAGAAAGGTATTTTATTTGTTCTTTCTGGCCCATCAGGAGTAGGAAAGGGTACAGTAAGAAAGGAACTTTTTAATCAGGCTACAGATTTGAAATATTCAATTTCCATGACAACAAGAGACATCCGACCAGGCGAGGAGGATGGAGTGGATTATTTCTATAAAAGTAGAGAAGAGTTTGAAAATCTGATTAAAAACAACCAGCTTTTGGAATATGCTAAATATGTCAATAATTATTATGGTACACCCAGAGCATATGTAGAGGAAATGCTAGAAGCAGGTTATGATGTTTTTCTGGAAATTGAGGTGCAAGGCGCCTTGCAGGTAAAGGAAAATTTTCCTGAGGGTGTATTCATCTTTCTTTTTCCTCCAAGTTTGGAAGAACTGAAAAACAGAATCATAAATAGAGGAACAGAAACATCAGAGTTAGTTTTGAACAGGCTGAAGGAAGCAAGAAACGAAATTGAGATGATGGATGCGTATGATTATGTAGTTGTGAATGATCAAGTTGAATTAGCAGTAGAAAAAGTACAATCCATTATTCAAAGTGAACACCTGAAGCGGGAACGAATTGCAAAGCAATATAAACAGTTATTGGAGGATGAATTGTAATGTTAGAACCATCGATTGATGCTCTTCAAGAGAAAATTAATTCTAAGTACACGTTAGTAACTTTATCTGCTATGAGGGCAAGACAAATGAGTGAGACAAAGAACCCTTTAGTAGACCACCCATTCTCACATAAATATGTTGGGATGGCTTTGGAAGAAATACTTGCCGAGAAGCTTACGATTGCAGATGGACAAAAAAAAGACAGTGAGTAGAGGCTGAAATAGTGAGAGGCTTTACTAACTAAATGTACATGCCTCTTTTCAAACTAAATGAATATGTTCTCTATAAACCCCATCGTTGGATAGACGAGGGGTTTCTTAATTTAGAAAACGATTGATTACATTTTTAATCTCTATTAAGCTTATTGCTAAGAAGGGAATTTTTGGTTCGTCAAAAACGGCTGTAACTAAATGCTGCAAATGAATTTGTATATGTATAAACGTAAGTATTTATCCTTTATACTATTTTGTATGGTATAAATAGAGTAGATTATTTACAGGTGAGAGGGGTCTAAATATGTTGATTGAAAAGAATATTTTACTTGGAGTCTCAGGAGGTATTGCTGCATATAAAGCTTGTGCTTTAACAAGTCAATTAACCCAGCGAGGTGCAAATGTTAAAGTAATGATGACAGAGCATGCCGCCAAATTCGTCTCGCCACTCACGTTCCAAGCGTTATCGAGAAACCCGGTATATGTAGATACATTTGATGAAAAAGACCCTGAAAAAATTGCGCATATAGATATTGCTGATTGGGCAGACATAGCATTGCTGGCTCCAGCAACCGCTAATATCATTGGAAAAATCGCCACAGGTATTGCTGATGATATGCTTTCAACTACCCTTTTGGCAACACAAGCTGAAATCTATATTGCCCCAGCAATGAACGTGAACATGTATGCACATCCTGCAGTTCAACGAAACATGCAACAGCTGGAGGAATGGGGGCATCATTTTATTGAGCCTGGCGCTGGATATTTAGCTTGTGGTTACGTTGGAAAAGGAAGGTTGGAAGAGCCTGAGAGCATTATTAAAGCAGTAGAAAATCATCAAAACAGGCTTAAGCCTCTTGTCGGAAAAAATATATTAATTTCAGCTGGTCCAACAAGAGAAGTTATTGATCCAGTCCGTTTTTTCAGTAATCGCTCGTCCGGAAAGATGGGTTTTGCTTTGGCTGAAGCTGCAGCCGAGGCTGGGGGAGATGTTACCCTTGTAGCAGGCCCTTGCAGTCTTTCTATAAAAAACCCAGCAATTAAGCGAATAGATATTGTTTCTGCGCAAGATATGTATGAAGCTATGCACCATCACTTTGATACGAGTGATATTGTGATTAAAGCAGCTGCTGTGGCGGATTATCGCCCCAAAGTAACTTATGATAATAAAATGAAAAAACAACCGGGAGAATGGCATGTGGAAATGGAACGGACAAAAGATATTCTTCTTTCTCTTGGAGAAAAAAAGACAACACAGTACCTTGTTGGTTTTGCTGCGGAAACATCTATGCCAATTGAATATGGAATCGATAAACTCGTACGGAAAAATCTTGATTCCATTATTGTAAATAATGTAGCAGAAGAGGGAGCAGGCTTTGAAGGTGATACAAATGTTGTCACATATATTAATAAACACCAACAGATAGAGGAACTGGAAATGAACACAAAGGCAGAAGTAGCAAAACATATCCTGAATTTAATTTATCGTGATATGAAGGATGAAGTAAATTGAATATAGCTAAAGTGATTGTCGATGTACCATCAAAAGCAATAAACCAAACCTTTGATTATCTTATACCAGAAAAATATATGGAGATACTTCAAATAGGCATGCGTGTTACGGTGCCTTTTGGACCAAGAAAAGTGATGGGTTTTGTAGTCGGTAAAACGAATGATTCTGAGCTTGACAAACTAAAAGAAATAAATGGAGTTTTGGATATCACCCCTGTTTTAACAGAAGAGCTATTAAAGCTTGGAAAATGGGTTGCTAAGGACAGTGTCAGTTTTTATATTACTGCTTTACAAGCGATGCTGCCTCAAGTATTAAAAGCCCAGTACAAAAAAGAATTAATCCGAACAACAGGAGAGAGGTTGCCAGAACCATTAGAGTTTCTATTTGCAGGCAGAGATGCAATTCCGTATGAAGAATTTGAATACTCTACAATTAGTTATTATCAATTACAAAAGACGATTCAAGAAGGCGGGGTATCCGTAAATTATCTTGTTAAGTCAAAAATCACAAAGAAACAAGTAAGCATGATAAAACCTGCAAAAGATATTACTCATCTGGAAGAAATTCTTGTTGATATGTCTAAAAATGCAAAAAAACAACGTCAGCTATTAATGCATTTTATTGAAAATCCAGAACCGATCGAGAGACAGGGGCTTTTAAAAAAGATTGGAACTACAGCTTCAACCTTAAAACCTTTGTTGGATAAATCGCTACTGGAAGCATACACCGTAGAAGTGTATAGAAACCCGTATAATGAAAATGATTTTAAGCCCACAACTGCTTTGACATTAACAAAAGAACAACAAAAAGCAATCACCCCTATTAATAAAAGTATTGAAGAAGAATTACACGAAGTATTTTTATTACATGGAGTAACAGGAAGTGGGAAAACAGAAATTTACCTTCAGGCAATCGAAAAGGTAATTAACAAAGGTGAGGAAGCAATCGTCTTAGTTCCAGAAATAGCGCTTACCCCTCAAATGGTGAGGCGTTTTAAAGGAAGATTTGGTACAAATGTTGCTGTTATGCATAGTGCATTATCCAAGGGTGAGAAATACGATGAATGGAGAAAGATTCAGAGAAAAGAAGTTCAAGTAGTAGTTGGCGCCAGGTCCGCAATATTTGCTCCTTTTGAAAACATCGGCATTATTATCATTGATGAGGAACATGAAACAACATATAAACAAGAGGACCAGCCCAAATACCATGCAAGAGATGTAGCGATCCGACGTGCCGAAACACATAAGTGTCCTGTGGTACTGGGCAGCGCTACCCCTACTCTTGAATCGTTTGCAAGGGCTAAAAAAGAAGTGTATAAACTTCTTACACTTAGCAAGCGGACAAATGAACAAGGCATGCCACAAGTTGAAATTGTAGACATGAGAAAAGAACTTCATGCAGGCAATCGGACGATGTTCTCAAGACAATTAAAAGAGAAGATGGAAGATCGGCTTCAAAAGGGAGAACAGATTGTATTGTTATTAAACCGAAGAGGTTATTCTACTTTTGTAATGTGTCGTGATTGTGGCCATGTGAAGGAATGTCCACATTGTGACATTGCGTTAACCTATCACAAAAATACTAACCATTTAAAGTGCCACTATTGCTCTTATGAAGAGCCTATGCCTATTGTCTGTCCTGAATGTGAAAGTGATTTAATCCGTTATTTTGGTACAGGGACACAGCGTGTAGAAGAAGCCTTAACTCAGCTTTTACCTGAAGCAAGCATCATACGGATGGATGTGGATACAACGAGACGAAAGGGAGCCCATGAAAAACTGCTCGGCCAGTTTGCAAGGCAAGAGGCGAACATATTATTAGGAACCCAAATGATAGCAAAGGGGTTGGATTTTGAAAATGTTACCCTCGTTGGGGTTCTAACCGCAGATTCCATGTTACATTTACCTGATTTTCGTTCATCCGAAAAAACCTTTCAACTGCTTACACAAGTAAGTGGTAGAGCTGGAAGGCATTCCTTAGAAGGTGAAGTAATTGTACAGACATATACTCCGGACCATTATAGTATTGAGTTGGCAAGCCAATATGATTTCCAGACATTTTATGAAAATGAAATGAGGATGCGAAAAACCTTTCAGTATCCACCTTATTATTA
Source organism: Virgibacillus halodenitrificans (assembly GCF_001878675.1). Lineage (NCBI taxonomy): Bacteria > Bacillati > Bacillota > Bacilli > Caryophanales > Bacillaceae > Virgibacillus > Virgibacillus halodenitrificans. Next base: position 2,121,045 of record NZ_CP017962.1, on the reverse strand, counting down.
TTTGGCATTAGTAACAGTATCTCACCAAAATAAGGTTAAAACAGCACAAACAACTCAAAATATTGTTCAGTTATTACAGAAAGTTGTTAACGATAATACAGTGATTTTAGGACCAACGCCATCCCCTATTCCTCGTATGAAAGATAGATATCGTTATCAGTGCATGATAAAATATAAAAATGAACCGAAACTACGTTTTTACTTAAATAAAATTCTGGAACAATTCTATGATGAAATGCGAAAAGAGGATCTTTTTATTTCTATTGACATGCAACCATATCATTTAATGTAAAATACTCCGCAAAAACTAGATATGCAGAAAGTAGGTTAAATATGAAACGTATAGTTTTTATGGGTACTCCTGATTTTTCAGTACCTGTTTTAAAGTCAGTTATAAATTCAGAGTATGAGGTAGTTCTGGTTGTATCCCAACCGGACAGACCCAAAGGCAGAAAAAGGGTCATCACTCCCCCACCAGTAAAGACAGAAGCAGAGAAATATGGTATTCCTGTATTTCAGCCGGAAAAGCTAAGGAACGATTATGAAACTATACTGGATTATCAACCAGATTTGATTGTAACAGCAGCCTATGGTCAAATATTACCGAAAGCTTTGTTGGATGCACCGAAGTTTGGGTGTATCAATGTTCATGCGTCTTTGCTTCCTGAATTACGAGGGGGTGCACCAATCCATTATGCAATTATGCAGGGAAAAGAAGAAACTGGTATTACTATTATGTACATGGCAGAAAAATTGGATGCTGGTGATATATTAATGCAACGCTCTGTAGTTATAGAAGAGAAAGATCATGTTGGATCTATGCATGATAAATTATCACAAACGGGTGCAAAGTTATTAGTAGAATGCTTACCACGTTTATTCTCAAATGAATTAACACCAATTAAACAGAAAGAAGCTAATGCTACTTTTGCAAGGAATATAACAAGAGAGCAAGAAAAAATTGACTGGACGAAAGGAAGCAGGGAAATATACAACCATATTCGTGGCTTGCATCCATGGCCAGTAGCTTTTACTACCTATGAAGGGAAAATAATGAAGATTTGGTGGGCTCAGATGGATGAGACAATATATCAAGGGCAACCAGGTGAAATTATATCGAAAATAGATGACGAAGCTTTTATTGTAGTTTGTGGGGATAATAAAGGCATAAAAGTTACTGAGGTTCAGCCGGCAGGCAAGAAAAGAATGTCAGTAAAAGAATATTTGCAAGGTTCGGTGGATCGAATTAAACAAGGTAAGGTGTTGGGTCATTAAATGAGTAATTATCAATTAAGAAATGCAGTATTAGAAATACTTCTGAGAATAGAAAAGGATCAAAGTTTTAGCCATCTTCTCATAAATCAAGAGCTTAAATCCAAAAAGCTCAACCCAAAGGATGAGGGATTGCTTACAGAAATTGTATATGGTACACTTCAACGCCAGATCACTCTAGATTATTTTCTTTCAAAATTTGTAGATTCGAAAAAGAAACTCGATTTTTGGGTAAAAGCACTTTTGAGAATGTCCTTATATCAAATGGTTTTTTTGGATAGAATACCAGATCACGCTATTATCCATGAAGCTGTTGAAATTGCAAAGCGACGAGGACATCGAGGAATTTCTTCCTTTGTCAATGGGGTATTACGAAATATACAACGACAAGGAGTACCTGATACAGAGGAGATACAGGACCCAGCCTTAAGGATTTCAGTAGAAACCAGTCATCCTGAGTGGCTTGTCAAGCGTTGGATAGGGACCTATGGCTATGAAACAACAAAGGCGATGTGTGAAACCAATGTTACTCGCAAACTAACAGCCGTACGTATACAACCTCTGAGAATAAATCGTGATGAAGCAATACGCATTCTTACTGACCAGGGATTTGAGGTTCAAGCTTCAACGCTTTCCAAACAAGGAATTGTTATAATAAAAGGGAACATCTTACAAACAGATCTATTCAAGCAAGGTTACGTTACCATACAGGATCAAAGTTCCATGTTGGCTGCAGAAATGCTGAATGTTATTCCAGGCATGACTGTTTTAGATGCTTGCAGTGCACCCGGAGGGAAAGTAACGCATATTGCCGAAAAAATGGAAAATAAAGGAACTATCTATGCACATGACCTGCATAAAAAGAAGACAAAACTAATTGACCAAAAAGCTGAACAATTACAATTAGATATAGTTAATACGTCTCAGGCTGATGCTAGACAGCTGCAAGAACAATATGAACTGGAAACCTTTGATCGAATTTTAGTTGACGCACCTTGCTCTGGTCTAGGAGTTATACGTGGAAAGCCTGAAATAAAGTATCATAAAGCAGAAGAGGATGTTGAAAGGTTAGCGGAAATTCAATTATCTATACTAAATAGTGTAGCTCCGTTGCTAAAGCGAAACGGATTGTTAATTTATAGTACCTGCACAGTGGATGCCGAAGAAAATGAAAATGTAGTTAAAAAATTTTTAAGTGAGCATGTAGATTTTCATGTGGATACGGAGTTCTTTTCTGATTTACCAAACTCGGTACGCGAATCTGAAGGGATTTCGCAATATGGATTTCAATTATTTCCACAGAACTACAATACCGATGGTTTCTTTTTAACCCGTTTAATAAGAACAACATAATAGAACAATTACATTTTAATTAAAAAGTATGTCATAATTGTAGTAAATAAACCTGAAGTTTAAAGAGGTGAAAGGATGGAAGGACAATTTCTAACAGATAAAGGTCAGGTTAGGAATCATAATGAAGACTCCGGTGGTGTTTTTTATAGCTCCTCAAAACAGCTTCTCGCAATTATAGCAGATGGCATGGGCGGACATCAGGCGGGCGACGTGGCAAGCCAGATGGCCACTGGTTTATTAAAAGAAAAGTGGGAACAATGTGATAAACTTACCTCTCCTCAGGAAGCGGAAGATTGGGTATCACGCGCTATCTCAGACATTAACAAATCTATTTATAAGAAAGCAATCGAAAAGGAAGAATGTAGAGGGATGGGCACAACAGTAGTAATCACTATCTGCACAAAGGAATTTATGACTATAGCCCATATCGGCGATAGCCGGTGCTATTTATTACATGATAATATTTTAAGACAAATGACAGAGGACCATTCATTAGTAAATGAGTTAGTACGCTCAGGCCAAATTACAAAGGAAGAGGCGGAATATCATCCACGCAAAAATGTGTTGCTTAAGGCACTTGGTACGGAGGAGGATATAGCCCCATCTGTACGTTCCCTGGAGTGGCAAAATGATAATATACTTATATTGTGTTCCGATGGTTTAATAAACAAGGTAACAGATCTTGAACTTGGTGAATTTCTGAGTTCTTCTAAGGATATTTGTCAAATTGGAGAAGAAATGATAGAACTTGCCAATGAACGTGGTGGCGAAGATAATATTTCACTGGTAATTGTTAAAGATACCAATTCAGTGGAAGTTGGTGAAACATTATGTTAAATGGCCACCTTTTAAACGAACGCTACCAGATTAAAGAGACAATCGGTGGGGGTGGCATGGCAAATGTTTATCTGGCCAGAGACTTTATTCTAGAGCGAGATGTAGCAATTAAAGTATTACGTCTTGAATATGCAAATGATGAAGAGTTTATTGCGCGTTTCGACAGGGAGGCTCAATCAGCGACAAGCCTATCACATCCTAATATTGTCAATATATATGATGTTGGCGAGGAAGACAATATTTTGTATATGGTTATGGAATATGTAGATGGGATGACGTTAAAGGAATACATCCAACGTTACGGTCCCTTGGATGTTCATGAAACCTTGGATATTATGAAACAGATTACTGCGGCAATATCTCACGCCCATGCAAATGACATTGTTCATCGAGATATTAAGCCTCAAAATATATTAATAAATACATATGGTCAAGTGAAGGTTACTGATTTTGGGATTGCCATTGCTTTGAGTGCTACTTCTCTCACCCAAACAAATTCCATATTAGGTTCTGTACATTATCTTTCTCCTGAACAAGCAAGAGGAGGCATGGCTACCAAGAAATCAGATATATACTCGATTGGGATTGTGTTGTTTGAGCTATTAACAGGTAGACTGCCGTTTTCGGGCCAATCCCCTGTATCTATTGCTTTAAAGCATTTACAGAGCGATACGCCCTCTGTGAAAAGATTCAATCCAGATGTCCCACAAAGTGTTGAAAACATTGTCTTAAAAGCTACTGCTAAAGATCCATTTCATCGATATGAAACAGTTTATGACATGGAAATAGCTTTGGAATCAGCTCTCGACCCAGATAAATTAAATGAAGAAATGTTTGCCCCGCCTCTAGAAGCTGGTGAAGAGACTAAAGCTATCCCGATTATTACGGATGATCAGCTTCAACAGTCTTCCAATCAAGATACGTTAGTAAGAGATGATACGGTACCAACGAAACAAATGATTGGTATTGAAAAAGGAAAAGTTGGTAAGAAAAATACAAAACCAAAGAAACAAAAAAGTAAAGACAAAAAGAAGAAAAAAAACAAGAAGAAAAAGTGGTTAGGCATCAGTATAATTTTGTTTATTCTCCTGGCTTCAGGGATTCTGGCATTGTTCTTTTTACCAGATCTTCTTCAGCCCAAGGACGTAACAGTACCTGATGTGATTAATATGTCAGAGGAAGAAGCGGAAGAAGAGTTGGCCAAAATTAATCTCCAAGTGAAGAAAGAAGAAATGTTTTCCGAGGAGATAGAGGAAGGTCATATAGTCAGGACAGATCCAAAACCGGGCAAAACTGTAAAAGAGGAGACCGAAATAACCCTTTATATAAGTCAAGGTAAGGAAAAGATAAGTTTTCCTGATTATATTGGGAGAGATTTTGACCAAATTAAACGGCTGTTGGAGAGTGAATATGAACAAGTAATTGACTATGAAAAACCTTCTGATAAGCCAGTTGGTGAAATAATCAACCAAATCCAACCAACACCTGGACAAGAAGTGGTGCCAAGTGAAACAAAGGTAATATTTGAGATAAGCAGTGGGCCTGAAAGGGTAGCACTAAAAGATTTATCTGGAGATACAGAAGAGGAAGCAAAGAAGTACCTTGAGAGTATGAAAATGGTTTTTAATCGTGAAGAAAAGCATGATGAAAGTATCCCTGAAGGGCAAGTGATCAATCAAGAACCTGCTGCAGGTTCTGAAATCGAAGAGGGGTCTTCTGTAACTGTATATATATCCACAGGCCCCGAAGAAAAACCTCCTGTTTCAAGATCTGTAACTTTTACAGTCCCGTTCAAACCTGAAAAAAATGAGGAAGGCGAGGAACAGCAAGAACAGACAGTGAAAATTTATGTGGACGATGCAGAGAATGATATTTCTAATGTTTATAAAGAAGAAACAATAACAGAAGACTATGAAGATACAATTACTTTAGTTATAGCACCAGGAGAAGAAGCGGAGTATTTAATTATGAGAGATGACGATATTATTATAAATAAAACAGTTCCGTACAAAGAAGGTGAATAAATGGCAGAGGGAAGAATAATTAAAGCACTAAGTGGCTTTTACTATGTACAGGCTGGAGAGAGTGTTTTTCAATGCAGAGGAAGAGGAGTTTTTCGTAATAAAAAGATAACTCCGCTGGTAGGAGATTTTGTCACTTTCGAACCGAATGAACATAATGAGGGATATATAACAGATATTAAACAAAGAGAAAATGAACTAGTCAGGCCCCCAATAGCTAATATTAATCAAGCAATTATTTTGAGCTCCGCTAAAGAACCTGATTTTAGTACAACATTATTAGACCGATTTCTTGTCTTAATAGAAGCAAAGGGTATAAGGCCAGTTATTTTTATAACTAAAATTGACACAGTTAAGGGAGAAAGTTCAGCAAAAATAGAAGAATTTAAAAAGGATTATAATAATATTGGATATGAAGTTGAAATGGTTTCTTCTAAATACCCAGAGGAGATCCCGGAGTTAGGCCACTATTTCCGTGACAAGGTAACTGTATTTGCAGGGCAGTCCGGGGTAGGGAAGTCATCTTTACTTAACGCTTTAAATCCTTCTCTTACCTTAAAAACAGGTGAAATTTCTTCGAGTTTGGGAAGAGGTAAGCACACGACTCGACATGTAGAGCTAATAGAAGTCCATGGCGGGCTGGTAGCTGACACTCCAGGGTTTAGTTCATTGGATTTTGGTGAAATTGAGTTGGAGAGGTTATCAGCTTGCTTTCCAGAAATGAGAGAATTACAGGACCAGTGTAAATTTCGGGGGTGTTTACATCACAAAGAGCCTAAATGTGCAGTGAAAAATGCAGTGGAAATCGGCAAGGTCCCCCTCTACCGCTATGAACATTATCTCCGGTTCTTTGAAGAGATTAAAACAAGAAAGCCGAGGTATTAACTATGACTAAGATTGCACCATCTATTTTATCAGCAAATTTTGCGAATTTAGGATCAGAAATTCAGGAAGTAGAGCAAGCCGGTGCGGATTATATTCATGTAGATGTAATGGACGGGCATTTTGTGCCAAATATTACAATAGGCCCTTTAGTAACAGAAGCAATTAGACCAGTTACTGAACTGCCATTAGATGTTCATCTAATGATCAACGACCCTGATCGTTATATTCCTGCATTTGCGCAAGCAGGGGCTAATATTATAACTGTCCATCAAGAAGTTTCTAAACATTTACACCGTACGATTCAACTTATCAAAGACAATGGAGTGAAAGCTGGTGTAGTTATTAATCCGGCAACACCTGCTGAATTCTTACTCCCTATTTTATCTGATGTGGATATGGTTCTTGTAATGACTGTTAATCCAGGGTTTGGCGGTCAATCTTTTATCCATGGAATGCTAGAAAAAATCAAACTACTGGCACAGTGGAGAAATGAAAAGAATCTGTCATTCGAGATTGAAGTAGACGGAGGAGTTAATTCAAGCACTGCAAAACTTTGTACAGATGCAGGTGCTGATGTATTAGTAGCAGGGAGTGCAATTTTTAATAAGCAAGACAGAAAACTAGCAATTAAGGAGATAAGGGATGCAATAAAGGGGTAGATAAATTATGCGGACAATAGCAATTATAGGGAACAGTCCCCATACCTATCCAGATCTTCAAATCTATAAAAATGATGTTGATATTTGGATTGGAGCAGACAGAGGTTCAATAGAATTGATCCGACAAAAAGTACCAGTAGATTACGCTATTGGTGACTTTGATTCTACAACTGAAGAAGAGAGGGGAATAATCAAAGATTACTGTAACGAATTTGAGGAATACCCTTCCGAAAAGGATGAAACAGATCTCGAGCTTGCCCTTCTAAAGGCTTTTTCGTTACAGCCTCAATGTATATTGCTATTTGGAGTTACCGGGGGAAGACTAGATCATGAATTAGTAAATATTCAACTATTGTATAAAATTGTATGCAACAATATAAAAGGGAGCATTATTGATAAAAATAATGTACTTGAGCTTACTATGCCTGGAACTCATAAAATATCTGCAGATGCATATTACCCAACGGTTTCTTTTATTCCATATACGAAGGTAGTAAAAGGACTATCGCTGACAGGTTTTTACTATCCACTTACAAAACAAGATATTACATGGGGTTCTACACTCTGTATCTCTAACAAGCTTATTGGAAAAAATGGTACTTTTTCTTATGAAGAAGGCATACTATTACTAGTAAAGAGTCGTGACACGATTCAGAAGTAAGCTTTGTTTGTAAAAGAGGAGGGCGAACTCATGAAATTTTATACTATTAAGCTCCCAAGGTTTATCGGTGGATTTGTGAGGGTAATAATTGGCACCTTCAAAAAAGATTAAAAACAATTGCGTCGTCATGCTTACCCCCGACAAACTATAGAAAAGCTTAAGGTCTGGAGAGGGAGACGCACGAGCTGGAAAAAGCTCTTGCTGGCAAAAATATTTTAAAGTCTCTAATTTTATAACCTTCTTATGTCCTGGAAAAAAGCTTTTGTCATATATGGCAAAAGCTTTTTTCGTTTAGAGTCTTAATTAAGGCTCTAAAAATATATCTTGATGTAACATAGTCATATTATTCTCTAACTATTTCAAGTATAATATGAACTGGATTATCTATCAGTTGTACAGCGTTTACGATAAATATTTACACAATCAAAAAAGGTCTACTACAAATGGTGGTGTACAACCTATCTGTCGAAGTCGGAGAAAGCGATGAGGCCATGTCGGGCGGCGAAGAAGACACTGCGAGATTACGTCGCACTTGTACCCGGAGGTGTGAAAGCGTCCGCCTGAAACGTAAATCAATGGGTACTTTTTCTTTATAATGAATTACTCCATCCACCACAAGTTACTTCGTAATATATCTATTTTGCGAATTATTGGATAATCCAATATATATTAGAACATCAAAAAAAGCACCCGTGTATCATGTATATGATGGGTGCTTTCTTGACTATAACTAATGTTAAGTTGTATGCTCTGGTATATTATACGCGTTCTACTTTACCTGATTTAAGTGCACGTGCAGAAACATAAACACGTTTCGGCTTACCATCTACCATTATACGTACTTTTTGTACATTAGCTTTCCAACTACGCTTATTGGAATTCATCGCGTGAGAACGTTGATTCCCAGTACGAGTTTTACGTCCAGTAACAACACATTTTCTAGCCATGTTATCCCTCCTACTCTCTAGCATGTGTCAATTAATACTTATACAATTTACCATAACTAGACAGATATTGCAATTACTAAATGCGTTAATATAAAGAAAAATCACTTGACAGAATAAAGTGTATCGTTCATTGTTAAAAGGGGTAAAATGGATAGCATTTACTCACTTTTAATATTATCATGCATGTAGTAAAATATTCTTATATCAAGAAAATGAAACACCAAAATATGAGGAACAAGTTATAATTTGATGGTGACTTATGTTTGATAATCAGCATGTTTTAAACCTTTGCTTAACAGATGTAAGTTAATTCTGGAGCTCAAGTTAAGAATTAACTCAATTGAAGTTAAGAGGTTCTTGACTAATTTTGTTAAAGGAGGATTATTATGTCCATTGAATTAAATACAAATGATGGTCATGTAACGATAACAAACGATGTTATTTCCACCATTGCTGGCGGAGCAGCAGTTGAATGTTATGGCATTGTTGGCATGGCGTCTAAAAGTCAAATTAGAGATGGTATTGCAGAAATCCTTAGAAAAGAAAACTTCTCAAAAGGAGTAGTAGTTCGGCAAGAGAATGACAAGTTGCATATAGATATGTATATTATTGTTAGTTATGGAACGAAAATTTCAGAGGTTGCTCATAATGTTCAATCACAAGTGAAATATATTTTAAGTCAATCCCTAGGATTATCTATTGACTCAGTAAATATTTACATTCAGGGAGTAAGAGTAGCTAAGGATTAAAATTTTTAGTTTAACGAATTTAGATTCGGAAGAGAATTATAAACAGTGCAGTAATTACCCAATAGGAAGAAGCCTGGGGCCGTGGTAATCCCGCAAAGATGTTGCGGGAACAATGGTCCTATATGAGGCTTAGATATTAAAAAAAATACATATTTATCAAATAAGCGTTAGCTTTGTTGCTTTAGAGGAGGAAATATGGTGACTATACAAAAGTTAGATGGCATTACCTTTGCACAGATGGTGCTTTCGGGAGCTCATCATTTGTCAAACAATGCTCAAAAAATTGATGCTTTGAATGTTTTCCCGGTTCCTGATGGGGATACCGGCACAAACATGAATTTATCTATTACATCTGGTGCGTCTGAAGTAAAGAAACAAGACAGTAATAGTATTTCTATTGTAGCTGATGCCTTTGCCAAGGGTTTGTTAATGGGCGCAAGAGGGAATTCTGGAGTGATTTTATCACAAATATTTCGCGGTTTTTCTAAAGGTCTGGAGAAAAAAGAAACCGTAACTGTAGAGGACTTAGCAGTTGCTTTCGAAAGTGGTGTTACAGCAGCATATAAAGCTGTAATGAAACCTGTTGAAGGAACTATTTTGACTGTGGCAAAGGATGCAGCTTCTGCAGCAAGAGAGCATTCAGGTTCATTAAATAATATTGTTGAATTAATGGAAATAGTAGTTGAAGAAGCGAAAGCCTCACTAAAGCGTACACCAGAATTATTACCAGTCTTAAAAGAAGTAGGAGTAGTTGACTCAGGTGGGCAAGGACTTGTTACGATCTATGAAGGATTTTTGGCTTCTTTAAAAGGTGAGAAATTACCAGAGAATAATGCAGATATTGATATGGAAGACATGGTAAACGCAGAGCACCATAAAATTACTCAGGATTTTATGGACACCTCTGAAATTGAATTTGGTTATTGCACGGAATTTATGGTGAAGTTTGAGGAAGAAAAAACTTCGGAAAATCCATTTAGTGAAGAAGCATTCCGAAATGAATTAAGTGAGCATGGAGATTCATTATTAGTTGTTTCCGACGATGAAATAGTTAAAGTTCATATTCATGCAGAATACCCTGGAGCATGTTTGACCCTGGGTCAGCAATATGGCAGCTTGATTAATATGAAAATAGAAAATATGCGAGAGCAACATACGGCAATTGTAGGAAAGAATAAAAAAGAAACACCTAAAGAAAAATCCGAGTATGCAATTGTAACTGTTGCTATGGGTAAGGGCTTAAAAGAGTTGCTTGAAAGTTTAGGAGCGACCGTAGTTATCGAAGGCGGTCAAACAATGAACCCAAGTACTAAGGATATAACGGATGCAATTAAACAGGCAAATGCTAAACAAGTACTGATCTTACCTAATAATAAGAATATAATAATGGCAGCAGATCAGGCAGCTGAATTAGCTGACGAAGAGGTACGAGTTGTTCCAACGAAGACAATTCCTCAAGGTATAAGTGCCATGCTTGCTTTCCATCCGGAAGCCGACATTGACATGAATAAGGAAACAATGAACGAAGCCAGACAGCATGTTAAAACTGGACAAGTTACGTATGCTGTACGTGATACACAAATTGATGGAATTACAATAGAAAATGGTCACTTCATGGGGATTTTAGACGGTAAAATAACCTCAACGAATCAGGATCATTTTGAGACTGTGAAACTTCTTCTGAAGGAAATGATTGGCGAGGAAGATGAAATCCTGACAATTCTGCAAGGTGAAGATGTAAAAGACGAAGAGCTTAATACACTAGTAAAATATGTAGAAGAAGCTTATGAAGATATTGAAATAGAAGTGCACAAAGGTAACCAACCAATTTACTCCTATATTTTGTCAGTAGAATAAAATAGTCGCCTCTTTTGAGGCGACTATTTTTATATACCAATAACTTTCATTGCAAAATCTAATATAAATAAAGCTGAGATTATGACTAAAGACATGGTTAGTTCTTTTTGTTTTCCTATAGCTATTTTTACAATAGGATATGCAATAAAGCCAAATGCCATACCATCAGCTATGCTATACGTGAAAGGGATCATGGCTATGATCAGAAACGCAGGTAATGCTTCAGATAAATCGTTTAAAGGAATTTCTTTAATATTTTGCACCATGATTACCCCAACAATGATTAGAATTGGACTTATAGCAGTAGCTGGAATCACTGTTATATATGGAATAACAAAGATAGTTAGTAAAAATAAAATACTAGCTGTTACCGCTGTTAGACCAGTTTTTCCCTTTGATGCAATAACAGCAGCATTCTCTGCAGCTGAAACTGTAGGAGAAGTGCCAATAAATGCACATGTAAGTGTTGAAAAAGCCGTTAGTTGATAAGCCTTACTGTAGCTCTCATCACGTTTTAGCATATGAAGTTGACCATGTAATAACCCCATATTTTCAAAAACAAGAATCATTACTAAAGGAAATACCGCAAGCCAAAATGATAAACTATCAACAGCTGAAAAAGCTGGTAAATGTATGAGCTCCCCTATATTTAAACTCATTGAGGTACCGTTCTTTGGTGAAATGATCCCTAAAAAATATGCTATCACCGTTCCTAATATCATGGTTAGCAGAAAATTAGCAGGCACATTCTTAATAAATAAAAATATTGCCAGGAAAAGCGTCAAAAGACTCGCAATCACTGTCGGTGAGGAAAAATCACCAATGGCTATTATTGTATTACTTCCGCTTACAACCAGACCACTTTTTTCAAGTCCGATGAGTATAAGGAAAAAGCCAAGGCCCACTGATATCGCATGTTTTAATGAGTCAGGTATAGCTTCTTTTAATATAATACCAATTTTAGTGAATGCCGTAATTAAAAACAGCACGGAAGCTACAAGTACAACAGCCAAGCCTTCTTCAAACGATAATCCTGATCCTTCTACAATGGAGTATGCAAAAAGCGCATTAATCCCCATGCCAGGTATTAAAATTAGAGGCAATCGTCCTATTACCCCCATACATAAGGTGCCAACAAAACTGGCAAGAATAGTGGCCATCATCCCACTCTCTAAAGGTAATCCGGCTTCATTTAAGATGGACCCGTTAACTACAATAATATACATTGTGGTTAGGTAGCCAATTAGCCCAGCTAATACCTCTTTACGAACATCAAAATTCTTAAAAGGCATGAAAACTCCTCATATTTCGTTTTTGTCCCTCTCCCACCCGATTATGTTTCTTGTAATATACAAATAAAACATATAATCCACGAATGATAATTATAAACTTTTTTGATATACTTTACAATGAATGAAAAATTAATAGTTTAAATAGGCGGTGGCTATTTATGAAATATAATTCAGTTTTTGATATTATTGGACCGGTAATGATAGGTCCCTCCAGTTCACATACAGCAGGTGCAGCTAGAATTGGGAAAGCTGCTAGAAACCTTTTGGGAAAACAGCCTTCCTGGGCTAAAATCTATCTATATGAGTCATTTGCCAAAACTTATAAAGGGCATGGAACAGATTTCGCTCTGGCTGGAGGTCTGCTTGGATTTGAAACGGACGATCCACGAATGAGTAAAGCACTAGATATTGCAAAGGAAAACCAATTGGAAATCGAATTTATTGAAGATAGCTCTGCAGTTGATCATCCAAATACTGCACGACTAATCATTGGGGACAAAGAAGAATCTATCGAACTTATAGGTATTTCAATTGGCGGAGGTAAGGTAGAGATTACGGAATTAAATGGTTTTGAGTTACGATTATCAGGAAACCATCCTGCTATATTAATAATGCATAACGACAGGTTCGGAGCAATAGCTTCTGTGACCAAAATTCTTGCCAAGCATGAAATTAACATTGGACATATGGAGGTTAATCGTAAAGATGTGGGTAAGGAAGCACTTATGGTAATTGAGGTTGACCAAAATGTAGAAGATGGGGTACTAGAGGAACTCCAAAGCGCTGATCACATAATTCAGATTTCCAAACTTGTTAGCTAGGCAGGAAAAAGAGAGGGGTTTTAATAAATGTTTCGAACAGTAAAAGAACTTGTGGAAATGGCAGAAAAAGAGAAGATACAAATTTCTGAAGTGATGATCCGTCAGGAAATGGATGTAAAAGAAAAAACACGCAGTGAAGTGTTTTCCGAAATGGAAAGAAACCTTGAGGTAATGGAAAAAGCAATTGAAGATGCGTTGCAGGGAGTCCAATCCGTAACAGGTTTAACGGGTGGAGATGCAGTGTTAATTCAAAAATATATGCAAGAAAAAACTCCCTTATCAGGAAACCTGCTGCTGGATGCAGTTAGCAAAGCAATGGGGACAAATGAAGTGAATGCTGCTATGGGGACCATCTGTGCCACTCCTACAGCAGGAAGTGCCGGCTGTGTACCAGGTACATTATTTGCTGTTAAAAATCAATTGAATCCTACACGTGAGCAAATGATTCGTTATTTGTTTACTTCAGGAGCCTTTGGCTTTGTAGTGGCAAATAATGCATTTATCTCTGGTGCAGCAGGCGGATGCCAAGCCGAAGTTGGCTCAGCTGGAGCTATGGCGTCTGCTGCAATAGTCGAAATGGCAGGAGGGACACCTCAACAATCTGCAGAAGCATTTGCAATGACATTAAAAAACATGCTTGGGTTAGTTTGTGATCCTGTGGCGGGTTTAGTAGAAGTTCCATGTGTAAAACGAAACGCAGCTGGTTCTTCTTTAGCTATTGTATCCGCAGATATGGCATTAGCAGGTGTAACAAGCCGGATTCCATGTGACGAGGTCATTGGTGCTATGTATCGAATTGGCAAACAGATGCCGTCAAGTCTAAGGGAGACTGGTGAGGGTGGATTGGCTGATACACCAACAGGACGGTTGCTAAAAGAAAAAATATTTGGAATGTCAATGTAGGAAGAGTGATTCGCTTGTTAAACAAAGAAGTAACGAATATAAAAGGTGTAGGTGAGAAATTCGCCGAAGACCTGGAGATCATGGGCATTTCTACTGTCGAGAATTTATTTAATTATTTTCCATATAAATATGATTTTTTTGAAGTTAAGCCACTTAGTGAATTGATTCATGAGGATAAAGTGACGATTGAGGGAAGGGTTGTGCACGAGCCTTCCCTTACTTTTTATGGAAAAAAGAAATCAAGATTAACTTTCACGATAGAAGTTGAAAATATTGCTATAAAAGCAGTAATGTTTAATCGAGCTTTTGCTAAGAAGCATATCCATGCAGGAGAAATTGTCACATTGACAGGGAAATGGGATACTCATAGACTGCAGATTACAGTGAGTAATTATAAGACGGGACCAGCCGATGTCCACGCCAAAATTCAACCGGTGTATTCTGTGAAAGGAAAAGTTACCAATGCTAAATTAAGAAAAACCATTCAATCTGCAATAAATGGGTATGGTAAGGAAATACCTGAGTTATTGCCAGAACAATTTCTAAACCAGTATAAGTTGCCAACTCGTAGAAACGCTTATGAAGTAATGCATTTTCCTCCCAATCGAAAAGCTTTAAAGCATGCCAGGCGACGTTTTGTTTATGAGGAATTTCTAATATTTCAATTAAAAATGCAGTTGCTGCGAAAATATAAAAGAGAAGCTACCCAGGGAAATCAACAACAGTATGACCCTCAAAAAATACAAGAATTCATACAACTGTTTCCTTTTTCATTAACTGAGGCACAAAATAAAGCATTGAAACAGATTTTAGCTGATATGAAGTCTCCATTTCGAATGAATCGCCTTCTCCAGGGGGATGTCGGGTCCGGTAAAACAGCTGTGGCTGCCATTTGCCTTTACGCATCTGTGACAGCAGGTAAGCAAGGGGCCCTTATGGTACCAACAGAAATTTTAGCTGAACAACACTTTCAATCATTGCAAGAACTATTTGGTGACAAAGCGAAAATTGGATTGCTAACAGGGTCTGTTAAAGGAAAGAAGAGAAAGGAACTAGTTGCAGCTATTGAGCGTGATGAAATACATATTGTCGTGGGAACTCATGCTCTGATTCAGGATGATGTTCGATTCCATGACTTGGGCTTTGCAATAGTAGATGAACAGCACCGTTTTGGAGTGGAGCAAAGAAGAGCATTAAGAGATAAAGGACTGCTGCCGGATGTTTTGTTTATGACGGCCACACCTATTCCTCGAACACTAGCAATAACTGCATTTGGGGACATGGACGTATCTGTTATTGATGAGATGCCTGTTGGTAGAAAGGCAGTAGAAACGTACTGGACAAAGGAAAATACGATAGAACGTGTACTGGAATTTATGCAAAAACATGTAATGCAGGGGGAACAAGCCTATGTTATTTGCCCGCTTATTGAAGAGTCGGATAAGCTGGATATCCAGAATGCAGTAGACCTTTATCATCAGCTTAATGAATATTACCTTCCATCCATTGAGGTAGGGTTAATGCATGGAAGGCTAAGTAACGAAGAAAAAGATACTGTCATGAAGAAGTTTGCAGCGAATGAAATTCAGATCCTTGTATCAACTACTGTAGTCGAAGTAGGTGTAAATGTTCCAAATGCAACTATTATGGTTATTTATGATGCTGAACGCTTTGGTCTCTCACAACTGCACCAGCTACGAGGGCGAGTCGGTAGAGGAAAAAGCCAAAGTTATTGTATTTTAATATCCGATCCAAAGGGCGAAGTAGGAAAAGAGAGGATGCGGATCATGACAGAAACAACAAATGGCTTTGAGTTATCCGAACAAGACTTGAAATTGAGAGGACCGGGGGACTTTTTTGGAAAAAAACAAAGCGGAATACCTGAATTTAAAGTTGCTGACATGGTACATGATTACCGTGCCCTGGAAACCGCAAGGAAGGATGCAGCGGAAATTATTGATTTGAACTTGTTAGAAACAAAAGAGGACTACTATCAACTTAAATGTTATCTTGAAGAAAATTCCTTTATTGAAGATAAATTAGATTAAATGGGATACTTGCATAAATAAATATGGTATTATATATTACTATTAGGACCAAGTCATAAATTTTTGTTTTTCTATTTTTTTATTATAGATAATCGACAATATTAGTAATATGGACGGTGCCATTAATGAAACGAACAAAAGCCGAACGCCAAAATTTATTAAAAAAAACAATAGACGAAACACCTTTTATTACTGACGAAGATCTAGCTAAAAAGTTCTCGGTTAGCATCCAGACAATTCGTTTGGACAGACTGGAGCTTTCTATTCCGGAACTGCGACAACGAATCAAATCAGTAGCAACTGATCAATGGAATGAAACAGTAAAGGCTCTACCATTAGAAGAGGTTATTGGTGAAATCATTGATTTGGAGTTGGATAAACGAGCTATTTCCATATTGGACATCCGTGAAGAGCATGTGTTTTCCCGAAACAAAATAGCGAGGGGACATCATCTGTTTGCACAAGCTAATTCATTGGCCGTTGCTGTTATTAACGATGAACTGGCTCTAACTTCTAAAACCCAACTGAAATTTACAAGACAGGTTCGGGAAGGCGAAAGGGTAATTGCAAAGGCAATAGTTGAGGGAAATAACAGTAAAGGATTAACCGTTGTTCATGTAAACAGTTTTGTAGGTGAGGAAAAGGTCTTCATGGGTACTTTCCAAATGTACCATTCAAGCGGAAAAGGAGTAGAAATTAATGAGACTGGCAATTGATGCAATGGGAGGGGATCATGCACCCAAAGAAATAGTTCTTGGTGCTATGGATGCTTTGGCCCAAATTGAAAATCTACAAATCACTTTATTTGGTGATGAAAAGAAAATCAAACAATATGTGAGTAATCATACGAATTTAGAGATAGTTCATACAACGGAAAGAATTACGGGTGAAGATGAGCCCGTCCGAGCGGTAAAGCGGAAAAAAAATGCTTCTCTTGTTCTAATGGCACAAGCAGTTAAGGATAACAAAGCCGATGCCTGTATTTCTGCAGGTAATACAGGTGCTCTAATGAGTGCTGGATTATTCGTTGTTGGAAGAATTCCTGGTATTGATCGTCCTGCATTGAGTCCAACACTACCTACTATTGACGGAAAAGGATTTTTAATGTTAGATGTGGGTGCAAATGTAGATGCGAAGCCACATCATCTAATGCAATATGCAATTATGGGTTCCATTTATACCCAGAAGGTTCGCTCTATTTCTAATCCTACTGTAGGCTTATTAAACGTAGGGACAGAAGACGGAAAAGGTAATGATCTTGCTAAAAAAGCATTTGTTTTACTTCAGGAAGCGCCTATTAATTTTATTGGAAATGTAGAGGCACGCGATATTTTAAATGGTGCAGCAGATGTAGTAATAACTGATGGGTTTAGTGGGAATATTGCTTTGAAAACAATTGAGGGTACGGCAGAGACAATGTTTTCTATGTTAAAAGGAACCTTTATGACTTCTTTAAAAACAAAACTCGCTGCAGGAATGGTAAAGAATGACTTAAAGGGGCTAAAAAGTAAGCTCGATTATTCCGAATATGGTGGTGCTGGTCTATTTGGATTAAGCTCTCCTGTGATCAAAGCTCATGGGTCTTCCAATCGCAGAGCAGTATATAATGCTATAAAACAAGCTTGTCATATGGTGGAACATCATGTGACTGATACCATTAAGGAAACTGTAGAATCAATGGAAAACAGCAAGGAGGAAGAAAATTGAAAAAGGTAGCTTTCATGTTTCCCGGTCAAGGGTCACAAGCTGTAGGAATGGGCCAATCATTTTATAATGAATACCAGAAAATTAGAGAATTGTATGATGAAGCTAATAGTTTACTGAAAAAAGATATTACAAAAATAATGTTTGAAGGGCCGAAAGAGATACTTACCGAAACAGAAAATACTCAACCAGCGTTATTACTATCCAGTATCGCTGTGCATACATTATTGATCGAAGAAGAAATTCAGCCTGTTATGACAGTAGGACACAGTCTGGGAGAATATAGCGCATTAGTAGCCGCTGGTGCAATTTCATTAGAAGAAGCACTTCCGCTTGTAGCAACTCGAGGAAAATTAATGGAAGAGGCTTTTCCTAAAGGTCAGGGAACCATGGCTGCTGTACTTGGGATGAATGAAGAGAAAATTCAAGATTGCTTAAATGAAGTAGAGGATGAAATAGTTGATATAGCAAATTTAAATTGCCCTGGTCAAATAGTTATTTCAGGCTCAAAAGAAGGCATTGAAGAGGCGACAGAAGTATTAAAAGCAAATGGAGCAAAACGAGTAATGCCACTAAATGTTAGTGGACCTTTCCATTCCAGATTAATGAAATCTGCAAACGAGAAGTTTTCTAATCATTTAAATGAAGTACACTTCTCGGACACGAGCATACCTGTATATGCAAATGTTTCTGCTTCGCCAGTTACAGAACATCAGAGAATGAAGGAATTGCTTATTAAGCAACTATATTCACCCGTTCGCTTTGAAGAATCAATACGCAAAATGATAGAAGCAGGTGTTGATGCCTTTGTTGAGGTCGGAAATGGCAAAGTCTTAAGTGGCTTAGTTAGAAAGATAGATAAACAAGCAAAAACGTTCGCAGTACAGGATAAAGAATCATTGCAGGAATTTGTTACTTGGTATAAGGGGGAAGCATAATGTTGAAAGGTAAAAGTGCTCTTGTAACAGGCTCATCTCGAGGTATTGGCAGAGCAATTGCTTTAGAGCTGGCGAAACAAGGTGCTAACGTTGCCGTGAACTTTTCTGGTAATGAGGAAAAAGCTCAGTCCGTTGTTGAAGAAATTGAAGAATTAGGTGTGAAATCATTTAAAGTAAAAGCAGATGTGTCTAATGAAGCAGAAGTTAAACAAATGATAAAGCAAGTTGTCGATCAGTTTAACAGCTTGGATATTTTAGTGAATAATGCAGGGATAACAAGGGATAATCTACTTATGCGGATGAAGGAAGAGGAATTTGATCAGGTTATTAATACAAATCTAAAAGGTGTGTTTGTCTGCACCAAAGCTGTAACAAGACAAATGATGAAGCAAAAGGCTGGTAGAATTATTAATGTTTCTTCTATTGTTGGCGTAAGTGGAAACCCGGGACAAGCTAATTATGTTGCAGCTAAAGCGGGTGTGATTGGCTTGACAAAAACTACTGCAAAGGAATTGGCTTCACGTAACATACTTGTCAATGCTATTGCACCTGGTTTTATTTCGACCGATATGACAAATGCACTTACGGAAGAACAACGTAAAGACATGCTTGATATGATTCCACTTGCAAAATTGGGAGAACCTGAGGATGTTGCAAAGGTAGTGCGCTTCCTTGCATCGGAGGACGCTAACTATATTACTGGACAAACTATTCATATAGATGGTGGTATGGTAATGTAGTTTAAAAATGAAAAGGACCACCTTTACTTGAAAGGAGGTGAAGCATGATGGCAGACGTATTTGATCGTGTTAAAACAATTATCATAGATCGTCTTGACGTAGAAGAAGAAAAAGTAACTATGGAGGCATCTTTTAAAGATGATCTTGATGCAGATTCATTAGACGTTGTTGAACTTGTTATGGAGCTTGAAGATGAGTTTGACATGGAAATCGCTGATGAAGAAGCTGAAAAAATTAATACAGTAGGTGATGCTGTAAACTACATAAATAGTTTACAATAGGTGTTGATTCTTCAGTTTCACAAAAGGCCTATATAGCATCTTACTTTTTGAGAGTCTCGCATTTGCGGGACTTTCCGTATATTTATAATGATTGAGGGTGGCATAAATGGATGTTAAACATTTAGAAGATCAGCTTGAAATTAAGTTCGATGACCTAAAGCTGTTAAGACAAGCCTTTACACATTCATCTTATGTGAATGAGCATCGAAAAGAAGCATTCTCAGATAATGAACGGTTGGAATTTTTAGGGGATGCTGTGTTGGAATTAGGTGTTTCTCAGTATTTATACAAAAAAAATACCATGATGCCTGAAGGAGAAATGACCAAATTGCGTGCTTCTATTGTTTGTGAAGCCTCTCTTATGAACTTTGCGAGGGACTTAAACTTTGGCCAATATATATTATTGGGTAAAGGAGAAGAACAAACAGGTGGAAGAGATAGGCCTGCATTACTAGCAGACGTTTTTGAAGCATTTTTAGGTGCTTTGTATTTGGATAAAGGCTTTTTAGTGGCAATGGAATTTCTAGAGAAATATGTTTTTCCAAAAATTAAAACAGGTGCTTTTTCGCATGCGATGGATTATAAGAGTCAATTGCAGGAATTGGTACAGCAATACAAAGATCAAACGGTTGAGTATAAAATTATTGAAGAAAGAGGTCCGTCTCATAACAAAGAATTTGTTGCTCAAGTGCTGATTAAAGAAAAAGATTCAGGAATGGGTGTTGGTAGAACCAAGAAAGAAGCGGAACAAAGAGCTGCTAAAACAGCTTTGGATAAATTTAATTCTTAATCATCTCTAGTTCCCAGCATTTCTGCTATAAAAAGTGAAGTTTTACGAAATAATTCGTCTCTCAGCATTTTTTAATAGAACATAGAAAACAGGCTGTTATTACAGCCTGTTTTCTATCGTTAACTCTTGCGAACTGATCGCAGCTCTTCGATAAAAGCTTGTGTTTCTGAAGCGCTTAAGTGCCCTTTTTGTACGATCATATCATGCATCATTTTCAGTTCATCGTACTTTGCCAAATCATAGTCTTTAGGGTCCATTATCGAGCGATTTACAACCCCTAAACGATCGGCCAATTCATCCAAGAGTATTTTTAAGTTTTCCTCTGTTGCTTGATCCAATGTCATATTAACACCTCTTAATATCTTATTACTAGAATAACAACGTTTACGCTACTTCTTTTGTTACTATGTTTATGATAAAATAAATGCGTTAAAAAGCCAAATTGTTTCTAAAGAAATTTAATATGAGACTTATTTCGTCTTATAATTTGTAGGAGAAATGTATATGTTTTTAAAACGGTTGGAAAGTGTGGGTTTTAAATCTTTTGCAGAGAGAATCCATGTTGATTTTGTGCCCGGTGTTACTGCAGTAGTTGGCCCAAATGGAAGCGGGAAAAGTAATATTACTGATGCGGTACGATGGGTCCTTGGGGAACAATCAGCAAAATCGCTACGTGGTTCTAAAATGGAAGATATCATTTTTCAAGGCAGTGACACAAGAAGGGCATTAAATGTCGCGGAAGTTACCTTAGTTCTTGATAATAATGACCATGCTCTTCCTTTGGATTATGAGGAGGTTAGCGTAACAAGACGTGTATACCGCTCAGGAGAAAGTGAATATTATATTAATAAACAAGCTTGCAGACTGAAAGATATTGTCGATTTATTTATGGATTCTGGTCTTGGCAGGGAGGCTTTCTCCATAATAAGCCAAGGAAAAGTGGAAGAGATTCTCAGTTCAAAAGCTGTAGAGAGAAGAACCATATTTGAAGAAGCTGCAGGAGTATTAAAATATAAGCAAAGAAAGAAAAAAGCAGAATATAAATTAGCAGAAACTCAGGAAAACTTAAACCGTGTAGAGGATATTGTCAATGAGGTTGAACAGCAGATGAGTTCTCTTGAGAATCAGGCCAAGACGGCTGAGAAGTATTTACAGTTTAAAGATGAACTTACACAGAGTGAAGTTTCCTTACTTATAACTGTCATAGATACACTTCACACCCAATGGAGAAATTTATTAAAAGACATTGAAGTGGAGAAAGAGAAAGAAATTTCTTTGAAAACCGCGATACAGGGTAAGGAGGCTACTGTTGAACGGGAAAGAAATGCGCTGCAGCTATTGGATCAAGAAATAGAAAAGTTTCAGGAAGATTTGCTAAAGACTACCCAGGAATTGGAAAAGTATGAAGGAAGAAAGAAGTTGCTTCATGAACGAACAAAGCATGCTACCGAGAATAGAGAGAAATTAGAGAAGCAAATAGATCAAACTTCAGTGAAAATTGGTAAACTTCATGAAGAATTTATCAAGGAAAAAAAGAAATTATCTGCACTTAATGATAGAAAGAAATCTACACAGCAAAGTATAAAGGAACTAAAAGGTTATTTAGAGCTTGATCAGGAAGCACTTGCTGAACAAATTGAGGATTTGAAATCTGATTATATTGAGTTATTAAATCAGCAAGCAGCTAAAAGAAATGAATTACAATCTATTGCAAAGCAATTGCAACAAATTAATGGTAAAAAGGATCAACAGGATGTGAAGTTTAAGGAATTACTAAAGAACAGAGAAGATACACAACTATCTGTGAAGAAACTCTCCTCCTCTTTATCAATCTCTAAAGCAGAAGTTGAAGATAAAGAAAAATTGATCCAGCATATAAAGGATTCCATAAGTGCTGAAAGGACTGTTTTCGAGCAAGCTCAAAGTAAACTTTATCAAGGATACCAGTATATTGAGAAGCTGAAATCTAAACAAGAAATGCTCCAAGAAATGAAACAGGATTTTCAAGGTTTCTTCCAAGGGGTAAAAGCAATACTTAAAGCACGTGAGAATGAAAAATTGCATGACATATATGGTGCAGTTATTGAACTTATTGATGTGCCAAATAGATACATAACTGCTATTGAGACAGTCCTTGGTGGACAATCCCAACATGTCGTTGTAAAAAATGAAAAAGCAGCTAGGGATGCTATTTACTGGCTGAAAAAAACAAACAACGGTAGAGCAACCTTTCTTCCGTTAGACAGCATTCAAGAAAGGTATATTTCTCCAGATTTACTCTATAAATTAAAAGAACATCCGGGCTTTGTTGGCATTGCCGCCGATCTGATAAAAATAGACGCATCATTTTCCCGAGCAGTTAAACATTTAATGGGACATGTGGTTATTGCCCAGTCGCTGAAAGATGCAAACGAAATAGCAGGAATTGTAAAGAGAAAGTTTCGTATTGTTACCGTGGACGGGGATGTAGTTAATCCAGGTGGTGCAATGTCTGGCGGAGCAAATAAGAAAACAAATCAATCTTTATTTACAAGAGAAAAAGAACTTCAAGAGTTAACGGATAAGTTAAAAGACTTTCAAGAGAAGACACTCTCGTTTGAACAGCAAGTGAAGGATAAAAGGCAGCGTATTAAAGAACTTGAACAACAATTAAGCGATGAGGAATCGATATTAATTGAATCTAAAGAAAAGCTTCAGCAACATTATTCTAATTCGAAAGAACAAGAAATGAAGCTTGATGCACTTAATAGCCAGCTTGAAATGTATGATTATGATAGAAACCAATATAAAAATGACCATAACTCTCTTATTCAACGTGAAAAACAATTAACCATTGAACTTACCAAGATTAAAGAGGAATTGAATTCTCTGCAAAACAAAATGGATGATTTAACCAAGCAGGAAAAGATGTATAATGAGCAGCAAGATGCCAACAAAAGCAAACTTCATCAGAAACAAGTTTTATTGGCTGAGCAAGAAGAACGAATGAAAAGCCAAAAGGAAAAGACCAATGGAGTACAAAATCAATTAGAAGAATTACAACAACAGTATGATTTATTTCAGAAAGAACTTGTCGAGATAAAATATGTAGACAATTCCACTCACACGGAAGAAGAATTAGATAATATTATTATTTCAAATAAAGAAAGTAAAACCAGTCTGACTGACTCTATTCAAAGAAAACGATTGGAACGAACCAATCGAAGCCAACTTTTGGAAGATAACGAAAGAGAAATTAAGGAAGAAAATAAAAAACATCAAACACAGTTACAATTAATTCAACAAAAGGAAGTAAAAGCGAATCGGCTGGATGTTGAGTTGGAAAACCATCTTTCTCAACTTCAGAGTGACTATATGATTACCTATGAAAAAGCACTGCAAGCTTACGAAAAAACGAAGGATATAGAAAAATCAAAGGCCGTTGTTAATCAATTAAAGCAACAAATAGAAAACTTAGGAACAGTCAATATTGGCGCAATTGATGAATTTAAACGGATTAATGAACGCTATTCATTTTTAACTGAACAGAGAGCAGATCTAATAGAAGCAAAGCAAACTCTCTATGCGATAATAAAAGAGATGGACGAAGAAATGATTAAGCGTTTTGATGAGACATTTTCTCAAATCAAAGAGGAGTTTGCAGTCGTATTTCATCAGTTATTCGGGGGAGGACGTGCAGAGTTAAAGCTGACGGATCCAAAAAAACTGCTTGAAACTGGTGTAGAAATTGTAGCCCAACCCCCAGGGAAAAAATTACAAAACCTTGGCTTGTTATCTGGTGGAGAGAGAGCATTAACTGCAATTGCTTTATTATTTGCTATTTTACGTGTTAGACCTGTGCCTTTTTGTATACTAGATGAAGTAGAGGCAGCCTTGGATGAAGCGAACGTAGTCAGATTTGCGAAATACGTAAAATTATATAGTGAAGATACTCAGTTTATTGTAATCACCCACCGAAAAGGTACAATGGAAGAAGCAGATGTATTGTATGGGGTGACCATGCAGGAATCTGGTGTCTCAAGGCTAGTTTCTGTACGGCTTGAGGATACAAAAGAACTAGTGAATTCATAAGGAGGACCATCGATCATGGGATTTATGGATAAATTTAGAAATAAATTTAAACAGAGCGAAGAAAAAGAAGAAGTATCAGCAAAATACAAGGAAGGTATGAAGAAGACTCGCAGCTCTTTTTCAGGAAAAATCAATAATTTAATTGCCCGGTATCGTAAAGTGGATGAAGATTTCTTTGAAGAGTTGGAAGAGATCTTAATCTCTGCTGATGTAGGTGTAATGACGGTAATGGATCTTATTGATGAATTGAAAATGGAAGTGAAGCGACAGAATATAAGTGATACGAAAGAAGTTAAAGATATAATTTCCGAAAAATTAGTAGAGATATACTACGGAGAAGCAGATGAAAAGATAGAAGAGTTACATTTGGAGGAAGGGCAACTTTCCATTATATTAGTTGTTGGTGTTAATGGAGTTGGTAAAACGACATCTATAGGGAAATTAGCTCATCAATTAAAACAAAAAGGGAAAAATGTTGTGCTTGCTGCAGGCGATACCTTTAGGGCAGGAGCCATAGAGCAATTAGAGATATGGGGTGAGCGTGCAAGTGTAGACGTAATCAAGCAAAATGCCGGAAGCGATCCAGCGGCTGTGATTTTCGACGGCATTAAAGCAGCTAAATCACGTAATGCTGACGTTTTAATTTGTGATACAGCTGGTAGACTGCAAAATAAAGTGAACTTAATGAACGAACTGTCAAAAGTAAAACGAGTAATTGAGAAAGAAGTCCCAGGGGCTCCTCATGAAGTACTTCTCGTACTTGATGCGACCACTGGCCAAAATGCACTTACCCAGGCCAAAACCTTTTCAGAGGCAACAGATGTTTCTGGCATTGTATTAACTAAATTGGATGGGACTGCTAAAGGTGGAATCGTCCTGGCTATTCGTAATGAGCTGCAAATACCGGTTAAGTTCGTTGGCTTGGGTGAACAAATGGACGATTTAAGAGAATTTGATGCGCATGCCTTTGTTTACGGTCTTTTTGCTGATATGCTACAAGAAGAGGAATAAATTAAGCCAGCTTGACAAGTCTTGTTTTATTTCTGTAAGATAAATATAAATTGTAAAGTGAAATCACTTAACAAGGCGGGGTGTATAATGCTCGAAAAAACTACCAGAATCAATTATCTTTTCGATTTCTATCAAGCGTTGCTGACACCCAAACAAAGAAATTATATGGAAATGTATTACTTGGAAGACTATTCATTAGGGGAAATATCCGAGGTTTCCAATGTTTCCAGACAGGCTGTATATGATAATATAAAACGGACGGAAGCGATGCTTGAATCTTATGAAGAAAAATTGCATTTATACAGTAAATTTAAGAATAGAGTTGTTTTAATTAAAGAACTCGAGACAATGGTTCCCAAAGAATTTACGGAGCTATTGCATAAACTCCATCAATTAAAAGATATAGATTAGGGGGAAACCTTCTATGGCATTTGAAGGATTGGCCGACCGTTTACAGAGTACAATTAAGAAGATCACTGGTAAAGGGAAGGTATCTGAACAAGACGTAAAGGAAATGACAAGAGAAGTTCGTCTTGCCTTGTTAGAGGCTGATGTAAACTTTAAAGTGGTTAAAGATTTAATTAAAAGAATTAAAGAACGGGCTATTGGTCAAGAAGTGATGGAAAGCTTAACTCCTGGTCAACAGGTTATTAAGGTTGTTCAGGATGAATTACGTGAGTTAATGGGGGGAGAGCAAAGTAAAATAGCTGTTGCTGACCGCTCGCCTACAGTGATTATGATGGTTGGTTTACAAGGTGCAGGTAAAACAACTACATCTGGCAAACTGGCTAATCTCTTGCGAAAAAAGCATAATAGATCTCCGTTATTGGTGGCATGTGATGTATACCGACCTGCAGCGATAAATCAATTGGAGACATTAGGTGAACAGCTTGATATGCCTGTATTTTCTATGGGAACTGATGCGAATCCAGTAGATATTGCCAAACAATCTATTGAAAAGGCAAAGGAAGAACATCGGGATTATGTAATTATTGATACAGCTGGTCGTTTGCATGTTGATAATGACCTCATGGATGAATTACAGCAAATTAAATCAACTGTAAAACCTGATGAAATATTTTTAGTTGTGGATGCTATGACAGGGCAAGACGCAGTAAACGTCGCTGAGAGCTTTAATGATCAATTGGATATTTCTGGTGTGGTGTTAACGAAGCTTGATGGCGACACTCGTGGAGGGGCTGCTCTTTCCATAAAAGCAGTCACGGACAAACCAATTAAATTTGCTGGTATGGGAGAAAAACTGGACCAACTCGAGGCATTCCATCCAGACCGTATGGCATCAAGGATTTTAGGTATGGGTGACGTCCTTTCTTTGATTGAAAAAGCTCAGACAAATGTGGATGAGAAACAGGCAAAGGAATTAGAAGAAAAAATGCGGACGATGTCCTTCACTTTCGATGATTTTCTCGAGCAAATGGGTCAAGTAAAAAACATGGGCCCGTTAGATGAGTTAATGTCTATGATTCCAGGTGCTAATAAAATGAAAGGTCTTAAAAACGCCCAAATTGATGAAAAGCAACTTTCACATGTGGAAGCAATCATTCAATCAATGACAAAAAAAGAGCGTAAAGACCCAAGTATTATGAACGCTAGTCGCAAGAAAAGGATTGCTAAAGGATCGGGGACTTCGGTTTCCCAAGTAAACCGTTTGTTAAAGCAATTTGAAGAAATGAAGAAAATGATGAAACAAATGACAAATATGCAAAAGGGGAAAAAAGGCAAAGGATTAAATTTCCCGTTTATGTAAGATAGCAAAATGAAATGTTGGTATTAGAATAAAATTATAATGTAATGTAAAAACACTTTACAGACAAATTACTTTCTGTTAGAATTTAATCTTGTGTGAGACATTTAAATTTGGAGGTGCAAATCATGGCTGTTAAAATTCGTTTGAAACGTATGGGTTCAAAAAGAAATCCATTTTACCGTATCGTTGTAGCTGATTCACGTTCTCCTCGTGATGGACGTCAGATTGAGCAAATCGGGACATACAACCCAGTAGTTAATCCAATTGAAGTTAAAATAGATGAAGAAAAAGCATTGGATTGGATGACAAAAGGTGCTAAGCCAAGTGATACAGTTCGCAATCTTTTCTCAAAAGAAGGCATCATGAAGAAATTCCACGAACAGAAAAATCAATAGTAAAGTAGTGTGATATATCATGAAAGCCCTAATTGAAACTATTGTTACTTCTCTCGTTGATCATCCCGAAGATATCGTGGTGACAGAGACCGAAGAGAATGAAAAAGTAGTTTATCACCTTTCTGTAAATCAAGAGGATGTAGGCAAGGTGATTGGCAAAAATGGACGTATTGCAAAGGCAATCCGTACTGTAGTTTATGCTGCAAAGACGGATAGTGGAAAACGTATTTATCTTGATATTATGTGAAGGGGAAGGGGGATACCTTTCCCTTTTTCTACATCTCTGGTAGTTGTATTACTTGTGAGAGTGAGGAAATTACGTGAAAATTATCCAAAAAGTCCTGATTAAACAAATTGTAACAGAGAGAAGTAAAGAAAAGTTAAAGAACAACTTTACAAGCCATAAAATGCGGCTTGAACAAGAGTGTCAACAACTGCTTTTTGAACAAAGAAAGCTACAAAATAAACCAGGGGTATCCAAACAAGATATTAGTCAACGTTTTCAACAAGAGATAAAAAATCGAAAAGAAAAAATAAAGTTAGCAGACTTTAAAATTGAGCAATTGGATATGCTTGAAATGGGTAGTGAGATTATAGAAGACCAAGTTGAAGCTCTTGTTGAGGTTTCTGTAGGTATGGATTGGAATGAACCAATAAAAGAAAAAGCAATTATAATTAAGGACGAAACTGTCGTTCGAATAGATGAATAGTTAGTAGGTGAAAGCATGAATAAGATAATGTACAAAATAGGTAAAATAGTAAATACCCACGGAATACGCGGGGAAATCAAAGTGGTTCGGATAAGTGACTTTGAAGAACGTTTTAATAAGGGAAATACAGTTTATGTGATCAAAGAAAATAAAGAACCACTTCCAGTAGTAATTAAATCGCACCGTATACACAAGGGATTTGATTTACTTGTTTTTGAGGGTTATGACTCTATAAACGACGTTGAAGGCTTTAAAGGAGCATCTTTAGAAATAACAGAAGATCAGCTTACTGAACTGGAAGAGAATGAATTCTATTATCACGAAATTATTGGCTGCACCGTATTTTCCGAAGAAAATGAAGAAATAGGAAAGATTAAAGAGATACTTTCTCCTGGAGCCAATGATGTTTGGGTTGTCCAACGTGCTGGTCAAAAAGATTTGCTTATTCCATATATAGAAGAAGTGGTTAAGGAAGTAGATACTCAGGAAAAAAAAGTTGTGATTAAGCCGATGGAAGGGTTGCTTGATTAAGATGCATATAGATGTCTTGACACTGTTCCCGGAAATGTTGACAGGGATGTTCCAGTCATCCATATTAAATAAAGCACATGAGAAAAATAAATACAGTTATGATTTAATTAATTTTCGTGATTTTACGGAGAATAAGCATCAAAAAGTAGATGATTATCCATATGGCGGTGGCGCCGGAATGGTGTTAACACCCCAGCCTATTTTTGATGCGGTTGATTGTGCAAAGAAACAGACGAATTCCACAAAAGAACCGCGCATTATTTTAATGTGTCCACAAGGGGAAGCTTACACTCAAAAAAAGGCGGAGGAGCTTTCAGAAGAGGAACATCTAATATTTATTTGTGGGCATTATGAAGGGTATGATGAAAGGATCAGAGAACATTTGGTGACAGATGAGATTTCTATTGGTGATTATATCCTAACCGGGGGAGAGCTTGGAGCTATGGTAGTTATTGATAGTGTTGTTCGGCTGCTTCCAGATGTATTGGGGAATAAGCAATCTGCTCCCGAAGATTCTTTTTCCACAGGATTATTAGAATATCCTCATTACACAAGACCTGCAAACTTTCGTGGGTTATCGGTGCCCCCAATACTACTTTCAGGAGATCATGCCAAGATAGAGACATGGCGAAGAAAAGAATCATTAAAAAGAACCTATCAACGCAGAAGAGATTTAATTGATGAAACGTGCTTAACGGAAGAAGACAACGTTTTATTAGAAGAGGTAATGAGTGAGGAAAAATAATTCTTAATTATTATTGATCTATTTTTCTTGTTATGGTATATTATATGATGTGCTTAAAGAGTTATTTAAGCCGCATAAACGATGTTCCGCTGTCACTTATTGAGATATGAGCATTGGTTTGGAAGGAGTGAACAGGATGCAAAAATTAATCGAAGATATTACGAAGGAACAGCTTCGTACAGATCATCCTGATTTCCGCCCGGGTGACACTGTAAAAGTTCACGTTAAAGTTGTAGAAGGAACTCGTGAGCGTATTCAGGTATTCGAAGGTGTTGTTATTAAGCGCCAAAACGGTGGAATCAGCGAAACATTTACAGTAAGAAAACTTTCTTATGGCGTAGGTGTTGAACGTACATTCCCAGTACATTCACCTCGTATCGATAAGATTGAAGTTTCTCGTCGTGGTATTGTACGTCGTGCTAAACTTTACTATCTACGTAATCTACGTGGTAAAGCAGCACGTATTAAAGAACGCAGATAATAAAAACTTGGAAAGGAGCTTGTCTTATGTACAAGCTCCTTTTTGCTTTTATAGAAAAGTAAATAAGGATACAATAGAGGAAGAAGAAATTCGGAGGAAGCGCCATGGCTAAAAAGAAAAATGAGTGGTTTGATTGGTTAAAAGCTTTATTAATAGCATTTGGGTTAGCATTTATCGTGCGTATGTTTTTTTTCGCTCCTATTGTGGTAGACGGACCCTCGATGTTGCCGACCTTACACGACCGTGATCAAATGATTGTAAATAAGTTTGTATATCGTTTACACGAGCCAGAACGATTTGATGTAGTTGTATTTCATGCTTCGGAGGAAAAAGATTTTATTAAAAGGGTCATCGGTTTACCTGGAGAACATGTCGAAGTTAGTGATAACAATCTTTATATTGACGGGGACTTAGTGGAAGAGCCTTTTTTAAGCGAACAAAAAAAAGACATGAAATCATATCAAATTCTCACCAGTGACTTTACATTGGAGGAGCTTCCTGGCAATCATGAAGTGATCCCTGAAGGCCATGTGCTTGTATTAGGGGATAACCGAGGTAATTCTACAGATAGCCGAATGCTCGGTGTTATTCCAGTTGATGAGCTTGTTGGAAGAACAAGTATTATATATTGGCCTTTTCAGAGGATACAGACATTAGGAGAGTAGGTAATAAATATGACAATACAATGGTTTCCAGGCCATATGGCAAAAGCAAAACGTGAAGTTGAAGAGAAATTAAAGTTAGTTGACTTTGTAATGGAATTAGTTGATGCTCGTGCTCCACTATCATCACAAAATCCTATGTTGCAACAGGTTTTGCAAAATAAACCGAAAATGGTTGTCTTAATGAAGAGGGATTTAGCTGATCAGAAGGAAACGGAAAACTGGATAAATTATTTTCAAAGTCAATCCATACCCTCTTTAGCAGTAAATGTAAATGAAAAAGCTGATATAAACAAAGTAATTCAATTAGCTAAAGAGCTAGGAAAAGAAAAAATGGAAAAACTTAAGAAAAAAGGAATACAACCAAGACCTGCGCGGGCGATGATTATCGGGATTCCCAACGTAGGTAAGTCCACTCTGATAAATCGGCTTGCGAACAAAAAAATTGCCAAGACTGGCGACCGTCCCGGTGTAACCAAACAACAGCTTTGGATAAAAGTAAAAAAAGACTTTGAACTGCTAGATACTCCAGGTATACTATGGCCTAAATTTGAAGATGAAACTGTCGGATACCGACTAGCCGCTATTGGAACAATTAAAGATCAATTACTCTCTTTACAGGATATTGTTGTGTTTGTTATAAAATATATGCAAATACATTACCCTGGTTTACTAGAGCAAAGGTATGATCTTGCCGGTGAAACAACAGATATGCTGCATATTTTTGAATCGATAGGCAAGAATAGAGGAGCCCTAGAGAGCGGAGGAAATGTTAATCTTCAAAAAGTGTCCGACCTTGTACTTCGTGATCTAAGAACAGGCAGGCTTGGAAGAATTACTTTGGAATCTCCGGAGGATTCAAGGGAATTGGTGGAATAATGTTTTAGCCGAACGATTATTCGAACTTTCTAATTGAAATTCGAATCAGTTCGGCTTTTCTATTTTACTACAATAATGTATACAAGTAATTTTATTAAACTGTTATTATGGCCGGTCATAAACAAATAGAATAAATTGCCGATATAAATAGATAGAGGAAGGTATGGGGAGCCAGTGGAAAAACAATCAATTAAGGAAATAAGAAATTTATTTGATACAGGAGAGATCAGTGAAGAATTATTTTTAGCTCTGAAAAATGATGAGCGAAAAGGCGTGCAGCAACTTTTAAATCGGTTTGAAAATAAAAAACGAAAAGAGAGAGAGTTGGAAGAAGCCTTTTTGAAAATGAGTACATATGAAAATAAATGTTATAAAGAAGGATATCAATTAATTGCTGGCGTGGACGAGGCAGGAAGAGGGCCTTTAGCTGGCCCTGTAGTTGCTGCCGCAGTAATTCTCCCACAAGAGTTTAAATTACCTGGATTGAACGATTCGAAGCAATTAAACGAAAGCCAAAGAAATAGTTTTTATTCAATTATAACAGAGAAAGCAATCAGTTACGGTATTTCCATTATTAATAGTAAACAAATTGATGCAATAAATATATTTGAGGCAACAAAAACAGCTATGAACGAAGCAATTAATAAG
The DNA here is from genome assembly GCF_001878675.1 of Virgibacillus halodenitrificans. Taxonomy (NCBI): domain Bacteria; kingdom Bacillati; phylum Bacillota; class Bacilli; order Caryophanales; family Bacillaceae; genus Virgibacillus; species Virgibacillus halodenitrificans. Next base: position 2,088,386 of record NZ_CP017962.1, on the reverse strand, counting down.
CTTCAGCCAAATGCTGATTACGTTTTAATAGATGCAGTTGAACTGAAAGGTTTATCATGTCCATCAGAATCTCTCATAAAAGGGGATACAAAAAGCATATCAATTGCAGCAGCGAGTGTGCTGGCCAAAGTAACTCGAGATCGTATTATGAAGGATTTACATAAAGAATACCCTGTGTACAAGTTTGCTACAAATATGGGTTATGGAACAAAGGAGCACCTTGCTTCTATAGATGAATTTGGTATAACGCCGTACCATAGAAAATCATTTGCTCCAATAAAAGATTTAATATAATTTACAAGGAGGTTCTCTGATTGGATGCATTTAAAATAAATGGATATCATTCTGCCAAAATAATATCCAATCAACCTAAGCTACAGTCTGGTCAGATTCTAAAAGGTCATATTTTGAAAATATTTCCTGATAATAAAGCTTTAATCCAGCTTGGTAATAAAAGGATGAATGCTCAATTAGAAGCTTCCTTAACAATTGGAGGAAGGTATCATTTTTTAGTAACCTCTACAGACCAAATGGTACGATTAAAGGTGTTGGGAAAGATAAGCAAAAGTAAGGGAAAAGAAAATATAGATGAGCTGATAAATCATTTAGGTCTAAAGGTAACTAAATATTCCACTACTCTTGTAGATGAATTAATTAACAAAAAAATCCCTTTTGATAAACACCAATTAGTAAAAGCACTCCAGCTATTAGGGGCTACAAAAAATAAAACCGATGCCATTCGCATACTAGTGCAGATGATCGAAGGGAAAATCCCTTTAACTACTTCAACCTACGCAGCTTTTGAAACGAGGTTTGGTTCCATTTCACTAAACGAAGAGTTAAAAGCCTTATATAACCAGTTACAAAACAATGGCGACCACCGAGTATTACATGATCAATTACATGATCTGTTACAACGTCCGCGAGGTATAGAAAATATTGTTAGCAGGCAACTATACAATGAAATGAAAGTAGCAGGTTATGACATGGACAGGTTTTTTCGTTTTACTGGTATGAGTGGGGGAGGAATACGTAGTACTGAGCAAGAAAACTTGATGGCACAAGTAAATAAAACTAATCCTAATTCAGCCTTATCAAGTGAAATGGGGGCAGCCCTAAGCAATTTACGACCAGAGTTGATGGGTAATTTACCTTCTCAGCTAACAAAAATGGTTGAGAATAAAATGATATTAATGGAGGAAGCCAAAAAAATGATATCTTTTTGGAAAACACTTTCTCCATCTATAGAACAGCTACCGACACAACTATTTGCACAGCTAAGGCAACAGATTAATGATAAAATCTCCCCACTATTGACGGTTGAACAAAAGCAATATATTACAACATATTTGAAAAATAATACAGTCTCATTAGACCGCGTCTTCGCATTTATAGAAAGTTTGTCCGACGAAAACTTGTATTCCATAGCTACAAGATTATTAGGAAGGATAAATAAGGACCGTAATTTTTCTCTATCCTCACCTAAAGAGCAATTCTTATTGCATCTCAATCACCAATTGAATCATATTGGTTTGAACGACGAGCACAATATATCAAAAGGGCTAACTAATGAGATAACTGTAAAGCAATTATTAATACAAATACTTTCCAATAATGATGGTTCTATCTCAGAGCAGAGTCAAAAGCTCCTTCATTATATTAATGGAATACAGCTGAATTCAGTAATGGATACTTCTAGTGGGATAGCAGCTAATCTTCTATTACCAGGTGAAAAAATTGGCTTAAAAAATGATCTTGAACTTGATTTTAAAGGCAAAAGAAAAGATAATGGGGAAATTGACCCGGATTATTGTCATATCGTTTTTTATTTGGAGCTTGCGAATATTAAAAATACAATTATCGACATGAATATCCAAAAGAGAAATATTAATCTTACAGTTTTTAATCAATCAGGGCATCTTAAGTATCTACCTGAGAGCTTGAAGGCAGTTTTAAAGAATAAGCTCACAGAGCTAGATTATAACCTTACACATATACAACTAAAGGACGGCAATATAAAAGAGCTTGAAAAAGCTGATCATAGCGTTAATACAAATCCATACAAAGGGGTGGACTATAGGGTATGAACAAGCATGTGCAAAAGGCAGCCGCGCTTAAATATGATCAGAGCAATCAGACAGCACCTGTAGTTTCTGCATCAGGAAAAGGTCTGACAGCTGAGAATATAATTAATAAAGCAAAAGAAAATAACATCCCAGTGCTCGAAGATCCATCTCTTGTTGAGCTTCTAGCAGAACTTAATATAAATGAAAAAATCCCTGAGGAGTTGTATCAGGCAGTAGCAGAAGTCTTTGCTTTTATTTACCATACGGATAAAAATCTTAATCATACCGAAAAACAATAACAATTCTGTGACAACAAATTTCCCTTATTCTTGTGAAATTTGTTGTTTTTTAATACAATAGAAATGCAGTGAATTTTGATGGGAGGATTAAGGATGAACATTCATGAATATCAAGGGAAAGATATCTTGCGAAACTATGGCGTGAACGTTCCTAATGGGCATGTTGCATATACAGTTGATGAAGCTGTAGAAGCTGCAAAAAAACTAGGAAGTGGCGTTACTGTAGTTAAAGCTCAAATCCATGCTGGCGGCCGAGGAAAGGCTGGCGGTGTAAAAATTGCTAAAAACTTGGACGAAGTGCGTACATACGCTGATGAAATACTTGGTAAAACGTTGGTAACACATCAAACGGGGCCAGAAGGTAAAGAGGTAAAGAGACTTCTTATCGAAGAAGGCTGTGATATTAAAAAAGAATATTACGTAGGTGTGGTTCTTGATCGTGCCACTTCCCGCGTTGTTATGATGGCTTCAGAAGAAGGCGGAACAGAAATTGAAGAAGTCGCTGAAGCTACTCCAGAAAAGATTTTTAAAGAAGTTATTGATCCTGTAGTAGGCCTATCAGGCTATCAAGCTCGAAGACTAGCTTTTAATATTAATATTCCTGATGAACTAATCGGTAAAGCTGTTAAATTTATGTCAAGCCTTTACACTGCATTTGTGGAAAAGGATTGCTCAATTGCTGAAATTAATCCATTAGTTACTACTGGTGATGGGGAAGTTCTTGCATTAGATGCAAAGTTAAACTTTGATGACAATGCGTTGTTCCGTCAGAAGGATGTAATGGAATTACGTGATCTTGACGAAGAAGATGAAAAGGAAATCGAAGCATCAAAATATGACCTGAGCTATATTTCTCTAGATGGTAATATTGGCTGTATGGTAAATGGTGCTGGTCTTGCGATGTCCACGATGGATATTATCAAACATTATGGCGGAGATCCGGCAAACTTCCTTGATGTTGGGGGCGGTGCTACTGCTGAAAAGGTAACAGAGGCATTTAAAATTATTCTATCCGATTCCAACGTAAAAGGGATTTTTGTTAATATCTTTGGTGGTATTATGAAGTGTGATGTAATCGCCGAAGGTGTTGTGGAAGCGACTAAACAAGTTGGTCTTGAAATTCCATTAGTAGTCCGTTTAGAAGGAACAAACGTGGAATTAGGGAAGAAAATCCTTGAAGAGTCTGGTTTGAATATCACATCTGCAGGTTCGATGGCTGATGGTGCTGAAAAAATAGTTTCCATGGTTAAGTAGTAATTTTATTCGGAATAAGATCATGTAGAAAGGACGGACGAAAATGAGTGTATATGTAAATAAAGATACAAAAGTAATTGTCCAAGGTATTACAGGTGGAACAGCAAAATTCCATACAAAGCAAATGCTCGAGTATGGAACCAAGATTGTTGGTGGAGTTACTCCTAAAAAAGGCGGTACTGAAGTAGAAGGAGTACCCGTTTTTAATACAGTTAAAGAGGCAGTTGATCAGACTGGTGCTACTGCATCCGTTATATATGTACCTGCACCTTTTGCTGCAGATGCAATCATGGAAGCGGTGGATGCAGAATTAGATCTTGCAATCTGCATTACGGAACATATTCCTGTCATGGATATGGTAAAAGTTAAACGTTATATGGAAGGCAAGAAAACACGTCTTGTTGGTCCTAACTGTCCTGGTGTTATTACACCAGAAGAGTGTAAAATAGGTATTATGCCTGGATATATTCATAAAAAAGGACATATTGGCGTAGTTTCTCGTTCAGGAACACTTACTTATGAAGCTGTGCATCAATTATCTGAAGCAGGTTACGGCCAGTCTACAGCAGTAGGAATTGGTGGAGATCCAGTAAACGGAACTAACTTTATTGATGTTTTACAAGCCTTTAATGAGGACCCTGAAACAGAAGCAGTAATTATGATTGGAGAAATCGGCGGTACTGCAGAAGAAGAGGCGGCTGAATGGGTGAAAGCAAATATGAAGAAGCCTGTAGTCGGCTTTATCGGTGGAGCTACTGCACCTCCAGGAAAACGTATGGGACATGCCGGTGCTATTATTTCTGGAGGAAAAGGAACTGCTGATGAAAAAATTCGTGTCATGAATGAATGTGGCATAAAAGTAGCTCAAACTCCTGCTGTTATGGGTGAAACAATGATAAAAGCACTAGAAGAAAATGGTTTAAAAGAAAAATGTAAAACTCATTAATAAATTCATTATAAACAGGAACCTGGAAGATACTTTGACAGGTTCCTGTTATTATACTATTACTAGGAAGGAAGGGATTTAACTGAATTCCATTCGTAAAAGATTAATTCATATTGCCTTATGTAGAGGTTCAACACGACGCTTTATCCGCAATGTTTTAAGAAAGGATCCTCATTTGAATAACATCTATCATCTCTCTCCTGCTGCTTTAGCTCAACACTACGCGTTGACTCCGAAGGCTAGTAATTATTTTTACAATGATCTTCGAAGTAACTCAATTTTTAACCAACTCACAGTCTATTTAAAAGAATATAATATCCTAACCATATTTGATAAAGTCTATCCTCCATTATTAAAACACATTCCTGATGCCCCACTCGTGCTGTATGCGGTTGGGGATGTTACCCTTTTACACCAAACACCCTCTTTAAGTGTAGTAGGCACAAGACATCCATCTATAGAAGGAAAAAATAAAACAAAATGGATGCTAGAAGAATTAATAGAGCTTGGTTGGATTATTATTAGTGGTATGGCTGCAGGAATAGATAGTCATGCACATTATCTCTCTTTAAATAATAACGGAAAAACAATAGCCGTTTTAGGAGGTGGATTCAAACATATTTACCCACGGCATAACATTCCTTTATTTAACGATATCACAAAACGAGGTCTTGTTTTATCTGAGTATCCCCCACATATGCCTCCGCAAAGATACCATTTTCCGGAAAGAAACCGTATTATCAGTGGACTTAGTTTTGGTACACTTGTAATTGAAGCAAAAGAAAGGAGTGGCACTCTAATCACCGTGGATCAGGCTCTTGAGCAGGGGAGAGAAGTGTTTGCTGTTCCGGGCTCACCTTTTATACCTCAAACGGAAGGATGCCATAAAATGATTCAAGAAGGAGCTATGCTTGTTAAGAGTCCGCAAGATATTATCGAGGAATGGTACGAACATGGACATAATCTATCTAATCTTCAGTCAACAAATCCTCAAAGTAAATTCTCCCACCTATAAAATAAAAATTTACCGTATGTTTGACAAAAGTGAAGTATATATTTACTATTAGTGAAGATTTCCATTTATTATTTGCAAGTGCATTTTGGGAGGAAATACAATGTCAGATTATCTAGTAATCGTAGAATCACCAGCAAAAGCTAAAACAATTGAACGATATTTAGGGGAAAAATATAAAGTAAAAGCATCCATGGGCCATGTCCGTGATCTTCCAAAAAGTCAAATGGGTGTTGATATAGAGGATCAATTTAAACCAAAGTACATTACTATACGGGGAAAAGGTGATGTATTAAAAGATTTACGGGCTGCAGCCAAAAAGGCAAAGAAAATATATCTTGCAGCTGACCCGGATAGAGAAGGAGAGGCCATTGCTTGGCATCTCGCACATATATTAAATGTAGATGAAAAATCAGAATGTCGGGTTGTATTTAATGAAATCACCAAAGATGCAATTAAAGAGTCTTTTAAACATCCACGTACGATAGACACAGATTTAGTAGATGCACAGCAGGCAAGAAGAATTCTTGACCGTTTAGTGGGTTACAACATAAGTCCACTACTATGGAAGAAGGTAAAGAAAGGCCTAAGTGCTGGTCGTGTCCAATCTGTAGCATTAAAAATGATTATCGATCGGGAAAAAGAGATCGAAAACTTTAAACCTGAAGAATATTGGTCCATTGAAGGTTTATTCGAAAAGGATAAAGAAAGCTTCGAAGGTTCTTTTTATGGTATCGAAGGGAAAAAGCAAGCACTTAAAACAGAAGAATATGTCAAGAAAATTATTACTGGATTGGATAGTAAAAGATTTAGTATCGATAAAGTAAATAAAAGAGAAAGAAAACGTAATCCTGCAAAACCATTTACAACATCCTCTTTACAACAGGAAGCTGCTCGTAAACTAAATTTCAAAGCTAAAAAAACAATGATGGTTGCTCAGCAGTTGTATGAAGGAATAGATTTGGGAAAGAAAGCCGGCGGGATAACAGGTCTTATAACATACATGAGAACAGATTCTACCAGAATTTCAGCTACAGCTGTACAAGAAGCAAAAGGGTATATTGAAGATTCTTATGGGAAAGATTACCTGGGGAATTTAAAGCAAGCAAAACAGAAGGAAGGCGCCCAGGATGCGCATGAAGCTATTCGACCAACTTCAGTTTTACGGGACCCTAAAACAATGAAAGCAATTCTCTCAAGGGATCAATTGCGTTTATATAAATTAATATGGGAAAGATTTTTAGCGAGTCAAATGGCACCAGCAATACTAGACACTATGACAGTCCATTTAATAAACAATGGAATCGAGTTTAGAGCTACTGGATCTAAAATCAAATTTAAAGGGTTTATGAAAGTCTATGTTGAAGGCAATGATGACCAGAAAAAAGAGGACGATAAATATTTGCCAGATTTAAAAGAAGGTATGGAAGTAAACGCCAAAGAAATAAATCCAAATCAACATTTTACACAGCCACCTCCAAGATATACAGAAGCAAGATTAGTACGTACCATGGAAGAATTAGGAATTGGCAGACCTTCAACGTATGCACCAACCTTAGATACCATTCAACGAAGAGGTTATGTTACTATTGATAATAAACGGTTTATCCCAACTGAATTAGGGACCATTGTCCTTGAACTAGTTGACGAATTTTTCCCCGAGATTATTGATGCAGCCTTTACAGCCAAAATGGAAGGCGATTTGGACGCTATTGAGGAAGGGAAAACAGAATGGGTAAAAATTATTGATGAATTTTATCAGGATTTTGAAAAAAGACTGGAAATAGCAGAAAAGGAAATGGAAAAAGTAGAGATTCGTGATGAACCAGCCGGCATTGACTGTGAAAATTGCGGACATGAAATGGTTTATAAAATGGGACGATATGGAAAGTTCTTAGCTTGTTCAAATTTCCCGGAATGCCGAAACACGAAGCCTATACTTAAAGAAATAGGAGTAACATGTCCCAAGTGTAAAAAAGGTAACGTGGTCGAAAGGAAAACAAAAAAACGGAGAGTTTTCTATGGTTGTGATCGTTATCCTGAATGCGATTTTATTTCGTGGGATAAGCCAATATCAAGACCTTGTCCAAAGTGTGACGCATTGTTAGTAGAGAAGAAGAGCAAAAAAGAAACACAAATCCAATGTACAAATTGCGAATACAAAGAAAAGCCTCAAACCTAATATTTTATTACAATTGAAACTACTCCTCGTTTTATGGAGTAGTTTTTTCGTTGTGAAATAATAGTGACAATAGATTTTAATATATATGTTCAGGTTATACGATGATGCAGAAAATAGATATACTGCGACGTAACTAAGAATATAGAGGCTGCGTAAATTGCCACTACGGGGAAATATTCCGCTTTCCGCGGGCGGCTGATGAGCTTCCTCACGCTACGCGTTCGGGGATCTCATCGAGGCCTCTCCTCCCGCAGGACAAGGAAAGCTTCGTCAGCAAGGCATCGCACGAAGAAAATGTGTATTTTCATTTTCGAGGAGTCTCCATATTTCCCCTTCGCTACTATTTCCTATTATATCTACGAAAAAAATTGCGTTCGCATACACCCAGAATGTGCTGTGTACAAATTGATTGGAGTGGAGGGCGGCGACTCCTGCCGGCGGAAAGCGTCCGCATGCAACGGAAATCAATGGGGCGCGTCTACTCAAATATTTCACTGAGCTTTTTATAAGCCAAGTTAGGTCGCAGTTCCTTCCAACTACGAATTGAACAAAATATGTTTTTTCTAACAATTGCAATAGAACCAAAGAATAAAATTTTGTTCTTTATCATTTTCAAAGTATTAACTGGGGCATGGAGTTTCAGTAAACTGACTATCTGGTTGGGATAAAGTCTGATAGTTTTTCGTTGTGACAAGTAATCGCGAACTTCCTTTGACACTCTAGGAAGTTTCATTCAATGTAAAACGGGAATTGTTGTTTATAGGAGGGATAATTATGGCTGATAGAAAGCATTATTTTGTAACAGTTGATACGCAAGATATTAGAGAGGTATCACTTCCGGGAAGCGGTATTGAATATGAGATTATTGCAGACCATAATGAAATCGAGCAATTGAACGAATTATTTATGAAGAAGGACAAAAATGAAAAAAAGGCAATGTCATTTTTAGCAAAACCATTTGATGAATGGGGAGCTGATGATGAAAGAAATGCGTATGATGACCATATGATGAGAATTTTTCAAATGTTATATGAGCTGGGAACAGATGATACAAAAACAAAAATTTATGAATTAGGAATAATTAATCGTTAATTTGACCATACAAGTAATACCAGTCTGTTCATAAAATTTTCACCTTCTAAATTTTTCTAAATAAAATAAAAGGCTGATGTTTGACTAATTTTTTTGATGTAGCTATAATTACCAATTGGTAAGGATATTTACTTGACAATAAATTTGTCCTAACAAATCCAGCCATAATATGTAATAGGAAAGAAAAACCAGAGTGGAAATAATTTGTTTCAGAATTTTGTTGCAATTTAGTTAAATTTATTGCAATACATTTTATTGTATGGTATGATTTATTCGCTGTTCAAATGAGGTGGAACCTTGACTAATTTCAGTACTGCTTCTAAAGCATTTACGACATATTTGCAAATTGAAAAGAATGCCTCTCCCTACACTGTAAAATATTATCTTAGTGATCTGGAGGATTTTTTTTGCTTTTTAAAAGAAGAAGAAATTCCAGACTTAGATGATGTTGATCAGGCGGTTATCAGGTTATTTCTCACCAGATTGTATAATAAACAACTCGATAGAAGAAGTGTTTCACGGAAAGTCTCCTCGTTGCGCAGCTTTTATAAATTTATGGAGCGCGAGGGGCTTTTTACCAAAAATCCATTTATGAACATTAAGTTACCGAAAACCAAAAAAGCAATCCCGGGTTTTTTGTATAGCGAGGAACTTGAAAAGCTATTTGATGTCAGTGACCTGACTAACCCCATGGGACAGCGTAATCAAGCTCTTCTAGAAACTTTATATGCTACTGGCATGAGGGTGAGTGAGTGTGAAAAGCTCAAGATGAAGGATATTGATTTTTCAATTGGAACAATGTTGGTACAAGGGAAAGGTAGAAAAGAAAGATATATACCTTTTGGAAGATTTGCAGAAATAGCTCTCGAAACGTACATAAATGAAGGGCGGCAAAAGTTACTGGAAAACAGTAATACATCCAGCCAGATGGTATTTCTAAATTCACGTGGGAACCCTTTAACTTCTAGAGGTATTCGTCTGATTTTAAATAAAATGGTTGAGGAAGCTGCATTAACGGTACATCTTCATCCACATAAATTAAGACATACGTTTGCTACTCATCTACTTAATGAGGGCGCAGATTTGCGAAGTGTTCAGGAGCTGCTGGGGCATGAAAATTTATCATCAACACAGATATATACCCATGTTACAAAAGACCATTTACGCAAAGTTTACATGAATAGCCATCCACGGGCTAATCAAAACGGGTAAGAGGGGTGAGATTATTGGCTAATGAAATGCACGCTACTACTATATTTGCAATAAAGCATAATGGCCAATGTGCCATGAGTGGAGATGGGCAAGTTACATTGGGAAACGCGGTTGTAATGAAACATAAAGCCAAAAAAGTTCGTACCTTATTTAAAGGTCAAGTTCTGGCAGGATTTGCAGGATCTGTTGCTGATGCTTTTACCTTGTTTGAAAAATTTGAGACAAAACTGGAAGCATATAACGGAAATCTGGCTAGAGCTTCTGTAGAACTAGCTAAAGAATGGCGTAGTGATAAAGTTCTAAGAAAATTGGAAGCTATGCTAATTGTTATGGACAAAGAGAATATGTTTCTTGTATCTGGTACAGGAGAAGTAATTGAGCCAGATGATGGAATACTTGCAATCGGTTCTGGAGGTAATTATGCGCTTAGTGCAGGAAGAGCGTTAGCTAGATATTCTAATCACCTAACTGCAAAAGAAATTGCTGAAGCTGCAATGAAAATTGCAGGAGAAATATGTGTCTACACAAATGACCATATTACATTAGAGGTACTTGACTAAAAGGAGGCCTTTCTATAAATGGGTATAAACTACACTCCTAAGCAAATAGTTGACCAATTGGACAAATATATTATTGGTCAAAGAAATGCGAAAAGATCAGTTGCTGTTGCATTACGAAATCGTTACAGACGAATGCATGTGGAGGAAACAATTAAAGATGAGATTGTTCCGAAAAACATTTTAATGATTGGCCCGACTGGGGTAGGTAAGACAGAAATTGCAAGGCGTCTTGCTAAATTAGTAGGTGCTCCATTTGTGAAGGTGGAGGCCACTAAATTTACAGAAGTTGGCTATGTCGGTAGAGATGTGGAGTCCATGGTTCGTGACCTCGTGGAAATGGCTATAAGGATGGTAAAAGAGGAACAAATCAACGAAGTAAAAGGTAAGGCGGAAATAGAGGCAAATAAGAAGCTTGTTAAACTGTTGGTACCTCAAGTGAAAAAAGAAAACAATATTAAAAATCCATTTGAAATGCTTTTTTCAGGTCAAGCAAATAGTGATACTGAAAACAGTAACGAAAAGGATCTTGATGAAGAGATTATTAGTAAAAGAAAACGAGTTGAACATCAATTGCAGTTGGGTGAACTTGAAGATCACTTAGTCACAATTGAAATAGAAGAAACTCCACCTTCTATGTTTGATATGCTGCAAGGTTCGGGTATGGAACACATGGGCATGAATATGCAAGATGCCTTCAGTCAGTTTATGCCTAAGAAGACTAAGAAGAGAAAGCTACCAGTTTCAGAAGCGAGAAAAGTTTTAACACAGCAAGAAGCTGCAAAACTTGTAGATATGGAAGAGGTATCCCAGACGGCTATAGAGCGGGCTGAACAAGCTGGAATAATTTTTATCGACGAAATCGATAAAGTTGCCGCAAAGCAAGATAACACAGCGAATGTTTCTAGGGAGGGAGTCCAACGAGACATTCTTCCTATAGTTGAAGGTTCAACTGTAACTACGAAACACGGAACGGTGAAAACGGACCATATGCTATTTATTGCTGCTGGAGCTTTCCATATGGCGAAACCTTCTGATTTAATTCCTGAACTTCAGGGTAGATTCCCCATCAGGGTGGAATTAGAAAAACTATCTGTTGAGGATTTTACCAGAATACTAAAAGAACCTTCTAACGCCTTGTTAAAACAATATAAAGCCCTGATGAAGACGGAAGGTATAAACCTTGTTTTTACGGACGAAGCTATAGATAGATTAGCGGAAGTCGCCTACCAGGTGAATCAGGATACCGATAATATCGGAGCAAGACGTCTTCACACTATATTGGAAAAACTTTTAGAAGATCTATCATTTGAAGCTCCGAATATTAATATGGAGAAGATAGAGGTTACACCTGCATATGTTGATGAAAAGCTAAGTTCTATTGTGAAAAACAAAGATCTAAGCCAATTTATACTATAACAATATTGAATTGAATGGAGGATTATCATGGAATTATTAACTAGAGCAAGAAAAATCAACGCAATGTTACAGAAAGCTACAGGAAAATCGGTGAATTTTAACGACATGTCTGCATCACTAAGAGAGGTAATCAAAGGGAATGTATACATTCTAAGCAGAAGAGGAAAATTATTAGGATTTGCCATTAATCAGGAAATTGAGAACGAACGTATGAAAAATATGCTCGAAGAAAGACAATTCCCTGAAGAGTATACGCAAGGATTATTTAATATACATGAAACAACTGCAAATCTTGATATTGATAGCCCGCATACTGTGTTTCCAGTGGAAAACAAGGATTTGTTTAAAAATGGTTATACAACAATTGTGCCAATCATTGGAGGCGGAGAGCGTCTAGGAACATTGGTGCTTGGCAGACTATCAGAAACTTTTAATGATGATGACTTACTTTTGGCTGAGTATGGAGCAACAGTTGTAGGTATGGAAATTCTGCATGAAAAAACTGAAGAAATCGAAATGGAAGCAAGAAGCAAAGCTGTTGTTCAAATGGCAATCAGCTCGTTATCTTACAGTGAATTGGAAGCAATTGATCACATTTTTGAAGAACTTAATGGCCATGAAGGGCTTTTAGTTGCAAGTAAGATAGCTGACAGAGTAGGTATCACAAGATCTGTAATTGTTAATGCATTACGTAAACTAGAAAGTGCTGGTGTAATTGAATCACGTTCTTTAGGGATGAAAGGAACGTATATCAAAGTGCTTAATAGCAAATTCCTTGTCGAATTAGAAAAACTGCGTTCAAGATAAATACAAAAAGCTGGGTTTTAGTACCCAGCTTTTTTTATGTGTAAAAAGAGTTAAATAATATATATATAAAATGACTATATCTAAAAAGATCTAAAAGCACTATGTTCCGTGCTTTTTTTTATAGGTATTAAGTTTTTCGCTTGTTTAGTTCCATTTTTAACTAAAAAACAAGGAAAAAATTACTAGTTATTATTAACCATATTATTTTCTTATTAAAGAAAATGTCGAAAAGTAATAGACTTTATAGGCTAATTAACATACAATATTCGTAGGAAAAAAATGTTTATGTCCGTCGAAGGAGGTAAAAAATTTGTCATTGTTTGGAAGCACTATTAATAATTTGGAAAATGCACTTAGATATTCTTCGGCAAAGAATAAGGCTATATCCAATAATATAGCAAATATCGACACACCGAATTATAAAGCGAAAGATGTTGCTTTTAATGATGTGTTAAAACAAACCCTCTCTACATTGGAAGCTAAAAGAACTAATGAGAAACATTTGACTTTCAATAATATCGATTCGTCTTTTCGAACGATAAATAAAAATAATACTGTCTATAACCATAATGGTAATAATGTAGACGTAGATAAGGAAATGGCTGATTTAGCAAAAAACCAAATATATTATCAATCTCTTGTTGACCGTATCAATGGAAAGTTCGGGAGCTTGCAGAAAGTGATTAGAGGGGGGAACTAATAAGTGTCAATTTTTAATTCAATAAACTCCAGTGCGAGTGCGTTAACAGCACAAAGATTAAGAATGGATGTAGTATCTTCTAACATAGCAAATGCGCAAACAACTAGAGCTACCATTCAAGATGGAGAATATGTACCTTACAGACGAAAAATAGTATCAATGGAGCCAAAGCAAGCTAGTTTCAGCTCTTTATTACATAAAGCTACAGGGTCAAGCACAACGGCTGGGGTAAAGGTTTCACAGATCAAGGAAGACCAATCGCCATTTAAACTAGTTTATGATCCTACCCATTCAGATGCAAATGAGCAAGGTTATGTTCAGCTTCCGAATGTTGATCCATTAAAGGAAATGGTTGATTTAATGAGCTCGACCCGTTCCTATGAAGCGAATATTACTTCTTTGAATGCAAGTAAGGCTATGTTATTAAAAGCATTGGAAATTGGAAAATAAAATAGGAGGTTAAGAAATGAAAACAATATTCAAGCCTATGTCTAACTCACCAATACCCGTTTCTCAAGATATGAAACCTAAAATTTCACCGGGAAAAGCACAAGCTAAATTTGCTGACTCCCTAAAATCAGCGATGAATGAGGTAAACAAGGCACAAATAGCCTCCGATAAAAAAACGGATGATTTAATTAACGGAAAAGTGGATGACTTGCATGAGGTGATGATTACAGCACAAAAGGCAAGTATTACTTTGGATACTACAGTACAAATACAACGTAAGGCAATTGATGCTTATAATGAAATAATGCGAATGCAAGTATAATACAAAAATGCTATTAAATAGGCGTTTTATTTTTTTGGCACTTTGGTGGGGGAAACTATGAAAGAAAAATTATTGAAATGGAAAGAAACTTTAACCAGTTGGTGGACACAGCGAACGAAAAGTCAAAAATTTATATTTTTTGGATCTATCTTTTTTGTGATCATCCTGGTAGCAGGGCTAATCTTTTTTACATCAGGAAAGACTTTCGTCCCTTTATACAATAATTTGTCAATACAGGAAGTTGGTCAAATAAAAACGGAGTTAGATGCTAGAGGTATTGAGTATGAGTTACAGGATGGAGGCACTACTATTCTTGTGCCGGAAGCCCAAGTCGACTCTCTGCTTGTAGATCTTGCTGGTCAAGGCATTCCAGATAGCGGAAATATTGATTATTCTTTTTTTAGTGAGAATGCTTCCTGGGGTGTGACTGAAAATGAATTCAATATGATGAAATTAGATGCAATGCAAACAGAGCTTTCCAATATGATTGGGAAAATAGATGGTATTGAAGATGCTAAGGTAATGATTAATATGCCGGAAGAACCAGTTTTTGTTGATGAAAATTCTCAAACAGCCAGCGCATCTATTGTCCTGCAAACAAAACCTGGCTATGATTTTAAAAATAATCAAATTGAATCTTTATATCATTTAGTATCCAAAGCTGTTCCTAATCTACCAGCTGAAAATATAGTGATCATGGACCAGTACTCTAATTATTTTGACAGGGATGCACAAGCAACACAGGGATCTCAAGATACATATACATACCAGCAATCTGTTAAAAAGGATATAGAGAAGGACATTCAACGTAGAATGCAACAAATGCTTGGCGCAATGGTTGGTATGGAAAATGTCATTGTTTCTGTAACTTCTGATGTTGATTTTACACAGGAACAAAGGACTGAAAACATCGTAGAACCGGTAGATTTAGAAAACATGGAGGGTCTGCCTGTAAGTGTTGAGACGATTAAGGAGACTTATTCGGGCAACCCACCTGTTGGAGGTACAACAGGGACCGGTGAAGAGGACATTCCAAACTATCCTGCTGCTGATGAGGATGGAAACGGCGATTATGAAATGACGAAAGAGACAGTTAATAACGAGTTTAGCAGAATCCAAAAAGATATTGTCGAAAGCCCATATAAAATTAGAGATCTTGGTATCCAAGTTGCTGTTAATAACAAAAAAGATACAAATGGAAAGGAAATACAGTTTCTTACCCAGCAGGAGCAGACAGCAGTAGAGCAAGGGATATCTTCTATCCTTAATTCAATAGTTAGTACTTCCATAAGTAAAGAATATGGAGAGATTAATCCAGAAGAGAAGGTTTCTATCATCTTTCAAGAATTTAATGGAAAGCCTTCATTACCTGATTCTAAAGTGAGCGCAATCCCGAAATGGTTGTATATAACAGGTGCAGCACTATTAATAATAATAATTCTATTAGCAATTCTACTTTTCCGCAAAAGAAACAATGAGGAAGAAGAAGAAATTGAAGAAGATGTGACAGAAGAAAAAGTTACTACAATACCTGAAATGCCGGATAATGAACAATCGGAAGCTGTTATCCGCAGAAAACAATTAGAAAAGATAGCAAAAGAAAAGCCGGAAGATTTTGCGAAGTTGTTAAGAAGTTGGATAGGGGAAGATTAGGAGGTAATTGGTATGGCAAGACAAAAAGGAGTATTAACAGGTAAACAAAAGGCTGCAATTTTATTAATCTCCCTAGGTCCAGATGTATCAGCACAAGTTTATAAACATCTTTCCGAAGAAGAAATAGAAAAACTGAGTTTAGAGATTTCTTCAGTAAAAAAAGTAGATTCAAATGTGAAAGAAGAGGTGTTGGAACAATTTCACCAAATTGCTTTAGCGCAGGATTATATAACACAAGGTGGGATAGGATACGCAAAAACTGTACTTGAAAAAGCATTTGGTTCGCAAGAGGCTTCAAATATCATTAACAGATTGACTTCTTCTTTACAGGTAAGACCTTTTGACTTTGCCAGAAAGGCTGATCCACAGCAAGTATTAAATTTCATACAAGGAGAACATCCACAAACGATTGCTTTAGTTTTATCCTATCTTGACCCTGAGCAATCCGGACAAATTTTGTCAGCATTACCTCAAGAAATGCAAGCTGATATCGCTAAACGAATTGCAACGATGGATTCCACCTCGCCAGAAATTATTAGTCAAGTGGAGCAAGTGCTTGAGAGAAATATTTCTTCTTCGTTAACGGAAGATTACACGCAAACTGGTGGGATTCAAGCGGTTGTTGAAGTATTAAACGGTGTTGATCGGAGTACTGAAAGAACAATTTTAGATGCACTTGAAATTCAGGATCCTGATCTGGCAGATGAAATTAAGAAGAGAATGTTTGTATTTGAAGATATTGTTATTCTCGACAATAGAGCGATCCAGCGGGTAATCAGGGAAGTAGATAATGATGATTTGCGACTATCCCTTAAAGTGGCTAGCGATGAAGTTAAAGATATTGTATTTAAAAACATGTCCCAGAGAATGGCAGAGACATTTAAAGAGGAAATGGAATATATGGGTCCTGTCAGACTGCGTGATGTAGAGGAAGCGCAAACTAGAATTGTTGGAAGTATTCGTCGATTGGAAGATGTAGGAGAAATAGTGATTGCTCGTGGTGGAGGAGATGACATTATTGTCTAATTCTAACCTTAGTGGAAAGCGGAAGATTGAAGTGAAGTCTGTTGTTCCTGTCCCTTCAACAGATCCCTCAGGAACAACTGCTTCAGCTTTAGATGTAGTTGAAAAAGAGATAAGTGAACAGATAGATAATTTAAAACTTGAGTTAAAAGATTTGAGAAACCATAAAGAACTGCTTTTAAACGAGACTAATGCAGAGATACAGCAGGCAAAGCAAAATTGGGAGACAGAAAAACATGCTTATATAGAAAGCGCAAAAAAAGAAGGCTATCAGGCTGGTTATAAAAAAGGAGAGGAAGCTGCCCAACATGAATATCGCACTTTAATCGAGCAGGCTAATTCTATTGTTGAGAGTGCAGGGCTTGATTATCATACGACAATCGAGAAGCATGAAGAGTCTATCATTGAACTAGCAGTTTACACAGCCGAAAAAATATTGAGTCAACAGCTGGGGAAATCCCCTCAATCCTTTTTGCCAATTGTTAAATCAGCAATTCGTGAATTAAAAGATCAGTCGGTAATATCCATTTATCTGCACCCAGCTAATTATGAAACTGTTTTGGAGCAAAAAGAAGAGCTGCTGCAAGTACTGGAAGAGGATGTAAGGCTAGCAATTTATATAAATGTTGAAATACCGGAAAATGGATGTCTTATCAAACATCCATTCGGTCAAATGGATGCAGGTATTGATACCCAGTTAAATGAATTACGACAGGTATTGCATGAGGTTTCGAGGGAGAATGCGACATGAACATTCAGCCGCTATTAAAAGCTATAGACCAATCTAATCCTTATAAAAAGTATGGCAAGGTCATAAGGGTTGTCGGAATTATGATTGAGTCACAAGGACCAGAAGCCAATATAGGTGATGTTTGTTATATCCACGCATCTACCAGTGCCAGACCTCCTGTTCTTTCTGAAGTAGTAGGCTTTAATAATGAAAAAATTATTCTGATGCCATACTCAGAGCTTACAGAAATCGGACCTGGTTGTTTAGTAGAGTCAGAGGGGAGACCATTAAGCGTTAAAATAGGCCGAGGGCTTATTGGAAAGGTAGTTGATTCACTTGGTAAGAACCTTGATAAAACGGATCTACCAAAAGGATTATCAAACTATTTGACAGAACAGACGCCCCCAAACCCTATGTTACGGCAGCCGATTAATGAGCCTATTCAAGTAGGAGTAAAAGCGATAGATTCCCTGTTAACAGTTGGCAAAGGTCAACGAATTGGGATTTTTGCCGGTAGTGGTGTTGGGAAAAGTACACTACTAGGGATGATTGCTCGTAACAGCAGTGCTGATGTTAATGTAATTGCTTTAATTGGCGAGCGTGGTAGAGAAGTCAGGGAATTTATTGAAAAAGACCTTGGGAAAGAAGGGCTTAAGAAGTCAATTGTAGTGGCAGCTACATCAGATCAGCCAGCGTTAATGCGAATTAAAGGTGCCTATACTGCTACAGCGATAAGTGAATATTTTCGAGACCAGGGACTTAACGTGAATTTAATGATGGACTCTGTGACTAGAGTGGCGATGGCTCAGAGGGAAGTTGGTCTTGCGACAGGCGAGCCACCTACCACAAAAGGGTATACTCCTTCGGTATTCGCAACTTTACCAAAGTTACTTGAGCGGGCGGGTACAAATGAAGTAGGCACGATAACTGGCTTCTACACTGTATTGGTGGATGGGGACGATATGAACGAACCAATCGCTGACACAGTCCGCGGAATTTTGGATGGACATTTTATTATGGACCGAAAGCTTGCTGAGCGTGGACAATTCCCGGCGATTAACACATTAAAATCGATCAGCCGTATTATGAATCAAATAACAGACAAAGAGCATAAGAATCTTGCTCAGCAAATGAGATCTTTGTTGGCTGTATATGAAGAAAATAGTGAACTGATTCAAATAGGTGCATATAAGCGAGGGACAGATCCCGAGATCGATAGGGCTATTAACTTTTATCCAAAAATACAGTCGTTTCTTAAGCAAGAAATTTTTGAAACGATTTCCCTTGAAGATTCTATTAATAAAATGAAAGCATTGTTAAATGGAGGATAAATGAAATGTCTGGAACAGTATCATTATCTAAAGTATTGCAAGTCAGGGAATTGGAAAAAAATAATGCACAAAAAGCATATCACCAATCCATGGATGTATTTGAAGAAATGGCAACAAGGCTGTACAACATACTTAAAAAGAAGGAAGCAGCCGAAGCAACATATGAAACGGATCTGCATAACGGTGCTTCCATAAATAAAATAAAACAACAAGCTATTCATATTGAATATATAAACAAGCAAATAAATGATTTGCAGTCAGAGGTTCAGCAAGCAAGAAATGCAATGGAACAAAAGCAGATAAAATTGACTGATGCTCATATGGAAATGAAAAAATTTGAAAAAGTTATTCAAAATAGAAAGTTAGAGGAGCATGAACGCGTCCAAAGATCAGAGAATATCTTTATGGACGAATTATCTATCCAGCAATTTTTAGGTCAAAAAAACAGGTGACATAGATGAGTAAGCAAAACAAAACAGATAAGAAAAAGTTGAATCCGATTATTTGGTTTATCTTTGCAGTAATTGTACCACTGGTCGTAATAATAACCATAACCGTAGTGATTTTAAGTATGGCGGGTGTTAACGTAATAGATTGGACGAAAGACAAGTTAGCTCATATCCCTGGGGCTTCCACCTTAGTTTCCAGTAACGAGGATGAAAAAAAACAAGTAGACACCGATAAAAGCCAATCACAAGTGACTCAAAGAGAAAAAGAGATTAAAGAACTTAATCAACAAGTAGATGATCTGAAAACAATTAATAATCGATTGGAACAGAAAATTGTTAAATTGGAGAAAAACACGTCTAACCCCAGCATGGAAGAAGATTCAAAGGAATCAACTATGGTAGAAACCATGTCTCAATCCTTTAAAGGTATGGATAGACAGCAAGCAGCACTTATACTAACAGATTTAGAAATAGATACAGCAGTGAGTTTATTAAAAGAACTATCCAATAAGGTAAGAGGAGAAATCCTTGGAGAAATGGAGCCTGCAAAAGCAGCTGAATTAACACAAAAGTTAATTAATGATAATTCTTAATTTCTAACTTTTGAAGGGAGGTGAAAAGGTGAACGCTATGGGGATGTTTTTACCAAATACACAAATATCTGGAACCGGGAAAGATCATATGTCGAAAATGCCACATTCTCTGAAAGAGGAATCTCCATTATTTCAAATGCTATTAGCTAAGTTACAGCCTGCAAATGAGAATGCGTTAGACCCAGCTGTCTTAGATAACCAAGAGAATGTAGAGAGTATTATACATGATGCACAGCTTCCCAATCATTTGCAGACAGTTCTAATGGACTTGATAAAGCAAAATCAAATCGGAACTGTGGAAAATAACTCGACAAATCAAGAAGAAATGTTGTCATTGGTTGAAAATTTGTTTTTATCACAACCAATGTCACAGGATGTACCTATGATTTTGTCCCAGATGCCCGCGTCACTAGTTAATGAAAAAGTAATGAAGCAGATTGCTGAACTTTTTACAAAAGCCCAGCATCTTCTAAACCAAGTGACGACGGCTGTTACTAACCAAAAACAGATGAAGGAAAACGCTCCTGAGTTATTGAACATTTTAAAAGAATGGACTGCTATAAGTAAAAAATCCGGAGCTAACCAGCAAAATGTAGCAAAGGTTCAGTCCTTAATTGTAAAAGAATCACCTATATTTGAAGAGTTAGTTCAAAATTTCGCAAAGAGAAATCAACTTGTAACCAAACATCAATACAATAGTGCTGCAGAAGTAACTACTAACGATGTTGCGAAATGGATGAGTAAAGCATTAGAGAATCATGGGCTGACTGAAAAAATAAATGTACAAACGATAACTCCAACATCAATGCCAATGTCCAAAGTCGAGCAGTTTATTATTCATTTAAATCAGGCGCAAAGTACACAATCAAATGATCAACAGTTAATGGAACAATTTCAGCGGCTGATAAAATCAAGCAAATTTATGTCTACACCCAATGGAACCAACCAACTGAATATAACATTACGACCTGGAAATATGGGAGAAATGGTAGTGAAGCTGACGCAGATCAATGGAGAAATGACGGTGAAAATTCTAGTCTCCAGTCAAGCTGCAAAAGAAATGTTGGATTCCAATATGCATCAGCTGCGCCATATGTTCTCTCCTCAACAAGTAGTTGTAGAAAAACAGGAATTAAACTTGCAAAATGGCCAGTCATTACAAAAAGAAACATCAGATCAGCATTCAGATAATCAGGAGAACTCTCAACAATCACAACATGATCAAGAGAATAACCAAAATGATGATTTCGCTATGACATTTGAAGAAGCACTTTTGAATGAGAAAGTATAGGTGAAACGTATGACTAAAATAGACCCGTCTTTATATTTACAGAATCAGCAAAAGACAAGAACACCAAGTCCTGAGCTTGGAAAAAATGAATTTTTAAAGATTTTAATGACACAATTATCCAATCAGGATCCTACAAATCCTATGGACGATAGAGAGTTTATATCTCAAATGGCCCAATTTTCCTCTCTTGAGCAAACAACGAATATGGCTAATTCGATTGAAAAGCTAGTACAAAGTCAGTTAGTTTCGCCAGTTATAGAGTATAGCCATATGATTGGCAAAGAAGTTTCATACCAGGCGTTCGACAAGGATACAGGAGAGAAGCTTGATGTAGAGACAAGTAAAGTTGTCGCAGTAAGTCAAAAAGAAGGATGGGCAATTCTTGAGCTGAAAAATGGTGAAAAAATATATGCTGATGCTGTTTTACAGGTAAGTGAACCTACTATTAAAGAAGATTAGTGTGACAGGAAGGGAGAATTATGGACCATCGAATACACCAGTTACCACAGCAAGTAGCTCTGAATCCAGTTAAAAAATCAGTGGGTCCATCTAGCACAGTTCCATTTAAAGATTTTTTAACGTTGGAACAAAAAGAGTTGAAAATCAGTAAACATGCCAATCAACGTTTAAATGAAAGAAATATTCAAATCAACGAGAAGCAATGGCAATTAATCGGAGAGAAAGTTAGTGAAGCAAAGAAAAAAGGCATTACTGATTCATTAGTAGTCATGGACCAAGCAGCATTGCTGGTTAGCGCTAAGAATCACACCGTAGTTACTGCAATGAATAGGGAAGAGGCTACAAATCGCATTTTCTCAAATATCAATGGGACAATTATTATAAATAAATAGGCTGGACCTTAATAGGAAGCCATACTGTTGTTGAATGATAGATACAACAGAATAAAAATTAAATCCAAAAGGGGATAAATAACATGTTACGGTCAATGTATGCAGGTATTTCAGGAATGAAAGGTTTCCAAACAAAGCTAGATGTGATAGGGAACAATATTGCAAACGTAAATACTTCAGGGTTCAAAAAAGGGAGAGTAACCTTTCAAGATATGATGAGTCAAATGACCTCAGGTGCACAGGGGCCTACAGCAACTAGAGGAGGAGTAAATCCGAATCAAGTGGGCTTAGGGTCTCAATTAGGTACCATTGATAATATTCACACCCAGGGTTTCAGACAAACCACGAATAGCCCCTTAGACTTTGCTCTAGAAGGAGACGGTATGTTTGTGGTGGCCGATGATTTACAACCTAATTTAGATGATTCCAATGTTTCATATTCTAGAGCAGGAAATTTCTATTTAGATGATGATGGGTACGTAGTAAATCCCCAAGGGTTGTATTTAATTGCTGTAGAATTAGATGAAAATGGTGATACAGTAACAAACCCTGATGGTTCGTTAAAATATACACAAATACAGATTCCTGAAAATGCTAAAAGCTTTAGTGTTCAGTCCAATGGAATTGTTAACTATATTGATGATTCTGGCGACACGAAAATTTCTGGTCAGGTATTATTGGCAAACTTTTCAAACCCTGCAGGACTCCAGAAAGATGGAAGTAATTTATTCTTAAATAGTGAAAATGCTGGTTTTTCAGGATACGTGCTACCTGAATCCGAAGGTTCGGCTTCCATTATAAGTGGCTCACTTGAAATGTCCAACGTTGATTTATCAGAGGAATTTACGGAAATGATTACAGCCCAGCGCGGATTTCAGGCGAACACAAGAATTATCACAACATCAGATGAAATATTACAAGAGCTAGTAAACTTAAAACGATAGTAAGGAGGTAGGGAGTATTGTTCTAATATAAATACTCCCGCCCTATATGATTCAATTGACACGTCTCAATGGAGACCCATTTACCCTGAATGCAATGATGATTGAACAGATACAATCATTACCTGATACCACACTAACTTTAATAAATGGAAAAAAGCTTGTTGTAAAAAATCCAGAACAACAAGTAATTGAACTTATTACAAATTACTATCAAAGCATTGGTTTGCAAGGTTCGCTAAAGGAAGGTGAAGCAAGTGAGTAAACTGGTTAGAACAACAATTACTTCCATGGCGATATTACTAATCGTGGCTATTGCTGCTTTAATTGTTGTATTAAATATTTCAGGAGATAAAGATGAAGGAAAGGCCGAATCAATCGACAAGATCGTAGAATATGCATATGAAACACCCGAAATTACGACAGATCTGGAAGATGGAAGCTTTGTAAGGATCCAATTTCAGATATTAACAGACGGTAAGGATGCAAAAGAGGAAATCAGCAAAAGGGATTTTCAATTAAAGAACATTTTAATAAAAGAACTAGCAACAATGAATGAAGAGAAATTTAAAACAGGCTTGACTGATTTGGAAGCTGAAGTGAAAACAAAACTGAATGCTGTAATGACAGAAGGAAAAATAACTAATGTGTATACAGTAAGCAAAATTCTACAGTAAATGTTAGGACTCCAGAATGGAGGTGGGTTTAATTGGCTGATGAGATCCTTTCGCAAAATGAGATTGATGCTTTATTGTCCGCCATTACTTCGGGCGAAATGGACGCAGAGGAATTAAAAAAGGAAGAAAAAGAAAAAAAGGTACGGGTATATGATTTTAAACGAGCATTACGATTTTCTAAAGATCAGATCAGAGGAATTTCAAGAATTCATGAGAATTACGCTAGGTTATTAACAACCTTTTTCTCTGCTCAGCTAAGAACGTATGTTAATATTTCAGTCGCTTCTGTGGATCAAATACCATATGAGGAATTTATTCGCTCCATCCCAAAGATGACTGTTTTGAATGTTTATAGTTTAAAGCCTCTTGATGGTAGATTAATAATGGAAATAAACCCTAATATTGCTTATGCCATGCTTGATAGAGTGCTCGGAGGAAAAGGGAGCAGTGTAAATAAGGTTGATAATTTAACAGAAATAGAAACGATTCTTATGTCTCAGCTCTTTGAAAAAGCAGCAGTTAATTTACAGGAAGCATGGGCTTCTATTAGAGAGGTAGACCCGATATTAGAAGAATTTGAAGTGAATCCACAGTTTTTACAAATGGTTTCACCTAATGAGACCGTCGTGGTTGTTTCGTTGAACACAACAATTGGTGAAACAAGTGGAATGATAAATATTTGCATTCCTCATATTGTTCTTGAACCCATTATTGATAAATTATCTGTACATTACTGGATGGAAACAACTACTAAAGAAAGAGATATGGATGCATATGAAAAGCTTTCAAATAACATCCAGGGGGCCCAGCTAGAAGTGAAAGCAATTTTAGGACAAACAAGTATAAATATAGAAGAATTTTTGAACTTAGGGAAAAAAGATGTGATAGCGTTGGATCAACAAATTGACCAACCCTTATTATTATCAATAAATAATGAACCCAAGTTTCATGTACAACCAGGCAAACACAAAAACAAAATGTCTGTACAAGTATTGGAAGAAATTAAAGGGGTGAAACTGTATGATGAATGATGGAATGCTCTCCCAAGAAGAAATTGATGCATTATTAAAGGTAAGTGAGGATGAAGATGATACATCAGATCTTGCTGGAACATCTTATAAAGAGCAATTAACCACAATAGAAGAAGATACACTTGGGGAAATTGGGAATATTTCCTTTGGTAGTTCTGCAACAACACTTTCGACCTTGTTAAATCAAAAAGTAGAAATCACCACCCCAGAGGTTTCTGTTATTCAAAAAACTGATCTGGATGATGAATTTACATTTGAACCTGTTAGTGTAGAAGTGGAATACATAGAAGGTTTTAGTGGGAAAAATGTTTTCGTAATCAAATCAGAAGATGCTGCTATTATCTCGGATATTATGTTAGGTGGAGATGGTACCGCTCCTGCAGAGGAATTAAATGAAATTCATTTAAGTGCTGTTCAAGAGGCTATGAATCAAATGATGGGTGCTGCGGCTACAAGTATGTCAACTGTCTTTAATAAAAAAGTGGATATATCACCTCCAACTATCCGGATGGAGGACCCAGATAATGAAACTAAAAATATGTTTAACGAAGAAGCCTATGTAAAGGTGTTCTTCCATTTAAAGGTAGGTACGTTAATAGATTCTAATATGATGCAATTGATGCCGATTCATTTTGCTAAAGATTTAGTGAGTCAACTATTAAACGGACCAGCCAATGAAGAAGCAGCTACTATTATGGAAGAAACTAAAAAACCAACTGATATGAAACAGACTTCTGCACCACTCCCTTCAAGTGAAGAGACTAAGAATGAACCACATTATTTGGGTGAGACAAGCTATCAGCCAAATGATATTCAAGAAGCTGACTTTTCAAGCTTCGAATATGTAAATTTAAATAAAACAGAACAGCGAAACCTGGATATGCTAATGGACATTCCTTTAAAAGTAACAGTGGAATTAGGCAGAACGAAACGGTCCATTCGGGATATTCTTGATTTTACAGCTGGGTCAATTATTGAGCTTGATAAGCTCGCTGGAGAGCCAATTGACATCTTGGTAAATGAAAAGTTAATAGCTAAAGGTGAAGTAGTAGTTATTGATGAAAATTTTGGAGTGCGAGTAACCGATATTATTAGTCAATCGGATCGTTTAATGAAACTAAGATAACTCACAGGGGGGAGAAAAAATGGCACAACGTATTTTAGTTGTTGATGATGCAGCTTTTATGAGAATGATGATAAAAGATATATTGGTGAAAAATGGTTTTGAAGTAGTAGGTGAAGCACAAGATGGAGCCCAAGCAGTAGAAAAGTATAGAGAGCTAACTCCTGATCTTGTAACAATGGATATAACGATGCCGGAAATGGATGGAATCACAGCCTTGAAGCAAATTAAAGAGATTAATAAGGATGCGGTAATTATCATGTGTTCTGCAATGGGACAGCAGGCAATGGTAATAGATGCTATACAGGCCGGGGCAAAAGACTTTATAGTAAAACCTTTTCAGGCAGATAGAGTAATAGAAGCTATCCAAAAGGCTTTAGGCTAGGAGTAATGAGTAAAATGTTTAAACACTTGGCGGGCTTGCTTATAGTAATTATTTTAATGAATTCCTTCTCTACCACTGTAAGTGCTGAAGACCCCAGTGTGAACGATTGTATGGAAGAAGGAATCAATTGCGAAAAACTAGAAACTCAGGATACTAATACTGAAAATAAGAACACAGTACTAACTGACCAAGAAGAAGAAGGCTCGCTCATCATTGAACTGATAAAAATGTTTTTTGCTCTTGTTCTCGTTCTCGGTTTGATTTATCTATTACTTAAATTTCTTAGCAAAAGGAATAAGTTATTTAATCAGGTAAAAGCATTGGAAAATTTAGGTGGCGTCTCTGTTGGTCAAAACAAATCGGTGCAAATTGTTCGTGTTGGTAATCGATTTTATTTAGTGGGCGTAGGGGAAAATGTAGAATTGTTAGAGGAGATTACTGACCAGGAAGTAATTGATGATCTTGTAAGTAAAAACACCTCGACATCCATAAAGCAAGTGTCTGGTTTATCAGGTTTTTTCAATTCAATATCTAATCAAGATGGAAAAGAGAAGCAAGATTTCAATAAATTGTTCTCTTCTGAATTGGAAAAACTAAAAGCTAAAAGAAACCATCTGTTGCAACAAAGAAAAGACAAGGAAGATAGCCATGAATGAATTCATAAATATGTTTTCAGACGCCGACCCGTCCAATGTAGCCACATCTGTTAAATTACTATTATTATTTACTATTCTTTCCTTGGCACCTGGTATCCTAATATTGATGACCAGTTTTACTAGAATTATTATTGTATTATCGTTTGTCAGAACTTCACTGGCAACACAACAAATGCCACCAAATCAGGTTTTAATTGGAATAGCATTATTTTTAACTTTTTTTATTATGGCACCCGTATTTAATGAAGTATATGATGAAGCATTACAACCTTTATTTGATGAAGAGATATCTTTAGAACAAGCTTATGAAGAGGCAAGCCTTCCGTTAAAAGAATTTATGGCTAAACATACCCGGCAGAAAGACTTGTCTTTATTTATGAATTACTCCCAGTTGGAGAAACCTGAAACCATACAGGATATTCCGCTAACAACACTTGTCCCAGCATTTGCTATAAGTGAATTAAAAACTGCCTTCCAAATGGGATTTATGATTTTTGTACCTTTTTTAATCATTGATATGGCAGTTGCAAGTGTTCTGATGTCCATGGGAATGATGATGCTGCCGCCTGTAATGATCTCATTGCCATTCAAAATTTTATTATTTGTATTGGTGGATGGGTGGTATTTAATTACACATGCATTGTTAGATAGTTTTTAGGACTGCATGGATTTTGGATAAAGTAGGTGAAGCATTTGAGTAGTGAATTTGTATTAACATTAGCGGAAAGAGGAATCTATACAATTCTATTAGTAACCGGTCCTTTATTGATCCTAGCTCTTGCAGTAGGTCTACTGGTCAGTATTTTTCAGGCCACCACCCAAATACAGGAACAAACACTGGCATTTATTCCAAAGATCGTTGCAGTATTAGTAGGCCTTGTTTTTTTTGGCCCCTGGATGCTGTCCAAGATGGTAGAGTTTACTGCAAATCTATTTTTAAATTTAAATCAGTTTGTAGGGTAATGTATGTTAAATATTATAAATGTTAACAGTATACCTGTTTTTTTATTAATTTTAGTCAGGGTATCAGCTTTTTTTGTTACTTTACCTTTATTTTCTTATCGTACTATACCAGGCCATTTTAAAATTGGTTTCAGTTTTTTTCTCTCTCTTATCATATTTTATACGGTAGACGTAACAGTAATAGAAATTGATGGTACATATATTCTATTGGTTCTAAAAGAAGCAATGGTTGGTTTACTTGTCGGATTAATAGCTTATATCCTGCTATCAGCTATTCAAATTGCAGGTGGATTTATTGATTTCCAAATGGGCTTTGCTATTGCGAATGTAGTAGACCCCCAAACAGGTGCCCAAAGTCCTTTAATGGGGCAATATTTCTATATTATTGCACTATTATTTTTATTATCGGTTAATGGACATCATTTATTAATAGATGGTATATACAATAGTTATCAATTTATATCGATTGATGCATTTATTCCTTTTCAAAATGGCTCAATAGCTGATTTTGTTATCGATACATTTAATAAAATGTTTCTAATCGCGTTTCAAATGGCCATCCCTATTGTAGGTTGTTTATTTCTGGTAGATGTTGCCTTAGGTATTATCGCCCGTACTGTTCCGCAATTAAATGTTTTTGTTGTTGGATTACCTCTTAAAATACTTGTTAGCTTTATGGCCATTTTTATATTTTTAAGTCTCTATGTTTCATTGGTTAACCGGCTATTTGAATCTATGTTTAAAGTCATGCGACAGCTAATGCAGTTATTTGGGGGTGCTTAACTTGCAATTGCGGATGGATCTACAATTTTTTGCAGGTGAAAAAACAGAAAAAGCTACCCCGAAAAAAAGGCAGGATGAACGAAAAAAAGGAAAAGTTGCTAAAAGCCAAGATATTAATACAGCTATTTTACTTTTATTTTCATTTATGATACTAGTTGTTTTTGGTAGCTCAATGAAAAACGGAATGACTTCCTTATATGAACACACATTTACAGAATTCATTCATTGGGATGTAACCGAAGAAACAGTTCATCGGGTTTTTAGCGGAGCAACAATCGAAGCGGCCAAATTTCTTGCACCAATTATGATAATCGCTATAGTAGCAGGTCTTACATCTAATTTTATGCAGATTGGTTTTCTGTTTACCACAGAACCGCTGAAGCTAGACCTAAAGAAAATTGACCCGATTCAAGGAGCGAAAAGAATTTTTTCAGTCAGAGCTTTGGTTGAGCTGGCAAAATCATTATTAAAAATCGTGTTTATCGGTGTTATAACATTTTTGATTATATGGATGTTTAAAGACGACATGCTCATGCTTGCATTTAAAAATGCAGAGAATGCTCTTGGTTTCTTTGGGCGGACTACGATTATTATGGGAATAACCGCAGCATTCGCACTTTTACTCTTATCGGTTTTTGATTATGCATATCAACGGTATGATTTTGAAAAAAACATGAAAATGTCAAAACAGGATATAAAAGATGAGTACAAGAATATGGAAGGTGACCCATTAATTAAATCTAAGATAAAAGAAAAACAAAAGCAAATGGCTACTCGCAGAATGATGAGTGAAGTTCCACAGGCTGACGTTGTGATAACAAACCCTACACATTTTGCCATTGCAATTAAGTATGATGAAAAAAAAGCTAACGCTCCATACATACTTGCGAAAGGCGTTGACCAAGTGGCATTGAAGATTAAAGAAGTTGCAAAGGCCAATGATGTAGTTACAGTAGAAAATCGTCCACTCGCTCGCGCATTATACGGTGCAACTGATATAGGTGACGTAATTCCGGAGGATTTCTTCCAAGCTGTTGCAGAGATATTGGCATATGTTTATAAATTAGAGAGAAAAGTTTAAGCAATAAGGAGAAATAATAATGAAAGCACGTGACTTATCTGTACTCTTAGGCGTTATATTAATCATAATCATGTTAATCATCCCATTGCCCGGATGGCTTTTAAGTGTACTCATTTTATGTAATATATCGATTGCATTGATTGTAATACTAGTGTCTATGAATACACAGGAAGCGTTACAGTTTTCTGTTTTTCCAACTCTCTTATTGCTGTTAACCCTATTCAGACTTGGTCTGAATGTATCTACTACGAGATCTATTCTTTCAGAAGCGCAGGCTGGTGGAGTGGTAGAAACATTTGGTTCTTTCGTAATTGGTGGTAATCCATTGGTGGGATTTGTTGTATTTATAATTTTAGTCATCATTCAATTTCTTGTAATTACCAAGGGAGCAGAGCGTGTATCTGAAGTATCTGCCCGTTTTACATTAGATGCTATGCCAGGTAAACAAATGAGTATTGATGCAGATTTGAATGCTGGCTTAATTTCAGAGCAACAGGCAAAAGAGCGAAGAGAAAAAGTTGAGAATGAAGCGGATTTCCATGGTTCAATGGATGGGGCCAGTAAATTTGTAAAAGGGGATGCAATTGCTGGAATAATTATTGTCCTAATTAATATTATCTTTGGACTTATTATCGGTATGGTTCAGATGGATATGACTTTCCAAGAAGCCATCAACACTTTTATGCGTTTGACTGTTGGAGATGGACTTGTTAGCCAAATACCCGCATTATTAATTTCTACTGCGACAGGCATAGTAGTTACTAGAACTGCAAGTACAGGGAATTTGGGAACAGAGGTTTCTGGCCAGTTACTTCAATACCCTAAACTTTTATACATCGCTGCAGGTACAATATTCTTACTTGGATTAACACCTATAAACTTCTTTTTGACTACATTACTTGGTGGATTACTTGCATTAAGTGGATATTTATTACAGCGTCAAACAGCTGAGCCTGATATCCCTGATCCGGAAGAAGAAGATTTAACTGAAAGCTCTTCAATGAAATCTTCGGAGAATGTAGTCAGCCTTTTAAATATGGACCCAATTGAATTTGAGTTTGGTTATGCGCTTATTCCTCTTGCAGACAGTAGCCAGGGTGGTGACTTGCTTGATCGGATAATAATGATTAGACGTCAGTTGGCCATAGAGCTTGGTATTGTCATCCCAGTTGTAAGAATAAGAGATAATATACAACTGAATCCCAATGAGTACCGTTTAAAAATCAAGGGAAATGAAGTAGCGAAGGGAGAATTGTTGTTAGATCATTATTTAGCAATGGCTCCAGATATTGAAGAGGATGATATGGAAGGAATTGCTACAGAAGAGCCTGCATTTGGTCTCCCGGCAAAATGGATTACAGAAGAATATAAAGATGAGGCTGAGTTATCAGGCTATACCGTTGTTGATCCTCCTTCAGTTGTATCTACACATATAACAGAAATAATTAAAAAGTATGCTTATATATTATTAGGTAGAGAAGAAACAAAACAACTGATCGAGCATTTGCGTGAAAGTTACCCGACATTAGCTGAAGAAGTAACACCAGAGCCGCTAAATGTAGGTGATGTACAGAAAGTGTTAAGCAAGTTACTTAAAGAAAATATTTCGATTCGTAATTTACCAGTGATTTTTGAATCATTGGCAGACTTTGCAAGGTTAACAAATGATACGGAATTATTGGCTGAATATGTAAGACAAGCATTATCTCCACAAATAACAAAACAATATGTTCATGAAGATATGTCTTTAAGAGTGATTACTGTTTCCGGAAAGATAGAAAAGATGGTAGCGGAAAATATTCAGCAAACAGAGCATGGAAATTATTTGTCTTTAGATCCAGAGACGCAACAAGAAATTATAAAGACAATACATCATGAAGTGGAGAAACTTGCTATACAGGAGGAGACCGCGATACTGTTATGCTCTCCTGCGATTAGAATGTATTTAAAACAATTGGTGGAAAGGTTTTTACCGCAGGTGGTGGTGCTTTCTTATAATGAATTGGAGCCGACTGTGGAAGTACAAAGCGTGGGAGTTGTTAATATCGCATGAAGGTAAAAAAATATATAGGCCCTACTATGCCTGAAGTGATGAAAAAAATCCGAAAAGAACTAGGTTCAGAAGCTGTTATATTAAATTCTAAGGAAGTACGCCATGGGGGATTTTTAGGTTTATTTCAAAAAACAAAAATTGAAGTAGTAGCAGCCCTTGATCCGGACCCTGTATTGTCTCCTCAAAAACCTGCTATTGATAAAGAGATACCTTTGCCTTCTAAGGAAACACCTGAGGAATCCTTATCATCTAATCAACAAGTATTGGATGAGATTAAGCAACTGAAAAGTTTGATCAAGCATTCCGCTGAAGAAAAATACGATTATCCAGCAGATTTCCTGCTTGTCTATCAGCATCTTTGTGATCAAGAAGTAGACTCGTATTTAGCTGATAAAATAATTCGTTCCGTAATGGATAAGTTTAATGATCTCACATTGGTTGATTATAAGATGATAGTTAAAGAGACTAAAAATGAAGTTAAAGAGAAATTAAATGAACTTAATTTCTCGGGACTCAGTTATGAAAACAAAGTTGTCTATTTTGTAGGACCAACTGGAGTCGGAAAAACCACAACACTTGCAAAAATTGCAGCTAACAGTATGCTGAAAGACCATAAAAAAGTTGCGTTTATTACTATGGATACGTATCGAATTGCTGCTGTGGAACAGTTGAGAACGTATGCCCGCATTCTAGAAGTACCCATGGAGGTCGCATATTCCCAGAAGGAGTATCTGATTGCATTAGAAAAATTTAAGGATTATGATCTTGTCCTTGTAGATACTGCAGGGAGGAATTATAGAGATAAGAAGTATGTTAATGAAATTGAAGAGTATACTTCAATCGGAATGCAGTCAGAGATGTACTTGGTCCTTGCGATGACGGCCAAGTCAAAGGATTTAACCGAAGTTTATGATAAATTTAATTCCCTTCCTATAAAAAATGTAATATTTACTAAAATGGATGAAACGACTCAGTTTGGAAGTATGCTTACTATATCATTAGAAAAGCAAGTTGGAGTTGGATATATAACAAATGGGCAGGATGTGCCGGAAGATTTACTTGTTGCCACTCCAGAGCTGGTAACTGACTTTGTTTTTGGAAGTATCACGAATGAATGATCAAGCATCGGAATTACGGCGACGTCTGAATAAAAGTAAAGATGAACATGAAGCAAAAACAATTTCCATAATTAGTGGAAAAGGCGGGGTGGGGAAATCAAATGTAGCTTTGAATTTCTCCCTTGAACTTCTTATACAGAAAAAGAGTGTCTTGATTATAGACTTAGACATAGGTATGGGAAATATAAATATTTTACTTGGAGTGGACCCAAGGAAAACCATCATTGATATGTTCAAAGAACAATTATCAATTTTTGATATCATTGAACAAGGTCCCTGTAATTTGTCCTATATTGCAGCCGGTTCTGGTTTAGCAGATTTCTTTACCATGAA
The DNA here is from genome assembly GCF_001878675.1 of Virgibacillus halodenitrificans. Lineage (NCBI taxonomy): Bacteria > Bacillati > Bacillota > Bacilli > Caryophanales > Bacillaceae > Virgibacillus > Virgibacillus halodenitrificans. Next base: position 2,055,003 of record NZ_CP017962.1, on the reverse strand, counting down.
TGATAAAAACAGGAATTATTTCTATAAGCAGTTCACTCGAGTAGCTTCCGAGTATGACTACATTATTTTCGATATGGGAGCAGGAGTGACTAGTGATAGTATTTTTTTTATGTTGGCTTCAGATGAATGCATATTGGTAACTACACCGGAACCTACTTCTATTACCGATGGATATAGTATGATTAAACATATTGTAGCTTATAATTCTGATTTACCAATTTCTATCATTATGAATCGGGCACAGAATGAGCGTGATGGGCAGACTGCCTCAACAAAATTCTCTGATGTTATTAAACAATTTTTAAATAAACAAGTGAGGATACTGGGGATTCTCCCTGAAGATAAACACGTTTCCAATGCAGTTAGAAGGCAAACACCTTATCTACTTCTTAATGAAAGAGCCCCTGTTTCAAAGGCGATTAAAAAAATAACAAGAACTTATATACAATGTGTTACAGAAAAGGATAACAAACCAAGTAGTTCATTTGTCCGAAAACTAAAACAGCTGATACTAGAGAGGTAATTTACTATGAGTGTAATTCGAGTACTAGTAGTTGACGATTCTGCTTTTATGCGAAAGGTTATAACAGATATTCTAGAAAGTGACGACAGAATTAGCGTTATTGGTACTGCTCGAAATGGTGAAGATGGCATTAAAAAAATAAACCAACTACAACCCGATGTAGTAACTTTAGATATACAAATGCCAGTAATGGATGGGATGACAGCATTACAAGAAATCATGAAAAATAGCCCTTTACCTGTAATTATGCTATCAAGCCTTACTTCAGAGGGGACCAGTAAAACAATTGAAGCTATATCTAATGGGGCAGTCGATTTTATAACAAAGCCTTCGGGGTCAATTTCTATGGATATGGATAAAGTACAAGCAGAATTAATTAAAAAAGTAGTTACAGCAGCAGAAATAAAACTTCCTAAAGTAGGACAATTTATTAAGCAACCAAAAATAACTCTAGGGTCACAACATCAAAGAGATTTAAAAACGATAGTTGCTATCGGAACATCTACCGGAGGACCTCGGGCCTTACAGCATGTACTAACTAAATTACCGGGGGATTTGCCTGCTTCTATTCTAATTGTGCAGCATATGCCAGCGGGCTTTACTAAGTCATTGGCAGAGAGGTTAAACTCTCTTTGTGCTATTCATGTAAAAGAAGCTTCAGATGGAGAAAGTTTACGTGAAAGCACTGTTTATATAGCTCCGGGTAATTATCATATGAAAGTAAATGGGACAAGAATTCAGCTAACACAAGATGAACCAGTCCATGGTCATAGACCTGCCGTTGATACACTATTCAATTCGCTTGCAAAGAGTCGTCATTACAATAAATTTGCAGTAATTCTTACAGGGATGGGGAGTGATGGCTCAAATGGTATTCGAAGTTTAAAAAGAGAGGATCCGAATACAATCGTCCTTTCAGAGGCTGAAGATTCTGCTGTTGTGTATGGAATGCCGTTTGCTGCAGTGAAAACAAAATTGGTAGATCATGTGATACCTTTACAGGAAATGGGACCAACTATTTCTACATTTGTTTTAGGTAACAAATAAGTAACTGGTGTTTAACTAAAAATAAGGGAGTAAGTATAATGGAAAATAGCACGCGTAAAATGATTGTATTTCAATTAGACAATGAAGAGTATGCAGTGTCTGTGCAGCAAGTAGGATTAATTGAGCGTATCACACCAATAACGAGAGTACCTCAAACTGTTGATTTTGTAAAAGGCGTAATCAATCTTAGAGGAGTAGTGACCCCAATTATAGATCTGCGAATTCGTTTTGGTTTATCGGAGGCTGGATTTACTGATCATTCACGAATTATTATTGTCAATATGGACGATAAGGAAGTAGGTTTAATAGTGGATGCTGCAAACGATGTAGTAGATATACCTGAGGAGACGATTGAACCTGCTCCTGAAGTTATTGGTACAGTAGACATTGATTATATTGAAGGAGTAGCTAAATTGGAAGAAAGGTTAATTATTCTTTTGGATCTTGAAAAAGTTTTATCTGCTGAGGAAGTCAATAGCCTCAAGCCAGTAAAGGAATAGAAAAATGAATATATCTCAACTGACATCCGTACAAAAAGACGTACTTCGTGAAATAGGAAACATCGGAGCTGGTAATGCTGCTACCTCCATGTCTAAACTTCTGGATAAAAAAATTGATATGCAAGTACCCTCCGTTAACATTGTCAGCTATGATGAAATGATGGACTTAATTGGCGGGCCGGAAGAATTAATTGTGGCTGTATTTTTTAGAATTCAGGGTGAGGCTCCAGGTTCCGTCTATCTCATTTTATCAATAGAAGAGGCTGAGTTATTAATAAATCAAATAACAGGTGACCAAATGATAAGTTTGATTAGTGAAGAAGGACCTGATGAATTGGCGGTATCCGTTATTCAAGAAGCAGGAAATATATTAACAGGGTCCTACTTATCAGCTTTGTCCGATTTCACTTCTATAAATATGCAACCATCCGTTCCGTTGTTGAGTATGGATATGGCAGGGGCTATTTTAACGGCAGGTTTACTGGAAATATCACAGGTTACCGATTTTGCTATCGTTATTGACACAAAAATAAGCCACACGGATTCCAAAAGAGGAATACAGGGTAATTTCTTTTTACTTCCTGACCCAGAATCATTCCACAAAATATTTTTAGCATTGGGAGTAACGGATAATGAATGATGTTCAGACTATAGTAAAAGTTGGTATTGCAGATTTAAATGTAATTAAAGCACCTGAACTAATTCGAACAGCAGGCCTTGGATCTTGCGTAGGTGTCGTATTGTACGATCAGACAAATCAAATAGCTGGTTTATCTCACATCCTTTTGCCTGATTCCAGCTTAGCAAAACAAGAAAATATTAATAAATATAAATATGCAGATACAGCAATACCTCTATTGCTTGAACAGATGGTCGGGATAGGTGCAAGGAAATCCTTGATTAAAGCTAAGATTGCAGGAGGAGCGCAAATGTTTCAGTTCTCTTCTAACTCGGACATTATGCGTATAGGTCCCAGAAATAGTGATGCTGTATTAGAAATTTTAAAAAAACTGAAGGTTCCGGTAATCGCTGCTGATATTGGAGGAAGTTCAGGTAGGACGATTGAGTTTGATCCAAGAACGAGTATGTTAAAAATCCGCAAAGTAAATAAAGAGGAAATATACATTTAAACTCTTTTGAATAGACTGCAAGCAGAAAAGAGTATTGGAAAATAGATTTATTAAATGTAATTTAAAGATACTTAGCTTTCCTTATTTAAATATAAGCTGAAGGGGGAGCCAAAAATGACAGAACATAATTTAACTCATGAACAACAACTGTGGAACGATTGGTATAAACGTAAATCAAATGAGAGCGCAAATGAATTAATTCAACATTATACGTATCTTATCAGCTTTCATGTTGAACGAATCTCAAGTCATTTGCCAAGCAATGTAAGTAAGGATGATATTAAGAGCTTTGCAACATTTGGATTGTACGATGCTTTAAATAAGTTTGAACCAGACAGAGATTTAAAATTTGATACGTATGCCTCTTTTCGAATAAGAGGTTCTATTATGGATGGATTGAGAAAAGAAGATTGGTTACCAAGATCTTTAAGGGAAAAAACGAAGAATATTGAACAGGTCGCCCAGGAACTGGAACAATCACTATATCGCAAACCGACCACAGAAGAAATTGCAAATAAAATCGGATTCACTGTTAAAGAGGTTGAAAATGTTTTAAGAGATTCTTTATTTTCTAATTTTCTATCGATGGACGAAAATCCAAAAGATATGGAAAATGATAAGGACAGAAATGGTTATTCGCTTCCGGATGATACAACAATTACTCCTGAAAACAGCTTGCTTTTTAAAGAATTGAAGGAAGAGCTTGCAAATGGGATGAAGACACTTAATGAAAATGAACAAATGGTTATAAGTTTGTTTTACAATGATGAGCTAACATTAACTGAAATTGGTCAAGTGCTAGGGTTAACAACTTCTAGGATTTCCCAAATACACAAAAGGTCAATCCTAAAGCTTAGAAGCACGTTAAAAAAATTGCATGAGATTAGTTAAGTAGGAGCAATAGATGGAAGACTTTTTGAAATACTAGTATCTTGCTGTTTCGAAAGATAAACTGTCAGTAAAGCAAGCAAAATATTTACAATGGCTATATAATTAAATGGATTGTTCTTGCATAGAGCTTAAGCAGAAAAACTCTCTATATAAAGTTAACAAGCATTCCTAGAAATAGGTTTTAAGGAAGACTGGAACAGAGAAGCATCTTTAGTTGTTAAGTATAATCTTCTTGCTAATGTTATTGTACCTTTGGAAAATAGTTTGGTAAGATCGATGTGAATCAACAGGATGTTGAAGTAACTGCAAAACCAAAAGAAAATGAGGTCAACAATCTTCCTTTATCTTAAAGAAATGGGTGGAGAGACGGTGAGCTGGAAATCGATAGAATTGCAGATTGCGTTACCAAGAACAATGGAAGCTGGCAAACTTCAGGACCAATTACACAGGCAGCCCCAGCATACTCAACATCTACTTACAGAAGCTCATTTAAAAAGAGAAGTAAAAAAGCGCAACCGTATTAATCATACTGAACAGCTTCGGAAAATAGTTGGCAATAATCATTCACAAAACCATCACCGAATCAAGATTGAAGAAAGAACCATCACCGAATCAAGATTGAAGAAAGAATAAGTAGAGATAAAGTTTTAAATACTTTGGACAAGCATCCGTACTTGGGAACCAAAGTCGATTTTAAGGGATAGAAGGGATTATATGTTTTCATTTTTATTTTTTATTAGTTTTCTATTACATATATTAACGCTTATAATAATTTTTCAACTTATCAAGAAGATAAACACACTCCAACAAGTACAATCCCCCTCTGAGATAATGGACTTATTTGATACATATCTGGAAGAAATTAAAGCAGAAAATGAGTATTTACAAAAAACATTGAACAATAATCCAGAAGATAATAAGCAAAATAACTCAGCTGAAAAGGTAATTAATCCTCCACATTCAGTCGAAACGGAACAACCATTCAACGTTTCGGATCAGGAAATACCGAAGGATGAAATGGAGGCTTCTTTACAAGCACGAATTCTTCATTTATATCAAAATGGCTATGCAGCAGAAGAAATAGCAAAACAATTGGACTGTGGTAAGACAGAAGCAGCATTAGTTATAAAATTACATACAAAAAGTTATAAGTAACTCTTGATTATCATACAACAATATGATATATTAACTTTTGGTGTAAATACTATGTTTATGTAGAATAAGCATGTACTAAAAACACACGTTTAGTAATTTGTATATATGGTGCCGGCTTTTAAAAGAAGGTATTTATACAAAAATGATCTAAACGGAGGAAAAAAACCATTAGGAGGAAATTATTATGTCAGCAATTTCAATGAAACAGCTATTAGAAGCTGGTGTACATTTTGGACATCAGACTCGTCGCTGGAACCCGAAGATGAAGAAATATATCTTCACAGAACGTAACGGTATTTATATTATTGATTTACAAAAAACCGTTAAAAAGGTAGACGAGGCTTACAACTATGTAAAGGATATCGCTGCAAATGGCGGTACTGTTCTGTTTGTTGGTACAAAGAAACAGGCTCAGGACTCTGTACGTGATGAAGCTACTCGTTCTGGTATGTATTATGTGAATCAACGTTGGTTAGGTGGTACCCTTACTAACTTCCAAACAATCCGCAAGCGTATCCAACGTTTAAAAGATATTGAACGTATGGAAGAAGACGGTACTTTTGAAGTATTACCTAAAAAAGAAGTAGTTAACTTATTAAAAGAAAAAGATCGTTTGGTTAAGTTCTTGGGTGGTATTAAAGAAATGAACAAGCTTCCTGACGCATTGTTCGTAATCGACCCACGTAAAGAGCGTATCGCGATCGCTGAGGCACATAAATTAAATATTCCTATTATTGGAATCGTAGATACTAATTGTGATCCAGATGAAATTGATTATGTTATTCCAGCGAATGATGACGCTATTCGCGCAGTAAAACTTTTGACTTCAAAAATGGCAGATGCTATTTTAGAAGTGAAACAAGGTGAAGAGACAGAAGAAGTTCAGGCAGAAGAACCTGTTGCTGTTGCTGAATCTGATTCTGATTCAAATCAAGAGTAATTATTAAAAGGTGGAGGGTGATAAGAGGATAAGAGCCTTTTATCACCTTTTTTACGAAGATTTTCTCTTAAAATAAGAATTATACACAAGGAGGATATATTATGGCTATTACTGCTAAAATGGTAAAAGAATTACGTGAAAAAACTGGTGCTGGGATGATGGATTGTAAGAAAGCTTTACAGGAAACAGATGGTAATCTAGATAAAGCTGTTGATTACTTGCGGGAAAAAGGAATTGCGAAAGCGGCTAAAAAGGCTGACCGTATTGCGGCTGAAGGCTCTACTTATATTGCTGTAGAAGGTAATAGTGCGGTATTATTAGAAGTGAATTGTGAAACTGATTTTGTAACTAAAAATGATCAATTTAAACAATTACTTTCTGAATTAGGTAGTCACATTGTAAAGCATCAACCCGAAACAGTTGAAGAAGCTCTACAACAAAAACTTCATGGTGAAGGAGATACAGTGGAAACATACATCAATTCAGCTGTAGCTAAAATTGGTGAAAAAATTTCATTGCGTCGTTTCACTGTTGTAAATAAAACTGATAATGATGTATTTGGGGAATACCTACACATGGGAGGCCGTATTGGGGTTCTAACATTGTTAGAAGGCTCCAATGATGAGCAGGTAGCTAAAGATGTGGCAATGCATGTAGCTGCTGTAAACCCTCGTTATGTATCTCGTGATGCTGTTTCTGAAGAAGAAGTAAATCATGAAAGAGAAGTATTAAAGACTCAAGCATTAAATGAAGGAAAACCAGAGAAAATTGTTGAGAAGATGGTAGAAGGTCGTCTTGGTAAATACTTTGAGGAAATTTGCTTGCTTGAACAGAGCTTTGTTAAAGATCCAGATCAAAAGGTTAAGAAGTATGTAGCTGATAAAGGGGCTGCTGTTAAAACATTTATTCGTTATGAAGTCGGAGAAGGCATGGAAAAACGTGAAGAAAACTTCGCCGATGAAGTAATGAGTCAAATTAAAAAATAATAGTATGAGGTGAAATAGGGAGCACATGTTGTTCCCTATTTCTCCACATGTATGTATAAGGGTTACTATTGCTTTTTTCCTGTACAAAGATATACTTCAATAAAGAGCCCAAAAAATACCATTAAAAATTAATCTATTCCTATGGAGGTTATTATGACAACAGCTCATTACCGTAGAATTGTTCTGAAATTAAGCGGAGAAGCTTTAAGTGGCAAACAAGGTTACGGAATCGAACCAGAAATTATTAACTCAATTGCAAACCAAGTGAAAGAAGTCGCAGAATTAGGTGTAGAAATTGCAATTGTTGTCGGTGGAGGTAATATTTGGAGAGGTAAAGTAGGAAGCGAAATGGGGATGGATCGGGCAACAGCTGATTATATGGGAATGCTTGCTACAATCATGAACTCACTAGCATTACAGGACGGATTAGAAACAATAGGAATCCCTACTCGCGTTCAGACGTCCATCGAGATGCGCCAGGTAGCTGAGCCTTACATACGCAGAAAAGCAATTCGTCATCTGGAGAAAAAACGTGTGGTTATTTTTGCAGCGGGAACGGGAAACCCTTACTTCTCTACGGATACTACTGCAGCTTTGCGTGCGGCGGAAATTGAAGCAGAAGTGATTTTAATGGCTAAAAATAATGTTGATGGAGTTTATACAGACGATCCAAAAACAAATGAAAATGCCGAAAAATATGAAAATCTTTCTTATATGGAAATGTTGAATGAGGGATTAGGTGTAATGGATTCAACAGCTTCTACACTATGTATGGATAATAATATTCCGTTAATCGTTTTCTCTATTATGGAAGAGGGCAATATTAAGAAGGTTGTTCAAGGAGAAACGATCGGAACAACAATAAGGGGGAAATAATGGTGGATACAATTATGAACCAAACAAAAGATAAAATGAAACAAGCTGTACAGGCTTTTTCTAAAAACTTGGCAACAGTCCGTGCCGGAAGAGCAAACCCGAGTTTATTGGATAGTGTTTATGTAGATTACTATGGTGCGTCCACACCATTGAATCAACTTGCCTCGGTGTCAGCTCCTGAAGCAAGACTGCTAGTCATTACGCCATATGATAAATCTGCAATCTCAGATGTTGAAAAGGCAATTCAAAAAGCTGATTTAGGGCTCTCTCCTTCCAGTGATGGGAATGTTATCCGTATTAATATACCTGCCCTAACGGAAGAGAGAAGAAGAGATTTGGTTAAGGTTGTAGGTAAATTTGCTGAAGAGTCACGAGTTCAAATTAGGAACGTGCGTCGTGATTCAAACGATCAATTGAAAAAAGATAGTGATTTACCTGAGGACGATTTACGGAGTGCCCAGGACGATGTTCAAAAACTTACCGATCAATTCATCGCAGAGGTTGATCAATTAGCTAAAGAAAAAGAAAAAGAAATTCTGGAAGTTTAAACACAAACCATGTAAAATAACATGTAGTAGCCCTCTTGTTTAAGGGGGCTTTTGTTTTTAGAACAGAAATCGTTATAATAAATAATGGGTTTAATGATATAATGTTGATTCATCCAAATTACTATAGTTGTAATATAATTTTATTTGTTACATATTGATTATAATTATAAGAAAACATACGGGAAATCAACTGCATTCGGAGGACAAACTATGTCAATGAAACTTCCTTTTTTTAAAAATAAACAAGAAGAAACTTCTGCACATACTGATTTGGAAAATATTCCAAATCATGTTGCTATCATTATGGACGGAAATGGCAGATGGGCAAAAAAACGTGCATTACCTCGCATAGCAGGTCACAAAGAAGGCGTCAATTCTGTTATTAAAATAGTTCGTGAGGCTTGTAAATTTAATGTCAAGATCCTCACTTTGTATGCTTTTTCAACGGAGAACTGGAAAAGACCTAAACCGGAAGTGGAATTCCTTATGAAACTTCCAAAGGAATTCTTACATATTTACTTACCGGAATTAATGGAAAAAAACGTCCGAATTGAGACAATTGGCGATTTTGACGCATTACCTGAACATACGAAAGAAGCAGTTCAGTACGCAAAAAATAAAACTGCTGATAATAATGGATTAATATTAAATTTTGCTTTAAACTATGGTAGTAGATATGAAATAATGCAGGCAATTAAACAAATTTTGTCAGATGTTGATACGAATAAAATTAATGTCGATAAATTAGATGAAAGTAGTTTTTCCAATTATTTATATACAAAGGATTTTTGCGATCCGGACTTGTTAATCCGCACTAGTGGTGAACAACGTTTAAGTAATTTCTTGTTGTGGCAATTGGCTTATACGGAATTTTGGTTTACCGATGTCCTATGGCCTGATTTTAATGAGGAAATTTTTCAACAGGCGCTCCGGGATTATCAGCAACGCAAGAGACGTTATGGAGGTTTATAGGTGATGGATATATGAAACAACGAATTATTACCGCTGTTCTCGCATTATTTATCTTTTTGCCATTCGTATTAATTGGTGATCTACCTTTTACTATTTTGGTCTATATCATGGCAACGATTGGTTTATTTGAATTAATGAGAATGCGGAAAATTGCAAAATATTCATTAGCCTCTATCTTAGGAATCGCATTATTATGGCTTGTTTTAATGCCAGTAGAAGCTGATATGCTTTTTGGAAGATTCTTGAAATCAGAGGTTATTATGCTTGCTGTAATGTTTTTATTAGCATATACAGTATTAGTTAAGAATAAGTTTAATTTTGACCATGCTGGCTTTATCCTACTTTCGACCATTTATGTTGGTATGGGTTTCTTTTTTCTGATTGAAACAAGGAATAGTGAAGTAAATGGTTTGACTATGATCCTTTATGTATTTCTAATTATCTGGGCAACAGATACAGGAGCCTATTTTTTTGGTAAAGCTTTTGGTAAAAGAAAGCTGTGGCCTGAGATCAGCCCTAATAAAACAGTTGAAGGAGCTGTAGGTGGTATACTATTAGCATGTTTGGTAGGTGTCATTTTTCAGTTGCTATCACCAATTGCAACCTCTGTACTAGCAATTATAGGTGTAACCGTATTGGCTTCTGTATTTGGACAAGTTGGAGATCTGGTTGAATCTGCTTTTAAGCGATATTATGGAGTAAAAGATTCTGGTAATCTTTTACCAGGGCATGGAGGAATATTGGATCGATTTGACAGTATGCTTTTTGTTTTACCAATATTACACTTTATCGGTTTTATTCACTAAAAAAGAAATCTCCAATCCAATTCAATTTATGAATAAAGGAAGGTGCTTTATTTGAATACAGTTATAGCTTTTATCTTCATGTTTGGACTTTTGGTTTTCATCCATGAATGGGGACATCTCATTTTCGCTAAAAGAGCTGGAATGCTGGCAAGGGAATTTGCGATAGGCTTTGGACCCAAAATATTTGCCTTCACAAGAAATGAAACAGTCTATACCATTCGATTATTACCGATTGGTGGGTACGTTAGAGTAGCGGGAGAAGACCCGGAAATTGTGGAATTAAAACCAGGGCACCATATTGGACTGGAATTCAATCAAGAAGGAAAAGTAAATAAAATAATCGTCAATAATAAGTCAAAACACCCTAATGCAAGAGTTATCGAAGTAGAGCATGCTGATTTGGATCACGCACTTCGCATTGATGGCTATGAAATTGATGAAGATGACCAAAAGCTAAGCTTTGAAGTGGATACAAAAGCAATGTTTATCATGGATGAAAAAGCAACTCAAATAGCGCCGTATGACCGACAGTTTGCATCTAAAAGTGTAGGTAAGAGAGCAATGCAGCTTTTTGCAGGACCGATGATGAATTTTATTCTTGCTCTTTTTATATTTTTTATCTTAGGAATTATCCAGGGTGCTCCAGTAGATGAAGCCAGAGTAAATAAAATTCAGCCGGATAGCCCAGCTGCAGAAGCAGGACTACAAGATAATGATGAAATTATAAAGATAGAAAATAATTCTATTTCTACTTGGGAAGAGTTCACCACTATTGTTCGAAAAAACCCAGGTCAAGAACTTGAGATGATTGTTAAACGAGACGGAGAACAAATTCCAGTAACGGTTGTACCTGATGAAGTTAAATTAGAAGGTCAAGAACAGTCTATTGGGCAAATTGGTGTATACCAAGCATTTGAAAAATCTTTTATTGGTACGATAAAATACGGTTTTGAACAGACATACGATACAACCAAATTAATTTTAACTAATTTATTTATGTTAATCAGTGGCCAACTGTCCATTGAAATGCTTTCTGGTCCTGTAGGAATTTATGACGTTACAGATCAAGTTGTTCAAACAGGTTTTACTAATTTCCTTATGTGGACTGCAATGCTGAGTATAAATCTTGGGATTGTAAATTTGGTTCCATTACCAGCTCTCGATGGGGGACGTTTGCTATTTGTTGGTATAGAAGCAATACGTGGCAAACCGATTTCACCGGAAAAAGAAGGCCTATTCCACTTTGTTGGGTTTGCCTTTCTTATGTTATTAATGATCATAGTAACATGGAATGATATCCAGAGATTATTTTTATAAATAATTAGAACGGCTAGCTTTATATAAGTACAATTAATAGGAGAATCTTTGTTGCATTAAATAACAGAGATTCTCCATAAAACGTTTATAGGGTATGAGGAGGACTACAAATGGATCTATCTAAGAGTGAAAAAATGAATTTATTGCTAAAGCAATTACAAATACCTTCAGAACATATCCAAAATCATTTCAAGGGGAGTTACCTGGAAAAGTTAGAAGTATATAAAAAGACAAAAATATGGCATTTCCACATTTATTTAGAAAATGTTTTGCCATTGGAGATACATGAGCTTTTCATAAATGCCTTAAGAGAATCATTTCAGCAGGTAGCGTCAGTGGAATTGACAATTCAAACTGGTGACAGTACCTGTGTTAACGAAACAGTTTGTGCGTACTGGCAACGGTTTATTCATTCCATTAATAATTTATCTCCAGCTTACAAGGATCTGATCTACAATCAAACCCCTATTATTCAAAATAATAAACTATTATTAACGGCCAGAAATGAAGCAGAAGCAAACGCTCTAAAGAAGCGTTTGGATGACAGTTTTAAAAAGTACTGCCAAAAAGTGGGTCTTTCCTTTTACTCTATTGAAACAACAATTAAGACAGAAGAAGCAGATATTCAGGCATTTAAAGAGCAAAAGGCCTTGGAAGATCAGCAATTAATCCAAAAGACTGTTCAGGAAAAAGAAAAACGAGAGCAAGCAAAACCAAATCATGAAAACAAACCATTAATGCTCGGGTATAAAATACAAGATGAAGCTATACAAATGGAAGATATTCAAGATGAAGAACGTCGTGTCACTGTCCAAGGTTATATATTCGCAGCTGAAATTCGTAAGTTACGTTCTGGGCGAAGTCTATTAATAATTAAAGCAACGGATTACACGGATTCACTGCAAATAAAGATGTTCTCCAAAGGTGATGAGGATGCAGAAAAATTTGAAACAGTTAAAAAAGGGATGTGGATCAAGGCCCGGGGTAGTATCCAAACAGATATGTATACAAATGAATTAGCTATGATGGCAAATGATATCCATGAAATAAGAGTGGAAGATAGAAAGGACACTTCCCCCGAAGATGAAAAGCGTGTTGAATTACATGCACATACGACGATGAGTCAAATGGATGCCGTGGTCTCACCGGAAACGCTGGTTTCTCAGGCAGCAAAATGGGGGCATAAAGCCATTGCAATAACAGATCATGCTGGCGTTCAAGGCTTTCCAGATGCACATGCGGCCGGAAAGAAAAATAATATTAAAGTATTATATGGTGTAGAAATCAATCTGGTTGACGATGGTGTGCCTATAGCTTATAACGTAAAGGATATTGAATTGAACAACGCAACATATGTCGTATTTGACGTTGAAACTACCGGTCTTTCAGCAGTTTATGATACTATCATTGAACTTGCTGGTGTGAAAATCCACCAAGGAGAAATTGTTGATCGGTTTGAGTCATTTGCAAATCCGCATCATCCGTTATCTCAAACGACAACAGATCTTACCGGCATTACAGATGAGATGGTGATGAATGCACCAGAAGTTGCTGAAGTGTTAAGTGATTTCCGCGAATGGATGGGAGACTGCATACTTGTAGCTCATAATGCCAGCTTTGATATGGGTTTTCTTAATCAAGGTTTTGAAAAAATTAACTTTCCTAAAGCGGATAATGCTGTAATTGATACATTGGAATTAGCCAGGTTTTTATTTCCTGAGTTAAAAAATCATCGACTGAATACGTTATGTAAGTATTTGGATATTGAGTTAACGCAACACCATAGAGCTATTTATGATGCAGAAGCAACAGGTTATTTGTTTTGGAAATTAGTGCAACGGTTGGTTGATAAGGAAATTTCAAATCATAAACAATTAAATAACCATATGGGAGAAGGAAATGCCTATCAGCGGTCAAGACCTTTTCACTGTACATTACTTGCTAAAACGCAGGATGGATTAAAGAATTTATATAAGCTAGTATCACATGCACACATAGACTACTTTTATCGTGTTCCTAGAATACCAAGATCCTTACTATTGAAATTAAGGGAAGGAATATTGGTTGGTTCTGGCTGTGATAAAGGGGAAGTCTTTGAAACAATGATGCAGAAATCTGCGGAGGAAGCGGAGAAGGTGGCTGAGTTTTATGATTACATTGAAGTACAACCACCTGCAAACTACAGCCATTTAATTGAAAAAGACTTAGTCCAAAATGAAGCACAAATTTTAGATATAATAAATAAATTGATTAAACTTGGCGATCGGATGAATAAAAAAGTGGTCGCGACTGGGAATGTGCACTATATTGATAACCATGATAAATTGTACCGTCAAATTTTAATTGCATCTCAAGCAGGTAATCCACTGAATAGACAGACATTGCCTGACACTCCTTTTCGTACAACTAATGAAATGCTGGAAGCTTTTCAATTTTTAGGTGTTGATAAAGCAAAAGAAATTATTATTCATAATCCAAATGAGTTAGCAGAAGAAATAGAGGAGATATCACCTGTCAAGGATGGATTGTACACTCCTACAATTGAGGGAGCAGATCAGGATATTCGAGATTTATGCTATAATCGCGCAAAAAAAATATACGGAGAACCAGTACCACAGCTTGTAGTTGATCGGTTGGAAAAAGAGTTGAAGAGTATTATAGGTCATGGCTTTGCTGTCATCTATCTAATCTCCCACAAGCTGGTAAAAAAATCGTTGGATGATGGTTATTTAGTCGGTTCAAGGGGTTCAGTTGGATCTTCCTTTGTTGCAACCATGACAGAAATCACTGAAGTGAATCCTTTGCCACCTCACTATGTTTGCCTGGAATGCCATCATCATGAGTTTATAACAGATGGGACAGTTGGTAGTGGATTTGATTTACCTGATAAGGACTGCCCCGCATGTAATAAACCTCTTACGAAAGACGGGCAGGATATTCCTTTTGAAACATTCTTAGGATTTAAAGGAGATAAGGTACCCGACATTGATTTGAACTTCTCGGGAACTTATCAACCAAGGGCTCATAATTATACAAAGGAATTATTCGGAGAAGATAATGTTTATCGTGCCGGTACGATAGGAACTATTGCTGAGAAAACTGCATATGGTTATGTGAAAGGCTATGCTTCAGATAAGCAACTCGTTTATAAGAATGCTGAGGTTGACAGACTGGTTCAAGGGTGTACTGGAGTGAAACGCACAACAGGACAGCATCCGGGTGGCATTATTGTTGTACCTGATGATAAAGAAATATTTGACTTTACACCAATTCAATTCCCTGCTGATGATAAGAAAAGTGAATGGAGAACAACCCATTTTGATTTCCATTCTATTCATGATAATTTGTTAAAATTGGATATACTAGGTCATGATGATCCAACTGTTATTCGCATGCTTCAGGATTTAAGTGGAATTGACCCGAAAACAATACCGACGGATGATGAAGAGGTTATGAAAATCTTTTCGGGAACGGAATCTCTTGGTGTCACTCCAGACCAAATAAATTGCAAAACTGGGACTTTAGGGGTGCCGGAATTTGGAACGAAATTTGTCCGTCAAATGCTTGAAGACACAAAACCAAATACATTTGCTGAGTTGGTAATTATTTCAGGACTTTCACATGGAACAGATGTATGGCTTGGCAATGCACAAGAATTAATAAATGATGGGATTTGTCAGCTTCCTGATGTTATTGGGTGTCGTGATGATATTATGGTATACCTTATGCACAAAGGATTGGAAGCATCACTTGCATTTAAAATAATGGAGTTTGTACGTAAGGGAAAAGGGCTACAGGATGAATGGATAACGGAAATGAAAAAACATGGTGTACCAGATTGGTATATCGAATCCTGTAAAAAAATTAAATATATGTTCCCTAAGGCCCATGCTGCAGCATATGTTCTAATGGCTGTAAGAATTGCTTATTTTAAAGTGCATCATCCAATCTATTTTTATGCAGCGTATTTCACAGTTCGTGCAGATGATTTTGAATTAGATACAATGATAAAAGGGTCATCAGCAATTAGAACGCGAATGGAAGAGATTTACGCAAAAGGGAACGATGCTTCTCCGAAAGAGAAAAACCTGTTAACGGTATTGGAAATCTCCTTGGAAATGTGTGAAAGAGGTTTTGGTTTGAATAAGGTTGATCTTTACAAGTCAAGCGCGACTGAATTCATAGTAGAAGGGGATCGTTTATTACCTCCTTTTAACGCTGTGGATGGTCTCGGAACAAATGCTGCACTAAGTATAGTGAAGGCTAGAGAAGAAGGAGAATTCCTATCCAAAGAAGACCTTCGGGAGCGAAGCAGAATTTCAAAAACTGTCTTGGAATATCTTGATAATCACGGTTGTTTGGAAGGAATGGCTGAGAAGAATCAATTGTCTCTCTTTTAAACCAATAAACATTAGATCGAAATAATTAGCTATTTGTAAAGATCCAGACGTTTATGCCTATCCCTATCTTTTCACAAGTGAAAATAGTAATGGAGTTGTGATATAATACTTGGGAACTTTATAAAATATTCTATTTTTATGTTGTGTAATAAACATAGGAAGGCGGGATCACAATGAGGCGAGATCTGATTTATACAGATGGACAGGATATTAAAGGATTTTTATCAGAGAATAAATCTATGTTTGAAGAAGTTTTGTTGCAACACGCAGCAAATGTTCGAGATAAAATTGAAGAAATTAAGCTTGTAGGTAATATAAACCTTTTGGGGAATGCTGTTAAACTTGTCTTAATGGTGGTAGAAGAAAAGCGTGACGATGTTATAGCTTTTGGAAATCAGGAAGGTATTGCCTGGGCTAAAACATCTTTAACACTTTCATTTAAATTGGAATGGGTACAGGCAATCCGGAAGACTTTATGGGAATTCCTCTATGAATACGATCATTTTACAGAAGATCAGGCTGATAGAGAACGTTTTTTTACTATGGAGAATAAGGTTAATGAGTTAATTGATGAGTTTTTTAAAGGTTTTTTTATTAGTTATTCCGAATATAAAGATAAACTTATTGAACAGCAGACAAAGCTGGTAGAAAATTTGTCTGTTCCGATCATTCCTGTGTCTCCCAATATTAGTATATTGCCTCTCATTGGCACAATAGATTCTTATCGTGCTTCAATTATAGAAGAAAAGGTCCTTTTTGAGATTGGCAAAAAGAGAGTTGAGATATTAATTTTAGATTTGTCTGGAATAGCTGAAATGGACCATGAAGCTATCCAAAACTTTCTAAAACTGCTTGATGGTGTAAACATGATGGGCTGTCGCACTGTAATTACTGGGTTAAGTCCAAAAATTGTACGAGAAATAGTAAATATGGACATTAGCTTTGGACAGAAAGCTGAAACAAAAGGAACATTGGAACAGGCCATGCAGGATTATATGAAACTATTCGACGCTTCCAGGTCAGATATTCAGTCCAATGTTTAGTCTTTCTCTTAACCGGAAACACTATTTATACCCACTTTCTTGCAAGAGGTTCTTCCTTATGATATAATTTTTTTGGTAAGAAATGATACGAACGGTTAAAAGAGTGGGTGATCACCCACTCTTTCTTCATACTTCTAGCTGACTCTTGAGTTAAAACTTCCCTCCCTTGCCACATACTGCCGGCAGGGGTTTTATATTGATTCACGGAATGCTCAAATGAAAAATAGTATGATGGTTCATAATAAGGGTTAATGATAATTCAGTAAAGGAGGATGAGACGTGAGTTCACAAGTAATTAAAACAACAGAAGAGTTACTTCACCCCATTCTAGAACATAAAGGGCTTGAATTAGTTGACATTGAATATGTGAAAGAAGGGAAAAACTGGTTTCTTCGAATATACATTGATAAGCCTGGAGGAATCGATATTACAGAATGTGGGGATGTATCTGAGGAACTAAGCGAGAAGCTTGACCAGCAAGACCCTATTAAAGAGGCATATTTCTTAGAAGTCTCTTCACCTGGAGTGGAACGTCCTTTAAAAACGAAAGATGACTTTAGTAATAATTTAAATAAGAACATCTATGTAAAGTTATATGAGCCAGTTGAAGGTGAAAAGGAATATGAAGGTATTTTAAAAGATTTCACGAATAATATCTTAACATTGGAAATTAAAGTAAAGACAAGAAGTAAACAAATTGAAATACCATATGACAAGATAGCAAAAGCAAGAATAGCTGTTACGTTTTAAAGGGGGAAAATAAAAGTGGCCAATCAGTTGTTTGACGCGATTGATTATTTAGCAAAAGAAAAAGGGATTGACAAAGATATTCTAATGGAAGCATTAGAAGCTGCTTTGATCTCTGCCTATAAGAAAAATTTTAAGTCAGCTACAAACGTAAGAGTAGAACTTAATGAACAAACAGGTAAAATGGGTGTCTTTTCAAGAAAAACTGTTGTAGAGGATATCGAGGATCCGCAAGAAGAAATTTCCTTAGAAGAAGCCAAGGGGATAAATCCTAATTATGAACTGGAAGACATTGTAGAAGTTGAAGTTACACCTAAAGATTTTGGTAGGATAGCTGCCCAAGCTGCAAAACAAGTAGTGACTCAGCGTGTAAGAGAGGCTGAAAGGGGAGTTATATTCTCTGAGTATTCTGATCGTGAAGAAGATGTGATGACTGGGATTATTCAAAGAAAAGATCCTCGTTTTGTCTATGTCAACCTGGGTAAGATTGAGGCCAAGCTTGCGGAAGCTGAACAAATGCCTACAGAAGAATACCACGTGCATGATCGTCTGAAAGTTTTTGTTACAAAGGTGGAAAACACGAGTAAAGGACCCCAAATATATATATCAAGATCTCATCCAGGGCTTCTCAAACGTTTGTTTGAAATGGAAGTACCAGAAATTTATGATGGTATTGTAGAGATTAAATCAGTAGCAAGAGAGGCTGGTGACCGTTCTAAAATTTCCGTATACGCACCAGATCCGGAAATAGATCCGGTAGGTTCATGTGTTGGACAAAAAGGGCAACGGGTCCAAGCGATTGTAAACGAGTTAAAAGGTGAAAAAATTGATGTAGTAGAATGGTCTGAGGACCCAGTAGTTTATGTGTCAAATGCACTTAGCCCTTCTAAGGTAGTAAGTGTGCTCGTCAATGAGGAAGAGAAAGCTACAACAGTAATCGTTCCAGATTATCAGCTTTCCTTGGCCATTGGTAAACGAGGTCAAAATGCCAGACTTGCTGCAAAGCTCACGGGTTGGAAAATCGATATTAAGAGCGAATCTGAAGCAAGAGAAGATGGCCTCTTAGATGAAACCGAAGAGTTACACGATGAGGAAGATTTGTTTAATTTTAGTGATGATGAATAAAACAACAATTTTATTTAGGAACTGACCAGGTTTTCCTGATTAGAGGGAGGCTTTCAAATGAACAAGAAAAGAAAAGTACCAGAAAGAAAATGTGTTGTTACGAACGAAACAAAACCAAAAAAAGAATTGATAAGAATAGTACGCAATAAAGAAGGCGAAGTTTTTGTAGACCCATCCGGTAAGAAAAACGGGCGCGGAGCTTATTTGACACTTGATATAGATGTCATAGATAAAGCTGAGAAATCGAATATTCTTAATCGCCAACTGAATGCGGAAGTTTCATCAACTATATACGAAGAATTAAAACAGCTTGCAGTAGGTAGTTCCCATGCGAAATAGCTATTTAAATATGATTGGATTGGCTTATCGGGCCAGAAAGTGCTCTTTAGGCGAAGAAACAATTGTGAAAGATATTCAGCAAAAGAAAGCAAAGTTGGTACTAGTGGCAAGCGATATTGGGCCACAAACGAAGAAAAAGATCACTGATAAGTGTAAGACTTACAAAGTACCATTTGAAATAGTAGATGATAGAGAAACTTTATCACATGCTATTGGAAAATCCCAGAGAGTGGCCGTTGCAATTTTAGATGCAGGGTTTGCTGAGAAGATAAAGTCTTTACTCGGGTAACTAAATTCGGGGGTGAACGTATGAGTAAAATGCGTGTATATGAATATGCTAAACAAAATAACACTTCAAGTAAAAATGTAATTAACTATCTAAAAGAAATGGATGTGGAGGTATCAAATCATATGTCGACTATATCCACAGATACCATTAACAAATTAGATAAAAAATTTAAAACTACTTCACAAAATAATGATAACAAAGCAGTATCAAAACCAAATGAAACTAAAAAAAATGATGCTAAACCAAACCCAGGTGGGAAACAGGTGAATAAACCAAATAATTTTAAGAAACAAGATAATAAAAGAAACAATAAACAAAATAATAAAAATCATAAGAGCAACAAAGGAAATAAGCAAGATTTCAAGCAACAACCGGCCAAAAAAGAAACACCAGAAAAAATCACATATAGTGGAGTACTCACTGTAAGTGAACTAGCAGAGAAGTTAAATAAAGAAGCTTCTGAAATAATTAAAAAGTTAATGTTTCTTGGTGTAATGGCTACAAAAAATCAGGATTTAGATGATGATGCAATTGAATTAATCTGTGAAGAATTCAACGTAGAAGTGGAAAAAGAAATCGTACTAGAGGACACTGATTTCGACAAGTATATTTCTGAAGAAAATGAAGCAGACCTTGTTGAAAGACCAGCTGTTGTTACAATCATGGGTCATGTTGATCACGGAAAAACAACGTTATTGGATGCTATCCGTCATACAAAGGTAACTGCGGGGGAAGCTGGTGGTATTACCCAACATATTGGAGCATATCAAGTAGAAAACGATGGTAAAAAGATTACTTTCCTTGACACACCTGGTCACGCTGCTTTTACAAGTATGCGTTCTCGTGGTGCACAAGTGACAGATGTTGCTATCCTAGTAGTCGCAGCAGATGATGGAGTTATGCCGCAAACCATTGAAGCAATCAACCATGCTAAAGCTGCTGAGGTACCTATCATTGTAGCTGTTAACAAAATGGATAAAGAGGGGGCTAATCCCGATCGCGTGATGCAGGAATTAACTGAATATCAATTGATTCCCGAGGATTGGGGCGGCGATACTATTTTCGTCAACCTTACTGCAATCAAAGGGGAAGGAATTGACGACCTGCTCGAAATGATCGTGCTTGTTTCCGAAGTTGAGGAATTGAAAGCTAATCCAAAGAGTGAAGCATTCGGTACAGTGATTGATGCTCAGTTGGATAAAGGTCGGGGATCCGTAGCTACATTGCTTGTCCAGAATGGAACTCTTCATGTGGGTGACTCTATCGTTGTAGGTCATACGCACGGACGTGTCCGAGCAATGGTAAATGATTTGGGTAAACGCGTGCAGGAAGCTGGACCTTCTACACCTGTTGAAATAACAGGGCTAAATGAGGTTCCACAAGCAGGCGATCAATTCCTTGTGTTTAGGGATGAGAAAAAGGCTCGCCAAATTGGGGAAGCTCGTCAACAAAAACAAATTCAAGAAAATCGAAGTGAACAAACGAAAGTTAGTTTAGATGATTTATTTGAACAAATTAAACAGGGCGATATGAAAGAAATAAATATTATAATAAAAGCAGATGTTCAAGGTTCTGCTGAAGCACTTGCTTCATCCCTGCAAAAAATTGATGTGGAAGGTGTCAACATTAAAATCATCCACACTGGTGTAGGGGCAATTACGGAATCTGATATTATTCTTGCATCCGCATCTAATGCAATTGTTATAGGGTTTAATGTTCGTCCAGACGTAAATGCGAAAAAAGCAGCAGAATCAGAAAAAGTAGATGTACGCTTACATCGTGTTATTTACAAAGCAATAGAGGAAATTGAAGCAGCGATGAAAGGTATGCTTGATCCGGAATTTGAAGAAAAAATTATTGGGCAAGCAGAAGTTCGTGAGACCTTCAAAGTCTCCAAGATCGGTACTATTGCTGGAAGCTATGTAACCGATGGGAAATTGACCAGATCCTCAGGAGTTAGAGTAATTCGTGATGGAGTAGTTCAATTTGAAGGTGAAATTGATACCTTAAAACGTTTTAAAGATGATGTGAAAGAAGTTGCGCAAAATTATGAGTGTGGAATAACTATTAAAAACTTTAATGACATTAAAGAAGGCGATGTAATAGAAGCATTCATTATGGAGGAAATTGAGCGTAAATGATTTTGTTTGCAGAGATCGAATGTATAATGTATGAAGGACATTCATTGAAGCAAAAAAGATCCGTACTCAAACGTCTTATGGCAAGACTCCAAAAAGATCTCAATGTAGCAGTAACGGAGTTGGATTACCATGATCTTTGGCAACGTACCAAATTAGGTATCGTGACAATATCGAATGACTTAACTCATTCGGAAAAGGTGATTCAGGAAGCATTACGCATAATTGATGATTATCCTGAACTGGAGCGGACCATAACAAATACGGAACGTATTTAACCAGGTTGATTGTTAGAATCGTAATCTTTTGTTATTAATCGAGGTGAAGACATAATGGCTGACATGCGAGCAAATAGAGTTGCCGAGCAAATGAAAAAAGAATTGGGCGAAATACTGACCCGTAAGATAAAAGATCCAAGGATTGGATTTGTTACAGTAACTGATGTGGAGGTCACCGGGGATTTACAACAAGCAAAGGTTTTTATTTCTGTTTTAGGTGACGAAAAGCAAAAGCAAGATACATTATTGGGACTTGCAAAAGCGAAAGGTTTTATGCGCTCTGAAATTGGGCAGCGAATTCGCTTAAGAAAAACACCTGAGCTTATATTTGAATTTGATGAAGCATTTGAATATGGAAATCGGATTGAGACAATACTTCGAGATTTAAACAAATAGTCTGACCGGAAAATCTGACTTTTATTGAGTCAGATTTTTTTCCATCCAAACTTTTAAATAGTGGAGGATGAGCATGCATGAACGGTATTTTGCCATTATGGAAACCAAAAGGTCTAACTTCTCATGATTGTGTTGTTAAAATAAGGAAGTTATTTAAGACAAAAAAGGTTGGACATACAGGTACACTTGATCCAGAAGTAGAAGGAGTATTACCTATTTGTATAGGTGAAGCCACAAAAATTGTTCCATTTTTGACCGACACGAAAAAAACGTATGTTGCAGATATTAGTCTTGGTATGTCTACAGATACAGAGGACTCACATGGGTATCCACTAGAGAAAGTGGTGGTCAATCAAATACCTTCAGATGAAGAGATAAATCTTGTACTACAAGGTTTTGAAGGGTGCATAACCCAAGTGCCACCAATGTATTCTGCAGTGAAAGTAAATGGAAAAAAATTATATGAATATGCTCGAGAGGGCATTGAAGTTGAACGTCCCAGTAGAAAAGTATATATATATGGAATACAATACTTAGGTTCAAATCCAGAAAGCAAAACATTTAAAATAGAAGTGGAATGTTCAAAGGGCACATATATACGTACACTAAGTGTGGATATAGGAAGGAAATTAGGATTCCCTGCGCACATGGCTGACTTAACCAGACTGAGAACTGGAGCTTTTTCAAAGAAAAATAGTGTAACTTTTGCTATGATAGAAAAGGCGGTAGACGATCAAACACACCATACGTTACTAAAACCGATTATATGTGGTATACAGCATCTCGATGTGATGAATGTGGACGAGGAAACAAAAAACAAGGTAAAAAATGGACAAAAGCTTCCATTTGAGCAAAGCATGAAGACAGATCCTTTCGCTGTTCTTTTTGAAGAGGAATTATTAGCTATTTATCAAAAACATCCAGAGAAACCTGATCAACTTAAACCAGTACGGGTTTTTCAAGGATAAAGAAGTGCAGGTGAGAAAACGATGAAAGTAATTGAATTAACGTATCCTCATACATTAACAGGGAACCAACAACCAGCATCAGTTAGTGCAATTGGCTTTTTTGATGGGATTCATAAAGGACATCAAAAAGTAATTAATACTGCTGTTTCTATAGCTGAAAATGAAAAAATAGACAGTGCAGTTATCACTTTTCATCCTCATCCATCCGTTGTTTTAAACAAGAAGGTACAGCATGTTAAATACATTACACCTTTACAACAAAAAAAGAAAATTTTGAAGGATTTAGGCGTTGATATTCTGTATATTATTAAGTTTAATAAAGATTTGGCTGCATTAGCTCCTCAGACCTTTATAGACCATTTTATAAAAGGACTGAATGTAAAACATTTGGTAGCTGGGTTTGACTTTTCCTATGGACATAAAGGAGAAGGAAATATGGATACCATTCGTGCCCACGCGGAAAATGAATTTGCTGTTACCAAAATTACTAAAGTGGAAATGGATGAAGAAAAGGTAAGTTCAACAAGAATTAGGAAACTATTGCAAACTGGGGATGTTGAAGAAGCGAGCAACTTGCTTGGTAGGCCTTTAGCTGCTGAAGGCCCTGTTATAAAAGGAGATCAAAGAGGGAGAACGATTGGATATCCTACTGCAAATATGAAGGTGGATTCTGATACAATTTTACCGAAAAATGGAGTATATGCAGTTAAAGTCACAATTGGTGAATCGCAATACTATGGTATGGCTAATCTTGGAGTAAAACCAACTTTTACTCCAGAAGAGGTTAAACCTTCTGTTGAAGTGAATATTTTTGATTTCCATAAAGACATCTATGACGAAACTATACTTATTGAATGGTATCGTTTTGTGAGGGATGAAATTAAATTTAGTAATGTAGAAGCTTTAGTTAAGCAAATTGCTGAGGATGAAAAAAAAATTCGGAACTATTTCGAGATATAATTGAAAGTTATTTATTTTTTTCTTGCATTTAATCGAAAAAACATGTACGATAGACAACGTAAAACCTTCGCTTGGCAGATCGTAACTCCGACGTTTGCTAGGGGAATGGGGCTAACTTATAATATAGGAGGTGGGCCGAATGGCTATCACACAGGAACGTAAGAATGAAATTATTAATGAATACAAGGTTCATGAGAATGACACAGGTTCTCCGGAAGTACAAATTGCTGTACTTACAGAAGAAATTACTACATTAAACGAACATTTACGTATTCATAAAAAAGACCATCATTCACGTCGTGGATTGTTAAAAATGGTTGGTAAACGTCGTAACTTACTTAATTACCTACGTAATAAAGACGTTACTCGTTATCGTGAACTTATTAAGAGACTTGGCTTACGCCGATAATCGCAAAAGCAGGAGGAATCCTGCTTTTTTTATACGTTTATAATTGATTTTACTACATAAAATTTACATTCTGGTTTAAAAACTATAAAATAAAAAATAGAATGTTTATTGAAAGGAGCACTATTTTAAATGGCAGACGAGAAAAAACAATTTTCAACTGAAATTGCCGGTAATAAATTTACTGTCGAAGTAGGAGAGTTAGCAAAGCAAGCTAATGGAGCATGTATGATCCACTATGGTGAGACAGCTGTTCTATCAGTAGCCACAGCATCTAAGGAACCAAAAGATTTGCCTTTCTTTCCTTTAACCGTTAATTATGAGGAACGTCTTTATGCAGTAGGAAAGATTCCAGGGGGGTTTATTAAACGTGAAGGACGCCCAAGTGAAAAAGCAATTCTTTCTTCCAGGTTAATTGATAGACCGATCCGTCCCTTATTTCCGGATGGATTCAGAAATGAAGTACAAGTTATCAGCACGGTTATGAGTGTAGATCAAGATTGCTCATCAGAAATTGCTGCAATGATAGGCTCATCCATCGCACTTAGTATTTCAGACATTCCTTTCGAAGAACCAATTGCCGGTGTGCATGTGGGAAGGGTTGATGGAGAATTTGTTATTAATCCAACCATAGAACAAGAGGAAAAAAGTGATATTGATTTAACAGTCGCTGGCACCAAAGATGCAATCAATATGGTAGAAGCAGGAGCTAACGAAGTCCCAGAAGAAGTGATGCTGGAAGCAATTATGTTTGGTCATAAGGAAATTATCCGTTTGGTTGAATTCCAGGAGGAGATTGTTCGTGCGGTAGGATTGGCAAAATCTGAAGTGACCCTTTTTGAGTTGGATGAAGAACTGACAGCTAAAATTGAAGCAGAAGCTAAGGACAAGCTTGTGTCAGCTATACAAGTAAAAGAAAAACACGCAAGAGAAGAAGCTATCAGCAATGTAAAAAAAGAAGTTGTTGAGAATTATGAAGAAGAAGAGGAAGGCGTAATTAAACAAGTTAAGTCAATCCTTGATAAGATGGTTAAGGAAGAAGTACGTCGTCTGATTACAAAAGAAAAGATTCGTCCAGATGGTCGTAAGATTGATGAAATACGTCCACTTTCCTCTAGAATTAATATTCTGCCACGCACACATGGATCCGGTTTGTTCACCCGGGGACAAACTCAAGCATTGAGTGTTTGTACACTTGGAGCTTTAGGAGATGTTCAAATTCTAGATGGTTTAGATTTGGAAGAATCAAAGCGATTTATGCACCACTATAATTTCCCACAATACAGTGTTGGTGAAACAGGACCTATTAGAGGGCCTGGACGAAGAGAAATTGGCCACGGAGCATTAGGTGAACGTGCGTTGGAGAAAGTTGTGCCATCAGATAAAGATTTTCCTTATACCATCCGACTTGTGTCAGAGGTTTTGGAGTCCAATGGTTCTACTTCACAGGCAAGTATTTGCGCAAGCACTTTGGCTATGATGGCCGCAGGGGTTCCAATTAAAGCGCCAGTTGCTGGTATTGCAATGGGGCTAGTTAAATCAGGTGAAGATTATTCAATTTTGACAGATATTCAAGGAATGGAAGATGCTCTTGGCGATATGGACTTTAAGGTTGCGGGTACGGCTAAAGGGGTTACTGCCTTACAGATGGATATAAAAATTGATGGACTATCTAAGGAAATTCTTAAGGAAGCTCTGAGCCAAGCTAAAAAAGGTCGTATGCAGATTTTAGATTCTATGCTTGAAACCATCAAAGAGCCAAACAAAGAACTATCAGCATATGCTCCTAAAATTTTAACAATGAATATTAATCCAGATAAGATTAGAGATGTTATAGGACCAAGTGGTAAGCAGATTAATAAGATTATTGAAGAAACTGGAGTTAAGATCGATATCGAACAAGACGGCAAAGTGTTTATTTCTTCAACAGATTCCTCTATGAATGATCAAGCAAAGAAAATCATTGAAGATATAGTAAGAGAAGTAGAAGCTGGTCAAATGTATCTTGGGAAAGTAAAACGAATTGAGAAATTTGGAGCATTCGTAGAGTTGTTTAAAGGAAAAGATGGTCTAGTTCATATTTCTGAATTAGCAGAAGAAAGAACGAATAAAGTAGAGGATGTAGTCTCTATTGGAGATGAGATTCTTGTTAAAGTTAAAGAAGTTGATAATCAGGGTAGAGTTAATTTATCCCGTAAAGCTGTATTAAAAGAAGAAAGAGAAAGAAAAGAAAAAGAAAATTCATAACATCTTTTTAAAAGGAAGCTGGTTAACCAGTTTCTTTTTTGCTTTTTAATTAAAGAAAATTGGTTCTAATATATCAATTTATAATACATACCTTGTCCATTGCTCACATATATAATATGGGAGGGGATTGGGGTGTACCGTTTAAGACAATTTATTACATTTTGTTTATTTCTATTAGTAGTTGGAATTTCTTTTAATTTAGATTATAATCCTTTTTCTGAACGAGAAGGGGAACAATTGATACAAACTACTGCTAAGAGAGATCCTTTGTATCAGGAGATTTTACAGAAGAGCAGTGATTATGCTGAGGAAGCTCAGGATGCGTATATTGATAAAGTATGGAAAAAAACTCCAGGGAGAAATGGATTACAAGTGAACCTCGAAAAATCTTATAGGAATATGAAAGAATCAGGTGAATTTGACGAAAACTTATTAAGCCTTGAACAAACCTCACCTAAAATATCCCTTGAGGATTTACCTTCAGCTCCAATTTATCGGGGCCACCCGGAAAAGGAAATGGTTGCTTTTCTCATCAATGTTTCCTGGGGTGCTGAATATATACCTGACATATTGAATGAACTAAAAAAAGAGAAGGTGAAAGCTACTTTTTTCATTGAGGGAAAATGGGCAAAAGAAAATGCTGAATTAGTTAAGATGATTAGTGAACAAGGACATGTAATAGGAAATCATGCGTATAATCATCCAGATATGGCTCGTCTTTCCAATCAAAAGAATATAGAGCAAATTTCCAGCACCAACGAAATTATTAAAGCAATAATAGATGAAGAACCTAAGTGGTTTGCTCCTCCAAGTGGCAGTTATAATCAACATGTGGTAGATGCTGCTCATAATTTGAATATGCATACGATTTTGTGGACAGTTGATACGATTGATTGGAAGAATCCGACAGTATCTGTTATGATAAACCGAGTAAACGATAAATTGCACCCAGGTGCGACGATTCTTATGCATCCAACAGAATCAATTGCAGAGGGGATAGGCCCTCTTATAAGACAAGTTAAACAAAAAGGTTTTAAACTGGGTACGATTGAAAAGCTTCTTAATGAGGAAAGATAATTAGTATACTTACAAAATTGGGAGGAAACTCACTTTGATAGAAAAACACACAGCTAAAAATGGATTAAGAATTGTTTCTGAATCTATGCCTTCCGTGCGTTCCGTCACTATTGGTATTTGGGTATTAACAGGATCCAGAAATGAAGTGGAAGCCAATAATGGGATCTCACATTTCTTGGAGCATATGTTTTTCAAAGGAACAGCGACTAGAACTGCTCAAGATATTGCAGAGGCTTTTGATTCTATAGGAGGTCAAGTAAACGCATTTACTTCAAAAGAATATACTTGCTTCTATGCAAAAGTATTAGATACTCACAAAGAATATGCATTGGAAATACTTTCTGATATGTTCTTCAACTCGCAATTTGATGAAGAAGAGATGGAACGAGAAAAGAAAGTAGTCTATGAAGAAATAAAAATGTATGAAGACACTCCAGATGATATCATCCATGATCTGTTGGCACGAGCTTCATATGGTGAACATCCACTTGGTTATCCTATATTAGGGACAGAAAAGCAGCTTAAAACATTTGCTCCTGATACATTAAGAGATTATATTCGAAAACATTATATACCTGAGAATGTTGTTGTATCTGTAGCTGGCAATGTGGATGATTCTTTCATTAAACAAATTGAAAGTCACTTTGGTAATTATACGTATGACAACCAAACATATTCAATTTTCAAGCCGTCTTTTGTAAATGGGCAAATTAAAAGACATAAGGATACAGAACAAGCCCATCTATGTATTGGCTATGATGGTCTGGATGTTGGCCATAATGATATTTATAGTTTAATTATTATGAATAATGTACTGGGTGGTAGCATGAGTTCCCGCTTATTTCAAGAAGTGCGGGAAAAGAAGGGGCTTGCATATTCTGTATTCTCTTATCACTCCTCATTTTTGGATAATGGATTATTGACTATTTATGCAGGAACGGGGAAGGAACAGCTGCCATTACTGGAAGAAACCATAGATAATGCAATTAAACAGTTTGCAGATCAAGGTTTGACAGATAAGGAGTTAATCAATAGCAAAGAGCAACTCAAAGGAAATTTGGTGCTTAGCTTAGAGAGTACAAATAGCCGTATGAGCAGAAACGGTAAAAATGAGTTAATTTTACAACGTCATCGAACACTTGATGAGATGATCAAGGAAATTGATGCTGTAGATCATTTTTCCGTTAAAAAGGTCATTGACATGATTTTTAGCCAATCACCATCTTCAGCACTTATTGCTCCCGAAGCTCCACAATAATGTTGGGGAATAACTAAATAAACTTTTAAGAAAGAATCCGAACTGATTCATAAATTAATATGACCAGTTCGGATTTTTTAGTTTCTAAAACATACGTGAGGAATATTCAAAGGTTCGCAAAATAGATAAACGCCGTATTAACCTAACTTTAAACTACCGGTTTGGAAAACATGTTTGGTAAGCAAGCTCTCTTTTGTTAATTGACAGGTACAGTGAATCATTTGAAATAGTATTATTGTTATTGCATATATATAAATAAATAAGGGCAAGAAGGAGGTGGATCTTTCATGCGGTATAAAGAAATAAGTGGGAAAGAAATAGTTGATGTTAATCAAGGAGCGAGGTTGGGTATTTTAGGACAAACTGATATGGAAATCAACGAAAAAACTGGACAAATTGAATCTTTTATTATTCCTAATTACAAGTGGTTCGGTCTAAAAAAAGAGGGCGAGGAAACAAGGATACGCTGGGATTCAATAAGGAAAATAGGGGATGACATGATCATTATTGATCCAGACAAGATTAGATAAGTATTTTTATCACAGGTTAATTTCTTAAGGTTATTAGTCAAACAAAACTATTCTGAAATTCTCGGGAAATACACGCTCTTTTTTAAAACAAGTAAGTAAAACAAACTAAATTAACTGTCAAATAGGCTGATTACTCTACAGGGTATCAGCCTTTTTTGTTGGAATTTTACTATGTGAATCACTAACATTACGAACCCACATAAGCTATAAAGAAGTTAATTCAGAAGCACAAAGTTTGGAGGGTGTTTATATAAATGGAGCGAAGACAGATTGCAGTAATAGGTGGAGATGCACGATATTTAGAATTAATTCGTCAGCTGCAGACTCTAAATGAAACAACCATCTTCCTTGTAGGTTTTGATAAATTAGCGCAAGGATTCACAGGTTCACAGCAAATTGAATTTAATGATATAGTACCTTCCAAATTGGATACTGTTATTTTATCAATTACAGGAACCGATATGGAGGGAAATGTTGATACAGTTTTTTCAGATGAAAAAATAAATTTGAATAAGCAATGGTTTAAAAAATTAAAAAGCTCATGCCTGGTTTTTACAGGGATAGCTAATGACTATCTGAAGGAAGCAACAAAAAGTGCAAACATCCATTTAGAAGCTTTATTGAACCGGGATGATGTAGCAATATATAATTCAATTCCAACTGCAGAAGGAACAATTATGATGGCAATTGAACATACTGATTATACGATTCATTCCTCACGTGTTATTGTAGTTGGTTTTGGAAGAGTTGGTCATACAGTGGCTAATAAATTCTCAGCACTGGGAGCAAAAGTTTCTGTAAGTGCAAGTAGTATAAAGGATCTAGCAAGGATTGATGAGATGGGATTAAACCCCATTCCATTAGAGGAATTACCTAATTATACAGCTTCATGTGACTTAATTATTAATACTATACCAGCACCTGTAGTGGGGAAGCAATGCATTCAACAATTGCCTTCCAATGCCTTGATAATTGATTTAGCTTCCAAACCAGGGGGCACAGATTTCAATTATGCAGAGCAGCGGGGTATTAAGGCTATCCTTTCACCGAGCTTACCAGGTATGGTAGCTCCAAAAACAGCCGGTAAAATCCTGGCAGATGTTATTAAACAGTTCATATTAAGTAATGAGTAATTTAGTAAGTTTAGAAATGAGAAGAGAGGGGATATAGTATGAGTCTGGAAGGAAAGCGTATTGGTTTCGGTTTCACTGGGTCTCATTGTACCTATGATCAAGTTTTTCCTCAATTAGAGAGGTTAATGGAGCAAAAAGCAGAGGTTGTACCAATTGTTACGTATACGGTAAGGTCGACAGATACTAAATTTGGTAATGCTGAAGATCATATTGACAAGATAGAAAAGATTACAGGAAAGTCTGTAATTTCAACAATGCAGGAAGCTGAACCACTTGGTCCGAAGTATCCGCTTGATTGTATGGTTATAGCGCCATTAACAGGAAATTCACTCAGTAAGATGGCAAATGCCCTGACAGATTCTCCTGTGCTCATGGCTGCAAAAGCCACGATGCGAAATCAAAGCCCTGTCGTTTTGGGTATCTCTACCAATGATGCCTTAGGGTTAAATGGGGTTAATTTAATGCGATTAATGGCAAGTAAATTTATTTATTTTATACCTTACGGGCAAGATGATCCACATAAAAAGCCTAACTCCCTTGTAGCTAAAATGGATTTATTAAGTGAAACAGTAGAGTCTGCCCTTCAATTTAAACAACTTCAACCAGTTATTGTTCCTCATCATGATTAAACTATGATAAAATTAAAAATTAGAAGCAATTTTATATAAAGGAGAATAGAAGGGAGAACCGAGGATGTCACAAAAAGAATTATACAATGTAGCAATATTGGGAGCAACGGGTGCAGTAGGTCAAAAAATTATGCGCTTATTAGAAGAAAAGGAATTTCCGGTAAAACAACTAAAACTATTATCCTCAAAGCGTTCAGCTGGAAAGCAAATGATATTTAATGGGGAAAATGTAACCGTAGAGGAAGCTACTCCTGACAGTTTTAAAGATATTGATATCGCATTATTTTCAGCAGGTGGAGCTATATCCAAAAAACTTGCTCCCGAAGCTGTGAAACATGGTGCGGTAGTAATAGATAATACAAGTGCTTTTCGAATGGATGAAAATGTGCCTCTAGTAGTTCCAGAAGTAAACAAGGAAGACTTGAAAGAGCATCAGGGAATTATAGCAAATCCAAATTGTTCAACCATTCAAATGGTAGCAGCATTAAAGCCAATCCAAAAAGCTTATGGAATAGAACGAATTATCGTATCAACTTATCAGGCCGTATCAGGTGCAGGGGCACAAGCAAATAAAGAATTAGAAAAACAATCAAAAGACTTTTTTGAAAAGGGTACAATGGAAGCGGAGATTCTGCCTGTTAAAGGTGATAAGAAGCATTATCCAATTGCTTTCAACGCACTTCCGCAAATTGATGTATTTCAAGAAAATGGCTATACCTTTGAAGAAATGAAAATGATCAATGAAACTAAAAAGATTTTACACCAGACTGATCTATCGGTTGCTGCAACGTGTGTTCGACTTCCGTTCTTTACTTCCCATGCAGAAAGTGTATATATAGAGTTGGCTAAAGACGGTGTGCATGTGGCGGACTTATGGAATGAATTAAGAAATGCAGAAGGTGTATTATTAGAGGATGATCCTGCTACCCAAACATATCCTACCCCGTTAAGTGCAGCAGAGAGGGAGGAAGTATTTGTCGGGCGTGTTAGAAAAGATCTGGATAATGACCGAGGCTTCCATCTCTGGGTCGTATCTGATAATTTGATGAAAGGTGCTGCATTAAATACAGTACAAATCGCAGAAACATTGATTAAGAATAACTGGTTAAAATAATAGAGGTGTTTTATTATGCAGGTAGTAGTTCAAAAATTTGGTGGAACTTCTGTTCAGTCTGAGGAGAACAGGGAACATGTAATTAGGCATATTAAGGATGCATTAGTTGAAGGATATAAAGTAGTAGTGGTTGTCTCTGCATTGGGCAGAAAACCAGATCCATATGCTACAGACACATTACTGAGTCTAGTTGATTTTCCTGCGAATTATAATTCCAACAGGGAAATTGATTTATTACTTTCCTGCGGAGAGGTGATTTCTTCTGTGGTTTTATCTAATGAACTTCAGAAAAATCATGTCGCAGCTACAGCATTAACAGGGGCTCAAGCCGGTTTCATTACAACAGAAGATTATAATCAAGCTAAAATAATTGAAGTTGACCCGTCACGGGTTGCAACTGAATTGGAAACCAAAGACGTTGTAGTGGTTGCTGGTTTTCAAGGTCAAACTAGATCAGGAGAAATTACTACTATAGGCAGAGGGGGTAGTGATACTACTGCAGCTGCCTTAGGTGCTACATTGGCTGCAGAACGTATAGAAATTTTTACTGACGTTAACGGAATTATGACAGCTGACCCACGGGTTGTTGAGTCAGCAAGACCTATTGATGTAGTCACCTATACCGAAATATGCAATTTAGCATATCAAGGTGCAAAGGTAGTTCACCCAAGAGCAGTGGAGATTGCTATGCAAGCAAAGATACCGATGAGGGTAAGATCAACTTATTCCGAAGAAAACGGGACCTTGGTAACTTCTTCCAGAGTGCTTGATAAGGGAACGGACGTTTCTGAACGGCTGATTACAGGAATTGCTCATATTTCATCGCTCACTCAAATTCGTGTACATTCAAAAGAAAATGGATTTCGTCTTCAGTCGGATGTGTTTAAAGCAATGGCGGAGGCAGGAATTTCTGTTGATTTTATAAATATATCACCCACAGGGGTAATTTATACCGTTGCAGATATGTTTGCAGAAAAAGCTGTTCGAATCTTAGAGACATTAGGCTTCCAGCCGGAAACTACTGCAAATTGTGCTAAAGTTTCTGCTGTGGGAGCGGGTATGACTGGGGTGCCAGGGGTTGCTTCAAAAATAGTTCAATCTCTAACAGATTCGAATGTCCAAATACTTCAATCCGCTGATAGCCATACAACAATTTGGGTGCTTGTGCACAACAAAGATCTAAAGGTGGCTGTAAATGCTTTACATGAAGTGTTTGAATTGGGAAATATGCATTAATGTGTATCAAGCTTCTTAATTAAAGAAAGGTGATAGCGAATGAATTTTGGTCGTGTTTTAACAGCCATGGTAACACCATTTAACCCTCGTGGTGAAGTAGACTATGACCAAACCACGAAACTAATTGAGTATTTAATTGAACACGGAACAGATGGTTTGGTAATTGCTGGAACGACGGGAGAATCACCAACACTAACATCAGCCGAAAAAATTGATTTATTTAAACATGTAGTAAAAGTTGTAAACAAGCGTATCCCTGTTATTGCTGGAACAGGAAGCAATAGTACTGCAACATCAATTTCATTAACAAAAGAAGCTGAAGCATGTGGAGTAGATGGGATTATGCTTGTAGCACCTTACTATAACAAACCGAGTCAGCAAGGGATGGTTGAACACTTTTCTGCAATTGCTAAAATAACAGATTTGCCAATCATGCTATATAATATTCCTGGCAGATCCGTTGTTAAAATGACTGCCGATACAATTGTTCAATTAAGTAAAGTCCCAGGGATAGTCTCCATTAAAGATGCAACAGGGGATATGGAACTAGCTGCAACCGTTATTGAAAAAACAGAAGATGATTTCAGTTTTTATAGTGGAGAAGATAGTATGACACTTCCATTACTATCTCTGGGAGCCATCGGAGTGGTCTCTGTTGTATCTCATGTGGCAGGAGAGAAAATGCAAGAAATGGCATCTCAGTTTCATCAAGGAAATATAAAAGAAGCAGCATCCATTCATCGGAAACTCCTTCCAACCATGAAAGCAATGTTTATGGCTCCTTCTCCCGCTCCGGTTAAATCTGCTTTACGTTTGAAAGGAATAGAGACTGGAAGGGTTAGATTGCCTTTAACTGAACTTTCAAAGGAAGAAGAGGAGAAGTTGCAAAGCTATTTTAGTTAATACAAAAAGTGATAACAAAAAAACCGGCTATTTTAGTCGGTTTTTTAACGCTTCTAATATATGCTGGAGCTGCCAATGATTCAACAAATAGATAAACTTCCAATAACCTTGATTGTAATGTAAATATCCAATTTAAATAAGTTTAGAAACTCACTCTCTAAGTTCATAATTTATTGCACAAGATTATACGTGGGAAATCAAGACTGTAATGGAAAAGTAATCCCATATAAATAGTAGTTATGCATGATTGCATTACATATCCTGAGTTTCTCTCTTCTGTTTTAGCTGCTTCCGCTATTCTTATGCATGTACCTCCCTAAATATGCTCATACTATGGCTAGAGACTCAATAAAGGATGTGCATACTAATGAATAAAGAAGATGAAAAAAAGGAAGACCAAAACCAAGATCAGCAAGCAAACTCTTCCTCTATTGTGCAAAAAATTCAGCAGCTGGGACAATCTAACATTCCTGCTGCCCCAGATTCCAATATCCATGTACTATCGATTATTGGACAGGTAGAAGGACATATACAACTACCACCACAAAATAAAACAACGAAGTATGAGCATTTGCTACCTCAATTGATTGCGATTGAGCAAAACCCAAAAATTGAAGGAATGATTATACTACTAAATACAGTAGGGGGCGATGTCGAGGCGGGTTTAGCACTGGCTGAGATGATTGCTTCCATCTCTAAACCGACCGTATCTATTGTACTTGGAGGAGGCCATTCGATTGGAGTACCTATAGCTGTGGCAACAGATCATTCTTTTATAGCTCCTACAGCAACGATGACCATTCACCCAGTTAGGCTTACAGGATTAGTAATTGGCGTACCGCAAACATTTGAGTATTTGGATAAAATGCAAGACAGAGTAATTAATTTTGTTATTAATCATTCAAATATTAAGGAAGAAAAGTTTAAAGATTTGATGTTTGCAAAAGGTAATTTAACGAGAGATATTGGTACAAATGTTGTTGGTGCAGATGCAGTAGATTATGGATTAATTGACGGTGTTGGCGGTGTGAAAGAAGCGATGGCCAAGCTAAATGAATTAATAGGACAGACGAACGAAACTGGAAAACAGGTGATTCAATAATGATCTTATATACACCTTTAACACAAGAAGAAATTTTTCCAGAGGAAGAAAATACAAATAGAGAATATATTACCTATGAAGGCAGATCAATCTGTGTGGATAAAACTGCAGAAGGACGATATCAACTGGTACAGTTATTATCTACAGACCCACAGGATTTTCTAGATGATAAATTCACACCTGGGAGAATTTTACCTTAAATACCTATATAATCTAGTTGTACACTTTATTTATGATATAATTAAAATGGATTTAATAACCCTTGCCTTACACGGCAAGGGTTTCCGGCTTTAGCAAAGTTTGTTAACAGAGGTGAGAAAGAATGGCGAAAAAAAGACGCAAGAAAAAGAGCAATAAAATAAAAAAACAGCTAAAGCTAGAATTACTTGGGCTGCTTTTTATT
Source organism: Virgibacillus halodenitrificans (assembly GCF_001878675.1). Lineage (NCBI taxonomy): Bacteria > Bacillati > Bacillota > Bacilli > Caryophanales > Bacillaceae > Virgibacillus > Virgibacillus halodenitrificans. Next base: position 2,018,591 of record NZ_CP017962.1, on the reverse strand, counting down.
TTTTTGGCAATATTCGGTAGTGGAGCAAGCGCAATTAGTGACGGAGCAATACCAGGTGGACTGGAATATTTTTTTAGATTCTTTCTTGGTATATGGTATTTTGTAGCATCGATATTTCTGATGATTACGGGTTTGCTTTTAGTAATTAAAAGAAAGTACCCTGATTTTTTTAACAAAAAGCTTATCGGTTTCTATATTTTATTTATTGGTATTTTATTAATGACTCATATTCAAACATTTGATAGATTGTTAGTTAATGAAAATGTATCAATTTTAGCAATGACTTGGGAGCACTTTATAGCATTTATTAATGAAGAAGGTAATGCCGCAGCCTTAGGTGGTGGAATGATTGGCGCTATTCTGTTTATGTTTAGTTATTATCTCTTCTCCCTTGTAGGAGCGAAGATTGTTGCTTCATTTTCTATTATTATCGGTATAATATATATGACGGAATTTTCATTAGGTGATTTTTCTTCAAAATTACTTAAAAAGTTCTCATCTAAACTATCTACTATTCGTAATGGCTGGAAAGAAAGAAAGATAGCAAATAGAGAGACAAAGAAAACGAAAACTGAAAATGAGAAAATGGGTATGGAAAGCACATATGATGAAAAAGAAGAGCCTGTTATTCAGGATTTTACAGATACAGCATATTCTTATCAAGAGATTGAAAAAGAAATGCCGGAAAAACAAGAAATTGAACAAGATTCAGTTAACAAGACAGAGGACTTAGCGAAGGAAGATCCAATCGAACATTTGCCAATGACGGAAGTAGAAAACTACGAATATGAGTTGCCTTCCCCTAAATTGTTGGCTGAGCCATCACATAATTCACAGCAAAATGAGAAGTCTCAAATTCAGGCAACTGTTAAGAAGCTGGAGAAAACATTTCAAAGTTTTGGTGTGAAGGCTCGTGTAACTAAAGTAAATGTAGGTCCTGCAGTTACCAAATATGAAATATATCCGGAAGCAGGTGTGAAAGTAAGTAAAATTGTCAGCCTGCATGACGATCTCGCTTTAGCTTTGGCAGCTAAGGATATACGTATTGAGGCGCCTATACCGGGGAAATCAGCTGTAGGAATTGAAGTCCCAAATCAAGAAATTGCTATGGTATCTTTACGAGAAGTACTTGATAATTCAATGAACAATCTTAAATCAAAACTATTATTTGCATTAGGAAGAGATATTTCTGGAGAAGCAATTGTGGCCGAACTTAATAAAATGCCACATCTATTAATAGCTGGAGCAACAGGTAGTGGTAAAAGTGTTTGTGTAAATGGAATAATAACCACCATACTTATGCGCACTAAACCGCATGAGGTAAAAATGATGATGATTGATCCGAAAAAAGTGGAACTAAATGTTTACAACGGAATTCCACATCTTTTGGCTCCTGTAGTAACTGATCCGAAAAAAGCTTCAAGAGCTTTAAAAAAGGTTGTTTCCGAGATGGAAAGGAGATATGAATTATTCTCTGACACTGGCACACGTAATATTGAAGGATATAATGAGTATATCCGTAAATATAATCAGACTACAGACGAAGAACAACCAAATCTTCCTTATATTGTCGTACTAGTAGATGAATTAGCAGACTTGATGATGGTTGCATCAAATGACGTTGAAGATGCCATTACCAGATTGGCACAAATGGCCCGTGCGGCGGGGATTCATCTTATTATAGCGACACAACGTCCTTCAGTAGACGTTATTACTGGCGTTATTAAGGCAAATATTCCTTCCAGAATAGCGTTTAGTGTCTCTTCACAAACGGATTCACGCACAATACTGGATTCAGGTGGGGCGGAAAAACTTTTAGGAAGAGGAGACATGCTGTTTATGCCTGTTGGTACCTCAAAGCCAGTACGAGTTCAAGGTGCATTCTTATCTGATGAGGAAGTAGAACGAATAGTTGATCATTGTATCGATCAACAGAAAGCTTCATATCAGGAGGAAATGATTCCAGAAGAAACTAGTGAAGTAAAAGAAGAAGTGGATGATGAATTATATGAGGAAGCAGTTCAGCTCGTAACTGAAATGCAAAGCGCTAGTGTATCTATGTTACAAAGGCGCTTTCGTGTAGGCTATACGAGGGCTGCAAGATTAATAGATGCAATGGAAGATAGAGGGATTGTCGGTCCATATGAAGGCAGTAAACCAAGAACAGTTCTGGTTACTCAGGCAACAGAAGAACAAACATCCTAGAATAAGAACAAGTTTATACCCTCAGCTTTGTTCCTGGCATTTAAATAATAAAGATTTTATGAATATTGAATATGAATAACTGAACAATTTTATCTACAAAAAATCGAACCGATTCATGTTTTTAAAGCATGCTGGTTCGGTTTTTTCTTATGAATGAAGGAAGAAAATCATGCTTTTTGCCTGTTTTTCATAAAAAATTCGGAATTTGTCCAAATATTTTTGAGGAAAATGTCCTATAGCTATTTATTTATTTTTATAATAATGATATATTTATGACAGACAAACAGTCGAACGTCAGAAGTCAGATGTCTGGTAAATTAACCAGAGAAAAAAGGGGGGATTTTATGTCAATTAAGATGGATTCACGGCACTTATACTTACAAGTGATCGATCAAGTAAAACGAGATATTGAAAATGGTAAATATAAGGAAAAAGAAAAGCTTCCTTCTGAATTCCAGCTGTCTAAGCTACTAGGGGTGTCTCGTGCAACTTTACGTGAGGCATTGCGAATTATGGAGGAAGACAATATTGTAACTAGAAGACATGGTGTTGGTACCTTTGTTAATCCTAAGCCAATATTCTCCTCAGGAATTGAACAATTGAATAGCGTTACATATATGATTGAACAATCAGGAAAACATGCTGGGTCTCAATACCTAACAACTGAGTTTGTGAGTCCTACAGAAGAAGAACGCGAAAAATTCCATCCGAAAAAAGTAGAAACGCTTGCGAAAATAGAAAGGGTGCGTACAGCTGATAATACACCGGTTGTATTCTGTATTGATAAAGTCCCTGAACATTTGATTCCATTAGATAGAGTACATAAAGAGGATTCACTATTTCAATTAATGGAAGAATACGCAGGGAAGCGAATTGCCTATGCCGTTACTTATATAGAACCAATTGGGTATCATGATCGAATTTATGATATTTTAAATTGTGATCCGGAGCAATCTTTACTGCTGCTAAAACAAATGCATTACACAAACGAAGATGAACCTGTATTGTATTCAGCCAATTATTTCAGACCTGACTATTTTAGTTTTCATGTATTGAGAAAAAGAACTTAGTTCTTTTCAGGGCGATAATGAAAAGGTTTTCATATATTTTTTAGGAGGTGATGACCAACGCATAAAGCGATTTACAAGGAATTAATTTTATTACAAAACATTTATAGTGGGGGTTAGAAAATGAAAAATCGTAAATTTATTTTATTATTTGCATTATTGCTTGGACTATCTATGGTTCTTGCTGCTTGTGGAAGCGGTTCCGATAAGGAAGAAAAAGAAAGTGGTGGAGACAGCGGATCTTCGAAAGAAGCTGCAAATGAAGACTTTAGTGCAGCTATGGTAACAGATATTGGTGGGGTGGATGATAAATCATTTAACCAATCTGCTTGGGAAGGTTTGCAAGAGTGGGGAAAAGAAAACGGTCTTGAGAAAGGTAATGGTTTTGACTATGCTCAATCAAATGAAAAAGCTGACTATATTCCAAACCTTAACCGTTTAATCCGTGATGAATATGATTTAATTTTTGGTATTGGTTTTGAATTGAAAGAAGACTTACAAAAAGTTGCTAAACAATATCCAGAGACACATTTTGCACTAGTGGATGACACAATAGAAGCAGATAATGCAGTAAGTATCACTTTTAAAGAACATATTGGCTCATTTCTAGTCGGTGTTGCAGCTGCCCAAAAAACAGAAACAAATAAATTAGGATTTGTAGGGGGAGTAGATTCTCCATTAATTAACAAATTCGAATCAGGGTTTATTGCAGGAGCAAAATCTGTAAATCCAGACATTGAAGTGGAAGTAGAGTATGCTGAGTCATTTGGTGATCCTGCAAAGGGTAAGATAATTGCTTCAAATATGTATAACAATGGAATTGATATTATCTATCATGCTTCTGGTGGAACTGGAAACGGGGTATTTAATGAAGCTAAAGACATTAAGCAAAATGATCCTGAACGCAAAATTTGGGTAATCGGTGTAGACCGTGACCAGCATGAAGAAGGGCAAATCGGTGACCATAATGTAACTCTTACATCAATGGTTAAACGTGTGGACGTTGCAGTTAAAAATGTTACTGAACAGGCAATGAACGGAGAATTCCCAGGTGGAGAAAAGCTTGAATTCGGTCTGGAAGAAGACGCAATTAATGTTGCAACAACAAATGAGGATGCCATGACTAAGGAAATAGTTGATTCCGTAAATGAGTGGAAAGAGAAAATTCTAAACGGTGATGTGGAAGTTCCTCAAACACATGAAGAATTAAAAGGCTTTATTGATTCACTGTAATAGTTAGGTAGTAAAAATAGTAATCTTTTACATCTATTATGTAAAAATGTGGAAGGCTGGGAATACCAGCCTTTCCATCCTTTTCTAACTAAATTTTCAACTGAAGAGAATAATTGCTTGTTGTTCTTTTCATTTGGTGATTTTAGTAAATACTTAAATAGTGCAAAAAAGACAAATGAAATGAATGTGTTAAGAGGGGGGAGTAATTATGGATTATGTAATAGAAATGCTAAATATACGTAAAGAGTTTCCGGGTATAGTAGCAAATGACAATATAACTGTTCAAGTGAAGCAAGGTGAAATTCATGCCTTATTAGGTGAAAATGGTGCTGGGAAATCTACTTTAATGAATGTGTTATTCGGTTTATATCAACCTGAGCAAGGTGAGATTCGTGTTAAAGGTCAAAAAGTGAATATCACGAACCCAAATATTGCCAATGATTATGGAATCGGAATGGTGCATCAACACTTTATGTTAGTTGAACCATTTACTGTTACTCAAAATATTATATTGGGCAGCGAACCGACTACCAAATCAGGGAAAATAAATATTAAAAAAGCGGAACGCGAAATTCAGGAATTATCAGATCGCTATGGATTAAAAGTTGATCCAACCGCTAAAATTAGTGATATTTCCGTGGGGATGCAACAACGGGTTGAAATTCTTAAAACACTGTATAGAGGAGCAGAGGTGCTTATTTTTGACGAACCTACAGCAGTTCTTACTCCACAGGAAATAAATGAATTGATCGAAATTATGCGTTCTTTAATCAAGGAAGGGAAGTCAATCATTTTAATTACCCATAAATTAAAAGAAATTATGGAGGTTTGCGATCGTTGTACAGTTATCCGTAAAGGAAAAGGTATTGGTACAGTAAATATTAAAGACACCACTACAAATGAGCTGGCATCTCTTATGGTTGGTCGGGAAGTAAGCTTCCATACAGAGAAAAAGAAAGCAGTACCAGGTCAAACCATTCTGGAAATAGAGAATTTATTTGTTAAGGATGCTAGAAAAGTAGATTTGGTTAAAGGTTTAAATCTCGAGGTAAAAGCAGGTGAGATTGTAGGTATTGCTGGGGTAGACGGGAATGGTCAATCTGAGTTGATTGAGGCAATTACCGGACTAAGAAAGGCGAATTCTGGATCAATTAAGTTAAATAATAAATCCATTACCAACCTTAATCCACGAAAAGTTACTGAAAGTGGGCTTGGTCACATACCCCAGGATCGACATAAATATGGGTTAGTCTTAGATTATCCCGTTGCAGAAAATATGGTACTACAAACCTATTATAAGAAGCCTTACTCCAAAGCTACTGTTCTTAATTTTAAAGAAGTATATGATAAGGCTGAAAGTTTAATTAAAGAATATGATGTGAGAACTCCGAGTGCATCCACTCTTGCTCGCGCGCTTTCTGGTGGTAATCAGCAAAAAGCTATTATTGGAAGAGAAGTAGATCGATCACCTGATTTATTAATAGCTGCACAGCCTACCAGAGGCTTGGATGTAGGTGCAATTGAATTTATCCACAAAAAGCTGATTGAAGAACGGGATAAAGGAAAAGCAATTTTACTCGTATCTTTTGAATTGGATGAAATTATGGATGTTAGTGATCGTATTGCTGTTATGTTCGATGGAAAAATTGTTGCGAATGTTACTCCGGAAAACACAAATGAGCAGCAATTGGGTCTCTTAATGGCAGGTAGTCAACTAAGTGAGGCGGGTGTGCATAATGACTCAGAATAATAGACTATTTGGAATCTTGGTTCCAGTAATTTCCGTATTACTTGGATTACTTGCGGGTGCAATTATTATGCTAGTCTCAGGCTATAGCCCCATTGAAGGGTATGCAGCTTTATGGAATGGCGCTTTTGGTGATGCATTTACGATCGGGGAAACGATCAGAAGAATTACTCCATTAATTTTAACTGGGTTGGCTGTTGCGTTTGCCTTCCGGTCCGGGTTATTTAACATAGGTGCCGAAGGACAGGTAATTGTTGGCTGGCTTGCCGCTGTATGGGTAGGATTAGCAGTAGATGCGCCTATGATTTTACATTTACCTCTTGTTTTAATTGTTGCAATGCTTGCTGGAGCTCTTTGGGGTTTCGTTCCAGGGCTACTAAAAGCTAAATTAGGAGTTCATGAAGTTATTGTAACAATTATGATGAACTATATTGCTTTATTTATAACGAACGAAATTATTCGTAATGTTCTAACTGAGCAAGAAACAACAACAGAAGCCATACCAGCAACAGCTTCTTTAGCTTCAGAATGGTTGCAGACATTGACGTTTTTCTCAAGGATGCACTATGGAATTCTTGTAGCTTTGTTTGCTGCAATAATTATGTGGTTTATTGTTCAACGTACAACGATTGGTTATGAACTGAAAGCGGTTGGTTTTAATCAACATGCTTCTAGATATGCAGGTATGAATGTTAGTAAGAATATTATTCTATCAATGGTAATTTCAGGCGCTTTTGCTGGGCTTGCGGGAGCGATGGAAGGTGTAGGTACGTATGGCACGATATCTGTTATGTCTGGTTTTACAAATCTTGGGTTTGACGGGATTGCTGTTGCGTTACTTGGATCAAATAATGCTTTAGGTGTTGTTTTGGCGGCAATTCTCTTTGGGGTTCTTAAGGAAGGGGCCGGTCAAATGCCAACTAGTGCTGGTGTTCCTACTGAATTAGTTGACATTATAATCGCACTAATTATTTTCTTTGTCGCATCTAGCTATATAATTCGCTGGTTCTTACTTCGCTTTAAAAAGGAGGGGAAATAAATGATTGATATTTTACAATCACTGATCCCGACAGTTTTATTCTTTTCAGCTCCATTAATTTTTACAGCATTAGGCGGAGTATTTAGTGAACGATCCGGTGTTGTTAATATAGGCTTGGAAGGGTTAATGGTTATGGGAGCTTTTGTAGGAATTGTTTTTAACCTAACCTTTGCGGATGTTTTTGGATCATGGACCCCATGGGTATCCATTATTGTTGCTACATTCATCGGCGCCATATTTTCTATTATTCATGCGGTAGCTTCCGTATCGTTTAGAGCTAATCAGGTTGTAAGTGGTGTAGCAATCAACATGTTAGCTTTGGGTATTGGAGTTTACTTAACAAAACAATGGTATGGTAAAGGGCAGACAGATATGGTATCTGAACCGTTCTTTAGAACGGACATTCCTATTCTCGCAGACATTCCAATTATCGGGCCTATCTTCTTCCAGGGAATATATGTAACATCATACATCGCTATTATTTTTGCTTTTATAGCATGGTATGTATTATATCGTACTCCATTTGGTTTAAGACTTCGAGCGGTTGGTGAACATCCGATGGCTGCGGATACAAATGGTATTAATGTATATCGTATGAGGTATATTGCTGTTATTCTTTCTGGAGCATTAGGTGGCTTAGGTGGATCTGTATTTGCGTTAACCATTGTGTCTAACTTTTCTCATTCGACTATAGTGGGGCAAGGATTCATGGCACTTGCGGCTGTAATATTCGGAAAATGGCATCCACTCGGTGCTATGGGTGCTGCTCTTTTCTTTGGTTTAGCACAAAGCCTGAGTGTAGTAAGTGGAGGGATTCCTGTATTGCAGGATGTTCCCCAGGTGTTCTTGTTAATAGCACCTTATGTACTTACAATACTTGCTTTAGCAGGTTTTATAGGGCGAGCAGAAGCACCCCGAGCGAATGGAGAACCATATATTAAAGGAAGCAGATAATGATTTCTTACTGACTTGCTATGTAATTATAGCAAGTCAGTTTTTTTTGTTTTATAATGGATTATAAATGGAAGATATGTGCAGAATAAGATAAGTAAGCCTATGGGTATACGACATTTACTGGAGGTTATAGAATGCTCGGATTTACTGAAAGAATTAAAAATGAAAAAGGATTTAACCTACATTTTATTAAAACAAAGAAATATAAGACATTATCAATTGTTGTTAAAATAAAAGGCAACTTAGAAAGAGAAACAATTACGAAAAGAGCACTCCTTCCTTATATTTTGCAGCAAGGGACTGAAAACTATGCAACCAAGCAGGATTTACAAAAGAAACTTGCTGATCTATATGGTGCAACATTATCCATTGATGGAGGAAAAAAGGGAGAGAGTCATATTTTAAGTCTCAGGTTAGAACTTGCAAATGAAAAATTTGTGCCTGATGCTTCCAGTATTACAGAGGAAGGGATTGCTTTATTGATTGAACTGCTGTTTAATCCGAGAAAAGTGAACGGCTCCTTTGACAATGCAGTTATACTACGAGAAAAAGATACCTTGCTAAGAAAAATTCAGTCTGTACAAGATGATAAAATGGCTTATGCAAATATAAGGTTGATTGAGGAAATGTGTGAAAATGAAAACTATCGTTTACACGTCCATGGGTACGAAGAAGATCTAGCCGAAATAGATAGCACTAATTTATACAACTATTATAAGAAAATGTTAATGGAAGATCAGATTGATATATATATTCAGGGAGATTATGATGAAGAACACATTAATGACATTCTTTCTCCGATGCTTCATAAGCAATTGGAAGATAAAAAAAGTAATGTGCTAACAGAAAAGTCTTCTAAACAAAAACAAACTAAAAAAGAAGTAAAACAACCGAAAGAAATAATTGAAAAGCAACAACTTCAACAGGCTAAGCTTCATATTGGATATCGAACGAATGTTACTTTCCGGGATGACGACTATTCTGCTTTACATGTATTTAATGGGTTATTTGGTGGTTTTCCAAGCTCTAAATTGTTCATCAATGTAAGAGAAAAAAACAGTCTTGCGTATTATGCTGCCTCCCGTATGGAAAGTCAAAAAGGTTTGTTACTTGTATTTAGCGGGATTGCCCCAGAGGATTACGAAAAAGCGCGTGATATTATTAGACTTCAAGTTGAAGCAATGAAAAATGGGGATTTCTCTCTTGAGGATATGCAACAGATAAAAGAATTGATAACAAATCAACTACTGGAAACAATGGATCATCCCCAAGGTTTGATCGAATTATTATATCAACAAGTATTATCTGATTGGATTTTACCTCCAAAACAACTTATTGATAATATAAATAAAGTCACAAAAGAAGATGTAGTCCAAGTAGCAAAGAAACTGGAGGAAGATACATTATATTTATTAACAACAAAGGGGGATGCTTCTGATGAATAGCAAAAATTATTCACATATAGAAGAGACTATCTATTCAGAGAAACTGGCCAATGGATTAACTGTCCTCTTATTACCAAAAAAAGAAATGGCAAAAACATATGGTCTTTTTACAACAAATTATGGATCGATTGATCAGACGTTTGTACCTATTGGAGAGAAGAATAAGGTCACTGTTCCTGAAGGGGTTGCGCATTTCCTCGAACATAAGCTATTTGAAAAAGAGGATAGGGACGTATTTGCCGACTTCGGAAAACAAGGGGCATCTCCGAATGCTTATACTTCTTTTACGAAGACTGCTTATTTATTTTCCGCTACAGATCATATTGAAAAGAACGTACTAACATTGATTGACTTTGTACAAGATCCATACTTTTCTGAGCAATCGGTAGAAAAGGAAAAAGGCATAATCGCTCAAGAAATTAAAATGTATGATGATCAACCTGATTGGCAAGCTTTTATGGGGACTATAAAAAGCATGTTTAAAAAGCATCCCGTGAACATTGATATAGCTGGTACGGTTGAGTCAATACATTCTATCACGAAAGATGATTTATATATGTGTTATAACACGTTTTATCATCCAGAAAACATGACTCTATTCTTGGCGGGGAATTTTGAAGCCGGAAAAATGATGTCTCTCATTAAAGAAAATCAGGAATCTAAGCAATTTGCAAAAATGGATGATATTTTAAGGGAGTTCCCAGACGAGCCAGAACACGTAGCCAAAAAAGAAACTTACTTAAATATGCCTGTATCTATACCAAAGTGTACGGTTGGTATTAAGGAATCTGTTCGTGAACTTTTTGGTAAGGACTACTTACACAAGGATCTATTGCAAAATATGCTACTCAGCCATTACTTTTCAAAAAGCGGAACATTTTATCAGGAATTATATGAACAAAATTTAATTGATGATAGTTTTTATTTTGAAACGAATTTAGAAAAGAACTTTGGTTATACTTTGATAGGCAGTAATTCTGCAGAGCCGGAAAAGTTTGCTGCTAAAGTAAAAGAACAACTATTATCAACCAATCGTATTCAACTTACAGAAGAAGAATTTGAGCGTATGAAAAAGAAAAAAATTGGTCAATTGTTGAGACAAATGAACTCCTTAGAATTCATTGCCAACCAATATACTCAATACCACATGCTGGACATTGACTTTTTTGAGGTCATTCCTGCTATACAGAAACTTAGCCTTGAAGATGCAACTCAATTCCTCCGACAGTGGATTACTGAAGAAAGAATAGCTGTTTGTACGATTTCAGCTAAATAGGTTAAAGATATGGGGAATAATGTATTAATAGTTGGAGCAAGTGGTGATATTGGTATGGCGATCTCAAAAAGATTGGCTCAAGATGGATATAAGCTAATTCTCCATTACAATAAAAACAAAGAAATTTTGGATTATCACATTAAAGATTTGGGTAGTGAATCCGTATTACAAATGATTCAGGCTGATTTAACTTCTTCCAACGAGCTGAAAAATTTTCTGAAACAATTGGTTTTTCCTGTAGATCATCTCATATTTGCGAGTGGTAAGACATCTTTTGGTGTTTTCCAGGATGCTACAGAATCACTAATGGATGAAATGCTTGCATTACATGTTAAATCGCCATGGATGCTTATAAAGCATTTATTGCCTTACATGGTCCAACGCCAAAACGGCAATATTATTTTTATTACGTCTATTTGGGCGGAGCAAGGCGCAAGTAATGAAGTTCTTTATTCTTCAGTTAAGGGCTCGCAAAACAGTTTTGTTAAAGCTCTTGCAAAAGAAGTTGCTCGTTCAGGTGTTTCAGTGAATGCAATAAGTCCAGGATATATTGATACTAAAATGAATGGCCATTTTCTAGAAGAGGAAAAAAAAGTAATAATAGAAGACATACCAATAAACCGGGCAGGACATCCTGATGAAGTTGCTCATGTAGTAAGTTTTCTAATGGATAGCCGCTCAGCTTATATTCAAGGCGAAGTAATTAATATTACTGGTGGATGGTAATTAAATTTCTTCAGTAAGCATGTATAAACAAATAAGATACTCAAATACTATACATGTAAAAAAACTGAAGGAGGCATATATATGTCAGTTCTTGATAACTTTGAATCATGGAAAGGTTTTTTGGCCAATAAATTAGATCAAGCGAAGCAGCAAGGTATGAGTGAGGATACGATTCAAAACGTTGCACATGAGGTTGGAGATTATCTTGCACAAAGCGTTGATGCTAAAAATAATGAAGAGGCTGTACTTCGTGAACTGTGGAATGCGGCATCAGAACAAGAACAACAAGCAATTGCCAACACAATGGTAAAATTAGTACAAAATAAAGGCAAATAAGTAACGTTATAAAAAGCTGCAGAATAATTACCTGCAGCTTTTTATTGTTTTTATATTTTGTAAAGATAATTACTTTTCACCCAGCCAAAAATCATTTATGATAGACTTATATTAATCTTGTATTATTATGGAAACAGAAGGAGACTACTCATGGAAAAAACGGAATGGTATTTTGAATATGAGATTCAAGTAAACCGTCCTGGTTTACTTGGTGATATTTCCTCTTTGTTAGGAATGCTTTCCATAAATATTATTACAATAAATGGCGTGGAAAATCAGCGAAGAGGAATGCTGCTCCTATCTCAGTATGATGAAAATATAAAGAGGCTAAAACTAATCTTGGAAACAATGGATACAATAATTGTTACAAAACTTAGAAAACCTAAGCTACGTGATAAATTAGCTGTCCGCCATGGGAAATATATCCATAGAGATGTGGACGATCGTAAAACTATTCGATTTGTTCGTGATGAACTTGGAATATTAGTTGATTTTATGGCAGAATTATATAAAGAAGAAGGTCATAAATTAATTGGTTTACGAGGAATGCCACGAGTTGGTAAAACAGAATCAGTGGTCGCTGCAAGTGTTTGTGCAAATAAAAGGTGGTTATTTGTTTCCAGCACCTTATTAAAGCAAACAGTACGAAGTAAATTGATAGAAGGAGAGTACAACACAGATAATATCTATATTATAGACGGAGTTGTTTCTAAACGACGAGCAAATGAACAACATTGGCAATTAATTAGAGAGGTTATGCAGCTGCCTGCTATAAAAGTAGTCGAACACCCTGATATCTTTGTTCAATCTACAGAATATAATATAGATGATTTTGATTATATTATTGAATTACGCAGTCATGAAGATGAAAAAATTACATACGAGCCGCTTGAAGACCAGCAATTTAATCAGGAAAGCGGATTTTCTATGTTCGATTTTTAAAATGGATGGTGTTAGTTATGGAAGTAGGTTCAAGGCTTAAGGAAGCTAGAGAAGCAAAAGGGCTATCATTGGATAGCTTGCAGGAAACTACGAAAATTCAAAAGAGATATTTGAAAGCTATTGAGGACGGCAACCTGCATATTTTACCTGGTAAGTTTTATGCCAGAGCTTTTATTAAAGAATACGCTAATGCTGTTGGAATAGACCCAGCTGAGTTATTACAAGAGTATAAAGAAGAAATACCTAAAACAGAAAATGATGAAGAGGTCCAATACAGCAGAATACAACGGACTAGAAAAGATAACAACCAGGATAAAAACTCGAAGGTGTTTTCTGTTATCCCTACAATAATTGTTGTGTTATTAATTATCGGTATCTTTTTCGTTGCATGGTTTTTAATTAAACAATCCATGGAAGATTCTAATTCGACTTCTCCACAAAAACAGGACGAAAATGAAATAATAATTAATAACCCAGAAGATAATAAACAAGACAACAAAGATAATGATGAGCAAAAAAATGAGGACGAATCAAAAGAAGGAGAAGGCGATCAGTCAAAAGATCAGCAAGAACAAGAGAAGGCTAAACAACCGGAGCTTCGTTTGGATGAAGAAGCGTCCAGTGGTACAAAGTCAACTTTTAATTTACTGAATGCTACAGATGAAGTAACAGTGACTTTGGAAGCGTCTGGAGAAACATGGTTAGATGTGAATGATGAAAAGAATGAATCACTTTATAGTGGGATGTTAACAAGTGAGGACACACCTATGGAGTTGGAAGCCTCCAAGGCAGAACAACTTTATTTTAACATTGGAAACGCTTCTGCCTTAACAATCAACATAAATGGGGTGGAGTTAAATTATCCTGTTGACCCAAATGAAAATGTAGTGCAGAAGATATGGGTAAATCTGCAAGAGCAATCTGAATAATTATTATACCCGTGTACACCCTTCCATTTAACAGGAAGGGTTTTATACCTTATTTTTGTTAGCCTAGGAGGAAATCGTACTAATGAATATACCAAATAGAATTACCATATCACGTATTTTATTAATCCCCATCTTTATTCTCTTGTTAAGCCTTCCTTTAAATTGGGGAAACTGGCAGATTGGTGAAAGTACATTACCAATAGCCGATTTTGTGGCAGCAATATTATTTATTTTCGCATCCGTTACTGATTGGGTAGATGGTTTTTATGCCCGTAAATATAATTTAGTGACGAATTTAGGGAAGTTTTTAGATCCGCTTGCAGATAAATTACTTGTTTCAGCAGCCTTAATTCTATTAGTTGAAATGGGATTTGCTCCTGCATGGGTTGTCATAATTATCATAAGCAGAGAGTTTGCTGTCACTGGTCTTCGCCTTGTTGCGGCAGGTGAAGGTTTTGTCCTTGCAGCAGGGAGTATGGGCAAATTAAAAACAGCAACCCAGATGATTGCTATTGCAGCTCTCTTACTTCACAACTTTCCTTTTTCCTATATCGGGTTTCCTTTTGGAACATTAATGCTTTATGTAGCTTTGTTCTTTACAATTGTTTCAGGTGTGGATTACTTTATTAAAAATTGGCATGTTATGAGGGATTCTAAGTGACAAAACAGATTAAAACAGAAATTATTGCAGTAGGCACTGAATTATTGCTTGGTCAAATTGCAAATACAAACGCCCAATGGTTGTCCCAACAGCTGGCGAAGTATGGATTAAACGTCTATTATCATGGTGTGGTTGGGGATAACCTTACGAGAGTAGAGGAAACCTTTAGATCAGCACACGAACGCTCTGATATTATTATTGTGACAGGCGGTCTTGGCCCAACAGACGATGATTTAACGAGGGAAGGTTTCCAGCGTATAAGTAATCTTCGGATTGTTGAGGATCAGCCAGCTATGGAAAAGATCATCTCCTATTTTAAAAAGCAAAATACTGAAATGACACCTAATAATCGTAAACAAGCGCGGATTTTTGAAGGCGCACATGTATTGGATAACAAAATGGGAATGGCACCTGGAATGATTGTAAGCTTCGAAAAAAAGACGTGGATTTTCCTTCCGGGAGTACCACGCGAAATGAAATACCTTGCGGAGAATGAGGTCTTCCCGTATTTGCAGGAAATGACCGGCCAGTCCGATATTATTAAATCTACCGTACTAAAATTTATCGGGATTGGTGAGTCACGCTTGGAACATGAACTTTATGATTTAATAAAAAATCAAAGTAACCCAACTATAGCACCTTTAGCTCAAAATGATGGTGTAGTTATTCGGTTAACTGTCAAGGCGAAAGCAGATGAAGAAGCTGATAAACTACTTGATTTAACGAAACAAAAAATATTGGGCAAGATAGGAAGATACCATTATGGTACTGATGAACAAACTGTTGAGGAAGAATTGATTAGGTTACTAAAACAAGCTGGTAAGAAAATAGCTGCTGCCGAGAGCTTAACGGGAGGTAAATTTACTGAAAGACTAGTGTCTGTTGAAGGTGCTTCACAGGTTTGCCGCGGTGGTATAATATGTTATGATGCTAAAATGAAATCTGATCTGTTAGGGGTCTCTGATGAAGTTATTCGATCATTTGGTACAGTGAGTAAAGAATGCGCTTTGGAAATGGCTGAAAATGCGTGGAAGCGAACAGATTCAGATTTTGGGATCGGATTTACAGGAGTAGCAGGTCCAGGACAAATGGAGAATAAGCCTGTTGGTACCGTGTTTATTGCGGTTAGTGATCGTGCAGGGAAGCATGTAGTTCAAGAATATTATTTTCAAGGAGACCGAACAGCTATTCGAAGTAAAGCAGTCCTAAAAGGATTTGAAATTCTTTTTAATTATATAAAATCATAATTCTTTTCAATGTAATACAAGAAATTAGCTTATTTAATAAAAGATATTGTCAGAAAATCAATATCTACTGCTTTTTTACTTGTGAAAAAGCAGAACATTTATTCGTGTTTTTCTTGGCAAATATCAAAAAACATAGTATGATGTAAATAGTAGATTAAAGGAGGAAATACTTTGAGCGATAGAAAACAAGCGTTAGATATGGCGTTAAGACAAATAGAGAAGCAATTTGGTAAAGGGTCCATTATGAAATTAGGTGAACAGGAACTACAAAAAATAGCCACCATCCCTAGTGGATCTTTAGCTTTGGATGTAGCATTAGGAATAGGCGGCTACCCAAGAGGTAGAGTAGTAGAAATATATGGTCCGGAATCTTCTGGTAAAACTACTGTTGCACTTCATGCTATTGCGGAAGCGCAGAAACAAGGTGGACAAGCGGCGTTTATAGATGCAGAGCATGCACTCGATCCTAACTATGCACGTGCCTTAGGAGTTAATATTGAAGAGTTATTACTATCTCAGCCAGATACTGGTGAACAGGCATTGGAGATCGCTGAAGCTCTTGTGCGAAGTGGTGCAGTAGATATTATTGTAGTGGATTCTGTAGCAGCTCTTGTACCAAAAGCAGAAATTGAGGGTGAAATGGGAGACTCTCATGTTGGTTTACAAGCACGATTAATGTCGCAGGCTCTGCGAAAACTTTCAGGTGCTATTAATAAATCACATACAACAGCAATTTTTATTAACCAAATTCGTGAAAAAGTTGGAGTTATGTTTGGTAATCCAGAGACAACACCTGGGGGACGTGCGCTTAAGTTTTACTCTTCAGTACGATTAGAAGTACGTCGTGCTGAGACATTGAAACAAGGTAATGATATAATGGGGAATAAAGCGCGTATAAAAGTAGTAAAAAATAAGGTTGCCCCTCCATTTAAACAGGCAGAAGTTGATATCATGTATGGTGAAGGTATTTCTAAAGAAGGAGAAATTCTTGATATTGGTTCAGATCTTGATATTGTTCTGAAAAGCGGTGCATGGTATTCCTACAATGAAGAACGCCTAGGCCAAGGTAGAGAAAATGCAAAGCAGTTTTTAAAAGAAAATACAGATATGATGGCGGAAATTCACCGCGCTATACGCGATCACTATCAATTAGATGAAACAAAAGAAGAAACAGAAGAAGAAATAGGTCAAGGAAGTTTAGATGTTTAATAGATGAGAAGTTCCCTTCCTCTACACAATAGAAGAAGGGGCTTTTTTTATTAAAAAGAGATTATTAAATAGCATTTCCAGCTTGATTTGAACATTATCTCTGGATTCGGGGGTATAGAGACGTTTTTAACCAAAGATTATTTGTTAGTAAATAACTTTATTCAATAAAAATATTTTCCCATATTCACCCAACAACTTATGACGTTTCCTTGACATTCATGTGACAGACAATTAAAATTAATAATGTATAAATTTATAATTTATATTCTATGATTTATTATTAATTTTGCATTGAAAAATGGTACATGCCGACAATAATGAATTGTAAAATTTTATAGCAACAGGAGGTGAAATTATGGACAATCCTTTAATCATCTCCATTTTGCTTGCTCTATTCCTAATCGTCGGTATTGTTGTTGGTTATCTGATTCGTAAATCTATTGCGGAAGCTAAAATTTCTAGTGCAGAGACGTTAGCTAAACAAATAGTAGATGAGGCACACCGAAATGCAGATGCCGCTAAAAAAGAGGCACTTCTTGAGGCGAAGGATGAAAATCACAGACTTCGTCAGCAGACAGAAGAGGAATTGCGTGACCGCCGAAACGAAGTTCAAAAGCAAGAAAATCGTCTGATGCAAAAAGAAGAAAATCTGGACAGAAAAAGTGAAACACTGGACAAGCGTGAGCTCTTGTTAGAGAAGAAAGAACAATCACTAACAGAAAAACAACAACAAATTGAAGAAATGGAAAGCAAAGTGGAAACTACATTACAAGAGCAGCAAACGGAGCTTGAGCGCATTTCAGGATATACAACTGACCAGGCTAGACAAGTTATTTTAGAGCGGATTGAAAAAGAAGTAGCTCATGAATCGGCTTTAATGATTAAAGAAGCAGAAAACCGTGCAAAAGAAGAAGCTGATAAAAAGGCTAAAAATATTCTTTCGTTGGCACTCCAACGTTGTGCTGCAGATCATGTTGCAGAAACAACTGTTTCAGTTGTTAACTTGCCAAATGATGAAATGAAAGGACGTATTATTGGCCGTGAAGGAAGAAATATACGAACCTTGGAAACACTGACAGGTATTGATTTAATCATCGATGATACACCAGAGGCAGTGATTTTATCCGGTTTTGATCCTATTCGAAGAGAAACAGCTCGTATGGCTTTAGAGAAACTTGTTCAAGACGGCAGAATCCATCCTGCTCGTATTGAGGAGATGGTAGATAAAGCACGTCGTGAAGTGGATGAGTATATACGTGAAATAGGGGAAGAGACAACTTTTGAAGTAGGAGTACACGGTCTGCATCCGGATCTAATAAAAATTCTCGGTCGTCTAAAATATCGGACTAGCTATGGACAAAATGTATTGAAGCACTCTACAGAGGTTGCATATCTTGCTGGGCTGCTTGCTGCTGAATTAGGTGAAGATGTTACCTTAGCAAGAAGAGCCGGATTACTACATGATATTGGTAAAGCAATTGATCATGAAGTGGAAGGTAGTCATGTGGAGATCGGTAAAGAGCTTGCAATGAAATATAAGGAGCACGAAGTAGTCATTAATTCAATTGCTTCTCACCATGGGGACGAGGAACCTACTTCCATTATCTCTGTACTAGTTGCTGCTGCTGATGCATTATCTGCAGCAAGACCAGGTGCACGAAGTGAAACATTAGAAAACTATATCAAACGTTTAGAGAAACTGGAAGAAATTTCTGAATCATTTGCCGGGGTTGAGAAATCATTCGCAATTCAAGCAGGTAGAGAAATCCGAATTATGGTTAAACCTGATGAAATTGATGACATTGAATCTGTTCGAATTGCCCGAGATATACGAAAGCGAATCGAGGGAGAGCTTGATTATCCCGGTCATATAAAAGTTACTGTTATTCGAGAAACGAGATCAGTAGAGTATGCAAAATAAAAGCGGTCATATGGCCGCTTTTATTTTTGCTTAAGAAACAATTAGATATATGTTATAGCTTATAATCGTTATATGAGTTACATACGGAAGAACTTTTGGGAAACTAGTATAAGGAGATGGATATAAACATGAAAATATTGTTTATTGGTGATGTTGTAGGTTCACCAGGGAGAGACATGGTACATGAATACCTACCGAAGTTAAAGGAAAAGTATCGACCACACCTTACTATTGTTAATGGAGAAAATGCAGCTTCTGGTAAGGGAATAACAGAGAAAATATATAAAAAGTTCCTTGAAGATGGAGCAAATGTAGTTACGATGGGAAATCATACATGGGATAAAAAGGAAATATTTGATTTTATAGATGATGCGAAGAACCTTATAAGACCGGCTAACTTCCCGGAAAACAATCCTGGTAAGGGAATTGTCTACATTAACCTCAATGGTCAGGAAGTTGCCGTTATTAACTTACAGGGAAGGGCATTTCTTCCACCAAGCGATGATCCTTTTGTAAAGATTGATGAATTAGTTACAGAAGCAAAACAGCGGACGAATATAATTTTTCTGGATTTCCATGGAGAAGCAACTAGTGAAAAGCAAGCTATGGGTTGGTATCTTGATGGAAGAGTAAGTGCAGTTGTGGGGACTCACACACATACACAAACTGCAGATGAGCGCATTTTACCAAATGGAACGGCATATATATCAGATGTTGGAATGACTGGTCCTTATGATGGAATATTAGGGGTTGAAAGAGATGCCGTAATTAAGAGATTCCTTACTTCTATGCCGGTACGTTTTGAAATTACAAAAGAGGGAAGAACACAATTAAACGGAATTCTGGTTACAATAGATAAGTCTAACGGAAAAGCTACGCATGTAGAAAGAATTCTAATAAACGAAGACCATCCGTTTTTTGGATGATTCATTGAATGTTTTAAATTTTTGGTTCATAATAATGTAATAAGCTAACATCTCCAGGAATATAGTAGAAATAGAACTATAATAGGAAATCAAGGAGGTACTAGTAATGGACGTATTAAAGGTTTCAGCAAAATCAAATCCAAATTCAGTAGCAGGTGCACTTGCAAATGTCTTGCGTGAACGTGGATCAGCAGAAATTCAGGCTATTGGTGCGGGTGCTTTAAATCAAGCAGTTAAGGCAGTAGCTATCTCCCGGGGATTTGTTGCACCAAGTGGAGTAGATCTTATTTGTATACCAGCTTTTACTGACATCATGATTGATAATGAAGAAAGAACGGCTATTAAGCTTATTATTGAACCAAGATAGCTTATTTTTCCAGAAACAAGCAGCAGTATTACGCATAAACGTAATACTGCTTTTTGATTGGTTAAAGTATATAAAAATGTCTCAAAGAGTTAACCAATGATTCGGTAAATAGATAAACTACGACGTAACTTTTCGTCTTTAGCGTATGAAAAATAACTGTGTTGCTCGAAAGTTCACTGAAATATTGAATCTGATTACACCTCCGCTACGGAAAACACTGCGCTTTTCGGGAGCGGCTGATGAGCCTCCTCATGCTAACGCATTCCGGGGTCTCACCTATGCCTCATCTCCCCCAGAAGTCTCCGTATTTTCCTCCGCTTAAGTGTTACTTTTTAGCGATAAATTAACTTAGTATTGATAGTAAAAAGGTCACTTTACATCACCGAGGGCAAGTGAAAGACCCACTCCGCATTTGGAATATTAGAGCTCATACAAATTGATTGGAGTGGAGGGCGGCGACTCCTGCCGGAATAGCATGAGGCCACTGAAAAAGTCATTTTCTACTAAAATAGAAGTTTTTCAAAAGACGCTATCCCAAAATTTTGTTTTGTTAATATGCATAAATGGAGAGCCAGAACCAGTTTATTCCACTCATAGGCTAAAAAGTGGTGATGTAATTTTTTGGAACTAGCCTTCTCAAGAATTTACCGGACTTTTTCAGTGGCCTCGAATAGCATGAGGCGAAGACCCTGGACGGAGCGTAGCGGAGGAAGCGGCTGAGGCCATGCCAGTGGAAAGCGTCCGCCTGAAACGGAAATCAATGGGGCAATTCTCCTCAAATATTTCACTGAGCTTTTCATTGATAAAGTTACGTCGCAGTTTCCTCCTACTGTAATGTATGGAATGAATTTAAAAAATAACATTAGCAGTAGTAATAAGTGGAACGATTATAATTTTATTGCTGGATAATTGTTTATGACAATTTTAGTAAATTATCTTAAGACAAGCGAAATTATCCTATTAGCTATTTGGTTACATATTGTTAATTTTGTTTATAGGGCTTATACTGGAATAATGTATAACCTTGCTAAAATTGAAAGGAGTTTCTTTAATGAACGAACAACAGCGTAAAGAGCAAGCACAAATTAAACAAGTGGATGCCGCGGACAGAAAATCCGGTCTGGAAAAACCACTTAGTGAAAAAACAAGTGCAGATTTTGCAAAATATTTTGAGACTACGTATGAGCCTCCAAATTTAAATAAAGCACGTAAACGTGGACGAGATAAAGTAAATGTACATTATGACTTTGCTATCCCTGAAGACATGGAGAATATCGGTGAAGGTAAAAAATTCCTTATCCGTACATACGGGTGTCAAATGAATGAACATGACACAGAAGTAATGGCAGGCATCTTAACAGAAATGGGTTATGAATCGACAACAGAAACAGAAGAAGCAGATATTATTTTGCTCAACACATGTGCTATCCGTGAAAATGCAGAAAATAAAGTATTTGGGGAAATCGGTCATTTAAAACCATTGAAGTTGGAAAAGCCTGATCTCATTCTTGGTGTTTGTGGATGTATGTCACAGGAAGAATCTGTTGTAAATAGGATTCTAAAAAAACATCAGCATGTTGACTTGATCTTTGGTACACATAATATTCACCGATTGCCACACTTGGTCAAAGAAGCAATGTTTGGTAAGGAAAAGATAATAGAAGTGTGGTCAAAAGAGGGAGATGTAATTGAAAATCTTCCTAAGGCGCGTAAAGGGAAAATTAAGGCATGGGTTAATATAATGTATGGCTGTGATAAATTTTGTACCTATTGTATTGTCCCAATGACTCGTGGTAAAGAACGGAGCAGAAGACCAGAAGACATCATTCAAGAAGTGCGCCATTTAGCAGCACAAGGTTATCAAGAAGTAACTCTACTAGGACAAAATGTGAATGCTTATGGTAAAGATTTTGATGATATGTCCTATGGATTGGGTGATTTAATGGATGCAATTCATAAAATAGATATCCCGCGTGTTCGCTTTACGACGTCTCATCCAAGAGATTTTGATGACCGTTTGATTGAAGTGTTAGCAAAGGGCGGTAACCTATTGGATCATATTCATTTACCTGTCCAATCTGGTAGCAGTGAAGTATTGAAGAAAATGAATCGTAAATACACACGTGAAGAATATTTGGAATTAGTTCATAAAATACGAAAGGCCATGCCGAACGCCACTTTAACCACAGATATTATTGTAGGTTTCCCTAATGAAACTGATGAACAATTTGAAGAAACGATGACTTTAGTGGAAGAAGTAGGTTTTGAAGCAGCATATACATTTATATACTCTCCACGCGAGGGTACTCCAGCCGCTCGAAAGAAAGATGATATTCCAGAGGATGTTAAAAAACAACGTTTATACCGCCTAAATGAATTGGTGAATAAGCAATCGGCAGAGTCAATGAAGACGTATGACAAGAAAGTTGTTAGTGTATTGGTAGAAGGAGAAAGTAAAAAGGATCCTGATGTACTTGCCGGCTATACGGAAAGGAATAAGCTTGTTAACTTTAAAGGACCAAAATCAGCAATAGGAAAAATTGTAGAAGTTGAAATAACAGAAGCGAAGACTTGGTCATTAAATGGTATCATGGTAGAAAATACAGTAGAGGTGAACTGACATGGCTCAATATACACGTACAGAAATATTGAATGAAGCAAAGAAGTTGGCGAGTATGCTTGCTAGCACGGAAGAGATTGACCGATTTAAGCAGGTAGAGGCAAAGATAAATGAAAATCAGAAGGTACAGCAACTAATCAAACGAATAAAGGCACTACAAAAACAAGCTGTGAACTTCCAAGCTTATGGAAAATCAGAAGCTTTAAAGAAAGTTGAAGCAGAAATTGACCGTTTGCAGGAAGAGATCGACGCAATTCCTGTTGTGCAAGAGTTTAAAGAAACACAGGTTGTAGTGAACGATGTATTACAATTAGTTTCAGGGACCATAGCAAGAGAGGTAACAAATAATGTAATAGAATCCACTGGTGGAGACCTCCTTGCAGGAGAAACAGGTTCCAAAAAGCAAAATAGCATGGGTTGTGGGCATTAAATTAAGGAAAGAAACCAGAAAAAACAAGTTGTTTTTTCTGGTTTTCTATTTTTAAAAATAATGTTCTTATAAATAAATGGCTATGTTCAATTCCTGTGAGCAGTAACTAGCAAATTACCCTCTTCTTTCTAATTTAAATAAACGCTAAAATAATGGTTTTTAAGGTTAACAATTGTAAGTTGCTATCAAAGGCTAAAGTTTTTCTTCATTCATTCCTCTTTTTCTTATTCAGATGTTATGCACTTTAGGTATTTGTCTTGCATAAAATGATTATGAACAAAGAGGAGGTAAAAGTAGCTATGACTTTTCTAAACCGTGACTATAGAGAAATCATTACGAAAGCCGTTTGTGGTAAAGGAAAAAAGTTCACTCAAACATCCCATTCAATTACGCCAACCCATAAACCGACAAGCATACTTGGGTGCTGGGTAATTAATCATTTATACAATGCTAAGAAAAAGTCGGAGGACACAGTGGAAATCAATGGTAGTTATGATATAAACATCTGGTATTCGTATAATGACAATACGAAAACAGAAGTAGTCACCGAAAGGGTCACTTATTGTGATATTATCCCGCTCTCCGTTAAAGATGAGCATTGCATAAATGATGAGTTTGATGTCATTGCCAAGGTGATTCAGCAACCTAATTGCCTTGAGTGCAAAATCTCCAACAAAGGACATAAAATTGTTGTGGAAATTGAAAGAGAATTTGTTGTTCAAGTAATTGGTGAGACGAAAATTTCTGTTAAAGTAAACCCACATTGGGAAAAAGATCACGAAGATGAAGATGATGACGGATGGGATTTTGAGTTAACGGACGATGAACTAGGTGACGTAGATCCTGAATTTATGGAGCATAAAGACTAATTTTAAATACGAGGATTTAATCCTCGTATTTTATTTTTTTATGGTCTTTGAAAACCCCTGGCTATGCCGGGGGTTCCATAGAGCTTCTAGCGTGGGGACAAAAAAAGCCTCTCTTCATGATAAGGTAAGGTTGGTTTCCCGACCACCAAATCTCATCAAAGAAGGAGGCATGTCCAATGCAGGACAAGAATAGTTTAGCACATACACAGTGGAGATGTAAGTTCCACATAGTTTTTGCACCAAAATATAGAAGACAAATTATTTACGGAAAATATAAAAAAAGCATCGGAGAAATAGTAAGAGAGCTTTGTGAAAGAAAAGGGGTTGAGATACACGAGGCAAATGCATGCAAAGATCACATTCATATGTTAGTAAGCATTCCACCAAAACTAAGTGTATCTCAGTTCATGGGCTACCTAAAGGGCAAAAGTAGTTTAATGATATTCGATCGCCACGCTAATTTAAAGTATAGATATGGTAATCGCAGATTTTGGTGTCGAGGCTACTTTGTAGATACAGTGGGCAGAAATAAAAATCAAATTCAAGAATATATTAGAAATCAGCTTAAAGAGGACTACATGAGTGATCAGTTAACATTATTTGAAGAATTTGACCCGTTCACGGGAGAGAAAAATAAGAAGAAAAAATAAGAGATTCTTTTAGAATCAGTGAGTGAATGTGGTGCAAAAGGGAAACCATTCAGTGGGCCTTTAAGGCCGAGGCCGGTAATATAGGCTTTCAGCCGCAGAGCAAACCACCAGTTCACACTGGTGGTTTTGATTGTAAAGTCAAAAGGGAATTTTTTATTAATATTGTCCTAGTTTTCTTCTTAGAAAAGATTTATCTAATTTTAGGCTTTACTAAGTTCTCCTTAAAAGACACCTGCAGTTAAACTGGCGGGACGTTCTAGTGTGGTAAATCTGAAGTAGGACGAGTAAGTGAATTCTAAGGTCAGACAGGCATTAAAAAGGACAGGTCTAACCTGTCTTTCTTATTTCAGACGCTTGCGCTATTATTATTGGTTGCGTTATTCGTCGGAAGGAAGGGAAATATGCTATAATGGCAAAAGAATAAATGGGTAAGTGGAGGAAAAATGATGGCAAAATATACACCAATGATGGAGCAATATCTAAAAATTAAAGCAGAAAACAAAGATGCTTTTTTATTTTTTCGGCTAGGTGATTTCTATGAAATGTTTTTTGATGATGCAATTCAAGCATCCAGAGAGCTGGAGATCACACTTACGAAAAGAGATTCAGGACAAAAAGAACCTATACCCATGTGCGGAGTTCCATACCATGCTGCGGAAAATTATATTAAGACACTCATTGAAAAGGGATATAAGGTAGCAATTTGCGAACAAGTTGAAGACCCGAAAACAGCAAAAGGTGTGGTAAAAAGAGAAGTGGTTCAACTTATTACTCCAGGTACTGTTATGGAGTCAGCAATGCTTCGTGAAGGAGAGAATAATTATATAGCCAGCCTTTCCCATTTTCAGGACGGATCGTACGTAGTTGTTTATCATGATTTATCTACAGGAGAAAACAGATTAGCTCTCATCATGGATGGATGGGATGCAGTTATTCACGAATTATATAATCAGCCAATTAAGGAAATAGTTATCTCTTCTAATCTACCAGAACAATTACAACAGCAATTAAAGGGTAAGTTAAATGTTACCTTATCCTATCAGGATATTGTAGATTTTAATGCTGAATACCGTGACCTTTGCGAAAACTTAAATGATGAAAGGCTATTAAAAGCTTTCAGCCGGTTATTGAATTATGTTCAACACACACAGAAACGTTCTTTGCACCATTTACAGCAAGCCAAAGTCATTGACCTGCAGCATCATCTTTCCTTGGACATGTATTCAAAAAGGAATCTCGAATTAACCGAGACCATTATTAAAAAAGGAAAGCATGGTAGTCTGCTATGGGTTCTGGACAAAACTGTAACCGCAATGGGATCAAGGCTATTAAAAAAATGGTTGGAACGTCCTCTCTTAAACCAAAAAAAGATTGAAGAGAGACTTGAAATAGTAGAAGGCTTTATTCAAGCATTTATGGAGCGAGACCAATTAAGAGAAGTATTAAAGTCTGTATATGATATGGAAAGATTAGCAGGCAGAGTAGCGTTTGGAAATGTAAATGCCAGGGATTTAGTGCAACTTAAACAATCTTTAGAGAAACTTCCTGAGATTAAGGCAATTCTTTCAGGCTTTCAAGGTGAGGAAATAAACAAGCTAGCTGATAAGATACTATTTCCAAATCAGCTAGTAGACTTATTAAACACGAGTTTAGTAGATAATCCCCCCATTTCCATCAAGGAAGGTTCGATAATTAAAGATGGTTATCATTCCCAATTGGATACTTACAGGGATGCTTCTAGAAATGGAAAACAATGGATAGCCGAGCTTGAGCTGAAAGAAAAGAAAGAGACAAACATTAAATCGCTAAAGATTGGATATAATCGTGTTTTTGGTTATTATATAGAGGTTACGAAAGCAAACCTTCATTTGTTGCCAGAAGGTAAATATGAACGAAAACAGACGCTGACAAATGCAGAGAGATATATTACTCCGGAATTGAAAGAAAAAGAGCAGCTCATTTTAGAAGCTGAAGAAAAAATTATTGAGTTGGAATATCAGCTATTCCTTGAAATCAGAGACCAAATAAAAGAGCATATACCACAGTTACAACATATTGCTGATGTAGTCAGTAAAGTCGATGTATTACAAGCATTTGCTACAGTGAGTGAAATAAATAATTATCGACGACCAAGTTTTTCTTCTAATAATACACTAACTATAAAAAAGGGCAGGCATCCGGTCATTGAACAAGTTATGAAAGATGGTACATTTGTTCCGAACAATATTTCGTTGAATTCGGAGAGGAATATGCTTTTAATTACTGGGCCGAATATGTCAGGAAAAAGTACATATATGCGGCAATTAGCCTTAACCGTCATTATGGGGCAAATCGGCTGCTTCGTTCCTTGTGAAGATGCAGAACTGATTATTTTCGACCAAATATTTACTAGAATTGGGGCAGCAGACGATCTTGTTTCTGGTCAAAGTACTTTTATGGTAGAAATGCTAGAGGCGAAACATGCTTTATCCCATGCGACAGATCGCAGTTTAATATTGTTGGATGAAATAGGAAGAGGGACTAGTACGTATGATGGGATGGCGCTTGCCCAAGCAATTGTAGAATATATTCACAATAACCTTCAGGCGAAGACATTGTTTTCAACTCATTACCATGAGTTGACAATATTGGAAGAATCCCTGCCACAACTGAAAAATATTCACGTACGTGCAGAGGAATATGAAGGTAATGTGGTTTTTCTTCACCAAATAAAAGAAGGTCCTGCAGACAAAAGCTACGGTATCCACGTAGCGAAACTGGCTGAACTACCAAATGAACTAATAGATCGAGCAAGTGAAATATTAGAGAAGCTTGAGAACGAAGGAAAGCCCACTACGGACGGAGACACAGAGGAAATTAAAAGTGGTCAATTATCCTTCTTTAATGAAGTACAAACCTCTAGCCCAACTCTTAATGAAAAACAAATAGGCTCTTCAGAAAAAGTAATTAAAGATCTAAAGGAATTGGATCTTTTCGCATTGACCCCACTTGATGCTATGAATGAATTGTACCGCTTGCAAAAACAAGTTAAAAAGTACTAAGGGAAAGGAAATGTTTGCATGAAAATTATACAAATGCCAGATGCCTTAGCTAACAAAATAGCTGCTGGGGAAGTAGTTGAACGCCCTGCATCTGTTGTAAAAGAATTAGTAGAGAATAGTATTGATGCAAACAGTACATGGATTAAAGTTGAACTTATGGAAGCTGGGCTCCAGCACATTAAAATTACTGATGATGGTGAAGGAATGGCAGAGGACGATTGTGAACATGCATTCCTTCGTCATGCTACGAGTAAAATTAAAAATGAAACAGATTTATTTCATGTAAAAACATTGGGATTTCGTGGAGAAGCCTTAGCAAGTATTGCATCTGTAAGCAGACTAACCATAAAAACCTCACAAGGTAAGCATGCTGGTACTGTATTGCAATTAGAAGGCGGAAAAATGATTGAAAGAAAAAAAGGGGATGCACGACGTGGTACGGAGATAACGGTGGATGATTTATTTTTTAATACTCCAGCTCGATTAAAGTATATGAAAACCATTCATACAGAATTAGGGCACATTACTGATTTATTAAATAGGCTTGCATTGTCTCATCCAGAAATCAGGTTTGAAGCTACCCATAATGGGAAAGGATTGTTTAAAACCCCTGGCACAGGAGATGTTTTGCAGGTTATATCACAAGTATACGGTATGGGAGTTGCCCGCAAAATGCTGCCAATCAAGAAGAAGACTTTGGATTTTTCCATTCATGGTTATATAGCGAAACCTGAAATCACGAGGGCTTCCAGAAACTATGTATCTACCATTATTAACGGCAGATATATAAAAAGTATTCCTTTAACACAGGCAATCATTCGTGCATATCACACCTTGCTACCTATTGGCAGATCTCCTATTGTAGTCTTAGATATAAAAATGGACCCTATATTAGTAGATGTAAATGTCCATCCAACAAAGCTTGAAGTGCGATTTAGTAAAGAAAAGGAACTGTTTTCAGCCATCGAAGATACAATTAAACATAAATTTCGTGAGATCACCCTTATACCAGAAATGCAGCAGAAACCTGCAAAAAAAGAAGTGACGCAGCAAAATATGATGGATTTTGGTGACAGCTCAACACATGAAGTAAGATATCCTACTCATGAAGAGACTATACGTGAACAAAGCTACCAGGAAGCAGAAGAACCTTCTAATAAAGAGGGCGAAGAAGCAAATACGTATCAACCTAATGGTCCTGTAGCTGATTTTTATGCACCTTCCTCTCAAGTAGATATGAAGGAGGATGAGTCAGTTTTAAATGAAAAGCAGATTACCACTCATACCCAACGGGTGCCAATTATGTATCCCATTGGTCAGTTACAGGGCACCTACATTTTAGCGCAAAACGAGAATGGGTTATATATGGTTGATCAACATGCTGCACAAGAAAGAATTAAATATGAATTTTTTAAGAAAAAGCTTGGAACAACAACTAATGAGTCACAAGAATTATTAATCCCTCTAACTTTTGAATTTTCCAAACAAGAATCCCTGTTTCTTGAAACTTATAAAGAAGAGTTAGAAAAAGTTGGTTTGTTTTTTGAACCTTTTGGTCATCAAACATATGTAATTCGATCACACCCTAATTGGTTTCCTAATGGTTTTGAGGAAGAGATCATTCGTGAAATGATCGACCAAATAATGAATGAGGAAAAAGTGAATATTGAAAGTATAAGAGAAGAAGCCGCTATTTTAATGTCTTGTAAAAGATCTATAAAAGCAAATCACTATCTGAACCATGATGATATGTTTCGTCTGTTAGAAGATCTGCGTAAAACGACAGACCCATTCACTTGTCCACATGGCAGACCAATAATTATTCATTTTTCTTCCTATGAACTAGAGAAAATGTTTAAACGTGTAATGTAAATGCTGTATAAAAACAATACACCAAGTGAATAATGAGTACAAAAAGCTCAGAGGTGTAAAAAATGGAAAATCAAAGGTTAATTAACTTTCTGAATCAGTTACTATCAAATTACTTTGTATTGTATGTTAAGTTGCATCGATACCATTGGTTTGTACAAGGTAGACATTTCTTCCAGCTTCATGAAAAATTTGAAGAGTTATATGAGTTATTTGCCAGTGAACTAGATGAAATAGCAGAAAGAATTTTAATGATAGAAGGAAAACCTTTGGCTACGATGACCAAGTATTTAAAAGAGTCTACATTAGAAGAGGCAAATGCAGATGATAAAGAAAGTGAAATAGTATCTCAACTAATAAAAGATTTCGAACAAATTATTTCAGAAATTAGGGATGAGGGACTTGTTTTAGCTGATAAGCACAAGGATTACCCTACTGAAGATTTACTAATTTCATTACAGACAAAATTGGAAAAGAATCTATGGATGTTCCGAGCATATCAGGCTTATGAGTAAATAATCAGTATGTAGGGGAAGAGGTATGAAAAAAACAGTAATTGCAATTGTCGGTCCCACAGCAGTAGGGAAAACCAAACTAAGTATTGAGATAGCAAAGCGATTTGAGGGTGAAATTATCAGCGGAGATTCTATGCAGGTATATAAAGGAATGGATATTGGGACTGCAAAAGTTGATGAGCGGGAAATGCAAGAAATCCCACATCATTTAATTGATATAAAAGAGCCTAATGAACCTTACTCTGCTGCAGATTTTAAAAACCATGTGCAAACATGTATTGAATCTATAGATGCCAAAGGAAAGATCCCGATTATTGTAGGAGGAAGCGGCCTATATATACAGTCCGCTTTATTTGACTACAATTTTTCTCCAGCAGGACGTGATGAGCGAATTACGAAGCGATTGGAAAACGAACGGGTAGAATTAGGAGTTAAACATCTATATGACCGGTTACGTGTAATTGATCCGGAACAGGCTGAAAAAATTCATCCAAATAACTATCGAAGAGTAATTCGAGCATTAGAGATTTATGAGATAACAGGAGTGAAAATGTCTCAGCTCCAAAAAGAGCAAACGATAGAGTCTCCATACAACGTTATTTTTATCGGCTTGGAAATGGAGAGAGACCTACTATATAAACGGATTAACCAGCGTGTAGACAAGATGATTAAAGACGGACTGGTTGAAGAAGTGAAATCGTTATATGAAAAGGGTTATGAAAAATATGGTTCCATGAAGGCGATCGGTTACAAAGAAATAGTTCCCTATATTCATGGAAAGCAGCCATTTGAAGAAGCGGTTGAAAATTTAAAGAAAAATTCAAGAAGATACGCAAAACGGCAATATACTTGGTTTCGCAATAAGATGAAAATAAGTTGGTATTCCATTAATCCAGATACATATCAGGAAGATTTTATAAAGATTTTAGATGATCTAGCAGGATTATTGCAAGACAAATAGAAATAGTTATATATAGATAGAAATGAGGAGGAAACATAATGGCTCAAAATGTTAATATTCAAGACCAATATCTAAATCAATTAAGAAAAAATCACATCGCAGTAACTGTTTTCTTAACAAATGGATTTCAATTAAGAGGGACATTAAAAGCATTTGATAATTTTACAGTTTTACTTGAGACAGAAGGAAAGCAACAATTAATTTTCAAACACGCAATTTCCACTTTCGCTCCAGTTAAAAATGTGTCTTTAGAAACAGAATAGATGTTGAAACGGGTGCTGCTTAGCACCCGTTTTTATATGTAAATTATTAAGAAGTTATCTGAAATAAGTTTGAATTGAATGTTTTGAGGAACAAACTCTCCTTTAAAATCATTATCTACAGAAGTAAATTATTACTCCGACCCTTGTTGTATTTGCATTTTGGGGCCTTTTGTATACATTAAACGAACTATCAAAAATACTCTCAGATATATAGGCGAATGTCACACCATATTGATTAAGTGCGTATACTGAATTGACTGAGAGGTGATGGTATGGAAACACAATTAATCAGGAATAAGAAAAGTCAAATTAATATTGTTTTAAAAGAACAAAAAAACGATGAAGGAAAATCACAGAAAACAACTTCGTCACTTGAAAACAATCCATTTACACATATAGATCAAGAATTCTCTTCGATTATTGGCTTGCAAGATTTGAAAAAAACAATAAAAGAAATTTATGCAACAGTAGTAATTAATCAAAAAAGACATGAATTAGGATTAAAGAGCTCTAAGCAAGTTCTCCACATGCTATTTAAAGGAAATCCCGGGACAGGAAAAACTACTGTGGCAAGGAAGTTGGCAAAGCTATATTTTGAAATGAATTTATTGTCAAAAGGGCACTTTATTGAAGCTGAAAGAGCCGATCTTGTTGGTGAATATATTGGTCAAACCGCTCAAAAGACCCGTACTATTATTCAAAAGGCAATGGGAGGAATTCTGTTTATAGATGAAGCTTACTCACTGGCGCGAGGCGGCGATAAGGATTTTGGAAAAGAAGCTATTGATACGTTAGTAAAACATATGGAAGATCACCATAATGATTTTGTACTAATCTTAGCGGGCTATCCGTATGAGATGGAAAGATTTTTAACGTTAAATCCTGGCTTACAGTCAAGGTTTCCATTTATATTAGATTTTGAGGATTATGAAATAAGTCAATTAATGAAAATAGCCAGGCAAATGGCAGCAGAGCGTGAATATCGTTTAACAAAAGAAGCGGAACAGGAATTAAGAATGCATTTATATAAAAAAACTCAAGAAAAAGCCCGTAATTTCTCCAATGCCCGCTATGTAAGAAATGTAATTGAAAATGCAATCAGGCTTCATGCAGTTCGCCTGTTAAAAAGGAATAACCTAACTACAGACGACTTGATTACATTAACAGAAAAAGATCTGCTGTTCGATAATTGATAGCGCAATATTTGGTTATCAGATGCTCCGTTTGGTATGATAATACATGTAGATAATACGTTAAGGGTTGATAGAAAGAGGTTTAAATATGACAGTAGAAAAAATACTAGTTATTGCAGTTATGCGACCGAGACAAAATGAAGAAAGATTTCAATCTTCTTTAGAAGAACTCATTTCTTTAAGTCAAACTGCTGGCGGGGCAGTCCAGAAAATAATGGTACAGAAACGAGACCGAATTCATCCAGCTAATTACATTGGAACTGGGAAAATGGAAGAAATAAAACAGGAAATTGAGGAACTGGATATCGAGTTGGTTATCTCAAATGATGAGCTTTCTTCAGGTCAATTACGTAATTTAGGAAATGAATTTGGCGTACGGATAATCGATAGAAGCCAATTAATCCTCGATATATTTGCACAAAGGGCTAGAACCAAAGAAGGAAAGCTCCAAGTAGAACTTGCCCAGTTGGAATATATGCTACCGAGACTCCGTGGTCAAGGAGCGAGCATGTCCAGATTAGGAGCGGGGATTGGCACCAGAGGTCCTGGTGAGACAAAGCTGGAGACAGATCAAAGACATATTAGACGTAGGATTTATGATATTAAAAGAAGACTGTCCTCTGTAGCACAGCAAAGAGAGCAATATAGAAAGAGACGAAAAGCCAATGAAGTATTTCAAATTGCCGTTGTAGGTTATACAAACGCTGGAAAATCAACTTTATTCAATCGTTTAACTGATAGTGAAAGTATGGTAGAAGATAAACTTTTTGCTACTCTGGACCCATTAACTCGACAAATTAAACTGCCGTCGGGCTTCCAATCATTACTAACAGATACGGTAGGCTTTATTCAAGATTTACCTACATCTTTAATTGCAGCATTTAAGTCCACGTTGGAGGAAGTATCTGAAGCGGACTTTCTTCTGCATGTCGTAGATGGCTCAAATCCTGATCTGGAACAACACCAACATACTGTCCGTATATTATTGGAAGAATTACATGCAGATACAATTCCTATGTTAACCATTTATAACAAAAAGGATTTAATGGAAAAAGATTTTATACCTTCAAACCACCCTTATTTCATTATGAGCGCCTATGAAGATGGGGATGTAGATTTGTTGCAAACCAAAATTGAAGAATCTTTAATAAAAGAGTGGAAGTATTACAAGCTGGAATTACGCCCCGATGAAGGAAAAATAATGACCAGACTTGAGTTAGAGACAATCGTCAAGGATAAATATTTTAATGAAGAAAAAAATTATTATATAGTAAAAGGCTATATGCAGAAAAATCACGCTTTAGAAAGCCTATTAGAGGAGTAAAAACAACCAATGTTAGAACAATTAGTAGAAAAAGCAGAAAAAGATTGCAAGCATATTCATAATAAGATTAATAAAACTGTAGAGATAAATCAGAAACGAGTGCTAGATGCGTTTAAGCAAAATCGTGTGAGCGATAGTCATTTTAATTCGACAAGCGGCTACGGCTATGATGATATGGGAAGAGAATCCCTAGAGAAAATATACGCAGATGTATTCGGAGGAGAGGATGCACTCGTCAGACCCCAATTGGTATCAGGTACTCATGCTATTTCCACTACTTTATTCGGGTTGTTAAGACCTAATGATGAACTTATTTATATAACTGGAAAACCGTATGATACGTTGGAGGAGGTTATTGGTAAACGTGGTAAAACTGATACCGGCTCGTTAAAAGACTTTCAGATTTCCTACAAAGAAGTCAATTTAAATTTAAATGGGTCCATTAATTATCCTTCCATCGAAGAAAATATAAGCGACAAAACAAAAGTAATTGGGATTCAAAGATCGAAAGGATATGATGATCGGCCTTCGTTTACTGTCGAAGAAATAGGGGATATGGTTAAATTCATTAAGGATATAAATGAAGATATTATCATTTTTGTAGATAATTGTTACGGTGAATTTGTAGAAGAAATAGAACCATTACATGTCGGGGCAGATATTATGGCGGGATCATTAATTAAGAACCCGGGTGGAGGAATGGTCCGTGCCGGCGGTTATATCGTTGGGAAAGAAAAATTAGTTTTAAAGTGTGCCAATAGGCTAACAGCGCCAGGTCTTGGTAAGGAAACTGGAGCAACTCTGAATACATTGCATGAAATGTATCAGGGATTTTTTATGGCACCTCATGTTGTCGGGGAAGCCTTAAAAGGCGCAGTTTTCACTTCCAGATTGTTAGAATTAGCAGGTTATACAACATCTCCACATTATCAAGCAGTTCGTACGGACTTAATTCAATCTGTAACGTTTCAAGAAGAGAAGGAAATGGTAGCTTTTTGTCAGGCTATTCAGGAAAGTTCACCTGTCAACTCATTTGTGAAACCTTATCCAAGTGAGATGCCCGGATACGAAGATCAAGTTATTATGGCTGCCGGAACGTTTATTCAGGGTTCAAGTATTGAATTGTCAGCAGATGGCCCACTGCGGTATCCTTATATTGTTTTTGTTCAGGGGGGTTTAACCTATGCTCATGTAAAGATAGCTCTTACCCAATCAGTAAAAGAACTCCAAATAAAAGGTTTTTTAACTTTATAAAAGGGAAAAGGAAGAGAAGTAGCTATCTCTTCCTTTTAATTTATTCTTTTATGTGAGGAAACCTAACATCAATTTGACAGTTAATCTCACATAATCTATAATTAGTTACATAATTACATAAGGGGGTTATGTATTGAATGATAAAGAGAGACGATCCATGCCCTTATTCTCTATTGGGATAGTTATTAAACTAACGGAGTTAACAGCAAGACAGATAAGATATTATGAAGAAAATAACCTGATTCATCCCGAAAGAACTACAGGTAATCAAAGATTATTCTCGTTTAATGATGTGGATAAATTACTAAAGATTAAATCACTACTTGACCGAGGTCTAAACATTGCCGGTATTAAATTATTACTTGAAGAAGAAAAAGATTTGCCAAAAGCCCAAGGTAAATCAGAGCTTTCGGATAAGGAACTGCGAAGTATTTTACGAAATGAGTTAAATGAAGCAGGAAGGTATGGGAAAGCGAGCTTAAGACAAGGAGAATTATCAAGATTTTTTAGGAATTAGGAAGAAGAGAGTAGTTCTCTCTTTATATAAATCCAACTCAAATCAGGAGGAGAAATGATGGGAAAACGAATTACCAAAGAGGAAATTTTAAGGCAAATCGATGAAGAGAATGTACGATTTATTCGTCTGCAATTTACAGATATGCTTGGAATTATTAAGAATGTAGAAATTCCACTGAGTCAACTTGAAAAGGCACTGGATAATAAGATGATGTTTGACGGGTCTTCCATTGAAGGTTTTGTTCGCATTGAAGAATCAGATATGTATTTATATCCAGATCTTGATTCATTTGTAGTATTTCCGTGGACATCTGATAAAGGTAAAGTAGCCCGCTTTATTTGTGATATTTACAATCCGGATGGAACACCATTTGAGGGTTGTCCTCGATATAATCTAAAGCGTAATTTAAAGAAAATGGAAGAACTAGGTTTTGATGCATTTAATATTGGAACAGAGCCGGAATTCTTTTTATTTAAATTAGATGAAAAAGGGGATCCTTCTTTAGAGTTGAATGATCGGGGCGGGTACTTCGACCTGGCGCCAACTGATCTAGGAGAGAATTGCCGTAGGGACATTGTTCTTGAATTAGAAGAAATGGGCTTTGAGATTGAAGCTTCTCATCATGAGGGTGCTCCGGGCCAACACGAAATTGATTTTAAATATGCTGATGCGGTTAAACATGCCGATGATATACAAACATTTAAACTAGTAGTAAAAACAATTGCCAGAAAGCATAATCTACATGCTACTTTTATGCCGAAGCCTTTATTTGGTGTAAATGGTTCTGGAATGCATGTAAACATGTCCTTGTTTAAAAATGGAGAAAATATGTTTTTTGATAAACAGGGTGACATGCAACTAAGTGATGTAGCATTTCAATTTACAGCCGGTATCATGAAGCATGCAACAAACTTCACAGCAGTAACTAATCCAACGGTGAACTCATATAAGAGGCTTGTTCCTGGATATGAGGCTCCTTCCTATGTAGCGTGGTCTGCAGCGAACAGAAGCCCGTTGGTTCGTATCCCATACTCTAGGGGTCTAAGTACACGGATTGAAGTACGCAGTGTCGACCCTGCAGCTAATCCTTACATGGCTATGGCGGTATTATTAGCAGCTGGACTTGATGGTGTGGAAAATAAATTAACACCACCGGCAGCTGTTGACAGAAACATTTATGTAATGACCAGAGCAGAACGTGAGGAAAACGGTATTAAGGATTTACCGTCGACACTGATGGGTGCTTTGAAAGAATTGGAACAGGATAAAGTTATCGTTCAAGCGCTTGGAGATCATTTATATGAACATTTCATGGAAGCAAAAGAAATTGAATGGGATATGTTCCGTACGACGGTACATCCTTGGGAAAGAGAACAATATTTAAGCACCTATTAAGATTGATTAAAATCTAAAAAACTGCCATAATGGCAGTTTTTTTATGAGACAGAATATAATTTTGTGCTCAGGTTTTTAGTCAGCAACCGTTTTGCTTAACTTCTTACACTAGTGATCTTTAGCAGTTAACCTACATGATCATTGTCTTTTTGCTTTTTCTCACATAAGCTCATGGAAGTAAGGGATACAGAACACAAATGGTTCAGTGACGAATAACACATTTCAGTTTCGTGTTATGCAGAAGCACTATTAATGTATATTGCGATACAATCCAATAACTTTTCCAAGTATGCTTACATTTTTGTACAGTAAGGGTTCCATTGTAGCGTTCTCAGGTTGTAAGCGTATATGATCGCTTTCTTTAAAGAAGCGTTTAACCGTTGCTTCATCTTCTTCTGTCATAGCAACGACAATATCGCTGTTCTGGGCGGTGTTTTGCTGTTTAACGATAACCATGTCTCCATCAAGTATCCCGGCTTCAATCATACTTTCTCCTTCAATTACCAAAACAAACAGATGATCATCCGGACCTGCTGTATTACTTGGAAGAGGCACAAACTCCTCAATATTTTCTACTGCTGTAATTGGAAGACCAGCAGTTACCTTACCAATAACAGGAGCATATCTCGCTTCCTCTCTTGGGATACTTTCTTCGCCTGTAATATCAAGTATCTCAATTGCTCTAGGCTTTGTAGGATCCCGGCGAATAAAACCTTTGCTTTCCAGTCTGGCAAGATGGCCATGGACGGTTGAGCTGGAAGCAAGCCCCACAGCAACAGCTATTTCTCTGACAGAAGGTGGATACCCCTTGTTAGTAACTTCTTCCTTTATAAAATCCAAAATCATTTGCTGTCTATTAGAAAGTTTTGTCATCTATCAAACACCTCGCACATATAGTTTAACTATTAATAGTTTATCATTGAGAAATAGAAAAAGCAAACGTTCGTTCGAAAAATGACTTGACAAGATCATATGTTCGTGCGATACTCATATTAGATAAGCGAACAAAGGTTCTAAATTTGCGGGAGGTGGATTTTACTATGTTTGGAAAATTAACAAAAACAGACGTATTCTATCTGGTGGCATTTGCTTTAACCTTAGGTTTCTTGTATTATTCTATGGTTACAAGCTGAGTAGTATATAAGTAAAGGGCAGGAGAAGTTTATTAAATGAATGCTATTATTTATTGTCGGGTAAGTACAGATAAATCAACACAGGAGACCTCTTTAAGCAGGCAAAAAGAAGAACTACAAAAACTTGCAAGACAAAATGGATTTACTATTATTGCATGTATAGAAGAACAAATAAGTGGATATGAAATTAATAGAGACGGTATCTATGAAATGCTTGATTATTTTACTTCCAATAGAGCGGATTGTCTACTTATTCAGGATGAAACAAGGCTTGGGCGAGGAAATACGAAAATTGCTTTATTCCATCATTTGAAAAAGCTCGACATACCAATTTTTACAGCTATACATGAAGGAGAACTGGAGTTATCTGAATCAGACTCTATGGTTTTACAAATTGTCGGTATCGTAGAAGAATATCAACGTATCATTCATAATACAAAGATAAAACGAGGGATGAAGAAGGCTGTTAAAGAAGGTTATAAGCCTCAAAATAATTTATCACGTCAAGACAAAGCTCCAGGAAGAGATAGAATTTCCTTTCCTATAGAAGAAGTAATCAGATTAAGAGAAAAAAATCTCACATTTGAAGAAATTGCAACAACGCTAAATGGTTTAGGATATTCTGTTTCTAAAGCGACAGTACATCGAAGATTTAAGGAGTTTCAAAACACTTGAATATAAGTATTATGGAGCGTAATATAAAAAGACAGGAACGATCGTTCCTGTCTTTTTATATTGCTATTCACTCGAGCAGGAGGTTTAATTATAATGTTATCCAAAGATAAGTTAGAACGTATCAATCAGTTAGCTAAAAAATCAAAGCAAGAGGGTTTATCGACAGAGGAGAAGAAAGAACAAAAGAAGTTGCGGGAAGAATATTTAAAAAATGTCCGCAGTTCTTTTAAAAACCAATTTAAAACCATGACAGTTATGGATCCGGAAGGTAATGACGTTACTCCTCAAAAAGTGAGGGACTTACAAGAAAGAAACAAAAAACATTAGCTAAATACTGCTCTAAATAAATAAATAATTTCTTAAAGTTTGTTCAAACTATCACAGAATTGTTTTTTGAATCCTATAATACTTGTTACTAATGTTTTTTCGTTATAGAATAAAGTAGGATATTATAGTTGTATTTACGAGAGGAGCTTATTATATGCCAAACAATATTGAAGAACAATCAGTGAATACCATTAGAACCTTATCTATTGACGCTATCGAAAACGCAAACTCTGGTCATCCTGGTCTCCCAATGGGGGCTGCTCCGATGGCTTACACATTATGGACTGACTTTATGACACATAATCCGAACAATTCAAAGTGGTTTAATAGAGACCGCTTTGTGTTATCTGCGGGACATGGATCAATGTTGCTATATAGTTTACTGCATCTATCTGGATATAATGTGACAATTGAGGATTTAAAAGAATTCAGACAATGGGATTCTAAGACTCCTGGTCATCCAGAAGTAAATCACACGGACGGAGTTGAAGCAACTACCGGACCTTTGGGACAAGGTATTGCTATGTCTGTTGGTATGGCAATGGCTGAAGCTCATTTAGCAGCCAAGTTTAATAAGGATGATATTGCCGTTGTTAACCATAATACGTATGCTTTAGTCAGTGATGGAGACTTAATGGAAGGTATTTCGCATGAAGCTGCATCTCTAGCAGGTCACCTTGGTCTTGGAAAACTAATTGCTTTGTATGATTCTAATGATATTTCTTTAGATGGAGAATTAAACCGTTCTTTCTCAGATAATACAGAGCAACGGTTTGAAGCTTATGGTTGGCAAGTGATCCGTGTAGAAGATGGGAATGACCTAAATGAGTTAAGGGCTGCGATTAAAAAAGCGAAAGAAAATACCGACCAGCCTACTTTGATTGAGGTCAAAACAGTTATTGGTTACGGGTCACCTAATAAGTCAGCATCAGCTGCTTCACATGGCGCACCACTTGGGAAAGATGAAGTGAAACTAACAAAAGAATTCTATAAATGGGGGCATGAAGATTTTCATGTACCAGAAGAAGTTTATGCAGATTTCAAGGGGAAAATTTCAGACAATGGCGCAGCTGCTGAAGAAAAATGGAATCAACAGGTAGCAGTATATAAAGAAAAATATCCAGAGCTAGCTAATGAATTTGAATTAGCACTGAATGGCAAGCTTCCTGCAGATTGGGAAAAAGACTTACCTGTATTTGAACCTGAAAAAGACACGTTGGCTACAAGGGCTTCATCTGGTAAAGTGCTTAACGCCATAGCTAAAGCTGTACCGAACTTCTTTGGTGGTAGTGCCGATTTAGCTGGTTCTAACAAAACTACCATCAATGACGAAGATGATTTTACACGGAATAATTACGCTGGTCGTAATGTGTGGTTTGGTGTAAGGGAACATGCAATGGGTGCTGCTTTGAACGGGATGGCTTTACATGGTGGTTTAAACGTATATGCAGGAACCTTCTTTGTTTTTAGTGATTATCTAAGACCAGCAGTAAGGTTATCATCCATCATGAATGTTCCTGTAACTTATGTTTTCACCCATGATTCTATTGCTGTGGGAGAAGATGGACCGACACATGAACCTGTAGAGCATTTAGCTGCTTTACGTGCTATGCCTGGTTTATCATTGATTCGTCCTGCAGATGGAAATGAAACACAGGCTGCTTGGAGACTTGCTTTGGAATCTACAGACACACCTACAGCATTAGTTCTTACAAGACAAAATTTACCAACACTAGAAGGAACAAAGGAACATGCCTATGAAGGTGTCAAAAAAGGTGCGTATATTGTAAGTAAGGCTGAAAAGGATACTCCTGATGCGCTATTGCTT
The DNA here is from genome assembly GCF_001878675.1 of Virgibacillus halodenitrificans. Classification (NCBI taxonomy): domain Bacteria; kingdom Bacillati; phylum Bacillota; class Bacilli; order Caryophanales; family Bacillaceae; genus Virgibacillus; species Virgibacillus halodenitrificans. The sequence continues at coordinate 1,977,497 of NZ_CP017962.1, read as the reverse complement.
GCAACTGGTTCTGAGGTGCAGTTGGCAGTTGCAGCTCAGAAAGAATTGGCTACAAAAGGAATTGACGTGCAGGTTGTCAGCATGCCTTCTTGGGATCGTTTTAATGTACAGGAAGAGACATATAAAAATACAATTCTTCCACCACAAGTGAAAAAACGCGTTGCCATTGAAATGGCAGCTTCCTTCGGTTGGGAACGATATGTTGGTAGTGAAGGAAAAATTATTGCTATCGATAAATTCGGAGCTTCGGCTAACGGAGATAAAGTAATAGAAGAATATGGCTTTACTGTTGAAAATGTAGTAAACCATGTAAAATCTTTACTATAAAATAATACCCTTTTCTAATTGCAACATAATAAAGAGATGACCCTAATTAAGTATGGGTCATCTTTTTATTTTTAGCTCTTTATTTTTTTATGGCTAATAGTACCTTGACTATTCTAAAAATAAATGTGTAGCTGCTTTCATTTAAAAATCTATTTAAAACTTGAGAATCGAACTAATATACTTCTCATCGACAAAACAAGTGTTATTTTGCGTTACAATGTGACATTATTCTGAAATTTAATGCGTATAATAGATTATATAAAGGGGGAGATAAAATGGATGCTTATTCTATCTACTGGATAAAAGAAGAGGTTGCAGCACATTATTTCCACAAAAGTAATTTATTATATCATTTTTTTAAAGATTATAGAAACGATCTATCAAACGATATTTTACAAAAACAGTTTAATTATATTACACGTTCCTTTCCTAAATCACATTTAATTTCACATATAAAAAACTACTATAATAAGACTTTTATGTTACAATTTAATGGCTCACAACTAATCATTCATCAAAAAAAGACTTATATTTCTTTACATATGGATGAAAAACAATTAAAATTTCGTTGTAATTCTTTGCAGGATGCAGAAGAAATATTATTTCCTATGCTAAGAAGTTTCCATAGCAATTTGTTTATCACAGGTAGAAATGTGAATAACTTTGGATGGATTTCTCCTGTAATTACTAGTAATCATGGAAATGAGAGTGAACAAGTATTGTATTCCTTTCTTTGATTTACTATACTGTATAAGAGACAACACGAAGGAGGAAAGCTTGACATGAGCACTATTTGGGTCGTATTAATTGCTATTGCAGCATTAATTGTTGGTGTTGCTCTTGGATTTTTCATTGCCAGAAAATATATGATGAGCTATTTAAAAAAGAATCCACCTATTAATGAGCAAATGCTTCGTACGTTAATGATGCAGATGGGGCAGAAACCATCACAGAAGAAAATTAATCAAATGATGCGTGCTATGAATAATCAGACAGGAAAATAAAGCACTAATTCTCTTATCCATGGTCCAAGCCCCTTGCTATGAATAGCAAGGGGTGTTTGCATTCCATGCATTTCGTTGAGAATAACCAAAAATTTTCGTTTATTTGTCAAAAACGATATACACCTTGATTTTTTTATCTGATAGACTGTAAATAAGGATCTTTAGGAGGTATACTATGGCAGAGATAAATATATTTTTAGCGTTTGGTGCAGGCTTTTTATCTTTTATATCACCATGCGTGCTGCCCTTATATCCTGCATTTCTATCTTACATAACAGGAATGAGTGTTAGCGAAATAAAAGAGGAGAATAAAAAGCTAAATAAAAAAGCTATTCTTCATACTATTTTCTTTTTAATTGGTTTTTCCAGTGTATTTATTATGATGGGATTCCTAAGCTCATACGTTTCTGATTTTTTACTTACGTATAGGAACATCATTCGGCAAGTGGGAGCTATACTAATCATTTTCTTTGGGTTAGTAATTGTCGGGATATTAAATTTTAAATTCCTAATGAAAGATAAAAAAATTACCTTTAAAAATAGACCAGCTGGTTTTGCTGGATCGTTTTTAATTGGAATGGCGTTTTCTCTTGGGTGGACTCCCTGTACAGGGCCTATTTTAGCAATTGTGCTATCACTGGCTGCAACTAATCCAGATACAGGTATGATTATGATGATCAGTTACATTCTCGGCTTTTCAATACCTTTTTTACTACTTGCTTTCTTTATCGGCAAACTAAACTGGTTCAAAAAACATAGCATGAAACTTGTGAAAATTGGTGGATATGTCATGATTTTTATGGGGGTAGCTTTGTTCTTTAACTGGATGGATAAATTAACTTCATTTTTGGCGGGTTGGTTTGGATTCTATGGTTTTTAATGGATTTTATTATAGTCGTATATTAATATAGGAAGAAGATATAGGATAAAGGAGCACGCTTACATGTATAAACCGAATGATCTTGTATTACGTACAACAACATCTTTAATCGCATTTATCTTACTCGGATTTGCTATTTATTTATTGTTGGCGGGGCATAACTCTCCAGGGGGAGGGTTTGTAGGCGGTTTGCTGACATCAGGAGCAATCCTTCTCATGTATATGGCTTACGGAATGGAAGTTGTGAAAAAAATTATTCCAATCAATTTCACATTATTGATTCCTATTGGACTGTCTTTTGCAGTCGGAACAGGTTTAGGCTCATTTATTTTTAATGTGCCATTTTTATCTCAAACATTTGGGTACTTTCACTTGCCTATTTTTGGGGAAATTGAATTGGCAACCGCTATGATCTTTGATATTGGTGTATATTTCACTGTGGTCGGAGTGATGATGACAATTATTTTAACCATTGCCAATGATCAGTAGAAGGGAGCAAAATAACAATGGGGCAAGTATTATTAGTAGATGATACTGCATTCATAAGAATGAGTTTAACTTCTATATTAACGGAGGCAGGTCACGAGGTAGTAGGAGAAGCTAATGATGGGCTAGAGGCAATTCAACAGTATAAGAAGCTGATGCCCGATCTTGTTATCATGGACATCACTATGCCGGTTATGAACGGCATAGAATCCTTGAAAGAAATAATTACATTTGACTCTGACGCTCAGATTATTATGTGTTCAGCAATGAATCAACAAAAAGTGGTAGTAGAAGCAATTGAATCCGGCGCAAAAGACTTTTTAGTTAAACCCTTTAATGAAAATTGCGTTCTAGAGACATTGAACAGAGTTCTACATATTAATCATAACAGTTTTAAAAGTAATTAAGCCTCAAGAGAGAGTGATTTGATGTTTTGGTTAGTGGCAAGTACAATAGTAGCAGCGTTTATGGCTGTCACAATGATTTTTGTAAGACTAAAAGCCGCAAAGCAACCGGCTAGTGTTAAAAAAATTATACTGCCACCTATTTTTATGAGTACAGGTGCACTAATGTTTGTAGTTCCAGAGTTTCGAGTTACTTTTTCAGAGTTTGCAGAAGCAATCATAGTTGGTATTATCTGCTCCATATTCTTAATAAAAACATCTAACTTTGAAATTCGTAAAAACGCCATATACTTAGTCCCATCAAAAGCATTTGTTTTTATATTAGTTGGACTGTTGTTATTTCGTATCATATTTAAGCTAGCAATAGGAAGTACAATTTCTCTTGGGCAGACGAGTGGCATGTTTTATCTGCTAGCATTTGGGATGATTGTCACTTGGAGGCTGGCTATGTTAATAAAATTTATGAAATTAGAAAAGAAAATGAACGCTTCAGCAAAAAAGAGCGTCTAACCAATGGTTAGACGCTCTAATTTTTTTTATATCGCTTATCCCAATCTGCTGAATAATCGTTTTGAGATTGGCTAAAGAATTGTTCGTATGGTTTAACATCTATATTTTTCTGTTCTAATTTATTGCGTAAAAACTTATGGTCACGCTTTGGAGTGGCTAGTATATATCCTTGAATTAATACATCTTGATTAATTCTATTCATATTTTTAGTGAGCGCAACTTCTCCAATTTTACTAGCTATTTTGTGTCTGGCTACATCTCTAAATAATTCGGGCACGGGTGAAACTAATTCTTCAAGCAACTTTTTTTCATTCTCTTCCCACATATGTTTAGACTTATCCATGTAGTATTCTTCCCAATCCATGATTGATTTGCCATCTTCTTTAGGTAGTCGCTTAAGAAACTTACGAAACATAAAAAAGCCGCCAATTCCCATTAGACCAATCATTATAAATCCCCAAGCTATAATTAAGTAATCAAAAATCACAGACATAATTTCACCCTTATTCTAATTATTATACGTTATTTTCACAAAATTCAATTGATTACCACAAAAAGTAAATTTTATTTTTTTTAGTACTTATAGTATATTACTAATAATTGACAAGTTATAATTAGTAATGGTCTATTTATATTATAATAGTAAAAAGTTTAACAGACAAGAGACATACATAAGTGAAAGATATCATATAGTTAAGAGCGTATAGGGTTAAAATGTTTAGAAGTGACACTATTGAAGGGGGTATATAGATGAGACCAGATAATGACGGGGCTGTGAATCAAGAGGATAGTTACCTTCATAATGAAATTTTTCCTGAATTATCATCATTAACGCCAGCTATGTTGTCCTGGGTGGATAAAAATAGTTATGATATTATCCTGGTTCTTAATAAGGATGGTAGATTCATTTTCTTATCAGAATCAATAGAGAGAATATTAGGATTTTCTGTTGAAAAGATGATAGGGGAAAAATGGTATGAAAAAACGTCAGCTGCAGATGCCTTATTTATTAAAAAAAATTTTAATCATGCTGATCCTGCCCAGGTTTTCTCAATTAATGTGTTAAATGACAAGGGAATCTATATTATGTTTGAGTGTACAATAGAAAAATTAGTAGATAAAGACGAAGTTTATTTTATATCTACTCTCAAAGATGTAACAGATAAGAAAGAATCAGAAGAAATGATGATTAGATCCGAAAAAATGTCAATTGCAGGACAATTGGCTGCTGGAATTGCTCATGAAATTAGAAATCCACTTACCTCCTTAAAAGGATTTTTGCAATTGTTACAAGCAGGACTAACTAGTAAAGAAGAATATTATCAAATTATGCTTGAAGAAATCGAAAAAATGGAATCTATAACCTCTGAACTATTATTTATTTCTAAGCCTTTAACGGATAATAAAAAAACAGAAGCTATTAATGAAATGATTGAAGATGTAGTAATGCTTATGAAGCCTCAAGCAAAATTGAAGGATATACAATTAGGTTTCGAAAGTGAAGAAACTGCATTTATATATTGTGATCGATCACAAATTAAACAAGTTATATTGAACTTAGTTAAAAACGGAATTGAGGCGATGGACCAACCCGGAACAATTGTTATCAGATTGGAAGCAAATCACGAATCCGTAATTATTCGTGTCATTGATGAAGGTGGAGATATACCATCTGATCTTATAAATAAAATCGGAGAGCCGTTTTTTACAACGAAACAGTCAGGTACTGGTCTTGGCTTGATGATTTCAAAGCAAATATTGGCACAGCATAATGCAATTTTGGATATCACACAAAACAAAGATAGAGGAAGTACGTTTCATATTATATTTCCGGTAAAGTAATTGCAATTTTATTTATAACTATTTATTTTATAAGTCCTGTTTTCATATAAGTATTTGTTATCACTTTACATAAGATTTTAATATATATTGACAGAGTCTATACCATTGTTTTATTTTAATGTTTCATATAAGATAGAAAAAGAAGGCTTTATCTATACTAGAATAAAAGAATTGTAGAAAAAGCTCAATGTTTGAAATGTAGTTAGGTTATACACGATATATAACTTGCTACAAAAGAAAGAAAGGGGTTTGCATTATGGGAGCGAATAATACGTTTCATGCAAAAAAACAGTTTGAGTTAAATGGGAAAACGTATAACTATTATCACTTAAAAGCATTAGAAGAAGCTGGATTAGGTAAAGTTTCACGCTTACCTTTTTCCATTCGTGTACTTTTAGAGTCACTTGTACGCCAACATGATGGGCATCAAATTAAAGATGAACATGTACAAAGGCTGTCTAAATGGGGTACAGACGAAGGAAAAGGTGTTGATGTACCTTTTAAACCTTCAAGGGTAATTCTGCAGGACTTTACAGGAGTTCCAGCTGTAGTTGATTTGGCATCCTTAAGAAAAGCAATGGTCGATATGGGTGGCGAACCTGACAAAATAAATCCGGAAGTACCTGTAGATTTGGTAATTGACCATTCCGTGCAAGTTGATCAATATGGTACACCAAATGCATTGAAAGCGAACATGGACTTAGAATTTGAGAGAAACGCAGAGCGTTATGAATTCTTAAACTGGGCCCAAAAAGCATTTGAAAACTATCGTGCGGTTCCACCAGCAACAGGTATTGTGCACCAGGTTAACCTGGAGTATATTGCTAACGTGGTACACGGATTAGAAAATGAAAATGGAGAATATGATGCTTTCCCTGACACACTAGTAGGTACTGATTCCCACACAACTATGATTAATGGACTAGGTGTTCTTGGTTGGGGTGTTGGCGGTATCGAAGCAGAAGCAGGCATGCTTGGTCAGCCATCATATTTCCCAGCTCCGGAAGTTATTGGAGTTAAATTTACTGGGAGCTTCCCAAATGGTACGACAGCAACTGACTTAGCATTGAAGGTTACTCAAGTCCTACGTGAGAAAAATGTTGTTGGTAAGTTCGTTGAATACTTTGGACCTGGATTAAAAGATATGCCACTTGCTGACCGTGCTACTATTTCCAACATGGCACCAGAGTATGGAGCTACTTGTGGTTTCTTCCCGGTGGATGAAGAGTCGTTAAACTATTTACGCCTAACCGGTCGTGACAAAGAGCAAATTGATTTAGTAGAACAATATTGTAAGGCAAATGACTTGTGGTATTCTGCAGATCAGGAAGATCCGGAATATACGGAGTTAGTTGAGATTAATCTATCTGAATTGGAACCTAATCTCTCCGGTCCAAAACGTCCGCAAGATTTGATTGCTTTATCTAATATGAAGAAAGAGTTCAACAAAGCAATTACTGCTCCAGAAGGTAACCAAGGGTTTGGTATGGATAAATCTGAATTTGATAAAGAGGTAACTGTGGAACATCCAAACGGAAGTACTTCCGTAATGAAAACAGGAGCTCTAGCAATTGCAGCTATCACTTCTTGTACAAACACTTCCAACCCGTACGTTATGCTTGGAGCTGGATTGCTAGCTAAAAAAGCAGTAGAAAAAGGCTTACAGGTACCAGACTATGTAAAAACATCTTTAGCACCTGGTTCAAAGGTTGTTACACGTTACCTTGAGGATTCTGGACTAATGCCTTTCCTTGACCAACTTGGCTTTAACTTAGTAGGGTATGGGTGTACTACGTGTATTGGTAACTCTGGACCATTACGTGAAGAAATTGAACAGGCAATTATGAAAAGTGACCTTACTGTTTCTTCTGTTTTATCTGGTAACCGAAACTTTGAAGGGCGTATCCATCCACTTGTAAAAGCTAATTACCTTGCATCTCCACCACTAGTAGTTGCATACGCATTAGCTGGGACAGTCGATGTCGACCTTTCTAAAGAGCCACTTGGCAAAGATAAAGATGGAAATGCAGTTTATATGAATGATATCTGGCCAACAATGGAAGAGATCAAGGATCAAGTAGAAAAGGTTGTAACACCTGAAATATTCCGAAAAGAATATGAGAATGTTTTCCAATCTAATGAAAAATGGAATGAGATCAATACAACTGATGAGCCTTTATTTGAGTGGGATGCGGATTCTACTTACATTCAGAACCCACCATTCTTTGAAGGGCTTGGCAAAAATGCAGGTACGGTTCAACCATTGACCAACTTAAGAGCTATTGGGAAGTTTGGTGACTCTGTAACAACTGACCATATTTCACCTGCTGGAGCAATTGCCAAAGATATGCCTGCAGGAAAATATCTTCAAGATAAAGGAGTTTCTCCAAGAAACTTTAACTCCTATGGGTCACGCCGAGGTAACCATGAAGTTATGATGCGTGGTACGTTCGCTAATATTCGTATCCGTAACCTTCTAGCTCCAGGTACAGAGGGCGGATATACAACATATTGGCCAACAGAAGATGTTATGCCAATATACGATGCTGCCATGAAGTATCAACAGGATGGAACAGGCTTGATTGTAATTGGTGGAAAAGATTATGGCATGGGATCATCTCGTGACTGGGCAGCAAAAGGTACTAACTTGTTAGGTATTAAAACTGTTATTGCTGAAAGCTTTGAACGTATTCATCGTTCCAACCTTGTAATGATGGGAGTTCTGCCTTTACAGTTTGCAAAAGGCGACAGTGCTGATAAGTTAGGCTTAACTGGAAAAGAGAGCTTTACAGTTGAAGTTAATGAAGATGTAAAACCACATGACCTAGTAAAAGTTACTGCTGTGAGTGAAGATGGTAAAACAACTACATTTGATGCAGTTGCTCGATTTGATAGTGACGTAGAGATCGATTATTACCGCCATGGTGGCATCTTACAAATGGTTTTACGTAACAAACTTGAAGTTTAATTTATAACGATAAATCCCTTCTACCATACCTTATGGAAGAAGGGATTTATTTAATTGCGTTCTAAATATATATTAGATTATTTATTGAATCGTAAGAGAGATAAATCTTCCAGCATTTCCAATAGATCTTTTTTATAAAGAAAGCAATTAACATACTGTCTAATGAACTTTTTTAGAACAATTGGTTTTATACTTTACAAAAAACTTTAATCGGTCTACCATTTACATTATATAATGTGTAAGGAGCTTATAACATGTTAAAAAAATGGTTAGGAACAGCATTGCTTTTTGTCTTAATTGGTATTGTAGTCTTTAATATACTTCAGGAAAATAAAGACGGATCGACAGGTGATATAAAAGAATCAAAGGGCGGAATGATTGCACCTCCTGAGAGCGCAGGACTTGAACCTGGTCAAATGGCCCCAAATTTCGAACTAGAAACTTTGGGAGGAAAAAAGCTTAAATTATCCGACTTACGTGGTGAAAAGGTTATTTTGAATTTTTGGGCAACCTGGTGTCCACCTTGTCGTGAAGAAATGCCAGAAATGCAAAAAATCCACGAAGACTTTGGAGATAAGATTAACATTATTGCGGTTAATTTAACTGGATCCGAAACCAAGGAATCAGATGTTAAGGAATTTATCGATAAGTACAATTATACATATCCGATTTTACTTGATAAAAATTCTCAGGTAGGCGAAACATATAAAGCCTTTACAGTCCCTACTACTTATTTTATTGGTACAGATGGTAAAATTCAGAAAGAGAGAAAAGTAGGGCCAATGTCTTATGAATTTATGCAAGAAACATTAGAGTCTTTAGAGTAAGATGTTATATATTTTCTAAGAAGTGGCAATACTTTTATTTAAAAGGAGTGAATTGCCATTTCTTTGAAACGAAAAGTAACTTTTGAAGAACTTTTAGCCGAGAATCGACAACATATTCTAAAGGACAAGATGCTCATGGAACAATTGGAGCGTAAATGGGAACAAAGAATGCATAAAACCGTATACAAAAAGTAAGAAAGAGAAAACTCTTCCGTTAGAAAATGGAAGGGTTTTTTATGTATAAGCATTTTCCATAAACAAATAATAACTTTAGTTAAATCGAAAGGAGAATATACATTGTCTAAAGACTACAAACCAAAACCAGATGACCGAAGTGATAACGTGGAAAAATTACAAAGCATGGTGCAAGACACAATTGAAAATATAGAGGAAGCGCATGAGACAATGAAATTTAGCTCTGGAGAAGAGAAACAAAAAATTCAGGAAAAAAATAAGCGTCGTGAACAATCGATTAAAGGAATGAGAGCAGAGATTAAGGACGAATACAACTATAATAATGATTAATGTATAAAGAGGCTGTGACAAAAAAATTTTTATACATTGAATATCCGAACCGATTCGTACTATTAATGAATCGTGGTTCGGATTTCTTTTTTTCGGAGTGGACTTCCACACTATAGAGCAACAATTTTTTTATTTTATCTTTCCTTCTTTCCTAGTTAAGTAAAAAGCGATTTAATAGAAAATATGTTACGATAAGCAATGTATTAATATGAGGGGGATCAGAATGCTAAAAGTAAGAACACCTGTTGAGGTAAGATACCAGGAAACAGACCAAATGGGCGTCGTTTATCATGCAAACTATTTAGTTTGGTTTGAGATTGGCAGAACTAAATATATTGAAGAGCTAGGTTTTAAATATGCTGATATGGAGAAGTATAATGTAGTCTCACCGGTAACGGATGCAAAAATAAAGTTTATTAAACCCATTCGGTACGGAGAGCAAGCCATGGTAGAAACATGGCTTGAAAAATATACAGGAATACGAACTGTGTATGGTTATAGAATTTACGATGGTGATGGAGTAGTTTCAGTAGAAGGAACTACAGAGCACGTAATAGTTAATAAAGAGAATTTCCGTCCATTATCTTTAAAAAAAACCTTTCCCGATTGGCATGAAGCATATCAAAAACAGTTAAAGGGAGAATGAAAATGGCTTTCGGTGTGAAAAAAAACGAATTATTGGCATGGAAAAGAGAAGTTTCTAATGGAAAAATAGCTATTTTAACTCACTATTGGATGGATAAGCGTTTTCCAGGCTGCTTCACCGTTACAAAGGTTGGTTGCCGGGACGTCGAAAAACTGATTTTATGGGGGAGAGAATACTGTTTACTACCTGAATGGATACATATGGATAAAAACTATCCACATTATGATTTATTTGGTGAAAAACAGAAAGAAGTTTTAACAAAAGAAGGGCAAAGGGAGCAATTAAATAGATTTCACCTTTGATAGGTATTCTAGCATCAGGTAAAAGAGCTAAACAAGGAGTATATTCCATTTGTTTAGCTCTTTTAAATGAAGTTTATTTATTTTTCTTTTTTTCTGGTACAAGGTCTACGCCACCTGAGTGAAATGGATGACATTTACTAATCCTCTTTATTGTTAAAAAAAGTCCTTTCCATGTGCCAAATCGCTGAAAAGCTTCTAAGCTGTATGCTGAGCAGGAAGGATAAAAGCGACATGATGCTGGTGTGAAAGGGCTGATGGCTGACCGATAAAATTTTACTAATCCTATAAATAAAAATTTCATTTCATTCAACCTCACGATGGAAAAGTCATGTTGTTTTTATCATAAGTTATTGATGCGATGGCATCATGCATATGAATAGATTCTTCATTACGACACTGGACTTTAAATTTAGTTACCAGATCCATTTCGTATAGATCAGCAGCTACTAAACGAACCATATCCTCTACAAAGCGAGGATTCTCATATGCTTGTTCTGTAACCATTTTTTCATCTGGACGCTTAAGAACAGGGTGCAGTCTGGAACTAGCATTACTTTCAGCGGCCTCAAGCAACATTTGCTTCCAATCATCGACATTAACAGCCTCCAACTCGTCCAGTTCAACGTCAATGGAAACCTCTCCACGCTGGTTATGTGCACTATATTCACTTATCTCTTTAGAACATGGGCAAAGTGTAGTCACAAATACGGATAGAGATGCACCTAACGAAAATCCAGTATGTTGATCATAGGTCACCCGCATGGCCACATTAGCATGATTCATTCCTGCAAGCTCAGTTTGGGGGCCTTTTCGTTCATAAAACCAAGGAAACTCCATTTCTATGGTGGCATCGGATTGCTCCAGGCGTTCTGTCAGTTCTTTCACAAACTGCTTTAGTGTAGAGAATTCTGCTGTAAAACCCTTCTCATGGTAATAAGCCAGCTGTTCAGTAAAGCGGCTCATATTAGTTCCTTTACTCGTGTTTTTTAGGCTGGAAGTGAATTGAATTTCCCCTACACTAGTTTGTACATGTGGTTCAAGCTTACTGTATATTGTAACAGGATGCTTCACATTGGCTACACCAACAGCATCCAGATCAAATAAAAAGTCTTTTTTTGTGTTCTGTAAATCTGCCATTTCACTTTTTTCGACTGGTTTTGTTTTTAGGACAGGAGTCACAGAACCAAATAATTTATGGCGTTCTTTTTTGTTTGGTAATTTTCTTGACGGGAATGTCTTTGTGTTGCCCATAACATGGTCCCCTTTCTCTGTGTAGATAGTCAAAGTATACTGTACGTAAAGGTTTTATTCAATTTTTTAGTTTGAATGCTTTCATTACATCCAAGTGATTTTTGGTTCTGTTTTATCTTTAATTCGTTTAATGTTCGCTTTATGACGGTAAAATACAAAAATAGTTAAGATAGAGGTTACAATAATAAGACCAATATCTTTAAATAATGAGGAAACAATAATTGTAACAATTCCTGTTATCATAGATGATAAAGAGACATATTTTGATATATATAGTGTTATCAAAAAGGTTGCAATCATAATAGCAAACAGTAAAGGATTAATTCCTAAAATAATCCCTGCTGACGTAGCAACGGCCTTTCCCCCTTTAAACCGTGCGAAAATAGGATAGGTATGTCCCAAAACTGCGAATAAGCCAATGATTAAGCGATACACATCTGCGTCTGCTAACAGTGGCAGCAATGTGGCAGCAGTCCCTTTTAGAATATCGGACAAGGTAACTATTATACCGGCTTTCATTCCCAACACACGGAATGTATTCGTAGCTCCTAGATTTCCACTTCCATGTTGGCGGATATCAATATTATATCCTAATTTTCCTACCACTAGTGCGGAAGGGATAGAACCTAAAAGATATGCAATAATTGCAAATAATATGTATTCCATTGTAATTCCCACTTTCTTGAGTATTGTCCAAGGGTATAGTATATATTTTAGCATGAAGATGGGTTAGAAAGTACTATAAATTCCACGAAAATATTTGAAAGGTTTTACATCAAAGAAAAAGGGTATGTGAATAAATAGAAAAAGTAACCCTAAAGAAGGGAAGAAGATTATGATTGAGTTTAAAAAAGTGAATAAAACTTATTCAGATGGAACAGAAGCAGTAAAAGATTTTTCATTACATATTGAAGAAGGAGAAATAGTAACTCTTATCGGGCCAAGTGGTTGTGGCAAAACAACTACGATGAAAATGGTCAATCGTTTAATTGAACCTACTTTAGGAGACATATACATAAATAATAAAAATATTAAAAAGTATAACATCCACGAGTTACGATGGAATATAGGTTACGTTTTGCAACAGATTGCCTTGTTTCCTCACATGACGATAGGAGAAAATATCTCTGTGGTGCCTGAGATGAAAAAATGGAAACGCAAGGATGTTGATAAGAGAGCTGATGAACTTTTGCAAATGGTTGGTTTAGATCCTTCCACTTTCAAAAAGCGAATGCCTCAGGAACTTTCCGGAGGGCAGCAACAACGAATAGGCGTTATTAGGGCACTTGCAGCAGATCCAGACATTATTTTAATGGACGAACCATTTAGTGCGCTTGATCCGATAAGCAGGGAACAGTTACAAGATGATATTCGCAAATTACAAAAGGAAATTAAAAAAACAATTCTGTTTGTTACTCATGATATTGATGAAGCGATGGCTTTAGGAGATAAAGTTTGTTTAATGAAGGGCGGAGAAATTGTTCAAGTAGACACTCCTCAGAACCTCATTCTTTACCCGGCTACTGACTTTGTAAAAGATTTTATTGGGGAGCGCAAATCTCCTTGGCAAACAGCTGTTGATGTAATAGCTGTTCCGGATGATGAGGTCGTACTCTCTCAGGAACTATATAAAAAAGGAGAATATGATGAACAGAAAATTTATTTTGTTATAGAGGAAAATGGTACTTATTTAGGTACCCTTCAGTACGGAAAACTAATCGACGGGGAAACTTTGGATAATAACATTCCTTTATACAAGGCCACAGAAGCTCTTCAATCAAAAGAAAAGCTTCCTGTGCTAAATGGCAATAAGTTGGTTGGTGTATTAAGCTATAAGTTGATTGTCAATTATTTAAAAAGTAAAACCAAAGTAGAAAACGGAGTGATTCACTCATGAATGAATTCATTTCCGTATTTCAAAGTAGACAAGATATGCTTATAGAAACAATTTGGGAGCATTTGCAAATTTCTCTGCTATCATTGGTTATCGCCATAATTATTGCAGTCCCCCTTGGAATTATTCTGACAAGGTATAGAAAAGTTGCCGAGCCTATTATTGGTGTATCGGCTATTATGCAAACAATACCGAGTCTCGCTGTACTGGCATTTCTGATTCCTTTTTTCGGAATAGGTACCACACCTGCAATTATAGCATTGACAGCATATGGGCTATTGCCTATTCTAAGGAACACGTATACTGGTATTAATGAAGTAGATGCGGCTTTAACTGAAGCTGCCACGGGAATGGGTATGAATTCATTCAAACGGCTTACGAAAGTTGAACTCCCTATAGCTATGCCTGTCATTATGGCCGGTATTAGAACGTCTATGGTTCTGATTGTTGGAACTACAACAATCGCTGCTTTAATCGGGGCAGGTGGCCTGGGAGAACTTATTTTGTTGGGTATTGACCGCGGAGCAGATGTTAACTTAATATTGTTAGGCGCCATTCCTGCTGCATTGCTTGCAATTGCGCTCGATTTCATTTTAAGAGGGTTTGAACATGTTTCAAAAAAAGCAGGCTTTAAAGCATTTATTGCCATGCTCATAATAGCAGTTATTGTTGTAACCACTCCTTTCTTTTTAGATAGTACTAAAAAAGCAGATATTGTAATTGGTGGTAAATTAGGCTCTGAACCTGCTATATTAATTAATATGTACAAGCATTTGATTGAGGAAGAATCTGACTTATCTGTGAAGCTTGAGCCTGGTCTTGGTAAAACCGCATTTGTTTTTACAGCTTTAAAGAACGGGAGTATAGATATTTATCCTGAATTTACCGGGACGGCTATTGTTACACATATGGAATCAGAGGCAAATAGTAATGATCCCAAAGAAGTGTATCAACAAGCAAAAGAAGGAATGGGCCAACAATATGATATGGCTTTTCTGCAACCAATGAAATTTAATAACACATATGCTGTAGCTACGACTAAAGAATTAGCAGATAAATACAATTTGAAAGAAATAGGAGACCTAAAGCAAATTGAAGACCAAATCACAGCCGGATTTACACTTGAGTTTAAAGATAGATACGACGGTTATGTCGGAATGCAAGACGTGTACAATCTGGATATTGCACAAGTGAAAACGATGGAGCCTGGTATTAGACAAGATGCGCTTGCAAACGGTAATGTGGATATTATCGATGCTTATGCCACAGATAGTTATATGATAGAATTAGACTTAGTAACTCTAAAAGATCCTAAGAATCTCTTTCCTCCATATCAAGGTGCTCCATTAATGAGAAATGAGACACTTGATAAATATCCTGAATTAAAAGAAATATTAAATCAACTTGCTGGTAAGATCAGTGATGAAGAGATGAGAGAGATGAATTACAAAGTAGATTATGACGATCAATCTCCTAGTAAGGTAGCTAAAGACTTCTTAATAAACAAAAATCTGCTTGATAATTAGAAGGAGGCATATTATGAGTTGGGAGAATCCTTCCAGGGAAACGATAAAAGAAATTCTGGAAACAGCAAAAACAATTGCAGTTGTTGGTTTGTCAGATAATCCGGGTAGAACATCCTACCAGATTTCTAAGATCATGCAAGAAGAAGGTTATCGAGTTATTCCAGTAAATCCTACTGTAGACGAAGTATTGGGGGAAAAGGCATATTCTTCTTTAACAGATATTCCTGAAAAAGTGGATATCATTAATGTTTTTAGAAGACCAGAATTTTTACCTGGTATTGCGAAAGAAGCAGCTAATATAGATTGTCGTGTATTTTGGGCACAGCAGGGAATTGTAAACGAGGAAGCATATGATTATTTGACAGAAAGAGATTTTACGGTAATCATGGATATGTGTATAAAAGTATTACATGCTGTATTAGTAGGAAAATAAAAGTTTTTGGGGTGACATTAATGTCATCCCTTTATTATTCTTCCAAAACTAACCAGTAGAACTTATGGAGAATATGTATTTTTGGCTTAAACTCATCCTGTTCTAATTTGTTCTATTCACTTTTATAGAAAGCGGAATTTAATTTTATAAGAGAATTCATTGCTTTTTCCTTCTATACAAGCCATTTTCATGTATAGTATACTTAATAGCATGCCTGTAATGAAGCTTAGTGATAATCAATCATATTTACAAATGCAAACATTTGTTCTATTATGTTATAAACAAGAAAATTATTATTGAAATGATGGACCCCTGCTTAAATAAAAAGGAGTAGATGATATCTTGGCAAAGAAACCAGTTAGTTATAATGATGAGTCTATCCAAGTACTTGAGGGTTTAGAAGCAGTTCGAAAAAGACCCGGTATGTATATTGGAAGCACGGACATGCGCGGATTGCATCATTTAGTATTCGAGATCGTGGACAATGCGGTCGATGAGGCATTGGCAGGATATGGCAATGTTATAAAAGTTACTGTACATAAGGATAATAGTATCTCAGTAGAAGATAATGGCCGTGGAATTCCAACAGGTATGCATAGCACAGGAAAACCGACAACAGAGGTTATATTTACCATTTTGCATGCTGGTGGAAAGTTTGGACAAGGTGGTTACAAGACCAGTGGTGGGCTACATGGAGTTGGCGCTTCTGTAGTAAATGCATTATCCGAATGGTTAGAGGTAACTATTCATAGGGATGGTAATACTTATTTTCAGCGATTTGAAAATGGAGGAAAGCCAGTAAGTTCCTTAGAAAAAAAAGGAAGTACAAGAAAGAAAGGTACTACAATTCATTTTAAACCTGATCCAGCAATATTTTCTGCCACTGTGTATGACTTCGAAACCTTATCAGAGCGACTGCGCGAGGCTGCATTTTTACTTAAAGGCCTTCATATTGAATTAAATGATTTACGACATGAAATGCATGTATCATACGAATTCCCTGATGGATTAGAGTCCTTTGTAAATTACTTGAATGAAGAAAAAGATGATTTACATCCCGTTGTCTCTTTCGAGGGTGAAGCCCAAGGGATAGAAGTTGATTTTGCATTTCAGTTTAATGACGGATATGCAGAAAGTATGCTCTCTTTTGTGAATCATGTACGTACAAGAGATGGCGGAACTCATGAATCAGGTGCTCGTACAGCAATAACAAGGACATTTAACGATTACGCCAGGAGAGCAAATTTACTAAAAGAAAAAGAAAAAAACCTGGAAGGAACAGATATAAGGGAGGGGCTTACTGCTATTGTCTCTGTCCGTGTTCCCGAAGAAAGCCTGCAATTTGAAGGCCAAACAAAAGGAAAACTGGGGACGACCGAAGCACGCTCAGCAGTAGATGGAGTAGTGTCCGAAAAGCTATCCTATTTCCTGGAAGAAAATCCAGAGGTTGCAGGACTTTTGATCAAAAAATCCATAAAAGCTAAAGAGGCACGTGAAGCGGCAAGAAAGGCACGTGAAGAAGCTAGAACCGGAAAAAAGAAGCGCAGAAAAGATACCATGCTAAGTGGAAAACTAACCCCTGCACAATCAAAAAACCCTAAGAAAAATGAACTTTACTTAGTTGAGGGTGATTCTGCTGGTGGTTCCGCAAAACAAGGGAGAGACAGGAAGTTTCAGGCTGTGTTACCTTTACGGGGAAAAGTTATCAATACAGAAAAGGCTAAGCTGCAGGATGTATTTAAAAATGAAGAGATTTCAACTATCATTCACACGATCGGCGCAGGTGTCGGTGGTGATTTTGATTTGGAAGATGCACAATATGATAAAATTATTATTATGACAGACGCAGATACGGATGGAGCACATATTCAAGTACTGTTATTAACATTCTTTTATCGATATATGCGTCCATTAGTTGAGAATGGTAAAATATATATTGCCTTGCCTCCGCTTTATAAAATCTCCAAGGGAAAAGGAAAGAAAGAACAAATTAAATATGCTTGGGAAGAAGAAGAAATGAAAAAAGCGCTTAAAGAATTTAAGAGCGGATATGTTATTCAACGATATAAAGGTCTTGGTGAGATGAATGCAGATCAATTGTGGGAAACGACAATGAACCCTGAAACACGTACGTTAATCCGTGTAACATTAGAAGACCTAGCTAGGGCCGAACGAAGGGTAACTACATTGATGGGCGATAAAGTAGAGCCGAGAAGAAAATGGATCGAAGGT
The DNA here is from genome assembly GCF_001878675.1 of Virgibacillus halodenitrificans. Lineage (NCBI taxonomy): Bacteria > Bacillati > Bacillota > Bacilli > Caryophanales > Bacillaceae > Virgibacillus > Virgibacillus halodenitrificans. The sequence goes on along the minus strand of NZ_CP017962.1, from coordinate 1,959,440 downwards.
AATGTTGCTTTTGGTTTGGAAGACGACGCAAATATTTTGGATAATGATAAAATTCATACAGAAATATAATACGTATAATAGTAAGGGGGGGTTGGTTTGTCACAACCAGAAACATTTTTAGACCTTCCACTAGAAGAAGTTATTGGTGACAGATTTGGAAGGTATAGTAAATATATAATTCAAGATCGTGCGCTGCCAGATGCTCGTGATGGGCTAAAACCGGTGCAACGCCGTATTTTGTATGCAATGCATGAAGAAAGAAATACACACGATAAAAATTTTCGTAAGTCTGCAAAAACAGTTGGAACAGTAATAGGTAATTACCATCCACATGGAGACTCCTCCGTGTATGAGGCAATGGTTCGTCTTAGTCAAGACTGGAAGATGAGGAATCTCTTAATTGAAATGCACGGAAATAACGGTAGTATTGACGGTGATCCGCCTGCAGCTATGCGTTATACGGAGGCCAGACTTTCAAGTATCGCTTCCGAACTTTTACGGGACATTGATAAAGAAACTGTTGATTTCATTCCAAACTTTGATGATACGGATGCAGAACCAGTAGTTCTCCCTGCTAAATTTCCTAATTTGCTTGTCAATGGTTCCACAGGTATTTCAGCAGGCTATGCAACAGATATTCCTCCACATAATCTTGGTGAGGTTATAGATGCTGTCATTATGAAGATCGATAAACCTGAAGCAACAGTAGACCAATTAATGAAAGTTATCAGTGGACCAGACTTTCCTACTGGTGGAATTATTCAAGGTGTTGAAGGCATCAAAAAAGCTTATGAAACAGGTAGAGGTAAGATAATAGTTCGAGGCAAAACAAAAGTTGAGGATGTTCGTGGAAATCGACAGCAAATCATTATAGATGAAATTCCATTTGAAGTGAACAAAGCAAATATGGTTAAGAAAATTGATGAATTGCGTATTGATCGAAAAGTGGAAGGGATTGCTGAAGTACGTGACGAAACGGACCGTACTGGTTTACGCATTGTGATTGAGTTGAAAAAAGATGCAAACAGTGCAGGTATACTGAATTATCTATTTAAAAATACAGATCTTCAGGTTACATACCATTTTAATATGGTAGCCATTCAGGACAAAACACCGAAGCTATTATCATTACCTAACATTTTGGATGCGTATATACTTCATCAGAAAGAAGTAGTCACAAGGCAAATTAACTTTGACTTGAGGAAAGCTAAAGACCGTGCCCACATTGTAGAAGGCTTAATTAAAGCTATTTCTATATTAGATGAATTGATTGCTACTATTCGCTCATCAAAGGATAAACAAGATGCAAAGAAACAAATTATAGCGAAATATGACTTTACAGAAGCGCAGGCTGAAGCTATAGTTATGCTTCAATTATATCGCTTAACGAATACAGATATAACCTCACTTGAGAAAGAAGCAGACGAGCTTCGAAAAAAGATAGCTGAATACGAATCCATGCTACAAAGTGAGAATAAACTATTTCAATCAATTAAGAAGGATCTAAGACAGCTAAAGAAACAGTATTCAGATAGAAGACGTACTGTAATAGAAGAGCAGATCGAGGAACTAAAAATAAATATTGAGGTCATGGTAGCAAGTGAGGACGTGCTAGTGTCAACTACCAGAGACGGCTATATTAAAAGGACAAGTCTTCGTTCATATGCTGCTTCCAATGGGGAAGATTTTGCCATGAAAGATGAAGATCATCTCGTAGGTTTGATAGAAATGAACACAACAGATAAAATCCTGCTCTTTACAAATAAAGGTAAATATCTTTCTATACCAGTTCATGAACTTCCAGACATTAGATGGAAAGATATAGGCCAACATGTTTCAAATATCGCTTCTATTGATCAAGATGAACGTATTATTCAGTGTCTTCCGGTGAGAGACTTTGAAAAGGATAATTATCTTGTCTTCTTTACTAGAAATGGAATGGTAAAACGTAGTGAATTACAACTGTATGATGCTCAAAGATATTCAAAAGCGTTAATTGCTCTAAACGTAAGAAATAATGATGAAGTAGTGCAGGTTTGCAGAACGAATGGTCATGCAGATATATTTGTAGCATCCGATAAGGGCTATGGGCTTTGGTATCATGAGGAGGAAATTTCTGTAGTCGGTCAGCGGGCTGCAGGAGTAAAAGCAATACAACTAAGAGACAATGAAAAAGTAATAAGTGGGCAGGTTTTTGATGATTTATCTGAACCATCGCTTGTATTAATAACTCAACGAGGGGCTTGCAAGCGAATGAATTTGAAAGATTTTGAGAAAACAAGTCGTGCTAAACGAGGCCTCGTAATGCTACGCGAATTAAAAAACAAACCACATTCCCTTGTAGGCCTATTAGTTGTAGATGATAATGACTCATTATGTTTCCAAACGGAAAACGGAGAAAAACATACTGTTTTTCCATTGGAGCTACCGTTAAGTGATCGATATAGTAATGGATCATTTGTTATAGATACTGACCAGCATGGAGAAGTAAAGGAAGTATGGAAAAAAGCTAACTATTACAAACCATTTGAAGAATTAAATAATTAAAGATTGTTGCTACCTACAACCATAAAACCGAACTGATTCGACTTCTAATTTAAATAGATTCGAACAAGTTCGGTTTTTATTTAAAGTAAGACTATTTTTGATTATAATATATTGGGGTTATTTAATGATTCAGAAAATTTATAAACTGCGAACTAACTTGATTAAGATTTTAAATTAGCTTTTTGTGCAGGAAAGCTCGCTGAAATAATGAATCTGGTTACACCACCGCTACGGAAAATACTGGGCTTAATTATACTTTTTCAGCAATTATGGCTTTAGCATTAAGTGGAAAAAGCTTGCTTAACATCTTCAAGTACAAGTGAAAAGCCTACTCGGCATTTAAAATTTTAAAGCAGATATAAATTGATTGGAGCGAAAGCGTCCCCCTGCAGCGGAAATCAATGGGTCCTTCCGCTTCCATAAAATAAGATATACTTTAGTTCGTAGTTTCCTCCTACTATGAATGTAAGAGATAACGTTTGTACCTTAATATTTGCAAAAGAACTTAAAAAACTTTTGCATTAATAAGTTAAGTTCTTTGCTAGTGAACCCAAGTCCGGCTCCTCAGCCTAATCTAATGATTTGTATACGAAAGAGACTGTCTCCTAAGCTTTAAATTAAAAGGATAGCAAAGCAATTAACTTTTCTTGTTAAAATACTTTATGTATTCAGAAAAATATGGTAAACTTTTTATAATGCGTAAAAGGAGGGATTAGAACGGAATTACGTCAAAAAATTATCCAGTCTGCTTTACTTTTATTCGAAAAACAAGGCTACCATGGTGTCACTGTAAATCAAATTGTGGAAGATGTCGGCACATCAAAAGGTGGATTTTATCATCACTTTAAAACAAAAGATGAACTACTATATGTTATCCACGACACATTCATATCTTATGCTTTGGAGAAGGCAACAAAAGCGAACGACATGCATGACTCACCAACCAAGAAGCTCCAAGCCATTATCCATGACTTTGTAAAAGTATTTGACATTTACAAACCACATATCTCTGTTTTTTATCAGGAAAATATTTATTTGAATGAGGAATACGAAATATTAATTAAAAAGAAAAGAGATCAATTTAAAAACATTATTATGAAAGCGCTTTATGAAGGGAAGGAACAAGGAGAATTCAGATCAGATCTTCAGGTTGATATTACTGGAATGGCAATATTAGGAATGGTCAATTGGACATATAAATGGTATCACCAAGGTGGATTTAGAACCATTGATGACATAAGTAATATATTTGTTGATTTAATTCTACATGCCGTATTGGAATCTGAAACTATCACAAGTGGCAAATACAAGGAATTGTTAATGAAATAATCCGCATGAGTAAGCTAAATTTTTAACCAAAACAGACCAACTAGTCGGTCTAATAGGAGGCTTGACATGAATTTTGAGTTAACAAAAGAACAGGCAATGATTAAAAAGATGGTTCGTGACTTTGCTGAAGAAGTTATTCGTCCAAGAGCAATTGAGATTGATACGAAAGCAGAATTTCCAAAAGATATATTTGATCAATTAGGCGAGCTTGGGTTAATGGGAATACCTTTTCCGGGGGAATATGGTGGATCTGGTGGGGATACGTTATCGTATGCGCTTGCTGTAGAAGAAATAGGCAGGGTATGCGGAAGCACCGGCTTAAGCTATGCGGCTGCAGTATCGCTTGGTGCCAGTCCAATTTATTACTTTGGCACAGAAGAGCAAAAAAAAGAGTTTTTAACCCCTTTAGCAGAGGGCAAAGCGCTAGGAGCTTTTGGATTAACAGAGCCGAATGCCGGTTCAGATGCAGGGGGAACGAAGACTACTGCAGTGGAGGATGGAGATGACTATGTAATCAATGGCGAGAAATGTTTTATTACTAATGCCAGCTTTGCAAAGACTGTGATTGTTACAGCTGTAACAGGAAAAAACGAAAAAGGTAAAAATATTATATCGGCGATTATCGTTCCTACAGATTGTGAAGGGATAAAGATTACAAGTAATTACGATAAAATGGGCGTAAGGGGTTCAGACACAGCAGAAATTGTCTTAACAAATGTACGTGTGCCTAAAAAGAATTTATTAGGGGATCCTGAAAAAGGTTTTAAGCAATTTCTTCATACACTTGATGGAGGACGTATTTCTATTGCAGCTTTAGGCCTTGGTATCGCTCAAGGATCATTGGATAAAGCATTGACCTATGCAAAGGAACGTAAGCAATTCGGAAAACCAATTTCCAGCTTTCAAGCTATACAATTTAAACTTGCAGATATGTCAATGGAGGTTGAACTGGCAAGGAATATGGTACATAAAGCAGCATGGCTGAAGGATAATCATAAACCCTTTAGCAAAGAGGCAGCATATGCAAAACTTTATGCTACAGAAACAGCCTTCAGATCAGCGAATCAAGCGATACAAATACATGGAGGCTATGGCTACATGAGAGAATATGAGGTTGAAAGGTATTTGCGGGATGCCAAACTATTGGAAATCGGGGAAGGTACTTCAGAAGTTCAAAGATTAGTTATTGCTAGACAGCTAGGGTGTTAGAATAACTATGGAAGGAGTAAATTCATGTCTCTAAGAAAAATAACCGTTGGTGAATTATTAGAAGAACAAGTGAATTTGTATCCAGACCAGGAAGCAGTGATCTATCCAGAACTAAATATGAGAAAAACATATAGTGAATTTAATGAGATGGTTGATAAAGCTGCAAAAGGGTTGATGGCTCTCGGTATCAAAAAGGATGAACATGTTGCTATATGGTCTGATAATAAACCTGAATGGCTTACTTCCCAATTTGCAACAGGTAAAATGGGTGCTGTACTTGTAACCGTTAACACAAACTATCAAGCAAAAGAGCTGGAATATCTCTTAAAACAATCTGATGCTACGACTTTAATTATGGCAGAGAGTTACAAGGGAACATCTTATATTGACATCTTAAAGAAGGTTTGCCCTGAATTCTCTACAGCAGAAAAAGGAAATTTACATTCCAAAAAGCTTCCGCGGCTAAAAAATATCATTATTATTGGTGAGACTACTTATTCATTCGCTTATAACTGGGATGAAGTTTTAAGGAATGCAGATAAAATTACCGACGAAGAACTCCACCTTAGACAATCTTCTTTGAATCATGACGAAGTAATCAATATGCAATATACATCTGGCACCACAGGATTTCCAAAAGGCGTCATGCTGACACATTATAATATCGTTAATAATGGTAACCAGATTGCAGATTGTATGAAGCTAACAAATATAGACAGATTATGTATTCCCGTCCCATTTTTTCACTGCTTTGGCTGTGTACTTGGGGTACTGGCTGCAGTGTCGAAGGGTGCAACCATGGTAATTCTCGAGCAATTTGATGCTGAAAAGGTACTCCAAGCTGTAGATAATGAAAAATGTACTGCCCTTCATGGTGTACCGACAATGTTTATTGCAGAATTAAATCATCCAAGTTTCAACACTTACGATCTAACTCATTTACGTACAGGTATCATGGCTGGCTCAACTTGTCCAATGGAAGTGATGACAAAGGTTATGAATGAAATGGGTGCAAAAGAAATTACGATTGCTTATGGGCAAACGGAGTCATCACCGGTAATAACCCAAACCAGAGCAGATGATCCCATTGAGCTGAAGGTAGGCTCAGTAGGTAAACCACATCCTAATGTCGAGGTTAGAGTTGTTATACCTGGAACGAAGCAAGAGCAGGAAACGGGCGTACCAGGTGAATTGTTGACAAGAGGCTATCATGTTATGAAAGGTTATTATAATAATCTTTCTGCAACAAAAGAAGCAATTGATGATGAAGGGTGGCTTCATACTGGGGATCTCGCCGTATTGTATGATAATGGTTATTTGGAGATCACAGGGCGCATGAAGGATATGATTATTCGGGGAGGAGAAAATGTTTATCCCCGTGAGATCGAAGAATTTCTGTATCAGCATCCAGCTATTCTTGATGTTCAGGTAACCGGTATTCCTGATGAGAAATATGGGGAAGAAATAGTGGCCTGGGTCATTCTAAAGAAAGGCATAACTACCACCGTTCAAGATATTAAGTCATTTTGCAAAGGAAATATCTCTCATCATAAAATACCGAAGTATATTCAATTTGTGAATGAATATCCAATGACTGCTAGTGGGAAGATCCAAAAATTTAAATTAAAAGAACTAGCTGTTAAACAATTTCAGTAATAGGAGAGAGAGCGTATGATTAAAAAAGTTTTAATAGCAAATCGTGGTGAAATAGCTGCACGTATCATTCGTAGTTGTAAGAAATTAGATATTTTAACAGTAGCTGTATACTCTGAAGTTGATCAAAAAGCTCCATATGTCTCCATGGCTGATGAGAGCTATTTAATTGGACCCCCTAGGGTAAATGAGAGTTACTTAAATACGGAAAGAATATTTTCTATTGCCAAAGAAGCAAAAGTGGATGCAATACATCCAGGGTACGGCTTTTTAAGTGAAAATGGAGACTTTGCGGAAGCTTGTAATAAGGAAGGAATAATATTTATTGGTCCTTCTAGTCAAATTATAAAGCAAATGGGAGACAAAATTGCTGCACGTAAAGAAATGCAGAAGGCTGGTGTTCCGGTTGTCCCTGGCACCAGTGAGGCCGTGCCATCTGTTGAAGAAGCACTGGAAGTTGCAGGGCAAATTGGTTATCCGATTATGCTTAAGGCAACAGCCGGAGGTGGTGGGATTGGAATGCAGGTTGTGCGTTCTGATAAAGAGTTAACAAAAGCATTTGAAAGTAATTCCAAGCGAGCACTAACTTTCTTTGGTAACGGGGCAATGTTTATGGAAAAGAAAATCGAGAATGCCAGGCACATAGAAATTCAGGTTTTAGCAGATCATCATGGAAACGTTGTCCACCTTTTTGAGAGAGATTGTTCCATTCAACGAAGGAACCAAAAAGTGATTGAGGAAGCCCCTTCTACATTTATCTCTGAGAGAACGAGGGAAGAAATGGGAAGTGCTGCAGTAAAGGCAGCAAAAACATTAGGCTATACAAATGCGGGTACAATAGAATTTCTTGTGGATCAAAATGAAAATTATTACTTTTTGGAGATGAACACCAGAATTCAAGTGGAACACCCGATAACGGAGGAAATTACAGGGACAGATATTGTGGAAGCACAGTTTGCCATTGCGAATAATGAAAGACTTAACATAGAACAACATGAGTTAGAAATAGATGGACACGCTATAGAGGTGCGTATCTATGCAGAAGACCCTGTTTCATTTTTTCCATCACCTGGCCATATATCAAAACTGGAGTTACCAAAAGGAGAATCAGTGCGAAACGAAATCGCAGTAACAAGCGAGTACGATGTAACTCCATTTTATGATCCAATGATTGGAAAGTTAATAGTAAAAGGGAATACTAGAGATGATGCTATTGATTTATTAAAACAAGCTTTACTTGAGTATAAGGTGGAAGGAATAAAAACAAATATTTCAATGCTACTTAATATCGTAGATAGTGAACCATTCAAAAAAGGTAACACGACAACTGCATTTGTTGAGGAACATTATTTACCATCATTGACCAAAAACTAAGGAGGAATTAATTATGGAAATAACTGCAAATATGGCTGGTAACGTATGGAAAATTGTTGTAGCGGAAGGGGATCAAGTAGAAGAGGATCAAGACGTTGTTATTCTTGAATCTATGAAGATGGAAATTCCTATAGCTGCTGAAGAGGCAGGTACCATAAAAGAGCTGAAAGTTGCGGAAGGTGATTTTGTAAATGAAGGGGACGTACTGGCAATTGTAGAATAATCTCTATGATTCTCTCTTCATATATAGATTCTGATAAGGAGGCAGTTATGAAGGAACTCATTTCATTAGAGGTGGTTGATCAACATATCGCCGTATTAACCCTTAACCGACCTCAAGCAGCAAACGCATTATCGAAAGATTTACTTGACCAGTTAAATCATGTTATAGACAAAGTAAATAACAACCCGGATATTTACTGTACCATTATAACAGGTGCTGGTGAAAAAGCTTTTTGCGCTGGTGCTGATTTAAAGGAACGGAAGGGAATGACAGATTCGGAGGTTATTGAAGCTGTCAGTTATATAGGCTCAACGATCCAATCGGTTGAAAAAATGAAAAGTCCAGTGATTGCAGCCATAAATGGTGTTGCATTTGGGGGTGGTCTGGAGCTTGCATTAGCATGTGACCTTCGGATATCAGCTGCACATGCAAAGATGGGGCTTACAGAAACATCGTTGGCAATCATACCAGGAGCTGGCGGTACCCAGCGATTACCTCGTCTAATTGGGGTCGGTCAGGCAAAGCGCTTAATCTATACTGCCAAGCCTGTAACTGCGGACGAAGCGCTCTCTATCGGGTTGGTAGAACAGCTTTCAGATAAGGAAAAATTATTGGAAGATGCATTGGAGATCGCTAAAAAAATTGCCCAAAATGGCCCTGTTGCCCTGCGCCAGGCTAAAATAGCGATTAATCATGGAATGCAAACAGACATAACTACCGGGCTACTCATCGAGCATCTTTCTTATAAGGAAACAATTCCGACTAGAGATAGGTTGGAAGGGTTAGAAGCCTTTCAACAAAAGAGGAAACCATTGTATAAAGGGGTATAATTCAGGAGGTATTGTATGTCGTATATTGAAGTATTACAAAATAAAATAGAAAATATAGAGAAAGGCGGTCTTGAAAAGTATCATCAAAAAAACGAAGAAAAAGGTAAATTATTTGTTCGAAAAAGATTAGAATTGTTATTTGACGAAGGCTTAAATGTTGAAGATGCTTTCTTCGCTAATTGTATGGATGGATCTTTACCAGCGGATGGAGTTGTAACCGGTATTGGGAAAATTCATGGTCAGGATGTCTGTGTTATGGCAAATGATTCTACTATAAAAGCCGGCTCCTGGGGGAAACGAACAGTAGAGAAAATCATCCGCATTCAAGAAACAGCCGAAAAAATGGAAATACCAATGCTTTACTTGGTGGACTCAGCCGGTGCGAGAATCACAGATCAAATAGAGATGTTCCCAGGCAGACGTGGAGCAGGGAAAATTTTCCACAACCAAATCAAATTATCTGGACGTATTCCGCAAGTTTGTTTGTTGTTCGGTCCATCAGCCGCTGGCGGAGCTTACATTCCTGCATTTAGTGATATAGTTATTATGGTGGATGGTAATGCATCTATGTATTTGGGATCCCCACGAATGGCAGAGAAAGTTATTGGTGAAAAAGTTAGTTTGGAAGAAATGGGCGGAGCAAAAATGCATTGTTCTGTTTCTGGCGTTGGTGATGTATTAGTTAAAACGGAAGAAGATGCGATTGCATATGCAAAAAACTATTTAAGTTATTTTCCAAAGAATTTTAGACACAAGCCAGCCCAAATCGAACCTAAAAAAGAGCAAACGATAGAAAAGTCCATTAAAGATATCATTCCTGAGAATCAAAATGCCCCGTTTAATATGCATGATCTTATTAAAAAAATAATTGATGAGGGAAGCTTTTGTGAGATTAAGAAGAAATTCGCACCTGAATTAATCACTGGTTTAGCTAGAGTAGATGGGAAATCTGTAGGCATTATTGCAAACCAGCCACGGATGAAGGGCGGAGTTCTTTTCCCTGATTCGGCCGATAAATCTGCTAAATTTGTACAGTTATGTGACGCCTTTAATATCCCTCTACTCTTTCTCGTCGATGTACCTGGATTTATGATTGGAACAAAGGTGGAAAGAGCTGGGATAATTCGACATGGAGCTAAAATGCTCGCAACTATGAGTGAGGCTACAGTACCCAAAATATCGGTAATTGTAAGAAAAGCTTATGGCGCTGGATTGTACGCAATGGCCGGACCAGCGTTTGAGCCAGATTGTTGTATTGCTCTACCGACCGCACAAATTGCAGTTATGGGGCCTGAAGCAGCTGTCAACGCAGTATATGCTAATAAAATTGCCGAACTGCCTGAAGATGAAAGACCAGCCTTTATTAAAGAGAAACAGGATGAATACAAAGAAAACATCGATATTTACAGGCTTGCATCTGAGATGGTTGTTGATGCAGTGATTGATCCGAATCGTTTAAGAGAGGAATTAATCCAACGTTTTTCTATTTATGATGCAAAAAATGTTAGCTTTACGGATCGAAAGCATGGTGTATATCCTGTTTAAAAATAAGATTTATTGAAATAATAAATTGCAAAAAAATAGCTGAAATTAAATAATCCAGCTTAGGCAGGTAACCGATCGTAGAAGTAATGCATAGAATAACTATTAAGTTAAACGTAACCGGGATGTTATTTCTTCGCTCGTGAAAAGTCTTTTCGCATATTATAATAAATTATATTCTTTGACCAATCTAGCCGAACTAGTTCGAAATATTTCTATACAAATTTCGAATAATGTTCGGTTTTTACTATGTGCGAACGTTTGTTTGATCATGCATCATTTTAGTAGACCGTAATTATATTATGTAAACTGAAAGGCAGTTTTATTCAATTTTTGCTTAAATAATGATACGCTGAACTATAAGCAATAAAAGGAAAGTGGGGAATGATTATGGATAGTCGTACATTTCGTGATGTTATGGGAAAGTTTGCAACTGGAATTACAGTGGTGGCAACCGATTTTGAGAATGATATTAAGGCAATGACAGTTAATGCTTTCATGTCTGTCTCTTTAGATCCTAAACTAATTGCTATATCAATTGATGAAAAGGCAAGTATGTATACAATTTTACAAGAAACAGAGCAGTTTGGATTAAGTATATTATCAGAGGAACAAAAAGAATTATCCATGATATTTGCAAAGCAAATGGAGAAAGATAGAGAAATTAAATTTTCTCAACAAGATGGTGTACCGGTCATTAAAGATTCCATTGCAACATTATCTTGCCAAATAAAAGAAAAAGCTCTTGCGGGGGATCACATGATTTTTATTGCGGAGGTTACAGAAATAGATATGAAAGATGGAAATCCAATTCTCTTTTATGGAGGACAGTATCGCAATCTTGATAATGATGCTTAAACTTCTTCTCCCTAAACCAGCTGTATTTTGGCTGGTTTTTTTAATACTTCAATTTACCTGCAGTTGCATATAATTTTATTTAAGGCGATTAATTCGTGTAGCAGGAGCTTAAACTGTCTTCTCTGTAAGGGACTTTTCTTTCTGATATAAAAACCAAAATACGATCCAGTAGCCGTCCAAAGAACTATATGTACTTATTGGCTTTTCATAAACAAGGTAGCAAAACTGCTATTTATTCCGTATAATAGACGCTAGATGATACAGAGGAAGGGACATGAATGTTGTGTTTTTAAAAGAAAAAATAGATAGAGAGATAAAGCTTCATCATTTGGCAGCTCTATATAGATTAATGATAAATAATGAAGATGAACTTAATGCTAAAAAAATCTTAGATTTATATGAAAAACAACAAAAAGAAGAGATCATGATTAGTTTTGCTGGACATTTTTCTGCTGGAAAATCCTCTATGATTAACGCACTTCTTGATGACGATATACTACCTAAGAGTCCAATTCCAACAAGTGCTAACATCGTAAGAATAACATCAGGAGGCGGTTATGCGAGGGTTTATTTTCGTCATGAGCAACCGATACAGTATACAGAACCTTATGACATTGATCGTATCAAAGCTTACTCCAAGGATAAGAAAGCTATTAAACAGATTGATATTAGTACGTCTAAAAAAATCATTCCCCCGGGCTGTTATATAATCGATACACCAGGTATAGATGCTGCTGATGATGCGGATCGGATTATGACAGAGGGTTCTTTACATTTGGTTGATATTGTTTTCTATGTAATGGATTATAATCATGTGCAATCTGAAGTCAATTTGGAATTCTTAAAAGGACTCCAGGATAAGTCTATACCTTATTACGTTATCGTTAATCAGATCGACAAACACGATGAGCAAGAGTTAACATTTAAAGCTTTTCAACAAAGTATTGAACAAACATTTAAGCAATGGGGTGTTACACCAGAGAAAATCTTCTTTTCCTCTTTAACAGATTCAAATGCAGAACATAATCAATTTGAGGCTATAAAGAATAAACTATTTGCTTTTTTAAATGGAAAACGTAGAGATATTTATACTATTGGACCTTCAGTTAAGCAGATAATGGCAGGACATAAACGGTTTCTTGAAGAAAAATATGAAGAAATGGAAATCGAAATATCTGATGGTGAGGCTAACTCGGCACCAGACACTAACCATATAGAAGAACTCAATTATCAGCTTTCTGCCCTTTTGAAGGAACCCGCGGAGGTAGAAGAGCAGTTTATTGAAGAATTGAATCAAACATTAAAGAATGCTTATTTGATGCCAGCAGATCTTAGGGATATTGCAGAGGCGTTTTTGCATTCCAGGCAACCAGATTTTAAAGTCGGTTTTCTAAGTAGTAAACGAAAAACAGATGAAGCTAGAAAGAATAGAATGGAAAACTTTCTAACTGCCCTTCAGAAGAACACGGAAACAGCGATTGAATGGAAATTACGTGATAAATTCACCAATTTATTGAAGGTAAACAAGCTTTCCAACACTTCATTACAGCAAATGGTTCAAAAGCTAGGGATCTCTTTAACTGAAGATAGTATAATTGGAAAACTAAAACCTGGGGCAAAGGTAAATGGTGAATATGTGTTGAACTACACCAATGAAGTAGCAAACGAAATAAAAAGCAGATACAAGAGAGAAGCACTCCATCTTATTGGGAGAATAAAAGAGCAACAGGTGTCTGCAAATGAACAAAAGATAGCGGAAATTGAAGAGAAGCTAAATGAGCTTAAAAAAGCACATTCACAACATTTAAGAGTAGAAAACCTGCGAAATAATTTGTATGAAAAGTTGGACCAATTAGAGAAACAACTTATGTTAAATGAGGTGGAAGAAGCAACGTGGGAGCAAATTAAGAAAGCTGTTGAAGATTCCAACGTTACAGTTAAAATGGCAGAGGAGAATTCCCTCGGCTTTGAGTCAACTGGAGAGAATGACAAGGTTGCAGTTGTACCCACAGAGTTAAACAAACAACATAAAGCAATGACAACAGAAAAAATTATAGATAATGTGGAGAAGGTAATTCAAACAATTAAGGATTCTCCTGGTTTTCAAGGTATAGTAGAAGATTTACAACGAAAGAAGGAAAAGCTGGAAGATCAGTCTTACACGATAGCTTTATTTGGAGCCTTTAGTGCAGGGAAGTCTTCATTTGCTAATGCCCTTCTAGGCGAGGGAGTCTTACCTGTTTCACCTAATCCAACAACAGCTACGGTAAATCGGATAAATCCGGTTTGTGAAAAATATCCGCATGGATCTGTAGTCATTACAGTTAAGAATGAAGAAACGTTAAAAAATGATGTAAAACTGATCACCAAAAATGTGTCCTCTAAAGAAGGGGATTTTCAGGAATTACTGGAGTGGATTAAACAGGATAATATCCAACATCATGAAAAACTCGGTAATTTATATCAATCCTATTTACGCGCTATGTTAGCAGGATATGAAGATATTAAAGAATATATTGGATCCACTTTAACAGTTTCAATCAATGAGTTTGCCACCTATGTGGCGGACGAAGCAAAAGCTAGCTTTATAGAGTCGATTGATCTTTATTATGATTGCTCTTTGACACAACAGGGGATCACCCTTGTAGATACTCCTGGTGCAGATTCGGTAAACGCTCGGCATACGAATGTAGCTTTTGATTATATCAAATATGCCGATGCAATTTTATACGTAACTTATTATAATCACGCATTGGCTCGAGCGGATAAAGACTTCTTAACACAACTAGGGAGAGTAAAAGACACTTTTCAATTAGATAAAATGTTCTTCATTGTAAATGCAGCAGACCTTGCAGAAAACCAAACAGAAATCAATATGGTAACGAACTATGTTAAAGAACAATTAGTTCAACTTGGAATTAGAATTCCAAGACTTTATCCTGTGTCTAGTAAATTGGCTTTAAGGGAAAAACAAAATAAATCCCAACTCAATGAAGACATGCAATTCTTTGAGAATGAATTTTATCAGTTTATTCATCAAGACTTATCAGCATTAACAGCACAATCAGCTATCTGGGATATGAAACGGGCTTATACGAATATGGCGCATTACAAAGAGTCTGTTAATATGGATCAACAATCAAAAGAATCATTTAGATTGCAATTGCAAGATAAACAGAAAACAGTTACGAAAATAATAGACAAAACAGATACAACTATTCAGGAAGATCAACTTATCCAAAAAATTGAAAAACAACTCCATTACGTATTGGAAAGGACTTCGATTCAATTCCATGATCTATTCAAGGAAACATTTAACCCAACGACAATTACTGAATCTGGTAAGGATGCCAAAGTCCAGCTATGGAAAAGTTTAGAGCAGTTAATTGGTTATGTTGGCCATGAATTACTTCAAGAATTGCGGGCGGTTTCTTTGCGTGTGGAAGCGATGGAAAATAATTTGGCTAAAGAAATGTATGATGATTTAATAAAAACCACTAATTCAATAGATGATACATTAACCTTTCCTAAATACGAAGCTGCAGATTTAGCTACTCCGGTATTTTCTATTGCTTTCGAGTCAGTTGATTTGCAGCAATTTGATAAAGCTTTATCAATGTTCAAAAACACGAAAACATTCTTTGCACAGAATGAAAAAGAAAAGATGAAAGATAAAATTTATGAACAATTAGAGCCACTGATCAGTAGTTATTTAAGCGAGAATAAGTCATTGATGACCCGGGATTATTTAAGCCAATGGAAGGAATTAGTTACTATAATAAAGCGCGAGATGAAGGAACAGCTTCAGCAGCATACAAATAGTTACTTGGAAATGATGTCTTCTCATGTAAATATCGAAATCATCAATCAAAAACTATCAACTTTAACTGTAATCTTAACCAATCATGATATAAGGATGGATGAAAATGAACAAAAATAATATATTATTAGTTGATGGGATGGCTCTTCTGTTCCGCGGTTTTTTTGCGACTGCATTTAGGGGGAACTTTATGATGACAAGTAAAGGCATTCCTACAAATGGAGTATATCAGTTCTTGAGATATTTTCTGGATGCGGTCCAAACATTTGAACCAACACATGTTATTTGTTGTTGGGATATGGGAAGCAAAACCTTTAGAAGTGAACTTTACAATGAATATAAAGCAAACAGGGGAGAACCACCTGTAGAATTAATTCCTCAATTTGAGCTTGTAAAAGAAGTAACAGAGGCATTTAACATGCCTAATATCGGTATCACTAATTATGAAGCAGATGATTGCATTGGTACTTTGGCAAAAGCTTATTCAGAAGAAAATCAGGTAATAATTCTTACAGGAGACCAAGATATTCTTCAACTTGTTGATGAGGGAATAAGTGTTGCTATTATGAGGAAAGGCCAGGGTAATTATGAAATTTTTGACGTGAATAATTTTTACGATAAAAAGGGCATCCATCCTAATCAAATTGTTGACCTTAAGGGTTTAATGGGCGATTCCTCTGATAATTACCCTGGAGTGAAAGGAATTGGCGAAAAGACTGCCTTAAAATTGATTAAAGAACATGGTACTATTGATGCAATATTGGCTAATATAGAACAATTGCCTAAAGGTATACGAGCTAAAATAAGTGATAACCTGGATATGCTCCATCTATCTAGAGAACTGGCAGAAATCAAATGCGATGTGCCAATTCGTTGTGAAATAGAAGATGCACTTTGGAAATATGATAGGAATATAATTGAACAGAAATTCAGTGAATTAGAATTTAAAAATCTGGCAAAATTAATATGAGATACGGTAATCTGACATATCTCTTTATATTAGTTTAAGATTATATTTTGTAGTTTAATGAAACCTCTTGTGAACTTAGTTCATAAGAGGTTTTTTATATACCCCTATTAAAAGGTTAAATTTCACAACGATTCCCTTTGTATTAACAGTAACTTCAATCAGGACACCAGGTATGTGCATATACCCCTATGTGTATACAGATATAATTGAGGGGTATCCTTGAGTGGGTGAGGGGTATCGAAGTCCTGCTGAAAATGAAGGAAATTTATTCGGTTGAGTGACTGTACAGAGCTAAAGTTTTCATATTTTCGTTTAGGCAGGTTGGTTTTAGGTTATTAAATTAACAAGAAGATTTTAGACTTAGGGAGGCTATTAAAGTGAGTACAAAATTACAAAAAGAAGTAGTATCTTACTGGCGTGAAACAGGAAAAGCTAAAAGCTATGAAAAATTACAAGAAAATATAAAGGTTGATATTGCAATCGTCGGTGGAGGGATTGCTGGTACACTTACGGCCTATAATTTGGCAAAGGAAGGGAAAAAAGTAGCTCTATTGGAAGCTCGCGACTTATTTAGTGGAACGACGGGTTATACAACGGCTAAACTTACAGCACAACACAATTTAATTTATGATGAATTAATTAATCGATATGGTCAGGAAGCAGCTAAATTGTATTATCAAGCAAATATGGAAGGGATTGCTACAATAAAAGAATTAGCAAAGGAAAATAATATCGATTGTGAGTTGGAAGAAAAGGATGCTTTTGTATTTACAGAAAAAGCAAAGCATCGTGATGCAATACAAAAAGAAGCAAAGGCTTATGAAAAGTTAGGTATAGAGGGCGAGTTTATTGAGAGTCTCCCATTAAACTTAGATATAGAAGTTGCTATTATGATGCGAAATCAAGCGCAATTTCATCCGGTTAAATTTTTACAGTCAATGGTTGAACTTATCAAGCAATATGAAGGGGGAGTATTTGAAAACACACGGGTGATGGATATAAAAGAAGAAAAAGAAGGAGTTATTTGTAAAACAGATTCAAGTTATACTGTAACTGCGAAAGAAGTTGTTGTTGCAACACATTTCCCTGTATACGAAACAGAGGAGAAATTTTATTCAAATAACTTATCTACGGAAAGTTCATACGCACTAGCTATAAAATCTAATCAAGAATTTCCGGATGGGATGTATATTAACACTGATCTACCTAAGAGAACAATGAGAGGGATATTCAACGAGAAAGAAAATTATATCCTTGTAGGAGGAGAAAGCCACCCAACTGGAGATGGTAAATCATCTGAAGAACGCTACAATGAATTAGTAAGATTTGCAGAAAAACATTTTGGTGACATAGAAGTTGTGAATCATTGGTCTTCTCATGATTATATTTCCTCCGATCGGATTCCTTTTGTAGGTAAATTACATGAAGATTTAACCCATATGTATACCTTGACTGGGTTTTCAAAGTGGGGATTAGCAGCATCAGTAACCGGCGCAAAGGTTATAGCTGATTTGATTCTAGATAGAGAAAATCCTTATCAAGAGTTATTCTCCCCTCAAAGGAATATGGCAGCCATTAAGGAAGAAGGAGCAGAGGAAAAGAATCCAATTGATCAATATAAGGATGCTAGCCAAGCAAAGACCTATGAGGAACTTGGAAAAGGAGAGGGTTCTATAGTAGAAATGGATGGGGAAAATGTTGGAGCATATAGAGATAATGAAGGAAAAATTCATTTGCTTGATACATCTTGTACCCACTTAGGTTGTGACGTAGCTTGGAACGATGGCGATCATACATGGGACTGTCCTTGTCACGGATCTAGATTTTCTGCTACAGGAGAAGTTGTAGAAGGTCCCGCTGTGGAAGATTTGAAAAAAATTAATAAATAAGAAAAGCGCAAGCGTCTTGCGTAATTATTAAAAGGAACCTGGGGTAATCAGGTTTCTTTTAATATACAATACTATTTATTGTTCTCATTCTTAGTATCACGGCGGATATTACGGTTGTTATTATACGTGTTTTCTAAATTATACTTATCAAAGAACTCGTTTGCGAACTCTACATTATCTATATTATGATTGTTAGCATTGTTATTTCCTCTATGGTTTCGCTGGTTCTTTCCCATTGTAAGTTCTCCTTTATAAACATTTTTATTAATAAAAATATAGTTTGCATTCATTTACAAATATTTTAAACGCTTAGATTAAAAACATACATTTTTTAATTTTTTTGTTATGTTACGTACCCTAAACGTAAGCAATAAAAATTGAACTCCAGAAAACAAGATGATAAAATTAAGTTTAGTAAATAACTCGGAATTAATAGTGGAAGTTTATATGGGAAAGAAGGTTGTTATTATGAAGGTCGTAGATAGTATATCTGAACTTATTGGAGAGACACCGCTCGTCAAATTAAATAAAATTATACCTGAAGATGCAGCAGAGGTTTATGTGAAATTAGAAATGTTTAATCCTAGCAAGAGCGTAAAAGACAGGGCTGCCTATAACATGATAAAAGTAGCTGAGGAAAAAGGGTTACTTAAACCAGGTGCGACAATTATTGAGCCAACAAGTGGAAATACAGGTATTGGTCTTGCTATGAATGCAGCAGCAAAAGGATATAATGCCATAATGATCATGCCCGATAATAGTACAGAAGAGAGAAGGAATATCTTACGTGCATATGGAGCAGAAGTAGTGCTTACTCCAAGCAAAGAAAAGATGCCGGGAGCGATTAAAAAAGCGTTGGAATTACAAAAGGAAATTCCAGGCAGCTTTATCCCGCAACAATTTGAAAATACAGCAAACCCGGATATCCATCGAACGACTACTGCAGTGGAAATATATGAACAAACCAAAGGAAACTTGGATGCATTTGTTTGTACAGCTGGTACAGGAGGCACAGTAACAGGTACCGGGGAAGCTTTAAAAGAGAAGTTACCTGGCTTGCACATTGCTGTTGTTGAGCCAAAGGGATCACCTGTTCTGTCTGGTGGTAAACCTGGCAGTCATAAGTTAGTTGGAACAAGTCCTGGTTTTATTCCGGAAATATTAAACACATCAGTATACGATGAAATTATTCAAATTAGTGATGAAGAAGCCATTACCATGTTTAGAAAAGTAGTACAAACCGAAGGGATTTTTGTAGGGCCATCAGCTGCGGCTGCTATATATGCTGCAATTAATATTGCCAAAAAATTAGGCAAAGGAAAACGCGTTGTTTGTATAGCTCCAGATACCGGAGAAAGATATTTAAGCATGGATTTGTTTAGTTAGAAGTATTAAATAAAACCCAATCTTACCGTTAGATTGGGTTTTATTATTGGCAGGATAAGATTTTTACGCTCACCAAGTAAGAAGCGGAAGAGAACTTAAGCTTAATTTAAAAATGATAGTAATACTTTAAATGTTAATAAGCTAATGACTAGTACAATTGCATTTAGTAAATGATTTCTTGAAATTTTTTCGCTTTCTGTTCTGGAAGCTATTATATTGGCTAGTAATATAGTACTGCAAGAAAATAATAATATCAACATCACAGGCTTAATAATAATAGCTAAAAAAGGGATCATCATATTATTTGAGTCCAAATAAAAATAGGTTGAAATTAAAATTACGCTTATGGCTGCTAAAATAAGAGTTAGCCACCTTGCAGTGGAATATTTCATATATTTTCACCTTCTTTACGATAATTTACTATTAGTACGAATCATAAATGAAAGTGTTTCAAAATGTTGGAGAAGGTGGAAGTTTTTATAGCGTATTCCCGGGGGAGTTAGAGACATTGTTCAAGAAGGGAAGGAATCAAGAAATAATTATTACTTCTTCTAGTTTACATAATATATATTATCGGAAGTTAGTGCAAAACTTATAAATGTTGTCTCATAATAAAAGTATACTTAAGATAGTGAGATGAAACTAAAATTTACTATCTTAAGTATTATATTATTTACTAGTTTATTGTTGATCGTTGTTATTAGCTATGGTCTTCAATTTTCTTTAACGGTTTTTTTGCTGGACCTTCAATGACATCTCCTGTATATGAAAATCTCGAACCATGACAAGGACAATCCCAAGTGCGGTCTCCTGAGTTCCATTCAACCTCACAGCCTAAATGTGTACAAGTTGTATCAACCATATGGAGCTCATTTTCTTTATCTTTATATACACCTGTACGATTTCCTTTTATTCTAGCTACCAGAGCATTATCCGGCTCTAACTTGCTTACATCCGAGTTTGTATATTCCAATTTGCCTTTTACTAAATGTTTTGCAACGTCTGTATTCATTTTAATGAATTTTCTCACAGATGGATCAGCTTGAAATCTTGACGGTGAAAACAATTCACTATACACGTTTTCTTTGTTCAATATTTGATCGCATATAATTTTCCCTGAGATGGTACCATTAGTCATTCCCCATTTTCTGAAACCGGTTGCTATAAAGACTGCATCTTCATTTTTGGTTATCCTTCCTATATATGGAACTTTATCCAAAGTGGTTAAGTCTTGAGCTGACCATCTGTAAAGATAATCTTTAACAGTAAAATGATTTTCAGCAAAGTTGTACAGAGCTTTGTAGTGTTCCATTGTAGGGATCCCCTGCCCTGTTTTGTGATTTTCTCCACCTATCAACCATAATTTCTTGCCATTATGTTCAGTCGCACGAATTGATCTTGTTGGGGATTCTGCATTGATATACATTCCACCAGGAAAATTCTGATCTGCTTTTATAGCAATCAAATACGACCTTTCGGGGTACATTCTGCTAAAATAGAAACTCTCCTTATCATAAAATGGGAAATGCGATGCTGCTATCACATATCTGCATGTTACCCGATTGCCATCACGCATAACAATAGAAGGATGTTTATTATATTCAATGTCTACAGCAGTTGTGTTTTCGTAAAATTTAACCCCATTTTTGACACATTCTTTTACTAAAGCTTTCAAATATTTGATAGGATGGAATTGTGCCTGCTCTTTCATAATTAGAGCAGCTTTGACTGGAAGATCTAAAGGGATACTATTTGTAAGTTCTCCGGAAATGCTTAGTTGGTCATACGCTTTCTTTTCTAGTTCCAATTGTTTTATAAAATTATCCTCATTTGTATATATATAGGCATCTTCTTTTTGAAAATCACAATTTATGCCTAATTCTTTAACTGTCGTTTCAATGAATTGCTTGGCCTCTTCAGCAGCTTGATAATATAGAGTAGCCTTCTCTACACCAAAATGATTAATTAATTCATCATAAACTAGCCCATGTTGAGCTGTGATTTTTGCTGTAGTATGGCCTGTAGTTCCATTAACTAATACACCAGCATCTACTAAAGTTACCTGCAACCCCTGTCTAGAGAGTAAGTAAGCAGAAGTTATTCCTGTGATCCCCCCTCCCACGATGCCGACGTCTGTTTTTACGGATTCATTTAATTTATCAAAAGAGGGAATTTTACTATTTTCTCTCCAATAAGGTTCTGGGAATTGAGGAATCGATGAATTTTCCATTATGTAACATCTCCTTCGTATATTATTACCGTTAATTTCCCCTTGTGAAATACAAATATACCTATTCCTTCTTGTTTAGAGTGATTTAGATAAATAAAAAGTTCGGGAAATAACTCCCGAACTAGAAATACTATACTTAATTATTTGTTTTTATATTGTGCTCGTGACCTGTATTGTTGAGGTGAACGAACAGGATATGCTACTGGAATTGTATAAAAGTGGATTAATCGCGTAAATGGTATAGAAGCAAATAATCCGAAGGCTAATAAAGTATGAACCTTAAACAATACAGGTATCTCGCTCATTAACTGGTAACTCGGATTAAGGGTAAACAAACTTCGAAACCATGGACCAATCGTTGAACGATAATCAAATTCTTCAGGTGTTACGTTCTGAAATAGTGTCATATATAACCCAATACCTGAGATAATTAATAAAGCAATTACTGAATAAAAGTCAGCAAAGGTTGCATGTATACGAACAGGATCTATTACAATCTTACGAATAAGCAGGATAATAAGCCCAACAACTACCATTATTCCTGCTAACGCTCCACCATAAACAGCCCCTATATGGTAAAGATGGTTTGTAACACCTATAGCATTGTAAAAGCTTAAAGGCAATACAATCCCCATAATATGCCCAATGAATGCAAAGATGATCCCGTAGTGAAATAAGGGAGAACCTAAGCGTAACCATTTTTTTTCAAAAAATTCGGTTGATGGAGCAGCCCATGTTAGCTGACGAAAAGCAAACCGATATAATGTTCCGAATACCATTATAACCAAACAGATATACGGAAAAACGACCCACCAAAAAATGTCGCTCATTTTAATCCTCCTATCATTTATACATTATGGGATAAGGTAATTCTTCAAGGTCAGCCTCTTCACGCTCAAATTCCAATTTCTTAATATCTTCTCTTGTCGGTTGTGGAAAAACAAAATCCATTAAGACACTGAAAATACCGTAATATGGATTATTCTCTGGTAAATGCTCTTTTATTCTTTGTAAAGCAACCGAAAGTCTCTTGACTAGCCGAGCACTATTTTCTGTTTCTGGAGAAACGGCTAAAAACTCTAATAGCATAGGTATATAATCAGCCAATTCGTTATCTGTCCGATCATAACCCGCTACATTAATCAACTTCTGTAATTTAATTAATGCTGCACCTCTTTTCGGACTATCCCCAAGTTCATGTGCAGAGAGATACAAGCCAAATTTTGCCTTTAGATCAAAAATGGACACATATAGTTGTTGTAATTCTTCTGGTTTAAAATTGAAAAGCGGGTTTATTGCTACTTGCAATCTATTGCGAGCAGCTACTGATGGAATTTCTTCAGACATACATGCATTTATATCTTCCTTAGCTTCAAAAAGATCCGCATCAGGATAAGATAATACCCTTGAAGCTATGATTAGTATAGCTCTCTCTTGTGGTCCCATATTATCATCTCCTTCTCTGCATGTTTGTTACAATCCCTTCAGGTGGTGCCAGATCTTCTAAACTGCAAATTCCTTGCTTTGCATATAAATCATCTTCCATTTCTCTTCTGCCAGTGGGAATAACAAACCTTTCATTATATTTTGCTACTCCTAGTAATCTCGCCATATCTTCAATTTCTTCCGGTGTCGTGTTAGCTTCCTTTAATAATTCACTTTGTCTAAATTCATCAATTCCACCAACTGTTTTCCCCCGCATATGCACACGCATGGCGGTTAACTTCAGAAGCACATTACGAATTACTTCTGTATCGTCAGCTGCTAGAATAGAGGCTAGGTATTGAATAGGTATACGCATTTGATCGACAGCTGGAATATAGCCATCTGTACTAAGCTCTTCTTCATTGGTGATGTGATTCATAATTGGGCTTAGTGGTGGTACATACCAGACCATCGGCAAAGTTCGATATTCCGGATGTAGTGGCAATGCTATTTTCCATTTCATCGCCATTTTGTAAACAGGTGAATTTTGGGCACCTTCTATCCATTCATTATTTATTCCCGCTTTTTTTGCTTCTTTTATAACCTCCGGATCAAAAGGATCCAGAAATACAGATAATTGAGATTCGTACAAGTCTTTTGGATCTTCTACAGACGCGGCTGCTTTTACTTTATCTGCATCATAGAGCACTACTCCTATATAGCGAATTCTACCGACACATGTTTCAGAACAAATCGTTGGCAGACCTGCTTCTGTTCGTGGGTAGCAAAAATTACACTTTTCGGCCTTATGTGTATTCCAGTTATAATAAACCTTATGATAAGGGCAACCACTCATACAAAAACGCCACCCTCTACAAGCCTCCTGGTCTACAAGAACTACACCATCTTCGTCTCGTTTATAAAGTGCGCCAGATGGACAGGAAGCAACACATGATGGATTAAGGCAATGTTCACATATTCTCGGCAAATACATCATAAATGTTTTTTCATACTCCATAGAGATATGTTCTTGTAGCTTCTCAACGGTCGGATCCATGGAAGTTGTCTCACTACCACCAGCAAGGTCATCATCCCAGTTAGGTCCCCACTCCGGTTTATCGATATATTTACCGGTTATCTGGGATTGAGGCCTTCCTACAGGCAAATTTTCACGCTTCGGACTATGAATTAAATTATCATAATCATATGTCCAAGGCTCATAATAATTATCCATTGATGCCATGTCCGGATTATAAAAAATATTCATCAGTTTGGAAATGGGACCTCCAGCTTTAAGCTGTAATTTGCCATTTTTTAATACCCAGCCTCCCTTATAGTGGCCCGTATCCTCCCATCTTTTTGGGTAACCAGGCCCCGGTCTGGTTTCGACATTGTTAAACCACATATACTCCGTTCCTGGCCGGTTTGTCCACGTATTTTTACATGTTACTGAACAAGTGTGACATCCAATACATTTGTCCAAATGCATCACCATAGCGACCTGTGCCTTAATTCTCAAGCCAATCAACCTCCTTTAAAGCCCTTATGACTGCAACTGTATCTCTTTGGTGACCAGTGGGACCATAATAATTAAATCCATAACTTAATTGCGAATATCCACCAATCATATGTGTCGGTTTCAAGGTAATTCTTGTTACACTGTTGTGCGTGCCACCACGTTGCTTATTAATAGATGTTGCTGGAACACCTAAAGTTCTATCTTGCGCGTGATACATATAAACCATGCCTTTTGGAATCCGGTATGTTAATACAACTCTGGCAGCAATTGCTCCATTTCGGTTATATACTTCAACAAAATCATTATCTTTTAGGTCGATCGATGCCCCATCTTCTTCATTCATCCATATTGTTTGCCATCCTCTGAACAGTGTCGACATATTTGTTGTGTCGGTAAACATCGTATGAATACCCCATTTTTGGTGTGGTGTCAGATATCTGACTGTCAGAGATTTACCGCTTTCCTCAACACCTTTTTCTTTCTTTAAAAAAGGATCATAACTTAATGGTGGGAGATATAGTGGTAACCCTTCTCCAAAGTCAAGCATCATTTCATGATCCATATAAAAACTTTGTCGGCCTGTCAATGTTCTCCATGGTATATTGTATTCAGTATTGACTGTAAATGGAGAATATCGTCGGTGGTCTTTTTCCAAGCCGCTCCATACAGGAGTTGAAATGGCGGTTCTAGGTTGTATTGTTAAGTCATCTAACGTGTAGTCCTCTTCTTCCCTTGCTTTTGCAATTTCCTCCAATTTTTGACCGGTTTTTGCCTCCAGTGATTTCCAACCTGCAACAGCTCGTTTTCCATTCGTCGCACCTGACATTAAAAGGATGGCATTGATTGCTTGTTTGTCTGTATAAAGATCAGGATTACCTTTTCCAATGCCTTCTCTGGACGAAGTTCCTAATCTTGCGCTTAATTCGTCATGTACAGGCTCACCGGGAATAGTTACTCCCTTGCCACCATATCCTTTCTTAATCAGGTCTCCAATCGTAGTCATCTTTTGATATACATTAGGGTAATCTCTTGGCACTACCTTGAAGGATGGCATCGTTTTACCAGGGATGGGCTCAACCTCACCTTTACGCCAATCTTTTATCTTTCCTAATGATTGAGCAATTTCACCTTCCGTATCGTGCGCAAGAGGGGACATTACAAGATCTTCTGTAGCAGGCAAATGCTTTTCTGCTAACTCAGAAAAGACCCTACTTATTTCCCTGAACGTATTCCAATCACTTTTAGCTTCCCATGGCGGTGAAACTGCTGCATTAAAGGGGTGTACAAATGGGTGCATATCTGTACTGCTAATATCATACTTCTCATACCAAGTCGCAGCAGGCAAAACGATATCTGAAAATAATCCAGAACTAGTCATCCGAAAATCAACACTAACGAGAAGGTCTGCTTTTCCGGTTGGGCCTTCACCTTCCGCTTTCACAGTTTCCGGCTTCCAGGAATTTTCTGGTTCTGCCATTACTTGATTATCCCCACCAACTAAATGTTTAACAAAAAACTCGTGTCCCTTACCACTATCACCTAACAAGTTTGATCTCCAGTTGAAAAATACCCGCGGAAAATTTCTAGGATCGTCTGGGTTCTCAATTGCCCATTCTATATGTTCATTCTTAATCTGCTTAACTACATCTTCTATAATTTCTTGCTCCGTTTTAGCTCCTCTCTCTCTACTTTCTTTAACTAAATTTATGGAGTTCTGAGAGAATTGAGGGAAAGAAGGCAGCCATCCAAGTCTAACTGCAAGTGCATTTAGATCGGCCGGATGCATTTGATCGTACTTGCTAGCCCAATCCGTTTTTACTTCTTGATCTGGCTTGGTCTCATAACGGAATTGGTCTGTTACAAAGTAAAAGTAAGAAGTGCCATTCTGTAGGCGTGGTGGTTTTTGCCAGTCATTCGCAAAAGCAACTTGTTGCCAGCCTTCCTGTGGGCGAACTTTTTCCTGACCAACATAATGAGCCCAACCACCTCCATTTACACCTTGAGAGCCAGTTAATAATACAAGATTAAGGATTGCTCGGTATATATGATCACTATGATACCAATGGTTTGTACCGCCTCCCATTGCAATCATGGATTTTCCCTTTGTACGTTCCGCATTATCCGCAAATTCTCTTGCCACTTGGGTAACATGGTTTTTACTTACTCCTGTGATACTCTCCTGCCATGCCGGTGTATATGGCTTAGGGTCATTGTAATCTTTTGGATAATCGCCCGCTAATCCACGGTCGACTCCCGTATGTGCCATCATTAAATCATAAACAGTAGTTACTTTTAATGTTTTTCCATTAATATCTTTAATGTTTTTAACCGGTACTCCACGAGTCAATGTATTCCCACTTTTTTCTGCAAAATAGGGGAATTCTACCATTGCTATTTCATCGGAATGATCAATGAAGCTTAATCTTGGATCAATTGAACTTCCATCCTCTTTATTTAATTCTAAGTTCCATTGATTGCTTCCATCCCAACGAAAGCCCATGCTGCCATTTGGTGTTTCAAGCAAATTTGTAAGCTCATTCCAAACCAGCGTCTTCCATTCACCTAACGAAAGGTCTTTTTGTATATCTGAAGAACGGAGAAAACGATCAGAACGCATCTTACCATCCTCATTTTCTTCAATCGTTACTAAAAACGGCAAATCCGTAAACTTTTTTGCATATGATGTAAAATAAGGAGTTTCCTTTTCTACATAAAATTCCTTTAAAATAACATGTGTCATTGCCATTGCTAAAGCAGCATCCGTTCCTGCACGGGCCGGAAGCCAAATGTCTGCAAATTTTTCGTATTCCGCATAGTCCGGACTCACGCCAACCACTTTTGTCCCATTATATCTTGCCTCTACCATGAAATGAGCGTCAGGCGTACGTGTTTGAGGAAGGTTTGTCCCCCAAATTATAAAATATTTGGAATTGTACCAGTCAGCGCTTTCAGGTACATCCGTTTGCTCTCCCCATACTTGAGGAGATGCTGGTGGTAAATCTGCGTACCAGTCATAAAAACTTAATATTGTACCTCCGATTAGAGATAAGAATCTTGTGCCAGCAGCATAACTAATCATTGACATAGCAGGAATAGGGCTAAAACCGGCAATACGATCTGGTCCATACTTTTTAATTGTATGTATGGAAGCGCTCGCAATAATTTCACACATGTCTTCCCATGTCGCACGGACGAAGCCACCTTTTCCTCTTGCTTTCACATATTTTTCACGTTTTTGAGGATCGCTGACAATTGTTTCCCAAGCTTGGACCGCATCGCTTGCCTTGCTGCGCTCTTGCTTCCAAAGCTCATATAAATCACTACGAATATAAGGATACTTTACGCGAATAGGGCTGTAAGAATACCATGAGAAACTTGCTCCTCTTGGACAGCCCCTTGGTTCATATTCTGGAAAGTCATCCCCTGTACTAGGGTAATCTGTTTGTTGAGTTTCAGAAGTTATGATTCCATCTTTCACATATATTTTCCAACTACATGAGCCAGTACAATTTACTCCATGTGTAGAGCGAACAATCTTGTCATGTTGCCAACGCCGCCGATAAATATCTTCTGAGTCTCTCGGCCTCTTGCTCTCTTCTGTCCAATTATCGTTAATCTTTTCACCAGGTTTAATATGCTTTAACGCTTCGAATAGTTTATTCTTACTTCTCAATTTTACTACCCCCTTCTAACTGGCCTTTTATTGGATCAAATCGATCACCAAGTATTTTAAAACTATCTTGCCCTTCCTCTAGTTCTTCCAGGAATACAGATAAACTAGAGACATTAGATGCAACTAGTATTAATCTTTCTAAGCTATCATACGACTTAATCTCATAAATACGTTCTGTCACTTGAGGCGGCACTTCTTCAAAGCGCATTTTTAGTATTGCAATTAAATCTTCCCGATCTTGGACAATATTGGCTTCATCTTCAAACATGAACATCTATCTCCACTCCTTTACATTTTCATCATTTTGTAGTAATCAGCTATCATTGTTTCCTTGCACTTTTCACCAAATTCCTTAATAAATGGTTTTATATTGTCTTCTTTATTTTGAATTTGCTTTAAAGAAAGAGTTATTTTTTCTTGGTGACTGTAGTCCTCTCCAAAAGCGAAAGAGAGCTGATAACCGTCATGTTGATTCATTACAAATACTTGAATGTCATATGAGTGGATATTATGTTGCTCTTCAAGATATTCAATAATATATTGATAGAGTTCGGGCAGTAGGATGCGTAAGGGCTGCTGAGTGGATCTTTCCATATTTTTAAGCCTCCTTTTTTAATGTTCAGGGAGCACTTCCATTTCTTTTTGATTGTGTAGTTCATCTATAATAATTAGAGATTGAAAAAGTTGTACAATGTTATCAGAAATAGTTTTCTCCTCATTAAATTTCTCTTTTATATCCTTAATTATGATACGTAACAAATTATGATCTCTCGTTAATGCAGTAATTTCACTTTGTAGATCAGGATTATCTTTTACAATTTCCTTATATAAACCGGCTTCCTCTTCTTCTGCGTGTCGAAGCGTACGAGTTTCCCATTGTTCTACAAGAATATAACCAACTTCCAATGCTTTTTTATGTTGTTCTTTAATTACTAGCTGATCAAGCAGATTTGTTAATTCAATTGCTTCATTTAATGCTGCTTCATGTATGGCCGAATGGCTGTCTATTTTCCTCAATGCAGGTCCAGACATTTTTTAATCACTCCCTTAATTTTAATATTATTTCTAGTTTTTAACATAAAGATACTATGATTTTCCATTTATACTACGTATTTTCAGCATATCACTAATGAAAATTCAGAACAAATAATTATAGTAAATATTCTAAATAGTGTGATCATCATCACACTATTTTATATTTATAGTAGTTTAAATAGACCCTGTTTAGGTTATTAGTTATAAAGAGAATGAATTGAGGTGACTTTTTATGAGATTAATGCTATTAGTAAGTGGAAAGGTTCAAGGAGTTGGGTTTCGTAATGCAGCTAAGCAATATGCTGATATAAATGACATTACCGGTTGGGTGCAAAATCAAGATGACGGCACCGTTAAATTGGAGGTACAGGGAAAAGAACAAGTTGTAAATAAATTTATTGAGAAAATGAAAGAAGGTTTCAATAGTTTTATTCGCGTAAATGATGTACAAATTATTCACCAAGATGAAGAAGTAAGCTATAACAACTTTAAGATAAAATAAAGTTTCTGTGAATTAGAAGTAAAATAAAAAGATCACTGTCCTCGGACAGTGATCTTTTTATTGCTCTTCGAAGAATTTTCGATTCAAAGCAATATATTCAGTTTCCTCTTCCGGTACTTCATCCTCCATATAGATGGCCTCGACCGGACAGACAGCCTCACACGCTCCACAATCAATACAAATATCCGGATCAATGTAAAACATATCTTTACCTTCTTCTATACAATCAACAGGGCAAACTTCTACGCACTCCCCTGCTTTTTCATCTTTGCACGGTGATGTAATTATAAATGCCAATTTATTTTTCCTCCTTAAGCTGCTTCTGAAAATGAGTGGGATGAATGATCTTATTTATATCACCATTATTATAACGTAATTATCTTAAAAAATAAAAGATATAGAGGTAAAATAACCATCTCTCCTTATTGTATACATGTTTTAACGTTTTCTTCATATGAATTAGTATTCGAGGTTAAGGAGAGATTACCATGGATATTAAGGTACGTAATGGAGATACATACTGGTATTATAGCCAGTTATTTGGAATTCCACTGATCTTGATTGAAAATTCAAATCCGTTAATTAGCGCAGAAAAGCTTACGGTTGGTCAAATAGTACAAATACCAGGGTACAGAAAGACATCATATACAGTACAAGCTGGTGATTCGTTTTGGACGATATCGCTTACGAATAATATTTCTATAGATAGTTTATTGCTTTTGAATCCAAGTGTAGACTCCCAAAACCTGCAAATTGGAGATATTGTATCTTTACCCAAAAAGGTAAGTGAACTAATTATTAAAGACGTAAATAACTACACATACGAGAGAATGGTTGCTGACCTAAATGAACTATCTAATATTTACCCGTTTGTTAAGAAGCAATCGATCGGAAATTCAGTGATGGGTAAAGAGCTAATTGAACTCCAGATAGGAAATGGAACAAAGCAAGTTCATTTAAATGGAGCTTTTCATGCAAATGAATGGATTACTGTTCCTGTACTAATGCGTTTTATTAATGAATATGTTCTTTCCTTAATAACACATGAACCAATCCGAGGTATGTTTACACTTCCACTATATATGGAAACTAATTTATCCATTGTACCAATGGTTAACCCTGATGGCGTTAATCTTGTATTACAAGGTGCAACCACAGCCGGGGAGTTTAAGGAAGAAGTATTAGAAATCAATAATCAACAGAAAGATTTCAGTAACTGGAAAGCAAATATTAGAGGGGTAGATTTAAACAAACAATATCCTGCCCTATGGGAAACAGAAGCAGAAAGAAAACCTACAACGCCTCAACCACGAGACTTTCCAGGGTATGAGCCATTAACTGAACCTGAGTCGATTGCTATGGCAGAACTTGCTGATAATCGTAACTTTTCGATCGTAAATGCTTTTCATACACAAGGGGAAGAAATTTATTGGGGATTTCAAGGTATGGAGCCACCAATTTCAGAGCAAATTGTAGAGGAATACTCGCGCGTGAGCGGGTATGCACCAATTAGATACATTGATAGCTACGCTGGGTACAAAGATTGGTTTATTCAGGAGTTTAGACGGCCCGGGTATACGATAGAATTAGGTAGAGGAGTAAATCCTTTGCCAATTGGTCAATTCCCGGAAATTTATCAAAGAAGCTTAGGAATTATGCTCGCAAGTCTATATGTGTAAACAATGGTTTACTAACAAAAAGCAACAGGATATTCCTGTTGCTTTTTGTTAGCTTATTTCTTTAAAATACTCTTTTAAGAACCCACCAATGCGGTTGCTGTTATCAATAATAAAATAAAATTCATCTGTTTCATTCTTTACATCGTACTTCTTTCCAGGTGTAAGCTTATCATGCACAATAAATTTCTTGGCATCTACATGAACACATTCTATTTGCTTGATGGTTTCTTTGTTTTCCCAATTTAAATGAATCATTTATATTTCCTCCGTGTTTACATAATAATATTATAATCAATTAGATGAATGAAATAAATAATGGAATTGTCCGTAACCTTCTTCATCCATCTTCTGTTTTGGTATAAAACGCATGGCTGCAGAGTTCATGCAATAACGTAACCCTCCAGCTTCTTTGGGCCCATCATTGAAGACATGACCCAAATGAGAGTCAGCATTTTTGCTTCTGACTTCTGTACGAATCATTCCATGCGACTTATCTGTGTTCTCTTTAATATGGTAATGATCAACTGGTTTGGTAAAGCTCGGCCACCCGCAACCTGCGTCAAATTTATCCTTAGAAGAGAATAACACGTCACCAGAAACTATGTCTACGTATATCCCCTCTTCTTCATTATCCCAATATTCATTTTGGAAGGGTCTTTCTGTTCCATTTTCCTGTGTAACTTGATATTGAGTAGGAGTCAATTTTTTCTTTAGTTCACTCTTTTCTATTTTCGGTTGCCAGTTTGATTTGATAAAATCTTCTCTTCCAGACCCTTTCTTATATAGACGGTAATGGAAGGACTGCTTCTTGTAATAATCCTGATGCTTCTCTTCCGCTTCGTAAAAAGGCGTAGCAGGTAATATCTTTGTAGCAATTGGTTGATTGAACTTTCCGCTGTTATTCAATTTCTGTTTGGAAGCTTCCGCTATTTGTCGCTGCTGTTCATTATGATAAAAAATCACTGTCTGATAGGACTCTCCCCTGTCATTAAATTGACCTCCAGCATCTGTCGGGTCAATTTGCTGCCAAAATGTTTCAACAAGCTGCTCAAAGGACATAATAGCAGGGTCAAAAGTTATTTGTACTGCTTCCACGTGGCCAGTTTTATTTGAACAAACCTGCTCATACGTTGGGTTTTCTATATCACCCCCGGTATAACCCGACACTACTTTGATGATACCCGGTCT
The DNA here is from genome assembly GCF_001878675.1 of Virgibacillus halodenitrificans. Lineage (NCBI taxonomy): Bacteria > Bacillati > Bacillota > Bacilli > Caryophanales > Bacillaceae > Virgibacillus > Virgibacillus halodenitrificans. The sequence continues at coordinate 1,926,559 of NZ_CP017962.1, read as the reverse complement.
TCTATCAAACGGTTCTACCATACACCAGAAACATCCACCTGCAAATGTAGCCAATTCTATATTTTCCTTCATTTTATCTGCCTCCATTCCTTTATCTATACTATCTCTATTTTTTCGTTTATTAGAAGAAAAATCAAGTTTCAACTGTTAGATATATAATTTTGGTTGAGAAAGACTCCGGGTATCTTTTTTTGAAACTATCCGTTCATCCGATTCGGCTTGGATACTCTCGAGCAAAATTTTATCTTCCTCTGCTCCTTCATTTTCTGTTGTTTCTTCTATATTTTCCATATCTTTAAATGCCTTCATCATTCGATACATTGCAGGCAGGTTTTTTACCATCGGTCCATACTCCTGGACAAGTGGTGCTGTTGTTTGCACCATCTTTAATATGTTCTGCACATTGTCTAGTTTGCTTGTTATTCCTCCGCTTGTTGCCAAAGTTGAAGCGGTGTTAGCTGTATTATTTAAAGCACCAATTCCCCCTTTTGGTCTTATAAACCTGCTAATAAGAGATTGCAGCCCTTTCTGCCTTTCTGGATAGTTCATTGCCTGGGAAGGCATAAGAAAATTTGCTGATCTTTCTAAATTACGATAGGGGTATAAGCCCATTCTATGTTGATTTGGGTTAAACATAACAGATCCTCCCTATACAAAGCATAGTCTAGGTTATTGTACGCTGTGGATTTTAAATTGTGTAGGCATCTTACGGTTGTCTATATAAATAAGTCCCTCACATAAAAGGAAATAACGAGAAATATTTCCCGGGCAACCGCATGAACCTACAAATTACAGGCAATATAGGGATTTTTTTAGCGAATTAGAGAATATTTTGTAGAGACCTTGCATTGATTCCCTAAAATAAACAGCTTTCTTTATTGACCTATATTATCAGTTAATTGATCAAACGTTTGTTTGAAAATATATAGTAGTATCTTTTCATTGATAAAAGAACTTATGTTCGCTTATAATAATAAAGAGGTGGTAATAATGGTTCAAGATAGAGGGAATATAAAATGGTCATCTATGATGCTGCCAGAGCATGCAGAATTGCTTAAAACCATGTGGGCAGAAGATAAAAAAAAAGCAAGACCCTTATTAGATGAACAAGAAAAGGAAAGGTTAAATGAAGTGATCGTTCTGGCCCTTAAAAATCAAAAAATCATCACGGTTAGCGCATACCATAATAATATGATTATCAATTATAGTGGAGTGATTAAAAAAATAGATGAGATTAATAATAAAATCCTACTTCAAAATGGAGAGAATTATTCCATTCCAATAATGGATATTGTTGATGCACGGTAAGGGTTTAAAACACAGAGGTTGTGCTGTTTGTTGGAATGATCATAGAAATAATACATGCAGCTAGTTAGTGGGCTTTGCTTGTATCCAGAGAGGTGTGAAGGTGCCCCCTACTGTGGAAACTCCCTTTAAAAAGAGATAAAATACTACCAGGTTAGTTAGTTTATCATTGTTTTTCCGAATCATTGAATACCCCTAACCTATTTATTAAAAACTTCCTAATCTAAAAAAAGCACTGGCTTACTTAATCTGCCAGTGCTTTCAATAGTTATCTGCTTGAATAGACTTCCCATAGTTCATCAAAAACACGCAAGGCGGTTGTAAAGGGACTGTTCCACTCCAAATAATCACTAATCTCACTATAGTCAGTTGAGTGCTTTGGAAAATTATGGTCCATAAAAGCCCAATCAGCGAGCAAAGATTTATCGTCTGGTTGCTTTTTCCCTCGATAAGTCATTAAAAAATGATAAAAAGATCGCACCGTTTTTCACCTCTTTGATATTAGCTCTCCTCACGCATAAATGCTTCATGCTTTTTCAGTTTTCTACGATATACAATTGCGGCAAGATAAATACTGATTTCATATAAGATAATTAACGGAACTGCCACTACCAACTGCAATATAAAATCAGGTGGTGTTACAATTGTTCCAATAATAACTAAAACCAAATACGCGTATTTTCTTGTTTTTCTCATAAAATCAGGAGTCAGAACACCTAAAGCAGTCAAAAACATAGCAACTATTGGTATTTCAAATAACAGTGCAAATGGCAAAGTAATTCGAAGTAAAAATCTAAAGTATTTATCGACAGTAAACATTTCATTAAACATACCACTATTTAATGAAAGTAAAAAAGGAAGAATTAGTTTTATGAACATAATATAGCCAAAGACCAAACCAACAATGAATAATATAAACACAGCAGGAATGTATGCCAGAGATGCTTTTCGCTCAGTGGGAGTTAACCCTGGTTTGATAAAAAGCCATATTTGGAGAGCCAATAATGGTAAAGTAGCTGCAATTGCTACGAGACCTGCCATGGTAAAATGAATCCAAATAATTTCCCCGGGACTAATAACTGTCAACTTGAAATCCAGATCATTAACGAAAAACGAATATATATCTTTAACAAAAATAAAGCCGACAATAAAAAAAGCAAGAAAGAATAAAGCAGTAACAATTAATCTGTTTCTTAATTCGGATAAGTGTCCTGTTAGATTCATTTCTTTATCAATTTGAGCACCATTATCAGACATTCTTCCACCCCTCTACTACTCTATATCCAATATAAAAGAAGATGCAAGGGTATGCCTTACACCTTCCTTAGCTCATTTCTTAGAATGGTCACTTTTAGTTGACGTACTTTCGTCAGAAACTATATCCTTTGTAGCATTTTTGAATTCTCTCAAAGAGCTTCCAAAGGCTTTACCAATCTCAGGTAATTTAGAGGGACCGAACACTACAAGAGCAATCACGAGGATGAGTATTAATCCCGGCATACCAATACTACTAAACATTAATCATCACTCCAAAATTATTTTGCTTTATTCCCTTGGATAATATCTTTTGTGTCCTGAAATTCATCTGCTACGTCATTAGTTAAATCACTGGTAGATTTTTTAAACTCACGTAATGTCTGACCAGCGGCTTTCCCGATCTCAGGTAGCTTTTTAGGGCCAAAAACAATTAAAGCAATTATTAATATTAAAATCAATCCGGGGATCCCGATACTTGAAAACATATAGGCACCTTCTTTTTACATGATAACGTTATTATAGTGCAAATTTCCAATTACGTATATTTTTTTAAAAAAAATACATAAAACGTTCATAGATAAACTCGAAACGTATATAGTTTAACATGATTTAAATTAAGTAAACAAGTTTAAAATAATTTAGCTTCTCTGTATTGATCTGGATGATTCATATTAAAGAAATGCTTCTCAAGCACCCCTTTTGGAATACCATTGTAATCTTCTACGTACTTGATATCAATATGTTCGAAAAAGCTTTTCATCCGAAGGTTATTTTGTGCCAACTGTTCCTGTACTTTCAGTAATACTTCACGTTTATAGACACCAGCTAAGGGGTGTGTTTTTTCGTTAAAAATAGGTACAGCTGCACTGTAATGAGAAATCTGCTTTTGTAACCAATCGTATACACTCTTATTCACAAATGGCATATCGCAAGCAGCCACAAAATAGAGGTCTGCTTTTTTGTAATACATAGCACTCTCTAGCCCGGCAAGGGGGCCCTTCCCTGTATATCTGTCAGCTACAATATCTGTATTCAAAAAACGGTATAGGATTGGATCATTTGCTACAATTGTAATTTCATCTGTAAATAAACTCATTTCATTGAAGATATGCTCAATACTTGTCTTCCCTCCCAAGGGTAACAAGGATTTATTCGTACCCATCCTTGAAGACTTGCCACCAGCTAAAATAATCCCCTGTTTTAGCATGAAATCCCCCCCTAGTTCTATTTTCGATCATATTGTAAGAAATAGTAGTCATAAGGATTGGTCTCATTTTTTTCGCCTTTTGTTTTAGAGGTCAGGTTCCATTCCTCATCTGAAAATGCCGGGAAATAAGTATCACCTTCAAATTCTTCATCAATCCAAGTTATATACATACGATCAGCAAACGGCAGTGCCTGATTAAATATATTTCCGCCACCTATCACGAAAAACTCTTGCTCTGGATACTGCCTATTCCACTCTTCTACCGTTTCTAAATCATGGATAACTTCTACCTGATCTTTTAGGTTGGTATTTCGTGAGATTACAACATTTTTACGATTTGGCAAGGAACCTCCCATAGAGTCATATGTTTTCCTACCCATAATTATTGTTTGTCCCGTCGTTTTCTCTTTAAAAAAACGTAGATCCTTGGGTAAATGCCATGGCATCCCGTTATTGTGTCCGATCACATGGTTCTTGTCCATTGCAACTAATAAAGAAATCATAAAGATCCTCACCTTTCCATAAATGTATATTAAACTGCTATAGGTGCTTTTATTGCTGGATGAGGATTATAATTTTTTAATTCAAAATCCTCTAACTCAAAATCAAAAATAGATTTCTTCTCTTTATTTAAGAAAAGTTGTGGTTGCGTTTTAATCTCTCGGCTTAACTGTGTTTTAACTTGCGCAATATGATTTGAATAAATATGGGCATCTCCCAGAGTATGAACAAATTCCCCTACTTCCAAACCACATTCATGGGCAATTAAATGCGTTAATAATGCATAGCTTGCAATATTAAAAGGAACACCGAGAAAAACATCTGCACTACGCTGATAAAGCTGACAAGATAATTTGCCATCAGCTACATAAAACTGGAACAGTGTATGACATGGAGGTAATGCCATGTTTGGAACGTCCTCGGGATTCCAAGCTGAAACGATATGACGTCTGGAATCCGGATTATTACGAATGGATGCAATAACCTCTTTTAGCTGATCAATCGTTTCCCCTCTCGTTGTTTCCCATTTTCTCCACTGTTTTCCATATACTGCTCCAAGTTCACCATACAACTTAGCAAAGCTCTCATCCGTAAGTATTTTTTCTTTAAAATATTCCATTTGTGTTATATAGAGTTCTTTAAACGCCGGGTCCTTTTGGGCTCTATTCCCAAAACCGCTCATATCGGGACCGGTGTAATCGTCACTTTTAACCCATCTTTCAAATGCCCATTCGTTCCAAATATTATTATTATTTTCCAATAAATAACGAATATTCGTATCGCCTTTTATAAACCAGAGAAGCTCGCTAGCAACTAAACGAAAAGGAACTTTTTTTGTTGTTAATAACGGAAATCCTTTGCTTAGATCAAACCTCATTTGATGTCCAAATACTGATATAGTACCGGTATTTGTACGATCTTCCTTTTTATTTCCATTTTTCAATATGTAGTTACATAAACTTAAGTATGCCTCTTCACCACTCACCATGGTTATACCCCCATCTAAATTAAGATATCAACTGGATGTATTATATCATTCCTGTAACATAAACGTAACTCATACAACTATATTTTCTGACATAATACTTTATAGACAGACATCAAGAGAGGAGTAATAATATGCTAACTGGCACAATGGAGCATGTAGTTAAACATTCCTTAGTGTATAGCTATGCATTAAGCCAACCACTTACAACTTATGTTGATGCTTACCCTGAACTACAAAATAAACTATTGCTGGAAGCTGAACACTTGGAATATGGGGATCACGGAGAAATAGTCAGATTTCTACAATATAAGATGAGTGACCTATCATACTATGATGACAAAATAGATGGCGAATTTGGGATATTAACAGAATATGCTATAAAAAAATTTCAAAGGAAGCATACATTAACAGGTGACGGTCAGGTAGATCCGATTACACTTCAAACATTAATAAAGATAGAGAAGCAAAAAAATTTAAAACAGATTGAGAATCTGTCAGAGACAATTTACCCTGGGTTACATAGTAAAGACGTGAAAATTATGCAGGAATCTTTACGATATTTTGGATATTATACTGGTGAAATAGATGGGATTTACGGGCCTCTCACTACAAAGGCATTAAAGCTTGCGGAAGAAGAACATAAATTAGAACTAACAAAAGAAGTTACCAAAAAAGCATTAGTTCAGCTTTATGAAAAAAATAGCGCAAACGAAGAGATAAATATAGTTGATGAAAAAGCTAAAACGCATCTAAAGACTACAAGTCAGAAAAATAAGAAACCAAAGAAAGCGAATGAGAAAAAGAAATCAGTAAAAAAAGAGATAAAGCAAGCGAAAGTAATCGGGGCAAATAAGGGAGATACTGTAAAAACTGCACACTCTGTTTTAGGAACTCCCTATAAATGGGGTGGGTCCTCGCCAAGTGGTTTTGATTGCAGTGGCTTCATCCAATATGTTTTTCAGGAAAATGGGATGACAATACCCCGAACGGTTAATGATGTATGGAACTTTGCCGGACCAGTAAGTAGTAGATCTGTTGGAGATCTTGTGTTTTTTGAGACATATAAACCTGGGCCATCGCATATGGGGATTTATATTGGGGATGGAAGGTTTATCCATGCAAGTGAATCTAGAGGGGTAGAAATAAGTGAACTCACAAACACTTATTGGGAACCGAGATACCTTGGTACAAAAAGAATTACAAAGCAATAATTAAAAGTTGAAGAGGCAGGCAAATCAATCCCTGCCTTCCCCTTACCACTCTTTATAAAATTGGTTTAAAAATATCTCCATAAAATGATGTCGATCAGCAGCTATTTCAATTGCTGCTTCCGTATTTAGCATTGATTTTAATTTTAGCAATTTGTCGTAAAAATGCTGGAGCGAAGTATTCTTGTCCTCAGGATGATAAATCAGTTGCCCTGCTGCCCCACCATATGCAAAAGTTCTTGCGATACCAACTGCACCGATTGCATCCAACCGGTCAGCATCCTGCACTACTTTAGCTTCAAGAGAAACAGGCACTTCCCCTTTACTAAAAGAAACACTATCAATGACTTCATGGATCAAACTTATTTCTTTTTCCGGTATATGAATGGATGTAAGGAATTCAATCATATCTTGCTTTGCTGTTACAGGGTTAGCAACAAGTTTACTATCATAGACATCATGAAGCCAAGATGCCGCTTCACAAATAAATTGATTAGCTTCTTCTTCTTCTGCAATTACTACAGCTTGGTGTGCTACCCGCTTCATATGAAAATAATCATGGCCAGTTGGATCATTTGAAAATAAACGACGAACATAAGTTTTGATTTGATCTAGTTCTCTCTCACGTTGACTCAAAATAAGCCTACTGCCTTTCCGTCTTCTGATACATCCATTTTCAGTGCGGCAGGCTCTTTTGGTAAACCAGGCATTGTCATAACATCACCTGTAAGGACGACAATAAATCCAGCACCAATGGATGGTCGAAGTTCTCTAATATTAATTGTAAAATCTCGCGGTCTTCCTAATAATGTTGGGTCATCAGAAAGTGAATATTGGGTTTTTGCCATACAAATGGCAAGCTTTCCCCACCCCAGTTCTTCATATAAGGTTATTTGTTTTTTTGCTTTCGGGGATAATTCAATATCATCCGCACCATAAACTTGTTGAGCAACTTTTCTAATTTTCGTTTCTAAAGACTCATCCAGTTCATAAATCCGCTTAAAATTCTTATCAGAAGTATTTGCTTTCTCTACAACTTTTTGAGCAAGCTCAATGCCACCTTCTCCTCCATGTGCAAATACATCTGTTAAAGCTACTTCAAATCCCCTGGATTCGCACCAGTTACTGATAAAGTCTGTCTCGGCCTTAGTATCTGAAGGGAATTTATTAATAGCAACTACGAAAGGCAGGCCAAATGTTTCAATTGTTTCAATATGTTTTTTTAAATTTTCCATACCTGCTTTTAATGCTTCAACATTTTCTTGCTTCAGCTCAGCTTTCGCCATGCCTCCATGCATTTTTAAAGCTCTTACTGTTGCTACTATAACTACTGCCGCAGTATCAATATCTCCAGCCCTAGTCTTAATATCTAAGAACTTTTCTGCACCTAAATCAGCGCCAAATCCTCCTTCAGTGACAACATATTCACCAAGCTTAGCGGCTGTTTTTGTTGCGAGCACACTATTACAACCATGGGCTATGTTGGCAAATGGACCTCCATGTACAATGGCTGGAGTGTTCTCTATTGTTTGGACAAGATTTGGCTTAATTGCCTCTTTAAGTAGTAATGTTAATGCGCCTTCTACCTTTAGATCCTTAACCGTAATTGGTTGCTCGTCATATGTATAGCCTACCACCATTCTCGAAAGCCGGGCTTTCAAATCATTGATTGAAGTAGACAGACAAAGAACTGCCATAATTTCAGATGCTACAGATATATTAAAGCCGTCTTCTCTTGGCACTCCGCGTAATGGCCCGCCAAGACCTACTACTATTTGTCTTAGAACCCGATCGTTCATATCCATAACGCGTTTCCATTCAATTCTACGTGGGTCAATATTCAATTCATTACCTCTGTGAATATGATTATCAATGATAGCAGACAGAGCATTATTAGCAGTAGTAATAGCATGAAGATCCCCAGTAAAATGCAAGTTGATATCCTCCATCGGCAAAATCTGTGAGAATCCCCCACCTGCTGCTCCTCCTTTTATTCCCATTACCGGACCAAGTGAAGGTTCTCTTAAAGCAATAACTGATTTTTTTCCAATTCTATTTAATGCTTGTCCTAAACCTACAGTAACTGTAGATTTCCCTTCACCCGCTGGTGTAGGATTTATCGAAGTAACTAGAATTACTTTTCCTTCTGGTCTATCTTTTAATTTATCTAATAAGTGCTCAGAGAGCTTAGCTTTTGTATGACCATATGGTTCCCAATCGTCTAAATCTAAACCTAGGTCTGTAGCGATTGTATTGATTGGTTTCAGTGTGGCTTCCTGTGCAATTTCTATATCAGACTTCATGTATGTGCCCCTCTCTAAATTCAGGTTTTTTAATATCTCTTTAAACGCTTTCATTATAACTTTAATTTTTGTACAAAGCTAGTAAATACACAATAATAATTACAGCGAATACCTTGACTGCTCTAGTGAAATAAGCTATATTAGACACAAGCAAAGAAGATGTATGGATTCATTTATAACACAGGCAGCTTCTATAGAAGTGGATGTAATTGTGATCCTACACTTCTATGGATGCTGCCTTTATTTATGTATCATGAATCTTCTTTGTATTACCACGTTACATGAGATAGCGTGAAAGTTTTTAGGAGGATTAATAACATGGAAAATGGAGTAGTAAAATGGTTTAACGCAGAAAAAGGATATGGTTTTATCCAGCTTGAAGAAGGAAATGATGTATTTGTACATTATTCCGCTATTCAAGAAGAAGGTTTTAAATCTTTAGAAGAAGGTCAACAAGTTTCCTTTGAAATCGTTGAAGGTGAACGCGGCCCACAAGCAGCTAATGTAATTAAAAACTAATTAAATTATAATTAATATAATATAAGCGGCAGTCGAGATGACTGTCGCTTTTTTTGGTTCTACTATATAAGTTGTGATTATCCAATGATTCGTAAAGTAAATAAACTCCGAACTAAAGTAGACTTATTTCTCTGTTAATGTAACATTAACACCGCTACGGAAAAATACTGCGCTTTCCGGGGGCGGCTCCTACCGGAATAGCATGAGCTGAAGACCCTGGACGTAGCGTGGCGGAGGAAGCGACTGAAGCCATGCCGGTGGAAAGCGTCCCACTAAAGTGAAAAATCAATGGGTCCATCTGCTTCCTTAAAATGAGATATACTTTAGTTCACAGTTGCTTCCTATTGTGAATATACGAGATAATGTTTGCACCTCAACATTTACAATAGAACCTAAATTTTTGAACTAGAGAGCAATATATATTACTAGGTTAGCCATCTCGAGCTCCAGGACCTCCACCAAGTGGAGAACGAGTGTTATTTCACAATTAAAAGTCCTCTCCATTTTATCTATAAAAAAAGCACCTTGATTTATTGACCGTCTATCCGTATAATTAATTCTGTTGTTTTTCGCGGTTCGCAAACTCCCGCGTTATCAAAACTAAGGAGGAAATATTTCATGACAAATGAAGTTATTTGGTTATTATTTGCATTAGTTAATTTTTCTTTACTTCTCCTATTTTACAAGCTATTTGGAAAGATGGGACTATTTGTTTGGATAGGTATGGCTACTATATTAGCTAATATTCAAGTTTTAAAAACAGTTGAGCTTTTAGGGATGACAGCCACCTTAGGAAATATCATGTATGGTTCAGCATACTTGGCAACAGATATACTAAACGAAAAGTATGGCAAGCAAGATGCTAAAAAGGCTGTCTGGCTTGGATTCTCCACCCTAATTACTATGACTGTTATTATGCAAATCGCATTGACCTTTCAACCAGGTACACAAGATATTGCACATAACTCTCTGGAAACAATATTTGGGCTTATTCCACGAATTGCTTTAGGTAGCTTGGCAGCCTATATTGTAAGTCAATACTTTGATGTCTGGATTTATGATAAGGTAAGAAAACTTCTTCCCTCAGATAAATATTTATGGGTCAGAAATAATGGAAGCACCGGAATAAGTCAATTATTAGATACTGCAGTCTTTTGCACAATTGCTTTTTATGGGAGCTTCCCGTTAAATATTTGGATAGAAATCTTTATTACCACTTATATAATTAAGTTTCTTGTTGCGTTAATGGATACACCTTTTATGTATATAGCTAAAAATATGAATAAAAAGGATAGATGATCTCTCATCTATCCTTTTTAAATTGGGTTTTTTTTCAACAGTTTACTTTTCACTAATGCAGGAATATCCACTTTTAGAATTACTAAATGTACGAGTAAAAACAAAAAAGCAGTCATGTAGGCTTCAAACAAAAATGGCAAGAGGAACAACTCTGCAGTTAAAAGGAATAAATATGGTTGTCTAATCAATTTATATGGGCCTTTTTTAATTACAATTACATGGGGCAATTGAATATTTTTTGTGTTCCAAAACCTTCCCAAAGACATATAACACCATAATTTCAATAAAACTAAACAACAAAATAAAATAACCGGAAGGAAACTTATTAGAAATACAGACTTTTTGAGGAGCAAGATCTCCAAAAGAATAGAAAAAATGGAGAAATGATACAAGAAGAAAAATGCTTTATTTCTAAAATTGTCCTTTTCCTCTCCTCCTCTTTCTCTTAACCAGCGTTCATTCCTTCTTGAAACTCTCCATTCCACGCTTCGAAGCCAAATAACTATTGTAAAAAACATAAAAATCCCCACTATCTGCATTAACCCCACTCCCATAATTTTTTATCAATCTACCAATTAGTTTGCACCGCTTTTCAAGAATTATTAACAAAAAATACACAGAAAATACACAAACTTTCTAAACCTATTTGTTAGTAAAATCTTTAAATAGCCTTTTATCAAGGTAATTGAACAAAATGTGAACTGTACCGCATTCTTAATATTTCTATTTGCAAATTGTGTATGATGAAAACAAGAAGAAAAACTTTATTTCAAGGGGTGAAGGAAATGAATGAAATACATGGTAAGCATTCGAATACACCGAAAAAGGAAGAGCCTATTTTAAAGGGAACCTTTGTTTCAGTCCTATTAGTCGGAGTGTTTATAATTGTTAGTTGGGTCGCAGTCTATTTGTTGTTTATACTACGTTAGTGAAAAAGGAGGTTAAATTATGCATTTACACAAGTATGAGAAAAAATGGTTAATCTTTGGAATTAGTTCATTAGTTGTCTTTTTAATTATTTTAGGTTTTGGAGCGTTTTGGCAAGGTACGCATCCTCAAAGTCATGGGGTGACCATTGATCCGGAAAATGTTGAAGCTAACGAAGCTTTCAGGCCCGAAAATTTAGGGATTACAAAAGTAGATGATAATAAATATATTGTTAATATTGTAGCTTCAGCTTTCAACTATGACTTTGGTACTGATGAAAATGGAGCTCCGTTAAAGCATATCCGAATTCCTAAAGGAGCAACTGTTCTTTTCCAAATCACTACAAAGGATGTTGTACATGGATTCAATATTGCTGGGACGAATGTAAACATGATGGTAGAGCCAGGCTATGTAAGTAGTATAGAAACTGTCATGGACCGTACTGGCGAATATACAGTTGTTTGTAATGAGTACTGCGGAGTTGGGCATCATTTAATGTTTGCGACTGTGGAGGTGTATGATTAATGGGACTAGAGAAGATAAAAAAGGTTTCAAATAATGAAATACTACCATTGACTATTTCTAAACAAGAATCAAGGCTATATATGTCATTTATATATGTTGCTATTATCTCTTTACTTATTGGTGGACTAATGGGTTTACTACAAACTCTCGTACGTTCGAATACAATAACATTGCCATGGGGGATCGGTTATTATCAAATATTAACTCTTCATGGAGTAGTACTTGCACTTGTTCTAACTACTTATTTTATTATAGGATTCCAGTTTGCATTAATGGGTAAAACGGTTGGAATATCATTGAAACAAAGAAAAGTTGCTTGGCTTAGCTTCTGGGTAATGATAGTAGGTACGGTGATGGCTGCAATAACTATTTTAATGGGGAAAGCAAGTGTCCTTTATACTTTTTACGCTCCCTTAAAAGCCCATCCTGTTTTTTATATTGGTTTAGCACTTGTAATTGTAGGCAGTTGGATTGCAGGATTTGTTAATTGGCAACAGCTATTTGTATGGAAAAAGAAACATCCTGGAGAAAAGTCTCCCCTACTTGCTTTTATGGTTGCAATTAATATGGCAATGTGGTTTATTGCTTCTCTTGGTGTTGCAGTTGCAGTACTTGTACAATTTATTCCATGGTCTCTGGGGTATGCAGAAACAATTAATGTACTTGTAAGTAGAACACTATTTTGGTATTTTGGCCACCCATTGGTATACTTCTGGTTATTGCCTGCTTATATGGCGTGGTATGCAATCATACCAAAAATTATTGGTGGCAAAATATTTAGTGATTCACTTGCAAGATTGTCGTTTATCCTATTTTTATTCTTCTCCATCCCAGTAGGGTTTCACCATCAATTAACAGAACCTGGGATAGATCCAGTCTGGAAGTTTATTCAAGTAGTGTTAACGTTTATGGTAATTATCCCAAGTCTAATGACTGCATTTTCAATGTTTGCTACTTTTGAGATTACTGGACGTCGTAAAGGGTTTGGTGGATTATTTGGCTGGCTGAAACATTTACCATGGAAGGATGTAAGATTTCTTGCTCCATTTATAGGAATGCTTGCATTTATACCTGGTGGTGCTGGCGGTATCATTAATGCTTCTCATCAAATGAACGCAGTCGTTCATAATACGATTTGGGTAACAGGTCACTTTCACTTAACTGTGGCTACAACAGTCATTCTCACCTTTTTCGGTATTTCCTATTGGTTGATACCACATTTGACCGGAAGAAAGCTGACACCACAACTGAATAGATTAGGTATTATCCAAACTATTGTCTGGACAGTAGGAATGACCATCATGTCAGGTGCTATGCATATCCAAGGACTTTTAGGAGGACCTAGACGTTCAGCTTTTTCAGAATACGGCGGCACAGAACAAGCATCCAATTGGATTGGATATCAATTAGCGCAAGCAATCGGAGGAAGCATCCTATTTATTGGTATAATATTAATGCTTTATATTTTTATAAAATTAGCGTTCTTTGCTCCGAAAGGAATAGAAGAATTTCCAATAGCAGAGGAAGAAGAAGATGCAGAACCTACTCCAATGTTTCTCGAAAATTGGAAGCTATGGATTGCTATCACACTTGCATTAATTCTTTTTGCATACACGATTCCTTTTGTTGATATTATTCAAAATTCACCTCCTGGGTCACCACCTTTTTCTTGGCCTATTGGGAATTAGGGAAATAGAAATAAAATTCAATAAAAAAGAAGAGATAGCATATAAAGCTCCTCTCTTCTTTTTTTATTTCTCAATATTGTAAGCTTCCACCAAGGCTCTGTTTTCAACTGGAATTCGTATAAAAAGTAACAGAACATGCAGAATTGGAAATATTACTGCGGTTAAATAAGCACCAAATAGAAGAGGTATAATGAACAATTCAATACCTACAATAATGTAATTAGGATGTTTCACATATTTATAGGGACCTTTTTTAACCAATGAAAACTCCGGAGAAATTATTATTTTTGTATTCCAAAATTTACCCAATGATCGTATGCACCAAACTCTAATTAATTGAGTAAAAAGGAAAAGAGTAAAAAGAACAAGTGAGAATTGTTCTGTGGGAAAACCACGATAGCTAAATTCTGTAATAATAGATATAAAAAATAAACCGTGCACAATCACAAACCATTTATAATGCTCTCTTCCCCTTTCCACTCCACCCCTTTCTTTCATCCATAACTCATTATCTTTGGCAATTTTCAATTCCATAACCCGTTGAATAACAATAAAGATAAAAATTACCCACATAAACGTTAACAACATTATTCCCACTCCATTAAAATAAGCTCTGAACTGAAGCCAGGTCCTAAGGCGGAAATTATACTTTTTTCACCTCGGTTGTTATCTTCTATCATCCACTGTCTTAAAACATATAAAACGGTTGGTGAGGACATATTTCCGTGCTGGGAGAGAACTTTATAAGAATGTTTTAGTTTATTATCTGTCGTATTTAAAACTTCTCTCATCGCCTCTAACACCTTTTTCCCCCCAGGATGAGAAATAAATGAACTAATTTGTTTTTCTGTTATTTTATTTTCTTTCAGAAAACTATTTATGTGTCTATCCCAAAAGGTCTGAACCAAAGAAGGAATGCTTTTCGAAAAAACAACTTCCAATCCACTGTTCGTTACATTCCACCCCATTACTGAGGCACTTCCCTTCTTTGTTAGTGAACTATAATTAAGTAACTTCGGCGAGACATGCTTTCGGTATGAGAGATAGGGTGAGTTTTTCCCAACTGCCAAAGTCGCACAAACTCCGTCTCCAAATAAGGCGCTACCTATAATGTTACTTTTCTTCATATCCCCTTTTTGAAAGGTTAAACTACATAACTCACAACATATTATTAATACTGTTTTATCTGGATTGGCAGTAATCCAATCATGTGCGCGTGATAAAGCTATAGCTCCTCCTGCACAGCCCAGTCCCCAAATAGGCATTCGATTGACATCTTCTCTAAAAGGACGTTCGTGAACAAGGTGAGCATCTATAGAAGGTGTTGAGATTCCAGTGCTTGAAACAAATATAATCATATCTATTGCCTCATAAGGAACCTCTTTCTCTAAAAAATCCTGATTTTTAAGGCAATCATCTACCGCATTAAGCGAATATTGAATAGCCAACTCCTTATATAAATCATTTCGTTCCTTGAATGAATGATCTTCTTTAAACCAAGTAGCAGGAACAGCAAATTGTCTTTTTTCCACCTGAGCGTTATCAAAAACAG
This sequence comes from Virgibacillus halodenitrificans, assembly GCF_001878675.1. Taxonomy (NCBI): domain Bacteria; kingdom Bacillati; phylum Bacillota; class Bacilli; order Caryophanales; family Bacillaceae; genus Virgibacillus; species Virgibacillus halodenitrificans. The sequence goes on along the minus strand of NZ_CP017962.1, from coordinate 1,911,280 downwards.
ATAATAATCTTGATAGACGTTTATCAGATGAAACAAATATTTCTTGCACGAGCTTTTTTATATCACCTTGACCTATTTCGTACTCAGGGACTCCAATTCCAGTTGAACAGATATGTGTCATGAACTCACCCTTCTCACCTTAGGTAATGTAATTAATCAAAGTCTGTAGATATCTGTGTATTTCTGTGTCAAGTAATTAATTAAATAAACAGGGTTTAATTTCTCTTGAGTTACGTCTTCTATGAGCTGAAGTGGTTTTTTCATTTTACCGTATTGATGAATATTTTGAGTTAACCAATGCTTAATAGAACCTAAATTTCCAGTGGATATCGCTTCCTTTACATTAACTTCTCTCGACAAAATATGATTAAATTGCGCAGCATACATATACCCGAGAGCATAAGAAGGGAAATATCCAAAGTCTCCTCCTGCCCAATGTATATCCTGTAATACTCCCTCTTTATCCGTGGGTGGCTTAACACCTAAATAATCTTGCATTTTCTCATTCCATAAGTTTGGCAGGTCACTAACTTTAATGTCTCCATTTATTAAAAGTTTTTCTAATTCGTAACGAATCATGATATGAAGTGGATATGTTAATTCATCTGCCTCAATTCGAATGAAGGAAGCCTTTACTTCATTAATTGCTTGATAAAATTCATTTAAAGGAACTTGTTGAAATGATGTTGGAGCAAACTTCTTAAATAATTCGTAGTGACTGCTCCAAAAAGCTTTACTTCTTCCTATAAAGTTTTCCCAAAATAAGGATTGTGATTCATGTATGCCCATGGAAGTTCCTGTAGCAAGTGGTGTAGAAGCAAGTTTTTTACTAATATTCTGTTCATAAAGGGCATGTCCACCTTCATGGATAGTGCCAAAGATTGCTGTCCTAAAATCACTCTCATCATATCTGGTAGTTATTCTTACATCATTTAAATTTAATGTAATGGCAAAAGGATGTATTGTTTCATCTAGTCTGCCTGACGAAAAGTCATAACCCATTCTGTTTAAAATTTCCTTACTGAATTCCTCTTGATCCGTTTTAGGAAAATGGGATTGAAGGATAGAAGAATCTGGTTTTAGTGAACTTTCATTGATTTTTGTTAATAGGGAACTAATTGCCTGTCTTAAGTCAGGAAAAACACGATCAAGCGTTTCGGTGGTTATACCTGGTTCAAAGTTGTGCAATAAAGCATCGTAGATATGATCTTCATAACCCCAATAAGTAGCGAATCTTTGGTTATATTCAACTAGTCTCTCCAAATAGGGCTGAAATAAAGCAAAATTCGCTTTTTCCCTTGCTTCTTGCCAAACTGCTTCTGATTTTGATTGCAGCATGACATAATTTTTATATTCATCAAGTGGTATTTTGCTATTTCTAATATAATTTTCTTCACATTCAAGCACTGCTTTTTTAATAATTTCATTCTCCGTGTCTTCTTTCAGCATATCTATGAAGTATTTCATTTTCTCGGAAGTTTCAAGCTGATGTGCTTTTTCTGCAAGGAAACCAACAACTTCTGAACGCTGTTCTACTCCCTTTTTAGGTATTTTTGTTCGCATATCCCATTGAGCCAGAGCCAGCATTTCTTTGTAAGAATTTAATTCACTTAACAAGTTCTTAAAATCTTTTTCCAATAACTCCTTATTACCCATATAACAAACTACTCCTTTATTTTGTTACCGAAGTATTGATAAAAATCTGTTCGAATAAAACCATTAAATAACTTTCTCTTTTTGGTTGATTTCTGGCCATATTCTTTTTCAAATTCTTCGTAAGCAGTCAGAATATAAACACTCCAGCTTGGATGATTTCGCATAATCAATCCCAAATTCCGGTAGATATCCGCCACTGTTTCTTTGTCGCCGAGACGTTGTCCATATGGTGGATTACCTATAATATATCCGTTATCTTTTCTAATAAACAAATCTTTAACCTGCATCTGTTTCCAAGAAATAAGATCTCCCAAACCTGCTTCTATCGCATTATCATTGGCTATACCAATGAGCTTGTGGTCAATGTCTGATCCAATGATATCAAGCTTTTGGTCATAATTAGCCTTGTCCTCAGCCTCTTCAAAAGCTTCTTGCCAATATTTATTTTTAATAAAGCCCCAATTTTCAGAAGCAAATTCTCTATTAAACCCAGGGGCGATATTTTGACCAATTAATGCGGCTTCAATAGGAATAGTTCCTGATCCGCAGAAAGGATCAATGAGAGGGAATTCTGGTTTCCAGTTTGTAAGTAGAACAAGAGCTGCGGCCATCGTTTCTTTTAATGGTGCTTCTCCTTGCCCCACACGATAGCCTCTCTTATGAAGCCCAGCGCCGGAAGTATCCAGGGTTAAGGTTACTTCATCCTTTAATAAGGCTACTTCAACTTTATACATAGCCCCAGTTTCGCTCATTTTTGATGCAATACCATATTTTAGTTTAAGACGTTCTGCTATTGCTTTCTTAGTAATTGCTTGGCAGTCAGAGACGCTGTAAAGTTTGGATTTTACAGACTTCCCTGTAACAGGAAATTGTCCGTCTTCCGCAATGAAACTCTCCCAAGATAAGGATTTCACAGATTCAAAAAGCTCATCAAAAGTTACTGCTTTGAATTTACCGACAAGTAACCGCACACGATCAGCAGTACGAAGCCACAAATTACATCGGGGAATAGCAGAGACGGGAGCCTCAAAAATCACCTTTCCATTTTCTACTTCTGCTTCATATCCAAGCTGTTTTACTTCTTTAGCTACAACAGACTCTAAGCCCATTGCTGCTGTAGCAATTAGAGTTACATTTCTCATTTAATAATTCCTTTCGTTTCTAAAATAGTGTATCTAGATTAGCCTTAGTTTATCATAATCCTTTCTTGAATATGAAAACATAACCATCCGCAATTCAATAAGTTATGTAAAAACCATAACATAATAAAAAACCCTTTTTAGCATTTAAGCAAAAAAGGGTTCTCATTTAAAATATAATAGACCGTTAAATACTCGATAAGCCATGTTCTGTACCAATGTACTGCAATCGATGGTCAATCTCGTACATATGGATGTGATCATCTATCTACAAGTATATACTTGTCCTTCTTTCGGTTCGCTTCCCTACTGGAAGATGCCCCTACCATTATTTGGGTTGCTCACTCGCGGGGTTTACCTCGTTCCACCCGGATGTTTCCAAACCGGCTACGTCACTGTGGCACTTTCAAGGATAAATCCGTATCACAATGTGACTTAGGATGTCTCCTGCCGTTAACCGAAAAGGTTACCTTGACTTATGATTTCGTCAAGCACGAACACTACAAACATCACAGTTTGTGTGAGCATGGACTTTCCTCTGTATTATAAATACAGCGATCACCTGAGTATTTAACAATTTGCTAATAAATAGTTTACCACAGAAATAAAAGAAATTCAATCGGTGGGAATATTTTCCATTTATTATTCAGCTTGTTACATTTCACTATCCGATTCGTTAAACTTCTTTCCAAAAACTGCTTTTTCTAAATTTGAAAGTCTCTTCAATACATCATAATTAACTTGGGTGTTTTGCTGTACAGAAGATCTCGTTCTTGTTTGGTCTTGAGAAGTTTTCTTCAATCGCTCATTCTCTTGCTGTAGTCTCTCTATCTCTTGGCTAAAGGTGTCATAGTCTTGAATCACGGAATCCAGGAACTCGTCTACTTCTTCTTGATTGTAACCACGCATCGCTGTCTTAAATTCTTTTTCAAGTATATCTTTTCCACTTAATTGCACTCTACTTAAACTCATTTAATCACCTCTTCATATTCGCATGCTCATTTTTTCAAATTTCTAACGGAAAGTCAATTTAAAGTATTATACCTGTAGTTACCAATTATATTTATTAATTAGCTATAGTATACCATTAAAAAAGGAACCTGAAAAAGATCAGCTTCCTTTACTTGAAATTTATGTGCTATTTATTATGTAAATCTGATGGTTGAAAGGAAAATGGCAATAATTCTTCCATGGTCACAGTTTTCACTTCATTTTCCAGGTTAGTCAAATGAATCCGCATATCAGAAGAAAAGAATTCGCTCATTACTTGTCTGCAAGAGCCGCATGGTGGTACAGGTCTTTGGGTATCTGCAACAACCGCCATTTCCTTAAATTCTTTTTCCCCATTGGAAATTGCGTTAAATATTGCGACACGTTCAGCACAACAACTTACAGGATAGGCAGCGTTCTCGATATTACAGCCTGTGTATATTCTTCCCGATCCAGTAAGAACAGCTGCCCCAACTTGAAACTTAGAATATGGTACATAAGCACATTCCTTTATTTTTATTGCTTTTTCAATCAACTGTTTTCTATACATCTGTATTCCCTCCTCAACGTGTGGAAAGATATTATATGCGAAAATAAAGTGAATGTAAAGCGGTTTCACTGATCTATTGAAGTTCTTCTATTAGTTGATCAAAAATATAAGTAATTGAATTGTAAAGTTCCATATACCTTTTCCTTCTTACATCTACATAATAGCTATGCAGGAGAACCAATTCCATATTTTCCTTTGTGGACGTAATTTGATGTGGGTGTACATTCACTTTCCTTTCTTTAACAGTTTGTAAACCTAAAGCCTCCCACTCTTCAAGTAAATCATATATAGGGTTGGTTTCTTCCTTAACCTGTTGAAAAAATGCTTTGTCCCTCATGCTGGCAGGAGGCTCGTTCATTTCATATTTGTGTTTCAGGAAAATTAAATGATGTTTTAATGTTTTAGTTATATCTTGTAAATCCATATACGTTTAGCCCGTCCTTTATCTAATTCTTCTTTTCTATACTTTACCATTTTAAGGTTTAAATAGCATTAATCATGATAACATTCTATTGTACCTCTAATAAATTTTTTTGTTTCGCTTATCTCTTTATAATGTGATTGAAAACAGCCCCATACCTCACTATCTATGCTTGTGGTTAACTTCTGATCCAACAAACGTAATTGATCTAACATATGTTGCAGAGACTCTTCTGTTGCTTTTTTATCTAAATCATTCCTTATTCGATCATTTTTTAACATGGCTAAACCCATTCTATCCACCCTCTCATGGTTTTTTTATAGTAATTCGCGATCCGGCCTGGTTAAACCTTCCCCTTCGACAAAAGTAGAAAAAAGCTTACAAAACAAGTGATTTATTTCATTTTTTCTGCCATGTTGAGACATACTACACACAAAAGGAGGGTTTATTTATGAGCAAAAAACAAAAACCTGATAAATCAGCAGAGACCATTCAATCAAAGTCTCTGAAACAGGGAGATAAAAAGTTAGCTGGTCCAAATCGCCCTTCAACTTAATAAAAGAGGAGAAAGCGGCACAAAAGACTTTTATATATTAAAAATCCGAACCGATTCATTACTATTACTGAATCACGGTTCGGATTTTTTACAAATTATTAATTTTTCATGGTTTGTTTTAAATGGTAATAAGCGTACAACATGGCTCTTTTTCGATAAAAGGGTTTACCAATCTCCTTTATTTCTACTTTTTCATCTTCCATCCATTTTTTCTTTATACCGACCCAATTACTCCAATCCCGACGAATGATATCCTGATGTTCAATTACCGGATAAATCGTTCTCAAAGCGGGAGCAGCAGGCAGATTCACATTTATATATTGTTCATAGTCCTTTCGGGAACCTGTATGTTCACACTTCTTTGCAAAATTAATCGCTTGATGATAAATACTTGGTTCAAAAAGTATAGAAGCTAATTGTTTTCCTATCCTAATTCGTTTTGAGAGGTTCGAGAAGTCATGGACATAGATACCGTATAAAACTCCTGAAAATCCAGGAAAAACTGCAGCATTCATCATTAAAAAATCTTGGAGTAAATAAGGTATACTGGTAAATACATGCTTACGAAAAAATGATTGCCTTATTACAGGAGCTTGTATTACATTCTGTTCATTAATAATTAACGATTTTACTAGTCGATTTAGATCCTTCGTTCTCCAGAAACTTTCCCATTCGTTTATCATAAATTGAGACGTGTGAAAATTTCTTAATAAATAAAACAATGGTTGGTTTCGGTAAGAGGATAACTCATATGTCAGTAACTGAGGATATGCATCAGAAAAAATAAGCCAATTAGCACGTTCATATGTCATAAACATCCGGGTACGTTCCCTCTTATTTAACATATCGGTAAATGGAGGAAGCCATAAGTCGGTCATGTTATATCCGGCGTTCCTTGAGACCATACTGGCAAGGAATGACCATTTAATCTCTGGGTGTGCAACATAGTAATTAAAATAAGCTTTTGTACGTGATATGTTGTCCTTATTATGCTTCCTTGTTAATTTTGTTATATAATGAAGGTAATTAGTATCTTGAAGTGATAAATTCATTTCTCTTCTTCCTTTATTCAATGTTTATATTTAACTATCTGTATAAAGAAGGAAGTTTATACTTGTTTTTTATTATCAACGAGCTACTCTTATAGTATGATACAGTAATTCAAGGAGGAAACATGTTTGAAGTATCCAAATGGAAAAAGGCTTAACACATCTCAAAATACGATGCAGGCTAAGATGGGAAGTGTGTTTAGTAACCGTGGAATGACACTAGAGGACGACATCAATGCTACTAATAAATTTTATTTGGAAAGTAATAAAGCTATAATTCATAAAAAGCCTACCCCTGTACAAATTGTCAAGGTAAATTACCCTAAACGAAGTGCAGCTGTAATTACTGAAGCATATTTCAAACAGGCTTCAACAACCGATTATAACGGAGTTTATAGAAATAAGTACATTGACTTTGAGGCAAAAGAAACAAAAAATAAAACATTGTTTCCCCTGGCAAACGTCCACGAACATCAAATGGAACATATGAAATCAGTAACCGATCACGGTGGAATATGTTTTCTCATCATCCGGTTTTCTATGTATAACGAAACATACCTATTAGAGGCCGAAAATCTTTTTTATTATTGGCGAGAAAAGTTATCCGGTGGGAAAAAATCCATCCCTTATAGTGATATAGCAAAGAAAGGATATTTGATTCCTTTTCATTATCAAGCAAGAATTGATTACCTAGCTACAATAGATAAGCTTTATTTTTAGAGACGGAGGAATGAGCTATGGCAGATAAGAGCCAGACGCGTACAGCACGAAGAAAACAAAAGAAAACAAAAAAGAAACCAATATGGAAAAAGATATTAGTTGCGTCATTAATATTTGTTCTGGTGATTGGTTTGGGAGTGGCAGCAGTAGGTACTTACTGGATCGTAACTGCCCCCGACATTGAAGCATCAAAATTATCCGATCCCCTTGCTTCCCAGGTATTAGACAAAGATGGTGATGTTTTTGCAACACCTGGTGACCAAAAGAGGACGAAAATTGAGTATGATGATTTGCCTCAAATTTTGGTTGACGCTGTAACTGCTACGGAGGATGCCAGGTTTTTTGAACATAGTGGTATTGATTTACGGAGAATAGGTGGAGCGGTTATCGCCAACTTTACCAATGGATTTGGTTCAGAAGGTGCCAGTACAATAACCCAACAGGTTGTAGAAAAATCCTTCCTTTCACCAGAGAAAAAGATTAGCTTAAAAGTACAAGAACAATGGCTTGCATTGAAGCTTGAAAGAAAGTATTCCAAAGAAGAAATATTAGAAATGTACTTAAACAAGATATTCTATGGAAGTAATGCTTATGGTGTAGCAAGAGCAGCGGATGTATATTTTGGGAAGAAGGAGTTAAGTGAGTTGACTCTTCCTGAGGCAGCGATTTTGGCTGGTCTTCCGCAAAGACCAACAGCATATAATCCTTTTAAAAATCCTGAACTAACAAAGAAACGAATGAATACTGTTCTAACTCTAATGGTTAGACATAATAAAATAACTCAGGAAGAAGCAGATGAAGCACGAAAAGTAGATATTCCATCATTATTAAATGAATCAAAGCCAGACTCCATCAAATATGACGCTTTTCTAGATCAAGTGCGAAAAGAAGTAAGTGAAAAATTAGATGGTGCAGACATCGATACAGATGGTTTAAAAATTCATACAACATTGGATAAAAATATCCAGGAACATGTTGAGTTCTTATTAAAGGATAAAGAAAATAGCCCTATTTCCTACCCAGATGAAGAAATGCAGGCAGGAATGGTAGTGCTTGACACCAAAAATGGTGCAATACGTTCTATTGGCGGCAATCGCAGTGAAAAGGCTGGTGGCTTAAATTATGCCATTGACTTAAACAGACAGCCTGGTTCCACAGCCAAGCCTATTCTATCTTATGGGCCTGCAATTGAATATGATAAGATTTCCACCTATCATCAAATTAATGATGACAAACCATATGATGAAGGTGTTGAAACTCCAATAAGAAACTGGAATAGACAGTACGGTGGTTGGATGTCAGCAAGGTATGCTCTTGCCCAATCATTGAATGTACCCGCTGTGAAATTAGCAAAAGAAACAGGGCTTGATAAAGCACAAGAGTTCGGAGAAGGGCTTGGATATAAATTTGACAATGATCAGATAGATATCCGTGACGTTATTGGCGGGACAGGTACCGGAGTCTCCCCTCTTCAATTAGCTGGTGCCTATAGAGCATTTGGTAATGAAGGGATTTATAATGAACCATATGCTGTAACGAAAGTTGAGTTTCCGGATGGCAAAGTAGTTGAATTACAACCTAAACCAGAGGCTGCTATGTCTGATTACACGGCATACATGGTAACAGATATGTTGAAGAGTGTAATGACAGAAGGAACAGGAAAAGAGGCAAATATTCCAGGGCTCCACGTAGCTGGGAAAACAGGTACTACCAACCACACAGAATTAGAAGGTAGTCCAGATTCATGGTTTAGTGGATACACTACAAACTATACAATATCTATTTGGACTGGTTATAATGATTACAATAAAACGTTGCCGAATACAAAAATTCCACATGCTTTATTTAAAAATACAATGACGGAGATTTCCAAAGATAAGGAAACAGCTGATTTTGAAAAACCAAACTCCGTTGTGGAAGTTGCAGTAGAAAAAGGATCGCAACCAGCAAGGTTACCAAGTGACTTTACTCCAAGTTCTCAAATAGTAAAAGAATTGTTTGTAAAAGGTACGGAGCCAAAGAAAACTTCAGAAAAATATGATGAGCTTGATCCTGTCAGCGACTTAAAAGCAACTTACGATAAAGAAAGCAACACGATTGATGTAAAATGGAAATATGATGCTGATGAAAAAGTGAATTTTGAAGTTAGCACAAGTGTTGACGGTGGAGAAATGCAAAGCCTATCATCGACAGAAGATAAGACTATACAGATTTCAGAAGTGGAGAAAGGTGCTGAATATACAATTCAGGTTGTTGCGGTAAGCAGTGAATCAAGCTCCATGAAGAGTGAACCTGTGACTACAAGTGTCAATATAACTGATGAAGAAGAGGAAGATACTGAAGAAGAAAATGAAGAGGAAGATAGTGCTGAAAATATTCCTGCTGTGAGTGGGTTAAGTGCAAAGTACAACGAAGAGAATTCCATTATTGATGTTTCTTGGAATTACAATGGTCCACCAGCATCCTTTGAAGTATCTGTAAATGGTCAAACTCAATCGGTACAATCAAACGGAATAGAAATTTCAGGTGCCTCCCCTGGCCAATCTTACACTATTCAGGTAACTCCTATTGGCCAAAAAGGCGCGAATAAAGATGCTAAGGGTGAACCGCAAAGTACTCAAATTACAGTACCGGAAAGTCAAAATGAAGAAACGAACGGAAATGAAGATTCTCAGGAAGATCAAAACAATGAAGACAACCAAGAAGAATCTGGTGAGGAAGGACAAAACGAAGAATAAGTTAATTTAAAAGAGGTAAACGCCATTTAGGCGTTTACCTCTTTATTTTGTGAGTATTAACCACACTTAACGTTTCTTCATTCTTTTTTTACCCTCTCTACAGACAACTAATAAAGGGCATTCAGAACAATTTGGATTCCTTGCCTTACAGTGATACCTTCCAAAAAAGATCATGCGATGATGTGTTACACTCCACTCTTCTCTAGGAACTTTACGCATTAAAGTTTCTTCTACTTCAATGACAGAATCTTTCCATCTACATATACCAAGTCTCTTAGAAACACGCTCAACATGAGTATCAACTGCAATAGCTGGTTCATCAAAAGCTACAGAAGCAACAACATTGGCTGTTTTTCGACCTACACCTGCAAGCTTCACTAATTCTTCTTTTGTATTTGGCACTACGCCATTATAATCCTTTAATAGAACCTCACATAACTTACGAATATTCTTTGCTTTGTTTCGATATAGTCCTATTGATTTAATATCCATTTGTAATTGCTCAAGAGATACAGCTAAATAATCCTCGGGGGTTTTATACTTTTCAAATAATCCCTCTGTCACTTTATTTACAAGTACATCTGTACATTGGGCAGATAACAAAACAGCTATTACCAGTTCGAAAGGATTACTATGCTGTAACTCGCATGCTGCTTCGGGGAACATTTTTTCCATTTCATCTAAACAAAATCTTATTTGTGTTTTATTTAACATATTAATCTTCCCCCTCTAACCAGTTATAGTAAAAGGATGTATCTCTTTTTTTGGTTTGCTCTTGTTGAGAAGAATTTCTCGTCGAGGAATGAAAACTTTTACTGGCTTCTCGGGCTTGTTCAACCGTGTTTATTCCTTTTTTCTTCCATTCTCTAAGTATACGATCAATATATTTAAAATTTAATTTCCCCATCAACACGGATTCTCTAAGCCCGGCTTTTATTAGAGAAGCAGATATTTTATCATGATCAAGCCATGTATTAATTGTTTCTATTTCGAACGGGGATAATGGCCTGCCAAACTCCTGTTCAAAGAGAATAAATATCGTACCGTCTTCATGCTTCTCCCCCACTTCCTCTACTTTAAATAATTTTTCCCAAAGGGGATTAAGGCTATATGCTTCAGTAAGTTGATTTCTGTTATTTTTTAGTTGCTCAATTAACAATAAATCTTTCTGAATAAGTTTACGCAAGATGTTAGCACATTCCTTTTCATCGATACTTAAGTCAGAGGAAAGCTCATAAGGTGTAGGGAAATTATTGTTTTCAATTGCAAAACGATGAATCTGTAGAATTACAACCATATCCGTTTCCGTCAACCCCAATTTGACATAAGAAGTCAAAAGCTGAACCGGGATATGAATTTGATTTTTTATAATTTGTTGAAAAGAAACGTATTTTGTCACAAAGAACACCTCATTCTTAGTATATCACGAAATGAAGGATAAGCAGATGAAATCCCCTGCTTAGAAGCAGAGGATTCCATAATAGGTAAATATTAATTACGGGTATAAGCGATTTAATAGTCTTGGAAAAGGAATTGTTTCTCTAACATGGTCTACTCCTGATAACCATGCAACAGTTCTTTCTAATCCAAGGCCAAACCCAGAGTGTGGGACACTGCCGTATTTTCTAAGTTCTAAATACCACTCATATGCTTCCCCAGTTAAACCATGCTGTTCATATCTTTCCTTCATTAATTCTAAATCATCAATCCTTTGGGAACCGCCTATGATTTCGCCATATCCTTCCGGAGCAATAAGATCTGCACATAGTACAACATCAGACCTGTCCGGATCAGGCTTCATATAAAATGCTTTTATTTCAGCAGGATAATTTGTAATGAAAACTGGTTGTTCAAAATTCTCTGCGATAGCTGTTTCATGTGGAGCGCCAAAATCTTCTCCCCATTCTATATCATCAAACCCTTTTTCCTTTAACAGTTCTATGGCATGGTCATAAGAAATTCTAGGGAATGGTGCTTTAATTTTTTCCAGTTTTGCTGTATCTCTCTCCAATACCGACAGTTCAAGCTTACAATTTTCCAATACACTTTGAACAACGAAACTAACGTATTGTTCTTGTATCTCAAGGCTTTCGTTATGATCAACGAATGCCATCTCAGGCTCGATCATCCAAAATTCAATTAGATGCCGGCGAGTTTTTGACTTTTCTGCACGGAATGTAGGTCCAAAAGAGAATACTTTACCAAAAGCCATTGCAGCAGCTTCCATATACAGTTGACCGCTTTGGGATAGATATGCTTCTTCATCAAAGTATTTCGTATGAAATAGCTCCGTAGTACCTTCTGCGGAAGAACCAGTTAAAATTGGTGGATCAATTTTAACATACCCGTTATCATTAAAGAATTGATACGTTGAACGGATAATTTCATTACGAATCTTCATTACAGCATGTTGCCTTTTTGAACGTAACCAAAGATGTCTGTGATCCATTAAAAACTCTGTCCCATGTTCTTTCGGAGTAATTGGGTAGTCGTTAGCCTCATGTATCAGTTCAATATTACTTACTTGCATTTCATAGCCAAATGGCGAACGATTGTCCTCTACAATTTTCCCTGTTATGTACATGGATGATTCTTGGTTCATATTTTTTGCTAACTGAAATGTTTCTTCACTAACATCATTTTTAACTACTACTCCTTGGATGAATCCAGTACCATCACGCAGCTGTAAAAAAGCAATCTTACCACTAGATCGTTTATTGGCCAACCACGCTCCAATGGTTACTGTCTGTTCTATAAATTGTGGCGATTGTGAAATCGTTGTTTTCAAAAGAAGTCCTCCTAGTTCTCAATTTAATGTTCTGATACAAATCGTTTAATTCTTTTAGCAGCTTCTTCTAAAGCTTCTGTAGATGTAGCATAAGATAAACGTACATTATCTGGGGAGCCGAAGCCGGAACCTGGTACTAAAGCTACTTTTTCTTCCTCAAGAAGAGCATTGACCCAGTCATCTACCGAATCAAACCCATTATTAGTAGCAGCTTCTCTCACATTAGGGAATAAATAAAAAGCTCCTTTTGGCTTTTGACAAGTAACCCCAGGAATATCTACCAGTAACTTATACAAAAGATTTAATCTCTCATCAAATGTTTTCTTCATTTCTTTAACTGGATCTTCGTTTGCAGAATAGGCAGCAAGTGCAGCATACTGTGCAATAGAAGTGGGATTAGATGTTGAATGGGAAGCAAGATTTGTCATTGGCTTGATTATTTTGCTTGTCCCGGCAGCATATCCAATTCTCCAGCCTGTCATAGAATGAGATTTTGAAACACCATTAATGACAATCGTCTGCTCCTTTAATTCAGGGCTCAATTGTGCTATTGAAACATGGTTATCTTCAGTGTATAACAGCTTCTCATATATTTCATCAGAAACAATAAGAATATCATGTTTCATACAGATTTCCCCAAGTTCTCTTAGTTCTTGTTCGTTATACACCATTCCTGTAGGGTTACTTGGTGAGTTAATAATAACTGCTTTTGTACTTGGATTTATTGCCTCTTCTAAAGCTTGAGGGGTAATTTTAAATTCGTTTTCTTCCTTAGCAGATAGAATAACTGGTTTCCCGCCTGCAAGTTTAATTTGCTCTGGGTAACTCACCCAGTAAGGGGCTGGCACAATTACTTCGTCTTCGTCATTTAAAATTACTTGAAAAAGAGTATACAAAGCATGCTTAGCTCCTGTAGTAACAATAACTTCGTCAGCATTATACTCTAAGTTATTATCTGTTTGAAACTTATTAATAATAGCTTTTTTTAATTCTGCTACACCACCGGATGGGGTATATTTAGTCAGACCATCATGCATAGCTTTTTCTGCAGCTTCAAGAATATATTCAGGTGTATTAAAATCCGGTTCACCTGCGCCTAAACCAATGACATCATGCCCTTGCATTTTTAATTCCTTTGCTTTTGCTGTAATTGCTAATGTAGTTGATGGTGTTAATGTTTTTACTCTCTTTGCTAAATCAATCATTTTTGATCACCTTTCTATTTAAACATTTGTTTAAAACGATATTGTTCATAGCGGGAACCATCATAGATGGATAAATAATCCAATACATATCTGTTGGCCTCATCTCTATAAGAAAGTTCCCAAAGCGGCTTATCATTTACTAATGCTGGAGTAATTTTTATAAATTCACAGCTAGAGCATTGCTGTCTCCATTCCTTTTTGATTGCCTCTTCTGTAATAATATCTGATTGATCTATAGTTGTAAGTTCTTTTTTCTTTTTTTGCAGGGGATAAAATATAATTTGTTGCTTATTATTATCCGTTGTACCAAAAATAACATGGTATGCTTCTTCTCCGTTAAATTTTCTAATTTCATCAATTTTCTCTATTGACGTTGCTTGTAAAATTTGTTTTTTTGTTTCTGCAAAGCCCTCTGTTTTACTATCTTTTAGATCAAGATATAAAAATAATACGTAAATAAAACAAGAAATGATTACGATTAAAAATATTATGCTGCTCCAAACAAACCCTCTATGTCTTGTATATTGTAAAGATCGCTTTATCTTCATCTTTATCATCCAATGATAAACCGAACATGAGATCTTGATATTTTAATGTTCGATTTAAAGTATCCACTATTTTATAAAGATCTGATGAATAATTTAGTTTCACTGTAGACAATGTCTCAATATTTTTATGTTTATCCATCTTAACCTCCTTCAGTAATACAATTCTTGTTTTATCAATATTTGTTAGTCATATTGCTAAGAACTTTGCAGATAATATAAATACTATTGTAATAAATAAAAGCTAATGTAAATGAATTTATTTATTTCAATAAAAAAATTCCTAACCTGTGCTTAATTGCTACTGATGTATTCTTCCAACATTAGTAGCTTTTTTTCTTAAAACCATTCCTTTGCTTGCTCCATTAGTTTTTGTGTAGAATCATTTGTTATTGGTACCTCAGGTATAGAATCTCTAAAATAACTGCCGTATTTGGCCGTGATCATTCTTGAATCACAAACAAATACAATACCGCGATCTGAAGCTGAACGAATTAATCTGCCAAAACCTTGTTTAAATCGGATCACCGCATTAGGAAGAGCAAGCTCCATAAACGGATTTTTCCCTTCATTTTTAAGGTGCTCCGATTTTGCCTCATAGATTGGGTGATCAGGTGGTTGAAAAGGAAGTCTGATGATCATTAAACAAGAAAGGTCTTCCCCTGGAATATCTACTCCCTCCCAGAAAGAGCTAGTTCCAAGTAAAATTGCCTGTTCAAAGGTTTGAAAATTCTTTTTTAATCTGGCGCGACTTCCACTGCTAATTCCTTGTGCGATAACCATATATTTGTCACTTTCCATTATTTCTTTTAATAAATAGTACGATTTTCGCAACATATCATATGACGTAAACAGTACAAGCATCCTGCCGTTTGTTATCTCAGCAAGTGACATAATAGCTTCACATGTGGCATAAATAAAATCATCGGGTTTTCCATATTTAATACTGGGAAAGTCATTAGGTATCATTAACTTAACCTGATCTTTATACGAAAAAGGAGATTTTATTTTTGTAGTTAAAACTAAATCTGATGGTAACCCCAGCCGATTCTGTATAAAGCTAAAAGACTGCTTCATCGTCAGGGTTGCACTAGTTAATATAACACTTTTCTTTTTTGTGAAAAAGTCATTGGTTAAAAAGTCAGCTATGTCTGTAGGCTCACTATATAAATATACAGCATTTTTCGCTCCATGTGTTTCAATTTCCATCCATTTCACATACTTTTCCCCATGATGATTAAAGAACAGTTCAGCTAACCGATCAATGAAAGATTGTAGTTGGTCTATATTTCCTTTCAATTCATCATGATCAAATTTTTCAAAAGTTTCTTCTTTCAGCAGGTCTCTCTCTATACTGGTGAGAATATGGATTAAATCCTTTAAGTAAAAAGAAACACGGGAAGCCATTTCTCTTATAGCCTTCCATTTATCCGGTATTTCGTTCTCATCTTCAAAGCGATATTGTATTCTTCCGACATCACTTAAAGATTTATTTTTACTATTCTGTGCCATAACATATTGAAACAGCGTACGAAATAATTCATCTATTTCATATTTCGCATCAGATAAGGTAGCATTCCATTTTTCTAAGGAAAGATGGTGTTGTTTATACGGATACTTTTCTATAAACTTACCTAAAAATTTAGTTTCCTCGGTAGTACCCAATTGATTGAGTATGTACTGCATGCTAATATAATCAAGTTTTTTACCATAATGACGAGAAGCTGTTTCCTCCAGATGGTGTGCTTCATCTACAATTATTTTATCATAACTGGGTAATAGCTTGTATTCATTAAAAATATCCGTGCATAATAAAGCATGGTTTGTAATAACGATAGAAGCTAGTTGTGCTTTTTTTCTTGCCTTTTGATAAAAAGATCTGGAAAACCAGGGAGATGATGGATCTATATATCCCTCTGATTCTGTAGATACTTTCTTAAAAAAATGAAATCCACTAGTTGGGAGCTGTATTTCCTCAATATCTCCTGTTTCCGTTTCAGTTATCCAAATAAGAAGCATTGCTTTCGTTAAAACAACATCATAATTGTCTTCATAAGGAGAAGCTAGCTCATGATTAAATTTTTCCAGACTAAGATAATGCGACTTTCCTTTTAATAGAGCTACTTGTATCGGAAAATTGACAATATCTCTCACTAAAGGGATTTCTTCTTCCAATAGTTGAGATTGCAATTGTGTCGTAAAAGTACTTATCACAATTTTCCGCTCCGAATATACAGCTTCGTACACTGCTGGAAGTAAGTAAGCCAATGATTTTCCAGTACCTGTCTCTGCTTCGATCAGAGCATGTTTTTGTAACTGGAATGCATCAAAAATCACTTCAGACATTTCTCGTTGACCATCTCTTTTTTCATAACTGGATAACTTATTCTGTAAAGCTCCATTCTCTTCATAAATACTGTCAAGGAAATCTCCAAATGAAACATGCTCCACCCCATGTTCTACTTGTGGGACTTCTATGTGTTTAAATGCAAGCCCCTGGTATGTTGCAATATTTTTTTGAACTATTTCTTCATACATAAGTTGCTTTTGTCTTTCTAACAGCAGTGGATATAGATCTGACTTTAGCTTCTTCTCCAATCTGATTAAATGTTCGATCGTTTCACCGGGCAATGCCCAAAGCTTTTCTTTAAGCTTTAAAAAGACTTTTCCGGTAACATACGCATCTGAGAGTGCTCGATGAGGTTCATCATGGTAAATTCCTAAGTATTCAGCCAGTTGTCCTAGTTTATAACTGGGTGCCTGGGGGAATAAAATTCGAGATAACTCTACAGTATCTAATACAGGATTCTTTAGTTGTTGAAATCCATTTATAGCAAGCTGCGTATTTAAAAAGCCTAAATCAAATGGCACGTTGTGTGCTATTAAATAGCTTTCCTTAAATAGCTCAATAATTTCCTCTGCTTTTTCAAAAAAAGAAGGTGCATCTTTAACATCCTCATTTGATATACCAGTTAGATTAGAAATAAATGGCGGTATTTTCTTATGAGGGTTAAGTAATGTAGAATATTGATCGACTATTTTATCCTTTTTTAATATAACAATACCAACTTCAATAATCCGATCGTCCTTCGTTGGAGAATGACCAGTAGTTTCCAAATCAATAACAACATATCTGTTCACTGTTTCACCTCATTTCTACCGCAAGCCTATCATAAAAAACTCTTACCTTTTCATGCGATAAGAGTTTTTACATCTTAACATCTAGCTAGTTACTTCAGTTAATGGCGGCTCTTGTTCTAGGAGTTGCTCAACTTCATTTTTCTCATTCATAATCGCTACTTTTGGACGGAATGTAGCTAACTCTTCAGGAAAAAACATTCCATAAGATACTATAATGACAATGTCCCCTTTTTGGACAAGTCGGGCAGCTGCACCATTAAGGCAAACCACTCCTGACCCTCTTTCTCCTGGTATAACATATGTTTCCAAGCGGGCTCCATTATTATTATTAACTATTTGTACTTTTTCATGTGGCAATATATTAACCAAATCCAAAATGTCCTGGTCAATGGTTACACTGCCTACATAATTTAAGTTAGCTTCCGTAACTCTTGCACGATGAATTTTACCCTTCATCAATGTACGAATCATTGTGACTCCTCCTGTTTCCAAAAACGAATAATATCTCCATCCTCATTCAATAATAAATTATCAATTAATCTGGCTCGCTCAAATTGAACTGCCAGTGCTATTATTACCTGTTGATTCATATCGGAAACTGGCTTCAATTCAGGGTAACTAAGCACTTCTATATAATCAATCTTACCGTCCGTATTATTGGAAATGATATTATTTATCTCTTTAATAATAATAGCAGGATTAAATTCTCCGTCAACAACAAGTTGGTGACCATGCTTGAGTGCTTTATATAGCCAATTTGCTTGAGCTCTTTCTCTCTTGCTTAGATTTACATTTCTGCTACTCTTTGCTAAACCATCCTCTTCACGAACAGTTGGTAAACCGATTAGAGAAATCGGAAAGTTTAAATTATGGATTAACGCATCTATTACAGCAACCTGTTGTGCATCCTTCATTCCAAAATATACTTGATCGGGCTGTGTTATATGAAACAATTTTGTTACTACGGTTATGACTCCATCAAAATGCCCTGGACGAGCTTTACCGCACAACACATCAATTCGATCATTGATTGTCATTGTAATTTGCATCTTCTGTGGGTACATCTCATCAAGAGGAGGGATAAACAAGAAATCTACACCTACATATTCTGCCTTCCTAATATCCTCTTCTTCATTGCGTGGATACCTGTCAAAGTCCTCATTAGGGCCAAATTGCAGTGGGTTAACGAAGACACTAGAGACAACAGTATCATTTTCTTCTTTTGCTTTCTTCATAAGTTGGAGATGTCCGTCATGAAAAAAACCCATTGTCGGCACAAACCCAATCTTTTTTTGCCCTTGCTTTAACAACTTAATTATATTCCGCATTTCATTCACTTCACGAATTATTTCCATAGTAATCCCCACTTCAATTTTCAGGTAGAATATTCTTATCCTTTATAAAGAAAGAATGTTTATCGCCAGGAAAAATAGATTCTTTTACATCTCTAATATATGTCTCTATTGCTTGTTGACCATGTGAGTTAAAGTCTCCATATTTATTAACAAATTTAGGAAGACGGTCAACACCATAATTTACTATATCATGATATACTAATACTTGCCCATCACAATGGGCTCCAGCACCAATTCCGATTGTCGGAATATTAATTGCTTCCGTTATTAGCTCCGCTAACTCTTTGGGGACACACTCCAAAACTAATGCAATGGCACCATGAGTACTTACTTCTTTAGCTTCATAAAGCAGTTTTGCTGCTGCATCTGCATCTTTGCCCTGAACTTTATATCCACCCAAGACGTTTACGGACTGGGGTGTTAAGCCTAAATGGGCAATGACGGGGACTCCTGCTTCGCTTAAACGTTTAATTAAGTCGAGGTTGTCCTTTGAAGCACCTTCCAATTTAATTGCTTGGGCACCTGTTTCCTGAAAAATTCGCTGGGCGTTTTTCATCGATTCCTCCATGGAAATATGATAGGACATGAAAGGCATATCCACAACGATAAACGTATTACTTGCCCCCCTTTGAACCGCCTTTCCGTGATGAATCATATCTTCAACTGTTACCTGGATGGTAGAGTTATACCCAAGTACAACCATACCTAATGAGTCTCCTACTAGGATCATATCTATTCCAGCTTCCTCTGCAAGCCTTGCTGATGGATAGTCATATGCTGTAAGCATGGTTATCTTCTCTTTAGTTTCTTTCATCTTCAATAAATCAATTCGATTTAACATTCTTCCACATCCTTAAACCATTCGATTTCAGCTGAATATAATTTTTTAATTTCGCCATCCTTTTGTTTTACCAATAATGCACCATCCTCAGCAATACCCGAAAATATAGCTTGGAATTGGTCACGTAAGGTAGTGATCGAAATCGATTCACCTATTTTAAAGCCATACCTCTCCCATTTCTTTTTCACTTCCGGGAAGCCATTTATCAAATAGGAATCATACGCTTTTTCAAACTCCTCTAATATAAGGTGGATAAATTGTTTAATAGAATGCTTTTCACTGGATTCTACTCTTAAAGAGGTTGCTTTCGACTGAATTTCAATAGGAATGTCCTCTTTGGTCTGATTGATATTCATCCCAATTCCAATTATTACATATTGGATCTGATCCTGTTCAGCTTGCATCTCAGTCAAAATACCAGCAGTCTTTTTCTTGTTTACAAGTATGTCGTTTGGCCATTTGATCATCGGAGTAACGGTTGTGTTCTTTTGGACTACCTCTGCTAACACAGTAGCTGTTAATAATGTTAATTGAGGTGCTAAATATGGCAGAATCTCTGGCCGGAGTATAATACTCATCCATATTCCTTTTCCTTTGGAAGAAAACCATTCCCTATTCAACCTTCCTCTGCCACTCGTTTGCTCGTCAGCAAGTACAATAGTGCCATGTGGCGAACCTTCCTGTGCCAACTGGTGAGCGATAACCTGAGTGGAAGGAGTAGATTCTTTATGAATAATTTTACTTCCTAGCCATGATGTATTTAAACCCCATTTAATTGTATTCTCGCTTAATTTGTCAGGGAAACTGATGATACGATACCCTTTGTTTGATTTACCTTCTATTTGATACCCGTCTTTTTCAAGGTTTTTCATATGCTTCCAAACTGCACTACGGGAAATACCAAGATGTTCAGATAACATTTGTCCGGATATATATGTATCCTTATCTTTTGCTAGCAAATCAATTAATTTGTTTCGGGTGGATTCCATCTTATCCACTCCTTTATTTCTTTATTATTATTTCGAAGGTTTCCTAAAACAATTTCTTTTTCCAAGTTATCCATAATTTGACGGATCCACGGTCCTCTTCGCATGAAAGGAAATAAATCTATAACCTCTTGACCATTTATAGAAAGATCCGCTTTAGAATGTATAGGTAATTTATTATTAATAGTAAGTAATTTCTCCATGCTTAACGACACTGACGGATCAGCTAATGTTACAATACGAAGGAACGGAGCAAGATATGGCTTTTTCAACTGATAGACCAGCATAGAATTAACTCCGAATCTTTTAAATAAGTAATAAGAATCCACTAAATGAAGGGCATCTTTTTTTATTTTATTGGAACATTTCCATTCCTTAACCCAATGGGCAATAGATATACTTGGTTCTACTATATGCATATATGCAATCACTTCACTAAAGCTCATGAGTGAATGTATGTTAGAGGGTAACTTTTTTATTAAGTTCGGAAACGATCTGAATACAGGTAGGAAGGAATCAACTTGGATTTCCTTCATGTAGTTAACAGCCTTCCTTATATCATTTCCAGCAAAAAGCTTGGAAAATTCATTCGTTAAACGCTCTACCGCAAGTGTATTAACCAGATGGGCTGCCTCTTTCATGTGCACTTTGGTATCAGGTGCAAGTGAAAATCCTAATTGGCTTGTAAATCGTAAAGCCCGAATAATGCGAAGTGGATCCTCTGCAAATCTTTCGTAGCCATTTCCTACAGTCCGAATAATCTTTTCCTTTAGATCTCTTCTACCTTCAAATAAATCTATGATATGACCGCCTTTAGACATAGCCAAAGCGTTTATTGTAAAGTCTCTTCGTGCCAAATCTGCATCAATTTCATTCACAAATTCAACCTCATCCGGTCGTCTATTATCGGAATAGCTCCCATCAATACGAAATGTAGTTACTTCATAAGATTCTTTTTTATAACGGACCACCACTGTGCCGTGCTCAATACCGACTGGAATAACTTTATTAAAAAGCTGCTGAATGATCTCCGGCTTTGCAGAGGTAGCAATATCTACATCCCCAATTGGCCGATCAAGCAAATAATCCCTGACACAACCGCCAACGAAGTATGCCCGATGCCCGTTAGATTCAATTTTTGTTAATATATTTGTAGCAGTTAGAAAAGGTTCAGTTAACATAGTAATCACCTGTTATTCATTTCCAAGGTTATTATATAATTGCAGATATTGTCTGACAATTTTTTTAGAATGAAAGTGCTCCATAGCATGTGTTAATGAACGATTCGAGAATTCCACTAGTCTTTCAGAGTTCGTCAGTAACTCTATAGCATAAGCAGCTGCTTGCTCAGTATCCCCAATATTCACGAGATAACCCGTCTCTCCATGCTCGATAACTTCAGGTATCCCACCTGCCCTTGTGCCTATACAAGGAACCTCACAAGCCATAGCTTCAAGTAACACGAGCCCGAAGCTTTCTTTCTCAGAGAGTAGAAGCTTTAAATCGGAAATTGATAATAAATCACTTATATTTTTTTGTTTTCCTAGAAAAAGCACCTTATCATTAATGCCAAGATCTTTTACTAACTGAACAATAGAAGTATATTCAGGCCCATCTCCAACTAGCAGAAGCTTACTCTTACAATGATGCTGGATCTTTTCAAACGTATATATGACGTCCTCAACCCTTTTTACCTTTCTGAAGTTAGATATATGAATGATTACTCTTTCATCAGCTTTTATTCCATATTGTTCTCTCAGATGAGGTAATTCCTTTTTCACATACTCTTTTTCATTAACAAAATTGTAAATAACAGAAATATCTTTTTGAACATCGAGCATTTCGTAAGTCTGTTCTACTAAATCATTTGAAACAGCAGTAACAGCATCCGATTGTTCAATTCCATGCTTTATCATTTTTTTAAATGTATGATCAATGCCAAGAACAGTGATATCGGTACCGTGGAGTGTAGTGACAATCTTTACATCTCTTTCTGCAATATCTCGCGCTAATATGGCACAAATAGCATGTGGCATTGCGTAGTGCACATGGAGTATATCCAATTTTTCCTCATCAATAACCTCTGCCATTTTAGTTGCTAGTGCAAGATCATAAGGAGGATATTGAAAAACCGGATAATGATTTAATTCCACCTCATGATAATAGATTTGTGGATAAATACGGTCAAGACGGAAAGGTATACTAGAAGTAATAAAATGAATCTGATGTCCTTGCTCTGCAAGAAGCATGCCTAACTCCGTTGCGATAACACCTGATCCACCAACGGTTGGGTAGCAAGTAATGCCTATTTTTTTCATTTCTCTTTATCCTTTTTTCTATTCGATTTCACAATATTTCTCCAGCTAAGATCGCCTCGCTCCAAACCCCTAATAAAAATTTCCGATGCAGCAATATTTGTCGCTAAAGGTATATCATGAACATCACATAGTCTCATCAATGCACTTACATCAGGTTCATGTGGTTGAGCTGTTAGAGGATCTCTAAAAAAGATCACCATGTCCATTTCTTGATTGGCAATCATAGCCCCTATCTGTTGATCGCCTCCGAGTGGTCCTGATTGAAATAAATGTACATTTAGACCTGTTGCCTCCATAATCATTGTCCCAGTTGTTCCTGTAGCAAATAAATGATGTTTTTTCAAAATGTGTTGGTATGCAATACTAAAATCAATGATCTTCTGCTTCTTTTTATCGTGTGCGATTAAAGCAATATTCATAGTATCTCTCCTACAGTAAGTTTTCCAATCCGTAAACAAGTTCTTTGCGTTCCATGACATTTTCGATGCCGAGTTTTATTCCTTCCATAAAAGACTCACGATTTATGGAATCATGTTTGATAGTCAAGGTTTGCCCTGCACTTCCGAACATCACTTCCTGATGTGCAACAAGTCCAGGTAAACGCACACTATGAATATGCATCCCGTCAGTAACTGCACCTCTTGCACCTTGTATGGTTTCTGATTCATTCGGGTGTCCTTGTCGTTTTAAGTCCCTTGTTTCTTTAATAAGCTCTGCCGTTTTAATAGCTGTTCCAGAAGGAGCATCAAGCTTATTATCGTGATGTTTTTCGATAATTTCTACATCTGAAAAGTACTTTGCTGCCATTTGTGAAAATTTCATCATCAGAACAGCTCCAATTGCAAAATTTGGAGCAATTAGACATCCTAAGCCTTTCTCCTTTGCAAGCTCAGATAATTCTTCGATCTGTTCTGTAGTGAAACCTGTTGTGCCTACAACCGGACGCATATTATGGTTAAGAGCAGATTTGGTATGTAAGTAACCTGATTCAGGGATAGTTAAGTCAATAAACACATCAGCATTTATCTCTTTAAAACATTGCTCATGGTTTTCATAAATCGGAACATCTATTTCTGGAAGTCCTTCAATATCAGATATTTGCTTCCCGCCATTTTTACGATCAATACATGCTACAAGTTTAAAATCTTTTTCTTTATTTACCATTCGTACGGCTTCTCCACCCATTTTCCCACGCGGTCCTGCAATTATAATATTTATACTCATTATCCATTTTCCTCTCTCATCAAATTAGTAGAATTATTTTCTAGTCCATCGATCTTTGTCTCTTGTTTCTATCTTACTGACCGAAGCTTCAAATGCCTCAGAGAGATCAATTTGTAATGAATTTGCAAAGCAGGTCAGTACAAATATAATGTCCCCAAGCTCTTCTTCAACGGTTTTCTCTTTTTCTGTTTTCTTTTTAGGTTTTTCCCCATGATAATGATTAACTTCTCGCGCCAATTCACCTACTTCTTCTGTAAGTCTTGCCATCAAACTAAGCGGTGAGAAATATCCTTCTTTAAACTGAGAGATGTATTGATCGACTCTTTTTTGTATTTCTTGTGTAGTATATATGGATTGATTAGTCATATTTCCTCCTTATAAAAGCTTTCCGATTATGTACCTGTTTTTATGGTAGCTAATCACGCGGGTTTTGACAAATTTTTTATTCTGATAAAAGGATTTTATTGTTCTATCATGCAATTTTGATTATAATGATAAAAGTATGCCGAAGTACCACATTTAAATGTTGGGAGGTACGTATTACGAATGCTGTTTGGCTTAAAAATTAAAAACATTGTATTTATTTTATTAGGGGCTGCTATTTTTTCTTTTGGAATTGTTCACTTTAATATGCAGAACAACTTAAGTGAGGGTGGTTTTACAGGTATAACCCTTTTGTTATATTTTCTATGGGAATGGGATCCTGCCATTACCAATATTTTATTAAACATACCACTATTCTTTATAGGTTGGAAATTTCTAGGTCGTAATACTTTTTTATATACAATAATAGGTACAATTGCTGTTTCTGTATTTCTAAGTATTTTTCAGGCAAATCAATTTAACTTGGGGCTCGAATCTGATATGACATTAGTGTCACTATTTGCCGGTGTTTTTATAGGGGTCGGTCTCGGAATAATCTTTCGCTTTGGAGGTACTACAGGCGGCGTAGATATTATAGCTAGACTTGTTAATAAATATGCTGGGTGGAGCATGGGCAGGACGATGTTCTTATTCGATTTTATAGTAATCACAACTTCTGTCTTCGTTATACTAGATCTGGTTCAGGGAATGTACACCCTTGTCGCTGTATATATTGGTGCAAGAGTAATTGATTTTATTCAAGAAGGAGCTTATTCGGCAAAAGGGGCAACAATTATCTCAAGTCAAAGTGATGATATTGCTGAAAAGATTCTTAAAGAAATGGATCGAGGAGTGACTGTTCTTGAAGGAAGAGGCAGTTTTTCGGGAGAAAAGAGAGATGTGTTATATTGTGTTGTAGCCAGAAATGAAATTGTCAGATTAAAAAGTATAATTAATTCTATAGATCCACATGCATTTGTAGCTGTAAGCACTGTACATGATGTATTAGGAGAAGGATTTACTCTGGATGAAAATAAGAATCCGTTACACGAAAATTAAAAAACAGAGGACCTCGACGTCCTCTGTTTTTTAGTCATTGTTCCCGGCAAAGTAAATTAGTATAAAACGTACTAATTCTGCTACAGCTACCAAGGCTGCTGCAACATATGTCATTGCAGCGGCATTCAATACCTTCTTCGTTTCCCGTTCTTCATTATTTCTAATAACTCCTGTTGATACAAGCTGTGTCATAGCTCTGCTCGAAGCGTCAAATTCTACTGGTAATGTTACCAATTGGAATAAAACAGCAGCTGACATAAAAATAATACCAAACAGCAGTAAATTACTCATCTGCAGGAAAATACCCGCTAAGATTAAAAAGAAAGATATATTTGAACCGAAACTTGCCACTGGCACTAGAGCACTTCTAAATCTAAGAAAAGCATATTCCTCTGCATCTTGGATAGCATGTCCTACTTCATGAGCCGCAACAGCAGAAGAGGCCATCGATTGACCGTGAAAGTTTCCAGTAGATAGCCTCACTACCTTTTTTCTAGGGTCATAATGATCGGAGAGCATCCCTTTTGTTTCTTCAATAGAAATGTTATACAAACCATTGTCATCAAGTATCTTTCTAGCTACTTGTGCACCAGTCATTTGGGAAGAAGTTGCTTTTTTCGAGTATTTATTGTACGTGTTTTTTACTTTCGATTGAGCCCAGATTGGAATAATCATTAAAAGGGCAATATATATTATATACCCACCTAATCCACCTAACACCTTTGCATTCCTCCATTATTAGAATAAAATATCTATAGGTCAATTTTAGTCAAATCCAAGTAATTAGTCAACTAAATCGTCCTTTTGCATTTTCTTGTTTTTCTCGCCTTTATATTTTCTCCAACTTACGTAAGATAATGTAATACCAATACACCCACCAACTATTATAACAGTCCAGATAAGTAGTCCCAGACCATTACTTTGTGTGTCTACAACAGTGGTACCAAGTTGGATCTCAGCTTTTACCTGTAGTGGAAAAAAGTAAGAGCTAAAAATAATCCCTATGCTGAAGAAAATTAACCAAAGAAGTGTAATTCTTTTACAACCTGCCATAGAGATCACCTCAATATACATATTCTATTACAATATATGTAACGAGTCGGCGTTATATAACAAAGAAAACGGATATTTATCTTTTATTATTTGTAACTGTTAATCGATAAGCAATAATAATGGATATAATGCTTAGCCAGAATGTAAAGTAACCTATTTCATTCATATATGAAGTAAGTGATGAGTAGATTGGCATCATTTCAAATACGTAATCAATGATGTCATTGTGAAGTGTCCATATTCCAGCAACAACTATATGTCTTAGTTTAATTTTATAATAAGGGGCGTACAATAACCCCTGAATCGCCATCGCTCCATGTGAAGCAATTAACATATAACCTTGCCAGCCTAAGTCGCCCTGTACCAACCATGTAAGCCCATTCATCGCAACCGCCCAAACTCCGTATTTAAATAAAGTAATTATGGCAAGTGCTTCTATGTAAGGAAAGTGCTTTTTGAAAATAAAAAGAAGTAAAAATATAGTAAAAAAAAGACTTGCCGTAGGACTATCAGGTACAAAAATCATAAAGATTGGAGGAGTAATTTTCAATTGACTCTCATACCAGATATATCCATATATCGTTCCGACTAAGTTTACAATAAAAAGAAAGATTAAAAATTTCCTGTCTGTTAATATGTATCTAATCATAAGTTCACCCTTTCCTATCGAGACTAGGTTTTCAGGTAATAAAACACCTTCACCCCATTCGTGGGTGAAGGTGTATGAGTTAGTATCTTATTCTGTTCCTTCGTTTACGGAAACAATGAAGTCAACTAACTGTTTAAGTTCTTCATCTGTTCCTTGGAACTGATCTGGAGGCATGCTGCCAATACCCTCTTGGGCAATTTTTGCAATCTCTTCAGCAGAGTGTTCAGTTCCAATAAGTGCTGGAGCTGCCGGACCACCTGTTAAATCTTCACCATGGCAAGACATACAATTACCTTCGTATATAGCATAGCCAGGATCTTCTTTATCAATTTCAATTGCAGATGGCGGAATAGGCTTATTCGCTTCAGCTCTTGTTTCCCAATCCACATGTGAAGAAGATTCATAAGTAAGCCACATAACAGCAGCTAGACCAAGGAGCATCATTCCTACAGCAACCGGTCTTTGATGTGGTCTCCTACCTGGTCCTTGGTCTAAAAATGGTGCAAGTAAAAGTGCACCGAACGCTAAACCAGGTAATACAATTATACCTATAAGGCTAAAAGTACCACTGGCAAATTCATATTTTAATAATTGGTATAGAAACAAGAAGTACCAATCCGGCAATGGTATATAGGCTGCATTTGTAGGATCGGCCATCCCTTCAAGTGGTGAAGGGTGAGCAACTGTCAAACTTAGGAATCCTACTAAGAATACTGCCCCTACTAACCATTCTTTTAATAAAAAGTTAGGCCAGAAAGCTTCTGTTCTACCAGGATATTCAGAATAATCTTTTGGTATATTCGGTTTCCTTTCAGCAGAGATACGGGAATCTCCGACAAACTTCATACCTTTACCCTTATGCACAGCTTTCCCCTCCTTTTTATAATGGTCCAGAAATACCTTGTCTACGTATTAATATAAAGTGCACTGCTAGTAGAGCAAATAAAGCACCCGGCAAGAAAAACACATGAATTGCGAAGAATCGAGTCAGCGTTTGAGCACCAACAATATTCGGGTCACCAGCTAGCAATGTTTTTAAATCACCGCCGATAAATGGAACTTGTTCGGCAATTTCAAGACCAACCTGAGTTGCAAAATAGGCTTTATTGTCCCATGGAAGTAAATAACCAGTAAATCCAAGGCCGAGCATAATAAAGAAGATCAGGACTCCAACCATCCAGTTAAGTTCCCGCGGTTTCTTATATGCCCCTTGGAAAAACACACGTAAAGTATGTAATAAAAGCATTACGATAACGACACTTGCACCCCAGTGATGCATACCACGAACAATTTGTCCATGAGCAACCTCTGTTTGAAGATAATAAACGGATTTCCAAGCATTTTCAATATCTGGTACATAGTACATTGTTAAAAACATACCAGAAAGAATTTGAATAACGACAACAAAAAATGTTAATCCCCCAAAACAGTATACAAAAGCAGAGAAGTGATGGGCAGGGTTAACATGTTCCGGAACTTCGTGATCTGCAATATCGCGCCATATAGGCGTAATATCGATTCGATCATCAATCCAATCATACATTTTCTGCAGCATAATTGATTACGCCTCCTCTCTTAATTGTGGTTCTCCGAGGAATAACATTCCATCCTTGACTTCCTGCTCATAAACATCCAGTGGAGCTAATGGTGGTGTACCAGGTACGTTTGTCCCATCTTTATAATAGCGTCCATCATGACATGGGCAGTAGAATTGGTTTGGATATTGATCGCTTCCTTCCCATGATACTACACAACCTAAGTGCTTACATATTGGGGAAAAAGCTTGTATATCCCCATTGTCATCTTTAAATACCCAAGCAGATCTGCTGACTTGAGATTCATACCAGCCGTCTACCTGATCAATTTTCCAGTCAACACGCTGTGGTTCGTTTGTAATATCTTCCACTGCTAGTCCAACATTTATTAGACCGCCGTGTTTTTCTTCCTTTAATACTGGGTCAACAGCCATACGTAACATTGGAGCAAGCATACCCGCTGCCATAAAACCCCCGACACCTGTAAGCGTATAATTTAAAAATTGTCTACGGGATACTTGTTGCTTTTCTTCGCTCATGATTTTCCCCCCTCTTTTACGATAATCACGGACATTAAAATTAAAATCAGATTACTAGGACATTACCATAATAGCGCAAACTGGTAATTCGGTCAATGATTTATCAAATTTGTTCTTAAAAAGACATAGAATCAATTAATTACCTACCAATAAGACCTCATAAACTCTGTTAACTGCTCTACTTGATCTTTTATTACTCCGTGCATTTCTGCAGATTGCAAGTCCCCTGATTGGATGCCAGGAATCCAAAGCAAGGTACCGTTTAATTGACTCTCTACTTTTTTCCAAGAGGAATCAAATGATATAAAGAATATATGTGAAAACGGTTGTGCTTGAAGATTATTAACCCAGCCATTCACTCTTTGTACTTCCATCTCTTTTTCGGCAGTTTTCACGTAATTATATATAGGGGTTAATAACAATCTTCCAGTCAATTCTTTTTCAATTTCAGAGCATAGCAGTGTAAGGACTTCATGTTGAAATGACATTTTTTCTAAGTCAGTATCATTTGAAAACTGAAATGGTGCTAAAGGTAAAATTATTGTGTCGATATACTCCTTTGCCTGAACATACTGTTGCAAGTCAGCTTTTTTCCACTTCATACTTATCAACCCTTCTTAACTAGTATTTAACAAATTAAAAAAATTATTACATTACACATAAGTTTATCTTATGCGATCAAAAAAAATCAACCTATTGCCTTAGCAATTTAGGTTGATTGGATTCTTCCTTTAGTTTAAGTAACTTATTAGTAAAAAGAGTAAACTTTTCTTGATTATTTTCATCTAATGCCCGATCAATTTCACCTAATATATGAGTCAATTTGTATTCATATAAGGACTTTTCCAATAATAGTTCAGCTTGTTGCTGGTCTTTCTCTGTTATAAAATATTCATCTGGAATATAAGGATTTTCTTCAAGCACAGAAACATAGAAAGCATTTTGATAGGATTTCTTAAAATTCAACTGTAAGTATAATGGATCTTCTTGGTTCAAACGAATATCATGAAAAGATTTCTCAGCATCTGTGGTAACCAGTTGATTCTTATAAAAACGAAAAGGTGTTTCCTCTGAACAATGGCTTGTCATAATGATACCACGTGGACAAAATTTCGCTTCTCTTACAAAATGAACATTTGCCAGAACATCTTTATGATTTACTAAGTAATTTAAAATCCAAACACTTTCCCGCTTTTTAAGTTGATAATGATTTAGAAACCACTGTATAAAACTCTTTTTGTCCTGGACAGAAACAGGAGTTTGCATTTTTTAATGGCCTCCTTTATATTCTATTATGTTTTATTTCAACAAACCAGATAGAATTCCCTTTATTTACTGTTCTTCAGCTTGTTCCAGTCTCTCAACAAATTCCTCAATCTCGTCATCCACTGGAGTTAACTGAAGATATGCTCTAAATACCTCTGTTGCTTCCTTGCTCCTCCCTTCTTCTAATAGAAAATAACCATATTCTTTCAAGAAGTCACTGTCTTGGTTTAAATTATTGTATGCTTCTTTATAGTGATTTAATGCATCTTTAAATTTTTCAATTTCATTATATGCTCTAGCAAGCTCCCATTCGTATAAAGGATCTGTTGCTCCAGTATTCTTTATTTCGCTAAGCAGATCAATAATCCCTGCAAAATCATCTCGTTTTTTTAATAATTCTATTAAAAATAATATTGCTTCCTTATAATCGGGGTCTAATGCAATTGCTTCTCTTACCCATTGCTCACTATCCTGGTTTTGATCCAACTTATGTGCCAAGTTTCCAGCTACGAAATACAGCTCCTTATTAAATTCATCTATTTTAATTCCTTTTTTAGCTGTTTCATATGCTTCTTTCAACATTCCCTCTTCTTCATAAACCGTTGCAAGATGTACGTAAACGGTATGATAATAGATATCTATTTCAATAACATGCTCCCATGCCTTAATTGCAATATCCTTACGTCCTGCTTGGGATGCAGTAATTCCGTATTTAAACAATGTATCTGGATTTTCGCTCTCAATATCTTGGTAAAAAGTAAGTGCAAGTTCATATTCTCCTGCTGCTGCATACGATTCAGCTAACCGGTCATTAATCGAAACGTTAGCAATTTCCTTTTCTTTTGGAAGTACTTTTTCGTAGAAGGTTGCAGCCTTTCTATATTCACCGATAGAAAAAAACAGTTCCCCTAAAGCGAAATCGATAATGAGTTCATTAGGCTCGAATTGTTTTGCCTGCAATAGCTTCTGTTCAGCAACCTCAAACAGTCCTTGAGCTTGATATAAATCTGCTAACTGAATCAATGCCTGTACGTATGCTGGGTCATCCTCTTTTATATTGTTTAATAATCCCATTGCTGCCTCATCTTTATCCAATTCAATGTAGACATCTGCCAAGGTTACTACCAATTCAGTTTCACCTGGATACTGTTGTACTAATTCTTCAAGTATCGTGCTTGCTTCCTCCAAATACCCCCACTGCATGTATAATTCCGCAATCGTATATTTCTCTTCCTCGTCAGCAAGAGGCAGGTAATCTTCCAGTACTTCAATAGCTTTTTCAGTCTGATTGCTCTCCATCAGGTTTACTGCTTCCATAATTTTTTCCATTTTCTCCACACCCCTAGCGTTTAATTTCAATTAACATGATTTTAATCATAACTAAAATTAAATACATGTTCAAATAAGAAAGAATCTGTAACAAGTACAGATTCTTTCTTATATTATTTAATTTTTTTCAGATCTTCAAAAAAGGAAGGATAAGAGATAGATATTGAAGAGATATCATCAATAACGACCTCGTCTTCAGCAATCAAGGATGCAATTGCTGCCATCATAGCAATCCGATGATCATGATATGATGTAGCCTTGCCACCATGTAATTTTGCTTCTCCATGGATTTTCATCCCATCTTCAGTTGGCTCAATTGTTGCACCTAGGGTCGATAAGACGTCGTCGACTGCGGCAATTCTATCAGTCTCTTTAACACGTAACTCTTTTGCATCTTTAATAATGGTAGTTCCTTCGGCTTGAGTAGCAATTAATGCAAGAATAGGAATTTCATCAATAAGCCGAGGAATTATTTCCCCACCAATTGTCGTACCTGTTAATTTTGAATAACTAACAATAATATCCCCTAGTAACTCCCCACTAATTGTTTGCTTATTCCTAATTTGAATGTTTGCCCCCATAGAAATCAGCACATCAATAATACCTGTTCGTGTCTGATTTAACCCAACATTTTTTAATGTTAATTTACTTCCTGGTACGATTAGTGCTGCAGCTATAAAAAAAGCAGCTGAAGAAATATCTCCAGGTACGTGTACGTCAGTAGCTACTAACGTTTTTTCATTTGTTATAGTAACCTGCTTTCCTTCTGTTTTAATAGATGCTCCAAAAGCTTTCAGCATATTTTCTGTATGATCACGGGTTTTTGTTCGTTCCGTAATTTTTGTTGCCCCTTCTGCATGTAGTCCTGCAAGTAAAACAGCTGATTTAACTTGGGCGCTTTTCAGTGGCATTACATAATCAATACCTTGCAATTTTGAACCTCTAAGTGATAAAGGTATATAGCTCCCTTTCTCTCTACCATCAATTACTGCGCCCATTTGTCGTAATGGTTTTATCACTCTATCCATCGGACGTTTGGAAAGCGAAGAGTCTCCGTATATGGTCGTAAATAGTGGTAATCCTGCCAGAAGTCCAATCATTAATCTTGCTGTTGTTCCGGAATTACCGAAATACAACGGATTTTCCGGTTCTTTAAGGCCAGCTATCCCATTTCCTTGAATGGTAAGTGTTGTATTTTGCTTTTTTATTTCGACACCCATTTTTTGAAAAGCTTGGACAGTGCGCATGCAATCCTCTCCATCAAGAAAGTTGGTCACTGTTGTCTCCCCTTCTGCTAACGATGCCAGCATAACGGATCTATGTGATATAGATTTGTCACCGGGGACATGAATTTCTCCTGAAACAGGTGTTTTAACAGGCTTTAGTATAACCTCACTCATTTCTTTCACATCCTAAGTTATTAATTATGTTTTTCAATATAAACTGTCCTTCAATCATTATAAAACATAACAGGATCTCTAATTATTTCTCTATCATGGTCTCATAGCCATTAGCTTGTAATACCTGATCGCTCTTTTTCTGTGCTTCCTCACTTGAAAAACTTAAACGTAATGCACCATTTATACCTTCCCTTATCTCAAGTATCTGTATATTATTTATGCTAATTCTGTAACTGGCAAGCAATTGGGTAACAGTCGCAAGAGCTCCAGCCTGGTCTCGAATATCGACGTAAATATCATAAAAGGAAGGAATAGCTCCTTTGTCTGAGACACCCAATCCGTCTCGAAATTGCTTTGCCTCGTTTAGATATGTAATCATCTCATCTTTATTATTATCATCAAGTAAATTTTTTAAATAATGCATTTCCTTAATCCATTCTTCAAGCAAATGTGACATTTTATAGCGATTATGATAAAAAATATCCTGCCACATTGTAGGGTTACTTGAAGCAATTCTTGTGATATCACGGAACCCTCCTGCTGCCAGATTAGGTAAAAATGAATGCATGTCGTTCCATTTTCTTGCTTGATGAACAAGAGAAGATGCTATTAAATGTGGAAAATGAGAAACTACCCCAGTCATTTCATCATGCTCTGTCTGATTTAATATGACAAACTTACTTTTCGTATTTACTAATAGATTTTGAAGTAAATACGTATCTTCACTATTTGCGTAAACGGAAGGAGTCAATACATAAATGGCGTTTTCAAACAAATGCCCTCTTGCTGCCTGAATACCTTTTTTATGAGAGCCAGCCATAGGATGTCCACCAATAAACGTAATGTGTTTGTTTGTTAACGTATCAGCTATACGCATGACATTACTCTTTACAGAGGAAACATCTGATACAATTACTTTTTTATTAAATGTAAGACCATTTAACTCTTTTAATAGATAGATGGTTTGAGTAATAGGCGCAGCTAGTATAATAAAATCAGCTCTAACGGCATCCTTTTGGAACTCTGTTGCTGCTTCGTTAATTATTCCATTTTCTAAAGCATAGTTCATTACTTCTTCACTTACATCATAACCAATTACATGATTATCAGCTGATAAGACAATAGATTTAGCTATTGAACCACCAATTAATCCTAATCCTGCAATAACAATTGTCTTTTTCAAAATTTAACGCTCCTTGCTCACTTGCTGTTCCAACTCATGAAGAATCCTTTGCAGTTCCTTCATGTCATCTTTTTGTCCAAGTGTTATTCTAACAGTCTGTGGGCAGCCCAACAATTCACCAGGTCGAACTATAAACCCTCTTTTTAACAAGAAGTCAAAGACTTCCATACCACTTATAGGAGTCTTAACTAAGATAAAATTTGTTTCTGTAGGGTAATAACCCCATTTTATTTGGTCTAAGAATTTTTCAAAGTCATGCTTGACCTCCACATTATATCCCAATGTTTCATCTAGAAAAGACTCATCTTGAATAGCAATAACTGCTGCCTTTTGAGCAATGGATGATGTATTAAAAGGCCCTCTTACAACATTCAACTTCGAAATAACCGATTCATCTGCTATACCATAACCAACTCGTAAACCAGCTAGTCCATATGCTTTTGAAAACGTCCGGAGAATAATTAGATTTTTATGTTGAGATAGTAATGTGATCGCAGAAGGATCAAACTCTTTAGACAAATATTCATAGTATGCTTCATCTAATACGATAAGTACGTGTTTTGGGCATTTTAGCATAAACTCGTGAAGTTGGTTCTTTGATATAATGCCACCAGTTGGGTTATTAGGTGAGCAAAGCCACATAATCTTTGTATTTTCGTTTACCATTTGAAGCATCTGCTCTAGATTGTGCTTACCTTCAATCGTAGGGACTTCCTTTACCTCTGCCCCCTCAATAAGAGCATGATGTCTGTATTGAGGAAAAGTCGGTGTGGCCATAACAGTGTTCAATCCAGGTGCCAAAAAGGCACGGCACAGCATTTGAACAATTTCATCAGATCCGCTACCAAATACTAACTGACTCTCTGTCACCTGCCATTTATCAGCAACTGTTTTTCGCAATTCTCCGGCATTTCCATCCGGATAGATATTTAATTCCTTTATATTGTCTGTTAAAAATGTTTCTACCTTTTTAGAACATCCATATGGATTTTCATTGGATGCTAATTTTACAATTCGAGACAGTCCGTATTCATTCTGAATATCCTTTACTTGTTTCCCAGGCTTGTATGCGGAAAGCTGCTCTAAAACCGGTTTCCCCTCCATTGACTCTTCACCTCTTGTTCTTCACTAAATCTGGACGTAGCTTTACTGCCTCATTATGAAAGATGTGTTTTATATTTTGTTGGTCTTTTTCCGTATTGATTACCATCATAATGCGTATACAGTTTGGCAAGCTGCCAGGCACATCTATTTCAGTCATACACATTACTGGAACAAAAGTGTAACCAGGTAATTCACGAAGTGCTTTGGCAGGAAAAGCTGCATTTAAATCTTTGGTAACAGAGATAAATACATGTGAAACATCATTTGCTTCAATGTCATTTGCATTAACCATTTCTTCGAACAATGCTTTTGTGTTAGCAATTATTTGTCCTTCTTCATTACTTAAAACAGATGTTGCTCCTCGCAAACCCCTCGTCATGCTATCACCAGCTTTCTTAAAAATTGTTTTAGATAGCTACTCATATCCTCATCACTTATTTCTTTTATAACTGGTTCACCTACATTTTTAAGCAGCACCATTTGAATGTGGTGATTCAATGTTTTTTTGTCTGTTTTCATTAATGTAATTAAATCATTAACATGGAGTTGCTCTAAGAACAAAGGATAGTTATTGTTTAATAACCATCTATATAAAGGCTCATAAGGTAATTTTATCGTATAAACAGATTCACTTACGTACATAGAGAATAATAAACCAATGCCAATAGCTTCCCCATGTGTTAATACCCCGTACCCCAACGTAGTTTCCAAAGCATGGCCTAGCGTATGTCCAAGATTCAAATACTTTCTCATACCTTTTTCTTTCTCATCTGCCTCTACAATGGCAGCTTTTATTTTTATACCAGACCGTATATGATTATGTAACTGATCTTGAGAAAGACTCATTAAATCTGAGCTTAGAATAGACTGGAACAGTTCTTCATCCGCTATAAGACCTTCTTTTATAAGTTCAGCATACCCGGAACGAACTTGTGACCTTGGCAGAGTTGATAATGTATCAATATCATACAATACAGCTTTTGGTGGATAAAAACTGCCAATCAAGTTTTTTCCAAGCTGATGGTTAATAGCGACTTTCCCTCCGACACTGCTGTCATGTGCAAGAATAGTAGTAGGCATTTGAATATAATCAATACCGCGCATATAAGTTGCTGCCACAAAACCTGCTAAATCACCAACGACGCCTCCGCCCAGAGCTATAATCAGTGACTCTCTGTCCAGCCCATATGTAAGAGCTTCTGTATGCAGTTTTTCAAATAAAGCAAAACTTTTTGATTGTTCACCAGCTGGGATAATGCTTGTGAATATGTTCTCAGCCTGCAGGTTACTCATAACTTCACTTAGATACTTTTCTGCGACTTTATCGTCTGTAATAACTAGAATGGTAGAGTACGTTTTTGGCAATAATGTATTAATATCGTAACGAATTCTGTTGCCAATCATTATCTTATATTGATGTAATTCCGAGTTAATTATTAACTCATCCATTAAAAACACCTTATTTCTTCACGATAATCGTCAATTGCTTTCTTTAAAGTAGGAAATTGATCACTTGGAAATTGTTCAGTTATAGCTTTAGCTAGTTCAAACGCTACGACATGCTCCATGACTACAGCAGCTGCAGGGACAGCACATGCATCTGATCTCTCCACCGTAGCTTTGAATGGCTCTTTAGTTTCGATATCGACACTTTGCAACGGTCTCTTCATTAACGTAGGAATAGGTTTCATTACTCCCTTTACAACGATTGGCATCCCAGTTGTCATACCACCTTCGAAACCCCCGAGGCGATTTGTTTTACGATAATAGCCTATCTCCTCATCCCAAGCAATTTCATCATGTACCTTGCTTCCATTTCTTTTGGCAGCTTCAAATCCAAGACCGAATTCTACACCTTTAAAGGCGTTTATACTCACGACACTGCCAGCAATGCGACTATCTAATTTTCGATCGAAATGGACATATGATCCCACACCCGCAGGCATGCCTTCTACATAAACCTCAACAACTCCACCAATTGAGTCGCCTTCTTGCTTTGCCTGGTCTATCGCGTCCATCATTTCCTGTTCTACATCTTTATCCAAAACTCTCACTGGCGAATCTTCAGAAATTGTCTGCCTATCTTTAATGCTAAGCTCTTCTACTTCCTTTGCTTCAATTCCGGCAATTTCTTTTACATAGCCAGAAATTTCGATATCTAATTGCTTTAATAATGTTTTTGCAACAGCACCTGCTGCAACTCGTGCTGCTGTTTCTCTGGCAGACGATCGTTCTAACACATTACGAATATCTCGGTGTCCATATTTCATAGCACCATTTAGATCAGCATGGCCTGGTCTGGGTCTGGTTATAACACGTCTGATTTTTGCATCAGCTTCGATAGGATCTTCTCCCATAATATCCACCCAATGCTTAAAATCATCATTGTTTATTACTAAAGTAATTGGCGAGCCTAATGTGGATCCATGTCTAATACCACTGGTTATCTCCACAAGATCTTTTTCGATCTGCATTCGTTTTCCGCGTCCGTGACCTTTTTGGCGGCGCAATAATGATTCATTGATGTTTTCTTTAACTAGAGGCATGCGAGCTGGTACACCTTCAATTATTGTAGTTAGTTTTTTTCCATGGGATTCCCCTGCTGTTAAATAACGCAATGAACATTCTCCTTTTGAATTTTTTCTAATAACTATATCATAAGTTCATTTCATTTTGGGATAAAATTTAGAAAAAAGCAACTTATTTATCATGTTTTTTTATTACTTGTCAAATGTAAGCGTATACAGTATTTCAGTATTTTTATTTGTACACATGCTAACGTAAAATAGGCATTTAAGCTAAACATGGATGTTCGTACATAGAAGATGATGTTAGTTAGTATATTTTTACATAAAAAAACCGAACTAATTCGAAATATAGTACCTCGAATAAAGTTCGGTCTCTTAAAAATTCTCCCAGCTGTTTATACTTGAATCACATTTCCTTCTTTCTTGTAAAAGAAAGTATCCAGTAATTGCAGTTTATAATCTTTTGGGCTAAAAATTTGTTCTGTACTTCCAACAAATAATACCCCATTAGAATTTAATGATCTACCAAAATTCATATAGATCTCTTCCTTCGCTTGGTCAGTAAAATAAATAAGAACGTTGCGGCATATAAGCAAATCGACATCTTTTGGGTAACTGTCTGCCAATAAGTTGTGTTTTTTGAAAGAAATATTTCTTTTTATCGTAGGTGAAACAGAATAGAGGCCTTCCCTCTCAATAAAATATTTTTTAAGGATTTCGGCAGGCAACTCTTTTAATGCATTCTTGCCATAAATTCCTTCCTTTGCCTTAAGCAATACGTTTTCATCAATGTCTGTTGCTATAATTTCAGCTTTTGCTTCCGGAAAATGCTCCTTAAGCATAATAGAGACTGAATAAGGTTCTTCACCAGTGGAACAAGCAGCACTCCAAACCTTAATACTATTCTTTTGTTGAAGTAACCCTGGTATAATATTATCTTTTAGCACTTGCCATCTTTTCGGGTTCCGGTAAAACTCGGAAACGTTAATTGTTAAGCGATCGACAAATTCATTCATTAATTCTTTCTGATTAATCAATTCTTCATAGTAAGTATGAAAGTTTGCGAAGCCTCGTTTATTTCTCAATGAAATAATACGCCTTTTCATTTGGGCTTCTTTATATAAACTCAAATCTATACCGATTCTTTTTTTTATTTCAGCAATAAAATCATCATAATCACTTATCATTTCATCATGCCTCTCCGCTATAATAAGGCCAATAATTAGGTTCTAATATATATGTGTTAGTGTTATTCACTGATTCGCAAAAAAGATATATTGCGACGTAACTAAGAATATAGAGGCTGCGTAAATCCACCGCTACGGGGAAATATTCCGCTTTCCGCGGGCGGCTGATGAGCCTCCTCACGCTACGCGTTCCGGGGTCACATCTAGGCCTCTCCTCCCGCAGGACAAGGAAAGCTTCGTCAGCAAGGCATCGCACGAAGAAAATGTGTATTTTCATTTTCGAGGAGTCTCCATATTCCCCCTTCGCTACTATTTCCTATTATATCTACGAAGGATATGCTGTGTACGAATTGATTGGAGTGGAGGGCGGCAAAGAAGACACTGCGGATAACGAGCAGATGTCGCACTTGTACCCGGAGGTGTGAAAGCGTCCGCCTGAAACGCAAATCAATGGGGCATTTCTCCTCAAATATTTCACTGAGCTTTTCATTAATAAAGTTACATCGCAGTTTACTCCTACTATGAATGTACTAGTTAGAAATTGTTCCCTAACATTTGCAATCAAACCACAATTTATTTCTTAATAAAAGCCTCCGCTTAAAACGGAGGCTTGCAATGATATATAGCATTCCTTGCTATGAAAATTAATAAATCCAAGAGCTGTCTTGTTTTTCATAAGAAACTAACTCACTGTTATCAAAGAACAAATTAATTTCTCTTTCAGCGCTTTCAGGTGAATCTGATCCGTGGATTACATTTTTCCCTACTGTCATGCCAAAGTCTCCACGAATAGTACCAGCAGCAGCTTCCAATGGATTTGTCTTACCCATCATATCGCGAGCTGTAGTGATAACTTTTTCACCTTCCCAAACCATAGCAAATACAGGGCCGGATGTAATAAAGTCGACCAACTCACCAAAGAATGGTCTTTCTTTATGTTCTCCATAATGTTCTTTAGCTAAATCATCAGAAATAACCATAAGTTTAGCGCCAGCTAATTTAAATCCTTTTGATTCAAAACGTTTAACTATTTCTCCTACCAAATTGCGTTGTACTCCATCTGGTTTTACCATTAAGAATGTTTTTTCCATAATCTACACCTCTTCTATGTAATATAAGCTAAAAATGAGCGATAGCCAGTACCAACGTTTAATCGACTTAGGCTAGTTTCACTTCTCTTACTCGATAAAATTCTACCAAAACTTCCGTAAAATAACAAATAAATTATGACCGTCTATTACCAATATACTTAGCAATATCTTTTAATGTACTCTTTGCTTTCTTTTCAGGAGTTTTATCCAACATGTGAAGTGCCTTTTCTAAATACAGATTGCTCATCTCATAAGATCTTTCAATTGCATTTGTAGAGTGCAGATGAGACAGAATTGGTTGTATATCTGTTTCAGTTATCTCTTCCTTCTGGCTAAACAAATTCTTTACCTTCGAATTAAAAGATTCATCTTCCATTGCAAATAGCACAGGTAATGTTATGTTCCCTTGCAATAAATCATTTCCAACAGGTTTACCAAGTTCTTTTGGCGAAGAAGTAAAATCTAAAATGTCATCAATAATTTGATAAGACATGCCTATATAATACCCGTATTGATAAAGTCGGTTCGCATCTTTCCTGGATACCCCTGCTGCTAAAGCACCCAATTGACAACTGGTAGCAATTAATAAAGCTGTTTTCCTTTTAATTCTTCGTAAGTAATCCCTTAATCCCTGATTATAATTATATTTATCTTTAATTTGCTCAATCTCGCCCACACATACTTCCACGATTGTTTTTGAAAGAATGCGGTGAATGGCAATATCATTTAATGTAGTAATCTCCTCTAGGGCTCTCGCTAGTATATAATCTCCAGTATACATAGCTATCCGATTTCCATACAACCTTCTTATTGTAGGCTGACTTCTTCGTATGTCTGCATCATCAATTACATCATCATGTACTAATGTAGCCATATGGATCAATTCAAGGGTCACTGCAACTGTTTGCAGCCGTTCTATGTCACATTCCCCAAAACGACCGGATAGCAACACAAAGATAGGACGGATTCTTTTCCCGCCCGCTTTCAATAATTCAGTAGAAGCCTCACGCAATACAGAATGGTCGGCCTGTATTACTTTATTAATTGATTGCTCAATTAAATCTAAGTCCTTTTTTAAGTATCCATATGTTTTAGCTAATTTCATGTGGGTCACCTTTTATTTCATAGAAAATGTCTGTTCTGAATAACTTTTTTTGCATTTAGTCATTCTTTAAAGCCCATATGCATGGCAGCTACTCCACCTGTATAGCTTTTTATATCCACCTTTGAAAATCCTGCTTCCAAAAACATCTTTTTAAGCTCTTTTTTGTCAGGAAAGTTCTTTGCGGACTCATGTAACCATGCATACTCTTTATAGCTTTTGGCAAATAACCGGCCAAAGGCAGGCATTATAAAACGGAAATAAAAATAATACAATTGTCTAAAACCAATCAAT
Organism: Virgibacillus halodenitrificans; assembly: GCF_001878675.1. Lineage (NCBI taxonomy): Bacteria > Bacillati > Bacillota > Bacilli > Caryophanales > Bacillaceae > Virgibacillus > Virgibacillus halodenitrificans. The sequence goes on along the minus strand of NZ_CP017962.1, from coordinate 1,869,376 downwards.
TCCGGTTGGGAGGTTTCTAAGCAAACAACCTTGCCACCGGGCTTAACTACCCGATACATTTCTTGTAAAACTGTCAGGTAATCAGGAACATTCCTTAAGCCAAATCCGATCGTAACGTAATCAAACGTATTATCTTTAAAAGGCAGTTCCATTGCATTACCATGAATGAACTGAAGTTGCTTGATATTGTGTTCCTCTTTCTTCTGTTTAGCTACAGATAGCATATTTTCACTAAAATCAAGTCCTATTATTTCTCCAGAGGTACCAATTTCTTCAGCAAGTGAAATAGCCCAGTCTCCGGTTCCGCAACAAACATCCAGTGCCATAGCACCTTCTTCAACTTGCATTCGTTTCATTACATCCTTTCGCCAAGCTTTATGGCGCTGAAAAGAAATAATGGAATTCATGGCATCATATTTATTGTAGATCTTTTCAAAGACATGATGTACACGTTCTTCTTTTGATTGTTGTTGAGACATAAATTATCCACCCTCTGCAAACATTGACTTACCATGCCATACTTTCTTCAATAAACCCTCTACTTGGATGCCGTGAAGTGAATGACAATCCGGTAATGTGCGTAAATAACCATTAATTTTTTGCGATTTATGTTTAATAATTTCATCTATCTTCTCTACGATTGATGAATAAGTCCATTCTGGATAATATGCCTGCCAATGATTGATAATAGAATTTTCTTTTGTTTTTATAAAAATTAATTTATTTACATACATCCAGTCTTCGATCAAAGGCATAATGGTTACATTTCCCACATAGCGTGCTAACGATAGTGCTACTAGTGATTCTGTTTTCATAACGAAATCCAAATGCTCTATGAAAGTATTTGCTTCGTGGTAATATACTTTCATTTTATATTCATTAATCTCTTTAATGGCTGTTGCGAGTTTATGTATAAGATCAATTTCCTCAAGCTCTGAAAGCAACATATAGTATAGTCCACTATAATAATCTCCTGCCAGTACTCTCAGCTGTTTTTCTAGTTTTTCTGTTTTACTTTCCAGGCCATTTATTTCAGCTGGAACGTGATCATGTGTATCCAAGGCTATTTGCACAAGCATTGCTGTAATTATAATTTGCTCTTTTTTGTTTTTCGAAAAATCAGTACCTTCCATAATGCCAGACAAAATAAGCAGTTTTCCTTCATCAACAAAGGGCTGTTTTATATATTTATTAATAAATGAATGCTTCATTCTATCTTCCAGTAAAGTTTTGATAGTTGTTGAGGTATTCAAAAAATCACCCTAGCCCTTCTAACCGTCAGTAATTGCATTTGCTATTATAGCATAATTTTAGTAAAAACGTTAATCAATAATCATGGGAAAACTATTTATATATTAATTATTATCTATTTCTCCATGACTTGTTTGAATAATCGCTTTACCACGAACTTTTACGGCCGAGGTATGTTCTGTAAATTGAGCAATCATAACTTCATTTTTATCCAGTTTTTCGGAATGGTGGAAACGGGTATCAGTACCTCTCGTTAAACCAATTACGTTAACTCCGTCTTCCAATGCTTTAATAACAAAAAAATCACTTTTATTGTCCATAATAACCTCCTGTTTAATTATTCCCTCGTCCAACCTATTGTCTAAATATATTTATACTAAAGCTTGAGTTAATATCTTATTACTAAAAAAAAGATACGCCGAAGCGTATCTTTTTTGCCCTATGTAAAATTTATTATTTTACAATGTCTTTAAGGGCTTTACCTGGTTTAAAAGCAGGTACTTTGCTTGCTGGGATTTCAATTTCTTCCCCAGTTTGCGGGTTACGGCCTTTACGGGCTGAACGCTCGCGTACTTCAAAGTTACCAAACCCGATTAATTGTACTTTGTCACCATTTTTAAGTGAATCCATGACAGATTCAAAAACTGCATCTACTGCTTTAGTTGCATCTTTCTTAGAAAGATCGCTTTTCTCAGCTACAGCATTCACTAGGTCTGTTTTGTTCATGACATTCACCTCCTCCCAAAATCTTTCAATCGACATAGGAACAAAAGAAGTTATTCTCATTTGTTCACCAATTTGCCTACTTTTATACATAAAAGTCATCTTTTTCATTGATGACAAGGCTTATAATAACCGAGTTCGCGATAAAATTCAACAATAAGTAACTAATTTTTACCGATTTATTTAGAAAAAACCTGTTTTCAAGGAAAAAAGCACAATATTAGCCAAAATATGGGATGAATTTAATGATTGCGAACAGGTTGCTAAGCCTATTATACATATACGACAGAGAAATCAATTTTCCTGCCGTTGTTAAAAAAGAATAAAAAATAGCAGCTGGGTTACAGCTGCTATAAAATAATTGCTATCAATCCACCTGAGCCTTCATTGATGATTCGCTCCAAGGTGTCTTTTAATTTATATCTTGCATTTTCAGGCATGAGAGCAATCTTAGCTTGAATACCTTCTCGAACAATAGAACTTAATGAACGACCAAAGATATCTGATTCCCATATAGATAGTGGATCTTCTTCAAAATCCTGCATTAAATATCGTACTAATTCTTCACTTTGCTTCTCTGTACCAATTATAGGGGCAAATTCCGATTCAACTTCTACTTTAATCATGTGAATGGACGGTGCCACGGCCTTCAATCGAACACCAAATCTTGATCCTTGTCTGATAATTTCAGGTTCATCTAATAACATATCTTCCAATGAAGGAGCAGCGATACCATATCCTGTCTGCTTAACCATTTGTAATGCTCCTGAGACTTGATCATACTCTCTTTTTGCATGAGCAAAATCTTGCATTAGCTGAAGAAGGTGGTCTTTTCCTCTAATTTCCTCTCCAACAATTTCTTTTAATACTTGATCATATAAATACTCTGGTGCATGCAAATCAATTTCCGCAACTCCTTCTCCCATTTCCATTCCTGCTATATTCGCTTTATCAATATAATCAAATTCAGAAAATTCCCCTACTATCTCGTCAACATCCCGTAATCGCTTAATATTCTTTACTGTTTCTTGAATGGTGTCCTGATAGTTCTTTCTCAACCAGTGATTTTCCTTTAACACCATCACCCAACTTGGTAAGTTTACATTTACCTCTAAAACTGGAAATTCGTAGAGCGCTTCTCGCAAAACATTATGGACATCATGTTCAGTCATTGATTCTATACTCATAGAAAGTACAGGTATGTCATGTGTTTCGCTCAATTCCTGCCGTAACAGTTCTGTTTCCTGACTAGTTGGTCTTGTAGAATTGATGACCATTATAAATGGCTTACCCACTTCCTTTAATTCCTCAACAACTCTAGCCTCTGCATCTAAGTAATCATTTCTAGGGATCTCCCCTATGGTCCCATCAGTTGTAACGATTACTCCGATAGTTGAATGTTCCTGAATTACTTTTCTCGTACCAATCTCTGCAGCGTCGTGAAAAGGTATGGGATCTTCATACCAAGGTGTATGAATCATTCTGGGGCCATTCTCATCCTCAAAGCCTTTTGCCCCTTCTACTGCATATCCAACACAATCAACAAGTCTTACATTTACATCTAATCCTTCATCTACATTAACTGATACTGCTTGGTTAGGAATGAACTTTGGTTCTGTAGTCATTATTGTCCTGCCAGCAGCACTTTGCGGTAATTCATCGTGTGCTCTTGCTCTTTCGCTTTCCTCTTCAATATTAGGGAGCACAACCAACTCCATAAACTTTTTAATAAACGTTGATTTTCCTGTACGGACTGCTCCCACTATTCCTAGATAAATATCTCCATTTGTCCGTTTTGAAATATCTTTAAAAATATCAACTCTTTCCAAAAGATCCCCTCCCGATCTCCGTACTTTTATTAACGTACAATCTACGAACTATTGACATTACAAGTCTATGATGTTGTCCTATCAAATTATGACTAAAAATATGTGTAAATAAATATATTTCGTAAGTAAAAATGGATAACAAAAAAAACCCTTGCAACAATATATGTTACAAGGGAGTTAATATGTTATATTATTTATTTTTCATAAATACAGGTTCACCATTTTTTATTGTGTAAGGTAAAGAGTAGACAGGTAAAAACGGAGTATTTTCAGCTAGAATATAACGTATATCATCGCCTTCTTTATAGGAATGATCATATTCTTTTAAGGCATTATTTAGATCTATCCGATAATCAACAAATAAATCTCCATTTACATCCATTACTAATTGGAGATTTTCCTGTGAGTATGGACTAACTATTTTTGGTGCAGCATCAAAGCCAAGCTTTTTGTAATCAATAGTAAAAATACCATCAGAAATTTCCTTTTTATACGGTGGATATATATGTTTATCTCTATAAATATCCAGCTTAACATTTATCTTTCGAATAGCTTCAGTAATTCGAAGGTCGATTAATTTGACTTGCGGATTATCCTCTGGATAGATTAACGAGTATTGATATACTCCGCCGTTTTCATATGCATTCCCTGGTATATCAGTTAGTAAATTACTTTCTTTTAGAGCTGAAAAATCTATTAAATATTTTTGAAAGATGGGTGTGTCGCTTGGTTTTGTTTTAATAGGTACCAAGCCATTCGTTCCTTCCTTGTACTTCTCAACAGCCTGTTGTACTGTATCCAGTTGTAGTTCATTAGGTGATTGGTTTTTTGAAAGTTCACTCTCAGGATACATACACCCAGTAAGCAATCCTATAATAACCAGTAAATAAGTTAATTTATATGTAAATTTCATTTTTGCAACCTCCCTGGTTAACTTAGCCACCTGTTGGACCACTAAAGACAATATATAATATAATTATACTCCCTAAAAGAAGAGATATATAAGCAAGAATTGAAATGATGCCAGACAGCCACCCATTTAGCTTATTTCTGCTTAGCCAGATTAACCCTATAGCCAAAAATAATAATAGCATTCCGGCAAAAGAGATATACATGTTCAGCATTGATTGTGACATTTTTATTTCTCACTCCTATTAATGACTTTTTAACTGCAAACTGTATTATACCATAAGCTACTTGGATGCATAATAAAAAAATCAAGGTTGAAACACATAAAATATAAATAAAAGTTTACCTTATTAATTAGATTTTACAGCATTTGATATAAAGTTAATTTATTTTTTACTACAACATAAAAAAGCACAGTCCTAGTAGTAATGAAAACAGACTGAATTTATCTCATGAAACATTGATTTCAATTATTCACCTTCTCAAAAGCCAATTTAATTATGGAAAATCTCAACTAACTTAATGCTTAATGCGTTATAAGTTTATTTCAGCACATATACATTGACTTAAGACCTTGAGTGGGTAAATGCCCTTTCGATTTAGTTTGTTAGCTTATCAACTATTGAAATGATATGCAGATATTAGATATTGCGATTTTCTAAGCAATAAAAAATCCGAGATAAAGGGGGCTATCTTTATCTCGGGTTGACTAAATAACATCCACAGCAACTCTATTCTTGAATGCTTGTGCGATTTATTTTATGCAAGTATACCTGTTAATGTATCCTCACTTGCCCAAGGACAATTACTTTTTAAATAATTCATTTAACGATTGCATATCTGCAGGCATTTTATTTTTCACAATAGATTCAACTATTTTATTCTCTTTCTCTTTTGAAACCGGCTTATTGGCTATTTTAGATAATTGACGAACCAACCGCCGGACTGTTTTTTCATCAGTAAAATCAGCATTCTTCACCGAATCTGCTACTTTAAAAACATCTTCGGGTTTAATATTTGCATTCTTTTGGATCTTGTCAAAAAGTCCCTTCTGAAAGTTATTCACATACTCTCCTCCTTGCTGATATCCTCAACATATTGTATGCAAGAGAGTATTGACGTGTTATTGTGAATATCTTTCCATAAGTAATTTAGCAAGATCATCCATTTCTTCCCGTTTTGTTCGGTTCATTAATTGATCAACAACATCACGAGGATCTTTATCTTCAAATATTACTTGGTATATGCCTGTAGTAATAGGCATTTCAACCTTTTGTTCATTTGCAAATTGATGAGCTGCCTTTACGGTTCTAACTCCCTCAACGACCATCCCCATTTGTTCCAAAACATCATCCAAATTATTACCTTTACCGAGCAAATTTCCTGCACGCCAGTTTCGGCTATGGACACTTGTACAGGTCACAATAAGATCGCCAACTCCTGGAAGTCCTAAGAAACTTAAAGGGTTTGCCCCTAAAGTGGTCCCTAGTCTGGCAATTTCCGCCAAGCCTCTTGTAATTAATGCAGCCTTTGCATTATCCCCATAACCTAGACCATCAGAGATGCCTGCACCAAGAGCAATAATGTTCTTTAGTGCTCCACCAAGTTCAATCCCAATAATATCAGGGCTTGTGTAAACACGAAAGACTTCATTTATAAATAAATCTTGCGCGTGTTTAGCCAACTCAATATTCAATGCGGATACAGTAACAGTAGTCGGTTGTCTTAAGGCCACTTCCTCTGCATGGCTTGGGCCCGATAATACAACAATATCTTCATTGTCATATTGACTCAACTCATCGCTAATCATCTCGGACACACGTTTTAATGAAACAGGTTCAATACCCTTAGAAGCATGAATAATATTCACTTTCTGCTCAAGAACTTCGTTAAGCTGTTTGCATACTTCTCTAATTGCCTTTGTTGGAACTACGATTACAATTGCTGTTACATCCTTCACAGCACTCTTTAAATCATGATAAGCATTAATTTCTTTAGGTATTGTAACATCTAAGTATTTCTCGTTTTTGTGAGTTTTATTAATTAATTCCGCCTGTTCTTGGCGATGTGTCCACAATCGTACATCATGTCCATTATCTGCCAAGACAATGCTCAGCGCAGTTCCCCAGCTTCCTGCCCCTAATACAGCGACTTTTTGCATCAAGATCTCCTCCTTTATTGCCTTCTTCTTGGGAATAATTTTATGGGTGTCCCCACAAAGCCAAAAGCGTCTCTTATTTTATTTTCTAAAAATCGTTGATAAGAAAAGTGCATAAGCTCCGGATCATTGACAAATACAACAAATCCCGGTGGCTTCACTGCAACTTGGGTAGTATATAATACTTTTAATCTTTGACCCTTCATAGTAGGAGTTGGGTTCATAGCTAATGCATCCATAATAACATCATTTAAAACATTTGTCGGAACACGTTTTGCGTGATTTTCGCTAGCCAGCTTTATCGCAGGCAGCAATGTGTGTAATCTTTTTTTCGTTTTCGCGGATAAAAATACGATTGGAGCATAATCAAGATATTGAAAATGTGCTCTAACATTCGCTTCAAACTCTTTCATTGTTTTATCATCCGTCTCTATCGTATCCCACTTATTTATAACTATAACAATTGCTCGTCCAGCATCATGGGCATAACCGGCAATTTTTTTATCCTGCTCTCTAATACCCGTCTCTGCATCCAATAATACAAGAACTACATCTGATCGTTCTATCGCCTTTAGGGCCCGAAGTACGCTATATTTCTCTGTTGTCTCGTAGACCTTCCCGCGTTTACGCATACCAGCTGTATCAATTATAACAAAATCCTGATCATCCCTATGTAAGTGGGTGTCAATAGCATCTCTTGTAGTTCCTTCAATCTCACTAACAATCACACGCTCTTCATTTAACATGGCATTGACCAATGAAGATTTTCCAACATTAGGTCTGCCAATTAAACTGAAATAAATCGTTTCCTCATCCTTCGTCTCTTCCTCTTTCTCTGGAAAATGACCTACTACTTCATCAAGCAAATCCCCTAATCCTAAACCGTGTGAACCTGAAATAGGAAATGGTTCCCCAAAGCCAAGGGAATAATATTCATAAATATTTTCCCGCATCTCCGGGTTGTCAATCTTGTTCACCCCGAGCACAATTGGCTTATTTGACTTATAAAGCAGTTTAGCAACTTCTTCATCGGCTGCAGTAATACCTTCTCTTCCATTTACCAAGAAAATGATTACATCTGCTTCATCAATAGCTATTTCTGCTTGGTGACGCATTTGGACAAGAAGCGGTTCATCACCTATTTCAATACCACCTGTATCAATCAGACTAAAGGTAGTTGTCAGCCACTCAGCTTGGGCATATATACGATCTCTAGTCACTCCAGGTATATCTTCTACAATAGAAATTCTTTCACCAACTAATCTATTAAAAATGGTTGATTTACCTACATTCGGTCTACCTACAATTGCTACTACAGATTTCCTCATGAAAAGGAACATCCTTTCTCTATACGTTCTATTTGCCTAACTTTATACATTTTAGCAAATGTAGCACGTATTAACAATTCTTTTTAATGCTTAACAATAATAAATAAGTCATCACTAAGAGAATGTGCAATACCATCAGTTATTGCTTCAAGATTTGCAGCAAGAGCTTCCGATTCATTTCGATTATCACAAATAAAGATGGGGGCGCCTCCAGATATTCTTGTTTTATCCGTTGTAACCACCGCTAAGATTGCTTTTTCAAGCTTCATTCAAATTCCTCCTTAGCGATCGGTTTTGATTCAGAAGGCATTCGTATGGCACTTTCAAGCACAGGTACAGAACCGATCACTTTTATTGCTTTTTCAACATCTCTTAATTGAGGAAGAATAAACACACCGATTCTTCCGTCATCCAAATCTCTTTTTATTAAAGGAGTTAATGCAGGGGTTCCAGAATCTCTAAATACTCCGAGGGATACTGCTGTATCATGCAAGATAGCTTGGCGTTGTCCTAAATTACCGATTGTTGTAATCACATTCATATTTTTTGGTGTTAGAATAAAGCCCATACCATATTTTAATATCTCTTCTTGTCTTTCTTTTAAACCGATATTCATGATGTAGATAGTATCTACATAAAGACCAGCTCCATCGAAATGAAGGTCATGCTGCTTGATGTCGACAATATCCTTAATTATAGAGCCACTCATCAAACCTTTCCCTAAAACTAGCGCAACAACTCCGCCAAAAATTGCCAAATACGGATTAAAAACTATATATAACAAGGTACCTATTAAGGCGGTAAAAATAACAAGATAATTTCTACCTTCAAATGATATAGCGATTCCTTCAATATAAGTTTTTCCACGGGGTACCAATTCTAACTGATCTAATTCATTTAATGTATTTCTTTCCATGTTTCTTACTTCTCTGAATTGAGTAGCTGCAAGAGTCAAAAAAGTAACGGCAGTAAACTCAAGTTCCATAATTGCTGGGACAGCGACTGCACCAAGTGATGCTGCAATAAAACCTAACGAAATATGTATAATTTTCCCATGCAAATAAGTGGGATATTGGCGATAATCCGTTCGTAACATAATCATTCTTGCTATTACCCCAAGCATAATCCCAAAAACAATTGGATAGGTATATTCATTCATTTTGCCACCTCGTTAAATGATGATTAAATATTATTGAAACTATCTTATTTCTAATCCTTACTAGTATGTGTAATAAAGATATTAATACTATCGTTAAAAGCAATTCGTCCAAAAACTCCATTCCACCAATATCGACAGACAAGCCATACCCATATAAAATATATTGAAAAAGAATATCCCCGAACGTCATACCGATAATACCTATTATTAGTTGACCTTGTATCTGTTTAGTTAGAAAAAAAATTATTATCACTAGAACAAATGGTGTAATTTTAAATATTGGATTTATATATAGAATCGGTAAATTTGCTTCCCATAGTTGCGCAGATGCAAAAGCAATCATTACAACGAAAGAATACAAAGAATGAGCAATTGTTCTTTTTAATTTTATCATCCAAATGCCCCCACCCATCAATAAAACAAATACAACCACTGTTAACGTTATACCTGAAAAGCTAAAGTATAAGTTGGAAGTAATAATTATTAGCAAAAGCCAGCAAGAGAGTTCCGTTCGATATTCATTCTTTGGCATAATGAACGTTAAAATCACCCAAGCCATCCAACTAAACCAAAAAAATAATAGTCCACTCATCACGACCTCCTCCCAGTAGCAGTATAACTATTCTTATTTCTTAATATACCTCTAGGTGTTGTTCAGATCTCACTACTTCTAAAAGTTGCTCTTTTGCTTCCATAACAACCTATAGAATGAATTACAAAATAAAAAGACCGTCGAGAATATCGACAGTCTTTTGACCACACAACTCAATAACTTGAGTCAAATGGTTTATTTATACTTATTTAATTTATCACCAATGAAGTCACCAAGTTGGAAACCTGATTGGTCTTCATCTTTTTCATATTGTTTATATTCTTTTGTTTCTTGCTCCTGTTCTAATTCTTTAATACTTAAAGAAATACGTTCTTCTTTTGCATTAACATCAAGAACTTTCACTTTAACTTGTTGCCCTGACTCTAATACTTCTTGAGGTGTACCAATATGACGATTGGCAATTTGGGAAATGTGTACAAGCCCCTCAACTCCAGGTTGTATTTCAACAAACGCACCAAAGTTTACAAGACGGCGTACAACTCCATCTACTACATCCCCACGCTGGATACGATCTTCGATGTCAGACCATGGCCCAGGAATTGTATTTTTATGGGATAAAGAAATACGTTCATTATCACGGTCAACCGACAACACTTCTACACTTATTTTATCTCCTTCTGAGACAACATCAGATGCATTATCCACGTGCTCATGAGCTAATTGGGAAATGTGTACAAGACCATCAACTCCACCAAGATCAACAAATACACCAAAGCTTGTAATGCGTTGCACAGTACCTTCCAGAACTTGACCTTCTTCTAAATTATTTAAGATTTCATTTTTCTTCTCTTCTTTCTCTTCTTCAGCAATAGCCCGATGAGAAAGAATCACACGATTTTGTTCTCTATCCAGATCTGCAACTTTAACTTCCAGTGTTTTATTTAGGTAATCAGAAAAATCTTCTACGAAATAGGTTTCAACTAAAGAAGCTGGAATGAAGCCACGAACTCCTACATCAACAACTAAGCCGCCTTTAACAACTTCTTTTACCTCTGTTTCAAATTTTTCCTTATTGTCATATTTGCGTTCAAGCTCTTCCCAAGCTTTATCAGCTTCAACTGCTTTCTTTGATAAAACAACTTCATCTTCTTCTTCGTTTACCTTTTTCACCATAAGTGTAAGTTGATCACCTTCTTGAACAACATCCCCTGCAGTTTCCACATGTAGGTTTGAAAGTTCACTAATTGGAACAATTCCTTCGGTTTTATAACCTATGTCAACAAGCACCTGCTTGTCCTCCACTTTTATAACAGTTCCCGTCAATGTTTCTCCTTCTCTTACTTCTGTTAATTCATTCTTTTGTTCACTCATATTCTTAGCCCTCCTAATTACAATTAAAACTGCATAACTACAATAACAACCTGAAAATTCATCCTATAAATCCAGGTAACTGTTGTTATCGCCTTTTTTATAATTTCTAATAATTATAATTAATTGTCAAGTAAAGCAAATCATTTTTGGTGAGTTTCTATCAGTTTGCTGATTTCTTCCATTATTCCATCAGCAGCTTCCTTTGCAGATGCCTTTGATTTCCTATAATGTTCCATGTCTACAGGGGAGCCATACACTACTTTTAGTCTTTTAAAAGGTTTATATGGGCCGATAATTGCACATGGAATAATTACTGCTTGCGATCTTAATGCAAAAAAGCCTGCTCCAGCTAGAGGCTTACCCAACTCTCCTGATTTACTTCTTGTACCTTCGGGAAATAAGCCTAAAGTTTCTTGATTATCGAGAATTTTTAAACCCTTCCTAAGCGCATTTCGGTCACTTAGACCCCTTTTCACCGGAAATGCATGTATCCCTAATAATAATTTCCCTAAAATGGGTTTTTCAAACAATTCTCCTTTAGCCATAAAGTAAATATCCCTTGGAGAAGTAATCCCTACCACAGGCGGATCTAAATTAGATATGTGATTGGAACATATTATTACAGGCCCTTGCTTTGGTACATTTTCTTTTCCAATAACTTTAATTCTATAAAGTGGGAAAAGAATTATAGCAACTATCGTTCTTGCAAATTTGTATAAATTCATATAAAAACTCCTCGTAACCCATTATAACAAGTTATATGCTATTAGTTTCCGTTATTGCTTTTTGGAAACCTCTTCCATTATTTTATTGGCAACGTCTTTAATAGACAATGATGTTGTATCTATTTCTATTGCATCATCGGCTTTTATAAGTGGTGCAGCTTCCCGTTTTGAATCAATTTCATCTCTTTTTTCAATTTCTTTTTTTAATTCTTCCATGGAAGGAGTATGGCCTTTTAAAACATTTTCTTCGTAGCGACGTTTTGCTCTTTCTTCCACCGTTGCAATTAAAAATATTTTAATCTCTGCTTCGGGCAAAACATGCGTACCAATATCTCTACCGTCCATAACTACACTTCGCTTTTCAGCTAACTGTCTTTGTCTATTTACCATTTCATGTCTAATTGCAGGATGTTTGGCGACATAGGATACAGAATTCGTGACCTTTTGACTACGAATAGCATCCGTGACATCCTGACCATTTAAATAAACCAGTTGGCCTTGTTCACTTTGCAACAATTCAATCTCCGTATGAAGTAACAGATTTAACAGACTTTTTTCATCATTGATATCCGTATTATTTTCAATTGCATTTAATGTTAACGCTCGATACATCGCTCCTGTGTCAACATAAATACAAGAAAGTTTTTCTGCTACTATTTTTGCCACTGTACTTTTCCCTGCTGCCGCTGGTCCGTCAATGGCAATTGCTAACGATTTTTTTAACATGATTCTACCTCATTTCCTCATTAACCATAGTGTCTTTTGGAAGTAATTTAAAATAGTCAAACCTCTCCCAACTTAGTCCAATATAAATAATAACATAGCAACAGAAAAATGGTCTATTTGAATGAAGAGAAGATTAAACGGATATTTCTTTCTTTCTGCGTTCTCTTTGCTTTTCAAAACAATAACGAATAATATGTTGCTGATCATGTTTTGTAATAGTGGTAAACTGAAACGAGCCTATCTTTACTGTGCTTTTCTCTTTTTTTACAAATACTGTTTTTGCTCTCATGTTAAGATATCGCATTTTTCCTGTATACTCACCAAAAGCCAACCACACATCTACCTCTTTATCATCACCCCATGTAATATGATCCGGCAGAATAATTGAAATACCCCCACCACTTATGTCCCGCGTCACAGTAGTAAATGGTATAAAAGAGTTGTCTAATGGATGAATAGCAACATCTATTGCTGTTTCAATTCGCACAAATTGCCTGCGTTGTATTTTTTCGTGACTTTTGTCCGGTTTTCTAATTGCTAAAGCAGGTACATTCATTTTCACTCTATCAATAAGCTCAGATTTAAAGTGATAAATTGTTTCATCTTTAGTCATATATGTAATAGAGAAAATTGCACCGATTGGCAAAAAAGCAGTCTTATTTGTCTTTTTATTTACCGGATAATCAATATATATAAACTCATCGTTATCTTCTATTACTTTACTATAATATTCAGTAGGCTGCCTTTCACCAGGTCGGGTATGTTCTATATTTAATAATGTTCCGATAATCATAATTAACCCCCATTTCTTACGGCTAATCGCTTACAATTTAATTATTACAGAAAAGTCTAAAAAGGGAAAGACATTTGTCCTTCCCTAAAAGCTTCCTGCGTAGTTTATTTCTGTCCCATCTAATTTTTCTATCTTCTCTTCCTTCCCATCCATTGCATTAATAAAAATACGGTAGGTCTCCTGTCCCATCACACCTAAAAATTCATACGTTAATACCTCTTCTCCCAGATCGTTATCGATAATTGAAAGGAAATCTTCTTGAATTTTCACATTCGGATTCACCATTTCTTTTGCCTCGGATTTAGTTATAGACGGCTTAGGAATATTTCTTTCTTGATGATTCATAAAATAATTTCTTGCCGTTAATCCTAAGATGTCTCCATTATCCAATCCTATTTTTACTTCTATAGCATCAGAGAATACACGCACTCCATTATCGGTATACAAGAAGGAGTAAAACCCAATATTATTATATTCACTACTTTGGTAGAGCTGCATATCATCAAAACCAGCGTTTTCCAAGTACTTTTCAGCCTTATTCAATCCTTCATTTAGGCTTATTTTTTTATCATCTATTGGTCTTTCTACCAAGAGGGTTAATGGATGTCCACCTTGTACTGACATATCCATATAAGCATTAGTATTTCCCTTTTCGTAAGAGATACTGTAGAAAGGTATATCAGCACCTTTTCCGCTTTTTGTTATTTTCATATCTTCTGTATTATTTACATTAAAATAATCCTTACTCTTCAATAATGCTTTTTGTTCATTAAGCTTATCTCCCTGCAAATTTTGATATTGATGTTCTTTAGATGAAGTACCAATTATCGAAGAATCTACATTACTTTCTGAGTAACCTTTCACCGTTTTTTCTACTGTCTTAAAACCATCGATTATTGTGTTATCTGCCTGTTCATCTGCATTTACTAATGCCAGTTGCACATCCATCCAACGAAGGTTATTATCCAGTGCTACATGTTGTACTTGTCGAAGTTCATCACGTATGTCACCCGATTGCTTATATAAATTTTGTAATGCTTTGGTTTCCTTTTCAGATAACGGATCTTTTTCAAGATTCCTAACAGCTGTCTTGTAGGTGAAATCACCTATATCAGCTAAAAATTCCTCTGTTTTGTTAAATGGTAATAACCCAAGTGGTAGCTGACCTACGTTCGATAGAGCTTCTGAGGATAGCCGCCAAATTTCAACTAGTTGTGGGGATAAGCTCTTATTAGAATTCATTGCCAGTGCCGTTCCTATTTTATCATTCAAAAGATCCATATGATAGGATAGTTCATGAAAAGAACGTTGATATGTGTTCTCCGCTTGAATTAGTATGGCGTTTTTTTCCTGATGCTCCTGATATCCCCAAAAAGCAGTTCCAGCTATCCCCAATGTGAGTACAGTAATAATTATCCAGCGAATCATCAAATCACACCTTTCTATTTACAGAATATATGTTTCCCAATTTGCTTAATTTGTGGCCGAGACCATATCCATGCAGAAGTAGCTGTATCCGGATTGAAATAATATTGGGCACTGCCCGTCGGGTCCCACCCATTTATAGCATCCAAAACTGCCTGTCTTGCAGTGTCATTTGGGGTCAGCCATATTTGTCCATCAGCAACTGCTGTAAAGGCTCGAGGTTCAAAAATTACACCTGAGGCAGTATTAGGAAAAGTAGGGCTTTCTATTCGGTTCAATATTACTGCAGCTACAGCGACCTGCCCTACATACGGTTCACCCCTTGCTTCTCCATAAACAGCATTCGCCATTAATTGAATATCGTTTTGAGAGTACCCTTGGGGCACATTAACAGCTGTATTAGCTGTGTTTGCCGGTTTACCATCTTTGTCTTTTTGAGGGGCAGATTGTTTTTCTTTATCGACACCACCGTAATGAGTAAATTTTTTCCCTTGATTTAATTGGCTTTTTACATACTTCTCATCGTATTCACTTGCTTTTGCTAGTTTTTGCTTGGTTGTTTGCCCAGCTAGCCCGTCTATTTCCATACCAAATTCATATTGAAAATTTCTAAGTGCCCAGTACGTACCCCATCCAAAAACACCATCAATCTTTCCGTTATAAAAACCTAAATATTGTAATCTTGCTTGCAATTCAATTACATCATCCCCAACTGCTCCCTGCTGAATTACCTGGGAACTGAAGGCATCTGTTGTTTTTACAGGTAGTATCGTTACAACACCTATAAACACCAAGACTATTAACAAAAATATTGGGGAAAGTTTTTTATATACCATGTTTTTTTCCTCCTGATGAAACCTTGTATTATATGAGCTATTTTTTGAGTAAATCTTTCTTTTTATTCATCAAGAATTAAAACATGGTCAAAACAGCGTTTGAAGATTAATAAAGTAAAACAAAAAATCCTTTGTATTTTAAATACAAAGGATTTTACACTTGTTGTTTCTTAGTATGCAAGATAGTATGAGGTATAGAGGCATTTGCAGACTTAACACGACGCATTCCAATTATCCACAATGCAATCATAAAAGGGATAAGTAGTAGCAGCCAGTCACTTGCTATTGTTTTTAATATATAATTATATATTCCGTGTAAAAGAAATGGAATTAAAAATGCAAATAAGATATTTCTTTTTTTATTGGTAGTGTGAACCTTAGCTTTACCAAAATAATAACCCATTATCACTCCAAATAAAGCATGGGATGAGACAGGAAACAAAGCCCTGCTAACTGCATATCCTATCCCGTTAGTAAGCAAAAACAAGATATTTTCAACTGTCGCAAATCCTAAGCTAACAGCTACTGCGTATACAATTCCATCATAGTGAGCGTCGAATTCCGAATGATGATAAATGGTATACATGATGATAAACCATTTAAAAAATTCTTCTATTAATGCAATAGCGAAGAAAGACTGAAGAAATGCATCATTACTAATACCCTCCGAGCTAAGTATGTGTTGGATAAACATGATTGGAAATACAAGTAATGCGCCAAGGATGAAGGTTCTGATTATTAAACCCATAGGCTCAGCGAAGCGATCTTTTAAGTAAAAAAAGGACATTAATGCCAAAGCAGGAGCCACTCCGGCAGAGAGAACAGCAAACATAACCAAAACCTCTTTTCAATCCCGATAACATCATCCTATCATTAAGTTAACTTATTGGGAATAACAAATTTCAAAGTAGGTGAGTATATGAAAAAAATACTAATAATACATACTGGTGGAACAATCTCTATGTTAGAGAACAAAGAAACAGGAGAAGTTGCGGAAACAAATACACATCCCTTAACTGACCTTTCCTATCATTTTAGCAAATATGCACAAACAGAAGAGATGGTAATATTTTCGTTACCATCTCCCCATATTACACCTGAGCATATGTTAAAGCTATCTGAAGAAATAAAGAAGAAGTTATCTGATTATGATGGAATTGTGGTAACTCATGGCACTGATACATTGGAAGAAACAGCTTACTTCCTTGACTTGGTAATCCAGTCCTCCAAGCCAGTCATATTAACAGGTGCCATGCGATCTAGTAATGAAATAGGATCAGATGCTTTATATAATTTAATTAGTTCAATAAGGGTGACTGTTGGAGAGCATGCTAGAAATAAGGGCGTCCTTGTTGTGATGAACGATGAAATACACACGGCAAAGAATGTAACAAAGACCTCAACAAGTAATGTTGCAACATTTCAAAGCCCCCAATATGGTCCTTTAGGAATTATAACTAAAGATGCAATTATATTTCATCACACACCAATTGCGCATTACTCTTATCCTATAGATAAAATAGATAAAAAGGTCTTTTTATTAAAAGCTTATGCAGGTATGGACCTATCCTTGTTGGAAGCGATCATACAAGCAAAACCAGATGGCTTGGTAATCGAAGCATTAGGCCAAGGAAATTTACCAAAAGAAACGATAACTCCATTACGCGATCTAATTCAAAATCAAATTCCAGTTATTCTTGTTTCCAGATGTTATCAGGGGATCGTGCAGGCAACCTATGGATATGAAGCTGGTGGAAAACAATTGAAAGAAATGGGAGTTATTTTCGCCAATGGACTAACAGGTCCTAAAGCAAGAATAAAATTACTTATTGCTCTGCAAAATGAATATAATCTCGAATCACTTCAGAAGATGTTTGAACGTGAATTTTAATTTTTTAAAAAAACTTGTAGAAAGTAATTAGATTTTCTACAAGTTTTTTTATTGCTATATTTATCTATAGTCCAAAGAAATATGGTTTGCGATAGCCTCTCCGTGAAAGCGACCATTTTCAATGAAAATCTCATTATTATTATAACCTGAAGCAACTACCCCAGCAATATAGATACCGGGAATATTTGTTTCATAAGTATTTTCATTATAGTTAGGGCGACCATTATTTTTGTTGATTTCAACACCAGACTGTCTTAAGAAAGAAAGATCAGGATGATACCCAGTCATTGCAAACACATAATCATTTTCAATTGAGTAATCTTTGTCATCTACTGAATAGTGGACCTTTTCTTCTGTAATCTCCGTCACGCATGCATTAAAATACATGCTTATTTTTTTATTTCTCACCAAAGAATCAAATTCCGGAAGAATCCATGGCTTTATACTTTTTGAATATTCGCTTCCGCGGTATAAAACAGTGACGCGCGCGCCTGCTTTGTGAAGTTCAAGAGTTGCATCTACGGCGGAATTCTTTCCGCCTATTACTAAGACATTCGAATCAAAGTAAGGATGAGCCTCTTTAAAATAATGCATTACTTTTGCCTTATCTTCACCAGGTATTCCCATATAATTGGGTTGATCATAATAACCAGAAGCTATAATTACGTGGTCAGCGAGATATTTATTTTCTCCACCAGCTTTGTATTCTGTATTAACTTCGAACAACTTATTCTTTTTATTTATTGATACCACTTTTTCAAATGGTTGGATTCGAAGGTTTTCACGTTCGGCTACTGTTCTATAGTAGGCTAAAGCTTGATTGCGGACAGGTTTTTGTTTTTCCGTAATAAAAGGAATCCCTCCAATTTCCAACTTTTCACTGGAACTAAAGAAGGTTTGATGTGTTGGGAAATTATAAATTGTATTTACTATATTTTCTTTTTCAATGATGAGCGAGCTTATACCTTTTCGTTGTAATTCTATAGCACAAGACATCCCACAGGGCCCACCGCCAATAATTATTACCTTTTCTCTATTCAATTCTATGCACTTCCTTTAATTAAACGATAACTTAACTAATGAAAAAACTCTTATCCAACTATACATGATAAGAGTTTTTTCGTCATATGATTTGTTTTATACCCAACCGCGGAATCTGGATGCTTCTGCCATTTTTCTAACTCCAACCATGTATGCTGCCAAGCGCATATCTACACGTCTTGTTTCAGCTACATTATAAATGGAATTAAAGCCTTTAATCATAATTTCATGAAGCTTTTCCTCAATCTCTTCTTCAGACCAATAATAGCCTTGATTATTTTGAACCCACTCAAAATAAGAGACTGTTACACCACCAGCTGAGGCAAGCACATCTGGAACAAGTAAAATACCTCTATCAGTTAAAATCTTTGTTCCTTCAATGGTTGTTGGACCATTTGCCGCTTCTACTACAATACTGGCTTTAATATTATGAGCATTCTCTTCTGTAATTTGGTTTTCAACTGCAGCTGGAACTAATATATCACAATCTAACTCTAACAATTCTTTATTTGAAATTGTGTTATTAAAAAGTTTTGTAACAGTTCCAAAACTATCTCTTCTGTCAAGTAGATAATCAATATCCAGTCCTTCAGGATCATGCAACGCCCCATAAGCGTCGGATATGCCTACAACTTTTGCCCCTGCATCATGTAAAAACTTAGATAAGAAGCTACCAGCATTACCAAATCCTTGCACTACAACTCTAGCGCCTTTTACATCAATGCCCTTTTTCTTAGCAGCTTCATTAATGCAAATTGTAACACCTTTTGCAGTTGCAGATTCTCTTCCATGGGAGCCACCGAGTACAATCGGTTTACCTGTAATAAAACCTGGACTATTAAATTCATCAATGCGACTGTATTCATCCATCATCCATGCCATAATTTGTGAGTTTGTAAAGACATCCGGTGCCGGAATATCTTTAGTTGGCCCAACAATTTGACTAATAGCACGAACATAACCTCTACTTAAGCCTTCAAGTTCACGGAATGACATTTCGCGGGGGTCACAAATAATCCCGCCTTTACCACCGCCATAAGGCAAGTCAACAATACCAGCTTTCAGACTCATCCAGATTGAGAGCGCTTTAACTTCTTTCTCAGTTACATCCGGGTGGAATCTCACGCCTCCCTTTGTTGGTCCAACCGCATCATTATGCTGTGCACGATACCCAGTAAATATTTTAATTGACCCGTCATCCATGCGTACTGGAATTCTGACAGTCATCATACGGATTGGTTCTTTTAGTAATTCAAAAACCTCGTCTGGGTAACCCAGTTTTTCCAATGCTGTTTTAACAACAGTTCGTGTTGAACTTAATACATCCATTTTATTACTTCCCTTGGTAGAATCTGCTGCTTTATCGGCTACCATTAATTTACCTCCTAGAATATCTATAAATATTTTATAAATAGCTGTACTCAGAGATTAGTATACACTTTCATCATAATTATGCAATAAAATAAAATGATTTTATACAATTATTTTATTTTTGATTCTATAAGTAGTGTTTCTATTCCTGGTACTGCGGAATAGTTAGTTAAAAATCATCAATTTTTATTATGTGGAGATAAACAATTCACATATCCTATTACTTATCATCCTTGCTCATTAAAAAATACTGTACTACCTGTTGAACAGCTTGGGAAGAGAATATTATCTTTCCATATTCTTTTAAGCGTATGGACGTAATAATACTAGGAAAAGCATATTCTGACATAATAGCAATGATATCTTCTTTATGTTGACCGTTTAGATCTTCCTCATTTAACAACACATAATATGAATCGCTCATATAATATATCTCTCCACCATTAACTCCTAATGGAGATAAATAGGAACAAACTTGGATAATATTCTCAAAATCGTTAAATGAGAAAATCAATTCATTGCTTTCATCAAGAGTGACCTTCATTTCAATAAAATCCTCATCGTACTCCATCTCTTCTTTCTGTGTCACAATCACATGCATCCCTTGAGCTTGCATTAATTGTACTTGTACAAGTAGCATTCCTTCCAATTCAAAGCCAAGCTCTGAACTTGCCTCATACATCATATCACTAAAAAGCGTCCGGACACTTGATGCATCATGCCACAAATCTTCTTTCGTAAAACCACGTTCGATCAAATCATCAAACGTTAAGAAAATCGTAAACTGATCGTCAGACATTCTTTCAATGCGCATACAGTATCCTCCTTTGTATTGCAAAATACAGAATCCTTATTTCTTTAAATGTGCTGTAAAATACAGCGTTAATTTAATCCTTTATATACTATATGCAAATTTTAAGATTGTTGAACACGGCAACTTCTTTAGATTAGCATTAATTTCTCTTCAATTGAAGAATATGGCACTCTGCGTTTGTTCCCAGACGCAAAGGCAAGGTAGTATAACCGTATCCCTCACTAATTAACACATTCGTATCTCTGATCTTTCTAAGCTTACCTCTTTCATATGGCCCTTTGCCAAAAATCCGTATTTGCCCACCGTGTGTATGTCCAGCTAATACAATATGAAACATATCTTTTTCGTTGTTATTTAACTCCATGTAAGTGCTTGGATCATGTGTGATAAGTAGTTTATATCTACCCTTGGATTCGTTCATAGCTGCTTCAAGATTGACGCTTCCATACCTATAACAATCAAGTCCTACTAAGCTAATAATATGATCTCCTCTTTTTAAATCTTTACTAGCATTCAACAGTATATTGACATCTTCCTGTTCAAGCATACGTTTTATTTTTTCAGGAGAGGCTTCATAGTCATTGTTCCCCCAAATAAAATAAATGGGTGCGTGCATGTTTTTTAATTTCTTAATGTTATTTCTAATCCTATCAAGCGGAACTCCTTTCTCCGTTAAATCTCCTCCAATAACGATAATATCAATTTGGCTCAATATGGTTTTCAGTGTTGTTGTCCTAATCGACCTTCTATGTATATCAGAAATAAAGAAAATCTTAAAGCCATTAAATTTAGCGGGTAACCTTTCATCTCTGATTGTCTGATATCGTACATGATCATGATGTGCCAAAAATAACATATAGCAAAAAAGTATAGCACCAATACCAAACAGTGTAGCTATGAATAACAATACTTTTCCTCCTATCCATATCACCAGAATGTTATATATTTTAGATCAATACCACAGGTAATATGCTATGAGGACAAGAAAAGTCAGAGCAAGAAATACAATGATAAATCGGATGAATGCACTACTGACTTTAACCTTGGTTGATTTTTTTGTCGTATGTACTTGTTTTCTGGGTGGCAAATTTAATAAATCTATTTTAGTAGTTTCATCATCCTCAATGTTTCCTTCTTCTGCTATATCTATGCTTTTTTCATCATCTGTAACTAATTTTCTTAGTTCGGTTGCTTGATCTTTAGATTGATTAGAATCCATTGTTTACACCTCTTTTTTTAAGCGGATGAGTAACGCAAGTACAAAGTCTGTTATAAAATGAGCTGTGATGGTTACAACTAAATTTCCAGTCAGCTCAAATATGTACCCTATCAAAAAACTGACAAACAAAACAGAGATCAATAAGACTGGTTTCTTCAAATAACGAAGGTGTACCAAAGCAAATGTTATACTTGCAACTATATACCCGAAAGAACTCTGTATTACTCCTCTAAATAGCATCTCTTCCGCAATAGCAACAAACATCGTAATTAACAATAAAGATGAAAAAGTTATGTTATTAAATAAGCGCTTATTTACCCCACCATCATCATAATATTCTGGTGGAAAAATTAACATTATAAGCAAGTCTATCAGCACAATAATTAAAGCTGTTCCTATACCAAACCAAACTATTTCTCCAGGGTCTATCTCGAATAAGTCGAACCACCTCGAGGGTGGATCAAACAAGAAGAAACTCAAAAGTAAACTTCCCAAAAAAAATACAGTCTGGGTTAATACTACTTGTTGTCTTAATTCTTTATCAGTTAGTCGTTTAATTAATTCAGATTGTTTCATCGGGTGCCTCTATCAAAAGTAATTTTCTTAATTTTGTCTTCCAAGTATCATCCATCCCTTTTTTTGCTATATTAGTTTGTGGGGGATTCCATTGAGACCATTGGAAGTCACAATTACTACAGCATTGAAAAAGGGGTGATTTAACAGTGTTTTGAAATGCACTATACAGCCTCTTTCTCAGGCAACTTTTCTCCTCTGTCCATCTTAGAATTTCGGTAAGATTTTTTTCTTTTAAGCCAGACCTCTGATTCCTTAGTTTTATTATTTCTTCCTGTGCAGTTTTCCATTTCACCGGCTCGAAATAAATTGCTCTTCTTTTAATTATCCCTCTCTTTTCAAATTGAAAGAGTAAGAACCTCCACTGAATTTCACTTAATTGAAAGTAATTCTCTATTTCAATGTTATCAGTTGGCAGGGATTGATTCGCTATAACTAATTTTTCAAGTTGATGAAAAGTATATTCGATCTGATTATTAGTAGGGAGTTCTCCTTGAATCATAGATTGGGGAATATAAATATCACCAGGAGAAGACAAAAGTAAACTAACACATGTGTCTCCATCCCTTCCTCCCCTTCCCACTTCTTGAATAAAGCTTTCCAAATTCGGAGGCATATGAAAATGTATAATTAGCCGAATATTACTTTTGTTAATTCCCATCCCGAATGCACTTGTGCAACATATTACATCCAACTGATCATTCATAAACTGTTGTTGGATTGTAACACGGTCATATTGATCCATACCACCATGATAAAAAGCAATTCGAGCTTCTGTATTGCTTTTTAACTGTTCGGAAACCTTTTCTGTAGCTTCTCTGCCAGAAAAGTAAATAATGGTAGGTACCCTGTATTTATTAAGTAAGGGCGTTATTACCTGTAATTTTTCATTTTCGTCTACTACTTGCTGCACACTAAAAGTGATATTGTCTTTGTCCATGGGGTGTACATGGCGTGCGAATTCTTTTCTTCCAAGCGTTTTCACAATATCTGATTGTACCTGCAACGTCGCTGTTGCTGTCAACGCTAGTATTGGTGGATTATTTAATAATTCTATAGTAGATGCAAGTCTAAGATAATCTGGACGAAATTCATGCCCCCATTGAGAGATACAATGTGCTTCATCAATTACAAACAAACTGACGTGAAGTTCTTTTAGTAACCTCTGCAATCTATCCTGCTGTAAAATTTCTGGAGAAACATATACTAATTTATAGTAGTGTATATTTTTGTAGATGTGGTTTCTCTCTGATCTGGAAATAAAGCTATTAATTGCAGCTACTTTCTTGAAATGCGAGGCCTTCAATTGCCGCACTTGATCAACCATCAGTGAGATCAATGGGGATACAACAATGGTTACTCCTTCCAGAAGCTTTGCAGGTAACTGATAGCATATGGACTTACCTGAACCGGTAGGTAAAATGCCTAATACATCTTTCCCTTTCATTACATCCAGGATTATTTCTTCCTGACCTGTACGAAAAGCAGAATAGCCAAAATGTTTTTGTAAATTTTCTCTTAATATACGTTTATTTATCACGTTTATCACCTGAATGGGTTGTGTTCTTAATTAATGACAATACTAACCTGATCTCAAAGTAGCTTACTTCGTGATTAATATTCTCTTTAATATCTTTTAACATATACGATTTTGTTTGTTGGATCGCTTGCATTATGGATTGTTGAGTTTCTTTATTAACATACTTTTCAATTGGGAATGTTCGATCATGGATGGCGATTTCTACAATATGATCATATATTGTATTATATTTTAATTTTCTAATCTGGGCAATTGCAGGAATATCATGTCCCTTTTGTAAAAGTCGGTTTGTAATTATTGCTGAATTCGTTAATAGAGTATTTTCGGTTTGGAGGTCAGCTGCAATAAAGGTGAGAAAAGGGAATCGCTTTTTATTTGTAATTACAACCTGCAACATATTTTGTGTCATTGCTGTAATTAATAATTGTACTTCCAAATATGACTTACCATATTTATTTGCCAGCTGATCTAAGCTTAATCCATATTGGTCAAAACCAGTTAAACGG
The DNA here is from genome assembly GCF_001878675.1 of Virgibacillus halodenitrificans. Taxonomy (NCBI): domain Bacteria; kingdom Bacillati; phylum Bacillota; class Bacilli; order Caryophanales; family Bacillaceae; genus Virgibacillus; species Virgibacillus halodenitrificans. The sequence goes on along the minus strand of NZ_CP017962.1, from coordinate 1,844,635 downwards.
TCAATAAATAGATGAGCTTCTTCATCGGTAAAATAAAGAAATAATTTTTTAAGTTCCTCATACAATTGGTTGAGTATTTCTCTGGGTTGATAAACAGAGCTGCTATAAATTTTCTTCACCCACCTTTCTGTCTCTGGATCATTGACGATCGGTAGAAAAGAGTAATTATTCAATGTTGTATTCGTAAATGTTTGAATGAGGAGTACTAATCGCGAGTAAAACTTTAGTGAAGTGTTAGCATATGTTAGACCATTAAAGTAATGAATGGAGGAGCTACCAATATTTTTGCCCAACCATTCATTTCCTAATTCTGTCAACAAATAGGTCGCTATTTTTGGTTCTACATCTGTTTTTTTTATTAAATTTTGTCTAAGTAATTTCTGCATTTCTTTATTAAAATCAGCTTTTCTAATATTTTTAGCGCTAGAATAAAATTCTGTCAGTCGATACATATGAATATCCTGTATGGTTTGTATCGAGCGCTTTCCTTTAAGAATATGAAAGATAGCTGAGCTGGAACGTTCCCCATTTAGTCTCTTTATACATGTGAGTAGCAGTGCTTCTAATATCAATCTGTTTCTTCCTTTACTTATAAAATTATTGAATTACGGCACGATCAGATTTAAACTATAGTAAAGGGTTTTGAACAAAAACGAAAATGCCTTAAAATAAAAGGTACAAGATAAAATCAAACACTTGTGACTTTACTATTAAGGTCTGTCTGTCGGAAGTTAGACATAGCCAGAAAGAAAATCAAAACCTTTATACTTTTCTTAAAAAGCTCCCTTTAGACGAAGGAGGTTCTAAAATGTCTAAATTCACAGCTGTTGATCAAGAAACATGTATAGCCTGCGGTGCCTGTGGCATTAACGCTCCTGATATATTTGATTATGATGATGAAGGAATAGCATTTTCCTTACTTGATAGTAATTCGGGCACAGTAATCGTTCCGGAACATTTGGAAGAGGATCTAATAGATGCTTGGCAAGGCTGTCCGACTGACTCCGTAAAAGTGTCAGAAGCTCCATTTAAAAATAATCTTAAATGTGTTAAGTAAATATTTAAATACCAGTTTTATTGGAAACTGGTATTTAAATAAATAACACTTACCTATATTTACTTAGAAGAATGAAAATCAAATACAATTTTATCCCCAGGCTTTAGCTCGTAATTCTTTGGGTTTTCAGTAGTTGCCTCTCCGTTAACAGTATAGTACCACTGCTTTCCCTTATTCTCTTCTATTGACAATCGTTCAATCGAGGTAATTTCATCATTGTGGGAATTTGTTTCTACATAAAAATTATTCATCATTACATCAAGTAGATTATTCCCTTTTTCTACTGATATTTCTTTTTCATGTAGATATTCACTCCCATTGTCCTTTGAAATTGTAATTAATACATTATTTTCTTTCTTACTCATTTCATCTCCGCATCCAGCCAGCAAACAAATTATAATTAATATTATTCCCAGCTGAAGTGGTTTTTTAATCATCTCCAAACCCTCCACAATTTCACAAGTAGGTTACTTGATAACGAAAAAAATCAGCTTAGATTTTGATCAAGATGGTGTAGCTTAAACATAAAAGTAGTTCCTTGATCCAGCTTACTTTTTACCGTAATCAACCCATTATGAGTATCAATAATATTCTTTGCTATAGATAAACCCAGGCCTGTACCTTTTTGTTTATGAACTCTTGTCCTAGATTTGTCTGCCTTATAAAACCTTTCAAAAACAAACGGCAGATCTTCCTCAGAAATTCCACTGCCATTGTCAACTACCTTAACTTGAAGGGCTTCATTATCAGAAAAAACTTCAACATTTACATAGCCATTTTCTGCCGTATGACGGATAGCGTTATCAATTAAATTTGTAAAAACCTGATCAATTCGGTCAGGATCAAAATAAGCTGTAGGAACTTCAAGTTTTTTGGAAAGAGTTAGAGATACATTATTATCGTTTGCCAGTCCACTGAATTTCTTCATTATACGATCTACATATGGACCTATCTCAACTTCTTCGATATTTAATTGAATATTTCCTGCTTCCATTCTAGCAAGATCTAATAATTCATTTACTAATCTTCCAAGCCGGAGTGATTCATCATGAATAATTTGTGCCAATTCATTTTTTTCCTCTTTAGAATCTGCAATATCATCTACAATTGCCTCACTATAGCCTTGAAGCATAGAGATAGGTGTTCTTAGCTCATGTGACACATTTGCTATGAAATCCTTCCTGAGCTTATCCAAGCGTCGCTCGTCTGTCATATCCCGAACCACAGCAACCGCTCCGCGCACGTAGGATTGGTCATATAAAGGTGTCATAAGCATTACCCAGTTTCTTCCTTGTAGACTGAATTCATGTAAGACTTCTGGTTTCCCTTCAATGACTTCCCTTAACAACTCTTTTAACTCATCAGGAATTTTTCTTTCTTCATTGTTGACAGTTATGTTATTTTCAAAATACCAATCTTCAATAAACTGCTTTGCAGGTCCATTCGTTACAATCATATCGCCATTCCGATTCATTGTAATTACACCATCAGCCATTGAGCTAACGATGCTTGAAAGCTGTTCCTTTTCTTGTCTTAATGCGTTTATATGAAACTTTAACTGTCTTCCCATACGATTAAATGCCAAAGCCAATTCCCCTATTTCATCATGAGTTAATATCGGCACTTTCGTATTAAATTCTCCACGAGTTAGATCAAAAGCAGCTTCACGCATTTTAATTAAAGGCGAAGTTATTCTTGTTGATAGGAAAAAAGCAAATATTGTTGTAAGTACAATAGCAATTCCAGCAGCTAAAAAAATTATTTTAGTAGTTTCTGCTTTAGTTTGTTCTATAACATCCAAAGATTGGTAGACAAATATCGCACCATTTCCAGGAATAGGCATTCCAACAATCATTACTTCGGTTTCTTCATTTGGCAGTGTAATTTGTTTCCTAATTTCTCTCTTTTCAGTCAGTACATTTCTTAAATCAGGTTCATGATTGATTAGTTGTCTGTTTAGTTCCATTAACTCTTTATTTTTACTATCAGAAACCCAGCTTTCTCCATCTCCAAAGAAAATTGCAATTCTACTGGCGGGGTTTTTCACTCGTTCAGTAGTTTCCTCAATTAGCGATGTATTTTGATGCTGTTCCACAAGGACTGAAACCTTTGTAGCTGTTTGCATCATTGCTTTTTCAGCCTCTTGGATGTGGAAGTTTTCGAAAAACTGGAGTAACAAGATTGTTAAAATAAAAAGTACAAATGAAACAAGTAGCAAGATTGTAATTGCCAGCTTCCCTACTACACTACGCCAGAACATTAAACATCATCAACTTCGAATTTATAACCTACACCCCATACAGTCACAATCATTTTTGCAGCATCCTTGGAAACATTATTAAGCTTTTCTCTAAGACGTTTCACATGGGTATCTACTGTACGTAAATCACCAAAAAATTCATACTGCCAAACTTCTTTCAATAAATGTTCACGATTGAAAACCTTGTCTGGTGACTTTGCTAGAAAGCATAATAATTCGTATTCTTTTGGCGTTAAGCTAACTTCCGCGCCATCTGCTGTAACCCGATGTGCATCATGGTCAATTGTGATATGTGGGAAAACGATGATATTGGTAGAAGTTGATTCAGTCTGATTAAAAGCACCTGTGGTTACTCTTTTAAGTATAGCCTTAATCCGTAAAACAACTTCGCGAGGGCTAAAGGGCTTGACAATGTAGTCATCCGCACCAATTTCAAAACCCTGTACTCGGTTGGCCTCTTCTCCTTTAGCAGTGAGCATAATTACCGGTGTTGATTTTTCTTTTCTTAGCTCTTTACAGACTTCTATCCCATCCATTTCCGGCATCATAATATCAAGTAAGATAACATCATAATCATTATTTAATGAAAGTTCTAAAGCGTCTGTACCATTATCTGCCTCTTCTACTGTGAAATCTTCACGTTCCAAATACATTCGAATCAGTCTTCTTATTCTTTCTTCATCGTCTACAACTAAGATTTTCGGTGATGTTTCCATCAGTGTTCCCCCTTTGCAATTACGGAAAAATAAAAAATATTAAACAATTAACTAATAATGACTCGCCTTATCTAATATAGTAATAGTAGGCTAATAATATTATCTCTTTACATAGAGTATAAACTATAAACTATAAAAAGTATAAGAAAAAACAAGGCATCTCTTTTTCAAAAGATGCCTTGTTGGAAGAATTAAGCGTATGAATGTAAACCTGCCAACACAAGATTTACTGCAACTAGATTAAACATAATAATAGCGAAACCTACAGTTGCGAGCCAGGCAGATTTTTCTCCATGCCATCCTCTGGAAAGTCTTAGGTGAAGAAAAGCAGCATAGAAGAACCAAGTAATTAGCGCCCATACTTCTTTCGGATCCCAGCCCCAGAAACGTCCCCACGCTTCCTGTGCCCAAATTGCAGCAAATATTAAACCACCTAAAGTAAATACAGGGAAACCAATTGCTACAGCTCTATACGTGATTTCATCAAGTAAATCAGGTTTAGTATTTTTCAACAATGGTTGAATAACTGCACCAATTCGTTTACGAAGTACAACTCGTAAAAGTACGTATAATACAGTTCCGGTTATAAACGACCAGATTAGTGTATTAAACTTTCTGCCTGCATCTGCCCCGTGCATCCAAGCAGGAGTTTCAAATAAAGGTTGATTTGCATCTTTCGTTAGCAATTCCCCATCATTTGGACCTGCTATAGGAGGTAAATGATAATTAGACTCCAAAGTTTGTCCGCCTGTTGGATAAGTAAAGGTAGCATTATAATTCATCATATTAAAGGTTACTGTAATAACAATAAAACCAACAAACACGATTAATGAGTACAATACTACTTCTAGCCATGCTGTGCGTTTACTGCTCTTCGTCTGGTCAATTTGTCTTATTAAATAGATCAATCCCGATACAAAGCTAAAGGCCAAAATACCTTCTGCAAGTGATACGGTTGTGACGTGAATATATAGCCAGTGACTTTGCAACGATGGAACCAATGGCGATATATCAGTAGGGAACATGCTGGCATATGCAATAATAATTAATGCAACTGGTAATGCAAATAATCCTAAAACCTGCAAATCATAGATAAAGTAAATGATGATAAATGCCAGTACCAGAGACATCCCGAAAAAGGTCATAAACTCAAACAAATTACTAACAGGTACATGACCACTAGCTATCCATCTGGTCACAAAATATGTGAGTTGGGATAAAAAACCAATAATAGTAATAGTAATTCCTATTTTACCAGCATTTCCCTTCTTTGAACTTGTGCGTTTGTCCTTTATCGTAGCAGCAAAAAAAATGGTTGCTATTAAGTACAGTATAAAAGTTATATATAACATCGTACTACTGATCGTTGTTAAATCTCCCATGTATATCCTCCTAATATAAACATTGGTTAATCATCAAGTTCCTGCTGATCATTCACCATATTAACTTGTGTACCAGCTATCACTTTTTCAATGTCTTTTTTGACACCAAACCAGTTTTTATTTGTATGTGCAGCCATTAATAAACCACCATTTGATGGTTGTATCCAAATTCTTCTATGCTGCCAATACATCCCCTGTATTACACCAATCATGAAGATCAACGCCCCTAGACCGAAGAAAGGTAAGGAGTAGTCACGCTTTACAGCTAAACCACTAACATCATGCATTTCAAAGTCGGTAATTCCTAACTTATAATCATTTTCACCAGTAGCATCAATATTCTTACCTATGCCTAAAAAGCTAACTTCTGCTTCTTCGCTATCTGGTGGATATACTAAGAGTACAAATGCAGGATTTCTGGGAAAGTTAGTTTTTGAAGCAGGAATATTATTATCGTTTAAGTAATAGTCAGGATAATATTTACTTATCTCCACTTTAAAACCGTTATCTAAAATGTATTCAGGTTTAGGCGAATTTAATTCAATTGTAAACGATCCCAGCGCTTTTTCTTCTGCATCCTCAACTTCATGCAATTTAAATGTCATGTTGGTAAACTCATTTAATTGGTAGCCAGATTGGTAAATCGAATAACCATCGAATTGGATCGGTTGATTCATACGAATACTATCTTCAATAATTTTTGTTAGGTCAGGGTCTGCTCCTGGTACGGAAGATTCCTCTGCTTTATATATAATAGCATTTGTCTGAAAATTGCTTGGGATCTCTCCACCTTCTTTAACAATTGCTTCCTGGAATTTTTTGTCATTTTTATCATATGTTTCAATGATAAAATCTTTGTTTTCTATATAATACTCTCCGTCTGTTCCAGGAATCACTAATTGCTGTCCCTCTCTTACCCATACGTATTCATTGGTATAAAACAGCGGGGTTAAGCGCAAAATCGCTGCAAGTAAAATAATAATTAAACCAATATGATTGACATATGGTCCCCACCTTGAAAAACGGCCTTTTTCAGCTAGGATATGACCATTCTCTTCTTGAAGCTTATACTTTTGATTTTTTAACTGTTGTTTAATTAATTGTATCTCTTCATCGGTCACAGCATTCGTTTCACTGAACAATCGTTGTCTTCTCAAAAAAGTTTCATGACGCTTGGCTTTTTGTTTCTTTAATGCTTTGTATAGCGGTACGAAACGGTCCAAACTACATATAACTAGAGAAATACCGATTAAAGCGATTAATACCATATACCACCAAGAACTATATAAATTATGGAATCCAAGCTGATAAAAAATTAAACCAAAAATACCATATTGAGCCTCGTAGAAAACAGCTGGATCCCGGGATGGTGCATCGGCAGGTATGTACATTTCTTGAGGAAATATGGACCCAATTGCTGAAGCGATCAAAGCAAGAACAATCAGCCATACCCCTACTTTAACAGATGAGAAAAAACTCCAAATTTTATCAATGATGGATTTATTGTATGTTTGAGATCTTCTTGCTGTACCGTCATAACGCATGTTTAATAGCTTTTTTTTATCATTTCCGTCAATATGCTGGTTTCCTTCAATCGGCTTTCCACATGATTCACAGAGCACTGTCCCTTCCGGATTAACATGCCCGCATTCACACTTTATTTTATTCATTTAAATCCCTCGCAATAAGTTAAAATGATATTAGCTTTTCGGCTTAATATCCTGCAAATAACTTTCCAATCTCTCTAACGTCAAGGCCCCTTCCACAACTTCAACTATTTCGCCTTGCGGATTAATAAATAATGTGCTTGGAATCGGCCCTATTTTATACAAATCCTTCACTTCACCTGATTTATCAAACGGAACAGGAAATGTAAGACCATATTCATCGATGAAACGTTTAACCACTAATTGAGTGGCATCAAGACTTACAGCTACAATCTCAACTCCTTGTTCTTTGTATTTTGGATAAAGCTTTTGCATATAAGGCATTTCAACTTTACAAGGCTCACACCATGTGCCCCAAAAGTTAAGCATGACTCCTTTTCCCTTTAATTCGCTAAGTTGAATTGTTTCTAGCTCATTATTCTCATTAATCTGTTGGAGCTGAAAATCCGGTGCTTTGTCACCCGCTTTATAAATAGCATTATCTTTCTGAAAATGGGAAACAAGTGCAAAAATGACTGCACCAACTAAAATTGCTAATATAATCGAACGAAAAATCAGGCGATTACGTTTCTTTACTTTCTTATTTTCTCTAATTTTGTCTAAGCTCAAGCCGATCACTCCCTCAGCTATTATACCATTTAAGCTTACTTCTAATTTTGACTATTGTTTAACAATTTTCTAATGCAAGATTTCTCATTTGCTTTACTTCTTTTGGAGTAAGCGGTCGATACTTCCCTGGTTGCAAACCTTCCAATGTTAACATGCCATACTTTTCTCTTTTAAGCTTAATAACAGGATAGCCAAGCTTGTCCATCATTCTACGTACATGTTTATTTTTTCCTTCCTGCAAGGTTAACTGAATAATACTAGTATTTTTATTTTTGTCCGTAGAAAGGATATCGTAACGTACAGCCTTCAATAAGTCTCCCTCGTCGCGAACTCCTTTTCGCAGTAAGCCCAATTCTTTTTTTGTTGGGAGGCCTTTAACCTTAGTAACATATACTTTTTCAATTTGATATTTAGGATGCATTAGCAAATTAGCGAACTCACCATCATTCGTAAGAAGAAGAAGTCCAGACGTATCATAATCTAATCTTCCTACAGGAAAAACTCTCTCTTGTATATCTCCAAGTATTTCTGTTACGACTTTTCTCCCCTTGTCATCCTTCACACTAGAGATAACCCCTCTAGGTTTGTAAAGCATATAATATACAGGCTCTTCTTTTTCTAAAGGAACTCCATCTATTTCTATCTGGTCTCCTTGAGTTACCTTTGTACCTAATTCCGTAATTGTTTTTCCATTTACTTTTACTTTTCCATCTATAATAAGTTGTTCCGCTTTTCTTCTCGAAGTAACTCCACTTTGTGCTATTACTTTCTGAAGTCTTTCTAAAGAGTTTGTCATCTTTTTATCACCATTTCCACAAAATTTTCTTACACAATAATAGCGTTAACTTTATGTTAACGCTACTAAGTCATTATTTATTATCCAAACACCAATTTTACTACAATTACTGATGCTATTATACCAAGAAGGTCTGCTAATAGTCCAACTTTTAAAGCATATCCCATTTTCCGAATACCCACTGCTCCAAAGTATACCGTTAAAATGTACAATGTCGTATCAGTACTTCCTTGCATCGTGGAAGCAAGTCTTCCAATAAACGAATCAGGGCCATGTGTGCTAATTAGCTCTGTAGTCATTCCCAAAGCAGCGGTTCCTGATATAGGTCGGACAATTGCTAAAGGAATAATATCAGGCGGAACGCCCATATAGGAGAGAGCCGGTGCTAGTAAGCCAATAAAAGCTTCCAAAACCCCAGAGCTTCTTAAAATTGAAATGGATACAATCATACCTACTAAAAAAGGAAGTAAGGAAAATGCCATCTTGACACCATCCTTTCCTCCTTCCACAAATGATTCATAAGCTGGTACTCTTTTCATTGTAGCGGTTATCAAAACCAGAAGTAAAAAGCACGGTATAAGCCATGTGCTTATAGAGGTTATTAACTGCATGATCTATCCCCCCACATTTAATATAAACTTTTTCGCCTATTTACTTATTCAAAAGAAGATTGCTTCAATTATTTTTAACATAGCATAAAGCATGGTTATTTTTTGTTTTCTCTATAGGCGAAAAAGCGATCAATTAGTATAGCTCCAGTGGAAGAGATGACAGTAGCAATAATTGTTGTACCAACTATTTCTGTTGGTGAGACAGAATCATATTGCATTCGTATAGCTATGACGGTTGTTGGTATGATCGTGAGACTAGAGGTGTTTAATGCCAGAAATGTAATCATAGAACGGGATGCAGTTTCGCTACCGCTTAATTGCTTCATTTGTTCCATTGCTTTTATGCCTAGTGGTGTTGCTGCATTTCCTAACCCAAATATATTTGCAGTAAAATTACTTAAAATATACCCCATGGCCGGGTGATCCTTTGGCACTTCGGGAAATAATCGAGTTACAAAGGGGCGAAATAATTTAGTCAGGAATTTTAATATTCCAGCTTCTTCAGCTACCTTCATAATCCCAAGCCAGAACACAAGAACACTAATGAGACCAATCGATAGAGTTACTGCTTCCTGAGCGCTTGCAAATAATGCTTTATTTACTTCTTCCATTGTTCCATTAAACATTGCATAAATAATACCTATGATCGCCATAGAAGCCCAAATTATATTTACCATATAGAATTCATACCCATAACTTTTTCTATCATGTATTTTAGATCTGCGGATAAGTCCCTACGTTTCGGATGATCATATACAGAAGCTTGCAGTATAGGTTGGTTGTTAAGGTAAAATACCGACTTACCTATCGGATTATTAGCTGATTGCTTGGTTTTAGCAAGCAACACGTTTTTCTGCACTATCCTGTCCGTTTCATCTTCAGTTAGTGGGTATTCTACATCATCCCTGATATAACCTGAAGTCAGATTGTTTATGTCATCAAGTTTATATAATTTTTCTCCCTTTTTTTCCACTGTCTTCATTTTATAATTTTTAAAACCCCATTCAAATAATTGAATATGGTCATTCCAATCGTCTGGTGCATCTAAGGTAACGGCAATTAACTTCATCCCATCTTTTTCAGCAGTTGTGACAAGTGTTCTTCCAGTCTTTTTGGTATAACCTGTCTTTCCTCCTGTACAATATTTATAATACTGAGTAAGTAATTTATTTTTATTTCTCCAGCTGTAGGTTCTTGCATCAGATAAGTAAGTCTCTGCTCCACTAATTGCTCTAAATTTTTTATTATCCATTGCATATTTTGTAAGCAATGCCATGTCGTAAGCTGAAGAATAATGCTCCTTTGCATCAAGACCATGTGGGTTCATAAAATGAGAATCATTCATACCTAACCATTTAGCCTTTTCATTCATTAAAAAAGTAAAACCTTCCTCACTACCGCCTACGTGCTCACTAATGGCCACCGCGGCATCGTTTCCAGAGCGAAGCATCAAGCCATATAAAAGGTCTTCCAGCGTCATTTTTTCCCCTTGTTCTAAATATATTGAAGAACCCTCTGTATAAACTGCTTTACGGCTTGCAGTTACTTTCTTGTCTAAATTTCCAGATTCAATTGCTATAATCGCAGTCATTATTTTTGTAATACTGGCGATGGATTGTCTATCGTAAGCTCTTTTTTCAAATAAAACTCTTCCTGATGAAGCTTCCATTAATATAGCATTATTAGCTGAGACTGCAGGGGATGCTTGTCCAATCCTTGGGAAAGCAATAATTAACAAAATAGTCATCGTAAGTATGATATACCGCATAATAGTTCTCCTCCACCGTAGTAGTGTCTTTATATAATATGCTTGTATATATCGAGTATGAGTAAATTTTACATTCTACCATCGTCAAAGATCGAGAAGTACTGTTCGCTAATGAAACTGAGAGTACATGCTCTCCAAAAATAAACAAAAAAGTTGACGTTAAGTCAACTTTTTTTTACGTAATATTGTATTATGCCTGGTTATGTAAGATGAAATTTGCTTGAATGGACAATTAATTTCACTGGTAATTTCATTTTCAGCAATTATATGGCTATTCCTATTAGCACCGGCTTACATACCCAGCTCTGCATTCACCTATCATTCACTTAATTTTTCATTGAATTGTTTAAAGAAAAGATCTGCATCTTCCTCTACATTGCTTGGATCTGAGACCTCTGGAAGTGGGGGAAGTTCTTCTAGAGAAGTTAATCCGAAGAACGTTAAAAACTCTTTTGTTGTTGCAAAAAGAACTGGTCGACCGATTCCTTCTCTTCTTCCTACCTCTTCAATTAGCATACGAGCAATCAATGTTTGTACTGGACGATCACTTTTAACTCCTCTTATTTCCTCAATCTCAGTTCTGGTGATCGGTTGTCGATATGCAATAATAGCAAGTGTTTCCAAAGCTGCCTGGGAAAGCTTCGTAAGCATTGGTGTTTCCAACATCTTTTTATAATAGGAACTGTGCTCAGGTTTAGTTGTCATATAGTACTGTTGATTTGACTCCAAAATAGTTACTCCTCTGTGTTCACTTTCGTAGTCAAAACGTAATTCTTCCAATATGTGAACAACATAATCCTCGGGCACCTCTATAATTTTTGAAATTTGTTTGCAAGTAATTCCTTCGTCCCCGCTTGCAAAAAGGAGACCTTCTAAGATCGCTTTGTGTTCCGTAATTTCCACGTTTATTCCTCCATATGATAAACATATAAAGCTTCAAAATGTTTCTCTTGATTACAATAGACTTTATTATCTTTCATTAGTTCCAGTAATGCCATAAAGGTAACTACAATCGCACTATTTGATGGAACGCTGAATAATTCATAAAATAGCAAGCCCTCTTTAGCTCTGCTAACTTGTTCAAATATCTCGTCCATCCGGTTTTCTATAGATATTTCCGCCTTACTTATTCTTGTCTCCAGTGGTTCTTTCCATTTCTTTCTTTCCATCATCTTTCCAAGCGCGTGCAACATATCATACACAGAAATATTTCCTCTAGTCAAGGTAGGTGGTTCATTTAACAATTCTTCAAACGAAGAAGGGGGACGTGTGTGAACTTGATTTAAGTCTTCTTCTCTCTCCCTTAATTTTTCTGCAGCCTCTTTATATTTTCTATATTCAATTAGCCGCTCCATAAGTTCAGTCCTTGGGTCTTCCATATACTCCTCTGTATCTTCCACTATATCAGGCTTCGGCAAGAGCATTTCGCTTTTAATGGCAACCAATGTTGCAGCCATTACCAAGTATTCACTTGCAACGTTCAATTCAAGTCGTTGCATTGTATGTATATAGTTCATATATTGTTCAGTAATTACAGCAACTGGAATATCATATATATCTATCTCATATTGGTTAATTAGATGTAAAAGTAAATCAAGTGGCCCCTCGAACTTATCTAGTTTCACCTCATATGCCTGATTCATTTTTAACAACATCCTTTCTAATTTTTGTTGCATGAGTTTGGCATAAACGCCTATACAAACAACAGGGTCCCTACATAATTTACTAATGTAAGATAAATAATAACACAATTTATTTGTCTTAAGAAGAAAAAGGAGGAGTACTATTATGAGCAATAGTTATGGATATGGCGGCGGTTTTGCGCTAATTGTAGTTCTATTTATTCTGTTAATAATCGTTGGGGCAGCTTGGTTCTAAACCAAAACTGTATAACAATGCCGTAAAATAAAAAAATAAAAAGCCAGCCCTTCATATAAGAGGGCTGGCTTTTTATTTACTTAGGGCATTATAGATTTAAAACTTTGGATACTTTATTACTGGATTAGCCATGTCCAGATTTTTAATTAACCATTCTGTTCATCTACATCATCACATTTTGTATAGAACTGTTGCACTTCATCACTTGCACATACAGCGTATTTCTCCTGATATAGATTACTCACTTCAATAACCATTTTTTTACCTATTCCATTATTTCGGTGAGATGGATTGACAGATACGTGTTGAATAACAGCATTAATTTCATCTTCAATCTTTAAACCTACAGCACCTAATATATCATCATCTTCTTTCCACAAAAAAAGATGCCAATCTGGATTAGTTTCATATTCTTTTATCGTCTGCTGTAATTTTTTCACGTCTTTTTTTTCCTCAGGCATAAAAGATAATAAACCCATGGCGATTTTTTCTAAGTTCTTCTTATAGCGAATTAACATAGATACCCCTCATTAACAAAATAACTTAAATAACAGGTTATCCTGTTGTTTATTAAAATTAAACTAACATTTGAATAAGTAAGATTTGATTCGTATCTTTTTGCTTGTTATTATATATATTTATACATTATTCTTATTATTTGTCAACTCTCGCATAGCTATTATTAATAAGGATGAACAAAAATCTCCCAAATAATACCTTTTTCAACTATATGTATGTCTAAATTCTTCTGATAATCTCCTTAAAAATGGTATAACCATCCGTTTGCTTTTCCTTTATCTTAAAAGGAATTAAATTTACAACCGCTAGCCAAATATTAAATAAAAGAAATAAAGAAGTATAATTGTTAGGTATCCAATCATAAAGTAAATAAACAATAAAGGCTATTATAGCATTCATAATAGGACCAGATAAGCTGATCCATATAATCTCTCTCAATTTATATGGATGTTTCTTTTCATGCTCTACTACGCCGCCTAAAAAGTAAAGGCTATAGATGGAGAGCTGAAATCCTTTCCGGGAAATTCCTCCCAGTTTTTTTCCAGCTCCGATTGAAACTTCCACCTTATGTGCTTTTAACACAATAGCCATTAATGCATGACCGAGTTCATGCATTGCAATACTAATTGGCGCTACAATTAATATCAGATAAAACAGTAAAGGTATACTCATTCTATTTTATCCTTACACCTACTACTCAGAAAAAACTTTCATTTCTTTCATTTGATCTCCATTTTTCATTGCTTTGGCATGCTCAATGCCTGAGGTTACTTTACCAAATACCGTGTGCACCCCGTCGAGATGCGGCTGAGCTTCATGCACAATAAAGAATTGACAGCTACCTGTATCTTTTCCTGCATGGGCCATAGATAAAGAACCTTCTTCATGCTTATGAGGATTTCCTTCAGTTTCACATTTTATAGTGTAGCCAGCAGAGCCCGTTCCATTTCCGACCGGACAACCACCCTGGCTAACAAATCCGTCAATTACTCTATGAAAAGTCAACCCATCATAAAAGTTATCGTTGGCAAGTTTTTCAAAGTTAGCAACAGTGTTTGGAGCTTCATTTGGGTATAATTCAAATTCTATTTTATTACCATTTTCCATCAAGATATAACCATGTTTAGACATAGGTCACAACCCCTTTACTATTTTTCAACCAGTGTTATTTTACCACTTAATTTATTTTATGAAAAGAAATGCTTACTTTAAACGTAATGTAAATCATTTTTTGTAACATCCATATAGCTTTCTCTACGTACAACTAATTTTTCAGTTCCATTCTCTACAAACACTACAGCTGCCTTAGGCAAGCGATTATAATGATTTGCCATTGAATAGCCATAAGCCCCTGTTGAAAATACGGCAAGCACGTCACCATTGTTAACTTCTGGAACAGGCAAGTCCCAGATTAACATATCGCCGGATTCGCAACATTTACCTGCAACGGAAACATCCCTCACAGGAGGGTGTGACGCTTTATTCGCAATAACTCCTTCATACTTGGCCTGATATAACGCTGGTCGCAGATTATCTGTCATTCCTCCATTAATGGAAATATAATCTCTCGTACCCGGTATATGCTTTTGGGAGCCAATCGTATACAAGGTGATCCCTGCATTTCCAACTATTGCTCTGCCTGGTTCAAGCCAAATTTCAGGCATCGGTATGCCCATTTTATGAGAGTGGTTACGGACCGCTTTGACTAATTCCTCTATATAAAATTCATAAGGAATAGGGTTATCCTTTTCCGTATATCTAATTCCAAAACCGCCCCCCAAATTCAATACTTCCGGGGTATAACCATGTTTTTCTTTCCAAGTATTCAACTCCTGAAATAATAGCTCTACAGCAATTAAAAAACGATCAGTTTCAAAAATTTGTGAACCTATGTGGCAATGCAACCCTTTAAATTGGATCCTGCTGTGTTCATGTAATAAACAGAACGCTTTTTCAGCCTGTCCATTATTTAAATTAAAACCGAATTTAGAATCTTCATTTCCAGTCATAATATATTGATGTGTTTTGGATTCAATTCCTGGAGTTACCCGAAGAAGAACATCCATTTGTTTTTCATGCTTTTCAAGCAAGCTTTCCAGTAAATGTATTTCATTAAAGTTATCTATAACAATACAACCAATGTTATTTTCGATAGCCATCGTAAGTTCTTCTTCACTTTTATTATTGCCGTGCATATGGATTTTCTCTGTAGGGAAATCGGC
This sequence comes from Virgibacillus halodenitrificans, assembly GCF_001878675.1. Lineage (NCBI taxonomy): Bacteria > Bacillati > Bacillota > Bacilli > Caryophanales > Bacillaceae > Virgibacillus > Virgibacillus halodenitrificans. The sequence goes on along the minus strand of NZ_CP017962.1, from coordinate 1,829,150 downwards.
TTGGATCGCAGTATATAATTCACCTTCCGAGACAACATCCAAGCAAAGGTTTTCCTGTTTTATTACTTGGAGCATAGCAATTGATGAAAAAGCTTTGCTCGCATATGCTACTTTAGCATTTATATTTAAATTATTAAATGTTTGAACAAAAGACCTACAATTTTTACGAATTAATTCTACATCATATACATACAATGGTGTCCCATAATTGCTTGCTAAATAAGTAGTATCTATCCCTCCAACTTCTAAATGACCTAATTCATTTACTTTAAAGGGGTGATTGTCAATAATCATGCTTAAGTTCCTCCGTTCCCCAACACCTAAATATAATTACAAACTTTATCATAATAATGAAAATTTTAAAAGAGCTAACATCATACTTAGCTCTTTTTAATTGGTTGACTATAGTTGTTTTTCGGATGCACAATACTCGGTCTACTATTACTGTATGGTTTAGGGACCCGAAAAATAATTTGTAACATTGCTCGTGGGTTAAATGGAATAAATGGCCATAAGTAAGGTGTTTTTATGGAACGTAAATGGATTAAAAAGAGTAGGTGTGACAATACACCGATAGTTAATCCGTAAACCCCAAAGAAGCCCACTGCCAAAACTAATCCTAAATTTATTAACTTATTTGCCACGCTCAATTCATAACTTGGTGTAACATAAGAGCCTATTGCGCTTACTGAGATATACAGAATTACTTCCGGACCAAACATCCCAACATCAATTGCAATTTGTCCAATCAGAACGGCTGCTATCAGACCCATTGCTGTTGCTAAAGGTGTGGGAGTATGAATTGCTGCCATTCGCAAAAACTCTAAGCCGATTATACCTAATATGATTTGATAGGTGATAGGGATATTCCCTTCTTCATTTGGTCCAATAAAAGCCAGTTCTTTCGGTAAAAACGTTGGTTCAATAACAAATAACAACCAGACGGGCAAGAGATATAAAGATATAAAAACAGCAATAAACCGAATGAGACGAATAAAAGTTCCTGTTAGAGGTGCTTCCCTGTATTCCTCAGCGTGCTGCATATGATGAAAAAAAGTAGTTGGTAAAATAATGGCACTTGGGGAAGTATCTACAAAAACAATAACATGTCCTTCTAACAAATGAGAAGCCGCTACGTCTGGTCTTTCTGTATACCTTACTAGGGGGTAAGGACTCCATTTTCTATCGATAATAAACTCTTCCAACGTTTTGTCGGCCATTGTAATCCCATCAACTTCAATTTTTTCAATCTTATCTTTAATAGTTTTTACTAATCCATCATCAGCTACGTCTTCCAAGTAAGTAACACACACATCCGTTTTGGAACGTTCTCCCACTTTCAACATTTCATTACGTAAACGAGCGTCTCGAATTCTCCTTCTCGTTAGAGCTGTGCTTTCTACAATGTTTTCTGTGTAGCCATCACGTGATCCACGAATCACTCTTTCTGTATCTGGTTCTTCAGGGGTTCGACCAGGATAATTACGTACATCAATGACAAAGGCAATTTTTTCACCATTTACAAAGACGATAATTAATCCGGAAAGCAAATTATCCACGACTTCATCCATCGTTTCTACTTCTTCTACCTGTTGATGCACTAACCGATTATTGACAATTTCTTTTAACTTCTTGGAATTTGCTTCATTATCATTTATTTGAATAAGAGTTTCTAAAATTTCCTGAATAATAACAGAATCACATAAACCTGTCACATAATATAACTGAACTTTTTTTCTTAATAAAGTAATTTCGCGGAACCCCAAATCAAAGGAGACATCTAGCCCAATTCTTTTTTTCATATATGTTTGGTTATCCATTATATTAGATGAGACCGCTATTTTATTATCTCGGCGTTTCATTGCTTTCACCCCTAAATCAGTTATTTAACAAAATACAGCCATTGAAATAATGAACCGGCAATCTTACCAAACACAAAAGCCATTAAAAGGAATAATAAATAATCGTCCATTCCAATCCTTTTTGATAATACTGGAAATACGTTCAAAACCTCAGTTAAAGCCGCAGCAAGCATGCCATTAAAGATACCATGAAGCAATCCCCATATAATTAGCATAATAGTTGGCTGATCCCAGCTAATATTAGCAAAGGAAATAAATGTACCAAAGATAGATGCAATCAGCACACACGCACCGTATACTTTCACTAATTTTTTTCTTTTTGTCAGTTGTACCATTCGCGGAATAACCCCAAGAACAGTCAGAAATGCTACAAAGCCAGCTCCGACCGCTATCCCTCCGGAAAATCCAATAAGTGCTTGAAAAAAATTAACGATTATTTCTTTCATCGTCCAACATATTTTCATTTTGGATTAAATAATCATCTAAATTTTGCTGGTAATTATTAATCTCGATTTCCAGGGGGCTTGGTTCCTCATTAAATTTTTTGCTAAACCAATGATTAAAGAACAGTAACATACCTATCCCAAGTCCAATTGAGTAAGGGACCTGAATCCATAATGGAAACTCATTCTCTTGTCCTGTCAATAAAAAGTGGAGCTTTTGCTGAACTTCCTGCATACTGACATCATAATGAAAATTCATGATCGTCATTGCGGTGCCTATGAATAAAATTAGCCATACGATTACTACCAGAAGAAAGGATAATGGTTTTTTCTTTTCATGAATCCGAATAATACATTGAGCTGGGCCAATAACTTGTAATTCCAACTCAGGAAATTTTTTATTTAAATAATCAATGATTAAAAAACTGTCAATTACTACAATATTTTTATCCTTTTTTGTTATGTGATAAATAGTTGTATTATTCAGCTCTTCTTTGTAAGAAGAGTCTATGGAGATATGTGCAATATTTTTTAAGGTAACTTCTTGATATTTAGGTAATTCAACACTTTTTTTCATTCTAAGATAAACAATAGACACAGGATCTCTCCTCTAAATGATAATCTACCTGTATTGTTTACCAAAAAAGGAATTATTATTAGATTCAATTGCAAATGTTGCGTACAAATGAGTTTGTTCATTCATAGTTGGAGGGAAATGCGACGTAACTTGTGGTGGACGGAGTAATTCATTTTACAGAGGAAGCACCCATTGATTTGCGTTTCAGGCGGAAGCTTTCACACCTCCGGGTACAAGCGCGACATCTGCTCGTGCCCTCACAGTGTCTTCTTTGCCGCCAGCATGGCCTCGGCCGCTTCCTTCGCTAAGGTCCGTGCAGAGTCTTCAGCTCATGCTATTCCGGTAAGAATCACCCCCTTCCGCTCCAATCAATTTGTACGAGCTTTAAAAGAGTGGTTTTTTTCACTTGTCCTTGAGGATGTTAAGCTAGCTTTTTACACCTGATACTAAAGTCACTTATTGCTTATAAAGTAAAACTAAGCGGAGGAAAATACGGAGACTTCTGGGGGAGATGAGGCATAGGTGAGACCCCGGAATGCGTTAGCATGAGGAGGCTCATCAGCCGCCCCCGAAAAGCGTAGTTTTTTCCGTAGCGGTGGTGTAATCAGATTCAATATTTCAGTGAACTTTCCAGCAACATAGTTATTTTTCTTACGCTAAAGACGAAAAGTTACTTCGCATTTTATCCATTTTGCGAATCATTGGATAACTACATTATTTGTAGTATTATCCAAAAAGGTGGTAATGATGAATATACTTCTTCTCATGTAAAAAGATCACCATCAGTATGGTGATCTTCTTTGTTATGTACCATCTATGTTGACTTTCATATCCTGCAGGATTTTTTTCTCAAGTCTAGAAACTTGTACCTGCGATATTCCCAGTCTCTGGGCAACTTCAGATTGTGTTTGATCTTTGTAGTATCTTAAATAGACAATCAATCTTTCTCGCTCATTTAAACCTCGAATCGCTTCCTGCAAAGTTATTTTTTCGAACCAGTGGGAGTCTTGCTCAGCAATTTGATCAAGTAAAGTGATAGGATCCCCATCGTTCTCGTAAACTGTTTCATGAATGGAATGCGGTGACTTTGAAGCCTCCTGTGCATGTACTACTTCTTCAGAAGAAATTTCTAATGCGTTGGCTATCTCATTAACAGTAGGAGACCTACCAAGTTCTTTAGTCAATTCATCCTTTTTTCTTCTAATTTTGTTTCCCATTTCTTTTAAAGAACGACTAACTTTTAAACTGCCATCATCTCGAAGAAAACGTTGGATCTCTCCAATAATCATAGGTACGGCATATGTTGAAAATCGAACATCATAGGATAAATCAAATTTATCAATCGATTTTATTAAACCAATACTTCCAATTTGAAAAAGATCTTCTTGTTCGTAGCCTCTATTCATGAAACGCTGAACAACTGACCAGACAAGACGGACATTTTTTTCCACCAACAAGTCCCTTGCACTCATATCACCTTGTTGACTTCTGCGAATATACTCTTTTACCTGTTCATCAGTTAGTGTCTTGTTTTCTTTTTTAACGTTTACATTCATAGACATCCCTACTTACAAACAGTCTTACTGTTTATTAGTTGTTTTGTCATGTGAACTGTTGTTCCTTCACCTGGATTAGAAATAACCTCAATAGTATCCATGAAATTTTCAATTATTGTAAACCCCATTCCAGACCTTTCCAAATCTGGCTTTGAAGTGTATAAAGGTTGTCTTGCTTCTTCCACGTCACCTATACCTACACCGTTATCCTTAATAACTAGTTCAATCTCACCTTCGTGAATGATGCATTTAATGAAAACCTGATGGTTAGGTTCATTATTGTAACCATGAATAATAGAATTAGTTACTGCTTCAGAAACAACTGTTTTAATTTCCGTTAGTTCATCCATAGTAGGGTCCAATTGGGAGATAAAAGCACCAACGGTCACCCTTGCAAAAGACTCGTTCTCACTTACACTTAAAAACTCTACTGCCATCTCATTTTTCATGAAGCCACCCCCAACGTTTCTAAGGCAAATTGCTCACTTTCTTCCAGTCTGATTATTTTAAATAACCCCGACATCTCAAATAGTCTTCTTATTGGCGGAGAAATAGAACACACTACCATTTCCCCACCGAGTTGTAGTACTTCTTTATATCTGCCTAAGACCACTCCAAGTCCGGAACTATCCATAAAGCTTACAGCTTCCAGATTTAAGATCACATGTTTTATCCCATGTTTATAAATTTCTTCTTTCCATTTATCACGAAGCTCTTCTGCTTCGTGATGATCTAACTCACCGGAGAGCCTAACGATCAATACTTCATCTTTCACTTGAAATTCTGCACTAAGACCCATCTTCTTTTCCTCCTTACATAACTTCATATGACTCTCTTTCTATATTGATTGATTGAAATCCTGCTAAGTGACAAAAGAAGAAGTATTTCATTGAAATTAGAAGATATCACCTAGAATTCGCTAATTTTTGCACAGATCTTTTAAATAAGGTTAAATAAGATGCTTTTTCGATATCTTCTTTCACTGTAAGTGATGTCTTAGATAACGTTTTGTCTCCGTCCTTTACATATAACATTCCTACTTTAGCTCCCTTTTTCAAAGGTAAAGTAAATTCAGAGTCTAGTGTAATGACAGTTTCAACATTCTTTGTGTCTTCGCCTTTTCGGTGAACGGTACTTATAGACTCTGAAGTAATTATTTCAATATTTTTTCTTTCTGCCTTTAAAAGATTTAATGAAGTTATTCGCTCACCTTTATCAAATATATGCTTTGTTTCATAATGATTAAATGCATAATCCAGCATACCCGATATTGTTGCATTCCTCTCTTTAATCGTCCCTGCGCCCATCACAACAGCTATAACTCTCATGTCACCTTTCTTGGCAGTAGCAGTTAAGCAATACTTTGCTTCATTGGTATAACCTGTTTTCAACCCATCTACGCCAGGATAAAACTTTACAAGTTTATTTGTGTTAACAAGCCAAAATTCATTTTCTTTCCCTTTTCTCAAATAATCTTCATAAATGGAGGTATACTTTGTGATTTTTTCATATTTCAAGAGTTCTTTCGCTATCATAGCCATATCATAGGCTGTGCTATAGTGATCTTCTGCCGGTAAACCAGTTGTATTTTGAAACTTTGTGTTTTCTAAACCTAGTTTCTTTACTTTTTGATTCATCTTTTTTACAAACGCTTTTTCACTGCCAGCAATTCTTTCTGCTAAAGCAACGCTTGCATCATTGCCAGAGGCAACTGCAATCCCTTTAAGCAAATCTTTTACAGTCATTTCTTCGCCTGCCTCCAGAAAAATCTGAGAACCTCCCATAGAAGCAGCACGCTCACTCACCCTAACTTTTTCTTCGTACTTTAAGTCACCTTGTTCCAATGCTTCCATAATTAATAATAATGTCATAATTTTAGTCATACTAGCAGGGGGTAATTTTACGTGTGCATCTTTATCATAGAATACTTGACCAGTATCTCTTTCTAATAAAATTGCAGATTTCGCATTATCTGCAAGGTTAATTGAATTGGTTTGATCTCCTTTACTTTCTTCCGCATATACTGACATTCCAAATAAGCTATAAACAATTACCATCATACTGGTTATGAGTAACTTTTTCTTCATCGTACTACCTCCAACTCATTTTATATAAGTATAGGATTCCCATTAGTAAATATATTTATACTGCTTTATAAGTCAGTTTAGCAATGTAAATAAACTCATTTGAAATGTTAAGTGCCGTAACAAATACTTTAAAGCCATAAAGAAAAATCCGAACTATGATTCATATTAAAAGAATCAGTTCGGATTTCCCATAATTAAAAATATATTTTCTTAAACATTAATCTGTATAAACCTCATAGATTAATGTTGGTGCTTTAATTTCTGACGAAGCTATGGTGATGTTCTTATATAATAATTGTTTTACTTCTTCAATGTCTTCTTTGTTGGAATGGACAGTCAGTAAGGTCTCTCCTTTTTCAACTGAATCTCCGATCTTTTTATGCAAAACAATACCAACACCTAGATCAATCTCTGATTCTTTAGTTGCTCTTCCTGCTCCTAGCATCATTGCTGCAGTACCAATTTCATTTGCAACAATTTCAGAAACTGTGCCTGCTTCTTTAGCAGGTACATCTATCTTATATTTTGCTTGTGGCAAAAGTTCTGGTTGATCAGCGACGGAAGGGTCTCCACCTTGAGATTCAAGGAATTCTTTAAACTTTTCAAATGCTTTACCGTTTCGCAAATTTTCTTCTAATTTGTTTCTGGCTTCATCTAGATTTTCCGCTTGTTTAGCCAGAACTACCATTTGACTACCTAATGTTAAACATAACTCAGTCAAATCTTCTGGGCCTTTACCTTTTAAGGTCTCAATTGCTTCTTTCACTTCCAGCGCATTACCAATGGCATAACCCAAAGGCTGACTCATATCGGAAATAACCGCCATTGTGTTTCTTCCCACTTTATTTCCGATGGATACCATCGCCTTAGCCAGTGACTGAGCATCTTTCAAATCCTTCATGAAAGCACCGGAACCTGTTTTAACATCAAGCACGATAGCATCCGCCCCAGAGGCTATTTTTTTACTCATTATAGAACTCGCTATCAATGGGATAGAGCTAACTGTTGCTGTGACATCACGTAAGCCATAAATTTTCTTGTCAGCTGGAGTTAAATTGCCTGACTGACCAATAACAGCTACTTTATTCCTGTTTACAAGATTTATAAATTCATCATTTGATATCTCCACATGGAAACCTGGAACAGATTCTAGTTTATCAATTGTACCTCCTGTATGTCCCAAGCCACGACCGCTCATCTTGGCTACCGGGACACCGACAGAGGCTACCAAAGGCGCAAGTATTAAAGTAGTTGTATCTCCTACTCCACCGGTGGAGTGTTTATCTACTTTTACTCCGTTTATATCGGAAAGATTAATTTGATCGCCGGATTCAACCATAGCTAACGTCAGGTTTGCTCTCTCTTCTTCCGTCATATCTTGAAAATAGATAGCCATTAAAAGTGCGCTGGTTTGGTAATCCGGGATATCTCCGTTCGTATAACCCTCGATAAAATAGTTAATTTCTTCAGAAGTTAATTCTTCTCCATCTCTTTTTTTCTCAATAATGTCATACATTCTCATCTTTATCGCCCCTAATAGGTATTATGGTAAAGTACTGATTATTTTTTTAATAAACCTTAAAAAGTCATCACGGACTCTTTGAGTTGTTTCAATAACTTCCTCATGCGTTAAAGGTTGATCCAGTATACCAGCTGCCATATTTGAAATACAAGAAACACCTAACACACGTAATCCTGCATGTCCTGCTACTGTTACTTCAGGGACTGTAGACATTCCTACTGCATCCCCTCCCCATGAACGTAACATTCTAATTTCTGCAGGAGTCTCGTATGTTGGACCAGTGTTACCTACATATACTCCTTCTTGTACTTGCAAATCTAAATCTTCGGCACATTCCTTCGCTAAACGTATATACGCTTTGTCGTAGACCTGAGACATATCTGGAAAACGAGGCCCCAACTGCTCTTCATTTTTTCCAATTAAAGGATTATCTCCCATGTTATTAATATGGTCAGTAATTACCATTAGATCTCCAGGTTGAAACTTTTCGTTTATTCCACCAGCTGCATTTGTAACAATAATAGTTTCTATTCCAAGTTGTTTCATTACTCTTACAGGGAATGTAACCTGCTGCATAGAGTAACCTTCATAGTAATGAAAACGCCCTTGCATAGCTAGTACCTCTTTACCTTGAAGTTTACCTATAACTAATTGGCCTTTATGCCCTTCCACAGTGGATACAGGAAAACCTGGAATATCTTCATATGAAATATCAATAGCTTCTTCAATTTCTTCAGCTAACACTCCTAAGCCCGAACCTAGAATCAACCCGATTTTAGGAGTAGTATCTAATTTCCCTGAAATATAAGCACTCGCTTCTTTAATTGATGATGGAATCATTAAGCATCTTCCCTTCCTAATTGGTTTAACAAGCTTTTACCGTAAGATGGCAGCTTCACGTTAAAATTATCAGAGATTGTTGCCCCAATATCAGCAAAAGTTTTACTAATAGGCAATTCTTTCCCTTCTTCTATACCTGTATGATAAGCAATTAAAGGAACATATTCTCGTGTATGATCCGTACCGTGATGAATTGGGTCATTACCATGGTCTGCAGTAATAAGCAGTAAATCATCCTCTTGCAATCTTTCTAACACTTCAGGTAGGCGGGCATCAAATGCTTCTAATGCATCACCATATCCCTTGGGATCACGTCGATGGCCGTACTTCGCATCAAAATCCACTAAATTCAAAAAGCTGATTCCTTTAAAATCTTTTGACATTGTATCTACAAGCTTAGTCATACCATCCTCGTTATCAATGGTTCTAATAGCTTCAGTAACCCCTTCCCCATCATAAATATCGGAAATTTTTCCTAGGGCAATTACATCATAGTTTTCATCCTTTAATTCATTCATTACCGTTCTTCCAAACGGCTTTAAAGCATAGTCATGACGATTAGCTGTCCGTTGAAAAGAACCAGGATCACCAACAAATGGACGTGCGATTACACGACCAACCATATATTTTTCATCGAGGGTTAACTCACGCGCCATTTCACATATACGATATTGTTCCTCTATAGGAACAATGTCTTCATGTGCAGCTATTTGCAGTACAGAGTCGGCAGAAGTGTAAACAATTAAGGCTCCGGTTTCCATATGCTCCTGGCCAAGTTCTTCAATAATTTCCGTACCGGAAGCAGGTTTATTTCCAATTATTTTCCGTCCGGATTTTTTTTCTAACTCTTGGATTAACTCATCTGGAAAGCCATCAGGAAATGTACGAAATGGCTGTTCTATATATAAACCCATTATTTCCCAATGACCTGTCATCGTATCCTTGCCATTTGAAGCCTCTTGCATTTTTGTATAATATGCCAACGGTCTTTCTGCCTTTTTTATTCCTTGAATTTCTCGAATATTACTTAATCCAAGCTTCCCCATATTAGGCATTTTAAGTCCTTTCATATGTTCTGCAATATGTCCTAATGTATCTGCACCTAAATCGTTGAATTCAGCCGCATCCGGTGCTTCACCAATTCCAACAGAATCCATAACAATTAAAAATACACGATTAAATTTTTTCATACCTAAAACCTCCCATAAATTGTATTCCCATTTCCTAGATATAATATGTCCAGTATTCTAAGACTACTGAACGAAACAACAACTTGTAGGATGTCAGACAACTATAATTAAAAAATTACGCCCTAGGATGATAGGCTGTATAAATATCTTTTAATCTAGTTTTCGTGACATGTGTATAAATTTGAGTAGTTGAAATGTCAACATGGCCTAGCATTTCCTGAACAACTCTCAGATCGGCTCCATTCTCTAATAAATGTGTCGCAAAGGAATGTCGCAATGTATGTGGCGTAATCTTTTTTTGGATACCAGCACGATTAGCATTTGCTTTAAGTATCTTCCAAAAACCCTGTCGTGTGAGAGGTCTGCCATGCTGATTAAGGAACAACACATTCCCATCCTTATTATTTTTCCCTAATATTGACCTTCCCTTTCTAATGTATTCTTCAAGGGACTTTATGGCTATATCGCCTAGTGGGACGATCCTTTCTTTATTTCCCTTTCCAACACACTGAACAAAGCCCATAGTTAAATGCAGGTCACTTACTTTTAAATTAATCATCTCGCTAACACGCAAACCCGTTGCGTATAATAACTCAAGCATTGCTTTATTTCTGAGTTCCAAGGGTTTTTCACCAGAAATAGCCAACAGTGAATCTATGTCTTTTTCGCTCAGCACATCCGGCAGTTTTCTTTCTTTTCTTGGTGATTCAATATGTAAACTCGCATCTTGCTGTACAAGTTGTTCGCGGATTAAAAACTGATGAAAGGATCTAATTGATGAAGTGTACCTTGCAATACTCGCCGCTGATTTACCTGCATCTTTTAACATTTGAAGGAACGCAATAATATCATTGCGGTGAACTGTTGCCCAATCAGATTTTAACTCTACCTTGCTAAGATAGTTTATATACTGAGTAAGATCACGTTTATATGAAATTAACGTATTCTCAGACAAGCCTCTTTCAATTTGCAGATAATGAAGAAAATCTGAAACAGTATCCTTAAGCATAATCTATTCTCCTAAACGAAAGAAAATATTCAAACGGTCGATAAACCGATCCTCTGTGTTTGATACCTTTACAGCTGGACCTTCTGGTGGATCATACCGATGAATTTGTTCATATTCATCGTGCATATAACGTAAACCAAAATAAAATAAAAAAGTGCAGGCAGTAAAAATGATAAAAACTTTTAGTATTTCACTAATGATCTGTTTCATGTCATATCTCCTTATTCAGAATTTAAATCCTACTAAAAGATATGCCAGAAATGGATCATATTATACATATAACTAGTTATTCAGTACACTTTAAATGTAACCTTTTTCTATTGATTTGTAAATTATTATGAAGATAAGGATTTTTGTAATTTATATTTTTAGCAATGGGTATATAAAACTAACTTTATGTAAAAATAAAAAAACCTTTTCTCAGCTGAAAAAAGGTTAGTCTATGTTAAGATTTTATGGTTATCTTTTGGCATTGTTTGCACACTCCGTGAAAAGTAAGCCTATGATCTTTAACTTGAAACTGCCAATCATTTTCTACAATTTTTTCTACATCTTTCAGCAAATCTTCCACTATTTCTTCAACTGAACCACATTCTATACATACAAGGTGATGATGAAAATGTTCAGCACCTTCTTTTCTCAGATCATATCGAGAGACGCCATCACCGAAATTTATTTTATCCACGATTTTTAACTCAGATAATAATTCCAGTGTACGGTATACTGTTGCTAACCCTATTTCAGGTGCCTTTTCTTTTACCAATAAAAAAATATCTTCAGCACTTAAATGATCTTCTTCACGTTCTAGCAGCACTCTAACAGTTGCTTCTCTCTGAGGCGTAAGTTTATAACTTTGTGCGTGGAGCTGCTTCTTTATATTATCTATTCGATGTTCCATGGCATTTACCTCCCTCGTGTGCCCATCTTCATTATATGCATGAATGAAAAAAGTGTCAAAACAAAATACTACTTTGTATTTATAATAATTATAATATAATAACCGTTATTAGTAAAATGATTTTATTAGAAGCTCCATTGTTTCATTAGCCACAAAAGCTTCCAGTAATGCAGCTACAAAAGAAAATAATAAAAGAAAAGCAAATGTTATGAAATATCTTCCGAATGGTTGAAAAACAGGCTGTGAAATCTTACGTGCAAATAACTTGTTTAACAATTTGAGCGAGAATATCATCGCCAAACTGCCTGCAGTAATATATATTGGAATAATTATAATGTTTTGAGGAGCAATTGACAAAGAAGCTAATAAGAGTCCTTTAAATCCTAGTTGGTTAACAATAAAGCCAATCGAAAACCCCACTACCAGTCCTTTAATAAACAGTAATACCCAAACAATTGGTAATCCGATCACAGATAAACCCAATATAAATAGTAATAATAAGTACTTACTGTGATATAAAAAGCTGCTTTTTAATATATCTACATTTTTAATATCTTGTTGACCTATTATTTGGCCAAAAAACCTCTCTAAATAAAAAAACAATTCCTGTTTTTGAATGAAATTCATACTATTAACCAGGATAGCTCCAAAAACGATTCCGGTAAGAAACAAAATGATCATAAACAGATAAACAGTGGCATTTTCTTTGACATGATCGACTACTATGAGAGATTTATTTTTGTACATCGGAATCCTCCATTCAATAAATACGACTATAGTAGAAATCTATGAAGGATCCCGAAGTAAAATACCAGTTCTCTATCTTTTTCCTATCTTTTCATATAAATTTATTCTGAACCCATCGCAACACGACGCAAAGAAGATACTGCAATAGCAAACGAGCAGATGCTCCACTTGTTACCGAAAATATGAAAAAAAGGTCTATTTATTAGTAAGTTGAGTTCTATATCACGGCTATTTGGATTTTACACTTCCGTATTTGCCTCCGCCCCCAGCTTCTATTTCCAACTTACCTTCGCGCATCTGTATAATATAGTGTGCAAGCTTTTCAGGAACTATCTTCACCAATTCTTCAAATGAAACATGGTGGATAATATTCATTTCGGTTGCAAACTGATCTAAAAGTTTCTCAAACGTCCTTTTTCCTAAAGCAGGCAGATATTCTAATGGCACTTGGTATAAATAGGGTGGCCGCTCCCTTTTAAAATTACTATCTTGTTTTAGTTCCTGAATCCGGTCAAACACGCCTTTAATAATCTTTTTAGAACCACAAACCGGGCACTCTATGGTATCAGAAGGTAATTTCGAAAAGCATTTGTTGCAAACTGTAGTATGATATTTTCCTAACTGTGGGTTCATACCAAAATTTTTAGTAACCTTCCTACCTTCTAATTGGTGTAAAGCCCACAGAAATTCTTTAAATGACGGTTTGTCCATTTTAATCTCCTGATATTCTCTAGCTATTTTTGCTAGAGAGTGTGCATCCGAATTAGTTAAAAATGTATAAGCATGTAGTTCCTTAATTTGATCAGCCATTTCTGTATCAGAGCTTAACCCCAACTCAACACCATCAATTAAATCTGGATCGAGTACTTCCTCCAACGATTCTCTTACCCCTTTACCATATAAACTTTTAAACGGAGTAAATATGTGGGCGGGGATAAATATACCTTCCAGTTCTTTTACTTTATACTGTAATTCCTTGGCTGTTCCGTAATATCTTTGAGAGCTTAATGTAATGTTCTTCATTTTGGTTGTAAGCCATTCAGAAAAAAGGCTGATTTTCTCCAAAGTAGGAAGGAAACAAAGAACATGAATTGGCCCTAAACAATTATCATCATACACCTCTATTTCTGAACCAAGTAATAAAGTAACTTCTTCAAATTGAATACCACCATCACTCAATTCATATGCTTTTCCTTCACTTATCAGGTTTTTAATTTCCTGCTGTACAGCAGGAGCATGGCTATCAATTACTCCTACCATGTCAATACCCTTATTACGGCTTGATTCTTTTAATATATTTGTAAGTGTAAGATTTTTGGACCCTGTTATTTTCACTGGCTTCCCATATATATCTCTACCTACGTGAATGTGCATATCTGCAAAATAAGGTGTAAGCATCAAAATCTCCCCAAAGCATGCAAATATAAAATTGCATAGTTTGTTTTTGCATCATGGATACGCTCTTCTTCTACATATTTCTTTGCTTCATCTAAGCTAAGTTCAAGTATTTCCACAAATTCATCTTCATCTCCTGCTGGAGGATTTTCTATTTTTTTTATTTCATCAGTTATATAAATATACATCAATTCATCCGCAAAGCCGGGAGAAGTATAAAATGATGTAACAAGTGAGAGATTATTTGTTGTATATCCTGTTTCTTCTTCCAATTCACGAATGCCAGTAAGCTCTGGCTTTTCACCTTTTTCAAGTTTTCCTGCCGGAAGTTCAATAAGTGATTTTTCCAAGGGTTTACGATACTGCTCTACAAAAACTATCTTATTTTCCTCAGTAATTGCGATTACTGCAACGGCTCCTGGGTGATTAATAATTTCTCTTTTAGCCGTTTTTCCATTAGGTAAAGTAACGTCATCCACCTTCAAGTGAACAACCTTCCCATCATAAATTGTTTTGGATTCTATCGTGTTTTCAGTAAATTTATCCATTTCAATCATCCTTTTATATCTCTTTTTATTTCATTCTAGCATATTTATATATACCCAATAAAAAATAGTTGTATTTCTTTATATTAATTCCTACAATAATAGTTAGGATTGGAGGTATTTATTATGCAAAAAAACCGGTTAGGCAATTCCGAATTGTATGTATCAGAACTAACACTCGGCTGTATGTCACTTGGCAAGGATCAGAAACAAGCAGGAAATATTATTGACTATGCACTGGAACATAATATTAACCATTTAGATACTGCTGACTTATATGATTTTGGAAAAAATGAAGAAGTAGTAGGTAAAGCTATTAAAGAAAAACGTGAGCAGATCATTCTGACATCAAAAGTTGGGAATAATTTTAATAAGGAAGACAAGAACTGGTATTGGGACCCTTCAAAAAAGCATATTACTGAAGGATTGAAAGATAGTCTGAAGCGATTGCAAACAGATTACATTGATTTTTATATGCTCCATGGAGGTACAATTGAGGATCCAATTGATGAAACAATCGAAGCCTTTGAGATTTTAAAAAGAGAAGGGTTGATTAGAGCTTATGGTATATCATCCATACGTCCTAATGTTATAAAAGAATACGTAAAACATTCCAATATAGATGCTGTTATGATGCAGTATAACATTCTCGACCGAAGGCCAGAGGAAGAAATACTCGACCTGCTCCACTCCAACAACATTAGTGTTTTGGCAAGAGGCCCACTTGCCAAGGGAATGCTAAGTAATCATTCAGCTAATGTGATCGCCCGAAAAGGCAAAGAAGGCTTTCTTGATTATAGCTTTAAAGAACTTACAGATATAAATAAAAACTTGGCTACACTTTGTGATGAGGATTTCACTTTAAACGAAATGGCACTAAAATATACACTAAAAAACCCTGCCATAGCAAGCGCAGTATTTGGTGCAAGCTCAGTTGAGCAAGTTAAAGAGAATATTGCGAACTATAATAAAGAGCCATTATCTGATGAGTTATACTCAAAGATTAGGCAAATAAGCAAGCCAATTCAATATAACGCTCATAGATAAAGCAACGAAGGGGATCCCTCTTCATTGCTTAGCCATTAAAAACCCTTCTATCCGGCAGAAAAGGATTCAATATACCTTCCGGACTAGATAATCGAAACATCCCATTCACAACAGTTAATTTCATCTTATCAGAAAAAAATGTTGCTTGCTGCTCTTCCATTACAGTCTTGTATTCTTCATTTTCTACTACAATATAATTATTGGGGAGACGATCAACAAAGCGAATCATCGGAATCCCATTAACTCCGCAACCGCAACCTTCCGTATCATACCATAGCAGTAAATAAGGAAAATTCATTGTATTTATTTCCTTTAGTTTCTTCTTAGCTTCTGAACTAATTTCTAGTTTCAACCTCATGGCCCTCCCAGTACTTTATTTTCTTACTTTTTATTAAACTGCTTTTTTAATAGTCTTTCCATAAGCCCTGGAAATAATTGATATAGTTTACTCCCCATCTCCATCCATACTGGTAGGTTTATTTCCCGTTTACGTTTAAATAAAACACCAACGACCCTGTCTGCTACATAATCCGGATCTAGCATGTACTTTTCTACACTCTTCTGATAATTCCCTTCCGGATCAGCCTTCGTAAAAAAATTTGTCTTAACAGGGCCTAAGTTAATAGATGTTACATAGACATGGTGAGCTTTTGTTTCTAATCGCAGACCATTGGTATATCCGATTACAGCATGTTTTGTTGCTGCATAAACTGCAGATTTAGGTGTGGCAATTTTTCCTGCCTGGGATGCGATATTAATAATATGTCCTTGACCATGTTCAATAAAGTGAGGTAAAAATAGTTGAGTAAGCTTGATAACCGAATTAACATTTAAAAATAGCATTTCCTCTGTTTCCTGCCAACTAGTATCTATAATATATTTAAAGTATCCTAAGCCTGCGTTATTAATTAAACCATGTACTTGTTCTTGCTCTTTAATAATTCTCTCCGCAAGCTTTTCTACTTCTTGGATGTCAATTAAATTAATTTGATATACAGGACTATTAATATGGTAATCCCTCTTAATAGAGTGCTGTAAATTATCCAGTTTCTCCTTAGACCTTGCCAACAAAATAGGAATCCCACCATTTAAAGCAACATGTCTGGCAATTTGTTCTCCGATTCCGCTTGAAGCGCCTGTGACAATAATTTTTTTATTTGTTAATTTATTTTGTTTCATATACATATTGTCCATTGACTAAGTCTTTTTCAATTAAACCTTCATTTTCTAAATAATCAAGCTGCCCGATAGTTTCTGACATAGTTAAACCAATCTGCTTTTCATATTGTTTTGGGAATAGCTGCTTACATATTTGATAGGGAGAAGCGGACTCCTTTTTTAGATATTGGTAAACTTTATCTGCTCGCTGTTCCTGCCTCGATAATTGATGTTCTACTACTTCATCTACATTAGAAAATACAGGACCATGGCCTGGCAAAACAGTTCGAATACTTGCCTCTTTGCATTTAATTAAATTCGACCTAAACTGCAGTAAAGATTTAGAACGGTCGTTTTGCCCTTCATATGGTGGTTCAATGAGTGGATTAGGAGAGATATGCTGTAAAAGATGGTCTCCCCCTATAAACATGCCGTCTTGTTCTCTTAGAAAAGATAAATGACTCTGTGCGTGTCCCTTTGTTTCAATAACACTCCAATCTTCATGTCCTGGTAGATTTTGTCCTTGATCAATAAATTCAGTTAACTCCCCTCGACCAAAATAATCAAAGGCCTTCCGCTCCTTTTCCATTTCAGATTGAAAAGATTCAGGAACCCCATTCACATGAAAACAAGTTTTAAAGAATTCAATATAATTGTCAATAAAACCTTCGTCCCTAATTAAAAAGGGGTTTATATATCTGTGTCCTACAATACTTTTCACCCTCGGAAATTCTTCAATTAGCCCTATATGGTCAGGATGGTGATGAGTTAATATAATTTGCTCTATATCATTTGGTGAATAGTTTAATTGCTTTAACTGACTCGTCAGTGCTTCCCACGCTTCCTTTGTTTTTACACCAGCATCTACTAATGACAATTTATCTCCCTTCAAAAGATATACATGTGTATCCCCCACTGCAAAAGGAGTGGGAATGGTGATTTGACTAATATCCTTATTAATAACTTTCATTTATAATCCCCCAAAACTGAACATCCATTCATTTTTATATTAATCTTACATCTTTTTAAAGAGATTGTCACAGTATTATGCTACTTTTTTAATAATTGTTTTATTGCCTCCGACACAATTTCCGGTAATACTTCAAAACTGTATGATAATTCTAGCCGTTCTGTCCACTGATGCGCGTCCTTTCCAAGAGGACCAATATTTAAAATAGGCATCGTTAGTTTTTCCATAATATCACTTGGAAAAGTGAACCCATGATTTTGCAATGGCATATTGACTGTTAACTGATCCAACTTCCCTTTGGAGGATACCGGGCCAATAAAACTCAAATCGGACAAACCAGTAAAAAATTCGGACACAGTCAAGGAAAGACCATACTTGTCAGCTACGTATTCCTTCACATAATCCATAACCCGACTAATATACTTATCTTGATGGGAAGATACCGCTGGATAAAATGGAGGGCTGTAAAATAAAACTATTAACGGTGTGAGATCTTTACACATTGCTGCCAACTCTTGAACAAGTAATGTAGAAAAATCCCTGTCGCCTTGTTCTCTCTGATTTACCAATAAATTTTGTATTCTATCAATTTCATCTTGGCCAAACCGCTTAACCGCTTCATTGTATAGTTCTTCATACATCATTACATGCACTTTTGAGTAAGACATGGTAAAATCAGATGCCATATCAGCATACTTTTCAGCTTTTTCATTAACATGTGTTTCTATATTTTTCGCAGCTTTTTTTGCGCTTTCAAGTAATTTTTCATTTATATCGTTAAAAGATTGCTGAAGGTACAAAACATTATACATAGAAACAGCAGCTTGCGGAGTTTGCACAGAATATTCCTCTTTCAAATCTCGCTGCATAAGACTTACAGGTGGTGGAGTTACTTCATCTCCTGCTTTCTCAATAAATGATTCGTTTAATTCAAGCTGCAGGGATAGAAAGCTATTCATAAGATTCGGATTTATTCCGGAAAAAGGCTCTCCTACATGGGACTCTTTGCCATAACAATAAAAACCGGGAAGCACCTTACCGATTGAACCAGTATACACATAATAAGATGGATCACCAGGATACTTACTAAACATCGGCTCTCCGTTTAGGCAGGCATTAAATTCAAGGTTTTCACTTTCTTTTAACTGATTTAAAACTGGTAATGCAGTTAACATACCTTTTGAGTTCACTTCCTCATCGGGAACAGTAAGAAGTAAAATGTTGCCATTAAACTCACCATTCATAGCCCTTTCAAGCATAGATAAATGAATGGATAATCCTGCTTTCATATCCATTGTCCCTCTGCCAAACAGCCATTCTCCCTGTTTAAGATCTTTTTGTACTTGTAAAGGTAATTGATCGTAAATCTTATTCATTTCCTTCGTAAGTTCCTTTGGACGGAATGCTAAATTTTCTAACGATCCATAATCCTCTGTTCCAACGACATCGAAATGGCTTAGCAAAATTATTGTTTCTTTTGTATTAGAAGCTCCTTTAACAAGAGCAGTTAACAAATGCCTGCCATCGTCCAAAGGGTGTAAATTTAAGTGATCGGAGTTTTTTTGGAAATAAGTCTTTTCCGCTAATAAATGATGGAGATATTCTGCCAAAGCTATTTCCGCATTTGTACCTGTTACACTTTGGTAGTGAGCAAGTGAAGAAAGTAATTCAGTTAATTGTTCCTTTGATTGCCAACTATTCATAATAATCCTCCTGTACAAATTGACTTTTATAACTAAATAAAACACAATCATAAGAGAGGTGAATTCATTGAAAACAAAAATTTATGCTCATCGTGGCTCAAGTCTTTTGGCACCTGAAAATACAATGGCTGCGTTTCAATTAGCTTTTCAACAAGGGGCTCAAGGCATAGAAACAGACGTTCAGCTCACAAAAGATAACATCCCCGTCCTTATTCACGATGAACGCGTTAATCGTACAACGAATGGAAAGGGTTATGTTAAGGACTATACATTTCAACAGCTGAAACAACTGGATGCCGGTGCTTGGTTCAATACAGAGTTTGCAGGCGCCACCGTCCCCTCTCTAGAAGAGTTCCTCAAATGGTTCGGTGGAAAACCTCTTACTTTAAATATAGAATTAAAAAACAATAAAATAGATTATAAGAATATGGAGTCCATTGTGTATGATTTGCTCTATTCCTATGATTTACTTGATCGTACCATACTATCTACCTTTAATCCAAACAGTGTAGAACGCTTAAGGAAGATCTCTCAACATCTAAATTGTGCACTATTACGTTCCAGGAGAAAAAAGCAGCTTATCACCTATGCTAAAGAACTCGGTGCAAACGCCATTCATATAAAATACCGGTTATTATCAAACTCACTTGTTCAACAATGTAAACAGCAAGGGTTACAAGTTAGAGTTTATACTGTAAATCATCCTAGACAAATAAAGCGTTGTTTGGACCTTGAGGTTAATGGAGTTATTACGGATGTACCGAACATTGCACTAAGCCATTTATAAAAAGCATAAATACTGCTTATAAGTTACTTAAAGATTTACTTAGAAAAATTTACTACTAACTATCTAACAGGAGGAATGAATAATGACAAAGTTATTCTCACCAATTAATTTTAAAAAAATCAGTCTAAAGAACCGAATTGTTATGTCTCCAATGTGCATGTATTCCTGCTTCAATGAAGACGGTATGATTACACCCTTTCATGTCACTCATTATGTCTCAAGAGCGATGGGTCAAGTGGGTTTAGTAATAACAGAAGCTGCTGCTGTGTTACCAGAAGGGCGTATTTCTCCTCAAGACCTAGGGATCTGGAATAATGAGCAAGTTGCAGGTTTAACCGATTTAAATAATCAAATTCACCAAGCAGGAAGTAAATCTGCTATCCAGCTTGCGCATGCTGGCAGGAAAGCACAAGTAGATACTCCCATATATTCAGCCTCGACGCTTGCTTTTGATGAGTCATATAAAAAGCCACAGCAAATGACATGGCAAAATATTAATGAAGTGGTATCTGCATTTCGCGATGCTGCGATTAGAGCTGATAAAGCTAATTTTGATATTATAGAAATACATGCAGCCCATGGCTATTTAATTAATCAGTTTCTATCCCCCCTAACAAATAAAAGAACAGACAATTATGGTGGCACTAGAGCGAACAGATATCGACTATTAAGAGAAATTGTCACAGCTATAAAAGAAGTTTGGGAAGGTCCTATCTTTGTCAGGCTTTCTACAGACGAATATAATGAGGAGGGAAACTCACTTGCTGACATTATATATTTTTCAAATATGTTAAAGGAGCAAGGTGTTGATCTAATCGATTGTAGTTCAGGTGGTGTAATTCCTGCTAAAATCCATACATACCCAGGCTACCAATTAAAACGCTGTGAATTTATTAAACAAAAAGCTAATATAAAAACAGGGGCTGTTGGACTGATTACAACTGGCTTACAGGCAGAAGAAATTCTTCAAAACGAACGTGCAAATCTTATCTTTATCGGTAGAGCTTTACTTCGCAATCCATATTGGGCAAAAACAGCTGCTGATGAAATCAATTATGAGATAGAAGCACCGCAACAATATAAACGCGGTTGGTTTTAAGTAAAACGGAGGTTCAATTTATGGAATTAATCTTTCTTGGAACAGGTGCAGGGCTTCCCTCTAAAGAACGCAACGTCTCTTCAGTTGCACTTACTTTATTACAGGAACAAAATAATATTTGGCTTTTTGATTGTGGTGAGGCTACACAGCACCAAATTCTGCGCACCTCAATAAAACCTAAGAAAATAAATAAAATTTTCATTACACATTTACATGGGGACCATATTTTTGGTTTACCTGGCTTACTAAGTAGCAGATCCTTTCAAGGCGGTGAAGAATTACTCACTATCTATGGACCTCATGGTATTAAAGAGTATGTCAACACATCTTTACAACTTAGCGGCACACATCTTACTTATCCAATTAATATCGTAGAGCTGTCGGAGGGCAAGCTATTTGAGAATGATCAATTTGTTGTGGAAACAAAACATCTTGATCATGGTCTTCCTAGCTTTGGATTCCGAATTATAGAAAAAGATAAACCCGGGGAATTGTTAGTGTCCAAATTAAAAGAGATAGGTATTAAGCCTGGCCCTATTTACAAACAAATTAAGGAAAATACTAAAATAAAGCTATCCAATGGCCAATATATTTATCGCAAGGACTTTCTAGGTGAAGATAAAAAAGGAAGAGTTATTAGCATTCTTGGGGACACTCGTTTTACACACGTTAATAGTAATTTTGTAAAGAATTCAGATGTTTTAGTGCATGAAGCTACTTTTGGTGGGGCATTAGAAGATCTTGCAGAAAAATACTATCACACTACTACCGAACAAGCGGCAAGGCTTGCTAAAGCCAGTAATTGTTCAAAATTAATATTGACTCACATTTCCTCTCGGTACCAATCAGAAGATATAGAGAATTTGATTGATGAAGCCAGGAGAATATTCCCTAATACGGAAATAGCTAATGATTTTACTCATATAAATTTATAGATAAATAAAAAAGGGAGAGCTTTTAATGGAACAATATTCATCTATGATAGCTAACCAACGTACTTTTTTTAAAAACGGTAACACACTGGAATTTAATTTCCGTAAAAAACAACTGCAAGAATTGAAGGACATGCTTAAAAACTATGAAGGTGCCATTTACCAAGCTTTAAAGGAAGACTTAAATAAATCCGAACATGAAGTTCTTACAACGGAACTTGGTATTCTTTATACAGAAATTGACTTTGCTATAAAGCATTTGAAAGAATGGATGGAGCCTATTAGCGTAAATGCTCCAATGACGCATAAAGGGACCAAAAATCTTATTATGAAGGAACCGTTTGGTGTAATATTAATTATGGCTCCATGGAATTACCCTTTACAACTAGCTCTAGCACCAGTAATAGGTGCAATTGCTGCTGGTAATTGTGTCGTTATTAAACCATCAGAATATGCTACCGCGACATCTGCGTTGCTGGAGGAGATGATTCGCGACACATTCGATCCTTCGTTCATTAGGGTCATTCAGGGAGATAAAGATATTAGTGAGAAATTATTAGAGCAGCGTTTTGATTATATATTTTTTACTGGTAGTTCTTCTGTGGGGAAGATTGTTATGAGAAAAGCAAGTGAGCACCTAACTCCTGTTACGTTAGAACTTGGAGGTAAAAGCCCGGTAATCGTCGATAAAGATGCGAATATTAATCTTGCTGCAAAAAGAATTGTCTGGGGAAAATACACTAATGCCGGGCAAACGTGTGTTGCACCAGATTATTTATATGTTCATGAAAAAGTTAAATTTAAATTAATGAAAGCAATGAAGAAACAGATTAAAGAATTGTTTGGAAAACAGCCATTACGAAATGATGAATACACTCGAATCATTAACCAATTTCATTTTGAACGGTTAAAAAAGTTACTAACTAATGGTAGTATACTTCATGGAGGTATTTCAGACAGTGATACACTCACTATCGAACCAACCATTTTAGATAAAGTTACATGGGAAGATCCGATCATGCAAGAAGAAATTTTCGGCCCTATTCTTCCTGTATTGACCTTTAGTTCAATTGAGAATGCAGTAGAGATAATTAAAAATAACCATAAGCCACTAGCGCTTTATTATTTTGGGGAAAATGATAAAATGGCCCATCAGGTTATCCAGTATCTATCCTTCGGGGGAGGAAGTATTAACGATACGTTTTATCACCTAGGAAATCCTTATTTACCTTTCGGTGGGGTTGGAAATAGCGGAATGGGATCATACCATGGGAAATACAGCTTTGAAACTTTTTCCCATAAAAAGAGTATTATGAAGCAGACAACGAAGTTCGATCTGCCATTTCGCTATCCTGGCAGCAAAATTTCCCACTCTATTGTAAAGAAGTTTATGAGCTGAGAGCCATTGGCGGTCTGGTAAACAAAACACTAAGAAACCCACACGTTATCTTTATGTGTGGGTTTCTTAGTGTTTATAGTCATCCAGAAAATCCTTTTGAAAGCTAGTAGTTGGATTTTCTTTTTCTTTTCTAATAGAATTTTCCCATCTCTTGAAAACATCTTTACCGTATTTCTGAGATAACTGATCAATAGCTGTATACAACTTTTCGTTTTGTGCTTCTTTTTCATATGTGAATAGATCTAATTGCTTTGCTATTCTCTGTTTTTCTTGTATATCCTGTACAGTAATTCCAAGGAGACGAATGGGCTCCTCATTCCAATGAAGTTCAAGGAGTTCTTTGGCAAAATATAAGATGTCTTCTTTATCTTCTATAAACATTTGTAATTTTTTACTTCTTGTTATCGTTTTTCGATCTGCATATCGAATCATTAATTGAATACTTTGCCCTACTGCTTGCTTTCTTTTTAATCTTCTTTCAACATTTGTTGCCAAAATAACCATTAATTTTTTAATTTCTTCTTCTTCTATCGTATCATGAGGTAATGTTTGCGAACTGCCAATACTCTTAAAATCGTAAATGGCGTCTGGATCCACACTCCTCTTGTCATTACCATTAGCTCTGTTGTTGAGTCGCTCACCATTAATTCCAAGAACCTGTTTTAACTCATAAACATCTTTTTTTGCCAGATCCCCAATTGTATGTATCTCCATTTTCTTTAATTTTTCAGCGGTTTTATTGCCAACCCCATACATTTCTTCAATTGGAAGTGGCCAAAGAGTAGTACTTAACTCTCTTTTTCTAAGAACAGTAATCCCCATAGGCTTTTTCATATCAGAAGCCATTTTAGCTAAAAACTTATTTGGTGCGATTCCTATACTACAAGGAAGGTCTAACTCATGTAATATGCGATTTTGAATATTTTCCGCAAGTTCAATAGCCTTTTCAGGTGGACCACAATCCGTTACATCCATATAGCCTTCATCAATGGAGACTGGTTGTACTATCGGGGTTATCTCTGAAAGGATTTTAAACATTGCTTTGGATGCAGATCGATAACGATCAAAGTTTGGCCTTAACACTACAAGTTCTGGACATAACCTTCTTGCCTGCCAAAGTGGCATTGTAGTTTTTACACCTTTAGCTCTGGCTTCATAGCTGCTCGTCACAATAATCCCTTTTCTTTCTTCAGGGTTTCCGGCAATCGCTAAAGCCTTTCCTTTTAAATCACTGTCATAAGCCATTTCTACTGATGCATAAAAACAATTCATATCAATATGGAATATTACTCTTCTTTTATTCTGATGTTCAACTACCATACGTATACATCCCTTTTACCCTTCATTACTCTCTATTGTACCAGAATAAAAGTGGCTGCGTCTTGTTGTAAAACTATGTGCATAATAAGGACACAGATATCTTTAACTCTTGCAAAAAATTATACCGCAATTGTTGAGGTCCAAACGTATTTTGTTTATTCATAGTTGGAGGAAACTGCGACGTAGTGAAAACTTATTTCCCAATTAATATAAAATAGCTTAATAACACCGCTACGGAAAAATACTACGCATTCCGGGGTCTCACCGATGCCTCACCTCCCCCAGGAGTCTCCGTATTTTTCCTTCGCTACTATTTACTATTATACCTAGGAAGAAAAATTGCGTCTGCATACCCCAGAATATGCTGTGTACGAATTGATTGGAGTGGAGGGCGGCGACTCCTGCCGGAATAGCATGAGGCGAAGACCCTGGACGGAGCGTAGCGGAGGAAGCGGCTGAGGCCATGCCGCATAGCCGTCAAGCTAAGAAAAAAGTTGTATGGTGCAATGAAAATACAAACATATTTTTCCAGTTTAATCCATATTCTTTTATGGCCATTTGTTTTCGTTTTTACACTTTTACTACGCGGCACGGAAATGTACTTTATACGCAATGTTTAAGACATCAAAAGGACTTTTATGCCGACAACGGTGATCTTTCCTTCCATGCCGGTATATGTTCTGGTAAATATTATCGATGAGCGCTTTCAAAGAAGAAAGGTGATAGAGTGAATACCCCCTCGTCTCTATTATTGCGTTTCTCGCATGGTTGATACATTTGTACTCACTCCCTTCTAGTTGATACCTTTCGTAAAGGCAGTAACGGCACTGAAAAGCAATCATCGAAGAAAGAAGAATATGAATTAAAGTCCCATATAAATGACAGTAAAAGCGGGCGGTATTCATTTCCTGCACATCATTAATTTCAAATAACGATTTCCATGTCTTAAAGAGAATCTCCACTTGCCAACGCAAGGAATAGATAGGATACAAGGTTTGCTCATCCATTTCTTCTTGTGTTATATTGGTGGCAAGAATTTGGATATGATTCTTCTTGTTGGCGGATTGGGTATGCCCCCCTTTCCGTCTTCTTTCTTTTAAATAGGTATCTCTTTGTTTTTGTTGCTCCTCGGTTAACCGTTGTACGACTACACGGGCATGGAATGTATTTTTTCCCTTAACACCTAATTGAATGAACCCATAATCCTGTATCTCTCCTGGAGCTAGATGCATGGCATCCTCTTCGGGCTTTATTTGGATTCGTCGTTGCTTGTCATCCAAAGTCCAATAGGTCATATTGGCAGGAACGCGAGTAATATAATAGGCTCCTGCTCGATCTATTTTTTTAAAGTGATCTCCTGAGAAATAGCCGAGGTCACGCAAGATAAGATCCCCTTCTTCTATTGTATCTGCCAATTCTTCAGCCGCATCGTGATCACTGTCTCTTGGACCATAGAACAACGTATGCAAAAATTTCCCTTGATACACTTCATACTCTAATTGGATTTTCACTCCATCATAATAACTCGGGGTTTTCTTCTTTACTTGAAAGGAGGTGCCATCTAAGATGCGGATCCGAGAAAAAGGATAATCGGATGGAGAAGGTAACGACAACATTTGTTGTTTCTCCACTAACTGCATAAAAACCTGCTTTAAAAAGGCTACTCCTTTCTCATCTAATCGTTGATGTAAGGCTTGTTTTGATATGGATATTTCTGATTCACGAGAAAGGGAAGCACATAGCTGTCCTAACCCCTCCGTACCAACTTTTTCATGTAAGAAGGCACATATACTTAAGAAATCTTCCGGCATTATCTTCTTCAATCGTTGTACAAAACCTGATTCTCGAGCAATATTGCGAAGTTCAGAAATAGATAAAATATCGAGCACACTTTTTACAAACGAGTCAAAATAATATTGCTTAGCCATACGTAATCCCTCCAAATTATTCCATTTATAATGTCAGAATAACGAATAACTTTTTGGGTTTTAAAATATTCTGCTTAACTTGACGGCTATGGGCCATGCCGGCGGAAAGCGTCCGCCTGAAACGCAAATCAATGGGTGCTTCCTCTGTAAAATGAATTACTTCATTCTCCACAAATTACGTCGCAGTATATCTATTTTCCGACGCATTGAATAACCTCAACATGTATATTTGAACATGCAAAAAAGCCCTGCCAGGCAAAATACCTGATAGGACTTTTTTTAATATAACTTAATTAGCTGCAACCTCTTCAATGATTGCCGTTACAAGCTCTGTTACTTTCACAAGTTCATCTACCGGAATTCGTTCATTGGTTGTATGAATCTCTTCATAGCCCACAGCAAGGTTTACAGTCGGTATCCCGTGCCCGGCAATAATATTAGCGTCACTCCCGCCGCCGCTTTTTAATAACTTGCTCTCTCTGCCAATTTTTTTAGCAGCACTTCTTGCAATCTCAACTACTTGATCACCGGCCTGGTGCTTAAATCCTGGATACATGACTTTGACCTCAACTTCAGCAGATCCTCCCATTTCTTCTGCAACAGTGATAAAAGTTTGTTTCATTTTTTTAACTTGTTCTTCCATTTTCTCTGGAACAAGCGATCTGGCTTCAGCTAAAATTTCTACATGATCCACAACAATATTTGTTTGTTTTCCCCCTTCAAACCGACCAATATTTGCAGTAGTGTCCTCATCAATTCGACCTAAAGGCATACGAGAAATGGCCTTAGAAGCAATCGTAATGGCAGAAACTCCTTTCTCAGGGGCAACTCCAGCATGGGCAGTTTTTCCTTTAATTACCGCAAATAACTTTGCTTGCGTAGGTGCAGCTACAATAATGTCTCCAACATCACCATTGCTATCTAAAGCATAACCATAATCAGCTTTGAGAAGAGAACGATCTAGAGCCTTAGCTCCAACTAAACCAGATTCTTCCCCAACGGTAATAATAAATTGTATATCGCCGTGCTCCACTTTATTTTCTCTTATCACTCGAATTGACTCTAAAATAGCAGCAAGTCCGGCTTTATCATCTGCACCTAAAATAGTTGTTCCATCAGATACAATATATCCGTCTTTAATTGAAGGTTGGATACTCTTTCCAGGAACTACCGTATCCATATGGGAAGTGAAATAAATACAGTCAGTATCTTCTTTATTTCCTTTTAGTAAACAGATAAGGTTACCGGCTCCATGGCCAGTTTTGGTAATACTCTCATCTTCATATACTTCTACATCTAAATCTTTCAATTTTTGTTTTAAAACTTTTGCTATTGAGGCTTCGTGTTTTGTTTCAGAATCCACCTTAACCAACTCAAAAAATTCATTAACTAATCTGTCTTTGTTTACTAATGTCATTCCAGTGCCTCCAGTGTACAACTTTTATAGTGGAATATTTCCGTGTTTCTTCATTGGTCTTTCTTCTTTTTTATTATAGAGCATTTCTAAAGCCTGAATCAATTTTATCCTTGTCTCTCTTGGATCGATGACGTCATCAACCATCCCCAAACCTGCAGCTACATAAGGATTTGCAAACTTCTCCCGATACATATCAATTTTTTCCTGTCTGGTACTTTCTGGATTCTCACTTTCAGCAATCTCTTTAGCAAAAATAATATTCGCTGCCCCATCAGGCCCCATTACAGCAATCTCTGCGTTTGGCCAAGCATAGACTAAATCAGCTCCTATTGATTTACTGTTTAATGCTACATAAGCTCCACCATATGCTTTTCTAGTTATTACAGTTATTTTGGGGACAGTTGCTTCTGAATAGGCATAAAGAATTTTAGCTCCATGGCGGATAATTCCCCCATGTTCCTGTTTCACACCAGGGAAGAAACCTGTAACATCCTCAAAAGTAACTAACGGAATATTGAATGAATCACAAAATCTAATAAATCTAGCTGCTTTATCACTTGAATCTATATCCAGTCCGCCAGCTAAATATTTAGGTTGATTGCAAACCAGGCCTACCGTTTCACCCTTAATTCTAGCAAATCCTACGACAATATTTTTTGCAAAATGCTTATGAATTTCAAAGAAGGTATTCTTATCGGCAACTTGTTCAATTACATTCTTCACGTCATACGGGCTCCTGGCATTAAATGGAACAATATCAGTTAGTTCCGGCCGCTCATCAGAATCTGTATTATCAACGGAGAGTTTTTCTGTTTTCACTTTATTATTCGCAGGTAAGAAAGAAATTAACTCTCGAACTGCATCCAAAGCTTCTTCTTCGTTTTTCGACTTAATATGGGCGTTGCCACTTTTTGCATTATGAATATGTGCCCCTCCTAAATCTTCCGAAGAAATCTTCTCACCAGTTACTGTTTCAATTACTTTTGGCCCGGTAATAAACATTTGCGACGTTTCTTCCACCATGATTACAAAGTCGGTAATTGCTGGTGAATAGACTGCTCCACCAGCGCTCGGTCCCATAATAACAGAGATTTGGGGAATTACACCGGAATAGATGGAATTTCGATAAAATACTTGTCCATATCCATCTAGTGATGACACCCCCTCTTGTATTCTAGCTCCCCCAGAATCATTCAAGCCGATGAAAGGAACACCATTTTTTGCAGCTAAATCCATTACAGCAGCAATTTTTTTGCCGTGCATCTCCCCTAAAGCTCCACCATAGACAGTAAAATCCTGGGCGAATAAATATACAGGTTTACCGGAGATTTTTCCATAACCTGTGACGACACCTTCCCCTTTAGCAGAATTACTGTTCATACCAAAATCAGAAACTCGGTGTTCAATAAAAGGGTTTAATTCAACGAAGCTGCCATCATCCAGAAGGTAATCAATTCTTTCCCTGGCCGTCATCTTTCCCTTTGCATGTTGCTTATCAATCTTTTCATCTCCGCCGCCTAGTTCCACTAATCTGCGTTTATCGTATAATTCATTAATCTTATCAAATATATCCATTAATCTTCACTCCTGCCTAAATGCTGACATAATTCAAATAATACCCCGTTGGCAGATTGAGGGTGGATAAAAGCGATTTCGCTATTATCAGCACCTTTTTTTGGTTCATCATTAATTAATTTTATATTTTCTGATTTATACTTTTTCAATCTTTTATTTATATCATCTACTTCCAGTGCTATGTGATGAATTCCTTCCCCTTTTTTATCAAGAAATCCTTGAATCGGCGAATTCTCATCTAAAGGCTCTAATAACTCAAAGCGTGACTCACCAATCTTTAAAAAGGCAACTTTAACACCTTCCGTTTCTACTTTCTCCACACCCTCCAAACTCAGTCCTAAAGCTCCTGTATAAAATGGTAGTGCATGATCAATATTCTTTACAGCTATACCTATATGAGCTATTTTCTTTGGCGGAATCATTTCTTTAGTTTTAGGATCAATTAATTCCTGAATGTAGTTTGCTAATGCTTCGGTTGATGAACCGCTTGTAAAGATATTTTTAACCCCCTTTTCCAATAAAAAAGGGATATCTTCACTCGGTATGACTCCTCCTCCGATTACCGGGATGTCTGCAGCATCTCGCTTACTCAATTCTTCTAACACTTTAGGAAATAAAGTATTATGAGCACCTGATAAGGATGATAAACCTATTACGTCTACATCTTCTTGTACAGCTGCTTGGGCAATCTGTGCAGGTGATTGGCGTAATCCTGTATAAATTACTTCCATACCGTGATCTCTTAACGCCTGAGATATTACTAATGCTCCTCGGTCATGACCGTCTAAACCCGGCTTTGCTACTAATACACGAATTTCCCCCAATTTACATCTCTCCTTTATGCCCCTGTATACTCACCAAATTCATCACGCAACACATTGCATATTTCACCAAGTGTTGCATATGCTTTTACAGCAGCCAAAATATAAGGTATTAAATTACTATTTTTATTTTTTGCACTTTCTCTTAATTCTGCGAGGGTTTTCAAAACTTCATCCTGGTTCCGTTGTTTTCGTATTTTTTCCAAGTTATTAACTTGCTCCTTCTCTAGTTTTTCATCTACTTTAAGAAGGTCAGGATTTACTTCCTCATCAAGTTGGAATTTATTCAGTCCAACAATTACTTCCTCTTCCTTTTCAATCTTTTTCTGAGTTTCGTAAGCGTTTTGATGTATTTCTCTTTGCATATATCCCTCTTCTACAGCTTGAACTGCCCCGCCTATTTCAGAAATTCGATCAAGATACTTGTTAACCTCTTTCTCTATTTGATCTGTCAGTTCCTCTACATAGTAAGAACCTCCCATAGGATCAATAGTATCCGCGACACCGCTTTCATTTGCTATTATTTGTTGTGTTCGTAAAGCAATTCTGGCAGAACTTTCTGTAGGTAGTGACAGTGCTTCATCACGGGAATTTGTATGTAAACTTTGCGTTCCCCCCATTACTGCTGCCAAAGCCTGTAATGTAACCCTAACAATGTTGTTATCCGGTTGCTGGGCTGTTAAGGTCGATCCGCCGGTTTGTGTATGAAAGCGCATTTTCCAGCTTTTTGAATTTTTAGCTTTGTAATGTTCTTTCATGATTTTAGCCCAAATTCTCCTAGCTGCACGAAACTTAGCTATTTCTTCAAAAAAGTTATTGTGTGCATTGAAGAAGAATGATAAACGTGATGCAAATGCATCGATATCCAATCCAGATTCCAACGCTGCATCTACATATGCCATTCCATTTGCTATCGTAAAAGCTACTTCTTGAACAGCGTTAGAACCAGCTTCCCTTATGTGATAACCTGAGATACTAATTGTATTGAATTTTGGCACATGTTCTTGACAATATTCGAATATATTTGTTATTAATCTCATTGAAGGTTTTGGTGGATAGATATAAGTCCCTCTCGCAATATATTCTTTTAAGATGTCGTTTTGAATCGTTCCCGTCAATTTATCTAGGGACACACCTTGTTTTTCCCCTACAGCAATATACATACATAACAATACAGACGCTGGGGCATTTATTGTCATAGAAGTACTTACTTTATCCAGAGGAATCTGGTCTAACAATTGTTCCATATCGTGAAGTGTATCAATTGCTACGCCTACTTTTCCGACTTCTCCTTCAGACATAACATCGTCAGAATCATAACCAATTTGTGTAGGCAAGTCAAAGGCTACAGAAAGTCCGGTTTGCCCTTGGTCTAATAAATAACGGAATCGTTTATTTGTCTCTGTGGCGGAGCCAAAGCCAGCGTATTGTCTCATCGTCCAAAACCGGCTCCGGTACATTGTAGGCTGTATTCCTCTTGTGTAGGGATATTGCCCTGGATAACCCAATTTATGTATTTCTTCATTGCTTTCATCAGAATATAGTCGCTTTACTTCTGTATCAGAAGATGTTGTAAACTTCTCCTTTCTTTCAGGAAAGCGCTTTATTATAGACTCCACTTGATCTTCCCATTTAGCTTTATTGTTAGTTGATTCTTTCATATAAAAACCTCCATTCTTTTAAAACGTTTATTTATTTCTATAATTAGTACTTGTCCAATCTACAGTTTCACGATAGAATACAAATAGAATCAGGTACTAAAGGAGGACGAAACATGGCTGTAAAAAGAAAGTCAAAACGCGAACGCAGGGCTAAAGTTATTATTTACATTATGATTATTGCAATGGTTCTCTCTTCATTGACAGCTGGATTGTCGTTATTCATATAATAATACGGATCAGGATTTGAAGGACTGGAGTTTACTCCAGTCTCTTCTTTATTTTGGATCTTTTGCTTGAAACATCACTTGTTTTAAATTTCTTCTTTAATAGCAAATATTGTTCAATTTCATGAAGTAAACGAAATAGATTTGCCCTTGTTTCAAATTCCTCTCTAGAAGTAGGTAAATCTTCATCATCAAAAGTTTTTCGTAATTCCTCCAGTTCCTCCAAATAAAGAATTGCTGTGTTACCTGGATGGACTGCATTTGATAAACCTTCAAAAAAGTTTGCTATCTTCTCTGATATGGAATATTGTTTCGGTAATTTAGTAACAAGAGGTAGCATGCGCTGTAATAATTCAAACTGTCTTTCTCGCATATTAAAATAATCCCTGAAAGGATGTCGATTTCGTAATAGATGATTCTCCTGGTCTCTTTCTACCAAGTCATGCGCTTCTTCTAGTAGTTCTTGTATTTTAGTAATTTCCTTACCGTCCCAGTCAATATTTTTATTTCTTATGTATTGAGCTATTTCAAACAATACTACTTGAAAGTTTTCTTCTAGCAGCATTTGTTTTTCAGTAAGCTTTTTATCTAAACTTGGCATATATAAATTCAGTAGTAAACCTATACCCACCCCAATAATAATAAGCAAAAACTGATCAACTAAAAAGGAAACGGACATATAAGAGGCACTATATAAATTTAATATAATTACAGAGCTTGTAGCGATACCTTGGGTAATGTTCAAATAAACAGTTGTGGGAATAAAAACCGCAAGCATCAGCCCAACAACTAGTGGGTTGTAACCTATTGTTTCAAAAAATATAAATGAATATATTGTTGCGATAATACAAGCTGAAAAACGATTCCAGGCACTTAAAAAGGATTGTTTTCTTGATGGTTGAATACATAATATAGTTAATATTCCTGCAGATACGAAGTTGGTAACACCTAATAACTGAGCAACTGAAATAGCTAACGGAGTCCCAATTGCTGTTTTAATTGTGCGGTAGCCAATCTTCACAATGTTATTCCCCTTTTAAATAATCAAATGAATAAAATGAGACTGACCTAAGTAACATAGAGACAGCCTCATAATTATTATTTTACCATATAGATATGGACTAATAATAAACTTTAGGAAATATAATTATACTTCTTTACAATGATCATCAAAGATATTCTGCAGTTTTCCAATCACATCCATAGCGCTGAATCCTTCAATATCATGTCTTTCCAGCATAGTTACAATTTTACCATCATTTAAAAAGGCAAAAGACGGAGAAGAAGGAGGATATCCCTCGAAATATTCACGTGCTCTTTCAGTAGCTTCACGATCTTGTCCAGCAAATACGGTAACAAGGTTATCTGGTCTTTTATCATAATGAATGGCGTTTGCTGCAGCTGGACGAGCCACACCACCGGCACAGCCACACACAGAGTTAATCATCACAAGAGTGGTGCCTTGTCTGCTAAGTGCCTGATCAACTTCTTCAGGGGTTTTCAATTCCTCATAACCAGCTTCTCTTATATCCTGTCGTGCAGCGTCCACTACATCATTCATAAATAAGTTGAAATCCATAGTAAGTACATCCCCTTCTTTCATAGTATTTGTAAAAACTAACAATAGCATATCAATTTTATTTACAGAATTCAATTCTAAGTAGTTGTACAACGATTGTAGTAGATGAGTTCATCAAAGTGCTATGTCAGCAAATTTAGATTTCATCCCAGCTACAAACTGTATAGATAATTAATCTTCTATACTTAATGCGTGAGGTGATGTCCTTCATCGCTTAGTATAAGCTGGTAGATGAATTCATATTTTCTAAAATTTCTTTAACGCGTGCTAAGAATTGTCCGCAAACCAATCCATCAAGGATTCGATGGTCTAATGATAAGGAAAGGTTAACCATATCTCTTGCAGCAAACATGTCATTTACAATAACAGGTCGCTTTACTATAGATTCCACTTGAAGGATTGCTGCCTGAGGATGATTAATAACCCCCATGGAATGGATAGATCCAAATGATCCCGTATTATTCACAGTGAAGGTACCTCCTTGCATATCTGAAGAGGTAAGCTTATTTGAACGTGCTTTCATCGCTAGTTCGTATATGTCTCTAGCAATACCTTTTATGCTTTTCTCATCAGCATGTTTAATAACAGGTACAAATAATTCTTGATCCTTTGCTACGGCAATTGATAAATTAATGTCTTTCCGCTGAATAATCTTATCTTCTGCCCAAGTACTATTAAGTTGCGGATATTCTTTAAGAGCCTGAGCAACAGCTTTTACAAAGAAAGCAAAGAAAGTTAAACTGAAGCCTTCCTTCTGCTTAAAATCATTTTTTACTTTATTCCGGTAAGTCACTAAGTCTGTTACATCCACTTCAACCGTCATCCATGCATGTGGGATCTCCTGCTTTGAGCGTACCATATTTTGGGCGATCACTTTACGAACCCCGGTGACTGGAATTTCAATATCTCCTGCTGAAGATGATACTGACTGGTTTTGTTCTGACTTCATTTTACTTGGTTCAGTTTTAGATTGATTGACAGTAACTTCACTTGAAGTTGTGCTTTCTTGTGGAACATTACCTGATTTAATTATCTTCTCTATATCTTTTCTCGTAATTCTTCCCTGCCTGCCACTTCCCTCTATTTGTGACAAATCAATATCGTTTTCCTGAGCCATACGAAGCACTGCGGGGGAATAGCGTTTTTTCATAGACGTATCAGTCTCGCTTTTTACTTCTTCACTAGCTTCATAATCGGTTTTCTCTGAAGTCTCTTCGTTAGCTGCACCCGATTGACTTTCTTCCGTATCGATATAGCACATTAATTCTCCTACTTCTATTGTCTGTCCCTCATCTGCCACAAGCTCCTTAATTGTACCTGTGAACGATGATGGAACTTCCGCATTCACTTTGTCAGTCATTACTTCAGCGATAGGATCATATTTGTTCACTTTATCTCCTGGAGCAACCAGCCAAGAACTAATGGTACCTTCCGTTACACTCTCACCTAATTGCGGCATGTTAATTTTTTCTTGGGCCATCCTACTTTCCTCCTTCTAGTAAATATGCAAAGTATGATTTTTTAAAATTCAGCTAGTTCTCGCATTGCTTTTTCTACTTTATCTGGATTAATCATAAAGAATTTTTCCATTGTTGGAGCGTATGGCATGGAAGGAACATCTGGTCCTGCTAAGCGGCTGATTGGCGCATCCAAGTCAAACAAGCAATTTTCTGCAATAATTGCTGCTACTTCTCCAATGATACTTCCTTCTTTATTATCTTCTGTAACCAATAGTACTTTACCGGTCTTTTTCGCAGCTTCAATAATTGCTGCCTTATCAAGTGGGTAGACAGTTCTAAGGTCCAAAATATGAGTGTCGATACCTTCTTCGGCAAGCTTTTCAGCAGCCTGTAAAGCAAAGTGAACACTTAATCCATAAGTGATAACAGTAATATCGGTACCTTCCCGCTTAACATCAGCTTTTCCAATAGGCAATACATAATCTTCCTCAGGAACCTCTCCTTTAAGTAAACGGTAGGCGCGTTTATGCTCAAAGAAAAGAACAGGGTCATTATCTCTTATAGCAGCTTTTAATAATCCTTTCGCATCATAAGGAGTTGATGGCATTACAATTTTCAAGCCTGGTTGGTTCGCAAAAATTGCCTCAACAGATTGAGAATGGTACAATGCGCCATGTACTCCACCACCATAAGGAGCTCGAATTGTAATGGGCACATTCCAGTCATTATTTGAACGGTATCTAATTTTAGCTGCTTCTGAAATAATTTGATTTACGGCTGGCATAATAAAGTCTGCAAACTGCATTTCAGCAACTGGCCGCATACCATACATTGCTGCACCTATACCAACTCCTGCAATAGCCGATTCAGCAAGAGGAGTATCCAATACACGAGCTTCTCCAAATTCATCATATAATCCATCAGTTGCTCGGAAAACGCCACCTTTTTTACCTACATCCTCACCTAAGATAAAGACTTTTTCATCACGTTTCATTTCTTCTTTTAATGCAGTAGTTACTGCTTGAATATAAGACATTACTGGCATTTTATTTTACTCCCTCCTTACTCTTCATAAACATATTTTAAAGCATCTTCCGGATCCGCATATGGAGCATTTTCAGCATAATCTGTAGCCTCATTAACAATTGAACCAATTTCTTGATTTAACTCTTTTTCAACTTCCTCCGTTAAAATACCTACTTCTTTAAGATAGGCTGCGAATGTTATGATGGAATCCTTTTGTTTAGCCTCTTCAACTTCATCACTTTCCCTGTATTGACGATCATCGTCATCACTTGAGTGTGCTGTTAAGCGGTAAGAAACTGCCTCAATCAGTGTCGGGCCTTCTCCATTAATTGCACGTTCTCTTGCATCTTTGACTGCTTCATACACAGCGAGTGGATCGTTTCCATCTACTGTGATGCCCGGCATACCATATCCTTGGGCCCTGTCAGAGACATTTTTACTTGCAATTTGTTTTTCAATAGGGACAGAAATTGCATATTTATTGTTTTCAACCATTGTAATGACAGGTAATTTATGTACACCTGCGAAGTTTAACCCTTCATGAAAATCACCTTGGTTGGATGATCCCTCTCCTAAAGTTACAAAAGAAACAAAGTCTTTTTTCTCCATTTTTGCAGCAAGTGCGACTCCAACTGCATGGGGAACCTGCGTAGTGACTGGTGAAGAACCAGTTAAAATCCTATTTTTCTTTTGACCAAAATGTCCTGGCATTTGTCTCCCGCCTGAATTCGGGTCCTCAGCCTTGGCAAATCCAGATAGCATTAATTCGGTAGCAGTCATTCCAAACGCAAGCACAACACCCATATCACGATAATATGGCGCAACATAATCTTTGTCTCTATCTAAAGCAAAGGAAGCCCCTACTTGTGCTGCTTCCTGTCCTTGACAGGATATGACAAACGGAATTTTCCCTGCTCGATTTAATAACCACATTCTTTCATCTAATTTTCTGGCCAGCAGCATAGTCTTAAACATTTCCAAAACTTGGTCATCAGATAAACCTAATGCTTCATGACGTTCCTTAGACATAGATCTCACTCCTTTAGTTATCCGTGAATTTGTTTTCCTTCCACTGCCAAAGCAGCTTCTCCCATTATCTCTGAAAGAGTTGGGTGTGGGTGCACTGTATTTGCAATTTCCCATGGTGTAGCGTCCAATACTTTTGCCAAACCAGCTTCAGAAATCATATCTGTTACATGCGGTCCCACCATATGAACACCTAATAAATCTTCTGTTTTTTTATCGGCAATAACTTTTACAAATCCTTCTGATTCACCATGAACAAGTGCTTTTCCAATAGCCTTAAAAGGGAATTTACCAACATTAATTTGAAAGCCTGCTTCTTTGGCTTGTTTCTCCGTTAGTCCAACACTTGCTGCTTCGGGATTAGAATAAATACAGGAAGGTATATTATTGTAATTAAGTGGTTGCGGTTTTTGGTCCGCCATATGTTCCACGGCTACAATACCTTCATGTGAAGCAACATGCGCCAGTTGCATTCCACCTATTACATCACCAATAGCGTAAATATGTGTTTCTTTTGTCTGATAATAATCATTTGTCTGTATGAAACCTTTATCAACTACAATGTCCGTATTCTCCAAACCAATATTCGTTGTATTAGCTTCACGTCCAACAGAAACAAGCATCTTGTCAGCGTTGAAATCTTTCTTTTCCCCATCAATTTCTGCCTCTATCGAAACCATATTATTAATTTCAAGTGTCTCCGGTAAGACTTTGGCACTTTTCACAAAGGTAATTCCCTTATTTTTCAACTGCTTTTCAACTTCCTTTGCAATCGCTTCATCCTCTGTAGAAAGAATATGTGGTAAATATTCAATTACTGTCACCTTTACACCAAAATCAGCTAGCATCGAAGCCCACTCAATTCCGATTACTCCGCCGCCTACAATAATTATGGAATTAGGCAACTCTTCCATCTGTAAAGCTTCATCAGAACTCATTACATATGTTCCGTCAAGAGTAAGTCCCGGTAAGGATTTAGGTTTTGACCCTGTAGCAATTAGCACATTTTTAGGAACAATCATTGTGTTTTCATCACCATTTGCATATTCAATGGAAATAGTCCCTGGCATTGGAGAAAAAATACTCGGACCCAATATCCGACCATACCCCTCAAAAACATCTATTTTACCCTTTTTCATTAGTCCTTGCACACCTTGATGCAAGTTGCTCACGATGCTTTCTTTTCTTTCTTGTACTTTAGAAAAATTTAAAGTTGTGTTTTCCGTATCTATACCAAATTCGTCAGCTTGCTTTGTCTGACGATATACTTCCGCACTCCTAAGCAAAGCTTTTGAAGGTATACATCCACGGTGCAGGCAAGTTCCGCCTAACTTTTCTTTTTCTACAACGGCTACCTGCATTCCAATTTGTGCAGCCCGAATAGCAGCAACGTAGCCACCAGTTCCTCCACCTAAAATAACTAAATCATATTCCTTTGCCATACAACTACCACTCCTTCCTAATTAACTATGTGTATATATCTTTGGCTTTTCTTCTTCACGAAGTACACGAAGTACACCTTCATTCAAGGCGTTAAGTTCATTCTCACCAGGATATGTTAATGTATCAGCTATCCAACCAACTCTTTTTGTGATCATTTCTACAAATGTCCTTCCATATGCCAATCCGCCGGTTAACACAATTACGTCTACATTTCCTTCGAGGACAGTGCTCATAGAACCAATTTCTTTTGCAACTTGATATGCCATAGCCTCATAAACTTTCAGTGAAAATTCATCTCCACTTTCAATTCTCTTTTCCACTTCTAAAGCGTCATTGGTGTTTAGATAAGCTACTAACCCACCCTTTCCAACAAGCTTTCCCATTATTTCGTCCCTATAGTAAACCCCTGAAAAACACATGGAAACAAGGTCCCCAGCAGGCACTGTTCCGGCTCTCTCAGGAGAAAATGGACCTTCTCCATGCAGACCATTATTGACATCTATTACTTTTCCTTTTTTGTGGGCCCCAACTGTGATCCCACCACCCATATGAGCTACAATTATATGAAGATCTTCATAGGAAGAACTTAAATCGGACGCAGCCCTTCGTGCAACTGCTTTCTGATTCAAAGCATGGAAAATACTTTTTCTAGGAATTTCAGGCACCCCTGAAAAACGTGCAATATCATCTAATTCATCAACAACAACCGGATCTACTATATAAGCATTTACGTTTAGTCCTGAAGCAATTTCATATGCGAGAATTCCTCCTAGATTGGAAGCATGTTCACCGTTATACCCAACCCTTAAATCGTGAAGCATCGCTTCATTAACTTGATATGTACCTCCTTCAATTGCTCTAAGCAAACCACCGCGCCCGCAAACAGAATTTAATTTTGATATATTGATACCTTCATAATCGAGCTGTTCCAATATAACTTGTTTTCTAAATTCAAATTGATCTACAACATGAGGGAAACGACTTAACTCCTCAACGTTATGACGAAGTGTCTTTTCAAAAATACAGTGCTCATTATTAAAAACGCCAATTTTAGTAGAGGTAGACCCAGGGTTAATGACAAGTATTCTGTACTGTGGTTTCAAATTATTTTCCCTCCGTTGAGAAAGTAAACAGCCCATTAGCGGACAATTTAGCCACTAATGGAACTGTTGCTCTACTAATAGCTATAGATTATCTTCTACTTAAAATATGGTGCCCATTTAATAGAAATTGGCTTCTCGAATTTCTTTCTGCTTCAATTCTTTCCTCAGCCATACGATCTGCAGCTAAATATGAAGGAATATGATCTCTTCGGGATATTTCAAATACTTTTTGTAAACTATCATAAATAGTTTCAACCTTTTTAAGTGCTCTCTCTTCATTGTAGCCAACTAATTCATCAGCTACATTTATCACACCACCAGAATTAATCACATAGTCAGGAGCATATACAATTCCTTTTTCAAAAATAATATCTCCATGTTCTGATGATTTGAGTTGATTATTAGCAGATCCGGCAATTACTTTAGCTTTTATTCTTGGAATAGTATCATCATTTACTGTTGCGCCTAAAGCACAAGGAGCATAAATATCACAATCCACATCATAAATATCCTCAGGGTCAACCGCTGTTGCATTGAATGCTTCTACTGCACGCTCGACTGCTCCTTTGTTGATGTCTGTAACAATCAGTTTAGCGCCTTCTTTATGTAAGTACTCACATAAAGCATATGCTACGTTACCAACTCCCTGTACGGCAATTGTTTTCCCTTCAAGCGAATCATCGTTAAATGCCTCTTTAGCAGCAGCTTTCATTCCTTTATAAACACCGTATGCAGTAACTGGAGAAGGATTACCTGATGAACCTGCCTCTGCTGAGATACCTGTAACAAAGTCAGTTTCCATATGGATTAAGTCCATATCTTGTACAGTTGTTCCCACGTCTTCTGCAGTGATGTAGCGACCATTTAATCCCTGAATATAACGGCCGAATGCCCTAAACATTTCTGGATTTTTATCTTTCTTTGGATCACCAATTATTACTGTTTTTCCTCCACCTAAGTTAAGACCGGCTGCAGCATTCTTATAAGTCATTCCTTTCGCCAGTCTTAAAGCATCTTCAATCGCTTCTTCTTCTGAACTATAAGTCCACATTCTGGTACCTCCCAAAGCTGGACCTAATGTTGTATCGTGAATTGCGATGATTGCCTTTAATCCTGAGCTTTTATCCTGACAAAAAACCAACTGTTCATAATCATATTTCTCCATATAAGTAAAAATTTCCATTTTAATTCTCCTCCTCAAATGTTGTTGATGATAACAAAGCTAAAGCTAATGAATTTAACTTACTCTCCGCGGAATCAGCCCTTGATGTTAGTACAATCGGAGCCTTAGCACCACTAACTACAGCTGCCACTTTTGCCTCAGCAAAATATACAAAAGACTTATATAATGTATTTCCGACCTCAATGGATGGAACCATAAGAATATCCGCTCTACCAGCAACTTCTGATTGAATATTCTTATGGTTAGCAGCTTCAGATGAAACAGCATTATCAAATGCGAGTGGACCATCAACAGTACATCCTGTAATTTGTCCTCTGACTTGCATTTGGGTTAAGATTGCTGCGTCTATTGTAGACTGCATCTCTTCGTTTACAACTTCAACTGGTGCAAGAATGGCGACTCGAGGTCGTTGGTAACCAATTCCTCTTGCTACTTTAACTGCATTTTGTATAATTTGTGCTTTGACTTTTAAATCTGGTTCTATATTCATTGCTGCATCTGTAAGAAAGAATAAACGATCTTGGCCAGGTATCTCAAATAGAGCCACATGCGATAATACTTGTCCTGACCTAAGTCCGTATTCCTTATGCAGTACGGCTCTTAACAGAGATTTAGTTGCTATATTACCCTTCATTAAAATATCAGCTTTTCTATTATGAACCGCAGAAACAGCTACCCTCGCAAT
The DNA here is from genome assembly GCF_001878675.1 of Virgibacillus halodenitrificans. NCBI lineage: Bacteria > Bacillati > Bacillota > Bacilli > Caryophanales > Bacillaceae > Virgibacillus > Virgibacillus halodenitrificans. The sequence continues at coordinate 1,786,933 of NZ_CP017962.1, read as the reverse complement.
TTCACTTTCCCCTTTAACATCCTCAATATTTATATACCGAGGATCTAACTCTAAAGCAATATCACTTGCAGCTGAACGTATTTTCTCAGAATCACCAACTAATAAAAAGGTACAAAAATCTTGCTCAAGAGCATATTTAATTGCTAAAAGCACTTCCTGATCAGCAGGATTTGCCACGGATACTTTCTGTTTTCTTTTCGTTCTAACTTTTTGTTTGATTTCTTCTAATGTTTGCATCATACCCTCCTAGAGTCCCTAATAAAGATAATGCAAGAAACATGCCAACCCTAAATTCCTGTAAGCGCTTTAACCACCCATAATATTACTATGCATTTTCATGCGCGTTTGCAAAATTTTGCATGCTGGATTATTCAAGTTGATGCTTTTCTAATTTATAGTATAAACTTCTTATTGAAATTTTTAATTCCTTAGCTGTTTTAGTTTTGTTAAAATTGTTCTTTTCAAATATTTTTGCAATATAACTTCTTTCATATCTTTCTACAGCCAGTTGTAAAGATTGTGCTTCAGTTAAATCATTCACAGTAGGCTGGTTTGATACTTTTGTTGTAACCCCTAGTTCGGGTAAATGCTCTAATTGAATAACTTCCTCATTAATATCCATATAAATCATTGCTCGACCTATTACATTCTCCAATTCCCTGATATTTCCCGGCCAATTATATTTTTTTAATTCCGTAAGTGCTTCATTTGATATAGATTTGACGTTTTTTCCATAATCCTGATTTGTCTTCACAATAATATGATGAACGAGTTCGGGGAGATCTGAGACCCTTTCTTGAAGGCTGGGAATAAAAATTGGCAATCGATTTAACCGATAATACAAGTCTTCCCTAAAGGTCTTATTCATTATTGCTTTTTCCAAGTTAACATTTGTGGCTGTAATCACCCTGACATCCAACGTAATAGGATCAGTTCCTCCGACGCGCACAATTTCATTCTCCTGTAAGACTCGAAGAAGTTTTGCCTGCATATTTAACGATAATTCCCCTATTTCATCAAGAAATATACTTCCAAAATTAGCTTCCTCAAATAAACCTTTTTTCCCTCCGTGTTTTGCACCGGAAAAAGCTCCCTCTTCATAACCAAATAATTCACTTTCTAAAATAGATTCTGCAATTGCCGCACAGTTTACTCGAATAAACTTATTATGCTTCCGATCACTTTCATTGTGAATAGCATGCGCAAATAATTCTTTTCCAGTACCCGACTTTCCTCTCAAAAGAACAGTTGCAGGGGTCTTCGCTCCTACTTTTGCCTGCTCCAAAGCTAACCTCATCTCTGACGAACCACCTATAATATCATCAAAAGTGTATTTCGCTTCTAAACTGCGAATAATCTGCCTTGCTCTTTTTAATTCACTTGTCAAAGAGCGGACTTCCGTAACATCATGCAAGACCCCGACACTACCTTTAATTTTCCCGTCTACAATTATTGGAGCAACGTTCACATACACATCTTTGTTGGTTGGCCCAACCTTCATTCTTACACCTCTAACCGCTCTGCGGGTCTGTAGCACTTTCATATGCATACTCTCTCCTTCAGAGATGTCCACAGATGCAGGGGCACCGACGATATCTGATTCTTTTAGACCGGTAATTTTTGTATATGCAGGATTGATCATTAAGCCTAATCCGTTTTCATCAACGACACTAATTGCTTCATCAGAGGATTGAATTATAGCTTCAAGCATTGTCTTAATTTCCTTGAGATCAGTATTTTCTTCTGCCAAATTTACTACTTCTGTAATATCCTTGAATATAGCAAAAGCACCCTGTAAATTACCGTCAGCATTGATAATTGGAATTCTTGTAGTAATTATTTGCTTTCCGTTTTCCAATACTAATTTTTGATTGACTTCTTTTCTTTTATTACGTAGAATAATCGGAAGTCTCGAATTTTGGATTACTTCACGAATTTGCTTACCTTCAAACTCATCTTTGTGTAATCCTACAATTTCCTGAGCACTTCTATTCACAAAGTCCACTTTACCTGTATGATTTACAACAATCATGCCATCTCTTATATTATTTAGAATAAGGTTTTGGTTATCCATTTGCAGGCGGATTTCTTTTAGTAATTCTTCTTTTTCATTAAAAAGCTCCGCAATTATGTAAGCTACAGTACCTGGAATAACAACAGTCTTTCTACTCCTGGTTTCTATGATCTCGTCAAGAACTTTATCGTCTCCTGTTGCTTCAATAATTATATCTATATCTTTGTCTACCCATTGTTTCCAGTCATTATCACAAGAGATATTAAATTTTCTAGCAAGACTTAACCCCTCTGCATGTATGTCTTTGTCTACTATTGCAACAATATGCATACGTTTGGTCGCGCGTAATATGTTTAAGAGCACACTGCCCCCTTTACCGGCCCCAACGATAAGTACTCGCTTCATCTCATCCCACCTTGCATTGTTTTGCATGTATTTATCATACGATACTCTGCATTTTTTAGCAAATAACCTTTCTTCCCAATTCCTACACATATTTGCTATACTAATAATAAGAAAATTTTTAAGGGGAAAAAAAATGAGTAGAACAATTGCTTTACTAGTGTTGCTAATCCCTGGTGTTATTGCTGCATTTGGAATTAAGTTAATGAGAGATTCCTTATTCGCTGACTTCTATCCGGTATTTTTCCATATAGGAATTCAGTTTTTTATAGGTTTAGTACTGTTCTTAGCAGGTATCGCATTCATTGGAGGTTTTATTGTACATAGAGACAGAAAGAAGGAAACTACAGCAAAGAAGAAGAATTAAAAGAATAGAGAAAAAAAGACGGCTACAGACCGTCTTTTTTTGTTATAGCCTCCTTTAATGCCTCCACAATCTGTTTGCTCTGACCTTATTTGTTCTGTTAAAATATAAAAAATTTTGTTATTATTAATAATAAAAAATATAGTTATCGGGAGGATTTTTGATGAAAGTTGTAAAGTTCGGCGGAAGTTCTGTGGCAAGTGCAGAACAGTTAGTAAAAGTAGGAGATATTATTAAGGAGGATGATTCAAGAAAATTCATAGTAGTGTCTGCACCAGGAAAAAGAACAAAAGAGGATATAAAAATCACGGATTTACTCATTGAATTAGGAAATACTTATATACATAAAATGGATTATAAGAAAGTTAAACAAATTATTCTTCAACGTTTTAATGATATAATTGAAAATTTAGCTTTACAACTAAGTCTATTGGACGAAATTGAAGAATCCATTGATAAAGGACTGATCGACCTGGAATATAACCTTGAAAACATCGATTGTCTTAAAGCGATAGGAGAAGATAGTTCAGCAAAAATTTTAAGTGCATACCTTCAAAAACTTGGACTAAATGCACGTTATTTAAATCCTAAACAGGCTGGAATTATCGTAAGTAATGAGCCAGGTAACGCTCATATCCTTCCTGACAGTTATAAAAAAATTCAGACCCTGCGTGAGAAGGAAGGAATTATGGTTATACCTGGTTTCTTTGGTTACACAGAAGAAGATGAACTAATGACTTTTTCCCGGGGCGGTTCTGATATCACAGGTTCAATAATTGCAGCAGGGGTTAAGGCCAGCTTATACGAAAATTTTACTGATGTGGATTCAGTCTACAAAGTTAACCCTACAATTGTTGATAATCCGAAAGAAATTAGAACATTAACTTATAAAGAGATGCGAGAATTATCTTATGCTGGTTTTTCTGTATTTCATGATGAGGCACTTATCCCTGCATTTAATGCTCAAATTCCGGTTTGCATTAAGAATACCAACAATCCTTCCAAACCTGGTACAATGATTGTCTCTGAGAAGAAACAAGATGAGAAGTGTGTTGTCGGGATTGCAAGTGACATAGGCTTTACCAGCATTTATATAAGTAAATATTTAATGAACCGAGAAGTTGGATTTGGAAGAAAGTTATTTCAAATTCTAGAAGAAGAAGGCGTTTCTTTTGAACATGCTCCTTCTGGAATTGATGATATGTCCATAATTATAAGAGAAAGCAGATTAGGGAGCGACAAAGAAGAAATCATTTTAAAACGGTTTAAAGAAGAACTACAGCCTGATCAAGTTGATATCCACCGTGATCTAGCTATAGTAATGGTTGTAGGAGAAGGTTTAGTCAGTACAATTGGCGTTGCACAAAAAGCGACAACTGCTTTTGCAGAGGCAAACGTAAATATTGAAATGATTAACCAGGGGTCCTCAGAGGTCTCTATGATGTTCGGTATTAAAAAGGAAGATTTAAGCAAGGCCGTTCGCTCATTATATTATCATTTTTTCGAATAATTAATTAAGAAAAGCGCAAGCGAACATTTAGCATTCAGATGGGACTAGAGAGATGCTTATTCTCACCTCAGTCATCAATAATGCTAAGCAATCGCTTGCGCTTTATATAACTTAACTCGCTTTATGCTCCAAACGTAACCGATCTGCAACCATAGCAATAAATTCAGAATTAGTCGGTTTAGCTTTTGTAATACTAATTGTGTAGCCAAAAAGAGCAGATATTGAGTCAATATTGCCTCTACTCCAAGCTACCTCAATCGCATGGCGGATTGCACGCTCTACTCTTGATGCCGTAGTATTATACTTTTTAGCTATATCTGGGTATAAGACTTTTGTAATAGACCCCAATAACTCGATATCATTGTATACCATTGTAATTGCTTCTCTTAAATACATATACCCCTTAATATGCGCAGGAACTCCAATCTCATGAATTATATTTGTAATACTTGCTTCTAAATCCTGCTTCTTTTTCTCTCTTTTGTTTGACTGACGCATATTTGGTGATGAAAAAGAACCATTACCCTGTACTTGACGTATTTGATCTGCCAAATGATCCAAATCAAACGGTTTTAATATAAAATAAGAAGCACCTAAATCTACTGCCTTTTTCATCACTTCTTCCTGCCCAAATGCAGTTAACATGATAACATTCGGCTTGTTACCATCTTGGTTTCTAAGTGTATTAAGAACGGCAAGCCCATCAATGTGCGGCATTATGATATCTAATAAGAGAACATCTGGCTCCATCTCTTCTAACATAGATAAACATTCTCTACCATTATGAGCAACTCCAATTACTTCTATATCGGATTGATCCTCGAAATACTCTTCCATCAATTTAACTAATTCCCTATTATCATCGACAAGACAAACTTTAACTTTTCCCACTAAAAAAATCCTCCTTTATGTAACAGTTATCTCTATTACTAATATTCTCCAAAAAATTAGAAATTCCTTCTTTTATTTAAAAAACTTTGACTTTTTTTTGTTTTACATTCTTTTTCTCTATATTACTTCAACTTACTGCATCATTTGATAAATTTAGACAAATTTGTCGAAAAATATTTATTTAAATATAACACATATTCCATAATATGGCTATATGTAAAAAATGACTTGAAATGGAGCATCTCCATAACAAGTCATTATTTTAACCAGCTTTATTTTTACTTTGTTTCTTAACATCTATACCTGCGTCCTGTAACATCCATTCAATATGGACTCCATAACCAGAGGTCGGATCATTTACAAATACATGTGTAACTGCACCTATAATTTTTCCGTTTTGTATAATTGGACTTCCACTCATTCCTTGAACAATACCTCCAGTTTTTTTGAGTAATTCTTCATCGGTTATCTTGATTACCATCCCTTTTGTTGCAGGAAATTTTTGCGGCACTGAACTGACAATCTCCACATCAAATTCTTCTACTTTTTCATCCTTCACAACAGTTCGGATTGTGGCAGGACCCTCTTTGACTTCATGTGATAAAGCAACAGGCAGTGGCTTGCCTTTTAAGTTGTTTATACTATTTGCATTCAATTTACCAAAAATACCAAAAGGGCTATTTTTAGTTATAGAACCAATTTTATTTTCTTTAATAGAGAATGTCGCTTGTTTTTCACCAGGTACACCATTATTTCCTTTTTCAATTGAAGTAACCGAAGAGTGTACAATTGTTCCATCATTAATTTGTATTGGTTTCTTCGTATCCATATCCGATATAACATGACCTAGCGCTCCATATTTTTTTGATTTTGTATCATAAAAAGTCATTGTTCCAATCCCTGCAGCCGTATCTCTTATATATAAACCCAGCTTGTATTCTTGGTCATTCTTATCCATTACTGGCTGCAATTTTTTCTCAAGTATCTCGTCTCCTCTTTTTAACCTAATATTTAGAGGGGTTTTATTTTTTGCAGCCTTACTTACAAATGGCTTTACTTCTTTCATTTCTTTTATAGGCTCCCCATCGATCTCCAAAATAACGTCACCAACCATAATATCTGCTTCTTCTCCAGGTGATACAGATCCATTCTTAATAGTAACTAAGTGGTGTCCTACTACAAGTACTCCTTTAGTCTGAAGTTGAACACCTATAGAATGCCCACCTGGTATCACTCGTAAATCATCAAGTACGGACATATCCACTTTTTTTATCGGCATTCCGGCAAGCTCATAAATAATTTCACTTCCACCAGGACTTTTAGCGTAAAAGGATGAGCCATCTATTGACTGCACACTTTTTTCAGAGGTATTACTTACTTGAATACTCTCTCCTAAAGTAGGGATTTGCACTTGGCTATTATGAAAAATTTCCAGCTCATTCGGAATGGAGAGGTAATTTTGTACAGGTGTTAGAAATGGAATAATTAACGCGGCAGCGAGAAGTAATATGCCTGTTAACATTCTTATATTTGTTTTTAAGAAATTCAACTGTGTCACTCTCCTCTTCCTAACCTATGCTTTATTTCTTCTGTGTCTTTAATTTGACCTAACAGCCATGTAAATAAACTGGTTAATGATAAGCAAAGATGTGTATCTTTTCCTTTTAAACGGTCAGCTATTTTATGTATATATGTATGTGGGCTCTTATCGTTTTTAAACAAACAAAAAAGCCAGATATTCTATTTTCTGGCTTCTTACATAAATTTATCCGTATTTTTTTGCTCTTTATAATGATTTGCTAATTCAAGCATCTCTTTTCCATGTTCTTTTGCAGTCTCGGTTAACTTAGTGCCGGTTATCATTCTGCTAAGTTCATCAATTTGTTCCTCAATTGTAAGCTCCGAGACAGATGTGAAAGTGCGCTGGTTTTTTTCAAGTTTTTTAATAAATTTGTGGGTATCTGCCATCGATGCTACCTGTGGTAAGTGTGTAATACACAGTACTTGCGAAGCTTGTGATATTTGATATATTTTTTCAGCAATGGCTTGTGCAACCCTGCCACTAACTCCTGTATCCACTTCATCAAAAATAACACTTGTAACACCTTGGTGTCTGGAAAAAATCTTTTTAAGAACAAGCATTATTCTGGAAAGCTCTCCACCGGAAGCAATTTTGTTCAATTCTTTAAGCGGTTCACCTGTATTTGTTGAAATTAAAAACCGTATTTGATCGAAACCATTTTTATGAAGAGGAAGCTTTTCTTCATTATAACCATCAACCTCTCCAAACGAAATCGCAAATGAGGCTTTTTCTAAATATAATCCTTTTAATTCTTTATGAATATTTGCAGTTAGAGAATTGGCTGCTTTTTTTCGTAAATCATGTAATTGTCTTGCTTCTAAATATGCATCTTTTTCTAATTCCTTTATTTCCTCATCCAACTTAGACAAGTGTGAATCTTTGTTAGTTATTTCTTCGATTTCCTCTTCTACTTTTCCCATATATTCCAGAATATCATTTACCGTAGCACCATACTTCTTTTTCAAACGGCTGATTTCGTTTAATCTACCCTCAAGTTCATTCAACCGGCTTGGAGAGTATTGTTGCATTTCTGTATAATTCCGTAGTTCATAAGTTAATTCCTCTAAAGCATAGTAGTGATTAGAGATTGCTTCAGCTTTTTCTTCAATAAATTTATCATATGTAGCAGCAGATTGTAGCGCCACCTGAGCTTTATTAACCCATTCCAGCCCTCGTTGCTCTCCATACAAAGCATTGTATCCATCCTGTAAAGCTTGATAAATACGTTCATAATTAACCAAGGAATCTCTTTCTTCTTCCAAGTTCTGATCTTCATCAGGAGCTAGATCTGCTTGTTCAATTTCCTTAAGTTGGAATTGAAGAAGATCTAACCGATGAGCCATTTCCTGTTCATTTTCACTTAATTTCTTATAGCGGTTTTTGAGGGATAAAAGTTTATTAAAAAGTTCTCGATATTCTTGTTTAGTTTTTCTAATTTGACCTGCATCATACATATCAAGTAAGTCGATATGATGTTCAGGATTCATAAGCGACTGCGTTTCATGCTGACTGTGAATATCAATTAGTGTCTTTCCAAACTCCCTCAATATTGCAAGTGTAACTAATTTACTATTTACCCTGCATATACTCTTCCCGTTGGCAGTAATAGTGCGTTGTAACACAATCTGCTTATCAGATATTTCTATACCATATTCTTTTCCTACTTTATAAATGGGATGGGTGTCAGAATCAATAATGAATAAGCCTTCAATCTCCGCTTTCTTAGTTCCATGTCTTACAAATTCGACAGATCCTCTGCCGCCAGCCAATAACTGCACTGCATCAATAATAATGGATTTCCCAGCACCAGTCTCACCAGTTAGAACTGTTAGTCCTTCATTAAACGTTATAGATATATCTTCAATAATCGCGAAGTCATGAATAGATAGTTCTGTTAACAATTTAATAATCACCCCAAACAAGACATTAGTTAAAGCATATCAATAAATCGTTCTTTAATAACTTCTGCTTTTTCTTCCGTCCTACAAATAATAAGACAGGTATCATCCCCACAAATGGTGCCCATAATTTCTTTCCAATCCAAATTATCAATTAATGCTCCCACTGCTTGGGCATTACCAGGTAAAGTCTTTAAAATTATAAAGTGGCTTGCATGCTCTATTTTTACAAATGCGTCATTAATTAACCGTTTTAATTTTTCTAATGGATTGAATCGTTGGTCAGCAGGAAGACTGTATTTATAGCTGCCGTTTGTGGATGGTACTTTTACAAGATGAAGTTCTTTGATATCACGTGAGACGGTAGCTTGAGTTACATTGAATCCAAGATCTTTTAAATCAGATACTAGCTCATCCTGTGTTTCAACTTCGTTTTCTGTAATTAATTCTCGAATTTTAATATGACGTTGTAGTTTACTCATTTAACACCCTCATTACGCAGACCACAAAGACCCGTAGTCATTTTTCTTTTTTATTTATTATTGTTAATTCATTATGTGCATCATCAACTAGCTTCAAAAGCTGCTTTTCATCTATTGGTTCACAATCTTCCCTATTCACCCAAGAAAGGTGAGCTAAAAATTCAATATTTCCATCTCCGCCCGTTATAGGGGAATATGTTACATCTTTGAAAGCGTATCCTTCCAACTGAGCAAAAGAAATAATTTGCTTTAAAACTTGAAAATGAACACCTCGGTCTCTAACGATGCCTTTCTTACCCACTTGCTCCTTACCCGCTTCAAATTGTGGTTTAATCAGAATTATAACATTACTATCTGCTTTTAATAATTTTTTCAACACTGGTAATATTAATTTAAGGGAGATAAATGATACATCAACAGAAGCTAAATCCGGTTGTCCATGTGCCAGCATATCTGGTGTAACATAGCGAAAGTTGGTACGTTCCATTACAATTACTCTTTCATCATTTCTTAACTTCCAATCTAATTGATTGTATCCTACATCTATCGCATAGCTTAATTTAGCTCCATTTTGTAAAGCACAATCTGTAAATCCACCGGTCGAGGAACCTACATCAATCATGATTTTATCCTGAGCAGAGATAGCAAAATAAGTAAGGGCCTTTTCAAACTTTAAGCCTCCTCTACCTACATATGGAAAAAGCTTTCCTTTAACAGTTAAAGGAATATCTTCTTCTACCTTTATTCCCGGTTTATCAATTCTTTCTTGCTCTGTGTATACAAGTCCAGCCATAATGATACGCTTGGCTTTTTCCCTTGTTTCAATTAACCCTCTTTCCACTAATAGAACATCAACCCGTTTTTTACCCATATTTAAATAATCCTTTACTACTTTTTATTTTTTGGTAATACTTTTATTTTAAATTTATTCTCAATTATTGAGATTAACTTTCCAGCAAAAAAAATGATTGAAGTAGAAGAATGTATAGCAAAAAACTTCCCAATTGCTTTGCCTCCAACTGTAATTGCTGCTACCAAGCTTGTCAATATAACAGAGAGGATGATCTGGATGGAGGACCCCTCGCCTTCACCAAATAAATTGGCAATTTGCAGCACCACAATAGCTGATGCAGTTCCACTTACAATACCAGAAATATCTCCTATCACATCATTACAAAAACTGGCGAATTTGTCTGCATTTCTTATTATTGCTACAGCTTCTTTGGCACCGTGTACTTTTTCCGCTGCCATCGCATGAAAAGGCGACTCGCTAGCAGCAGTAGCAGCAATACCAAGCATGTCAAAAATAACACCAATTAGCACAATGAGAAACACAATAACTAACCCTATCATCCACATAACTTCACCCAAAATGGAAGAAGAAATAACTGAAAAAATAGCCGCTAACACAAATGTGATAACGGCAATAGTAAGACTAAATTTTAAAGAATTTTTTATTTGGGAATTCATAATTTACCTCTGAAATCTTATTTTATTATGTAAGAAGGAATGGTCATTTAAAAGATAAAAACTGCGGCTTAGGTCCAGTAGGTTTTCCCAGATGGGTACCCTATGTTGCCATAAAAGGAGGTTCCCCTTTAAACCCATCTTAGCTATGTCACCATTAGCTAGACTGGATTACCACTTAGTCCACACTATAATCCCTTTTAAATGTCCAAGAACAGTCTAGGAGTTTTCCTCTACAGTCTTTAGCCGTTCCCTAGCCTCTTTTGCAGTGCTGATTTCATAGAGATAAAAATATAAATTCTGTGGCCACCAGTACTTATATTTAAGACTCTAATCCCCTCAGACACCACTCAAGGCAGGCTACGCTGCTAACAAGGTGTCCCTTACCCAATTAAGCAGGTTCATACCCCATTCCATAATGACTCCTAGGCTTAGCAGTCACGACAGAGATGGGCCTCCGCGGTAATCGGGTCAACGCCCACATGCCTTTGTGGATCGCCCGAAAACCTTAACTCCCAGCATCGACCCAAGGCTGGGCGCCTCAAGCCAACACAAGGAACTTCATCGATGTGCCCTTTGGCGGATTTTTAGGCCCGCCTTCAGGAACGGAGGACTGACTAGAATACTGCACCATTCCTCATTCTTTATAATTATAACATAAAAATCACTTTTATACCAATTACTATCAATGATCTCTATTACTAAAATGGTCTGTTAACGCCATTAAGTTAGAATGAGCTGCATTTGCTTCTTTTAAAGCTTCCTTTGCTTTTTTAGCATACATATTTTTTTGTTCGATAGCCCCATCCAAACCGAGTAACTTTGGATAAGTGCTTTTATTGTTTCCCTCATCACTACCGACCTGTTTTCCCATTTTTTGAGAATCTCCAGTAACATCAAGAATATCATCTTGTATTTGGAAGATTAGCCCAAGATAATAGGAAAAATCATTTAGTGCCGCTAACTCAGTAGTAGAAGCACCCCCAAGATACGCTCCAGAATAAACAGCAAATTGAAGTAATTCACCAGTTTTTAATACATGTATTCGTTCTAATTCAGTTAGAGAGGTAGCTTTATTTTCAGCTTCCATATCTAGAATTTGTCCACCAACCATCCCTTTAGGTCCACTAGCACGAGATAAAGATTTAATTAATTCAACTTTTTCTGCGTCTTGCAGAAGAGGATCATTTGCTATTAATTCAAAACTGTATGTTAGTAATGCATCACCGGCCAGGATGGCAGTCGCCTCACCAAAAACTTTATGATTTGTTAGCTTTCCTCTTCTGTAATCATCATTATCCATAGCAGGGAGATCATCATGGACCAGTGAATAAGTATGAATAAGCTCAAGAGCAATTGCACTGGAAATAGCTTTTTTATTATCTTCTCCATATGCTTCAAACGCTGAAAATAATAATACAGGTCTTAATCGTTTCCCTCCAGCTTTAACTGAATATAGCATTGCTTGCTTTAAGTTATCCGGAATGTCCAATTTCTCCAGACATGATATAAGTCCATCATGAATAAGCTCTTTACTTTCTTCCATATATGAAATCAGATTTCTACTCACCTATTCATCCTCCTGTATTTCAAAAGGCTCAAGGTCACCTTGTTCATTCATGATATTTGTCATCTTTTCTTGAACATTTTTTAATTTATCATTACATAGCTTTGAAAGCTTCATACCCTCTTGATAGTAATCAATTGCTCGTTCGAGAGGGACATCACCTTCCTCTAATTTTCCTACAATTTTTTCTAATTCCTTCATTGCTTCCTCAAAGGATAATTCATTGTTTTCCTCCATTATGCTCCTCCTCTACTTTCTCAACATAACAACTTAACCTTCCATCTGCCATATGCAGAATTATTGATTCTTTTTCTTTCACTTGTTTAGCTGACTTTAATATGGTCCCTCTCTGCGTATAAGGTATTGCAAATCCGCGCTGCATAATAGCAAGAGGGTTCACAAGTGGTAATTTATCAATTGTGTTCTGTAATTGATTACTACTCTGTTCAATTAACAAATTCATGCAATACTTTTGTCTTTTTGTCAGTTGGTCTAATTCGTTATGAGATTGTTGTATTTGATTTTTAGGATGCTGGGCCAGTAATCGCTTAAAAAGATCTCTATATGCTTTCTCTGTCTCTTTAACATAGTTGCCAGCGCTTTTTTGTAAATTTCCTACACTCTGATCCAGTTCCTGTTCTTTCTGCTTAAGAAGAAGTTGAGGGTAACGAAAAGCATAGGAATCTTTTATCCGTTGAACCTGTCGCTCCTCTTCCATAACTTTCCGTGCCATTTCTTTTTTCACTGATCTTCTTAACGTCTTTATTCTTTCTCTTAATTCAATATGTGAAGGCACAGCCAGTTCGGCTGCACCAGTAGGTGTGGGGGCGCGCATATCAGCAACAAAATCACTTATCGTAAGATCTGTTTCATGTCCTACTGCCGAAATTATAGGGATGCTAGAGCGAAAGATGGCCTCGGCAACTATCTCCTCATTAAAACTCCATAACTCTTCAATAGAGCCACCGCCTCTACCTACAATTAAAACATCAAACATTGCCATTTCATTCGCTTTATCAATTGCTTGCTTGATCGAATTTGTAGCATTTTGACCTTGTACCAAAACGGGAATTACGGTTAGGGAAACAATTGGATATCTTCTTTTTATTGTCGTGATAATATCACGAACAGCTGCACCTGTTGGCGAGGTTATAACTCCAATATGTTTTGGGTGTACAGGAATTTGCTTTTTATATTGCTGGTCAAAATACCCTTTTTTATGTAATTTTTCCTTCAGCTGTTCAAAGGCTAAATATAAAGCACCAATGCCATCTGGTTCCATATTTTGTATATATAACTGATATTGTCCGTATGCTTCAAATATACTTATTTCACCTTTTATCAAAACTTTCATTCCATTTTCAGGCATGAATTTGAGGAAGCGGTTGTTTCCAGCAAACATCACTGCCTGTATACGCGTCTGATCATCTTTAATCGTTAAATACATGTGACCACGACTATGGTGTTTGAAGTTAGAGATTTCACCTTTTAACCAAACATTTTTTAAATGGGGATCTGTCTCAAGCTTCCTTTTTAAATACTTTGTAAGCGCAGTTACTGTTAAATAATTGTCTTTCAATTATCTTGTCATTCCTTTAGCTGCTTTAATGGTATTTTTCAACAACATGGTAATTGTCATTGGCCCAACTCCACGAGGCACAGGAGTAATATAAGAAGCTATTTCCTTTGCGCTATCAAAGTCAACATCCCCAGTCAAGGAACCGTCTTCAAGCCTATTTACGCCGACATCTATGACTATGGCTCCTTCTTTAAGATGAGTTTGGTTAATTACATTTGGTCTGCCTACAGCAACTATTAGGATATCTGCTTGCTTCGTATAATGTTGAAGATTCTTGGTTTTTGAATGGCAGTAAGTGACCGTCGCATTTTCATTTAATAGTAATTGTCCAACAGGCTTACCTACTATATTACTTCTTCCAATAACTACAGCATGTTTACTTTCTATCTGTAAATTACGGGATTTAAGCATAGTAATTATACCATGTGGGGTACATGGAAGAAAGGTATCATTACCTGTCATCATGTGACCAATATTAATTGGGTGAAATCCATCCACATCTTTCTTTGGAGAAATTGTCTCAATTACCTTCTGTTCATTAATATGGTCAGGTAAGGGCAACTGAACCAAAATCCCGTGAATTGAATTATCATTATTCAACTTATTTAGCAAGCTTAATAATTCTGTCTCTGTAGTTGAAACCGGGAGCTCAATAAGTTCAGATTCGATCCCTGTTTCTGCTGAAGCTTTCTTTTTGCCTTTAACGTATGATTTAGAGGCAGGATCATCTCCTACAAGAACAACTGTCAGCTTTGGATATATTCCTTTACGATTAAGTTCTTCCACTTCCACCTTCATTTCATCTTTAATTTCTTGCGCCAAGTCTCTCCCATTAATTTCAACAGCAGTCATTACTTACTCCCCTTTGTCAATAATTACTTTTGAAAGTACACCATTTATAAATTTACCTGATTTCTCATCTCCATATTTATTGGCCAGTTCAACTGCTTCATTAATAGATACATTTGTTGGTATGTCATCAAGGTATCGAATCTCATATGAAGCAATACGCAGAATTGTTTTTTCTACTGAAGCTATCCTTTCAAAAGACCACTTTTCAATACGTTCAGTCAACACCCGGTCAATTTTTTGTTTATTTTCTGTTACTCCCTCAACAAGTAAGATTAAGAATGGATCACTTTCCTCTGTTTCAAGGAAATCATTAATTGCTTGACTAGGCTCATTTTTATTAATATCAAGTTGGAACAGAATTTGAAATGCTTTTTCTCTCGCTGTGTGTCTATTCATTTGTATATAGCTCCTTTAACTAATCTCTCCAAATAATAACATGATTAAGAAACCAACGCTAGGACCAACCAACTAAATTAAAAGTGTAATTTTAGAACTTTTTATTCGCATTAATTGTATAAAAAAGCAGACCAAAAGATGTGAAATCATCTTTTGGTCTCTCCCTTAATCCTCTTTCTGTTCATCGCTTTCTTTTGTTTCCATTTGTATACCTACAACATGTACATTAATTTCATCAATTTCCAAAGCAGTCATATTTTTTAGTGTCTGTCTTATATTTGTTTGCAACTTCTGTGCAGTTTGAGGAATAGAAGTGCCATAATTCAGGATAACGAAGAGATCAATTAGCACACCATTTTCAGTAAGTTCAACTTTAACACCCTTACTATGTGCTTTTTTCCCAAAGCGTTCTACAACACCCGTTGCAAAGTTTCCGCGCATCGCATAGAGGCCATCTACTTCTGTAGCAGCTATACCAGCAATTACCTCAATAACTTCAGGCGCAATTTCAACTTGACCTAAATTATTATCACTACTAACGTTTAACAAAGGCTGTTCATCCATATTCTCACTCCTTTATTAATTAAAAGATCAGTCAATCTTTTTTCTCGATGATCGGATTTTCCTCAAGAAAATTCGTATTGAAATCTCCCTTTATAAATACTTCATGATCCATAATCTGCCGATGAAATGGAATTGTTGTATACACTCCTTCTACAACAAACTCATCTAGTGAGCGTTTCATTCTATTTATTGCTTCTTCCCTCGTTTTTCCATATGTAATCAGCTTAGCGATCATGGAATCATAGTAAGGGGGTATTCTATATCCAGGATAAGCCGCAGAATCTACTCTTACCCCTAATCCACCTGGTGGAAGATACATCTCTATTTCGCCTGCAGAAGGCATAAAGTTTTTAAATGGGTTCTCCGCATTTATCCTACATTCCATTGCATACCCTTCAAACTCAATATCCTCTTGTTTAAAGGATAGTTTCTCACCATTAGCAATTAAAATTTGTTCTTTAATAAGGTCCACACCAGTCACAAGTTCTGTTACAGGATGTTCTACTTGGATTCTTGTATTCATTTCCATAAAATAAAAATCGTTACTTTTTCTATCAAATATATATTCAATTGTTCCTGCTCCTACATAATTAACTGCTTTTGCAGCCTTTACAGAAGCTTCACCCATTTTCTCCCTGATCTCAGGGGTAAGAGCAGGTGAAGGAGTTTCTTCTATTAGCTTTTGCAACCTTCTTTGAATAGAGCAATCTCTCTCCCCAAGGTGGACTACATTTCCATGCTCATCTGCAAGAATTTGTATTTCCACATGTCGGAAATCTTCAATAAATTTTTCAATATAAACCCCTGGATTTCCAAAAGCTGTTTCTGCTTCTTTCTGTGTTACTTGGATTCCTTTAATAAGATCTTCTTCTGTTCTGGCGACACGAATACCTTTGCCCCCGCCCCCAGCAGTTGCCTTTATAATAACTGGATATCCGATTTTTTCAGCAATTTCAATTCCTTCGTCCGTATTTTCAACAATTCCATCAGAACCAGGTACAATAGGCACATTCGCCTTTTCCATTGTTTCTCTGGCCACGTCTTTAATCCCCATTTGCTGGATAGCTTCTGGAGTGGGGCCAACAAAAGTAATATTACAGGCTTTACAAATTTCCGCGAAATCTGCATTTTCAGCCAAAAACCCATAACCTGGGTGGATGGCATCTACTTCTGTAAGTGTTGCTACACTCATAATATTAGTGAAATTCAGATAGCTGTCCTTACTTAAAGTAGGTCCAATACAATAAGCTTCATCAGCCAATTGCACATGCAATGCCTCTTTATCAGCTTCTGAGTATACTGCTACTGTCGTAATATCCATTTCTTTACAAGCACGAATAATACGCACAGCTATTTCACCTCTGTTAGCAATTAACAGTTTCCTAATCACACGCTACATCCCCTTATTTCTTGTTTACTCTGAATAATGGCTGACCATACTCTACTAACTCGCCATCTTTTACAAGGATTTCAACTATTTCCCCCGAAACTTCTGCTTCTATTTCATTGAATAGCTTCATTGCTTCTACAATACATACAACTGATGAATCTTCTACATTGCTGCCTACAGAAACATAAGGACCGCTTTCAGGAGATGGTGAACTATAGAATGTTCCTACCATAGGAGAGGTTATTTCATAATCAAATGACGGCTTACTCTCTTCTTTTACCGTTTCTTCTTTATGAGACTCTACTGGTTTTTCTTCTTTAATAGTTGGTTCTTCTTTTGTCTGAACAGACGGATTCTCTTCTACTACTTGAACTGGGGTATTTTGTGGTTGAACCGTTGTATTTCCGGCTGACTTTTCCATTGTTATAGTTGTTCCGTTTGACTCATAAGTAAATTGATTAATGGATGATTGATCAATTAGCTTGATAATTTCTCTAATTTCCTGCACTTTCAACATAATGGTAGCACCCTTCCATTCTTAATTTTAGTATTAGGTCCTAAAAACTCCTAATAATATTTTACGATAAATTGTGGTGTTCATTCAACATTGAGTACTTTCTTGTTTAAAGAACTCTTTAAGAATACGGTTTTATATAGATTATGTAAAACAATTTACTCCCCTATTATAACAATGATGTGTCTTCAATGCGAATAGTTTTGTATGTTAAATGAGGATGCCATGCTTCTAAAATTAAAAACCCGAGTCTGTCCACGGCTCGGGTTTTAGCAATTTATTCACTTGCTTTAGGTTGAAAGTTCACATCTACAGGAACTTCACCAAATTCGTCTCTCACCATTTGCATAATGTTAACTACTTCTGTTGAAGACAGTGTATCAACTTTAACATGTACATGTACTTTGTCATCTTCTGAACGAACTAATACATCCTCATATTTTTCTGAACCTAGAATAGTTTCCTCAAGAATGGACTCCTTTGTAGATACATCCTCGATAACGTCTATATCTCTAAGCGCCTGATCCTTTTCATCTGCAGAAGCAGAACTTGAAGCAACTATATCTTTTAACCTATCCTTTTTCATACTTCTTTCATCTTCCAACTCCATGCGAATAGTTGTGAATAATTCATCTTCACCCATGTTTGAAATACCTTCTACCTCAGCTTCTCCTTCTGTCTCCTGTGAATCTGTAGGTACAGCTTCCTCCTGATCTTGTCCATCATTAATATAGGCTAAATCTTCACTTGCTGGTGACGTCATGTAATAGACGCTCAACACAATCATCAAACTTAACATTGTTAGTAACCAAACTGTTTGCTTTTTTAACATTACTTCATTCCTCCCCTAATTCTTTGGCATTACTGAAACTCTATGTTTTGGAACATCAAGCACACGAGAGATTGATTCAATCATCCATTTTTTCACAGTAGCGTGATCAGCACCCTTGGCTACAACAAAGACTCCTCTCACTTGGGGCTTCTTTGTTTGTATCAACAAAGGCACCTCTCTATCTCCTTGTCTTACCAGCACTGTCTGCACCTCTTCCGTTTGGTCCTCCACTTTTCTTTCTCCGCCATTTTTATCAGATTCATCCGTTGATTGTTGTCCCTTTATTAAGTTTTTTTCATAGACCTTCACCGAAGTTGATTCCAGATTGACCATCACTTCAGCTTCTGATACCCCTGTTATTTTATTAAGCATTGATTCTAAATCTTTTTTATACAGGGATTCCAGTTCATCTATGCTAGTTGTAGTAGGTGCCTCCTGCTGACTTGTTTCCTTTGCTGTCTCCATTTTTTCTATCTCTTGATCATTAATTCCTTCAGAAGGAGACGAAGAGAAAATATTACTGAGAATTAATAAAAACAAACCAGCTATTCCCAATATAATCATATATCCGGTTTTTTTGGATGGTCGTTTACTGCCTTCACTATCTTTTCCTCCGAAAAACCTTTCCAATAGCTGCTTCAAGTGATCCCTCCCTCCTTTATAACCGTTAGGTCCTTATCTCCCATTTCCCAAAGCTCTCTTAAAAAAGACTCTATTTGTTCATTATTCTCGTTTCCTTTGGTTTCCACAGGGTTGTTCATGTCAATTACCACATCATCAACTAAACTCACTGCTCCCTCCCCACCCTTTGATTCTTTTATATATACAATGACTTTTTCCAATCCTTCAAAAGAAACCTCTGATGCTTCCGTGAATTGAAAATCAATATTTTTGATTTCAACCCTGTAATTTTCTAATAGAGGTTTTTCTGCAATTTCTGTTAATTGGACAGCCATTTGTTTTAAAATATATGCATCATGTGTTGTTTGTATTTCACTTTTTTGAAATTCTATTAAATTTGTTATAGATTTATCTTGGTTTCTTTCTAAATTAACTTGATTAATAGAAGTCCTGACAGCTTGTTCAATATCAATTTGAAGAACATAGAAAATAGGCTTTAATAAAATTAATACTAATATGAGCCCGGTAACTAACTTTACATATTTCTTCATCTTAGTTGAAGACACCAATAATTCAATAACGGTTGCCAGCAGAAGGAAAATAATAATCTGAGTGATCCAGTCTATAAGTATACTCATTTTAACCACCTTAACGTAAAAGCAATGTGATGTTGCTAGCTGCAACTAGTAGAACAATGGCTAACAGAAACATAAAAGATACCGCAAGTAAACAGGCTAATATATAGACAATATAATTACTGATTGTGTTGAGACTGGATATAACAGGTCCATCACCTATCGGTTGAAGAATTGCAGCAGCAATTTTATATATTAAAGCAATAGCAAATATCTTTATTGCCGGAAAAAGAGTGATAAACAAGACAATTGCCAAACCAACGATTCCAACTGCATTCTTTAAAAGAAGCGAGGCACTTAGAATAGTATCTGCTGCATCAGTAAATGTTCTACCTACTACCGGGATAAAATTTCCAGTAAGGAACTTCGCTGTTTTCATAGCCACACCGTCCTGTATTGCGCTTGCTGCTCCCTGAACAGATAGCACTCCCAGAAATATAGTAAAAAACACCCCTAGTGTGCCTATACCTACGTTGCGTAATAACTTAGCTAAATGTGTTACTTTGTATCCATCACTTAAACTACTAACTATTAGTAGAAGAGCAGACAAAAAGAGTAAAGGCATAATAAAATGCGATATAAGTAAACCACTTAAATTGATAAGAAAAATGATAATTGGATGAAAGAAAGAAACTGTAAGGAGATTTCCAAAGGTTGCCATCAGTCCCAGCACTAATGGTAATAATGCAATCATAAAACTACTCATTGTATTGATTGCCTCTTTCGCATATGAAAAGGCCAGATAAAAACTATTCAGTGCAATGAATATAAGTACAATGTAAACAACAAAATAAGCAATCTTACTTACTGCGCTTTTTTCAAAAGCTGTATGCATCGTCTGCAAAATAATTGAGAACAATGTAAGCATTAACAACATACCAAGTAACTTTCCGTTTAAAATAAGTTCATAAAACAGAAATTCCAGAAAGCCAATCACGCTATCTTTTATCGAAAAAGACTCTTGATTTTTTATTAGATCATACACACTTTTCTTCTCAAGTCCTGGTAAATAGCCGTTATATTCATTTACAAGCTCACTCCAGTACTCCTGGACACCTTCAAGAGAAATTTCCTGAAGCATGTCATCCTCTAATTCCTCAGAACTAACAGGTGGACTTGTTGTTGTAGCCGATACTTGTCCTGAAAATATATAAGGCAAGATCAGCAAGGAAACGAATAGAATTTTAGCAGTCCGATTCACACCTATTTCCCCTTTCTTTCAATTCATTGGTTCATTAGGTTGCCGGCAAGAAGCCTAATATTGCCTCGATCACAGCAGTAATAATCGGAACTGCTAATAAAAGAATAAATATTTTTCCTGCCAGTTCAATATATGAAGCAACGGATTGAAGACCGGCATCTTTAGATATACTTGCGCCTAACTCTGCAATATATGATATTCCAATTATTTTAAGGATTGTTTCCATATACATACCTTTTACGTTTGCTTTTTCGCCAAGTGATTGAAGTAATTGAAAGATGGTTCCAATTTGATGAACAATGGAAATAAAGATGATAATTCCTGTAATAATAATAATAAAAAATGCAAACGAACCATTAATATCTTTTAATGTAATATATAAAATGGTTGCAACGAGTCCAAGTGTAACAATCTGCAAAATGTCCATAACAACCTACCCTTGGAATAAAAACACAGATTTAATTTGTTGAAATAACTCTGAAAGACCATTGATTACAATAACCAGGACAATGATAAACCCCAATAATGTAGCAAATTGTGCAATTTCCTCTTTTCCCATTTGTTTTAATATTGTATGGATTAATGCTACAATGATCCCGATTCCAGCAATTTGGAAGAGAATAGACGCATCTGTAAGCATAGATGGGCTCCTTTCTAATTAGATAAGCAATAATACGATGAACACCCCGCATAAGAATCCAAGGCTTTTCGCCATTTTACTGTATTTAAAATAATTATCTCTTGCCTCTTCCAATTCCCTGTCCAGATGACCAACTGCGAGCTGTATATGTTTTTGTTGTTGGACGAAATCATGTTGACCTAATGTTCTTCCAAATTGTAATAAAATTTCCTTTTCATTTCTCTCTAAAGAAGAGACCTCAATCAGTCTATCTACAGAACTTTTCCATATGACGTATAGGTCTTTATTGTTGTCATTAAGAAAATCATCTAACCCAACAAAAAATGTTCGTGTAGGTTCTGGAACTTGTTTAGATATAACAACAAAAGCGTCTTTTAATGGAGATTGGCTATAAATCATTTCCGCCTCTAGTATTTGTAATGCATTTTTTAATTGACGGATATGACGTGGTCTCTTCTCCAGTCTGCTACTCCATTCAAACCCCATCCAGGTGGTTGTTCCTATCAAAAGAAGTGCTCCAACCCACATCATCCGATAAGCACCTCGTTTCCTTCCATATATTCACCTCATCTTCGTTGTAAATTCTTGCAATATGGCCTGGTTTTCTGTACTTTTCTAGAATGATAATCCGCTGAAATATTTTTTGCTCTATAAGATGACTAAAAGAAGGCCTTCTTTTTATCTCTTCAAGCGATCTACCATGCATCGAACAAATAATAGTTACACCAGCATGAATTGCTTCCATCAAGGCTTCTACATCCTTACTTGTTCCAATTTCATCCACAATCAAAATGTCTGGAGACATAGAACGAATCATCATCATCATCCCCTCAGCCTTAGGACAAGCATCCATCACATCGGTTCTTTTACCTAAATTGTGCTGAGGAATACCTTTGATGGAGGCGGCAATCTCCGAACGCTCATCAATAACACCAACTTTTTTAGCAGGCTTGTCCTTCCAACCGGTAGAGATTAATCGAGTTACATCTCGTATGATTGTTGTTTTCCCTGTTTGAGGTGCGCCTACGATTAACGTATTTACATATTGAGAATCATACAAATATGGTATGATAGGTATTGCTGCTCCAACTTTCGCCTTCGCTATTCGTATATTTAAAAAGGTGATATATTGAATAGATTTTACAGTGCCTCCAAGTGTATTTACTTTGCCTGCTAACCCAATTCGATGACCACCTTCAATCGTTATAAAACCTTCTCTGAGCTCGTCCTCCATACGATATAATGAAAACTGGCTAAGTTGGTTTATAATAGATATAAACTCTTGCTTTGTTGGCCTGGCATTTTCTAACCATTCATTAAGGTCATCCCAAATTAACTCCACAGGTTGATTTAATCGTAACCTTATCTCCTGAAGTTTGCCCCAACGATTCATTATATGCTTACTTAATTTTTGCTGAAGTATGTCCGGAAATATTCTTAATATTTCTTCCATGGCATGTCCCCACTTTTTAGAATTAACTTATTAATAAATGTATGTGGAAGCAAAAAAAATATGCCTTTCTATTGATAATCTAAAAGGAGAAAGTGCAAGGGCTCTTATAGATAGGAATGAAGGGAAGTAGATGAGTTGAGTAAAACGAAGAGTGGCAAGCAAAAATCTGGCCTCAGCAGCAGAGCGGGGCGTAACTGTTCAAGCATAGAAACAGACTAAAGTATATGTTGGTGAAGATACTGCAAATCTTAGATTACAAACTTTCTCTTACATTTAGCAAAATAGGAACTGGTGGATAAAACTAACTAGCTTAAAATGCTTTAATCAGCAATAAAAGAAAGTAATTCGCAGTACGAGGAAACTGCGACGTAACTTTATTGATGAAAAGCTCAGTGAAATATTTGAGGAGAAGTGCCCCATTGATTTTCGTTTCAGGCGGACGCTTTCACACCTCCGGGTACAAGCGCGACACCTGTTCGTAACCTCACAGTGTCTTCTTTGCCGCCCGGCACGACCTCAGCCGCCCGAGGAAAGCAGAATATTTCCCCGTAGCGGTGATTTACGCAGCCTCTATAACCTTAGTTACGTCGCAGTATATCTTTTTTACGAATCATTGAGTAACGCTATCAATATTAGAATCAAAATTTCATATTTTTTAATGTAAAAAAGCAGCCCTTGTAGGACTGCTTTTTATTGCTTAGATATTTGTGAAATTTGTAAACAGGACAAGTTATACCTGTTTTGCTTCCATGAAGTTATGCTCTTGAAACATATTTTCCATCAGTAGTATTGATCTGCAAAACATCACCTTTATTAATGAAAAAAGGTACTTGAACGGTGTGCCCTGTTTCCAACGTTGCAGGCTTCGTCCCCCCACTAGCTGTGTCGCCTTTAATACCGGGTTCGGTCTCTGTTACCTCAAGTTCAACGTTCTTTGGCAAATCAACCCCTAATATTTCACCTTCATACGTTATAATAGATACTTCCATATTTTCTTTCATGAATTTTAGCTCATACTCTATTTGGCTTGAAGTCAGCTCAATTTGTTCATACGTATTTGTGTCCATAAACGCATGAGAATCTCCAGATCCATATAAATACTGCATCTTTTTATTTTCAATATGGGCTTTATTTACCTTTTCTCCTCCACGAAATGTTTTTTCTTGAATGTTTCCATTTCGTAAATTGCGAAGTTTGGAACGAACAAAGGCTGCTCCCTTTCCCGGTTTAACATGCTGAAACTCCATTACCTGCCATATATCATTATCAACCTCAATTGTTAAACCTGTTTTAAAATCATTTACTGAAATCATGTTGTAGATCCTCCCTTTACATGTGTATTGTTTCTATAGTTGGATGAGTTCTTTTGGAGCTAAAGTTAAACGCTCATTACCTTCCTCTTTTATCAGAATATCATCTTCTATTCTGCAACCACCAACATTAGGTATGTATATACCCGGCTCCACTGTTACAACCATTCCGGTCCTCAATTTATCGTTTGTTCTATAAGATAGTCCTGGAGCTTCATGTACCTCCATTCCTAGTCCATGACCTGTTGAATGTCCAAAATACGCTCCATACCCTTGTTCTGTAATATAATCCCTTGTTAAAGCATCCGCTTCTTTACCAGTTATACCAGCTTTTATCCCATTTACCCCTCTAAGCTGTGCTTCCAACACTGTATTATATATTTCACGCAATTTATCACTAATTTCCCCAACAGCTAAGGTCCTTGTTATATCTGAACAGTACCCATTATATAACGCTCCATAATCTAACGTAACCAATTCTCCTGACTGGATTACCTTATCTGAAGCAACACCATGGGGAAGTGCGGAACGTAAACCAGATGCTACAATAATATCAAAGCTTGAAGATGTAGCACCTTGTTTTCTCATATAGAACTCTAATTCATTTGATATATCAATTTCTTTTACGCCAGGTTTTATAAAAGCTTGAATATGCTCAAATGCATCATCTGCAATTTTTGCAGCCTGCTTTATAATTTGTACTTCTTCCTCTGTCTTAATCAAGCGCAAATCTTCAACTAAACCACTCATTGGGATCAATTCCACATCAAAGGTACTTTTATACGTCTCAAACTGGCTATAAGTTACATGATCTTTTTCAAAGCCAAGACGCTTTATCCCCATGTTGCTAAGCTGATCTTTTATTTCCAATTCGATTGGTTGCTTATGCTCAATGACATCAAAGCCCTTTGCTTGTTCATTCGCTTGCTCCATATAACGGAAGTCCGTAATGAATTTGGTATCATTTTGACCAACAAGCGCAACCCCAGCTGTACCTGTAAAACCAGTAATATATCTTCTGTTAAAATCGCTTGTTATTAAAATACCATCTAAATTGTTGCCTTCTAAGGCTTTTTTTAAATTCTTTAGTTTATCCATTCTCCCTTTCCTTTCTATAACATTGTTATAAGCACGTTCATCTGCCAAGCGGATGTTTTTAGTTTATCATATTCACGTACTTTTGAATAATCATTACACTACAAGACACGGGAATTTTATCCATTTGCTTCTCTCATTTTAGTATCATAATAATCGTATGATATGGAATAACCAACAAAAGAACCATAGATGACAAACAAACAAATAGTGGAAACAATAGTATGATTAGTGAGCTGAGATAGCTCAGGAATATTTGGGAAAATAGGTTGAAATAAATAAAAACAAAGCCCCCAAAGTATTATACCAAACAACACCCCAGCCCATAAAGAATATATTTTTCTTAGTAAGCCATAATAACACATTGCAATTAATACAGATAGTATACCAAGCAGCAATATTGCAATAATGTTTCCCAGCCACTTTTCCGTCCATTCTTCTGTTACCCACGACCGAAGAACATATGATTTAGGAGACACTTCTGAAAAATTAAAGTAATACATCACCATCCCAAGACTTCCGAATAATAGCCCACCAATAAAGCCTGTTAGAAGTGAACGAGATAATAAAGACATAGGTTCTTCACGTTTGTTTTGTTCCAGCTTTTTTTCTTCCTGCATAAAAAACACCTCCGCGTTTAGTATTGCCAATTTGGTTAAAAAAACGCATAATTTACTTATTCATAAACTGGTTTCGTCTACCTAATTGTAGTAAAATTAATTAAGTATCAATGAATAAAATTTACCAATATGGGAAGAATTTTAACTAATAACGAGATATTTTTATATTTTCCGCCTAAAAATAGGGTAGAAAAATCAAAATAGTGGTATACAGTTTATAGGTGCTATTATTACCTTGGAGAGAGGAGGATCAATCTAATGGCTCGTAACAAAATATCTATTATTATGTATTTAATCATTTCATTAGCAGCTGTTGGGTTAGTATCACAAATTTTCACTAATACAAAAAGCTTTTTAACCAATATACTTGTTATGCTTGGTTTCGGTATAGCAATGTTTGCGGTTATCTACTTTATCTTTCTCAAGAAAAAGGCTCCCTCAAACGATATGAAAAAATATAAAAAAGCGGTCAAACAATCAAAAGCTAAATATAAACACAATACACCAGTGAAATCCACTCACACAAAAAAACAAGTACTTAACCCTTCAAAGCGTAAACCGAATAAACGTGCTTCTCACTTAAAAGTAATTGATGGGAATAAAACAAAAGAAAAGGACCGAGCATCATTTTAATTGCTCGCTCCTTTTTATTTTGGCCAAAATCTAAGAAACTTTTCTGCATGTTCTCTTCCATCTTGAATTAACCTTCTTTTCGTTTCATTATTAATATGTAAGTTAGTGGCATGTTGGTTCTCAACTGGGATAGTAATAATATTATTATTTTCTGATTTTGATATATATCTTGTATCATGTGCTTGTTTCATCGTAGAAAAAAGCGCGTAAAACATATCAATTGCATTATTAATAGAATTTGTCTCCTCTAATTGAGGCTTTTTTACTTCTTCTAATTTTATTCCTAGTACAGGTCGTTGATTTATTTCTCTCTCTTTTTCGAAAATCCATAAAGGAAAATTACTTAACAATCCTCCATCCACAATTAAACTTTTTCTGGAAGTCAAGTTTGGTATTTGTTTAGGCATGAAAAAGTATGGAAAACCAGCACTCATCCTAATCGCTTTTGAAACCGGAAAATAATCTGGATTAATATCATAAATTCGCTTTAAATCATCTGGTATAACGACTAACTTACCTAGGGAAATATCACTGACTACAATTTTAAGGGTTTCAAGGTGGAGATCTTTAAACGTATATACATTTTTGTTTGCTAAATGTTCGTACAACCATGCTTCTAATATATCTCCTTTATTTATTCCTAACTTAAAATAAATGTAGAACCATTTGCTTAACGGAAAAATCTTTGTGATTACAGGAGGATCAATAAATTTCGTTAATTCCAAGTTTGAAATAAGTTCGAATATCTCTTTATTCTTATATCCAGCTGCTATAAGCGCTGCAACAATCGCTCCTGCTGAAGTACCTGCACATCTTCTAATTTCCAATCCTTTATTCTCCATACTTTCCAGCACGCCAAGAAATGCATAGGCTTTTATTCCACCACCAGAAAAAACCGCATCAACCTCCAAAATAACACCCCATTTCAAAAATTCTTTGCTATACAGCTATATAGCTTTTTAAAATTTTTAGAACATTTTTCATGGAAGTAGTTCATTTCGAAGGTTATCTTGCTCTGCTGCTGACTTACTAGTTCTTTGCTGCTAATTAAAGTTTCCTGCGTCAGATTTTCCCACACTATTTCGCAGTTCTATCCTATACTGAATATACCAGCTAATGATTGTACTCCGGCATTGCAATAGAACCAATATTTTCTTCAAAAAATAAAAAACATACAATGTATTATCATTGTATGTTAATGGCTATTCATTGATCTTCTTCTTTCATGTGATACTCTCGTAAAGCATCTACTCTAGCTGGGTCTTCTTTAAAATAGTTGACTAAATCTCCAATACGATCAATGGAATTCCAGCTAAGATGATGTTCAATACCCTCTACATCTTCGTAGATATTCTCTTTGTCTACTCCAATAATTTCAAGGAAATCTTCTAACAACTCATGACGAAATACCAATCGTTCACCTATTTTTTCTCCTTGAGCCGTAAGAACAAATCCTCTATATTTTTCGTAATTAAGATAATCGTCCTTGTCCAATTTTTGAATCATTTTTGTAACTGAGGAAGGGTGGACTTCAAGTGCTTCTGCCAGTGCAGATACCCTTGCATATCCTTTTGACTTCATTAGGTTATATATTTGTTCAATATAGTCTTCCATACTTGGTGTCGGCATTAGTTTCTCCCCTCATTTCATTAATTATTATTTGGTTATCGGATAAAGTTTAAACGTGCATAATTATCATCCATCTAATATGAATGAACGTATAATGAAGCAAAAAAGTTGGCGTGTTTTAAAATAGGTCGTGTGAATTTGGTTAACTTCCTTCACAGTAAAGAAGTGTTACTTATACATCTGTTGTAGTTTGTTCAACAGTACCTATAAGAAATTTTCTCTATACAATTATAAAGAATCTTTTTTTATCTTGCGCAACTTTGTTTCTATCCTAAAGCATACAGGAACATTTAGTATTAAACAAGGAAAAAGAAAGCAACCTCTCTGGCTACTTTCTTTTTTGAAGATTTACAAACCACATTTAAGTTGGGCTCCACAACTTGTGCATGTATTACATCCTCCGATGTCTTCTACACTTCCATTTCGGCATACTGGACATGTATCCCCTACCTCTGAACCTATTGTTACATTTGTTTTATCAAGTTCTTGAATCGTATCCATTAAAACTACTTTAGGGCGCTCAGTTTCCGGGAAGAGCTCTGTTTGTTCACCGAATGTATTCTCTTCTGCTTTAAGTGTTAAGACTTGGGTATCTCGACTGCCATCCACATAGACAGTTCCGCCCTTAGCCCCGCCTTTATAAAGTCTGCGATATACATTCTCTACTTGATCAACTGAATAACCTTTCGGTGC
Source organism: Virgibacillus halodenitrificans (assembly GCF_001878675.1). NCBI lineage: Bacteria > Bacillati > Bacillota > Bacilli > Caryophanales > Bacillaceae > Virgibacillus > Virgibacillus halodenitrificans. The sequence continues at coordinate 1,758,099 of NZ_CP017962.1, read as the reverse complement.
GTTTACTGTTTTAGAAATAGAGCTATCAACCCACCGCTGAATAACACATTGTGTATCAGCATGTGCTTCTGGTTTTAGGTCCATTGCAGTAACAAACCATGCAGGTAGGTTATTTGAATCCTGTTCTGGATGCTTGTCCAAGTATTCTTGTACGATATCCGCCTTTACTTCGATAAACTTACCTAACCTGCCACTGCGGTAATAGGAGAAGGAAAAATACGGTTCAAGGCCCGTAGATACACCCACCATTGTTCCCGTACTACCTGTTGGAGCCACTGTTAGTAAATGAGAGTTTCGAATCCCATGCTCCAAAATACCATTTCTTATATCCTCTGGCATTTGTTTCATATAACCTGTATTAATAAATGCTTTGCGTAAATCTTCTGTTTCCTCTCTTGTACTTCCTGTTAAGAAAGGAAAACTCCCCTTTTCTTTTGCCAGTTCGATTGACTCTCTATAAGCAGTAGTGGCAATTATTTCAAAGATCTGATCTACTAATTTATTACCTTCCTCTGAACCATATTCTGTCTCACAATAAATTAATAGATCATGTAACCCCATAACACCTAAGCCTACACGTCTTTCTCCTAATGCTTGCTTCTTATTTTCCTCCAAAAAATATGGTGTCGCATCTATGACATTATCCTGCATCCTCACACCGGTTCTAACTGTTTGCTTTAATTTTTCAAAATTAACGTTCTTTGTTTCTTTATTTGCCATCTGAGCTAAATTTACAGCAGCCAAATTACAAACAGAGTAAGGAGCCAATGGTTGCTCACCACATGGATTTGTAGCCACAACCTGATCACCATATGCTTTTGCATTTGTCATATCATTTGCATTATCAATAAAGAAAATACCTGGCTCAGCTGAATAGGTTGCACAAATATTAATAAGATTCCATAATTCTGTAGCTTTTATACGACGGTAAACACGAACTCCGTAGCCCATTTCTTCCCATTTACGTACATCACCAATTTCATGCCACTTGTTATTATATGCTTCCATTTCTTCATTGGTATAGCTTTCTACATCTGGAAAACGTAAATCATACATAGTATCATTTTCTACTGCTTCCATAAATTCCTTTGTCAAACAGACGGAAATATTAGCACCAGTAAGAAATTCAGCGTTATGGACAGAGTATGTTCCACCTGTTCTTAATTTATCTTCAGCTTCCCTAATAGCAGCTTGGGTGAACCCTCCCAAACCTGGTTGGTTACGATAATTTACAATTCCTTGATACAAATCCATTTCTGTATCTGTTAACGGGGTAAAATTCAGTTTTTCCTTAGCAAGACGCTTAATTTGTTCATCTTGAGTGTTTTCAATTAAATAACGTAAAATACGTGGGTTTTGCATTTTAGAAATAATAAACTCAATAATATCAGGGTGGGAATCAACAAGCATAATCATTTGCGCTCCACGACGTGACCCTCCCTGTTCTACTAAATGCGTTAATTTAGCAATGTCATCCAGCCAGGAAACAGAGCCGGACGATTTACCATTCACTCCTCGTGCTAATGTATTCCTTGGACGAAGAGTAGAGCCATTCGTTCCTACCCCGCCGCCTCTGCTCATTATCTCCATTACTTGTTTTCTATGGTCGGAGATACCTTCACGAGAATCTTTAATATATGGCATTACATAGCAATTAAAATAAGTTACATCTGTATTTGCTCCTGCTCCATATAAAACCCTGCCTGCAGGTATGAAATTCATGTCCGTTAATTCTCTATTAAACTGCTGAAACCATGTCTGTTGCTTCTCAGTTGTTTGTTCCACGCTGGAAAGCCCTTTAGCATTTCGCTTTGCGATTTGTTCATAAAAAATCTCCAGCGGCTTGTCTATGACATCCAGACTCCGTTTAACAATACCGGACTTAGCTTCCTCTTCATTATCTAAGATGGAAACAAATTCTGCATCTACTTTAATCTCAGCCTCTTTTTCTATCCAATTGACAGATTTTACAAAACCATAACCTCTTGCAGGAAACTTAGGGTCTGCTTTTACTGTCAAAACTACAAAATCCCCAGCTTTTAAAGTTCTCTTTTCTGTATCTTTATATGCATATCTATCAAGCATAACAAGTCTGGAAACCCCTTGATGACTAAGCTGCATTTCTTCTGTGATTGGGTGGACTTGCGGAAATAACCGAATGTCCTCATTTAGTTGTTCAACATTTATTCCTGTTTGATCAATAACAGTAGGCATTTAATCGCTCCTTTTACTACTACATTTGACTGTCTTAAGTAATTAATTCGCTAGTAATACATTACCACATTCGGTCTATCATAAACAATATATTGAGAAGAATTCTTTAAAAAATACTATATGTTGGGCTTTTCGATTTTTGTCAAGCAATGAAAAGAGGTGAAATTACTAGCAAATAAAAGCCTAAGTAAGATTTTGATTAAAATCTCCTGCGAAACCAAGAATTTTGTGGTTTGCATTAATAAGTTATGTAGGTTTTTGTCACCAACATAGTATAAGATTTTCTTTGTAAGAAAAGCAACTCTAAAGAAACTTACAAAGATCCTTGGGAAAAGCTTTGAAAAAATATTAGATTAAGCATATAATAGATATGAAATAATTGTAGTGACGGGGGAAGAATGATGGAGTTTTTAATAATAGCGATCGTTGCATTGGCAGCGTTTAGTATTTTTAGGTATTTTCGCCAGCGCACATTTTTAAAGACCTTAACGGAAGATCAGTTTCGTGAAGGATATCGAAAAGCACAGTTAATAGACGTGCGGGAGCCACAGGAATTTGATCGTGGTCATATATTAGGGGCCAGAAATATCCCTGTAACTCAAATGCGGCAACGCCTGATTGAAATCCGTAAAGATAAACCAGTATACTTATACTGTCAAAGTGGATCAAGATCTGCGAGAGCAGCTCAATTACTTAATAAAAAAGGCTATGAGGATATAAACCAGTTAAAAGGCGGCTTTAAAAAATGGACTGGTAAAGTAAAAACTAAGAAATAGAAAAAAGTTCCTAAGTAACTCTTAGGAACTTTTTTTCTATTTTATTCTCGATTATTTACCATAATAACGCAGTATTGGTTTTCTGGCAGCAGTTGTTTCATCCATTCTTTTGACTATTGTATTGTGCGGGGCTTCTTGAACTAACTCTGGGTTATGTTCAGATTCGTCTGCAATCGAAAGCATTGTATCAATAAACCCATCTAACGTTTCCTTTGACTCTGTTTCTGTTGGCTCAACCATTAAAGCCTCTTCCACATTTAATGGGAAGTAAATAGTTGGTGGGTGATATCCATAGTCCAACAAACGCTTAGCTATATCTAACGTCCGCACCCCTAACTTTTTCTGTTGCTTACCTGACAATACAAACTCATGTTTACAATGTTGTGGATATGGAAGCGTATATCTTTTCTCTAATTTTCTCATCATATAATTTGCATTTAGTACAGCATACTCACTAACCTTTTTCAGTCCTTCAGCACCCATTGTCCGAATATAAGTATACGCCCGGAGGTTAATACCGAAATTACCATAATACGGCTTCACTCTTCCAATGGAATGAGGTCGATCATAATTAAAGATATATTGATCTTCTTTTTTAGTTAAAATCGGTTTAGGTAAATAAGGTTCCAACTCTTTAGAAACCCCAACTGGCCCAGAGCCTGGTCCTCCTCCACCATGTGGTCCGGTAAATGTTTTATGAAGATTTAGATGAACCGCATCAAATCCCATGTCTCCAGGGCGGGTGTAACCCATGATGGCATTCAGATTTGCTCCATCATAATATAATTTACCTCCTGCAGTATGGACGATTTCAGCCATCTCCATAATTTCAGTTTCGAATAACCCTAACGTATTTGGATTAGTCAGCATTAACGCAGCAGTATCCTTACCCACCACTCTTCTTAAATCCTCTAAGTCTACTAAACCTTTTTCATTTGATTTAACTGTTATTGCTTCAAAGCCAGCCACGGTAGCTGATGCTGGATTTGTTCCATGAGCAGAATCCGGGACGATTACCTTGGTACGCTCCATATCTCCATTTGCTTCATGATAAGCACGAATCATCATTAAAGCGGTCCATTCTCCGTGTGCTCCTGCTGCAGGCTGAAGGGATACCTCATGCATTCCTGTTATTTCCTTTAAAGAAGTTTGCAGATCATAGAGCATCTCCATAGCTCCTTGAACACTATTGGCATTTTGATAGGGATGAATATGACTGAAGCCATCAAGTCTTGCTACATCCTCATTAATTTTAGGGTTGTACTTCATCGTACATGAACCTAACGGATAAAATCCTGAATCGACTCCATAATTTCGATTGGAGAGTCCGGTATAATGACGGATGATGTCCAATTCGCTTACCTCTGGCAATTCAGGAGCAGATTTACGAATATAAACTTCTTCCATTTCTTGATCAATGTCGTAATCTGGTACATCTAATTCTGGTAAGCTATAACTTGTTCTTCCTTCTCTGCTTCGTTCAAAAATTAACGGAAAGTCCTGATTAGCCATTTATATCCCCCAATTCTTTTACAAAAGTTTCTATTTCTTCTTTTGTACGAATTTCTGTTACTGCGATTAGCATATGACCTTGTAGTTCTGGATAAGCCTGCTCCAGATCATAACCTCCAATTATCTTCTTCTCCAACAAACCAGTATTTACTTCTGCTACTGATTTATCCAGTTTAATGACAATCTCATTAAAATAAGCTCCGTTGTTTACTACGGGAATTTTTGCTTTCTTCAGTAATTCTTTAGCATAACGGGTCTTTTGCATATTCATCACAGCCATTTTCCTTAAACCATGCTTTCCAATTGAACTCATAGCAACAGAGCTCGCTAATGCATTCAAAGCTTGATTGGAGCATATATTAGAAGTGGCTTTATCTCTTCTAATATGTTGCTCCCTTGCTTGCAAGGTTAATACAAATCCACGAACGCCATCTTCATCTACAGTTTGACCAACAAGACGACCCGGAACCTTTCTCATGAGTTTCTCGGTGGTAGCGAAATAACCACAATGTGGTCCACCATATTGTGCTGGAATGCCAAAAACTTGTGTGTCACCTACTACAATATCTGCTCCGAAATCTCCTGGTGGCGTCAAATAACCTAAAGCCAATGGATTGCTGGAAACAATAAACATCGTTTTCTTTTGTGTACTGATTAACTCTTTAACTTTTTCCAAAGGTTCAATTTGACCAAAGAAATTAGGATACTGTAAAACAACACTTGCTGTATTTTCATCGAGTTCTTTTTCAAGCTGTGCGAGATCCGTCAATCCATTTTCAAAGTCTATTTCCACAATTTCTAAATTTGGTCCTTTGGCATAGGATGCAATAACAGCCCGTGATTCTGGATGAACTGCTTTAGAAACAAGTATCTTTTTCTTTTTTGTTTGTGCAGCACTTAGGTTAACAGCTTCAGCTAGGGCAGTACCTCCATCATACATAGAAGAGTTCGCCACAGCCATACCAGTAAGTTCTGATATCATTGTCTGAAATTCAAATATTGCTTGTAACTCTCCTTGTGAGATTTCAGGCTGATAAGGAGTATATGCCGTATAGAATTCAGAACGTGAAATGATATGATCCACGACAGATGGAATAAAATGATCATAAACCCCAGCGCCTAAAAAGGAACTATATTCTTTCAAATTGGCATTTCTTCCAGCCATTTTTGAAAGTTCTTTCATTAAATCAGCCTCATTGGCAGGTTTTTTTAGGTTTAACTCTTGCTGCATACGTAATTGACTTGGAATATCTGAGAATAACTCATCTGTAGAACGAATTCCTATTGTATTAAGCATTTCCTGCTTATCAATCTCGGTCATTGGTAAATAACGAAATTCCATCCCGGTTTCCCCCTTATTTCACTCGTTTATAAAATGGAGTTTTAATAATCTTAGCTTTTAATTTTCTCTTTCTAACTTGAACAGTTAATTCTGTACCTTCTTCTGTATAACCTTTTTCAACTAATGCCAGACCTATATTCTTATTTAACGTTGGTGATTGGGTACCTGAGGTTATAAAGCCAATAGACCGGTCATCAACTAACACTTCGTAACCATGTCTAGGTATTCCTTTATCAATCATTTCAATCCCTACTAGCTTTCTCTTTGGACCATTTTCCATTTGATTTTTCAGTACTTCTTTTCCAATGAAGTCAGCCTCTTTATTCGGTTTTATAGCAAAAGTTAACCCGGCTTCCACTGGGGAAATATCTTTAGATAGCTCCTGGCCATACAACGCGAGATTTGCTTCAAAACGCAGTGTGTCTCTTGCACCAAGACCAATTGGCTGCACACCCTCTTTTTCCCCGGCCTGAAGAATCAACTTCCATAGATCCCTGCCATGTTCCTTCTTAATATAAATTTCAAAACCATCTTCTCCTGTATAACCTGTTCGTGACACAAGGGCAGGTGTGGTAATACCATGGAAATACACTTCTTTTTCGAAGCGGAAGAATTTAATCTCTGACAAATCGAAATCCGTAATAGATTGAAGTACTAATTCTGCCTTAGGTCCCTGTAGAGCTAATTGGACGTAAAAAGCAGATGTATTTTCAATGCTTATTTCATCGTCACTGTAGCCATTATTTTTTACCAGCCATTCATAATCTTTTTCAGTATTTGCTGCATTCACTACTAATAAATAATGGGAGTCCTCTATCATATAGATAAGAAAATCATCGACTGTACCGCCATCCTCGTAACACATAAACGTATACTGTGCTTTATTAGGTACAAGTTTAGATACATCATTGGTTACCATTTGCTGTAAAAACTCTAAACTTTTTGGTCCTTTTACTTCAATTTCTCCCATATGAGATACATCAAATAAACCAGCTGTTGTTCTAGTAACCTCGTGTTCTTCTTTTATACTGGAAAACTGTACTGGTAAGTCCCAACCTCCAAAATCAATTGTCTTTGCCCCATGCTTTTCATACTCGGGGAATAAAGGTGTTCGCTTCAAATCACTCATTTCCCACTCTCCCATCTAAATTTTCTGATTCTTTAAATAAAAAAAGAGATCTCACTGATATTCAATGAAATCTCTGTCCTTAAACCAGAAAGTTGCATACCTGTAGCTTTTCTAAGTAAACACTACAAATACTTGCTTCGTGGGTGGCTTCCCGATTACTAGTAAGCGCTCTCCAGAGGTGCGTCCTACAAGAGTCTTTTTGCCTGAGAGATTCACAATTGTTTGCTCCTTCGGCGTTACGGCGGAATTAATTCGCTTTCTTTCCCCATAATCTCTCCCCTTGTAATCATTCGCTTTTATGAAATATTGAAAGTTGGTTATACTATGTAACAATATCATGAAAGATCTACTCACTTTTATAAAATCATTATAGCATAGAAGTAACCTTTTGTATTAATAATCTAACTTTTTATAAAGGAAGAATGTAAATGAAATCTATTGAACTTCAGAGGGATACACAATTTATTATGGAGTTACAAAAGAAGCTAAATAATAGTGATTATACTTCCACTTGGGATTTATTTTCACTTACGTACGACGCAGAGTTGACCAGGATGGCACCTGCTTTCACAGGCTTAAGAGCCTTAGATTACCTACCGCAGATCACGTTTATGAAACATCAAATAGAATGTGCAGAGCAGGTTATTGAGGATATGAATGGCCGCGCCATTTTAGCAGATGAAGTTGGTTTAGGTAAGACGATTGAAGCTGGTTTAATCTTGAAGGAATATATGATACGAGGTCTTGTAAAAAAAGCTCTAATTCTTGTGCCTGCCTCTCTAGTTAATCAATGGGAAAGAGAATTGAATGAAAAATTCTATATACCTGCTATAGCACACCGTAAAAACTACGGTTGGGAACATGGAGAAATCATAATTTCTTCTATTGACACTGCAAAAAGATCCCCACATAGAGAAGAAATCTTGAATATTGACTATGACTTCATTTTGATTGATGAAGCTCACAAGCTTAAAAATCATAAGACTAAAAATTTCTCTTTTGTACGTTCACTTAGAAAAAAGTACTGTCTTTTATTAACAGCAACTCCAGTGCAAAATCAACTTATAGAGATTTTTAATTTAGTATCCATTTTAAAGCCTGGACATTTAGGAAATTATGAATCCTTTCTAGAAAGATACGGAAAAGATAGAACAAAGATTAAAGAGGACATTTATCTTAAACAACTAATACAAAAAGTAATGGTCAGGAACACTAGAAAAGAAACATCACTCAATAACACAAAAAGAAATATTGAAACAGTATGGGTACAGTTTAGCGATGAAGAAAGATCTGTATATAAGGAGCTTGAAAACAGTAAATATTCCTTGCCTGCATTTTCCAAGATTACCTATTTAAGAGAAATTTGTTCCTCCAGAGAAGCTTGCTTCTTGTCATTAAATAAACTGGAAGAAGAAAACAAAGATTACTCTACTCTAGATCTGAAACACATCATCCAGAAGATCGAACAGCTTCCACACCATACAAAAGCAGTAAAAGTGATTGAACTAATTAAACAAATTGGTGATGAAAAAGTAATTATTTTCACAGAGTATAGAGCAACACAGCTTTATCTTCAGTGGTATTTACAACAATACGGAATTACATCTGTACCTTTCCGAGGCGGATTTAAGAGAGGTAAGAAAGACTGGATGCGTCAATTGTTTCAAAATCATGCCCAAGTTTTAATAGCTACAGAAGCTGGTGGAGAAGGGATTAACCTTCAATTCTGTAATTACATGATCAATTATGATTTACCTTGGAATCCAATGCGGCTTGAACAACGGATCGGGCGCGTTCATCGATATGGACAAACAAAAGACGTGCATATTTATAACCTCGCTATAAAAGGAACCATCGAAGAACATATTATGAAATTACTATACGAAAAAATTAATTTATTTGAACAAGTAATTGGGCAATTGGATGATATTCTTGCCGAATTAGATATTAAAGACATGGAAAAAGAAATACAAACAATATATTCGGAATCAAGAACGGTTGGAGAAGCGAAAATAAAAATAGATAATTTGGCTTCCATAATCCAACAAAATCAGCGGTTAAGTGAAGGCGAGGTAGATCAGTTTGGCAGTTACTGATTTAAATAAATTTCTAGCAACCTTTTTTTCAGCGAAACGTTGTACTATCGTTGAAAATAAGGATGGAGTATTAACTGTCCAATTGACGGAAGAAATGGACAGAGCCCTAATGAATCGGCCCTTTTATTGGCACTATATTAAAAAAATGGGTAACCAAGGAGACCCCATGCAATTAACCCTTGTTACAAATCCTAATAAAAAAGAGGTCAAAGGAGAATGGATTCATTTTGGAAGTCCAAGATTACAACAAATTATGAATTATTTAAACCAAAATGAAAAATACACTAAGCTTTTTCAATCCATGAACGTGGAAAGCAATACACCTCTTTACCCTTGGTTGATTACCAATATCAAAGTTAGTTATAAAGGAAAACACAAAAAAGATGAATTAATTTCGATCGGGCTTCATTTAGTTAATGGTTCCATGAAAGTAGAAATGATGAAAGAGCTTTCATCTGTTCCCTTGCAACAGTTGATTCCAGATTATTGCTATACCATCTCTCCAATGATTAAGCTGGATAGCGGGTTTAAAAGAATAGAGCGGGTTATCGATGATTATATTGAAAGACAAACGCATGATTGGGCTGAGGAGTCTATTCATCTTTTAAAGAAGGAAATGACTTTATTACAACACTTTTACAGTAATGACGACGAAGAAAATAGTGAACAACAGATGGAAAAAGAATTGAAGGAAATCAAAAACAGATATAATCCAACTATAACTTATCAAGTCATAAACGGTGGATTGTTTTATTTATCTCCTGCTCTTTAGATAAAAAGGATAGCCTAGTATCGGCTATCCCTTTTTTCTCCACGTACGATATGCAAAAGGCAGTATTCCAAACCATCTGTTGGCAACAATTTTGTTACTCTTTTTCTCATTATGTTTTTTCTTTCTCTCTTCTGGGGGCAAGTCAATATAGGATACAATTTGCTCAGTCATAAATTTCAGATAATCGTTTCCGGACATTGAGTACACACCTCTCTTCTTTGTTCTATTTTTAACAAAACAAGAAAAGTCTATTCTATTTAATAACAAGAACAAATTTTTTGTATTAATTTTCTAAAAAAGAAGGAGAAAGGAAGATCGTGTCGAATAAACTATATATTAGTCGTTAAAAGGAGGTGAATAACCTTTGGATGATGCTACAACAATATCTGATAAACTCTTGCTGCATGCCTTTGATGTGGAGGCGTCGGATATTCATTTTTCTCCTTTCCCCGATCGCGTTGATATATATTTACGTATCCATGGAAGAAGAATGTTTTACAAATCCATCCTTCCTTCACAATATCAAGTATTAATTACTTTTTATAAATTTACTTCTGGCATGGATATTGGAGAAATCAGAAAGCCTCAAAATGGTACCATACTTTATAAAGTACATCCTCAAGAATATTCTCTACGTTTATCTACACTCCCGGTTAACCAAAGCGAAAGTTTAGCAATTCGTATTCTCCCCCAACAACAAAAGATGACATTAGATCAACTCTTTCTTTTCCCTAACCAACTAACAAAAATTAAAAATTGGATATCAAACCGATCTGGCATCATTCTGTTTACTGGTCCGACTGATAACGTATTATAAATACAACTTATTAAATAAATTGATAAAACTTTTTTAATCACATATAATAAGAACAAACGTTCTTAAAGGGTGGTTATATGGACCAACAAATAAAAGAGTATATCGCTTTGTCATTAGCCATTAATGTATTTAAGCATGATCGACCTTTGTTTAAAGGCTGGTCAATGGCTAATTTGTACCTTAGCAAGATAGATCATGTAGTTGAGCAGATGCAGAATGATTTTAACCAAATGTGAGATGTAAATACTACAACAGGGTCAGAAAGCTGGAGAACGCTTATATAATTGATGGTCGAAAGTACACTTTTACAAGCGAGCAATTGAAGGAAATGACTGCTGAGGTTGCGAGTAGATACATGTCTGGAGACAAGGCTACGGATTTTGAATTAAATAATTTTATCCCATATACAGATAATCCTTATACTAATTAAACTAGATGCCCCCTTTTAGCTATGATATACGAATATAGCTTAAAGGAGGCTATTTTATTATGAAGATAAAGAGTCATTTAGTGAGTTTAACTGAATGGAGATATTGGGAGGAATATGAAAATCACGAGTGGCTTGGAGGTGCTACGTCTTACCTAGGATATGATGCTTATAGTGATACACCTAGTAAGGAAGAATGTGACCGAATATGCAAGAAAATGTCAGGTGAAGTAAAAATTTATAATATGAAAAGCAGATAAACAAAAGCCTAATTCCTCTGTAAGCGTTAAGAGAAATTAGGCTCAATATGTTTCACTAGAGTTTTACTCGCCTACCATGCCGTCACCATCGCGGTCATCCATATACTGGTATAACCAATGATCGCTTGTTATTGGCATACTAAAACCTGCAGCTTTTGCTTCACTAATTGTCACCTTACCATTACCATTTGTATCTACACTTGAGACATCACCTTCAGAGTTTGAACCCGTGGAATTGGAAGGCTCTTTGGAAGGTTCACTATCTGTTAAACCGAGTGACTCGTTTACTTCATCCGGGTTAACATTGTCATATGTATCAACGATCTCGTTCCCCATTAAAGTATAAGTATACTGATAACTTGAAGGTATCTGAGTTTCCGTATCCGGGTAAGTAATAATTGCTTCAAAATTAGTTGCTCCACCTGCATCACGGATTGCACGTTCCATATAAGCTACATCACCGTTTCGATTGAGCGTACTATCTTGTGGGGTTATATTATAAGCATTAGATACCCCACCGAGAGAATCAGCAATGACATGGCCTTCATCTAAAACATCACTTTCGACACCAGGGACTTTTGCTTCGTCAGAATAGTATCTGCCAGACGATAATACAGGTTCGCTATTGTCATCCTGTAAAATAATTTCATCCGCAATAATACGTACTAATTGTCCGTATTCATTAGTAAAAGCCCAATATTCTCGGTCTCCAAAACCAATATCAACAACCACTTTGGATTCACGATGACCAGACAAATCTCCACCATCGACTTCAATAAGATCGTATCCCTGGAACTGTTCATCATCTGTTTCACTTTCTTCAGCAACTGCAGTGGTGGATTCCTCGTCTTTGCTATTTACTTTTTCTTCTTCTGGTTCTGATTCTTCAGCCTGTTCTTCATCGGTATTAACTGTAGTTTCTTCTTGTGGTTTTGTTGGTTCCTCTGCACCAGATGCATCTTCTACGTCGGTACAACCAACCATAAAGATGATCGTAATAAGTAACATTAAATAGTTTAATTTCTTTTTCATTTTAAGACTCCCTTATAACCGTTTTATGGTAATTATTTCTAAATATATTATACAGTAGATACAAATAATTATGGGAGTTTAATTGATTTTTCTACCTTTTTTATGTTATTTTTGTTTTTATCTAATTGCGACTTAATCAAACCATTCACTCGTAATGCTGTCTACTAGTAACTCTATCTTGCATTATGCACTCACTCCATTTCTAATCGGTCCAGCTGAAAGGATATTATCTAATTTGAAAGTGCGCACTTTCTTACGGTAATAACAATAAGCTAAGATATGATCATCATGTACCTCCAGCACTCTAACAAAACGCTGTGTGACTTGATTTTCGCTATCAATATAAAAGATGATTAGCTTTTGTTTGGTGCTTACTGATTTAGATAATAGACCATTCATGCTTTTACCTCCCGGAACGTTTGTTTTCATTCATTATATACGAACAGTTGTTCTTTTTCAATCGTTTTTATGTTAAAGAAGGATTTTGGAAATATTTGACGAATATCTCTATAAATGTATTGAAGGACCAGACTTGGAGGATGATAAAATGAATATACATAGATACATGACACCCAATGAAGCTGCTTATCGCTGGGGAATAAATCAAGAAACCGTTATGACTAAATTGAATTCTTCTCTTCACCAAGAAGATATAGACACTTTTATTAAGAACGGATTAATAAAGTTTTTTGCAATAAATGATGGTACGAAAAAAGAATGGATAATCACAGAAGAAGCTATGGAAAGATGGTTTGGAGAATTGGAATTCAAAATCTGGGTAAGAGAAGGTTATGAAATTAAAGAAATTAAATCTCAAGGTAATTTACATGAGTTTGAAGTAGTAAAAGGAAGCGAGGTTGTTGCTACTATAGCTCCAGCTGATGTATATGATATGGAAATGATTAAAGCTGATCTTGATGATGGTGATGACGTCAATGGTTGGGATGATGGGAAAGGTAATACTATAAACGTTGATTAGTTATAAAAGCGCTCTGTTTCCGCAGAGCGCTTTTTAAGGCAATGTATTCGCAAATTCTTTTTCAGAAAGCACCAGTTTGCTTAATACACAAAGTAATTAGAATAAGAAAGATTATGTTAGTGTTTCTTTAACAAAGTATTTTTCCTTAAAAACTTTATCTGCTCCTGGAACCAGTGTAACTTTAACCAATTCTCCATCTTCCATGTCACGAGCTTTTCTTCTCATTTTTTCGATATTCTTCATCTTAAGGCAATTATAAGTTGTCTCTACTTTTTCTAAAGGGATGACAGCGTCAAAAAGCTCAATTCTAGCATCTTTGCCAGTGGCGGTCACTTTTAAACCCAAACCCTTTTGATTTTTAGGTTCAAATACTTGAATTAAGTCAAGCAATGCTTTTCTTTCAGTGCAATCAACCTTGACATCTTTTATCGTTTTTTGAACAGGTTTGTCTTCTACAATACTCTCCAATATCTGAATGCTTTCCCAATCTTCTTTATCAAACTTTTCAGGGATACGAAACTTAACATCAAAATTCTTTTCTAAACTAAGAAGACGGTTTATCAGCCTATACTCTCCTTCTAACTTTTCTAGGCTACCGTTAAATTCGAATTTGTTTGCAACAATAAAGTCTGTATCTGTTTGTAAATTTTTAAATATAAGCGAGCCTTTCTTTTCTGACACAGTTTTGAAAAAGGACAAAAGAGAATAATTTGCATCTAAATCCCGTTGTAAATCCGGTTTTATTTTTATATCAATTTTAACATTAGGTTTCCCCAAGCGAAATTGAAGGGCTACATGAAGCTTTGAGTAAACATGCTTGCTGTTATCTAACGTATATAAATTATTTCTTCTATCAACATCACATATATTTAGCTCAAGATAATCCAGTAGAGTTATTTCTTTACAATCTGATTCACTTTTTAATGACACCTTCAAACCCATCGGTTTAGGGAGAGGATCGGGAGCAATGACCCACTTCCACTCTTTTATGGCTTCATCAAATTCAGGCGTGGGGACTTCATTTTCTCCAAGCCATGCTTGAAAAGAAAGCATATTGATTTCAATATCTTCTTGTTTTATGTACGCTTCATCAAGAAGCTGGTCGAAATCTTTAGATTTATCTTTTTTAATCTTAAATTTTCCCCTATAAGAAAGGGGATATTTCTCTCTTGCTTCCTGGGTTAGTGGTTCATGTTCGAAAATATAGCGATCTCCCAATTGAACAGGTTTATAGCGATAATGGGGATAGAGAGGATGTGTAGTTCCTGCCATGTCAGTAACTTGTTTCAATAACTGGGCCATTCCCTCGTAATCCCCTTCTTGATTCAATCTTGCTATTTCATCATAAATAGAGATGGAAATATTTATTGTTGAATTCTGAACCGCAATATTATCATTGCCTTTTTGCTTAATATAATAGCCCTTCCTTTCTTCCATTTTATTCTCCTTTATTACGTTTTTTATTATTATAAATGTTAAGGGTAGAATCCATCATCGCTTTATTACTATCACCTTTTTGGGAAATAACCTTTTTTGTTTTACTCTTATTAATTAATTTATATGCAGCTCCCCCGACTATTACTGTACCGACCACACCAGCAATAACACTCCAAATGAAATTTGTCAGTTCCATAGATTCACCTCAATTCATCTTTTATTAATATCCTGTTCTAATTTGAGATTTCATTCAAAAATATGACCTATTATTGTATATAAATTAATTCTACATTTTAATTGTACCAAACTTTTCCACAAATTATCAGACTAAATCGGTTTTTTTATAGAAAATGGATTAAAAACTAATCCAACTAAATATAAAGAAAGAGATGGCCACCATTAGTGATAATTACACCAACGCGACATCTCTTTTATGTTTTCCTATTTAAACAAATGTTTAAACGTTACTGGACCTACTCGACCATCAACAACTAAACTTTCTGCTTCTTGGAACTCTCTTACTGCTGCTTCACAGCCACTACCAAAAATACTGTCTAACCCTTTTGGATCATAACCTTTACAGTATAACAATGCTTGGATAATCCAAGTAAGTCTGCCTTTTGCTCCTGGGTAAACAATGATACTTGCATTTTCTGTCTTAGGACCCCAAACACCATCTTTAACCAAACCTCTGTCAAACTGTTTATTTAATTCCGTTTGATATGCTTTAAGAAGCGCTTTTCTCGTTTTAGGCCCATCATAGCCATCTACTCTTAATCCTGCATTATAATACTTGTTGGCATAGATCTGTATCTCTTTTATGATAACTTTACTATTACCATAACTTGGTTTAGATGGTTTGCTACTGGAGACGTTAGGCATCTGCAAATGAGGATAGTCTTTGAAGCTTTTCCAATCCCCTCCCCACTCAAAACCAAGTGACTTACCAATAGCTGCAGCTCGTCTCCATTTTTTATCTACTTTCCAGATGGCATCTTGGCCATCATCTGAAACAATAAAGAAGTCTACTGCAGTACCGTAATTATGGATAGATTGACCAGGCTTCGCATTGGTTACAATGTTACCTGGTGTCGTTCTACCCTGATCATATAATGCTTGCTGTCTTGCATAGGAGCGATAACCTTCACTGATCTGTACGTAGATTCCTTCCTTATATGCTCTTTTAATCAATTCTAAAGCTTTATCGCGTACTACTGGATGAGTACCCTTGTCCATGTTTCTATTTGATCTGTCTAATAAAGTTTGTAGTGATACTGTCATTATTTAGTCACTCCATTTCTCTTTTTAAATAACTCAAATAATCCTGTTCCAGCTAGTCCAGCGAATCCTCCCGCCCATAACCTCAATACGAGATCCATGTCGGTAAATGGGTAAGCTGCAGCACCTATTAACAATCCGATAACTAAACTAATACCTGGTAAGATGTTCTTAGGTAATTTAACCGATCTCTTAACACCTTCCATTAATGCTGCGACTACTGGCATAATAACTGTGGCAAAAACTAATACTTGTTTCATAACTTCATTTTCCATAGATAATTCCTCCTCTTAATTAGCTAAATAAGTCAAAATAAAACCCGACATGGAAATAGCAAGAGCAATCCACGCGGGCAAATTTTTAAAAGTATTTTCACGTTGTTTAATGATTTTTTCTACATCCTCCTTACTAGCTTTTGAGCTGACCTTGGTTTGTAAATGTCCAATATCTTTTTCGTTGGATTCAGAGCGACTATCTGCTTCTTTGGCAATGTCATAGGTCTCATTAATTTTATCTTTCATGTCCAATAAACTATCTAATTTTCCATTTTGTTCAGCCAGAGAGACTTTAACATCCATCAGAACCGTCATAAATTCTTTCATGTCCTCCACTTCCTTCGCTGTTTGTGTCATCCTCGACCCCCTAACGTCCTGACGTAAAACTCTTTTTGTGCAAAGAAAAAGCACCTCATTAAAAGGTGCTCCTTACTTGAATTAAATTATGCTTTTTTTTTAAAATACATGAAACTGTATAAAACAGCCGTAATAGCGATCAATAGCCACATTTCTGCGGGCATTGCACTAATTATGATATTGATTACCATAATTATATTGTCCAGTATAGCCGTTGTTATTTCTTCGGCGGTCAAACCTAACATTGAATCCCTCCTTTACCTTTTATATCGGTTATAAGGAAGGAGTTTAAAACATAAAAATAACCCCTATGGATGGCAAGGGGAATTGCAGGCTCCCCGGTTACATATAAAAAAGCACCCGGTTAGGAGTGCCTTAAAATTAATTAATAGATTTCTTTTGATGAAAGTACACTTTGTTTTTACTAAAGACTAATATATCTATATGTCCTCCGCATGGATGATAGCCATCAATAGTTTCCTCATTAATGGAAGTTTCAACAATTTTTTCTGCAAATTCAATGGAATCTTTTAGGGGAAACTGATCAAAATCAATATCTACATCAGTGTATAATTCATCAACCTTGCTATGGTCTCCCCTCCATATAGCACCAAAAATAATTGAACCATTATTATAATTATTTCTAACATACTTATCTTCACAAATTGTATATACACTCGGAGTATCTTTATCATAGCCCGAAGCTATAAAACAAACTTTTGAACCAGAATTAACCAATAAAAACTCATGTAGTTTTCTACTAACGTCCTCTACAGTATCATTTTCTTGAATATACTTACTTTCTAATTCCGCAATTAATACGGCTATAGGAATTGATTTAATGTGAGTTTCTCCATGATAACTTATTGCTACATTTCTTTTTGTCAGTTGTAATATTTTAAATTCATTCTCTCGCTCACAATATTGATGTTTTTTACCATCAGGATATTGTATAGTAGTTGTCACTCTACTATCCGCAGCCATTACTATGCCTTCGGGAACAAACACACATGATAGTATCGTCATAAATATCCCCCTCCCATCTCCTAATATTCGACAGGAGGAAGCATTTTCCTTTTATTTTTTACGCAGCTGGACCATTCAATCGTTCCAGGACCTCACCTTTTACCAACGTTCCTAAACTGTCAGTAGATCCACTGTGTTGGAAGAACTCTACAGTAGTAACTGGAACATATCCATTCATGTTAATTTGATTGTTAGGATCCACTCCACGAAAATGAATATTTACCTTTTGTTCTTCACCCACGTTTACAAATTGAATATTAGTCACTTGAAAATCCATTGTTTCAATCATTATTTTTCCTCCTTAATAACTGTATTTAATAACCCTAATGTCTTTGGTGTAATCGAAATCGTGTTTAGGTCATTAATATTGATCTTGTGTATTTCCAACTTCACTTCCTGATCGAGCAATTCTTCCAATTCTTTATTAAATTCTTCTAGCTTATCTTCTTGTAGCTTTACACGCCCGTTTTCCAGGTCCTTCTCCTTATACTTGCCTATAATCTTAGAACGCAATTCCTGTGCTGTTTTAACCTCACCTCCCACAATTTTATGAACCCTTTGAATGTGAAAAGCTACCCCAACGGGTAGCTCTTTTTCGGATAGGGCAGTTAAACCCTCATCAATATTAAATATGTCTTTTACTTTTATTTTCATCTAAGCCACTCCTTTTAGTTGTTCTATTTCAGCTTTTAACCGTTGGTTTTCCATCTCTAAGAAATTAATACGCTCGTCATGATCGGTGGTAATAACGGATAGTTCCTGGATGGCTTTTGAGTTTAATGTACTATGAGAATATCCATCAATTGTTACTTGGTTATCCCCCAATACTTCCTTTGGTGTTCTATATCCTTTACCAATAATGAATCCATATTTAGTGTACATAGATCCATTTTCTACATCTGATTTAAATTTAAACTCGCATAGATCAGAGTTATTTAGTAAATCTAAAGCCTGAAAACCAATTGGTTTAATATCTGTTTTCAGGTCCAAAGTGGACACCGTATTAAAAGCTTTTGCAATACTGTTAACTGTAGTAGAAGAAGCAATTTGTGTATTCCATACTTCTTTTGGTGCTTGTATATAAGTTCTGTCATCTCCTACTGTTATTCTTGCTCGGTTAGCTCCATAAATGTTAATAGAACCATTGTATATTTTAAAATCCTTACCAAGAATCTGTATGCCTTCTTTTAATGGATCTGCCCCCCATTTTGCTTTAAATATAGGGTTACCTTGATAATCAAGCACATTCCATGAAGAAGTTTCTGAAGCACTAGGAGGAGCCCCGATATTTCCATACTTATCAAACTGCGCTCCACTCGCTTCTGTAAAACCAACTGTTCCAGAAAACTTCGTGTATGCTGCCCTTACTGTAAATCCTGCTAAGTCACGTAAATTACCTGTGGTGTCATATGCTAGAATTTCAAGTGCATCATTTAGGGTATTAAATTCAATATAGCCTGTTTCCTTAAAAGGTTTATTTACATCAGCCTGCCACAATCCTGTCTGCAACTGCAGGGAAACTCCGCCTTCTTGCTCTAAGTTAGGATTATTGATGTTAAGGACAGGCGTTTCGATTGAGCCTTTAAAAGTTCCGGTAGCACCATCTAAATGACCACCAAAAGTTAAATTACCATCTACAGCTAGATCAGTAGCAGTGACAAATCCATCTAGCTCTATACGATCTGCTTTTGCACTAATGGTGCTTTGCATGCCGTCAATGGTAAACTCTGCACTGGATACTCTATCCTCTAAATCACCCACCACTGTTGCATCTGCTTTAAGCGTTATAGTGCTGTTTAAACCATCAATATCAGCTTCAGCTGTGTTCATCCTCACACCTAAGCTATCAACAGTTGATGATTCAGCCTTAGCATTTATTCTCGTATCATATTGTGTAAGTGTGGTTTCGTTCGCTGTTACTCTACCTTCAATGGCATTAACTACACTTGTTTCCACTTTAGATGTAATTTGGTTAGATAATTGTGTAATAGATGTATCATGTTGCTCTATAATTAAAGCATTATCATCTATTTGCGCTTGTGTATCTTCTGGTGCTGGTGTCCAATCGGTGGCTACGTTGCCTTTTTCTATTTTGACATTACTGATTGTATACCAATCCTCTGACCCATATTGACTATAAAATTCAAGCCAAGTATCACCCGGTCTGGATACTGTACCAGGGTTTTCAATTATTGTTGTTTGAAAAGATAGCCTTTGTTTTGAAGTGCCGATATTCTGAAACGTTTTTTGAGGACTAAAAACCAATTCCCCATCTCTATTGCTGTTATAAACTTGGAGATATTCGCCTTTAGCCATTTTTACATCAAAACTAATAGTAATTTCATCACCAATATTCAACTTGGCAATTACATGTTGAATGCTTCCCCAATAGGTATGTTCAGATCTGGGAGTATTACCGCTGTATACTTCCCTTGCGCTATCATGAGTTAAATTCCTTCCACCAACCTCGATACCATCAATAGCCCCCTGCACATAAGTAGCATCAACTTTACTCGCAATCTGGTTAGCCTGGACATTAAGCTGAGCTGAATTATCACTAACAGTTCCTTTTAACGTATCAACTTCAGTCTGGTTAGCTTTTAACCCAATAGCTGTTTCATTCTGGCCAATACGTGTACTATAACTGTTTAAGTCCGTGACAATACCATCCATATCCGTTTGGTACTTCGTAACACCTACATAGTTAAGGAGTCGATTATCTACCTCAGATATGGTATATACATCACCTTTATTGGCTTTAGATACTAACTGACCATCTACATATGCCAATCCTGCTTTATCAGCTAAGTCCCCTGCTATTTCCGTCATTTTGGCATCATAGATAGTTTTCGCAACTGCATATGCTTTGGCATTCGCTTCTGCTTGTCCGGCAACAGTATCGGCATGTTGTTCGGCATTGGATTGTGCTTGACTTGCTTTTAGATCAGCATGAGTTTTGGCTGCGGACTCTGCGGCTGCTGCTGTTGTATCAGCATGTTGTTTTGCTTCCGTTAATTTAGCATTCACATCATTTATCCGCGCTTGCTCTTCAGCAGTGACAATTCCATCAGCATAACTTTCCGCCTTTACCCTCTCTGCTTCTGCTTTAGTGGTAGCGTATTGCTCAGATGCAGCTTGCGCTTCACTTGCTCGAATTTGTGCAAATGTCTTTCCATCTTCAAATACAACCTCGTCTTTGCTATCGATTGTCACTTTGTCGTAGGTGTATTCTGCTAGTTTGGCTCCGTCTATTTTGAGAGCAACAAGGGATTGCAAAGATCGAAAAATCGATTTCACTTCATCTTCGGTGTATTCAATGTAATCACCTAAAGTAACTTCACTTTGAGTTTGGCTATTTTCCTTAATACTTTCTTTCATGCTGTGCACGCGTGCTTCCAGATAAAGTGGTGGATAGAAACCTTCATCTTTTACCCGGATTGTATCCCCAAAGAATACGTGTTGGCCTGTTTTCGCAGATAGAGTTTCAAAGCTTGTTTTGTATTCAATTTGTGAGTTTACACGTTTGCCAAGTTCGTTTTCTGTTAAAGTAGTTAAATACTTTAACGTCATATCTTGGTCTGTAGATTGAGGATAGTATGGTTGAATAAGATGTTTACCGTTTCTTCCCCATCGCTTTAAAGCTTCCTCATCTTTTACTAGCACAGTCTTTCTATTTCCTTCTGTATCAGCAGGACCAATACCTAATAAGGCTGTAACGATCTCTGTATTTTTCTCAATCCGTTCTATTCCAGTTAAATTATGACCAAAAGTAACTTCATAACCTCTCCAAACTCCAATCCGTTGCAACAAATCAACATATCTACCAACTATTTTATTTCCTTCTATCTCAATTCGAAAATGAAGTTCTAAACTAAAATCCTTGGCAATCATTTTCAAGGCAGCATATGGATCGGTGTGTTCTTCGATAACAAATGTTTTACTTCCTTCTCCTTCAATTCGTCCTGGTGTCCATTCTGTACCATTTAAAACTAAGCCAGTTGCACTTGTAGCAGATTGATCTGTTAGTTTTTGAGGATGTATAACAGCCTGTTTCTGTAATTCCAAATAACTTGCAGTAGTAAAAACGGAGTAACCTCGGCTGCCATCTTGGTTTAGTACCTGACTTGATTCCTCAATAATAAATTCTACGTAGTAACCTTGTTTATCAGGAATAATGATTCGATTTCGATTCTTTAGGAACTTGGAAAAATTCTTGTTTGCAAAAGTAGTAAAATCAAAAGTATCCCAGTTTTTTGCGATTTGTCTTTCTCTAATATCTTCCCAATAATCCTTTTCCTCAATATAGTCGAGTAATTTATCATCTTGATTACCAGCTATATGAATTAATGATTGCATTCCCTCCCCTCCCTTATCTATAAGCTGGGCTATATTTCATTTTTCCATGAACTTTAGCTTCTGGCAGAAGAACAACATTATTTTCTCCTGGATACAAACTAAAAGGACTTGCCCCGAAATCACCTTTAACTAAAGGTTCTCCATTTAAGAGCAACTCCTTATTTTTATTATCTATTACAATTTTGTCACCAATACGAGCGATATAAGGCGTTTGGTCTATTGTTTCCTGTTTTAATTCGAAGGCTTTGATATGTTGTATTTTAGGCGCAGATGCTCGATCTGTAGAAGCATATTTCCCAATATGAATCTGAATATATTTTAATTTGCCCATGTACTCATTTGCATTATCGGTATAAGATTCTAAAAGGCTGTAAACATGGCGATTGTTATTTGCTATTCGAGAAACATAAAATTCAAATTTATTACCGATGCGTCGCATTCTTAACATGCCATAAAAGAAATCCCAGTTGTATAAATAATTTTGGGAACTAATAATGTAATTCTGCTGCCTACCAACAAACGGGCCTATACGCCCCTCTGCCTTTTTCCGATTGATATTAGTGTTATTATCAATTACAGCCATTTTGCCTAATTCATTCCTATTTTCATCAAGCAAATAAAACTCAATTCGATACGTCTGGCTGGTTTTTGTAGTCCTCCCACTCAACATCATTTCAATTTCAAAATTTTGCGTAGGTGGGACTTCTTTAACTAATGCCGGACCGTGCCAACCTGTTTCTGTATCTTGCCCATAACTAGGTACTGTGATCCCATCATTATCCGTATTTAAGGATCCGGTTACTACTCCACCATCCACATATGTTGGAGTACTTGACCATGTATCTAAAGTTTGACCACGTTCTTCCAAAAGAAGCATCTTTGTATCTACTTCTGTTTCTGAAACCGTTGCAGGTTTGCCTACTATCATATATTCTTCTCCATTGGAAACCATTGCAAAAGTTATTGGTGCTAATACTTCTAATTCAAAAACAGGCTTTGTTGGTGCAGTTCCTTCTACATTAACTATATTGCCTAATGTTGCGTCTAGGTTAACAGTCTTTTCAGGGCCGTATTTATATGGCTTGCATAAAAAAGTTAGCGTTCCTGATCTTAGAGTAACTTGTCTTTCATAGTCACTCATATCACCTGTTAATCGGCCAATATAGGTTTTTCCTGGAACATTATCAAACTCGATTTCTTGATTTTCTTCTGTAATCAGCCAGGATTTTAACTCATCTAATATTTGTTGTTCGTGTACTTCATCTTTGACTGTAAAGCCTACAGGCTGTTTAACGTACAATACTCCTGTTTCTGTTGATTGGATATGTGCTCCTGGCATTCCTGGTACTGATAATAAGTTATGATTGATTGGAGCGTAAGGGGATTCGCTTCTGCCTTTTAACAAATATAGCCATGGCTTTCGTATGCTGTTAAATTTTAATGATTCATGCAAAGCGCTCCCCCCTCTCTTGATTCCTTTTTTGAATTTCAGTTACACGTGGCTCCACCATACCTCCAACAAGCCTACTATCCATATATACATCAGAGTCTTTCAAAAGTATTTGAGCTAGCAAAGAAACGATTTCTTTTGTTTCTGCAACTTGTTGTTCTAGTTTTTCAACAATTAATTTAGATCCATTCTCTTGTACTTGCTTACTACTCTGGACAGGAGCACTCACTTTACTAGTTAAAGCCAACAACTTCATGAATTCAGTATTTCTTAAATTAGCTACAATCCTGTCTGCTTCACCTGCAGGGCTAACGCCAGAAGCAAAGCCTGGAATACTGCTTGTTGACGTTAAGATTTTTTTGGTTTCTTCATTCGTAAATACTTGAGCCCCTCGAGGCATATTGTACAAACCGAAATCGGCAATTGACCACTTGTTTTTATACCTTACAAGTTCTGGTCCTTCTTCTCCTAGAAACGCTGGTCCTTTTGGAGAAGAGTCAGTACCTTTGGCAAAACCAAGCGCGTTTCCAATCCATTTAACTCCTACGCTAACAACGCTAGGAACTAAACTGGCAATGCTAAATGTCTGCCTCCAAGATACATCTACATTTTTCTTTTTCTTCTGAGACACGTCTCTGTTTAGCTTACTTACACCACCATTGTCATCCACGTGTACATCTTTATTGGCATCTTTACCAGCTTCTCTAGTTCGCTTTTCCTCTTTCTTTATTCCTGCATCTGTTTTTCTATTATTCTTATCAATCTGAGCGCCCTGACTTCTTAAAGCGTTTTCGCCTAGGTTTATTTCATCTTTAACTTGATCCCATAGACCGGCTTCTTTCAGGATCTTCACTAATACATCATCATTCTTTAGAATTTTTCTATCCAGAGCAGAAATTTGTTTGTTTATTTCATCCTTGTTTGCTCCTTGTTTCTTTAGATTTTCTACAAGGTTCTTACGTTCCTTAAGGTGCTCATCATTCTTTTTTTGCAGCTGGCGAACGATATTACCTTCTTCAACTTTAATTTCTGTAGTCTTAGCAAGGTTTTCTATTTTTTTCTGTTTTTCTTTAGAGAGTTTTCCAAGCTTACCTTCTAGTAGCGAATTAACGCTTTTGTACAGATTAAGTTCTTCGTTAATATAGGTTTTAGCTTCCTGTTGCTTCTGGTTAGTTGCTACCAACTTATCGTAACGTTTTTGTTCTTCAGCAGTTAGCTGTCCATTCTTCTGTCTTTTTACTTCTAGTTTGGCTATTTCCTCATTGTTCTTAGCAATAGACTTATCAAGCTGCGCAAGCCCTTTTTCTCCTTCTGCGTTGATTCCTGCTTGTTTTAGCATCAAGTTGGCCATTTGTAGATCCATGGCTTCAAACTTCTGCAGCTTCTTTTCTGTTTCTTCTTTACTTATTCTTGCATTTTTAACTTCTTCAGTTTGGTCGGCTATTCTCTTCTTTAAATTACCGCTTAACTTTTGGTCTATGGCATTGTGTTCAGCTCTTAGTTCCTTTTTTCTTTCTTCTGAAGTTGTTTCCTTTTGGAGAGCTTCGTTAATTTCCCACTGTCTTTCTAAAGCTTCGTCTCTACTTATATTTTGAAGCTTTATCATTTCCTCAAGCTCTTTATTATGAAAGTTATAAACCTTTTGTTGCCCAACTAGTTCTTTACGAAGCTCTTTTTCTTGTTGAAGTTGTTTTATTCTTTCCCCTTCTATTTCGGCTCGAGAAGCCTTATACAACGATTCAACGAGTTCATTGACTGCATCCGTGTTTGCTGCCCAAGCGTTGCCTTGATCGGAGACAGTTTTTTCCACTTCTTCTGACTGATCTATGATGTGTTTATTAGCTTCAAATAGCCTTTTCAGCTCATCTTTAGATAAGCCAGAGTTTTTGGCAAGCGCATCATATTGTTTCTGTAACTCTGCAATCTCTCCTGGATTACTAGATTCAGAAATTCTTATATTAAGATCGTTCAATTCTGCCAATTGTGCATTACTTAATTTTGCTTTGCTAGATAGTTTATCAAACGTATTTGCGCTGTTTTCCAATTCAACTGCTTGATCAGTAAATGATTGTGCAAGGTCAAGGTTCACTTCCTTAGCTTCTTTTGATTTTTCGATTAGTTTAAAAACACCAAATCCAACTGCAGCTATTCCGGTGACAGCTAATCCTGCGACTCCACCTTTACCTAATAGAGATAAAGCTCCGGCAGTTCCTTTACCACCAGCAATTCCAATAGTTTTGGTTAACTTTCCTGCAACTTGCATTAGCGCCCCTGTTCCAGTTGCTAGGTGCCCAAACACTGTTATCACTGGTCCGGCAGCTGCAGCAGTACCAGCAAACATAAGAATATTCTTTTTCCCTTGTTCATCTAGGCTGGAGAACCAATCTGTAACATCTTGTATACCTTCTTTTACATCTGGAAGAACTTCACGGCTAAAATCCAGTAGTGTCTCACCTAATGGCAAAACTGCTTCTTTTGCTTCTCGCCAAGTAGATTTCCATTGTTGGGAGATGGATTTCTCTGCATTTTTAGTCATGTCATCCATGGTGCCATCTACATTTTTAAGCTCCCCATCGATTCCACCTAGCGCATACATTGCTTCTGTTTCTAAATCTTCCCATTTAGTTCCGTATAGCTGCACCCCGACTTCATTTGCTTTAACTTGATCGTCCATGCCTTCTAATTCACTAAGAACCGTATTGGAAACATCTTTGACTGTCTTATCGCCTTTAAGGAATTCCTTCCATACTTTTTGGGTATCTTTTGAAAGTAAACTCATTGCATCAGAAGTAGCATCTGAGCCATCTTTCACACGTATTTGAAATTCTTTCATTACATCGTTAATGTAATCTAGGTTGTAAACCCCAGCTTCAGTACCTTTCTGCAATAGTTGGAAATATTCTTCTGCTGAATATCCCATACTTGCAAATAGGGTAGAGTATTCGCTTAGGTTATCAAACATCTCATTTGAGAAATTGAGTCCATTTTGCGCGCCGTGAGCCATCAAATCAAAGGCTTGGTCAGCTTCAATACCAAAACCCTTCATAAGGTTATTTCCTGCTCTAGTGACCTCATTTACATCTGTTTCAAAAGTGTCTGCAAGTGTGAATGCTTTTTGGGTGATGCGTTCGAGATCCTCGTTATTAAGATCTTTTATGTTTTGTCTGGTTTGGATTAACGCGTTCTCTATTTCTTCTGTACTTTCTCCAAATCCCTTTTTATAAATATTTCGGGATATACGTGTTAGTTCCTTAGCTTCCTTAGATGTTAGTCCCAAGGAATTTTGCATTCTCACACTTGAACTTTCTACATTGGATGCAACTATTCCGATTGCAGTACCGAATCCTAATATAGGCGCGGTTACTCCGGTAGACATAATGGACCCTACACCCTTGGCGTTGTCACCAAAGGTTTTCATTTTAGAACCAGTTTCATCTAGCTTATTGCCAAACTTTGTCCAATTAGAGTTAGCAATTCGTTGCTCTTCTTTTAACTTAGCTAAATCATCTTTCACGCCTTCTACATAACGTTCTAAGTTATTTAATGCAGCTGCTTGATTGTTATATTCAGTAGCCGCCTTCTCTGCTTGCTCTGAGCCCTCACCATGTTCTTTTACCATCTTCTCGTAGCTTTTTAATGCTTTTTCTGTTACTTCTTTCTGTACTTCTAATTTCTTATTTAAGCCTGTCAATCTTGTTTCATATTTACCAATAGATTTATCACTACGATCGAAAGCAGACATGTTCGCTTTCATTTCACTGTTAACGAGTTTCAATTTTGTGTTCACGTTTTTTAGACCTGAATCTATTTTCATTGTTTCCAAGTCAAGGCCAATTGACAGACCTTCTATTCTTTCAGCCATTAGTTACCTCCTTTCTTTGGAGATAGAACAAAATCCTTAACCACCAAAAGCAGCAATTAAGGATTTTTTTTGTTTTGGTTTATTTTTATCTTTCATCAGTTCAACAACATAATGAATAGGCATGTTTAAAATATCGTTAATGTCTTTACCACTTTCCATCATGCTAACGATGAGTTTGTCCATGTATTCGGCTTGCTTGGCGAAAGAAAAATCCTCATCGTTTAACCTTTCTTCGCCAGGAAGTTTTTTGTATCATCCGATTGCTGTCCTTGAGCAATAAAAATGATTTGCTCCATTAAAACATTCTTTCCGCCTGGTGCGTGTAGCCGATTAAAAATATCATCTTTTGTAATTTTACCTGCAAAAATTTCGTTGGCTACAAAGTCTGCTATCTTATCAAACTTATCAAACTCTGACATATCTTCTACATCAATATCGTTATATAACTGAATTGCATCTCTTGCTACCCTTAGAGGGATAAAAGCAGGAGTCCAAATTTTTTCAATCTCAGGCTCTTCACCTTTCACAATTGCCTCCGGATTTTTAACAAGCTCTAACATATTACGCTTTAAATTTGCCATTCATATTCCTCCCAATATAAAAAGAGCAGGGGATTAATCCTGCTCTTCTACTTTTTCGATCAATGCTTTACCTTGTTTATTTTTAGCAGATGCAAGTTCCTGCAATCGTTTCTTAGTCACTTTTTTGTTTGCTGGACGCGGAAAAACATCACCCTCGTTATATGGCTTATTATCATCCTGTAAGTCCTCGAAATAATGTAGCACTTTGTATTTCATTGCATGTACCTCCTTTATCGCTTTTAGATACTCATAAGAAGCTTTATTTTTATTAGCATTTAATACATCTGTAAAAGGGGTGTGTTTAACATACTTCCCTTTAAAAAATAAGCCTTGTTGATCATCAATAACCCCTGCGTTATGGAGTATTTTCGTTTCCTGGTATCGTGTTATAGAATCCGTTGGCCAACAAAAGTCTAGTTCGTTAGGCGTTTCAACTTTTATATCAAAAAGGTAAACATTCCAAAGTTGAGCCCACATTTCTGCGGTCCATTTCTGAATATCTTTATCCTTTAAGAAGCGATACAGTTCAATCGAATCCTCGTACACCTTTTGCCAATATTGTAGGGAAGGATTTTCAATAACCCATTGAGCACCACCTGTTGGTTTTTCTTTGCGGATTAGTTCTGGATCAATGTCTATAGCATTGCACATCGGCTCCAATAATTCACCTACATAATCTATTCCTAAATACCCTTCACAATCAGAAGCATACCAGGTTGATTCAGTCGGTTTGATATTCGGTTCTTCTCGCAAGATCACATCACTATCCAAATAAAAATAGACCCCTTCTTCTCTTGTGGGATCTTCCTCTAAATATCTGGTCCATAAATATGGTTTTACAGATGGAATATAGGTTTTATCTTTTCGGTTATCCTCATACACATGGACATCAACAGTAAACTGCTCCTGGAGCTTTTTAGGTACTCGATCATCATTTTTAGTAAATAGCAAAACAATGTCATTCACTCCAAGAGATTTCAACCTAGTTAAGCAAACTTCCAACTCCCACTCAAAACGTTTAATGGCTGGTTGGCATAAGATGAATTTCATTTATTAAGATCCAGCACTAGTTGTGGTGGTTGTCGTTGTGGTAGATGGATAAGCTCGTCCAAAAACAGCTTGGAAAATAGCATCTCTTGCTGTTGTTGAACCTTTAGCGTCACGGCCGAATATAACCGTTTTCTCTTCCGTGAATCCTGCGACCTTACGATCCATAAATTCGGCAGTTGTTTCTTCACTTGAGAATTCTACACCGCCGCCTTCTTTAGTCTTGGCTTCTTGATTCGGGCGCATAAACATGCCCTTAGGTAAACCGACATATTCCTTCGAACCATCCTCAAATGTTTTGACAAACACAACTCCTACATATGGAGGTGAATCATTTGAGCCATACGCGTACAAACCTGTTTCCGTCTTTTCTAGACCAAACAGTCGTTGTTTGTCCTCTTCAGGGATACGGTGAAATGCAGCTGTTACTGATACATCACCGGAAGAAACAGCGATTTCTGCTGTTTTGTTACTGCCATAAGCACGTGCCGCTTCCTGAGGCATTTCGATGTTAATTGTTTGCGCAAAATCAACAAGTTCCGGATCGTTTAACGTAATGCTTGCCCCTGTTTCATCAAGCTCTGAATAATAAAATTCATCTACCCCTGTTGCTGATTTATAATATTTTTGTTCTGCCATTCAAATCACTCCTTATAATATATAAATGTGTAACGCCTTGCGTCACGAAAAACTCCCTTATCGTAATCAGAAGGACCAATCGCCGACTGTGTTACGTTATCATTGCGCAATACGTCTCTAATTGCATTTGCTAGGTTACGTGTTAGTTTGCGATCTGTTGACCATACATCAATTTGGGTTATTTGTTCATAAGCAATTTCTTTATTACCACCATATTCAACGGCTATCGGTGGTCCGATCTCATCAATTACGATGTAGGGACCTGTTACATCTCCAGTTGCCGGATATTCAAAGAATTTAATTCTACCCATTACCTGTTCTCGGATGTAATTATCAGCAACTAACAATTTATAAATTTCATCTAAGACATCCATCACAGACCTCCTTTTAATGCTTTTCTTACAGCATTACGATACGCCTTTTCACTATTTTTCATAGCACGGGCAATTACGCCTTTTCTAGGAGGGTTAGGATTGTTAATTGTACCCCACTCGTTCAAGTGAATAAGTCGATAACGCCCATGTGGACCCACCCAATGAACTTTCATAGTTCTAACTCCTCTAGCGTCCCAAAATGGTCCAGTGACCGTTATCTCGTCAACGGTATATCCTTCTGCATAACCTTTATCTCCTGCAGCTTCAAAATCCATTCTTAACACTTTAACAAATTCATTCGCAGCATCTATTAAAGCTTTGTCACTAATACGCTGCATGGCTTGTTTCCCTAGTTTGGTTTCCAGTTCGGACAGTAGTTTGTTTAATCCTGTTATCTTTACACTCATGTTACCAACCGCCCAATAATATTTATAAATCTATTATTTTGTGGATCCGGCTGTACATGTTTAACGTTATACCGATTGTCTTTATATTGAGGATGGTCAATGGATATATAATGCTTATCGGTTGGAATGTAATCCCCCAAGGGATCCCGAATGGTGATCGTGATGTCCGATAATGTTCCGTTTGACTTTGCAAGTTCTACATCCTTTAACCACACTTCATCGATCTTTCCCATACAATTGTATAGGGTGTTCTTTTCACTTTCCCCTGGTTCTGGACCTTGATTAGGTTTGTATTCATAAAAAGTAATAGGGGTTCTTAATTCCCCGCTATGGACACGTGGTGGCTTATACTTAAATTCTCTCAAACTATCCACCTCCCGTAGTTGTGGTGGTTGTGGTAGTGACACCTTCTTTAGCAAATACCATATCTAAACTTAGTGATAGAATATCACTTTGAAAGTTATCATCGAAGTATTCAACGGCATCATTGTAAGCATATCTGGTTCTTTCTATGACAAGTTCCTTTGCTCTAATATCAATATTAGCCGATCCGGAAATGTCAAACTCTCCACAGTTATCTTCTACGAATGCAATAGAAAAGGACAACAACTCTTTCAAATTGTCATCCTCTCCGCTATGAGATATATGCATTCGACCTTTAAACTTTTTCAGTAATTCCTCTGTGAGTTCCAATCACATCAGCCCCTTAAGCGCCAGCGCTAGTTGTTGTTGTCGTTGTGGTAGAGCTGGTAGTTGTAGTGGTAGAATTACCACCGCCATTAAACTGGATATTCAAGTCATAAAGCAATGCTGTCTTATTGTCCTCTGGCTTACCATTAGCAAATTGCTTAATTGTGTATAGCATTGCATCTTCAATCGCTAATGTTTGATCAAACTTGTTTGTTTTATATCCTCCTGCCAGTGCGGCAAGGTACTTTCCTTGTACAAAGAATAGTGCTTTTTTTGATGGGATTTCCTCAGATTCCACAGTTTTAATATTGTAAGGTAAAGCTGTTACCCATTGCCCGTTAGCTGTTTGAATTGTGTTTCTTGCTTGTACGCTAATAGCATCGATTGGGTTAACTACCATTACAATTTTATTTAACACTTTTCTAGCTTTCTCTTTTTCGTCGGTAGACAAAGCTTGAATTACATCGTGTAGCTCCCCAGCAACTATTTCCCCTTTGTCAGACGGTGCAAAAGTGAGTGTGCCGGCTGAAGTTTTTTCAGTTACTGCCCCTGTTTCCGCATCAACGTTTTTCATTAATCCAATTGGTTCATTTTTGGATGGGCCGCGGCCGTTTACTAAGCCATACTCCAAGCCAACAGAATAAGATTCAACCAGTAGAGTACGAGTGTAGCGTTCGACCCATACTGGTCCTAGCTCTAGCATATCTTTTGGTATTACAGCAAATGCGGTAAGTTTTAATTGTGTAATTTGTTCTTCGCTGAACGCAGCACTAACCTGGCCAGAAATACCTTCAAACAATTTACCCCAAGCGTAAGCTTTAGTTGGGTCTGATTTAATAAAACGTGTAACTGCCCCTAGATCTTTTAGTCCGATCGCTTGAAGTAACGGGTGGGCTTCTACCAGATCTTCAAACACTCTCTCTTGCGTGGTAACTGGCAAAATGGAATCCTCATCAAATCCACCAGATGTTACTACTGCGTTAAAGAACTTCTTTTCTTCGGAAGTCAATACGTTTTGACCGCGAGCTGATAGAATTTGAGCATCCATTTGTTGTGTGCGAACTTCTGCAGTAATTTTCTCTGTTAAATCTTCTGCGAGAGCTGTCTGCATTTCATCCCATGCAGATGCAAGTTTCTCCTGGTCTTGCTCTTCCGCTTTCACTAAATTCATATAAGCTTCTTTTTTCGCTTGAAAGTTATCCATTTTTCCTTTTAACTTAATTGTCATTTCTCATTCCTCCATTATTTTTTAATTAAAAAATGAACCCTTTTCTTTTTGGCTGCGTTGTTGCAGCTGGAGTAGGTTCATTTTGATCTTTGTTATTTTCTTTTAATTCATTTAAAATTTCTTTCTTAAACTCAGTAAACATATTCTTTACGGTATCTTTATCCAGGGTTTGTTCAGGCTTACCTGGTACTTTGTTTAACTTCCCCTGCCTAATACCGTCAATTACTTCCTGAGGTATTAAATTGGAAACACCTGAACTTGCTGTAAGTTTAATTTCATTTTCAAACATGATTTCATCAACTAGGCCTTTTTCGAGCGCATCCTGCGGAGTTAGCCATGTTTCTTCACCCATGAGATCCAGTAATTCTTTCTCATTCATCCCGGTCTTTAATCGATAGGCATTAGCAATCGTTTTATCCGTGTTCTGTAGCATTTCAGATGCTTTACTCATGTCCCGGTGGTCTCCTAAATAACCCATTTTGGAATTGTGAATCATCATTTCTCCAGTTGGGGCTATCAAAACTCTATCTCCACCCATTGCGATTACGCTTGCTGCAGATGCAGCTAATCCTACAATTCGTGTTTCAACACTTCCAGCATAAGATTTCAAATCGTAGTATATTTCAGATGCAGCATATACCTCTCCGCCCCCACTATTGATAATGACTTCTAAACTATCGCCATTAGCTTCTTCGATTTGCCTAGCAACTCCTTGCGGTGATGTATGTTCTATGTCAAACAAGTCATATATCCAGGAAATATCACTAGATACGATAGGACCTTTTACATTAATTCTCTTTGGCATTAATTCTCACCTCCTTCAGATGTATTAGCTGATTGGTAATTTTTCGTTTGATAATGTTCATCAAGACGTGGGTCTGAGGACGGTTCATCGCCAAGTTTCCCTCGTATTTCGTTTGGCGTGTATGCCATGCTTGCGATCAATTTATCTACCGCGTCAGCTACTTCTAACGGATTCATTTCTGCAACGCCTCTCACTTCAATTCTATCACCTTTAAAGTAATCAGCTTTTTCGATTAGCTTTGCGTTAAGTTCATCTGATATTTTTTTAATTAATGGCCCAATGCAAAACTTTATATAGGCCTTTAAACTTGTCTCATATTCTGCCAGATCTCCGTGTACTAAGGCAGTAGGTATGCCAAGGATATTTGCAACCTCATCCACCAATGTTTTCTTAAGTTTGTTTATTTCATCAATAGACTGTCCCTTGCCATCTCCTTTAGAAACCTCGGTATACTCGAAACCTTTTAACTTTGGCACAAGAGCAACAGTGTTTTTCTTGAAAGATGTAAATAACTTGTCAATAAAAGCTTGTAATTTATCCTGATGGTCTGAATCAAGTTTTTGATTGGCATTTAATCCAACGGTACCTCGTATTTGGTGGTTTCTCATACTAATTTCAATCATCCGACTGAACAAATCTCCAAAGTCTTGGAACATCCCATTCATAAAATTAGTAAGCTTTTTATTGTTATACGTTAAGTAGAGCACTTCGGTCATTTGAAATGTTCGAGCGAACGTGTAATCTTTGACTGTGACGTTTTTAAATACATCTGGGTAAACAGCGTATTCGACTCTCTCAAAATCATCTGCTATTAAAAAATCGTTATTGTCCGTAAGTATTACTAAAACCTCATTTTCATCTATCAACTTATAAATAAAGTCTTGCCAAAACTTTGCAGCTGTTTGATCTGTATTAGGACGAACATTTAAAAGATAATGCCAGTCATCAATTTGGCGTTTGCCATCTGTTATAATTCTAAATTCGGATTGGCTAATAGTCCTCCCAATAAAATTAATGTTTGTTTCAAGAGCCATTTGTTTTAAATATGCTCTGTGGTTTGTTTCATCAATTAAGTCTAAGTCAAATAATGACTCAAGTTCGCTATTTCTTCTTAAAACTTTATCAAGCCATCCCACCTTTTCTACTCACCTCCTTTAGAAGTTTAAGGCTTCGAGTGCATCAAATGAATCGTCAAGATCAACTTCATCTTCCAATTCTCCTGCACGATACAATGCGTGAACAAACGCCTGGAAACCGTCTGTCTTTCTTTTTACTTCTTCTTTCTTTAAAAACTGCTTTCCTGCCTGTGTTTCTTTTACCAATACGTTATTAGTAAACCAACGCATTAATGGGTTATCCCCAAAAATGAATTTGTGATTTGCAAATCCATCCTCTACTCTTGGAGCAAGTAATGGATGAATGCTTGATGGCCTTCTTATAGGCTCAACTTCAAAACCTTCCGCTTCTAGTAAAGGCCTTAATATATCCAACTTATAATTATCAGCAATGATTTTCTCTACTCCATATATCTCTCGCATTTCAATAAACCAGTTAACAATATGCATTGGATTTAAGGAAGGCTCATCTACTACCTTAATAAGTCCATCTTTTTCCCATTTTTTAATAGGAGCTTTTTTCTCGGTACCGAAATCGTTATTGGTGTTTGAATAGCCATAATGCACATCACAAAAATGTTTAATAGCAAACGTAAACGATTTAAACGCATATTCATCGGCTTTTTTAAATAACAATCCACACGTAGCAAAATCTCGGACACTTCCAAAGTCCAAAGATCCGATCGGCTTTGTATCCAATTTAAAGAATGGTCGATTAGTTGCCATGATCTCTTCACGGGAGGCTACAGAATTTTCCATATTGTCTTCAATGAAATTCATTCGTTTGGTAACGAATGCAGCACGTCCGGATGGTTCATAAGCTAGTTTTAAATACTTTTTCTTGACCTCGTTAAACAGCCTTTTGCCTCGTTTGTTTAAAGGCGGTTGGAGAGCTGGATTAGCTTTTGGCCACATATCAAAATTGTCCATCTCTGAGATATCATCCAATTCAGCTATATAAGGAAAAACCCCCTTAAACGCAATTAATCCATTAAGAATGTCTTCACACTCTCGGTACTTCGTATCGAAATAACCCTCTCTAACAAATCCTTTTGTTCCAATAAAAAACTGACGGCCGTGATCCACCTTACCAAGACCGCCGGAGAATACATCAACAATAGATGTGTCTTCCATTTCATGATACTCATCATACATAACTGCGCCTTCTCGACCGCCATCTTGAGAACTTGCGTTACTCGTTTTGTATTCAAAAAGACTCTGGGTTTCGTAAGAGGTAATGCTACTTTTATAGGCTTCAAATTCCTCTTTTAAATCTTCATTGCCTTTTTTATTTATAACTCTAAAGCATTCCATGAAGCTTCTTTTCGCCTGTTTTTCAGAGTTAGCCACAATGGACACGTCGTAGTAATCAATACCATGAAGTGGGCTGATAAAGTAATTGGCCAATGTAGATAAGAAACCATTCTTACCTCCACCGCGGCCAATGTTGATAACAAATTCATCGAATACTACTTCATCATCTTCAACATAAAATAAAAAGATGAATGCAGAGATAAATTTCTCCCACTCATCTAATTCGAAGTACCATTTTTCACTGAATTCTATATAGTTATCGATCTGCTCATCATCAAAATAATAAAGATCGTCTCTTGGTAGTATGTGTTTTTCAATTAGAGTTAATAGTTTTTCTCTTTTATCGTTTAAAACAATTTCCCCGTCATGCCATTTACGAATATACTCAGCAACATATTGATTATGCAGCATAGGCTATCGACCCAATAACTTCGATTTCCTATCATGCTTCGGTTGTGGCAGTAGATCGGTTAATTGTTTAATAATGGTTTGATAGGTTTTGTCTCGGTTGTCATAGTTTTCAACGATAGGTCTTTTGCGATCATAAGGCACCTGGTTCTCGCTTTGTTTAAACTTTTCATACTCTCCGTTTTCTAAGATGTCTTTCCAGTTATCATCGAGCAAAACCCTAAGTCGTGCAGCTTGGGTAATTAATCCTTCTGCAACATCCAGTTGATTCTTCGGAATGCTTTTAAAGAGATCTTTCAATCTTTCAGCTTCCGCCTCAACACGGTTCTCCATATCGTCGATTCTATCGTTTAATAAATAAAGTACAGATACATCCAAAGCTTTAGCGATCTTTGTTAAGAGATCCAAACTAGGTGAGTTTTTCCCCTGTTCAAGGCTTGCGTAGTAATTCGTAGAAATGCCTGCTTCCTTAGCGAATTCAGCTTGTGTAAGCTTTCTCTGTTTTCGTTTTTCTCGCATTCGAAAACCAACTTTTTGTTTATCCAAATCAATCACCTTCTTTCTGTACTGACCTAGGGGGAGGGAGGGGGTAGCTTATCGTGTTGCATTTGCAGAGTTGAGCCCATGCACCGGTTTCCCGCTATAGATTTTTTGCCAAAACTTTTTACCCGGGGGGTATTATTTATTTTTAATAAACAATCTAAATTGATTTTTGCTATCTTCTTTAGACTGTTTGCTAATTAAAGGTTGTTCTTTAGTAATATCATTTATCATCTTCTGTTCAATCTCTTGCGCAATGTATGGTGCCATTAAACACTGTATACAATTACATTTGTAGACCTCTACCACCATTCATCATCCCATTTCTTTTCCTTTTTCCTAGCTTTATAATTAAATCGTTTGTGTCTTTTATTATGGCAGTCCTTACACAATGTTCTCAGGTTATCATCTTCCAACGCTAACTCTGGACTAACCTCCAGCTCTTTAATATGGTCAACTTCTAATATCACTTCATTGCCATGTCTATCTAAGCCACCTAATACTGTTACAAACCCTTCTTCTTTACACCAAACACATTCGTAGTTATCTCGCTCTAAGATATCCCATCTCTTACCGTTTGGACCTTTCCACTGTGGAGAATTGTAGAAGTTCTTTTGTTGATCTTTCGTTTTGTATTCAGGCAATTACTTATCACCTCATAATAAAAAGACACCTCATTGAGATGTCTTCGATGTTTCTTCCTCTTTATTAGCCTCTCTGTATGCTTCAAATCCACCCTCTAAAGTGATTTGAATGTTATCTGCATAATTAATAGTATTTTCTATTTCACTAGGCAGCATGCTTGTAGACTGATTATCTATCAAATATCGAGTCAGTAAATACGCGTGGACCTCATGCTCCGAATCAAGGTTTTTATCATAATTAAGTATATAATTATCAATTTTCCCCTGTTCTTTTTCTGTAGGGTCGCGCTCTTCTTCAATTGCCTTAATAACTATATCTCTTATTGACTCTGTATCTTTTGCAAATGATGTTCTTATTTCGTCGTGATAAGCATTTGATTCACCACAAGCCGCTAATACTAACAGAGTTAATAATACAAACAAAACCTTCTTCATAACCAACTACCCCCAAATATGTATTGGTTAAATTATACAATACATGTAAGGGAGAAAGCACCCACTTATTAAAATGGATGCTTTGGTTAATCACTATTGTTACTGTGTTTCTGTGGACAGTAAACCGTCCCGATCCATCCCTTATTGACTGGGATCACCTTTAATCGGGAGGATTATAGAAACGTCATTGACATGGCCATCAACAACATTCAGGAGTGGAGTAAATTAAACTAATTACTTATTACCATAATAACTCTTTTATCATATAAAAATCTGTTTTTTTTCTGTCATTTATCTGCCATTTATTTTGTTATTGCTGAATTTATGTGTAAGATATTAAAAAAGCACTCACATATTTGTGAGTGCAATTAGACTGCTGAACTTGATACTAAGCTCTTGTATGCATGGTAAATTTTCTTCTGAGAAGAGTATTGAGGCATATCCCGTAATTCTATGGATTTTTTCTTTCTAATAGCTTTTTTCCGATTAGTTTTTCTTTTCATTTTTACAATTTTATCATTTTCACTAATTCTTAATGCTGCGTTCTCAAGCATTAACTCAATTATCATACCCACCACCACTGGGTACTTAAATAATACCATCTTAAATAAATAAATTGATTGTTTATTACTTTTAAAAAGAGACGTGATTGCCCAAAATAAGTGTAAAAAAATTAAAGATATTGGTATGAATGGAAATACCAACTTTGCTTTACCTATAAAATTTATCCCGTTTTGTCTGAATTTTTTGTAGGTGCCAACAACTAAACCTGTATACAAAGCAACCAGCAATGTAGTAATACCGATAATTAGCATGTCGATCCACCTCTCCTATTATACATATATCTTTATACATTAATTATAAGGCATAAATCAGAAAATGTGAATCCTAAGTATTCACTTTTTCTTCTCTATAATATTCTACCCGTTCTTCGAAGCTTTCATTACTTTTTTTATCCCGAAGTACTTTTTTAATTCTGTCCCTGTGTGCCACTTCTTCAACAGAGCTATACGAAGCCCAATCAGAAACAGCCATAACAATATAAAATGCAGCTAGGATCCAAACTAAAGATTTAAACCAGATTGCTAGCACCAAAAATTCCACATTAAAACCTGTAAAAGTAATTCCTAAACAAATTGATGATAAAATAACAGCACTCCAAATCCCGATGTTTTTTCTTCTTATATTTTTAGTTTCTATTGGTTGATGACTATAATAATCAAATGCTAAAGGAATTAAAAATAGAATGATTGCACTAAAAAATGATAACTGATCAGCACTATTAATTATAGTACCACCAAAAGAAAACCAAATAAGAATAATACATCCAAGTCTCAACCCGTAATGTACATCATATTGATGTGTCACACAACCAACACCTTTATATAGTCTTAAACAAATTATACCATATTCTTTTAACTAATAGAACACTAGTTATCCATATCTTATATTGTGTTGAATTAATAAATCTCTTAAATACGTTGATACATATGATTCTAACATACACTACTAAAATGAGTTATACATCATCTTTTTATGGTTAACTAATAAGGATAAAAAAATAAACTCACCGATTATAGATGAGTTTATATCCTAAAATCTTTCATGGCTTTATCTAAGCTATCCTGATTAATCCCTATGTATTTCAGGGTTATATCAGGGCTTGAGTGATTAAATATTTCCTGCAACATTGCAACATCTTTCGTTTGTTTATAAAAGTGATAACCGAAGGTTTTACGAAGAGTATGTGTACCTATTTCATCTAGACTTACGTATTCTGCAGCTTCTCTCAGTATCTTATAGGCCATACTCCTGCCGATTGGCTTATTAATGCCTTCTCTGCTCTTAAATAGATATTCATAGTCTTCCATATCCTCTACATATGCCTTCAATTCCCTTTTCAATGCTGGTGTCATATCAATACGCTTATGCTTTTTAGTTTTCATTTCCTTTAAGCTAAAATAAGACCTTTTCGCATCACTAACACGTAAAGGAAGAATATCAGATATTCTTAGCCCTGAATTAATCCCGACAACAAACATCATATAATTCCTTTTATTTTTTTCTTTAAAATAATGCTTGATTGCTCTTATCACTTCAGGATCCCGAATCGGTTGTACAAAGTTCAACTCACTTCACCTTCTTGTTCATAAGTCTCAATTCGAAGGATAAATGCTAATTTGTAGAATGCTCTTGCTTTAATCCGGTAATATTTCCTTTCACTATAACCTAGCTCGTTATACACTTCATAGTCGTATATTTCATCTTCTTTTAAATAGCGATTGATTATTACTGTTCTTTCCTGATAGGCAAGGCGATTAACAGCTTTCTGTATCTTAGTAATGTACTCTCTTCTTTTTCTTTCATCATCTAATCGTTTTATTGCCGTTTCCTCGGTAGAAGAATGAAACTGATTATTCACTGTTGGTGGAACTAAGCTGAATGAAGAAGTTATTTTAGGTTGGTAGTCCTCTGGATCCATTAATAAAAACATCTTATATTTTTCCAATGCAGACTCGACAGATGACTTTGTTTCATCTCTATTAATCTCTGGCAACTTAAACGACATTTGCATAGTTACACCGACCCCTTTTTATTTTTTTGCTCTGACTCCTTAAACAACTGTTTTAAGTACTCACTGCGCTTTACTGGAGATAGAGCCCCCACTCGTTTATCCCGTCTGTATTTGCTTATTTTCCATTGATAGATCATAGCCACACCAAACTCGCAAAAAATAATGCCATTGAAATAGCGCATAGAAACGCCATATTTTCCTGTAGTTTTTTATCATCCTTTTCTCCAATTGCTCCGATGAAGCTAATTACCAATATGATGATTACAATTGCTTTGAATGCTGTTATCATTTTTCGACCCCCTAATGAAAATAAAAAGGACACCAAACGGCAGCGTATAGCTGTCATTCAGTGTCCTCCAGTTGACTGGTAGAACTCATTTATTTTGTTCTATTAAATAATTGTGTTCTTTAATAAGGGAATCCCTTATTGAAATTAGCAGTTCTTGTTCATTATCCTCTTTAATTCCTTCTTTTTTGTTTTCCAATAAAGCTTGATAGTCTAAAATATTGCTATGACACTTAATAAAAGAGTCGTATTTTTCCATAGTAATTAACTCTAGAGGAAAATTATCAAACTTCTCTATCGTTACTTTAAGTATATTTAAATTCGATTGATGGAATGTTTCAGACATCTTTCCATTAATATGATAATTAATTCTTCTTATGACCGAATTAACCGCGAAACTTATTCTGTTATACCTTTTTGTAAATTCAAAATCCTTTTCTTTGTTTTGTCTGTCTATCAATTTAGAGTGTTGTACTTTAGTAGCGTAAATAGCTCCAAAAGCGCCTAATAAAGCACCTATTAATGCACCTAACAAAGTACCCAATGAAGTTACCCACGCATCCGGTGTAATGCATTCCCAAAATCCTTGGCACTTTGATTCTAATAAAATTACATCACTCAAAACTCTTCACCCTATGTTGGTTTAAATGATTTTCAACTTTCTCAAAAAGCTTTGAAATGTCCCTTTTATCCTCTAAATGATGCATTCTCTCATGACAATTAGGACAAAGCGCTATGACATTTCCTATAGTATCTTCTCCACCCCTAGATAACCAATTAATATGGTGTGTATGTAGGTAAGGCCGTCCTTGCTTATCAAGAAATGGAGCCTTCTTCTCGCATAATTGACAATAACCTTTTGCCCATCTTTTTGCATATTCTACAATAAATTGATCTCTCTCAAATATTTTAGCATATGATTTCATTGAGCCTGGCTTTCCGGAAGATAATTTAGCTCTTTTCTTTAATTCATCATCAGACATTTTTTTAGCAGATCTTGCTTGCTTTTTATGTCGATTAACTATTTTTCCAGGATCAACCTCAAAAGGTTGTGAATTAATTAATCTTAAAGGAAAGACCCAGACATCCCTTACTTGCTTAGAATCATCTAATTGTTTTTCCTTAAAGGGCTTTCCAACTAGCTTTACAGCTCCGATAAAAGTATATCTACGCTCTTGAAATACTTCAAAAAGAAATATGCTTATATCCATATTATTTGAGTTATTCAAAGTCTTATTTTGACTATAATCGAGGTCTTGATCCCCATTAAGTCCCATGCCAGTATAATAGAATATATCTCCTTCCCACTTATCTATATACAATGATTTAAAGGGATTTGATATCAATACTAAACTATTAGTCGTCTTTGACCTTCTCATCCCACCTTGGGGCGCGCATTTAAATATATCAACTAATTCCTTATTGTTTATTTCATCACCTTGCTTCAAACCATGTTTAAAAGTCACTAAAATCCTCCTTTCCATTTGTCTAAGAAGACAATCAAACGGCAGCATATAGCTGTCATTCTATCCACCAGTTGGATTAAGCAACTATATTTTTTCTCTGATGGATTGTATATATCCTTCATAATTTGATTCTAGTATAGAGATCTTTTTGATTGTGTCTTCATAAACTTCCTCTACAGATTTTTTTAGGTGTTTGCTATATTGCTTCGAGTTTATAACTCCTTTTGAATTTACAACTGCTTTTAGTAAGCCTATACACTCATAATATTCTTCAAAAATTTCAATTGGTACGTCTTCATAATTAACATGCTCTAATATATCAGCATCATTTGCTAAATGATCATAGTAATCGTCCGTATACAGTTTATCATTTATTAAATTTAGCATTGAGAAAAAGGAATTCCCTAAAGCTGGTTTTATTATATAATAATTTCTAATTTCTTTTCTAAACAACTGTTTTTTTTGAATTTTCTCATCATAAAAGAATTTAGATTTAGACGTCAGCCATGTGGTAATCATTGGTATTAAAGCACCTATTGCTAACGTAGATAAGATCTCCCAATTCAAAACTCTTCCCCCTCATCAAACTTGATGCGCTTCACCCTCCCTTGATGCGTGATCACTTTCGTCTCACCATGTTCAGGTAAATACGTCAATTTAGCCTCTCCTTGACAATATACGACAACAAACGGCTTTTCTCCTTTTTCTATATCGACATTTAATTTACCTTTTTCAAATGGAATATCCTTTAATCTCATAGCACCGACCCCCTGTTGTTATTTCGTTAACTGCTTATTAAAGCACTCTTGGCAGAGATAACTTGTATTGCTCCTTGATTCATTCCCACACTCGATACAAACTTTCATAACATCCCTCCTATGGCGATTTCATCTATTTCCCTTACGCTGATCTCCACCCTTGGATTATCTGAATAATACTTTGCAGCATATAAATCTACTATCTGGCTATCATCTTTGTATATAATGCCATTAAGGGCATCTTCAATTCCTTTGACATAATTGCTGGTGTCCGCCTTGGTGACAGGGCGCTTAATTCCTGCCAGAAATAGCGCTCTGTCCTTTTTCGTTGTTGACTTAGGTATTTGCCTGTAAATCTTAATAGAAACTTGTAGCGCCCCCTCAAATGGAATTTTCGGAGCATGTTGTTTGGCTATAATAGATACATAGTTTTTATAAGCTTTACTTTCTTGTGGATCATAAAGTACAATTTGTCCTCTTTTCTTACCACGTTGTATTTTTCCTGCTCTTGGCCTACCTTGTGGCACTGGTTGTCCAGGTATGACGAACTCAATCATTAGAACCCCCCTTAATCAGCTGTAATTTGTTGCGTTTTTGGTGATTCCGATATTTCTTGTTTGGTTCAACAATCTGTGTGATGTAGTATTTCATAGGAACATGAACTGTCATTTTATTTGTCCACTTTGGAACCCCTGTGGATATAACATAAACTAAGCAAGTGCCATAATTCGGGTTAATCAATCTCATGCTTCTTCTTGGCACGGGAAACGGATCCCCAT
The DNA here is from genome assembly GCF_001878675.1 of Virgibacillus halodenitrificans. Classification (NCBI taxonomy): domain Bacteria; kingdom Bacillati; phylum Bacillota; class Bacilli; order Caryophanales; family Bacillaceae; genus Virgibacillus; species Virgibacillus halodenitrificans. The sequence continues at coordinate 1,714,611 of NZ_CP017962.1, read as the reverse complement.
ATTTCACTTCAAAATTGTTAAGATATTTTTTCCCATCAATGCTGATCGACATAAGCTCTCGCCGCCTTATTCTTCTCATAGATGTGCGTCCATTCTAGGGTGTACAAGCTAAGATCCGTTAAGTTCCTGCCATCAATAGTTTGCGAGACTCCAAGATTGTGAAGCTCACGAATCAGTTCCTCTTTCCGTTCTTCTACAGCTATACTCAATATCCATTCGCCTGCCTCTCGTGGTTTTCTTGATTCTTTTGGAAATAAGCTTCTTCAATTTCTGAAAAGGAGAATCCAAAACCATTGATACCGATATTCAAAAAAGTTATCCAAGATAAATGAAAAGAATATTCGTTTTTCTGTATTCCTGCTATTTTGGCATCTTGTCCGTAATTAACCATATAAGATTCATTTAGGAAATAAGTCATTTGGAGATAATATCCTGTCAAATCTCCATCAAACTCATCGGGTTCCAGTTGTTCTTCGTACACCCAGAGAGAGTCTTCCCAGCCCTTTAAAATTGCTATTTGCAAGAATAAGTGGAGTCCGTCTATAAATTCTTCTAAGAGAGGATTTTTCCATACTGCTCCCGGGCCTAAAATAGAATCTTGCTCCGTGTAGTTTGTTAGATATTCTCTAGTATTTGGTTTTTGGTTATGACTCCAATACTTAAACCAACGACCTTCATTCGCAAACTCTGCCAATTCCACTTGTAACGCAAGGAAAGTATCAGCTACTATTTTTTCTACTTTAAGCCCTTTTTCTTGAACGATATACAGCAGTAATTCTCTCTGTTTATCTATTAGTTTTTGTAAATTCATCTTGTAGCCCTTCTTTCCCTCAAAGCCTTTGCCTGCTCTAATATCAATTTGTCACATTCGCTATCACCAAGCGTTTGCTGAGTAATACAATTAAACACCTTCCCTGTAATATCCGTTTTGTAAGGGAAGTTCATTGAGTATCGTTTAAACCATTCTTTCTTTATCTCTGTATTGTCTAAGGTGCCTCGTCCATATAACATAACCAATTGGTGTTCAGCGAAGTTTCTATATACTACTTTCATTGTTTACCTCCTCCTAGTACCATAGAGTCGCAATATAACCCCACAATGACCTACGTTTTTTGGAGAAAAACTCCTTTTCTTTCTGCAGCCGATCTTTTCTCATTTGTTTGCTCCCTTCGGATCGTATACGTATCTTCTTCCAGAGACCGTAATAATCGTTGGCACTTTCTTCACCTTTTCAATTGTCACGATAGGACGGTATTTCTGACCTTTTTTGAACTCTCTCACGACCTTCCCTCCCTTTCAGCAATTTACTTCCAGTAGCAAAAGCCTTCTCAATATCATCAAAATTTCCATCCATCCAAGCTTCATAGAGTGCAAGAAACACTTCATGAGGATTTCGCTTGGTCCATTTGGCAATGTACATTACGCTCTTTCCATCACGCCAGAGCCTTAGAATTTCTTTAAACTGCCAGAGTGGCATTCCAAAATCTATATCACTATCAGCAAACAACACCTTTGACTTTTCTTGTGGGAGAATCGGCGCATTGCCACCTAATGTATTCATGCGCTCACTCTCTCTGATTCTTTTAACCTCTCCCAAAGATCTTCTATATCGCTATCATCCCGAACAAAATCACAATGATTGTCAGGGCATGGTTCAAACTGTATGCCCCATTTATGTTCGATTGCTAGACCGCCTTGTCCGTTGCATGTTTTACACATATTAAAACTCCTTCCTACGGTAATCTCTACCGTTCATTGTGATAATTTCCGTGTTCTCCATCATCCGAGAGAAGTTGCGCTCATTGATCTGCGCCCGTAACTCTTTGCTGTTTAAATTCGTTGTGTAAATAGTTGATTTACCGGAACGATCGTCCAGTATTTCAAATAGTTTTGTATTCGCCCATTCGGTATGATGTTCAGCTCCAATATCATCTAAGACCAATAGATCTACTCGTTGGATGACTGCTAGTAATTCATCCTCTGTTACGCCTTTATTGTTATAAGTTTCTTTAATTTTGGTGAGTAACTTCGGCAATGATAGAAACAAGCACTCTTTCTTTTTCTCCATTACCTTTTTGGTTATCGCTACTGACAAGTGACTCTTTCCGGTTCCGTAACTACCATGGAGGAGCAAATTCTTTTTACCATCAAACTCCTGTATGTAGTTCGTGATGTTTTGCTTGGCGGTTGCTAGTTCCTGACTAGTAGGTTCATAGTTTTCAAGAGTTGCACTTTTTAAGTTGTCATTCATAAGAGAGTAATAATCAAAAAACTGTTTCATCTTCTCGTTCCGCAGCTGTACTCTTCTTTGTCCAGCTTCTTCAGCAAGTTTTAAATCCTCACACTTGCAACCAGCATTTACTTCTATCCAATCACCTTTATTGGGGCCACCTGTAATTTGCATTTCTTTCTTCTGGACAGTTCGTCCGCATCCTTCGCATTCGTAGGTTATGATCAAACGCTCTTTAGGTTTAAATAAACTAATCTGTTCCATAGCAACCTCCTAAAATCCGTAATTATAACCGTCATCTTCGGCTTCTTTTGGTCGTTTTGGCTTGAACGGGATAGTGTTGTTTTTATAATTCATGCGTTCTTTAGCTTCATCAGCGCTTGTATTTCTCATAATCCCAATGGTGTATTCTTCTTTCTTTCCAGCATGGAGCTCTACATGCGCTCTTAATGCATATTCAACAACTAAACGATCGTACTTCCTCCACTTTTTCATGTTGTTATAAATTACACTTTTAGCAATCTTTCCTGTTTTGCGAGTTTCTCTAATAACATCCCAATAGCGTTTGTTCAATTCGTTGAAAGTTTTTATAGAAGAAAAGTCCGGCAATAAATCCATGATTTTTGACGTATAGTATTTATCTTTATCTCTTTCTATATCTTCTTCTCTTTCTTCTTCTGTTGCGTTAGGTAACGTTTCATGTAACGTTACATCTTTATTTTTAATTTTTTTATTCTCCCTATGGCGCTGTACACGTTCTCTAGTCTGCTTTCTTATCCTTTCCATACCTTCAATGTTCTGGTGTTTCTCCCAATTGGAGATAGATATAAAAGATTGGTCATCAATTTCTATCATCCCGAAACTTTTAAAGGTTTCTAATGCTAATCGAACAGTGTTTAACGGTCTGTTAAAAATAGTTGATAGCATTTCATCTGTGTAGGGAATGTTTTCACTTAAATAGATATATCCACTTGCGTTTGTTCTTCCTGCTTGCGATAGAAGCTTGATCCAAATAATGAGGATGGTATCAGCTTCTGGCATTTGCTCAATCAACCTTATTTTCTCGTCCTCAAACATATTTGTGCTTAGCTTTATCCACTTCACATCACTCATTTTTAAATCACTACTCCTTAATTTCTATTAATTTCGCAAATAGCAAGACGACCGTTTATTTTTATCATTGTGTAATCTGGATAACCTACTTTCAGGTAATCAATAATTATTTTTTTAAGTTCTTGTTGATTGTGTGCCTGCTCGAATATCCAAGCAGGCAACAATACTTTACTACTGTTATTCATAAATAACCTCCCAACATTGTTTTCCAGAGGGTTTTCCGCTATAATAGAGTTACGCTCAAAAAAGAAAACCCTTTATTAGATCCCATTCCAGTGGGGTCTTTTATTTTTCTTGCCACATACAATGCATCTGTCAGTAAATACGCTGTATCTGTGTATCTTTCTAAATCTACAGTTAACAGTAAGATCCTGGTGGCTTTTAAAGTTTGTTAGATTAAGAGATTTAAATTTTATTTGCATTGTTTAGTTCTCCTTCCTAAATAATTATTAAGATGATTAATGTAATTACTAAAGCGCCTGTTAAGCTTCCTCTGAGCACTCTGTTTCACTCCTTTTCACAGTCTTCGCATTTTCTTGATAACCAGGTTCTTCAAAGTCTTCTACATATGCACCACATACTTCACATAGCAAACCATATAAAGTCATTTCAACTAATTCACCCACATTCTCACCTCCCCTCAGTAATTAACTAGTAGATATAAATTCCATAGCAGCATGGCGACAAACAAACCTAGCAGTGACCAATCTACGCTATCGTACTTCAAAATCAATTCCTCCTGGCATATACATGGTCTTTATGCTCTTCTCGTTTTAGCTTTTTATGGTTGAAAGCCTTTAGCACTTTTATCCCCTGCTCCAAATCAGCTAAAATCCTGTCAGTACCGGAAAACTGTGCCTCTATTGCGCTATCCAATAATTTAAGGCAATTCTTCTGTATATTCACTAATTCATCCGAAGCCTGGAAAAAGTCCTCCGGTGGATAGTTATCTTGTATCTTGCTAGTCATTTTCTAAGCCTCCTATTTAACTCAGATTTGTAAGCCATTAGCCGATCATAACGATAAGGATTATGACCTTTACTTATATGCTTAGCAACATATTCAGCGACCTTACGTGTGTAGTAAGCTATGCGTATATCCATTTAATTCACCTCATAAAAAGCAACGAATTGAATGTTACCGTACTTAATCAACAACCATTGTGAGTGGCTATCATAACTTTCCATTTCAATGCGACCAAAGTTTTTATAAGGATTTAATTTCTCCTCTGCCTCTTTCAAATTATCGCAATGAAACAACACTTCCACCTTAGCTCCTTGTGCGATTAGATCTTCAAGTTTCATTTATCTCACCCTCCCTGAGTCGACTGCATAACATACATCTCGATACAAACTCATAACTTCCAAGTTATTATTGATAAAAGCAACTGAGTAGTGTTCTGGAATGTTATAACACTCTTCCAGGTCTTTCTTTAAAGCTAAAAGGCGAGATCCACGTACAGGTGACTGTTTAATTTCTTTAAAACGTTCCTTGAGGGCTTCCAACTCTTCAGCTGTCATGATTTTGCCTCCTTTGTTCTAATATTTTGGGTAAGCTGTGTTTTACAAAGAATGCTGCCATTTCTTTTTTTGTTTCCTCGCTGATCTTGGGTTGAATAACAGCTTTCATACTATCCTCCTTCTTTCTACGCACACCCCCAAATCAGAAAACAAATGTCTTGGTGATTGGCTATTGGTAAATCATTGCAAGCCCCGCTCAATTCGTTTTCTCATTACAGGGTGTGCTATCTAAATTCGCATATCATGCGACAAATTGATTAAAAAAAATACTCATTGCTTCTTCTTTGGTTAATTTTAAAACCTTACAAATTAAGTTCACATCTTTAATAGTTAAAGAGTCTCCATCATTACTAATCTTTCTATAAAGGGTGCTTCGGTCCATTCCTATTTGATTAGCTAGCTCGCCAACAGTCAAACCGTTTTCGACAATTTTCCCCTTTAACTTGTTCACATTCACAAATATTCACTCCTCTCTTGTCGCATTTCCTGCGACTGACTAAATCTTACGACACAATTTTACAAAGGTCAAGACATTTTTCGCATAAAATAATAATAGTTTTATAGAATAACTAATTTTCGTTGCATATTTGCGACAAAATGATATAATTGAATTAAGAAAAGAGGTGAAATAATGAATGTTGGAGAGCGCATTAAACGTAGAAGAAAACAATTAAAATTGACTGCAGATGAACTAGCAGAAAAACTAGGAAAAAATAGAGCAACCATTTATAGGTATGAAAAGAATGAAATTGAAAATATGCCTTATGAAGTAATTGTGCCATTAGCTGAAGTATTAAGGGTATCCCCTGCATATTTAATGGGGTGGGAAGAAAACAATAATAAGGTAATTTCTACACCTTACAAGTTCATCCCCACCGCTATTTCCGCAGGCTTACCTTTGGATGTGGCCTCTATTAAACAAGTAGATGAGATAGAAATACCGGATGCGCTGATGGGTAAGTGGGCTGGAAGTGATGTTTTTATTACTAGAATTAATGGAGAGTCTATGAATAAAGTAATGCCGCATGATTCTCTTATTGCAGTAAAACCCATGGATTTGTGTAATTTAAAAGACGGAGATATTGTAGTATTCAGTGATCACCATGAGTACTCGGTTAAAAAATTTTACAGGGATGAAGATAAAATTATTTTCAGACCACATTCAAGTGATCGAAGATTTACAGATTATATAACTAATACAACTAATTCTGATTTAAAAATATATGGAAAAGTTGTCGTTTATGTAGTCGGTTTAGATTAATAATTGACGTCAAAGATTAATCATCAGGGAGGCTGATCACCTCCCTCTTTTTATAGGAGGTAATTAATATGATTGGCATTTATATAAGAGTATCTACAATTGAACAAGTGAAAGAAGGATATTCAATCTCTGCGCAACGAGAAAGATTAACAGCATTTTGCAAAGCACAAGGATGGTCTAATTATAAATTTTATGTAGATGAAGGTATTTCTGGAAGAAGCACCAATCGCCCTGAATTAGAAAAGCTAATAAATGATGTGCAACAAGATAAGATAAGAATGATATTAGTCTATAAATTGGATCGCTTCACCAGATCAGTACTTGATCTTCATAAAATGCTAGAAGTATTAGACAAACATGGATGTACGTTTAAGTCAGCAACAGAACCCTATGACACATCTACAGCTATGGGAAGAATGTTTATTACTATTGTAGCTGCAATGGCTCAATGGGAAGTAGAGAATTCATCGGAAAGAATTAAGATGGCCTTGGAAGAAAAGGTATCTAAAGGAGAACGTGTAGGCAACGTACCTTACGGATTTGATCTCAATGAGGAAGAAAAACTAGTGGCAAATGAGAAAGCCAATATAGTGTTGGATATGATAGATAAATTAAAATCCGGTTGGTCTGCTATGAGGATAGCCGATTATCTTACAAACACTAACGATGATAAAGGTAAATGGCTAGCTAATACCGTATTAAGGATATTGAGGAACCCTGCCCTTTATGGATCTACTAGATGGAATGATAGGATATATGAAAACACGCATGAAGGTCTTATATCCAAAGAAGAATATTTAAAGATACAACAAATATTAGAAGATAGAACACATACCAGATTAAGAAATGTTAAAAATACGTATGTGTTTCAAAATAAAATAGTTTGTCCAGAATGCGGCAAGATAATGTCGGTGAATCGATTTATACGTAAAAGAGCAGACGGCAGTAATTATGAAGGTGCTGTTTATCGTTGCCAACCATGTGCTAAAAGTAAGAAATTCACTAAAAGCCCAAGTGATCAAGTTTTAAGAAAAGCACTATATGAATATATGGAGAATGTTACATTTGAACAATTTAAACTACCAGAGCAAAAAGAAAATCCTCACATTGAAGAGCTTAAAAAAGTAGAAAAGAAAAGAGAAAAATTTCAAAGAGCCTGGGCCAATGATTTAATGACTGATGGTGAGTTCAAAAAACTAATGAATGAAACAAAGGAAATTTATGATGACCTTAAAGCAAAAACCCAAGAAAACAATCAAGAATACATTATCAACCCAGAAGAAATAAAAGACATTGTAATATCATTTAATGACGGATTTAAATACCTGGATGACGAACATAAAAGAGAATTTATCTCTAGGTTTATTAGAAAGATTGAGATAGAAATAATTGAAACTCCCCCTAAAAGAAAAGATAGATCGTTGAGAGGACAGTATAAAACCGTGATTAGTAACATTGTATTTATGTAACGCTAACAACAGGAAGCGGCAAAACTACGACTTTATATGCCTTATTGGAAACCATTCTGAAAGAAAAATCCTACCAGACCATTACATTAGAAGATCCAATAGAGAAAAATATGGCCGATATTTTACAAGTCCAAGTTAATGAAAAAGCTGGCGTAACGTATCAAACAGGATTAAAAGCAGCACTTCGTCACGATCCTGACATCATTATGGTAGGGGAAATTCGCGATAGTTATACAGCCCGTTTTGCTTTTGATGCTTCGCTTACGGGCCACCTCGTATTGAGTACTCTTCACGCGAAGGATGCACCAGGAACTATACACAGATTATTGGAAATGGGATTAAAGCAAACAGATTTGGAGCAATCATTAATAGCGGTAGCAGCATTACAATTAATTCCCATAGATATTGATAATAGAACTATCCGTCGAGCAGCTATTCTCGAACTATTAGAAAAAGAAGCATTGTTTAAAACAATACGGAATATGGATATAGCTGCAAATGATCAGTTTCATACATTTGATTATTTAAGAAAGAAGGCATTTGCTTATGGCTATTTTTCTGAGGAAAATTATCATGTGTTTCAAGAAAAAAGATAAATTGGCACCAGCACTTCAATTGAATTTTATAAGACGTCTTCATCGACTACTACTAAATGGTTACACACTCCTTGATGGATTAAAAATAATCAAATGGGATACACAGCTAAGCACAGCAGCTGATAATATTTCACTTTCTCTCCAAAATGGTTACACGATTGATGAGGCTTTTGAAAAAGCTCATTTTCATCCTATAGTTGTTGATTACATGAGTTTTGTGAAATCGAATGGTGATTTAGAGGGAAGCATTGGAAAGTGTGTTGATATGTTTTCCGATCGGCTTAAGTACACAAGGAAACTCAGTCAAATGATCAGGTATCCACTTATTTTACTTACCATTTTTTCACTTCTGCTTATCTTCATTAAGCAATCTGTTCTTCCCTCCTTTATAGATATTTTCCAAACAAGCGAAGAAGCATCTTCCACTGTAGTTATTTCGATGATAACTATTGAAGTGTTTTTTACAATAGCGGTTTTATTACTTATCATCTTAATTATAGTGGTTATATTTTGGCAATTCACCAGACACAAGTTCTCCATTGAAAACAGAATTGCACTCTATAACAGGCTTCCATTCTACAGAACAATTCTCAAGCTTCAAACTTCATTTCAATTTGCCACACATTTTCAAACCTTATTAAAAGCCGGAATGAATTATAAAGATATTCTTCTACAAATGAAACAACAAAAGAAACAACCGATCATCGCCTACTATTCTGACCTTTTAATTGATGAATTATCAAGAGGGTTTTACATTTCCTCTTTGCTTTCTCAATTTAGCTTTCTTGATAAACAGCTTGTAGCTATTTTTCAAAAAAATAATGACAGCTTGGAACTAGAGAAAGAATTATCTTTATATGCTGAATGGTTATCCGAATCCATTCAAACAAAATTAATGAAATCCATAACGTATTTTCAACCGCTATTTTTCATCATTGTGGCTTGCTTTATCATTTTTATCTACATTATTTTAATGTGGCCAATGTTTCAATTAATTACAACAATATAAGGAGGTTAATCATGCTAAAAAATAACAGGGGTTTTACATTGATAGAAATGCTTATCGTCTTAATGATTATATCAGTTTTAATTATATTGATTGTGCCTAACCTAAGCGGAAAGAGTAAACAGGTTCACGATAAAGGATGCGAAGCACTTGTGAATGTAGTACAGGCCCAGGTGGATCTTTATCATTTGGAAGAAGGAAACCTCCCTCCCACACTGGATTCTTTAATTCAAGGAAAGTATATTAAAGCAAGCCAAACAGAGTGCCCGAGTAAAGAAAAGTTAAAGTATGAGGACGGAATCGTCAGTGCTCCTCCGACAAATGGCCAATAAAAATGGCTTTACACTCATTGAAATGCTCCTCGTCCTAAGCATCGTATCAATTCTTTCCCTTCTGTCAGTCACTTGGAGTTTATCTGCCATATCAAAACAAGAAAGAGAACAATTTATAAATACGCTGGAAAACGATACTCTTTATATACAGCAGGTCACATCTATTAAGGGATCAGTGGAACAAAGACCATATATCACATTTAAAGAAGATTTTTATACAATCTATTTTACAAAAAGAAGAAAGCCTATTATAAGAAACTATCCTCCAGGTGTTCGAATCGATACTAGAAAACATCAATATTTAAAATTTGAACAAAACGGAAATATTCGCCAACCTAGAAGTATGGATTTATTTATGGGAGATGAAAGATATAAAATAATTTTTCCATTCGGTAAGGGGAGGTTTTATCTTGAAAAAGAATAACGGTTTTACCTTGGTAGAAGTAATTATTTCTGCAAGTATACTAATGACTGTTGTAACTACTATGTTTCCTCTCCTTCATATAATAACTACAGAAAAAATAATATTGAGTGATCGGCGTACCATTGTTGATAGACTCCATGATGAAATGCAGCCTTTTCTATTGGTAAGTAAAAAGACTCCGTATGAAACAGTAAAAAATATTAATCAGAAATTGGTCACTTTCACATTTGTACTTGATAGGAATTATTTAAAAGGATGTGTTGTGTGGGAAAATGCTAAAAAGAAAAAAGAAAGCCATTGCTTGTATGGTGTACCTAAAAGCTGAAAAGGGTTTTACCTTTCTTAACATGTTACTAGCTCTATCCCTTCTATTATTACTATTGCCCTTACCTTTTGAATTAGTAAAAGTCGATAAATACACTTCCAATGATATGGAACTATCCTTACAGCAATTTACTCATTTTTTAATGGAAGATTCATTAACAGCGGTAGGATATAAAGTAGATCCTACCTCGGTTTCTTTACAATTATCAGATGGGACGATTGCTGTTATAAGTCAATATAAGAATCAAATTCGCAGACAAGTTGACGGAGAAGGGCATGAAATTTATTTGAGAGACATAAAAAATGTACAGTTTTCTCCACTACCCTACGGATATCATATAAGTGTCACATCTGACAAAGGAGACTCATATGAAAAAACGATTCCTTTCTACAATCACTAATCAAAGAGGTTTTATTCTCCCAGTGGTACTCTTTACGATATCTATATTTTTTATTTTAATTACAGCAACTATAACCAGTTATCAAAATGAGATTCACATGAGTGAAGCGCATCTAGAGAGGATAAAAATGCACACACTCCTGCAAATGGGTTTCCAATCTGTCATGGAAGAATATGATGACCCAAGTGCTCTTCCTCACACCTTATACTACTCATTTTTGCAAGGAGAAGTAAACATTACCACAACTTCTATTACAAAAGACACTTGGGAAACGCTTGCTAAAGTAACTACAAATAACCATTCTGAACATACTTTTAAACAAAATATAAATATTCCTCACTTTTACCCTAAAGACTAAATGTGGACATTTTCTTACAAAAAAGAAGTACTAGCCCGTGCATAGATTATTTTTACTATAATATAAGTAATAACATAATGGGGTGATAGATGATGGAAAATACGTTGAAGATAACAAACGTACTGAGTGACCCAACAAGATATAATATTTATCAATATTTAATAAAAGAACATGAGGAAGTGAATGTAAATGACATTGCTAAAGCTTTCTTTATTCATCCAAATGTTGCAAGACTTCATTTATCTAAACTGGAAGATATCGGGATGGTTGTCTCCTACAATCTAAAATCCGGAAAAGGTGGAAGACCTAGCCGAAGATACCGTTTATCAGATCAGGTAATTGAACTGAACTTTCCTCATCGAGATTATAAATTATTATCCTCTATTGCACTGGAAGCATTTATGGAATTAGGCGAACCAGGTAAAGTGGCGTTATATCAAACTGGAAAAAAGTACGGACAAAAATTAATGGAAAATCAACATAATAACCTACAACCACAATCTATCACCATTGAAAATAAGATGAGGTTATTGGAAGACGCCGGGACATTGTTGGGAATGTATCCTTCTTTTTCTTATAATGAAGAAAATAATATAATATCTTTTCATATTAATAACTGCCCATTTAAAGAGATTGCTTCATCCAATCATACGATAATCTGTAACATGCATCAGGCTTTCATAAAAGGGATGCTCGAAGTGTTGTTTGAAAACGTTCAATTACAGGAAGTGAATAATATGTTTGAAGGATGTGAAAACTGTACTTATATAGCGAGAATTTAAATTCATTTATCAGTATCGTTTACAATATGACAAACCTCGTTTATAATATCAATGATAAGGATACATAAAAGGAGGGGAAAACATGGATCGTATGTTTCGTGTGCTTGCCTTTTGGACAGGAATTTTTACAGTAATGTTTTATATTGGCGACATGCAGAAGACAGCAGTATTATTCTTGGTACAGACGGTATTTTTCCTTACAGTTAGTTATTTGAAATTATCTGAACGTATGTATATGTATTTATTCGGAGCTTATTGTACTGTATTCTTTATTGGTTTTACGTGGTATACAGAATTTATACTTGTACCTGGTTTCGGACACTAAGAAAAATGGCGCTGCTTACGTATTCGTTTGCAGGCCATTTTTCTGTTGACATGATAACTGGTTGGGTTTATAGTAAAGGTGTAGCTTAACTTATATCCCTTTAACAACGAAAGAACAGAGCACATCCCCCCAAAAAAACCCTTCTATTAAGAAGGGTTTTTACTATATTATTCTCGCACAAAAGGATTTTGGATTTTTTCTTCCCTAATCGTTGTGGTTCCACCATGCCCAGGATATACAAGAAATGTATCACTCAACTTATATAATTGGTCTCTAATACTGCTCTCTAACTGTTTATAATCTCCACCAGGTAAGTCAGTCCTGCCTATCCCCTGTTTAAACAAAACATCTCCACTGATGACGAAACCTTCATCTTCAAAAACAAAACTGGTACTGCCTGGCGAGTGACCAGGAGTGTACAGCACATCAAAGTTGAATTCACCAATAGTCATCTTCCCTGGTACAATTCTTTTATCGGGGTCTTGTGTGACGATTTTGTCTCCCATAAATAAAGAAGAACCATTTAAACTGGGTTCTGCTAACCAGGAAGATTCTTTCTCATGCAAATATACCTCTATATTGTAATGCTTTCTTAAAGTCTCAACACCGCCAATATGATCGAAATGTGCATGAGTCAATAATATGGCTTGAGGAATAATATTCTTGTCTTCTAAATAATGAATGATCTTATCCTCGTCGCCACCAGGATCAAAAATTAACGCGTTTTTATTGTTATGGACGATGTAGCAATTAGTGCCTAATGGGCCTAACGGCATTTTAATGACTTCCACTTTTCCTGCCTCCTCATTTCTTCGTAAAACAAGTTTGGATTTACCTCGACAAAATATTGTTTTTACTATAAAATATATAATATAATTACTTAGATACATAATAATAAAATATAGTTCCATTATCAAACATGAGATAGTAGGAAGCATACAAGGAGGATGAATTAGTAATGCATATTGTATTGGCAATTCTGCTTTTATTAGTTACTTTACTCGCAGTAGTATCTGTTATTCGTCAATTGAAGTATAAGAACCTTTTTGCATTAGGATTCTCTGCAATCACTGCCGTTGCTTTTGGTTTTTTCTCAATTGCAACATTAATTTCAGAAATCGCTGGATAAGAACATTTCACATAAAAAAGCTGCTTCCTCTAATGAAGCAGCTTTTTTATGTGAAATTAATTAATTTCCTTAATTTGTAACATCCAATTCAGCTTTTACTTTCAAAGAATAAATATCAGTTAAATATACAGTATTGCTTTAAAACGTGAGATTTTCCTTTTTCTGTTTAACAAGAAAAGCAGCACCAATAATCCCTGCATCATTTCCCAGCTTAGCTGTTTTAATTTCGCAAATATCACTGACTCTTTTTAAGGCATATTTTTCAAATGCCATTTTTATTTCATTGATTAATGTATCCCCGGCTTTAGACACCCCACCCCCGATTAATACTTTTGATGGGTTTATAATTGTACCTAGATTTGAAATTAACAACCCTAACACGTCTGCAGTATGTCTAACTATTTTAAGAGCAGCTTTATCACCTTCCTCTGCGAAAATAAAGATGTCTTTAGCTGTAACAACACCTGTCTTCATGTAATGCTCTGCCATTCTGGATTGTTTGTCATGAGTAATTACATCCATTGCTTGCCTGACAATACCAGTTGCCGATGCTACAGTTTCCAAGCAACCAACTCTCCCACAATTACATTGGTATCCATTTTTATCAACAGTGATATGGCCAATTTCTCCTGCCATACCATTTTCTCCATTAATTATTTTACCATTGGCAATGATACCACCACCAACTCCGGTTCCAAGTGTTATTGCTAGTAGATTTGTCGCCTGATTGCCGGCACCCTTCCAATTTTCTCCTAACACAGCTATATTCGCATCATTTTCAAGGTAAACAGGAAGTCCAGATAGCTTTGTTAATATTTCTGCTAAACGATAATTCTTCCACCCGATATTTACAGCTTCATGTATGAAACCGGTATCCCCATCAATAAAACCTGGAGCTCCCACGCCTATACCTATTATTGTACGCTTATTTATATGTAAATCCTGCAGTTTTGTTTCAATAGCACTCCAAAGGTCAGAGAGAATAGAGTTTCCCCCGTTTGTCTTAACAGTTGGTATCTCCCATTTGTACCGGATATCACCTTCATTGGTAATAATGCCTATCTTTACAGAAGTTCCCCCTATATCCACACCTAATATATATTTACTCATTTGCTTTCCCCTTCCATTGCTTGTTGATCACGAATAATAGCCATTTCTTTTCTCAATAACAGCTTGGCACTTATGTAGTCCTCCTTCTGAATAAATCCATATTTTTGAAGCTCTTCAATTTCCATTTCCATGAGCTCTAAATCACCTATCTTATTCCCTGTATATATGTATGTTCCAAATTTTTTTAATAACTGACGAATATCGTACATTGATTTCATTTTTATCACCATTTTTATTATAGCAAATTTATTCACCTTCTGCTTCTGAAAAAATAGCTAAGGCATTTTATATTAAAACTTTTGTGAAGACAAATTCTCTATACTTTTATATCCATTAAAAAAGACCCTTCGCCTTTATTAACGGTCCGGGTCTTTAGGATGGAGAAATGTGGGCCTCCTATTTTTCAATGGAATCGGAGAACGAATAAATATATCTCTGAATGCTTTATAAGAAAATGGCAGGAATGGCCAAAAATAAGGGACTTTAAAGGAGTTCATCCTTACTAAATATAGAATCCATAAGCTAACCCCAAGCACATAGCCTGCAACTCCAAAACTCGCTGCCATTAGCAACAAGAAAATACGTACAAGCCTGTTCGCTAAACTCATTTCGTAACTTGGTGTAGCATAGGTGCCAATAGCAGCTACTGCAAGATATAAAACTACCTCGTAGGAAAACCAACCTACTTCAACAGAAACCTGCCCGATCATAATTGCAGCAACCAAGCCTAGAGCGGTTGCTAATGACGAAGGAGTGTGAATTGCAGCCATCCTTAATATATCTATACCTATTTCTGCAATTAAAAATTGAAATAATAAAGGGATTACTCCTGGTTCACTCGGGCCAATAAACTCAAGTGCATCGGGGAGTATTTCCGGATTTTCTGAGAATAAAAAATATAATGGGAGAATAAAAATGGAAGCCATAACGGCAATAAACCGTACTAGCCTTAAATATGCACCAACCAATGGCTTTTGACGGTATTCCTCTGCATGTTGCATATGATGCCAATAAGTTGCCGGAGTGATCATCACACTTGGTGAACCATCAATAATAAGCAGCACATGTCCTTCATATAAGTGGGAAGCGGCCGTATCTGGCCTTTCAGTATAGCGTACAGCCGGATATGGATTCCAATGCCTTCCACTTATAAATTCTTCAACCGTTTTTTCCGCCATTGGAAGACCATCTGTATCAATTGCTTTCAGTACTTTTTTTAAGTCTTCCACTCTTTCTTCCTCTGCAATATCTTCTAAATAACAGACACATACATCTGTTTTTGATCTTCTCCCAATTTGTAAATATTCCATTCGAAGAGAGCGATCTCGTACTCTTCTTCTGGTTAATGCCGTATTAAACACAATGGTTTCGACGTATCCATCTCTTGAACCTCTAACAACCCTCTCTAAGTCTGGCTCTTCTGGAGACCGTGCAGGATATGTTCTGGCATCAATTAAAATAATTTCATCAATTCCCTCTACTACTAATGCCGCGGGTCCAGCCAGGACAAAATCGGTAACTTTGTTTAAATCATCTTCCTTCTCTATTTCAACATAAGGAATGTAAGTTTTCATCAGTCTAGTGAGTGGATCCGGATCCAAATGTTCAGGTTCAAGTTTTGCCAAAAACTTCATAAGTAAATGTAATATATCATCTTTTACGAACCCATCAATAAAAAAGAAGGCCATCTTTCGACCAGCATATTCTAAATCAAGCTGAATAACATCGAAATTTTTATCAACACCAAGCCGCTCACGTAAATAAGAAATATTCTTTTTATAGGAATTAGAAGCTTCTTTTTTCTCTTTAGTCATTTTCTCACCCAGTCGTTGAGTAGTCTTACATTAATTTGCGCAAGTTCCCGGTGGTTATGCATAAAACAAGCATAAAGTATAGAACAAATTCATAGAATGCAGTAAGACAAGCATATAAAGGAAGCGATAAGATGTTTAAATGGATTATAACTATTACATTTGCTCTACTAATCAGTGTTATAACTATATATTTTATTAATGTACAAACAAAACCTGCCATTACATATTTTCCTGCTAATGAGGAAACTAAATTTACGGAAACAGAAACAAACTTGAAGTTATTTTCAGAAAAAGATAAGGATAAATATGAAATTAGCTGGACTAGTAATTCTAAAAGCGAAAAACCAATGTACCTTAGACAGGATGTGTCAATTTTATTTGAAAATGGCAGATTACGTGGTATGCGCAGTAAATGGGAACAGAACACTGATAAGATTTATATTAATGAAAAGATTACCCAGGAGGATAGTGGATATTTTCAAAGTGTATCCTATCATCATGGGGAAATTCATACAAATAATAACATAACGAGCATTCATAGACTATCTGGTGATAACCTTTATGTAATTGATTCCCCCACTACAGCTATAGATTCATTTAAAAAGCCTGAAAATAGATATGAAGAAGAATGGAAGCATCTACTAGACAGTATAACTAAACAACAGCTCCTCTTTCACTGGCACCAATTACTCAAGCATTTTTCGATTAAAAGCAAAGATTATTTAACTGTACCTTTAACTCAACTATCCAAATATAATGAAGAACCATTACCAAACCTTTCACAAGAGCAAACGGATAAAATAATGGGTCAATTATGGGAAGGACTTTATAAAAATTATGTTATTCCAATTATCAATAGTAACGAAGAAAAGGTACAGAGCTATATACCAATTGTTTTATTCTCCAACCAAGCTGATCAT
This sequence comes from Virgibacillus halodenitrificans, assembly GCF_001878675.1. Classification (NCBI taxonomy): domain Bacteria; kingdom Bacillati; phylum Bacillota; class Bacilli; order Caryophanales; family Bacillaceae; genus Virgibacillus; species Virgibacillus halodenitrificans. The sequence goes on along the minus strand of NZ_CP017962.1, from coordinate 1,697,497 downwards.
CTAATCGTACTTTTTGAAAGTAACGGCGAGAAAATGAAGCTAATCCAACGTTATAGTCCTATAAAATAAAAGACGCAAGGGAGCATTTTAGTTCTTAGCTGTGTTAACTGATACATTTAGCATTAGAACTAGTTTGGCTTTCCTTGCGCTTAGCATTTCCTGTTTTAATCTACTTTTTCTCCGGTTATTTGCTCATATAAATGAATAAAATCTTCATTTTCCGAGTTAAGCTTATAGGCTGTTCGGATCGCATCTTCCGCCTTTTTCTGTTCACCTGTATTGTAATAAACCAAGGCCAAATTATAGTAAGCTTGCGGAAATTCCGGATTGATTTTAACAGCTTCCTGTAAGTCCTGTTTAGCTTCATTTATTTTCCCAAGCTCAATAAAGGCATATGAACGCTGAAATAATATAGTCGCTTCTAAATCACCTTTTTTGTCTAACGAATCGGTAGCCAACTGGACAACTTCTTTGTATTTTTCTTCTTGCAAGTATTTTTCAATTTGAGTAAGTTGATAACTTTGGCTGTTTTGGTTGTTGGAAAAACCATAATAACCAATTCCAGTCAAAGCGAAACCATAAATAAGAATTGCTAGCACTTGTTTTTGAACATCCCTTTTCTTTGGTAAATGAGTAATAGAAGCAGCAATAAAGCCTGCTATTAATCCTCCCAAATGTGCTGCATTGTCAATTTGTGGTACCAAAAAACCAAATAAAATATTTATACCTATCAATATAAGCACGTTTTTCCCCATAGTTTGAAAGAAAATCTTTTTATAATGGAGTCCAAAAAACAGCAAAGCTCCAAACAAACCAAACAATGCACCAGATGCTCCAGCAGAAACATGTTGTGAGAAGGCAAAGCTCGCGATTCCCCCACCAATCCCCGCCAAGAAATAAATTACTATAAACCTCCAGGAACCATACATCCTTTCAACAGCAATTCCTAAATAATATACTGCCAACATGTTCATAAATAAATGCAATAAGCCGATATGTAAAAACATGGAGCTTACTATTCTCCACCATTCTCCTGCCATAATATCAGGATTATATTTAGCACCAAACTCAATTAAGGTCGGAATGGACTGACTACCACCATTGGCTTCCAAAAGGATAAATAGAAATATATTTACTGCCAGCAACAAATATGTCAAAAAAGGTTTACCGAAGGAAAGCACATTATTTTTTTCATCATGCTTTTGGCGCATTTCCTTGTGTAATTCATTTCTGAGGGAAACCGTTCTAGTTTCTCTTTCAGTTTCATCCAATTTTATACTGGGCATCTTCGTGATATCCAGATCATTAAATAACCTAGCCATTTCTTCTTCACTACTTGAATGAGATAAATAGTAAAGATTCATTTTAATTGAATTTTTTTCATTTAGTTTCATTGGCTTCTTAAGGATTTCCCAATCATCTACCGGATCATTCGAATGAACATATACATTGTGTATTTCAATATGCTTTCCCATTAATAATCGCTTCATCGCTTTTACTTTTTGAAAAACCTGTGCTATATCTCTCTTCAAATGATTTTTCCAATCAAATCCTTTATTTATTATCCGAATAACTTTTGAAACTTTATTTTGATACTTCTCTAACCATATTTCTTGCTCATTCTCATTAATATATAATACTTCATACCTTCCATGAAAAACTAAGTGATGGGCAATCTCATAGAGCGTGTGGCTTTCCTCCGAATACATATAAAAATTCCCCCTTACAACATATCATACCAAAACTTAATTTACTTTTCTTTAAAGAACAAAAAAGAAGCTGTTTCAAATCAACTTCTTTTTGTTTCAAATGTATTTAGTTTATTTTTGGTCCAAATAAATTCGGTAAAATTTTTGATCTGATTGCCGGCATATTCATCGACAAGTTTACTGCAATTTTACGCAAAACGCTTATTGCTAAAACTGTATTCAATATCCGATAGCGCCACCTGTAAATAACTGCAACCATTGTGAAGAAAGTAAAAATTAATGCAATCATTCTCATGTCCACACCTTCTTTTCTCATAGTGTTCTTAGTTATGACACAATGTAAAGAAAATATGCATGCTATGAACCAATATAACGATCATATACTGTCCTGGCGTAGACCTGATCCTCAGTCCCCTGAACAAGCACGCGACCATCCGTAAAGATCGTTAAACTAATTTGTTCATCAATTGTTACTTTTAGAAAAAAAGGTGTACGTTTTAAACTTTGGATTCCTGAAAACTTCGATTCTAACTGCTCCAAACTTACGTGATTCAATAGATGAATCTGTACTGTATTTCTGCCACAAAGGACAATTTCCTCTTCCTTTGCTTTTTTCTGTAATGCTGGATATTGATTTAACTGGCATGTGGGACAATTAGGATCAGGCTTATTCAATTTAATATCATATTGTTGATTAAACCATATGTCGAAGGAGCGAAGTGTATTCCTTAAATACTCTCCCCGGTTAGTTAAATACTTCAATGTTTCTGTCACTTGCAAGGAAGATACCATATCAACCACAGGGGAAATAACACCTACTGTATCACATGTTTGATTTCCATCAGACCCTTCTTTACTTAAACATCGTAAGCACGGGGTCTGTTTTGGCACAAAGAATGCTGTCATTCCTCGCGAGCTTACAACTCCACCATAGGAATAAGGAATATTTTTTTTAAAACAAATATCATTTAACAAATATCGAGTCGCAAAATTGTCTGTACCATCTAAAACCACATCTACGCCTTCCGTTAGCTCATCAATATTGTCACGAGAAGCATTACCGATAATGGCTTCGATTTCTACCATGCTATTTACTCTTTCTAATTTTCGCTTTGCAGCAATTGCTTTTGGGAGGGATTTCTCTGCGTCCTCTTCATCAAAAAGAATTTGTCTTTGCAGATTGCTTATCTCCACCACATCACGGTCCACTATCCTGACTTTTCCAACCCCTGCTCTCACCAATTGATTGCTGATTACCGTTCCTAATGCACCAATCCCTACAATCAAAACAGTACTTTCAGAAAGTCGCTGCTGACCTGCTTTATTTATTTGTTCAAATAAAATTTGTCGTGAATATCTGTTTATATCCATAAAAACCTCTACCTTATTGTATTAATAATATTTTTTTCAGTAATTAAATATTCTACAGGAATATCAAAGGATTCCTTTGGCAATTGACTAACAAGCTGTTTCTCACATAGCAAAGAAACAGTTGTATTCGGGAAATCTGCAAGAAAGCGATCATAATATCCTCCGCCAAAACCGACTCTAAATCCTTCTCTATCAAAAAGTAATCCAGGTACCATTAATAAATCAATTTGCTCTTTCAAAACATTCTCTGTTTTTTCTGGAATCGGTTCTAGTAAGTTATAATAAACAACCTCTAATTCGTTAAATGAAGTTATTTTATGAAAGTTAAGCAGTTTATCTTGTGGGGAGCACTTCGGCACACATACTTCTTTCCCCTGCGCCCAAGCAACCTCTATTATAGACTTTGTGTCCCATTCAAAACCTTGCGCCATTGTAATACCGATAACTGCTGCATTTTCCCAAAATGTACTATGTATTAGCTGTTCTGTTAATTCCTCTTCTATTTGCTTTCTTTTTGTTTCAGACTGACTTTTCAACATATTTATTGCATTAACACGTAAATCCTTTTTATTCATACGATCCACCTCACTCTATATCTAAGTATAACGTATTAACACGAAGTAACAAAGAACAAAAGCGTAAAGGACAAGTGAGCTAATCTGGAATGGATAATAAAAATAAAACCCTTATCTATTCCAGATAAGGGTTTTATGGGTTATTTTGTTTCACGATGTAAAGTGTGTTTTTTAAGACGTGGACAATATTTTTTAAGCTCAATACGTTCAGGATTTGTACGTTTGTTCTTTGTAGTAATATAATTACGATCTCCTGTTTCAGTACAAGCTAATGTAATGTTAACGCGCATAGTTTTCCCTCCAAACTTTTAAGCACTTGCTATTAAACAGCTTTCATTCATTTCAGACTTAATTATAATAGCAGATATTACGAAAACTATCAAGAATGTTGATAGAAAAAAATAAGGTTTCTTCTTTTATTATTCTATGATATAACTAATAGTGAATAAATAATGGAGGTAATACGAATGCTATATGCAATAATTTCCATCATTGGAATAGGATTAGTACTTTTTGTACTTTCTTTCTTTATGAATGATAAGTTTCAGGAATTAGAAAACCAATTAGAACAATTCTCTATGTCAACCATGCAGGATACATACCAGATGAAAAAGAAAATTAAGATTCTCGAAGAAGAGCTGTTGACTGAAGAAATACATCCTACCAGTCGAGATAAACAGAATAATATTCTTTAACAAAGGAGAAACAGAATGAAACAACCAATAAGAGCATTTGCCATCGGCTTATTAACTTCAGGGGTAATCATGTTAATTGGCTTCTTTTTCTGGGGAACGACTTCCGCCAAGGATGAAATGACTGCTGAAGAAATGATTCCGCTCGTTAAAGAAGAAGGATATCATGTTTTATCTCAAGAAGAATATATTTCTTTATCTGTAGAAAAAGACAAGCAACGAACAGATAAAAAGGAAGAAAATTCTTCAGAAAAGAAAACGGAAAATAAGAAAGAAGAATCCGATGATAAAAAGCAAACAGATGAAGAAGAAGCTTCAGATAAACCAACAAAGTACAAAATTAACATTAAGCCAGGAATGGCTACCTCAGAGATAAGTAATTTACTGGAAGAAAAGAAAATCATTAAAGATTCCGGTAAATTTGATAAGTACTTAGAGAAAGAAAATTATAGCGAAAAGGTACAAATAGGTGAGTTTGAAGTTTCCAGTGATATGAGTTTTTATGAGCTTGCCGAAAAGATAGCAAGATAAAAAAAGAAGAACCTAACACAGGTTCTTCTTTTTTTATTCCTTCATTTCTTCTTTATCTCTTTCTTCCTTCAAATCAAAATACGTATCCATAATGCGTTGACCAATGATTTTGCTGAGTGGATGTAAATTTTTTACTTTACCAGAATTCGGTGCAATCACCGCAAAAGCAATCTCCGGGTCATCAAATGGGGCGTAGCCAATTAGAGAGTGATTTTCAGTTTTATGAAGTATTTCGGTTTCACTATCAAAATAAAAACTTTGAGCTGTTCCAGTCTTACCAGCAGGGTTATAATCTTTCCCTTTAAAGTAACCAGCAGCTGTTCCCCCTGTTTCCTGGTACACTCTTCGGAAACCTTCTTGCACTCGTTCAATATAGGAGTTCTTCATTTGGATACGATTAAGTACTTCTGTCTCTTCACTTCTAATCATTGATCCCAATTCTCTCTCTGTTTCACTCGGCTTACGCACTTCTTTTAGAAAATGTGGACGGACACGATAACCATCATTTGCAATTGTTGACACATATTGAGCTAACTGCAGAGTTGTATATGAATCGAACTGCCCGATAGCATAGTCCATTAGTAAACCTGGACCAAGATCACTACCTTCATATCCGGTGCTTTCAAATGGAAAATCCACTCCCGTTTTAACTCCTAATCCAAATTGTTGGAAATAATTACGCATTTTTTGAAAACCTTCAGGATTAAATGCAGCCTTACTTTCGTCAGGGAATGGATAACGGTTCTCTCCACCCATTTTTAGGGCGATATAAAACATATAAACGTTTGAAGATCTTTTTAATGCCTCATAATCATCCACCAAACCTAAGTTATTATAAGAGCCCTTTTTTTTCGTGTCGGCAATTTTAATGGGCCTATCATAGAAACTCTGCCCTGGTGAAATAACCCCTGATTCGTAACCTGCTAACACAGTGGCTCCCTTCACCGTTGAACCAGGTAAATGAGCATCATACAAGGCACGAAACGAATTATTCTCATATTCTTTTTTGTCATCATTGTAGTGTTGACCACTAACTGCTAAAATTTCGCCTGTTTTTGGATTCATTACAACAGCAAGCGCATCATCCATATAACGGTTTGCAGCCCAATGTTTATTTTTAGCTGTCTTTAATTCTTCCCGAACAATTTTGTCGACTTCTTTTTGGAATTCCATATCGACAGTAAGGATTAAATCTTTTCCTCTTTCGCCTTCTACAACCGTTTCCGAATCAATTACTTGACCATTTTTCGTCGTTGTATATTGGATTTGTTCCTTTCTGCCTCGAAGCAGGTCTTCATAGTACTCTTCCAAACCACTTCGTCCGACGCGGTCATTTCTGCTATAACCTCTTGTTAAGTAATACTGTTCTTTATCTGCAGGTATCCCCTGCTCTTGTGATGTGATCGATCCTAACAAGCTAGAAAACGTATCCTTATACGGATATTCTCTATTCCAATCCGTTGTAGCATTAACCCCTGGTAATTTGTCCAGATGTTCTGCTACCCTTGCATATTCCTCAGGAGTTACATCTTCATTTTTAATAATCTGTGGTGTTAAGGAATACGCCTTATCAAGTTCTTTTTTTATAGCAATTACTTCAAGCTCCTGCTTGGAAAAGTCACTAATTTCCTCTTTGGTAATTCTGTCCAATATTGTTTTATACTGCTCCGAATTAGACATATCCGCAGCCTCTTCTTCTGAGAGCCTTTTATCTGCTTTTTTCTTATTTAAAAGATACCAATATTCCTTCTTATTTCGCTCGGTAATACTATCTAAGTAATCTTCTGAGTCCATAGAAATTAATTCTGCCAGCTTTTGAGCAACCTCTAAACGATCTTCTGCCTGTACGCCTTTAGCTGGAGTATAAGTGATTGAATACAACGGCTTATTATCAACAATCACATCGTAATTACTGTCATAAATCTTCCCTCTAGGTACTGGTATTTTAGTTGTGTCCTTAACCGTTCGTTCTATCTCTTTTTGAAACTCTTCCCCATTAAGTATTTGTACAACACCTAACTGTAAAATCAATACAGAGAACAATAGAAAAATCACAAAGAATAAAATATTTATTCGGAAGGGAAGCTGTTCCTTCTTTTTTCTTTTTCTCGCCATTATTTCTCCCCCATATATTTAACATAGCTTTCCACTCATTATAACATCATTTAGCTAATAAAAAATAGCGTTAACGGTTTTTTTCATCCGTTATTTGCTCTTTAATTAATACCTCTTTTTTTCTTTTGGTACCAAGATAGACATTCCTTGTAAAAAGATAAATAAAAATATGACCTGTTCCAAACAAAACCAGCAATATTGGTATTACCTTTTCTGCTGGATATAAAGAAACTGCAATTAAAAAGACTAAAATAGATGCAACTCTGCCAATATTCACAAACAACTCCCGTACGACAATATACTCTACACGGAGGTCTTTTGCTTTCCATGCCTTTCCTATTACATCATAGGTCATAGAGACATATGGCACATTAATAATCGGATAAGCTATTCCAATGAAAAAAGCGTATATGATTAGTTGAAAGTAACTAATATTAAATAAAATAATAAAGATGGAGAAATAAAGTAATAAACCTCCGAGCAAAATTGCTTTTTTTCGCATGTGGATCTTAATAAATTTTGTCGCAACAAAATAAAAGATAAATGATAAGCCGGAAAGTACCAAATTGAACATTCCAAGAGAGAATTCACTGCCAGTAATTAAAAAAACCCAAATGGTGATTACAAAGGCAAAGATACCTTCTCTTAAGCCTTGAAAAATATGCGCATATAATATTCTTCCCCAGTTTTTATTATGGTGCCTTTCTCTTAAAATACGTTTGAAATGAAAGTTACCTTCTGCCTGTCTTCGATTTAAAAAGAAACTGCAAACTACGGAAAGGATAAATAATGTGAAGGAAATAGAGAAGATAGTTGTATATCCAATATTTGCTTCCATTCTGGCAATAATAATACCCGCAAGTAATGGACCGATCATTCCACCAAATGATTGCAACACACCTAAAAATCCATTAAAAAAATCTCTTGTCTCCGGTTCCGTTATTTCAAAGGTCAGCACATTAAAGGCTAGCCAATAAAAACCATAACCTATCCCTAATAAGCTTCCTAGCATAAAGTTATACTTAGATGAGGCTTCACCAATTAGTAAGACACATAAAAAGAAAAGAGATAGAAAAGTGACCCCCAACCGTAACACAATTACACGATCCACTTTTTTAGCAATTTTACCAGCAACGATAAATGTAACTGGCTGAAAAAGAAAAATTCCCAAGTTATAGACAGCTATTGTCGTATAATCTCCTGACTGTTTCCATAAATATACATTTACAAATGTATTGGAAAGGAATATACCTAACGAATATAATCCGCCAATCACCAGTAAAAATAATAAATCTCTATTAATATCAATTTTATTATGAATGAATTCAAATCTCTTTCCCATAACCAAACTCCTTTTTGTATCACTCATAGTTTGGGCAAAAGAGATAGAGATATTCAATTTATAAGGAAAAGGGCCAATATAGGCATCTAAAGGACACAAACGTTACCTAAAACGGTCATATTAGGAGTAAAAAGCGCCTCTAATGGTGACGCAACAGTGCAAATGTATCGCCGTAGCTATACATGAACTTTATAGGGGGGGCGAGTGCTATATATTATTTTCCGAATTGCTTATGTAAACATATACTTGAACCGCAAAATAAAAAACGCGTGACTCATTCACGCGTTTTTTAATCCTTAAAGCTTATTTAGCTTCGTTGTAATTCTTTTCTACTTCATCCCAATTAACTACATTCCAGAAAGCTGAAATATAATCAGGACGCTTATTTTGATATTTTAAATAGTAAGCATGCTCCCAAACATCAAGTCCCAAAATTGGTTTCTTTCCTTCCATTAATGGGTTATCTTGATTTGGAGTACTCATAATTTCAATTTCTCCGTTATTTACTACTAACCATGCCCAACCTGAGCCAAAACGGCCAGCTGCTGCTGCAGCAAATTCTTCTTGGAATTTTTCAAAGCTGCCATATTTATCATTAATTTTATCTGCAACTTCCCCTGTTGGTTTCCCACCGCCATTTGGAGACATTAACTTCCAGAAAAGACTGTGGTTTGCATGACCGCCACCATTATTACGAACTGCTGTGCGAATATTTTCAGGAACTGCATCTAAATTGCTGATAAGGTCATTAAGAGATTTGTTTTTAAGATCCTCGTGACCTTCCAAAGCACCATTTAACTTAGTCACATAAGTGTTGTGATGCTTCGTATGGTGAATATTCATTGTTTCTTTATCAATAGTAGGTTCTAGCGCATCATACGCATATGGTAGTTCTGGTAATTCAAATTTTGCCATGTTTATCGTCCTCCTCTAAAATAATTTCTTATTAAAAGGATTGAAAATTCACCCTTTACATTTTTAGATTATCAGAGGTCCTACCCACTTGCAAATAATATGCATGGATAAATAAGGAACAAAACGCAAGCCATTTCAGCAGAGCGAAAGTAGCCACCACAGCTATACATGAAAGTTGAGTGGATGCTATATATTTTTTTCAAAACAGTTATTAACCGTACTTCTAGTTAATTCCAAGGCTATCTATTTTCCGTATCATTGAATAGTCCTAACTAACAGATTAGAACCTTAATTTCAGTATTTTTGATAACAAAAAAACAAGCAACCGCTTGTTAAAAAATGGTGGCTCGGGACGGAATCGAACCGCCGACACAGGGATTTTCAGTCCCTTGCTCTACCGACTGAGCTACCGAGCCAAATATTATGTTCAACTTTCTTCAAATAAATATGTATGGAGGAGGAAGAGGGATTCGAACCCCCGCGGGCTTTGACACCCCTGTCGGTTTTCAAGACCGATCCCTTCAGCCAGACTTGGGTATTCCTCCGAGTTTTTATGGTGGACCCTGCAGGACTCGAACCTGCGACCGATCGGTTATGAGCCGATAGCTCTAACCAACTGAGCTAAGGGTCCGTGTTTTAAATTTTATGGGGCGACCGGTGGGGATTGAACCCACGAATGCCGGAGCCACAATCCGGTGCGTTAACCACTTCGCCACGACCGCCATGATTATTCTTTTGGTAGCGGCGGAGGGGATCGAACCCCCGACCTCACGGGTATGAACCGTACGCTCTCGCCAGCTGAGCTACACCGCCATTGGCTCCACAGGTAGGATTCGAACCTACGACCGATCGGTTAACAGCCGATAGCTCTACCACTGAGCTACTGTGGAATAAAAAATATAATATTTCATTTAAGCATTCTTACAGCATTTAAAATAACAGCAACGAAATATAATTTACCATGTTCAACAAAATATGTCAACAACTTTTTTTATAAAAGTTATTTTCATTATCAATTATGTAGTACGTGTGTCTTGGAAACAACAATATATACTATAGCATGGACAATTATGAATTTCAATATAAAATTATAAAATTAATAAAATAAATTTTGGATAGCTAATGATGATATCCATACATTATTTACTATATAAGCTAAAATATTATACAATAAGCAATTATTTACTTACAAATTTAATGATTAATCTGTTGATAATTTATCAATAAATATATTTTTTCAGCACTTTAAAAGCAGAGGGTTGTCCTCCCTCTGCTTTTAGTTGCTTATCGAAGCAAGGCCCATCAACTTCTGTTAAAGATTACCTGTTTAGCCTTTCTGCTTCAAAATGAATTAGTTTATTCACTCACCTAGAACTTCTTCTGCAATATTTACTGCATGATCGCCAATACGCTCAAGATTACTAATAATGTCAACAAATACAATACCAGCAGATCCTGTGCATTGGCCTTCATTCATTCGGATAATATGTTTTTTTCTGTAGTTTCTTTCCATCTTATCGATTTGATCTTCTTTTTGAATTACTGCCAAGGCTGCTTCGCGATCCATCTTATCTAGAGAATCTACTGCTTGCTTAACCGTAGAAATCGTTAAATCAAACATATCGTTAAGATCTTCTTGAGCTTTTTCTGTTAAATTTACTTTATTTGATATTTTATAATCAATTAACTCAATAATATTCTCAAAATGGTCGCCTATTCTTTCAATATCCCTTACAGAATCCATTAGCGCAGTATGCTTAGCACTCTCAAACTCAGATAGTGAACCTGAAGAAATATCAATTAGATAATCTGTAATTTTTCGATCCAGATTGTTAATCGCGCCTTCTACTTGCATCGCAATTTCTGAATGCTTTTGTTGATGTGTATTCAAATACAAGTTTGTTTCTTCCAAACCTTTAGATGCATATTCACCCATACGAATAACTTCAGCTTTTGCTTGATCTAATGCTAAAGTGGAAGATTGCTGAATAAAGATTGGATTAAGATGCTTTGGTTTAAATTCGACAATAGTATCTTCGCCAGGAATGATTTTAGTTACAATCCATGCCAATGCCCCAATAAAAGGAAATTGAATTATTGTATTGGTAATATTAAAACTTCCGTGTGCGAATGCAATAGTCATTTCAGGGTTTAAGTTAAGCTGGGTTTGCAAATAAATAATAAGCTGGGTAAATAAGCCTAAAAAAACCATGAATATAGTAGCACCAACTAAATTGAAGATAACATGTGTGTATGCTGCTCTTTTTGCAGCAACTGAAGCACCAATCGATGCAATAATTGCAGTGATTGTGGTTCCGAGGTTGTCACCAAACAAGACAGGTAAGGCTGCTTTTAAATCAATTGCTCCCTCAGAAAATAAACCCTGCAATATTCCGATTGTGGCACTGGAACTTTGTACAATAAGTGTGAAAACAGTTCCAATTACTACCCCCAGAATTGGATTTGAGCTCATGTTTACGGTTAATTCATGGAAAGATTCTAAAGAACGAAGCGGAGACATACCACTGCTCATTAGTTCCAAACCAAAAAATAAAGCACCAAAGCCAAAGATTGTTTGTCCAATTGCATTGACTTTTTGATTGCTAAAGAAAAATAGCAAGAAACAACCTACAGCAATAATAGGTAATGCATATTCTCCAATGTCGATACCAATAATGAATGCTGTAACTGTTGTACCTACGTTTGCTCCCATTATGACGCCAATTGCTTGTCTTAAGGTCATAAACCCAGCATTTACAAGTCCAACAGTTAATACAGTAGTACCTGAACTACTTTGGATAAGAACAGTTACTATAATTCCAGCAAGTACTCCCATAAACGGATTACTTGTAAATTTATCAAGTATATCTCTGAGTCTGTCTCCTGCTGATTTCTGCAAGCCCTCACCCATATACTTGATCCCGAGAAGGAAAATCCCCAGACCACCAATAAATTCAAACAGCAATGCTTGTATATCGATTTCCACGTACATACCTGCCCTTCATTTTACAAATGTAGAATATTGTCGTAATTCCTTATCCATTATTAATTATTTGTTTATAGTTTGTAAAGGCTCTTACCATATATTTAACATAAAATTTACAATCCATTTAAGTATCCCCTATTAGTTACTACCCTATATATTAATTTTCATTCCGGAAAGTTAGTTAGAAAAGAGATAATAATAAGATAATTGAAATGAAAAATACTATACTTTTCCATACGCAAAAAATCCCTGCTCAATATATGAGGCAAGGATTTCTCTTTTACTAATTAGTTACCTTTTCAACAAGTATTTTTGTTCCGTCCACTTGGCTTACAAGAACTTCAGTGTTTTTTGCTATCCATTGACCATTTGAAACTGCACTGTAATCTTTTTTATTTATTCTAATTGTACCAACTGGTCTCATATCATTTAAAGCTATACCTTTCTGTCCGACTAATCCCTCATACGTATTATTCATGGAATTATAACCGGCTTCTTTGGTTAACTGATCTTTTAGTGTAATTTTACTCCACATATCCCTTCGTTTAAATACCTTTAAAAAGAACAAGGAGAGACCTCCACCAATTAAAACACCTAGAACAGCATATAGGCCTGTTGTTAAATCAGGAGCAGCTAAAGCTACAGAAGTAAGCATGCTCGCGACGCCTAAAGTGGCCAATGTGCCATCATTCAAAAGCTTTCCATCTATAATGATAAGTAATAATCCTACAAAGTAAATAATAAGCATAATAAAAAAGGAGCCTGTATCAACATATGTTGCAAAATAGATGGTAATAAAACCAATTCCCAACAAAGCAAAAATTCCTCGCATATTTACAATAACTTCTCCAATTAAAAATAAAGTACCTAAACATGTAATAATAAATCCAATCCATGCTAACTCAAAGATCTCCATGTTATGACCTCCTTTCTTTAAATCATACGTTAATGAAATGAAAATAGTTTCAAAAAAGGAGAATGAACTAAGGACCATGAAGAAACTATTCCTATATCTTATTGTACTACTCTTTATTATGAGTGTGTACAAAGATTTAACTGTTGGCTTAAATCCCATTCAACCTAATAAAGATTCGCTATTAAGTTTTACTGCAGTTCAGGTTTGGGTAGACGAAGATGATACTGTATTATCTGTTATCAGAAATATAAATGATGAAAAAAACTCAGCTACAATCAAAGAAAAAATGGCTATAAATGATTTTAAAATACTAAATCCACACGTAAACCCAAGAGAGTTGAAAAAAAATATGTATTACTATTTTCCTCTTTACACACAAAAATAAGGGCTGAATCCCAGCCCTTATTTCTTTATACAAATGGCAAAATAAATAAGGAGATTAAAATAGAAACTGCTCCAGCACCAATGGCAATATTTCCGAGTGTATCCGCATTACGTCCTCTCGAAATAAAACCAAAAATGATACCAGCAGCCCCCAAAATTACTGGCCACATGAAAAATGAAATAACTGATAACACAACTCCTATCCATCCGTACATGGTATTCGTTTCAGTACCTGTATCCTCATTCTGATCAGCGATTGTGTTATAGTCTTCAGCTGTTAATTCTGCAGCAAATTCTTCGTCTCTGGTACTGTCAGGTTGTAAATCTAAGGCATCATTTGTTGCTTGGTCTCCATGTTCTGGTGGTTTTTCTATTTGATTATTTTTATAATCCTGAAATTCATCCATTCCTATAACCTCCTTTTTTTGAGGTGCAACTATAGTTTATGGAAAGAAAAACGAATAATTTGTGTTAGTTTATGGAAATTTCTTAGAAAGACAAGTAAATTTTTAAATTATACTGAATAAGATAAATTAGCACGTGTTAAAACTAATTTACTTAAAGGAGTTATTTTACATGTCCACCTTTATTAAAGGACTCATCAAAAATAAACTTAAACAACTTACTGGAGATGAATTGATTAATTACGGAAAGGAATACGGTTTTGCAATAAATCAAACGGAGGCAAAACAGATTATAAATTATCTTCACAAAAAACCAATTGATCCTTTTACAAGTAATGGAAGAGAAATAATGTTTAGAGATTTAGCAAGGATTACCAATTTGGAAACCGCAAGGAAAGCTCAAAAAGTTTTTTATAAACTAATTAAATCATATGGTGTAGAACATTTATTTAAAGAATAATGACAACAACTGGATACTATGAAGCCAGACCCATGTCGTTCTGTTTGTTGATTTCCATCTTAGCGCCCTTATGAGGCTTATGTGAGGCTTCCTCTTTAACAGGATATGAAAAGCCGCGGCTCATGCCACGAAGGAAACATGGGCATTTCAATCAAGGTATTTGCGTGTTTCTCCTCAACTAAGTTGTAACAAAAGAAATCCGAACCAGGATTCAGTAATCGCATGAATCGGTTCGGATTTTAATGTTTAAAAATCTTTTGTCCCAGTAACTTTTTCAAGCAAAGAAAAAGAATACTTAATCGCAACCTTTAATTATGTCAAGGAGCTTGAGAGGTTAATCCTATGCTTGCATAATTATATCTTTTAACTGCGGATTAAATTTTCCGGCTTTAAGCATTTCAATTTCAAACTTATAAGGCGGCTTTTTGTTTTTCTTGTCTTCACCAACATAAGGTGTTTCCAGGATTTTTGGTAAATCTTTCAGCTGAGGGTGATGAACAATATAATGTAATGCTTCAAAACCAATATGACCAAAGCCAATATTCTCATGTCTGTCTTTATGAGCTCCCTGAACATTTTTACTATCATTCACATGAATCACTTTTAGTTTGTCTAATCCAATGATGTTATCAAACTCATTTAAAACCCCATCGAAATCTTCCACAATATCATAACCAGCATCATGAATGTGGCATGTATCCATACATACAGACAAATTTCCGTTGTGAGTCACACCATCCATGATTTTTGCGATTTCATCAAAAGTTCTACCTATTTCGGTTCCTTTTCCAGCCATTGTTTCTAAAGCAATTTGTACTTCACTATCTTTTTCAAGTACTTCATTTAACCCTTCGATAATCTTTTTTATTCCCTTATCCGCTCCTTCACCTACATGCGCACCTGGGTGAAGCACAATTTGTCTTGCACCAATTGCTTCGGTTCTTTCAATTTCATTTCTCAAAAATGTTACTCCAAGTTCATAGGTTGCTGGTTTTATTGTATTTCCAATATTTATAATATACGGTGCATGAACGATTATATCTTCTATCCCATTCTCTTCCATATGTTCTCTTCCAGCCGTAATATTTAACTCTTCAATCGGTTTCCTTCTCGTATTTTGAGGAGCTCCTGTATAAATCATAAAGGTGTTAGCACCATAGGAAGTAGCTTCCTCACTTGATCCTAACAACATTTTCTTTCCGCTCATGGATACATGTGACCCAATCTTCACCAAATTTCACACTCTCCTTCACAAGTTCATTACTTTTTGAACTTATTTTTTTTGCTTAATTGCTTTTTTATGGAAGCCTGTTGTTTTTTCATTTTCTTTTTATATCCTGGCTTCACCTTTTTTGCTTTGGTAACACGTTTCCAAGCTTCTTTGTCAATATCGGTTGCTGTAGTTTTGCGAAGTGCACGTTGGTTCCATGGTTTAGCATCCTTCCATTCCCCGTTGCGAACATCAACATATGTGAATTCCAAACCTTTTTGTTCTAATTTAGATATTAATTTAAGATCATTTTCTCTGAATAAACTAATTGCAGTACCTTCCATTCCTGCACGGGCTGTTCTCCCGACCCTATGGATATAGAACTCTTCTTCTTTAGGAATTTGAGCGTTTATGACATGGCTAACTCCCTTAATATCAATACCTCTAGCTGCTAAGTCAGTTGCAACGATATATTGATAACGTAATCCTTGAATTTCCTTTAAGACCCGTTTTCTTTCTCTTGGAGCAAGCCCGCCATGGATTAGCCCAACATCTATTCCCCTATCTTGCAAGGACGCTGCTAACTGATTTGCCAACTCTTTTCCATTAGTAAAGATAATAGCTAAGTATGGCTGGATCGTCTTTGAAATTTCATAAATAATTTCCGCCTCTTCGCGATGCTTCATATCAATTAGTAGATGTTCCATTGTCTCTGGAGAAAAGTGATCCTCCATTTTAATATGGACAGGGTGATCTAAATATTTTTTTAGAAAGTGTTGCAATTTTTGTGGAATAGTTGCAGAAAAAACTAACAATTGTATTTGTTGATCTGCTCGAACCAAAAGCTGATCTACTTCATTGATAAAACCTAAATCCAGCATTAGATCTGCTTCATCAATTACGAAGGATTTAGCAGTATATATAGAAAGAGCATCCTCTTTCACCATATCCAGAATGCGGCCTGGAGTACCCACTACAATGTGCGGGGGTTCTTTTAATTTTTCCATCATTTTCTGTTTATCAGTACCACCTACTAATAATTTTGCATTCCATTGTTGATCTCTGCCTGCATAATGGATAACTTTTTTCACTTCATCAAATAATTGCGTTGCTAATTCACGTGTAGGAGCAGTTATTACAAATTGTACTTCCCGCTTATTTGCATCTATTTTGTTAATTAATGGTAACAAAAATGCATGGGTTTTCCCCGAACCAGTACGCGATTGACCTATCACGCTTTGTCCTTCCAAAATGGGTGGTATTACTTTTTGTTGAATTGGAGTTGGTTCGTGAAAGTTTAATCTTTTAACTATATCATTCATAACTGGGTGAAATGAAAAATCTTGAAAACTAGTCGTTTCCATACGTTTAAAACTCCTTCTTTGTACTGGTTTGCTACCAGAACTCTTTATACAAACTGAAATGGATCCGTATTAACCTCTGAAACCATGACTGAAATGGAAGTATCACGAAGTTGTTGGTCCAAGTATTTTTTTGTAGCCTCTTTCATTATTTTTTCAATGTAATGTCCGGCATCTATTACAGCCAACCCCATTTCCCACGCATCTTGAGCGTTGTGAAAAGTGACATCACCAGTAATATATACATCTGCTGCACGTTGCTTTGCAACTGAAATATAATTTTCTCCACTACCACCTAAAACAGCTACTCTGTTTACAGTTTGGGACAATTCTCCCGTTACTCTCATTACAGGGAGACCGAAAGTGGTTTTTATTTTATCACAGAGATCACTAAGTAAAATTGGGGCAATTTCTCCTACTCTTCCAATTCCTATTGATTTTCCTTCATTGACTAGGGGGATGATATCATAGGCCGGCTCTTCATAGGGATGCGCTTTAAGTAAGCAATTTACAGCTTTGCTCAGTTTTGATTTTTGCACAATTGTTTCCATTTTAACTTCATTTACAAATTCTATTTCATTTTGATTTCCAATATAGGGATTGGACCCCTCTAATGGTTTAAATGTACCTTTACCCTCTGTTTGAAAAGTACAATGGCTGTAATCACCAATATGACCTGCCCCGGCCAAACTGAAAGCATTGTGAACTTCATCTTTATGGCTGAAAGGTACATATGAAATTAACTTAAATAATTCTTCGTTACTTTCTTTTATTAAAACTTCTCGATGCTTGAGTCCAAGTGCATCAGATAACATGTCATTTACGCCGCCCTCAGCTGCATCCAAGTTTGTGTGGGCTGCATAAACAGTTATATTATGCTGCATTAATTTCTTAATCACTCTTCCCTTTGGATCATCGAAATTTAATTGCTTTATTGGTTTAAATAATAGCGGATGATGGGCAATGATTAAATCTACACCTTCAGCGATAGCTTCATCTACAACAGATTCCAGAACATCAAGGGTCACCATAATTTTTTTTACCTTTGCATTAAATGAACCAACCTGTATCCCAACGCGATCCCAATCATATGCAAGGGATTTTGGAGCCCATTCTTCCATCATACGAAAAATATCACTATTATTAAGACTCGTCTTCATTTTGAAGAACCTCCTCCATCCATTGAAGTTCCCTTTCAAATCTATTTAATTTCTCCTTGTCTAAGAGCTTTGCTAATCTCATTTGGTCTATAACTCGTTTAAGCTTCTCATATTCCTCTGCCCATTTAGTATAAAACGCTTTAGTCTTATTTACCAACAATATAGGACCAAATAATAGCTGTTTTTCACTCAATTCTGGATAAACTGCTCCTGAATGTCGATCACCAACTACAATTTCGTATATATGGCCATTTTCTTCAATTATAGTTTCTTCAGATATCATAAAATTATTGTGCACGAACCACTCACGTACATCTCTTGCATCAACATTTGGCTGAGCAATTATTCGGTCTACACTTTCGATTTTATCTTTCCCTTTTTGTAAGATAGAACGAATTAAAGACCCACCCATTCCAGCAATAACAACTTGAGTTACTTCCCCTGCAGTGAGTACCTCTAGTCCATCACCTAAGCGCACATCAATAACTTCTTCTAGTCCATGGCCCCGAACAGTTTGTGTAGCACTTTGAAATGGCCCCTCGTTTATTTCACCTGCAATCGCTTTGGCTTGTTTATCTTCTAGACAAACATAGCAAGGCAAATAAGCATGGTCGGAGCCAATATCTGCGAATTTTGCGCCCTTTGGAAGAAAAGAGGCTGTTTGTTTTAGTCTTTTAGATAATTTAATGTTGTTTGTCATCTATATCTCCACTTTCAATTTCTTAGTAGGTGGTAAGAACTGCTTAAGCGCTTTGCATTTAAGCTAAATAAAACTACTCGCTGTTCATTTTTTATTTTTTAAAAAGAAAAGCTTTCTGTTCAATATGGCAGAAAGCTTCTCTTTTTATAAAATTTAATTTATTTTTTTTCTGCAAGCCAGTCAGCTAGAATTTTTGCTTCATCAGCTGTCGCCATTCCAGCAGGCATAGAACCTCTACCATTTATGATAACATCCTGAATCTCTTCTGCTGAAAGTCTGCTTCCAACTTGAGTCAAGTCGGGGCCTGCACCTCCAGATAAATCCGCACCATGACAGCTAGCGCAGTTACCTTCAAAAATTGCTTGTGGATCATCAGAAGCTCCTTCTTGTGCTTCTTCTGTTTTTTCTCCACCGCCTTCTTCTGCCTTTTGAATATCATCTCTCTGATTCAACCCTACAAATGAAATGACAATTACTGCTAGAATTCCTATTAGTGCAATGATAGCATATGGAACAACCGGGTTTCTTTTCATTATGTTTCCTCCTTATGTATCCCCTTAATCTATTACAATTGAAAAGACTATATATATTCTACTCGAAATTTCACAGAGTTTAAAGTGTTTACCTGTGAAAATTTACAAAACAATTGGTACAGCAATATAAATAATTAAAAATAGTATAGCCAATATACTAATGATTACTATAAAACTTTGATTATGCTTTTTGCCTAGTAAATACCAGCAAGTAAACTGAGTAAATAATATAAAATAAGAAAACCAAACAGATTCAACATATGCTTTGCTCACCGTAATAGACACCAACAGAATGAGTAGCATACTGTTAATCAATCCAATACTAGCAGTTATACCCCCTGAATTTCTAACATATAAATATATCCCACAAGAGTATGAAAGAAAAAGAATTAAAAAACCAAGTTGCAAAAAAAATGGAAATTGCGTAAAATATAATACAAGAAATGAAAACGGTATCAGAAGCACCATTACAATATTTTGGATTAAAAAAAATATTTTTGATTTTTCTTGTACTGGCGGTGACTTTTCCTCTTCTCCTTTTGTGTATAAAGCTAACAAAAAGTCGCAATATACCTCTGGGAGCAAATTGTTTTCTCTCCAGAAGTGAATTTCATTTATAATGGTCGGAATCCGGTCATCCTGCATTGGTTTCACCTCGATGCAGTAAATTTATTACCCGGCTAATAAAACATGCCTAGTCATTGCACACACATAACATGTGCCCAATGACTAACATATCAGTCCAGAAAGTCTTTAAGTCGTTTGCTACGGCTTGGATGTCTCAATTTACGGAGTGCTTTTGCCTCTATCTGCCGAATTCTTTCCCTGGTTACTCCAAACACTTTTCCAACTTCTTCCAGGGTTCTTGTTCTTCCGTCGTCTAATCCAAAGCGTAGTCTAAGCACATTCTCTTCACGATCTGTTAATGTGTCGAGTACATCTTCAAGTTGTTCTTTTAATAGTTCATATGCTGCATGGTCAGATGGGGACACAGCTTCCTGGTCCTCAATAAAATCACCTAGATGAGAATCGTCTTCTTCTCCAATTGGTGTTTCTAAGGATACGGGTTCTTGGGCAATTTTCAATATATCACGAACTTTATCAGGAGAAAGCTCCATTTCCTCACCTATCTCTTCAGGTGTGGGTTCTCTGCCTAAATCCTGAAGAAGCTGTCTTTGTACACGAATTAATTTATTAATTGTTTCCACCATATGAACCGGTATACGAATCGTACGCGCCTGATCTGCAATAGCTCTTGTAATTGCCTGCCGTATCCACCAAGTAGCATACGTACTGAATTTAAACCCTTTGCGATAATCAAATTTTTCTACAGCTTTAATAAGTCCCATGTTACCTTCTTGAATAAGATCAAGGAAAAGCATCCCACGACCAACATATCTTTTTGCAATACTAACTACTAGTCGTAAGTTTGCTTCAGCAAGTCGACGCTTTGCTTCCTCTTCCCCTTTTTCAATTCTAGTTGCCAGGTCAATTTCTTCAGCAGCTGAAAGCAAGTCCACTCGTCCAATTTCTTTTAAATACATCCGGACGGGGTCGTTAATTTTAATTCCTAATGGTACACTCAGATCATTTAGATTGAATTCTTCTTCTTTTGCTATTTGCTGCATATTTGGATCGTCTTCTGATTCACCAATTATCTCAACACCCTGTTCTCCAAGGTAATCATAGAATTCATCCATTTGATCAGATTCAATTACAAAATTGGATAGTCGGTCTGCTATTTCTTCATAAGCCAGAACACCACGCTTCTTACCCATTTCCAATAATTGATCCTTCGCTTGTTCAAGTGTTAATTCTGACTCATTTCCTTTTGATTGGGAAGGCTTATTTTCGGCCATGAGTCCCCCTCCTTCCAAAAACTACATTAAAATTTAAATTCTGCTAGTACGTATTCTTCATTTGTTTTTGCATTTCAATTATTTGACTCAATATCTGAGCAGCCCTGATTGGATCACTCTGTTTTTCTGCAATTATTTGCTGCTCTTTTAATGAAATAATATTAGCTTTGTCTTGAGATTCTGCCCTGATTATTCTAATATAATCATTAATCTCCTGGTCACTAATATCTCGTTGGATATCAGTTATGGCTATTTCACTTACCAACTTCCTTAAATTTGGGTCATCAAGTCGTTCAATAAACAAACTCACATCTGGCAATTGTTCTTCTTCGTAAAAAGCATACAAGAAAGTAACAATTATTTTATGTTCTTCCAAATTAAAGGAAGCGCCGATTTCTTCGCGAACTTTATCCGCAATTGTGCCATCTTGAAGCATATAAGAAATCAACTGTCTTTCAGCATTGTAATAAGCAGGCATTAATTTCTGACGTTTGTATTTAGCTCCATTTGTATTAGTATAGCTTTTCTTGTCTGTGTTATCCTTGAAAGCACCAGAATTCTCCCGCAGTGTATTTATTTCCTGTGCAAGTGTCTCTATGGATAAGTTAAATTCCACACTTAACTCTTTCAAGTAATATTCCCGTTCAATAGAACTCTCAATCAAAGCCAGCTGCTTAAGCACAGCTTCTACATAATCAATACGGTCTCCTTCCAGACTTAGGTTGAAATCCTTTTTTAGATACCGCATCATAAAAGCCATGAATGTGTCACTGCTACGTATCACTTCATTCTCAAATGCCTCTGCGCCATATTCTCTGATAAAATCGTCGGGATCCTTACCGTCCTTAAGTTGAGCTATCTTTACATCTGAGCCCACACTAAGTAATAGATTGGCGGCTTTATATGTTGCTTCCAAACCCGCCTTATCTGCATCATAACAAAGTATAGATGTATCAACATAGCGGTTAATTAACTTAGCTTGATATTCAGTAAGTGCTGTGCCTAATGTGGCTACACTATTTTTTATACCTGCTTGATAAGCTGAGATCACATCCATATATCCTTCAAATATAATTACGCGGCTTTCTTTCCTAATATGTTTTTTAGCTAAATCAAAATTATATAATAGCCTCCCCTTTTGAAAAAGTTCACTTTCGGGGCTATTTAAATATTTTGGTTCTCCACTTCCTAAAGAACGTCCGCCAAAGCCGACTGTCTGACCAAGATGATTCCTTATCGGAAATATAACTCTTCCTCTAAACCTGTCAGTTACACTATTATCATCTTGTAAGGAGACTAAACCTGCTTTCACTAATAATTGCTGATGGAATCCCTTTTTTTTCAGGAATTCCGCAGTGAAATCTTTTATATTTGGAGCAAAACCCAGCTGAAATTCATCAATCGCATGATCACTTACGTTTCTGCTTTGAAAGTAACTATAACCTTCTTTCCCATCTTTTGTATAACGTAATAAATGGTGATAAAGTTTAGTTAACCATTCATAAGCGGATAATATACTTTGATTTTCACTAGATATAGAAGCTGTTTTACCCGAGGTTGCTTCAGGCAAATCCTTGCCTACACGTTTAGCAAGATACTGTAATGCTTCATAAAAAGAATAGTTTTCAAGCTCCATAAGGAATGTCACAACATTCCCGCCTTTTCCACAACCAAAACAATGAAAAATCTGCTTTTCCTGTGTAACTGAAAAAGAAGGCGTGTTTTCACCATGAAAGGGGCAAAGACCAAAATAGTTTCTGCCCTGTTTTTTTAATTGGACATAATCTCCAATTACATCCACAATATCATTGGCATTTCGTATTTCCTCTATCATTTCTTCAGGAATTTGCTTAGCCATTTTACATCACCATACTATAATATTATTCGCTCTTAGAAAGAAAAACCCTTTATTTTCGACAAATTTTTTCACAGTGCCGAAAAAAACTCCTTCTTGTACTTTAAAGTAGAAGGATAGAGGTTTACAGAAAAGCCATCTTCAATCAAAGATTTTGCTTACTACAATTAATTCTAAGCACGTATAATAATTACTCTCTAAAGTTAATTCTACATATTAATCGTAAAATCCTGCTTCTAAATGAATGTTTTATTTTTCAGAATATACGACAAACGCAAAAAGAATAACTACCATTATTTATATATCTTTACACAAAAAAATATTATAATACATAATAAGCAAAATTACCATTAAATCATTCTAGGTTTATATATATTCACTAGAAGTAAAAACATTCTGCGTTGATTAGCAGAATGTTTTTACTTAAGAATTGGAAACAGTTTAAAATTGTCGCTTCCTCCAATAAACATTACTTCGCATATTCATATTTCGCTAAATAAATTGAGAGCTTGTATTTATTTATTTATTTATTAGCTGGAGTACGCTATTCGCTGTTTCTTCCACTGCCTTATTAGATACATCAATAACTTCACAACCAATTTTATCAACAATATTATCGAAGTATTCTAATTCCTGATGAATTCTGTTCATATTTGCATATGTAGCTTGATCTCCAAGACCTAATGCCTTCAGTCTCTCTTTTCGAATATCATTTAATTTTTCTGCACTGATGCGCAGTCCGATACATTTAGAAGGATCCACTTCAAACAGTTCTTCTGGAGGGTCTACTTCAGGGACTATAGGTACATTAGCAACCTTCAGTCGTTTGTGAGCAAGAAACTGTGACAGAGGTGTTTTAGAAGTCCGGGAAACCCCAATTAATATGATGTCTGCTCTGGCAATTCCTCGAGCATCTCGTCCGTCATCATATTTGACCGCAAATTCAATTGCTTCTACTCGTTTAAAATAGTCCTCATCCAATTTATGAACTAATCCCGCTTCCAATTTAGGTGAGTTTTTAAATACCTTCTCCATCGAAGAAAGCATCGGCCCCATGATGTCAATCGCTTCTAAATTTAATAACTTAGCTTGTTTATTCACATAATTTCTTAACGTAGGGTCTACTAATGTAAAGCCAATCAGACCTTTTTTTTCCTTAGCTAATTGTAGTGCTTCATCGATCGTACCCGTATCTTCTACGTAAGGGATCCGCTGAATTTTATATTCACCGTTATTAAATTGACTTAAACCAGCTTTAATCACCAGCTCCGCTGTCTCCCCTACAGAATCAGACAACACATATACAATTGGTTTAGCTTTCATATGTATACCCCTCTCCTATTGTCATAGCTTTTCCTATACTTTGTCGTCAACAATTAATTCAACAAATGCTTTTGTAATAGTAGTTTTCGTTACTCTGCCTACTACTTCTAAACCGGCTTCTACATCTTTTACAACAGGTAATCCGTCAATTTGTTTATTAATTAGTTTTTTGGCGACATCAAGTAAGAGATCTTCTTTTCTGCAGACAGTTATATTAGGCATTCTAGTCATAATAATATGAACAGGCACAGCATTTAGATCCTGTTGACCTATGCTCGCTCTCAACAAATCTTTTCTGGAGAGTACTCCTGTTAAACAAGAGTCTCCATCAACCACAAATAATGTTCCTACATCTTCCAGAAACATGGTAGAAATAGCATCATAAACCGAAACATTTTCCTTGACCACAATAGGTATATGCTGAAACTGATGCACCTTAAATTTTTTAATTTGCTCTGTAAGTAATTCTGATCCGGTCTTACCTGTAAAAAAGTAACCAACGCGAGGACGTGCCTCTAAAAAGCCCGCCATCGTTAAGATCGCTAAATCTGGTCTTAGCGTCGCTCTGGTTAAATGCAGTCGTTCAGCTATATTTTCACCGGTAATTGGACCGTTTTCTTTAACAATTTCAATAATCTGTTCCTGACGTTTGGAAAGTTCCATCTTTTCACCACCTACCAAAAATATGACATACTACTTGTAATTAGTATATACCATTTAAGATGAAAAGAAAATCTAAGGCTTTTTAAAACTGTTGCTTCCATTCCACTTTTGTTAAATCAGCATACCTATAAATCAACTCAGCAATTTGATTAATTAATGCTAACCGGTTGTTTCGAATTTTAACATCATCATCCATAACCATGTTGTTATCAAAGAAATAGTGGATAGGGTCTGCTAAATTACTTAGTGTAAGTAAAGCTTTTTCTGCATTTCTTCTCTTTTCAAACTCTGTAAACTTTTCATTAACCTCTAAGAAAGCGTGGTACAACTGTTTTTCAGAATCGGTTTGAAATTGTTCTATATTAATTACTGTTTCTTCGGATTTTTTAGCTAGATTTAGTACTCTGACCAATGCTTCTTCCTTGGTTTTAAAGTCTTTTTCATTTCTTTTTGCAGCTAACACTGCTGCCCTATCAATCGTGTAATAGAAAATATTAATACCGTCACTTAACACTGCCTGAACAATATCCTGCTCTATTTCCAGTTCCCTCATTAAGTATGTCGCTCGCATACGGAAAAACTCATCCAAAGTCGTAGATATATCTGGCTTTGCCTCTTGCTCCACCTTAATATCTTTAAATAACTTCTTAGCAATATCCAGTAGATCCTCTACTGCAAGTTCCCATTTATTATGATTCAATATACGTAATACACCTGCTGCCTGTCTTCTTAATCCATACGGGTCTTGTGAACCAGTAGGCACCAACCCAACGGAGATACAACCTACAATAGTGTCTAATTTATCAGCAATACTCACAATAGCGCCACTTACCGTATTAGGCAACTGACCATGTGCCTCCTTAGGTAAATAATGCTCACCTATAGCTTTAGATACTATTTCCTCTTCTCCAAAGATGGCAGCATATTTTTCACCAATCACTCCCTGGAGCTCTGTGAATTCATTTACCATATTTGTCATTAAATCAAACTTACATAGTTCAGCTGCTCGTATAGTAGCTCTGGCAGTAGTTGGGTCTAAATTTAATAATTCAACTAGTTCCTTCGTGATATGAACGACCCGCTCTATTTTATCACTGATAGTTCCTAATTTTTCTTGAAAGACTACTCTTTTCAACTTATCCAGATAGAATTCCAGCGTATGCTTCTGATCTTCCTCATAGAAAAATTGCGCATCCGATAATCTTGCCCGCAACACTTTTTCATTACCCCTGACAACCTTATCAAGCGAATGAGTATCCCCATTTCTAACTCCAATAAAATATGGCAGTAACTCACCATTTTGAGATTTAACAGGAAAATACCTCTGATGCTCCTTCATTGAAGAGATAAGTACCTCAGGTGGCAGCTGCAGGTATTCTTTATCGAATGAACCCATAAATGCTGTTGGGTATTCGACAAGATTTCGTACCTCTGCTAATAATTCAGGGTCAATTGGTACAGTAATATTATTTTTGTTTTCTATTTCTTTTATTTGATTACATATTAGTTGTTCTCGTTCTTTTAAAGAAACAATAACCCGGTTTTCATATAAAAGCTTTTGATAGTCCATTGGTTCTTCCAAATTAATTTTTTCACCTAGAAAACGATGGCCAAAAGTAAATTTGTCTGTCTTGACGTTAGCAATCTCAAAAGGAATTATTTCATTACCATACATTGCTACTAACCAACGAATTGGACGGGCATATCTTATTGTTTCAGTTGCCCAGCGCATGTTTTTTCCAAACTGAATGGATTCAATAATATTTTTAAAGTCTGGCAACAAATCGAAGGTAGACTTCCCTTCAATTTTTTTCTGGACAAATATATAAGTAGTTCCCTTTATTTCTTTTGTATAAATATCTTCCAGAGTTTTGCCCTGGCCTTTTGTAAATCCAATTGCTGCTTTTGTCCAATTACCACTATCATCCTTTGCTATTTTTATCGCAGGACCTTTTGCTTCTTCTTCAACAGTAGCTTGCTTTTCAGCTATGTCCGATATGATGACGGCCAATCTTCTTGGGGTTGAATAAGAGCTAATAGAGTCATAAGAGATTCGCATATCTTGAAGCCAAGCTGCTGTTTTATCTGCTAATTGTTTTTCTGCACTGTCAACAAATCGTGCAGGGAGTTCTTCTAGGCCGATTTCAAACAATACATTTTTACTCATTAACTTTTCCTCCTTCTTTCATCATAGGAAATCCTAGACGTTCTCTTTCAGCAACATAGGCTTTAGCTATATTTCTTGCCAAATTTCTTATTCTGGAAATATATCCAGTTCTTTCGGTGACAGAGATTACTCCTTTAGCATCCAATAAATTAAAGGTGTGAGAACATTTTAAAACATAGTCGTAGGAAGGAAACACAAGACCTTTTTCCATTGTTACTTTCGCTTCTTGCTCATACATGGAAAACAACTGAAATAACATATCTGTATTTGATTCCTCAAATGTGTACGTAGAGTGTTCAACTTCCGGTTGATAAAAAATATCTCTTACAGTTACACCCTTGGTCCATTCCAAGTCAAATACATTTTCTTTATCCTGAATATAAGATGCTAAGCGTTCAATACCATATGTTAGTTCAACGGAAACCGGGTTTGCTTCTAACCCGCCAATTTGTTGGAAATAGGTGAATTGAGTAATCTCCATGCCATCTAACCAAACTTCCCATCCAAGACCTGCTGCACCGAGTGTAGGGTTTTCCCAATTATCCTCCACGAATCGTATATCATGTTCCAAAGGGTCAATACCAAGTTTTTTTAATGATTCCAAATACAAATCTTGTATATTTTCTGGCGAAGGCTTCATTATAACCTGGAATTGATGGTGTTGATATAATCGATTTGGGTTATTTCCATATCTTCCATCAGCAGGACGCCTTGACGGTTCTACGTAAGCGACATTCCATGGTTCTGGACCTAAACTTCTTAATAGAGTCATGGGCGACATTGTACCTGCGCCTTTTTCTACATCATATGCCTGCATGATAATACAATTTTGTTCAGACCAATGCTTTTGTAACGTTAAAATCATTTCCTGTATGTTTAACATTGTTAACCCTCCATTTTTATATAAATCTAAAAACCCGTCCCTATGTCTGTATATATGCAGACATAGGGACGGGTTCTAACCGCGGTTCCACCCTATTTGCTCTTTAATAAAGAGCCACTTTAATATTATTGCTCCAGAGTGCCATTCCTCTTGATCCATTGTTCAGCTCCCACTCTCCTGAACTCGCTTTAAATAGTTGTCAAAAGTACTCTTCTCTATCAATGCAATATATTATGAACATATGTAAAAAACATATTACTCAAAACCCTCTGTTTTGTCAACAAAAGAAGCCTATTTTAAAAGATCTAACTGTCTTAAAAATCTTTTGGATTTCAAAAAATATCCACCGTATTGCTCATAATATGCATCAAGTATCTTTCTGATCAACTGCCTATTTTCTGATTTTACCGAAATAGTCCCAATACGTTTTAACTCAACGGCTGTAAACAGATGGAGTAATTTAGACACTGAATCCGGTAAAGGAATAGCTTTTTCATCCAAATATCGGCACCTTTTACATAAAAGCCCACCTTCAGCTATGGAAAATGCATATGGGAATTCCTTGTTATTACAATTTGCACAACCGTTTACCATTGGTCCAAAGCCACCTTTGGCAAACATCTTTAATTCATACATCATTATTGGTATTTCCACATCTTCATGTTCCTCAATCCATGACATGGTTTGATACAATTCCTCAAACAAAAATGGATCCGGAATCTGAGGATCAACTATTTTATCCGTTAGCTCTGTAATATATGCTGTATAAGCTGTTTTGAATATGTCTTCCCTTATTGCTCTAAAGGAATATTCAATTTCACCTTGCTGAATGGTACTAAGACCTTTGTTTAAATAAACGAAAAAGTTTCCATAAATGAACGGCTGCGTAACTGCAGCCATTCTACTTTTAGTTTTTTTGGCACCGCGAGCAAGAGTGGATATCTTCCCTAATTTCCTACTGTAAATGGTAATGATTTTGTGTGTTTCTCCATAGTCTTGCGTTTTTAGAATAACCCCATCCACTTTTTCAAGCATTCATGCTCACCTTTCTTTACACACAAGAGCTTCTCCGTCCATCCTCTTCCCCAG
The DNA here is from genome assembly GCF_001878675.1 of Virgibacillus halodenitrificans. Lineage (NCBI taxonomy): Bacteria > Bacillati > Bacillota > Bacilli > Caryophanales > Bacillaceae > Virgibacillus > Virgibacillus halodenitrificans. The sequence goes on along the minus strand of NZ_CP017962.1, from coordinate 1,668,294 downwards.
AGAAGTGAATTATATAATTTCTACAAGTTTAAATTAATCGAAGACATGTCTTCTTGTTGAGTTTTTTTACTTTCAACTGTATTTGGTTCATTTTCTAATTCCTTCATGAGTAAATAGGTTTCAATGTTTCCCGTTTGACTAAAAACTTTCCACGTTAAGTCGATCACAAGAAACCCCACCTTTCTTTATTAATTAAAAAATGTAACTTACTATATAGAATCACCATATAACGGAGAACAATTAGTATAAAAATTTACCAGAATTAATACTCATCACTGCGGAAACCATATTCATTTAATTGACTTTGCTTGTTCCGCCAGTCTTTTTTTACTTTTACCCACAATTCAAGATAAACTTTGGTACCTAGTAATGCTTCAATATCCAAGCGTGCATATTTACCAATACTTTTAAGCATGCTTCCTTGCTTGCCTATTAGGATACCTTTTTGTGTTTTTCTTTCTGTTACAATCGTAGCTTGGATAAAAATTGCATTTGAATCTCTTTTTTCAATATTCTCAATTACCACTGCTATAGAATGCGGGACTTCTTCTCTTGTAAGCTGCAACACTTTCTCTCTTATTAGCTCACTCATAATAAACCTTTCAGGGTGATCCGTAACCTGGTCCTCAGGATAGTACTGAGGTCCTTCAGGAAGATGCTGTTTTAAGATTTCCAGTAAATGATTTACATTGTTTCCCTGTAATGCGGAAATAGGAATAACTTCTTCAAACTCATATTTATCTTTATAAGTTTCGATTAACGGAAAAAGCTCGTCAGGATGAAGTAAGTCTATTTTATTTATTATTAGAAAGACTGGTCGTTTAACTTGTTGTAAGCGATCTAATATATATTGGTCTCCTCTGCCATATCCTTCACTTGCATTAATCATAAATAATACGGCATCAACCTCATTAAGTGTGTTTTCCGCAAGTTTTACCATAAAATCACCCAAGCGGTGTTTAGGCTTGTGAATTCCTGGTGTATCAATAAACACCATTTGAGCATCAGTTTGAGTTAACACTCCTTGGATTTTGTTTCGGGTTGTTTGGGGCTTATCACTCATTATTGCAATTTTTTGACCAATAACTCTGTTCATAAATGTGGATTTACCTACATTCGGTCTACCAATAATTGCTATAAAACCTGATTTGAAATTTGTGTCCATGTTGTATCCTCCATGACGAATTCTCTCTTATTTGTATGATACTATAAAAAATGCATCTTTTCATATTTTCGACAAAAGCTTTAAAAAAATTATCTGCTTACGTAAATTATTACATATTTTCCTGTTTATCACCAAAATTAAACAAATATAAAAAGGTTCTACTGCAAAAGTTGGAGCACAAACGAACTTTGTTCATTCATATTTGGAGCAAAATGCGAACTAGAGAAAACTTTTATAATTAATAAGCCACTGTAGAAAGCGGACAAGCCCATTGATTTCCATTACAGATGGACGCTTTCACACCTCCGGGTACAAGCGCGACATCTGTTCGTAACCTCACAGTGTCTCCTTTGCCGCTCGGCATGGCTTCAGCCGCTTCCTCCGCTACGCTCCGTCCAGGGTCTTCACCTCATGCTATCCGGCTGGAGTCGCCATCTTCCATTCCAATCAATTTGTATGAGTTTTAGTCTGCAGAATACAGCGTAGTGTTACCTAAGAACCAGATAGGCTTAGACTCAACAACTTGTACGCAAAATATAAAAGTGAGTACATTTCAGCTTCTAATAATAACCTAATACTTTTAAAGAAGTACTCTGAGCGGAGGAAAATACGGAGACTTCTGGGGGAGATGAGGCATAGGTGAGACCCCGGAATGCGTAGCATGAGGAGGCTCATCAGCCGCCCCCGAAAAGCGCAGTGTTTTCCGTAGCGGGGTGGAACCAGATTCAATAATTTGCGAGTTTTCCATCAACAAAGTCATTTTTCATACTCTAAACATACACAGTTACGTCGCAGTTTATCTATTTTCCGAATCATTAAATAACCCCAACATATATATTAGAACCTATAAAAAAGCCGAGACATAATGTAAGCACATTTGTCCCAGCCTAAGTACATAAACCTACATAAATAATGTATAAATTTTGGGCAGGAAAATAATTAATCCAATAAGTGCAGCAATAATTGCGGCAATCAATACGGCTCCCGCTGCCATATCTTTAATTATTTTCGCAGATGGATGTATAGCTGGATTCAAGTAGTCTATCATTTTTTCTATAGCACTATTTGTAACCTCTGTAACTAACACGAATCCAATTGCAAAAATTACTATACACCATTCTAACCAATTAAGCTCTACTAAGAAACCTATGGTAAGTACCAGCGCAGTTATAAATAAATGAATACGAAAATTTCTCTCTGTCCTGGTTACCTCCTTGAGCCCATTCCAAGCGAATGTAAAACCAACCGATCTCTTACCTTTCAATTCCAAACTCACCCAATATTGCTTCCTGTTTCTTAAACATCAATTTTTCTTCTTCATGTGACATATGATCGTACCCTAATAAATGTAAAAAACCATGTACCGCCAGAAAACCAAGTTCTCTTTCTAAAGAGTGATCATAATCCGCGGCCTGCTCCTTCGCTTTGTCAATGGAAATTACGATATCCCCAAGGATTAACGGAATGTCCTCTCCAACTATATCTATTTCTCCATCCACCTTCTCTTGCATAGCAAATGAAATAACATCAGTAGGTGTATCCTTTTGGCGATAGTTGCGATTAAGCTCTTGAATCTCTTTATTATTTACAAAGTTTATGGAAACTTCAGCCTCTCTGGAGATCCCCTCCTGTTTTGCTGCGAACTCCACCAATCGTTGTAAAAGATCTATATAATCACTTGGCACAGAATTTGTTTGGTCGTGAAAGTCTATGTGCATTATTTAGCCTCCTTCATGGGATATTGAATTCTTGAATGAAATATACCTTTTAATGTAGTACATATTGTTCGTTGGACTACTTTTAATTCCTTCAGAGTCAATGGACTATCATCCAATTGTCCATCTGTCATACGATCATTAATGATAGAGGTCACAATTTGCTCAATTTTATCTTCTGTTGGTTCTTTCAAGGATCGTACTGCTGCTTCTACAGAGTCACATATAGAAATAATGGCTATTTCTCTTGTCTGTGGTTTTGGACCAGGATAACGAAAATCAGCTTCCTTTGCTTTCTTATTTTTTTCTAACTCCTTATAGAAGAAATATTTAACAAGTGTTTCGCCATGATGTTGCTCAGCAATATCTATAATTTCCTTAGGCAAACGATGCCTTTTTAGCATTGCTGCACCATCATAAGGATGCTTAATAATTATGGCCGCACTCTCTTTCGCTGTTATAAGGTCATGGGGATTACTCATCGCTAATTGATTTTCAATAAAGTAATGTGGTTTTAAGGTTTTACCAAGATCGTGATAATATGCACCTACCCTCGCTAATAACCCATTCGCTCCTATGGCCTCACACGCTGTTTCGCTTAGGTTTGCTACCATTACAGAATGATGATACGTTCCCGGCGCCTCTGTCAGTAATTTTTTCATTAGTGGTTGGTTTGGACTTGCTAATTGCAATAGTTTTATGTCTGTAAGGATGCCGAGACCTGTTTCAAAAAAAGGCAATAATCCGATAGTCAACACTGCTGACAAGAATGCAGAAATAACACCAAACGACGTTTGAATAAATATATCACTAATTGCATATTTTTCAAAAGAAAGAAATAGAAATAGTAATATGGTTATTATATTTATAACTGTAATACCTACCCCTGCTTTTAAAATGGCTAAGCGATCTTTCACATTCATAAGGAAAACAATAGCTGCCAATTGAGAAAAGAAGAAGTAGATTCCTGCCTCAATATTTAAAGAACCAGGGATTTGGTTGTTAAATATGATGCTACCTAGAATAGCAAATAAGCAACTGAAGATAATTGCTGAACGTTCTTGGATCAATTGTTTTATTAATAGAGCGCCTGTTGCAATGGGTACTACATAAAAAAATGAATTGGCTTGTGTAGAATATAAGCTTACCACCTTCATAAAGAGAATAACTAGTACACTTATTAATAGTGTGGCAATAATCTTACTCTTATCAAAATGGGTATGCTTATTGATTCGCTGCAGTTCATATACTATCACAGAACAAATTAAAGTGATGAGTAAACCTAGTCCTATCATTGGGATAATATTTCTCTTACTGTCAAGTAAGCCGGCTAATTCTAATTTTTCATAGATTTCATTAGTAATAACTTGGCCTTCTCTGACTAAAACTTCGCCAGCCCTTATAGTGACAGGGTCCACATTACTAACCGCTTCTTTTCTTGCATTCATCGTTTTTTCTACATCAAAGAAAGAATTCTCCACAACGGCAAACTCTGCCAGTTTGTTAAGAGCTTCCTTTGATTCTGGTGTTAACGATGAATACTTTATCGATTGCTTTATTGTGGAAGTAGCTCCTTGGGTATTTTCCGCTCTTACACCTGCCTCAAAAACTTCTTGTAATGAGTTAATTAATAACTCATTCGCTTTGGATCGTTCTTCTTTTGGAAACTCTACAAGCTCAGCAAAAACCCAATCGTTAATATTTTGGTTTATTTCAGGTGATAGCAGTTGTTTCAACTGTTGTACTTTTTCTTGATTGGTTAGTGGAGGAGCGATATCTTTATTATTGGAATCCTCTTTGACTGATTCCATTTCTAACTTAGATATTGCCTCAAAAATTTCGTTAATATAAGCTATTCGCTCCTCTGTTATCTCAGTGGAAATCTCATAACGATCTTCAACGGCTTGCACAGTCTCTCTTCTTTTTCTGTCTGTTTCTTGTTCGTTTTCAATAGTAATTGGAGAGCGTATTGTCTCTTTTGTGGTTGTAAAACGTTCAATGTTATAAGTTTCAGTATGTACATTATTCAGGGTAATGAAAAAGAAAAATATACCTAGTAAAATAACGGATAGGATTATAAATATCCATTTATTTTTCATATAGTAGAATAACTTTGATTTCTTCTTTTTCTTCTCCATTTAGTCCACCTCATTTTTTTCAGAGACAATATAGAAAGAAGACCCTTTTTGGGTCCTGCTCTCTAAAACTAAACATTTTTTTCATATGCATCGATTATACGTTGCACGAGTGGATGCCTAACTACGTCTGATTGCTCCAGATATATAAAAGATATTCCTTTTACCGGTTTAAGCAATTGACTAGCTACCCGCAAGCCAGATTGCACGCCCTTAGGTAAATCAATTTGAGTAATATCACCTGTGATCACCATCTTGGATCCAAAGCCTAAACGGGTTAGAAACATTTTCATCTGTTCAGGTGTAGTATTTTGTGCCTCATCCAGAATTACAAAGGCATCATCTAAAGTTCTTCCACGCATATAAGCAAGTGGTGCTATCTCAATCGTTTCTCTTTCAATCAGCCTAAGTGTATGCTCGTTCCCAAGCACATCGTGTAATGCGTCATATAACGGACGTAGATAAGGGTCTACCTTTTCTTTTAAGTCACCAGGTAAAAAACCCAAACTTTCTCCCGCCTCCACTGCTGGGCGTGTGAGTATAATTCTTTTAACCATACCATTTTTCAACGCATGTACTGCCATCACAACTGCAAGATAAGTTTTTCCTGTTCCAGCTGGTCCAATTCCGAAGACGAGGTCGTTATTTTTAATTGCACTAACATATTTTTTTTGCCCCAGTGTCTTAACTCGTATAGGTTTTCCTTTTACATTTTTAGTGATTTCATCTTCAAATAATGTTTCTAATTGATTTATTTTCCCTTCCTTAGCTAATTCAATTGCATAAACAACATCTCTTTCAGTAATTTGCAGGCCTTTTTGCACAAGAGATAATAAAGTCAAAAGGATATCTTGTACAAGAGAAATATCCTTTTCGGTGCCTGAAACACGCACCTGTTCTCCTCGAGTTACAATGGAAACATTTAATTGTTCTTCCAATTGATGCAGGTATTTATCATTTGTGCCAAATAAAGCCATCGCTTCATTAGGATTTGTGATTTGTAGATTTATTTCAGTAAGGTTTTCGGACATAATCAATCTCCTTGATCCAAAGGTTGTGCTGTCGCAATATCTTCCTCGACATTGAAATATAAGTTTAATTTAACTTTACCATTCTCCTTACTTTCATGCAAAACTTTTTCAGACAATATTTTAGCTTCTGGTCCCAATTTTATCTTTAATTCTTTTTTGGCCTGCATTATTCCTACTTGAACAGCTTCATCCTCTGTTCTTTTGTTTTTATTATGCGTTTTTTCACTTAGTACCATTTCAACTATCTTTACTGGCATTTTCCATTTTAAAAAGTAAAGCGGTGTCTCTTTTCTTTCTCGGTGGACAGACTGATAGTCCGGATCGCTAAATCCCCATATCGGCAACTGAAAATTACCCAATTTTGCATAATATCTTTTTTCCTGTTCACCAGTAAGTGACTCATGACTCGCTGTTAATGGAACATTAACTATCACTTCATACCAAGTGGTTGCAGTGATATCTCCCTCAGCAGCAACATATTTTTTCTTACTTTGTTCCTCTTTATTTTCTTCCTTTTCATCTTGTTCATTTTCATTGATAACACCTGAAACTAAGAGATCCCCAGGTTTCACGTAATCATTCACCTTTACCTTTGGCATACCATTAGAAACATATAATTTCTTAATAATTCCTTTTTTTGAAGCTATCAAATTACGCGGCCCTAAAGGCTCCTCCTCTTTCACAATTGTCTTTTCTACTCCTTCAAGGAAAAAGGTTGTCCCTTTTTGATGTACACCAACCCATAATAATTCAGGAATATCCTCCACAAGTTCACGTTGAATTTTATTTGGTGAATCTAATGTAAAAATCCATGTACCTGAATGGATTCCATAATCATTCAGTTTACGGCTTATTTTTTCTTCAATATCCTTTGGGACTCCTGTAATATTAATTTTCCAAATAATATTTGAAAGAAATACCACTAGCAATAAACTGCAAACTAAGGCAAACATTAGCTCTCTTTTCTTTGTAATCCTTCGCAAAAAAAATGGATAGCCTTTTTTTTCTGTAAATTTAATTTTATAGTTTTTTCTTCTATTTATTTTCCTTAATTGCTGAATATCACTTAGTTTTATTGTTCCTTCACAAATCTTGGCTGATTTTTTCTTTACATTCCAAACCGTGATTCCTTCATTGGCACATGTCTGAAAAAAACGTTCTGGCAAATTTCCTGTTACTGAAATAGTTACATAACCAGTTAGATGTGATTTATTGTTTATAATCTCTTTCCCCACCTTCCCTACATAGCACTTAGTCAGTTACAAATGTAATATCTCTAATTACACCTTCCAAAAGTATTTCCTCAGGCAACATCATTTTAAGTACAAATGAACTTCCGGTAATTTTTACATAACCCTTATTCATCTTTAACTTTAATTCTGATTCAGAATATGTAGCAAGTCCTTTGTGATTTTCAATGTATACGTGAATTTGTCCAACTACTGTAATTCTTGGGAGTTCCAGCATAATATCAGAAGGAAATGCAAGATATTTAGTTAACCATGGTCGTAAACCTTGTTGTAGCTTTTTCATAAATGCAGCCCCTCTCCATTTATATATTTATGTATCTTGCGGTAATTTAAGAACATATCAAACTAAAAAAGCCTTTAGCCAAAAAGTACTTTTACTTTGGCTAAAGGCTTTTCTATTATTATTTTCTACGTTGTTGTACTACTGACTTGTAAGGCTTTACTGCTCTTGGGGGGCCAAGGATTTCTGACATAATAATTCCATTTGCCAATCCTTTTTTCTCAAAGTTAGCAGTGACTTGTTTTTTAAACTTTCTTTGTTTATGGGATAGTGCAACTTCCGACGGTTGTTTGGAAGTATTACCCAAAATGGCATCATGCCTATTGATCTCATCCTTTGATCGAGCAGAATATACTTGCTCTCTCTCAGCTAGCTCTTCCATACGTTTTCTCTGTTGCTCTGCCAATGTGTTGCCTAATTCTTCAGCTTGGCTTTGAGTTTCCAGCTGTTCATTTTGAACTGTTGGCTGAGAATAAGGCTGCTTTTGGGGAGAACTTTCCGGCCTATTAAACGGTTCCTGCTTCTTACCTTTTGAGGTATTATCTTTCATAAAACTAATAATACCTCCAATAATTAAAGCTATAATGAAAAAATTACTGGCAATAGCTTCAAAGAAGTCAGATATTACATCCATAAAATCCCTCCTTATGCTGCAATATCACCTAATTATTGATCATTATCATCATGGTTTTCTTGGGTTAATTTACCAATGGTGTCTCGCATATCTGTATCTGCATCGATATTTTTATAGTTCATATAATCCATCACACCTAAATTTCCAGAACGTAACGCTTCAGCTAACGCCAAAGGTACATCAGCCTCTGCTTCTACTACTTTCGCCCTCATTTCTTGAACACGCGCCACCATTTCTTGCTCTTGTGCAACTGCCATTGCACGGCGTTCTTCTGCTTTGGCCTGTGCGATGTTTTTATCCGCTTCAGCTTGGTCAGTTTGTAGAATCGCACCAATGTTTTTGCCGATGTCCACATCCGCAATATCAATGGAGAGAATTTCAAATGCTGTACCTGCATCCAAACCTCTATTTAAGACATTGTGGGAGATTGAGTCAGGATTTTCCAGAACTTTCGTATGAGCCTCCGAACTACCTATGGTACTTACAACACCTTCCCCAACACGGGCAATTACAGTATCTTCTCCTGCACCACCTACGAGACGGTCAATGTTTGCACGAACAGTTATCCGCGCTTTTGCTTTAACTTCAATTCCATCCATAGCAATACCCGCAATAAATGGTGTTTCAATAACTTTAGGGTTTACACTCATTTGAACTGCTTCCAAAACATCGCGTCCTGCCAAGTCTATTGCTGCTCCTCTTTCGAACGGCAATTCAATATTCGCACGGTGTGCAGCAATTAAGGCGTTTACTACCCTGTCAACATTACCACCAGCTAAATAGTGACTCTCTAATTGGTTCGTTTTAACATCTAGCCCAGCTTTATGAGCCTTAATTAATGGGTTAATTACCCTGTTAGGTACAACGCGTCTTAAACGCATACCTATTAGAGTAAATATCCCGACTTTTACACCTGCAGCCAATGCGCTGATCCAGAGCATTACTGGGATAAAAGTAAATAGAATTGCCAATACAATTAGAATTACCGCAATGATAATCAATGGCATAAGATCATATAATTCCATTCCATCTTCCTCCTGTTACATATTTATTTATTATAAATTAGATTTCTCTAACTACAATACGTACACCTTCTACTTTTATTACCTTAATATTTCTATTTGCATCTATATAACCACCTTCGGAAATAACATCTAGCCGTTCATTATCAAAAACAGCAGTCCCAGAGGGCCGTAAAGGCGTTACAGTTCTTCCCTCTAAGCCAATCAATTCCAGGCGATTTACAGAAGAAACATAGCCTAATTCAGTGGTAGTTTGTTCTTTTAAAATAATATGGCGGAAAACTCCTTTATCCATACCAATTCTTCTAAATAAAATGATGGACACAATAAGAGTTACTAGAAATGCAATGCTTATACTCATAGCCATATGACCCAAATCGTAACCTGACATAAGCAATGAGCCGATAATTGCACCTATCCCTAATAAACCAGCAATACCGCCAGGGAGAAAAAATTCAGCTATGATTAGCGCAATTCCTAAGATAAGTAATATAATTGCCTCCATCCCAGCTAATCCAGCTACAATATGTCCGTAAAAAAACAATACCAATGCTACTAAGCCCATCGTTCCAGGAACTCCAAAACCCGGAGAGTATAATTCCACAATTAAGCCAAGACTTGCCACAGACAATAATATAGGTATCACAACTGGATTTGTAAGAAATCTGGCAACTTCTTCTGAAAATGTAGGTTCTTTTTCAACTACAGCAGCATTCGACAGACCCAATTCATGTAATAACTCTACACGATCGTCCACTACTGCTTTAGCATAATTAACTTTCACTGCTTCAGTAGGTCCAAGTGTTAAAAACTTTCCTTTCCCAGCATCATATTCTGGTAAATCGATGCTGCTATCTGCCATAGCCGCTGCATAAATGGGATCTCTTCCCTTTGACTCTGCGGCACTTTTCATCGCCGCTAACCAGGCTGACTGAGCTTTCTTATCGGCAGCAGTACCATCTGAATTAATAACACCACTAGCACCCATTGTCGCTTGTGGCTTCATATATATGTTATCCGTGTTTAGAGCAATATAGGAACCTGCTGACAAAGCTTGATTAACAATAAAAGAAGTTGTCGGTATATCCAGATCCTGAAGGAGCTTTGCGATTTGACCAGCTGAATCAACCCTACCGCCTGGAGTATCAATTTCAAAAACAATATGATCGGCACCATTTTCTATAGCTTCCTCGGTAGTACGAGATAGAAATGCCTCAAGCCCTCTCTCTACTTCCCTTTCAATTGGTATAAAATATACTGATTTTCCACTTCCGTCTTCTGCTGCCTTTACAGGAATGCCATTTTCAGTGCAAAAAAGCAACAATACTATAAAAGTAAAAAGTATGTACCTTACCATTTTCTTTAGCGGCAAGTAAAATCACCTCCCTTATTATGTTACTTACGAATATATTATGTAATTGGTTTCAAATACATAAATTATTTTTAAATTAATTTTATTTCAATCGTATCATAAGGAGCTTTACGAAGATAGTCTCTTCATTCATTTACTTAGAAATGGAACAAAGCACCAAGAACATACAAATTAAAAGCCATGATAAACTCGTGCCAGCCTCGAGCAAAAACCTCAAGTCAAAATTTTTTCCTTAAATACGAAAAAGATCTTTGCTACTTTGGCAGCAAAGATCTTATCATTAAGCTTAATTTAACTGTTTTTGCACAATTTCGTTGATTTGAGAGCCATCTGCCTTTCCCTTGACTTTAGGCATAACCGCACTCATTACTTTACCCATATCTTTTTTAGATGTTGCATTTACTTCCTGAATCGTTGACTGAACAATGGCCTCCAGCTCTTCAGTTGTAAGCTGTTTTGGCATATATTCTTGTAAAATATTAATTTCTCTTTCAAGCTTTTCAACAAGATCATCGCGTCCAGCTGATTTGAATTCTTGGAGGGAATCTTTTCTTTGTTTGACTTCTCTGGACAAAATGGTTAATTCTTCGTCCTCTGTAAGAGAGTCTTTACCAAGTTTTATTGATTCATTCTGCAATGAAGCCTTCACCATACGTATAACACTTAACGTTTCTTTATCCTTGTTCTTCATTGCCTGCTTCATATCTTGATTCAGCTGTTCAAGTAATGTCATGCTTTTGCACCCTCTTTAGAATTTACGCTTTCTAGCAGCTTCAGATTTCTTTTTACGACGAACACTTGGTTTCTCATAGTGTTCACGCTTACGATATTCTTGCAGTGTACCACTTTTTGATACACTACGCTTGAAGCGACGAAGAGCATCCTCAAGAGACTCGTTTTTACGAACGCGAGTTGTATTTGACATGCTAATTTCCCTCCCTCCGAAGCACAAAACAGGATTGTACCAGCATATGAACTTCTGTCACATGCCTTTTTAAATTATAATATATTCATCCATACAGGTCAACAGATTATTTACATAAAGCTTCATTTTTATACATTTTTATATTAGTAGTCAGAAGTTCCACTACCGCCATGTATAATATCAACACCAGCACTTGCGCCAATTCTCGTGGCACCAGCATCAATCATTGCCTTAGTTGTTTCCAGATCTCTTACTCCACCGGAAGCTTTAACACCCAGGTCACTTCCGACAGTTTTTCTCATTAGTTTTATATCCTCCACAGTAGCTCCTCCTGTAGAAAAGCCAGTAGATGTCTTCACGAAATCAGCCCCAGCTTCTTTGGCTAATTTACAAGCACGAATTTTTTCGTCCTCTGTCAATAAGGATGTTTCAATAATCACTTTTGTTAAAGCTTTATTTTCCGCAGCTTTTACTACTGCAGCGATATCCTGTTTAACCGGATCATCCTCACCCGATTTCAAAAGGCCAATATTTATAACCATATCAACTTCTGTAGCTCCATCTTTTATAGCCTGCTCTGTCTCAAATACTTTTGATTGAGTTGAAGTAGCACCTAAAGGAAAACCGATCACTGTACATACCTTCACATTAGTATCCTTTAACTTTTCATAACAAAACGGCACCCATGATGGGTTCACACATACGGAGGCAAATTCATATTCCTTCGCCTCTGCAACTAGTTTTTCTATACTATCCTTTGTAGTGTCAGGCTTTAATTGGGTGTGATCAATATATTTTGCTAACTCATTATTCATCATTATTACTTCCTCTCCTATGTTGTACGTACCTCTAAATTCATCATAGCATGACAGAATAAAAACAACAAATTTTATTAATTGTTACCGGTATTTTTGAGCAAAAAATCCGAACTACTTCATTACAAAAATGAAGCATTCGGATTATCTTTAAAAAAATTAAGGTCAGATTCTAGTTTATTACAGACTTTGCCATCGAATGTGTAGCATTGTCCATAATTTTAACGAATTTACCTTCATTGATTGGATACCCGGCTTTAGTTAACTTAACTCTAACAATCTTTCCAATCATGTCTGGAGTACCTTCAAATTGGACTTTTAAATAATTATCCGTATAACCAATAAGTAATTCAGGCCGTAGAGGGTCTTCGGAATGTTCTTCTGGAATAACTTCCAAAACTTCATCTTCATAATTAGCAGCATATTGTTTAGCCAATTGATTTGATAACTCAATTAACTGGTGTACACGTTCATTTTTCAGTTCTTCATTCACTTGATTATTCATCCTAGCGGCAGGAGTCCCAGTTCTTCGCGAAAACGGAAAGACATGTAATTCAGAAAAGCCAATATCTTTAATAAAATCGTATGTCTCCATAAACTCTTCGTCTGTTTCACCAGGAAACCCAACAATAACATCTGAGGTTATCGCCAATCCAGGTAATGCTTTTTTTATTTTTTCTACTTTTTCTTTATAGAATTGACTGGAATATTTTCTCCTCATTCTTGCAAGTACACTATCAGAACCAGATTGCAGTGGAATATGAAGGTGACGGACAATTTTTTCCGATTGATCAAGTGCCTCAATCACTTCATCCGTTATCTGACTTGCCTCGATGGAAGAGATACGAATTCGCTTTAATCCTTTTACCTTTGTTTCAAGATCATTCAGCAACATAGCGAAATTATAATCAGTCATGTCTTCTCCATAGCCTGCTGTATGAATTCCTGTCAACACAATTTCCTTGTAACCAGCATCAACTAGCTTTTGGGCTTGGTCTACTACACTTTCCGGATCCCTTGAGCGGAGTAATCCTCTTGACCATGGTATAATACAAAAGGTACAAAAATTGTTGCAGCCTTCCTGTATTTTCAACGAAGCTCTAGTTCTGTCAGTAAATTCAGGGACATCCATCTCTTCGAAAACACGATTTTTCATTATATTTGTTACACCATTGATTGGTTCTCTGGTCTTTTTATGTTCTTCAATATATTGAAGCATATTTTTCCGGTCCTGTGTCCCCACAACAATATCCACTCCAGGGATCTCCATTATTTCACCTGGAGACGTCTGGGCATAACACCCGGTTACACACACAATTCCTTCAGGATTTTTACGTATAGCTCGTCGAATTACCTGTCTGCTTTTTTTATCTCCGGTATTTGTGACGGTACACGTATTAATTACATAAACATCGGCGTCATGATCAAAATCCACTCGCTCATATCCATGTTCCTTAAACATTCGCCAGATGCCTTCCGTTTCATAATGATTCACTTTACAACCCAATGTATGAAATGCCACTGTTGTCATGAATCACACCTCAATTCTTCAAAATGATAGGAAATGCTTGCTAAAGCATATAAAGCTGCAGTTTCAGTTCGCAAAATTCGAGGGCCTAAACGTATAGCCTGAAAGCCATTATCATTTAGTTTTTCAGCTTCTTTTGGAGAAAAACCACCCTCTGGACCAATACAGATAAGTATTTTATCCGTAATTGTAACGTTTTCTAATACTGTACCAAATGACTTATAATCCGACACCTTAGCTTGTTCTTCGTACGCATACAGTTTTACGTCATATTTGGAACTTTCTTCAATTAAACGCTCTACGGTTATGGTGCTATATATTGTTGGGATTTGATTACGATGGCTTTGCTCACTTGCCTCTTTGACAATTTTATTAAAACGAATTAACTTTTTTTCTTGCTTTTTTTTATCCCAGTTAACAATAGAGCGTTCTGCTTGAAAAGGAATAAAAGCATATGCGCCTAATTCCGTTCCTTTCTGCAAAATCAACTCTAGTTTATCACCTTTTGGTAAGCCTTGAGCAACAGTTACTTGAATTGGCAACTCCACGTTTTCATTCAACCATTGTTTGATTTCTGCTTGTACACTATCTGCTGTAATAACTAAAAGCTCACAAATAGCTGCTCTGCCATCAGGGTGATTACAGATTATATTGGTACCTTCTTTATAGCGCATTACTCTATTAATATGATGAACATCTTCTCCAAGAATGGTTACCTCATTTGTACCCCACCCTGTTTCAGATACAAAGTAGCGTTGCAATTCAAGCCCTCTCTTCCGTCACAAGAATTATGAAACATTCTTTCGTGCTACAATTGAAATCCATTCTTCCATTTCATTTATCTGAATAATTTCAAAGCCTTTTACTTCTAAATCAGTTTTTACCATTTGCTTCTTATTTTGAATTATTCCTGAAGTTATGAAGTATCCACCTGGTTTTAATCTTTCCCAAGCTTCATCAATAAATTGAACGATAATTTCTGCTAAAATATTAGATACAATAATATCCGCTTCTGTATGCACAGATTCTAACAGGTTTTTTTGTTCTGCTTGAATCTTGTCACTAAGTTTATTTAGTTCTACATTAAATTTCGTACTTGTTACAGCTACATCATCGAGATCATATGCTTGCACACTTTCCGCACCTAGTAAAGCAGCAGCAATACTTAAAACACCAGAACCGGATCCAACATCAATAACAGTATCACCTTTACTCAAGAAATTCTCTAAAGCTTGAATACTTAATACCGTAGTCGGATGGGTTCCTGTACCAAATGCCATACCTGGATCCAGTTCAATGATCACCTCATCAGAGGAAACTGGCTCATAATCTTCCCACGTTGGAGTTATGGTAATCCTCTTAGATATTTTAACAGGTTTATAGTACTTTTTCCATGCTGTAGACCATTCCTCCTCGTCTACTTCATTTAAGGAAATCGTATTCTGCCCCAGTTCTATTCCATAAGTCGATAAATTATTAATTGCTTGTTTTATTTCTTCAATAGTTTCACTTAAAAAACTATTCACTGGCAGATAAGCTTTAATGCGTACTCCCTCTTCCGGGTATTCAGAAGGATCCAATTCGAATAATTCACCGAAAAAGGCATCTCTTTCCTTAACAAGGTCAAGTGGGTCTTCAATTACCAACCCACTTGCACCTGTTTCATGAAGTATATTAGAGATAGGTTCAATTGCTTCATTTGTTGTATGGATACAGATCTCCGACCAATTCAAAAAAGATCACTCATTTCTAATTTAAAATTATATGTCATGCTATTCCATATAATAAGATTATTTATTCACTTTTAAAAGCTTTTTTGAACCTTTGGAAAAGTGAACTATCCTGTTCTTCAGTAGCTTCATTTCCACCTATTTCATTAAACTCTCTTAATAGCTCTTTCTGACGGTCAGTAAGATTTGTCGGTGTCATCACCTTCACCTTAATATGCTGATCACCATGACCGTAACCACGAACATTTGGAGAACCTTTCCCTCTCATTCTGAATGTCTTACCTGTCTGAGTTCCAGCGGGAACTTTCAACATTACTTTACCATGCACAGTTGGAACTTCCACTTCATCCCCCAAAGCTGCTTGTGCGTAAGTGAGTGGTAGCTCACAGAATATATGGTCTCCTTCTCTTTCAAAGAAGTCATGTGGTTTTACTTGAACAACTACATATAAGTCTCCTGGAGGTCCACCATTGATACCGGCTTCTCCTTTACCTGCCACTCTAATTTGTTGACCTTCATCAATGCCTGCCGGAATACTAATATGAATTGTTTTGTTCTTCTTCACTTTACCGGCGCCACCACATGTACCACATTTCTCAGGAATGATTTTCCCTGTACCATTACAGTAATGACATACTCTTTTATTTACTACTCTACCAAAAGGTGTATTTTGCTCTGTATTTAACTGTCCTGATCCATTACAATGTGAACATGTCTTTGTTTTCGTGCCTGGCTTCGCACCTGACCCATCACATGTTTCACACGTTTCTTCTTTCGGAATAATTATATCCTCTTCTTTTCCAAAAATAGCCTCTTCAAAGTCTAGTACCATTGTATATTGGAGGTCAGCGCCTTGTTGAGGAGCATTCGGATCTCTTCTGCGGCCACCGCCACCAAAGAACATATCGAAAATATCACCAAATCCACCAAAGTCTTGTGCTCCGCCTCCGAAACCTCCGAAGCCTTGACCTTGTGCACCTGCGTGGCCAAATTGATCATATTGTGCACGTTTTTGCTCATCACTTAGTACTTCATAAGCTTCCTTCGCTTCTTTAAACTTATCAGCTGCATCCTCTTCTTTATTTACATCCGGATGATATTTCCGTGCTAATTTTCTATACGCTTTTTTTACTTCATCTTTAGACGCGCCTTTTTCTACACCAAGCACGTCATAATAATCACGCTTACTCACTTAAAAATCACTCTCCCGACACAACTTTTGCATAAAATTAATCTTATCATTAATTTACCATGCGTGGCAAATTAGCTCCATTTTCAAAGCAACAAAATCCTGCTCTTAAAAAAAGCCAAAGCCAAGAGAATCCTGACTTTGACTTTTATAATTAAGCTATTTTATTTATTATCTTTCTCGTCTTTTTCCTCATCTACTTCCTGGTAGTCTGCATCTACAACATCATCATCAGAACCTTGGTCTTCTTGACCTTGCTGAGCCTGAGCTTCTTGTTGCATTTGTTCATACATTTTAACAGAAAGTTGCTGCACTTGTTCTTCTAAAGCTTCTTTCTTCTCTTTAATTTGTTCTTGATCATCTGATTCTAAAGCAGATTTAAGTTCTTCTTTTGCCTTCTCCGCTTTTTCTTTTTCTTCATCAGATACTTTTTCCCCAAGATCTTTAATCGTTTTATCTGTAGTGAAGATTAGTTGATCAGCTTCATTACGAAGTTCAATTTCCTCACGGCGTTTTTTATCTTCTTCCGCATTTTCTTCTGCTTCTTTAACCATGCGATCAACTTCTTCATCAGAAAGACCAGAAGATGATTTAATTGTGATTGATTGTTCTTTATTCGTACCCATATCTTTTGCTCTAACATTTACGATTCCGTTTGCATCAATATCGAAAGATACTTCAATTTGTGGCACTCCACGTGGTGCTGGTGGAATATCAGTTAGTTGAAAACGACCTAATGTTTTATTATCTGCTGCCATCTCACGTTCCCCTTGAAGGACATGAATATCTACTGCTGTTTGATTATCTGCAGCGGTAGAGAATACTTGGGAATGGCTTGTAGGGATTGTTGTATTTCGTTCAATTAACTTCGTAAATACAGATCCCATTGTTTCAATACCTAATGATAATGGA
The DNA here is from genome assembly GCF_001878675.1 of Virgibacillus halodenitrificans. NCBI lineage: Bacteria > Bacillati > Bacillota > Bacilli > Caryophanales > Bacillaceae > Virgibacillus > Virgibacillus halodenitrificans. The sequence continues at coordinate 1,650,591 of NZ_CP017962.1, read as the reverse complement.
GTAACATCAAGTAGTACTACGTCTTTTACGTCTCCTTGCAACACTCCACCTTGGATAGCAGCCCCTAATGCTACTACTTCATCAGGATTTACTCCTTTAGAAGGTTCTTGACCGATTTCACGCTTAATAGCCTCTTGAACTGCAGGGATTCGAGTAGATCCACCTACAAGAATTACTTTATGAATATCATTTGCAGATAGACTAGCATCAGATAGTGCTTTACGTGTTGGCACCATTGTGCGTTCTACTAGGTCAGAAGATAATTCTTCAAACTTAGCACGTGTTAAGTTCATTTCCAAATGCAATGGTCCAGCTTCCCCAGCTGTGATAAATGGTAATGAAATTTGAGTTTGTGATACACCGGAAAGATCTTTTTTTGCTTTTTCTGCTGCATCTTTCAAACGTTGTGTTGCCATTTTATCTTTTGATAAGTCTATACCATTTTCTTTTTTGAATTCTTGAACCATGTGGTTAATAATTACTTCATCAAAATCATCTCCACCCAGACGGTTATCCCCGGCAGTTGAGACTACCTCAAATGTGCCATCACCGATGTCTAAGATGGAAACGTCGAATGTACCGCCACCTAAGTCATAAACAAGAATTGTTTGATCTTGATCATCTTTATCAATACCGTATGCCAAAGCAGCTGCAGTAGGCTCGTTTATAATACGCTCTACTTCAAGTCCAGCTATTTTCCCAGCATCCTTTGTTGCTTGACGTTCAGCATCATTAAAATAAGCTGGTACAGTGATAACTGCCTTTTCTACTGTTTCGCCAATGTAATCTTCAGCGTATGATTTAATGTGCTGAAGGATAATTGCTGATACTTCCTGTGGAGTAAATTCTTTATCTTCAATTTTTACTTTATAGTCGGTACCCATATGTCTCTTAACGGATTGGATTGTATTTGGATTAGTTATTGCCTGACGTTTTGCAACTTCTCCTACCTGTCTTTCGCCATTTTTAAAAGCTACAACAGATGGTGTAGTACGGTTTCCTTCCGGGTTAGGGATAACAACAGCTTCCCCACCTTCCATAACAGATACACATGAATTTGTTGTTCCTAAGTCGATGCCAATAATTTTACTCATCTTCTATTTCCTCCTTAGCTACCATTTCCAGATTATTTATTTACTTTTACCATAGCTGGTCTAATAACACGATCTTTAAGCACATAACCCTTTTGCAGCTCTTCAACAATTATGTTGGGCTCTTTATCTTCCTCTTCCACTTGCATAACAGCGTGGTGAAGATTAGGGTCAAACTCTTTATCAACTGAATCTATTTCTTCTACACCTTGAGATTTTAAAGCTTCTTTAATTTGTCGGTATACCATAGTGATACCTTCTACAAATCCAGCATTATCTTCAGTTGTTTCCACTTGTAATGCTCTTTCAAAATTATCCACGGCAGGTAATAATTCATTTACTAAATCTTGTGACTTATACTTCCTATCAGCTTCTTTTTCCCGCTGAGAACGTTTCTTAAAATTATCAAACTCTGCCTGAACACGAAGCATACGTTGAAAGACTTCATCTTTCTCCTTTTTTAATGCTTCATTTTCTTCTTGTAATTTTAATTGCTCATCTGCAGTATCTTTTCCTTCTTGCTCTGCATCAAGGACTTCAACTTTTCCATCTTCATGATTTTTTTCATTTTCGTTAGTATTTCCCTGTTCTTCCATCCGTGCCACCTCCATTTTAAAATCGCCACGTTACACTATAACATGGACCAATAGAGAAGAAAAACTATCAGCTCTTTACTCTATCCGTTGTTTTTATACCACATATATAATGCCTCAGTCATTTCATTTGATAAGATATTTAACAATGTAATGACCTTACGATACTCCATCCTTGTTGGCCCTAATAATGCGATCGTTCCTAATTGTCCTTCACCCAAATGATAAGAAGCGGTAATTAAACTTAGATCCTTAATGGCGTCTACTTTGTTTTCTTGTCCAATGAATACCTCTATCCCATCATGATTCTGCTTTAATAAATTTGCAATTTCTTCTTCATTTTCCATCATGGAATAGAAAGACCTTATTTTATCTACATCATTGAACTCAGGCTGCATAAGTATGTTTGATTTTCCACCTATATATAACTTCACAGGGTAGTCAGCAAGAAAAGCAGCTTTCAAATAATTGTAGGATGTATCAAAATCCTCAATATACTTCCGCATAATAGAAGCTATTTCCGAATTAAACTTTTCAGGTAACTTTACGATAGGTACTCCATGCAACCGATCATTCATAATGTTAACCATCTTTTCAAGTTCAGACGCTTTAATTTTTTTAGGTATTGAAAAAGACCGGTGTTCAACATGACCTGTATTTGTTACTAGAATAGCTACGGCTGTATTCGAGGACAATGTAATTATTTGTACCTGTTTTAATTTAGTTTCATATATCTCCGGCCCCAAAATAATGGAAGTATAATTGGTAAGCTCAGAGAGCATTTCTGCTGACATTTGAACAATCTGTTCAAATTCAAATACCCCATCCTGAAGAACGTGTTTAATTACGTTACCCTTTCTTTGCTGGTTTGAAAAAGGCGATATTAAGTGATCAACATAATATCTGTAGCCTTTTTCGGACGGAATTCGACCAGAAGATGTATGCGTCTTTTCCAAAAAGCCCATTTCTTCCAAATCAGCCATTTCATTGCGTATTGTTGCAGCACTAAATGGAATATTATCCTTCTTAGAAATAGCTCGAGAACCAACTGGATGTGCTGTCTCGATGAAATCATCAATAATGACCTGCAGAATCAACAATTGCCTTTCAGTTAACATGATGATCACCTCTGTTAGCACTCTTGAAGGTCGAGTGCTAATGCTATTATTAAATTATCAAATCATATTTTCTTTGTCAATAAACATGAATTCAAACAAGAAACTTTTAATAAAAATAATCAATTTTTATTCTTTGATGGTTCTTCGTCCAGTAAAAATCTTTCAAATACTTCATTAGCCAGAAGCATTCCTTCTTCCGTTAAATAAAGTTTTCTTTCCGCATTCACCAACCAGTTCTTTTTTGTTAATTCATTAATAGATTGCTCATAGAGTTTTACCAGATCCATTCCAAACTTCTGCATAAAGGCCACTTTACTAACTCCGCTTGTTTTACGCAGGCCCAAGAATAGTTCTTCTTCAATTTGCTCTTTTAAACCTATCTCATCAACATGTAAAATGGGTTGACCGTTTTGCATTGATTGCTTTATATATTTAGGTAGTGGTCGAATGTTAATTGTTCTTTTTCCTGGAAGATACCCAGAAGCACCTGCGCCAAATCCATAATAGTATTTGTTGTTCCAATATGTTAAGTTGTGTTCACTTTCAAAACCTTCTTTAGCAAAGTTACTGATTTCATATTGTTTCAAGCCATTGGCTTTTGCTATTTGCTTCAACAACTCATACATTTCAACCTCTTCCTCTTGTGCTGGACGGTGCAACTTCCCCTTCTGATGCCGCTGATAAAAAACCGTTTTAGGTTCAATCTGTAAAGCATATGTTGACAAATGGGGCAAATTAAGAGCAACTGCTTCCTCAAGGGTTCTACGAAAATCAGCCACGGTTTGGTTGGGAAGTGCATAGATAAGGTCCACACTTATATTGGTAAAACTATTTCTTTTTAATAAATTTACCGTTCGGTAAACATCTTCCACAGTATGCAATCTCCCGAGTTCTTTCAGTTTTTTATCATCAAAAACCTGTACTCCTAAAGAAATACGATTTACTCCATACATTTTCAGTAAATTTATCTTATCTTCATCGAAATCCCCTGGGTTCGCTTCTATCGTATATTCTTCACAGCTATTGACATCAAATTTAGCATCCACAGCTTGGAGCAAAGTCTCTAGTTGCTCTAAGTTAAGTGCAGTTGGAGTTCCTCCACCGATAAATATCGTTTTAACTTTATTTTTGTTCCCTTCCACATACGTGTCCATTTCCTTTTTCAACGCTACAATGTACTCGGTTGCCAGCTTCTCATTGTAGAAAAACTTAGTAAAATCACAGTAGTGGCAAATCTGCTGGCAGAAAGGGATGTGTATATAAACAGATTGGATGAGATTCATAACATTTCTCCTTTGGACAAAATAAAAGAGAAAAACCTTCCAGCATAAAAAACTGTCAGGTTTTTCCTCCCTTCTTTGAGTAAGCTTATTCCTTAATCATCATTCATTTCTAATACAGCCATGAATGCTTCTTGCGGCACTTCTACTGAGCCTACCATCTTCATGCGCTTTTTACCCTCTTTTTGCTTTTCAAGCAATTTACGTTTACGGGAAATATCGCCACCATAACATTTCGCAAGTACATTTTTACGCATTGCCTTGATGGTGCTCCTGGCCACAATTTTGTTACCAATAGCTGCTTGAACAGGAACCTCAAATTGCTGTCTTGGGATAAGCTCTTTTAACTTATCGACAATTTGCTTCCCACGTTCATACGCAAAGTCGCGGTGTACGATGAAGGATAACGCATCAATAGTTTCTCCGTTTAAGAGAATATCCATTTTAACAAGGTTTGAAGCTCGATATCCAATCAATTCATAATCAAAGGAAGCATATCCTTTGGTTTGTGATTTTAATTGATCAAAGAAATCATAAACAATCTCAGATAAAGGGATATGGTAAATTACATTTACCCGAATATCATCCAAATACTCCATATCAATAAATTGCCCACGCTTCTTTTGAGATATTTCCATCACAGCACCAACAAAATCATTCGGAACCATGATAGTTGCCTTTACGAAAGGCTCTCTTATTTCATTAATTTGTTGAGGATCAGGCATTACAGAAGGGTTATCAATTTCAATAAGCTCTTCATTTGTTTGCTCCACCTCATATATTACACTTGGGGCTGTGGTAATTAAATCAATTTTAAATTCCCTCTCTATTCTCTCTTGAATTATTTCCATGTGCAATAATCCTAAGAAACCGCAACGGAATCCGAAACCAAGTGCTTGCGATGTTTCTGGTTCATATTGAAGGGATGAGTCATTAAGCTCCAAACGTTCGAGTGCTTCTCGCAAATCATTATAATCATTAGAGTCAACAGGATATAGACCGCAAAACACCATCGGATTAAGCTTTCTGTAACCTGGTAAAGGAGTGTCTGCCTGTTTCTTCGCGTGTGTTATAGTATCACCAACACGGGAATCGCCAACATTTTTGATGGAGGCAGTTAAATACCCTACATCACCTACAGTCAAACTGTCTTTTTTAATAGGCTTAGGACTGAAGACACCAATTTCGTTCACCTCAAATTCCTTGCCTGTAGCCATCATTCTGATTTTATCGCCTAATTTCAAAGAACCTTCTTTAATACAGATATAGGCTACTACACCACGATAAGGATCATAAAGCGAGTCGAAAATGAGGGCTTTTAGTGGAGCTTCCGGATCTCCAGCCGGGGCAGGCACCGACTCTGTAATTCGTTCTAATATTTCTTCAATCCCGATATTTGACTTTGCTGATGCCAGTAATACTTCATCTCCATCAATTCCAATGACATCCTCTAACTCTTTCTTTACTCTTTCAGGGTCTGCGCTTGGCAGATCAATTTTGTTAATAACAGGAATTATTTCTAAATCATTATCTAGGGCAAGATACACATTGGCCAAAGTCTGAGCTTCAATCCCCTGTGCTGCGTCTACAACAAGGATCGCACCCTCACAAGCAGCAAGACTACGGGAGACTTCATATGTAAAATCAACATGCCCTGGAGTATCAATTAAATGAAAAATAAATTCTTCGCCGCTCTTGCTTGTATATTGAAGTTGAACCGCATTTAATTTTATAGTTATTCCACGTTCTCTCTCAAGGTCCATCGCATCCAATAATTGTTCCTTCATTTCTCGTTGTGTTATTGCTTTTGTATTTTCCAATATCCGATCAGCCAATGTTGATTTACCATGGTCGATATGGGCAATAATCGAGAAGTTACGCACATTTCTTTGTCTTTTTGTCATTAGTGATGTTCACTCCTACATAAGCTTCAACTTTTAGTCGACAATAACTAGCCTTGATTATAGCAATTGAAGCAGTTATATTCAAGAACAAAACAGATGACAAACTAGTAAAAGGGGCTATTTTCATTAACTATTGATACTATTATTGCTAAAAGAATAGCTTTGAAACTTGATACAAAAGTTGAACCAATACTTCATAGAACCCTTTTACTACAGCTTCAAGAAAGGCTGCAGCTTTTTGAACAAAGCTAACTGGTTCCGCTACATCAACTTGCTCTGTACTAACTGCTTTTGGATTCTGGTATATTACTTCCTGTGTATTAGCTTCATGTTCCTTTTTCGTTTTCTTTGTCTCCACTGCATTAGTCTGTATCTCCCTCTCCCCTTCACCTTCCATAGGCTGAGCATGATCCATGCCGTAAAGTGTTCCTGTTAAAAAGAATATGGCAAACAAAAGTAAAACAATAATTGAGCGTACCATTTGTTTTCCCCCTTAAGAGTCAGAGTTTACTTTTTCTGCATCCCAATAAAATTCGCTAAACACCTCTGCAAGCGCATCTGCAGAGCGATATAGCTCTTCTAAATGGTTGTCAACACCGCCCATTTCAAGAACAAGTAAGTTTTCGGATAAATCCTGATTATAAATACCATTTACTCCAGGTCCTTTTTTTGGATAGACACCCCTACTCAAACCAGGATATTTGTCCTCAAGTTTGTAGTGCAATTTTGTAGCCAAAGCTAAATTTTTCTCGTAATCTTTATGCTCAGCTCCGATGACAATCATGATTCTGGCATAATTCTTTCCATCAATCTTTTTCGTAGTAGCTTCTCCTTGAATGGAATCCCTGTGTAAGTCAAACGCAAATTTTATATCTTTGTTCGTAGCAAAAGCTTCTTTGACAACATCCCTAGATGCTTTATACGATTGTCCATAACCCCAACCTTTATCGTTTAATATACTCATAATATCTGTATTATCAACCGTTGCCCCTATTCCTTCCGCTTCAAGTGAAGCTGCAAGACGATCACTTACCTTTGTTATATTTACTTCCTTATGATGTGCTAAATCAGGGTCAGTTACTCCGGGAAGATGGGGTAGAAAGGACTCTCTGTTATGGGAATTATAAATATAAACAACCTCTTTATCTCCAGTGGTTGGTTTGCCATCATTCTTCGTCTTATCATCTTTTTCTTTAGCTTCTTCTGACTCTTCATCCAAAACAGCTTCCCTTTCTTTTAACACTTCTTCTAAGGGGGGTGACGATTCTATTGGAAGGTTTGTATAATTCGTCCCTTCACCCGCGATCAGGACACGGCTGTCAAATAAGGAGAAGCCTGGTAATTCCTTTCCCAGTAAACTACGCGGGTCATCCGGCTTAATATTTGTTGCGATATGAAACAAAGCAGTTGTTGGTTTAGGGATGGTTTTATCCTCAGGGTATGCCTGTTGAAATGCTCTGTTTTCCAATCCTAATAAATAAAGAAATATAGAACTGTCCATATCGCTTGTCCATTCCGTTATCATCTGGGATGAAATTCTGTAAGCAGGCTTCGCAGTTGTTAAGATTCCAATTAAAACAAATAGACTAAGGATGCTAATAATATATATACCACTTCGTTTATAAACCTGATTTATTTGTTTCTTTCCTTTACTATTTGAAATCATGGTTCCACCCTTCCCCGCATCATACTCTATTGATATAATCTATGAGATGAATCAGGCAGATAGAACCAAAATGTTTTCAAGCTAGACTTAGTAGAGTCCTTACCATTTTAACGTGAGTATGATGTAAAATTACTAACATCTATTTTCTCATGCAAAGCAGCATTTACCCCGTTAGCAATTACTTCAGCCATATCAATCATAAATCCATCCACTTCCTTTGGGGTTACCATTAGATTGTGTCCCATTGGAGTGAGTACTTCCGTAATAAGACTTCTCTTTTCTTCATCGGAAAGACCTCCCACCATACCCATTAATGTTCTTCTCTTCTCTTCATCGGGTAAGTCCTCTTCTGTAAACTTTTTTCTTTCACCAAAAGAAAGACTTGCTGGAGCTAAGGATTTCGAGGGGCGATCTTTCTCTTTCCATTCTCTTCCAAAATGTTTTAATAAAAAGTCTATTGTGTCACTCGTAATTGTTACAGCATCCACGACGGTTGGTACACCTATAGCAATAACAGGAATTCCCAAAGTCTCTTTACTAAGTTCCTTTCTTTTATTCCCTACTCCTGAACCCGGATGGATACCGGCATCAGATAATTGAATTGTTTCATTTACTCGTTCAATAGATCTTGAAGCAAGGGCGTCTACTGCAATCACAAAATCAGGTTTGAATTTTTCTACGATACCAAAGATAATGTTACTTGTTTCTATCCCCGTCACACCCATAACTCCCGGTGTGACTGCAGCTACGGATCGATATCCTTCTGAAACCGTCTCATGCTCTAATTCAAATAAATGACTTGTGACAAGAATTTTCTCCATTGTCATAGGTCCAAGGGCATCAGGAGTTACATTCCAATTTCCTAATCCTACAATAAGACCTTTCCCTGTAACGGGTATATTATTTTTATTAATTAATTCCTCTAACTCTTTTGCAACAACCTTTGCAGCAGCTTCCTGACTAGCTGTATCCTGGCGTTTCACCCCATCAGCATAAATAGTAACGTACGTACCAGGTTTCTTGCCTATCATTTCTGCCCCAGTTTCATCAACCTCTACATAAGAAATATTAATATCCTCTTGTTTTCTTTCTTTAATCGTTACACCTTTAATTTCATTTTGATTACTATTACTTTGCTTTTTTTCTTTTTCAACATACATATCTCTAGCTTCAACGGCCAAATCCGTTCTAACTTGTGGTATACTTTTATTATCCATAGCAAACTCATCCTTTCCTGCTTCTTTCATTCTTAGGGTCTGCAAAGGTAGTAAAAAAATACAAAAAACATATTACGCATCAAAGCTATTGAAAACATGCCTTTCGTTTGGTAAAATGTCTTTTGTCCACTAACAAAGTGAAATGGGCTAAAAGCCAATACTTAATTGAGGATAATGTCTTACTTTATACGCTTTATGAAATTTAGGAGGTGAAACAATGGCTAATATTAAATCTGCGATTAAACGTGTAGATGTCAACAATAAGAAACATGCAAATAACCAAGCACAAAAATCTGCAATGCGTTCAGAAATTAAACGTGTAGAAAAATTAGTTGAAGCAAATGATGCAGAAAATGCAAAATCTGCATTCAGATCTACTGCAAAGCATATTGACAAAGCTGTACAAAAAGGAATTATTCATAAGAACAACGGTGACCGTCAAAAGTCTCGTTTAGCAAAAAAAGTAAACAGCTTAGGTGCATAATTTCCAATAAAAAAAACGATCCTCCAGGATCGTTTTTTTTATTGCTTAAGTAACTATAAAATTGTTCTATAATATTTACTACAGTCTCCGATGATCGGAAAATAAATAAACTGCGACGTAACTTTTCGTCTTTAGCGTATAAAAATAACTGTGTTGCTGGAAAGTTCACTGAAATATTGAATCTGAATACACCACCGCTACGGAAAACACTGCGCTTTTCGGGGGCGGCTGATGAGCCTCGGGCCAACACGATGTTGGTCATGAAGGCGTTGCGACAGGACGTCGCGACTTTAGCCTTCCAACCTAAATACCCCATTCCGGGGTCTCACCTATGCCCCATCTCCCCCAGAACAAGGAAAGCTTCGACAGCAAAGCATCGCACGAAGAAAATGTGTACTTTCATTTTCAAGGAGTCTCCGTATTTTCCTCCGCTTAAGTGTTACTTTTTAGCGATAAATGAATTTAGTATTAGATGTAAAAAGGTCACTTTATATCGTCAAGTACAAGTGAATGGCCCACTCCGCATTTGAAATATTAAAGCTCATATAAATTGATGGGAGAGTAGGGCGGCGACTCCTGCCGGAATAGCATGAGCTGAAGACCCTGCACGGAGCGTAGCGGAGGAAGCGGCTGAAGCCATGCCGGCGGAAAGCGTCCGCCTGAAACGCAAATCAATGGGGCACTTCTCCTCAAATATTTCACTGAGCTCTTTCAATTCATCAATAAAGTTACGTCGCAGTTTACTCCAACTATGAATAAACAAAATACGTTAGTGCTCCAACATTTGCAATAGAAACATAAACCTAAAACCCGTAGATTATTACTGGAGTCTCCACTTCCAGGTGCGGCTCGCCCTTTTGGTTCATTATTCGTTAATAAGATCATATAATAACAACTGAAACACTAAATCCTTTTCCATCGTCCCCTGCTTCATGGATGCATCAGCTTGAGCCAACTTATCCATTGCAGCCTCTAATTTTTCTACAGTGAATTTCTTTTCTCTTGCCAGAGCAATTTTTATTACGTACGGATGGACACCAAGTTGTTTCTGCATTTGTGATTGACTGTATCCTTTAAGCTTTAATAATTTGACACGCAAAATGGTACGAAATTGAAAGGCTAGTAAACCAATTAACGCTATTGGTTCCTCTTTCATTTTTTCTAAATCTTTATATATAGCAATTGCTTGTGCTAAGTCTCGATCAATAACAGTATCCACTAACCGTAATGAAGAGCTGCTCGCAGTATGTGAAATTAATTTCTCTGCCACTGCTCTAGTAATAGTTCCTTTTTCTCCAACAAAAAGAGCCATCTTCTTTAATTCATTTTCCATCAAATTTAAGTTAGTGGATAGTTCAGCTTCGAATATGTCATAGGCATCTTGATCAATAAATACTCTTAACTGTCCAGCCAAATTATCAATCCATTTTCTTACATCATAATCTTTAATTGGGTTACACACTGCAATATCTGCATTCTTTTTAAGTACTTTGGTTAGTTTTTTCCTTTCATCAATTTTCTCATAAGGTGCTATTAGAACAAGTACAGAATAGTCAACTGGCATGGAGAGATAATTCTCTAATATTTCTACATTATGTTCCACTGCAGTTCTATCTGGTTTGGCCTTCAGAAAAGAAGGCTTAGTTGCAATGATTAACTTTCTCTCCCCAAAAAAAGGGTAGGTTTCCACATCACTAATTACTTCCTGAACCGGCGTTTCATCTAAATCATAAAATGACAAATTATCCATTTCTTTACCAAGCACTTGTTTTTTTATTTCTTTTTGTAATTTCTGTATAAAGTAATTTTCTGATCCGTATAATAAATAAACTGGTGCAATTTGTTTATTTTTTACTTTCTTCATTATTTCCATATATGACATTTCTTTCACTCCACCATTTATGTATATAGATTATATGGTAAAGTGTGTCCCCTTTAATAGCAAGAGTAAAGTCGAGGAAAGTGTTTGGGCACTTTCCCCGATCATCTATATCAACGTTTAAGAACCAGCTCTAGAAACTGACTCCTAAACGGGATTGGTTCCTATACTTAGGTTATCCCGCAAGCAGAAAAGTATAGTTGTTAGTTCTTTCTATATTTGGAGATGTATATCGTTAGGAATAATTTTTATTCTAAAGTGGATTTTTTCCATAATTTAATTTATACTAGTGGTGATATAGGAGGGGTAAATGTGAACGAATTTGAAAAAAATGTACAATCCAAAAATAATGATGTTGTCGATTCCATGAAAGGCTTTGCTTTCTCATTTATTTTCTTTATTTTAATTTTTGCTATCGGTGTAACAGTTAGTGTAATCGGCCAATAATTCGAAAACCATAATAAGGTCAGATGGCTTTAACGATCCATCATAAAGAGACTGATATTTACCAGTCTCTTTTTCATTTTTTATTTATATTTTTTCTCTTCACACCATTCTATGGGGATTGCCTATAAAATGTTCCTTCTTTATCTTTTTTAAAACGAAATTGTACAGCTCCATCTTGGTCCGTTCGCAATATGGTAGTATCATACTTCTCAAGCCTGTCGATCACCTCTTGAGTAGGATGACCATACCTATTATTTTTGCCTGCAGATATAAGAGCGTATTCAGGTTGCAACTTACGAATAAATTGATCATCTGTTGAGGTATTACTACCATGATGAGCTACCTTTAATACATCTACTTCCAACCCCGGGAATTCCTGTAAAATATTTTTTTCTTCTTCTACACCAATATCCCCTGTAAAAAGCCAACCTTTCCCTCCAAGCCTTCCATAAATTACTAATGAGTTTGAATTTGATGAAGCTCGATCTTTTTTTGGACCTAATATCGTAAACGACTCTCCACCGATCGTTACCGCCGTATTTTCATTTAATCGTAATAGCTCTACCCCTAATTTGTTCAATGAATCTATTTCCTGTTTCCCCAGTTCGTAAAATTGGCTTACAATTATGGCACCAACTTTAAACTCGTCAATAATAAACGATAAACTCCCATTATGGTCTGTATCTTCATGGGATAAGAATATTGCATCTATCTTATTTATTCCACGCGACAATAAATATGGCTTAATAACTTGTGTATATACTTTTTCCGTTGGCTCTCCCGAATCGAAGGAAAAACTCGCACCAGCATCAATTAATACGACTCCTTTGCGATGTGGTAACTCCACAACAAAGGCATCCCCCTGACCGATATCCAACATAGTTATATATCCAACATTCGATACGTATGGTTTTATTGCTCCACTTACCAAAACAGCAACCAGTAAAATGCCATAACCAAATGCTTTAGTTAAATTTTTGTAGTGGAGATTTTTCATCAAAAGAAAAAAGATGACATAATAAATAACCGTAATACTAAGTGGTAAAGGGCCTAAAGATAAGGATGTTGAAAAAGAATTGTCAATATAAGTTATCATTGCAAGCATGTATTCCTGCAAAACATTAATTAATGAGCTTAATATAGCAGCAATTAATTTAATTGGAGACAAAATGAACAGGATGAAAAGTGAAGGAATTAAAAAGAAGGAAAAGTAAGGGACGATAATCATATTTAAAAGTATTGACAATGGTTGAAATGTAAAGAAATAAGTGAAATATAACGGCAGGATTATAAGTTGAGAAATAAAACTCAGCTTAAGCATTTGAAATAATGAAAAACCATCCTGCAGGAGCCACTTTTGTGAAAGTAGTATACCGAATGTTACGAGGAAAGAAAACTGAAATCCAACGTGATAAATAATATACTTATCAACTAAAACAAGTAGAATAAAAATGAAACTTAATACATCTGAGACACTCCATTTCATATGCAGTTTGTTTATGGCGATAAAAACAAATCCCATGGCACTCGCCCGAATAACCGAGGGCTCTCCCCCAGCCAACACAGCATAAATAGGCAAAAACAACAGGATCGTCCATTCTGCATTTTCTTTCGTTAAGCCAAGTAGTCGAATCAAAATAAAATACAACAAGGCCAATACAAGCCCAACATGTAAACCAGAGATTGCTAACAAATGTGATAGACTCCACCTTCGAAATAACTCAATTGTGTCCTTAGGCAGGAACGAATCATCTCCAAATACAATTGCACTCAACCATGCGGATGTGCTTTCAGAAGTGTTGGTTACAACATAGGTTGTTAACATATCCCGAAGCTTATAAAAACGGTGCATATATCCGGAACCAGAACATTTCAAATCAGAAAGTTGATTAACAATAATTTGATAATGAATTCCTTGACCAAACAAGTATTGTCGGTAATTAAACTGGCCTGGATTAGTCGGTTGGTCTGGTACTTCCATTATGCCTTTGATTTCGCATGTAGCACCATATTTGAGCGAATGAATACGACCTGATGTGGAAGCTGTATCATGCTTGCCATTAAAATAAACTACTTGTACAGTATTATCATGTGAATTGTCCTTAAGCAAAAATTGAATGCTATGACTTTTTTCATCAATGGGACTAATAATTTTTCCAGTCATTTGATGTTCTTTTTTATCAGGAAGATGGGGAGCAGTGTTTTCGAGTTGTGTTGGAGAAGGGATATACCAACTGAAAAAAAGAGATGCGATTAGGGATATTAGGATAGGAAAAATCCCTAATCGTTGTTTATGGTAAAGATACAATATCCATATTAAAAAAAGTCCTAAAAGCCAGTAATTCATTTGGCTTTTTGTCAAGACGCCGAGAGTAACGGAAACAGGAATGAGATACCAGTAACCTTTCAATGATTGTTCTCCCTATTCAGTTGTATACTGAAATAGCTTTTCAGCTTCATTTTTAATTTGTGTTATTTCTTCCTTTTCCAGTGTGGATAATTCAAGCTTTTCAAGTAATCCATCAACAAACATCTGTTTTTCACGATATTGTGTATCGACAGCTAGATAATCAAGCTCTACTTTTACCGTTTTTACACCTGATTCACTAAATAATTGTTCAGCATATGGGTGATTACGATAATCTTCTGCATAATAGACTGTTTTTATTCCTGCCTGGATAAGTTGCTTACAGCACTGCAGACATGGGAAATGTGTTACATATACATCTGCATTTTCTGTTGGCACACCAAATTTGGCACACTGTAAAAGTGCATTAGCTTCAGCATGCACTGTTCTTACACAATGACCATCAATAACATAACAGCCTTCATCCATGCAGTGCACACTGCCAGTTACACTTCCATTATACCCTCCTGCTATAATTCTTTTATCTCGAACAATGGTGGCCCCTACCATTAATCTTGTACAGGTACTTCTCAATGCCAGTAAATGGCTCTGTGCCATAAAATATTGGTCCCAAGAAATTCTTTCCATACTATATTCTCTCCCTATAAAATACTATTTTCCTCTAATTTTGATAATACTAAAACTGATTGAAACCAAAGCATTTTTCGTACTAAATTAATTTTGCAGGTTTCCATCCAATTTTACCTTTATCGTATTATTTTCGTCAATCTGCTTAAGGTACTTGAATATCATCAATGAAATTATTAAGCGTCTTTTCGCCAATTCCAGGAACCTGAAGAAGATCCTCCGCTGTACTAAAGAGTCCATGTTCTTCACGAAATTGAATAATTGCTTGTGCTTTTGCAGGACCTATTCCATTTAAGGTTTCAATTTCTTCCTGTGTGGCATAATTAATGCTCAATTTTTCCGTTTGGATACTACTAACTTCACCTTGTGTAAAGGGCTCTTCTCCTATAACAGGGATATTTATTATCATCTCATCCTGGACTTTCTGCGCTAAATTGACTTGTGACTGATCAGCATCAGCTGTAAACCCACCGGCTAGTTTAATTGCGTCATTTACCCTTGATTCAACAGGCATTTCAAAAACCCCCGGCTTCGCAACAGCCCCTTTGATATCAACCATAATTTTTGTATTTTCTTTGGATGGATTACTTTTCTCTTGTGATTCCGTTGTAGAAATTTTTAGTGGGGAAATTTCTTGTTGAACTCGTGGCTCTTCTTCGCGGGTAATTATTAAAAAAACAACCACTACCGATGTAATAATAAGAAGAAAGCCAGCACTTCTAATTGGCATTTTCAATGAAGGTCACTTCCTTGTGGTATAATAAGGGGGATGAAGGCGGATCGAGCATACTTTGAGGTTCATTCAGATTGCGAAGGGCCAAACATAAATTTAAAGCAAGGACGAGCCCTCCCTAATTCATATTCGACAAAATCACTTAAAGTCCTTTAATAAAAAAAGAATAGGATATTTTTATCCTACTCTTTTCTGTGCTACAAAGAACACCCGCTCAGTCTCCTCGGTTATTTCTTTATCTATAGAAAAATCTCCATATATTTTTATATTTTGAAAACCGGCTGCTAACAATAGACGTTCATAAAAAGAAATTGGGTATGTTCGTTGAAAATGTTCTTCATCGAACCGAACGTACTTATTCCCTTCTCTATGAAAAAATGTTAAATCGTGATACATTTCTCCAGGATTTTCTCCTCCCGTACAGAACCAAATATAAGAAGTGTCTTCCGTTACTTCTGCAAATGTATGATCGATAAAATTATTTTCTACCTGTTGCATTGAATGAACATCAAATATAAATACGCCGCCGGGTTTTAATGAGTCTGCGATTCGTTTAACAACATTTTTCAAATCACTTTCGGAAGTAAGATAATTCATAACATCACAGTAGCATACAGCTGCATCCATTTCTTTTAAACCTTCCAGTTCTCTTAAGTCCTGTTGAATCAAATCAATGTTTGTATGCTCTTTCGTCGCCTTTCGTTCTGCATATGCGAGCATATCAGAAGAATAATCCACACCAGTGACCTCGAAACCTGCTTTAGCAAGACGCACACTGATTTCTCCTGTACCACAGCCAAGATCAATCACCTGTTTAACTGGTTTATCACATTGTTTAAACAATCTTAAACTCATTTCAATCCATTGATCATAAGGTGCAACTGCCATTAACGTATCATAAACATCGGCCATTTTCCCATATGCCATACTATTTTTCCTGCCCAACATGCAATGTAACTTGTGTAGCATCTCCCCATAAGCGCTCTAAATTATAATAGCTTCTTTCTTCTTTATGGAAAATATGACAGACAATGCCGCCTAGATCAACGAGCACCCAACGAGCTTGTTCCATGCCCTCTAAACGTTTTATTGAAATCCCTTCTTCTTCCACTGCATCTTTTATTCCTCTAGCAATAGCCTGAACTTGTCGTTCGTTACTACCATGACAAATTAAAAAATAATCTGCTACCAAGGAAACTTCATTCATATCCAAAGCAATGATATCTTCTGCCCTTTTATCATCACAAGCTGTTGCTACTATCTGTAATAAATCTTTATCTTCCATTAACGATTACCTCCGTTTACATATCTTGTAAGATCATTATATGCATGAAATGTGTCTGGGTAGATGGTTGCTTTCTTTTTCATCAAAAATTCAATTGTGTTTCGAAGCGCCATCCAACAGGCTAAATTAAGGTCAGATAAAACTACTTCTCTGACCTCCTCAACCCCAGGAAAATTTCTTTCTGGCTCTATATAGTCAGCAATAAAAACAACCTTCTCTATATCCTTCATATTTGCTCTTCCAGTAGTATGGTAGCGAATTGCCCCTTTTATATCAGCATCATGAATGTCAAATTCCTTCTCTATTAACAATGCCGCTACAGGGCCATGCCATAATTCATGATGATAAGTCAATAAATTATCAGGCAACTCACTTTTTTTTATATAATCTTCCATTTCTTCAAGTGGGCGGTATTTTGCATAGTCATGAAAGATAGCAGCTAATTCCACTTTTTCCCTGGAAACTCCAAATCTTTCAGCTAAGTCCACCGCCGTTTCAGCTACTCGTAATGTATGTTCAAATCTTGCTTTTGTTAAGTGAGGTTTGACATACTCAACCGCTTGTTTCATTTGCATATAGTCGTTTCTCCTTAATATAATTCATTACGCCTTCAGGGGTGAAATACGAAAATGGCTGATTATTTTTTATTCGATTACGAATAATGGTAGAAGAAATATCCATTTGAGGTACTTCTACCTCTATCACTGGATATGTTGAAATTAAAGAAAAACCCGGCCGCTTCACCCCAACAAATTGCACAAGTTTAATTAGTTGATCAATTCTATTCCATTTAGGTAGATACTCAACCATATCAGCACCTATAATAAAATAAAATGTGCAGCGTGGATATTCTTTATTTAGTTCTTTTATTGTATCAAAGGTATATGATTTCCCGAAACGATCTATCTCTATCGTGTTGACTTTAAAGTAAGCGTTCCCCTGTACAGCCAGCTTCACCATATTTACCCTATCTTCAGCATTGGTTTTTGTCGTATTTTTATGTGGAGGGGTATGGGAAGGAATAAACCATACCTCATCCAAGTTTAATGACAATTGGACCTCCTGAGCAATAATCATATGCCCAAGATGAGGCGGGTCAAACGTTCCCCCTAGTATACCTACGTGTTTCATTAAAACAACACCCTCTTTATGGTAGTTGAATCGTTTTATTTTCTTTAGATTCCTTGTAAAGGATAATATTATTACCTATAACTTGCACAATTTCTGCCTGAGTGCCTTCAGCCAACTCTTCAGCAATTGTATCTTTATCTTCCATACAATTTTGCAAAATACTAATTTTGATTAATTCCCTTTTTTCTAAGGCTTCGTTAATTTGAATAATCATATTTTCATTAACACCTGTTTTTCCAACTTGAAAAATTGGCTTTAGATGGTGAGCTTCTGCCCTCAAAAAACGTTTTTGTTTACCTGTTAACATATTATCTTCCTTCCAAAAGTAATTTAAGTTCTTCCGCCATATTGTTTAAAGAGACCTTTTTATCAGTCCACTTTTCAAATGCATATTGAGCTTGATATAAAAGCATTGTATGTCCAAAATGAATTGGCGCACCGGCAGCCTCTGCCTGTGATAGAAATTCTGTTTTTAACGGCTGATAAATAATATCACTGAATATTCCTTTGTCTTTTACATTTGCCACTTGAATAATTGAATCTTTACTATTTGGTCTCATTCCGACCGAAGTTGTTTGGATTACAATATCATAATCTTTAAGCGCTTTTTCAGCCTCCTGAATAGATAAAACAGTACAATTTCCATGATCAGCCTGAAGCTCCAAAATGTCAGATGCACTTGTCTGTGTGCGATTTGCTATGTCAATTCTTGAGAACCCTCTGTCCCGCAGAGCACAATAGATACCTCTTGCCGCACCACCCGCTCCTATAAGAAGGATTCGACAATCTTGATTTAAGAGCGCCTCAGGATAGGCTGCTTCCAATGAACGTACATAACCAACGCCATCCGTATTGTACCCAACCCATTTACCATGTTTATTTACAACCGTATTTACAGCACCCATTTTATCAGCAATAGGATCAACCTCATCAAGGTATGGGATAATCTCTTGTTTGTATGGAACGGTCACATTGAAGCCATCGTATTTCTTCCTTTTCAATAATTTAATATTCTCTTCAAAAGAACTTGCCTGATCAAATTCATGAAGTTTGTAACTTCCTCTTAAACCTGCTTTATCTAAGAATTTGTTGTGGATCCAAGGTGATAATGAATGCTTAATTGGGTACCCAATCAAAGCTAGATGGTATTCCATACTCTACTCCCCCTAAAGTAGTGATTTCCTTATTGAAACAGCAACCTTTTCCGGACTATGTGCAGTAATTGTTATTTCATTACCTTCCACACTTACCCAACCTAAACCTGGAAAAACAATATCTGTTTTTTCTCCGTTTAGCTTAAAGCTATTTTTTTTAAGTTCTAGCGATTTTTTTACGGGCGTTTCACTTGGAGGAGACAATAGTTCACCAATATGATTGACATAAAGCTCGTCCGCATTTTCCAATTTCGTTCGATGTATCGGCAATTCATTCGAAAAATAGCAAACAAAGGATGTTTTTTCTCCTTTTATAAAATCCAATCTGGCAAGTCCTCCGAAATATAATGTCTGTTCGCTATTTAACTGATAAACCCTGGGCTTTATTTCCTTTTTAGGTGTGATAACCTTCAAATCTTTTTCAGAAATGTAATGAGCTATTTGCTGCTTATTAACAATCCCTGGTGTATCAATTAATGAAGATTGCTCATCCAGAGGAATCTCAATAAATCCCAATGTGGTACCAGGGAAATAAGAAGTAGTGATCACATTGGAATAACCTGTAGTTTGCTTAATTAATTTGTTTATAAATGTTGATTTTCCTACGTTTGTAGTTCCTACAATATAAACATCTTTTTTCTTACGATACTTTTCTATTTCAGTAGCCAACTCTTCAAGTCCATACCCCTTCATTGAAGAGATAAGAAAGACATCCTCCACTTTAATCCCTGCTTCTTTAGCAGATGTTCTTAACCATTGAATTAACTTACGCTCATTAGTGGATTTTGGTAATAGATCGATTTTATTACCGACCAGAATAATCGGGTTATTACCAACAATTCGTGGAAGTCCCTGTAATAAACTTCCATTCACATCAAAAATATCAATAATATGCACGACTAGTCCTTCTGCATTCCTTATTGAACTAACCATTCTCAAGAAATCATCATCCGAGACGGATACATCTTGTATTTCATTATAGTGTTTTAAGCGAAAACACCTTTTACATAGAACGTTTTCGTTTTGAAGAGAAGCCTTTGGAGTATAACCTGGCCCCCCTGGGTCTGTTGACTGAATTTCAGCCCCACAACCTTGACAATAAAGTGTTTCCATTCCTATTCCTCCCAAGTAATTTGCCCTTTCTTCCTCATATAATTTAATATGCGTCTTTCTATCCTTCGATTTATCTTCGTTATTTTACCATCCGTCTGGACGATAGGCACGACCAAAATGGTATAAAATCCTGCCGAGTTCCCTCCGAGTACATCTGTGAGAAGTTGATCACCGATCACAGCAATTTCATTCTTTTTTAATCCCATTTGTTTGGCAACCGTTTTAAAAGCACGGCTCAACGGTTTACGAGCACTAAAAACAAAGGGTGTCCCTAAAGGTTCAGAAAAAAGCTCTACTCGTTCCTTTTTATTATTTGAAATAATTGTTACGTTAATTCCATTGTCCTTCATCAATTTAAACCACTGAATAACCTCTGGCGTGGCATCCCTGACATTCCATGCTACGAGAGTATTGTCTAAATCTGTAATAATACCTTTAATCCCTCGTTGCTTTAATTTTTCTGGTTGTATATCAAATATACTTTTCACATGTTCATTCGGTAAGAATCTTTTTAACAACGGTCACACCTCATAATTTCTAATTAGTAACATACTATACTTTATCTTCTTCCGTAAGATAATATTATAACTTAATCCTATAATAACTTACTATTCTTTTGAAGTGAAACCATAATTCTCTTTGAACACTCACTTAAAATTGCTACCAAAATATTCCCAGAATCGTTCGACAAATAACATCAAAATTTGCGTTGTGGATAACTTTATTAACAATTTTCGTATTGAATTAACAGCGTATTATTACCAAACAAGTTGATTTACGCACAAGTTATCTACAGGGTAATGTAGATAACCTGAGTCTTGTTATGGTATGTGGATCGTGGTAAGTTAGTAATAGTTTAAATTTAAGTAAAATTTTTAGGAGGGCTGTATTTATGGAGCAATTATCAGATGAATTATTGCTAGAATCTTACTATACAGCATACGAATTAGATCTAAGCCCTGATTTTCTTTCACTAATTGAAGAAGAAATTCAGAGAAGACATCTTTCTCATAAATTAAAAACAAAAGATTACCGATAAAAATTGCTGGCTATATAAATATGAAGAAACAGAAAACCCCTATTATTTTTACTGAATAATAGGGGTTATTTATTTTTCTTGTTATTATATTGTGTTAAACTATTGTTTGAATAAATTGCTTTAGAATCCATGTTTTAGCCATTCATTCTGTATCAATTACAAAAGCTTCATCACCACCATTCCATGTTTGGATACCCACATATTACAGTTTCCAGTGACTTTGTATAACAGCTGACTATTTAAGCAACATAATGTGCAATAATTAGACAGCCTTATTTTTTTGAAGGAGGATAAATTTTAATGATATTTGCAGTGTTAATACCACTCATTATTGCATGTTTTATTCCGTTATTAAGTAAATTAAAAGAAAAGATACATACTGGCATTTTTGTCTTGTTTGTGCCACTCTCCATATTTCTGTATTTCGTCCAATTTTTAGGGAGAGATTTCAATCCAATTCGACATACATATAATTGGATTCCTTCTTTGGGGATTAACTTTGATTTCTATTTGGATGGTTTAAGTTTACTATTTGCTTTATTAATCAGTGGGATTGGAGCACTTGTTGTTCTTTATTCTATCTTTTACCTTAGTAAACAGGAAAGACTCGGTAGCTTCTATGTCTACTTACTAATGTTTATTACAGCAATGCTTGGCGTAGTGCTATCAGACAATATTTTTGTTTTGTATACATTTTGGGAGTTAACTTCCATTTCTTCATTCCTGCTGATTGGGTACTGGCATTTCAAAGAACGATCAAGGTATGGAGCTCTTAAAAGTATGCTTATCACTATATTTGGTGGTTTAAGTATGTTTGGTGGATTTATATTACTCTGGGTTGTTACTGGAACTACAAGCATCCAAGAGATGATCAACCAAGTAGATGTCATTCTAGACAGTTCCTATTTACCATTAATTTTAGGTTTTATTCTATTAGGGGCATTCACAAAGTCTGCACAATTCCCGTTTCATATATGGCTTCCTGATGCCATGGAGGCACCAACTCCTGTCAGTGCGTATTTGCATTCAGCAACAATGGTAAAAGCCGGATTATTTCTTATTGCACGTTTTTCACCCATTTTTTCCGGGAGTGAGTGGTTCTTTATTGTGGTGAGCCTTGTAGGTATTACTACCCTATGTTGGGGCTCTTATATGGCCGTTAGACAAACAGATCTTAAAGCAATCCTTGCATTTTCCACCATCAGCCAGCTGGGTATGATTATGGCAATGCTTGGCTTTGGAACTACTGCTGCTGTTTTTGCAGCAATATTCCATATTCTGAATCATGCTACCTTCAAAGGCAGCTTATTCATGGTTGCTGGCATTATTGATCATGAAACAGGGACTCGTGATATTAGAAAACTTGGCGGTTTGATTACATTCCTTCCGATAACAGCCACACTTGCGTTATTTGGAACATTCTCTATGGCGGGCGTGCCATTGCCATTTCTAAACGGTTTTTACAGTAAAGAATTGTTTTTCGATGCAACACTTCATTTAGATAGCACAACATTTTTAGCTCAAGCAATCCCTTATTTAGCTGTATTTGGGAGTATCTTCACATTTGTATACTCCATGTACTTCTTCTTTGGTGTTTTCACCGGACCAAAGCAGCTGGATAAATTACCTAAAAAACCACACGAAGCTCCAATTGGAATGTTACTCTCTCCAATTGTACTTGTGGCGGGAGTTATTTTAATCGGGTTATTTCCAAATATAGTAAATGCTCCCTTTCTATTGCATGCAGCACAGGCAGTTAACCCTGATGTCGAATTCCATAAAGTAGCTTTTTGGCATGGGTTTAATACACCGCTTAAAATGTCTTTAATTGTTGTCGCAATTGGGATTATTCTTTTTGTAACAAGAAAAAAATGGAGCAAGGTATATACTATCTTACCTGGTAAATTAAGTCTAAATAAGGTTTATGATCAGATTGTAGAGAAACTGGATGTTATCTCAGGGGCAATTACTCGCTCTTATATGACTGGGTCTTTAAAAAATTATATGTCAATTATTCTTGCAACAACATTAATTGTTTCCTTTGTGTTTATGTTTATAACAAATGGGTTTACTTTGGAATATGACTACTTGGCAGATGTAACTATTTTAGAGGTATCTGTAGTTATTATCATGATTATAGCTGCTGTAGCTACTATTTTTACCAATCATAATATAGCTGCAATTCTTGTACTAGGCGTAGTAGGTTATGGTGTAGCAATTTTATTTGTTGTTTACAGAGCTCCTGACATTGCTTTAACTCAGTTTGTAATTGAAACAGTAACAGTAGCTTTATTTTTGTTATGTTTCTATCATTTACCTAAACTGCGTAAATCTACTGATAGTGCTCGAACTAAGATGACTAACCTATTTATTTCTGTCGGTTTTGGTGCTCTTATGACGATGGTCGCTATTTCAGCTCATAGTAGTAACTGGTTTGAGTCAATCTCGGACTACTTTGTTGAAACGTCTTATAAACTTGGTGGCGGACATAATATTGTTAACGTCATTCTAGTTGATATGCGTGGCCTGGACACACTATTTGAAATAGCGGTTCTCGGAATTGCAGCATTAGCTATCATTGGCCTCATCAAACTAAAAAAAGATAAGGGGGCTCAGTAATGGAGATTATTACGTCCATTTTAGCAGGGATACTTTTCGCCACAGCCATATACAATCTGCTGCAAAAACAGCTTTTACGAATCGTAATTGGGACAGCTTTGCTATCTCACGGCGCCCATATCTTTATTTTGACTATGGGGAAACTTAAAACAGGCCAACCTCCTATTCTGACGGATGGTGTATCCGATTATACGGATCCCCTTCCCCAAGCATTAATTCTAACCTCCATCGTAATTAGTTTTGGAGTAACGAGTCTATTATTGGTGTTGGCTTACCGAACTACGAAAGAAAATAATACAGATAATATGGAACAATTAAGGGGTAAATCAAATGAGTAATTTAGCAGTTTTACCAATCATACTTCCATTAGTATCAGCAATTACACTTATATTTTTCAATTCAAAGGTGAATATATCAAGAAAGTTAACCCAGATATTCTCTGTGATAAGTCTTTTGGTTTCTTGCTATATCGTTTGGAAGGTATTTACTGATGGAACAATTATCTTGGAAACAGGTGCATGGGTTGCTCCATATGGGATTATTCTCGTCATGGATTCCCTTGCATCCTTACTTATATTAACCACAAATCTTGTGGCAACCGTTTGTGCTTTTTATGCGCCACATGCCGGACTGGAAAAAAAGGAAAGCTATTATTTCTATCCTTTTTTCTTCTTCTTAATAACAGGCGTATCAGGGGCTTTTATAACCGGAGATTTATTTAACCTATTTGTATTTTTCGAAGTGCTTCTTATGGCTTCCTATGGCTTAATCGTTTTAGGTGGAGGAAAGGTTCAGTTAAGAGAGTCTCTAAAATACTTATTAATAAACCTTTTCTCTTCTATGCTATTTGTTACTGCTATAGCCTTTCTGTACGCTGTTGTTGGTACAGTAAATATGGCTCAAATTGGTGAGCGAGTACAAGAAGTAGAGCAACAAGGGATATTAACCACCATTGGAATATTACTCTTTTTCGTGTTTGCTACGAAAGCAGCTCTATTTCCATTGTATTACTGGCTTCCTAAATCTTATATTGTGCCTAATCCCGTCATATCAGCATTATTTGGTGCATTATTGACAAAGGTTGGAATTTATTCCATTCTTCGTGTGTTCTCCCTGATCTTTGTGTATAAGCTAGAATTAACCCATGAATTATTTATATGGGTTGCTGGATTGTCTATGGTGTTTGGAATTATTGGCGCATTATCTACCAATAACATAAAGTTAATTATTGCATATAACATCATTCCTGCTATTGGTTTCATTCTATTGGGAATCGGTACATTCACTATAGATGGTATAAGCGGCTCCATCTATTATTTAATTCATGACATGATAATCAAGTCTGTACTCTTTTTATTAGTGGGGGTAATTGTTTACGTTGCAGGTACATCTGATTTAAGAAAAATGGGTGGTTTAATTCATTATTACCCGGTACTAGGTTGGTTATTATTTATTTCCGCATTTGTTCTGGCAGGCATTCCACCATTCAGCGGTTTTATCGGAAAACTACTATTGCTTAAAGGAGCATTTGCAAGTGGCCATATTGCCATAGTAATTATTGGTTTGCTTACCAGCCTATTGATCCTTTATTCCATTATGAAGATCTTCATTTATGGCTTCTGGGGCGATAAGCAAATGCTAGGAAACTTAGAAAAAAAATCAACAAAAGGGCTAATTGCTCCTGTTGCCTTTCTATTAACCTTTTCAGTCCTATTGGGTGTAGGTGCCGAATTTGTTTATCCACATATAGATTCGATTGCGGCCTATATATTAGACCCGCAAATATATATCGATTCTGTTTTAAAGGAGTAATGCGAAATGACATTTCAGATAATTATTAATCTAATTATTGCTTTTATGTGGATGTTTCTAAGTGAAGCCTATTCTGTCACTAATTTCTTCGCAGGATACTTATTAGGTGTTTTACTCTTGTTGCTATTAAATAGGTTTGTGCCCGATACCTTTTATCTGCGACGATTTATAAAGATTATCAGTTTAATCTTCTTATTTATTAAGGAACTGATTTCATCAAATATTGATATTGTTAAAGTTGTCTATACTCCAAAGCCGAACGTTGAACCAGGTATTTTCGCATTACCAATAGACTTAAAGAGTAACTGGGAAATCACTTTACTTGCTAATTTAATTACACTAACACCAGGTACTCTTTCAGTTGCTATTTCCAATGATAATACTCAGTTATTTATACATGCAATGGATATAGATGATACGGAAGAGTCTATAAACTCAATTAAAGACACATTCGAGAAGGCAATTATGGAGGTGACAAGATGAATGATTTATTAGCATTAACAGAGCAAATACTTCAAGTCTCTTTGGTTATTTGCTTTATAGGAATAGCTGCATCACTTATCTTATTGCTTTATCAGGTAATGATAGGTCCCACTCAGCCCGATCGAGCAGTAGCATTAGATACAATGGGTATTAATATAATGGCTTTAGCAGGACTATTATCCATCTCTATCGTTACCTCCAAATTAAATGATGTGGTTCTATTGATTGGGATCCTATCTTTTTTGGGAACTTTAGCTATCGCCAAATATCTGGAAAAGGGTGTTATCATTGATAGAAATTTGGAGTAATATAATTATCAATATACTTGTTATCCTGTTTATCCTTGTGGGAACTTTCTTCATTTTGTCAGCTTCTATAGGGATAGTAAGATTTCCAGATGTATATACAAGGCTACATGCTGCTACAAAAGCATCAACATTAGGGATTGCATGTATTCTGATCGGAGCTTTTTTATTTTTATACGGGTCGCATGGAATTGTGAGCGGTAAATTATTATTGGCGGTTGTGTTTATTTTATTAACTGCCCCGGTATCCGCGCATATGATCGCACGTGCTGCTCACCAAAAAGGAATAAAACCTTACCTAAAAAGCCGTACAGATGCATATGAAGACGCAATACAAAATTATAATAAGAAAAAGCAACCCTCAAAGTGACTGTGAAAACAGTCACTTTTTTTGTCTTGAAAAATCTAAAATTTAGGTTCTAATATATTTAGAGGTTAGCGATTGATTCGTAATATAGATAAACTGCAAACTAATTTGGCAGGGCTGCAAACTCCCCTTTTAAAAAACAATATAGCTAATCCCTAAATATCTAAGACATATCTCTTTGCTCTCCAGTCGATAATTCTATCTCCGGAAGTTTATCTCGTTCTGCTGCTGATTAATTCAGTCTCCGGCGGATTAGGTCGCTCTGCTGCTGATTAATTCTTTCTCCAGCGGATTGCTTCGCTCTGCTGCTGATAGCCCCCGCTCTAGTTCACAGTTTCCTTATACACTGAATTAAAATTCAATATTTGCAGTTTTTCTAGATTAGCCACTTTCAAACTCCAGCACGTATTTATGGCTTTTTATATTTTTATCCCATTTATAATATTAGCGCAATGACATATAGTAAACCCAGTTAAATACCACCTACTCCTTAAATTAGAACTACTGTTACATTTCCAATGTTTAAAAACTTTATTTTTATTGGACAGACACAAACCTTTCACAGTTCACATAGGAATGTTATATAGGCAAAAGCCCACCTATTACTTTGTAATCATTAAAGACCGGCAAGTAACACGTTTCATTATTGTAAAAACTTAAAAGGGTTTTGGTCGTTTACGAGTATGTAAATAATTAAAGAAAACCGTTTCAGACGTAGAAAAAACAACATTCTATTAAACTAAGCAGACTTTGAACTTTTCTGAGTGGTGTGTTGATCTTTCAGTTGGAGGTGAGCTAAACGTTGTAGTTTCGTTACTTTAAGGAGGTGATTATAGTTTGTCCGGAATTCTGACTGTTCTCGGGCTTTTAATTAAAGAAGCTTTATTCTTTGTTTCATACGTAAAAAATCACGCTTTTCCGCAACCCTTGTCCAAAGAAGAAGAAGCGAAGTACATTAAGTTAATGGAGGAAGGAAACGAAGAAGCCAGAAATAAGCTTATTGAACATAATTTGCGTTTAGTTGCACACATTGTTAAAAAGTTTGAAAATACAGGAGAAGATGTTGAAGATCTAATTTCGATTGGTACTATTGGTCTTATTAAAGGTGTAGAGAGCTTTTCTACTGGTAAAGGAACAAAACTTGCAACTTATGCAGCAAGATGCATAGAAAACGAAATTTTAATGCATTTGCGTGCATTGAAAAAGGTTAAAAAAGATGTTTCTCTCCAAGATCCAATCGGCCAGGATAAGGAAGGTAATGAAATTAGTCTCATTGATATTTTAGAAGCAGAAAACGAAAATATTTTAGAATATATACAATTAAACATGGAAATTGAAAGAATGCAAGATTACTTCAGCATACTGGATAAACGTGAACGCGAAGTAATTGTATACCGATACGGATTGAACGATTATGAAGAAATGACACAACGTGAAATTGCCAAGAAGCTAAATATTTCTAGAAGTTATGTTTCACGTATTGAGAAAAGAGCTTTAATGAAAGTCTTTCACGAATATTATCGTAGAGAAAGAAAACACAAATAATGTAAGCCCTCTATCTTCCACCATTAACTACACGTCAAATATCAAAACAAAAAAGAGCGCTATCTATAGAAAAGATTAGCGCTCTTGACTAATTTTATCTTGAATTCCTTTACCTTTTCCAATAAACCATATTCCAGCTGATACTGAAATCAAGGAAAGCAAAAATAATATTCCACCATGAGAGGTTGGTTGCAAATATGTTTTTATAATGCCACCCATATAAAGATAACTACTTAAGATTAACAATGCAGAAACAAAACGTTTATAATCAATTAATTGATTCTCTAAATCTCTCATCTTCTCTTCCATTTTAGCTCCCCCTTCCTTCCATAGAAATAGTAACATAATTTCAGTTGGAGTGAAGGAGGTAATTTATGGTGCTATTATAGAGATTTTAACATTGACAAAATTAAATTGGCTGCATTTTCTGCTGCCTTCTGTAAAAAAGCATCAAATGTAATAGATGATTCTTTACCTGCGATATCTGATAAAGCCCTTATAATAACAAAGGGTGTGTTATATTGGTGGCATACTTGAGCTATCGCAGCAGCTTCCATTTCTGCAGCAATCATGCTTGGGAATTTTTCTTTCACCCAAGCTACTCGTTCAGCATCATCCATGAACGAATCACCTGTAGCAATAATACCTTGCTCATATGAAATAGGTAAGGTTTGTACAGCAGCAATAGCTTTGGCCGCCAACTCCGTATCTACCGGGAACATCGCTGGCATACCGGGTACTTGCCCGTAGGCGTAATTAAATGCTGTTACATCTACATCATGATGAACTACTTCCGTAGAGATCACAATATCCCCTACTTCCAATCTATTGGAAAAGCCACCAGCAGATCCTGTATTAATGACGTGAGACGGATTAAATTTTTCATGTAGTATAGTTGTTGCCATTGCAGCATTTACTTTTCCGATACCGGATTTTAAAATAACTACTTTTTTTCCCTCTATTTTCCCTTTGATAAATACACAATTAGCAATCAATATTTCTTCCTTTTCCTTCGTCTTACTGACTAGCAAAGCTACTTCTTCGTCCATTGCTCCTATAATGCCTATCATCACATTTCCTCCATTTGAACAGGTTTAATATTTAACTGTTTTTAACTCTTCTAGTTTGGTTGGCTGCCAACCTTCACCTTCAACCCAAGATAAGTAAACACGATATATTTCACTGTTATCTTCGTTCGAGACAGTGGCTTCTACTTTTTGGTCTCCTCCGTTGCCTACCCAGTGCATAACCAAATTTTGTTCCGGAATATCCGTTACCATTAATACAGCTTCTTTAATTTCAATTCGGTCTTGAGAACCATCACTATAGTTGGTTGTATGAGGTTCCTCCTGTTCTGTACCTATTGGTTTCCAGTCCGCAGTATATGCTTTTAATACATTTTCATCTGAAGAATCAACTTCTTGCTTTTCTATCTCTTCCTGTTCCTCGTCTTCTTTATCAATATTTCCATCATTCTCTGAAGAGCTATTTTCCTCTTGGTCTGTTTCCGTATCTTCCTTAGATTCCTTTTCATAAAAACTTTCATTTTCTTCATCAGTTGAATTTTGCTCTTCCTGGGAAGATGGCTGTGTCTGATCTGTAGTTTTTTCTTTATCTCCACCACCAAATATCCAAATACCAATTAGAAGGATAAGCAATACAGCACCTAAAATAAGTAATATGGATATCGACTTCGTGTTTTTACGACGCTTCTCAAATTTATCTACTCTTGAGTCATTATTATTAGCCATTTACTCTTCCCCCTTTAATTATCATTGTAATCGTATTTAATTTAGAATAACAAGCTTTATGTACTTACTAAATAGCAAAAAAGCGAGTTATCCCCGCTTTTTTGCTTTCCGTTATACTATTCAAGCGGGACTACTATTCAACGTTCACAATTTTAACTTGAATTTCTCCACCTGGCGTAACCACCGCTACTTCAGTTCCGACTTCTTGTCCTAATAAGCTTTTCGCCATCGGAGAATCGTTTGAAATCTTTCCCTCGAAAGGATCAGCTTCTGCACTTCCCACGATCATATATGTTTCTTCATCACCGTCAGGCAGCTCCTGAAAAGTTACAGATTTCCCCAAAGAAACTACATTCGGATTGTCATTATCATTTTCTATTATAACAGCATTACGAATCATCTTCTCTACTTGGGCAATACGTGATTCCACGAACGCTTGCTCATCTTTTGCTGCATCATATTCGGAGTTCTCAGAAAGATCACCAAAATCACGTGCAACTTTAATTCTTTCTACTACCTCTTGTCTTCTATCTGTCTTTAAGTAATGTAATTCTTCTTCTAATTTCTCTTTACCTTCCTGTGTCATATAAAAACTTTTTTCAATTGCCATCTAATACACTCCCTTTTCTATCTTCCCTAACATGTAAATAATATACTATATGAGCCATGTAAGCATTTTAGCCCAATTAATAAAAAGATGCTAAAACTTACTATGGCAGACTTTATTTAATTTTTCAATAGTTTGCCTCTGAAATTATTTTTCCTTATTTTTCGACAAAATGTTCTCTATTTTAGTCGCCATAATATCAATAGCTACTAAATTCTGTCCTCCTTCAGGGATAATTATATCTGCATAACGCTTTGTTGGTTCAATAAATTGTAAATGAGAAGGCCGAACATTATTAATATATTGGTCAATAACCGAATCTAAAGTTCTGCCTCTTTCTTTTATATCTCGCAGTAACCTTCTGATTATTCGTAAATCAGCGTCTGTATCAACAAATACTTTAATATCCATTAAGTCAACAAGCCGCGGATCTTCTAAAATCAATATACCTTCTAAAATAATAACTTCCTTTGGCTCTACTTTTATTGTTTTGTCTGAGCGAGTGTGAATTTTATAATCATATACTGGTTTATCAATTGCATTTTGATTCATTAATTCATGTAAATGCTCAATTAATAAATCATTATCAAAAGCCAAGGGATGATCATAATTGGTGTTCAGTCTTTCTTCAAAAGGAAGATGACTTTGATCTTTATAATAATAATCTTGTTCAATAACAAGAATTGTTTTGTCTGAAAATCGATTACAGATCGATCTGGTTACAGAAGTTTTACCACTTCCGCTTCCACCAGCAACACCGATCACTACTGGTTTTTTATTCATGAAGGTAATTCCCCTTTTTATTGTTTTTCAAACTGATGGCTACTCCGTCCCCAATAGGTACAATGGATGTTGAAAAATTGGTATGTTTGAAAAGCCACTCATTGTACACTCTTATTTTTTCAACCATTTTTTCATGCCGTCGATGTGCTTCTTCTGGTTTAGCTACATAACCTCTAAATAATACATTATCTGAAATAATTAATCCATCGTTGACTAAAAGTCCTTCAGAAAGGATAAAAAAGTCCCTATACTTCCCTTTTGCGGCATCAATAAAAATGAAGTCGAAAGAATTATCTTCTAATCCCTTTAGTTTCTCCAAAGCATCGCCTAACAAAACCCTTATACGATCTTCTTTATTATTGGCTTTTATATTATTAAGTGCTTGTTGATATCTTACTTCATCTTTTTCAATCGTAACAACTTTAGACTCCGGAGAAGCTTCTACCATTCTTAAAGCAGAATATCCGATCGCTGTGCCTATTTCTAAGATTCGTTTTGGTTTTTTTATTCTAATTAACTGCATTACAAAATTCATACTAACCCGATCCATGATAGGTACATGGTTCTCCTTAGCTTCACCTTCTAATTTTTTCGCCCAATCTGGTGAGGTTGGTAAAATTTCATTTAAATAACTTTTTACGTGCTCATTCACATTAATCCCTCAATTCCTTAAAACCCTGATTATATCCAGGCAACGCATGATTTGGCAAATAGAAATAAAATAGAAAATGTGAAAGTCGCTTCACACCTTCTATTTATCCTGTCTAATCAATATACTTTTTCCTATATTGCTTGTGCTCATCCAATGTTTTTGAATAGTATATATTCCCCTCGCCATCGTGAAGGAAGTATAAGTATTCCGATTCAATCGGGTTGATAACAGCCTTTAGTGAGCTTTCAGAAAAATTACCAATAGGACCAACTGGTAAACCGCTTATATGGTAAGTGTTATATGGAGATTCAACTTTCAGATCCTCAAAAAGCACTCTGTCTTTATGTTTTCCTAATGCATATAACACAGTGGGATCAGTTTGAAGCTTCATCCCTTCTTTTAGACGATTAACAAAAACACTTGCAATTTCTTTCCGTTGTTCTTTAGTACTTGCTTCTTTTTCAACTAACGAAGCAAAAGTTAGTGTTTCATGTACGGTATAATCTGACGCTGTAATTTCATCCAAATACTTACTTAAAATAGACTCTGTCTTTTTTAACATATTTTCGATCACCACTTCTACTTTTGGATCTTTTTCATAGAAGTCGTAAGTTGCCGCGAACAGATACCCCTCGAGCGGTGTACGAATTTCAGGATCTAGGATGTCTTTTTTTAGAACAGATGGATATTTGTTCATTAGCCCTTCAATATAGTCAATATTATTTACCTTCTCCATAAATTCCTTTTTAGTAAAAGGTAATTTTTCAGAGTAAATTACAGCCATTTCTTCAATTGTTTTACCTTCTGGTATAGTAACTGTGTATAAAGGATCTGCCATAACTTTACCTTTTTTCAGAGATTTAATGATCTCATCTATCGACATAGCAGGTGAAAATGTATAATCTCCAGCCTGAAAATCAGCTTCATTTTTAAATTTTATGTAAAAGCGAAACACTCGACTATCCTTTATAATTCCCTTATCTTCAAGAATGGAAGCAATTGTGGAAGTAGAAGAGCCAATTGGAATTTCGACTTCAATATTTTTATCGCTCTCTGGATTCACCGGTTCTAAAGCAGATTTTATGAATAAATAACCTGATACTCCCCCAATTATAATAATAAGTAGAAGTGAAATAATTATAATTGCTACAATTTTTCTAACTGTTCTTGCCTCTTCACTTCTTACTGCGAGATTTTCTTTGAAATCATCTTGTTTTTCTTTATCGGACATAAAACGCCCCCCTCTCACCCGCTATATTATACTAAAAATCGATAATATATTCCATTAAAATCCTTATATTGTTTAGGAAATGAATCTAAATAAGATATTCTATACAAATACTGCCATACAAACGTTAGTTTAAAGTTAATCTACTTTGTGAGTCAATGGATAATCTCCCCATATGTTATAGTGGCAATCCACATTAATAACAATAGCTGATGTCGAGTGATGACATCAGCTATTTATATATGCTTAGTTATTCTCTTCTTCTTCTGCCAATGTGTTTAGCATTTCTTCAACCATATTCCACTCTTCTTCAGAATCAATAGGGAATAGTGACAAGTCATTATCGTCATTATCTTGCTCTTCGTAGCGGAAAGCATATACTTCCACTTCTTCGTCCTCTGTTTGTTCTACAGGCACCACCGCAATGTAGGATTGGTTTGTTTCATCCACATCAAAAGTAAATAAAACTTCAAATAGATGTTCTTCCCCATTTTCATCTGGGATAATTATTCTTTCTTTCTCTTCTAATGCCATGTTGACACTCCTTTACTTCTGATCAAGGTAACCTTGTAAAATCATTACCGCTGCCATTTTATCAATTACTTTTTTTCGTTTTTTCCTACTCATGTCAGCTTCCAATAAAACACGTTCAGCTGCCATTGTAGTCAATCTCTCATCCCACAGTACAGTTGGAATACCATGTACCTCTTCCATATGTTTTGCAAAAACCTGGGATGCTTCTCCTCTTTCACCTATTGTACCATTCATGTTTTTAGGTAAGCCAATAATAGCTTTCCCTATTTCATGTTCGATTATAATGCTTTTTAGCTCTTCGTCTGCGGAGGTTATATTATTCTCATCCCATTTTATCGTTTTCACACCTTGGGCTGTCCACCCTAAAGCGTCACTTACAGCGACTCCAATTGTTTTGGAACCGACATCTAATCCGATCAATTTCATTTAACTTTCCCTTTGTTTTTCCAGATAGAATTTAACTAATTCCTCAATAACTTCATCCCGTTCAACCTTACGAATCAAATTACGAGCATCCTGATGTCTAGGAATGTAGGCAGGATCTCCTGATAATAAATAACCCACGATTTGATTAATTGGATTATAACCTTTTTCTTTTAATGCTTCATGTACAGTGAAGAGGATTTGTTTAATATCCTGATCAAAAGGTTCTTCTGAGAAATTAAATTTCATTGTTTTATCAAACGAACTCATCGCGCCACCTCATTTTTAGGAATTCTAGGCTATCATTCTGATGATGGAACCAGTGATCTACCATATTTACTAGTCTTTCATAGTTATACTTGTAATTCAAATTATTGCCTTGTTATTCTAATCTTCATTATATCGTTTTGTGCAAAAGTATACAAGCTGGACTACTTTACATTGTCGCTTATATATTGCTTAGCAGATGCTAGAGCATCCTGAATTTTAGACGGTTCCTTCCCACCAGCTTGGGCCATATCAGGGCGTCCACCACCACCGCCGCCACATACTTGGGCAGCCTGCTTAATTAATTGACCGGCATGCATGCCTTTATCCATAAGATCTTTGGAAACACCAGCAGCTAGTTGAACCTTTTTATCATTTTCTGCAGCAAGAAGAATTACTCCTGTTCCCATTTTTTGTTTTAACTCATCAACCATATTTCTTAGTTGGTTCATATCCTTCACGTTTACCTTTTGAGTTAGCAAAGGAATGTCCTTAATCGTTTCTACTTTATCAAGTAAGCTAGATGCTTCCACATTTGATAATTTTGAACTTAGAGAGTCATTCTCTTTTTGCAAGACCTTCATTTCTTGGAAGAATCCCTCTATTTTTTCAGGTAGCTGTTCTTCATTCGTTTTCATAAGTTGTGCTGAAGTCTTTAGAATATGGAGACGATGATTCAGATATTCATAAGCTTGTTTGCTTGTTACTGCTTCGATCCTTCTAACACCAGCTCCAATGCCACTCTCCGACATTATTTTAAATAATCCAATATCAGAAGTGTTTTTCACATGACAGCCGCCACATAGTTCAATGCTATAATCTCCTATTTGCACTACTCTGACGATATCGCCATATTTTTCACCAAATAAGGCCATTGCACCCATTTCTTTTGCTTCATCAATCTTTCTATAATTAATGTCGAGCGGATACGACGCCCATATTTTTTCATTGACAATTTGTTCTATCTGCTTAATTTCTTCCTCTGTAACAGAGTTGAAATGAGAAAAATCAAACCGCAAGCGCTCAGGTGTTACAAGGGATCCAGCCTGATTCACATGAGTCCCTAATACATCCTTAAGAGCTTGATGGAGTAAATGGGTAGCTGTATGATTTTTCACTACACCCTCTCGGAATGTACCTTCAACCATAACCGTGACCTCATCACCAACATGAAATTCGCCATTTTTAACACGTATACGGTGAATATGCTGTCCTTTTGGTGATTTTTGAACATCCTCAACATATGCTGAAGCATTATCAGAGTAAATCCACCCCTTATCTGCTACTTGTCCCCCACTTTCCGCATAGAATGGTGTCTTATTTAAAAACACAAATACTTCTTCATCCTTTTCAGCGACCTGTACTGTTTTCTGCTCGTGAATCATAGTAGCAATTATCGCTTTTTCTTCGAGCTGATCATATCCAGTAAATTCACTCTCTACTTCAATTTCACTTAAAATACCATCTTGTACTTGCATAGAATCAACTTTTTGTCTTGCATTTCGAGCTCGTTCGCGTTGCTTATGCATTTCCTCATTGAAGCCTTCTTCATCAATAGTAAACCCTTGTTCTTCTACATATTCTTCAGTTAATTCTTTAGGGAACCCATATGTGTCATATAGGCGAAAAACTTCAGAACCAGGAAAAACAGTACTCCCTTTTTCTTTTTCCTTTTTCATAATAGAGGATAGAATATCAAGTCCATCCTGTAGTGTTTCGTGAAAACGTTCTTCCTCTACTTTAATTATGTTCTTGATAAAGTCTTTTTTCTTTAAAACCTCTGGATAGAAGTCTTCCATAATACTTCCTACAGTTTCTACTAACTCATACATGAATGGCTTCTCAATTCCGACTTCTTTAGCAAAGCGTACTGCTCTTCGAAGTAATCTGCGTAATACATAACCTCTTCCTTCATTTGAAGGCACTGCACCATCACCTATTGCAAAACTCACTGTACGAATATGATCAGCAATCACCTTAAAAGCAGTATCTGCAGCTTGGGTTTTACCATATGAAGTATTTGCAAATGTTTCGGCCTTTTTTATAATTGGCATAAATAAGTCGGTTTCAAAGTTAGTAGGTGTATCCTGTATAACACAAACCATTCTTTCCAAACCCATACCTGTATCAATATTCTTTTTAGGTAACGGTGTATACGTATCATCAGGGTTGTGGTTAAATTGTGAAAAAACTAAATTCCATATTTCCAGATAACGTTCATTTTCTCCACCTGGGTACAGCTCCGGATCATTTGGATCATTGCCGTATTTCTCGCCACGGTCATAAAAGATCTCCGTATTTGGACCACTTGGACCTTCTCCAATATCCCAAAAATTTTCTTCCAAACGAATTATCCGCTCTTTCGGAAGTCCAATAACGTTCAACCATAGATCGAAGGCTTCGTCATCTTCAGGATGGACCGTTACTGACAATAGCTGAGGATCAAACCCAATCCATTTGTCGCTTGTCAAAAACTCCCAAGCCCATTCGATTGCTTCTTTCTTGAAATATTCACCGATTGAAAAATTACCAAGCATTTCGAAAAACGTATGGTGTCTAGCAGTAAAACCTACATTCTCAATATCGTTAGTTCGTATGGATTTCTGTGCATTTACAATACGCGGATTTTCTGGAATAACTCGACCATCAAAATACTTTTTTAATGTAGCAACTCCACTATTTATCCATAGAAGAGTGGGGTCATCCTTTGGTACTAGTGAAGCACTTGGTTCAACACGGTGATTCTTTTCTTTGAAAAAGTCCAAAAACATTTGTCTGACTTCTGCTGATGTTAAATGTTTCATTTCCATACCTCCATTAAATAATTTATGAAATAAAAAAATCCCCTCTCTGCATATGCAGGGACGAGATTCTATCGCGGTACCACCCTAATTACAAACAAAAATTTCTGTTTGTCACTTCATCATGGTAACGGTATGAAACCGGCGGGAATTGGCCGCACTCCAGTTTAGCTTTCCATGATTCTTGCTTAGGATTTTTTTCAGCCTATTGAAAATCCCTCTCTTTAAACCGATCATCATGTACTTATAACTTTCAACGTGTTTCATATACTAGTTTAGCGATATTATAATTAACTTTAGCTTTATTGTCAATTATAACTTTTAAATGCGCGTAAATGTGTGACAACTACTTTAATAATTGTCAAAGTTGGTACTGCAACAATCATCCCGACCACACCAAATAACTGGCCTCCTAATAGTAAAACAAAAATGATTACTACAGGATGAATCTGAATGCTTTTACCTACTATAAAAGGTGCCAAAAGATTGCTTTCAATTAGCTGAATGATAAACACCCCTATAATAACGTAAATAACAAGTTTCCCCGAAAGAGTGAAGCCGACCATTGCAGCAGGTACAGCACCTATGATGGGCCCAAAGTAAGGAATTAGATTAGTTATACCCATAATGATTGACAATAATAGAGCATATTTTAAATTTAGTAGTTGAAATAGAATAAATGAAGCTATACTTACAAATAAGCAGACAATTAACTGACCTCTTATATAATTTCCTAAATTTTCATCAATCGCATCAGCCATCTTACCTGTCTGATACCGATATTTTTCTGGCACTAATCGCTTACAATATGCCTTGATTTTGGTATAATCTTTTAAAAAATAAAATACTAAAACAGGAATTACCATTAAAAAAATAATTGTATCAATTATCTTGGTAAATCCACCAACTAACCTAGTTAATATCTTATCAATAGATTTTTCAGCTCGAAGAATTAGTTCATCGATTTTATCATGTACAGTTTCAGGTAGAAATGAGGTATATTCATATAACTTATAAATTAACTCCTCATATAATTTGATAAACTGTGGTAATTGCTCATTTAAATCCCGTAATTGCAAGATAATCAAAGGATAAACTCGATAAATTAAGTAGGTAATACCTCCAAAGAACAGGAAGTAAATAAGTAAAATTGCTATGCCCCTATGTATGTTGTATTGTTGCAGTTTGTTAACAATAGGATAGAGCAAATAGGCTATTAAACATGCAACAATAAAAGGCGCTAATAGACGCCAAATAAAAGAAAGTACGGTTCCATACATCGGGAACAATTTAATAAATAGATAACAGAACAAAAATAAAAAGATGCCAATTAACAGCCAATATAAATATGCAAGCTCTTTTCTGTCTTTCCACAATGGTAATCTCCCCTTAGCCAAAATCAATTATATTTATAGATAAGAAGGCTACCATTGCAGTTTTCTTTCATCCTTTGAAAACAAATCATCAAGCGAACTTAATGATCCGTCTACTTCCACTTGGTGAATTGCCAGTTCATTATTAATTACTGATAGCTCAATGAAACACGTCCAACAGTAATATTGTTGCATACCAATCTTTCCTAGGTCTTTTCCGTTACAGTTTGGGCATCGCATACATATAAAGCTCCTTTAATTATACTTTATTATGTTATGCTAACCCGTTTTTTGTATATATATACCTCTTTTCTCACATAAAATCATACGGAGAAATGTCATCTTCTGCTACCGGTTCCTCTAACTGAGTTTTTTGAGTTTGTACTCTTTCCAATAATTGTTCTTTTAATGTTGTATACCGTTTATTCGTATCCATTGTTTGCACTCCTTTCAGGAATGCGTCTTGTTCACCACATATAATAAGTGATTGTTTACTTCTGGTAATTGCGGTGTAAAGTAAGTTCTTTCTTAACATACGGCGATATGCAGAAACTACGGGCATAATTACGATAGGGAATTCACTTCCTTGAGATTTATGAATCGATATACAATATGCATGCATAATATTA
The DNA here is from genome assembly GCF_001878675.1 of Virgibacillus halodenitrificans. Classification (NCBI taxonomy): domain Bacteria; kingdom Bacillati; phylum Bacillota; class Bacilli; order Caryophanales; family Bacillaceae; genus Virgibacillus; species Virgibacillus halodenitrificans. The sequence continues at coordinate 1,611,283 of NZ_CP017962.1, read as the reverse complement.
ACATAATCTTTACGCTCATAAACTACTTCTTTTTCATCAAATAGAACTACTAGTTGCTCCACATTATCCGTATTTTCATCTTCTCTAAAAATAGCTACAACTTCTCCGATATCTCCGTTAAATACATTGTCTTCTGGTTGATTTACAAGCTGGATCACCTTATCTCCTTTTCGGAATATTGTATCAGCAATCTTTACTTCTCTTTTTCTCTTGTCTCTAGGATTAATTAATTGTTGGAGTTCTCTATTAATCGTGGTAATTCCAGCAAGAGAGCGATACATTGGCGCAAGGACTTGAATATCTTTAACATCAATCCCTTTGGAGACAGCCTTGGAAATAATCTTAGTAACGACTTCAATCATTTGATTTTCGTAACAAGGGATATAACTAAAGTCTTTATCATTTTCTAGTTGAATTAGCGCATTATTCTTAATCTGATGTGCAAGCTGAATAATCTTCGAACCTTCTTTTTGTCGATATACATCCGTCAATTTCACATATGGTAGCACGTCACTTGCTAACAAATCTGTTAACACTTGACCAGGACCTACAGAAGGCAATTGATCCTCATCACCAACTATTAATACTTGCATGTCTTCAGGAATTGCTTTAAATAAATGATTAGCGAGCCAGATATCTACCATAGAAAACTCATCAATGATTAAAAATTTGCCACTTAATTGCTCGTTCTCTGTCTTATTAAATCCACTTTTCCCATCCCATCCCAGTAATCTGTGTATTGTTACTGCAGGTAGGCCGGTTGATTCTGTAAGTCTTTTGGCAGCACGACCGGTAGGGGCTGTCAGAATAAATGGAAATTCAGACTTATCTTTATAATCCTGTGGATCAAGAGAAAGATTATGGATAGTGGAAAAAGCCTTAATTATCCCTTTAATAACCGTTGTTTTCCCCGTCCCTGGCCCACCTGTAAGTATTAACACTTTTGAATGAACAGCCTGGTTTATAGCTGAAAACTGTTCCTTCCCATAGCTTAAAATTTCTGTTTCCTCTATATCACCGATAATTTTCATCAATTCAGCAAGAGGTGTTTCATCTTCAATAGATTTACTTATAATTCGATTCAGCTGGGAAGCAAACCCATCTTCAGCGTAATATAGAGAAGGTAAGTAAACTCGGTCCTCTAGAATAATAACAGATTTAGTTGTATTTAATTCTTTTAACCTTTCTGTAATAATATCGCTAGAAAGGGAATGAGCAGATAACAGATCAAAAACTCTCTCAACACAGACAGATAAGGGTAAAAACACATGACCATCCTGCACACTTTTTTGTAATGTATATATACAACCAGCACCGATACGATTTGGATGAGTAGGTGAAAGTCCTCTTTGACCTGCTATTTGATCTGCAGTTTGAAATCCAAATCCCTCTATATCGAAAACATATTGGTAAGGATCTTCCTCAAGAATGGTTATCGCATCCTCTTTATATTCTTGATAGATTTTTTGTGCCATCTTTAATCCAATATTATATTTTGCCAAATATACAACAATATGCTCAAAGCCTTGATTTTCCTGAAGGCTCTGAGCAAGTGAATCTGCAGTGTCTTTATTTAATCCTGGCACACCAGTTAAAACATTACGGTCATTCAAGATCTTCGAAACTGCATTCTCTCCTAAATGCTGAACGATTTTACCAGCAGTTTTCTTTCCGATACCGTAAAATAGATCACTCGATAAATAAGCAATTAAACCTTCTGTTGTGTCCGGAATATACGTTTTATAAGACGTGACCCGGTACTGAAGCCCGAATTTAGGATGATTTTCAAAAAGACCATAGAAAAGATAAGCTGTTTGCTCCTGTAGATTTGAAAAATACCCTTTGGCTATTATTTCTTTTTCTTTGAAGTCTTCATTTGTTTCAATCACTTTAATTTTAGCAATTGAGAAATGCTCTGCTTCGTTATGAAAAATTGTATGCAAAAGTTCGCCTTTCACATAACCTTGCTCAGCTATCGATTGTTTTTCCATATCCATTTCCAACAACCCCAATTGCTTATTGTTCGCTTAGAAAACTCTCCACATTCTTTTTTCCGTTTGCAGCAAGCACATGCTCCGGTTGAATGGATAAAGCTTTTTCAAAATGTTTTAATGCTTCGTTAGCTTCTTCACGGTAGAGAGAAATGACCCCTAAATTGTAGTAGGCATCACTATGATCTTTGTTTATATTTAAAACGTTTTTAAATACTTTTTCTGCATCTTCAATATGATTGCTTTGGGCTAAAGTAAGCCCATATTGAAATAAAATTTCTTCATCTGTTGTGGCAAGCTCTGTAGCGCGAAGCAAAAAAGGGATGGCTAGCGTGTAATGCTCCTGATGTCGAAAACTCATTCCTAGCATATAGTAAACATCTGCTTCTTCCAAGCCAAGATCAATAGCTTTTTGAAAGTTTTCCTGTGCTTTTGAATAAATGGATTTCTCAAAATACGTATTTCCCAGTCCGTAATATGCGGTAGCTGCAGCTTCATCCAATGTGATAGCTTTTTCAAAAAAACGCTCGGCTCGTGTATAGTCTTGCATGTGTACCAACAGATTACCAAAATTGATATAACCTACTGGATCATCCTGGTTTTCTTCAATATAGGATGTAAGTAAAGCCGCAGCTTCCTCCAGTTTATTGTCTTTCATTAATTGAATAGCTTCTTTATTTTTATCCACAAGTAAAACTCCTTCTTAACCTACATAGTCAAGTGCTTCGCCATTTTTTATAATTTCATCTATTGTGCCACCACCCAGGCACACCTCTCCATTGTAAAAAACTACAGCTTGTCCTGGTGTAACAGCACGTTCTCGTTCTTCTGTAAAAACCACTTCTACTTTATTATCAGGCAGTATGTTCACTTTTACTTCACTATCTTTTTGGCGATAACGAAATTTTGCAGTACATGTAAAAGTACCTTGCACTTTATCCGGTGTTATCCAATTTACATCTGTAGCAATTAAGGAATCAGAGTATAGTTTTTCATTGGAATACCCCTGTTCCACATATAGGATATTGTCTTTAAGATTTTTGCCAACAACAAACCAAGGATCACCAGCTCCACCTATTCCAAGTCCTTGACGTTGTCCAATTGTATAATACATTAATCCATCATGTTGACCCTTTTCTTCTCCATCTAATGTTGTCATTTTGCCAGGCTGTGCAGGCAGATATTCACTTAAAAATTCCTTGAAATTACGTTCACCAATAAAACAAATGCCTGTACTATCTTTTTTTGTAGCTGTTGCTAAATCATTCTCTTTGGCAATTTCACGAACTTGAGATTTAGGCATACCACCTAATGGAAACATTACTTTTTCTAGTACACCCTCTGTCAATTGATTGAGAAAATAAGTCTGATCTTTATTATCATCTACTCCGCGTAACATTTCATAGCGTCCATTATTCTCTCTAACCTGCGCATAGTGACCTGTAGCTAAATAATCTGCCCCCAATGACATTGCATGATCTAAAAAAGCTTTAAATTTAATCTCCTTATTACACATTACATCAGGATTTGGCGTCCTTCCTGCTCGATACTCATCAAGAAAATAAGTGAAAACTTTATCCCAATACTGCTTTTCAAAATTTACAGCATAATAAGGAATGCCAATTTGATTACAAACTCGTACAACGTCCTCATAATCTTCTGTGGCAGTACAGACGCCAAATTCATCTGTATCGTCCCAATTTTTCATAAATATCCCCACAACATCATATCCTTGTTGCTTTAATAGAAGAGCAGCAACTGAAGAATCTACTCCCCCACTCATTCCTACAACTACGCGTATATCTTTATTATTTTTCATTTTATATCAAATCCTTTTAAGAAGTTAAGCGATGGACGATTTTCGTTACTCGTTCCGCAGCCTCTATCACATTTTCTTTTGTATTATGGCTCCCAAAACTAAATCGGATAGAATTTACCGTCCGGTCATTATCGACCCCATACATGGCAGATAATACATGAGATGGTTCCACCGAACCTGCTGTACAAGCACTTCCGCTTGAAGCAGCAATTCCACTTAAATCAAAATTAGTTAGCAATGCTTCTACATTAGTTCCCGGAAAGCTTATATTAATAATAGATGGAATTGTAGACTCATACTCCCCATTTATTCTAAAGTTAATATTATTGTTTCTTAATTTCTCTAAAAATAAATCTTTATAGGATTGATATAGGTTCTTTCTATCTTCACGATAGTCCATAGCCAATTCGACTGCTTTTTGGAAACCTACAACACTAACTACATTTTCTGTTCCTGGGCGGCGTTTCCGTTCTTGCTCTCCACCAAACTGAAGGGGATCAATTTTCACATTTTCTCCGATATATATAAAACCGATTCCTTTTGGGCCATTAATTTTGTGAGAAGAAACAGTCAACAAATCAATTCCCATTTCATGGACGTTCAATTCCATTAAACCAAATAACTGAACAGCATCTGTATGAAAATAGGCAGGATGATCTCTTAGTAAATCTCCAATTTCTTTCACTGGTTGAATAACCCCTGTTTCATTATTAGCAGCCATAATAGATACTAAAAATGTATCTGGACGAAGTGAATTTTCCAGATCTTCCATACTTATTTTCCCATTTTCGTACACAGGTAAATAAGTAACATCATACCCTTCCTTTTCTAGTTTTTGTGCAGTATGAAGAATAGCATGATGTTCTTGCACCGAAGTTATAATATGCTTTCCACTATTATTAGTGTATTTGGCCGTACCTATCATTGCCATATTATCAGCTTCTGTGCCCCCACTTGTAAAAACGATCTCCCTTTCATTAGCATGTATACTTTTGGCCATTACCCTTCTTGCCTGATCAACAAAAAATCTTGCTTTTCGTCCAAATGAATGAATACTTGATGGGTTACCAAACACTTCCTTGTACACAGGATACATAGTATCAATGACCTCTTGATCCAATGGGGTAGTAGCTGCATGATCTAAATATATGGGTTCCATAATTTATCTATCCTTCCATAGTTCTCGTCTTTTGTCTACTGAGTATATATTGCTAGTCTCGACAACACCAATTGGAAGAGAATGCATACTTTCATTTTTTACTTATTAAATGTAAAACATATAGGCTTCCTTTGGTCCTTCATCTTCATAGTTAATTAAATCTTCCAATGTTGTTGTATCTAGGACATCTTTTACCGCATCACGGATTCTAATCCATAGAGCTTGCTTTGCAGGTTCTTCGTTTTCAATTCCTTCTACCGGCGTAATAGGACCTTCCAGTACCCTAATAATATCCCCTGCCTTAATTTCTTTCGGGTCTTTTGCTAACACATATCCCCCGTAAGCGCCTCGAATGCTCTTTATTAAACCTGCATTCCGTAGTGGGGATGCAAGCTGTTCTAAATAATGCTCGGATAAGTCATTATCCTTTGCAATTGATTTTAAGGAGGTTGGTCCATTACCATGCTTTTTTGCAAGGTCTATCATAATTGTTAAACCGTATCTGCCTTTTGTTGAAATCTTCATTTAGTACACCTCTATCTAGTATTACGTTGCTATACGTACCTAATAATACATGATATTATAGCATGAATGGTGCTTTTCTTGCATTTGAACGATACTTAGAACGCTGAATTACCTATTAATATGAAGAAAAAGGAAGATAAATATGTCAAACAAACCACTAGCTTATCGTATGAGGCCTAATTCCATAAGTGAAATTATTGGGCAAGAACATTTGGTAGCCGAAGGAAAAATAATAAATCGAATGGTTAAAGCAGAACGTTTAGCATCTATGATTCTTTTCGGGCCCCCAGGAACAGGGAAAACCTCAATGGCAACTGCTATTGCTAAAAGCTTGGGATTACGGCATAAATTACTCAATGCTGTCACAGATAAAAAGAAAGATATGGAAATTGTTGTGGAAGAAGCAAAGATGACAGGGAAAATGGTGCTAATACTTGATGAAGTACATCGCCTGGATAAAGGAAAGCAAGATTTCCTTTTACCCCATATCGAGAGCAATCTTATTACGTTGATTGGTTGTACCACAAGTAACCCATACCACGCTATTAATCCTGCTATTAGAAGTCGTTGTCACCTTTTTGAATTGTATGCTCTTACCAAAGACCATATCAAACTGGCAATTCAAAGGGCAGCAAAGGACACTACAAATGGATTGGGTGAGCAAAATATCGTAATGAGTGAAGAAGCATTGGAACATTTCGCCTTTAGTGCAAATGGAGATATGCGTGCAGCACTAAATGGTCTTGAATTAGCCGTTTCTTCCACTCCTGTTGATGCCCTTAACCAAATAAACATTAATCTAGAAATTGCTGAAGAATGTATGCAAAAAAAGAGCTTCTCTCATGATAAGAATGGAGATGCCCATTATGATGTGTTATCCGCTTTTCAAAAATCCATTCGTGGTAGTGATGTAGATGCTGCCCTTCATTATCTGGGTAGATTAATTGAAGCTGGTGATTTAGACAGTATTGCCAGAAGAATGATTGTCACCGCCTACGAAGACATTGGGGTGGCTAATCCACAAGCTGGCCCCCGTGCAGTTGCTGCAGTCCAGGCAGCTGAAAGATTAGGTTTTCCAGAAGCAAGGATACCCCTATCAGTAGTTATTGTAGAATTGTGCCTATCGCCAAAATCCAATACGGCATACAAGGCACTGGATGCAGCTTTAACTGATATTCGCAATGGTAAATCAGGAGAAATTCCTCAGCATCTGAAGGATTCTCATTATTCAGGAGCTGCATCTCTTGGAAGAGGTAATGAATATAAATATCCGCATAATTCCGAGAATAATTGGGTTAACCAGCAATATCTACCAGATTCTATTAAAAACAAACACTATTACCAACCAAAAAATACAGGCAAATTTGAACAAGCTATGAAACAAGTTTATGAAAGAATTCAAGCTGATAAACAAAAATAAGGTATAAAACTCCATAATAAGGTAAGACTATGAGATAAAATATGAAATCTATTTAAAGTTGTTACTAAAAAGGAGTTGGAACACAATGGTCAAGGTTAGACAAGATGCTTGGTCCCACGAGGATGATCTATTATTAGCAGAAACGGTGCTACGCCATATTAGAGAAGGAAGCACGCAATTAAATGCCTTTGAAGAAGTTGGTGATAAGCTGAATAGAACTTCAGCTGCATGCGGCTTCCGTTGGAATGCAGAGGTGCGTTCAAAATATGAGAATGCTATTGATCTTGCAAAACGACAACGTAAAGAGAAAAAACGGGCAATTGCTGCAGCAGGACAAAAATTAAGTAAACCTGTTATTGAATTACCACAGACTGAAGAGGGCCAGTTGGAAAGTATAATTGAAGAAAGTGAAAAAACAAATGGTACTGGTACATTAACAATTGACACAGTTATACGATTTCTTAAAGAACTGAAAAGAGACTATTATGCTTCTAATCAATCAAAAAATACATTGGAGCAATATAAAAAGAATAACTTAAAATTACATGAACAAGTTAACCAGTTAGAGAAGCAATTGGCCCAAACAGAAGCCCAATTATCTACTATTCAAGAAGATTATCAAGTCTTTATTCAAATTATGGATCGGGCAAGAAAGATGACTGTTTTAGATGATCAGGGCAGCATGCCATCTCCTGCATTCCGAATGGACAAAAATGGTAATCTACAACAATTAGCGCAAGGAAATTAATTATAGTCTTTTCGTTTAACCACAATCTCCCAAATCAAATTATATAATACAAGAAAAACACCTGTATAGACAGGTGTTTTTCTTGTTATGTACGTTATCAAGTCCCGATTGTGCCGTCTAATTGTAAGTTTTGATCCCGCTCATGGCAGGTGGGTGCTCTGTTCTATATTTATTATGCTTCCTCACGTCCAATGGACAAGGCATGCACGCAATATAGAAACCAATTCGAGCTCCCATTTTTAATGTTGTTCGGTCAAACACTTTTAATAGACGAACACATCAGGAATGATAACTTTATTAATTATGTTGTATTTATATACTACCATACGAAAAAATGCATTTCAATTATTTTTCTTAAAAATGTACATAATATTTGGTAAACTATCTAACAATCATTAGAGTTAGTCATTTTTCTTTTGTACTTGAATAGATAACTCTCCAAGTTGATCATTACTTACAGTACTAGGCGCATCTGTTAACAAATCTGTAGCTGAAGCGGTTTTTGGGAACAAAATTGTATCCCTTAGATTTGTTCTGCCTGCCAATAACATAATAATACGGTCTAATCCTAAAGCGACGCCACCGTGTGGAGGAGCTCCATATTCCAAGGCCTCAAGCAGGAAGCCAAACTGTGCTTGTGCTTCTTCTTCAGAAAATCCTAACACATTAAACATTTGATCCTGCAATTCCTTTTTATAGATTCTGATTGAACCTCCACCTAATTCATAACCATTTAAGACTAAATCGTATGCATTTGCTCTAACAGTTCCCGGCTCAATACTTAATTTTTCTATATCCTCTTCAACAGGAGAAGTAAATGGATGATGTGCTGCAAAATATCGTTGAGCATCCTCATCATATTCCAACAGCGGCCAATCTGTAACCCAAAGGAAATTAAATTTGTTTTGATCGATTAATTCAAGTTCTTTCCCTAATTTCAAACGAAGGGCTCCTAGGCTGTCATATACAATGGAAGTTTTATCAGAGCCAAATAATAGAAGATCTCCATCTTCGGCAGAAGCAGTATCTTTCAGCCCCTGGATTTCCTTCTCTGTTAAGAATTTAGCAATAGGCCCTTTTAATTCATCGCCTTCTACTTTAAGCCAAGCAAGCCCTTTTGCGCCATATACTTTAACATATTCTGTTAGTTTATCGATATCTTTTCTGGAGAAGTTAGTGGCCTCCCCCTTTACATTTAATAAACTAACGATACCTCCTGCCTCAATTGCTTGATGAAATACCTTAAAGCTGGAGTCTCTGAGCACTTCTGTAACATGAATAAGTTCCATCCCAAAACGAGTATCGGGTTTATCAGAGCCATATCTACTCATGGCTTCATCATAAGGCATTCTAGGTAAAGGTAGTGTAATGTCTATGTTTTTTACTTCCTTCATGACCTGTTCCATCATTTTTTCTGTCATATCCATAATATCATCACTGGACATAAATGAAGTCTCAATATCAATCTGCGTAAATTCTGGCTGTCGATCCGCTCTTAAATCTTCATCTCGGAAACAACGTGCAATTTGATAATATTTCTCAAAACCACCCATCATGATCAATTGCTTAAATAATTGTGGTGATTGTGGTAGCGCGTAGAACTCTCCAGGATGCACACGGCTTGGCACTAAATAATCACGCGCCCCTTCTGGTGTACTCTTAGTAAGCATTGGTGTTTCCATTTCCAGAAACCCATTCTCATTTAAAAAATTTCTCACTGTCTGTGTTGTTTGATGACGTAATTTAAATGTTTCCTGCAGACCACTTCTGCGCATATCCATATAGCGGTATTTTAAACGTATATCCTCCGCTACATCAATGTCATCTTGGATTGGGAATGGAGGAGTCTTGGATTTATTTAATATTTTAATTTCCTTTGCAATTACTTCTATCTCGCCCGTGTCCATCAGATTGTTTACGGTAGATTCATCTCTTTTTACAACATTTCCAATTACTTCAACAACATATTCACTTCTAATAGCTTCAGCAATTTTAAGTGCTTCTTCAGAATGATCAGGATTAAAAACTACTTGCACTACTCCTGATCTGTCTCGAAGATCTATAAAAATTAATCCACCCAAATCCCGACGTTTTTGCACCCATCCTTTAAGTAAAACTGAGTAATCAACGTCTTTGTTTCCAAGCTGTCCTGCCATTTGCCTTACACTCATGTTATTTCCTCCTACAATTTTTCTTTAATAGATTCTGCCAGGTGTGCTAGTGGCACCTCTATTTGTTCACCTGTTTCCATTGTTTTCACATTAATAACTTGTTTTTCTAGCTCTGACTCGCCAAGCACTAAAACAAATTTTACTTTTAGTCTGTCTGCTGCTTTAAATTGGCCTTTTGGCTTACGTCCTTGATAATCCTTGTCTACCTGAATACCAGATTGGCGAAGGTTATGGGTAATTCGAACAGCTTCTTTTTCAACATTTTCACCAAATGCTACAATATAACAGTCCAACTCATTATTGACAGGAATATCTATGTTTTCTGCTTCTAATGCCATTAAAAGTCTTTCCACACCCATCCCAAATCCGATTCCTGGTGTTGCTGGCCCCCCTAGTTCCTCTACAAGTCCGTTATATCTGCCACCACCAGCTAAGGTAGTAATTGCACCAAACCCTTCAGCTTCACTCATAATTTCAAATGCAGTATGGTTATAATAGTCCAAACCACGAACCAATTTCGGATCAATTGTGTATTCGATATTCATTGCTGTTAAATAGTCTTTCACCTGTTCAAAATAATCTTTTGATTCTTCATTTAAATAATCCAAAATAGATGGTGCTGTTTTCATAGCAGGATGATCACGGTCTGTTTTACAATCAAGTATTCTCAAAGGATTCTGTTGAAGACGGGATTGACAATCTTTACATAATTCGTCTTTATGAGGAGTAAAATGTTCTATTAAAGCTTGACGATGATTATTTCGACTTTCGTGATCACCTAGTGAATTAATAACTAGTTTTAATGATTTTAGCCCTAACTCTTTATAAACAGTCATTGCCAGATCAATAACTTCTGCATCTACAGCTGGATTAGCACTGCCGAGAACCTCCACTCCAAACTGATTTAATTGCCGCATCCTGCCCTTTTGTGGACGTTCATAACGGAACATAGAAGCAAAATAGTACAGCTTAGTCGGCTGATTCGGGTCTCCAAATAACTTATTTTCAACAAAAGCCCTGACTACAGGAGCAGTTCCTTCCGGACGAAGAGTTAAACTTCTTCCGCCTCTGTCTTCAAACGTATACATTTCTTTTTGCACGATATCTGTCGTATCGCCTACCCCTCTTTGAAACACCTCTGTATGTTCAAAAAGTGGTGTACGAATCTCCTCAAAGTGAAATCGATGACAGATATTTTTAATTATTTCTTCCACAAATCGCCATTTCTTAGAGTCCTTTGGCAAAAGATCTACTGTACCCCTTGGTGCTTTAAAACTCATTTTAATACCTCCCGTTTTTTTCCATACAAAAACTCTCGTCCCTTATAATAAAAGGGACGAGAGTTAACCCGCGTTGCCACCCTAGTTGATGCATATTGCATCCGCTCTTCACAGTTAACGCCTGCAAAACGTTTATATCTACTCTGCTTTCGATATAAATCCTCCAGAATGTCTTTCATCAGTTCAATATGCAAGAATGCTTTCAGCCAATGGCATTCTCTCTCTTTTCATTTGAAATCTGACTACTTTTTCTATCGTCGGTTTAGTCTATAGTATAACATTGTACTATTGAATGACTATTATAATAATCTTTACAGAGACTAATGTCAAGAGCGAGTAATCTTTTTCTTCAGCGTCTTTACTTCACCTAGGGTAATCCCTAATTCTTGAGCGATTTCCATATGACTACTATCTGCCTCAATTTCTACGAATCGGTGAAGGTTTACTCCGAAGATTTCCTTGTTATTCCCAGCATTCCATTGTTTATCATTTGTACGCAACTTTATCCCTCCTCCACATCACCCACATCACAAGCGGATAACAAAGGTTATCTATCTAGTTTTGCCAAAGGAATTTTATTTTATTATACTTAAAGGAAAGTTTTATTTAACGGGGGTGTTTTATTGCAGTCATTAAGAAGTTTTCTTACTCTTATAGTTGTTTTGCTTATACTTTTATTTCCTTTTTCCATTGGTGCTGAGGATGCATTAATTAAGACAAATTATTTAAATGTAAGAAGTGGTCCCGAGGAAAGCCATTCTACAATAGATCAAGTACATAAAGGAGAAATTTATCCCATACTGGAAAAACAGAATAAATGGGTAAAAATCAAGTTAGAAAAAAAGAGTGGATGGGTCTCTCTGGATTACATCGATATGCAAAATCAGCCAGAAGCCGGAAAGCAGTTAAAAATTGTTTATGATCAAGTTCATTTGAGAGAAGGTCCATCCACAGACCATTCAATTACTTCTTTTGCTAAGAAGGGGGAAGTCTTTAAGATAATATCTTATAACAATGGATGGTATGAAGTGAAAAGCGGGCAAACTAGAGGTTATATACATGAACGTATTGCTCTTGAAGAGAAAAGATCTTCATGTACAGATGTAAAAAATAAAACTATCGTTATTGATGCTGGTCACGGAGGGCGAGATGTTGGAGCAATCGGTATAACAGGAGTACAAGAAAAGCACCTTACACACAAAACTGCCGAGCTTTTAAGAGATAAACTTATCTTGCTTGGAGCAAATGTCACTCTTACAAGGCCAAATGATGAATTTATTTCACTTGCAAGCAGAACAAGCGTAGCAAATATTGCTAATGCGGATGCATTTCTCAGCCTGCATTATAACAGTGTTTCAGATTTACCAGGAGTTTCAGGAATACAATCCTATTATTTTTTGAATAACAGCAAGGAAATGGCTCAAACACTTCAATCATCATTAATTAATATAAGTGAGGCAAATGACCGGGGAGTACACAAGGAAGACTTTTTTGTAATGAGACAAAATAGAAATGAGGCAGTTCTTTTAGAGTTAGGTTTTATATCTAATAAAGAGAGTGAACAACTTTTAGCCACACAAGCTTACCAAGAAAAACTAGTTGCTGGTATTATAAATGGATTGAACAACTACTTTTGTAATTAGAATTTTTATACTTGTTAAAGCCGGAAGTACTATCAAAAGAAACTTATATACATGCTGAGTTTTCTTCATTCATTAGTGCAAAAAAAAGCCGAAAACAATTTCGAATTATAGTTAAAATCTTCGAATAGTTTTCGGCATTGGTTTTATTTGAGGCTATTATTTCAAGTTTATCTATCTTTACTGTCAATAATTAGCGTAACAGGCCCATCATTTATTAATTGCACGTCCATCATTTCTCCAAAAATACCTGTTTCTAACGGAATATCTTGATCTTTTATCAGTTGATTAAATACTTCGTAAAGAGATTTTGCAACTTCTGGCTTTGCTGCCTGCATAAAATTAGGTCTTCTTCCCTTTTTTGTATCCCCATATAAAGTAAATTGGGATATAGAAAGAAGACTTCCTTCCACATCTTTCAACGATAAGTTCATTTTTCCATCTTGATCCTCAAAAACACGCAAATTAATTATTTTATTCACAAGATATATGGCATCCTCTTCGGTATCCTCATGAGTAACTCCCAATAATACTACATAACCATAATTAATACTTCCAACCACTTCATTATTAACCTGCACGTTAGCTTCTTTCGTGCGCTGAATTACTGCTTTCATTATATGGTACTCCTTTGTAAAAACGATGACTATTGTAACGTTCGGGTTACAGTATATACATCTTTAATCTGCTTAATACGTTCCACAACTTTACGTAAATGACTTGTGTTATGAATTAGAATTGTTAATTGCACGATAGCCATTTTATTTCGGTCTGATCTGCCAGTCACGTATGTTATGTTTGTTTTTGTTTCATTCACTGCCTGAAGAACTTCATTCACAAGGCCACGACGATCATATCCGGAAATATCTAAATCTACATGATATTGTTTTTCTGTTGTTTGGTTGCTTTCCCATTCTACATGCAGATAACGTTCTTTTGCCTCTTCTGTCTGGACATTAGGACAGTCTGCCCGATGGACAGAAACACCGCGGCCCTTCGTAATATAACCAAGAATTTGATCACCGGGCACAGGATTACAGCATTTAGCTAAGCGGACCAGTAAATTATCCACACCCTCCACTTGGACCCCGGAGTCTCTCTTATGAGCTTTTTTGCTTTTAATATCAGCGGTTTTTGCCTCTTCAATCGACTTCGCCAGGTCCTGTTCTTTTTGCTTGGTCTGGCGAATTTTATCTGTAAGTCTAGTAGTTACTAAAGCTGCGGTTATTCCTTGATAGCCTACTGCAGCGTACATATCTTCTTCACTTGAGAAGTTAAATTTCTCGAACACCCTCTGAAGATTATCTTGTGTTAATACTTCTTTAGGTTCAAGTTGTAACGCCCTTATTTCTTTATCAATCGCTTCTTTACCTTTAATAATATTTTCATCTCGTTGCTGTTTCTTAAAAAACTGCTTGATTTTACTTTTCGCCTGAGATGTTTGTGTTATTTTCAACCAGTCCTGAGAAGGGCCATAGGAATGTTTAGATGTCATTACTTCAATGATATCCCCATTTTTTAATTTATAATCCAATGGCTCCATCTTTCCGTTAACTTTGGCTCCTATAGTTTTATTTCCAATCTCTGTATGAATTTTATAGGCGAAATCTAAAGGGACTGATCCTGAAGGTAACTCGATTACGTCCCCTTTTGGAGTGAAAACATATACCATATCTGAAAACAAGTCCATTTTTAATGTTTCCATGAATTCTTCTGCATCATGTGTCTCATTTTGCCATTCTAATATTTCTCTAAACCAAGTCAATTTTTCTTCAAAGGATTTCTTATTCGTAGTAACTTGTTTTCCTTCTTTATATGCCCAGTGTGCAGCAATTCCAAATTCTGCAATTTCATGCATTTCCTTCGTACGAATTTGAACTTCTAATGGATCACCTTTAGGCCCAATTACAGTTGTGTGCAAAGACTGATATAAATTAGGCTTGGGCATTGCAATATAATCTTTGAACCTTCCTGGCATCGGTTTCCAGCATGTATGAATAATGCCTAAAACTGCATAACAATCCTTAATACTGTCAACTAAGATTCTTACCGCAAGCAAATCGTATATTTCATTAAATTGTTTGTTCTGTTTTACCATTTTCCGATAAATACTGTATAAATGCTTCGGTCTACCTGACATCTCGGCCTCTATATTAACTTCTTGAAGCTGTTTAGATACCTCTTCCATTACTTGTTCAATATATGATTCTCTTTGGTCCCTCTTCTGCTTCATCAGTTGGACTATGCGGTAATATTGCTGGGGGTTTAAGTAGCGTAAAGCTGTATCCTCAAGTTCCCATTTAATAGTAGATATACCTAAACGGTGTGCTAAAGGTGCAAAAATTTCAAGTGTTTCATTTGAAATACGTCGTTGTTTTTCTGGTGGCAAATGTTTTAAAGTACGCATATTGTGTAAACGGTCTGCCAACTTTATTAAGATAACTCTTATATCTTTTGCCATAGCTACAAACATCTTACGGTGATTTTCGGCTTGAATTGCCTCTTTTGATTTATATTTAATTTTCCCTAGTTTGGTTACACCATCAACAAGCATAGCTACTTCATGATTAAAAGCTTGTTCAATCTCTTCAACCGTTATGGAGGTATCCTCTACAACATCATGCAAAAAACCTCCAGCAATTGTCTCCGGGTCCATTTCCAAGTCTACAAGAATCCCTGCAACTTGAACGGGATGTATAATATAAGGCTCGCCGGATTTTCTAAACTGCTCAGCATGTGCTCTCTCTGCAAACTCATAGGCACGCTTAATAAACGTGATATCATCATCAGAAAGATAGCCTTTCGCCTTCTTTACTATATCTTCAATTGTTAATATATCATCTTTAGCCATCGAATCACCTTGTCTGGAATTGTTCTTTTAATCCCCTGATTGTTTATTTATAATTTATATAAAAAGAAAATTATAATATTGATTATATTCTTTTTCCACCAATATGTACAATTAAAAAAGTATTTCCCTTTTAAAATGTGGAAAAGCTGCCTTGACCGTTATAATTTTATTCATCTAACCAAAGAGAATACATTTATCTGGCTTGTTACAGCTTCACTAAAAATATATAAGAATAGGTCTGAATGAAATTAACTTTTCATCACTCAGACCTCTCAGTTTTCATTCGGGAGATTTAATAGCTCATTAAAGTAAGTACATCGTAGCCTTCTAACTTATCCATTCCATCCAAATAGCTTAGCTCAATAATAAAAGCACAGCCAACTACAATGCCTCCAAGCTCCTCTACCAATTTAATTGTTGCTTCAATTGTGCCTCCAGTTGCAAGTAAATCATCTGTAATAAGCACACGTTGTCCAGGCTTTATGGCGTCTTTATGAATAGTCAATACATTTGAACCATATTCCAAGCCATAGTCAACCTTAATTACTTCTCGAGGCAACTTGCCTTCTTTACGTACTGGAGCAAAACCAACCTCAAGCGCATAAGAAACCGGACAACCAATAATGAATCCTCGCGCCTCTGGCCCCACCACAATATCTATTTGCTTTTCTTTAGCAAATTCAACTATTTCATCAACTGCTGATTTAAAAGCCTTCCCGTTATCCATGAGTGGGGTAATATCTTTAAATTGGATTCCTTGTTTAGGCCAATCTTCAACTATTTTTACATATTGTTTATAATCCATGAGCTAGTTCCTCCTTGGGGCTATCTACATAATCCATACATTGTATGAACCAATTTCTCAATTCTTCATAATTGGAATAGTACAAAATTCTTTCCAATTCAGCTTTATATTTTCTCTTCTGATATATTTCAGATTCACTCAAATCTTTTTTGACTGGCTTATCTACAACGGTAATGATACCATTTTCTATTTTAACAAATTCCAATTCAAAAAACACTTTTGAAAGAAAGATCAATTTTTCCTTTGACCAGCCCTTCATTTGCACAAGTTTATTTAACTCTGTTTTCATGTCAATTTGCTTTCTTTTCAACAAAAGAGCATAAAGCCACTTAAAATCATCTCTAGATGGAAATGATGTTAAGTAAACACTATTTTCCACGTGATAACCAGCGTAGACGTTCTTCGGTTGAGTAATTTGAACCAATTCTTTTAGTTCATCAAGCGAATCAGGGAGATCTAATATATACAGCGTATCCACCTGTGGTAAATCAGTTCCAATTTCCTGGTAGGTAATCTGTTTGATTCCAGGTAAGTATTCTTCGTTATTATTACTTACGATTAAATTATTGTTAGTTAATGAGATATATTGTGACACATCTGCGTCTTTTTTTCCGCGGCAGTCAAATAACTGCCATTCCTCTATTGCCAGATCCTGTAAAACAATCTGTGGTTTTCTAAATCCATTCCATTCATTAATACCTAGTTCTCCTACAATCGAGACAAGCGTCTTCGGCGTAAATAAAGGATATAGGTGGCCAAAGCCAAAGCCAATACCCTCCAAATTAACTTCTTCCTCTTTAAAATGAAGTTTTAAGTGAGTTTTTTTACTGCCAATTTGTCTTACATCTTTTGGAGCATGAGTTAGATGAAATACGGGTTTTGGATTTTTCATTCCAAAAGGTGCTAAACGTGCAATATCATTAATTAATTTCTCATTTATGTCTTTCACAGAAATACTTTGACTTATTTCTATCGCTTGTTTAAAGTCCTCTTCGGTAAGTTGATTATCAATAATACGATTTAATTCCTCTTGTAATTTGCTGAGGTTATCCATCGGTAATGTCATGCCTGCTGCTTGTGCGTGTCCTCCAAAGTGTGTGAACAATTCTCTTACTGTCATACAATTTTTAAATAAATCAAATGCTGGAATACTTCTCGCTGAACCTTTTACTTCCGATGTTTCCGGCTTAACAGCCAAAACAATAGCTGGGCGGTCATATTTCCGAACAAGTTTAGAAGCTACAATTCCTAATACTCCCTCATTCCACCCTTCTTTTGCAGCGATAATAATGCCTTTTTTATTAGTCGAATTAACCATTAACTCTGCTTCTTTTACTATATCATTTACAATTCGTTGCCGCTCAAGGTTAATAGAATCAATTCTTTCAGCAATATAATCAGCTTCCTCCTGGTCCTCTGTCATGAGTAGTTGTACGGCCAAATCTGCATTCTGGAGTCTGCCAACTGCATTAATACGAGGACCAATCAAAAAACCTACGTCCTCCTCTGTGACATTTCCTTCTATATTACAGCGACCTTTCAATGCCTTTATACCTGGATTTGTTGTAGTAGTAAGTGATTTCAAACCATGAAATGTAAGAATACGATTTTCACTGATAAGTGGAACCAAATCAGCTATCGTACCAATTGCGACAAATTCTAATAGATGTCCAGGAAAGTAGCCTAGTAAATGTTCGGCAAATTTAAAAGCGACGCCAACACCTGCTAATTCCGGAAAACCATAATCTGGTGAGCATTTAGGGTGGATAACAGCATAAGCGTCTGGTATCTTCTCTTGTACCTCATGATGATCCGTAATTATTAAATCCATACCTAGTTCTTTCGCAACTAATGCTTCTTGGACCGAGGCAATGCCACAGTCTACAGTGATGATCAGCTTAGCCCCGTTTTCATATGCTAATCTGAAAGCATCTTCATTAGGGCCGTACCCTTCTGTAAACCGGTTCGGAATATAATAATCACAATTGGCTCCGAGCTCTTTTAAGGCTTTCAATAAAACAGTAGTAGAGCTTACGCCATCGGCATCATAGTCCCCATAAACGAGTATTTTCTCCTGGTTGGTTATAGCCTCTTTTACTCTTTTACCCGCTTTATCTATAGATAAAAGACCAATCGGTTTATGTAAATCATTTAAATCCGGGGAGAGAAATCGTAATGCTTGACTTCCTTCCTTAATACCTCTTTGCAATAGAAGCTCTTGGACAATAGGAGAGACATTAATGGAGCTATCTATCCAGTCAATGATTGTATCATTCATTTCATTATGCTTCCATGTTGCTTTACTCTCTAACATAAGTTCACCCCTGACTAATCTATTATACAAAAGAGCATCAGGGGTGGCAAATACTATTATTTGGTTGTCGAATCCTCGTGACCTTTAGAATGCTTATCTTTCTTTTCCAGAGACACGCCATTTTCTTGTAATTTTTTATTCATAAGGTTATTCTCATGCTTATATCTTTTAAGTTCTCTCTGTAAACGAAATACTTTTACAGCGCCAACAGCAGCGGTTATGATTCCACCCATTAAGACTGAAAAGAGAATCACTAAGATAAGAGGTGAATTTCCGGTCCAAAATATATAGTTTACATCCACTGCTTCTACATTACTAACTGCGAAAATAGCCACAACTATGATAAAAACAATAGCTAATATAACATATGACTGTCCTTTCATCCTATCCCTCCTTATACTTTATCTTTTACATTATTTACCCTTTATAAGCAATTTTTAAGCTAGAATATATTACTTCCCTTGAAAGAGTTATGCTATAAACGTTATTAAAAATTTATTTACGACATAGTTAGGAGAAAATGCTAACTAGTGTAGGTACAATCTTACACAGCAGAGCAAAAGAAATCCGAACCATGATTCAAAAGTAGTACGAATCGGTTCGGATTTTCAATGTAAGATTTTTTGTCTGGCCCTCAATTTGCACCACTACGTTACTGTGCTGTACATTTTTATTATTATTCAATTTCAAACAACTGCTTAAGCAAGGTCGCGTGAGATTAAACTTGTGGTCCTTCAACTTTCTTCTTCTTCGTAAAATCTACTGGTTTATTCTTAAGCATCTTACCTCTCCAAATAAGCCACAGTTGAGAAGCAAGGAATAATGAACTGTACGTACCAGCTATCAAACCAACTGTCAAAGCAATAGCGAATCCGGTAATAGATTGAGCACCAAGGAACAAAAATGCCAGGACAGCAAGCAATGTGGTTACGGTTGTATTAATACTTCTGCTCAAAGTTTGAACTAAGCTTCTGTTCACAATAATTGCCAATTCTTTAAACGATTTGACTCGTTTATTTTGCAGATTTTCTCTTATCCGGTCAAAAGTAACTATCGTATCATTTACTGAGTAACCAACAATAGTTAACACGGCTGCAACGATCGTAATATCGAATTCTATCCTTGTAAAGCTGAATATCGCTATAACAAAGAAGGCATCGTGAAGTAAAGCAATAATCGCTGTGATCGCAAAGAACAATTCAAAGCGGAAAGTAACATAAATAATCATAAAGATGGAAGCTATTGATACTGCATAAATAGCGTTCTTAACCAATTCTTGACCAACAATTGGTGACACTACACTTACACTTGGGGCATTACCATATTTATCTTTGAAATAGGAAGTTACTTCAGCAATTTTTTCTTTTTCTATTACTTTATCAAACCTCGTTACAGCAATATCATTATTATCCCCGGAAAGCACTATGGACTCAGCTTCTAACCCTAATTCAGATAGCCCATCTTCAACTTCCTCCGTTGTAATCGTATCCTCTGCAAGGATTTCAATTCTTGAACCACTTGTAAAGTCAATTCCAGGATTTAATTTAAATAAAAGGAGTGAAGCTATTCCTAAGACAACCATAGAAATAGAAATCCAGAAAAATTTCTTTCGATGCTGAACGACATCGATCTGCTTGTTAAATATTTTTGGCTCTTCCTTATCCTTCAAAGCAATATCCTTTATGTCTTCTTTTTTAACACCAAACCAACCAGGTCGCTTTGAAAGAGTTTTGCTTTTAACCCATAAACCAAGCAGAAGCCTTGTTCCAAATACAGCTGTAATAAAGCTGACTAAAATACTGACTATTAGCATCGTTGCAAAGCCTTTTACTGAGCTAGTTCCGAAAATGAACAATACTACAGCAGCTATTAATGTTGTCAAGTTGGCATCGAAGATTGTTGATAATGAATTTTTTGACCCTGCCTTAAATGCCGCCATAACTGATTTCCCGGACTTTAGTTCCTCTTTAATACGTTCAAAGGTTATTACATTAGCATCTACAGCCATCCCTACACCTAATATCAGTGCAGCAATACCTGGTAAAGTCAGAACACCGTTCATTAATTCAAAAACTAGTAAGATTAAATAAATGTAAATACTTAAGTTAATTGTAGCAATCAGTCCAGGGAAACGATATACCGCAATTATAAACAGCATAACTAGTCCTACACCTATAAATCCTGCAAATACGGTTTTATCCAATGCCTGCTCTCCAAATTGAGCGCCAACAGCAGTAGAGTATATTTCATTCATATGAACAGGTAAAGAGCCGGAATTAATTATATCCGCAAGTCTCTTTGCTGATTCCACTGTGAAGTTTCCGCTAATCATCACATCAGTAGTATTTAGAGTTTCTGTAACACGCGGTGCAGAAATATATTTTGGATCTTCTTTCATGGATTCCTCTTCATAGGAATCCCCTTTTTGATAATCCATCCAAATAACTAACAAATTGTCCGGCGAACCCATATTTTTAATTTTTGTAGTTACATCAGCAAATTTGGAAGCATCCTTCAGTTGCAATGTAACAATTGGGGCATTCGTTTTTTGATCAAAATCCTGCTTTGCACTGCCTTCTTTAATGTCAGAGCCATCGAGAAGTTTATTGTCATTTACATCTCGGAAAGACAACCTGGCAGAAGTAGATAACATTTCTCTGGCTTCTGATTGATCCTCTACACCAGCAAGTTGTACCCGAATTCGATCTTCACCCTCAATGTCAATGTTAGCCTCGCTAATACCTAAACGGTTGACACGATCATTAAGAGTTTCTACAGTAGCTTCCATTAATTTCCTATCTACTTTTGCTCCATTATCTACAGGCTCTACTTCATAAAGCACCTCAAAGCCACCCTGTAAATCCAGACCAAGATTTATATCTTTTGTAATTCCTGTTACCGTTGTCCCAATCAATCCTCCAAATATCAAAACGATTAGAAAAAAGGCAACGATTCTGCCTCTGTTTTTCATTTAAAAACTTCCTCCTCATTATTCAGTTCTGTCGATGGCAATTTCCTATAAGTTTCATTACTCGCTGTTTGTCAAAGCTGCGATGGAAGCCATCAAATCATCGTCCTGATAAGCTTTTACTGTTAAATAACTCAGATAAATATTTGATCCCAGATGAAAAATATCCTGGACCACTTCATAGATTCTTTTCTCCGGATTACCCTTCCACACTTTTTCAAGCAAACAACGCCATATATCTTCACTCGTAGCCTGTGTGTAACCCATTAAACGAAATTCGCTACTTTTACTTTCAAGAGCTGGTAAGACCATTTCTCTCCAATCAGTAACACTATGTATGGTTTCCAATAAAATTCCTCCTGTCCCGGAGTATAATTATACCCTTCTTGTCATGCTTGACCCATTTCTTAGCATATACATAATTGTATACGAAAAATTATTATTTGAGAAGGCAGGTCGACCATAATGACCAAACAAACTTTTTTGCAGGGTACTCTCATTTTAATAGCAGCGGGTATGATCACCCGGTTTCTAGGCTTTATAAACAGAATTGTTGTTGCTCGGCTGATGGGGGAAGAAGGTGTGGGCCTTTATATGATGGCATTACCAACATTCTTCCTCGTGCTTACGCTCACTCAACTTGGGTTACCTGTAGCTATATCGAAACGCGTTGCTGAAGCGGAAGCTAAAAATAATCCCCAAAAAATAAAGCAGATACTTGTAGTATCATTAATTGTTACAGCCATATCAAGTATTCTGTTTACTATCGGGATGATACTTGGTGCACCTTTTATTGCAACAAAACTATTGACCGACAGTCGTACGCTATACCCTTTACTTGCAATTAGCCCTATCATTCCTATTATAGCCATTTCCTCTGTACTCAGGGGATATTTCCAAGGAAGGCAAAACATGAAGCCTCAAAGTTATTCTCAAGTAATTGAGCAAATTGTGCGCATTACTTGTGTAGCATTCTTTGTAAAGCTGTTACTCCCATTTGGTGTGGAATATGCTGCAGCTGGAGCTATGTTTAGTGTAATTCTTGGAGAATTTGTCAGTCTCCTTTACATGCTTCACATGTTTAAACAAAAGAAAATAGTGAAAATAAGATCACAATTCTTTTCCTATTTAAAGACCAGTTCCCAAACACTAAAAGAATTATTTTCTATTGCACTACCAAGTACAGGAAGCCGAATGATTGGGTCCTTAACCCATTTTCTGGAACCAATACTTGTGGCACAAAGTTTAGCAATTGCCGGAATATCAAGTTCATTAGCAACGAAGCAATATGGAGAATTAACGGGATATGTGTTACCCCTTTTATTCTTACCAACTTTTATTACTCAATCTCTTTCAGTAGCGCTAGTTCCATCGCTATCTGAGGCAGATGCTTCTTCTAACAACAAGTTGATTCACTATCGAATCCATCAATCTATTCGTATCTCATTTGCATCTGGCGCTTTGGCAACGATTGTTCTTACATTATTCGCGGATACCATTTTAACGTTTATGTATGGTACTGCTAATGCTAGCAAATTTATCCTTTTAATGGCACCTTTTTTTATATTACTATATATCCAAGCTCCTTTACAAGCTGCTTTACAAGCATTAGACTTTGCAAAACCAGCAATGTGGAATTCCTTGATAGGTGCAGTTTGCAAGTTAACAATTTTGTTTCTCCTGGCTTCTAACTCTGCTTTTGGAATTATGGGCGTAGCGATTTCTATGTCTGTGGGTGTAGTTCTAGTTACTTTATTACATTTGATTACACTGCAAAAAATGATAAACTATACACTTCCTCTAAAAGACATAGTAAAAATGGTAACCTTAATTGGCTTGACTTGGCTAGCAGGAAGTATAATAAAGCAAATATTCCCCTGGGGAACAGGAAATCCGATTCTATTTTTAATTACTTTAATAGCTTTAACAGGTATTTATATCTTTTTCCTTTTCTCTCTAAGGTTTATTACAAAGGAAGAATTAAATCAAATACCTTTTATAAAGAGATGGATTTGATTTCAAATAAAAAAATGAAGTAATGAGCAAGAAGTGAGTTTAACAACATACAAAATAGTTTAGTCTTGATTACTACTCCAGCTAAATGCATTATCTGTCTAACTGAAAAAACTTGAAATTCTCTAGACTATATACAATATGTTATGACCATGTATAATTCGCAAAATGGATAAATTGCGACGTAACTAAGAATATAGAGGCTGCGTAAATCACCGCTACGGGGAAACATTGCGCTTTCCGCGGGCGGCTGATGAGCTTCCTCACGCTACGCGTTCGGGGATCTCATCGAGGCCTCTCCTCCCGCAGTCAACCATGTATTAAAAAAAGAGCTATACACCACAAGGGATGAAAATAGATGTAGAGTGACGATACTAGTGCTACGGCTGGATGAGGAAGGTCGATACTCCTTGGTGCCTTAGAGCCCTACCCGCAGTCTGACTCCTTCGACCACGGCGCATCACTTATTGTTGCTCCTTTCGGGAAGCACTCATGGTAGATTAACCCTATTCTGGTTGTTGCGCCAGCCTTAAAATATTTGATGCCGTAGAAGGGATACTTTTTAATGGATATACTCATTGAAAGAGCATGCGGTCTAGATGTCCACAAAGACAACATTACTGCATGCATTATTACACCAAAAGGAAAGGAGATTGGAACATTTTCAACCAAAACCGTTTATCTGATCGAGTTAGTGGATTGGATTAAGGAACACAAATGCACCCATGTTGCGATGGAAAGTACAAGCGTCTACTGGAAACCAATTGTTAATTTGTTAGAAGCAGATGATATTGAATTCCTAGTAGTAAATGCGCAACATATTAAAGCTGTTCCAGGAAGAAAAACAGATGTTAAAGATGCTGAATGGATTGCCAAGCTTCTTCGTCATGGTTTACTCAAGGCTAGTTTCATCCCAGATCGGAATCAACGGGAACTACGTGAACTTGTTCGGTATCGTAGAAGTATCATTGAAGAACGTGCAAGACAACTCAATCGAATTCAGAAAGTGCTAGAAGGCGCTAACATCAAACTAGGTTCTGTTGTTTCTAACATTACGGGAGTGTCTTCTCTTGATATGCTTCGATCTATAGCTAATGGCGTTGAAGACCTTGATGTTTTAGCCAATTATGCAAGAGGCGTAATGAAACAGAAAAAAGAACAACTAAAACTTGCACTACAAGGTTATATACAAGATCATCAACGGTTCATGATAAAGACTATTATAGACCACTATGATTACCTTACTAACACAATAGATATGCTTGATAAGGAGATAGCACAAAGAATGAGAGAATATCAGGAAGATATTGAGCGACTGGATTCAATCCCAGGAATAGCAACAAGAATGGCTGAACAAATACTTGCAGAGCTGGGAACAAATATAAAAAAACAATTTCCTAGTGCACCGCAAATGTGTTCATGGGCGGGGTTAGTTCCCGGTAATAATGAAAGTGCTGGGAAACGCAAATCATCTAAAACCAGGAATGGAAATAAATATTTGAAATCTGCATTAATTGAAGCGGCTCATTCACTTCGGGGTTCCAAAAACTATCTCGGAGCACTCTATCGTCGTACTGCTTCCCGTAAGGGTAAAAAACGAGCAGCAGTTGTAGTCGCCCATGCCATTTTACGAATAGCCTATTATCTACTAACTCGTAAAGAAATGTATGTAGATTTAGGGGAAGATCACTTCGATAAGCAAAGACAACAATCTATTGTTAAACATTCCCTGCGCCGTCTGGAAAGTTTAGGGTATACAGTTGAAATCAAGGAACAAATAGTATCTTAACATCTTACTGAATTTCTATATCCCATTAGACATCGGCGCTCTCCTACTTTTTTTAAAGTGAATGAGCTGCGTCTACTTTAGTGTTGACATTTTTCAGTATTATAGTACTTTTATTTTCATGGTAGGAGTCTCCATATTTCCCCTTCGCTACTATGTACATTTATATCTACGAAGAAAAATTGCGTTCACATAGATCCAGAATATGCTATGCACGAATTGATTGGAGTGGAGGGCGGCGACTCCTGCCGGAATAGCATGAGGCGAAGACCCTGGACGGAGCGTAGCGGAGGAAGCGGCTGAGGCCATGCCGGCGGAAAGCGTCCGCCTGAAACGGAAATCAATGGGGCACTCCTCCTCAAATATTTTACTGAGCTTTTCATCATTAAAGTTACGTCGCAGTTTACTCCAATTGTGTATTAAATGAAGCTGTATTGTTTTCAATTCTCTGGTCCTCTATCTAAAAAAAGAATCTCCTGCTAACCTCTAACAAGAGCAGGAGATTCTTTAATTTGCCATAACTTATTTATGAGTTGCTGGGATACATATAGAATATCTAAGTATGAAAGATATATTACATAAATGGAAGTAAATACCGAAAGTATATATAAATGGTTGCAACTATTAATGAAACAAATACAAGTGGAAAGCCATATAGCATAAACCGGATGAAGGAAATTTTCTCATTTTCTGCTTCAGCCATACCTGCAACTACTACATTTGCCGATGCACCCAACAGAGTAGCATTTCCTCCTAGACAAGCACCAAGAGACAGAGCCCACCACATGGGGTCCAAGTGCATGATACCATAGCTTTCAAATTCCTTTACCACAGGAATCATTGCAGCCACAAATGGAATGTTATCAACTACACCAGAGAACAACCCAGAAACCCATAAAATTAACATGGTAGTTTTTACGTATTCCCCTTCTGTTAATAAAACTATTGCTCTAGCCATTTCATCTATTACCCCTACCTCCTGTAAACCACCTACAAGGGAAAACAAACCAATAAAGAAAAATAAAGTGACCCACTCTACCTTTTGAAAAACATGTTCTGTAGGTAATTCTTTTTCAGTTAAGAATAATAATAAAACGGCACCAGATAGTGCGACGATAGTTAAATCCGTATGTAATACTGTATGTAACATAAATCCTGATATAGTTAATAACAAGACAGAAACTGATTTGTATAGCAATGGACTCTTCTTCAAATACATTTTAGCATCAATTTTGTGGAGTTCCTCATTATTAATTTTCGATTTTGCAAGTTGGCTTCGAAATATAAAGTACAACATGAATAGAAATAAAAGAAAAATAATTAAAGCTATGGGAGCTGCATGTAAGATAAAAGATAAAAATGTCAGATGATCTACAGCTTGTCCTATCATAATATTTGGCGGATCGCCAATTAACGTTGCAGTTCCTCCTATATTTGAACTAAAAATAATAGCAAGCAGATAAGGAAATGGAGGAAGCTTTAAAAGTTTTGTAATCTTTAATAATATGGGTACAAATATTAAAACAGTAGTGACGTTGTCTAAAAGAGCTGATCCAAGGGCTGTTAATATACTCACTCCCATAAGTAATGGCATAGGCTTACCTTTTACTCTTTGAGCGAAGCGAATTGCAATATAACTAAATAATCCCGTTTTTTCTGTAATTGATATAAGAACCATCATTGAAAATAATAATGCAATTGTATTCCAATCTATATAGTCCATAAATGCTCTCTGGGGACTGTAAATACCTGTTGCTAATAGAAGCGTTCCTCCTGTAAGGGCGACTACCGCTCGATTAACTCTTTCCGTCATAATAAAAATATAGCTCACAATAAAAATAAGTGATGCTAGAATGATATCCATAATACACCTGCTTTCTATACAGCATGCTTCTATAACTATATGAATGTAAAACCTGAAATATTTTCTTCTATTTTATTTATTAATGAATAAGCTAATAATGGAAGGACAAACTTTTTGGGGGGAATGTTATGACAAAGCAGTTTACTGCAGTAGTTTATGGCTTGGTTATGGTTCTGGGTCTCATTCTAATAACAAGTATCATTTTAGCATTACTACTTCGGTTCACTTCATTTAATGATCCTTTGCTATCATGGATAACCTTGGGAATCGGCCTTATATCTCTATTTATTGGGGGACTGGTTGCTGGTGCAAAAGGAAAAGCAAAAGGATGGATTATTGGTGGTGTAACAGGTTTGGGTTTCACTTTATTTACATTCCTGGTTCAATATCTAGGATACCAGCAAGGTTTTTCATTAGAACAATCCATCCATCATCTAGCATATATTTCAGCAGCTGTGCTGGGGGGGATTGTAGGGGTAAACACGTTAGGTACAACTACAGAATAATTTATAGAACCAAATAAAAAGAAGTTAATGCCCTTAAAGCATTAACTTCTTTTTTAGTTTAAAAATACTATTTTTTAACTTCTCTAATAGCAGAACGGTCGTATGTAAGCTTAGTACCATCGCCCGCTTGAATCACAACTGTACTTTCATCGATGGCATGAACCACACCATGAAATCCGCCAATCGTTATTACTGAATCTCCTTTTTGCAAATCAGACTGCATCTGTTTCACTTGCTTCTGTCGCTTCTGCTGTGGACGAATCAATAAGAAGTAAAAAATCACAAACATTAAAATGATTGGTGATAAAGAAATCAGCATATCCATTTATTATCCCCTCCTTCTATTTATCATGCTATGCAATTAGAAGTTTTTGGCATTTGGTTTATTAAGACCATATTGCTCAAAGAAATCTTCTTTAAAATCTCCAAGACGATCATCGCTTATCGCTTTTCGTACTTGCCCCATTAATTTTACCAGAAAATATAAGTTATGGTAAGTAGTTAGTCTGAATCCGAATGTTTCATTACATTTTATCAAATGACGAATGTAAGCTCTAGAGTATTTCTTACAAACATGACAATCACAATTTTCGTCCAAGGGGCCAAAATCCCTTGCATATTTTGCATTTCTTACAACTAATCTACCCTTCGAAGTCATACAAGTTCCATTTCTGGCTATTCGTGTGGGTAATACACAGTCAAACATGTCAATACCACGAATCGCACCATCAATTAGTGAATCAGGAGATCCTACTCCCATCAAATAACGCGGTTTATCTGAAGGTAGTACTGGAGTGGTAAATTCCAGAACACGGTTCATTACATCTTTTGGTTCTCCCACTGATAATCCCCCAATAGCATAACCAGGGAAATCAAGAGAAACTAAATCTCGCGCACTCTGTTTTCGAAGATCCTCATACTCCCCTCCCTGAACAATACCGAACAATCCTTGATCTTGTGGTCGCCCATGTGCTTCCAGACAACGTTCTGCCCATCGGGAAGTTCTCTCAACAGATGATTTCATATACTCATATGTTGCCGGGTAAGGAGGACACTCGTCAAAAGCCATCATAATGTCGGAGCCTAGTGCATTTTGGATATGCATTGCTTTTTCAGGAGATAGAAATAATTTCTCGCCATTAAGGTGATTTCGGAAATGCACACCTTCTTCTTTAATTTCTCTCATATCACTTAGGCTGAACACCTGAAAACCTCCAGAATCAGTAAGGATTGCTCCATCCCAATTCATAAATTTATGCAAGCCGCCCGCTTCTCTAACAATGTCTTCGCCGGGTCTAAGCCATAAATGGTATGTGTTGGAAAGAATAATATTGGCGTTTATATTTTTCAATTCTTCCGGACTCATAGTCTTAACGGTAGCCAAGGTGCCAACAGGCATAAATGTGGGAGTATCAAATGAGCCATGTGGAGTATGAACTCGTCCAAGTCTCGCACCTGTTTGTTTACATGTTTTTATTAATTCATATGTTATTGGTGTCATGATTTATTCGTTCCTTTTTTATAAAATTAACATGGCATCCCCAAAACTGAAAAAACGGTATCGTTCTTGAACAGCTTCTTTGTATGCATGAAGTATAGTTTCTTTATCTACTAACGCACTTACTAACATGATTAAGGTTGATTTTGGAAGGTGAAAATTAGTAATTAATCCATCAATTGCTTTAAATTCATATGGTGGGTAAATAAAAATATCCGTCCATCCGCTTGTTTCCTTAAAAGCCCCTTGGTGATCTCTTGCAATAGTTTCCAAGGTTCTTGTAGAAGTAGTACCTACGGAGATAATCCTGCCATTTGATTTTTTTGTCTCGTTTAATATGTCTGCAGTCTCTTTAGACATATGATAGAATTCTGAATGCATTTCATGGTCATCTATATTCTCCACACTTACAGGCCGAAAAGTTCCCAGCCCTACATGTAAAGTAATAAACGCAATAGTTACACCCATATCTTCAATCTCTTCTAATAGTTCATTAGTGAAGTGTAAACCAGCAGTAGGAGCAGCAGCAGAACCTTCTTCCCTGGCAAAAACGGTTTGATATCGCTCCTTTTCCGGAAGCTGTTCTTTGATATATGGCGGGAGAGGCATTTCCCCTAATTCATCAAGTACTTCGTAAAAAATACCTGTATAATAAAATTCAAGGATACGACCTCCATGCTCTTCTGTGGCCAGACAAGTCGCTTTTAATTTCCCTTCCCCAAAAACAAGTGTCGTGCCTACCTTTATCTTTTTAGCGGGTTTTGCAAGAACTTCCCACGTATCAGCTTCACGTTGATTTAATAAAAGAATTTCTACTTTTGCCCCTGTATCTTCTTTGACACCATATAACCGGGCAGGTAATACTTTGGTGTCATTTAATACGAGGCAATCTCCTTTTTTAAAATAACTTTTTATATCTGAAAAATGTTTATGATTCACTTCTTTCGTTTGTCGATCGAGAACTAATAAGCGCGAAGCTGTTCGCTCTTGTAGTGGTGTTTGTGCAATTAACTCTTCTGGTAAATCAAAATCGAAATCCTCAATATTCATGCTGAATCTCCTAACATATACTATCTAAACTTTCCAATAAGGAATAAAATTGCAGTTATGATGATGCTTATAATAATCGAAGTCATTATTGGAAAATGAAACGTCATATTCCCTTTTCTAAAGCTGATGTCACCTGGTAATTTACCGATAAAAGTCCAAATGAAACCAATAATTAAAAAAACAACACCAAGCAGAAGAAAAATTTTACCGAAATTATTGATCATTCTCTTTCACCCCAAAATGCTGATAAGCTTTTGTGGTAACAACTCTTCCTCTAGGAGTCCGTTGAATGAAACCAATTTGAAGCAAATAAGGCTCATAAACGTCCTCTATAGTCTGGGACTCTTCTCCAATGGTAGCTGCAATGGTATCCAGACCAACTGGGCCACCTTGAAAACTTTCCATAATACCTCTAAGTAACTTATGATCAATATGATCCAAACCCTCATCGTCTACTTGAAGCATTTCCAAAGCAAGCTTTGTTGTTGGGAAACTGATTTCTTCTTCCCCTTTTACTTGTGAAATATCACGTATTCGTTTTAATAAACGGTTTGCTATTCTGGGAGTACCTCTGGATCTTCTAGCAACTTCCACAGCAGCCTCCTTGCTAAGACTAGTTTGAAAAATTTCAGCTGTTCTCTCAACAATTGAACACAAATCTTTTGTCTCATAAAACTCTAATCTGCTTAAAACCCCAAATCGATCTCTTAGCGGAGCAGAGAGTAAGCCTGCTCTAGTTGTGGCACCAACCAGAGTAAAAGGAGGTAAGTCAATTCGTACCGAACGAGCGCTTGGGCCTGTACCGATAACAATATCAAGAAAGAAATCCTCCATTGCCGGATATAGTACTTCTTCCACAGAACGTGGTAATCGATGAATTTCATCAATAAAAAGAACATCCCCCGGTTCCAACGAGGATAGTATTGCAGCAAGATCTCCTGCGCGTTCTATAGCCGGCCCTGAAGTCGAACGGAATTGTACTCCCATCTCATTTGCAATAATGCCGGCAAGTGTGGTCTTACCTAAACCAGGAGGTCCGTAAAGCAGCACATGGTCAAGCGGCTCTTCGCGCATCTTGGCAGCCTGGATGAAGATACTTAAATTTTCTTTAACCTTCTGTTGTCCTATATATTGCTTTAATATCGTTGGACGTAAACTTAATTCCACAGAAGCATCTTCATTCTGTAATTCACCCGTTACCACTCTGTCATCCATTTAGTATCCCCCCTTCTTTAATTTTTCATTAGTAATGCTAGTGCTTTACGTATTATTGTGTCAGTAGAATTATTTTCGTCATTAGGTAGTTTAGGCAGAACTGATTTAATTTCACGATCCGTGTATCCTAATGCTTTTAAAGCCTCTTTTGCTTCATCCAATTGTGCAAGGTTTTGATTTACTTCTTTGTGTTGTAATTCATGATCAGAATCTGTACTGGAAATAGAAATCATAGTAGTTAATTTGCCTTTTAAATCTAAAATTATCTGTCTCGCAGTCTTTTTTCCTACACCTGGAAAACTTGTTAAATATTTGTCATCTTCCCGTTCAATTGCACCTACAAAATCAGCAACATTAACTGTACCAAGAACTGCCAATGCACCCTTTGGTCCTATTCCCGAGACGGAAATTAACTTGGTAAATAAATACTTTTGATCTTCATCTTTAAAGCCATATAAAACTTGGATATCTTCCCGTACATAGTGATAGGTACTTATTAAAACTTCTTTGTTAAGCAAGTGTTGAAAAACAAAGGGATTGGCACAAATTATTTCATAGCCAATTCCTTGAACTTCTACTATCACTGATTCATCTTGAATGTATGTAAGATTACCTTTTATGTATGCGATCATTTTTATTTTCTCCTCCATTTACCTTACATCATTTTACCATATGCGCCCATATAGTAAAACAATTGAACTATTGGTGCTTCTTCTCAACCAAAAGTAGTTTGGAAAAAATTGATTTATTCTACATGAATACTTTTGCTTTCTTAATATCTAAAAACAAACTTCTATCCCCTGATATCAAGGGATAGAAGTTCATTCAGCAAAGTTTATTCTGTTTCATCTAAATTATGGTGAATATCTTGCACATCTTCGTTTTCTTCGAGAGTCTCAATTAAAGTGAACATTTTACCTGCATCTTCTTCGGATAGTTTATTATAATTTTGTGGAATTAAAGTTACTTCAGAATCTTCAATTGAATACCCTTTTTCATTTAAATAATCTACAACTTCCTGATAAGCCTCAGGGGTAGTATAAATTTCGTATCCATCCTCTTGGGTAACGATGTCATCAGCCCCAGCTTCTAAGGCCTCAAGCGTTAATTCGTCTTCATCAATTTTAGCTTCCTCATTTGAAATCACGATATAACCTTTTCGATCAAACATAAAAGAGACACTTCCATTTTCCCCAAGATTACCGTCATTCTTTTTAAAAGCATGTCTGACCTCAGCGGCTGTTCTGTTTTTGTTGTCAGTTAAAACATGAACGATAACAGCAACTCCCCCTGGGCCATATCCTTCATACGTAAGCTCCTCAAAACTCGCACCGTCTAGAGTGCCTGTTGCCTTTTTTATCGCTCTGTCAATATTATCATTAGGCATATTATCTGCCTTTGCCTTTTCCACCGCTAATCTCAATGAGGCATTTGTGGAAAGGTCCCCGCCCCCTTGTTTTGCAGCAGTATATATATCTTTTGCGTGGCGCATAAAGATTTTCCCTTTTTTAGCATCCTGTGCATTTTTTCTTCTCTGTATATTCTTCCATTTAGAATGACCAGCCATAGGACATTCTCCTCTCTAGAAATTTCCTTTATTACTATACCAAAAAAAGGGATAAAAGTAAAAAAACCTTTGTAATACAAAGGTTTAATTTTTCATATTTAAAAAATCCTCCACTATGTTTTCCAAGTCAT
This sequence comes from Virgibacillus halodenitrificans, assembly GCF_001878675.1. Taxonomy (NCBI): domain Bacteria; kingdom Bacillati; phylum Bacillota; class Bacilli; order Caryophanales; family Bacillaceae; genus Virgibacillus; species Virgibacillus halodenitrificans. Next base: position 1,577,962 of record NZ_CP017962.1, on the reverse strand, counting down.
CTCCTCGATTTTTTGCTTTTAATCGAGCATCTAAATTCTTCATACGATCCCAATGAATATCATCTGTATATACAATAATTTCTTTTTCTGTATTAGGAAGGATTTCTCTTATGGTGGATTCAATCTTATTTACAGCAAAGTGATCTGTATGTTCCCTTTGCATCACTCCAACGATAATTCGCTTATCCGTCACTGCCACTTGTGCTTGGATAATATCCTTTTTATTCTGAAGTTCCTGAGAAAGCAAGATAGCTTCTTTATTGGTAAAGGCATCGGAATATCCGCCTTTATAATCTGCATCATTTACTTGTTCTTGCTCACTTTGTGGATAGCCGCCACGTTCTCCAATACTTGGTTCATCATAGTTTAATCTATCTTTTTGTTCCTGATCAGTTTCATAATGGATTGGTTGTGTGTTAGGATTTGTTTTATTCTCCCCTGATTCATCATTATTGTTTGAACAACCAATGGTAAATGCGAGTAGCACTATACATGGAATTAGACCGTATTTAAGCATAATATAACCTCCCTTCTCCAATAGTTTGGATCCGAGAGGTTTTTTTACACTGTTAAATAAAGGAAATTACTTATTCCGTTTATATTGAGGTAATGGGTTTCGTTTATGCTCGGTTCTTCTGTGGAGGGACTCAATAACCTCTTTGTCTTTTTCAGGAATCTCTTCCCCATTTATATATGCATCAATTTTATCATAAGTAGTTCCCATTTCACTTTCATCTGTTTGCCCTTCCCAAAGGTCAGCACTTGGCTTTTTCTGTGCTACTTCTACCGGGACACCAAGATATGCAGCCATATCCCGCACTTCCTGTTTGGTGAAATCAACCAAAGGAAGAATATCTGCTCCTCCATCTCCATACTTGGTAAAATAACCCGTATACCATTCAGCAGCATTGTCTGTACCTACAACTAAATAATTATAATTTGTTGCTAACGCGTAAAGTGTACTCATTCTTAATCTTGCCCTTAAATTCGCATCTGCTAATTGGTCATTTTGTTCAATAAAGGTATCGTTCTTCATCAGTTGATTTTTGATTTGGTCATACATTGTTTGATGTGTATTTGATAAATCAATGGTGAGTGAACTAATATCACAGCCTTCGACTACTTTTTTTGCATGGTTTAAATCTGTTTCTTTTGTATGAATCGGCATTAACACACCTAAAGAATCATCTGGAAAAGCCCTTTTAATTAAATGAGCAACTACGGCTGAATCTAAACCACCACTTACACCAACTACTAATCCATTAACTCCTGCCTTATTGACTTGGTCTCTTAGCCACTGCACAATATTTTCCACATGCTTTTCCACTTTATCCGCTCCTTTATATTTGTTCCGTTGTTTATTGTATCACTTTGTTAGTGTAATTTGAAAAGAGTTTGCGTCTCTCCCATTGTTTTTCCATTTGTTTTAAGTGCCTTCCTACTTCTCCTGGCTTCTCTGATACGCTGTGCAATGTTTCTCTCATTAAATCACTTGGCACATTGATAGCGGCTAACCATAACTTGTGCTCTTTCTCTTCAACCATCTGATATGAAAATAATTCTTCAAGATTCCAATTTATATATGGTAAAAAGCGTTGACCTAGTTGAATATAATCATATATTTGTGAAGTACATTCTAGAAGGTCGAAATCAATCATAAAGACTTCGTCAGCATTGTTTTTTATAAAATTGTGTGAAGCGACGTCCCCGTGGATCCATCTTCCTTTTTTTCTTCCGGAATAATCGCACTGATCCCAAGAGTAGTCTGATAAGCGATAAAATTGTTTCACCGTTGTTTGTACTATATCCTTATGCAAATTTTTCAAACCATATTTAGCGAATATATTCTCTGTTTTTTTAAATTCCTCCAACCTTTTATACCATCTTATTATGACATTATTTTTAATTAAAGGTTGCTCAATATATATATTCTCAGCTTGAGCATGAAACTTTTTTAATGTAGCTACAGCACTTCCTCGATCATGCTTAAATCTGTAATTTAAATGTTCTCCTTTGATATAAGGAGCTATAGTCCAAATTTGGTTATTTTTTTTAATAATTTTTTGGCTGTTAGGAAATGCAATAAACGGAATCACTGGATTGTTAGAAAAATTATCAAAAAACTGCCACTGTTGATCGACTATTTTTTTTCGTAAATGACGTTTTATAATATATTTTTCACCATTAGTATCTGTTACTTTAAAAACATTCTTTTTGATATTAATAGCAGAGTATACTTCTAATTCTCCCTCCTCAAATAAAAAAGAAGAGAGACGATTAACAATCTCGTCTCTTTCCTTTTTATTATTCATTTTCTGATCCTTCCTCATTCTTTCGATTATAACCCTGATATGGATATCCTGGTGGCATAGGATAGTTGTCATTCATGTTGGTTGCTCCATATTGAGGTGGGAAAAGATTTGTCTGGGGCATTGTATTTCCTTGATAAGGTGGTTGGAAATTAGGTTGTGGAGGTGTCATATTCTGGTGTGTGTTCTGGAATTGGTGATGCTGGGTTTGATAACTAACATTAGAATAGTTGTTTTTATCATTACAACCACAATCACTATGTTGCGGCTGCATATGCATTGGCATTCCACCAGGCATTGGCATCATTGGAGCACTTGCAACATTAGCCATCATCGGAAACGGTGTTGGTGGATAGCACGGATGAACAAAATGACAACACATTGGTACAAAATGGGCTGGCGCTGGTTGGGGTACTGGTTGAGGTACTGGTTGGGCTACCGGTATTTCTGCTGGTGATTCATCAGATACTGATTCATGATGTTCATGACTATAATAAGGCATTTCCGGAAAATTTATTGTAGTATAATTTTGAAATTCTTGTTCAAATGTTGGCTGCTGCACGATAGGCTGTGGAGGCATTGCAGGCATTTTCGGCATCTGAGGTAATGGCTTCACAGGCATTTCTGGTTTAATCATTTTCTTTTTCTCCTTATCATCTTCTTTTATTACTGGTAAAGGTTTAGGCGAAACATCCTTAAAAGGCTGTTTTACCATTTCCTTAGGCATTTCTTTTTTTGGCATCTGTGTCTTCTTTACTGTCTTTGAAGAACTAGGTATCTTTATCTTCATACCAGGCATAATCATATCTGGACTTGATAGGTGGCTGTTCAAACCTTTAACCTCTTCGAAATCCACTCCATATTTTTGTGAAATATCCCACAAGGTATCTCCTTTTTGAACAATGTGTATCTTCAAGACGAATCAAACTCCTTTCATTAATAACTCTGGGCTAATTACTCTCTATCAACATATGCATGTAACGCATAAAAGTTGAAACATATTTATTAAAATATAAATAACCGCCCTCTATTCCTCATAGAGAGCGGTTGTTAATTCCGATATTAAACATTTAATTGATAAACAGGGTATGTACCAAGAATAGTTACCTTGCAGCCAAGTGCTTCTAATTCAGCCTTTACTCCAGGAAATAATACATCATCATACTGCTGATTAACATCTACAATAAAAAAGTAATTACCTAAACCAGTTTTCATCGGCCGTGATTCAATCTTTGAAAGGTTCATCTTTCTCCAGGCAAAAGCGGCCAATACCTGATGAAGAGCCCCAGCGAAGTCACTGGGCAAAGTTATTAGCAGGCTTGTTTTCTCTGCAGTAGCTTCATGTTTAATATGTACTAGCTCTTTTTGTTTTGAAAGTACAATAAAACGCGTATGGTTGTTTGGATAATCATGAATATTTTCTTGAAAAATTCGTAAGCCATATTCTTTTGCTGCAAGCTTATTACCAATCGCTGCAATAGGTTTAAATTGTTCACTTACTATTTCGGCAGCCTTCCCAGTCGAAGATGTGTATTCTATCTTCCCATTTGGGATTTGCTGGTGTATATATTGGTGGCATTGTGCAATTGCATGACTGTGTGAATGTATTTCTGTTATATCATCTACAGAACCGGAAAATTCAGGATGTACTAACAAATGCTGTTCAATTGGAACTACGATTTCCGCCATAATTGGCAACCTCACTTGATGTACAAGATAATCTACTGTCAATTGCACTGTACCTTCAATTGCGTTCTCCAATGGAACAACACCGATATCTATCGTATCCTCCTCTACAGCATCAATGCATTCTGGAATAGTCGCAAAACCTTCTTTATACTCCCCATTAAAAGCAATGTCCACTGCCAATTTTGTAAATGTTCCTTTCGGTCCTAAATAACCTATCGAGATAGACAAAACCTCTCCCCCTATTCCTCTAAAACTTTAAATCGTAATTTTTATTCAATAAACTCAAATTCATAATCTAACAGTCGGATCGTATCCCCATCCTTTGCTCCACGTTTTCTTAAAGCTTCATCAACTCCCATACCTCTCAGTTGACGTGAGAATCGTTGAACTGCTTCGTCTCTGGCAAAATCAGTCATCTTGAAAAGCTTTTCGATTTTGTCTCCACTTAAAACATACGCACCATCATCATCTCTGCTAATTTGAAATGGTGCATCTTCTTTTTGATAGCGATAGATTACTTTTTCATCGTTTTCTTCTAATTCCGGTGCACTCTTTGGAATACTTTCAAGCATATCCGCAATTGCAAACAAGATATCCCTAACTCCCTCTTTAGTAAGAGCAGAAATCTCATATACAGGAATTTCACTGTCTATTTTCGTTTTAAAAAGTTCTAAATTTTCAGAAGCGCCAGGCATGTCCATTTTATTAGCAGCTATTATCTGTGGCCTTCTCATTAAGTTCATATCATATTCAGTTAATTCCTTATTGATCTTAATATAATCATCATAAGGATCTCTACCTTCTGTACTCGCCATATCAATTACATGCACAATTACTCTGGTTCTCTCTACATGTCTTAAAAATTGATGACCTAAACCTATCCCTGCATGGGCTCCCTCTATCAAGCCCGGTAAATCTGCCATTACAAAGCTTCGTTGATCACTTGTATCTACCATACCGAGATTTGGCGCAAGTGTGGTGAAATGATAATCAGCAATTTTAGGTTTTGCAGCACTAACTACAGACAGAAATGTAGATTTCCCCACACTCGGAAAGCCGACAAGACCAACATCTGCAATCAGTTTTAGTTCAACCTTTATATTTCTTTCTTGTCCAGGCTCCCCATTTTCTGCCATATCTGGAGCCGGATTACGAGGGGTTGCAAAGCGGGTATTTCCGCGACCACCTCTACCTCCTTTTACGATTACTGCCTGTTGGCCATGGGTGGTTAAATCTGCGATAACCTCTTCTGTCTCTTCATCAACCACTGTTGTACCCGGGGGCACAGGTACAATGAGAGGTGCAGCATTTTTTCCATGTTGCGTCTTACTCATTCCGTTTTCTCCACGTTTACCTTTAAAATGGCGATTATAACGAAAATCCATTAACGTGTTTAATCCTTCATCAACTTTAAAAACGATATCAGCACCATTACCGCCATCTCCACCTGCTGGACCGCCCTTTGGAACATACTTTTCTCGCCTATATGCCACAAGGCCATTTCCACCATCTCCAGCTTTCACATAAACACTTACCTGATCTACAAACATACTTTCTCACCTCATACATTTATGGAATAAGAAATTGACAAGCTATCCCTTCATTATTTTCGGAGATATTTTGTTCATATTCCCAATTCATCGATTTCAATTTTCGTTTAATTTCTTCTTTATGTGCTTTTGTTTTTATACGTAAAAATACGTTAGCATTATTGTTTTCTTCCGCCTCATTTAGCTGAAGCAATATCTCAATAAGCTCGGTTCCATCCGATTCCTCAACAATACAAGAAATGATGTTTTCGAGATGATTCTTCAATATTACATCTATTTGACTTAAATTTCTATTTTGAACATGAATGTTATATTCCAAACGCAAATACTCATATCTACTGTTAAACTCAATTAACCATATAGAAAGCGAAGGGGCGTTTAGACTCATTAATTTTCTCTCATTTTCATAATGATTGAAACAACTTTGAACTTTAGATTCTACTTTTTCTAGTTTTCCCATACTCAAATACCCTTGAATGAGTTGCAGATGATTCATTAAGTCATGCCTGTAATGTTGCAGTAATTTTACGACCTGTTCCTCGTTCATCTTTTTCCCTCCATATTAGTAAAAGTATAGCAGAAAAAAAAGGAAAGTTCATGTTTTGTTCAAAAACTAGCTAGATAGTAAACACAGAAGTAGTGAAAAATGAATCTTTCCCCCTTAGGTATACATCCCCAGCTAACATCTGTTATTTTAAATGAAGAATTACGTTTATTCTCCATAGATTTCGACGGTTCTCATTCTAATTAACATGTTAAATTATAAACATTCGCTCACAAACTTTCATTTACTTCGCAGTTGGAGAAAACTGTGACATAGTGTAAGAACAATTAATAGCATAGCGGAGGTAATGCCGGAGAACAAATTAATCGGCAGGAGATCAAGACTATCCGCCGGAGAGCAAATTAATCAGCGGTAGAGCGAAAATTTAGGCACTAGCTATATTGGAACTGTTCCGAAACGGGCGATTTCAAACAAACAAGTTACGTCGCAATATATATAAATTATGAATTACTTTAATATCCCTAATCATATATTATGCTGTCCAATATAAAAACCCTAGCCGAAAAATCGGCTAGGGTTTTATACATTATGCCTCTTGTGCAACTGGATATACACTTACCTTTTTGCGATCTCTACCATAGCGTTCAAATTTCACAACACCATCTGTTTTAGCAAAAAGTGTGTCATCACCACCGCGTCCTACATTTTCACCTGGGTAAATCTTTGTACCGCGTTGACGGTAAAGAATAGAACCACCAGTAACAAATTGGCCATCAGCACGTTTGGCACCCAGGCGTTTGGATTCAGAATCACGGCCGTTCTTCGTACTACCGGCACCTTTTTTCTGTGCGAAAAATTGCAGATCTAAACGTAGCATTGTTTTGCACCTCCTTACTTATTATGAATTTTTATAAAGTTGCTATATTCTGCCTCAATTGATATTAAAGATACCAACATACCTTCAAATAATAGCTGAACTTGCTTCATTTTTTCATATGAGATGGAATCCGGAATGGTAACATAAAGATACCCACCTTCATCTCCCTGCTCTATCTCAAGCTCTACATCACATAAAGTCAATACAGCATTAACAGATCCAATAGTGACCGCTGAAACTCCGGCACATACTAAATCATATCCATATGGACCACTCTGGGCATGTCCAGTTAGCTTAAAGGCTGTAATATCACCATTCGAACGATAAACCGTCGTATGAATCATATTCAGATCCCTTATTATGCATTGATTTTGTCAATCACTAGTTTAGTGTAAGGCTGACGATGACCTTGCTTACGATGGTAGTTCTTCTTTGGCTTAAATTTAGTAACAGTAATTTTCTTTTGACGGCCATGCTTTTCAACTTTAGCTGTAACAGTTGCACCATCAACAAATGGAGCTCCTACTTTAACATCATCTCCACCAACGAAAAGTACTTTGTCAAATGTAATAGAATCATTTGCATCTGCTGCAACTTTTTCTACGTAAATTTCTTGTCCTTCGACAACCTTTACTTGTTTACCACCTGTTTCAATAATTGCGTACATATCTTGCACCTCCTTAAAAACTCAGACTCGCCATCAAGGTACTCGTAATGAGTTTAAAACCTTTTTTGAGCGGTTGTAGCACTGGTGCTACGATGAATAACGTACTAATATTATCATAATGTATGAGACTCTGTCAACAAGTGGAAGGATAATTCCTTATGTCATATAATCCGTAATCTCCCCTACTGTCTTAGAATAACTTTTGTCATGAAAGAAACTATGTAAACAGTCATTTTCATCAATTGACTTACGTCTGTTTCCAGGAAAGACAACATAGATGGCATGCTTGCGATCACGGAAAAATTTTGAAAAAACATCAAGAACCATTGTCTCGTGAGAAACTACGATTGAATTACTACCAATTTTGCTTGGTCCGTTATAGTACCTACTCATTAAGAAACGAATAAAAACATAATAGCGTTGTTTCCATTCATTTCTATTTTCCATAAATAAAAATAAAAGTAGTAAAAAGGCACTTAACGTAAATGGAAAGAAGACTAATTGGATTACTAAAAAAATTATACTTATTATCATAGAAACTAATAGAGTAGAATAATAAGCCTTTCTAAATGGGAAAACAAGTGATTGACATTGAAGTAACAGCTTCCCACCGTCCAATGGCCAGATTGGCAGTAAATTAAATAATAAAATCACTGTATTATAATAATACGCCAAATCCAATACTGAATTGGGCAGCAATTGGAATTCGTTGCAAACAATTAACCCGAGGTAAATTATCACATGTTGAAAGGGTCCTGCGAGAGTTACAATCACTTCTTCCTTGGCAGGTCTGGTTGAATGCTCTTCAACATCCATAACCCCACCAAAGACCCAGAGCATAATTTGTTTTATTCTCCAGTCGTGTATAACCGCAGCAATATAATGACCTAATTCGTGAAAAAATACAATAGCCAAAATAATTGATAATTCCATAAATGTACCTGTTAGCATAGAAAGTATAATAAATATCATCAATACAGGATGAATGTTTATTCTCGGAAAGTACCTAATCAAGTTGGTCCACCCTGATCACTTTAACAGGATCAATATACTCATTATCCTTCTCGATCGAGAAATATACAGTCTTATTTTCACTAGTGGGGGAAAACTTGCCAATAGAATCGTTACTATTAATAAATTGATAAAGGTGTACATCGATTGAGCTTAAATAACCGTATTTTGATTTACTGCCATCTGCATGTTGCACAATAACCGTGTTATCTGTTTCGTTGTCTTTCCCAGCAAATATTACTACTCCTTCACGAAGTGTTACAACATTATCTGCTTTTCCCGGTTGTATTTTTATCCCTTTTCCATTCACCTGAAAATTCTCTGCCACGTCACCATGGACTGGTAGAGAAAGTATTTGATTACCCTCATCTTGTTTATCTGTGTCTGGTGTCAGTGCCAAAGGAGTTCCAAAAGTATCTTGGTACCATAGCTGCACTTTTGCAAAGGGAAACTCTTCCTTTAAAACTGCACTTGTCCATTCTTTTGGTGTTTCAAAACCAGTTGCCTTTGTATTCCATACATACGCAACACCAAAAAACAATAAAATGGACAACATTCCTTTGAGAATAAATCCGGTCAATACTTTATTTTCACTTTTATGCGATATGTCAGCTTCAGCAATTACCGGAAAATAGCCGTGCTTTTCTTCATCTTGGGGAAATGATGGCTTAATTGATTTTTTAGTTGCTTGTTGCTGATAAGGCAAACCACGAAGTTTTCTTCTTTGCTCAATTGATTGACGAACTTTCTTGACTCCTCTACTCATTGGCCTCACATTCCTTCATATCTTTTGTACAAGTGTATGTACGAAAAGCTGCAGATATGAAAAAAAGGTGGAGGGTTGTCTTATTTCCCTTCACCTTTCTTCTAAATCGAAGCTATCTATATATTTTGTATCAAACTAAGCAATTTGTGGTAAGTTTTTAATTTTTACAGATAACTTAACGTGTTCAAAGGGTTAAGCCCTCATCCCAAAAAATTTCTTTACTTTATATAAAACACCTTTTTCATCCTCTAATGATTGAAGAGGGACGGTTTCACCAAGGATTCTTCTTGCAATATTTCTATATGCAATGGATGCCTTGGAATTTGGTTGAAGTGCCACAGGCTCTCCCTTATTAGATGCTTTTATAACTTCATCATCATCAATTACAATACCAATCAAATCAATGGAGAGTACTTGTATAATTTCATCAATCTCAAGCATATCTCCATTCTTCATCATATGATTACGGATACGATTAATAATTAATCTGGGCGACTCCATATCTTCTTTTTCCAATAATCCTATAATACGATCCGCGTCTCTTACACTGGATTTCTCAGGAGTAGTTACCACAATTGCTTTATCTGCTCCCGCTACAGCATTCTGAAATCCTTGTTCAATTCCAGCAGGACAATCGATTATAATATAATCATACTCCTGTTTTAACTCTGATATAATCTGTTTCATCCCATCGGTTGTTACTGCAGATTTATCACTTGTTTGAGCCGCCGGTAATAAAGATAGATAGTCAAATCGCTTATCTTTAATTAATGCTTGTTTTAATTTGCAGCGTTCTTGGATTACGTCAACAATGTCATAAATAATGCGATTTTCCAGTCCCATTATGACATCAAGATTTCGCAAGCCAATATCTGTATCTATTAAACAAACTTTTTTCTCCATAAGCGCTAACGCTGTTCCTATATTGGCAGATGTAGTCGTTTTACCAACGCCGCCTTTACCAGAAGTGATAACAATAGCTTCACCCATTTTGCATTCTCCTCTCAAACCCGCTTAATACTTGTCGTTTATGCGAAAGAACCTGCAGCCGATCAATAACTATTTTATCCTGCTCTTCGTCGACAAGACCACATTCCATATAAACACCATCTGCTTCGTAATCAGGTGCACGGCTTATATAATCAGCAATTCTTAGTTGGTTTGGTTTCATAAAGGATGCTGCAATAAAAGCCTGTCTATCCCCAATAGAACCTGCATGAGCAATGCCATGTAAATTACCCATTATGTAAATATTACCTGTAGCTACTACTTTGCCTCCAGGATTAACATCTCCAATTAATAGTAGATCACCAGTCACTTCAAGAACTTGCCCTGAGCGAATAACTCGGCTGACAGCTTGTATGTCACTATGCTCTTTCCATCGTAATGCTTCTTCCCTGCGAATAACGGATGATTCAATTGATTCAACGATAAACCGATGATCTTTTGTTATAATATCCGTTAGTTCCTTTTTCTGCTGCTCTGTTAAAAATCGGTTCCCTAATTGGACCTTTACAGATACAACAGGTTCATTTTCTTTCGGACTACTTTCCGCAATTGTTGCATGCAATTCATTGACTACAAGATCATATGAACAAACTTCGTCTATGAACAATGTCAACCCGTCTCTAGTCCCTTTGATCGTGATTAACTGCTTCTTATCAAGCATGATAAGCTCACCTCATTATATTTATAGCGAATTGTTACTGAATAGCTGGTCTCTTCCCCATCTCGTAAGGCGTTTAACAAATATAGGATATAGAAACAATAGAAACACCAAATTTAATAGTAACGTAGGTAGTAAACGGTATAATAAGTAATCTTTCCAGACCATGCTTGCTATACCAGCCACTGTATAAATAACATTTATAGCAATATCTGCTAAAGATAACCCAACTATTCCTAATAGAATACTTACAAAGACATTCCCATGTAACATTTTTTTTAACCCATGTATTACATATATAACAAGCGCATAGGAAAACATATATACCCCAAGTACTCCTGTATACACAATATCAATCAGTAACCCGAAAATAAATCCATAAAGTACTGAATAATATGTATCTTCCTTATCGTAAAAAATAGCGATGAGGACTAAAAACATGAAGACCCAATGTGGAACAATTAACAGATTTCCTGTAATCAGACTTGGTGGTAACAGTTCCAGCGCAACCCCCTCCGAGACCAGAAATAAAAAGAGGAAAAAAGGTAAAAATAAACGTTTCATTATTCCTCCTCCTTATCTTCTGTCTTCTCATCGGTTGCTATGGAACGGTCCACCACCATCACTTGATTAATTTCATACATATCAGCAGCTGGTTCAATTAAAGCCGTTTTTGTTAACCCATACTTATCTGGGGCTGTTTCCTTTACTGTACCAATCGGTAGTCCTGCTGGGAAAACGCCCCCCATACCTGAGGAAAACACTAACTCTCCCTCTTTCACATCCTTGTCAGATTTTTCGATAATACGAAATAACAGTGAATTGCTTTCTTCATCAAAGCCTTCAATCATTCCAACGATATTCTTACCTTCGCCCTTCTCTCTTGAAATCGTAGCAGAAATTCGATTGAATTGATCAAAGCCGGTTAACAATTTAACTGTTGAGGTAAATTGAGATGGTGTCTGGACCTTTCCTACCATGCCATCTGCCGTAATCACAGCCATATTAGCCTTGACCCCATCTTGTTTTCCTTTATTAATAGTTACCTGTTCGATCCACCTCTCCGGAGATCGTGACATAACGGTTGCCTGAATAGGCTCATAATCACGTAAGGACTCTGACTCTTTCAAATCAAGTAAATTTCTTAGTTCTTTATTCTCTTCCTTTATTTCCTGTACTTCATAAATAAGCCCTTTATACTGGGATAATTTCTCCTTAAGAATTTGATTTTCTTTATAAGTATCTCTAAAGTCGTCAATATTTGTAAATATATCTGAAACAAATTCAACCGGAGCATAAATGATATGCTGTGCCCATCCCACAGTATCATTCACGAATTGCTCTGCAGTAGTCAGGTTGCTTCTTTCTTTCAGAGAGAAACCTATTAATGCAACCAGGACAATCACCCCGATCAGGATGATGAATAATTTTTTGTTCGAGAAAAATGCCATGTGAACACCAGCTTACTTTGTTATAGGATGAGCGGATACATTCGGATGGGAACGGAAATGTTGAATGTATTCCAAAGATTTACCAGTACCGAGGGCCACACTTTCAAGTGGATCTTCGGTTACAAAAACCGGCATTTTTGTCTCATCACTAATTACTTTATCGATGTTTTGTAACAAGGAACCACCACCGGATAATACGATACCCCGATCCATAATATCGGCGGCTAATTCAGGCGGCGTCTCCTCGAGTGTATTTTTAACCGCTTCAACGATCGCTTCTACAGTATCGTTTAATGAACTTGCTATTTCACTTGCGGTAATTGTTATGGTTTTAGGTAAACCGGTTAATAGATCACGTCCACGAATATCCATTTCGACATCTTCATTTACTTCTCCAGCTACACCTATATCAAGCTTCACCGATTCTGCAGATCTTTCTCCAATCATTAAATTGTAATTTTTACGTATATAATTCATAATTGCTTCGTCCATGTCATCACCAGCTGTACGAATAGATTTACTAGTTACAACACCCCCCAGTGAAATAACCGCAACCTCTGTCGTACCTCCGCCAATGTCTACAATCATACTTCCAGTAGGCTCCCATACTGGTAAACCCGCTCCAATAGCAGCTGCAAAGGGTTCAGAAATAGGAAACGCTTCTTTAGCACCAGCTTGTTTCGTTGCATCAATTACAGCTCGTTCTTCTACCATCGTAATTCCAGAAGGCACACATACCATTACATTTGGTTTTTTTGCAAACATAGAACGGTTTTTCATTGCTTTTTTAATATAATATTTCATCATCGCAGCAGTTGTATCATAATCAGCAATAACCCCGTCTCTCATTGGTCTTACGACTGTGATGTTACCGGGTGTTCTACCAATCATATTACGAGCAGAACTTCCAACTGCTTCGATATCACCAGTTTGATTATTTTTAGCTACCACGGAAGGCTCAGAAACTACCACACCTTTTCCTTTGACGAAAACCAGCGTGTTAGCAGTACCTAAATCAATTCCTAAATCCTGTGAAAAATTAAAAATTCCCAAAAATATCTTCCTCTCCAAAACAAACACTGTATATTATTTAGCTTAACTATATCGATTCATTTTATGTGTTGCAAACATGCACGTATATTATCACATACGAAAGAAGAAAGTAAAATGTAACTATCCATAGGAATAAGCGCCAATTTCTTGTATATAATGAAAATGGCGCTTATGTGCGTGTTTCTATATAATTATACGAAAAAAATTATAAAATAGATAGTATTACAGGTATCATATTTTAGGTTGTTTCTACTTCTCACGCTTTAAAAATAAATATTTCATCAAATTTAACTAAATTTCCATCTTTATACCACACTTTATTTACATTCCTTTGTTAAACTAAATTACTACTAAATAAGTATATCATTGGGAGGTTCATTTTAATGGATATTTATAATGTGGCATTAAAAGATAAATTAAATCTCTTTGAAATTAGCATTCTCGTTCAGCTTGAAAAAAATAAAAATCACTTTATAAGAATTGAAGAAATAAGCGATGATATTTTGACACAAAGCTATATTAGAAAGTATATTTATGGTTTAGTAAAAAAAGGGTATGTAATGAAACATTTTAGTAAATATCGCATTAACGATTTTCCATTAACGTGTACAAATGGGCAAACATAGATTTTTATAAAGAATAAAACTAAAGGCTCTTAAGAATTCATTAAGAGCCTGGTATTTAGCCTACTGGTAAATCAGATATAATGCTTACGCTAATTAAATTACAATTAGTGTAATTTCTTTTTTTAAAATACCTATATTCTTTCGGTTAATTTCCGACTTTTTCGCACCTTTTATAAGACATATCTCTCCCATAAATATTTCTCAAGTTTGAGCATTTCGAAAATCTATCTATTATAAATATCCCTTTTCTTTTAAGGAAACAAATTTTCTATCTCCAATGATAAGGTGATCTAATAATTCAATGCCAATCATTTTTCCTGACTCAGTCAATCTTCTAGTTACCTGGATGTCTTCCTGTGATGGAGTAGTTGATTATCAAGAGTAAACTATTAAAAATCCATTAAAATCAATACTTTCACTTTGAGAACATGTATTTAAAGTAAATAACAATTAAAGCCTGTATCTTAGTTATCACTTGAGATACAGGCTTTTTATTTATTCGTTCATATAATTAAACAGTTTGCCTAAAAAATCATCGCTAATGGTTAATTGATACTGTTTTTCAACGAGATTTCGAAGTTCCATAACGAGAAGCAAAGAGTTCTTATAGGCTTCATATAGTTCTAATTCATTTAATCGGGCAGTAGTCTTTTTAAACTTTTCATAGTTTTCAGGACTAATTTCTTTTTCAAGATTCTTTGTCATATTAAACCAATTATCGGCATTTTCTTCCGCAATTCGAATGAGTTGTAGTATATTTTTTTGTAATTGAGATAAAAGTTCCAGTGAACGTGCATTTTCCCCTCTTTTAAGAACATTAATCCCCATTAACCATAGGTTGGAAAAATTATTCAATAAAAAATTTACGTTTTCTTCTGTAAGTCTATTTGGTCCCGGACCTTCCAACTCTGATAAATACAATTCTAGTTGTCCTGTTTCATCATAAATAAACATTGCTTTTGTGTCAGGAATGTAGCCTGATTCTTTGAATGAAGGAATAATATTCATTTCGTTTTCGGAAAGGAAATGAAATTCACCACGTATTAGATTTTCAAAAATTACTACTTCCGTACCGTACTCATTTTGATAGAGTAAAGTGTAGGAAGCGACTTCATTTAGCCATTTTGCTGAATCAAAGGTGGAAATTGTATCATCTTTTAGAAAAACGTAATATTCTATATCAGAGTATTGATCTCCCTCTCCTTTTGTAAAAGAGCCATACATCATACAAGCAGATATTCGTTCATCTGACTGGACAAGTTCCTTAACCCTTGCCATTAGTTCCTTTTGTTTTAACAATTCGATTCCTTCTTTCTTTATTTTGATTCAGGGAGAAATAAAAAATCCTCCCAAATAATGTTGGAAGGATTAGTCATGTCACTTTTTAAGACACTCAAATAAAACTATTTAGCCTTTTTAGCTATTCAGTCTTACATTTATTTAGTATATGGAAAAATGGGCAGACTAATCCTAAGTTTTTAAACTGAAATATACTATTTCATTTGTTAAAAATTAGATTAGTTCTTCATTGTCCACCCATCTCTCCTTTCGATTAATAGTATATTAATTTTAACACTTCAAAGTTCAAAGCACAAGTTGGTGAAACTCATAGATTAACTATTCTCTAATGTACAAATCTCCGTATAATTTTTGGATCTGGTTCCTTAATCTTATATTTTCCTCTTCTAATTCCTTTACTCTTGTTTTTAAGGTTTTAATAAGGACTTCTTCAGAACGGGAGCTTTTCTTGGGTTTTGATATTACATTTTCTGTTTGCTGTTTTCGGAGAGATTCAATCCTTTGCCTAATATCATGTTCCTTATAAAGCCATGATTTAGAAACATTAGCTTCCTTTGCAACTGTGTTAAAATTAATAGTCTTACCTTCAAGCGATAGTTTAGAGATAACCTTGTCTACATTTTCTCTAGTCCGCCTGGACTTTTGCTTTGCCAAACGCACAATTTCCTCTGTATTTCGTACCTGTTTAACCATCTAACTAATCCCCTTCAGGCTGCCAATTATTTGCTCTAGTCGCTCTTTAACACGGTTATTAGTCTCTATTTGCCTTTGCCATTGCTTTTCCTTAGCGACTGCCAATAACTCCTCAGTACGATTTAACTGTTCCTCATGCTGCGATAAAAACTGCTTACTTGTACAAAAATGAGTACAATCTAAACAAGCATTGGCGTGTGGACAAGAACCTGCTATTACTGGTAATCGGCAATAACCATTTGGAAGAACTTGTGCATTAATATTTTTCTTGAACCATTGAAGATCAACATCATCGACTTCATTGTCATTATCTAACTCAATTATATCTCCATTATTAGTTACCAGTTTTTCTTTGAATTTTGTAAATTCAGCTTTAAGGGTTTCATCAAAAATATGAGCATATCTGCTTGTCATTTCAGGACTTTCATGACCCAAAAACTTTTGTACAATATGCTGCGGTACTCCGTTATTAATCATTCTTGTTCCTACTGTATGGCGAAAGGCATGGGCATGGAATCTATAAATCTCGCCTGATTTATCGACTATTTTTTGCTCATAAGCTAATTTGTTTAACTCGTCTCTAAATGTTTCTTGTTTTAATGGCGATCCATCTTTTCTTGGAAAGAGGTATTCACTATCTGGAAACTCCCATGAAACTTTATCTTCCCGAACTTTAATCAATAAAGCTACCTCTTTTGATATTGGAACTATATGCTCCTTTTTCATTTTCCATTGATAATACTTTAAAAAGTAATCTCCATCTTTGTCCTCTAATAGACAACCTTTTTTCAAGGTGCACAATTCGCTTATCCTCATCCCACATTCTTGGACTATCATAGTCATCGTAGCTATATATTCGGGTAATTTATCAAGATGACTGTTCAATTGCTCCAGAACGTATTCATCTATAAAACGAGGTTTTGCTCTCGGTATTTTGGGATAGTCTTCTGGATAGATTAACACCTTGGAAGGAATATCATTCCATTCTAGCCTTAGAAGGGTACTAAATAGTCCTTCCAATATAGAGATCCTCCCAGTTATTGTGCTAGGCTTTATCCCCATCATATTTAATTCGCTTAAATATGCTTCAATTTCCATTCTCGTTAATTGGTTTATTCTCTGAACGTGTTTAAAATTCATGTCCAAGAAATTAAAGAACTCTTTAAGTTTTTGGGCGATATCACATACATAGGAAAAGCTATCCGTATTTAATCTCAATTTACAATATCTTTTTACGAGTTGTTTAAAATACGTATTGCGAACCCCTTTAAAGTTAATTACATATTCATATTGTGTCGGATTAACCTTATCATCTGGCAAAGGTAACTTACGTCTATCCCAAATGTCTTTATCCCACTCCTCCCCATCAAAATAAAAGTCCTCATAAAACTCCATAAATTGTTTTAAATTAGTAACATAGTAAGAATTAGCTTCTACAGCTATTTTTTCTTGATTAGCAGTAATCTTATAATTAGTAGTGGTAATTCTAACACCCTGTTCTGTCAAATATGTCCTATATTCCGTCATTGCTTTTTTAATAGGAACTTCAGTAATTGAAGTAATGTTAGGATACTTTAAATCTAAAAAATCTAACATTCTATTAATTACAGTTCCTTTTCTAATCCATACAGTTTTTGCATTCCATATTCCATTATTTAAATGGTAAAAATAAAAATATTTCAATTCTGTTCTTAACCACAGATTTTTAACACGTTCAAAACGAACCCACCGATTTCTTAAAGTAGGGTTCTTACTTAATTCTATGGCAGAAGGATGCGGACATTTCCTTATATCCCAACTATTATTAGCCCAAAATCCCTGCAATTCTTCATTCATTGCAGCTATTTTCTTACTGATCTCACTCTGACTGATAATTTTCCTTTTACTAGAATCATTCATTTCTTATGTTCCTTTCTCTCAAGATATTTATTAAACTCATTTTTCATATCTTGATCTGAAAGATGAACATAGGTATTTAACGTTGTTTGAACATGTGCATGGCCCAACCTCTTTTGAACGTGTGCAACATCCCATCCATCCCTAATTAGCTGCGTTGCATGAGTGTGGCGTAGCATATGCGGCGTAAACTCTATTCTAGTTCTTTTAACTATTCTTCTAACTAGATCAAGAACACTTTGGTACTTTAGTGGTTTTCCAAAATAGCCTTCTTTTAAAGAAATAAAAACATAATCATGCTCCAAGTCCTCACCATACTCATATACCAAATAATCTGTATAAAGTGCCATAAGTTCTTTACTCACATGTATTGTTCTTTCCTTCCTTAATTTAATATAGGCCTCATTAACATTAACGTCTCTGGGTGTTAAATGGATTTGATTGTCCCAAGTGGCAATATCCTCAAGCCTTAGCGATAACACTTCACCGATTCTTAAACCACCCTCATACATAAGCATTAAAATTAATTTATCCCTCTTCGTATGACAAGCATCAATAATTTGCTTAACTTCCTCTGATGTTAGTGTTCTTATCTGCTTCTTTTTAACCCTTAACTTTAAGACATTCTTTTGATATTTACCCTTATTAATATGATGTAAAAACCCCTTAAAATTTCTCCCCTTTGCTTGTTTAAATACATCAATTGACTTAAATTCTCCTAATCTACTTGAATATTCCAGATAACTCATAACAGCATTTAAAATTGTATTCACTGTCGTTTCTTCTCTTATGGCTTCTTTTGACTGGAGATCAATTACATTTGCTGCTGTTGGGTATCTCAACCAACCTACAAAATCTGCTAATTTCTCAAAGTTAATATCATTAAGGGTAATCCCCCTCTGTTCCATAAACTCATATAGCAACTTTAAATGATAGCAGTATGCTTTAATGGTATTTGGTGACTTACCAGTATTATCTAGATATTTTATAAACCTCATTATTGGTTCTATTACCTGATATTCTTCATCTAGCAATAAATACAATGGATATGGCTTATTCTCCACTTTTATCCTTTGAACCTTCACATCCTCCCACCTCTTTAACCACTTTAACTACTATAAATTATAGACCTTGTTAATTTTTATTTAAAGTAAAAACCTCCCTAATATCCCCCTCCTAAACTACTTTAACTACTATTATTCATTATACTATGGATAATGGGTCGCCGGATGGATGGTTATGTGCTACAATAATTGAAGCAGCTGATCGTTTTACAGCTTCACGATATACTTCCCGTGGATGAACAATCGAGGCATTAAGACTACCAATGAAAATAGTTTGTCTGTGGATAATTTGATTTTTCGTGTTAAGGAACAAAACTACAAAATGCTCTTGATGAAGACTTCTCATTTCTTCCATTACGTAATCTGCTCCATCCTCCGGGGACCGAATTACATATCTTTCTACCGGCTTATAACGATTCATTCTTTTCCCGAGTTCTAT
Source organism: Virgibacillus halodenitrificans (assembly GCF_001878675.1). NCBI lineage: Bacteria > Bacillati > Bacillota > Bacilli > Caryophanales > Bacillaceae > Virgibacillus > Virgibacillus halodenitrificans. The sequence continues at coordinate 1,558,401 of NZ_CP017962.1, read as the reverse complement.
AGCAGATAATATGAGGACTCCTTTTGCTTTACCGATTCCTTTAATTGCTGTTAATTCTTCAATTGTTGCATCATTTAATAATTTCAAACCTTCAAAGTGCATAAGGACTCGGTTAGCAAGCGCCATCACTGACTCTTCTTTCGTTCCACTTCCTAGTAAAATGGCTAGCAACTCCTGGTTAGATAAATGGCTCGCCCCATGGTTGATCAATCTTTCCCTTGGTCTGTCGTCTTTAGGGACATCTTTAATCATTAATGATTCCATTACCAATTTAAATACCTCCTTTCCATAGTTATATCATAGACATCAATTCACTATAGAACAAATCCGGAAAAAGAAAAATTACCAGGCAAAACATCAATGCATTTTATGTATTTCTAAAGCTATTTTAGAATTTCTCCATCCAGTAATTTATCAAAATTAAAAAACAGGCAAATTTAGCCTGTTTTTATTTGGATTCTAATTCTTTTATCGTCTTTTCATACGTAAGCCAGAGAGATAATAAAACTGCTTGCGCCTGATTGTTATTGCCTTCACTCAGCTTATTTAAATTTTCCTCCAGATGTGAATCCAAATGTGACAATTTTTCTGTATCTTTTGGAAAGCCATCAACTATTTGTTTCCAAGCTTTTGGTTCAAGCTCTTCACCTGCGGATAATAATTTCAAAGAGTTCTTCCATTCGTTCTGAAACTTTGCCAACCATTGATGTTCAACATTCGACAACTTAGTTTCAATCCCTTCTGTCTGCCATTCTTTCACATATACTTCTAACTCATTTTTTTTAAATTGCTGACTTAAATGGTTAGCTTGCGATTCTGTTTCAGCTATCCCCGCAAATAAGTGAAACCGCTTATCTTTCTCCCACACTACTGTAGGTATCTTTTTATTCTCATACTTTTCTTTCCATTCTAAAGCATTTGCTTCTTCACTAAATACACCTGCTTGAAGAACATATGCCTGTACACCTTCTACGTGGACTATTGATGACCCGTTTTGCAACTTTTGCTCCTCTTTGTCTTTTTCTATTGCAGAAATAGGAATGTCATCATTTCCTGAAGTTGCATCACTATCCAATGTTACAAACATTTTTAGCATAATTAGTCCTAAAACAGAGCCTATTAAGAGGGCTGAAAAAATTGGAATAATAACAGGTTTTATATATTTGCGCTTTAGTTTGTTCGCCATATTTTTATTTGTATTTGTTGTTAATCTAGCGAATGTTGGTACAGGTTCGTTTTCTTCTTGAACAGCAGCTTGTTCTTTTCTAAATAACTGGTTGGAGTGCTTACAGCTTGTCTCTTTCACCTTTATTTTTACTGGTTTACCGTTCTCCCATACAGTTATGACTCTTTGCTTATCTATTTCGCTCACCTCCGCTAGAATTAATTATACTTACTCTAGCATAGGAAAATTAAAAAGTAAGACGTAAATTGTCACATTACTAAAAAATAATTTCGCACAAAACGTCAACTTTCTTTATTTCTAAAAAATTCTCTAACTCTTGATATAAAATGCAATGAACCAGTAATAAAATAGATATGCTCACTATGTTGTATTTTTTTTATTGCTTCCTGCCAATCCTCAGTCATAAATTTATGCTTATGATTTGTCATTTCATAAAGTTTATCTGCTTTAGCTGCCCGTGGATGCTCAAAAGAGGTAAGGATTATAGAAGAAAAAGTAGTTTTTAATCTTTCTAGCATTGCAGAAAAATTTTTATCCTTAAATGCAGCAAAAATTAGATGCTTCGTATTATTTGGATAATATGCTTCTACCGTATCCAGAAAAGTCTCTATGCCTGCAACATTATGTGCGCCATCTACTATCACAAGTGGATGACTATTGACCACTTCAAACCTTCCTGGCAGCTTGGATATATTAAAAGCTTCCACTGTTTTGTCCATATCTATAGTAAAGTTCATTTGTTTAAGTAAATATAAACTCATAAAAGCAAGGGATGCGTTTTTTACTTGGTGTTTTCCTCTCATTTGAATGGTTAGGTTATACTGTTTCCCCAACCGAATCCAAGAGAAATGTTGATAATTGTCATCTATTACAATGTTACTGTAACTAAAATCTTTTCCTAATTTATATACTGCTGTTTGGACATTCTTCGCTTCTTGAAGTATGATCGTTTCAGCTTCAGTTGGTACTTGACCTATAATTGCTGGAACGTTCTTTTTTATAATTCCAGCCTTATGATAGGCTATTTCTTTTATTGTATTGCCTAAAAACTGCGTATGATCCTTTGCTATGTTTGTTATAATGGATAAGATTGGTTGAAAGCAGTTTGTTGTATCTTCTCTTCCCCCCATCCCTGTTTCAATAATAGCAATTTCTTTATTTTCATGAAAATACATAAAGGAAATTACTGTCAATATTTCAAATTCGGTGGGCATCTCTTCTTCACTATCTAAAACTTCAATGGCAGGATATAACCTATTAAATAGAGAAAGAAAAACTTGTTCCTTAATCGGGGCATCTCCATCCAGTATGTGACCTGGCAATCCATACATACTTGGAGAGGTAAATATCCCTACATTGTATCCGTTAGCCACCAACGCTCGCTGAATAAACTGAATGGTAGAACCCTTTCCATTCGTACCTGCAACATGAATTGCTTTAATTTTATCTTGGGGGTCCCCTACTTCTTTGAGAAGCTTTTTCATTCGGAATAACCCAGGTTTAATTCCTAAGCTTGCTCTCGAAGAAAAAAAAGCCTCTACTTGTTCGATTCGCTGAAACATATGTACACCACATTTCTTAATTAATATACTGTAGGTAAGTATAACAGAAAGGATAAGGACTATGAATTTACATGGATGGATAATATATAATGGAAGTTTAACAGGAAATAAGTTTCTTGATTATGCTGAGTGGATCCAACAAGCCGCTTATGCAAGAGGAAGTGAAACAACTATTTACAAAAATAATGAACTTAATCCCTACCTTGTCTCCGGGGAGTCAGGTCTAATTAAAAAGAAAGATGAAAAAATAGCAGATTACGTTGTTTTTGCTGATAAGGACATCTACTTGGCAAAACAGCTCGAATTAATGGGATTACATGTATTTAATTCTTCTCAAGCAATTGAAATTAGTGATGACAAAATTGCCACGTACCAGCACTTAGCAAAAACAGGATTACCAATTCCACGAACAATCGTATATCCGAAAGTTTTTATTACAACTCAACCTGATGAGGATGTAATTAACAATGCTATAAAATCTCTTGGCTTTCCTATGGTAGTAAAAGAGTCTTTTGGCTCTTTTGGTGAACAAGTTTATTTAATTCATACTAGAGAGGAACTATGGAACAAAGTGAATGAATTACTGGGAAAAGCATTTGTCTTTCAAGAATTTATTTCATCAAGTTATGGAAGAGATATGCGGCTTCAAGTAGTTGGTAATGAAGTAGTTGCAGCAATGAAGCGAGCGTCCAAAAATGATTTTAGAGCAAATGTTTCTGCTGGCGGTACAATGGAAGCGTACACCCCAACCAAAATAGAAAGGGAGATGGCTGTACAAGCAACAAAGTCAATTGGCGCGGATTTTGCAGGAGTTGATTTGTTATATGGAACAGATGGAACTCCCTTAATTTGTGAAATTAACTCTAATGCTCATATAAGGAACATGTACGACTGTACCAATATTAATGTAGCAGATTTTATTATGGATTATATATTAAATACATTAATTCAAGAATGAGGTTAAAACATGGTAACAGGATGGCTAATATACAGTAGGATAGATGCTAACGAAAACAGCTCTTACATTAACTGGTTTTTGGAGGAAGCAGCTAAACAAAATATCTCCCTTACCCTCATTATAAGGGAAGAAATGACTTTTGGAATTATTAATAACCAACGAACAATTTTAGTTGGAGGAAAATCGTTACATCTCCCTGACTTTGCAGTTGTTCGAACAATAGATACAATGATTCAGCTACAACTGGAAGCTTGTGGCGTTCTTTGCTGCAATTCTTCTGCGATTTCTCATATTTGTAATGACAAAGCTTTAACCCATCATCACATTAAAGATCTAGGGATACCTATGGTGGACACTATTTTTCAACATAACAAGAGCTTACCAAAAAAGTCTCCCTTGCCTCTTCCTTGTGTGGTGAAGGAAGTTTCTGGCAAGGGAGGAAAGCAAGTATATTTTATCCGAAACCAACAAGAATGGGACAAGGTTTCCAAAATAGCCACTAATAATCTTATCGTACAATCCTGTAATGTCCAACTAGGAAAAGATTTGCGTGTATTTGTAGTAGGAAAGAATATTATCGGCGCAGTTCTAAGACAAAGCAACAACGATTTCCGTGCAAACTATAAGCTTGGTGGTACAGCAACCCTTTTCAAATTAAGCAACGAACAAGCTTCTATGATTCAAGATATTATTGATTATTTCGATTTTGATATGGTAGGAATTGATTTTTTATTTGATAAGACAGGTGACATTCTCTTTAATGAGATTGAGGATGTGGTAGGATCAAGGATTTTAAGTGCTGTCACAGACTCTAACATAGTTAAGACGTATATTTCTCATATCATAAAGAAATTGAAAAAACGGAATCCCATTGGATAGGATTCCGTTTTTATAATTACCCTTTTAATTCATTCAATCTTGCAGTAACCTTTGCCTGCTTCTCAAGGTAATCCTTTTCTTTTTGTCTCTCTTCTTCTACTACAGCTTCCGGTGCCTTACTTACAAATCCTTTATTAGAAAGCTTCTTTTGAACACGCTCTACCTCTTTTGTCCACTTAGCCAATTCTTTTTCTAATCGCTCTATTTCTTTATCAAAGTCAATTAATCCCTCTAATGGTAAAAACAATTCTGCTCCAGTTATCACAGCTGACATTGCCTTTTCAGGTGCTTCCACATTTGTGGCGGTTACTAACTCACTTGGATTACAAAAACGTTGCAAGTATTCCCGATTGCTTTCCAAAGCGTCCATAATTGATTGACTTTCAGCTTGTATAATTAATTTAATTTGTTTAGACATCGGTGTGTCTACTTCTGCTCGTATATTTCTCACTGACTTTATAATTGATACGAGCAGTTTCATTACCTTCGATGCTTCTTCATCGTGAAATTCTTCTCTCACTTTAGGCCATTTTGCTACAGTAATAGATTCACCTTTATGTGGGAGCTTCTGCCAAATTTCCTCTGTGATAAACGGCATGTATGGATGAAGCATTCGCATTGTTTGATCTAGCACATAAGCGAGTACAGATCTCGTTGTAGTCTTCTTAGCTTCATCTTCGCCATATAATGGTAATTTCGCCATTTCAATATACCAGTCACATAGGTCATCCCAAATGAAATTATATAAATATCGACCAGCTTCCCCAAATTCATATTTATTTGTGTTCTTTGTAACATGCTCAATTGTCTCATTTAAACGAGTTAATATCCATTTATCAGCAATAGTTTTTTCACCAGACAAATCAATATCTTCATAATTGAATCCTTCCATGTTCATGAGAGAAAAGCGAGAAGCGTTCCAGATTTTATTTGCAAAGTTCCATGTTGACTCTACTTTTTCCCAATGAAAACGAAGATCCTGTCCTGGGGTAGATCCAGTCAATAAGAAATACCGAAGTGAGTCTGCTCCATATTTATCAATGACCTCCATAGGGTCGACTCCATTTCCAAGTGACTTACTCATTTTTCTTCCATCTGCATCTCGAATCAATCCGTGAATTAAAACATCTTTAAATGGCTTTTGATCAGTAAATTCTTTGGATTGAAAAATCATACGGGCTACCCAGAAAAATATAATATCATAGCCTGTCACTAATACATCTGTTGGGAAAAAGCGTTTAAAATCCTCTGCCTCTAAATCTGGCCATCCCATCGTTGAGAACGGCCAAAGTGCAGAGGAGAACCATGTATCCAAAACATCTTCATCCTGTTCCCATTTATCAATATCGTCGGGAGCTTCTTTACCTACATATATTTCTCCTGTTTCCTTATGGTACCAAGCAGGAATACGGTGGCCCCACCATAGTTGGCGCGAAATACACCAATCTCGTATATTGTCCATCCAGTTCAAATATGTTTTTTCAAACCGATCAGGCACGAAGTTCACTTTATCCTCAGTATTCTGCAGATCAATAGCCGAGTCAGCTAATGGTTGCATCTTTACAAACCATTGGGTGGATAAGTACGGTTCTACAACAGCGCCACTTCGTTCTGAATGACCAACTTGGTGAGTATGATCTTCTATATCAAATAGAACTCCTAGGGCTTGTAGATCTTGGACAATCTTTTTACGACAATCAAATCGATCAAGACCTTCATAACTTCCGGCATTTTCATTCATTGTGCCGTCCTCATTCATTACCAAGACACGTTCCAGATTATGTCTATTTCCGATTTCAAAATCATTTGGATCATGAGCAGGAGTTATCTTAACAGCTCCAGATCCGAAATCTCTATCTACATAATCATCAGCCACTATTTCAATTTCCCGACCGATTATCGGCAAAACAACCTTTTTGCCAATTAAATGCTGATATCGTTCATCTTTTGGATGTACAGCCACTGCTGTGTCTCCCAGCATTGTCTCTGGACGAGTAGTGGCTATCTCAATCGTTTCATCGCTATCTTTAATTGGGTATCTTAAATGATAAAACTTGCCTTGAACTTCCTCATAAATAACCTCAATATCAGATAAAGCGGTCTTTGTTTTGGGGTCCCAGTTAATTATATATTCCCCACGGTAAATTAAACCCTTTTCATACAACTTTACAAATACTTCTTTTACTGCTTCTGACAGTCCTTCATCCAAGGTAAATCGTTCTCTGGAATAGTCCAATCCCAGCCCCATTTTTTCCCACTGTGAACGAATAAAATCAGCATATTCTTCCTTCCATTCCCATGCGGTTTCAAGAAATTTCTCTCTCCCTAAATCATAGCGAGTTGTGCCTTGCTCTTTCAGCTTTGCTTCCACTTTTGCTTGCGTAGCAATACCTGCGTGGTCCATTCCTGGTAACCATAACACATCAAATCCTTGCATTCGTTTCATCCTTGAAATGGTATCCTGCATGGTTGTATCCCAAGCATGCCCTAAATGTAATCTTCCTGTTACATTCGGAGGGGGAATAACAATTGTAAATGGCTCTTTATCTTTATCGCCACTAGCCTCAAAAAACTTTCCTTTTAACCAAAATTTATAACGATCTTGTTCAACTTCCTGAGGATTATACTTTGTAGATAGTGAATTTTGTTGTTTATCATTCATTATGGAAAACCTCCTTATTCATTAAAAGACTTTGTCAAACAGGCTAAACACATGTATGAACAAAAGGGCCAGCATCTTGATCATCACCGCTATGCCTAAGCAAGAAATTGTAATGATGTTGTTTGCAATGTAGAGTTATTGCTTAAGTTTTCGGGAATGGGAAGCACTGAAGCTGGTCATGGTGTGATACTTGTATAAAACTTAATAAAAAACAAAAAAACCCTTTCATCCTAAGAAAGGACGAAAAGGTATATTTCCGTGGTACCACCTTTGTTTACAAGTAAAATACACTTGTACACTCATGTTCAGTAACGGTTTCTCACCGGCATTCTTCTACATGTATAATCAGTTAATTACACGTTCAAAGAAGCAGCTCAAGGGCGACCTTCCAATATAATTCATCCTAGGAAGTTTTCAGCTTAATACTTCCCTCTCTTATAGGTAATCATAATGTACTCTTCCCATTCATTGCATTTACATCCATTATTCAACTAGTTTCATCTTCTTATATTTTATAGATAACCAGTTCAATCGTCAACTATTAATATAGTTGCACAGAACAGCTATCTTTATACATATCATATTACATAATGAAAGAAAAGTGAATAAAGAGGTGATAAAATGGCTCGCTATTATCGTTATAAACTCCCGCCATGGTGTAGAAAATGTATAATTGTTATAGAAAGAGTAACTCTGCCAATATTACTTTTCCAATTGATCCGAACACTTTTACTGCCTACAACGTTTGATGTAATACTGCTTGGTCTGCTAGTGGGATTATTTGTTGCTTTTTATTTAGAGTGGTTTTAACTTTCAAGGTCATCTAAGGATATAGTTTCATATTCTCGCTCCACATATGCTGTCCACTTTAAAGCAAATATGATCCTTCGATATGTAAATTGCAAATTTCTTACTTGGTTGAACATCGTATCATTTAATGGATCCATCATGTATTTATCTATGAATTCCAAATAAGGAGATGGGTTTAGCAAGTATATAGACAGAATAAGTAGTTCTATTTTTGAAAGCTCGTTTTCTTGATAATAAGTGGAAAAAGACTCAATTAATTCATCAACAGGTGTATTAAATCTCCACGTTTCATTTTCAAAGAAAGATACCAAATCCATTATTGGATTATCCATTTGTGCTCTTTCCCAATTGAGCAGATAGGTTTGATCACTGCGTATACTATGTTCAAATGCCAAATTGCCATGACATAAACACATATCCCATGATAGTTCTTTTTCTTCAATTTCATTCAGCGCCATAATCCGCTCATCAATTTTTTGAAATGCTTGGTCTATGTCTCGAAAGTGGGTACAGACCTGAAGCTCAAGTGGAGACATGAATTGAATTTGTTCATAAGCATCTACAGCTGAGTACAATTTTTTTCTCATCTGGGAGCAAAATGTTCTGTATTCTATAAAGGGATCTTTTACTTTATGCATAGGAATAGTCTTCAATACTTTAGTTTTTGCATGAATTCGGCCAATTGCCTGATATAATGGATTAATTTCTTCATTTCTTTCCGCACCATCTCTACGTTCCAACCATGGCTGCAAATAATAAGTTTGTCCATCAACCATTGAATATAAAGTCCCGGCGTCAGAAAGGTAAATAGGTAGGATTTCTGAGAGTTGTTTACTATACGCTTGCTGGTACACACTCTCCCACCTCGAAAAAGTTGTCTTGGAGAAATTTGCTTGCTTAATTGCATAGTCCTTATTACCATCAGAAACCTTATATAAGCGATCAGTTATTTTAGTAATATGCATTGGATATATTTTATAGTTACGTAAGACATTATATATATGCTCCAATTTATTACCCCCTATGTAGCAGACCCCTTGATTTTTCAACCAAGGGGCCCATTTTTATTTCTTAGTATGAGGGATATAAAGTAATTGCCCTTCAGATACATCATATTCTTCATCTAATCTATTCTGCTTTATCAATTGTAAAGTTGTTATCTGATAACGTTCAGCTATGGTTTCAATCGTGTCATTTGGCTGCACAAAACAGAGTCTCATCTTAGAATATTGCTCCTCATCAGAATGACGGAACATGTCAGACAAATAACTCACATCCTCAACTTCACGACTATTACTACTTTCCATTATTTCATGTGAGATTGATGGTGAATCAGAGGATGGAGAAGAATAATCATCTGCAATACTAGAAGAGGAGATTTCTGGATCCTCGACACTTAGTTCTTCTTTAGATGATAAATCTTCAAAAAACTGCGTTAACGTTTTTGTTTCCTTATACTTCCATCGGTTTCCTTTTTCGTCTTCCTCTATGTTATTCTCTTCCTCCTTATCTTCCCCTTCTTCTTCAAGAGAATCATCCCTTAGAGAGCTTGGAAGAAAACGCGGAATTTCTTGTTCTTCCTGTGTAGAATCCAATTCATTTATTGACTCATTCTCTGGCTTAATCTCAAATTCAAATGTTTCTTGCTCTACTCCTTCAGATGACTCTTCTTCCTGTTCTACATCCACACGGTTTTCAGCACTTTCTACCAGTTGATTTACCCCATGGATTTGTACGGTAGAATAGAGTTTCAAATGATCTTTCTCTGGTAACTCATAATCGAAAGACTCAATATATACGCTTACCTCTTCCAAGTTTTCTACACGGTATGTTGGTACCGAAATCTCTACTGGAAATCGATGTGTAAATTCCAAGGTGCCATCATCATTATCCATAACCCTTTCTACAAAACGTTTTGACTGAAAAGCATCATAGTCGAATCGATTTTCCTTATCTTCTATTTGGACTTCTTTTACATATTCTCCTTGCAATTCAATAACACCACGAATGGAAATGTATTCATTGAATGGTTGTATAGAGATTTCTGGATCAAGTGAAATGCCTCTCATTTCCAAAACTTCCTGTCCCTTTTCAAAATAAAGGGACTCGTTCAACTCAAAACTGAAAACTGAACTTTCGTTTTCCAACAGACTTCCTCCCTTCAACATATATTTCCTTAAACTCATATGTCTTAATTATCTATATGTTCTTTTCAAATAAGATATGCTTTAAAAACAATAGAAAAATAGAAAAAGCTATTCCTTAATTAAGGAATAGCTTTTAGTGTATTATTAAGATTAAAATTCATTTTATTTTTCAATTTTAGAAAAGGCATTTCTTATCGCTTTAACTGTTTTCTCAATATCCGCATCAGTATGAGCAGTAGAAAGAAATAATCCTTCAAACTGAGAAGGCGGAAGGAATACGCCTTCTTCAATCATATTTCTATAATATTGTGCAAAATAATCGAGATTGGAGGTCTGTGCTGTTTCATAATTAATTACTTCTTCATTAGTGAAGAACACCCCAACCATAGAACCAGCACGGTTAATTTGTAAAGGAATATGAAACTCTTCTGAAGCTTGTTTAAACCCATTAATTAACTTATCCACTTTTTTATTTATTTCTTTGTAAGATTCTTCATTTAGAGCTCGTAGCGTTTCATAACCAGCCGTCATGGCCAATGGATTTCCTGACAAGGTACCCGCCTGATAAATGGATCCTGTAGGCGCTACTTTTTCCATAATCTCGCGTTTTCCACCATATGCCCCTACAGGTAGACCTCCACCAATCACTTTACCAAGACAAGTCAGGTCAGGTGTTACACCGAAATGCCCTTGTGCGCAATTATATCCGACACGGAAACCAGTCATCACTTCATCAAAGATTAAAACTGTTCCGTTTGCTTCAGTAATTTCTCTTAACTCTTTTAAGAAATCATCTTTTTGTGGAACTACTCCCATATTACCAGACACAGGCTCTACAATTACAGCAGCTAAATCCTCACCATAGTTCTCAAATGCATAACGTACACTTTCCATATCATTGTAGGGTACAGTAATCGTATTTTTAGCAATTGACTCTGGAACACCTGGACTATCAGGTAATCCCAGTGTTGCAACACCAGAGCCTGCCTTAATTAATAAGGAATCGCCATGTCCATGATAATTTCCTTCGAACTTTAATATTTTATCTCTTCCTGTATAACCTCTGGCCAATCGTAATGCACTCATCGTTGCTTCTGTGCCTGAATTAACCATACGAACCATCTCAATAGATGGCACACGATCGATCACAAGCTTTGCCAATTCATTTTCCAACTTAGTTGGTGCACCGAAACTAGTGCCCTTCTCAGCTACACTTTTCAACTTCTCTACCACCCGATCATCGGCATGTCCAAGAATAAGTGGCCCCCAGCTTAATACATAATCTATATATTCATTTCCATCAATATCCACAATTTTAGAACCCTTTCCGGACTCCATAAAAATTGGCGACATGCCAACAGATTTAAATGCACGAACAGGTGAATTTACACCACCAGGCATTAAATCAACAGCCTCTTTGTATGCATCTACTGAATTTTCAAAGCTCTTCATAGTTTCTCACTCCAATTTAAGTTAATCTGAATCTTACTCACTTAACCACTTAGCAACATCTTTAGCAAAATAGGTAATGATTAAATCTGCTCCAGCTCTTTTCATGGAAGTAAGCTTTTCAAGTACTAATTCTTTTTCGTTTATCCATCCATTTAATGCTGCTGCTTTAACCATTGAATATTCACCACTGACATTGTAAGCTACTACAGGTGCATTAAATTTATTTTTCACATCACGAACGATATCCAGATAAGATAAAGCTGGTTTTACAATCAAGAAGTCAGCACCTTCTTGCATATCAGATTCTGCCTCACGCATGGCTTCTAGTCTATTTGCAGGATCCATTTGGTAACTTTTTCGGTCTCCAAATTGAGGAGTACTATCTGCAGCATCACGAAACGGTCCATAAAAAGAAGAGGCATATTTTACCGCGTAAGACATGATCGGAATATTTGTAAACCCTGCTTCATCCAAAGCTTTACGAATAACTGTTACAAACCCATCCATCATATTGGATGGAGCAATAATGTCCGCACCGGCTTCAGCCTGGGAGACAGCCGTTTTGGCCAATAGTGCAAGTGATTCATCATTATCTACATCTTGATTATGAATTACTCCACAATGGCCATGAGATGTATACTCGCAAAGGCAAGTATCTGCGATTACTAGCATATCAGGGACTTCCTTTTTAATCACACGTGTTGCTTCTTGGATAATCCCGTCTTTTATGTATGCACCTGTTCCATGTTCATCTTTTTCATTAGGTACTCCAAAAAGTATCATGGATTTTATTCCAAGGGAATGAATTTCTTTTACTTCTTCTTTTAAAATATCCATTGTAATTTGGTAAACACCTGGCATCGAAGGTACTTCATTTTTCGTGTTCTCACCTTCCAAAATGAATAAAGGATAAATTAAATCATCTGTGCTTATATGTGTTTCCCTCACCATGGAACGCATAGCTGCTGAAGATCTTAATCTGCGATGTCGCTTAAATTCCGGCATGTTCTTCATATCTATCTATCCTTTCATAGAAATATATTTACTTATACTTCTTACCATTTCTTCTATAGTAAATTCGCTTGGAGAGATAATAGGTGATAACCCTATTTCCCTCGCCTTATTCTCAGTGGTCGTTCCAATACATACATACACAAATCCTGTTTTTTTAGCAGCCATTGCGCAAAATGACTCTACCGTTGAAGGGCTTGTAAAGGTAATAAAATCAATTTGGCTTTTTTCCAGATGTTTGTTCAATTGCTCTTTGACTAGAAAATTATAAGATGTTTCATATACTTCTATAGAATCAAAGTTTAAACCATTATCAATAAAAGTAGTTGGAAGTACATCCCTGGAAAGGTTCCCTCTTACAAGCAGAATAGACCCAGGGTTGGGGAATTCTGTTAAAAATTCCATCCCCATTACTTCTGCGTTATAAACAGATGGTCTGAACTTTGCACTATAACCAAACCTTTTTAACGCGTTTTCTGTCTTATGACCAACTACGGCAATATTAGTTGGAAGTGCATTTTCAGGGGTGAGATACTTCTCTACCGTTTCAAAAAAGCACTTCACCCCGTTAGCACTTGTGAAGAAAATCCAATCATAATTTGAAATGGATTGCAAAACCTCTTGATTCTCTTTATGATCCTTGCATGAAACAGTTAATAGAGGAACTTCAATGGGTATTCCTTGATGCTCCAGAATTAAGTCAGCAAATTCTTTTGCTTGTTTTTTTTCTCTAGTTACAAGTATTTGTTTTCCTTGTAAGGATACATTCATTATTGATCCAATTCCTCTTTTACTTTTTCCACTATTTCTTTTGCACCCTGCTTAATTAATCGATTTGCTGCAATTTCTCCAACTGATTCCGGATCTTTTCCTCGCACTTCTTCCTTTAATATTGTTTTCCCATCCGGGGTACCAACCAATGCAGTAAGAATTATTTCATCACCTTCCAGGTAAGCATATCCTCCAATCGGAACCTGGCAACCACCTTCCAATAAGCGCAAGAAGGTTCTTTCCGCTTCCACAGTTCTTGTAGTATACGAATTATTGATCTTTTCTAACAAGTTGCGCATTTCCGTGTCATCTTCTCTACATTGAATAGCTAACGCACCCTGTCCTACAGCAGGGACACAAATTTCAGGTTCAAGATATTCGGTTATCAACTCTTCACTTACTCCAACGCGTTTAAGTCCCGAAACTGCCAGTATAATGGCATCATAGTCCTCTTCCTCTAGCTTACGTAATCTAGTTTCAATATTACCTCTTATCCATTTAATAGTTACATCTGGTCTCTCTGCGAGTATCTGAGCAGATCGTCTTAAGCTACTTGTACCTACAATCGCTCCAGCTGGAAGATCACGAAAAGGTGTGTTTCCCTTAGCAATATAAGCATCACGATGATCTTCCCGATCAGGAATTGATGCAATTACGAGCCCTTCTGGCATAACTGAAGGCATATCTTTCATACTATGAACAGCAAAGTCTATCTCCTCATCATACATAGCCTGTTCAATTTCTTTCACAAACAGACCTTTCCCACCTACTTTTGACAATGTTACATCAAGAATTTTATCCCCTTTTGTCACAATTTTTTTCACTTCAAAATCATTTGTAACTCCAGCTTTTTTCAACTGGTCAATCACCCAATTTGTTTGTGTTAATGCAAGGTTACTCTTTCTTGAACCAACAACTATTTTACGCAACTAAATTCCTCCTAAAATGAAAAATGAAAATTTGATAGCAAGCTAAATAAAAAGAAGTTAATTAAGAGAACAAGAAACGCAGCGGTATTATAAATTGCTATCGTCTTCCCTTTGTAGCCACCTACCAATCGCAAGATTAAATATAAAATATACACAGCTAACACAAGTATAGACCCTATTGTTTTGAGATCAAACCAATAAAACTCCGCACGGGAAGAATATGCCCATACGACACCCAGAATAATCCCTATTAAAAGTAAAGGTACTCCTATTGTTATTGCCCAAAAAGAAAAGGTATCCAATCTATTCAAATCACCAAATCTCCACATCCACTTAAATCCTTTTTTCTTCTTGAGCAACTTATATTGAACTAAGTACATAACAGAAATTAAGAAGGATACAGTGAAAAAGCCATAAGAAACGATTGCTAATGTAATATGGCTCACTAAGATTTCATGTACTAATTGGACGCCATTTGCTTTCATGTCATTTTGTGCAACTGTAGAAATATGAAATAACAAAATAAAAAAGCCAAATAAATTAGTAAAAAAAGCGATGAAATGAATCGTAAAAAGCTTGTTAATGATTAAGGATATTGTAACAAGTACCCAGGCATAAAAAAACAGGCCGTCATTTAATGTGATTACAGGAAAATTCCTTTCTATCACTACTTCAAGCAATAAAAAAAGGGTTTGAATAACCCAAACCATACTAAGTAACCAGAAAGCAATCCGATTTGCTCTCCGGTTATCTTGGATAAAATCAAGGAAGTAACTAACCAAACTTAAGCCATAAATAATTAAAATAAATTCATAAACCCATTTTAATTCAAACATAGTTAGAATCCTTTCGCCTTAAAAAGTAGTTAATGGACTAATATTCGGAAAGGATACTTCTTTCTCGTTGTTTTTTTCATTATTATTCTTTTTTTTAACTACTTGTTTTGCTAACTCTTCTTTCACTTCTTCTTCAATACCAAAAATATTGACAAACAGTGCTAATGATTCATCGGCATCTTTACTATCCGCTAGTTCCTTCGCTTGAGTAACCGGCTCTTTAAGAAGCTGATTTATAATACTTTTCGTATGTTTATTCAATACCTTTTTCTCTCTTACTGTTAGATCAGGGATCTTTCTTTCAATGCTTTTCATCGTTTCTGCTTGAATAGAAAGAGCCTTTTGGCGCAGAGCGGAAATAACCGGAACAACTCCTAAGGTTTTTAGCCACTCTTTAAATAAAACAATTTCTTCTTCAACTTGAATTTCAATTTGCTCAGCAGCTGCTTTTCTTGCTTGAAGATTTTCATCCACAATATGTTGTAAATCATCAATATCATACAAGAATACGTTCTCAAGCTCTCCAATTCGTGGATCTAAATCTCTAGGCACAGCAATATCTACAAGAAATAAAGGATTACCCTTTCTTTTCTTTTGAATAGCTGCCAAGGACTGTTTTGTAAGGACAAGCTCTTCTGACCCCGTCGAACTAATAAGAATGTCCGCTTTCTGCAAAACAGGAAGTAAATTATCGAATTGATCTGCTTTCGCTGCGAACTTATCAGCTAATGCCTCAGCCTTTTCTAATGTACGATTAACCACCGTGATTTCAGTTGCTCCAGAACCTTGAAGATTTTTAGCAGCCAACTCCCCCATCTTGCCAGCACCAAGAATAACAACATGCTTATTCGAAAGGTCCCCAAAAATCTTTTTTGCAAGTTCTACAGCAGCATAACTCACGGATACTGCATTTTCACCAATTGTTGTTTCTTTTTGCATTCGTTTTCCAAAGGTGATGGCTTGCTTAAATAATTTGTTAAAGATAGTCCCTGTTGTTTTTGTATCTTGCGCAGTAAAAAAGGCTTGTCTTACTTGTCCGAGTATCTGGGTTTCCCCTATAATCATGGAATCAAGTCCTGATGTAACACGAAATAAATGCTCTAATGCTCCGTCATTTTCAGCAATACGAAGATATGAGGTAAATGCTTCTTTTTCTAATTGAAACCAGTCAGCTAAAAATTGTTTAATATAATAACGACCAGTATGAAGTTGATCTACAACGGCATAAATCTCTGTTCGATTACATGTTGAGACGATTACATTTTCCAAAATACTCTTCTGCTGCTTTAAATTATTTAAGGCATCAGGAAGTGTATGCTCGGCAAAGGTTAGTTTTTCCCTGACTTCCACAGGGGCTGATTTATAATTGAATCCTACTTTAATGATATGCACATGATCTACCCCCAACCTGTAAAGCGCTGGTCTAAATAGACAAACGCACAGTGAAAATGATTAATGTTTACACTAATATTATATCCCACTTATATAAAATAAATCTCAGTCAATACTAATTATAACATGGATGAAACATGAGTTTCAGCTAAAATGTGAACACATTCTGAAACTATAT
Organism: Virgibacillus halodenitrificans; assembly: GCF_001878675.1. Taxonomy (NCBI): domain Bacteria; kingdom Bacillati; phylum Bacillota; class Bacilli; order Caryophanales; family Bacillaceae; genus Virgibacillus; species Virgibacillus halodenitrificans. The sequence goes on along the minus strand of NZ_CP017962.1, from coordinate 1,541,628 downwards.
GTTAAGATGATACGTAACTATATTGTAAATTGTGTAACCCGAATGTACTTTATCACATTGAATTACATATAGCAAGAAAACAAGATGGTAAAATGGGGTGAATATATGAGGAAGAATAGCTTAGCGGCTTATATCATCATTGGCATTGGTATTTACTTTTTGCTAAAAGAATTGCGATTACCTATTATCACCAATTTTTATTCATGGCAGACACTACTTATTATTATTGGATTAGCTTTTCTTATACATAGTTACACAACAAAGCAACATCAAAATTTATTTGTTGGAACAATTTTGCTTGGTTTTGGTATTCATTTTCACGGAGTACAAAATTATTCTTTTTGGATCGATCATTGGGGTGTTTATTTATTAATAATAGGAATCGCCTTTCTTATTAAATTCACGCAAACCAAAGAAGGGTTATTTCCTGGATTATTACTCATTAGTATAGCTCTAGTATTCATATTTTCTGTTCAATTACCGGAATGGCTGACATGGGTCTATGTATTAATTGATTATGGGGAAAGATTTTGGCCGATTATCCTTATTATTCTCGGAATCTATTTATTAAAGAGAAAGAAGTAGATTCTTTTAACATAATAAAGCAAAAATTCTATCTAAAAAAAGAGCCCCTTTAAGACGAGGTTCTTTTTTTAGATTGGTTGAATGCTATAGTACGGAGCTTATAAAGGATCTAGTTCGCTCTTCTCTTGGTTGATCAAATATTTCGTTCGGGTGACCATATTCAATGATCCTTCCATCATGCATATATACAACCCAATCACCTACTTCTCGTGCAAACCCCATTTCGTGGGTGACTACTACCATTGTCATTCCTTCTTCAGCAAGTTCCTTCATTGTAGAAAGAACTTCACCGACCAACTCTGGATCCAAAGCAGATGTCGGCTCATCAAACAACATAACTTCCGGTTTCATTGCAAGGGCACGAGCAATAGCTACTCGTTGTTTTTGTCCGCCAGATAAAGTAGAAGGATAAACATCATATTTATCTTCCAAACCTACTTTATCCAATAGTTTTTTCCCTTCCTTTATAGCATTTGCTTTATTCTCTCCTTTCACATGAATAGGAGCTTCAATTACGTTACCGAGAACAGTTTTATGTGGAAAAAGATTGAAGTGCTGAAACACCATGCCCACCCGTTGTCTAATATCATTTAAATCATGGGTACTTTTGTTGATTTTCTCTCCATCCAGAAAAATATCTCCACCATTTTTCATTTCCAAAAAATTTAAGCAACGGAGTAATGTACTTTTCCCTGAACCACTAGCCCCAATTAATACGACAACCTCACTTTCCATAACTGTCAAATCAATATCCTTTAATACGTGCAAATCACCAAATGACTTATTTAATTGATCTACACGAATAATTTCCTTTTTATTATCCATTGTGCTCTTCCCCCCTTTTAGTCACTTACTGCCAATCTTTTTTCAATTCTGTTAACCAATACGGTTAATACTAATACAATGAATAAATAATATACTGCAACTGTAAAGAAGTATGATAAGTAATCAAAACTATTTGACCCCATTGTACTTGCTACTCCAAATAAATCCTGCATCCCGATAAAGGAAACTAAGGAGGAATCCTTTATGCCAATAATAAACTGATTACCTAGAGATGGGACTGCTCTTCTAAATGCTTGCGGAAGGATGATTCTTCGCATAGTTAAACTTGTACTCATTCCAAGCGATCTCCCTGCTTCCCTCTGTCCTTTTTCAATTGACTGAATTGCACCTCGAATTATTTCAGCTATATATGCCCCACTATGAAAAGCAAGTCCAGCTACTCCTGCCCAAAACATTGGTATTAATAATATGTCTGTTAAACCATAAAACAGGATAAAAATTTGAACGATTAAGGGTGTGCCTCTAACAATCCAAATGTAAGCATCAGCAATCCATTCAAGAATCCTAATATTCGATATTTTTAATACTGCAAAAAACAAACCTATAAAAAAAGCTATGACCAAAGAGGCTAGTGATAATTTGAAGGTTATCCATAATCCATCAAGGAAAACATCATAACTATTTATAAACACATCAAAAAAATGCATAATTGCTGCCAAACTTATCCACTCCCTTATATCCATATAAACACAAACGTGCGCATATACTGCGCACGTTACAGACAAGTAGATTATTCTTCTATCTCCTCTGGTTTCTCAGTAATATCTACGCCCACCCATTTTTCCGCTAATGCTGCCAGTTCGCCACTTTCTTTCAATTCTTTAAGTGCATTATTTATATCCTCAAGTAGTTTTTGGTCATCTTTAGCTACAGCTACAGCTTGTTCACTAACACCTAACTGACCGCGATTTTCAATATCTAAACCATTCTCAATTGCTGTTTTTCCAGTAATATCATCTGTTATTACTGCATCATGATGTCCTTTTGCCAATGATTGCAGTGCAACTACATCACTGTCTACCTGTGGTATATTATCTGTATATTCTTGAGCCATTTCCACATATGTAGAACCTCGTGACACGGAGATTTCTTTTCCTTTTAGATCATTAGCTTTTTCAATATCACTATCAGTCCTTGTATAAATAACCGGCCCTGAATAATAATAAGGGTCCGAAAAGTTCACTTGCTCTAATCTTTCGTCGGTAATTGTATGACTTGCGACCGCGATATCATAACGACCTTGGTTAACACCTGTAACAATCCCTGAAAATTTAGCTTTTTGTTGCACAGCTTCTAATCCAAGTTTTTCAGCGATAGCTTCAGCCACTGCAATGTCGTAACCTACCATTTTGCTTCCTTCCATATAACTAAAAGGTTTGAATTCTCCGGAAGCAGCAAAAGTCAATTTTCCTTTCTCCACGAGATTGTAGTTATCTTCTTTTCCGTTCTGAGCTGAGGAAGTATCTGCTTCTGTTTCATTTTCAGCACCACAGGCTGCCAACATTAGAGTAATTATAACTAATATTAACGCAATATTCAGTCTTTTCATTCGCTAAAATTCCTTTCACTAGGTATTTTTTCTCTTTCGCTAAACTGTACTATTAAGTATACAAGCAGTGGGAAAAAGAACCAAGTGCCTGAAAATTTGATATAAGCCCATATACTCCCATATATACTAGCATAGCGATAATAACTCCATCCACCTTACATATACCCCAAAATGCTAAAATATAATACTGAACAATTAAACTTTTTTGAATTTTACCCAAAATTGACTGTCTGTAGTTTAAAAATTTTGCTATATTGCAACTGATAGGCGGACAAGGTTATCTCTGTTATTTATAGTTGGAGTAAACTGCTCATTAGAGAAAAACTTATTTCTCAGTTAATATAAAATAGCTAAATAACACCGCTACGGAAAAACACTGCGCTTTTCGGGGGCGGCTGATGCCATGCCGGGCGGCAAAGAAGACACTGCGAGATAAAGAGGAGCCCGATGTTGCACTTGTACCCGGGGATGTGAAAGCGTCCGCCTGAAACGTAAATCAATGGGTGCTTCCTCTGTAAAATGAATTACTCCATTCTCACAAATTACTTAATAGTTTATCCATTTTGCGAATCATCGGATAATACCTGCCTACATATTAAAACCATCCATTTAAATAATTATAAATAAAAAAGCTATCGAAGTTTTTGTTTATTCTTCGATAGCAATAATATTAAATAAATTTCTTTAGAAGATTCCATGCTTCTTCTTTTCCGTATCCTTTTTCTGCCGAGAATGGCAATAGATAATCATCTGCTTCCATTTCTAATGTTTCTTTTGTTCTCTTTAAACGGGCATCTATTTTATTCTTTGGAACCTTATCCAATTTTGTTGCAACCACAATGACTGGAAGCTGATAATACTTTAGAAAATCATACATTTGGATATCATCTGAAGTTGGCTCATGTCTTACATCAGTAATGAGGATGACAGCATTTAAAGTATCCCTTGTCTGAAAATACTCTTCCATCATCTTGCCCCATTTTTCTCTCTCTTTCTTTGAAACCTTTGCGTAACCATATCCGGGAACATCAACAAAGTAAAATGCATTATTTAATTTATAAAAATTAAGAGTTTGTGTTTTCCCAGGTTTTGAAGAAGTTCTCGCTAAATTTTTCCGGTTTATTATAGTATTAATAAAGGATGATTTACCCACATTAGAACGACCTGCCAAAGCAATTTCCGGTAACTGATCATTTGGATATTGTTTTTGACTAACCGCACTAATTACAATTTCAGCATTAGTTATTTTCATTGTTCTCCCCCACTAAAGCGTGTTCCAATACTTGATCCAAGTGACTAACAGGTATAAAAGTTAGATCTTTACGGACACTTTCAGGTATGTCCTCGATATCTTTTTCGTTTTCTTGCGGAATAATAATTGTTCTAATTCCAGCTCTATGAGCACTTAACGATTTCTCTTTTAATCCGCCTATTGGCAATACCCTGCCCCTTAGTGTAATTTCTCCTGTCATGCCTACTTCTTTACTTACAGCTCTTCCTGTAAGAGAAGAAACCAGCGCAGTTGCCATCGTTATCCCAGCTGATGGACCGTCTTTTGGCGTAGCCCCTTCAGGAACATGGATATGAATATCAAATTTCTGATGGAAATCAGGGTCAATATTTAATTCTTCTGCTCTTGATCTAATATAACTAAACGCTGCTTGAGCAGATTCTTGCATCACTTCACCTAATTTTCCTGTTAAGGTTAATTTACCTTTTCCTGGGTAATGTGATACTTCGATAGAAAGCGTATCTCCCCCAGCAGAAGTATAAGCAAGACCAGTAGCAGTACCTACCTGATCTTCTTTTTCCATTAATCCATATCTGTAAACTGGTTTTCCGAGCAACTCTTCCAAGCTGTTTTCCGTAATAATAACTCTTTTCTTTTCATTCGAAATAATAATTTTAGCAGCTTTTCTACACAACGCTGCTAGTTGTCTTTCTAAATTACGAACTCCTGCTTCTCTAGTGTACCTACGGATCAGTTTCAATAATGCTTCGTCTCTTACTTGTAGATTGGCTTTCTTTAACCCATTTTCTTTCAGTTGCTTAGGTAGTAAATGCTCCTTCGCAATGTGCAGTTTTTCCACCTCTGTATAACCAGCGATAGAAATAAGTTCCATACGATCAAGAAGTGGACCGGGTATATTATTTACATAGTTAGCCGTTGCAATAAAAAGAACATTTGATAAATCATATGTTTCTTCGATGAAGTGATCACTAAAGCTATTATTTTGTTCAGGGTCTAAAACTTCCAGCATAGCTGATGAAGGGTCTCCTCTAAAGTCATTTGACATTTTATCAAGCTCGTCCAATAGAAAGACTGGATTGATTGTTTTAGCTTTTTTCATACCCTGGATAATCCGCCCAGGCATTGCTCCAATATAAGTTCTTCTATGTCCCCTAATTTCAGCTTCATCTCGTACTCCACCTAAGGAAATACGTACAAAATTCCGGTTAATAGATCTTGCAATTGACTTGGCTAACGAAGTTTTACCAACCCCAGGAGGTCCCACTAGGCAAAGAATAGGCCCCTTTATTGAATTCGTCAATTTTTGTACAGCAAGGTATTCTAGAATACGTTCTTTTACTTTTTCTAAGCCATAATGATCGTGATTCAAAATACCCTCTGCACGTTGAATATCAATAGTATCTTCTGTAGCGTTTGTCCATGGTAATTGTAATAGCCAATCTAAATAATTTCTAATAACAGAACTTTCGGCAGAACTTTGAGGTACTTTTTCAAAACGACCTAGTTCCTTGGTGGCTACATGCCTAATATGTTCAGGCATATCAGACTGCTCTATCTTTTCCCTAAGTTCATTTACCTCACCGCTTTTACCATCTTTCTCCCCAAGTTCTTGTTGAATAGCTTTCAACTGTTCCCGTAGATAATACTCTTTTTGAGTCTTCTCCATTGAAGTTTTTACGCGTGCCCCTATCTTTTTCTCTAAATCGATTACTTTTTTCTCATTAGAGATTAATTTCACAAGTCTTTGTAGTCTTTTACGAACATTAGTCATTTCCAATAGTTCTTGTTTCTCGTTAATTCGCAAAGTCAAATGGGAGGTTATAATATCAGCAAGTCTTCCAGGTTCTTCAATATCTGCTACAGTAGAATAAATGTCTTTCGTTACCTTACGAGATATTTTTGTGTATTGCTCAAATTGCTCTAATAAAGAACGCATTAATGCTTCTTCTTCATTTTCATTTTCATGCACTTCTTCAAGTTTCACAAATTCAACCATGAATTCATCATTATCTTCAATAAACCGCTCGATTTCCGCTCGATATAACCCTTCCACTAAAACCCTGATTGTGCCATTGGGGAGCTTAAGCATTTGATTAACTTTTGCTACAGTACCCACTTGAAAGATTTCATCTGGATCAGGCTCATCTATACTAACTTTCTTTTGAGCAGCCAGAAAAATGGTTTGGTCACCCATCATCGCTTTTTCCAAAGCAGCAATTGATTTATCTCGTCCTACATCCAGGTGCAACACCATGGATGGAAAGACAAGCAAACCTCGTAATGGAAGGAGGGGTAGTTGAATAGTCTCTTTTGTCATTTTTATTCCTCCAATTTTTATGTAATCTATACAGATTTTAATCGTTTTCTTTGGTTCATATGTTCTTAAAGTCTAAATAATACTCTTAATGTTGTAAAGCTCAACTTCTTAAAGCAATCAATTAGCTACTTTTAGTATTCACCTTCAAAATTATACTAAACATGTAATTTAGAAACAAATCAGAACACCGATTGTAGAATTTCGGATAAAATATTCCGTTCTAAACAAAATATTTTATTACCTTTAGCATATGTATTATTTTATTATTAAACTTCCACCAAATAGAATGAGAATTTAGATCTTTCAATCCAGACCTAATCATTGGACCAACTTTTATAAAAATTAATTCTGCAATGAAAAAGACTGACTACAGCCATTTCTAATTGAAACGACTAGCCAGTCTCCTTCTTTAGATTTTATAAATTAAGCACTCTCTTTTGGTAGCTTCTTATTTCCTTCTTTAACTGTACCGTCTCTAAATACCAGTTTCGGACTACCGTCTTCATCCAATACTGTATTTTTTGTAATAATACATCTCTCAATGTCTTCTCTGGAAGGCAACTCAAACATTACATCAAGCATAATGCCTTCTATAATAGAGCGAAGACCACGAGCACCGGTTTTTCTTTCTATTGCTTTTTTAGCAATCTCACGTAACGATTCTTCTTCAAATTCCAATTCAACATTATCGATTTGGAATAATTTTTCATATTGCTTGACCAAAGCGTTCTTCGGCTTAGTTAGAATTTCAACCAATGCATCCTCATCTAACGGCGTCAGACTGCCAATAACTGGAATTCTCCCTATGAACTCAGGTATTAAACCATAACGAAGGAGGTCTTCAGGTAATACCTTTGAAAGCAATTCTCCCATTTCTAAATCTTGTTGTTTTTCGTTTGCACCAAAGCCAATAACTTTCTTTCCAAGACGACGTTTAATCACTTGATCAATTCCGTCGAAAGCACCGCCAACTATGAATAGAATGTTGGTTGTATCAATTTGAATGAACTCTTGATGAGGATGTTTACGTCCGCCTTGTGGTGGAACACTTGCAACTGTACCTTCAAGAATTTTCAGTAACGCCTGCTGTACACCTTCTCCGGAAACGTCTCGAGTAATCGATGGATTTTCTGACTTACGAGCAACTTTATCGATTTCATCAATATAAATGATTCCTTTTTCTGCCTTTTCAACATCATAATCTGCTGCTTGAATTAATTTAAGAAGAATATTCTCTACATCTTCACCTACATAGCCTGCCTCTGTCAATGATGTTGCATCTGCCATCGCAAAAGGTACATTAATAATTCTGGCTAGGGTTTGAGCAAGTAGAGTTTTACCACTACCTGTAGGTCCAAGCATCGCAATATTACTCTTTGAAAGTTCTACATCGTCAGTTGAAGTCTTAGGGGAATTTATCCGTTTATAATGGTTATAAACCGCTACAGATAAATTCTTCTTTGCTTTATCCTGACCAATTACATAATCGTCCAGCGTTTCACATATTTCTTTTGGTTTGGGAATTTCCTTGAGCTCGGTTTCCTCTTCAGTTCCCAATTCCTCTTCCACTATTTCAGTGCAAAGTTCAATACATTCATCGCATATATAAACGCCTGGACCGGCAACTAACTTACGAACCTGATCTTGACTTTTACCACAAAACGAGCACTTTAATTGTCCTTTTTCTTCATTAAATTTAAACAATACACTTCACCCCTAAAAGTTTAAATCTACTCCTAAACACTTATTCAGGATTCAACTTTTATAGTCATCATATCAGATCAAAAATAAAAAACAAAACAATATACTTTAAAATTGTTAATAAAACATATATTTTCCATTTCTGGTTCATCAGCTTAACTTGTATATTTCAATTTAGGCTTCTTATACTATATGACAAAAATGAATATATATACGCTTCAACTTCAATCTGACTTAATATGAAAACAAGGTGCGTTTATAGCACCTTGTTTTCATATTAACCTTATTCAACTGCAATTAAACCTTTTAGTAGAGTTATTATACAGTTTTACTGTTCTCAACTAAGAAATCAATTGCTTTTCTCATTTTAAGTTCACCTTTAAGTGCATCTGTATTTCCGCCAAGCATTTGTTTCAATTGCTCAACATCTGTTCCGTACATAGAAGCCATGTTTTCCAACTCAGCGTTCAAGTCATCTTCAGACACTTCAAGATCTTCATTTTCCACGATTGCTTCTAAAGTAAGATTTGTTTTAACTCGTTTCTCTGCATCTTCTTTCATTTGCTCTTTTAATGCGTCAACGTCTTGACCAGAGAACTGAGAGTACATTTCAAGAGTCATTCCTTGCATTTGCAGACGTTGTTCAAATTCTTTAACCATTTGATCTAACTCTGTATCTACCATTGCTTCTGGAATAACTACTTCCGTATTTTCAGATGCTTTTTCAAGAAGTGTTTCACGCTTCTGATTTTCTGCTTCTTGTTTCTTTTGTTCTTCTAGTTCTTCTTTTTTCTTCTTTTTAAGCTCATCAAGTGTCTCTACTTCTTCATCTACATCTTTAGCGAATTCATCATCCAATTCAGGTAGTTCTTTAGATTTAATCTCATGAATTTTAACTTTAAAAGTTGCTTCTTTACCTGCCAACTCTTCTGCATGATAGTCTTCAGGGAAAGTTAAGGAGATTTCTGTATCTTCTTCTGCTTTCTTTCCTACCAATTGTTCTTCGAATCCTGGAATGAATTGTCCAGATCCAATTTCCAAGGAATGATTTTCACCTTTTCCACCTTCGAAAGGTTCGTCACCAAGAAAACCTTCGAAATCGATTACTACAGTGTCACCCTCTTCAACAGTACCTTCTTCTTTCACAACTAGCTCAGCATGATGCTCACGTTGATGCTCTATTTCTTTTTCTACATCCTCATCTGTTACTTCAACGGACTGTTCTTCTACTTCAAGACCTTTGTATTCACCAAGCTTAACTTCTGGTTTTACAGTTACTTTAGCAGTGAAAACTAAAGGCTTTCCTTGTTCAATTGTTTCAATATCAACTTCAGGCTGTGCTACAGGCTCAATATTTGTTTCTTCGATAGCTTTCATATAAGCATCAGGTAGTACAATATCTACAGCATCCTGATATAAAGATTCTACACCAAAACGGTTTTCAAAAATCTTACGAGGAATTTTCCCTTTACGAAAGCCGGGAATTTGCACATCTTTGGATACTTTTTTGAATGCTTGATCCAAAGCTTTATCAAATTCCTCCGGTGATACTTCAATTGTTAAGACTCCTTCATTTCCTTCTTGCTTTTCCCATTTTGCTGACATAAGTTTCCCTCCAAAATCTATTGTTTCATACATTTTTAACGTCCGTTTACTATAAACAAAGCATTTTTCAAATTTACAACCATCTTATTATAACATAATTAATATGCCTTTCAAGCATTTCTATTTAATCCATTCATTCTTCAATAATACTTAGATAGAGTGCTTCACAAAACTTAATTTCTTCTATATATTTATTTACTCTATCATTTTTATCTGCTTCTAACAAATTATGTATACTAACATACTCCTTGCCAATCATTATTATGGCATTAGCGATATGCTCTATATCTTCGGGAGGAGGTGATAGCGGATAACGAACATAAGCATATCGATACAGTAGCTTATTTATCAACTGAAACATAGATGGATTTTGTTGTTCCAGATCGCGTAATAGAAGAACAATTTCTTTAATAAAAACTTGCTCCATCATTTGCTCTGTATCCATAGGAACAACATTCACCGTATGTCCCAATTTGTTTATAGTAACAGCCGTTTCAAGCTCACTTTGCTGAAGCCAACAAAACAAGGCTGTTTTATTTACCGGATGTATTTCTTCATCGGCCAGATAAATAATCACTTTTTCGGATGGTTGCATATCTATATTACGTAATTTATCTATTATTCTCCACTGTTCTGCATGATTTTTATGAACTACTGCTTGTTCAAGTTCATTCATATATGTAGTTGATCTATCAATTGTTACATCTAGCTGCATCTTTTTACTCATATTGTAAAGCTGGTCAAATTGCTCTTTCATTTCGATCGGAGTTTTCCCAGAGGCATATTCATCCTCCACTTGCTCCATAAGTAATTGATATTGATTCGTTTGAAATAACAGTGTTAAATATACATGAAGATAGTGATAGTAATGCTGGTCTCTATTTTGTAATAAACCTTCACATATTTCTTGTGCCTCATTCTCTCTACCTAATTCCATAAGACAAATCAACTTCCCTACCATAACCTCATGACTATCTACCTGGTAGCTTATTAATTCATCAAGCTTAATTAATGCCTGTTCATACCTCTTTTCCTTTAGTGCCTGAAGACTTTCTTCCTCTAAAACACTTTTCCACTTAGGAAAAAGGATTACATTACTTGTGTGGTGCTCCATTACTTTCCTCCTTTCTTTTCCATGATGTAGTACTAGTATCTATGTTTTTCTATTTCATATACATTCCCCTTCACCATTGAATCTAAACAAACTAGGAAGGAGAGTTATAGTGAAAAAAGGAGAAACCAACAAGTAGGTTTCTCCTTGGTGACGTCTCAAGGCGGACATATATAAAAGGTAGAAGCTCGTCTAAACGATTGGATCGTCATCAGCTTTTGTAAAATATATGTAAAAAGATTATAACATAGCTCTCAAAAATTTCATTAGAGATATACTCTTTTATGTTAACATTAAATGGGAACTTTTCAAGGAATAATTACATCTTGTTTTTTAGGAGCAGTTGGTTAGTCTTATTTGGTCTTATTAAGACAAAAAAATATAGAGGATCTGTTGGTAGTTTTATATCATCTTTCCTTAACTCTTATTTTAATTTATCTTCCCTTGCATAAATTTCAAGCTAAGTCATATCATAAAATAGAGGTGAAAGACAAATGGAAAATTTTCAATATATTTGCCAACAATATGCACAAATCGTTAACGGCAAGCCCAAAATAAAAGATGGTGCTTGTACTGCAGATATAGGCCGTAATCTTAATGTCACCGTATTTGGTAGAACAAGTAAGAGTATTCTTACAGCGGAAATAACTTTTGAATCAATGGAGGCCAATGGAAACGCTCTAAACTTAGCTGAAGTAGCAGTACTTCAAGAAGAGCTCCCCCTATTTGTCGATAATTTAGCCAAAAACAATTTAACTGTTAGTGCAATTCATAACCATTGGATATTCACTAACCCATCCGTATTATATGTTCATGCTCAATCTATTGAACATCCCATCACATTTGCTCAAAAATTTGCAAATGCGTTTAGTGTATTGAAAGAAAAATAGCCTCTATTTAAAGAGGTGCCCCTCTCTATTTTATTATTCCACTTCAAATACTTTTCAATCTTATTAATCGTAACCGTTACTGGTTTTTAACTGTCCGTCAATTATCTTCAATAAAATGATGTTGTAATTTCTTGTGTAAAATTTGTGTAAAAACTTTACACAAACGACCTTATTTAAAATTAATCCCACAAAATAAAAGATCACTTACAAACACTGATATTTCAATGTTCATAAGTGATCCTCTGTGTCTTTATCTTACTCTGGATTGTTTTAATGACGTCCCAGGCAGGATTCGAACCTGCGACCCACAGCTTAGAAGGCTGTTGCTCTATCCAGCTGAGCTACTGGGACAAAAAGTTATGTATGGAGCGGGTGAAGGGAATCGAACCCTCATCATCAGCTTGGAAGGCTGAGGTTTTACCACTAAACTACACCCGCAAATAGAAAAAATTAAAATGAACTTTTTTAACGGACAAGAATCATTATATGTTTTATTTAAAGATTTGTCAACACATTAAATAACTTTTTTTAAAAACTTATCAATCCCTCCCATAAGAGACTGATAAGCTTTTTTATTTTAAAAAGATGCATTATAAAATAATTCGGTTATAGGTTCTCCGCTCTCTTCATAAAAAGAGACGGTAATATTAGAAGATGTTTCCCACTCCATTATTGCATAAGTAGCTTCTTTACGTCCTCTCGGTAAGCGGATGCTTCCCGGATTAATAAACAGCTGACTCCCCACTTGTTCAGCACCTGCAATATGAGTATGACCAAAGCAAATAACCTGGGCACCTAGTTCTTTAGCTCGATAACCAAGTGTTAATAAATTTGATTTGACTTGGTGCAGGTGACCATGCACAACACAAAAGGTTACTCCGTTTATTGTTAACGTTTGTTCCGTTGGATATCGATTATCAAAGTCGCAATTCCCTCCAACAACATAAAACTGATCTAATTCATCAGCATCAGCGTCTAATTCCGAATCTCCACAATGGATCATATAATCTGCGTTTTCCCTGTCTCTGACCGATAAAATTTCACTAGTAAGTCCATGGCTGTCACTAATGATTAACACGCGTGTCATATATATACCTACCTTTTTAGATGTTCTTATATATTTTTTATCCAGTCTTCCAATTGATTAATCGCATTCCTACGATGGCTAATTTCATTTTTTTGTTGTGCAGAAAGTTCAGCCATCGTTTTATTATAGCCTTGAGGAATAAATATCGGATCATATCCGAAACCGTGCGCTCCTCGAGGAGAAAAGGCTATTTCTCCTTCACAATATCCTTCGCGAAACACTGTTGCCTCTCCCGGAATTGCTATAGCCAGAACACACACAAATCTAGCCTTTCTTTTGTTTTTTGGCACATCTTGTAATTCTTTCAATACTTTATTCATATTAGCCTGGTCGTTTTTAGGTTCACCCGCATACCTAGCCGAGTAGATACCAGGCTCTCCATTTAGCGCATCAATGACCAAACCAGAGTCGTCGGCCAAAACAGGAATGGAAAGCATTGTAGAAATCTCTTCTGCCTTCAGTGCGGCATTTTCCTTGAAGGTAATGCCTGTTTCTTCCACATCTGGCATCACTTCTTGAAAATCTAACAGCGATTTTATGCTTATACCATACTTCCCAAAAAAACTTTTAAACTCCTCTGCTTTCCCTTTATTCTTTGTCGCAATAATTATTTCCTTCATGTTTTCACCCTTATTTCGTTTCTCCAATTCTATCGGACAAGTCACCAAGCGTATTGCGTTGAATTTGAAAAATTTCTTGCAGTCCATCATTTGCTAGCTTCAACATTCTCATTAACTGAGCATTGGTGAACGTTGCTTCTTCTCCAGTACCTTGTATTTCCACAAACTCTCCTGTTCCAGTCATGACAACATTCATATCAACTTGTGCTTCAGAGTCTTCTAAATAGTTGAGATCCAGTATTTCCGTTCCATTAGATAAGACACCAACCGATGTTGCACCAAGAAAGTCTTTCACAGGCATTTTACTAATGGTACCTTTATTAAGCAATTCACCAAATGCCAGCACCACTGCAACAAATGCACCGGTAATGGACGCAGTACGTGTACCACCATCAGCTTGAATTACGTCACAATCCACCCAAACAGTACGTTCCCCAATTTTCTCCAGGTCAACAACAGAGCGTAAAGCTCTTCCTATTAATCGTTGTATTTCCATGGTTCGGCCGCTTACTTTTCCTTTTGAGGACTCCCTAATATTCCTTTGTTCTGTGGCTCGGGGAAGCATTGCATATTCCGCAGTGATCCACCCTTTCCCCTGCCCACGCATAAATGGAGGAACTCTATCTTCAATACTTGCATTACATATGACTTTTGTATTTCCTACCTCAATTAGTACAGAGCCTTCAGGATGGTTTATATACTCTGTTGTTATCTTAATAGCACGTAAATTATCTGAATTTCTTTGATCGTTTCTCATTTAAATTCCTCCTTGTTTCATCAATTAGCTTAACATATTTTTCCGTAAATCAACATGTTAATACATAATCGGGAACATAATTAGTTAAAGTGCAGGCCTTAGAAATTGAAAGTCTGGATAGGGTCGATTAACTGAACCCATTTATAAATCAAAAGTAACAGCCACATGAAAGCACACAGGATAATACAGGCTATTTTTAAGAAAGAAGAAAAAGAAGAGGCTTATAAAAGCCCCTCCTTCCTAAAGTTTTTCAGTAGGCATAAAAGTTTGTTTTGTTACAGGTTTGCTATAGGCTTCTCCGTTCTCGTTAACTATTTTTTCAATTCCCTCTACACTTACTTTCACGGCATCGATTGATTGCTGTTCCGTAAGAGTACGAACTAAAGTTTCCATAACCTCATCTGAGATCATTGACTTCTCTTGATCTTTTAGTATATCTTTACTAAACTCTATTTCTAACACGCCATCCTCTAATTTAGGTGCTTTTGTAATTAATGTCTTCGCATTAAATACGTGCTTTACGTTTGTATTAAATCCAGGTCCTTCAAGTAGTGCCTGGACAATAGATTGGTACGTATTTTCACTATCTGTTTCAATATATTGAGTTACTGGTACATAGTAGCGGTTTTCATTATGCTGGGTTGGATAATACATTGTTACTGGTTTACTTCCAATCAAGTCAAGTGTGTCTGTATCTGTTATGTTAACCCCATTAGCCTTGGAATAACCCTCATTGATCGGAGTCCCGTTTACAGGCATTTCACTTAATGGGTAACCATTTACCCTAAGTTGTATCTTATCCACGTTATCAAACTGAGTTAGCGTATGTGTCATCGATTCAAGTATTTTTAATTCCTCTTCTGCTTTATAGTTCTCAAATTCTTTCGAAACATCTACAACCATGGTGCCGTCTTCCTGTAAATCCAATCCTAATATTTCTGTACCTTCTGGCAGGACTGCCTGAAACCCATTTGGCAAAACAGACGTAACAGGTCCACCTTTCACTAAGTACTCTAACACCTGACTAGCTACTTCATTTGTTTCTGGTTTAGGTAATTCTACTGTTTGAGCTGCAACCATTCCGTTCGCATCAATTAAATATAATTGGCGAGCAACCATTTCGGCTGGAGCTTCCTCTCCACTTGCTTCCTTATTTTCCTTAGCTTCACTTTCTTGTTCAGGGTTTTCCAGTTTATCAACTTCCTCAGCATTTTTTGGTGGATCCATTTCCTCTAAAGACTGTTCTCCCTGAAAACATCCTGTCAATATAATCGAAAGCGTTACAGCACCTGTTACAATTAAACCGCGCTTCAGCATGTCTCTACCCCCTATGATGGTTTGTACTACTATATATACGAGCTATGCATTAAAATAGACCATTCAACTTAAAATTTATTTAAAAAAACATAAGAAAAATAAGTAGGCTCCCTTTGCCTTAACATATGAATGGAGATGGAGTGAAATATTCGCTATTTAAATTAAGGTGGCTTTCAATGGGTGCTCTTCCATATTTAAGAAGATAAAGACAAAGGAAGTTTATAGAACATGTATTTAAAAATACTTAGTGTTGAAATAGCTGGATCAGAATCTATAAAATAGGTAAAACAATGGCTGTCTATTCCCATCTATTAACACATGGTTCAATTGGTGAGCCGGAACTGTATATTACTAGACTTCTAAAGGCAATTGCATTTCTACGCAGTTGGAGGAAACTGCGACGTAGTGAAAACTTATTTCCCAATTAATATAAAATAGCTAAATAACACCGCTACGGAAAAATACTACGCATTCCGGGGTCTCATCTATGCCTCATCTCCCCCAGGAGTCTCCGTATTTTTCCTTCGCTACTATTTACTATTATACCTAGGAAGAAAAATTGCGTCTGCATACCCTTAATATGCTGTGTACGAATTGATTGGAGTGGAGGGCGGCGACTCCTGCCGGAATAGCATGAGGCGAAGACCCTGGACGGAGCGTAGCGGAGGAAGCGGCTGAGGCCATGCCGGCGGAAAGCGTCCGCCTGAAACGCAAATCAATGGGTGCTTCCTTTGCAAATTGAATTACTCCATTTTCCACAAGATACGACGTAGTATATCTATTTTGCGAATTTGTTAAAAAAACACCATTTACTTAATATCATTGAATTAAAATTTCATAGTTCTTAAACAACAAAGTCAGAACCCATTTGTAGTTATGGATTCTGACTTTTATTAAATCATCGCCTTCTCAATACGTACACGTTTGAAATTTGACTTTTTAAAAATGGTTTCTGATATTTTGCTAAATATCTTCAACTCTCCAGTAGTATAAAATTCATGAGTAGGTTTTTTGTTGCCATTGGCTAATAAATGATGCATTGAGAGCAAAGCACTAGTTTCTCTTGCTGTTTCCTCACTGGAGGAAATAATTGTTATATTTGCTCCCATTTCCTTCTGAATAGTATTTTTAATTAATGGATAATGTGTACAGCCAAGGATTAAAGTATCCATTATTTTATTATTTTTCAACGGTTTTAATGTTTCCTTTACAACGCTTTCTGCTTTTTCACCAAACATTATTCCTTGTTCAACCATAGGTACAAACATAGGACATGCTAAAGAATCAACAGTTATTGCAGGGTTTATATTTACCAAGGCATCCTTGTAAGCATTGCTGCGTATTGTACCTTCTGTACCAATTACCCCTACATGATTATTTTTTGTCCACTTTATGGCAGCGCGCGCTCCTGGCTGAATAACACCTAATACAGGTATATCCAGTTTATCTTGCAACTCTTTTAGTGTAAAAGCAGTTGCCGTATTACAAGCAATTACTAACAACTTAATATTTTTTTCAAGCAAGAAAGAGACCATTTCCCATGTGAATGCTCTTACTTCTTGCTCTGATCTTGGGCCATAAGGGCATCTCTTTGTATCTCCTATATAGATTAACTTCTCTTTAGGTAGTTGACGCATTAACTCGTATGCTACTGTTAAACCGCCGACACCGGAATCGATAACACCAATCGCTCTTTGCATATATTCCCCTTCTTTATGCTATTATTTATTATTTACTTTCCTCATTTGCTCATGTAAAAAATCCAATAATTCGTTTAGAGATTCTGTTTGCTCTTCAGTAAAATCTTCTAAAACTTCCCCTAAATAAACTTGTCTCTTCTCAATTACCTCTTGTATAATCTGCCTTCCTTTATCCAAAACGCGAATGCGCACTACTCGTTTATCTTTTGAATCTTTAACTCTTTCTACAAGTTCGTTTTTCTCCATACGGTCTACTAAGTCAGTAGTTGTGCTAAAAGCAAGGCTGATTTTATTGGATAACTCACCAATTGTTAGTTCCTCATTTTCCACTAACCATTGTAAGGCAACAAATTGTGGTGAAGTGATGGGATAATTAGTCAAAATCTTTCTGCCATTTTGCTTAATAATCCCAGATATATAGCGCATTGTTCGTTCTATATTATTTATTGTGTATGTTGAAGAATTTTTTTCCAAAAGAGCTACCTCCTGCTTGCATATATGTAAATAAAATAAGTCTTTTCGACATAAGATTATTATAACAAAGATTTCTTTATTCCATATTCAAAATGTTGTTTGTATAATGGGCATTCCATAAACTAAATATACGCACTGTTTTATAACTTCCTTCATACGCTATATTGACTAAATAATTTCCCTTCATTTGCAGCTCTATGACAGCAAGGAGGGGTTAACACTTGAAGGACAACGAGTATAAACCGAAGCAATTACTGACAAAGCGAGAAAAAGAAGTGTTTGAATTGTTAGTACAAGACAAAACAACAAGAGAAATTGCCCAAGAATTATTTATATCAGAAAAAACTGTCCGTAATCACATTTCTAATGCTATGCAAAAGCTTGGAGTCAAGGGGCGTTCACAAGCAGTAGTTGAGCTCCTGCGCATGGGGGAGTTAAAGCTTTAGAAGAACCGACTTTCCTTCGGGAAGTCGGTTTTCCATCTTTCACACCTAAGCGTTCGCCAGCTTTTCTTTAATGGATTGTTCGAGTGATATCGGCTTTCCTGATTCAGCTTGAACAAATACCAATCGTCCTCTACCTGTTAATGCGATTTCTTCCTTTTCATCAATAGCCATATAATGTAAATCAACAGATGAGTTACCGATATGATGTACTTTTACATATAATTGTATTTTTTGATCAAAAAATATCTGTTTTAAATAATTGCATTGTAAGTCACCGACAACCGGAATTGCCTTATCTGTTGATGAGCTAGTAAATAATTCCAGTGACTTTAAGAACTCAATTCTGGCTTCTTCAAAATAAATAAACGGAGAAACATTATTTACGTGGCCAAACATGTCCGTTTCTGAGAAACGAATGGAAATAGGGATTGAAAATGAAAATTCTGAACGCCATTGTTCCATATCCTCAATATAAGTTATCTTTGACAATTTATATCCTCCTAAACAACTAAAAATTTCTCTCTTTAAATTATTGTTTTTGCTACTTACCTCGATTATTTGCATAAAAACAGAGTAATCCAGAAATTATTTAATATTGTTCTTTAAACAACTGTCGCTTATAACTTTGATTTAAAAAAATGACCCCGACCATTTTATTGGACAGGGGCCATAGTATATAAATATAAATTTTTACTTAATGCGCGTTGTCACTTCCAAAGAAGTTTTTAAAGGCTTGAATATTTGTAGCCCTGTTCATCGCTGCAATAGAAGTAGTTAAAGGAATTCCCTTAGGACAGACTTGAACACAATTTTGTGCATTTCCGCACCCGTCAATTCCACCGTCGTCCATTAGACCATCTAATCTTTCACTCGCATTCATCTCACCAGTTGGATGTGCATTGAATAAACGAGCCTGCGAAAGCGCTGCAGGTCCAATAAAGTTTGATTTATCGTTAACGTTAGGACATGCTTCTAAGCAAACTCCACACGTCATGCATTTTGAAAGCTCATAAGCCCACTGTCTCTTTTTCTCAGGCATACGTGGGCCCGGCCCTAAATCATATGTTCCATCAATAGGGATCCAAGCTTTTACTTGTTTAAGTGCATCAAACATACGTTCACGATCAACGATTAAATCGCGAACTACAGGAAACGTTGACATTGGTTCTAAACGGATTGGTTGTTCCAATTGATCCACAAGTGCAGCACAAGACTGTCTTGCTGTTCCATTAATTACCATTGAACAAGCTCCGCAAACTTCCTCGAGACAGTTCATATCCCAATAAACCGGAGTTGTCTTCTCCCCACTAGCGTTAACCGGATTTTGGCGAATTTCCATTAACCCAGATATCACATTCATATTTTTACGATAAGGAACATGAAATGTTTCCTCATAAGGAGCAGATTCTGGGCTGTCTTGTCTAGTAATAATAAAAGTAACAGTTTGTTGTTCAGCCATGATTACTTACTCCCTTCGCTTTTTTTCGTATAGTCACGTTTACGTGGTGGAATCAGCGACGTATCAACCTCTTCGTATGAAAATACCGGTGAATTATTATCCTTATCAAAAGAAGCAATTGTCGTCTTCAACCACTCTTCATCATTTCTTTCTGGGAAATCAGGCTTGTAATGAGCTCCTCGGCTTTCGTCACGATTATAAGCTCCCATTGTAATCACCCGTGCTAGATGTAACATGTTCTTTAACTGCCTTGTAAACATTACTCCCTGGTTGCTCCAGCGGGATGTATCATTAATATTGATATTCTCCCAACGTTCAAGTAATTCTTTAATCTTCTCATCTGTTTTTAGAAGCTTATCATTATCTCTAACTACTGTAACGTTATCTGTCATCCATTCTCCAAGTTCTTTATGAAGTTGATAAGCGTTTTCTTCACCCTTCATATTCATCAAGGCTTCGAAGTTTTCTTGTTCTTCCTTCGTATTTTCATCAAATAAATCAGTAGGTAAATCCTCTACATGCTTTTCTAAACCATCAATATATTTAATAGCGTTCGGTCCAGCTACTGAACCACCATAAATTGCTGATAGAAGTGAATTTGCTCCTAAACGATTACCGCCATGTTGAGAATAATCACATTCACCTGCTGCAAAGATACCAGGAATGCTGGTCATTTGTTCATAATCTACCCAAAGTCCACCCATAGAATAATGGACAGCAGGGAATATCTTCATTGGTACTTTTCGTGGATCTTCTCCAACGAATTTTTCATAGATTTCTATAATACCACCAAGTTTAATATCCAATTCTTTTGGATCTTTATGAGAAAGGTCCAAATAAACCATATTTTCACCATTAATACCTAATTTCTGATTAACACACACATCGAAAATTTCACGTGTAGCTATATCACGTGGCACAAGATTTCCATATGCCGGATATTTTTCTTCTAAGAAATACCAAGGTTCACCATCTTTGTATGTCCAAATTCGGCCACCCTCCCCACGAGCAGACTCACTCATTAAACGGAGCTTGTCATCGCCAGGAATAGCGGTAGGATGAATTTGAATAAACTCACCATTGGCATATTTTGCACCTTGCTGATAAAGTTTACTTGCAGCTGATCCTGTGTTTATCATTGAATTTGTTGATTTACCAAATATAATGCCAGGACCACCAGTTGCAAATATAGTAGCATCAGAAGGAAATGCTTTTATTTCATGTGATTTAATATCCTGGGCTACAATTCCTTTCCCAACACCTTCATCATCAATTATTGCACGAACAAATTCCCAATTTTCATATTTCGTTACTAAGCCTTCTACTTCATAGCGGCGAACTTGTTCATCCAAGGCATATAACAACTGCTGCCCAGTAGTCGCCCCTGCATATGCAGTTCGATGATGCTGTGTACCACCAAAACGTCTAAAATCTAGTAAACCCTCTGGAGTACGGTTAAACATAACACCCATGCGGTCCAACATATTTATGATACTCGGCGCAGCATCACACATTGCTTTTACCGGGGGCTGATTTGCTAAGAAATCCCCACCATAAACAGTATCATCAAAGTGAATTGCCGGAGAATCACCTTCTCCTTTTGTGTTTACCGCGCCATTAATACCACCTTGGGCACACACAGAGTGAGAGCGCTTCACAGGTACAATAGAGAAAAGGTCTACATTCACACCTGCTTCAGCAGCTTTTATTGTTGCCATTAAGCCGGCAAGACCTCCGCCGATAACAGCTATTTTTCGGTTACTCATAATACTTGCTCACTCCTTATATTTCTATTTACGCTCCGTACGCAAATTGGATAAGTGTTCTAACACCTATATAACTAACAACAAAAAATATGATCACCGTTACATATGTAGCGATTTTTTGGGATTTTGGTGATTGGGTAAGTCCCCAAGTCACTGCAAAGCTCCATAAACCATTTGCGAAATGGAATACTGCAGAAACAACCCCAATAATATAAAACCAGAACATAATAGGACTTGATAGAATCCCTTCCATTAAACTGTAATTTACTTCAGCATTGCCCAATGCAACCTGCACTCTTGTTTCCCAAACATGCCATGCAATGAATACAAGTGTAATTATTCCAGTTACTCGTTGCAAAAAGAACATCCAGTTTCGGAAAAATCCGTATCTTTTTGTATTGTTTCTTGCTTCAAATACAATATAAACTCCTAAAATTGCATGAAACAAAATCGGTAAATAAATTACAAATGTCTCCAGTACAAGTACAAATGGTAAATTCGCCATAAAACCTGCAGCTTTGTTGAAACTTTCTTCACCATACACAGCAAAATGATTCACCACTAAGTGTTGAACCAAAAATATTCCGATTGGAATTACTCCTAACAGTGAGTGCAGTCGTCTGCTTAAAAACTCACGGTGTTCTGCCATGTGTTACCCCCCTTTAGTTTGTCAAATGCTCTTCATAGTAAATACAATTTATGCTCGATAACCTATACTTATCTGTCAATATCGTATCGCTAAATAAATTGTACTGTTTGTGACATATTTATTGTACTTCTATCTACAAAAAGCGTCAAGAAAACGAGATACATATTTCGTTAAAATTATATAGTTACTTTAAAGGTTTTACTTAAATGTACTTGCGAAATAAATAAAATATATACATAATAAACTAATAAACTAAAATTCTATATGAGTCGAAAAGCAAGGAAAGGATGACCTCCATGTCGAATAATAATACTGTTTTTCCAATTTCCCAACTCACTGATTTACAGTCTTCAGGAGCTGGTTATGATATATTACGTTACTTGGGATTACCAGAACTTTTAGGTACAGAGTCAAATACATTACTTTATTTTTTAGGAAGAAACCTTGCAAGAAAATTTGAATTTAACTCAATGGAGGACATTGTTCACCTATTCGAACAGCTTGGATGGGGTTACTTAG
This sequence comes from Virgibacillus halodenitrificans, assembly GCF_001878675.1. Lineage (NCBI taxonomy): Bacteria > Bacillati > Bacillota > Bacilli > Caryophanales > Bacillaceae > Virgibacillus > Virgibacillus halodenitrificans. The sequence continues at coordinate 1,518,978 of NZ_CP017962.1, read as the reverse complement.
AAATCGTTAAGGAAAAAAAGGAAACAATTATTTTTCAACTAATGTCAGATGCAATCGTACAACGTTTGAAAGCACCGATTGATACAGAATTCAGATTAGAAGCTGGCTTCCTAGCTGAAGCATATCAGAGAATTGACAATTCTGATTGTGAATGCACAGAAGAAATCAATAGCAAACTTTTTCTGGTACAATTTACCCTCCACCGTGTTTGAGAAGCTGAGTTCAAAAAAACATAACTGCCATTTAAAAAAATATTTAAAGAGAACCTGTAATCTAAATTACAGGTTCTCTTTTTGATCATTATTTAAATAGCTTATAATATCTTCAGCAATATTTGATGGTATCCCTAACTTAGTAATATCTTTGATGTTGGCTTTCTTAATTTCCGTAATAGATTTAAAATGAGTCAATAACAATCTTCTACGTTTTTCTCCAATACCGGGAATTTTATCTAGTTCAGACTGCACAAGGTTTTTCCCGCGTAACTGGCGATGAAATGATATAGCAAAACGGTGTACCTCGTCTTGTATTCGTTGTACAAGGTAGAATTCCTGTGATTGTCTTGACAGTTCTACAACTTGAGGTGGTATCCCATAAAGTAACTCACTGGTTTTGTGTTTATCGTCTTTAACCAGGCCGCACAATGGTATATCAAGCCCAAGCTCATTTTCTAATACATCTAATGCAGCGCTCATTTGCCCCTTTCCACCATCTACAATAATTAAATCAGGCAAAGGAAGTCCTTCCTTGAGAACTCTAGCGTAGCGCCTCCGGATAACTTCTCTCATTGTATCATAATCATCCGGACCTTCTACATCCCGGATTTTATATTTACGATATTCTTTTTTATTAGGCTTTCCATCAATAAATACAACCATTGCCGAGACAGGGTCGGTGCCCTGTATATTAGAATTGTCAAATGCTTCAATTCGATGGGGAACTTCTATATTTAAAATTTCTCCCAACTTTTCAATTGCTACTATAGTACGCTCCTCATTTCTCTCAATTAAGGAAAATTTTTCTTCCAAAGCGATTTTTGCATTTTTTTCTGCAAGCTCGACTAACTCTTTTTTTCTGCCCCGATATGGTGTGTGTACATCAACTTCTAAAAGCTCTTTCAGCAGATTAACATCTGTTCCAAGAGGCACCAATACCTGCTTCGGTTTCAGGTGATGCTGGTGAAGATAAAACCTTCCAATATAACTCAAAAAAGTTTCCTCAGCATCGTCAAAAAATGGAAATACCGCTACATCTCTTTCCATTAATTTCCCTTGCCTGATAAAAAAGACTTGAATGCACATCCATCCTTTATCATAACTATAACCAAATATATCTCTATTTATTTGATCATTTAACGTCATTTTTTGTTGTTCCATTACTACTTCAATATGTTGAATTTGATCCCTTAATTCCTGGGCTCTCTCAAAATTTAATTGTTCACTGGCTTCATACATTTTACGCGACAGGTCATTTTTAATACCTTTGTATCCTCCATTTAGAAACGAACTGATACTTTGAATAATTGAACCATACTCTTTCCTTGTCGGGGGTGTCTCGCTGCATGCCAAGCACTGATTCATATGATAATACAGACACACCCTCCCAGGGGGATTATTACATTTTCTTAATGGATAAAGACGATCAAGCAGCTTTTTTGTTTCTCTTGCTGCTATAACATTAGGATAAGGTCCAAAATATTTACCTTTATCTTTTTTAATTTTTCTAGTAATAAGTAAGCGAGGATGCCTCTCAGATGTAATTTTTAAGTATGGATAAGATTTATCATCTTTTAACATGACATTATATTTAGGGTCATACTTTTTAATTAGATTCATTTCAAGAATTAATGCTTCAATCTCTGAATTGGTAACTATATACTCGAAATCTTGAATTTCCTGTACTAATCGTTGTGTCTTTCTATCATTTGCTCCCGTAAAATAGGAACGAACTCTATTTTTCAATAATTTTGATTTCCCTACATAAATAACAGTGCTTTGCTTATCTTTCATTAGATAGCAGCCTGGTTGTGCCGGAAGCACTGCTAATTTCTCCCTAATTGTTTCATTCATGTTATCATTCCTCATATATTTAGAAAATCCCTTGTTACAAAAAAGCAACAAGGGATTTGAAATTTAATTTATAGTCTTATTATACATAAATTAAGCGTGTTTGTTAATAAGGTCAACTAAAGCTTCTTTTGGTTGAAAACCAATTACCTGATCAACTACGTTACCGTCTTTGAATAGTAGTAGCGTTGGAATACTCATTACGCCGTATTTACCAGCTGTTTCCTGATTTTCGTCTACATCCAATTTGACAATCTGAACTTTTTCTTCCATTTCGCCATCAATTTCTTCTAATACAGGCGCGATCATTTTACAAGGTCCACACCATGGAGCCCAGAAATCAGCTAATACTAAGCCCTTTGAAGTTTCTTCCGCAAAATTTTGATCTGTTACATTAACTATTGCCATTTATATTCCTCCTTATTGCTCATTCTTGCTTTATTCATAATGAAAGTATAACATCGATATTATTTACTAGCTAATACTTTGCTTATACTTAATTTTAGGTTGAATTGAATTTCTTTTCCGTATAGATACTTTTAATAAATGAAATATGCTTCTTCCTAACAAGGAGAAGCATATTTACTGCTATATTTATTTTATTTTCTTTATTTCTTCAATAAGTACAGGGATAACTTCAAATAAGTCACCAACAATTCCGTAATCCGCTACGTTAAAAATATTTGCTTCTGGATCTTTATTGATAGCCACTATTACTTTAGAGTTTGACATACCGGCTAGATGCTGGATAGCCCCTGAAATACCTACAGCAATATATAAATCAGGAGTAACAACTTTACCTGTTTGTCCAATTTGGAGGGAATAATCACAATACTCCGCATCACATGCCCCACGGGAAGCGCCTACCGCCCCTCCAAGAACATCTGCGAGTTCTTGTAACGGCTTAAATCCTTCCTCACTCTTAACGCCACGACCACCTGCAACTATAACGTTTGCTTCGGATAAGTCTACACCTTCAGAAGCTTTACGTATTACCTCTTTTACGATCGTACGAATATCTGTAATATCAATTTCCTTAGTAGTAACATCGCCTGAACGTGCTTCATCTCGTTCAAGTGAAGGTATGTTATTCGGTCGGATAGTAACAAAAGTTAAACCACTTGTTGTGATTTTTCTTTCAAATGCCTTTCCTGAATAAATAGGTCTAATAAATTCAACTTTCCCATTTCCTGTTTCAATATCAACTGCGTCGGATATTAAACCAGTTCCAAGTTTACTAGCAAGCTTTGGAGTAAGGTCTTTACCAATGGACGTATGACCCATTACAATACCAGCAGGGTTTTCCTCATTAATTATAGTCATTATCGCCTGTCCAAATCCCTCTGATGTATACGTTTTCAAATTATCGTGCTTTATAGTTATAACTTTATCAGCACCATAATATATCATTTCTTTTGCTTGCTCGGATAAATCCTCATCTCCACAAACCACACCAACGATTTCCGCATCTGAATTTATTTTTCTTGCAGCCGCAATAGCTTCGAATGTAGCGTTACGTAATGACCCATCTCTTGTTTCACCAATAACTAAGTATTTTTCACTCACGTCGCTTTTCTCCTCTCTATCTATTAATTATTAAAGGACTTTCGCTTCATTTTTTAATAAAGATACTAATTCCTGAACTTGTTCTTCTATTTCACCTTCCAACACTCTACCCGCTTCTTTTTCAGGTGGTAAAAAGATATCTGTTGTTTTAGTTTTTGGTTCCAGCTCATCTTCATCTAAATCTAAATCGTCAATTTCCAATTCTTCAAGTGGTTTTTTCTTCGCCTTCATAATACCCGGCAAAGAAGGATAGCGCGGATCATTAAGCCCCTGTTGACAGGTAACAAGAACTGGAAGACTTGTTTCAATAACTTCAACGTCTCCTTCGACGTCCTTTTCAATATTTACTTTTTCACCATCAATTTTCAAACTGGTAATCGTAGTAACATACGGAATACCTAACAGCTCTGCAAGCCTGGGACCAACTTGGCCACTTGCTTCATCAATTGCTACATTACCCGCAAGAATTAGGTCTGGTTCTTTATCTTCAAAGAATGCTTCGAGAATTTTAGCAGTTGTAAACTGATCCCCCTCTTCTAAGTCGTCTTCCGTGTTAATCAAGACAGCTTTGTCAGCCCCCATAGCTAATGCAGTACGTAGCTGTTTTTCTGAATCTTCATCACCAATAGTTACAACCGTGACTTCTCCCCCGTGTGCGTCTCTTTGAACAATTGCTTCCTCAACAGCATATTCGTCATAAGGGTTAATAATGAATTCGGCACCATCATCTTCAATTTGTCCATTGGACACAGAAATTTTCTCCTCTGTATCAAAGGTCTTTTTTAATAATACAAAAATGTTCATCTGTACTCCTCCTTTGTTTATTTATCCTGGAAGTTTGGCTTACGTTTTTCAATAAATGCCTGAATGCCTTCTTTGGCATCGTCAGAGCCAAATATCTGACCAAATTCCTTCGCCTCTTCTTCAACACCTAAACGAAACTGACCGGTTTTTGCAAATGGGATTAGCTTCATTACACTATTAATTGTCAACTTGCTTTTATTCGCAATTTTTTCTGCTAGTTTAGTAGCTTCCGAGAATAATTCCTCCTCAGACACTGCCTTATTAGCCAATCCCAAATGATACGCTTCCTCTCCACTAATCGGCTCCCCTGTAAGTACCATTTCATAAGCTTTTGAGGTTCCAACATAAAGAGGTAATCGTTGAGTCCCCGCAAAACCTGGTATGATTCCTAACGTTAGTTCAGGTAATCCTAGTTTAGCAGAACCACTAACCAGTCTTATGTGACAAGCCATAGCCAATTCAAGCCCCCCGCCAAGCGCTGCTCCGTGAATAGCGGCAATTACCGGAACGTGAAAATGCTCAATACGCTCAAACAATTTCTGTCCCTTTTCAGCTAGAGTTTGGTAATCTGAAGCATGCTGTAGGGAAGTGAACTCCTTAATATCAGCTCCTGCAGAGAAAAACTTCCCTTCCCCTTTTAATACCACAGTTTTAATTGCATCATTTTGTGCAATTTCATCCAACTTTTCAGAAAGGTCATTTAATAATCTGGTAGATAATGCATTTGCTGGGGGACTTTGGATTGTTAGATATGCAACTTGATTGCTCGTCTCAAATGTTAATGTTCCCATAACAAAACCTCCCTTTCAGTATAATTCAAATATAAGAAAATTGGAAACTCAATATCTATGATACAGAAAGTCCATTTATTAATAAAGCATGAACATCTTCTGCTTGAGCTACTAAATCATATTTCCTTTCCTTCATCACCCAGTTGGTAACTGTTTCATCCAATGTTCCAAATATCATTTGTCTAACGAGTTGGGTGTTCAAATTATCCCGGAAGCTGCTTCCTTCTATACCTTCCTTTATAATGGAATCAATAACTAATAAGTATGGTTTCAATACTTTATTAATTTTCAGCCGTAGTTGAGGATCAGATTGCCTTAACTCCAACTGGGTTACAGTTGCTAAATGATGATTATCAGCAAGCTGGCGAAAATGTAACATAATAAGTGTCAAAAGTTTATCGTTTGCTGTTTGTTTATCGCTAATACCTTTTTCTATTTCCTCTATAAACTGACCCATTTTCTCCTCAAAAACAGAAACAAGAATGTCCTCTTTATTTTTGAAATATAGATAAATTGTCCCATCTGCTACCCCGGCTTTCTTAGCAATTTTAGATACCTGAGAAGCATGATAACCATTTTCAGCAATAACAACTACAGCTGCATCAATAATTTGTTTGTATTTTGGTTTGTTTTTTTTCATTGTTTACTCCTTAGAATAGATACATAATGAATGAATCATCATTCATATTTATTCTAACGGCACAAACAGAAGATGTCAATAATTAGCTTGTCTTTATTTTTTGAAAAAACGAACGGTTTACACCGTTTTCTTACCTTTACTCTCCTGAAGTTTTTTTTCTGTTTCTTCATCAATTAATTTTCTTCTTAGAATCTTACCAACTGCAGTTTTAGGCAGTTCATCTCTGAATTCATATATTCTAGGTACCTTATATGCAGCCAAATGTTTTCTACAATAGTTGTCTAAAGTTTCTTCCGTAGTGTCATAGCCCTTCTTTAATACCACATAAGCTTTGACAGTTTCCCCTCTGTATGGGTCAGGTATCCCAGCTACCACAGCTTCTTGTACACCTTCATATTCATACAATACCTCTTCTACCTCTCTAGGATAAATATTATACCCTCCGGCAATAATCATATCTTTTTTTCGATCCACTACATAAAAATAACCTTCTTCATCCATATAGCCTAAGTCACCAGTAAATAGCCATCCGTCTTTTAAAACATGCTCAGTCTCTTCCTGCTTATTCCAATACCCTTTCATTATTTGCGGGCCTTTTACAGCAATCTCGCCAACTTCCCCAATATCAGCTTCTTCTCCCGTTTCCATTTTAAATATTTTTGAATCGGTATCCGGCCATGGTACCCCAATACTCCCGTTAATACGCTTATCCCATACAAAGTTTGCGTGGGTGACAGGAGATGTTTCTGTTAGACCGTAACCTTCCACTAATTTTCCGTTTGTTACTCTTTCAAATTTGTCTTGCACTTCTACTGGTAAAGGGGCAGACCCACTTATACATGCTTTAATGGAAGAAAGATCGTATTTACTTAAATTTTCGTGATTGAGTAACCCAACATAAATAGTAGGAGCTCCTGGAAATAGTGTTGGCTTTTGTTTATCGATTGTCTTTAGAACATCCTCTACTTTAAATTGTGGTAATAATACCATTTTGGCAGCAGTCATAATCGAATTATTCATGACAGTTGTCATTCCGTACACATGGAAGAATGGCAAAACTCCAAGGATTATTTCTTCGCCATGCTTTGTATTATATAACCAAGCATCACACATTTGTACATTGGCAACTAAGTTATAATGTGTTAGCATCACACCTTTTGGGTAACCTGTAGTTCCACCAGTATATTGAAGTAAAGCCAAGTCTTCTAATGGATCAACTTCGACTGGGGTAAAATCTTCGCTTGAATGACTCAACATGTAGTTCCAAAGATGTGTATCCTCACTTTGTTCAGCTTTTACAACCATGTTGTATTGTTTACGTTGGATAAATGGATAAATGATATTTTTAGGGAAAGGCAGATAATCTTTTATCCCTGTAACAATGGTATGTCTTAATTCTGTATTTTTCCTTACTTTTGTTACAAGTGGCAATAAAATGTCCAAGCAAATAATAAAAGTAGCTCCAGAATCCTTCAACTGATATTCAAGTTCCCTATCTTTATATAAAGGATTCGTCTGGACAACTATGCCACCGGCCATCAATGTGGCATAGTAACTTACTACAGCTTGAGGACAATTGGGTAACATAATTGCCGCTTTATCACCTTTTTTAAAACCGAGCGATTGCATATAGCTTGCCATCTTCTTTGCCTGTTTTTCAAGTTCTGCAAAACTCATTTCTTTCCCCATAAAATGAAGCGCTTTCTTATCCGGGTAACGAGTAGCATTCTCAAGTAAGAATGCAAATAAAGGTTTTTCATCATACTTTATACTTGTAGGGATCTCAGGTGGATAATGCTTTTGCCATCTTTTCAACTGACTCATCTTTTTTCCTCCCTTACACTACTTTATACTCATTATACCGATTCTTTTCTATTTTTTGAACTTTTAAGCGAATTTTAAAAAATTTTTATTATTTTATTAAGTATATGATACCCACAATCACAAATATAACTGCTACAACACCTAAAATTTTTGCTAATCTGTCTAATACCATTGTTTTCTCTCCTTATCCAATACTCGCCCCAATGACAAATGCCAAGCCAACAGAAATAGTCATCGAAATAAAACCCACTGCAATATTTCCTTTACCTATTTCTTCATCTATTTTAATAGTAGGGGTTAAAAATTCGAACATAATATAACCGAATAATAGAAGAAGAAATCCGATAACTCCCCATCCAATGCTCTGTAACAAGGTATCGTTATGTTCTATGGAATACCGAAAAATAGTTGCGATGCCGAAAATTTTACCCCCGGTAGCCATCGCAACTGCAAAATTACCACTCTTGATTTCCACCCAGTTTTTATATGAAGTAACCAGTTCAAATATAGAGAGAAAAACAACTGTACACAACACAACTACACTGTATCTTGCAGCTGTTTCCACAATAATATTCTCCCAAAAACCATCGCCCATAAACGGACACCCTTTCCCTGTTATACTTCTTTATTAATTTAATTCTATTACCGTAATCCCACTACCGCCTTCTCCCGCGGCACCCGATCTAGAAGATTTGATGCGTGGATGTTTTTTCACAAAGTCTTGCACCCCTTTACGCAATGCGCCCGTACCCTTACCGTGTATAATGGATACCTTTGTATATCCAGCCAGAAATACATCATCCATATATTTTTCGAGTTGAAGTAAAGCATCTTCAAACCTCTCTCCACGAAGATCAAGCTCGGGTTTCACATGATAATTGGAGCCTTTAATTGTTGTTAGGGGTTTCTCATACGTTTGCTTCTGTTTACCTATTAGTTGAAGATCTTTTCTATTAGCTTTTACTTTCATTATTCCTACTTGTATTAGGTACTCCTTATCATTTATCTTTTCAACAACAATACCCTTTTGGTTAATTGTGAGCAGTTTAATTTCATCCCCATTACGTAATTCTTTATCCGTAGAAGCTGTTGGCAGCTTCATTTCCTGCTCCTTAGAAGATAGTTCAGGCTTTGCTTCCTCAAGCATTTTTTTTGCTTCAATCCATTCATGTTCTTTTAGCTCAGCACCTGTTTTCATCTTTCTAATTTCCTGGACAATCTCTTCGGCTTCTTCTCTAGCTCTAGTTAAGGCTTTCTCCGCCTTTTCTTCAGCCTTTTTGTATAAACCTTCTCTTTTTTGCTCGAATTGTCTCCATTGTTTTTTTATTTCCTCATGAATCTTTTCACTTTCCATTAAGATATGATGAGCTTTTTCATAATCATTTTCTGCCTCAATTTTTGATTTTTCCAACGAAGCAATCATATTTTCCACACTTTTAGAATCTGTGCCGATATGTGATTTTGCATTTTCAATAATAGTATCCCGCAGACCCAAACGCCTAGAAATTTCAAATGCATTACTTCTACCAGGCACTCCCAATAATAATCGGTATGTTGGTCGTAACGTGTTCACATCAAATTCAACTGAAGCATTTACTACCTGTTCACGATTGTATCCAAAGGCTTTTAATTCTGGATAGTGTGTTGTAGCAATTACCCGAGCATTCGTGGAAATGACCTCATCCAATATCGACATTGCCAGAGCTGCTCCTTCTTGTGGATCAGTACCAGCCCCAAGTTCATCAAATAAGACAAGCGATCTGTCATCAACTTCTTCCATGATGTTTACAATATTTGTCATGTGAGAAGAAAATGTACTTAAATTTTGTTCAATGGATTGCTCATCACCAATATCTGCAAAGACCTGGTTAAACACTGATAATTCACATCCGTCCAAGGCAGGCACTTGCAGACCGGACTGGGCCATTAATGTACATAATCCAACCATTTTTAATGTTACCGTCTTCCCTCCGGTGTTCGGGCCAGTAATTACAATTGTGGTATAATTATCACCAATTTCTACATCGTTTGCCACCACTTCGTCGGCAGCGATTAATGGATGACGTGCTTGTTTCATTTTAATGATTCCACGTTCATTCATCTTTGGCTTGGATGCTTTCATATTATTTCCCAATTTTGCTCTAGCGAAAATAAAATCAATTTGTCCAAGCACAGCTATGTTCTCAGTTAAAAATCCTTCTTGATTTGCTATTTGTTCACTTAACTCACGAAGAATCCGCTCTACTTCTTGTTTTTCTTGAATGGACGCTTCCTGAAGTTGATTATTTAAATCCACGACAGCTCGAGGCTCCATAAACAACGTTTGGCCAGAAGCTGACTGATCATGAACTATTCCACCTATCGATCCACGATATTCTTGTTTGACCGGGAGAACATACCGATCATTTCGAATGGTTATGATCGAATCTGATAACATATTGCTTTTTGTTTTGGTAAAGCTATCCAGCTTATCTCTAACTCTGCTTTCAAGAGTTCTTATCGTAGACCGTATACTGCGTAACCGTTGAGAAGCACTGTCCATCATGTGACCATGGTCATCGATGCTACTTTTTATACTCTTTTCCAGCTCTCTTAAAGGAGTAATCCGCAAAACAAGATCTTGAAGTATTGGAATATCCTCCTCTAATTTTTCAATAAAATCTTTAACCTGTCTGCCTCCATAAATTGTGTTCGCTACATCCAAACATTCAATCGTAGATAAGACCCCGCCAATTACAGTTCGTTTCAAGGACTCATTAATATCACGAATTCCACCTAATGGGACATTCAAGTTTAAACGTATAATTTGCATGGCTTCATCTGTTTCGTCCTGCAAATGTTGAACTTCATTAAATTCTGTGGAGGGGTTCAATTTACCGGCCATTTTCTTACCCAAAGATGTTTCTGTCTTATTAATTAATTCATCTCTAATTTTTTTATACTCAAGTACACGTAGCACACGATCATTCATACATTCTTACTCCTTTTAAAAAATACTCTCGATCACTAATAACTAACCACATTTACTTATTACGATTAAAGTAGGCAATTAGTTCCTCTTTGGACCATGTATTTAACACATTTTTTTTAATGGTCCAACCCTTTCTGGCTGTTCCGACCCCATATTTCATATGATCAAGCATTTGATAATTATGGGCATCCGTATTCACAGCAAGCTTAACTCCCATATCATTTGCCTTTCGCGCCCAATCAGCCGAAAGATCCAACCGATTTGGATTAGCATTTATTTCCAATGCAGTGTCTGTTTCCTTTGCTCGCATAATTAATTTATCCACATCTACGTCATAACCATTTCTTCTGCCAATTAATCTCCCAGTCGGGTGTGCAATTAGTGACACGTAAGGATTTTCCAAAGCAGCATATAAACGATCCATTATTTTTTCCTTCGATTGATTGAAGTTTGAATGAATAGCTCCAATTACAAAGTCCATTTCATTTAGGAAATCAGTGGAGAAGTCCAGCTTACCATCTGGTAAAATATCCATTTCTACACCTGCAAAAATATGAAAATCTTTATATTTCTGATTTAATTCATTTATCTTCTCCCTTTGTTCTCTTAACCTTTTCTCATCCAATCCATTTGCAACTCGAAGATACTTCGAATGATCAGTAATCGCAACGTAGGAATATCCTTTATCTCTTGCCATATTGGCCATTTCTTCAAGGGACTGAGCGCCATCACTCCATGTTGTATGCATGTGAAGATCCCCCTGGATATCTTCCAATTCAAGAAGGTCTACGTGTTCTTCGTATGCTTCAAGCTCTCCGGTATTCTCTCTGACTTCCGGAGGAATGAAAGTAAGACCAAAGTGGTTAAAAAAAGCTGCTTCACTTTGAAAAGTAAGGAGCTCTTCAGTTTCTTCTACTTCCACACCATATTCACTAATTTTTTCTCCTCGTTCTTTAGCAAGTTGCCTCATTGCAACATTGTGTTCCTTCGAGCCAGTAAAATGGTGTAATGTGGAAGCAAATTCACTCTTAGTAACAAGGCGAAAGTCTACATTTACATCGTAGACGTCATCGATTGTGATTGAAACCTTAGTTTCTCCCTTAGCAATTACGTCCTTAATACCTTCCATTTTAAGGAGAGTGTCACGAACGATTTCAGGCTCCTCAGTTGCAATTATAAAATCAATATCTTTAACAGTCTCACGCATCCTTCGTAAACTGCCCGCCCTTGAAAAGTCCTTTACCTCTTCAATTTGCTTTACATATTGTTCTACTTTTTCAGCAATCGGAAGCATGATAGCTATTGGCAGGCGTTCCGGTCTCTTACCGCTTTCTTCAATAGCCTCCAAAATTTTTTCTGCTGTCTTCTTCCCAAAACCAGATAATCCTTCTACTTGGCCATTCTCACAAGCCTCTTTTAATGCTTGTTTGTTAGTGACCCCTAACTCCTGATAAAGTTTAGCTAGTTTTTTACCTCCTAGACCGGGTAACTGAAGAAGTGGAACTAATCCTTCAGGTACTTCCTCTTCTAATTGTGCAAGCGTTTCAGATTCACCTTGTTCAATGAATTCTTCAATAACATTACTTGTTCCTTTACCAATCCCATTTATCTTCGTAAAATCATCTATATCCCCTAATGATCTGTCATCTCGCTCCAGTGCTTGAGCGGCTTTTCTGTATGCAGAAATTTTAAATGGATTTTCACCTTTTAATTCTAAGTAAATAGCGATTTTTTCCAATAATTTTATAACATCTTTTTTATTGACCGTCATTCGTTCACACCTGCTTTTATAATGATTTTAGTTATGGAGAGAAATATATAGGATACAAAAAATTGTTTTTTATAATGTAATTAAACCTAGTAATTTTTCATTTAGCCGATTCTCTGGAAAAACTACTCAAACGAATAAAAGCTTTAGAAAAAAAGACTGGTTCAATCTAGTTAACACTTATTGTACATGACATATAAGTGTTTCTCTAATACTTTGAACCAGTCTCATATTAATAATAATAGCTTCTGTAATAAATACGCCATTCTGTTCCACTCACCATGCAGCTATCCTTTTAAAGCATCTGCAATATGGGTGAACCATAAATCCTTAATTTGTTCAGATAGGTATGGAGTGTGTTCAAGAATTAAGAGAGCCATATTTGATCCATTTATCCATGATTGTATGCCCTCCATTGGAGTTAAAGCCAAGATATATAATACAATAAAGAGCAGCAAATAAATTTCTACAAATCCAAGTACTGCCCCCAATAGCTTGTTTAAGGAATTTAAGACTGGAAGGGATGCAATAAAGTCAAGCATAGAGCCAATAATTTGTAAAATGATCTTTACAGCGAAAAATATGATAGCAAATGCTATTGCATTATAAAAGCCATTTTCCAAGGGTAGTGCCTGAAGAAATTCTGCCCATTTACTTTCGTCTGATAATTCAGGATAAGGAATCCATAATGCAAGCTTTGGCCCTAACTGATCATAATAAAGAGCTGCAATTATAAAGGCAACCACAAAGCTAATAAGATGAAATAATTGCAGGATAAAACCTCTCTTTAATCCAATTAAAAAACCAAAAATCAAAACCATAATGATAATAATATCAACCATTTTATTTATCCTCTTTCTTATTCAATGAGCCTAATAATGTAGCATAATCTTCTTTAAGTTTTAAATAGTCACTCATCGTATTAACAGCAGTCAAAACTGCCAATTTAGCTGTGTCTAGATGACGATTCGAATCTTGTATCTCATTCATTTTCTGATCAACAAGGCTGGCAACCAACCTTACATGACTTGGAGATTCTGAACCTATGATTGTATATGTTTTATTATGTATTTCAACAGTTAGTCTAGATTTTTCATGTTCGGACATCTCATATCCTCCTACCGGGAAAATTGTACATCTTATATTAACATGAACTAAACTATTTAGGAAACTGTGATCTATTCATAATGCTTATGAAAGTCGTTTCTTTCTCTCTTTAAATTTGCTATAGTCTATATTATCGAATGAATTGGAGTGATCTCAATGTCTCAAGTAGTTGCAGCGATATCAAAGGACAAAATTATAGAAATGAAAAGCTTTTATTCCACATATTTAACAAACACTCCACAGGGAGCTATATTTCGAGCGAAAACACCAAACGCTGTTATAACCGCCTATCATTCTGGAAAGGTTCTCTTTCAAGGGAGCAATCCAGAAGCAGAAGCCGGGAAATGGCCAGAAAGTAGTAATAAAAAGAGCACCTATAAAAAAACTCAGAAGTTGAACAATAGTTATGCTCCACCGGAATCATTGTTCGGTAGCAATCATATTGGTACGGATGAAGCGGGAACAGGTGATTACTTTGGACCCATTACAGTAGCCGGTGTTTTTATAAAAAAAGAACAAATCCATTCGTTAAAGACAATGGGCGTAAAAGATTCAAAAAATCTGACTGACTCGGTAATTAGAAAACTTGCACGTGAAATAGTAAAACTCAACCTCCCTTACTCCTCTCTTGTGTTGCCTAATGAAAAATACAACCGGCTACAAGAGAAAGGTTGGACACAAGGTAAGATGAAGGCAATGCTTCACCACCATGTTATAAAGAATATTTTTGGTAATATTGATAAAACTCAATTAGACGGCATCCTCATTGATCAATTTTGCGAACCACATGTCTTCCAAAGGCATATATCATCTGAAAAAGAATCTATTCTTGAAAAAACATATTTTATGACAAAAGCTGAAAGTTATTCCATTGCAGTAGCCGCAGCGTCTATTATAGCAAGAAGTCGTTTCTTAAGTGAAATGGACCTTTTATCTGACAAATTGGGTATTGTTCTCCCTAAAGGCGCTTCAAAAAAAGTCGATCAGACAATAGCTAAAGTAATATTGGAAAAAGGAGAGTCTACCTTGGATGGTTGTGCAAAAACGCATTTTGCCAATACCAGAAAGGCACAGGCTTATATTAAATAAGAGAAAAAGGGTATAAAAACAAAGTCCTGAAATTTACCAGCACTAAAGCATCCTTGTACGTTTCAGATGAGAATGGCCGTTTATGAATAAGAAATTGATAAAACATAATTTCTTATTCATCCTTATCTTTTAAAAAGCAGTTTTATTGCAAAAGTTAAGGAACTAACGTATTTTGTTCATTCATATTTGGAGGAAACTGCGACGTAACTTTATTGATGAAAAGCTCAGTAAAATATTTGAGGAGAAGTGACCCATTGATTTCCGTTTCAGGCGGACGCTTTCACACCTCCGGGACATATATTAGAATCTAAAAAGCCGAACGAATTTGAAATTAACTCAAAAATTTCAAATACTGTTCGGCTTTTTCTACTGTTACAAACTTTTAACTACGAATAATGGTATTATACTTGTTATTTACTGTTTCTACAATTTGGTTGAAGGATTTTTCAATTTCTTCATCTGTCAACGTTTTTTCAGGATCTTGATAGAGCAAGCTATATGCAACTGACTTTTTACCTTCTTCAACATTCTCGCCGTGGTATACATCAAATATGTTAACAATTTTCACTAAAGGAGCACCTATTGCTTCAATTGTTTCTTTCACTTTACCTGCATGGATATCCGCGTCCATAATGAAAGCAACATCTCTTGCAATCGAAGGATACTTTGGTATTTCATTGTACGATGGAATAGATTGGAATTCAGAAAATACAGTTTCCATATTCACATCAAATACATACGTATCTTTCACTTCTAATTTCTTCTGTAGTACTGGATGGAGTTGTCCTATAAAACCGATCACTTGATTATTCAATTTCATGATTGCACTTCTGCCTGGATGCAAATCATCCAGTCTTGCAGGTTCAAAGACAACAGGAAGTTTTAGGTAATTAAAGAGCGCCTCCATAATACCTTTGACCACATAGAAATCAACTTCCTTCTTTTCTTGCTGCCATGGATGTTCCACCCATTGTCCACTAAGTGCTCCAGATAGTCTTAATCTTTCGTCAGGTTGACTTGTAAGCACTTCTTCATCAGATATAAATATTTTACCTAGCTCATAGTATGCCAAATCATCTTGATTTCTAGCCTGATTATATGCAAGTATATCCACTAGTTCAGGTAATAGACTAAGTCGTAGATACTTATGATCCTTACTCATCGGCATTGCGAGCTGTACAGCATGCACATTCTCTTCTTTTATTTCTGGACTGATTAATTTACTTATAAAATTTTCATTTGTTAGAGAATACGTGATCGTTTCCAACAAGCCTGCACCCTGCAAGAAATTATTAATATTTCTTTTTAACTGTTGGTTATTAGTTAAACCACCTGCCTGGGAAGCGCCTGAAGGTAAAGTATACGGGAGTTGGTCATACCCATAGATCCTTGCCACTTCTTCTAGCATATCTTCAAATATGGTAATATCCTGCCTACGAGTCGGTGCATACACTGTAAATGCTTCACCTTCATTATCAAAACGAAAACGAAGACTATTTAAAATCTTTATAATTTCATCTGTGGTAATTTTGGTGCCTAATCGTTTGTTAATTTCTGTAGTGTTCATCGTTATTACTTTTTCTGAACGCTCTAATTCATCAAACTCTACTATATTTTGAAGGATCTTACCATTTGCATACTTCTGTAATAACTGACAAGCTCTCTTCCCAGCTGCCTTCACTCGATTTGGATCTATTCCTTTTTCAAATCTGGTGCTTGATTCACTACGCAGGCCAGTATGTTTAACTGTTGCTCTCACAGCAGATGGTGCAAAGTAAGCTGCCTCTAGTAAAACGGTAGTAGTTTGCTCGGTTACCTCTGTATTATGTCCGCCCATTACACCAGCTAATGCCACGGGCTCTTTGCCATTCGTTATTACCAAATGCTCTTCTGTTAAAGTTCTTTCCTGCTCATCTAATGTTACAATTGTTTCCCCATTGTATGCTCTGCGGACAACAATTTCTTTTGTTTGTAATTGATCATAGTCAAATGCATGCAACGGCTGTCCATACTCCAACAAAACATAATTGGTAATATCCACAACGTTATTAATTGGACGGATTCCTGCTGCAATTAAATAGTTACTCATCCATAACGGAGATGGTTTTATTTCTAAATCTTTTATAATAAATGCTCCGTAATATGGATTTATATCTTTTGCATCTACAGATACCGAAATGTGGTCTGAAGCATCCTCTTCTGATGTATCATATTCTTCGTTTGGCAATTGAATATCCTGGTTCAAAATTGCGGCCACTTCATAAGCTACTCCCAGCATGGACAAACAATCTGCTCGATTTGGAGTTAAATCAAATTCGAGAACAGCATCATTTAAATTTAATAAAGGTTCTACACTTTCCCCCACATTTACATCCTCTGGGAAAACGAAAATTCCATCGGCTGCGTCCTTAGGAACGTACTTCTCTTCTATTCCCAATTCTTGAAGTGAGCAAATCATTCCATTTGATTCAATCCCACGAAGCTTAACTTTTTTTATTTTAAAATCACCCGGTAAAAGAGCACCTGGTTTAGCAACAGCTACTTTTTGCCCTTGCGCTACGTTCGGAGCTCCACATATAATTTGTAAGGTTTCTTCTCCAACATTGACCTGGCATAAATTTAATTTATCAGCATTTGGATGCTGTTCACATGACTCAACATAACCTACAACTACATTTTCACTCTTTTCTGCTATATACTCAATACTATCTACTTCAATACCTGATTTAGTTATTTTTTCAGCTAATACTTCTGGTTGAATTGACTCAATATCAACATAGTTTTTTAGCCAATTTAATGATACTAACATTTTCAAGCCCCTCTCTAAGCATTATGATACTGTTTTAAAAAACGAATGTCGTTTGTGTAGAACTGTCTGATATCATTTACTCCATATTTAAGCATAGCAATTCTTTCTGGCCCCATACCGAAAGCGAATCCTGTGTACACTTCCGGATCATAGCCAGCCATTGATAAAACATTTGGATGTACCATACCGGCACCTAATATCTCAATCCAACCAGTCCCTTTACAAACCGAACAACCTTCCCCACCACAAACCTTACAGGAGATATCCATTTCTACGGAAGGTTCTGTAAATGGAAAGAAGCTCGGACGAAGACGAATTTCCCGATCTGTCCCAAACATTTTTTTAGCAAACACATCTAATATTCCTTTTAAGTCACTCATCGTTACATTTTTATCTACATATAATCCTTCAATTTGAGTGAATTGATGAGAATGCGTTGCATCATCAGTATCCCGACGATATACTTTACCAGGGCAAATCATCTTCACAGGCTTTTGACCATCAAACTCTCGCATGGTTCTAGCCTGTACAGG
Organism: Virgibacillus halodenitrificans; assembly: GCF_001878675.1. Lineage (NCBI taxonomy): Bacteria > Bacillati > Bacillota > Bacilli > Caryophanales > Bacillaceae > Virgibacillus > Virgibacillus halodenitrificans. Next base: position 1,501,010 of record NZ_CP017962.1, on the reverse strand, counting down.
AGAGGTATGTGTTCTCATCAGTAATTCATTAGTTAAGTAAAAAGTATCCTGCATATCACGGGCGGGATGACCCTTCGGAAGATTTAGTGCTTCAAAGTTATAATAGTCTGTTTCCACTTCTGGACCTTCTCTTACTTCAAAACCCATTCCGATAAAAAGATCTTCGATTTCTTCAACGATTTTTGTTAATAAATGAGGTCCGCCAACCTTTATCGGACGTCCTGGCAGTGTTACATCAATAGCTTCCTTTTCCAGTTGTTTCTCTAAGGCAACTAGTTCCAGTTTTTCACTTTTTTCGTTTAGGGTTGCGGTAATTGCTTCTCTTACTTTGTTAGCCATTTCACCAATAACAGGTCTTTCTTCTTTTGAAAGTTTCCCCATACCTCTTAATACATTGGTTAGCGATCCCTTTTTCCCCAAATAAGCTACTTTAATTTCTTGAAGTTCTTTCGTGTCAGCTGCTTGACCTATTTTTTCAAGAGCCTCTGTTTGAATTGTTTCCAACTGTTCTCTCATAGCAAAATACCTCCTTAATTATAGGTTTAACTGTGTCTAATGCCAGATCGGACCATATAAAAAAGCCTCTATCCCAAAAAAGGGACGAGACTTTGCTTCGCGGTACCACCCTATTTGGCCCATGATTTCCCATGTGCCCATCTCTTGACATGATAACGGATGTTAAGTCCGAAACACCTTTACTTGCAAAACAAGGTCCAAGTGCTAGCTCCAGAGTGAAATGACAACAGTCATACGGTAGAAATGCTTACAGTCCAAGGCATTTCTTCCCTTGTCCGTAATCAGCCTGTAATCAGTCTCCTTCAATGCTTCATATTATTTAAAGATCTTTTTATTATAATTTTATTTATTAATTAGATCTTTAGTTATTATAATTTTATTTATTAAATAATGCAAATCTAACTCTTGGTATAATACATTAATATTCCTGCTGCAATACTTACATTGAGTGATTCTGCCTTTCCATAGATCGGAATAGTAACAATGGAGTCTGCCAACTGAAGAAGGGGATCCTTTACGCCAGCACCCTCGTTTCCAACGATTAAAGCTACTTTATCTCCCACATTTACTTCATTATATTTCTTCGCATTCTTTAAAGCAGTTGCCCAAATTTGAAAGCCTTTTTTCTTAAGGTCTGCTACCTTTTCTTCTAAATTCTCCTTAATCACCGGAATATGAAAGATAGATCCCTGTGTGGCACGAATCACTTTATCATTGAACATATCCACTGTATCATTTCCTAAAATAATACCATCATAACCCGCCGCTTCAGCAGTACGAATCATCGTCCCTAAATTACCAGGATCTTGAATGGAATCAATTAAAAGCATATAGTTTCCTTTAACCTCTTTTATCTCGTTCATCCTCACAACTGCTGCAATCCCCTGAGGTGTTTTCATTTGGGAAAAATGTTGGAAGACATTTGAGCTAACTTCAAAAAGCTTGTATTGATAACACCATTCAGGAATATCCGTACCTTCCTGAATAATTAATTCCTCTATAACCCAATCACTCTCCCTAGCCTCCTCAACTAAGTGAAAGCCTTCTACCAAAAACTTTTGACTAGCTTCTCGCTCCCTTCTCTTCTGAAGTTTTCGCAAGCCTTTTATCTTTTCATTTTTAACTGATGTAATCATTTTAGGCCTTCCTTATTGTTTATTATTTACTATATCATACATATTTCAGCAGAGTTAGGTCAAACTATCTCTAGTTTACTTTTACTTAAAAGGAGTGAAATGCAATGAACTTAAATCTAAGAAAAGCTATTCTGTCCAATATTGCCACGAATAATCAGGACCAACTTGAAGCTACAATTGTGGATGCCATTCAAGCAGGTGAAGAGAAAATGCTACCAGGTCTTGGCGTACTATTTGAATTGATTTGGCAACAGTCAGATGAACAGGAAAAACAGGAAATGATCGACGCATTAGAGCAAGGTGTTAAACATGCTACAAATACCCAATAACTTAAATGATGGTGTAACAAACTAATTTGATAATGAAAATCCGAACGATTCATATAATATGAAATTATAGTTCGGATTTTCTTGTGGCTTTTTTTATTATAAAACTTACAACTTATCTTCAGTGCCTCCCCTTTCTTAAAAATTAATTCTTTAGACCCAATATGTTTATGTTTTAAAAGCTTTCTTTTTAAATACCGAAGAAAATTTTAGATTGATAATTAAATTATAGGTATTTCTCACTAACAAAATCTCTTTGTTTCAAGACATCCGAGACCTTTCATACACTAAAATATAAATGTTTTTTAGAACAATTTGACTATATATTTAGTAAGTGATATAAAAAGTGAAGATGCTTTATTATTACTTGTCTATCTTTATCATAGATATAATAATAAGCTACATAAAGAGAGGAGAAATGGCATGACAGAGTCAACAAACGATGGGGTAAGAAAGAAAGGTGTCTCAAAAGGGATGATCGCAATCATTGTAGCGCTCGTCTTGGTTATTGGCGGAAGTGTAGCTGCCTTTGTATTGCTTAATCTTTCTGATAAACAAAAATATTTTCTGGCAGAGAAGAATACACTTGATTTCGTTGTGGAAGAAGTGGAAAACAGGTATCAACCGGAGTTAGAGTGGGTAGAACAAACAGAAGAAAATCCAACACAATCAACAATGGAATTATCAGCAGAATATAATGATCCTGCAGCTGTAGGAACGGGAACATTTGACCCGTCCCAATTCATTAATAATTCCACCGTCACGCTTACAAGTGAAGCAGACATGGAAGCAAAGAAAATGAGTGCTAAGTTAAAAGCAAATATTGGCGGGGTAGAGATCGATAACTTTAATGTTTACATAACTGCTGAAAAGCTATTGGTTGGGCTACCATTTATCGAGGAATTATTACAAATAAAAGATGAGGACTTGGGCTCCCTTCTCCATGAAATGGACCCAGTAACCTTTACAGGTGAAGAATCTCTTAACCTGGATTCTCTATTTGAGAGCGCTAAGAATGCGGAAGACTTAGAATACCTCAAAGAAGAATATGGCAAAATGATTTATGAAGAAATTCCTGAGGAAGCGTTTGAAACTACTGAAGAAACGGTTAAAGTGCAAAGTGAATCCCTTAAGAGCGAAAAAATTAAATTTCATTTAACAGAGGATCAATTAAAAACACTTATTACAAAAGTATTAGATAAAATGAAAGACGATGAAAAATTAAAGAAAATAATAGAAGAGCAAATCGCCCTTCAGCAGTTAGGAACACCAGCTACTCAAGATATCAATCAAATGATGAAAGACTTTGAAACTGGTATTAAAGAAGCGAAAGCATCATTAAAAGATTTTCAAATCCCAGAAGGGTTAACTTCAATTATTTGGGTCAATGATGATAAAGTTGTTCAGCGTGATTTGAAACTGGAAATGGGTCCGTCAAAAGACGAACTTGTTGCTTTTACAGTTAAAGGCTCACAATTACTAAAATCTGAAACTCAATCATTTAACTATGACCTCGGTTTCTCCGATAACTTTAGTGAAGGAAATATGAACCTTTCAGGTGAATTATCATGGAAGGACCAAAAAGCAAAAGACTCTATCAATCTATCCATTGAAGATATGGCACTAGCTTATGACGGATCAGAAACTTTAAATGATGGAAAGCGCGATTTCACGCGTAAGTTCTCCTATGAAGATGCATCTGGAACTGGAGGCAGCCTAATCTGGGACGGGGAAGCTAATTACGAAAAAGACCAAATGAAAGCAGAACATGATTTTTCTCTTGAAGCTCCAGGGCTGAGTCAAGATATGTTCGGTCTTCACATCGTAACAGAAGGAAAGACGATTGAAAAAGTGGAAATACCTTCAGATGAAGATGTCAAAGATCTAGGTGGCATGAGTGCTGACGAAATTATGAACTATATGGAAACAGATGTCACACCAAAATTCCAACAGTGGATTTTTGGAATCTTAGCAGGCAGTGGTAATTTAGGATTTTAATAGCTTCAATACTTAATTTTCAGGATTGGAAGTGCTCGTATGCATTTCATAAGAAATATTATCTTATTTTTTACTAATAATGTAAGATATCTTAAGAGGAAGTGGCTATCACTTCCTCTCCTTTTACTTCTCCCCATTATTATCATTGGTTTAGTGATTACGATCACCATCTCTTTTTTCTCCCCCTCTGAGACCACTCCTATTCAAGTTGGCTTAGTGGACATGGAGCAATCCAAAGAGACTCAATTAGTTGTTGATCTAATTGAAGAGTCTTCCCAACTAGGTTCTTTTATTCAATTAAAAGGGATGAAAGAGCAAACTGCCGAAGCTTCCCTTCAATCAAATGACTTAACTGCCTATATTGTTTTTCCAAGTAACTTTACTACAGATTTATATAAAGGCAATTCCGTTACAATACCTATAATCGGCAACCCCCAAAAACCTATTGAAAGTCATATGGTTAAGCAATTAATTGAAAGTATTACAAGGCATATACGAGCTTCTCAAGCAAATATATTAACCATAAATCAATACGCAAAAAATATGAATATCGCAGATACAACAAGAAACGATTTAGTATTTGAGCAGTTTAAAGAATTTTTATTTTATACGATTGGCAAGGACAAGATTATTTCAGAAGAGAAGATTTCTAATCAAACAACCTCTGCACCTCTTCACTATTACGGACTAGGTAGTTGGTTTATCATTTTTACCTTATGGATGTTGGGTATGTATAGTTTATTGGGAAAGGAAGAGCCCCCTCTCTTAAAAACACGGATGAGTTTATATGGTGTATCTGAAATGCAACAGCTGATTGCAAAAATAATGGTTACAGGACTATTCAGTACTTTCTTAGCTGGTATACTATTTTTCATTTTAAATTATTTGCTTAATTGGAGCATCCCAACTGAAAATGTAGTACGAATCACCCTTATCTGCTTCTTATACGGTATAATATTTTTGGTTCTGATGGCTTTTGTGGAAATAATTATTTCATCAGCAAAACTACGATTGCTTATTCAAGCAGGCTTGACAGGATTTATGTTGCTTATCAGCGGGGCGCTTATACCTACAATCTATTTTCCTTTAATTTTACAGGACATCTTGCAATACAGCCCCTCCACGGAGGCTTTTTACTGGCTTCAGCAAATTGTACTCGAACAACGCTTATTTGCCGACTATTTACCTTTATTCCTACTCATGTCAGCAGTAATTCTAACTCTTATAGGAGTGGCACAGATAAAGGAGCGTACATATTTATGAGAGCAATATTAAATAATCGTCTGCTTTTCTGGAAACGTCAAAAAGGGACGCTTCTGTTTTGGATGTTATTACCGATCATATTGACCTTCAGTATTATAATGTTAATAAGTACCACTCAAGGAAATGCAAAAATCCCTGTGGGTATTGTACTACAGGAACAAACAGATTATACAGACCGACTACTCAAGGAATTAAGCAACACTTCTTCCTTGCAAGTTGAGATAATGACAGAAGAAGAAGCATTGCACCAATTAGAAATTCATAAGCTGGACAGTGCCTTTATTATTAAAGAAGGTTATACAGAAAAAATATTAAAAGGAAGCAGAAACAGATTAATTACAGGAATTCGTTCAGACTTATCTTTTGGCTATATACCCGTTTCTGAAGCAATTCAGGCAATTATCCAACAGGATACTGGACGCATTAAAGCCGCATTTACGGTTCAACAGCTTAGCAAAGAATATGATTCACCCCCAATTTGGACGATGAATGAAATCCTGGAAAAAAGTAAAGAAATTGAGAAGCAGGAGAATTTGCTTCAAACCTCTTTTTCTTTCACAAGGCCTAAAGCATCTTCTGGTGAAAATAAAAGTTCCCTAGTAAATCCATGGGGAATATGGGCAATTTTCAGCTTTTTATCTACGCTTTTACTATTTGATTGGTTAATAAAGGAGAAAAACTCTTCTATATACAAACGTTTTACCTTTACTAAATATTCTTTTAAAATGTACGCCATTCAAAACAGCATTATTTATCTGTCCTTATTTCTTTTATTTGATTTTATTTCTATAAGCTTGTTCACTATATTTCTAAATCAGCCTACTTCCCTTACCTTTATTATTAGCTTGGTTATGCTTCGTCTGACTCTAATAACGGCTGCTTTCACACTTGCACTATCATTTAAAAATGTCTATTTATATTATGTTTTTTCATTTACTTTGTCTTTAATTATGGCGATAACAAGTGGAAGTATTGTTCCATTAGATAGACTTCCAGAAAAAATTAGCGTTATTTCTTCACTTCACCCGTTACAGCCTTTTTTACATAATAAAATAGGTTTTTTCTGGTTCATTCTGCTATCAGTAATTGTTATGTTTTGGTATGGAAGAAAGGGGAAATTTGATGCTAACTATTGATTCATTATCTAAATCCTATGGTAAAAAACAAATACTGAATAATATCTCATTATCTATAGAAAAAGGAGAGATCATCGGGTTGGTAGGTGAAAATGGTGCTGGTAAATCTACTTTAATTCAATTACTAGCAACCATTGATAAGCCAACTTCAGGGTCGATAATATTAGGAGAAAGCAATTATGCGAGACATAAAAAAGAGATTAGAAAACAAATTGGCTTTGTTCCACAAGAATTAGCATTATGGGAGGAATTTACAGTAAAAGAAAATATGTTATTTTTTGAAAAACTATCATGGATAAGAAAATCAACAGGGGAGTTAAAACAACTATGCTTAGACATGAGCCTCGATAAGTGGGATGAGCCAGTGCATACACTATCAGGTGGAATGAAGCGTAAATTGAATTTAGCTATTAGCTTAATTCATGACCCTCCCCTATTACTATTAGATGAGCCTACAGTGGGGATTGATCTTAAGTCACGTAAAGAGATTGGTAACTATTTACAATTGCAGGCAAAAGAGCATGGTAAAATAGTTATTTATATCTCACACGATATGGATGAAATAACTTCTCTTTGTGACCGGGTGGTATGTATTGGAGAGGATCCATTTTATGAAGAAATTCTAGCCAAAACCGGAACTGAATTAATAGTGTTTTAGAATAGATAATATAAGCAACTGGATAAATAATTAAAAAAGTTTATGAAATAGATTAATTCTTATTGCTTAAATGGAATAATATAGTAAAATAGATAAGAGTAATACTAACCCTATAAGCAAAGGGGCTTGACAATGGAAATTAGCGTACTGCAACAAATGATTCAACATCAGGCCATGGCTATGATGGCATCTGGAAAACAAAACACAAGTAGTAATAGCGTATTTGCTGATTTGGCATTCAAACAGCTATTACAAGAAAAAATTAACAACGCAACCAACTATAATAATACTTTTATGCAGCAAAAATACATCCCATCATCCGCACATACTACGTACCCGATTACTGTACTTCCAGAGAATAGCTCCAGCACCAAAGAGGGCACTGATTCTATTTATGCCTATATTAAAAATGCTGCCAGCAAATACGGCGTGGATGAGGGCCTTATTCATGCTGTTATAAAAGCCGAATCGAACTATAATAATGAAGCGCGAAGTAATGCGGGTGCACAGGGTTTAATGCAATTAATGCCGGCCACAGCCAGAGGCTTGGGAGTAACTAACCCTTATGATTCGCAACAGAATATAGAGGGCGGTACAAAATATCTAAGCCAAATGCTTCAACGGTACAATGGAAAAGTGGAACTGGCGTTAGCAGCATACAACGCTGGACCAGGTAATGTAGATAAATATCAGGGAATACCTCCATTTAAAGAAACACAAAATTATGTTTCAAAAATAATGAAGGCATACATATAATAAAATGCCAAAAAGCCGAACTTTATTCGAATCTATTATAAGATTTCGAATTAGCTCGGCTTTTTCTGTATCTATACGATTTTCAGGCTTATAATCTCTTTGCTTTAGTCTCAGGCATAAAACCATACACATAATGATTGCTAGAGTATACGTATTTATGCAAGTACAATATCTTTTACAGTGTTTGCGTCAAGTTTCTTAATTGTTTCTACAATGAGTTTAACTGCATTTTCGAAGTCATCACGGTGTAAAATAGCTGCATGTGAATGGATATACCTTGTTGCTACAGTAATAGACAAAGAAGGTACGCCATTTGCAGTTAAATGGATAGATCCCGAATCTGTACCCCCTCCTGCCATAGAAGCATACTGGTAAGGGATATTGTTTTCATCTGCCGTATTAACTACCAGATCCCGCACTCCTTTATGTGAAATCATGGATGCATCGTAAAGTATAATTTGTGGTCCTTTTCCTAGTTTACTATCTGCTTCGTGATCGGAAATCCCTGGCGTATCGCCTGCAATTCCAACATCTACCCCAAAGCCAATGTCAGGTTTAATTTTATGTGTTGATGTGCGTGCGCCACGTAAGCCTACTTCTTCCTGAATGGTCCCAACTCCATATACGATGTTAGGATGGTCTACATCTTTCAATTGCTTCAAAACTTCAATTGCAATAGCACAACCAATTCGGTTGTCCCAAGCTTTAGCTAGTAACATTTTTTCATTCTTCAATTGGGTAAACTCAAAATATGGCACAATTGAATCTCCTGGTTTCACGCCAAAATCTTCAGCTTCTTCTTTACTTGAAGCACCGATATCAATGAACATGTCTTTAATATCTACAGGTTTTTTGCGAGCTTCAGGTGATAAGATGTGCGGAGGCTTTGAACCAATTACACCAGTAACATCTCCGTTCTTTCCCATGATTGTTACACGTTGCGCAAGCATGACCTGACTCCACCAGCCACCGACTGTCTGGAAATAAACAAATCCCTTGTCATCAATTCGTGTTACCATAAAGCCAACCTCGTCCAGATGACCAGCAACCATAATTTTAGGCCCATTTTCATTACCAGTTTTTTTGGCAATTAAACTACCTAAGTTATCTGTAAACACTTCATCAGCATAAGGGGTAATATACTTCTCCATAACGTCCCTTGCTTCTTTTTCATTCCCTGGTATACCTCTTGCATCTGTAAGATCTTTAAGCATCGTTAATGTTTCATCTAATTTAGCCATATGTACTAATTCCTCCCTTTATCTGTCATTTCTAATTATAAACTCTTTTTAAGAAATAATAAAATATTTAGTATATCTTACCTAGTACCCCGTATCCTGACGTTTAAAATTAACTTCGTTTTTTTGTAGATATGCTCTTTGAATATCTTCTTCGGTAAAGCCAAGCAATTTACCAAGCTGAAGATAACTTTCAAACATCGCTTGATAATTTTCTTCTGTGGGAAAAGAGTGAAATAACGTACATGCTTGAAAAACTTTGATGAATTGCTCTGTTTCTGTAAATGTTGGCATAGTCTTCTTTTCACTCATATAATAATAATCATTTTCTATACCAAGGGATAATATAAAATGAATGCCGTCTACGTATTCTTCCAGGATAATGTGCTTTTCATTCCTTGGTTTCTGACTCCAGAATTTAAAACAACGAGTTTCATTTGCCAGCTCGCCAAGCTCTACTAATAATGCAAGGTGTTTCTCTTGAAATACATTTTTGTTTTCCAGATTGTTATTTTTTTCAATATATCGATCCAATTCCTTTTGCATATTATATAATTGTTTCCAATTCAATGACAGATCCCTCTTTTTCTCTTTTTATTGATTGTATCACGGATGAAGAAGTTAGTTATAGTTAAAACCCGGCTAAAGGCTTTATACTTTCTCAGTCTTTCTTTTTTTTATAAAATAAAAGTAAATGTACTGAATATGAAACCTTCTGTTGAAGTCATTCGTATAAAGAGTAATAAATAGCAGGGAGACGTGTCAGATATGATTGTTGTCTTATTTAGAATTCTTATATTGGTTTCCATTGCCTTATTAATATATACCTGGGTGCAATACTACAAAAACCCACAGCGAAAGCTACGAATTGCTAAGGAATCTAAAGAGTTTTATTTCGTTGATCAAGCAAACAATAGCAAAAAAAACCTTCAGTTTGTATATAAAGGATGCTTCTTCGAAGGGGAAAAATATCTTGGCACAACCGAGGATTCATTTGAAGTTGTCAATATTAACATTACTGTTAACGATCATTTAGAACTTCGCGGATTAACAAGAGATGATTTGTATTTTCTTGAAAATGAAATTTTACTACGTTATCCCTATGCTAAAATCACCTGGAAACACCCTATAAATAAATTACTACTTACAACGTTAGAATAAAAAACTCATCCAGTTCGGATGAGTTTTTGTGTAGGAACATTACATTTAAATTCTGTAGAACAATGTTACTCCTAAAATAGCAATATCAAACTTGAAGCATTCTTCCTTAATCAATAATTCTTCATGACAAACTACCTCATTAAGATTTTGAATATCTTATTAGAAGTGAGAACCAAGCGAAATTAGCCGACCTTTCTTACTTCAAAACGTTTGGGCTTTTGTTCTGCACTAACTTGAAAGAAATCCTGCCATTTAATATTAATTTCTTTCCTTCTTAACAGGTACAAAACAGGAAGTAATAATAAAAGAAATAGAAAGACGGTTATTGGAGTCAGGTTAGATATCCAGCCCCCAACTGAAGTATAAACAAATGCAATAGGAATATTAGAGATAAGTGATGATTTCGTATAATCCTTAAAGCTCGCCGATATTTCAAGTAAGCATAAGGATAATAAATGAAAATGTATAAACGGAACAAGACGGAGTAAGGCAATTTGTGGAGTAGTCAATTCTCTATTCTTACCAACTATTTTTTGTTTTACAAAGAGTAGCTTGTTTGAGGTCCTCGGCATCCATCTAATTACAAAATAAAAAATGATACTAGATAAAGTAATTCCAATTAATGAGTAAAGTGTACCCGCTAGAGCTCCGAAAAGAACTCCTCCCGTAATACAGATAAATACAACTGGCAGGAAAAATAAAGGTCTTAGTAAATGAAAGCTAATGAACAAGATAGGAGCAAAGAGCCCACCTGTTTCAATGATTGCCATAAGATGATTACCAAGCATCTCCATTCAATTTCCCCCATTCTCTAGCTGATTTTCTAAGCTGCATATCACCTCCTCTTAATTTATATGACAATAGACGAGCCTTTATGACATGTAAAAAAACAAATATACAAAACAAACTATATTCACAATCAGCAAAATGGGTGCACCATATTGAAATGATTTGTGCTTGGTTTTATGACGAAAGGCCTTCATCCCTATTAGGACACCCAGAGCTCCACCCAACAAAGATAATAACCAAAACGTCCGTTCAGGTATTCGATACTTTTTCTTTATGGCTTTTTGTTTATCCATACCCATTAATATGTATGTAAAAATATTTACTCCTATAAGGTAAAATAACACTCCACTTAGTTCGTTCATTATACCGGCTCCTTAGTAAAAGAGACTAAACCCTTCACACGAAGAATTTAGCCTCTCTTGATCTATTACTTTACAGCTGTTTTTGCTTTTTCTACTAATTGAGCAAAAGCTTTTTCATCATTAATGGCAAGATCGGAAAGCATTTTACGATTAATGTCGATACCTGCTACTTTAAGACCGTGCATTAATTTGCTATATGAAATATCATTCAAACGAGCAGCAGCGTTAATACGAGAAATCCATAATTTACGGAAGTCGCGCTTTTTCTGTCTGCGGTCACGATAAGCGTACTGACCTGATTTAATCACCTGTTGTTTTGCTGTTTTGAATAACGTTCTTTTTGAACCATAATAACCTTTTGCTAATTTAAGGACGCGTTTACGACGTTGACGCGTTACTGTTCCACCTTTTACACGTGGCATATTAATTCCCTCCTAATACAAGTACAATCTGATTTTATTATATGAAAGTAGTTTTTTATAAAAGCCGACCTTATTTATAAGGAAGCATTGTTTTAATGCGTTTGAAATCTCCAGAAGATACCATTGCAGATTTACGAAGCTTTCTTTTTTGCTTTTGGGATTTGTGTGCAAACATGTGGCTTGTGTAAGCATGTGCACGTTTTAATTTTCCCGAACCAGTTTTTTTAAAGCGTTTTTGAGAACCTTTATGGGTTTTCATTTTAGGCATGTTGATTTCCTCCTAGTATAGACTTGAATGATTATTTTTCATTTAATGGAGCCAACATCATAAACATGTTACGGCCTTCCATTTTGGGCTTTGTTTCAATTGTAGCTACATCTTTCACATCTTCAGCCATACGGTCTAAGACTTCACGTCCAAGTTCCTTATGCGTAATTGCACGGCCACGGAAACGCACTGCAGCTTTTACTTTATCTCCTTTTTCCAGGAACTTTCTAGCGTTTTTCAGTTTTGTTTCATAATCATGTTCGCCGATTCCTGGTGTAAAGCGTACTTCTTTAACATTAATAACTTTTTGCTTTTTCCGAGCCTCTTTTTCTTTCTTTTGCTGTTCAAAGCGATATTTCCCATAGTCCATGATTCGACAAACTGGTGGTTTTGCATTTGGAGCAACTAAAACAAGGTCAAGGTTTCTTGTTTGCGCAATTTCCAATGCTTCCTGACGTGATTTCACCCCAAGCTGATCACCATTTGAATCGATAAGACGCACTTCTCTAGCACGAATCTTCTCATTGACATTCATATCTTTGCTAATAGCCAGCCACCTCCAAATTATTTTTGAGCTGATCATCATTGACAAGCGAATATTTTGTCATTAAAAAAGTGTCGGTACATACTGCACCCACACGTCTCCAATAATTTATTAAAAGAGTTCAGAACCAGTCAACTACCTCAAGGTGTCGATCAGGTGAGAAGCGGGTGCTTCTACTTGTCTCAGATCATTTAATTTTTCCAACCTATTTATAATAACATCTTGGTTGTTTCTTGTCAAACATACTTTGAATGTATGCTTAATAGAATAATTATAATATATCTTCTTTGTGGACTTTAGTCAAGATACACGGGTTATTAATAACTTCCCTTAAGTAATCTTTTACACTTTGTACTTTTAATGCAAATGTTGGAATATAAATATTTTCTCTTACATTCATAGTAGGAGAAAAACTTATTTTCCAATTATTATAAAATAGCTAAATATCACCGCTAAGGTTTGTTTTTCTAAAACGATTAAAAGGAAAAATTATTTTTTCTGTTTCTATTAGAACCTAAACAATCCCAGGCAGTTATTTACTGCCTGGGATTGTTATCTATCGTTTATTTAGTATTTTTTCGTCTATTTCTTTATTAATTAATGTTTCAAATTCATCATATGCTATTGTTTCTGAATTTTTTTCACCATAACGACGAACGTTAACTGCATTTTCTTCAATTTCATTATCACCGAGGACTAAGGCAAAAGGAATCTTTTGTGTTTGTGCCTCACGTATTTTGTATCCAATCTTCTCGTCACGCTCATCAATCGATACCCTGATATTTTGTAATCTTAATTTATCAGCAACTGATTTTGCGTAATCCAAGTGTACCTGTGGTGATACTGGAATCACCTTCACTTGAACTGGGGCAAGCCAAGTCGGGAATGCTCCCTTGTACTCTTCAATTAAAAAGGCTACAAATCGTTCCATTGTAGATACAACTCCACGGTGGATGACTACTGGGCGATGTTCCTTCCCATCCTCACCAATATAAGTTAAATCAAAACGCTCAGGTAAGAGCACGTCTAACTGCACGGTAGATAAGGTTTCATCTTTTCCTAAAGCTGTTTTGACTTGCACATCAAGCTTAGGACCATAGAATGCCGCTTCCCCTTCTGCTTCCACATACTCTAAATTTAACTCTTCCATTGTTTGTTTTAAAGTAGATTGTGTTTTTTCCCACATTTCATCATTGTCAATGTACTTCTCTTTATCTTCAGGATCTCGATAAGATAGGCGGAAATAGTAATCATTAATTCCGAAATCCTTATATACACGTTGAATCAGTTCGATTACGCGAACAAATTCATCTTTCAACTGATCTGGACGGGCAAAAATATGTGCATCATTTAGAGTCATAGCACGTACGCGTTGAAGACCTGCTAATGCTCCGCTCATCTCATAACGGTGCATTGTGCCTAATTCTGCAATCCTTACAGGCAATTGACGATAGCTCCATAATTGATTCTTAAATACCATCATATGATGTGGGCAATTCATTGGACGCAAAACTAATGTTTCATTATCCATTTCCATCGGTGGGAACATATCCTCCTGATAATGCTCCCAGTGCCCACTAGTCTCATATAACTCTTTGCTCCCTAAAACAGGAGTATATACATGGTCGTACCCTAGCTTTTCTTCAACGTCTACAATATACCGCTCAATTGTACGACGTATTGTAGCCCCTTTCGGCAACCAGAGCGGCAATCCTTGCCCTACTTTTTGCGAGACTGTGAAAATATCTAGCTCTTTACCAAGCTTTCGGTGGTCTCTTTCTTTTCTTTCTTCAAGAATTCTAAGATACTCATCCACTTGGCTCTGTTTCTCAAATGAAGTTCCATATATACGTTGGAGCTGTTGATTATTGCTATCACCACGCCAATAAGCCCCAGATATGCTAAGCAGTTTAAATGCTTTTATTTTATTTGTTGATGGCACATGAATGCCTCTGCACAGGTCAAAGAATTCTCCTTGTTTATAAATAGTCACTTGTTCATCTGCTGGAATAGCGTCTATTAGTTCAAGCTTCAAGTGATCATCTTTAAACATTTCTTTGGCTTCCTCTCGGGAAACCTCTACTCTAATGATATCAAGGCTTTCATCTGCAATACGTTTCATTTCCTTTTCAATTTTAGGAAGGTCCTCTGGAGTAATTGTATGCTCCATATCCATATCGTAATAAAATCCTTCTTCTATTACAGGCCCAACTCCGAAATTTACCTCTTTAAAAAGTCTTTTAATTGCATGTGCCATAAGATGTGCTGTTGAATGGCGCATTACTTCAATACCTTCTTGGTTTTTATAAGTTATAATTTCAATTTTGCCGCCTGTCTGTAATTCACGTTTTAAGTCAACAAGCTCACCATTTAGCTTAATAGCAACTGCTTGCTTTTTTAATCCTGAAGAAATTGACCCTGCTATCTCTTCCCCTGTTGTACCTTGGGGAAATTGTTTTTCTGCTCCATCTGGAAAAATAATTGAGATTTCTGCTGCCATTATATTCACTCCTTTTTCAATTAAAAAACGCCCATCCCTCTGCTATTCAGCAAAGGGACGAGCGTTGGTCACGTCGTGGTTCCACCCTAATTTCCGTAATATATACGGCTTTGGTATCTTTAACGCAGATAAGACGCTGCTATTTACTACATATTCGATAGCAGAGTTCAAAGGTGGTAATTAATTGTGTGTGATGCGGAAGCTCCCAGCCATTGGCTTCCTTCTCTGGTACATCCAGGAACAATTAATCTTGTCCTTTTCCATACTTTTAAGTAATAGATTTATAATGAGTATTATAGCCCTACAATGTTTTAAAATCAAGTCTTTATTCATTGTTTTTTAATTTTATAAAGAAATGGAAAGTTTCTATAAGGAAAAAGACTGGCTCTTTCTTGAAAAACATTTATTACTGTCAATGTTTTTGGATCATCAGGCTTATCTCCATAGATATTTACCTTTGCAGGTGCCATTGCGATCAGAGGAGCCAAATTCATTTCTTCTTCATCTAGACCTACCATGTACAACGGTTCCTTCTGCATGATGCTATGAAGTTCTATCGGTGACATACTCTTTCCGTCAGAATGATAAAATGTGAAAGAATCTCCTTGTAATACATGTATCTCTGTTATTATTGGATCTTTTTTAATAATATATTCACGAAGCATATTAACAAATTCCTGATGTTCTTCCTCACGCTTAAATTCATCAATAGCTAATCCAACATAGTAAACAAGTTTTTCTTTAAAGCTCTTTAAACCAAACTTAACTATAGAATCGAAATGTATTGTAGCGATATTTTTAAAATTTGCTATGAATAAAGACATTAATAAATTGCTGGGATCCTTGTCATTTCTAACTTTCCTGCTGTCTTCATCATCACCTCTCACTATCCATTGGGCCAGATCCAATATACGTTCCACTTCGTCAGCATTCGTGTAGTAATAATAATTATAGATAATTTCTTTTAAACATGATCTTAAACGATATTTGATAAACACATCTACCATAGCCCGAGCATTTGTTATAGTTAAATCATCCGCAGGGGCATTTTTATCAACACATAGATGATTCCCCCAATCTTCATTTCTTTTCCAGCACAATTCAATATGTGGATCATAATAAAACAAGCGGTCACAAAAGTAGCTTACTTCTTTATCAGATTCTAAATAAACCTCCAGCAATAAACATCACCCTCACCCAACACCAAACTGTTACATTATATGGACAAAGATGAGAAAAAATGAATAATCAGGAAAACTAGTAAATGAAATTAGTAAAAACTAAAAGATCTGCAAGTAAAGAATTTTTTATAGCAGGAAGTAAAGTTCGTACAACAAAAACTATCGACAGCAATGAGAGATAATCGAGGTAGAAAAAGTTAATCAGCAGTTGAACCAGAGTATCCACAACAGGATAATTTACCACATTTTTTCCGAGAAGGTCCGTTTACAATCCCGGAAATTTACTTTAGAATTTATAAATGGCTCATGAGAAAACTCAAACAAATAATTTCGAGGCAAATTTATATTCATCCTTACAAAGAAAAGCTAGTAAAAAAGCAATTCATTTGCCTTTTCACTAGCTTTTTAACATATTAATTCCTACGGTTATTCCCATTTATTTCTACTTCTTTACACACTTGCTTCATTCGTTCAATGATTCTACCGGCCTTCACTAATTCAACTCCCCCTCTTGTAGTTGCGAGATGCTTCTCCAACTGTTCCAAGCTATAATTGGAAGTAAAGAATACCGGAAGTCGCTCCATCATTCTGTATTGAAGAATAGAACCAAGAATTTCATCACGGAACCAGGCAGATTGCATTTCAGCTCCGATGTCATCAAGCATCAGCACATCTGCTTTTTTGAAGAATTCAACTTTATCATTAAAAGAATCATCTTTCATGGAAGCTTTTATTTCTCTTACGAATTCAGGCATATAGATGAGCGTAGAAGAAACATTAAATTCTTTTAATTTATTTGCCAGTGCACCTAGAAAATATGTTTTTCCTACACCAAATGGTCCGTAAAAATAGATTCCCTTTTGAGGAACCCCATTTTTAGCTCGTTCAACAAAGGAGAGCAATTCACGTACTGCATTGCTTCTTTCCGGATTACTATCGATATCAGCTATGGTAGCTTCCATAATTTCTTTAGGCATATACAGACTTTGAATAAGCTTTTGCTGTTTCTTTTGCTTTTCATAGTCAAGGCGACTATGGCATTTTTCATAAGACAAATGTATTTCATTATTTTCCACATGTAAAATCGGCGAGTATCCCTGAAGCATATTCACACACGAATCAAAGGATTTGCATGCCGTACATTGCTTAGTCTGTGACTTGTATTCATAAAGCTTTATTAGATTTTTATCAATCTCTTTTTGAGTGAGCTCTGGATGCAAAGAAAGAAATTCTTTAATTTCAGGATCATTGACTACTTCCTGCTTCACACGGGCATAAGTTTCCTTGAAATTTTCATTTTCTCTCATCCATTTTTGTAAAGCTGTTTGTACTGGTTTCATAAAAATCATCCTTGAGACAAATTATTTTTCATTACTAACAGAGTACTGACGAAGCAACGCTTCTATTTCCTCCTGCTCTTTCTGCTTGTCTACATCTTCTATATTCTCTGCTTCTGTTGATTTTTTCTTATTCCTGTCTTTAAACCAATCCGGAATTACTTCAGTAGACTTATTGCGATAGGAATTATTCTTATTACTCTTTTGCTTACCCTGATATCGCTCTTTTTCTTTTTTAGCAAACTCCATTGCATCCTTAGCAGTCTGTAAGTTCGCTCTGGACCAATGGCTTGCTATCGTCTCGATATAAGCTTTGGAAAGCTTCATATTAGATTGCAACAGCACATAATGGATCAACACATTCATCACTGGAGCTGGAAGACCCTGTGATGTCATCACCTCACGAATAACTTTCATATCCTGTTCAGAAGCCTGCTTACCATTCGATAAATCTTCCAGTAATTGTTTTGGAGAAATTGTTTCGAGCTCATAAATTAGCTGTTCTTCTTTCGTAAGTGGTCTATCACGCATCGTTTTCTTTCTATTTTGCTTTTCTGTTAATCTTACGGATTGTTGGTTATTCTTTGTTTTAAACAAATCATGACATGCACTTTTAAATTCATCTTGATTTAAAATATTATCTTCTGATAGTGCCCACAAGACTGACTTTTCCACTTCAAAGGAAGCAAGATCATATAAATTCATCATTTGCATTATCAACCTGCGATTCTCTTTAGTTAAAACCCTGTTAATGGGAATCATACGTTGTCTTAACATGTTTTCCATCCAGGAGAAATCTAGTTGTGTCATCTGTTGCTCTTGTTCCTCCAAAGATTGATTAGCAGGAGCACCTTCCATCGTAGGTGTAAATGTTTGAAATACCTCATTGAAGGTTGCTGTCACTTCAACGTCTGTTTGCCTATCCTTTTTCTTGGAGAAATGCTTTTCTAAGAGGGAAAATTTCTCCTCACCAATATGGTGATACAGGAGTTGTGTAAGCATGGCATCATTAAAAAAGCCAGCAGGGGAAAAAGGGCTTTGTAATTGGTATGTATATATAGTTGCCTGAGAGGACTGGCTAACATAAGTTTTCAGTAACCCAATAGCTTCCAACTTTATTCTTGAACGATATACCTCGTCCAATGGCAAATTTAAGTAATTCATCAGAGTATGATGTGTTTGTGGCGTATTTGCAGTAAACATTCTTTCATTTAAAAGAGTTTGAAATAATGAAATCGCATGAATACCGATTAAAGGCTGATACAAATGTGTTAAAGAGAGGTTATATTCTGTTGGTAAGTCATTCTTTAATTCGACAAAATATCCATCAACCGGTAATATTTTTCCGATATAATTCATAGATCTCTAACCCTTTCCATTGCTTATATTTACGTTCTATTTTTTATCTTCCTGATGATCTTCTTTATCTGTATTAATCAGATCCTTTAGTTCATCAAGAAAAACTGTAATGTCTTTAAATTGACGATACACAGAGGCAAACCTCACATATGCTACCTCATCTATTTCAGATAAACGGTCCATGACCATTTCACCAATTTCCTTACTGTCTACCTCTGATAGACCAGTATTGCGCAATTCTCTTTCTACATCCAATCCAGTTGACTCTAATTTTTCAAGTGGAACAGGGCGTTTTTCACAAGCCTTAATTAAGCCTCTAATTAATTTTTCCCTACTAAATTCCTGGCGGGCACCCTCTTTTTTCACTACAATTAATGGTACTTCTTCCACACGTTCAAAGGTCGTAAAGCGAAATCCGCATTGTTCGCACTCACGACGTCTACGGATAGAGCTACCTTCTTCGATTGGACGAGAGTCTAAAACTTTTGTACTTTTATTACCGCAATTTGAACATTTCACGTTGTTCAACCCCATT
Source organism: Virgibacillus halodenitrificans (assembly GCF_001878675.1). Classification (NCBI taxonomy): domain Bacteria; kingdom Bacillati; phylum Bacillota; class Bacilli; order Caryophanales; family Bacillaceae; genus Virgibacillus; species Virgibacillus halodenitrificans. Next base: position 1,481,525 of record NZ_CP017962.1, on the reverse strand, counting down.
CGTTTTGTCTGCAATCTTCTAGGTAATTAATGTTAATTCTTTATTGATATCATTATATAAGCTATATATAATTTTACTACTGTAACCAAAATCAATAGGAAGAAGGGACTCTGTTGTTACCGAAAAGTCAATTGCTGTATAGTATGGTCTAACCATAATCACTGTTGCTACAATAAAAGCATTTCTTCCCTTTTTCACTTGTAAACTAATTTCTCCATGTTCCTTGGACATTGCGTGAACTTCGTAAACAGAGGATTTTTCAAAGAAATCAACAAGGTATTGAAACCCTTTGTCTTTAGTTATTTTATAATAATGTGTTTGAAGTGATGGATCCCAGTGATTTTCCCTTGTTTCTGCTTGATTACCAAAATATTTGTTAACCTTCTGACGTAAGCCTATTTTCCTCACCTCATTGGGATATCGATTTTTATGTATAGTATTACTATTTTATCATGATTTCGATAAATCCTCTATTAGAATAGAATGGAAAGTATCTAAAAAGAAGATATTATACTTAAAATAATAGTTGCATGATTAGAGGAGAAACTCGTGAAAGCTTAATATAAACTTTAAGGTTACATTGTAATTTATCGTTTTTAAATGGTAATTTAAGACAAAAAAACAAAGGGTTGATGCTCCCTATTTAGAACATTCAACCCAGATTATTTATAAAACTTTTTGAAATTGGTTTACTTTAATTGGTCCCATACCTCTAGGTATTTCAACTTTCTCACATGTATCCGATTCAAGTGCTTCTGCTATATATTCAGCTGCAACGTTAGGATCAATAATATCTCCACAAGTATACACATCAATACTTGCATATCCATGCTCCGGAAAGCTGTGAATGGTTAGGTGTGATTCAGAAATAATAACTACCCCACTCACACCATGAGGAGCGAACTTATGAAATGCTACCTCCCGTATTTCAGCCCCAGCTTTTAATGCTGCATTTACAAATATGCGTTCAATTAATCCCATATCATTTAACTTTTCAATATTGCATCCCCATAGTTCTGCAATGACATGTCTTCCCATTGTATCCATAGGAATCCCCCTTTTATCAAATTTCTTCCTGCCATTCACTTCTGCCACGGGGGAAAGTTAGTCCGATGAGGTCCTAACCCTTTAAGCAGAACTAATACTATTCAGGAAGTACAACGAAAAGTATAAACGGTTTTTCCCACATTTGCAATATATTTTTAATAATAAAGAGTATTGATCATGATAATAAATTATCATGATCAATACTCTCAATAAAAGTAAATATTTAAGAGATTTTAACTTGTTTTTGGTGCAAATATGTTCCTACATATCTAGCTAAATCCACAACTCGTTTTGAATAACCCCATTCATTATCATACCAGGCTAAAACCTTTATTTTATTGTTTTCCATTACTATTGTAGACAAGCCATCTACAATTGCGGAAAATTCAGTTGTTGTGTAGTCAATAGAAACTAACGGCTCTTCAGTATATTTAATAATTCCATTTAATTCACCTTGCGCTACATTTTTAAATACTTTATTCACTTCTTCAACTGATACAGCCTTTTCCACATCCACCACCAGATCTACAAGAGAAACATTTGGCGTTGGTACTCGAAGTGCCATTCCATGTAATTTTCCATTTAAATGTGGCATTACTTCTCCAAGAGCTTTTGCAGCACCAGTTGATGTAGGAATAATAGACTGTGTGCAGCCACGTGCACGACGTAAATCCTTATGAGGATTATCAATATTTTTTTGATCATTTGTAAAAGAGTGTACTGTTGTCATTAGCCCATTTACAATGTTAAAATGATCATCAATTACTTTTGCTATAGGAGCCAAGCAATTGGTTGTACAAGAAGCATTTGAGATAACATCATCTTTATCCGGATGGTATGTTTCTTCGTTTACTCCCATCACAATTGTATTATCTACTTGCTTACCAGGTGCTGTAATAACAACTTTCTTCGCTCCGGCTTTTATGTGAAGGCCTGCTGTTTCCTTCGTTTTAAATTTACCAGTTGCTTCGATAACTACATCTATATTCAATTCTTCCCACGGAAGTTTTTCAGGTTCTCTAGAATTTACTATTTTAATTTGTTTTTGATTTATTTCCAGACCATTTTCAAGCGCTTTCACTTCACCTTGAAAAATCCCGTGGACACTGTCATATTTAATAAGATGGGCAAGCGTTTCCGGAGGATAGCTTGCGTTAATTGCAATAACCTCTAATTGATCATCATTAATCGCTTGACGAAATACCATTCTGCCAATACGGCCAAAACCATTAATAGCAATTCGAGTTTTATTCATTTAAGGTCCTCCTATATGTGTTACACTTATTTGTCTTTTATATTAATTAGTATAACATATTAAAGTTTAAATGTGACCTTTAATTTTGTTTTTAATGCATGTTTAAGTATTCATACAATTGCGTTAAATATTGACCTTTTTCTTTGTGTAAAACAAGCAAAAATGGATGTAATAAAAATGTTGAAGTATAAGTTTTCTCCCATAATTTCACTTTCTTCGCATTAGGAGAAAACTGCGACGTAGTGAAAACTTATTTCCCAATTAATATAAAATAGCTAAATAACACCGCTACGGAAAAATACTGCGCTACTATTTACTATTATACCTAGGAAGAAAAATTGCGTCTGCATACCCCAGCATATGCTGTGTACGTATTGATTGGAGCGGAAGGGGGCGACTCCTGCCGGAATAGCATGAAGCCACTGAAAAAGTCCGGTAAATTCTTGAGAAGGCTAGTTCCAAAAAATTACATCACCACTTTTTAGTCTATGAGTGGAATAAACTGGTTCTGGCTCTCCATTTATGCATATTATCAAAACAAAATTTTGGGATAGCGTCTTTTGAAAAACTTCTATTTTAGTAGAAAATGACTTTTTCAGCGGCCTCGAATAGCATGAGCTGAAGACCCTGCACGAAGCGTAGCGGAGGAAGCGGCTGAAGCCATGCCGGCGGAAAGCGTCCCCCTGCAGTGGAAATCAATGGGTCCATTCATCTCCTTAAAATGAGATAAACTACTACCAAGTTACGTCGCAGTTTATCTATTTTACGAATTACTTTAAACTCTATTTTCTTTCGACCACAAAAAAAAGCCGGGAAATCCCGACTTTTTAAATGACTTCCCAGCTTTTTAAAAGTTTCTCCAATTGTTCGTATGTTTCAAATTTCGACCCGTTATTATCTATAACAGCATCTGCTAATGCTGCTTTTTCTTTAACAGGCATTTGCGACCGAATACGCTGTAAGGCTTCTTCTGCAGAATAGTTATCTCTTTCCATTAATCGCTTAAGCTGTAGCTCTTCGTCTACATATACAACAACTGTTTTATCAACAAAATGAGTTAATTTACTCTCAAATAAAAGTGGGATGTCTAAAACTACACATTTAGAACCAGCTTGTAAAAAGCCATCTCTTCTCTGAACCATTTTCTCTCGAACAGCTGGATGGACAATACTATTCAACTTATTCCTTTTATTTTCATCAGCAAAAATGAGAGCACCTAATTTTTTTCTATCTAGAGATTTATCCTCTCTTAGAATGTCTTTTCCAAACGTATCAATGATTTGCTCGTAAGCTTTTTCACCAGGCTTAACGACTTCTCTAGATAGCTTGTCCGCATCAACTACAGGAATATTATAATCATCGAACATAAGAGAAACAGTACTCTTTCCACTTGCGATACTACCTGTTAAACCTATCGTAAGTGCCATCTCCATCCCACCTCCTAATTTTTTTGACATGTAGGGCAAATGTGTGTGCCTCTGCCGCCTACTTTCATTTTCACAATTGGCTTGCCACATGTTTTACATGGTTTATTTTCCTGCCCGTATACAAAGAGCTCTTGTTGAAACATCCCCATCTGCCCCTGCCCATTTACATAGGAACGAATTGTTGTACCACCTAGTTTAACAGCTCCTGCGAGCGTATAAATTGCAGCTTCCTGTATCGCCTTTATTTCTTTCTTAGTTAATTTACTTGAACGCTTTAAAGGATGAATACCTGCTTTAAATAATGTTTCATCCACATAAATATTACCCAAACCAGCGAGTATTGACTGATCCAGCAATGCTGCTTTTATCGTTCGATCAGTCTTTTTCAGCTTGGAATAAAAGTAGTCAAACGTAAAAGCATCTTCAAATGGGTCAGGGCCCAATTGGTTTAGCGGTTTCTCATTTAATTCTTCTCCAATAGGATACACATGCATTGTGCCGAATTTACGCACATCATTATATCTCAGCTCGTCACCATCCTCAAAATAAAAGACGATATGTGTGTGCTTTTTTACTGGCTCAATCGGTTTGTTTACACTATATTTTCCTTCCATTCTTAAATGGGAAACTAAATAGTAATCATCCAATTGAAATAATAGAAACTTCCCTTTTCTTTTTATATCACGAATGGTCTGACCAGAGAGAATATGCTTAAACTCCTCTACATCATCTGGCTGCTTAATAATTTTGGGCCAATATACCTTTACTTTCTCAATCTTTTTATTTAGTACTAAGTTTTTTAGTGTTTTTCTAATTGTTTCAACTTCTGGCAACTCAGGCATCTTAACTTTTCTCCTTACTTAGCATCGAACCAGCTATTACCGTAGGCATAATCTACTTTTAATGGTACAACTAAATCTACAGTATTTTCCATAATAGCAGGTACTATTTCTTTTAATTGTTCTAATTCTTCTTTTGGTGCTTCTATAATTAACTCATCATGAACTTGAAGTAGCATTCTAGCTTCCAAATCAGATTCCTTCAATTTTCCATCTAAATCTATCATTGCTTTTTTTATGATATCCGCAGCACTACCCTGTATCGGGGTGTTCATTGCAGTACGTTCTGCGAAGCTTCTTAAATTAAAGTTTCTACTCGTAATTTCAGGTAGATATCTTCTTCGATTCATTAATGTTGTTACAAATCCTTTTTGCTTAGCTTCTGAAATAATCTCATCCATATATTGCTTCACACCAGGATAACTTTCAAAATACCGTTCAATAAATTGCTTTGCCTCTTTACGGGTGATCCCCAAACTCTGAGAAAGTCCATAATCACTAATACCGTATACAATTCCAAAATTGACTGCTTTCGCGTGCCGCCGCATGTTTGAGGTTACTTCTTCTTTTTTTACATGAAATACGTCCATCGCTGTCTGTGTATGAATATCCAAGTTATTATTAAAGGCGTCAATCAATTTTTCATCCTTAGCAATATGGGCTAGTACGCGAAGTTCAATTTGTGAGTAATCGGCAGCAAACATAATCCAGTTTTCCTTGGCTGGTACAAACGCTTGTCTAATTTTCCTGCCTTCTTCCAGGCGTATCGGAATATTTTGCAGATTAGGCTCAATCGAACTCAATCTGCCTGTCTGTGTTAATGCTTGATTAAACCTCGTATGAATCTTGTGTGTTTGTTTGTCCGTAACTTTCATTAATCCTTCAATATACGTGGATTGAAGCTTGCCTAGTTGTCTATATAACAAAAGCTTTGGAATAATTTCATGCTCTTCTTCCAATTGCTCCAATACATCTGCAGCTGTTGAATAACCTGTCTTTGTCTTTTTGATCACAGGTAGCTGAAGTTTTTCAAATAAAATTGGTCCCAGCTGCTTAGGGGAATTTAAATTAAAGGTTTCACCGGCCAATTCATAGACCTCTTTCTCTAGATCAGTTAAACGTTGTTTTAAATTTGTTCCCATTTCTTCTAATTTTTCTATATCCACATGGACGCCTCTGTGTTCCATTTCGCCAAGAATCAAAGCGAGGGGCATTTCAAGTTCCTTACATAATTCATATTGCTGATTGTCTTTCAGTTGATCGTCCATCTTTTCTTTTAATGCAAATAAGGCATTTGTTTTTCTAACAATATGCTCAGCTAAGATTGCCTGCTCAGGTACTTTCCTTTTCGCACCCTTTCCATAAATCTCTTCGTCAAAGAATACATCTTTTTTACCCATCCGATGGGCAATTGCCGGTATTTCATGATTATTTTCCGACGGGTTTAATAAATAGGAAGTTAAAAGCATATCAAACTTAATTCCCTTGATATGGATGTTATGTCTTAATAATGACACCAATGTTTGTTTCGCATCGAAGACATATTTTTCTTGCTGGTGATTTTCTGCCCACTCTTTAAAGAAAGAAGACGTAAGCATTGACTCTACAGACAGAAAGTATGAACCTTGTTCATTCGTAATTCCAATTCCTTCAATATCTGCCTGATGATAGTTATCACCAAGCATCTCAACAACCAATGCTTCTTCTCCTGTTATCATTTCCGGAGTAAGATCATCTATAATTTGGTAGTCAATATCTTTAAGAACCTCTTTTTCCTTTTCTTCCTCATCGTCTAAGCCTCCTACCTTATCTAAGAGTGAATTGAATCCAAGGTCTTTAAAAATTTCACTAACCTTACTTGCCTCATATCCTTCATAATCGATATTTTCAAGTGAAATATCTATCGGTGAACTGCAATTAATAGTAACGAGTTCTTTACTCATAAATGCATCTTCTTTATGGTTAACCAATTTTTCTTTCAGTTTCTTACCACTTATCTCATCAACATGATCATAGACCTTTTCCAAGGTTTCAAACTGCTTAAGTAATTTTGTTGCCGTCTTTTGTCCCACTCCCGGCACACCGGGAATATTATCCGAGCTATCCCCCATCAATGCCTTTAAATCTATAATTTGCTCCTGAGTAATCTCCATTTTTTCTTTTAAGAAAGCAGGTGTATAGCTTTCCACATCACTAATACCTTTTTTCGTAAGGTTGACGGTTACCTTATCAGAAACTAGTTGTAACAAATCTTTATCACCCGAGATTACGGTAACATTCCAATTTTCCTTTTTAGCTTCTTGTGATAGTGTGCCAATAATGTCATCAGCTTCATAGTTCGGCAATTCATAATGGGAAATTTGAAAAGCATCCAGGACTTCTTTTAACAAAGGAAATTGCTCTGACAATTCTGGTGGAGTCTTTTGTCTACCACCTTTATACTCTTTGTAGGTTGCATGACGGAAGGTTGTCTTTCCAGCATCAAAAGCGACGAGCATATGTGTGGGCTTTTCTTCCTCTAAAATTCGAAGTAGCATTGTAGTAAAACCATAAACTGCGTTTGTATAAACACCTTTATCGTTATTTAATAATGGCAATGCAAAAAAGGAGCGATAGATAATACTATTGCCATCAATAAGAACTAGTTTATTCGCCATAAGCGTTTCCCTCCATCAATAATCTTTGTCTTTATTTTATCATTATGGAGGGATAAAAGAAAAAATAATAACGCATTCCACTAATAGCCTAAAAAGCGCGGTAAATAAATACAAAAGTGGTCCTTCTTAATAGTGTTTTTTCAGAATAAGCCTTATACAGTTCTGCAAAATTGTTTTTGAGTTTACTATTTCGGAAATTACCATAATGCTTGAACTAAAAAACATCCTCCAAGGAGGATGTTTTTTACAAAGGATTATCTTGTGGTAGAAATACTGTTATTGTTGTTCCAGTATCCTGTTCACTTTCTATTTTTATATCTCCATGATGCACTTCCACGATATGTTTTACTATGGCTAACCCCAATCCAGTGCCACCAGTATTCCTGCTTCTCGCTTTGTCCACCCGATAAAATCTCTCAAATATTCTCGGGAGAGCTTCTTGTTCAATTCCTATACCTGTATCTTTAACTTGGATGTAAAATTGTTCTTCTTTTGAACCAATGGAAAGACTTACATTGCCACCCTTAGGTGTATAGTTAAAAGCATTATCCAAGAGATTAATAATTACTTGCTTTACTCTTTCCTTGTCAGCCTCAAAAGTATTTACTTCTTGAATGTTTAAAGCTAAATGAATTCCTTTTTCTTGAGCTTGATGTTTAATTAATGGCGAGATATCTTCCATAAGTTGTTCAGCATCTATTTCTTCAAGATCTAATTTAAAATCTTCTTTTTCAAGTTTTGATAAGATTAATAAATCTTCTATTAGCAACTGCAAGCGATGACTTTCATTATAAATAATAGACAGAAATTCATTATGCGTATCTCCATCTGTCAACGGGGTTTCCATTAAAGTTTCAGCAAACCCTTTAATAGAAGTAATAGGTGTTTTTAACTCATGAGAGACATTAGCCACAAAATCCTTGCGCATGAGTTCAAGCTTTTTCATCTCTGTAATATCATAGATAACCAGAACTGCACCTTTAAGCATATTGCGTTCATTAAAAATAGGTGCACCAACAATTTCTAAATAAAACTTATCTTTATTCTTATAATTGGTGAAGGCATACTTTATGTTTTTTTCATATAAAAAAGCTTTTTGTACCGCTTCATGGATAACTTCATTTTCCAGAACATCGTAGTATAAATATCCACGGTAATCTTTTGGTGTACCTCCAAACATATCTATGATCTTTCGGTTCACCAGATGGATATAGCCTTTTGAATCGATTAATATCAATCCACTTTCGGTATTATCAATGACGGTAGATAATTGTTCTGATTGCATTTGCTCCTGTATGGACAGTTCACTTAGGTTTCTGGCCAAAGCATTAATCCTTTTACTTAGCTGACCGATTGTATCATTTACCGGATGATGGAATCTCGCTCTGTAATTACCCTTTACAATCTCATCAACTGTTTTTGTTGCCTTCTTAATGGGCTTCATATATTTATCATAGAAATGTAGCAAAAATAACAGAAATATAATAAATTCGATCAATAAAACCGCTATTAGTATAAAGAAGTTTTCGATAACCTGTGATAGAACAAAACCGGTAGTCGTTATCACTAACAGTATTCCAATCACATAGGAGATAAGCGGTTTTGAAAACAAAGCTCTCATGATGTTGGTACCTCCAATTTATAGCCGAGTCCTCGGATTGTTTTTATATAAGTAGGTTTTTTTGTGTCTGGCTCGATTTTTTCTCTCAGATGGGAGACATGCACATCAACAATTCGGGTATCGCCAACGAAGTCATAGTCCCATACTCCGCTTAGCAATTGATCACGGGAGATAACTTTTCCTTTATGTTTAGCAAGGTAATGCAGTAATTCAAATTCTTTTCTAGTAAATGTGATTATTTTATTGTACATTTCTGCCTCATAGCGTTCTGGATAAACAATTAAATCTCCTATACGAATCGCTTGAAATACTACTTTATCATCTTTATTTACTCTTCTTAAGATAGCTTTAACACGAGCAATAACTTCTTTAGGGCTAAAAGGTTTTGTTAAATAATCATCGGCCCCAAGTTCCAGTCCTAATACTTTATCGAACTCGTCATCTTTCGCTGTTAACATCAGTATAGGAGTATCAATTTTATTTGCCCGCAAATATTTACAAACCTCCATACCATCCATGCCGGGAAGCATTAAGTCTAGTATTATGAGGTCATATTCAGTTTCAGTTGCCTTGCTAACTGCTTCATTACCGTTATAAGCTACATCTGTTAGAAACCCGGCTTTCTCCATATTAAACTTTAATAAAGTAACAATTGACTTCTCATCATCAACGATCAGAACCTGCGGCTGCATTTCACATCCTCCATTTCTCCAAAACAACGGAATTTCTTTCGTTGACTCTATCTTACAATGAATAATGAGGAATGTGAACATAATAGCCATTTGTAAATTTTTTTTTACATAGAGAGGCTACATCTTTTTGCCTTATTCAGTTTCTAAAATATGAACGCCCATATACCACTTAATCCTCGTTTGGGATGAATTTAGTCTTCACTCTGGTATCATTGAAATTTCTAAACATAATTAAGTAGCAACAGTAAAGTAACCTGTTAAAAGAAATTTTCTAAAGAATTGGCTATTAGTGAGTTAGGTTTGTAGGAAGGACAAACCTGTACTTTTCCTTGAATTACAGTATCCCCTGTATTGTCAAAACCATTTACAGACATGGCTATCTGATGGTTTCCCTGATCAATTGCTATTATTTCAACGTGCAATTTTATTTCTGTATTATGGTGAACAATTTTAGGAAATGTCATTTCATGTTGTGTGATATGACTGCCAGGACCAGGCAAATGCATGGAAATCAAAGAGGAGATCATTCCAAAAAGCATTACAGATGGGACAATTGGCTTTTCATACGGTGTTTGTGACGCATAATCGTGTTGTATGTATAGCGGGTTGGCATCATCAGTTAATCCCAAATAGAGGAGTAAATCTCTATCATTAATCATCTTAACTGCTGTATAGCTATCTCCGACTTTCAAATCTTTTATCTCTTTTCCCAGCATTCTTTTTTTACCTAACATATTCCCCACCTCCATTAATGTAAGCGTTTTCTATTATATCAAAATCTTTGCTTTTTGCCTAATAAATATGTTTTCAAAAAAGTTTCTGTTCTTTTTGCATTGCCATATTGCATTTTCATTTTAAAAAACTTTGGACCGTAAATTCTAGATCAGTACTATATCTGAAAGTTCCGATATATGCATAAGAACTTTTCCTATCTTAAAAAAAGCCTGTACACCATTATGGAGTACAGGACTTTTTCATCTAAGTTATTTTAAAACGTTTAGAACATTTTTTACAGACTCTGCTGATTTATCTAAAGCAGCTCTTTCTTCATCTGTCAGGTCTAACTCAATAATTTCTTCAATGCCTTTTCCGCCTAATACAGTTGGTACACCAAGATAAATATTAGTATAACCATACTCACCTTCAAGATAAGCAATTGATGGTAATACGCGGCGTTGATCTTTAAGAATAGCTTCAGCCATAACTGTAAGAGAAGCGGCTGGAGCATAATAAGCACTTCCGTTTCCAAGCAACCCTACGATTTCTCCGCCACCCTTGCGCGTGCGATCAACAATAGCATCTAAACGATCTTTAGAAATTAATTTTTCTAAAGGTATACCTCCAGCATAGGAATACCGTATTAACGGTACCATATCATCACCGTGGCCACCTAAAACAAAACCCGTAATATCTTTTACAGATAAATTTAATTCCTGTGCAACAAACGTACGGAAACGAGCAGTATCCAGCACACCAGATTGCCCAATGACACGTTCTTTAGGAAAACCAGATTCCTTGAAGAACGTATAAGTCATAGCATCTACAGGATTAGATAATACGATTACGTACGTATCTGGTGAATATTTTTTCACTTCCTGTGCAACTGTCTTCATTATTTTAGCATTCGTATTCACCAAGTCATCACGACTCATACCTGGTTTACGTGCAATTCCTGCTGTAATAATAACCAGATCAGAATCCTTTGTTTCTTCATAATTGGATGTACCAATTATGTTTGCATCAAAACCTTGCACAGGACTAGCTTCTAGCATATCAAGCGCTTTTCCCTTCGTTGGATCTTCCATATTTGGAATATCTACAAGAACCACATCACCCAATTCCTTCTGTGCAAGCATTAATGCTGTTGTCGCACCAGTAAATCCGGAACCGATCACTGAAATTTTGTTTCTTTTAATAGCCATTTTGGAAATCCTCCTAATCTGGGAATATATTTAGTCCATATTCTTAATTAGCTCATCACCAAACTCAGAGCATTTTACTTCTTTAGCTCCATCCATTAAACGGGCAAAATCATATGTTACTACTTTAGATGCAATTGTCTTATCCATTGCTTTTGTAATGAGATCTGCTGCCTCTCTCCACTCTAAATGTTCAAGCATCAATACAGCTGAAAGTATTACAGATGATGGATTTACTTTATCCATGCCTGCATATTTAGGTGCAGTTCCGTGAGTTGCTTCGAAAATAGCATGTCCAGTAGCATAGTTAATATTGGCTCCTGGCGCAATTCCAATTCCACCGACCTGTGCAGCAAGCGCATCAGAAATATAGTCACCATTTAAGTTCATTGTAGCTACTACGTCAAACTCTTTTGGACGTGTTAAGATTTGTTGTAAGAAAATATCTGCAATTGCATCCTTAACAACAATCTTACCCGCAGCTACTGCCTCATCTTGAGCTTTATTTGCAGCATCTTTGCCATCTTTTTCTACGATACGGTCATATTCAGCCCATGTGAATACTTTGTCACCGAATTCTTGTTCAGCCACTTCATATCCCCATGCTTTAAAAGCACCTTCTGTAAATTTCATGATGTTACCTTTATGTACTAAAGTAACACTTTTACGGCCTTCATTTAGCGCATATTCAATTGCTGAACGTACTAGACGTTTTGTGCCTTCTTCAGAAACAGGCTTAACTCCGATGCCGGATGTTTCAGGGAAACGAATATTATTTACATTCATTTCATTTTTAAGGAAATCAATTACTTTTTTAACTTCATCAGAACCTTTTTGCCACTCAATACCTGCATAAATATCTTCTGTATTTTCACGGAAGATAACCATATCTACTTCTTCAGGACGCTTTACTGGAGAAGGAACACCTTCAAAGTAACGTACTGGGCGAAGACAAGTAAATAAATCAAGTTCTTGACGTAAAGCAACGTTTAAAGAACGAATACCGCCACCAATTGGTGTTGTAAGAGGACCTTTAATTGCAATTTTATATTCATTTATTTTATCAAGCGTATCTTTCGGAAGCCATTCGCCAGTTTTATCATACGCTTTTTGCCCTGCGTACACTTCCATCCAATCAATTTGTTTCTCGCCATTGTATGCTTTCTCAACAGAGGCTTCAATTACTTTCTTAGCTGCTGCCCAAATATCCGGGCCTGTGCCGTCCCCTTCGATAAATGGAATAATAGGATTATTAGGTACATTCATCTTACCGTTTTCTACAATGATTTTTTCTCCCTGACTCATAATAAAACCTCCTGTAAATTTATCTGGCTAATTATTTTACATTTGCCATTATAACAAATAGAGAATGTAAAGTCTTCATGCAGGAATAAACTGCATGATGTTTATATTATTTCTACAAAAGAGCATCCTAAAAGCCGGGATCACCGGCTTAACTTGACTGCTATTTAGCGCTGTTCAATGGAAACATATTCCGGTGATTCTGGACCTACATACTCTGCGCGAGGTCGAATTAACCGATTGTTATCGTATTGTTCCAAGATATGTGCGATCCAACCAGAAACACGACTAACTGCAAAAATAGGTGTAAATAGATCATGATCTATACCTAAGCTATGGTAAACCGATGCAGAATAGAAATCTACATTCGCCGGAAGTCCTTTATTTTCTTTAATATACTCTTCAATTTTAACAGACATATTATACCATTTTGATTGTCCTGTTAGTTCAGTTAATTGTCGAGACATTTCTTTTAAAAACTTCGCGCGAGGATCACCACTTCTATACACACGGTGTCCCATACCCATAATTTTTTCTTTGTTATTTAATCTCTCTTTAATATAAGGGATTGCATTCTCTTCTTCCCCTATTTCAGTAAGCATTTTCATTACTCGCTCATTCGCTCCACCATGAAGAGGCCCCTTCAATGCACCAATTGCTGCTGTGACTCCTGAATAAATATCAGATAAAGTAGCAACACATACTCTTGCAGTAAATGTGGATGCATTTAATTCATGATCTGCGTGAAGGACTAAAGCTTTGTTAATCGCTTCAACTTCTATATCTTCCGGCGCTTTGCCATTTAGCATATATAAGAAGTTTTCTGCATAGGAATATTCCTTTTTTGGTTGAACAGGATCTTTACCCTGTCTGATACGAGCAAATGCTGTCACAATCGTTGCAATTTTCGCTTGGATTCTTACAGCTTTTCGCTTATTAGCATCCTCTTCCATAACGTCTGCTTCTTCATCGTATAATCCGAGCAGTGATATCGCAGTACGTAATGCTGCCATCGGGTGAACCGTGGAAAGATCATATGACCGAAGATGATTAATAACAGCTTCAGGTAAGCTCATTTCAGCTGCCAAATCTGCTTTCAATTCATCTAATTCCGACTTATTTGGTAGCTTTTGATTCCATAATAAATAAACTACTTCCTCAAAACTAGAGTTTTCGGCTAGATCATCGATCTTATAACCAACATAAGTCAGTTGATCATCAATAATTGAGCTGATTGATGACTGAGTTGCTACAACCCCTTCAAGCCCTTTTGTTGTTGTCATAACAAACCCTCTCCTTTTCATAAATTGTTCATAGGATACTATCTATTCAAGACAATATATTAAAATAGTACATTGTCATCCCCCATGAACATTATAAAGTATAATGAGAACAATGTGAATTGAAACCGATTAAATTCATCAATTAATTTATTCAACCTACCTTATTTGCTAAAAAAATAGATATTTTCTTCAGTAAGTCACAGTTAAATATTAATAAATAATGTCCTAACCCTCTTTTGTGTCTCATATATATAGAAAAAATCTTCTATAAAATGGGGTTATTTTTATGTACAAGCAACTCTTTCCACAGATTGCAAGATTTCTTATTGTCGTTTTCTCAATACTCATTCTATATATCCTTATACGCTATACAGGCTCTATTCTACTTCCAATAATAATAGCCACCATTCTGGCTATTATTATTCACCCTTTAGTGAGTTTTATGGAAAAAAAACTTAAATTTCCAAGAATTGCAGCTACGTTTAGTGCTATTATATTAATATTTTTAATTATGATTGGAGGCATCTTTCTCCTTATTACAGAAGTTATTCAGGGGACAGTGTACCTAGCGGAACATGTACCTACATATTTTCGACAAGCAATACAGCAATTAAATGAATTTATTCAATTAAAAATTCTCCCTTTTTATGAAAAACTATTATCTATTTTTAATAGTTTGGAAAATGGGTATCAATCCGCTATTGAGGAATACTTGAAGCAAGCAACAAGTAGTATTGCTGAATCCGGTTCTGCCATTTTACAAGATCTGTTACTTAGAATTCCGTCCTATCTGACAATGCTCCCTGGCTCCATAACTATTATTATTTTTCTATTATTAGCAACATTTATTATTACTAATGATTTAAACAACCTTAAGAATATGGTAAGTAAAGCAATGCCAGTGCAGTTACATTCGATCATTCGAGAACTTATTACCCAATTTAAAAAAACTACCCTTGGTTTTATCAAAGCCCAAATAATACTTGTGATTATTTCCGCAATAATTATTTTTGTTGGTTTAACAATTTTAAATATAAAGCATGCTTTTACTATTTCCTTATTCGCAATCGTTGTAGATTTACTGCCCTATATTGGAACAGGGATTATTTTCATTCCATGGATTTTATTTTTATATATTACAGCCGAATATACACTTACTATTCGTTTAGTTATTCTATATATGATAGTGATTATTGTAAGGCAAGTTATCGAACCAAAAGTCTTATCATCGAGTATCGGCATACATCCGTTAGTAGCTTTAATAACCTTATTTGCAGGGGTTCAATTATGGGGAATTATGGGGTTTCTTCTAACACCGGTTTTTTTAATAATTTTAAATGTCATCTATCAGGCAGACATATTGAAAAAGGTGTGGTTATTTATAAGAAGCGGCTAGTACTACCACTTCTTATAAATAATTGTCTTATTTTCAACTAATCGTTTAAGTAATTTCTGAATACTGTCTCTGAACATTCCGCGTGTATATGGAAGCACAAGTAAAAAGCCAACGGCATCTGTGATAAAGCCTGGTGTGAATAAGAATACTGCTCCAGTAAAGATACAAATTCCATCCATGATATAAGCAGTAGGCATTTGTCCATTACTTATAGAGAGCTGGGCACGATTCCATGTTTCAATTCCTTGCTGTTTTGCAAGCGTAATACCGATAATGCCAGTTAATATTATTAAAAGGACAACCCACCACGGACCAATCAATCCGCCGATCCAAATAAACACACCAATTTCCAGGGCAGACAAAACTAATAAGGTTAGCATTAACCAACGCATAATCTCACCTCTTCTTTCTCTCAATAATGTAAAGAAAAAGAAGGGAAGCCCCTTCTTTTTCTTATAAAACCTTACAAGACTTTTGTATGGCCTTTGTAGATATCTCCTTTTGTCCCATCAACCGTTATATCTTGGCCATCCTTAATTGTATCAAATACTTCCTTGACACCAACTATGACTGGGATACCCAAACTTAAACCTACCACTGCAGCGTGGGAGGTTAGACCACCTTCTTCTGTAATAATACCTCCTGCTTTTTCAATAGCTGGCATCATGTCACGGTCTGTCCCATATGTGACAAGAATATCTCCTTCGCTCAACTTCTCGATGGCTTCTTTACTGTTTTTAGCAATCACTGCTTTTCCATAAGCAGTACGTCGGCCAATACCTTGACCTTTTGCGATGATATCTCCGATTACATGAACTTTCATAAGATTAGTTGTACCACTTTCTCCTACAGGTACACCAGCTGTAATGATTACTCGGCTCCCGTGTTCTACCAATCCAGTACTTAATCCACGGTCAATTGCTATATCAAGCATTTCATCAGTAGAATGAGCTTTGCCTCCCATTACAGCATGGACACCCCATACTAAAGAAAGTCTACGGTTAACGATATCAGAAAACGTGACAGCAATAATTGGCGCTTGTGGTCTGTATTTTGAAATCATGCGAGCAGTATGTCCACTTTCCGTTGGAGTAATTATAGCACTCACTGCCAAATTCATTGCGGAATGCGTTACTGACTGACTAATCGCATCAGTAATAGTCATGTCTACATGTTTCGACCGATCTTTTAAGATTGAATTGTGATCAAGCCCTGTTTCTGCCTTTACTGCAATATTATGCATTGTTTGCACAGACTCTACAGGATATTCTCCTGCTGCTGTTTCCCCTGAAAGCATAATGGCATCTGTGCCATCAAAAATAGCGTTGGCTACATCGGAAGCCTCTGCTCTGGTAGGACGAGGATTCCTTTGCATGGAGTCAAGCATTTGGGTAGCAGTAATAACCGGCTTACCTGCAGTATTGCATTTTTTAATTAATCTTTTTTGGACCAATGGTACATCTTCAGCAGGAATTTCCACACCTAAGTCGCCGCGTGCAACCATCAATCCATCACTTACCTCCAGGATACTATCTATATTATCTACACCCTCTTGGTTCTCTATCTTAGGTATAATATTAATATGAGTAGCTTCATGCTTTTCGAGTAACTCCTGTATTTCAAGAATATCAGATGGGCGTCTTACAAATGAAGCTGCAATAAAGTCAATGCCTTGCTCAATTCCAAACTCAATATCTTTTGAATCTTTCTCTGTAATCCCAGGTAAATTCACCGACACGTTTGGTACATTAACACCTTTTTTATTTTTAATTAAACCGCTATTTAAAGCTACTGTTTGTAACTCTTGGTTTTCCTGATCAATATCTTTTACCTCTAGTTCAATTAATCCATCATCCAAAAGTATTTTTGAACCAACATGTACATCGTTTATTAGTCCTTCATATGTTACTGAAAAACGCTCTGCAGTACCCTCTGTTTCTTTCATGGATACGTAAACAGTACTGTTTTTCTCAATATCCGCCTGACCATTTTTAAAATTACCTGTTCTTATTTCAGGTCCCTTTGTATCCAAAAGAATTGCTACAGTTTTCCCGGTATTTTCAGCAGCTTGTCTTATATTTTGGATTCTTGCTCCATGCTCCTCAAAATCTCCATGAGAGAAGTTAAGTCGGGCAACATTCATCCCTGCCTCAATTAACTTTTCCAATTTTTCTATTGTTTCGGAGGCTGGACCAATCGTACATACTATTTTGGTATTTCTCATGATAAACATCCTTTCCTACACCTGTTTAGATCGAAAGTTCTTGTGATAATTTGTACATATCTTCATTAATTGTATGTTGTTTTTTTAATACTTCGAGGATGTCGTGGTCAACTAAGTGATTGTTTTGAATACCGACTGTCCGACCTGCTTTTCCAGCTAATAATAAATCAACAGCATAAGCTCCAAGCCTGCTAGCTAATACACGGTCAGAAGCAGTTGGCGAACCACCTCGTTGAATGTGTCCCAATACGGTTACACGAGTTTCCAGACTTGTTGCTTGATGAATACGCTCACCATACTTAAATCCGGATCCAACACCTTCAGCAAGTACAATGATACTATGCTTCTTCCCTCTTTCACGTCCGCGTTGCAGCTTTTGAATGACTTCTGAGAAATCATCCTTTCGTTCCGGTATAAGTATACTCTCAGCTCCATCTGCCAATCCGGCCCATAAAGCCAAATCACCAGCATCACGGCCCATTACTTCTATTACATAGGTTCTTTCATGGGAAGTAGCTGTATCACGTATTTTATCAATAGCTTCAATAACAGTATTTAATGCCGTATCAAAGCCGATGGTGAAATCAGTCCCAGCTATATCATTATCAATTGTTCCAGGAACACCTATACATGGGTATCCTCTCTCAGTTAACTTTTGAGCTCCACGAAAACTTCCGTCCCCACCAATGACAATTAGTCCCTCTATCCCGAACTTTTCAAGTTGTTGAATTCCCCTTGCTTGGCCCTCAGGCGTTTTAAATTCATCACTTCTGGCAGAATAAAGTATAGTACCACCACGGTGAATAATATCACCTACAGAGCCGACCTCCATTTTAAATATATTTCCTTCCATAAGACCCTGGTAACCATATTTTATACCATACACTTCTAAGTCATGAAAAATTGCTTTTCTGACTACTGCTCTAATCGCAGCATTCATACCTGGCGCATCCCCACCACTAGTTAGAACTCCAATTCGTTTCATTATAAAATTCACCTCTGTTGAGCGGATTTTCTAGTTTAATGTTCCTTACTTAAAGATAAAACGAAAACGTTAAAATAGCAATCAATAGCATAATTCCCATAACGAATGGAAAAAAGTAAGATACTAACCTGAATAGGAGAGTAAAGGCAGGATTTACTTACAACAGCGAAAGAGACTAACAATATGTCAGCCTCTTTGAAGATCATAAGTCTATTGATTGATCCAACTTATAATCACCGATCTTCTTGTACTTTTCCCATCTTTGTTCAAGTAGCTCATCTTTTGAAAATGCTTCTAATTGCTGCAATGATTTTTCCAGTACTGCATCCATATTTCTGGCTTGCTCTTCCAAGTCTCGATGAGCTCCCCCTTTTGGTTCTTGAATAATCGTATCAATAACACCTAGCTCTTTCAAATCGTAAGAGGTAATTTTCATGGTTTCAGCAGCTTTTTTTGCTTGACCAGAGTCTTTCCATAACAGGGCAGCTGCACCTTCTGGAGAGATAACTGAGTATGTAGAATTCTCCAGCATGTGAATGTGATCTCCAACTCCAAGCGCAAGCGCACCACCACTACCACCTTCACCGATGACTACACAAATAATAGGAACAGTTAGACCGGCCATCTCCATAAGGTTTCTGGCGATGGCTTCACTTTGGCCACGTTCTTCTGCCGCTCTACCAGGATAAGCCCCCTTTGTATCAATAAAGCAAATAATCGGTCGGTTAAATTTCTCTGCTTGTTTCATATGACGCAAGGCTTTGCGGTAACCTTCGGGATGAGGCATACCAAAGTTTCTGCGTATATTCTCTTTCGTGCCTTTTCCCCGCTGGTGGCCGATTACAGTTACAGGTTTTTCTTTATAAAATGCAATTCCCGCTACTATTGCTTCATCATCGCCGAATAACCGATCACCATGGAACTCTATAAAATCAGTAAAGAGATTTTCAATATATTCCAATGTAGTTGGTCTGTCTTGGTGTCTTGCCATTGATACACGGTCCCAAGGTTTTAAATTACCGTAAATGTCCTCTTCCAGTTTAGATAGTCTCTTTTCGAGGGTAGAAATCTCTTCAGATAAATCAATATCACTATCCTGCGTAAAATTCTTCAATTCAGCAATTTTTTCTCTTAAGTTGACAATTGGCTTTTCAAAGTCAAGAATTTGTTTCAAGTGACTTCCCACCCTTCTGATGTAGCTGAAGTAAAGTAGATAATACATGCTTCAACTGGTGTCGATGAACTACTTTATCCAATTGGCCATGTTTTAATTGAAATTCAGCTGTTTGGAAATCATCAGGCAGTTTTTCGCGAATAGTTTGCTCAATGATTCTTCTCCCGGCGAAACCGATTAAGGCACCAGGTTCAGCAAAATTATAATCTCCTAATGAAGCAAAACTAGCAGATACCCCACCTGTTGTTGGGTGCGTCATAACAGAAACCATTAATCCACCTGCTTCACTGAATCGTTTAATAGCAATAGACGTCTTAGTCATTTGCATTAAGCTGAGCACGCCCTCTTGCATTCGGGCCCCTCCAGACGCAGTAAAAATAATAAAAGGAATGGATTCATCCTTAGCATTTTCAATCGCACGTGCGATCTTCTCGCCTACCACAGAACCCATGGATCCCATTCGGAAAGTTGAATCCATCACAGCAAAAGCTGCGCGATGGCCTTCTATTGTTCCTTCTCCTGTAACCACACCTTCATTCAAGCCTGTTTTTTCACGGTCTTTTTTCATTTTCTCTTCATAGTCCGGAAAATCAAGCGGATTACTCGTAATCAACTGCTTGTCCCATTCTTGAAAACTATTTTCATCAAATAAGGAATCAATACGCTCCCAAGCAGTTAATGTATGATGATAGTTACAATTAGGACAAACATTTACGTTTTTCTTCATTTCTTTTCTATAATAAATTTTATGACATCCTTTGCATTTCTGCATTAATCCTTCGGGAACATCTGTTTTTGCCTGTTCACTTGGTATGGATGCATACTTTTTTCGCTTGCCAAAAAAATCCTTAAGCAAGATGACTCCTCCTTTTCGAACCAAACCTATAGCTGCAAAGCAAGCTTTAAGCTAAAAGCCTATTAAAGTTTCTGCCCTTACAACTTAGCTACACTTTTCCTTCACTATAATACATTACTTTTAAAAAGACTGTCATAAAACGTCGAGTTCATAAATTAATCTTAATTACGAACATGTATATTTTTCAAATAGATTCTCGATCTCCATATATACATTTCTTTTGTATATATCAACTAATTCTACATAAAATGAATCTACTAGTTTTTGTTCTGGCATTGTAACAGAGAATTCATCCATTAATTGCCATATTCTCTGCATCAAAAGATTATCTGTTTTGACAGCTAAATGAGTGAAAAAAGCAGTATGTCTTTCAGTATCACTCATTTTTGAATCAGTTAACAAGCTCTCCATCTTCTGCAGATCATCTTCAGTTAGCTGTTTATAAGCTAACTTAGCACATTCCTTTTCTATTATACGTTTAGAAATTAATAAATCTTTTTTGGTACCATTCCCTTGCAAAATAAAAGAAGAAAGGATTTCAACTGTCTGATAAGGTCGGTACGTACTTATAAAGGTACCTTCCCCATGCTTCGTCTCAATTAATCCCAATAATTCCATTGCTCTTAAAGCTTCTCTGATTGATGATCTCCCTGCTTGAAGCCTATCAGCTAATTCCCGTTCAGAGGGTAATTTATCTCCAGGCTTCAAATCATGATGGTCAATAAATTTCCGGATTTCCTGAAGAATTTCCTGATATACTTTTTGCTTAGGTGACATGGGCACTGCCATGGTTCACTCCCTTAAACCACATTTTATTGATCAATCTGAGTTAATCTCCGAGTTTTCTCTGCGACTTCCTCAGGGTCAACTTCAATTCTTGCTACACCGGATTCCATTGCCGCTTGGGCCACACTTTTGGCAACAATTGGTGCAACACGGGCATCAAAAGGAGCTGGAATTACATAATCTTCATTTAACTCGTCCTCTCCAATTAGAGAAGCGATTGCTTCGGCAGCTGCTACTTTCATTTTCTCATTAATCCTAGTTGCCCGGACATCTAGCGCACCACGGAAAATACCGGGGAAAGCCAACACATTATTCACCTGGTTTGGAAAGTCAGATCTACCGGTACCTATAACTCTTGCACCAGCCTCTTTTGCATTTTCAGGCATGATTTCCGGATCAGGATTAGCCATAGCAAAAATTATTGCATCTTCGTTCATTTTCTTTACCATATCAGAAGTTAAGGCACCACCTACAGATACACCAATAAATACATCCGCATCCTCTAACATTTCTTCAAGAGACCCTTCTTTTTTTGCCAGATTAGTAAATTTAGCGACATTCTCTTTCACTTCATTCATACCATATGGGCGATCTTCAAAGATGGCTCCTTTTGAATCACACATAATCATTTCGCGAACACCGAAGCTATATAATAATTTAATAATTGCTATACCAGCGGCACCTGCTCCGTTTGCCACTACTTTAATATCAGAGAAAGATTTCCCTACCAATTTTAATGCATTAATCAATCCTGCTACTGTTACAATAGCTGTTCCATGCTGATCATCATGAAAGATTGGTATATTCGTTTCTTTCTTTAGACGCTCTTCTATGACAAAGCAATTAGGTGCTGCTATATCTTCCAGATTTACGCCTCCGAATGTTGGTTCCATTAGCTTAACTGTTTGAACAATTTCTTCTATATCATGGGTATTCAGACAGATAGGGAAGGAATCTACTCCTGCGAAGCTTTTAAACAAGACAGACTTCCCTTCCATTACTGGCAACGCAGCCTCAGGACCAATATTTCCTAAACCCAATACAGCAGAACCATCACTCACAACTGCAACCATATTTCCTTTCATTGTATAATCATATACTGTTTCTTTACGTTCATATATCTCTTTACATGGTTCTGCCACACCAGGAGAGTAAGCAAGACTTAAATCCTTAGCATTACGAACCGGAATTTTTGAGTTCGTTGTTAATTTCCCTTTATTTACTTTATGAATATGCAATGCTTCATCTCTTAAGCTTGCCATTTCAATTACCACTCCTTATCCCATATCTAATTGTATTTTAATAATTTTATACGCACGCAAAGTGGTCAGACCACCCTTAACTTCTTAATTATAACAGATGGTATTTATGTGTAAAGTATTGATTACTTGCTCTTGTTATCCAAAACTACACATGTTTTTCCAAAATGGCCTGTCATTTCGTTTATACATTCAGTTGTGGGATGAATGGCAACATCTTTTAATTGGTATGTGATTCGATCATGTTCCAAATATACTAAAACTGGAGTAGTCCCTGGATATCGCCTTGCTATTTTTTTAATAAGCACTAACCCTTCTTCTTTATTATGAGGGGAGAGCTTTATAAACAGCCTTCGGTTATCAACATGCGGCAACTCCACTTCATCCAATGGCTTCATATCTCCCAGTACCCATTGTAATCTACCGCTTCTGTTTTCTACCTTACCTGTTATAGCTACCAGTTGTTCCTCCTTTATCCATCTGCTCACATCTCGATATAAATCCGGAAACATAACCGCCTCCATTTCTCCTGTCTCATCCCCTAAGGTAAGAAACGCCATGGAGTCTCCACGCTTCGTTCGTATCACTTTCATGGATTGGATAACTGCCCCCGCTTTGCTATTTCTTCGCCCAACCAACTGTTCTGCCTGAAGTAGTGTAGTGAACCCTCCTTGTTGCAATTTATTTCGGTAACTTTTAAGTGGATGACTTGATAGATATATTCCTACCAATTCTTTTTCATCTGTCAATTTTTTAAATTGGCTAAAGTCTTCAATGTCTACATAATTTGCTTCCAATTCCAATTTGTCCTGGAATAAGCTGGGTTGATCATTAAATTCCCTGAATAGTTCTCCTTGTTCCAATGCCTGATCTATGGATGCAAGCAGACTTGCCCGATTTTCATAGGTTTCATCAAAAGCTCCAGCCATAATGAGGTTCTCCAATATTTTCCGATTAATAATTTTCAGAGGTACTCGCATGCAAAAATCAAATATATTTTTAAATCGTCCATCTTTTCGAATACGGATAATCTCTCTAATTACTTGATTACCAATTCCTTTAATACTTAACAGCCCAATTCGTACTTTATTCCCTTCCACAGAATATTTTCCAAAACTGTGATTTATCGATGGAGGCGCAACTTCCACTCCAAGCCCTTTTATTTCTTTAATATATTGCTGTATTTTTTCTTGCTGACCAGCAATAGAACTTAATAACTCTGCAAAGAAATGTGCAGGAAAATGCGCTTTAAAATAGGCCAGCTGATAAGAAATTTTACTATAAGCTACCGCATGGCTTCGGTTAAACCCATAATTGGAAAACTTAACAATCCAATCAAAAATTTCCTCTGCGACTGTTTTATCGTAACCATTAGACAGACAGCCTTTAATAAACGCTTCTTTTTGCTCTCCCATCACTTCCTGCTGTTTCTTACTGACAGCTCTCCGTAAAATATCGGCCTCACCAAGGGTAAAACCGGCAATCTGATGAGCTATTTGCATAATTTGTTCCTGATATACTAATACGCCATACGTTTTGCTTAGAATGGGGGCAAGATCTGGATGTGGATAGGTAGTCTCTTCCATTCGGTGCTTCCTGTTAATATAAGTAGGAATATAATCCATTGGACCGGGACGATACAAAGCATTAACCGCAACGAGATCTTCAAATTCAGTTGGTTTCAATCGTTTAAGTACTTGTTGCATACCTTGAGATTCAAATTGAAAAACCCCATTTGTATTCCCCGCTTTTAGAAGTTGAAACGTCTTTTCGTCCTGTTCAGGAAGATGCTCCAAATCTATTCTCCTTCGAGTGGAGTAATAAATTGTTTCTTTCATTTTTTCTAAAAGTGTAAGATTTCGCAACCCCAATAAATCAATTTTTAACAATCCTACTGCTTCTAAATCATTCATTGGATATTGGGTCAGGAGTCCTTCATTAGCCCCAACGGTTAAAGGAATATGTTCCATGAGCGGTTCTTCGCTAATTACTATTCCTGCTGCATGTGTAGAAATATGTCTGGGAATACCTTCTAATTTTGTAGCTATAGAAAACAAAACCTTTAACTTTTCCGATTGTTTAACATACGCTTTAAGTTCGCCTGATTCATTGATAATGTCAATAATTCGTTTATGACCTTGGAGGTTTTTTAAAACAAAGTTACTATCTTCCTGTCCGATATTTAATGTTTTTAAAAGTTCCCTAATTAATGATCTCGCTGCAAATGTTCCAAAAGTAATGATTTGTGCAACATGCTTTTCCCCATATTTTTCTTTCACATAATCAATTACTTCATCTCTTCTTCTATCCGAAAAATCTATATCAATATCTGGCATTGTTACTCTCTCCGGGTTCAGAAACCTTTCAAAAAGCAGATCAAAACGGATCGGATCGACATCAGTAATGCCTAGGACATATGCTACTAACGACCCAGCAGCCGACCCTCTACCTGGCCCCACCAGTATGTTATTTTTTTTCGCATATGCTATAAAATCAGACACGATTAAAAAATAATCACTGAATTTCATGGATTTAATGACTTGTAGTTCATACGTTAATCTTTCCGTTATTTCTTTTGTAATTGTTTGGTACCTTCTATCTAATCGATTCCAGCATTCCTTCTCCAAATACGTATGTACATCTTCATTAACATTCAATGGATAGGCAGGAATCATACGCTTGGTAAAGTCAAAGGTTACCACACAGTTAGCACTGATTTGCTGATTATGCTTATATGCCTCAGGCCAAGTCTGTTGGAACAGCCCCAGCATTTCTGATGGTGATTTTAAATAACGTTGTCTTACTTCAGGTCCCGACAAACGCATATCCCATTCTTTCCCCTGCTTCATAGCTTGTAAGCAATCAAATGCCACTTCATCTTTTTCGTTTAGATAACGAACATCCTGTAATGCTACCACAGGAAAAGGCTGAATCTGGTAAAAATGATGAAGCTTGTAGTTAATAATTCTCTCATCCTCTGTTCCATGATCTGCAATGCCAATATAAAAACTTTCATCCGGAAACACAGCTTGTCTTGTATGGATATAGGAATTAATATCGGGATCTTCTGCCTTTATTAAAGAAGTCAGTTGTGATTGGGCAGCAGGAATAATACCAAACAATTCATTGGTATAGTGAGATAGTTGATCTAAGGTTATATGGCTACTTTTATTCTCCTGCAAGAATGTACTAAGCTTCATCAAATCATGATAGCCAATATTATTTTTAGCTAATAAAATACAGGACTCCAGTGAGCCGTCTTCTAATAGAATACTTGTAACCATACCGATGATTGGCTTTATCCCCTTCTGTACACAAGCTTTATAAAAAGAGACAGCACCGTACAACACATTTTCATCTGTTAAGGCAAGTGTATTAAACTGAAGTTCGTTTGCTTTATTTACTAATTTATCAATGGTTATAGTGCTGTTCATCAGGCTATAACCTGTTCTCACCTGTAAATGAGTGTATGACATAATATCCCGCCTTCTAGTTCTCTACCTTCTATTATAACAATCTCCAGAGAACATGCATACGGATTACCTGTGAGATTATCATAACCATCCTTATCTTTTCATAAAATAATAGAAGCATGTCCTAGAAGGAGTGTGTATGTAGTGGAAGAACGTTTTTTTGCATCGTTTATTCATTGTTACTTTATTGCGTTTGGTGTCATTATTGGTGGAGCCATAATCGGGAGTATCGGATCTTTTCTTACTGGGGAAGCGCCTATAACCGCTATCAACAGAATCGCTAAAAGCTTACGTATATGGGCCATTGTAGCTGCTATTGGGGGTACGTTTGATGCGATTGCTAATTTCGAGAAGGGGCTATTGGACGGTTCTACCTTGGATTTGGTGAAACAGATTTTATTTATTGTTTCTGCAATGGGAGGAGTTAAAACAGCTATCTTATTAATTGAATGGCTAATTCAGGAGGAAATCACATAATGCATATCCCTCCATACCATAAAAAAGTCACTTGGCAACGTTTCTTTGTAGGCATGTTATTCGGTGGTGTTATCGCCTACTGTACGCTTATATATATGTATGGTGAGATGTATGAGCAGCTCTTAAAAGAAAATCGGGAATATCGCACAGAATTAACCGAGTTAAGAGATTTAAACGAGGCGCTTCTTCAGGATAAAAAAGATTTAAACGAAAAATCGAAGGAACCTCTTACTGTTGAAACTATAGAAATTAACATCGCTAATAAGAACGAATACCGTTTAGACCGGTTAATCGTTCATGATTTAGAAGAAATGGTGAAAAAGGAAATAAAACATATCATAGGTAGAGATATTTCCATTATTGACAAAAGTGATGATCTTCTAATTTCCTCTATCGAGAACAAAAACTTTACTGTAGATGAATTTACTTATTCATTTAAAGTGGAAAAGCTAGCGATCATCTCTCAAACAGTGAAGTTAACACTTCATGCAGAACTTGCTGATTAATGTGAACGTTTCATGAAATATTTGAAAACGAATGGCAAAGTACAAAAAAATGAAATAAAATAGAATTAGAGACAAATAACTAATTTATTCATATACTAATGAACGGGAAAGGAGAGATTGGGATGTTAATCATGAATGAGAGAAGATTACGAGATGAAAAACTCAGACAGTTAAAACAAGGTCGCACCGCTTATGCTGAATCCGGAGAACTAATTAGGTTGATTAAACGGGAAATTGAGAAGGAGCATCTTCATGTCTATTGTGATGATACAAGAACAGGTTGCTGGTTTATCCCAATGCCTGACAGTAAAACAAGCTAAAAATTTCAAACCATATAGAAAGTGTGCTGATTTCCTCCCTCCATTATGAAATCAGCACACTTTTTTATTTATAATCAGAACATGCTATGTGTAGGTCATTGATAACTTTTTCCGCTTCTTTCCATGTTGGTACAGATGCACCTGCAGCCATAGGATGACCTCCACCATTATATTTCGCAGCAATATCATTGACTATAGGTCCTTTTGAACGGAATCGTACCCGTATGAGATCCTCTTCTTCAATAAAGAAGACCCATGCCTTTATACCTTCCACTTCTCCTAATACACCAACTAGCTGACCGGTATCTACAGGACTGACCCCAAATTCATTCAATATGTCCCTTGTTAATTTAACCGTACTCATCCCTTCTGGAGACAATGTGTAATTTGTTAATATATACCCTCGCATTCTTGCTATGGATTCCTTCATACTGTAGATACCATCATAAAGAGCCGTACGGTCAAAATCATAGGCTACAAGCTCAGCAGCATAATGGAATGTCTTTGTCGTAGTACTAGGGAATAAAAATCTTCCTGTATCACCGACAATTCCTGCATAAATAAGTCTTGCTGCCTTTACATTCATTGACAATTGATCTTGTAATTCAAGATAAAACTCATAAATCATTTCACTTGTTGAACTCGCATTTGTATCTACCCACCTTAAGTCACCATAGGTATCCACATTTGGATGGTGGTCGATCTTGATCAGTTTCTCACCTAAATCATATCTCTGATCACAAATTCGAGCAGCATTTGCGGTATCACAAACGATAACTAATGCGCCTTCGTACACTTCCTCCTCAATCGTATCCATTCGCACAAGAAATGTTAGAGATGGATCCTCTTCCCCAACGACATAGACTTTCTTCTCAGGGAAATTCTCCTTAATTAATTCCATTAATGCCCCTTGAGAACCGAGTGCATCAGGATCTGGTCGTACATGCCTGTGAATAATAATAGTATCAAATGCTCTAATATCATTTAAAATTTGTCTTGTAATCATTTTATGACTCCCATCTCAACTACTCTCCTTAGCTCTACTTCCATACCTTAAGAATTATCACTAATATTTGCGGCCACAAAGCAAGCTTTCTCTTTCCTATCCTGATAAAAAAAGTTACAATATATGAGGATATTAAAAAGATAGTAGGAGAGGTTATATGTTTATATTTCCAATCATCATCGTACTTTCACTTGTTTTATATGTATATTATAAAGTCGCCATATTAAAAAGTGAAGATAAATTAACTCAAGCTTATTTTAACGCAAAATCCCGAATATGTCTTGGTAGTTTCGTTTTCTTTTTTGGGATAAATCAGTATATTTTTTATCAGACAAGAATTTCTCTTTTTATTGGCATCGTTTTTCTGATTTTGGGTGGAATGCAGTTATTAAGAGGAATGAAGGAAGTCAAGCACTACCGTAGTGAATATAGGCGTTTGAATCCCAAATAAAAGTCCAAGTTCCTACAATAAAGGAATAATTCGCGAGGAGTCTGCGCATTTTCCCTCCGCTAATTACAAAAATAAATCCGAACCATGATTCATTAGTAGTACGAATCGGTTCGGATTTTCAATGTATAAATTTTTTATGCCTGCCTCTGTTTTTTATCTATCAATTAATTGTGCCATAATCAGTCCTTTGCCGACTACTTTTCTTCCTGTTAAGACCTCTACATCCAATTTGGCATATACACGGCCCGCTTCCAGCAGCTTAGGCTTAATTGTTATTTTACTATCAATTTGTACTGGTTTTATAAAAAATACGGATAGATTTTCAACTACTAAATCACCTTTTTTATAATACTGCAACAGCCTGCTACTTGCCTCTGTAATTAATGTGGTGAATACACCATTGGATAGTGTACCAAGCTGGTTCGTCATTTGGGGGGTAACTTCTGTTTCAAATACAATCTCACTGTCTTCTGTATGGGTAAGATTACGAGCAACGATGTCATTAATCGTCTCTCCAACCTGAGGCTGTTTTTGGATCTGCTGTAATGCCTTCAAAACATCCTGTCTGGAAATAATCCCTTGTAATTCATGAGCCTGATCAACTACTGGTACAACCTCGATTCCTTCCCAAACCATTAGGTGAGAGACGGAAGCAAGCGAAGTTTTAGCTTGTACTACTTGCGGATCCCTGCTCATTACTTTTTCAATATGCACATCATTTGCTTTACCGACAATATCCTTTGAGGTTACCATTCCTATAACTCGCTTTTTGTCATCCACAACTGGAAAACGAGTATGGCCGGATTGATCATTCAGTCGATACCAATCAGCTATCGTATCTCTTGCAGTCAGATAAAAGGATTCATCATAGGAAGTAAATATATCGCCTACATAAACGATTTCCTTCTTAATGAGCTGATCATAAATGGCTCGATTGATCATTGCTGCAACAGTAAACGTATCATAGCTTGTGGAGATAATAGGCAGCTGCTTTTCATCCGCCAACTGCTTAATATATTCCTCTGTATCGAAACCACCTGTAATTAAGACAGCTGCCCCCTCTCCCAGGGCCAGTTCCTGTGCTTTTATTCTATTTCCAACAATGACCAATGAATCTGCTTCTGTGTAACGAAGCATGGCATCAAGCTGCATTGCACCGATGATGAATTTATTTAATGTTTTATGCAGTCCTTCTCGGCCTCCAAGCACCTGGCCATCAACAATATTAATTACTTCTGCAAACGTAAGACGCTCAAAATTTTCTTTCTTTTTTGTCTCAATCCGAATTGTCCCAACACGTTCAATTGTTGATACAATACCTTGATTTTCCGCTTCTTTAATGGCGCGGTATGCCGTACCATCACTTACATTCAATTCCTTGGCAATTTGCCGGACAGATATTTTATGGCCTACTTCCAATGCTAAAATATGCTGAATAATTTGTTCATGTTTTGTAGCCACCGGGGCCCACCAACTTTCAACTGTACTAATATTATCTGTATATTTTATTATACAGTTGAAAGTACATAAACTCAATGATTAGAGGCTTGACGTCTTCTCAACTCTTTCTGTTCCATAACAGGAGGGGTTACCATTTGTAAAAGAGCAGCAAAATTCCCTCCAACTACCAAAATAAAAAAGGCTAACCAACCACCCCAAAAAAGCTTGGCCACAAATCCTGTTTCTTGTGGAATAATTGGCCAAGCAACATATAGTAGAAATGCTGCCAATAATAAACGCAATACGACATAATGACGCATGTCCCTTCTCCTCCTTCCTATTTATCTATATGAGAATATAGACAAAGTAGAACAAGATAGATAAATAACAATAGAAGCTGTGGAGAAGATAATTAGTACATAACATGTGGAGCTTGTTAAAAAAGCACTTAAAAGGTGCTACCTATATAATTGAAAAAGATAGCCAGAAATCCGGCTATCTTTGAGCATAAGTTTTTATTTGCAGGCTGGCAGTCGCTTGATCTGCAGTTTGTTGGATGGATAATGTGTCAATTGTAATTAGCCGTTCACTCTTTTGGATTCCGTCGAGAAAATGATGAATGTCATTTAATTTTCCGGCATAAACATCGATCACATATTGTTCCTGTGGGAGGCCCTCTGTCTGCTCATCCTCACCTTTCTCCAGCTGTTCCTGTCCTTCTGTTCCGACATATTCAATGGTCACTTTTGCAGCTATGGCCGCTTGCTGGAGTTTGCGCAGAACATCATCTGGTGACTTTTTAGGCGGCACAAGCAGATTAAGAGCTTTGTCCTCTTCAGTTAACTCATTTTTACTATTCGCTTGTGAGTCAAGCTTTTGCAATTGCTGTTCATACATGGAAACTTTTTGTACCTCTGTTCCAACTTCTTCCTGAGCAGGTTTGATAAGCGTGATAAACGAAATAATATAGATCATTATAACTGCCGCAACAATTCCCAACGTAATATATGTATGATTTTTAGTCCATTCCTTCCGCATCACCTAGCTCCTCTCTCAGGGCATCCTCGTCCACGATAATGGTTATTGTTGCCTGATAATTTTTATCCAACTTTGTCATCGCAGTGAGTTCTGTACGAAGGATGTACTTCTTCTCCTGAACGTCTTCCATATAATTTGCTACTTCTTCTACTGTAGAAAAAATTGCACCCATGACTAGCCGGTTTTCGTCCGTATGTTCAAAGCTAACCAGCTGATTAGGATTCTTCAATCCTTCCAAACTGCTATAATAGGAGGTAACCACGGGAATTTCCTCCGTGCGAATGATTTCTATCTCTTCTTTTATGTTATTTAATTGCTGTTGGTTTACTGTTGCCTTATTGATTTCCAGCAACTGTGTTTCCACCTGTGCTATCTTAATTTTCTCCTCTGTTAATTCAGCTTCAAGCCGGCTCTTTTGAATATATAAAATGGAGACAGCGATCGTCAGAAGAAGTAAAAAGAGGGCGACAAAGAAAACTGTTTTCCGATATTTCCAAGGCTGCTTTTCAAGAAAGTTTATTTCGGTATTCATACGTCATCCCCTTTAGCAATCTGTCTTCAATCCCAACCCCATTACATCCACATATTTCACAGGCAATTCTTCTTTCGCAAAACGATCTATTGGAATTGTTGCCTGATCAGCTATTTTTCTTTGTGCTTCTTCCAATAATGGAAAGTCCCCTGAAAGTACTATTTGCTCAATCTGCTCATTTCCTTTGGTGATCGAGTAACGATAAAAATCAATAATGCGGTTGATTTCCAAAATATAATCATCCAGCATTACAGTAATATTCGCTTCTTGTTCACTAAACAGCAAAGGATCAATTGTTATATACCTTGTGAAGATTGCTTTATGTTCTTGAAATATTGATATCCCTAAGCTGTCCCGATTCCAATGCGCTAATAACACATGCCTTGATGGCTCTTCTCTTGTCTGATAATAATAACGGTATACAGACAAGGAAGTCAGGTCCGCCCCAATCACTTTAAAACCCGCTTTGTCAAACACCTCTTCAAAAGCAGTTAATTTATCTTGCTGATAGGCGTATAGCAACACTTGCTGATATTCTTCACTTTCTGGTGTCACATCAAGATAATCAAGGGCAATTACTGGATTGGAAAAAGGAAGATATATTTTGTTCCCCAGTTGAGTTCTTACATAGTCCTTTGCCTCATTTCTAGCTAATGAAGCAGGTATCTCTATATTTCGAATCACGACTGTATCATCCGGCAAAGAAAAGAAAAGCTTCTTTTTTCGCCATTTTTTCTCATAAATCAGTTTGTTAATCATTTCCACAAGCACCGATTTATTCTCGACTTTCCCCTCTCGCACCGTTCCCTCCGGCAGTTCAATTTCTCCATAACTCACAAGACCATCTGCTGCAGGCATGCGATAGTAAGAATAACGTAAAAGATAATTCGTTATTACAATATTGACTCTGTCATTTGTTAATAAACCCATCGTGTATTCACCACCTGCTTATAAAAGTATCGTAACGTACCAGTTTATTAGATTGTCACCGTAAAAATATGTAATTAGGCTTGCTGCTACAATATAGGGACCAAAGGGAATCGGCTGCTTGCGATCAATTTTCCCCGACAGAAGCAAGATAATACCGATAATTGCACCTATCGTACAGGAAAGAAAGAAAGTGAGTAAAACTCCTTTCAGTCCGAGCACAATCCCCAGTAAACCAAACAGCTTCATATCTCCAGCACCCATGCCACCACGACTAATTAAAATGATTGCTGCGAGCAGCACAGTGCCAACTAATGCTCCAACTATACTTGACCACCAAGGGACAAGCGGCTCTACTACTCTCAGTATAATAAACAAAGGTAAAAAAAAGAGCAGCACCTTATCCGGGATGAGCATATAAGTAATATCTGCTACAAATATGATCATGAGCATCGACACAAATAATAAGGCAATAGCAAGCTCGATTTGCCAGCCAAAAATAGCATAGCTCAACGCAAAACCTATTCCAGTGATTACCTCGGTAATCGGGTAAATAAAAGAGATCGGCTGATGGCAATGACGGCACTTGCCCCCCTGTATAATAAAAGAAACAACCGGAATATTTTCATACCAGCTAAGCTGTTTTTTGCACTGGGGACAAATCGACCGGTCATTAGCAAAGGGGATCTGTTTTGGAAGGCGTAATCCGACTACATTAAAAAACGAGCCAAAAATGAGGCCGAATAGAAAGAATGACAATATGATGGCTAGTTGCATAATGTAAGCTCCTTGTATGATTCTATTAAACTATGTAATTATTGAAGAAACGCCCCGCGCACGGGATGTGCCGGGGCGTCTTTATTTTATTCTTCAGCACTTCCATCTTTTTTGTACTTTGTGTAAACAGCTATAGAATTAGATACTTTAACAGTATCATCTCCGTTATACTCGTTCTCACCAACTTTATCAGGAATAGACTCTAGAAATCCATTATCAACCAAATCGCTAAGTTTATAATCTTTCGAATTAATTCCTTCAGAAACAGCAGCTAATTTAGCAGCATTTTCTATTAGTTCAACATTTGCTGAGTGAGCTTCTTCCTCTGATTTACTGATCACATTTCCTATAGTAGGAACCGCAATCGCCACAATAATCGCTAAAATTGCAATAACTGCCAGTAACTCCACCAATGTAAATCCTTTTTGTTTTTTCAACACTTTTTTCATGCGTGTAAGCATAAAAATCCCGCCTCTCTTTAATATGTATCTATTAAATGAAGTCGGCCGGTTGCACTACTCGCTCCTGATTACCAAAGTGCCCATATACAGGTAATCACTCATCACTTCCTACTTTATTCCTAGGTATATTATAATACATAATCTTACTAAAATCTACCATTTTATTGAATGTTTTCAAATAGAGAAAACATTGGGATAACTACTGCGGTAATAATGCCGCCGACAATCACGGTAAGAATAATAATCATTAATGGTTCAATCAGTGTCTTAATCCGATTGGATAACTGCTCCACTTCTTCTTCATAAAATTCGGCAGCTTTTGTTAGCATATGATCAAGAGTTCCTGTTTTTTCTCCAATTTGAATCATTTGAATGATAAGCGCAGGGAAAGCCCAATGTTTCTTCATCGGTTCGGTTATTGATTCCCCTACTTCCAGGGAATCTCTTGCCTTTGCCAATACTTCTTCGATTACTCGGTTACCAACAACTTTCTCGGTAATTTCCACTGCTTCCAGGATGGGCACTGCACTGTTTACTAAGGTGCTTAGCGTTTGTGTCATTCTTACCAAGGCACCCTTATGGACGAGCACTCCGATAAATGGAAACTTCAGCTTACCGACATCTATCCGATAACGAAAAGAATCATACTGAATGAAGTATTTATATAAGATAAACCCTAACACACCCAAGACTGGAACCAACCACCAGAATAGGCCTGCCCATTCACTTAATGACAAAACAAATTTCGTATATGCTGGTATCTCTTCACCAAACGAACGAAACATCGTGACAAATTGGGGGACAATAAACACAAGTAAAAAGATACTTAAAACTAATGTAACTATTCCTACTATGGCTGGATAAAGTAACGCAGAAATGACCTTCTGTTTATTTCGGTACTCTTTCTCATAATAATCTGCCATCTGATTAAGAATATCGTCCAGCTTCCCACTCGCTTCCCCTGCATGAATCATATTAACTAGTAAACTTGGAAACACTTTTGGGTGACGTGCTGCTGCCTTAGATAAAGCTTGTCCCTGATCCAACTGCTTATCCATATCTGTAAGTGCAGTTCGCAATGCATAGTTCCCTGTCTGCATAATCATTGTTTTGGTGGCATCAGAAATAGAAATTCCAGCATGAATCAAGGTTGCATATTGCCGTAGGAATATGACAAAATCCTTATTTTTAATTCGTTTATTAAGAATGATATCTTTATTCCATGGCTTTGTTTCCTCTATCCGTAAAATAATCAACCCAGATTGCTCCAATTTCACGAGCGCTGCCTGTCGTGTATCTGCATCGATTTGCCCTTTCACCTTTTGACCAGAAAGCCGTTTTCCCGAGTATTGAAAATTCATTGCTAGTAACTCCTTTCGGGAAGGAATGGAGCAGCAGTCTCATAAGCAATTTGACCTTCATGTACTAGCCTTTTCAAATCCATTTCCAATGTATGCATTCCCAATTCCCGCGAGGTTTGCAACACGTTTTGGAGCTGATGGAGTTTTTCATTGCGAATGAGATTTTTCACTGCAGAAGTACTAATCATAATTTCCGTTGCCACTCTGCGGCCTTGCTCGTCCTTCGTAATGAGAAGTCGTTGGGAAATGACTGCTGACAAAATGGTAGAAAGCTGGATACGAATTTGGGCCTGTTGCTCTGGTGGAAAGACATCGATAATTCGCTCAATTGTCGAGACAGCATCTTTCGTATGTAAGGTACCTAATACCAGATGCCCTGTTTCCGCAGCGGTAATTGCTGTAGAAATAGTTTCCAAATCACGCATTTCCCCAACAAGAATAATATCCGGATCCTGCCTCAGACTTGCCCGTAAACCATTGGCAAAATTGGCTGTATCAATCCCAACTTCCCGTTGATCAATAACCGACTGCCGATGTCTATGCATATATTCAATCGGGTCCTCCAATGTAATAATATGTTTTCGTACCGAATGATTGAGATGATCGATCATCGACGCAAGGGTAGTACTTTTTCCGCTCCCCGTAGGACCTGTAACGAGCACAAGACCTTGTGGCTGTTTCACTACTTCTTTCAAAATGGGTGGAAGTCCGAGTTCGTCAATGGACGGAATGCCTCTAGGAACAATCCGAATCGCTAAGGAAAGCTCTCCTCGTTGATAAAAGGTGTTTATCCGAAAGCGGGAGACTCCATTAATTCCATAAGAGAAATCCAGCTCTCTTTCTCGCTCTAATTGCTTCCATTTTTCCTCTGATAAAATGGAATAAACAATTTGTTTTGTTTCTGTCGGCCGTAGCTTCTCCATATCCTGTTCAATCAAATTCCCATTTATACGGAAGATAGGCGCTTTTCCTATCGTTAGATGAATATCAGAGGCTTGTTGGTGATATGCTTCTGTTAACCATTTGTCAAATTGTAGTTTCATTAAAGGGCCTCCTTATAGCCGGATGGAAACCTGCATAATTTCTTCCATAGAAGTGAGTCCTTGCTTAATTTTATCTAATCCATCGTGAATTAAAAATTGAAAATTTCGTGCTGCTACATAGGCACGGATCTCTGAAACAGAACGATTATTTAGCAGCATACTGCGTATTGTTTCATCCACTGTAAGGACCTCCTGTACGGCGATTCTCCCTCTATAGCCCTGCTGATGGCAAACATTACATCCTTCGCCATAATATACACGCTCTACTTCCATTCCATTTTTCTCAAATATTTCTTTTTCCATTTTTGATGGTTCTCTTTCCGTTCTGCAATCCCGGCAAATTTTCCGGACAAGACGCTGTGCTACAATACCTGACAAGGAGGAAACAACCAGATAAGGTTCTACCCCCATATCAATCAACCTTGGAATGGTATCAATCGCACTGTTCGTATGTATCGTGCTAAATACAAGGTGCCCTGTCAATGAGGCACGGATAGCAATCTCCGCTGTTTCCTGGTCACGGATCTCTCCGACCATAATGATGTTAGGATCCTGTCTTAAGATGGATCTTAATCCATTGGCAAAAGTTAAACCGACCGCACTATTTACTTGCACCTGATTGATTCCTTCCATCTGAAATTCAACCGGATCCTCAACGGTAATAATATTCACATTATCTTTGTTAAGACGCTGAATCGATGCATACAATGTCGAGGTTTTTCCAGATCCAGTTGGGCCTGTTAACAGAATTAAACCAGATGGCTGTTGAATCAATTCCTGGTATGTGATCATATTTTGCTTGGAAAAAGTTAAATCGTCCAGGTTCATTAACGCATTGTTTAAATCCAAAATTCGGACTACTATTTTTTCTCCGTGTACAGTCGGCAGACAAGAAATCCGCAAATCAACAGGCGTGACTCCTACTGTTGTTTTGATTCGTCCATCCTGTGGTAATCTGTTTTGGGTAATATTAAGATCTGCAAGTATTTTAATTCTCGCAATTAAAGCATTTTGCATCTGTTTTGGTACTGTGTTTTCTGTCTGAAGTCTCCCATCAATACGATAACGGATATTGACATGCTGTTCCTGTGGATCGATATGTATATCACTTGCCTTTAATTGAATACCTGTGGTGAGAAGCTGATCCAATAGCCTTATAATTGGCGCTTCATCTGTTGGTGTTCCCTCCGAATCGCTGATATTAGCTTTCTCCGATTTAAAATAATATTTATTAATAGCAAAAAGAATATCGTCTTTAGCAGCAATTACCGGAGAAATAGGAAAACCGGTAGATAGTTCGAGATCATCTATAATATAGTAATCCATCGGGTCCTTCATAGCGATCATTAAACTATTATCCTGAAATTTTAATGGGATGATATAATTTTTTTGGGCCACATCTCTTGACACAAACTGTAAGACATTTTCATCGACAGGATAACGGTACAAAGAGACGTGCGGTATTCCGAGTTGAAATTCTAATACTTCAATTAACTGTCTTTCCGTAATATAGCCGTGTTCGAGTAAGGCATCTCCTAATTTTTGATCCTCTTTCTTGGTTTCCAATGCTTCCATGACCTGTTCTTCCGTAACCAAACCCGCGTCCTTCAGCAAGTCACCTAGCCGTTTTCTTGTTATCATTCCATTCACCGCCTTATTCATAGGTAATCTTAATAGTATCTTCCACTTCTTCTGTTCTGTCACCGCTTACTCCGATACTGGTGTACGTAATTTCAATTGGGCTCGCTGCTTCATTTATCTCCGGTATTTCTACCTCTAATGTAAAATGACGCCCGCCTCCAAGGTCTCCTATGTTATTTGCTTCCTTTACTTTTTCTTCAAGATAATTACTGATCTCCTGTTCATCCTCTTCAAGATTATCCATTGCAGCCCGAAGATAAGTTACCCCCATCTCGGCAATCAACCTGGCATCATGCTGTTGCTCCATTCGATTCACCTGCTTATTCGTGTTGGTAACCTGTAAAAAAAGCGTAAGAATAAACAATAAAAGCAGGGTAATGATCATTAATGTCAATACGAGCGCCGCACCGTTGCTGTTCTTTAAATACTTCATGAGTCATCACCTGTTATGTATGTATATGATTCGCTAATTTTTTTTCCGTCTTGGGAAATTTCGATATTTGCCCTCGTTAATCCTAATTCCGCTTCTTTTTCAGATTGGCAAACTTCAACCCGGGCTGTGTACGTATTATTGTTTAATTCATAGGATGCTTTATATGTTATAAATTCCCCCAGTGATTTAGTAGAGGGACAAGATGGTAGTTGTTCGATGTTCAGTTCTTTAATATCATGGGCAACTTGACCTAGCAGGTTACTGGAGCTAAGCTCGTCCTCTGTCATATTTGACCAACTAAATATTTGTGGAAAAATTGGTAACATAACGGCAATAACAATTCCTAATATAGTAATCGCTGCTATAATTTCTATAAGTGTAAAACCGCTACTATTCATTTGTTTGAATTTAGTATACAATAGATTCACGCCTTAACTGTGACTTTTATCCTATTATAGCATGTATTGGAAGTGGAAACATGAGAATATGCCAATTTAAAAGTGAAAAAGGAATGACATTAGTAGAGCTGCTGGCAGCACTTGCCCTGTTTGGATTGATCGTTGCATTGTCTTCTGGTGTCATTGTGCAATTAATGGGTAGTGAACAGAAAACAAGCGCATCCATCTCACTTAAACAAGAAGCAAATGTGGTGATGAGTGATCTGCGCAGTCAATTTTATAATAACAATACAAAAAAAATATGTCTGTCTCCAGACACTCCCCTTCAAGTTAAAGACTCTCTGATTTTCAATGGAGAAGAAGAAGAAAAGCAATTGGATAGCAATAACTGTATTACTGATGTGGATCATGATAAACCGTTGAATATTTTTCTTACCTTTGCCAGTCCAGAAAACGGACAAAATTTAGAACTAAAAACTACATGGGCGGGTAGAGATATATATCCTTTAATAATACTTCCTAAGGAGAAACCCGGTATTCCAAGCTGTAGCAATGTGCCAGAAAATGTGAAAACAGATAAATTTAAGAACCTCTCTAAAAGCCATAATAATTCTGTAATAATCACAGATGAGGTTGATATAAAACATGCTTCTTATACGATTAAAGGTCACCTTACTACAGAGGAGGAATTTGAAGCAAAGCACTCTACTTTGTCTGTAATAGGTAATAGTATATTCAAAGACGAGTTTGAAATGAAGCACAGTGTACTTGATGTGAAATGTTCTGTAATTTTTGAAGATGAGACAGAAATAGAACATTCAACAATAAACATAGTGGGTAATGGAATTTTCAACGGGACCGAAGTAGATTACGATGAGGATGAAGATACAGACAGCGTTGTTGAGATCAAACAATCTACCATTAATATTACCAATGACACTTGGTTTGCAGGAGAATTAGAACTGGATCATTCCACTTTGACAGTGCATGGGGATGCTCAAATAAATCATAAAACAGAAATTAAAAATGCAGATATTCAAATAAATGGGAAACTTTCCTTTAAAAATGAGGTTGAAATTAAAAACTCAAAAATTAGTTTAACAGAAGAACCCATTTTTAATAATAAAGTGGAAATTAAAAATTCTAAAATCACGATAAATGGAGAACCTTACTACCCTAATTAGCAGAAAAGAGCAGGCCCAACCAGCCTGCTCTTTCTTCTTACAACTCCATCTCTTCCCCAATCTTCATTACCTTTCCTTCACCAGTTTTTACTTTGCTTGCAAAGTCTTCTGGGTTCTGCTTGATTACAGGGAAGGTGTCATAGTGAACAGGTACTACGGTTTTTGCTTTTATCCAGTCTGTGGCGATTAACGCATCCTCTGGTCCCATTGTGAAATTATCGCCAATTGGAACAAATGCTAAATCAATATCATTCATGTCACCATACATTTTTAAATCAGTAAATAATGCTGTGTCACCCATATGATAAATGGTTTTTCCTTCAATCGTTAGCAGAATTCCACCAGGCATTCCTGTATAAATAATTGTGTTGTCTTCCTCAGTATAAGAGGAACCGTGAAAAGCTTGCGTGAATTTCACTTTACCAAAATCAAATTCGTGTGCACCGCCAATATGCATAGGGTGTGTATTCAATCCTTTAAACCCGAGGTAAACAGCCAATTCATTGGGTGCGACTACTAAAGCATCATTACGCTTTGCAATATCAAACGTATCACCTACGTGATCGTTATGACCATGTGTTAGCAAAATTACATCTGCTTCCACTGTATTTGGGTCTAAGTCACATGCTTCATTTCCAGAAATAAATGGGTCAATTAAAATTTTATGGGAGTCTGTTTCTACCTTTACTACAGAATGACCATGATAAGATACTTTCACATTATCTCTCCTTTTTCATTTACTCTACTCTATCGTTTCGACAGAGACTCCACTAATACCTTTACCCTTTTTTAATTGTTTTTAATAGTTTTTCCAAGCTTTTTCATAAATTTGTATTAAGTGTGGATCAATTAATGTATTTGGTTTTAAGGTAAGGTATTTCCCCTTTTTCCCTTCTATTTTTCCGTCTTCATCCTTACCAAAAACCGCAAGACTAGGAATCAGCTCAGGCTTTAGATATCTTGTTGGAACATTTATTTTTAGCTCACCCAAGTCTATTTCTTTTCTGCTCGCCATTACAAAGCCCCAATTTCCGAAACTGGGTACATCAATATGCAGATTTTCTGTATTTAAACCTGTAGAAGAAATGGTTTCCGAGATCGTCCAGTATACTTCTGTTGCAAAAACCGGACTTGTTGCCTGAACCATCATGGTCCCTTCTGGTGATAAATGATTTCGAACAAGCGAATAAAATTCTTTCGTATAAAGCTTATTTAAACTTTCATTATTAGGATCAGGTAAATCAACGAGAATCACATCATAAAATGATTCTGTTTTTTCAAGAAACTGAAAGGCATCTTTATTTTTTACGTGTACCTTTTTATTTTTTAATGATCCGTCGTTTAGTTCCAGTAAATATTTATTTGTGTTGGCCAGATCTATGACTGCTGGATCAAGATCAACAAGTGTAACATTCTCCACCCGATCATACTTCAAAACTTCCTTCGCAGCCACACCATCCCCACCACCTAAAATGAGGACATTTTCAGGTTCTGGTACAGATGACATGGCCGGGTGTACCAACACTTCATGATAGCGATGCTCGTCTGTCGAACTTAACTGTAACGAACCATCTAAATAAAGTCGAACATCTTCTTCATCACGTGTCAAAATAATCTTCTGGTAACTACTTTCTTCTATGTGAAGAATGGGATCTTTATATAGCTTTTGTTCAAATGTAAAGGCGAGCTCCTCACCAAAGAATAGACCGATTACCAAAAGTAATGCAATACCTGTTCCAACAATTACATGAACACTAAAGTACTTAATCTCTTTTCGAAACAGCCAGAGGACAACTAATGCTACCGTTACATTAATACAGCCTACCAAAAAGGCAGATTTAACCATACCAAATTGGGGACGCAGCAAAAACACAAATAATAATCCGCCAATTAATCCACCTGCATAATCAGAAAATAGCACTCTCGCGGTACTCTTATTTAATGTAACCCCAATCTCATTTGCCTTTCGTATTAAAATAGGCAGCTCAAAACCTGTTAGTGCACCAATTACTAATGTAATGAGGTATAAATAGAAGGCATCCGTTCCTTCCGGAGCAAAAGCAGTTATGCCAAACATGGTAAAACTGGAAAAGCCGCCAATCACTGCTACACCGAATTCAACATACACGAAGGCAATAATCAGATGTTTCATTACTTTCTCACTTAAACTGGCTCCAATTCCCATCCCAGTTAAAAATAGAGAGATAATAAGTGTATACTGTTTTACTCCATCCCCTAGTATGTACGAACCAAGTGCCCCGAAAAGCACTTCGAAAATAATACCACAAATGGATACAATTCCCGAAGCCCAGTAAATGATGTTACTATTTCTTTCGGCTAAATTTTTCACTATGATCACTCCAAATTTCAGTTCAGAAACAAAAGGTGGCTTCTCGCCAATTAGATGACGGAAGCCAGTTATAATTCACTATTATTAAAAGCACTGGTGAAATTATGTAATAGAAGCTCCAATCACAAGTGCTAGACCAATTGATACACCGACTGAAATAAGCCCTACTGCTTTGTTGTTTTTCAATAATTCATCCTGCACTGAGAAGCTCTTTGTAAAAAGATCAAAAAGACCATAAGCAACCATTTGCAGAATAACCCCTACAACTCCCCATATAATCGTTTCATAAATAACAGAACTATTATATATTGCAAAGGCTAATACAATGCAAATACCGATTATTTTTCCAAGGATAGATAAAGCCACTGCTTCATTTCCATTCTTTACTTCTTCCATGTCCTTATATTTTCTGGTCATGTTTTCAAATATAATTAATCCAATAATAACTATTACAATTGATATTACAAAATATAAAAGTGTTGCAATAAATGGTTCCATTCCATTTCCCTCCTTTTATTTTCCTGAACCAGGCCCGCCTCCGCGATAACTGGTATTTCCTCGTTTTGGTGCACCATATGCTCCTCCACTATATCCACCGTAGCAACCACCATTTTGACATTCTCTGGCACGTCTGTCACTCCAATTGTTTCCTAGCATACTGTCAAGCAGCCGATAGGTG
Organism: Virgibacillus halodenitrificans; assembly: GCF_001878675.1. Classification (NCBI taxonomy): domain Bacteria; kingdom Bacillati; phylum Bacillota; class Bacilli; order Caryophanales; family Bacillaceae; genus Virgibacillus; species Virgibacillus halodenitrificans. The sequence goes on along the minus strand of NZ_CP017962.1, from coordinate 1,438,306 downwards.
AAATACGTACTTAGAAAACTAGGTGAGTAATTATTACGCACAAATTCCTTGCTTGCCACTTCTATTACCATTACACTACTGTCGTCTTCACTTGGTTTAACTGTAACAAAATCGTCTTCGTAAACCATAATTTGTTGTTGATCCTTCTCTTCACTAATCTCTCTAGGCTCTATTACGGAAGCGAGTAAGGAAACAATTTCCTCACGGTTAAATCGCTTAGTCGCAAATACTTCCGCATCGTATGTATCACCATTAACTACATCTATTAATGGAAAGTGAGCTTCTATTAAGTCATCAATTTCATAGCTTCCATCTGCTTTAATAGAGGATATAAGCTCATTTTTTTCCGGTTCATCTGGAAGCTCTTCAGAAGTGATGCTTATTTCTTCGTTCATGCCTCTGTCTGAACATGCAGTGAGCAATAGGATCAAGAGAGAGAAAAATCCTAACATCAGCCATCTCTTATTCAATTTATTTCCCCCTTCCCACCATGAAAATAAGGAATAGGAGCAGCTAAGGAACTGCTCCTGAACAAGTAATTATTCTTTCCCCATTTTCTTTTTTAATGCTGCAAGTTCATCGTCGACATTATCATTATTCAATTCTTCAAACTCATCATCCAATGAACGGCTGGATTGAGACATATCTTCACTCGTTTCTGCTTCTGCCTCATATTGCATTACTTTTTCTTCCATTCGTTCAAAACCACGTTTGGAATCGTCACTACCAATTGAAGACATGGTGCGATTCATTTTTGTGCGAGTTCTTGCTGATTCAGCACGTGCTTTTAAGGAATCCTTCTTCAATTTCATTTCTTGGTATTCCTTTTTCATTTCTTCCAATTTATTACGAAGTGTGTCAGCATCCTGTTTCGCACGTTCCCATGATTCATTTAAACTGTTGGCATTAGATTCATGTTCATTTTTATCTTGAAGTGCACGTCTTGCCAAATCTTCATTACCAGCTTCAATTGCTTGTTCTGCTTGTTTCTGTCTCTTTTCTACAAGAGCTTTCGCATCATTGGCTTTACGTTTCAACATTTTTTCGTTTGCAATTTGCTTGGCTACAGCAGCTTCTGCCTCGCGAATATCCTCGGACATATCTCGCATAAACTGATCAAGCATTTTAACGGGATCTTCCGCTTTATCCAACATAGCATTTAACTCTGAACTGACAACTGTTTTCATACGACCAAAAAATTTAAACATAATCTATTCCTCCTATATAGTTCCTGCTAATATTTTTAATTCAAATTCTTCAATAGGATAACCATAACTTGCTTCTGTTTCAGTTCCCCATGTTTCAAAGCTTAAAAAATGTTCCTCTTCGGAATCACTGTAGTCAGCGTAATGGGTTTGTGTACCATTGATATTTGCGCTTCTTCCTTCACCAACTACATTTGCTTTACCTGATTCTTCAAGATAATATTTTCTGTTTTCATACGATATTTCTTTTGGATAAGGGATAGAAACAGGTAGTTGAATCTTCTTGTAAATACCTAATTCCAGTTCGTCATCCATTTCCGCGGATAACCATATGGTATTGTTTCCCTCTAATAATTGATAACCAAGCCACTCATAACCACCATCACGGTACGTGATCTTACCTACCACTTCATAATCGACTAAGTCATAAGTAACAATATCTCCAACTTGTATTGTTAATGCAGTTCTCTCCTTCACCTCAGGTTTATCTTTCTTACTACTAAAAAGCTTGGAAAAGAATCCCATAGCCACACCTCACAATTGTTCATGAACTCTGTTCCCTATCTAGTACGAGTAACCCCCGACTTAGGTTTCAAAAAACATAACAAAAATTATTTTTTTACAAACCTATTATAACGTAGTTTATTTCTATGTAAAAAGAAGAAGAGCTAGAATACTCTTCTTCAATGGAATAATATTTTATTTTTTTTGGTTATTAAAAGTGTGAATAGCTTTGTTATTATGAAGTTGATCTTCGATAACACCACTCTGATAGCTTTCATTTAATTGGTTCTGAACTGCAGCTACTCCAGTTTCATCCTCAAACATTCGTTCAGGAGTATGCCTTTTCTCCTTTTTAGCCATGCGATCACCTCCATGATTAGTTTACCCATAAAAAAGAAAGAAATAATAACTTATATTTACCATTTATGCGCAAAATAGATTGTTCCTTTAATTAGAAGGGTATATAATTATAGTGAAGGGGGAGATAAACATGGAATATAAGCATATTGTAGTAGCCGTGGATGGTTCTGAAGCATCCGAAAAAGCATTCAAGAAATCATTGGACATTGTTAAACGTAATAATGCTAGACTTATTCTCGCACATGTTGTAGATTCCCGAACCTTTGCGACTGCTGAAGCATATGATCGCACACTAGCTGAGCGTGCCGAAGAGTATGCGAAGGACTTATTGGATAATTATGTGGAACATGCGAAGGCTGCAGGTATTAAAAATCTTGTTCGCTGTGTGGAATATGGTTCCCCTAAAGTTAAAATAGCAAAAGAAATTGCTCAAGATTTTGAAGCAGATCTAATCATTTGCGGTGCAACAGGAATGAGTGCAGTTGAACGCTTCTTAATTGGTAGTGTTTCCGAAAGCATTACACGCTATGCAAATTGTGATGTCTTAGTAATTCGATAATAAATAAAGGCTAGCGTATGATACGCTAGCCTTTATTTATAGTCCTTTTTAATTTCTTGGCTAATATGAGATAGCTCTGGAATAATAAGCCTATTCATTGCTAATTTTACTGCTCCAGTTGAACCTGGGGTGGATATAATTGCCGTTTGCCCAAGCACTCCAGCGGCTGCACGTGATAATATAGCTGCAGATCCAATATCCTCTTTATAGCTTAAGTACCTGAAAAGTTCCCCGAATCCAGGTATATCCTTTTCAAATATTTCTGTTACGGCTTCTATCGTCACATCTCTGCCTGCAATACCTGTGCCTCCATTTGTCAAAACAACTTCAATATATGGATGCTCACATCCTGCCTTAACTGCTTTTTGAATAAGCGAATATTCATCTGGAACAATCTCTCTCATTACGACATGATGCCCGGCTTGCTCTAGTAATTCTTTCATTAAATTACCGCTTTTATCTGTATCTATCGTGCGTGTGTCACTAACTGTGATGATCATACAATTAACAGACTGATTATTTTGCTTATGCTCCGTAACCGACAAGTTATCCCCTCCTTGCTTAAGCTACTTATTTAAAACTTTTTCCACTGTATCTCTTGCGATCATTACTTCTTCATTCGTAGGAATGATGATGACTTTAACTGGTGAATGTGGGTAATTAATAAATCTTTCCTGTCCCCTCACCTTGTTTCTTGCAGGGTCCCAATACACACCCATAAATTCAAGTCCGTGAAGTACTTTTTCCCTTACAACATCACTGTTTTCCCCTACGCCAGCTGTGAATATAATTGCATCAACACCAGACATTTTTGCAGCATATGAACCAAGGTATTTATGGATTCGCCCAGCGAAAACCTCCAATGCTAGTTCTGCCCGTTCATTATCTCCAGCCTGTTGCTCAATATCCCGCAAATCACTTGAAAATCCAGATAAAGCTAACATTCCACTTTCTTTATTTAATACATGGATAACCTCTTCTGCAGTTTTGCCCGTTTTCTCCATAACATACGGAATAAGTGCTGGATCTATGTTCCCTGAACGTGTCCCCATCGTAACTCCTGCCAGTGGCGTAAATCCCATCGATGTATCGATAGATTTTCCTTCTTGAATCGCTGCTATACTAGCTCCGTTTCCTAAGTGACATGAAATAAGACGCAGCTGCTCTACTGGCATATTTAATAACTCAGCGGCACGTTGAGAAACGTATTTATGTGAAGTCCCATGGAAACCATATTTACGAATACCGTAATCTTTATAGTATTCGTATGGGAGACTGTATAAATAAGATGATTCGGGCATTGTCTGATGAAAAGCAGTATCAAATACGGCCACCATTGGAACCTCAGGGAGGACCTCTTTAAACGCTAATATGCCTGTCAAATTAGCAGGATTGTGTAATGGGGCAAGCTCAGAAAGCTCTTCAATACTCTGAATAACCTGATCTGTAATAGGTACTGAATCACTAAAACGCTCTCCTCCATGCACTACACGATGACCTACCGCATCAATTTCATCGAGGCTTTGAATAACTCCTGAACTTGTTAAGGTCTCCAGAACTTGTTTAACAGCGATTTCGTGATTTGGTATATCCTGAACTGTTTTTTTCTTATTATCTTCTATTTCTACTGTAAAAATGGAATCCTTTAAGCCAATTCGCTCTGTTAGTCCCTTTGCAAGTACAATTTCTTCAGGCATTTGAAATAATTGGAATTTTAATGAGGAGCTACCTGCATTAACAGCTAATACATTACTCATTACCTTTCATCTCCTTTTGATATGTGACAAACCAATCGTTCATTTGCTTAAGTATATCACTCATTCCTGTCGTATTTTTAAAGGAAGGCATTTGGGCCAAGAGTGGCTGTTTTGGTGAACGTGTATTTTGACCTTTCTTTTGAAGCACTAAAATACTTTTAATATTTTTCTCAGATTTAAACGCACTCTCTGGTAAACGAATGACTCCAGTAATATGGGCGTATTCTTGTAAATAAGCGTGAAGCTTGTCAGACTGATCGCTATTAAAAATAAAATCCGGGACGACAAAAATTAAGTAGCCTCCAGGCTTCGTATAATTCATTGCTTGTTCAATAAATAAATGATGGGCATATGAGTTACCATTCTCTGCTTTTAGCTCATATGTATCTGCCTGAACATCATCAGGATAGTATCCAACTGGGAGATCTGCAATGATTAAGTCAACCGGATCAAGTAAGAATGGGCGTAAGCTATCTTGATGGAAAAACTCTATACTCTTCTGTTGTAAATTTGCATTTAAAACAGCTAGCTGTATTAGCGTAGGATCCACTTCTCCAGCAAAAGCAATTAGATTCTTTTGTTTTAAATGTTCCATTACCGTTGTTATTAAATTCCCTGTCCCACTAGCTGGATCGAATAAGCGCACTTCTTCTTTATCTGCAGTTAATTTTTCCGCAAGATAACCAACAAGCAGGGCCACGGTTTCTGGTGTCATAAGATGCTGCTGCTGTGTAGAATCCTTCATACCTTTTAAAACGGCAAGCTGAATCCCTTTTCGAATTTCCTCTGTTTTATATGAAGTAATGTCAACTTCAGTCAAGTTACTTCGTAATTTTTGAGAAAGTATTTCTTCCAAGTCCTCCGGAACATGCTGTTCAAACAAAATTTCCATCGTATATATTAAACTGTCCAAGTAGGGCTCATTCACATGCTGTTGTATGATGCCCGCAGTATTATCTAACCATTCATATAGTATTTCCACGTTTGTTTTTTTCATTATAATATTCCTCCATCTACTCCGTTCAAAGCGATTCTATTGTACCAAATCATAGCCACATTTGTGAAACAATAGAGAACAAAACCTAAGGACTTTGGCCAGTATTACCAATACTATTTTTCTACAAGTAAAAATCCCTCCTGCATCAGGAGAGATTTTCAAAAAGTTTATAAATTAATTTGCTTTTTTTGCAGCTTCCAGAGCTGCGTCATAGTCAGGATGATCGCTAACTTCCTTAACATATTCAGTATAGGTTACTTTATCATTAGAATCTACAACAAATATAGATCTTGCGAGCAGACGCAATTCTTTAATAAGCACACCGTATTTTTCACCGAAATCTGCATCCCGATGATCAGATAATGTGTCTAATTTGTTAATCTCATGTTTTTTCACCCAACGGTCCTGTGCAAAAGGCAAATCCATACTAACAGTCAGTACCTTTACATTTCCAATTTTTTCTGCTTCCTCATTGAAACGCTTTGTTTGCAATGCGCAAACCCCTGTATCAATAGATGGAACTACACTAATTAATTTTACTTTACCTTGATAATCTTTCAGGGATACTTCTTTTAAATCATTAGATAGAGCAGTAAAATCTGGAGCACTGTCACCAACTTTAATTTCTTGACCTATTAACGTTACTGGATTTTGTTGGAATGTAACATTTGCCATATGAATCATCCCTTCTATAAAAATGATTTATCAACTTTAGTATGAATAATTTGGTAACAGTTGTCCACTAATACCCTTTATTTAAAATTTATATATCATAGTGACTCTGTGGCTCATTTCCTTCTTCTTTTTCATCTTTCTTTTTCGAGGCTTGTTTATTTTTGTTGCTAGTTTCCTTTAATATCTGCTGTATCTTCTCTACCACTTGAGGTGCAGAATGAAGCATCTTTTCATAAATATGTGTGTGCTGGTCTAAGTGAACCATTTTTATTCCATTCTTACTCACAACTAAAAAAGCTACAGGAGTTATCGATACTCCTCCACCACTACCCCCACCAAAGGGAAGTGCAGCTTCCGAGTCTCCTTGGGACGCACTTGCTCCAAACTCGCTTCCTCCTGCCGCAAAGCCAAAACCTACCTTTGACACAGGTATAATCATACTTCCATCTGGGGATTCCACTGGGTCTCCAATGATTGTATTTACTTCTACCATATCTTTTAAGTTTTCCATAGCAGTTGTCATTAAGCCCTGAATAGGATGTTCTTCCATTTTAAAATCCTCCTCTTTCTATAATTGTTTTTATTCTTATCTTGAGAAATAAGCCGCAACCCTTTAAAAAATACGTGTATAGCTTTCCCAATTCGAAATGAAATCATGCATGTTAACTCTGTTTGAAAAAAAGTCTGCTGAAAATATGGTTCAACATAAATTGAGGGCTCACATCGCATATTGCTTTTTTCAACTAATTGACCAAGAATAATCCCTTTTAATGACCAAACAAGTCCAGTAACTGTTCCTGTGACACAAGCTTCTCCCATCCCGCCTGCAGTTTTCCATTTTAATTTTTGGATGCTTATATTACTTAATATGATGGAAAGTAGTTTACTTGATGATTGGAGTATCTCCTTCCATTCATTCAACTTAATGGGATAGTTGTTCAACTCCATAGAGTTTCCCTCTGAAGTTAAGCGAAATAACATCTTTTTTTTGTATAATTTTAAGTTAAATATGAAAAATTCCATATATAGGAACTGTTCTTTATCTGAATAAGCTAAGTGAAGCTGCAAATTAATTTTTGCAATTAATAAGGACAACAAAATTATAGTTAGAAAAGAAATTAGTACAACCCAAAGCATATTTTCCCTCTTCTCTTATTTCTTTGGATTATTTTGCCACAGTTCACCAAATTTAATCGTGGAATAGTAGGATATACTTCTTTAAAATGCTAAAATTAAACTAGATATATAAAATTGGAGGGAAAATGATATGGTTGCTCGAAATAAAATTTATTTCTACTATGCCCCAGATGATACGCTTGCTGATAAAATAACCTCTTTAAGAAAAGCAGCTGAGGATGAAGGCTTTGAATTCGTAGAACAAGCAAACGAGGCGAACATTATTGTTAGCATAGGAGGAGACGGCACATTTCTCCAAGCAGTGCGAAAATCCGGATTTAGGCAAGATTGTTTATATGCTGGCATCACCCGAACCGATGAGTCAGGTTTATACTGTGACTTTAATTTAGACAATTTTAACGAATTGCTTCATACATTCCGAAACGAAGAAATGGAAGTACGGAGATTTCCAGTTATTAAAGTAGAAGTTAATGGGGAGTCTTCCTTTTATTGTTTAAATGAAGTGAGCGTTCGCTCCACCATTATTAAATCCATTGTAATTGATGTGCTTATTGATGATGATTATTTTGAAACTTTTCGTGGTGATGGCTTAATTGTTGCAACCCCTACTGGAAGCACTGGCTATAACAAATCTACACACGGAGCGGTAATTGATCCTAAAATACCTTGTATCCAAGTATCTGAATTAGCATCAATAAACAATAATCGCTATCGTACACTTGGCTCCTCCTTTGTACTTAATAAAGACCGCAAGCTTACTTTGCGGATCAGACAGGATGGGAATGATTATCCGATTGTAGGTTTAGATAATGAAGCATATTCCATAAAAAATATTCAAGATCTTACGATATCATTAGAAGGAAATGTAATTAAAACCGTTAAGTTAAAAAATAATTCCTACTGGGATCGTGTTAAAAGAACCTTCTTATAAAGAATGAAAGGGCTATCCCTTCATTGGGATAGCCCTAAACCAATTTATTTAATTGTTATTGCCCTTGCCCGCCAAATTGCTGTTCAGCCATTTGAACTAGGCGTTTAGTAATTTCTCCTCCAACAGAACCGTTGGCACGAGAAGTCGTATCAGCACCAAGTTGCACACCAAATTCTGAAGCAATTTCAGTTTTCATTTGATCTAAAGCTTGTTGAACACCAGGAACTACTAATTGGTTAGAATTGTTACTTGCCATGTGAGTTCACCTCCTTGGTACTACTAGAATGTGTAGTAACGAAGAAAAGCATTCATTAATATCATTGGTAGTTGTTGACAATTAACGAGATAGGAAAAGAGAAGGTCTAGAAGCCTTCAGGAGGATTTATAAGCATAGGTTCTACTGCAAATATTGGAGTACAAAAGCATTTTATTTCTTCATAGTTGGAGTAAACTGCGAACTAGTGTAAGAACAATTAATAGCATAGCGGAGGTAATGCCGGAGAACAAACTAATCGGCAGCAGAGCAAGATAATCCGCCGGAGAGTAAATTAATCGGCAGCAGAGCAAGACTATCCGCCGGAGAACAAACTAATCGGCAGCAGAGCAAGATAATCCGCCGGAGAGTAAATTAATCGGCAGCAGAGCAAGATAATCCGCCGGAGAGTAAATTAATCGGCAGCAGAGCAAGATAATCCGCCGGAGAGTAAATTAATCGGCAGCAGAGCAAGATAATCCGCCGGAGAGTAAATTAATCGGCAGGAGAAAGAGATAATCTGCCGGAGACATTCGCAAACAAACTTACTTCGCTTTTTATCTATTTTCCGAATCATTGACCATCATATATATCAGGACCTAAATATATATAAATGCTCTTTGCCACGGTGGCTGAAGCGATTGTGTGGTATCTTTAGTGTAAATAATTGTAGTTTGGACTATCCGCCTTCTGCTTTCATATAAAAAAGCTGAACAACTCGGTGCTTAAACCATTGTTCAGCCTTTTTATGTTTAAACCTTCTACTTAAATAATATCATTTATTAAATATTACAGGAGATCATCTAATGTATCTTTTTTATTATCCTTTGCTGTTACCTTTATAGTTTCAATTCCTTCTACAGCTTCCTTTAATAATTCACTAAAATCATTTTTCTGTTCAAAATGACTTGCTTTCTCACGTTTTGGCTTTGTTTTAGGAGACTTAGGAACAAATATAGTGCAGCAATCCTCATAAGGTAAAATTGACGTCTCATAAGTGCCAATTTCCTGGGAAATGCTGATGATATCCGATTTATCCATTGTGATTAGTGGTCTAATAATCGGATATGTTGTTACTTCATTTATTGCATTCATACTTTCCATTGTCTGACTAGCAACCTGACCCAAATTCTCACCTGTTGTCAACGATAAAATCGATTGTTGATCGCAAACCTGTTCACTAATACGCATCATCATTCTACGCATGATAGTCATTGCATAACCATCTGGCATTGTTCTAAAAATTTCTTGTTGTAATTTCGTAAAAGGAACAATGTGTACTTGGATAGACTTACCAAACTTGGTCAATTGTTTTGTGAGATCAAGTACTTTTTGCTTCGCTCTTTCACTTGTAAAAGGTGGGGAGTGGAAATGAATAGCCTCAATCTGTACTCCGCGCTTCATAGCTAAGTAACCAGCTACAGGGCTATCGATCCCTCCGGAAAGTAATAGCAAAGATTTTCCTGATGTACCTACGGGAAGTCCTCCAGGGCCTTTTATAACACTAGAAGTGATATAGGTTGCCTCCAGGCGAATCTCAACTCTTATTTCCATATCAGGCTGATGCACATCTACGGTATAATTATCAGTATTTGTAAGTAAATAACGTCCTAAAAGTTGGTTCATTTCTTGTGACCGTATTGGAAAATCTTTATTAATCCGCTTTACTGTTATTTTAAATGTTTCAATAGTTGGATTCTTTTTCAAAGCAAATAAGGCTGCCTCTTTGATAACACTTTCTTCATTTTCCACTTTTATGGCTAAGCTCATACTTTGAATTCCAAATATATGCTTACATCTTTCAATAATTGGTTCAGGTTGGTGTCCATTTAATAAGATGAACATTCTCCCCTGTGTACGTTTCACTTTCACATTAGGAAAATCATTAAGCTTATGCTGAATATTCTCCTGCAATTTTAGTATAAACATTTTTCTGTTCTTCCCTTTAAGGGCCATTTCACCGTATCTGATCAATATATGGTCATATTGCATAATAATCTACTCCATCACTTTTCTAAATTGGTTTATTGCTTGTTGAAGGTAATCCGCGAATTGCAGGATATCCTCTTCTGTAGTTGAATAAGACATACTGACACGATAAGCCGAGGATGCTCGCTCCTTCGAATAACCGCATGCAAGTAAAATTCTGCTTTCTTCTTTTTGTTTTGAAGAACATGCAGATTTAGTGGAAATATAAACTTCCTGCTCACCAAGCATATGAATAATCACTTCTGGTTTTGTGCCTGGAACGGAAAAATTCATGATGTGTGGAGCAGCCTCAGGAGGTGTATTTATTTGTACCTCATCAATTTCAGTTAATTTCTCTCTAAGTATCGCTTGTAAGCTTTTAAGCTCTGTTCCCTGAGTTTGCTCCTTTTCCTTAATAAGTCTAAGAGCTTTGCCCAAAGAAACTGCCCCTGCAAGATTTTCTGTACCTGAGCGAAAGGACTGTTCTTGGTTTCCTCCATGAAATAATGGAAACAGGTTGCCCCCTTGTCTTATATACAGAATGCCTGTCCCTTTTAATCCATGGATCTTATGCCCTGATAAAGTACAAAGATCTATACCACTATTACGTAGCTCTAAAGGAACCTTTCCAAAACCCTGAACATGATCTACATGGAGAAACAACTTTGGAAATTGCTTGCATATCTCCCCTATTTTTTCTATTGGTTGAATGGTTCCAATTTCATTATTCACATGCATAATACTTATTAAAATTGTATCCTTCCGTATAGCAGCTTCTAAATCCTCTATAGATATTACACCATTTTTATTCACTGGTAAATACGTTACTTCAAAACCTAAATCCTCCAGACTTTTACAGGCATCATAAACAGAAGGATGCTCAATCTCTGTAGTAATAATATGCTTTCCCCGTTTACGGTGCTCTAATGCAATACCTTTAATTGCAGTATTATTGCCTTCGGTCCCACCAGATGTGAATATAACCTCTGATGGAGTAACATCTAGTATTGAGGCCACCTGGTTCTTTGCTTTGGTCAGAAGATGTTCTGAGTGCCCTCCTAATTGGTGAATAGACGATGGGTTAGCAAAATATTGAGTAGAGGCCTGTTCAAAGCTTTTCATTACGGATGGGTCTGGTATAGTAGTAGCACTGTTATCTAAATAAATCATTTTTCATACCTCATTTCAGCAAAGAAAAGGATATTTTTAAAATATCCTTTTCTTTGTTTATTACTATTTTGTTAGTTTGCTGTTTGCTGGAATTCTTCGATTTTTTTTAGAGCACCTGGTTCAATTTCCTCAATTGCCTTCGCTGCATGCTCTAAAGCAAGTTCATAATCGTACGTTCTAAATAATCGTTCAGCTTCAGCTAATTTAGCAGCCAAAAGCGGATATTGACTTCTATATCTGTTTGCATATTGGATGACCTGTTCAGTCAAGTAAGCTTGATCCAACATCACATTCGTTTGCTCAATTACATGCTCTACAGCATCATTTGCTTCTGCTAAGGCTTCTTGTACATTTGACATCTCAAGCGGCTGTTTCTCAAGTACTTTCATGACACGAGTATTCTTATCTGAAGCTTTTCTTATCATATCCCAAATAAACTGTGGTACTCCCGGCACATTACTTTTCTTTAATTTACGTTGGGTATCTGCTAATTTATTGCGTATTTCAATTAATTTTTCTTTTGCTTCAAGTTCATCTTTTCTAAGGTTATGGACTCGTTTTCTAAATGCATCATGTTTTTCATTTAATTCCTTCAGCTGTTCAAACCCCTGCTCCACCTGTTCACGTAGTTTAGAATGAGAGGTATCTTCATTTTCTAACTCCAGCAGTAGTTCTTCTAACTCAGTTTTTAGCTTAGCTATCGTGTTTTCCAACATTAAATAACGTTCCATATCATGATCTTCAAAATAATAGGCATGTTTTAATTTTTCCACTTCCAGCTTTGTATCAAGAAAGGCATTATTAATATCGCCTAAAGACTCTTCATAGCTGGGTATCTGTGTATCTAAGTAGTTTTTCGCTAGGGCTTCTTTTTCCAACAACTGATACATCTCTTTAATTCGTACTTCCACATCTTCTATAAGAGACTCTGTATTTTGTAAGTCTCCAGCTTCCAGTTTTTTTACCATTAACAAAAGTTGCTCTTGATATGTACGAATTTCTTTTTCAAATGCCAAATGCTCTACTCGGTAACCATCTTCCTTCATTCCTTTTATACCGCTATAAAGATTATCCAGTTGTGAAGGTAACTCATACTTACATAGTTTATATATTCTTGGAAATACCTCCAACTGTTGTTCCAATTGGTCAAGACTTAATTTAATCTCATCGACAATCTGCTTTGCCTCGAGATAATTTCCTTGCTCCACCAGACTATAGTAGTTATTCAGTTTTTTCTCAAGTACATCAATTTCTTTATCAAAATATGCCTCTGCCTTTCCATATTGATACCGATTTTGGGAAAGTTTTTTTCTACATGCTTTTATATGTGGTAAAATTTCTTCTACCTCTTGTCTGCTGGATTCCTCTGATTGCAATAATTCGTCTACTTCTGCAAGCAGCTTCTCAATTTCTTTTTCAATTGATTGGAGAATTTCTTCAACATTATGTAGGATTTTTTTCGCTTTGGAAAAACGGTAACGATCTGCACTTTCCTCAGCATCAAACAAATGCTCTTCAATATCTGGTAATTCCTTTGTAATAATAAATTCCCAGCGTTCTTTCCAAGCTTCAAATTTTTCCTGTGTTTCCCCAGATAAGTTTAACGTTTTAATTTTACTAAGATGTGCAGCTACATTTCTGCCCATAATATCCATTTTCCATGCCTCATAGCGGTCCACATGATCGTATATTCGTTTCCGCATGATTAGGCCAATAATAATTAGAGCAATGATTACAAGAATTATTCCTATGATATACGCCATATAATGCCTCCTAACAATATTCCTATTTTAAGAGGAACATTTCTCTCAAAGCCTCTTGATGAACAAATAGCAAATAATACTGTCGTTTTTATAATTATAGTAACTATAATACCATGTTACTTCCTTTTTTGGCTAAAAAAACACAAATTAATTGGCTTTTTGTCAATTTTTTATCTGGGGATATTTTAATTAGCAACATTTGTATTTGTTTTAGATAGAAAATCAAGCCATTGTTGTATATTTCGTGCATACTTATTGACAAAGACATCATGTGAATACGAGCCAACAACTTGGTTTTTCCATTCATTATGCATGATGTAGGGAGTAATCAACATTCCCTTTAACTGCATAAGCAAGTAATTTCTATCGTCCTCATTCTTTTTTTGATCTTTTATTAAAGTGAAAAATAAGTTCCGAATATAATAGTTTTCTTTCGCTAAGTATGTAACTGCCATTTCTCTAACAAATACAGAATCCAAGGATAGCTCCCGTTGAATGAAACAAGATAATTGATGATTACTCTGCTTGTACTGTATAATGTGAAAAATTAGTTCTTTCAACTGATCGAGAGGGGATAATGTTTTTACATCGTCTATTGTCTCTTCTATAACAGTTAGATAATTCTCATAGTAATGGGTGACAGCATATTCCAATAATCCCTGTTTTCCTTTAAAGTAATAACTGATCAGGGAAACATTGACAGAAGCTTTCTCTGCTATATCACGCACAGAAGTACCGTGAAACCCTTTTTGGAAAAATAAAGAAGAAGCTGCTTCCAGGACTTTTTGTTTAGAGGCGTTTATTTTCATCATTATTCAACTCCTTACTTTTCCATTACGACAAAAGACCTTATTATTCCTGCAATATCTTCTCGACAAATAAATCATCAGATGTCGAAATAGGATAGATAATGAAATCCATTATGAAAGGAAAATGCATATGTTTCAAGTAACGAATTATTCAGGTAATAGAGCAAAAGACTATGAATTGTTAAATAAACAATTGCGCGCTTTAAGTGAAGGAGAAACAGACGAGATTGCCCTTTTATCCAATGCCTCTGCCCTATTAAATCAATTTTTATCAGAAGTAAACTGGGTTGGTTTCTATCTTTTTAAGAAAAATGAATTGGTGCTCGGTCCGTTCCAGGGGTTGCCTGCATGCATCCGCATCCCAGCAGGTAAGGGGGTATGCGGAACTGCCTTAGAACAACGTACTACACAGCTTGTTGCAGATGTAACAGCTTTCCCTGGCCATATTGCCTGTGACAGTGCGAGCAAATCGGAAATCGTTATACCAATTGAACTGGGAAATTCCGTATATGGGGTATTAGATATTGACAGTCCTATTACCAACCGTTTTGATGAGACTGATCAACATTACCTTGAAGAATTCGTTGCCATTTTACAAGAATACCTAGCTTAAAAAAACGGCGGCTTACAATTATGTGAGCCGCTTTTCTATTTCAATTTTACGGTTTTAATATGTTGGGGTTATGATTCGCAAACTATATAAACTCCTAAGTAACTTGATCGTACTGTAAACGGCCGTTTCGGAAAATAGCGTATAGTGAACAAACTATAGCTAGTTTGCGATGTCTCCGGCGGATGAACTCCGCTCCGCTATTTTTTTCTCACAATAGTTCGCATTTTCTTCCTACTTAATGTACAAAAATACATTGCAACTACATGTGTAACTAAACTTTTTTTACAAAGCTTGTTTCATAGTCAAAAAATAATTGGTGATTTATGCTAATTTTGAAACACAAAACACTTCATTCATGCCAGTAGATGCTGAAAGAGAAGTGTTTTGCGATAAGGAAATCTATACTTTCTTATCTATTGCTTATTCGTATTCGCATCTATTGCATAGGAAGCCAAAGTATGTTTAGCAACACAATTTTTACCAGTGTTTTTTGCTTCATATAATGCTTTATCCGCTCGCAGAAACAAATCCTTGATCGTATCTTCTTCCTCTAGATCCCAGGCAGCAACACCACAAGAAAGAGTGACTACAGGATCTGTGAATTTTTCTACTTGGCGACGAATTAGCCCTGCTACCTGTACACCTTCATTCAATGTGATATTCGGAGCATATATAGCTAATTCTTCCCCGCCCCATCTTGCTGGTATATCTTCCGTTTCGATGAAGGTTTTAATAACTTGAGCTACTTGTTTTAGAACTTGGTCTCCAACATGATGTCCAAATGTATCATTCACCTTTTTAAAATCATCGATATCAAATAATAGAAGTGCCCCCATCTCTCCGACAACCATATGACTGCTAATTTCCTCTTCCAAATGGTTTCTTGAATATAGCTTCGTAAGGTGGTCTGTAATTACTGCTCGTTCCAGCCGTTCACGCAAACTTGTATTTGTTAAGGCAAGTGTTGAATGATGAGTTAATAACTGTAATAACTTAAATCTTTCGAAACTAAAGTAAGCTTGCTCTTCATGCATAACTACAATAAAACCATAAATAGTATTTGAATTAGTCATCGGTGTTACCATCACGGACTTATATGGGAAATGCGGAATTTCTTTAAAATCTCCAGAAAAAATTGCTTCTTTCAGGTTTCTGCCAACCAAATATTCTGCAAGCATGTGACCTTGTTTTGTAGTGAAATATGCTGTACTACCAGTCAAAATTTCATAATCGATTTCTTTTGTTTCTGAATAATAAATAAATCCAATTTGGGAAGCATGACAAACTTCTATAATTAAATTTCTAATATGTTTCGTTATCTCGGACAACTGCAGATTAGAATTTAATTTATGTGTTGTATCATTAATTAGTTTCAAATCGGAAATCGACTGATTTATATGCGCAAATAATGAGGCATTCTCTATCGCTTTTCCAGTAATTTCAGCGACACCCTTTATAAAATCTGCCATATCATCTAGAAAATGCAAGTCACTTTTCGTTATTACCTGAAGTACTCCGTATACACCTTGTTTCCCACTTAACGGAGCATATAAAGTAGGATTTTCCCCTGTCTCACCAATTTCAATTTGGAGACTCCCTGAAATAAACACCTGGGTACTTGCCCTTTTGGTGACATCATCACTATATTCAATTGTCTTTACAGGCAAATCGGAATTTGTATCCAGATCATGCGATAATAATAGATGGAACTCGCAGTTTGGATACAGAAAACTCAATTTCTGGATAATATAATGTAAGATCTCTTCTTTGTCCTTCATTGGCAATAAGTCTGAAGAGAATTCATACAAAAGATCAGCTTTCTCTCTGCTCTGTTTTTGCAAGTAGTAGGATTTAATAATAGTTAAAAACCGCTCCGTTTCTTCTCGTATTTCATCTATATTTTCTTGTGAAAATGGTTGCTTCTCGAGCCAGCCAGCATACAATAAGATGTTAAATTCTTTAAGAGGTTGTATTGATAACACAGCATTAAACATAGTTTTTGGACTCATTTGTTTCAATTCCTGATCATTCACTATTATCTTTTTAGGAGAAAAGTTTTCCTGCACATTTATCTCATTGATTAGCTTATAGTTTTTTTCCCATTTATTATATGTGTACATGGCCACAAATGGAGTATTGAGAACCATCTTCAAAGAAGAAACAAGCATGCTAATAATTTGCTGGTAGTTATACTCTTCCAAGTGTGTACATATATCAAAATATTTATTTTTCATAGACATTATTATTTCTCTCGGTTCAGTCATTCTCATCACCCTAAAATGAAATGATTTTTCATCACCTATATTTAAATTATCTTTATACTCATTATATACTAACTAGTACGTATAACCTATATATTAAACTTTATTTGTATAATTTAAAAGAATGGTTGACTTCTTTCCACAAAAAATATACAATAGTCTTTGTGTAAAATAATAAAGTAGCCTATGTGAACCGACGCTTGAACCCATTTTGTTCCTCTCTCACGAGGTGTATCGCGTAACTCTTAGCTGCTGGAGCGATGGTACATGAAAACATAATGGACAACGGATTGGAACACGCTCGTTTATTTTATGCAAATAAAATAAAAAGGAGGAAATGTCTTATGGCTCGCTATACTGGATCAGTATGGAAAAAATCACGTCGTCTTGGCATTTCATTAACTGGAACTGGTAAGGAATTAGATAAACGCCCTTACGCTCCTGGTCAACATGGACCGAATCAACGCAAGAAAATCACAGAATATGGTTTACAAATGCAAGAGAAGCAAAAGCTTCGCTTCATGTACGGGTTGACCGAACGTCAATTCCGTAATTTATTCAACCTTGCTGGTAAAATGAAAGGTATTCATGGTGAAAACTTCATGATTCTTCTTGATTCTCGCCTTGATAATATCGTTTACCGCTTGGGACTTGCTCGTACTCGCAGACAAGCTCGTCAGCTAGTTAACCATGGTCATGTTCTTGTTGATGGTTCTCGTGTGGATATTCCATCATACCGTTTAAAGCCTGGCCAAGCTGTTAGCTTGCGTGAAAAGTCTAAAAATCTTGATATTGTTAAAGAAGCGATTGAAGTTAATAACTTCATTCCTGAATATTTAACATTTGATGCAGATAAAATGGAAGGTACTCTCGTTCGTTTCCCTGAACGTTCTGAACTTCCAGCTGAAATTAACGAAGCGCTTATCGTAGAATTCTACTCTCGTTAAGCTAAAAACCGGAGGATGTCCTCCGGTTTTTTTGTTGCTTTGAAATCTATAAAATTGGCTTTAGTATATATGTTGGGGCTATTCAATGATTCGCAAAATATATAACCTGCGGACTAACTTGATAATACTGTAAACAGCCGTTTCAGGAAATAATGCATGCTAAGTTAAACCCTATATATTAGTTCATGAATAGGTAAGGCGGATTATCTTATTCTGCGGCGGATACTTTTGCTCTCCTGCCAATTAATCTGTTCTTCGGCGAGTATCTCCCATCGCTTTACTCTATCTCCATTTAAAAAGCAAGGACAATTATAAATTGCCCTTGCCAGCATTAACTAAAGTCAATAAGAAAATATTTCTTCTTCCCTCTTCGGATTACAGTAAACATATCACCAATACGATCCTCTTTACTTACTACATAGCCTAGTTCCTGTTGACGCTCTCCATTAATATAGACAGCTCCATTGGTAATATCTTCTCTTGCCTGTCTTTTAGAGGAAGAAATAGAAGCATCAACAAGTAGTTCTATTAAATCTATTTCGTTTTTCGCAGCTTTGTATGTTGGTACATCCTTAAAGCCTTGTTTAATTTCTGTTGCAGTTAATTGTTTGATATCTCCACTGAATAATGCGGCTGAAATTTTCTGTGCCTGTTCAAGAGCCTCCTGACTATGAACCTCTTTAGTCATTTCCTCAGCTAATCTTCGTTGAGCTACCCTTTTTTCAGGTTGGTCTTTAACTTCACTTTCCAGTTCAGCCATCTCTTCATCAGAAATAAATGTGAAGTAACGTAGGAACTTAATTACATCTCGATCATCTGTATTAACCCAAAATTGGTAGAATTCATAGGGAGATGTTTTTTCCGGATCAAGCCACACAGCGCCGCCTGCTGTCTTTCCAAACTTTGTCCCATCCGCTTTCGTAATTAAAGGAACCGTAAGACCAAATACCTTAATTTCATCGCTTTCCTGCTCGCGAGATCGACGAATAAGTTCCATGCCTGCTGTAATATTTCCCCATTGATCACTTCCGCCTATTTGCAGCGTACAGTTCTCTTGTTCATATAGCTTAAGAAAGTCAAGAGATTGCAAAATCATATAACTGAATTCTGTGTACGTGATTCCCTGCTCGATTCTTGCCGATACAGATTCTTTTGCGAGCATATAGTTTATCCCAAAATGCTTTCCTGCATCTCTAAGAAAATCAATAATAGTCATATTGGATAACCAATCATGATTGTTACGTGCAACTACAGGATTATCTCCTTGATTAAACTCAACAAGTTTAGCTATTTGCTGCTTTATTTTTTCACTAAACCCTTTAACTACATGAGCTTCATTCAAAGAACGCTCACTAGTACGACCACTTGGATCGCCTATCATACCGGTACCACCACCAACAAGCGCAATTGGTTTATGCCCGGCTTTTTGGAATCTTTTTAACATAGTAATTGGTAACAGATGGCCAATATGAAGGCTGTCTGCTGTTGGATCAAATCCACAATATAAGGTAACTTGGTTTTCTGCCAAGTGTTTTTCCAGTCCTTCTCTATCCGTTGTTTGATGAATTAAACCTCTTTTTTCTAAGTCCTGCAAAATATCCATTCTTCCTCACACTCCATCATAAAATTAATTGCAATTACTTTTGTAGGTCTACTGTTAAAAAAATAGCCAAATAAAAAAACTCCTCCCTATAGAAAAGGGACGAGTTTAACACGCGGTACCACCCTTGTTGCAAATAAATTTGCCACTTAGGATTGTTAACGATGTTTCCACCGCTTTCCAGTTATCTGTATAAAGATGAAAGGAAAGTATGCTCCAGATTGTAATTCGCCTGCAAATTTGTCCTGACTTCCACCAACCGTCAGGTCTCTTAAACAGTGATCTGCATAACTACTGTAATTCCTTCATTGCAAAATAATATAGTACATTTATTAATACCATATTCCATTTTTAAATGCAAGGCTCTTATAAATTTTGTATACCCCTTAATTTTAATTATGCTATAATAGTACTTGAATTTAGGAGGTTTTGCTATGGATTTCAAGCAATTATTTCAAAAATATAGCAAGAAAGTTAAACACTTATGGAAAACAGGAAAGGTTCAAAAGTCTTCTCGAGTTACATATGATGTAGTTTGGAATGTTATTCTTTTCTTTTTGATTATTAGTTTCATAGGCATGTTCTTTGCAGGTGGAATTGGAGCTGGCTACTTTGCCTCACTAGTAAAAGATGAACCAATTCGAAGCAAAGAAGCGATGAAAAAAGACATCTATAATTATGAAGAAACTACGAGTCTCTATTTTGCCGATAAAATTTATTTGGGTGATGTGCGATCCGACATACATAGAGAAGAAACCTCGTTAGATAAAATATCCCCAACCTTAATTGATGCAGTAATCGCTACAGAAGATGAATATTTTGAAGAACATAAAGGAGTAGTTCCTAAAGCAATTGTCAGAGCTATCATGCAGGAAGCTCTTAATTCCGATGTAAAGACTGGTGGTAGTACATTAACTCAGCAATTAATTAAAAACCAAATCTTAACTAACGAAGTGTCTTTTGAGAGAAAAGCAAAAGAAATACTTCTTGCACTACGTTTAGAACGTTTCTTTGAAAAAGACGAGATTTTGGAAGCATATTTAAACATCGTTCCATATGGTAGAAACGCTTCCGGTCAAAACATCGCTGGTATTCAAACAGCGGCTCAAGGTATATTTGGATTAAATGCGGACGAAGTAAACTTGGCTCAGGCTGCATATCTTGCTGGACTTCCACAGAGCCCTTCTGCCTATACACCTTTTGCAAATGGCGGTGGGTTAAAAGAAGAAAGCGGTTTGCAGCCTGGAATTAACAGAATGAAATCTGTGCTTAATAGAATGTATGATGCAGAGTATATCTCAGAAAAACAATACAAAGAAGCCATGGAATACGATATTAAGTCAGATTTCGCCAAGGGTAAAAAATCACCAATTGAAGAATACCCTTACTTGACTGTAGAATTGCAAGAAAGGGCAAAAAATATTATAAAAGAATACTTGATTGAAAAAGACGGCTACACCTTGGAAGATGTGAAAGGGAATAAAAAGTTAAATGAAGAATATTCGATTCTTGCTGAACGTTCTATTGAAACAGATGGTTTTCACATCTATTCTACTATAGATAAGAAAATTTACGACGTGTTTCAGAAAGTAGCAAAGAACTACGAACATTATGGACCAGACCGCACATTTACGGATACCAATCCGGAAACCGGCAAAACAGTTGAAATAACTGAAAAAGTACAAACAGGAGCTGTTTTAAGAGAAAATAGCACAGGTAAAATAATTAGCTTTGTTGGCGGGCGTGGGCATAAGGACAACCAAAATAGACATGCTACTGAAACGCTCAGATCACCAGGGAGTACCATTAAACCATTACTAGACTATGCACCAGCTATGGAGAAAGGCTATATTCAGCCTGGTACTGTGCTAGCTGACTATGCAAAAAAGTTGCCGGGTTGGGACTATAACGAGCCTAGTAACTACGGTGGTGGACATTATGGAATAATATCTGCAAGAACTGCACTTACCAATTCATATAACATGCCCGCAGCTGAAATATATACTAGAATGATTCACGAAAACCCTGCAAAGGAATATTTAGTAGATAAAATGGGAATTAGTACGTTAACCAAAGAAGAAAAAACATATCCTTCACTAGCGATTGGAGCTACTGAAAAAGGAATTACAGTTGAAGAGAATGTGAGTGCTTTTTCTACCTTCGGAAATAACGGTAAGTTTGTTGATGGTTATATGATTGAAAAAATAACTACAAATGACGGTGATGTAATTTATCAACATGAGACAAAGCCAACGGACGTGTTCTCACCACAAACAACGTACCTAACTGTCGATATGATGCGTGATGTAATTAACCAAGGAACTGGTGCCTATTTAAGATCACAGCTAAGCAATGGTGGAGTTGATTGGGCTGGTAAAACAGGTACATCACAGGATTATAAAGATGCATGGTTTATTGCGACAAACCCAAATGTGACGTTTGGAACGTGGATTGGCTATGATACACCACACTCCATTTATAATACTGGAATGTCTCTAAGCTATAGCAAACGTAATATTAAACTATGGGCACAATTAATCAATAGCGCTGCAGATATTAAGCCAGAGCTAATTACCCCTTCTGATAGATTCAAGCAACCGGAAGGCATTGTAAGTAGAAGCTATTGTGCAATATCAGGAATGTTACCATCCGAACTTTGTGCAAAAGCCGGTCTAGTTAAAACTGACCTGTTTAATGTCAAATATGTTCCAACTAAAAAGGATGATAGTTTGATCGGTGGCAGCTATGTCACAGTTAATGGTAAAGCTGTCGTAGCAGGGCCTAACACGCCAAGCGAATTTGTAAAAGGTGATGGCTTAGCATTTAATCCAGAATGGTTAAAACGCAATGGTTATGATAATCTTAGTGATCTTTCCCAGCTTTATCCAAGGACAGAAACTGAAAAGTGGGAAAAGATTAGCGGACCAAGTGGTGGCAAGGTTGGAAGTGCTATAAAGGATGATGGTAAATCTCCTGTAGCTCCTTCCTCCCTCTCTAAATCAGGTAGTAAGTTGACTTGGAGTAAGTCTGGAAGCAATGACGTGGTCGGCTATCGTATTTACAAAGAAAGCGCAGGCGGCGATTTATCCCTTGTAGGAAGTACTGTAGACACATCCTATCCAATTGGAGGCGGAAATGCTATCTATCGAGTAAAAGCGGTTGATTATTTCGGCAAAGAGTCCTCCCCTTCAAAGGAATTGATTGTTGGAGATACAAATAAAAAAGAACCTGAAAAGCCAGACAAAGACCAGGATAAGAAAAAAGATGAAAAAAAACCTGATGACAATAAAGATGAAAATAAGGATAAGAAAGATAAGGAAGATCAGAACGATTCCAAACCAGATGAAGAGAAACAAGACTCAGAAGAAGCAAGTGAAAATAATGGTGGAGAAAACAACACTGGTGATAACGAGGAAAATGCCAATCCATAAGCCTCTTCACTCATAATAATTTAAAAAAGCCAGCCGTGAATAAATATCACAGCTGGCTTTTTGTTAGTTCAATAACGCATGTGTCTACATTAGTAACTACGGATTATAGATAAACTGCGACGTAACTTGGTTGTTTGTAAATGGTCCCGGCGGATTGCTTCGTTCAGCAGCTGATTAACTCATTCTCCGGCAGATTATCTCACTCTGCTGCTGATAGTCCCCGCTCTACTTCGCATTTCCCTCCAACTACGCAAAATTTTTAACAATAAATCATATTTTGGCCATAAAGAAATTATCAAGTTTTAATAATAAATTTGTATACCATATGTGAGATAATTTCAACAAATTCCATAAATAACTAAAATTATATAGCTTTATCTAGTATAATGAACATAAGCGTACAGTAATCTAAACATTATTTTAAACAGGTGGTGAAATGATTGGAGCACACGAAAAACTATCATTCCCTAACTAAGCACACAGCAGACGAAACAATTACCATTGAAGGTCCTTTATCCTCGGGTGAATTAAAAAAATATCAATTTCATGAACATTTAACCGCATTCCGTCCAGCACCTAAACAGTTTGAAGCTATCCAAAGTATAGCTGATTTCCCGGAAGGACGCCTTATCATTGCACGTACAGAAGACACGATAGTTGGATATGTAACCTATTTACATCCAGATCCTCTGGAAAGATGGTCTGAGTTTAAAATGGAAGAACTCATTGAATTGGGAGCTATAGAAGTTATCCCTGCCTATCGGGGGGCGAAAATTGCATCCAATTTATTAAAGGTCTCCATGTTAGATGAATATATGGAGAATTATATCGTTATCTCTACAGAGTATTACTGGCATTGGGATCTTGACAGAACCCGGCTAAGTATTTGGGATTATCGGAAAGTAATGGAAAAGATGATGGCTGCTGGAGGCCTTGTACCTGCCCCCACAGACGATCCTGAAATAATATCCCATCCGGCAAATTGTCTAATGGTGCGCATTGGCAAAAATGTATCCCAGGCCTCTGTAGAAAGATTCGACACCCTGCGTTTTTTGAAAAGACATCAATATCGTAATATGAGGGAGGGATTATAAGTGCTAGTTGAAGAAATAATGAAAACATCAGTGGTTACTTTGCCGCCAACTGCTACCATTGCTGAAGCTTTACAATTATTGCAAAAGCATAGAATCAGACATATCCCCATTGTGAATGAAGAATATCAAGTTATTGGAATCGTCTCCGATCGGGACGTTCGCGATGCTAGTCCTTCGGTATTTGATACAAATTCAATATCAGAGGAACTTGAAAATGAAATCCAAACAATTATGAGCACACCCGTTATAACAATACATCCTCTGGATTTCGTAGAGGAAATTGCGCGCGTTTTTTATGATGAAGAATTTGCAGCACTTCCAGTGGTAAGAGACAACAATAAACTTGTTGGGATAGTAACTGAAAAAGATATGCTTCATACATTAATTCAATTAACAGGTACACACACACAAGGTTCCCATATTGAAGTAAAAGTACCCCATCGTCCCGGCATATTACCTGAGGTTACCGCAGTTTTTGGAAAAAGAAAAACCAATATAATTTCTGTCCTGGTGTACCCTTTTAAAAATGATCCAAATTATAAGATACTAGTTTTCCGTATTCAAACTATGAATCCGCTACCAATTATAAATGATCTCCGCACTGCAGGCTTTGAGTTAATGTGGCCAAATAATGTACCGGAGCCAAAGCTATGACGTGCAAGTCAGCTTTTGTATTCGCTAAAGAATTCCTGAACTATCATTTTAATGAAGATCATCCATTCAATCAAAAACGAGTTCTCATGGCAAAAGAATTACTTGAGGAAATGGATTATTTAAGTGAATCCCAGATTATTCCTCCACGTATGGCCACAGAGGAAGAATTAGCATTATTTCACGATCCTGTCTATATTGATGCAGTAAAAAAAGCAGGTAATGGTAAACTTGCATCAGAAGATGGATTTGAGTACGGATTGGGAACAGAAGATACACCTATTTTCCCTGGTATGCATGAGGCGTCAAGTTATTTAGTAGGCGGGACATTAACGGCAGTAGATGAAGTTTTAACTGGAAAAAGCCAACATGCCCTTAACCTAGGTGGTGGACTTCATCATGGATTTAAAAGAAAAGCAGCAGGATTTTGCATTTACAATGACAGTGCTGTAGCAATAAAGTACATTAGAGAGAAATACAACTTAAAGGTGCTCTATATCGATACAGACGCACATCATGGTGACGGTGTTCAATGGGCTTTTTATGATGATCCTAATGTTTGCACGTTCTCTATACATGAAACCGGCAGATATTTGTTTCCTGGAACAGGTAATGTAAATGAGAGGGGTATAAAAGAAGGGCATGGTTATTCATTCAATCTGCCAATAGACGCATTCACCGAAGATGATTCCTTCCTCCAAGTTTATGAAACTGCTTTAAGGGAAATTACGGATTTCTTTCAGCCAGATGTTATTGTCTCTCAAAATGGAGCTGATGCGCATTGTCTTGATCCTTTGACACATTTATGTGCTACAATGAAAATTTATGAACAAATTCCATTGTTGGCACATGAGTTAGCACATCAATACTGTGATGGAAAATGGATTGCAGTTGGCGGTGGAGGCTACGATATTTGGCGTGTCGTACCACGGGCTTGGTCTCAAGTTTGGAATGTGATGGCTACAGGTAAACCAGCAACCGGTATGCTTCCTGCTACTTGGTTATCTCGATGGCAGCAACAATCTCCGGTTAATCTGCCTTCATATTGGCATGATCCAGATGATATAGTACCAAATATTCCACGAAAAACAGAGATCACTGAAAAAAATGCTAAACTATTAGAAAGTCTGTTAAAATACACGAAAAAAAGGACCTAAGAATACAGTTTTCTTAAAATAAGATAGACTGCTAAACTAGCCACCCTATGGGGCTGCGTTTACTCGCCCCACTGTCATGCAGGCTTCCCTTTACATTTAAGAAAGAAACCGAAATGGCGGTCTTTGTCTTGGAAGGTTTTTGATGAAGCGGCTAGAAGCATGCTCGCCTCCTGGTAATAAATACGTAGGGAGAATCTTATACTTCGATTTTTCTACAATAAAAGAAGGAGATAACTTTTAAGAGTTATCTCCTTCTTTTATTGTAGCTTCCTCATCTAGAATTACTATCTCGACTCTTCTATTCTTTTTCCAATTAACCGAAGAAGTATTTGGCACTAAAGGCCTGGTATCTGCATAACCAACAGAAGAAAAACGGGATTCATCAAATTGATTCTTATCAATAAGATATCTTATTACACTACTTGCACGTGCCCCTGAAAGTTCCCAGTTAGAGGGATAGCGATAATTTGAAATTGGCCTGCTGTCCGTGTGACCTTCTACTTTCACCTGATTGGGCATCTTTTTTAACAATGATCCTATCTTATTAAGGAACGGTTTACCGCCATCGATGATATTAGCTTCTCCGGAATCAAAAAGAATTTTCTCCTGCAATACTAAAACAACGCCTCTTTCAGTTCTATTAGCAGAAATCACATTATTTAATTCATTTTTATCCAGATATTTCTCTATTTCATCCATTAGTCCATTTAGTGACTCAGTTTCCGACATCTCTAACTGTTCCTCTTCTATTTCTGTTGGAGCCTCAAACTCATTCGAGTCTTTACCTGTTTCTTTTTCACTGGAGCTTTGTGTTGGATTCTCCATTGGTACTGGTGATGGATAAAAATCAAATATCATGCGATTTCGAAAGGATTCAGATATCGCATCAAACTTTACCAAATCAATTTGTGACATGGAAAACAATAAAATAAAAAATACTAAAATCAGTGTAACCATGTCTGAATATGTAACCATCCACTTTGGCGCACCATTATTTTGCCTTTTTTTGATTCCCCTACGCTTCATTAATTTTTTCCCCCACGAAGCCAGAGTCCTCTTGTTCTTCTTGTTTGTCTTTTAGATCGTTGGGGAGAAATGCACTAAGCTTCTCTTCTAAAATACGCGGGTTTTGGCCGGATTGAACACCAATAACACCTTCAATAATAATTTGTTTAATAAAAACTTCTTCTTCCGTTTTCGTTTCCAACTTACTTGCCATGGGTACAAATACTAAATTTGCAAGCACCGTACCATACAATGTTGTTAGCAATGCTACAGCCATGCTTGGTCCTAAGGCTGTGGGGTCCTGAAGGTTATTTAACATGAGCACAAGCCCCACTAATGTACCAATCATCCCCCAGGCTGGTGCATACTCACCCGCCTTTTCAACAAGTGTTCTTCCTCTATAATGTCTATCTTCCATTGCAGTTATCTCTGCATTCATAATATCCTTGATTACCTCGGGTTCAATGCCATCAACAGCAAGTAAGATTCCTTTACGAATAAAAGGATCTTCCACCTCTTCTAATTCGTTCTCGAGTGCGAGAAGCCCTTCTCTTCTGGCTCGCTCAGACAATCGGATAAACAAACTAATAAGCTCAGGTAATTTTAGATCGTTTTTATGGAATGCTTCACTAATTATTTTGTTAGTCAGCTTTATTTGTTCCATTTTAAAATTAATTAACATAGAAGCAATTAAACCACCAATCACAATAAAGATTGATGATATGTCTAGAAAAAGAGAGGCGCCTGCGGTACCTCCCTTGGACATTATTGCTAGCATGATCATAATAAAACCTAACGTTATGCCGATCGGAGTCAATATATCTCGTTTTCTCATATTTTCTCTCCCCAAACCGTGTAGAATTGATTCTAATTCTTATATCGGCATAAGTTCTATTTTGTTGAATTTCTTTTTTCAATTCGATGAGGTAAAACTACCTTTTGATCTGTAACCTCTTCCTTATTCATAAACTTCGTTAACAATCGCATAGCGACTGCGCCAATATCATACATTGGTTGAACAATGGTTGAAAGTGTAGGACGTACCATTGTAGCAAGTCTTGTGTTATCAAATCCGAATACTTCAATATCTTCCGGAACCTTGTAGCCTTTATCTTGGGCACCATGTATAACTCCTAATGCCATTTCATCTGAAGCAACAAAAACAGCAGTTGGCTTTTCTTCTAACTGCAGTAAGTGATTAATCGCTTCTATTCCAGAGTCATAAGAATAATCTCCTTTAACTATTCTTTCCTCATCTATCTTAGTTCCGGATTCGTCGATTGCACGTCGGTATCCATTATATTTCAAAAGGCTAATATGAGTATCTTCCTGTCCGGATACAAAAGCAGGCTGCTTGTTACCCTGTTCTATTAGAAATTTGGTTGCTTCATAGGCTGCTTCTTCATAATCTATATTTACGGATGGTATGTCTTCATTTTCATCGTAAGTAGCAGCAAGTACCACAGGAACTGAAGATGTTTTAAATTGCTGCACATGCTCTTCTGTAATGTCTCCACCCATAAAAATAATGCCATCTACTTGTTTTTCCAGCATTGTATTTATTAATTGAAGCTCTTTATCCTTATTTTGGTCAGAGTTGCTCAGTATAATATTATATTTATACATTGTTGCGATATCTTCAATTCCTCTTGCTAACTCAGCAAAGAAGATACTTGAGATATCAGGAATAATTGCACCGACGGTTGTCGTTTTTTTGCTCGCGAGCCCTCTTGCTACTGCATTAGGACGATAGCCTAATCTCTCAATAGTTGCTAATACTTTTTTTCTTGTTGTAGGCTTCACATTGGGGTTACCGTTAACTACACGGGAAACCGTTGCCATGGATACGTTTGCCTCTCTTGCTACATCATAAATTGTTATATTCATTCTTACTCTACCTCCTAGTTAACATGACAAATCGTCCTCTATTTTCTTTATCATACTCTACTCCGAAAAAAAATACAAAAATTTAAAGGCTAATTCAACTAGGTTGAACAGCCTTTAAATAGAAAAGTAGCATTAAATGTTGAATCTGAGAAGATTAATTTTT
Source organism: Virgibacillus halodenitrificans (assembly GCF_001878675.1). Lineage (NCBI taxonomy): Bacteria > Bacillati > Bacillota > Bacilli > Caryophanales > Bacillaceae > Virgibacillus > Virgibacillus halodenitrificans. The sequence goes on along the minus strand of NZ_CP017962.1, from coordinate 1,409,409 downwards.
TTCTCCAACCAATTTAATTCGTTGATCCATTTCTTTTAATTCTTCAATAAAATGATCAAACATTGATATGTCCATCTGTTGAGCAGAATCAGATAATGCAACAGCTGGATCTGGGTGAACCTCTGCCATTACTCCATCTGCGCCAATTGCAAGTGCGGCTTTAGCAGTTGGAAGTAGTAAATCTCTTCTTCCTGTTGAATGCGTTACGTCTACCATGACCGGTAAATGGGTTTCTTGTTTTAGAATTGGAACCGCCGAGATATCCAATGTATTTCTAGTCGCCTTCTCATATGTACGTATGCCACGTTCACAAAGAATGATATTTCCATTTCCTCTTGAATTAATGTATTCAGCTGCATTAATAAATTCAGAAATAGTAGCAGAAAGCCCCCGTTTTAATAATACAGGTTTATTCACGTCTCCTGCAGCTTTCAATAATTCAAAGTTTTGCATATTTCTAGCTCCAATTTGGATTACGTCAACATAATCAAGAGCTTCTTCAATATGAGCAGGGTTAACAATTTCACTTACAACAGCCAGTCCATGTTTATCTGCAGCACGCTTTAGAATTTGCAGCCCTTCAATCCCTAACCCTTGGAAGTCATATGGTGATGTTCTAGGTTTGAATGCGCCCCCACGTAATAATTTAATCCCTTTGCTTTTCACAGCGGCAGCTACCTTTTCAACCTGTTCATAGCTTTCTACTGCACAAGGCCCTATAACGTAATGAGTTTTGCCATCCCCAATTTTAGCTCCTTTAATATCAATGATAGTATCTTCCGGCTTCTTTTTACGGGAAACAAGCAAAGCTTTTCGATGATCATCTTCCTGCAGCTCTAAACTTGCTTTGAATATTTCTTTAAAAATATGTTCAATTGTTGCTTTTTCAAATGGTCCATCATTTTGTGAAGTGATTTGATCAAGCATATCTCTTTCCCTTACTGGATCAAAACGCTTCATACTTTGCTTTGTTTTGATTTGGCCAATATCCTGTACAAGTAATGCTCGCTGGTTAATTAGCTTCAAAATCTCTAAGTTCACATCATCCAATTGTTCTCTCAACTGCTCTAAATCTTTCATCTAATCTTCCTCCTCTTACGTATTTGATCACAATTTTTTAATAATTAGAGACAATTATAGCTAAAATACTTCTCATTGTCGATGGGAAATTTTTATTTAAGCAAAATTTTTTTGTTATTTATCTTTCTCGAGCCTTTACTTCCTTTATTTATATCAAAAGCGTAAGTAACTTAGCCAGCTTCGACAGGCTTTAATAGAGCCTTCTATTTAATTTTAATCTCAATGGAATGCAGCTAAAGTAAAAGTAGCTTAAAAAGCTAGTTCATTAATAGAAATTACCGCCAACCACAAAGTACTATGGTTAACAATGAAAAAAGACTGCTCTACAAGAGAACAGTCATTTTCTGGATTATTTTGTTTTCATTTCTTCTGCAGCTTCCTCGATTGCCTCAGCAACTTCTTCGGCAGCCTCTAATGCTTCATCTTCTTTAGTACGTTTATCCTGTAGCTTGCTTTGAACAGTCTTCGTTAATTCTTTAGTTTTATCAGAGGCATTTTTAGTTAACTGAGAAGTCGTGTCCATTGCTCTTCTCTTAAGCTCAGATCCGGTGGTATATGCCTTATCTTTCCAGTGGTAACCTTTTTCTTGGGCAGTGTTTTTAAACTCGGAAGCTTTTCCTTTCATTTGGTAGGCACCCTCATTAATATCACTTCTCAGATCTTTTCCGCTTTTAGGAGCAAATAATAAGGCAGCAAAAACTCCCACTATACCACCGATTAATGTGCCGATAATAAAATCTTTTGTGTTAATATTACTATTACTATTTTTTGTCTCTTCCATTCTAATTCCTCCTCTTAAACATTTTATTTATTTTTCTTTTTCCATAAGTCCATCATTGCAGAGCCCCATTTAATTGCTTGAGCAGCTTTTTCCGGATTTTCTTTTGATGTCCGTCTAATGCTTTCAGATAATTGTTTTAAGGAATCATTAAAATCCTTTACAGTATCACCAATACCTTTGGCTCCGTCAAATAAACCATTTAACTTACTTGACTTATAATTGACATCGTCTGCCAACTTATTTGTTTTGACAAGCAGTTCTGTTGTTTCACTAGTAACACCCTGCATTTGCTTTTCTAAATTAGTCATTGTTTCCGATACATTGTTAAGAGTTTCTTTTGTTGCTTTTAATGTGATAATAACATATACAACTAGTACTACGAACGCCAATGCAGCAATAATTGCAGCTATGTATCCTAAAATTTCCATTTTCATGTTCACTCCTTGTCTTATGTTGGAATATGCTGTGTCAGAGGCTTTTTGTGTCGAACCTGTTGTTAGTATACCAAAAAACAACCTTTTTTAATAATACCCTGCAAAGAAAATATCAAACCTTCTATTCTCCCATAAAAATTATCTTTCTATACATTATTTCGACAACTATATCTAATTTCCTTTTATTGAGTTTGGTTTTGTTGAAATTCTATCAATTAGATATCCTCCTATATGAAACGAATTTCATTGTGCCGAGCCAATTAAAAAGAGAGTCTGCAATATGGCAGGCTCTCTAATTTGAGTTATTTTACCGGACTATTTTCTTCATATGCTGCCTGGAACTTCTGAATATCCCCAGCACCCATAAAAATAAGTACACTGTCATTAAATTCGGAAAGCACTTCGGTTTTTGATAATTCCAGTACCTTCCCATTTTGGATAAGTTTAAGTAGATCGTTAATAGTTAATTTACCAGTTTCTTCCCTCGCAGAACCAAAAATATCACACAAGTACACATGATCTGCCTCATTTAAGCTATCAGCAAATTCCTGTAAAAACGTTTTTGTTCTTGTAAAAGTATGTGGTTGAAAAATCGCCACAATCTCTTTATGAGGATATTTTTTTCTAGCCGAGTTAATCGTCGCAGTTATTTCTTTTGGATGATGTGCGTAATCATCAATAAGTATCTGGTTACCTCGTTTTTTCTCGGTAAATCTTCTCTTAACACCTTTAAACGTGCTTAAATTTTTAATGTGTTCTGCCTTAATCCCTTCATAATGACAAATAGCTATAACAGATAATGCATTTAACACGTTATGCTCGCCAAACATGGGGATTTGGAATGTATCGTAATACGTATTTCTAACAAAAACGTCAAACTGAGTTCCTTCAGGAGTTTCCGTTATATTTTGAGCTTGGAAATCATTTGTAGCAGCAAAACCATAATAAACAACCGGAACTTTAGCATGGATTTGTTGTAGTTGGTCATCATCACCACAAGCAATTATCCCTTTTTTAACACGATCTGCCATTGACTGGAAGGCCTGAAAAACATCTTCAACACTTGTAAAATAATCAGGATGATCGAAATCAATATTCGTCATGATCGCATAATCCGGTTCATAACTCAAAAAGTGTCGTCGATATTCGCAAGCTTCGAAGACAAAATACTTACTGTCTACATGACCCTTACCTGTACCATCACCTATAAGGTAAGAGATAGGAAAGCTTTCATTAAGCACATGTGCAAGCAGGCCTGTTGTAGACGTTTTACCATGAGCTCCAGTTACTGCAATACTTGTATATTGTTTTAGCCATTCTCCTAAAAATTCATGATACCTATAAAACGTAACACCTTGTTTCTTAGCTTCTTGTATTTCAATATGATCATCAGAAAATGCATTACCTGCGATCACCGTGAAATTTTCTTTGATGTTGGTTTCTGAAAAAGGGTAAATAGGAATATTTTTCTCTTCAAGTGCTTCCTGTGTAAAAAATTGCTTTTCTACATCTGACCCCTGCACAGTTTCTCCAGAATCATGGAGTATGTGGGCTAGTGCACTCATTCCAGTCCCCTTTATACCAATAAAATGGTAAGTTGTCATAAAAAAGAACCTCCAAATTGTACCTGAAAATCAAATTAATTATCCATATTTTCAATAGTAATTTTGTCAACTATCGTTTTATTATATCAAATAATGGATTGAAATAGAATAGGGGGGTTGTCTGTTAATCAGCTTGATTCATCGTCACCTTTTCCAAACGAGGATTTGGGCGGAATCTTCTTCCTTCTTTTGCTTCAGGTGAACCATTTAACAATACATTGTCACCTGTAAAACCAATATTGATCTTTAAAAGACTTCCTCCTACTCCATACATATCAACAGGTACACCTAATTTTTCAAAATGGGTAATACGACTCTCTGTAAAGCCCCCACTAAGCATAATTCTCACATGGCTAAAACCTTCGTCATCAAGTGCTTTTCGCAAAGCAAACGTTAATTCCGGATTTACTCCTCTAGGATCAAACGTGCCCATTAAATGATGGTTTCTTAAAAAGTATTTATCCACCAACGTTCTTGATGTATCAATGCGAACAGCCTGCAAGTCCTTTCCAAATTCATGGGCTACTTTTAAGGAATCTGTAATTACATCATTATTGTAATCGACTAACGCAACAAGGTCGTCCTCTGGGTACATTTCATGATAGGCCTTTGATGCAGCAACAATATCTCCACGGAACATTTGAATCAATGCGTGAGGCATCGTACCCATTCCCTTTTTCCCCCACCATTCATTCATTGCATGTGTAGCCTGTGCAGTAGAACCTCCGATAAATGCAGCATAGCCATCACCAGCCTGTTGGGTATAGTGATCATCTCGATCTCCCATAAATATGACGGGCTTCTGTTTTCCGGATGTTCTCGCCGCTTTTACAACATTGTATACATTTGTAGCCACAGATGTTCTTCTTCCCAATATTCCGTCAATAATCCCTTCCAGAAAACCGAATTGTTGATATGCTCCTGAGACGGTAAGTACTGATTCATAAGGACCTATTCTGTCTCCATCTTTTAAGGAGTGGATTTCAAGCGTTTCAGGATTTTCCGCGAAAGTATGCAGCAAAGCAATAGCTTCGTCCGTTCCACATAGAACAGCATTTTCTTTTTGAAAAAATTGCATAGTGACATAGTTATCAGGCAACTTATTTTCAGCAATTTCTTTTGTCTTTAAAAAATAAACTGCAGAAAACCAGCCTTCCTTTATACGTTCATCGAATTTAAATGTTTTATTTGTAAGCCGATTAATTTTCCCTTCTAACTTTTGAGTGATTTCTTTCATTATGTTTCTCCTTATAAAGGTTATTGTTTTCCATTTCTTCTAATGATATATAAAAATATATCATGAAACAAGAATAATCCACTTATACTACTAAAAACTACCTTATTTCATCCAACTGGGAATTTGTAATTAGAACTTCTCTGGGTTTACTCCCATTTTGTCCGGAAATCATACCTCTTTGTTCAAGTGTATCAATTAGCCTCGCAGCGCGATTGTAGCCTATTTTAAAATGTCGCTGCAGAAGGGATGTACTGGCACTATTGTGCTCAACTATAAAATCTATGGCTTCTTGAAGTAGTTCATCTTCTTCTTCATCCATGGTGATTTGCTCCAATAATTGTTCCTGCTCGAATAAATAATTAGGTTCGGCAATGTTTCTTGCAAAATTGGTGACCCGCTCTATTTCATCATCCGACACAAATGGACCTTGTAGACGAATGCTCTTACCTGTTCCGTTCTCTATAAAGAGCATATCTCCTTTTCCGAGCAGCTTTTCAGCCCCGCTCGTATCAAGGATGGTTCTTGAATCAACCTGGGAAGAAACGCTGAAAGCAATTCTGGTAGGAATATTCGCTTTAATTAAGCCAGTTATTACATCAACAGAAGGTCGTTGTGTTGCGAGCAACAAATGAATACCACAGGCCCTGGCTTTTTGCGCAATACGGCTAATCGAATCCTCTACGTCTTGAGGGGAGACCATCATAAGATCTGCCAGTTCGTCAATAACTATTACAATATAAGGCATTTTCTCATGTGCTCTTCCTTGTTTTTTAACCTTTTGATTATATCGCTCAATGTCTCGAACGCCTTCTTGCACAAATTTTTCATATCGGTCTTCCATTTCACTAACTGCCCACTTCAACGCAGCAGTTGCAGCCTTAACATCTGTAATTACAGGTGAAACCAGATGAGGAATTCCATTATATGGCGCTAATTCGACCATTTTAGGATCAATTAACATAAACTTTACATCTTCATGACTTGCTTTGTATATTAAGCTAATTAAAATTGTATTAATACAAACACTTTTCCCTGATCCTGTAGCTCCAGCTATTAGTCCGTGGGGCATCTTTTGAATGTTTGTAATTAGTGGTTTCCCTTCAATACTTAATCCCAACGCAATTGTTAATGGAGAACTACTTTGACTAAATTCTTCTGAATCAAATATACTCTGAAGACCCACCATTTCAGCTTTTAGATTAGGAATCTCAATCCCAATTGTATTTCTGCCTGGGATTGGTGCCTCAATTCGAATATCCTTCGCAGCCATATTTAATTTTAAATCATCACTAAGGTTTTTCACTTTGCTAACTTTCACACCTAGCTCAGGTTGTACTTCAAATCGCGTGACAGAAGGCCCTTGGGTAGCATTAACTACTTTAGCACGTACATTAAAATGCTTTAATGTTTGCTCCAATAATTCTTTCTGTTGTTCGACCCATATATGATCCTCACTATTCTTAACCACTGGATCATTTAACAAATAATGAGGAATAGCTACTTCTTTTTTTATCGTTTTAGAGGACTCTTGCGTTTTTTTATGTTTATCGAACAAGTTCTTTTTGTCTCTGGGCGTCATCATAACATTGAACGGTACATGCTTTGATTCCTTGTTTTCTCTTTTTTCTTGTTGGCTATTCGATTTTGCTGTTGCTGTTTCTTTCTTTTCGCTTTCTTCCAGTGGAGATACTGTTTCTGTTTCCGTTTCAGGTATTAACTCGGATTCGGTTTCCAACTTCTCCTCCACTTCTATTTCTCTATGACTTTGGTCAATTGATAAATTATCCTCTTCCAATTGAATTAACTCTTGCGGTTCATCCAACTGGTGTAAGTAGTTTTCGCTCTCCTTGTATGTATCCACCTTATGATTAGGCTCTATGTGAGAAGATAAATTAGTTTCTTCCACTAGTTTCTCTTTTTTACGTTGAAATGCTGGCACATCTTCAATTATTTTTTCTTGCTTCCTAGGCTGGAAACCATAGATTGGAGAAGGAACCTCTGTAGGTGTGAACGGTTGGGAATCTTTTTTATATACCTTGTTCCCGCTCTCCCTCGACTTCCATCCACTGGTGGTACTTTGACTTTTTCTTTCATAGTCAGCAGCTTTCCTTTTTTCTATGGAAGGTTGTATCTTTCGTATTGATGATTCTGTACTTGGTTTTGGTTTTTGTTTCTCCACATCTATATTTCTTTCTGTATTACGTTTCCTTTTCGGTTCTGTATTTCGTTCCATTTTCTTTGAATCATCCGGTATCACTGGAAAACGAAACGATTTTCTTTCCGGATAACGATAAACCATTCTAGCTTCTGGTTGATGTTGTTGCCTGGAATTATTCATAACATACTTTTGTTCTTCAATGTATTCTTGCTCTTCAATTTCTTCTGTAAAAAATGATTTTATTTTGTCTTTCCATCGTTGCCACATATCATTCACTCATTTCTCTTTTCTATTTAAAAATTGCTTTTATCCTATTTTAGCAGTTTTCGATCCAAATTTGGTTAGAAAATAGAAAGTACAAAAGAAAAACAACCTGAAGTACTTAGGTTGTTAAAGAGAATTCCTTTCCGACCTCTACATTGTCATCTAAGACATAAATTCCTTTCTCTTTAGGGGCATTTGGCATACCCAATTCTTTTTGCGAACATATCATACCATTCGAAGGTACCCCTCTTAATTCTGTCGGTTTAATTTTCAATCCACTTGGCATAGTTGCTCCTACCTTTGCTACAACTACTTTTTGCTCTACGTCCACATTTGGTGCTCCACATACAATTTGCAATGTTTCGTTTCCAACATCTACTTGACAAACACTCAGTTTATCAGCATTTTCATGTACTTCCTTGCTAACGACATGGCCGACAACAAATTTGGGACTAAGATCAAAATCCAAAGAATCGTTTATATTATTTTGTTTAAATTGTTTCTTTATTTCTTCTAACAAATCCTCAGTTAATTGTATTTTCCCAGTTTGGTTAAGATTAAAGTGGCTGGAAGCCTGAAAAATATTATATCCCAAAACCTTATCATTTTTGTTTGTAATACGAACAATATCTCCATGTTTAGTGTAAGAGCGTTCATAACGATCGCCCTTCTCTATAGGGATTAATAGCACATTACCTACACCTTTAGGGTTGTAAAATACATCCATTTTAGTCATCCTTTCTTTATTTTTCGGGTTTGTTTTTTGCAAGAATGAAAATCGGCTCTAATTCTTTATTTTCATAAATAAATGGTAACGAAGTGATCGGTATTCGCCCTTCGGCAAAGAACTTCATTGTCATTTGTGCTAATATATCATACCCTGTTTTGTTCTGTATGTCAGCTATTATTAACACATCCTGATGTGGAACTGCGATAGCCAATTCTCCTGAACTGTTTGCTTTCATTTCTTCTAGTAATGCTTCATTAAGTATACGACTCGCGTCATATCCGTCCTGTTTGGCAAAAAAATAAAAATTGTTGTCGGCTACCCGATCCATTTTATACTCCGTCTCCAAGGATCTTAAATTGAAAGTAGCAATCTCATCGATTCTATCTTTATTCCAACCTTCTTTTTCTAATAAGTCTTCATCAATTAAGCGATAAGATTTCCCTAAATCAAGCGCATAATAAATTCTCGTCTCAGCCGTATGCTCTTTATAAACCAGTTTTATTTCTGATTTGGTGGTGGTTGGAAATGAAGTTGCTCGTATAACAGGAAAAATATGCTTTTCCATACCTGTCAATTGGTGTTCTTCATTCATAATTCTTAAAGCCTCATTAATATGGTCTACCAGTTCTTCAATTGCAGCTTCTCCTCGTGTATTATATTTTGCTACAACATTCGGAAGCGTAATAGTCATACCTTTTCTGCTTTCCTTCCACTCAATCCGAAATGTATCTTTATCCCGGTTATAGCTGGTACGATAATTTTCGTTTGCTAATTTATCATCAAGTATTTTCTTTAATTTTAAAGATGTCATTTTCATAATCTTTTCTCCTTCTTCTATTTAGTGATAAACTATCCTGGCAAATCACTTAAAAATGTTTCGATCTCTTCTTGACTCTTCCTGTTCTTACTTACAAACCGTCCTAATTCCTTGCCTTCTGCTAATGCAATAAAACTTGGTATACCAAAAACGTCATACTGCTGACATATGTCAATAAATTCATCCCTGTCTACTTTGATAAATGTATAGGCTTGGAATTTTTCTTCTATTTCCGGTAAGACTGGCTCAATTACCACACAATCCGGGCACCATCCTGCCGTAAAATATAATACAACTTTTTCTTGATTTATCCATTCATTTAATTGTTCAATAGTTTCTGGTTTTTTCATTTTTTATCATCTCCTGTAATTATCATATCTTTGTTGCTCTCACCTTTCAAATATCAAGAATCGGGATAAGCAAACAATCAACAGTCTGTATTATAAGCATCTTCATTACAATCTAACGGCTGTTTTCTTGGCAATCTTTTAAATATTGTATACTATTATGGTAACACGAATTATTTGGAGGGATAATATGGAATTAACCGTTTATTTAGCTGGTCAAATTCATGATGATTGGAGAGAAAAGGTAACACAGAAAGCAAATGAAAAAGGACTACCACTACAATTCGTTGCCCCACAAACAAATCACGATCGTTCAGATGATATTGGAGAAGCAATTTTAGGTGAGCAACCTGGAAAGCTGTATCGTGATGATGCTGCTTCAAGTATTAATAATTTGCGCACACAGGTGCTTATGCAAAAGTCTGATATCGTAATTGCATTATTTGGTGAGAAATATAAACAGTGGAATACAGCAATGGATGCAAGTACAGCAATTACAATGAACAAGCCGACTATTATTGTTAGGCCAGAAGAACTTATTCACCCTTTAAAGGAGTTGTCTAATAAGGCAACCGTCACCGTTGAAACTATCGACCAAGCTTTAGATGTTCTAAGCTACATCTTTGAATAAGAAGCAAAAAGCAGCGGATATGCCCGCTGCTTTTAATGATTTTGACTATATTCCCATTGACCTTTTAAGAGCATTACTACATGCTCAAACATCAATTGACGTGATACTAGATCATTCGTAAATATGCCAATGGCACCTTCATTATTACGTACTTCCTGTCTTTTGGAATAATCATCCATTATTACTCCAAGTTCTATACCTTGCTTCAACTGTCGATCAATGGTAGAAGGAAGCGCTATTCTCGCTCCACTTGCCGTATGGATTTTTCCTTCTGCAGTGATTAACGCACCCCAATTGCATAAAAACAGTTGTCCATCTACATACATAACTCCACCTTCGAGTCCTATACTAAATGTGCCCGAGTGTTCAATGAGACAATTTTTCGCACGGTTAATTGCACCTTCTCTTGTTTCTTCATCAGAAAAAGGCTGGTCGGACACGAGAGAAGCAACGTTTACACCTTTTACTTCAACATTTGGGAATACATTCTTAACTGCAGCCACCTTCGTGGGATTTTTTGAACCAATTAATATATTCAATTATTATCATCCTTCTTAGCTTTGTCTTATCAAGACATTCATAATACTTAAGCATATACTGCACTTACCTCGAAGGCGTCTTTATTTAACCTGCTAGCACTAGAAAACCTTAACTATTTTTACGAATTTGATCTACAGTATTTTGATCTGTCTCTTTCACTAGCTTAACAATTAATTCTTTTGCAGCGGCATAATCATCTACGTGAATGATGGAAGCATGCGTATGGATATAACGGGAACAGATTCCTACAACTGCCGATGGGACGCCGTCATTTGCCAAGTGCACACGCCCAGCGTCTGTGCCTCCTTGAGATATAAAATATTGATATGGTATATTGTTTGATTCAGCTGTATCCAGAATAAACTCTCTCATACCTCTGTGCGTAATCATTGACCGGTCAAAAATCCGCAGTAAGGCACCCTGGCCCAATTGTCCAAACGCTTCCTTATCGCCAGAGGCATCGTTCGCCGGAGAAGCATCCAACGCATAGAATATGTCCGGATTAATCATATTTGCAGCTACTTGAGCACCACGAAGGCCAACTTCTTCCTGCACGGTAGCACCTGAGTACAGTTTATTTGGAAGTGTTACCCCTTGTAATTCTTTTAGCAGTTCTATAGCTAACCCACAGCCATAGCGATTATCCCAAGCTTTTGCAAGAATCTTTTTTTCATTGGACATTGGTGTAAAAGGTGTAACAGGTAAGATAGATTGACCTGGTCGAACACCTATCTTTTCTGCATCTTCTTTATCATCTGCACCGATATCGATAAGCATATTCTTCATTTCCATTGGCTTTTTTCGTTGTTCTTCTGTTAAGTTATGTGGTGGTATGGAACCAATTACACCAATTACCGGACCTGCTTCTGTCATGATTTGTACTCGCTGTGCAAGAAGTACCTGACTCCACCAGCCACCAAGTGTCTGAAAACGTATCATCCCATTTTTAGTTATCTGTGTAACCATAAAGCCTACTTCATCCATGTGACCCGCGACCATTACTCTTGGCCCCTGACCCTCACGGACACCGAATACCCCACCAAGATTATCCTGTATAATGGAATCAGCATACGTTTCCAATTCTTTCTTCATAAAAGTTCTTACACGGTGTTCATTTCCTGGTGCTCCTTGTAATTCTGTTAAATTTTTAAAAAGGTCCATCGTTTCTTTATTCATGAGTTTCCCTCCTGGATATACTATGTACTAAATTTAAGTATAACGGAAAACTTTTTGCTTTTTCCACTATTCGCTCATATTGGTATATTATTTTCTATTTTATCAATGATGCGTTATACTGAATTAAGCGCTACTATAGGAATCTGGAATTAAAAATATATAGCAAGAGGTGACAAGAATGAATGTAAAAAAAGCAGTTCTTGCAGCTGGTGTAGGTGTTGCAGTTGGATATGTAGCAAAACAGCAGCTGGATAACTATCAAAAAATCACTCCTGAAAAGGCTTTAAAAAAAGCAAAAGAAACCTTTAAGAAAAATGGACCTATCAGCGGTTCCTGGATCTATATGAAGCCAGAAGAAGTAGAAAGAAATGGTCTAATGTACAATGCTTATCGCGGTGGAGTAACCAGAAACAAAGATGGAGAAAACATGCAGTACGAGTTTTATGTAGATGTGGAAACCGGTGCTGTAATTGACACAATTCAAACTGCCTAAATAATACAAAACGCATGGAAACTCAATCCATGCGTTTTGTATTATTTATATTCATATCTTTCTCGTGCTACTTCGTCTACCTTATTTCCTTCTTGATTAAACTTAATAGCACGGAAATACGCATCGTGGTAGAACGTGTACCATGCTTCTTTTTTATAGCCCTTATTCATCCATTTTTCTTTCTCATGAACGGAAGTAACAGGATAGTCATCATAGGCCAGGGCCCATAACTTGTTTTGGTGAGCATGCGTTGGCATTAAATCCGCCATATGGATAAAGTGTTCTTCTCCATCCGTAAAAGTTAGTATACAATGACCGTCACTGTGTCCCCCGGTATGCACCATCTTTAACCCTTCAGTGATTTCCAACTCAGTATCAAATGTCTCTACTTGATCTACTATAGGTTCCCAATTCATTTTCCAATAGGTATTTACCGAACGTATATTGGGATTTTTCATTTCATTCCATTCTACTGCAGAAGTATAAATAGTTGCATTTTTAAAAACAGATTCGTATGTATCACCACCGGGTCTTGTTAAACCACAAGCATGATCAAAATGTAAATGTGTCATTAATACAGCATCAATATCATCTACAGTAAGCCCTAAATTTGCCAAGGAGCTTTCTAAATAGGATTCTTCCAGTACACCAAAATTACGTAATAGCTTCTCATTTAATTTATTATTTCCCATGCCAGTATCAATTAGATAATTTTTGTTATCTATCTGCAACAAAATAGGATCGGTGCGTAATTCTATCTGATTTTTTTCATTATGAGGATATTTTTTGCTCCAAAGTGCTTTAGGCACAACACCGAACATGGCCCCACCGTCGAGAAAATTCACACCACCACTCAACCAGGTCAATTTTGCTCTTCCAACTTGAAGTTTCTCCATTTGTCTGCCTCCCTTATCTATACAGGACCAAGTGTAGCAAAAACACACTGTAAACGCTAACAAGCAGCATCCCCTAATTAACTTATTTGTGATTAACCTTACTATAAAAGCTGTCCGTTAAAGTGATGGGCTCATTATGCACAGGTGGAAGAACGCTACAAGATAAGAGAGAAAAGTTAGATACCACAGTGGAATAAATAATCACCCAGAAAAAAATTAATCGGCCCCCAACATATATATTAGAACATGAAAGTAAGCAGTAAAAAAGGAACCCTTTTCAGGTTCCTTTTTCACTATTTAAAAGTAGTTTTACTTCGATAGATCTGCTGTCCCTTTGCAGAAAACTTCTCTTCATATTCTGTCATTATATTTGTAGGGTCTTCATGTGCATGAAGATCCAAAAGCACTTCTTCTAATTTCATCCCATACTGAGAAAAGCTTACTAATGAATATTCAAACAGACCTCTATTATCGGTTTTGAAAACAATTTCTCCCTTAGGATGAAGTACTTTCTCATATTGTTCTAAAAATGTACGATAGGTCAATCTTCTTTTTTCATGCCTATTTTTTGGCCATGGATCAGAAAAATTTAAGTAAATGGTATCCAGTTCGTTTTCCGCAAAGATTTCTAGAAGATCCGCTGCATTTTCATTTAAAAGCACTACATTATCTTGTCCTGCCTCCATTACTTTTTGAGCAGCTGCAACTACTATACTCTTAGCAAGTTCAATACCTATAAAATTTATATTCGGAAACTGTTTAGCCATTCCCGTAATAAACTGTCCTTTCCCCGTGCCTATTTCTACATGGATGGGATTGTTATTACCAAAAAAATCCTTCCAATTATTATGATACTGATTTGGATTCTGCAATACAATATGCTTATTTTCTTGTAAAAAGTCATCCGCCCATGGCTTATTCCGTTGCCTCATATGTCCACCTCTTTTACTCTTTGAATTATAGTATATTAAAAATTAAAATGATTAAACTAAGATCTGAGGTGATTATCCATGACATTAACTGTCCAAAATCAAATCACATTACTTTATGACTTATTGGACGAACACTCGGGAGAGCATTTTGGAAATATATCTGAATATCAACAGATCAGAAGATTAGTTAAATCACTACTAGCTAATCAAGAAATTTCAAACGATCAATTAGTTCAATTGCTTCCGGAAATTTATAATTATGGGCTACAAGGCGAAAGTGCCTCCAATGCCGCTGAGCATATTTCTGCAAATAAAGAAAACATCGAAAATTGGGTAAATGTACTCGAACAAACTAGGTTAGAATAGTCATTCTAACCTGCTCATTTAACTCCTGCAGGTCAGTTAATCTTTCCATAACCTTCCAGGTTTCTTTACGATCGTAATGCCAAATTAAATAATGGAGAGAATCAAGCAATAAATACCAGAACATACGTCTATACAGTTGCTGATTATTCGCCACCCCATATTTATTAAGCCAAGTATCCCAATCCTTCATCGGAATATACCATTTTAGAACCATTCCATAATCGATGACCGGGTCAGCAATAAGTGCATTGTCCCAATCTATAAGATACAGATTTCCTTCATCTGTTAAAAGCACATTGTTATGATTAAGATCGCCATGACAAACAACTAAATCCTGGCCTCTTGTTTCAGGTAATAAAAAATCCAAATAATAAAGCGCTTCTTCTACAGCTGGATAACGATGGATCCCCTCTATCCTACCTATATTCTGTTTGATTACAGCAAAGCCCTCATCAGAGGTGACCGGTTTTTTACCTAGACGCATAAGCATGTGTAATAATTCAGAGGAATGATGAATTTTTTGTAACAGCTTTGCGACACGATCATTTTGCATTTCCTGTGGCTTAAGTTCTCTTCCTTCAAGCCATTCTTGGGCAGTGATAACATCTCCATTTTCCAATCGCTTTGTCCATATTAGTTTTGGTACAATACCTTCTGCTGATAATACAGCAAGGAAAGGGGAAGAGTTTCTCTTTAAAAATAATCGTTGGTTTCCCTTAACAGCATGATAGGCATCACCTGTCAATCCACCAGCGGGAGCAACTTTCCAATCCTCACCCAATATCCTTTTCAGCCAATCCACCATACATTCCTCACATCTTTCAAGTTTTAGCGCTCAATTATTCATTTTATATTTATCGATTAAAAAATACAACTAGGAAATGGCGTTCATTTACTTATATCATGATCGGTGGTCAAAAATGGATCTTCATCCTCTTCCCATTCCGGACGTTTTACTGATGTCGTTTGAGAATGTTTCAGTAAGGCTTCTGCCACCTTTAATTGCTGGCTCTTTAAAGGAGAGGCGAGACTTCTTTTTTGCTTAAACCATTCTTCATACTGTTGAACACCAACTAATTTTGTCTGATATAACTCCTCATTGAAAATAAATGTATTTCTGCGAGAGAGAACCGTTTTTTGTACAGGAAATTCAATATTGAACGAACGAAGGATACTAGTTACAATTTGCTCTGTTCGCTTTAATGCGATTTGAGGGCTTAAGATTTTCTTTTCCTGTTTATCAGAAATTATCTTCCACGTTCTCCCACTTTCCACAAAAACCTTCGCCATATTATCTTCTTCAACAATATAAATTATTTCAATACCTATTGGACTAATAAGGATAATCTCCCCATCTACCGGGGCTGATTTCACAGTAAAAATAGGATAATACATACAAAGATAATTATCAGGAAAACGTTGTAGAAAAAACTTTAACAAACTGTCCGTATAATAGGAACGGTTCATATAAGACAGCTCAGTGACAGTAGAAGTTGCCCATTTAAGCTGAAAGTCAAATATTCTATTTAAAAAGTGCTGTTTGAGCTCAGCCTCTGTTTCTGGTAAATTCTCTTCTTTTAAATTTTGCTTCTCTTCATCAACGTCATTTTTTCTCATCAATGCTTTTATTTTGGATAGCGCCCCTAATTTAGGAGATTCCTGTTCAATTTCTTCAGCTACCTCTGTAAGTGGTTCTTGCCAACGGGCATATAGTTTTTTCCAATTATCTTGTTTTAACCGGATAAACTGACTGGGATATCTATAGGCGTTCCACTCATATCTAGATACATAATCTTGAAGTTTAATTAATTGAGCCAGCAAGGTCACCCCTTTTCAATTTAAAAATAGCGATTTCTTCGTACTTTGGTGATTTTTCTGGATGTATTTTGTATATAACGACATGATCAACATCAAAAGCATACTTTTCCTTAAACTTTTCAGCTAGTTCATCAATGCTTGTTTTGAATGGAACTCCAGTCCACTTTTTAGCAAGCGTAATATGTGGACGGTATGGTCTATTTTCTTTGGAAAAGCCAACATGTGAAAGAGCTTCTTCAACCTTATTGTAGAGCTCTAATAGCCCTTTATTCACTTCCACACCTGCCCATAAGACCCTCGGGTTTACTTGATTACCAAAGCTTCCCAGGTTTCCTACATTTACTGAAAATGCATTTATTTCTTCAATTGGTTTCAACATTTCTGTAACAGACTGTATCTTAGTATCGGCAACTGGGCCCAAAAACTTTAAAGTAATGTGCAAATCCTCCTGATGAGGCCATTGTTTATAGGATACGTGTTCCCTTAACTGTTTTTGCCATGTAGAAAAAAGACTTTGAAAGCTGAAAGGGACTGGTATAGCTATAAAATAATGTGGTGAGGCCATTCTTTATCATCCTCCTGATTTTAAAGAGAGACAGTATTCTTTTTCACTTTCGCTTAATTCTCTCCATGTACCTCGCTTTAATGTATCGTCAAGAATTATATTCCCCATCCGAATTCGTTTTAGATAGATGACCTTTTTATCGACCGCTTCAAACATACGTTTAACCTGATGGAATTTACCTTCCGTTACAGTTACTTCTATTTCTGATATCTCATCTTGCGCCATAATACGTAACTGTGCTGATTTAGCTTGATAACCATCATCAAGAATAATTCCTTCTTCAAAAGCCTTTACATCTTCAGCAGTTACTCTGCCTTTTATTTTTGCATAATATACCTTTTCAATATCTTTTTTTGGGGAGGTTAATTGATGCGCTAATTCTCCATCATTAGTTAGCAATAGTAGACCTTCTGTATCTTTGTCCAATCTGCCTACAGGAAAAGGCTTATAATGTTGGAGTTCTTTACCAAGAAGGTCGATAACTGTTTTCTCCTGCTTATCTACTGTTGCCGAGATGCAGCCTGAAGGTTTATGCAGCATTAAATATATATATTTTTGATAATAAACAATTTCTTCATTAACTTTTATTATATCTTTTTCGGGATCGATATGCTTACTCCCATCCTTTATTATCAGTTCATTTACCTTCACATGTTTCTTTTTTAGCAGTGCTTTTACTTCTTTTCTCGTACCAACACCACTGTTAGACAGTAACTTATCAAGTCGCATTCTACCGCCTCCCTTATTTACTTAAAAATCGATCTAAGAAGCGAACTTTTTCACCCAATACACGTTCCAACAGGGTGGATTTATATGCAAACCATAAATAAACCATACCACCGATACCTACACCTATAATAAGCATTACTAATGCTGCCCAACGTTGCTCTTCAAATGGGAGGAAGAAACCAAAAATATATTTGGCGAGTAAAATAGCTATACACATAAACAGAATAAAAATCCCTATAAGCATCGTCCGCTTAATAATTTCCTTAAAGGAAAAATCAATTGCTGAGCGGATACGCCATAGATTCATTGCAACTGCAGTTCCAGCTGCAAGAGCCGTACCAAAGATTGCCCCTTTTGCACCAAAAATATAGATAAGTTGAAT
Organism: Virgibacillus halodenitrificans; assembly: GCF_001878675.1. Classification (NCBI taxonomy): domain Bacteria; kingdom Bacillati; phylum Bacillota; class Bacilli; order Caryophanales; family Bacillaceae; genus Virgibacillus; species Virgibacillus halodenitrificans. The sequence continues at coordinate 1,391,429 of NZ_CP017962.1, read as the reverse complement.
GTTAAATAAAACTTTTATTAACAGGCCTGCCAGCAGGCTGAATACCGCGTATTTTTGTTGATTGATCCCTTGTAAAATAGAGGAAGAAACACTAAACAAGGCAAAAAGCAGTGCAACAGGTGCATACCAGGCAAGTAAAGTACCAGTAGTTTCAATTTTACCCATACCATATAGTGATCCATATGCCTCGTTTGCAAGCATTGACATGCCAACTACTGCTGGTATGACAAGTACAAGAATAATTTGTAAAGCCTGATTTATTTGTTTGTTAAGCAATTGCCTATTTTGCTGGGTGTACGAATTAGTTAGCGTCGGTAAAATAGCCAGTGACAAACCTGTAGCCAGCGTAATAGGTATGATTACTAATTTATGTCCATAAAAGTTAATTGCCGAATAAGCAAATTCCCAAATATCCTTTTGATCTGCAGCAACCATTGCTCTCTCAAATGTAAATTGATCAACCATTTGATACAGCGGTATGGCTAGTCCCACTAAAACAAAAGGGCCAGCATAACGGAAAATTTCAATAAATAAATCTTTCATAGGTATTTCGTGTGTATATGTTTGCTGCTCAATTTGTCTATTTAAATAAGTTTTTCTTTTTTTCCAGTATACAAACAAGACCAGACAGGATGCCATGGCACCAATAAATGCTGCAAAGGTGGAAAAACCAACCGCTGCAGTGATGGTCCCGTTCATAAACTTGAGGATGACAAATGCTCCCCCTAATAAAAACACAATACGAATAATTTGCTCAACAACCTGAGAGACAGCAGTCGGTCCCATTGAATTATGCCCTTGAAAGAAGCCTCTTACAATACTCATTGCTGGGATTACGATTAGAGCGACACTTACCATTCGAATAACAAAAGCCACATCATTCACAGTTATATTAACTGGATCATCGCTAGTAATCATTCTTCCCGCAAGCCAGTCTGCACTGAAAAACATTGTAAGAAACGCTAAGAAACCTGTTACTGACATTAAAGAAATCCCAGCCTTAAACATCCGCATACCAGTTTCATAATCACCAACTGCGTTATATTTCGAAACAAACTTTGATACTGCTAATGGGACTCCTACAGTAGAGATACTTATAAAAATACTATAGGGTGTGTACGCATAAGCAAATAACGTACCACCAGTCTCACCTACTAAAGCATTGAATGGAATAACATAAATCATTCCAAGAAATTTTGATAAAAACGATGCACCAGTTAGTAGCATAGTGCCTCTGACAATATTCGACATTATTTCACCTGCATTACCTTTATTAATTTTATTGTTATTTTATCACACTTCGTCTTCTATCCTATATAATATGTCGTTTCTTACACAACTAAAAAGTGACAATATATTTATTTTCCATATGTAAATATTGAGCAGAACAACCTGCAAGTGGTAAGATACATAGGAAAGGAATGAAGTATAGTGACTTATGATGTAATTGTTATCGGTGGTGGGCCTTCTGGTTTAATGGCTTCCATAGCAGCAGCTGAACATGGAGCAAAAACTTTGCTGCTTGAAAAAGGAAAAAAACTCGGTAAAAAGCTTGCTATTTCTGGTGGCGGGAGATGTAATGTTACCAACCGTCTGCCGGAAGAAGAAGTAATTAAACATATCCCTGGTAATGGGAGATTTCTATATAGTGCATTTTCTGTATTTAATAATTATGATATTATTCGCTTCTTTGAAGACCTTGGTGTCCAACTGAAAGAAGAAGATCATGGGAGAATGTTTCCTGTTTCTAACTCTGCCCAATCAGTTGTTGATTCTCTACTTAACAAGATGGAAAAGCTGCATGTTGATGTTCGTAAAAATACATCCGTGAAAGCTATCCATTACTCAGAAGAAGGACATACGATTATTCTCTCAGATGGCGAAAAAATAGAAACGAATGCTGTAATTATTGCTGTTGGAGGAAAGGCCGTCCCACACACCGGATCCACAGGTGATGGTTATGCATGGGCAAAAAAAGCAGGCCATACCATTACAACACTGTATCCAACAGAAGTGGCTCTCACTTCTAAAGAAGATTTTATAAAAAACAAAGACTTACAAGGATTATCGCTTAGAAATGTTGCTGTATCGGTATTAAATAAAAAAAGCAAACCAATTATTACTCATGAGATGGATATGATTTTCACTCATTTTGGCATTTCCGGACCAGCGGTGCTTCGTTGTTCACAATTTGTAGTAAAAGAATTGATGAAAGGCCGGGAAGAAATACCAATAGAAATTGATGCTTTACCTGACCACAATGAAGAAGCTTTATTTAGAGAAATAAATACAATGCTTAAGAAAAATCCTAAGAAGACTATAAAAAATATTTTTAAAGGGATTGTTCCAGAACGATTCCTGCAATATATTCTGCAAAAAAATAATATAGCTGAAGAGCAAAAGGCCGCTAATATTGCTAAGGAATCCATACGAGCAATTCTTCACGATATGAAACATTTTACATTCCATGTTCATGGATCACTTCCATTAGAAAAAGCTTTCGTCACAGGTGGCGGTGTTTCTATTAAAGAAATTGTCCCAAATACAATGCAATCAAAGAAAATGCACGGCCTATATTTTTGTGGAGAAATTTTAGACATCCATGGTTATACGGGGGGTTATAATATTACCTCTGCACTAGTAACAGGCAGACTCGCTGGGGTTAATGCAGCAAAAGAAGTTTCTGGCAGATGATACCTAGAATGATTTCTTTCATAAGTGCCAACCTAAGAATGTCTGGAAGGCGATTACCTTTCCAAGATAATTTGGGCACAAAATGAAGGATCATGAGAGGATGGAGTATGAAATGCAAAAAAATGGAATGTGGATACCAATTATTGCTTCCGTAGGTGTTGGAGCAGCAACATTTTATACAATGACCAAAAGCAATCAAAATTTTGGACAAACCATGCAGAAAATGATCCCATTCGTCACACAAATGTCAACGAATGGAAATCAAAGTAACTCTCAACAGCTTGGTCCCTTTGGTATGAGCTAGACAGAATACAGCGTACCTGTCATTTAGATAGGTACGTTGTTCTTTTTACTGCTCAGCAAGCTCTAAGGGTTTGGATTTGTTTCTTAAAAATATATTAGACGAAATACGATATTGTATTGTAGAATAGGTGTATTACATAAAAGGAGGTAACATCATTGAAGGGCATTGGACTATTAATTAAAATAATAATCGCAATTGTTTTAGGTATTGCCATCGGCTCTTTCTCAAATGAATGGTGGATTCAATTATTCGCTACATTTAACGGGCTTTTTGGTAATTTTCTCGGTTTTGTAATTCCATTAATTATTCTAGGTTTTATAGCACCCGGGATTGGCTCTATGGGAAGAGGTGCAGGAAAACTTTTAGGTCTAACTGGAGCTATTGCATATACGTCAACAATTTTAGCAGGTGTTTTAGCATTTATCGTGGCTAAATCAATCTATCCAACTTTACTGAGCGGTCAATCGTTGAAAGCGTTTTCTGATCCCAGTGAAGGTTTGAGTAAAGCTTTTTTTGAAGTAGAAATGGCTCCATTAATGGGAGTAATGACAGCTTTGCTTCTCTCTTTTGTAATTGGATTGGGAATTGCTTCAATAAAAGGTGATACCTTGTTACGATTTACAGAAGAATTCCGTGATATTATCCATTTGGTTATCGAAAAAGTAATTATTCCACTTTTACCTTTTCACATTTTTGGGATATTCGCAAATATGACTTATGCTGGACAAGTAAGTACTATTTTAAGTGTATTTGCAAAAGTATTTGTTATGATCGTTATTCTACATATACTTTATCTAACGGTTCAATACACAGTTGCAGGAACATTAAGTAAACAGAACCCATTTTCTATGCTTAAAAGAATGTTACCAGCATATTTTACGGCATTGGGAACTCAATCATCCGCAGCTACAATTCCTGTTACACTAAAACATACAAAAACACTTAAAGTACGTGATAGAGTTGCCGACTTTACCGTACCATTATTAGCTAATATTCATTTATCAGGAAGCACGATAACATTAGTTAGCTGTGCACTTGCAGTTATGTTTCTACAAGGAGATACGGCTACATTTTCTGCAGTATTCCCTTTTATATTAATGCTAGGGGTTACTATGGTCGCTGCACCAGGGGTACCTGGGGGAGCAGTAATGGCAGCAATCGGTTTGTTGGAATCGATGCTTGGATTTGGTCCTACAATGGTATCCTTAATGATTGCACTATATCTTGCTCAAGACAGTCTTGGTACTGCATGTAATGTTACAGGAGATGGCGCTATCACTTCAATAACAAACTCATTAAGCAAAAACAAGAACCATACAGAAACAGAACAAGTTGAAGCATTATAAAAATAAATAAGGATATTTTTTAACTTTAGGAAGTCAGACAGTGCACACCACAAGGCACTGTCTTTCTGATCCTGAGTTAGGTTTATTTAACTACTCAATCTTCCAAGAACATTGCCCTTCTGCGGTTTTCTATAACAAAATTTCACTTAAATTTAGAGAAAGCATGCTAATTTATCGCTAGTTTTTTTATAAGCGGATAGCTCTAATGTGGTACTTATAGCTCTTTAGTTTTTCATCAATTTGTTTCTTAGTAGCTAGCCTACAGCCTATTTTCTTAGAAGAAATAATTTATTCCCTCTCTTTTAATAACCTCTTCCCCTCACCTACTATTAGTTCATATGATAATCTTCTCATTTTACATTCATAGAATTTCTAAATTTTAAGTTATTGTTGCTATTAGCTAGGCTTCTATCGTTGGGATGGGGATTTTGTCCATTAGGGATGAGCTATTGGACAGTTTATGGCATTTGGATGGTGCTTTTGTCCATTAGAGAGGTGCTATTGGACAGTTGTTGGCATTTGGATGGTGCTTTTGTCCATTAGAGATGATCTATTGGACACTTTCTGGCGTTTGAATAGGAATTTGTCCATTAGAGAGGTGCTATTGGACAGTTCTTTGCGTTTGGATGGAGGGTTTGTCCATTAGAGACGAGCTATTGGACATTATGAGGCGTTGGGATGGCGGATTTGTCCATTAGAGAGGTGCTATTGGACAGTTCTTTGCGTTTGGATGGAGGGTTTGTCCATTAGGAAGTTACTATATAGCACAATTCATAACGATTGACTCAAGTATTATCTCTGATCAATATTTACAGATTCGAATTCTCAAAAAAGGAATTGGGGCGATATGGCATTTCCTCCTAGAAATCATCCATATAAAAAAGCATTGTGATACGTAGCGTATCGCAATGCTTTTTGAATTGCCTAGCGGCGTCCTACTCTTGCAGGGACAAAGTCCCAACTACCATCGGCGCTGGAGAGCTTAACTTCTGTGTTCGGCATGGGAACAGGTGTGACCTCTCCGCTATTGCTACTAGACAACTTTTTAGCGGTATTTATCATAAAATGAATTTATACCCTAAAAACTAAATAAGAGGGGAACAACGACATTCAAAGAAGAAAATTAGTTAAGTCCTCGATCTATTAGTATCCGTCAGCTCCACGTGTCACCACGCTTCCACCTCGGACCTATCAACCTCATCGTCTCTGAGGGATCTTACTCACTCGAAGTGATGGGAAGTTTCATCTTGAGGGGGGCTTCATGCTTAGATGCTTTCAGCACTTATCCTTGCCACACGTAGCTACCCAGCTATGCTCCTGGCGGAACAACTGGTACACCAGCGGTGTGTCCATCCCGGTCCTCTCGTACTAAGGACAGCTCCTCTCAAACTTCCAACGCCCACGACGGATAGGGACCGAACTGTCTCACGACGTTCTGAACCCAGCTCGCGTACCGCTTTAATGGGCGAACAGCCCAACCCTTGGGACCGACTACAGCCCCAGGATGCGATGAGCCGACATCGAGGTGCCAAACCTCCCCGTCGATGTGAACTCTTGGGGGAGATAAGCCTGTTATCCCCGGGGTAGCTTTTATCCGTTGAGCGATGGCCCTTCCATGCGGAACCACCGGATCACTAAGCCCGACTTTCGTCCCTGCTCGACTTGTAGGTCTCGCAGTCAAGCTCCCTTCTGCCTTTACACTCTACGAATGATTTCCAACCATTCTGAGGGAACCTTTGGGCGCCTCCGTTACCTTTTGGGAGGCGACCGCCCCAGTCAAACTGCCCGCCTGACACTGTCTCCGGACCGGATCACGGCCCTGGGTTAGAATGGTCGTACAGCCAGGGTGGTATCCCACGGATGCCTCCACCGAAGCTGGCGCTCCGGTTTCCAAGGCTCCCACCTATCCTGTACAAGCTGTACAAACATTCAATATCAGGCTACAGTAAAGCTCCACGGGGTCTTTCCGTCCTGTCGCGGGTAATGCGCATCTTCACGCATAGTATAATTTCACCGGGTCTCTCGTTGAGACAGTGCCCAAGTCGTTGCACCTTTCGTGCGGGTCGGAACTTACCCGACAAGGAATTTCGCTACCTTAGGACCGTTATAGTTACGGCCGCCGTTTACTGGGGCTTCGGTTCTGCGCTTCGCGTAAGCTAACGCTTCCCCTTAACCTTCCAGCACCGGGCAGGTGTCAGCCCCTATACTTCGCCTTTCGGCTTCGCAGAGACCTGTGTTTTTGCTAAACAGTCGCTTGGGCCTATTCACTGCGGCTCCTCCTTAAAGGAGCACCCCTTCTCCCGAAGTTACGGGGTCATTTTGCCGAGTTCCTTAACGAGAGTTCTCCCGCTCACCTTAGGATTCTCTCCTCGCCTACCTGTGTCGGTTTGCGGTACGGGCACCTATGAACTCACTAGAGGATTTTCTGGGCAGTGTGAAATCAGGAACTTCGGTACTCAATTTCCCTCCCCATCACAGCTTGAAATTGTTGGACGGATTTGCCTATCCAACTTTCTCACTGCTTGGGCGCACACATCCATCGGTGCGCATTCCTTATCCTACTGCGTCCCCCCATCGTTCAAACGCTCATGAGGTGGTACAGGAATATCTACCTGTTGTCCATCGCCTACGCCTTTCGGCCTCGGCTTAGGTCCCGACTAACCCTGAGAGGACGAGCCTTCCTCAGGAAACCTTAGGCTTTCGGTGAAAGAGATTCTCACTCTTTTTTCGCTACTCATACCGGCATTCTCACTTCCAAGCGCTCCACCAGTCCTCACGGTCTGACTTCACAGCACTTGGAACGCTCTCCTACCATTGTTCGTAAGAACAATCCGCAGCTTCGGTGATACGTTTAGCCCCGGTACATTTTCGGCGCAGAGTCACTCGACCAGTGAGCTATTACGCACTCTTTAAATGGTGGCTGCTTCTAAGCCAACATCCTGGTTGTCTGGGCAACTCCACATCCTTTTCCACTTAACGTATACTTTGGGACCTTAGCTGGCGGTCTGGGCTGTTTCCCTTTCGACTATGAACCTTATCACCCATAGTCTGACTCCCAAGTCTAAGTAGCTGGCATTCGGAGTTTGACTGAATTCGGTAACCCGATGAGGGCCCCTAGTCCAATCAGTGCTCTACCTCCAGTACTCGTTCCTTGAGGCTAGCCCTAAAGCTATTTCGGAGAGAACCAGCTATCTCCGTGTTCGATTGGCATTTCACCCCTACCCACACCTCATCCCCGCATTTTTCAACATACGTGGGTTCGGGCCTCCAGTCAGTGTTACCTGACCTTCACCCTGGACATGGGTAGATCACACGGTTTCGGGTCTACGACCACATACTCAAATCGCCCTATTCAGACTCGCTTTCGCTGCGGCTCCGTGTCTTCCACTTAACCTTGCATGGGATCGTAACTCGCCGGTCCATTCTACAAAAGGTACGCCGTCACCCATTAACGGGCTTCGACTACTTGTAGGCACACGGTTTCAGGTTCTCTTTCACTCCCCTCCCGGGGTGCTTTTCACCTTTCCCTCACGGTACTGGTTCACTATCGGTCACTAGGGAGTATTTAGCCTTGGGAGATGGTCCTCCCGGATTCCGACGGAATTTCTCGTGTTCCGCCGTACTCAGGATACACTCCGGAGAGAATTCCTTTTCGATTACAGGGCTCTTACCTGCTGTGGCTGATCGTTCCAGATCGATTCATCTAAAGAATTCCTTTGTAACTCCAAAAGAGTGTCCTACAACCCCAGAAAGCAAGCTTTCTGGTTTGGGCTAATTCCGTTTCGCTCGCCGCTACTTGGGAAATCGCATTTGCTTTCTCTTCCTCCGGGTACTGAGATGTTTCAGTTCCCCGGGTCTGCCTCACATAGCCTATGTATTCAGCTATGCGTACTGTTCCATTACGAACAGTGGGTTCCCCCATTCGGAAATTCTCGGATCGATGTCTACTTACGACTCCCCGAGACATATCGGTGTTAGTCCCGTCCTTCTTCGGCTCCTAGTACCAAGGCATCCACCGTGCGCCCTTATTCACTTAACTATTTTTACAATGAATAAGCGTGCTAATTTCTTAGCCTTGCTTTTATATTTAAAATTGATGTCGTTGTTACTCTTATTTAGTTTTCAAGGTACAAAAAGAGAGATTCGCTCTCTCAAAACTGAACCAAACAACCATGTATGTCCTTACCGGAAGACCCGAGGGCCTGGGCCTGCAGGATGCAGGTCATGCCGACGTTGCCACAGGACGTGGCGAACTTAGTCGGTCTTCCGTTTCCTCGTTCTAAATCCTTAGAAAGGAGGTGATCCAGCCGCACCTTCCGATACGGCTACCTTGTTACGACTTCACCCCAATCATTGGTCCCACCTTCGGCGGCTGGCTCCAAAAGGTTACCTCACCGACTTCGGGTGTTACCAACTCTCGTGGTGTGACGGGCGGTGTGTACAAGGCCCGGGAACGTATTCACCGCGGCATGCTGATCCGCGATTACTAGCGATTCCGGCTTCATGCAGGCGAGTTGCAGCCTGCAATCCGAACTGAGAATGGTTTTATGGGATTTGCTTGACCTCGCGGTTTCGCTTCCCTTTGTTCCATCCATTGTAGCACGTGTGTAGCCCAGGTCATAAGGGGCATGATGATTTGACGTCATCCCCACCTTCCTCCGGTTTGTCACCGGCAGTCACCTTAGAGTGCCCAACTAAATGCTGGCAACTAAGATCAAGGGTTGCGCTCGTTGCGGGACTTAACCCAACATCTCACGACACGAGCTGACGACAACCATGCACCACCTGTCACTCTGTCCCCGAAGGGAACTCGGTATCTCTACCGATTACAGAGGATGTCAAGACCTGGTAAGGTTCTTCGCGTTGCGTCGAATTAAACCACATGCTCCACCGCTTGTGCGGGCCCCCGTCAATTCTTTTGAGTTTCAGCCTTGCGGCCGTACTCCCCAGGCGGAGTGCTTAATGCGTTAACTTCAGCACTAAGGGGCGGAAACCCCCTAACACCTAGCACTCATCGTTTACGGCGTGGACTACCAGGGTATCTAATCCTGTTCGCTCCCCACGCTTTCGCGCCTCAGCGTCAGTTACAGACCAGAGAGTCGCCTTCGCCACTGGTGTTCCTCCACATCTCTACGCATTTCACCGCTACACGTGGAATTCCACTCTCCTCTTCTGTACTCAAGTCCTCCAGTTTCCAATGACCCTCCACGGTTGAGCCGTGGGCTTTCACATCAGACTTAAAGGACCGCCTGCGCGCGCTTTACGCCCAATAATTCCGGACAACGCTTGCCCCCTACGTATTACCGCGGCTGCTGGCACGTAGTTAGCCGGGGCTTTCTGGTTAGGTACCGTCAAGGTGCCGCCCTATTCGAACGGCACTTGTTCTTCCCTAACAACAGAGCTTTACGATCCGAAAACCTTCATCACTCACGCGGCGTTGCTCCGTCAGACTTTCGTCCATTGCGGAAGATTCCCTACTGCTGCCTCCCGTAGGAGTCTGGGCCGTGTCTCAGTCCCAGTGTGGCCGATCACCCTCTCAGGTCGGCTACGCATCGTTGCCTTGGTGAGCCGTTACCTCACCAACTAGCTAATGCGCCGCGGGCCCATCTGTAAGTGGTAGCTAAAAGCCACCTTTCAACTTCCCATCAGGTGATGAAAAGTATTATCCGGTATTAGCCCCGGTTTCCCGGGGTTATCCCAGTCTTACAGGCAGGTTGCCCACGTGTTACTCACCCGTCCGCCGCTCGTTCCACAAGCGTCACCTCCGAAGAGGATCACCTTGCTTCCCGCGCTCGACTTGCATGTATTAGGCACGCCGCCAGCGTTCGTCCTGAGCCAAGATCAAACTCTCCAAAGAAAACTAGCTTTTGATTTTATCAAAAGCGTAGTTGCGCTTGTGCAACGAAGAAACGAGTTCTTCTTGCCATAAAAGTTTGAATAAGATCGACACCAATCAATCTTATCTCATGTCTTAGCTGCAGAAGCAATAACTTCTGGCTTTTTAAAAATTAACGAAAAACGTCATGTTTTTCTTGACATACTGGTTGTTTTGTTCAGTTTTCAAAGAGCAAATTAGAGTGTCACTTCAAAAAAGCGACTTTAATATCATACCACCCAGAGAATAATGTGTCAACAACTTTTTTCATAGTTTATAAGTTTCACATTGTTCTCCCAAATTGGCGACCCAATTAATATACCATATATTAATATACGAGGTCAATATGTTTTTTTCGAATGATAATGAATGGGATGTGCTGAAAAATTTGTATTCTGTTTGAACAGCGAGATTAATATTACAGCCCATGCCTTTGCTTGTCAACTATAAAAAATAGCTACACTTATTTATATACCCACTCTATACTATTATAAAACATAAAGTTGTTGCCAAATTATAATTTGGCAACAACTTGGTAGAGAAGTTAAAGCATTTCATTTATCGTTACTTTTGAGGACTAGATGGTGTTGAAATATCTGTCAGCGTTTGTTCAGCTTGTTGATTATATTGATCTTCTACTGCAAGGTCCCCTAAAGAAACCATTCCAACAATTTCTCCATTTTCTACAACCGGTAAGCGTCTAATTTGTTGCTGAGCCATCATATGGGCAGCCTGTTGCACATTCATTTCAGGTGTACCTTGAACAACTTTCTGTGCTGTCATTACTTCTGAAACTGGTGTCTGGGACGCCTCTCCTTGTGCTGTCGAACGAAGCGTAATATCGCGGTCCGTAATAATGCCAGTCATTTGCCCATTTTGATTAACAACAGGAACTGCCCCAATGTTATTCTCACTCATTATCGCAGCTGCTTCCTGTATCGACTGTGTTTCCTTCACTGTAAATACATTGGATGTCATAATGTTTCTTAATTGTTGATTCATGCAATAACCTCCCTTTCACTACATAGGGTGGTTGTTCTTGACAATTATATTATAGGTAGTTTTTACAAATATAAAAGTTCCTCATTTTATTTAATTAAAAAACTTCCTCCATCCACTAGTTCCGCTTCAGAATAATTTTGAACTTCCTTCATTAATTGAAATAAAGCTTTGTCCTTTTGCTTTGCTTCAATCATGCAATCTATTTGTTGAACACTCCCTTTAATTACCTTAAGAAAATCCATAAACATTTCGCTGTTAATAAAATCAGCATGAGATCTGTAATTAGATTCCGATTTCGGACTTGAGATGTGCATTTTAATAGGTAAGCTTGAATGTTCCCACGTTTTAAGAATACGTGGCCAATGCTCCTCCCAACGTTCACCCTTTTTATGATTGGCAAAATGATGATGAATATCAAAAACAAATGGGACTCCTAATTTTTCACAAAGAAACAGTGTATCACTAAGATCGAAAGTCTTATCGTCGTTTTCTAAAATAAGCATCTTTTGTAAATCAGCAGAGAGAAATCCCCAATTATGAATAAACTGTTCTAACGCTTTTTCCTTATTGCCATACGCACCTCCTACATGCATGACACACCGATGCTCTGGATGTATCCCCATACCACTGAGTAAACGTTCATGCATTCTTAGTGTTCTTACAGCCTGATTAAAGACATCTTTTTTCGGTGAGTTGATTAACACAAAGTGATCTGCATGGAAGTCCACTCTCATCCTAGGATGACTTTCTAAAAACGCACGTATGTTATGGAGACTTTCTTCTAAGTGCTTTACATAATTCCACCTTGGTATTTCTGGATGATTTACAAGAGGAATTAACTTAGATGACATACGATAAAAATGGATACCATGTGCAACATTATGTCTTAATAACCGTAGAAGATTAGCTAAATTCGTTGCTGCAATTTGAACTATTTTTCTTAAGGCAGCATTCTTATCTTCTATTTGTGAATAGCGGGAAAAAGTCATTGTTTTTGATGTAGAGCTATTTTTTACGTGCGTACTTATTGCTGAATAGCCTAAACGAACTAAAGTCATTGCGGCACCACCTCCATACTAACTATTGATCTTAAACAATCACGCTATGTCACATTCTTTTGAAATAGATGTTTGTTAACTTCAATACTTAAATTTTCCAAACCCAATTATTTAATTTTCCCTGCACCTGAATGCCGTAAATAAACATCTACTTTCGGATTAAGTTTAATCGTTTTCAAATATAGCCCTTCGTTCTTTAACTGCTTCCACAACTTGTAATCTTCCCGGTACAACTCATACTCTAAGTTTAGAAAGTCAACCCCATCCTCTTTGCCCAATTCATAAAAATCAATGATTTCCTTTTTTATTAGAGAAGAAATTTTTTTACTTATTTCATTATTATTTAAAGAGGCTCGATTCTTTTGGTTTGTTACATAAGAATCAAACTTCACGTTATAATCTACTTGAGGCTTTCCTTTTTTCCTATGATATTGTTTGTTAATTCGAATATTTTCTATTACAACAAGCAATTTACTATCTTGATACGGAATTGTGACTGAAGTCCGCTTGGTATCTGGGGTTGCCCACCGTATTGACCTAATTTCATCCAATTCATAATACTTATTAACTCCTTGCTGCCCCATAAAGAAAGCACCATCAAAAGAAAGCTTCGGATCATCTTCCTGATTTTGTTCCCATTGCTTCTTATTTACATAGAGAGAAGGTAAAAAGGTTGTAAAAGCTGGTTCTGTTATTTCTCTTGCGTACTGATGAAGCTTTATAGGTCGAATAATAGAATCCTGTTCTTCAATATTTTCCGGGTTATGCAAAATGGTTTCAGTAGGAGGCTGGTTAAAAAAACCTGGTGTTGACATTATCTCGGTCATATTTCCTTTCACACCAAATATCCAAGGTGTTGGACGGAATTCATGATAGCGAAGAATTCCGTCCAAAATATCATCAAATCCTTCTTTAATCGCTGATTCATCAAGTATAATACTACTTACATGAGACCAGATAATTCTCTCTTGAGCAGTATTATACAAATCAAACAAGGCATCATTAAAAGTTTCCCCAGACGATTCAGAGACAAGAATTTGACTTGTAGCACCTTGCGCACCCTCTACATTCGATAAACTGTTTAGCCCGACCATCTGGACATGAGTAACATATCTTCCTTCTTTGTATTCAATGCCTATTGCAGTAGCATAGTTCATCTTTTGAATTTCTTTAATGTCACTACATCCCATAAGCAACAATAAGCAAATACAAACTATAATTAGCTTCTGCATATTCCATACCTCATTTCTTATTATGAAGAGTATTTGGCTTTCTTTTTCTTAACAATGTAAAGAAGATTGAAGAATTAATTTTTTTCCAGTTAATCTCAGTAATTGGCTGTACATAAGATATACCGAATGACTCCAGTCTACACAAATAGACTAAAATACTTATTAATCCAAGAATAAAACCATAAACCCCTAAAATAGCTGATGTTAGAATTAGATAAACGCGCAGTATACTCACACTAGCTACGAGCGATTGGTTTACTAATGTATAGGTGGAAACAACAGAAACAGCAATTACTACAATTAAAGTTGGGGAAGCTAAGCCGGCTCTAATAACCGCATCACCAATAATTAAACCTCCAACCACTGTAATCGTTTGCCCAATAGGCTTAGGCATTTGAATACCTGCTTCTCGTAAAATTTCAAACAGTACCAGGATGAAAATAAATTCTAAAGCAAACGGTAACGGCATTCCTTGCCTGGATTCCACTATTGTGGCCAATAAATTAAGAGGAAGTTGATCTATGTTAACTGAAGTGATGCTTACCCAAAATCCCGGCAAAAAGATTGCCGCAAATAGCCCCATAACTCTAAATATCTTTTGAAATATAATTATTTGAAAGGAATAGTGAATATCTTCTGGTGAATTTAATAATTCGAGCAAATTAACTGGCCCAATTAACACTAAGGGTGAGCCGTCCACGATAAGTATAAACTTTCCTTTTAATAAAGACTCGACAACAAAATCCGGACGGGCTATATAGTCAAATAAAGGAAATAGGGAAAATGTACGGTCAGACAACCATTGCTCCAACTGCCCACTACTTATAATACTGTCTACTTGTATTTTTTTGAGACGGTGATCTATTTCTTTAATAACTTTAGAGTTAGCCCTATTCTTCAAATAAAGCAAAGATACCTTCGTCTTACTTATACTCCCTAATTCAAATGCCTGATTATACAGTTCTTTTGATTTTAATCGTTTTCGAATTAATGAAACATTTACATTAACTTCTTCAGTAAAGCCATCTCGCGGGCCTTTAATCGATATTTCTGAGGTGGATTCCTCTGGCTCTCTTTTAGGTATCTTTGAAATATTAACTGTATAAAAGAATGTATCTCCATCTTTATATAAAATTAATAAACCAGAGAACAAGCTCTCAATCATTTCATCCAATGAAGTCAGAGAGGAAATAGGCGGTAAGTTTTTACTGGCTTTCTCCAATTTATTGTCTAAAATAGCTTGCTCAACAGCTTCCGAAAACTCATTAAGCTGCGTAGAATCAATCATACCTTCTGCATAGTACATCGAAACCTTTCCTTCAACCGTTTGAACATCAGCATAATTAACAAAAAACCGCTGAAGATCTGCTGATTTTAAGCGGCCTTTGGTCAGGGCTTGATTAAGCTTAGTTAAACTGGTTATTTTTTGGTTGCTCATGAGCTAGTTCCTCCTCTTTTAAAGTAGCTTGCTATTAGAAGAAAAACAGTGATAAAGATTGCGAAGATGAACGAATAGAAATAAAAATATCTCTCCATAATTGTCTGTAAATACACATCAGCATTTGGATGCATCATAATAATTAAAATGAAGATAGAATAAGCTCCAATTAGAATCCGCCTAAATTTTAGAGAAGGATTCTCCCAGATACTCCACAATAGATAAATGCTTAACGCCATGCGAATGATCGAACCAGCCAGTAATTGAAAAACAGCTAGAAAATCAACATGTGAAATGGTCTCACCAATACTAACCAATCGCCATTGTTCAAAAGCAGGAAAACGCATTTCCGATGCAATTTCCGGACCAAAAGCTGCGATTGCGCCAGTGGTTGGTCCTATAACAAGAATGATTAGAGTAGTTATTATCACAAAAAAATCCAATGAAGAATATTCCTTTTTCATCTGGTTTTGAATGAGAAATAAAAACAAAATGTCCGCATTCGCTCCAACAACCATAATAGCGCCTTTAAAAATCGGTTCCATCCCATTTGTAAAAATAGGGAATAATAAGGAATAGTCCTTTTCCGCCATTGTTGATAAAGCTACAAACAACCCGAGTATGATAACCAGTGGAGATAGTATTAGAGCCAAGTAAACAAGCGTTTTAAGATTTTTATAAGCAATACACACAGATAATAGAAGGAAGGCCAAGCCTGTAAAAAGAATTGGGGTTCTTGGTAAAAAATATATTTGTATAGTGTTTACCAAATCATTAAATGTTATTAAGCTAGTGATTACTATGTAAAAAGAAAATAAAGATAAGAGTGTATAAGTGATAACCCTCCCCATTTTCTTTTGTGACCATACGAGCAAAGAGTTTCTGTTCATTTTTTTCAATATAAACTTTAAAATAATTCCCCAGACTAACAGAAAAAAGTATGCAATTAATGAGGCGATCCAAGCATCTCTATTTGAAACACTAATTAAATGCGGCAATAAGATGACATGATTAGAAATTCCAACATACAATATAATTAAAAAGAATAATTGAAACCGAGAGAATTTCATATAGAGCCTCCAATAAGACTAAAATTCTCTACATAGTATTTTCTAATACCAAATGTTTATTCAAAAAGTTTCAAAATCAAAATAAAAAAGCTACCAACGATTGGCAGCTTTTTTATTTACTTAAATTATTCATGCTCTACTTCTTTTTCTCTTTCCATATACCAAGAATAAAATAGTGTAGAAAAATTTACCGGAACATCAGTAAGGGTGTTATGATAAACTGGTTTAGCTCTATTTACAGTAGTGACAGTAGCGAGACCTAAAAACTGTTGAATTAAATTACTAGAAACCCCAACTTCGATAATTTTATCTCTCCGTGACAAAAATGTGGTAGTTGTAAATCCACCTTTTCTGAACTGAATAAATCGCCCTTTGACTAAATATCCTGTGTGATAATAATCCAATATCCTCCCAAATACAATAAGCGTCAATAATAGAATGGAAAGAATTAACCAGGTCATTTCCATCTGAAAGAAAACAGGATGAAAGTAAAATAACGCACCAGTTGCCATTACCCAAAACCAGCTCGGTTTTAACAATCGAATACCTAGCGATTTTTTAGGCAGAGAGTACAAATGCGAAGCTACTTCGTATGTTGGCAACAGTTCTGTAATCAGATCATACGCTCTATTTAATGGTAGGAAGGGATATAATGTATTCACTTCGAGTTCTTCCCCACCACTGAAACTTCCTGAACTTGTAAGTTTCACTTCAGCAAGACCAAGCAACCGCTTCATAAATGATTGTGTTACTTCCACAGCCTGCACTCTACTTTTTAGAATGGAAAATTCTGTGGTTTCCATAACTCCTTTTTTTATGTAGATCCTCTCACCATCAGAAGAAATTTCATATTTACCGTATTTTAAAAACGTCCAGGCCATGCCGATTAATAGGGATAGACAGCCAAATACAAGCACAAGAACTACAATCATCCACCAAGCATCCAAAAGATATGACAAATATCCTTCTGCTCTCTTTTCCAAATCAAGTACTTGATTTATTTTAGAATAGATAGAGCCTAATATAGGAATTAAGACCAAAAAACTTAACGAAGTAAAGGATGCTTTTACAATATCCTTTCTTACAGGCTGAAAATGAACTGTTTTCCTGCTGTCCAGATCACTCCTTCCATTAGAATCTAATTCTTCGAATGAAATGGTGCTTCCTGTCCCCTCACCTTTTTCAGCAATATACTCTTCAAGCTGGTCAGCAGCTGTCCGCTTTATTACAGAAAATTTAACACTTGAATCCTCAGCGGTACCTGTCTCGAAGTGTATGGAAGTTACGTTAAACAGACGGTGAAACAGGGAAGTGTGACGATTTACATTTTGAATTTTGGAAAAGGGGATAGTCTGCTTTGTTTTTTTAAATATACCGTGAAATAGATTAAAAGAAGTTTCATTTACCGTGTATTTATTGGTATACCATTTTATAAAAATAGTAATGAATGTAATTCCAATAAAAATCCAAAAAACTATCCTTGCATAATATATAAAGGTAGAATCAGAGCTAAAATTTAAAATATATAGATAAAAAATAGCAAAAAATGAATTTTTCGCAGTCTTCCACATATCGAATACAATCGTTAATGGGTGATAACGATTCAACTCTTTCATTCCTCTGCCTCCTTCACTTTTGCAAAGATGGCAATTTGGTTTCTTACTTCGATGGCTGTTTTCTCAGGAATACCTGGAATAGTGTGAGAAGTCCCCATTGTCATGATTTCGATAGAAAATAACCCATACTTTCTCAGTAGTGGGCCTTGTTTTGTAGAGACAGCCTGAATTTTCGCCATGGGGATAAGTTGATGTTGTTCAAGAATAGCACCTGATTTTAATTGCAAAAATGCTTCATTCAAATCATAACGCCAATTTTTATGTAAATAATAAGGTCTAATAATTACTGACCAAACAGAATAAACGAAAGTAAGCAATAAGAATACTATAAGAATCCAGCCAATCCATGCTGGCCAAGCAAAATAATAGTCTAAATAAAGCAGAACAGCTAGCAGGAGTAATCCTATCCCATCTTCAATTGCAGCACTCATCCTCCATACCTTCACAATTGAATTTTCCAGCTTTCTTGTTGGTAGTGGAGGGCCTTTTGTTTCTGTGTTCATAATTTCACCTCTATGTTGTGATCATGTTTTAATACGAATTATACCTCCAAAAAGTTTCAAAGAGAAGAACAATTAAAATGGATCCACTGCAAATTTTGTTGTACAAACGTATTTTCTTCATTCACAGTTGGAGTAAACTGCGACGTAACTTTATTGATGAAAAGCTCAGTGAAATATTTGAGGAGAATTGCCCCATTGATTTCCGTTGCATGCGGACGCTTTCCGCCGGCATGGCTTCAGCCGCTTCCTCCGCTACGCTCCGTCCAGGGTCTTCAGCTCATGCTATTCCGGCAGGAGTCGCCACATTCCACTCCAATCAATTTGTACACAGCACATTCTGGGTGTATGCGAACGCAATTTTTTCGTAGATATAATAGGAAATAGTAGCGAAGGGGAAATATGGAGACTCCTGCGGGAGGAGAGGCCTCGATGAGATCCCCGAACGCGTAGCGTGAGGAAGCTCATCAGCCGCCCGCGGAAAGCGGAATATTTCCCCGTAGCGGTAATTTACGCAGCCTCTATATTCTTAGTTACGTCGCAGTTTATCTATTTTCCGAATCATTGAATAACCCCAATATATATTAGAACAATTAAAATAAACACCACTTTTAAATAAAAGCGGTGTTTATTCTGAGTTTTAACGTACGCCTCGCATGTATTTTTGAATTAATGGGGCAAATGCGTACAAGATAATACCAAGCAAGATAGAAAATCCACCGATTACACCGAAATAAATAATTTCAGTGGCTGGGTCATAAAATTTCACAATTTGAGCATTGATTGCTTGTGCAGATGCATTTGATAAGAACCACAAACTCATTGTTTGAGCAGAAAAAGCAGCTGGTGCGAGTTTTGTTGTGGCTGATAAACCAACCGGTGATAAACAAAGCTCACCTAATACAACAATAAGAAAGCTTAATACTAACCAAATTGGACTTACCAAAGAATCTGTTCCATGCATAAATGACGGAATAATCATGATGAGGAAAGACAAGCCTGCAAAAAATAATCCAAAAGAGAATTTTTTGGTTGTTGATGGCTGACGATCTCCTAATTTAACCCATAGCCCTGCAAACATTGGTGCCAGAGCAATAATAAATAGTGGATTTAAGGATTGGAACCAAGATGATTGTATTTCAATCCCTAGAAATTCAAGTTGTGTCCGCTTATCAGCATACTCTGCCAAAATAATGGACCCCTGTTCCTGAATAGCCCAAAACATCATGGCTGCTATAAATAAGGGTATATAAGCTATTAAGCGTGATTTTTCGTCTGCATTAGTTTTCGGACTGCGGTACATAACAATAAAGTAAGTAGCAGGAATCAGGATCCCAAGTATACTTATTAAATAGGTAAACCGGTTAATTGTTAAAATACCTGTTGGAATTGTGATTACAGCTAATAGTGCAATAATAGCTGCCCCTATACCAAAACGACTATATACTTTTTTCTTTTCGTCTGCTTCTAAGGGATTAGGCACATACGTACCGGCAAGCCCTAAATTTTTCTTCTTAGTAATTATGAATACAATTAAACCCAAGAACATACCTACAGCTGCGGTACCAAAACCTAAGTGGTAGTTATATTCCTGACCAAGTGTCCCCACTACAAACGGAGCAATAAATGCCCCCATGTTGATTCCCATATAAAAAATACTAAATCCTGAATCACGACGGTTATCCTCTGGAGCATACATGTCACCAACCATATTGGATACATTCGGTTTTAGTAAACCTGTACCAACAATAATAAGCAACATGGAAATAAAGAAAGCTGTTAAACCAGCAGGAAGTGCAAGAACAATATGGCCGGCCATAATTAATGCGCCACCATAAAAGACTGTTCGTTGGGTTCCGAGCAAACGGTCAGCAATCCACCCCCCTATAATACCTGACATATATACAAGTGAACCATAGATCGCCATGATGGACCTTGCTGTTTCATCTTCTATTCCTAAACCACCATAAGCTACCTCATTGTACATATAGAATAGTAATAAGGCACGCATTCCATAGTAAGAAAACCGTTCCCAAAACTCAGTAAAGAACAAGGTAAACAAACCTTTAGGTTGTCCAAAAAAACCTTGTTGAGGAACACTTCTGACAATTTCCTTTTTATCATGCGTATTCATGTTGTTGTCATCCTCTCCGTTAATAACGCAATTGTCTGAAAATATTTTTGCTAACAGAACTATTTTAGACAAATTGAATACCTACGTCAATAAATTAAGTATTCAAAAGGATGAAAATTTAAATTAGTCATTGAAAATGAGAGAAAGTTAATACAATGAATATGTAAAGTTTGGTCCATCGTATACGCGTGTATGATACTCGCCTGATTCTCCTAATGGGCAAACACTCTGCAGTTGCGTGATATCTTTGATAAACAGTTCATCAATTGATCTGCCTACCCATGCTTTAGGTAATTGGTTATTCACTTTTATAATTTCTGCCTTAAAACCTAGTCTAACAAAATCCTTGAGGAGTTCTTTGGCTTGATTTTCATCTCTCCATAGGGGATAAAACGCCTCCAAACCAGCCTTTTCAGCAATACCTTCTCCCCATATGCGGTGGCCCTCAAGGTAAATGTCACCGTAAGCTATTCCATCCAAACCGTATTTATCTTTGACCTCACTTAATTTAAGAACAAATTTTTCTTCATATGTTGAAAAATCAGTCTCAATGGTATGCAATGGAAGCGCTAGAGCATCTGCCTGCTTCCGAATTTGTTCTATATGTTCATTGTGCGCAAAAGTTTTCATTTCCTCTGTCCAAACGGTTGTCAATAGGCATTCGACTTTTACATTCTTTTTTTGTAAATAATATAGTGCCAAACAACTATCCTTTCCACCACTGAAAGATAAAGCAACTTTGTGTTCCATATATATCCTCCTTCAATAAAATACGATGTTATCTCAACAATAACATCGTATCTATTAACAAGCTATTGATTATTAACTTTATTTCTTTAGCATTTTAGAAATAGTAGAAGCATCTACTTTATTCTTTCCATTTACTAATGTGTTAACAATCATATCTTCTGTTTGCTTACTCACCTTTTTATTTGCTAATTTACCTAATTGCCTGACCAATTTACGAATACTTTTCTCATCCTGCAGATCAGAATTGCTTAGTGATTTGGCAAGATTTTGTATATCATTTCCCTTAACACCAGTTTTTTTCTCTACTTGCTTGATAATATCGTCCATCAAACGCACCTCCCTACTGTTTACACCTTATAATATGAAGGGAATGACACAGCGGGTAGGCTTACGCAAGTGTTTTCAATAATTTGGTTTTCTATCCAGCAATTTATTTACCTATTTTTGTAATGAATTTACTTATCATCGGACTTACTTGACCGTATAGACTATGCATTTGTTGCGCAGTACCAGTAATTTTATTCAAGTCAAATCCTCCTTCGCTTGTGCGAAAGGCATCAAGTAAATTTTGCTTAGATTGCGTTTTAGGTACTTGTCGAGGACGTTGAAACATAAAAGGATTCTCTCTTGGCATTGGCCTTCTTGGTTTTCTTGGGAACATATATAATTCACCCCCCCTTTTCATCTTGTATATAGTTTATTCTTTACCCATAAAAACGAAAGGGTGTATGACCATTTGAATGAAAGTGACCTTGAAACCCTTTCTTCATCCTTTGCATAATTTATAATATAGAACAAAATGAAGGCGCCTTTGAATAAGGAAGACAGGCTAACACCAACCGATCCTCTGGCAGCATCTATCTGTTCTGGATCTGGAGTTGCATTCAAAGGTCAACAGATACTACCTGAGCTTCATAATCGCTACCAGGAAGTTCTGTCCGCCTAAACTGGTCGTTGGAATCCCTTTATAAGGATATGAAAAAGGTAAAATTTATCTTATAAAAAGTAGAGGTGTTTTTATGGGAGTAGTTAAGACAGATAAATGGTTGCTTGATACTCATGAAGAACCAGTTATCCTTTGCGAAAAACTAACAGATTTGTTTACCAACGTAAGTGCTGAAGACATTTACCATCACCTTTCAGCCTACGGAATGTATACACCACCACTCCCCGATGGTGAGGAACTTATAAAAAAATTACAGAAAAAAGAAGTATGGCAAACAATTCAACATGAATATAAAAAATTACAAAGTGAATGGAATGGCCCTGAGGTTCCCATATTTATTTTTCCATCCGATCCGAAGAACCGACGATTAAAAGATGATCATAACGGAAAAGCAGGTTTGACCTTTAAAGATAAGTTATTTCTATTTGTATCAGGGAATAATACAGAGAAGGAACTTCAAGCATTATTAACCCATGAATATAATCATGTTTGCCGGTTATCCAAAGTAGATAGGAAGGAAAAAGATTTTACGCTTTTAGATACCATTATTCTTGAAGGTTTAGCTGAAAATGCTGTTCGTGAACGTTTAGGAGAAGAAAATATAGCTAATTGGACTACCTATTACTCTGAATTGCGGCTTCAAAAACTGTGGGAAAATCTGATATTTCCAAAGAAAAATATGAAAAGAACGCATTCAAGTTATTATTCTACCTTATATGGCGGGGCATTCCATCCAAAGATGGCGGGGTATTGTGTTGGATATCAATTAGTGAAAAAATATGCAGACAATAAGAAAACTACTACCAAGGAAATGCTCGATCTCCCTTCAGAAGCTTTCATTCCCTCTTAAGCGTAATAACGCAATTATCTTGCAAGTAAGGAAGCAAGATAAACTCGTCCCATCATAAGGCAAAGATTTGCCTAACCCGGTTTTAATTTCAAGTTTCTTAGGCAATAAGATAGCTGTCGAGGTCCTCGACAGCTATAACATAGAAGTACACTAAATAAGTTATTTCCTCACCAAAGGAAGAAAGGTAGTAAGGCCAGTGTACCGATTGCACCCAAAGCGAGTCCGTACCCAAATCCTGGACGATATCCAAAACCATATCCCCAGCCGGGCCCATAAAATCCAAGCCCAAAACCACCTAGATCTCTTCTACCGCCGAGTGGTTCCAGGTAAACTCGTCGCCGGTCTACATGTCTAATTACTCCACGATGAACCTCACCTCGATGGGTTCTTATTTCCACCGCTTTGCCTTTATAACGTTGACAAAGATTATGATAATGTTGAACAGACATATTTTCACCTCCAACATGCTTAGGACATTATATGTAACTAAAAAAGAATCGTATGGGACATATGCGTTAGGGGAATTGCGGAATTTGTTAAGAAAATCATTTACTATATTTTTTTGTGAAATTGGGATAATGTCCATAACATCGTGAAGTTCTTTACATAAGATACAATGTAAGCAGATATGGAGGTGGTTTACGAATGAGTGGTTCATATGGTGGCTACGGCGGAGGATTCGCCTTAATTGTTGTGCTGTTTATTCTGTTAATAATTGTAGGCGCATCTTATGTAGGATACGGATACTAAAAAATAAAAGGAGGAAGTTATATGTTTGGTAATTATGGATGTGGCTGTGGCGGATACGGCTATGGAGCACCTGTAGGAGGATACGGCGGCTATGGAGCCGGAGGCGGTTTCGCCTTAATTGTAGTATTGTTTATCCTTCTGATTATTGTAGGTGCTGCTTGGTTCTAATATTCAAACCAATAAAAAAGGTGTTCTCCCTTCATGGAGAACACCTTTTTTTATTTGAATGCTGAAACTTTCCTTTTTTTATTCAACTTCATTTAGTCGGCTCTCAATTTCTTTCATGATCTTGCCGGCTTCTTCCCAGTTACCTTCTGATAACTCCGTTTGATAGTTCTCAAAGAGCTCAGAGAATTCGCGGAGCTTTTCATCCGCGTCTGTTATTGGTGAGGATTGGTCCTCGGTGTCATCTGGGTCTGTTGTATCTTCGGATCCTTGTTCGCTTTCCGGATTAATCAGGGCAAGCATTTTATCCAACGAAGCGTCAAAGGTTTCTTCCATTACAATATGATCCTCATAGGCGATAACAACTCTTTTTACTTCTGGAAGTGATGTTTCGTTAGAGGACTCTATATAAATTGGTTCTACATACATAACGGTATCTTCAATAGGAATAGCTAATAGGTTTCCTCTAATTACCTTAGAACCACCCTGAGACCACAGATTAAGCTGCTGTGAAATGGTGCTATCCTGGTTAATCCGATTTTCAATTTGTTGCGGACCATATATGTTTTTTTGCTTAGGGAAACGATAAACAAAAATTTCACCATAATTCTCTCCGTCATTTCTTACCCCCATCCAAGAGATCATATTCTGACGTTTTTTCGGGGTGTAGGGCATCATAAGAATAAATTCCTCTTCATCGTATTCCGGAAGCTTCATCGTAATGTAATATGGCTCCATTTCTATGTCTTCATTGAAATATTTTTCTGTTGGAAACTGCCAAAAGTCTTCCCTGTTATAGAAAACTTCTAAGTTAGTCATATGATATGTTCCATACTTTGCTGCTTGAATAGAGAATAGTTTTTCAGGATAACGGAAATGTTTTTTTACATCTTCCGGAATTTCTTTAGTAAACAGCTCTGGGAACATATTTTCATATGTCTGTAATAATGGGTCATCTGGATTTACAATATAATAATTGACTTCACCGCTATATGCATCAATCGTTACTTTTACAGAATTACGAATGTAATTTTTGTTCTTCTCGTAGTTTTCTGCGTACGGGTAATTATCAGTTGTTAAATAAGCATCAATCATCCACGCCAGAGTACCATCCTCACGAACGAAAATATACGGATCTTCGTCATATTCAAAGAAAGGAGCAATTCTATTAACTCTGTCCATGATATTTCTGGTTTCCAACAATTGGCTATCGCTTGTTATTTGATCTGAGACAAGCATACGCATAGATCCTTCGCTCAAAGTAAACAACAGTCGGTTTACACCAGACAATTGAATGCCTAAATCCGCTTCGTATCGATTAGCAACATTCTCATCCCCGGAAGGATAGTCAAATTCATCAACTTTTGAATTAACAATCACATTTTCATATTTTTCTTCCCCAAAATAAATTTGTGGTCGACTTATATCAAGTACACCTTCAGGAGGGAGATTTTTCATCATATATTTCGGCTGGCCTTGTTGGGTAACTTGATTAACATGGCTCATTGCCATGCCATAACCATGCGTGTATCTCAGCTTTCGGTTCACCCAGGTCTTCGCCTGTGAAGGAAGATCTCCAGTGCTTAATTCTCTTGCACCAATAAATACTTGTTCATATTCTCCATCGATTTCATATCTGTCAATATCAATATTATTAAATTGATAATACGTACGGAAAGTTTGTAATTGATTGTACACATCCAAAATGGGTCTTGAATCATTTATTCGGACGTTTTCTATCGTTTTTTGATTTCTTTCAATCATCTTTTCATCAAGAGAATCATTACCAGGATGTTCCTTTTCCTTAATTTGATCGAGATCATATGCAGCTCTTGTATATTCAAGATTATGCTTTAAATAAGGCTTTTCTTTAGAAAACTCATTAGGAGAAACAATAAAGTTTTGTACAACCACAGATGCTAATTGTCCTCCTATTACTAAAATCACATACACAATGACAGGAAGCAGCATGGATGAAAGCTTCTTTCTATTAAGAGCTATAATCATCCAAATACTTCCAATTACAGCTACAGCCGCTAATGCATATGATACTGGAATATTTATAATTTTATCTGTATAGCTTATGCCATGAACAACGCTTTCTTGGAAAATATTCACTTGATTTGTCAGCAGCGACTCATATGGTGTAAGTAAGTGCATTCCAGCCAATAGTAAACCAATGAAGCCAAGCGTTGTAGCTAAATGGATCTGAGCTGACCGACTCATACGGTATAAATTAAAAACGGAATATGCGCCAATTTCCAGTAATAAAAAGAAAATAGCAATGCCAAGCAAGATATTAATGACAAACTTTACAAAAGGAAGTATAAACATATAAAAAGATATGTCTAAGTTAAAAAAAGGATCTGTCTCTCCAAAAGAGGCATAGTTTAATAGTTTTAATGCTGGTTCCCAGCCAACACCCTGAACAATCGAACTGCCGAATGCTCCTATTAAAACTGCTATACCAGCTATAATCAGTCTGCTCATTTTTTTGTTTGTTAGAACAGGGGCCAGTTGATGTGCATCAAAATGCCCTGTGTATGTATTTCTAATCCAAGATAAAGTAAAATAGGTTAAAATAAAGTATAGAATGAAACCTACTGCACCGAGTATTACTTTACTGCTTAGAATCGTTGTATAGATACTTTCAAACCCCAAAGAATCCATCCATATATAATCTGTAAACCAACGGTAGGAGAACAAACCGATTAGAGCAATTACAAATAAAGCACCGAGTATTTTGCCCAATCGAGTACCTACCTTTCCCATTCGATTCGTTCTCAGTTTCTCTTTAAAATTCAATGATAAACCCCCTAGTATTTAAAACTATTAACTCTTATACGTAAAAGAGACGTAAAAGTTTCAGTTATTCATATAGACAAGTACACATGCTGAGGAATTCCAGATCACTTGACTATTCATTAATAGGATAACATAATTGATACATTATTAGCTTAACTATATTGATATAAAACTTTTCTACAAGGAGGGGAATAAATGCCTCAAAAAAGTTATGCTTTAGCATATATTTTATGGTTCTTCTTTGGACAAATCGGTGTACATCGCTTTTACACAGGAAGAATAGGCTCCGGCATTGTACAATTGTTAATCGGGTTGATTGGCTGGGCTACAACATGGCTATTGATTGGCTGGCTGCCACTTGCTTTTCTTTGGCTCTGGTTATTTGTAGACATATTTTTAATCCCCGGCATGTGTCGAAATCCGCGCTAAATACGCTTGTTAGTGCTGCTATGAAAAAGATGTTTACTTGGCCATCAAACAGAGAATAGGAATAGGGACTCTATTGATGGGAGTGGATCATCATAACACTTACACTAGGTTTAATCTTTGTAATAGCAGCTTTCATATCTGCTTACTCAGCTATCAAGCTATCTACATATGCAGATAAAATAAGCAGGGAAACAAAGCTTGGCGGAATGATGGCAGGCACCATACTATTGGCAGTAGCAACCTCCCTGCCAGAGTTAACTGTATCTATTTCAGCCAGTATAATTGGCAATGTTAATATTGCTGTTGGTAATGGGTTTGGTAGTATCCTTTTTAATTTCTTCGCACTATTTGGCTTGGATTTAATTTTCCGAAAAAAACAGTTGTTTTTACATGGAGCCAAACACCATGTTTCAACAGGTTACCTTGCACTTCTTCTTTCTATTATTACGATGTTCGGGCTATTTACCAATGATTCTTTTTCAATATTCCATATCGGTTTGGCAAGTTTGTTAATTGTTGCTGCATATGTAATTGGCCTAATTTTTATTTCAGTCATACAAAAAAAGGAAGAGAATAATGAAATAGCTGATCAAACAACCACTTCCGTAAAAGGAATCAGCAAAACATTGATCAAATTTTTCCTATTCTCCATTGTTATTTTAGTGTCTGGAAGCGCATTGTCTCTTTCTGGTGATCGATTGGCTGCTGAAACTGGGCTTAGTGCAACATTTATCGGCAGTATTTTAGTTGCTATGGCTTCCTCCATCCCCGATACGTTAAGTGTTTTTACTGCTTTAAAATTAGCTAACATTAACATGGCTGTTGGGACAATTCTGGGAAGCAATTTATTTAACATTTTAGTAATCGCTATTTCAGATCCATTTTATCAAAATGGATCATTGTGGAAACAAGCAAATGACCAGCTCATTATACTTTCCGTTATTGGCTTTCTCTTAACCATTGTCACGATGCTTGTAACAAAGCGAAATGTGACAAGGAATCCAATTACGTATATGATTCCTTCTTTAACTGTGGTCATAAGTTACCTAGGGGTTGTTGTATATATAGTATT
Source organism: Virgibacillus halodenitrificans (assembly GCF_001878675.1). Lineage (NCBI taxonomy): Bacteria > Bacillati > Bacillota > Bacilli > Caryophanales > Bacillaceae > Virgibacillus > Virgibacillus halodenitrificans. The sequence continues at coordinate 1,363,393 of NZ_CP017962.1, read as the reverse complement.
AGGCTAACTACTTGCTAAATTCTAAAATAAAATGCATCGGTTTCATGTCCGATGCATTTTATTAATTGTAGCGATAAACATAGATCAACCTTCATATATATTTTTCTTTTTACAATATGTTTTTCTCTATCTGGCCATTCTTTACAACAACTTTTACAGTATCATTATTTGCTAAGGAATAAATATCCTCTAATGGATTTTTTCCAACAATAATAATATCTGCCAATTTTCCTTCTTCAATTGTTCCCAATTCATTTTGCCATCCCAAGCATTCTGAAGCTGTTTTTGTTGATGCAACAATTGCTTCTATTGGCGTCATGCCAGCTTCAGTCATTAGTCCAAGTTCCCTTAAATTCGTACCGTGTTTCATAACACCAGCATCAGTTCCCATTGCAATCTTCACTCCGGCTTTATAAGCTTTTGCAATACTCGCTTTGTGTTGTTCAATTACTTCTTTAGACTTCTGAACAGCAGTAGCCGGCATACCTGTTTCTTCTGCAGTTTCCAAAACAGCTACAGGGGCAAGCAATGTCGGAACCAAATAAGTACCGTTTTCTTTCATCAATTCAATAGCTTCGTCATCTAGAAAAATTCCATGTTCTATCGAATGAATTCCTGCTTTCACCGCATTTTTAATTCCTTCAGCACCTTGAGCATGGGCCATTACCTTAACCCCTTTGCGGAATTGGCCTTCTTCAACAATCGCTTTTAATTCCTCTAACGAGAATTGAGTAAACTCAGGATGATCTGTCGCACTTAGTACTCCACCAGTAGCATGTACCTTAATAACTTCCGCTCCCGCACGCAGCATTTCCCGTGCTTTTTTCCTTACTTCTTCTACCCCATCACATTTACCATTCGGCATACCAGGGTAATCTGATGGTAGAATATCCATTGTATTACCGGATACAGTATATCCATCTCCATGCCCTCCAGTAATTGTTAGTGCATTAATACTTAGCTGGAGACGTGGGCCTGAAATAAGTCCATCTTCTACAGCTTTCTTCACACCTAGATCCGTTCCTAGTGCATCCCGTACAGAAGTTATTCCTGCATGAAGAGTTGTTTTTAAATATTTTGCTGCTTGATAATACATGAACGAAAAAGGAGTAGCCAATCGATCAGCAATTGGTGAGAATTCCATCATCATATGTACATGTGTATCGATTAAGCCAGGTAGAATCGCACCTCCTTGAGCATCAATAATTTGTTCCTCTCCAGTTAAAGAGTAATTTGCTTCTTGACCAACATAGATAATTTTATTTTCATCTATGACAACTACCAAACCATCTACTGGGGTTCCACCATTTCCATCGATAAGTAATCCATTTTTAATAATTTTCTTCATTCAAGACTCCTCCTCTTATAATGTTTGTACTAATACACCTGCAATTACTACGGAGGCTACCGTAACCGTTGCAAACCCTCCAATTAGCATAGGGGCCAAAAGTTCATTAAATATGATTTTTTCTTCTTTTTCGTTTCTTGCAACACTTCTACTTACTTCTTCACAAAGTATATAATCTCCCGGAAAGCCGAATAATGCAGTTAAAGCTACTGGCATACCTTTATACGGATGCCACTTAACAATTTTTGCCGTTATGAATCCACCTAAACAAATACCAAAAGTCCCCAGCACTAAAATGGTTAGAATGCTAGGTAAATTACTAATTACTTGTTGCGGAGTAACGTCTGCCATAGTTCCAATAACGACAAAAATAATTCCTAACATTGTGATTGTAAATGAATTTGCTTTCTCTAATGAACGATTTTCAAAAAAACCAAGCTTTAACCCAATAATTCCTATTACTAAACACCACAAACTATAGTGTATTGGTGTAACTTCTCCTAGAGAAACTCCAATTGCTGCACCAACAAAAACAAAGAATAATTTTAATGTAGTACTTTTTTTCCATGCAGACTCTTTTACAGCTGATTTTTCTGTATCTGCACTAGTTCCATCTGTTGCAACAAATACTCCATCATCTAACTGATTTTGTATCTTTATTGCATATCTTCGCATGAAATTAAGAGCGATAGGCATACCAAGCACACCTTGAAAAGCAACGATTAGTGCTGGAATTACTACAAGGGCAGACTGGCCAATTTCCGCCAACTTCTCTGAAGTAATAATCAAAGCAATAATCCCTCCACTAAGTGGGCCCATTCCTGCTACAGCTGTTGGATAATTAAATAATAGCGTTATCGTTGGTAATACTATAATAGCAGCTCCCACGATTCCACCTAATGCAATAAAAACCGCCTTCAGTTGACTTTTCAACATAGAAAATGGAATTAATGTTCCCATATGAACAATAGCCGGCCCGATTAAAATAGCCCCTAAAGCAGCAAAGGTTGATTTTTCCAGGATATCTGCTGGAAAAATACCCGTCCATGTCATAAGCAAAAAACCTAACATTGCAGTTAATAACATCGGGATCCTTGCTCTGGAAATAATGGATATCCATTCTCCAAGTGCGATTAATGAAAATACAAGTACAGTAGCTATAAGTGGATTACTAAGCATAAAGATCCCTCCTCTAAAAATAATATTTTAAAATATAACACCGTTTCTTTAGATTGTCCATATGTTATCAGACTATTTTTTCTAGATAGAAAAGTCTTATTTACAAAATACTTCCAATTATAAAAACGTGATATTGATAATGATTGCTTACAGATAAATAATGTATTCGATTACATTTCTATTGATAGATGAATGAAAAAATATAAAATTTGTGCAAAAAAAATTTATATTTTTTTATAAGCTCGCTTGTTAATTGAATAATTTTAAAGAGTAACTTCAAATAATTAACAAAAGCCATAATGGAATTACCTTCCATCATGACTTAAGATATGCTCGTTATTGACGTTTTTTTGTTTTTTTATTATGTTGTCTTTCCATTTCAGTTAATGGCTCATTGGCAAATTCATGATCCATTTTTTTGGTAAGTCTCTTAGCAATTGGCTGGTCACTACTATATGGTGTACTTGTCAATTTCTTTTTGTTTTTACTCATTTCTACACCTCCTCATCTTAGTATGTAAAAATGATAAAAACGTATTCTAACGAAGTTCTAATTAGAATCAATTAAGTTGATAATATAATTTTTCATATCGACAAAACGTCTATGGAGAGGTTTTTCATTTGTACCAGCAATAATTAAAGGCACAAGTGACTCTTGTCTGTGAAGAGAACCATGTGCTGCCCCATTAAGATGAAATGGAGTAGATTGTGCTTTAAACTCATACCCTGGTTTTGCATTAACAACAATAAAGCGGCCTTCATGGGAATGCAAGGCTCCGGATAGTCTCGCCAAAGCATCCGGATAATCACCATAAGATATAAATTGTTTTTTTGTTAGAGTGAGATCAAGTATATCCAACTGTCCATTAATACTCCAATTCTGATTATAAATATCCGTATAAATCCCTCCATTCCGGTAGGTAATCATACCGGATTTCATACCTGAAACTACATGAACATCCTCGCCATCTTTCCAAGCAATGACATCAATACGTGATTCTCTTTGAAGCAGTTCAATTAACTTACGAATGGAAATTTCTTTATCTAAAATATAAATATAAGCCATACGCTGGTTTACACAAAATGCAATTTGATCATTATTTTTTGGTCTTCGTTGTATTTGAGCAACCTTGAACTGTTTAAATATTTTTCGTAAATTAATGAGCCCTTTGCGATAACTCGTTCCTGTGGCAGCATGCCCATTATCTCCAATTATCATCCAGACATTCTTTTCTAATGCCTTTTCCCAGCTTGGATACATATTTAATATCTTCTGAATTTCTTTATCGATTTTTTTAATAAGCTTTTTATCTGTAGGTCCTTTTAAATGAATACGCGCATCCATATCTTGAAAAATACAAAAGGTGAAACTTGGCAACTTGTTTTTACGGATCAGGTAACGTAGTTCTTTTGCTGTATACTTACAATTTCCTGCAGCAATTTGTGTTGGGAATCCCTTCTTCCTTATTTTGGAAAAAGTACCCAATGAAAATATGGAAGGAACCTGAGCTGTCCACTCTCCATTTTCAAATTTAGTAAACGTCCGAAGTATTTTCGGTGCTTTTAATTTTTGAGTTTTATTTCCTCGATATACAAATGAATTTATGGAAGCAGAATGCAGTTGCTTCTTTGCTAATTCCTCATAAATAGTTGTAACTTGTGAGCTTAAATGTTCATGATTTAGTTGGTAAAGCATGTTATGAATGGAACGACGCCATCCAATTCGAAACGTTTCCCTCAAGCCTGTCCCATAATTAATAAACTACAAGTTTCGGGTGTCAAACCAATGTAAGCCTGGAATTTGGTGCTTATCAGGATAAGTCCCTGTTAAAAGTGAACTGTCAATCGTTACAGACATAGTAGGGAAAGAGTTGACCATATTTGAAAAATACATTCCATTTTCCATTAAAAATTTTAAGGCTGGCGTTTGATCTGTTTGTACAGCTATCTCAAGAGGTTGAGGCATCAAGGAATCGATATTCAATAGAATTACGGGTTTATTTGACGATTTATCTTTTTTCACAATTCTCCCACCATCTTCCAAATTCATTGCTGGAACCACTATCCTATTAATTAAATTGTACAAGTTAAATGGTTCTATACATTATTTGAAGATGAAGAGGGAATAAGAATACAAGTGCAAACGTTGCAAGTAAGAAAGCCGTCCTCGCCTCATCCTTCTTAAACAGTTGCAGCTATACCGACAATAAGCATTCTGTTCGCCGGAGCTTGGCAGGACTATTAAGTATAACAACATAAATAGCAGAAGCAAAAATAACCGTTTGTTATAAAAAAAGCTCTGCAGGTCAATTAACACTGCAAAGCTTTTTTTATTTTCTTTGTAAATATTCAATAGCTGTTTTTACGTTATGAAATGTAGATAGGTTAGTGAAGCTTCCTTGGATGCTTGTTGTTTTAGCTGCTAATTCAGGGCGCATACCTGCTACCACCAACTCTTTTCCCATTAAGGAAACAAGCTGTTGTAATTTCAAAAATTTAGAAGCTATGTACGTATCTACTTCATGCAGGCCGGACAAGTCTACTATAAGATAATCCTCTTCTGCTGTTTCCAGATAGGATGAAACTTTATTAAACATAATCTCATACCGATTATCATTAAAGTCTCCTATAATTGGTAAGATAGAAGCATTATTAGTGATTGGAACAATTGGAGTAGATACAAGTTCCATTTCCTTTAATGTATTGTCTAATAATCTTGATTGTTCTTTTTCAATTGTTACATCTTTTTGCACACCAACAAAATAAAGTTCCTGTTCCTCTTCTAACCACATGGGATCAATTGACAACTCGTTCCAAAAACCTGTACCATCTTTTTTATAATTATAGAGCTGTATAGTGATGGATTGTTTATTTTTAATTGCATCCCGAACTTTTTGCACACTTTCTGTATCCGTATCAACACCTTGTAAAAACCGACAATTATTTCCTACTATTTCTTCTTTCGAATATCCAGTCATGTTTAAAAAACCTTCATTGACAAAGATAATCGGATTATCTTTCTGAGCTGGGTCTGTAATAACAAGACCAACCTTGGTAAAATTTAATGCCTTTTCAAACAAATGAAGACTTTTTTTGTGCACCTCCACTTTCTCCCCCCTTTGACGTACATTCTATATGTCTTCCTATACTAGCATATACTTCATTCTTTACACAATGGAAGTAAGCTTTAAATCTCTTGGCTTGCAGTTAGCCGTTACAATTAAAAAGCCGGAATACTATGCATATCCCGGCTACCAAAAAAGCATATGTTAATCTTTATTTCTTCCGCTACGTTTATTCTTCTTGTTATCCAAATTCAAAAACTCTGTATCCTCAGCGATCTCTACATCGTATTCTCGTTGTTTATTAAACTTATTTCGATTATTCTGTTTGTTTTTATCTTTATTGCGGTTTTTATTAGCTTCAGACATGATTAATATCCCTCCTGTTATCTATGACTCAAAATTATTATCCCCTCGATCAAAATAACTATGTAAGGAAGACATGCCTAAGCATTTTACGCTATTCTTATATTGTTGGTATATCCGCCTATATCACATCTGACAGTGAATACATATATTGCTATTATCCTGAGAAAAAGGAGGTTTTCATTATGGGTGCAAATGCAGGATATGGCTACGGTGGAGGCTTTGCCTTAATCGTTGTCTTGTTTATTTTGTTAATTATTATTGGTGCTTCTTATGTAGGCTACGGCTACTAAAAGTGCCGGTAAAAAAAGTGAAGTGAAGATAAATATCTTCACTTCTCCTTAAAAATAACGTGTTAAATTTACCCCATTCTCTGATGTACAAGAGAAATTAACTGCCCACTTGATAAACATGGTAGTTTGTTTTTCTTTTGAGAACATTTTTTTGCTGATCAATACCCTGTTTTGTCCCCCTATTTTTATGAGCATGTTGGTATGCTTTTGATTCTTGCCAGCTCCTAAAGGACGATTCTGAATCCCATTGAGTCATAATCGTATAAGTATCTCCTTCCAACGGTCTCATAACTCTAATAGAAATAAATCCATCCACCGCTTCAATCATTTTGGGTCTATTAAGAAACCGTTGCTCAAACTTCTCTCTCGCCTCATAAAACACCGGTACATTATTCAATACAATAACCCCACTATTCTCCAATGCGCCTGATTGATCAATAATTTCATATACGTCATCATTTATTGAGATATGATTGTCTCTTTCTCCAATAACTACTTTTTCATCTCTTTCTACAGAATTTATAATTATTTCCAATTTTCATTTTCCCCTTTTCATGCTTATTATTTTATAAAACTAATTGCTTTTTTCTTAATTGGGAGATCCATAGTTAACAATAATTACGTGTTATTATAGCTCTACTCACTTTCTTTTTTATTTTACTTCTTTACTAAAAAATTCAATTTCCGCGTGAATATTTTTATCAATTTCAAGAATCCCATATGAAAAATAAGGCAAAGCGCGCTTAGATGTAGGAGATCCAGGATTCATTAATAAAGTGTTTTTAAAATAACGGATTAAAGGAATATGTGAATGGCCAAAAATTATAGCATCCGGGCTTTCTTCTGTAAAAGCTTGTAATGCTCTTTGCTCGGTCGTCTTCTTTTCCCCGTGTCCATGCACAATCCCTATTTGGAATCCATTTACTTCTATTAATTGTTTTTCAGGAAACTTTGAAGTTATGTCATATGAATCAACATTGCCATAAACACCTTTTACCTCAGCATACTGACAAAGCAAATGATATACCTCCATGGATTTCCAGTCACCAGTATGAATAATCAGATCGGCCGATTTGCAAGCATTTATTAAATTTAGTGGTAATTGTACTGGTTCCCCGGCGATATGTGTATCTCCTGTAACGATAATTTTCATTTAATTCCACCTTTCAATATTGAACCATTAAATTGAAAAGAGAGTTAGTCTGTATGACTTTTCATCTTCAGTTAACACTAAACAAGAATAATTTTCAATAACAAAGACATTTCCGCATTAGAAGTAAGGGGGGAATTTAATCATTGTTTTCTTTTCGAGGGGATGCTCATAAAATTTATTTGCAATTAAAGAACCAAAACAGTAAAACACATAAAGACATTTCAGAAACTGCAGAAATTAAAGCGTATTATGAAAGTCTTGACCGGGAGACGCTTCAGCTTATTTACTATAGAATGATTAAAGAACAGAATGGCACAGGGATTATACCTATCTATGTATCCGCTATTCCTTGGCTTTTATTTCTCTTTTCTGGAAAAGTGGAGGAAATATTATTTGGAAACGGAAACCTTCTATGGGTCAGTTTTGCTTCAGTATATATGATTTTATTGACTCTAAGTGTACTATTTCACTTTAAAGAGAAGGCGTGGGCTGCTTTCCACCTTGAAATAATAAAAGACATATTAGAAAGCTAACTTGTTACTTTTCATTTACTTTCCAAAAAGTAATTATTAAGATACTCTGAAAGTAATATCTTATAAGGGGAAGATGAAATGAGCAAACAAGAGAGTAGTATAATTTCCAGCGTACCTATTGATTATCAGTATCCGGATTTGCCAACAGGATGTGAAGCAACGGCACTCTCCATGTTGTTACGTTGGGCTGATGTCAAAATAGATAAATTCTTGGTCGTAGATACATTAAAAAAAGGTGAAAAAGTTCATATGGTTGATGGGGTATGGTATGGGGCCAACCCAAATGAAGAATTTGTGGGAGATCCCTATTCCGATGATTCCAGTTTTGGCGTTTTTGAGAAACCGATTCTAGAGGTAGTAGAAAAATTCCTCCCCGGTAAAGGAATTAATTTAACTGGAAAGCCATTTAATACCTTAATCAATTATTTGGAAGAAGGTCAACCAGTTATGGCTTGGACTACACTTAAACAGCAAAAAACCTTCCATAGCAAATCCTGGTATGATAGAAGTGGTCATAAAATAGATTGGTATCGATACGAACACGCCGTAACGATGGTCGGGTTTAACGAAGAGTATGTATTCGTTAACGACCCAGATACAGGTAAACAAGAAGCGTATAATCGAATTACCTTTGAAGAAAATTGGATATCTCTTGGCAGGCGAGCAATTAGTGTTGCTCCTTAAATAGATAGTCACTTTTCAAAAAATAACACTATTAAATACCCTACTGCTACTATTTGTGAATCAAAAAAGCCAGGCTCTTTAATATGAACCTGGCTTTTTGAAATTAACATAACTTATTCTACTTTACGATAAGTACAGGACAGGTGACACGTTTAGCTACTTTATGACTAACGCTACCAAGGATCATTGTCTGTAATTTATTGAGACCTCTGCTTCCGATTACAACACAATCCACATCATGTTCCTGAGTAAACTTAATAATGGTAGGGCCTGGCTCTCCGTGAAGAATATGAACCTCGTATTCTACCCCTGACTGCCTAAGCAATTCTTCCACCTTATGAATCTTTTCTTTCCTTCTTTGTTCAATTTCGAACTTACCATTGCTATGCAATACATCCTCTTTGGAGGTTTGGCTGTCAACCACATAAATCACCTTAATGATACCTGAAAAATTGTTCGCTAACTCAACTGCATAATTTGCAGAGCGAATAGAATTTTCCGAGCCATCGGCAGCTAAAACTATCCGTTTGAACATATTCTTCACCTCGTTTTAAAATTATAAAATTAATGTCCTGATGCCTTTGATAATCCACCTATTTGCTTTTTCAAATGCATACTTTCTTCATTTAATCCTCGGTAAGAAACTTGGATACCATTCTGTTCAAACTTCATTTCAATTCTATCTAATGCACCAACTGCAGAATCATCCCAAAGATGCGCATTACTTAAATCTATTTCAACATCTTTAACTATATCCATATAATTAAACTTTTTTGGAAAATCGTTTACAGATGCAAAAAATAATTGGCCATTCACATGGTAGATTTTTTTCTGATCATTGTTCACTAATTCCTCTGTCACTTTTACGCGTGAAATTTTTGCTGCAAAGAAAATAGCACTTAATAACACACCTGCCAAGACACCAATGGATAGGTTATGAGTTGCAAGTACAATTACTACAGTTGTCACCATTACAAGTGCATCAGTACGTGGAAGTTTACTTAAATTTTTCACAGAAGCCCAGTCAAAAGTACTGATAGATACCATAATCATTACACCAGCCAACGCAGCCATTGGTATCTGTACTACAAGCCCTCCCATTACAATTATGAGAAACATAAGGAATCCACCTGCCACTAAAGCAGATAAACGTCCCCTTCCACCTGATTTCACGTTAATAACTGATTGACCAATCATCGCACAACCGGCCATTCCGCCAAAGAACCCAGCCACAATATTTGCAATACCTTGACCACGGCTTTCTCTGTTTTTGTCACTTTCCGTATCCGTCGCATCATCCACAATGTTAGCAGTCAACAAAGATTCTAATAGACCAACAATCGCTAATGACAAAGAATAAGGAAGGATAATCATTAAAGTCTCCCAAGTAAACGGAATAGAAGGAATCAGGAAAACAGGTAATTCCTGTGTAAGTGCACCCATATCTCCCACAGTTCCTACATTTAAATTCCCATAAATTGCGATAGCTGTAACAACTATAATAGCTACAAGTGTTGAGGGAATAGCTTTAGTTATTCGTGGAAAAATATAAATTATTGCCAATGTCAATGCAACTAATGCATACATAATCCAGCTTTCTCCTACAAAATGTTGTAGCTGAGCCGTAAATATTAATATTGCAAGTGAATTAACAAAGCCGACCATCACCGAACGTGGTACAAACTTCATAACTCTAGCAAGTTTAAAAACTCCAAATAATATTTGAAAGATTCCTGTTAAGATTGTTGCGGCAAATAAATATTGTAAGCCATGCTCGGCAACCAATGTAACCATTAATAATGCCATGGCACCTGTTGCTGCTGATATCATTCCTGGACGCCCACCTACAATTGCAATCACCACTGCAATACAGAAGGAAGCATACAATCCAACCATAGGATCAACACCTGCAATAATGGAAAATGCAATAGCTTCTGGTATAAGTGCCAATGCTACAACAATACCTGATAGGATATCTCCCCGTATATTGCCAAACCATTCTTGTTTTAATTGTTGCGTATTCAATACAGCACCTCTTTTTCCTATAATAGTTGTCTTTTGTGCATCACAAAAGCGTGTTCCGTGTACAACAAAATGAATCATACCATATAGCAAGAGGTTTACCAAATGGCTATAAAGCGCTGTCATTGTAAGAATACATCTATTTTCTTTTATTTTCTCCATATAACGACTAAATTTTATTAAACGCATAAAACCTTATACTCATTTATAATCATTTATAATGGAGTATATTTACTTATTATTTTTGTAAAAAGATAAGACTTTTATGATATGATATCTATAGGTTAATTGTTTGGAGGCGACCTAAATGACACCGGAAATCATGACTGTTTCACAGGTGGCTGAATATCTGCAACTCAGTGAAATGACGACATATAAGCTTGTTCAGGAAGGTAAGATTCCTGGATTTAAAATTGGAAGACATTGGAGAGTAAAAAAAGAGGACTTAAATGAATTTATCGAACGATTGAAAAACGGCGAACGTCTATAGGGAGATGTTCCCTTTTTACAGGATGGAATTGACGAGGAAGGCAGAAAGCACTGCCTTCTATTTTTATTAGCTGTTGCTGCATTTCTTGCAGACTAAAAAATCAAGTGTTACAATGCTTCGCAAAATAGTTAAGCTGTGAATTAACTTGATAGTACTGTAAACGGCCGTTTCGGAAAATACACTTCGCTTTCCGTGGGCAACCCTTCAGCTTCCTCGGAAGAAAACCACTTCCTTGAAAAAGAAACCCGCTTTTTCATGTAGATTTGTTGTCCATGGATTCCTGATTCTTTATTTTCACTTCTTCCACATCGGTATTACTATAAATGTGGGTACCATGACCACCAGTAGTTTTAGCAATAAATTCTTTTGCTTGGTTGTAAGTTAACCCTGATTTCTGTGCTTGTTTCATAAGTGTATTAACGGTCAAATCAGACATATTTTCTTCTCTCACATTAATAACCTCCATTTATGGATTATCTTATCCATCCAAATAAGATTCATTCATAACAAAGCTGTTTGTGGAAATGATAAATATGATGTAAAAATCTCATCGGGAAAATTCCCCAATGAGATATGTTACTTACATTGCTTCTTTAATTCCTTTTTTAACTAAAAACCAGTTAGCTGGATAACTAGTTAGGAAACCAAGTATCATAGCAATTTGCATCATAAACCAGTATGTGGCTTCAGTAGGTTTCGGTGGTTGAGCAAATAAGCCAAAATGAACAATTGCCATCCAACCAAACATACCGATTTCAAACATAATTAGTGACAATGTATCAGCTTTAATAGCATTTTTTAAATTTTGCATTACTCCTGCTTTTTTGTTCATTGGATAGATAGCATAAAATTGAAAAAGAATCCCGAATATATATGCTAAGGTAAACTGGACCACATAGTGTGCGAATAAGGTTGTGCCAAGCAACGTAAAGCCTGTCAGCATAACGATAGGCACTCCTGCAGCATCGCCAAGCGTACAGCCTGATGAACAATGACTTGTTGACATGAACACCTTGGCACCCCTGCCTCTGTTATCTTCTCCGTCATAATCCTTCGCCTTTAATCTACCCCACTTGAAATAACTCCATATAGCAAACGGCCCAAAAAACCAGCCATTAATTGGCCACACCACATTCATAATGGTCATCATTTGCGGATGTCTTACTACATCAATCATAATGATAATGGAGCTAATTATACCAATTCCTAAAGCAATCCACGAAATTGTTGTTAGCAAACGATCACCTCCATATTACGATTAAAATTTAATATAGTAAAACATACCCGTAACTGATATGATTAAACGTCGACCTTATAGGGTATTCTCTATATAGCTATATGGTTATCTATGTCAAAACATAAGTAACTATCAACAAATATATATAAGGAGAATGCAGGATGCGTCTTTGGCATGAAGATTTAATTACATATTTGCCTCGTCAGCAATTACTTGGCCAGCATAGAGAATGCTGTGCCTTAAGAGGGAATGGATGGGGAAAGAAACATAGTACAGTGAACTATGTTTTCAACTATTCGCCATATCTACTGTACAACTATCATATGAAGATTATCACTGAAATGAAAAATCGTGGTTATCAAATTGACCGTTTATGGGAGCACCCGGCATATCGAGGTAAAAGTTGCTCCCCTTATGATGAAACAGAAATAAAAGAACAGCATCAGACAGCAAGCTCTCCTATATATTGTGAGCATAATCAAAAATATTTACAGGAATGTATTGAGAATCTAAAAGAAAAAGGAATTGAGTTGGATTTCAGCTAAGCTTTAGCTTTAAAAAACGCATCTCCCTATTGAACGGGAAATGCGTTTTTAATTATTTATCATTATTTTTGCTTTTGGATTTAGGTTCAGCTATTCTCCCCAAGAAGAAACTATCAACCTCTTCCAGTTTACCACGCCATAAAATTTCTCCTTTTGATGGGGTTGGTTTACTGTCACCACAATAAATCCTTGTATTTTTCAAATGAATAAAATTTACTTCTTGTTGGTTACCGGAATCAGCTGATTCACCTGCTTCTGAAAGCTGCTGACTTACTTTCTGCGAGATATCGCTGCCATCCTCAAAGGATTGACTCATATTTTCAAAATACTCCGTAGCAGAAATTAGAGTACCCGTTACAATAGCTCCATGAACCAACAAAGAAATATCCAATTCAAAATCATGTTTATTAGCAGCTGTTACGAAAAATTCTAAAATATTATCCTTTGTATTTTCACTCATTGCTATCTCTCCCTGCTATATTTAAAATCTTAAGCTGAAGTATCATCATTTTTAGTTAATGCTGTTCCTTCTTCCTCACCGTCTGCATCTTTCGATTTATTGTCATCTTTCTTGCTGTTTTCTTTATCACTCTCTTCCTTTTGCTTATCTTTCTTTCCTTTTTTATTTGTGCTAGATTTCTTTTTAGTAGTGTTTTCATCCTTTTTATTTTCTTTTTTCTTTGAATCTTCCTCTTTATCTTCTTCATTATCATTCTCTTCTGAGGCGTCCGAATCTTCTTGTTCTTCTTCGGAAGATAAATCATTTTCTTCTGTTTCCTCATCTGAATCTGATTCCGACGAGTCTTCTGAATTAGCACCACTTACTTCCAATAGCTTGTTCATTTTTTCCTCTAAGTTATTTAAACGATTTGACAGTTGCTGATTCTCTTGTTTTAAATCTTCGTACGTCTCATCATTTTCTTCTGCTTGCTGAACAGATTGATCCTGTATCTCTTCATTCCCTTGATCTTCTTCCTGATTTTTATTAGAGAACATATTTACAGTGGATGTTTTGACATCCTTAAGTGTCTGACTTGTTTTATCTTTACTTGAATCTTTTAATTGCTTCCATTTATTTTTAGTTTTCGAACCAAATTCAGAACTTTTCTCATTTAATGCCTTGGTTAGTTTTTGGCGATTTTCTTCAGCGGATATATAGCCAACCGCGGCACCAAGTATACCACCGGCTGCAGCTCTTCCTACAGGGTTCGTTTTTCTACTTGTTTCCTCATTGTTCAGGTTTGAATCGTTCTGGTTGTTTTCTTCAGTCATTTTTTATCCCTCCGATTTTGATTCTGTTGTAATTCTATTGTTGGTATTCACTTGACTTTCCAGTGCATCAAGTCGATCTTTTAATAATTTATTTTCTTCTTCTAATGCTTGTGTATTCTCATTTGCCTTGGAGCTTAAATAAGGATCCGTCTCCCACCAGTCCATACCGATTTCTTTCGCTTTATCTACAGAGGCTACGATTAACCGTATTTTTATTGTCAGCAGTTCTACATCTGCAATGCCTACACGAATATCACCAGCTATAACCACACCTTTATCCAAAACCTTTTCAAGTACGTCTACAATCGTGCTCGATTGCATAGGATGTTCAACAGCCATGAGTTTTCCTCCCTTCTTTACCCTTTCATTAATAAACAAAATAGACTTTACATTTTTTTGTAGTTTATAATAGATTTCCTAACGGGCCGAGATCTATATTTAAGTCTTCTGCTTCTAAACCAAATACTTCCTTCAGCTCTTCCATCTTGTCTTCCAAGTTCATCAAAGCAACTCCAAGATCTTCAATTTGCTGATCAGAAAGTGTTCCACCTTCCACTCTTCTCATCGCATGTCTTTCTACTATTTGTCTGAGTAACTCAATTACTGTCATCACAAGCTGTGCTAAACCATCTTCTGCATTATCCGGATCCAAATTAATCCGTCCATTTGTTTGGCTGGCCGGTTGCATCAACTAACGCCCTCCTTTCGTCATCGAACTGGTCAGAAGTAACATCTTTTCGATTATTCTCATAAGATTGCACCAGAGTTTCTACGGATGAAATTAATACCCGCAAATCAAGATAGACGAGATCTACACCGGCAATGGAAATAATGAGATCTCCTTTAATTGCAACACCTTTATCAAGAATGACGTCTAAAATATCAATTAATCCTACTTCTTTGTTTTCAATTGTTTCTCGTACAGAAGGCATTTCTATCTCCTCACTTTTTCATCTGACCCAAACGGGAGAAATGATATGCCGGCCATGGACCAGTAGCTTCCATTTGCAAGCCTAGTTCCCCCATCTTCTGTTCTTGTATCTTTACTTCCTCCAAAAACCGATTTACTTCGTTTTGTTCCAATAAATACACACTGTTCCAACTCATGTTCTCTTTTCGACCTGTCGCTTTTTTATCCCAGTTTTTTTTCACGTCTGCTTGAACCGCATACGCTGTTAATTCGTCATGAATGTGTCCACAAAGCTGCTCTCTTTCCTTTTCTAACTCTCTTTCAACCAGTTGGTCGAGTTTCTTTTTTTCAAAAAACTGTTTTCCAGGTGGCAAGCTGCTTATTTCTTTCCTTTTTGCTTCTATAGTTGAATTACTATCGCTTACCTTCTTTTTAAGTATTTCATCATTGGAAAAGACTTTCACGTTCCATTCTTCTTTTCCATATATTCTAGAAATAGATTCTGTAAGCTGATCCATTTGGGATGAAATAGATGTAATTAAACTATCTTCATTGTTGTATATCGTGCAAAAAGATAGTGGAATAACTGTATAGAGTTTATTTAGTAACATGAGCACCTCATGGTGATGAAATGCTTTTTTTTGCAGCCATTCCAAATCATTGTTCATTTTCTCTTCAATAAATGACTCTGTATATGCGTTGCTGTCAAGTTTACATAGTATTGCTGTGATTTCACCCATAGGTAAAGCGTGTATTACCTCTTCATCATCAAAACCTCTCTTCTCAGGTAAAACACTTTCTTCATATTCACTCGTGGGAACCAGACCATATAAATATACTTTTTTCACCATTACTATCACTCTTCCTTAGGTTTCGTTAAAGCTTTCCATTGTTCCAGTTCTTTCCTTTTAGCTATTTCGTATCGTTCCAGAAGCTCGGCTTCCTTATGCTTATACTCTTCCTCTGACATCTCCTGCAGTTCATATTTCATTTGTAGCTGTACCAGTTTCTTTTGAATGGTTGGAAGATCATATAACTCCTTATCCGCTTCTTCCTGTATTTTTCCGCCTACTTTTTTCACCATATTCAAAGGTCCGGTAACTAGTTTGTGAAGCATTAGGCTTCCTCCACCGTCAGACGTATATTTATAAAATTATAAGCAGGCCATGGACCTGTATAATTAAATTCAACCTGCTCCTTCCAACGCTCGTGCGCTTCATTCACCAGTTCATCAAATTCTTCTTCTTTCTCTTGATCTACTAAAAAAGAAGCGTTTAAAAGCATTGTCTCACTAATAGGATCATTATCTTTAGCTGCTTCAGCTTTTTCCTCTAATTGCTCAAAAATATCTGTTTTGACTTCACTTTGTAGCTGATTAAATAATTCTTGAGCTTTTCCACCCAATTTTATGCGATCATAATAACCAGCCTCTTTTGACTTAGCTTGAACGGTTCTAGTCATTTCATCAATCTCTGGATGTTGATTTACCCGTTTTTCCAACCATTCTTTCTTTCCAATTACTTTTAGGCCCAGTTCTATTTTCCCTTTTATTTTAGGAAACAGTTCAGTAAACTGTGGGTGAAGGTTTTGCAAAAGAACTTCTACATCACCCTTCGAATTGAATACATTCCCAAAACTAATAGGAATTACCGTATCATTCTTATCCATAACTCTTGAAATAACTTGTTGATGCATCATTAGGTTTTCCTTGTTCGGGTGATATATTTTCATAGGTACTTCCGTTGCAACCATGGCTGCATTTTCGTAATGAATTGTAAAAATAGCTCTTTTCTCACCTTCAAATTCTACATGTCCAAAATCTTCCTCATCGGTTGCTTCCACCCCACAAAAAATATAAATGCCCGTTTCTTGCTGTTCCATTATTCTCTCTCCTCTTGTTAGCATCTTTTACTCATTCAATTCTTCCATAATTATATTTTCAGCCTCTTTTAGTGCTTCATCTGCATTCACACATTGACTTAGTGGATATGTTAAAATGTCTAAACACAATTGTTGAAAATCCTCATCTTTTGATTCGATAGGTATGTCTTGCTTTGAAGCAAGCTTCGCTAGCATTAGCGAGGATCTTAGGCTTGGTCCTTTGCCATCATTATGACTACATTTTCCCCTTAGTTTTGCTACCAAGTGACTGATATACAGAGCATCTTCTTTATCTAGTTCACTTTTCTCAGCCACGATCCGCGCCTCTTCTTCAGGATCTTCATACGAGATAGGTATCGTAATTAATCGATCCAATAATGCATCTTGTGTTTTATAAACACCAGCATATTCAGCTGGATTACTTGTAAAAATTACTGAAAAAGATGGATGAACACGAGCAAAAGGTTCTTTTGACTTCGTTCCATAAAGGGGAATAATTCCTTCTTCCAAAATGGAAAGAAATAAATTATTCGTTGTTGGTTGGGAACGGGTAAATTCATCATATACAAGTGTATATCCATTCAATACAGCTTCTAACAAACGCCCATTCTCCCATGTTTCTGAAACACTTTCCTCTTTTTTATATACTGTGCGCACGTATTGATCTATTACTTTTTTACTTGTGTAACCAGTAAAGTCACCAATTAAATCCTTGTTGTTCATTTCATGATTCCCATGAATTAGCATTACAGGTCGCTTTCTTTTTCTAGCAAGAGCAAGTGCAATCGATGTCTTACCAGTACCTGCAGGTCCAGTAAAATGAATAGGATAACCAGCTTGTATATAATCGAATGTTCGCTTCAGCAACATTTTAGTGTTATCACTTTCAACCAGCTGATTGGAACGCTTATTTTTACTTTCCTTGATAAAAGACATTCTTTATCCTCCAGTCACTCCTTTAGTTTTGTATTTTACTACGGTAACGAATATCTAACCGTTTAAAAGAAGTAACTTCCTTATTCTTATTAACTGCTACCTCATAAATTCCCAGCATTTCATCTTTTGCATATTTTTTCATGTACTCCTTCTCTTCGATTACTTCCAGTGTGAGGTTCCAGCCTTCCTCTTCACCAGCTTCCACTGCAGTAATTTTATGAGGAGGAGCTACATGCTCTTCAAAAAAATCATTTACATTTTCCATGACTTCTTTAATCTCCATTGTCTTCCTCCTGATCCATTATTCTTAAAAGTTGAAGGGATCATCCTGTTAGGGAAGATCCCTTCATAGGAATTATATTAAATACTAAACTGTGCATTTCTTTCATTGCTTTGCTGTGGCAATCCTTCTTCTTCCACCTCGTCACGGAGCAAGCCAACAGCTTCCGCATAACGTAACCAAGTGTCTACACTCGCAATAACCACTCTTGCTTCTACAGTTAAAATCTCAATACCTACCACGGATACTCTTGCATATGCATCAATTACAATCCCTTTATCCAGGATACGGTCAATCACCTCTGCTAAACTTGAACTATCTGCAGTCTTTTGTACAGCCATGTTTCATTCTCCTCTCATCATGTGTTTATCCAATTTTTTTAATTGATGTAATAGATTTTACATCTGATGATTTTTTTACATTTGCAGGACCTTTAATAGTAGTTGCACTTTTTATACTTGATACGCCTTTTATTTGATGTGCACCTTTTACTTTACTTCCTTTTTGCTCATCATTAGAGGAGATTTTTTCTTGAAATTCCTCTCCTGCCTCTTTCGCTTTTTTTAATTTTTCCTTTAAAGTTAACAACGCATCCTGAGTTTTTTCCTTTGCACTCTCGGCACTACCTTGGACCTTTTCAGCATTTTCCTCTTTAACCTCAGCAAGGTTATTTGATGCTTGAGTCACTTTGTCCTGCACTTTATTTTCTATTTTTTCGACCGACTTTTCTTTTGCTTCTTCTTTTATTTTTTCTTTCCATTCATCTGGAGCTTTCTCCACTGCGGTTTTCGCTAATTTTCCGGCAGTTTTTTTTATAGGACTATTACTCATCATCCACCTCCTTTACTACTTATCCAACGCCTTTAGCAACGTGTTTAATTTATCCTCAATTCGCTCAAGATTATCGTTTAACTCCTTATTCTCCTGCTTTAATTCCTGGTACCGATCGTCTCCATCCTCTGAGCTGCTTTCTTTATTTTGTTTATTTGATGGGCTTGTCTCCTGACTTTCACCCAATAATTTTTGTTGATACTTACTTAAGGAGCTTGTGGCACTTTGCTTTAACATAATCATCGCTTGTTCGGTTACCATTTCCTGAGCTGTGCGACGTAACTCTCTTCCCGCACTTTGGAGGACTTCTGATTGCCCAATTCTTCCAGCAACCTTCTTACTGACTTCCGGACTGGCAAGCAATCCTACCCCTGCACCAACAACTCCTCCAATAACAGCAGGATATAACCCATTTTTATACTTTTCATCTGACTGGTTATTCTGACTTGTAACCTCATTTGATTGATTGTCTGATTCTGTTTCTAATGATTCATCAGCCATTAGATCACCTGCTTTCCGTATTATTAAAAATTCATTTGATAATATTAAATTTTATTAGTGAATAGCCTTTTACCGGACAGCACAAACCTCTGATAATTTTAAAAAGCAATTTCTTACCATTATTTTCACCTTATATAACAAGACTACAGTTTTCTGTAACAATAAAATCCTTTAAATAATAGAGGTTTCATAAAGATTTGGTTCCCTCTGCAAAAATATTACGTTCTGATTACCTTTTGATTACACACCTGTAATATCTGTTTTAAAATAAAAAACGCCACCATAGTGACGTCTTTTAAGTAAAATATTCAATTTTAGCTTCTGGAAAGTAAGTATGGATGTAGCTGCCTAATGTATCCTTGATATCTTCCTGTTCTTCATTCGTATACACGTACTTACCAATACCATAACGCCCCCATTTCCATTTACGTTTAGATTCATCGAGTTCCAATTTTGTCATAGGATAATTTTCTTGAATAACTCGCTTAGCAGGCTTCGTAAATCGATGTTGGATCAGTTCAAAGGTCAAATCTTTTTTTGCGTTTGAGGGCAGAGCTGCTTCCAGTTTCTCAAACATTTCCTTATACCCTTCCTGCCATCCTTCATGAAGATAAATGGGAGCAACAATAAATCCTAATGGATAGCCTGCTTCTGCAATTTTAACTGCAGCTTCAATTCGTTCATTTAGTCTCGAAGTACCTGGCTCAAAGTATTTAATAATATATTCATCGTTTACACTAAAACGAAACCTCGTTTTTCCATTATGTTTTGCGTCCAGCAGATGATCTACATGCGCAAACTTTGTAACAAATCGAAGCTGACCATATTCGGACTTACCAAAATACTCAATAGCTCGTTTTAGTGTGTGTGTTAAATGGTCAATACCTACAATATCTGATGTACAGGATGCCTCAAATCGAGTTGGTTCTGGCGCCCGTTCTTTCATATATTCTTCTGCTGCTTCAAAAATTTCTTCAACGTTCACATACGTTCGTATGTAAGGCTTGCTCCCCATGGTTGTTTGGAGATAGCAATAATGACAATGCCCCATACAACCTGTTGCGAAAGGAATAGCATATTCAGCGGAAGGCTTGGAAGTATCAAATTTTAATGTTTTACGTAGCCCTACTACCAACGTAGATTTTGCAGTACGATATTTTTGAAAATGATTATCCCCTGGTAAATTACGAATCTGATTATGAGAAGTGGTTTGACGAATTTCAATTCCCATACCTTCGAATTTTTCAATCAACTTCTTTCCTAACGGATATTCCAATGCTTTTGGCTCCACGTATACGAGTTGCGGGACAAACGGTTTAACCATAGAATTCCTCCCCAGAATCTACTGTACCAAATGCTTGTTGGTAAGCTGCTTCAGCTTCTTCCTCTGTTGTGAATACCGCATATTCTTCTGTTAAAGGAAAGTAATTTTCATGAATAAACAAAGCTAATGAATTAGCATCTTCCGGGTTTTGCACGACAGCTGCCTGCTGAATATGAGCAACGTCTTGAGCATGAGGATTACGAATAATAATATACACAATTTCACCTGGATTGAATGATTGATTGATTTCCAAGTTTTTCACCTGTCTTTCTTATAATCTACTCTCATTCTTCCTCAGTAATTAGAAATTATGTAAAAAGAAAAAACCGTTGCCTTTAAATTAAGCAACGGTAAATTAAAAATATTATGCAATGCTATTATCCATACATCGAATTAAACGTTTTTCTATATTATTTGCAAAATCCTTAAGTTTATCATCGTCAACCATTTCAATAAGCTTTGTTGGACGAGGCATGCCAATCTTCGTTTCTCCTGCATCTTCATAAACTACAATCTTACATGGAAGAAAATATCCAGCCATTTGATTACGTGATAGAATTTCTTTCGCCTCTTTTGGGTTACATACTTCTAAAACATGGTAAGACTGGTCATATTCAAAACCTTTATTTTGCAATGTTTCCTTAATATCGAAATTCCAAAGGACTCCAAATGATTCTTCCTTTAAACTTGTTTCAAGTGACTTAATAGCTTCTTCCACCGTTTGGTTTGTATTAATTGTATAATGAAACATTTATAAAACATCCCCTCAAAAATTGATTTCTACTTATAATATACCCCTAATCGTTTTTTTGATAAACATGTGATGTTTATCACAGATTTTTATTGTAAATCGAGTATACTTTAATTATAATATACCCCTAGGGGTATTAAAAGGAGTGGTAATAATGACAGAGAAAATAATTATTATTGGTGGTGTTGCAGGAGGTTCAACTGCTGCAGCTCGTTTAAGAAGACTCAACGAAGAATCTAATATCATTATATTTGAAAAAGGAGAGTATATCTCCTTCGCCAACTGTGGTCTTCCTTACTATATTGGCGGTACAATTACAGACAGAGATAAGCTTCTTGTGCAAAATGTAAAAGATATGTCATTACGATACAATTTGGATATTCGCATTTTTAGTGAGGTTATTAAAATTGACAGGCAAGCTAAAAAAGTTTTTGTAAAGAATGTGCAGTCAGGAGAAATTTATGAAGAAACGTATGATAAAATCATTCTTTCACCAGGAGCTCGTCCTGTTGTCCCACCAATCCCAGGTATAGACAAAGCAAAAACACTCTTCACGTTACGAAACATGGAAGATACGGATAGAATAAAGTCATTCATTAATAAGCACCTACCTCGTAAAGCAGTGGTTATCGGCGGAGGTTTTATAGGTCTTGAAATGGCTGAAAACCTTCATGATCAAGGCATAAAAGTAACAGTAGTAGAAATGTCTGAACAAGTCATGGCTCCACTTGACAAGGAAATGGCAGCAATTATTCACAATCACTTGCAAGAAAAGGGAATAGAACTTATTTTGGGTGACGGAGTCAAGTCTATTGAAAATAATGGTCAATCAATTCTTACTCAAAAAGGCAACAAAATGGAAACAGATTTAATACTGTTATCTATTGGAGTCAGACCTGAAAATGAACTAGCTCTACAAGCCGGCCTACGTACTGGCAAACGAGGAGGCATACAAGTAAATCAAAAACTTCAAACGAATGACCCTTCCATTTTTGCTATTGGCGATGCTATTGAAGTGAATGACTTTACCAATAAACAACCAACAATGATTCCACTTGCATGGCCGGCAAATAGACAAGGTAGATTGGTTGCGGATATTATTAACGGTAAAGACGTCCAATATAATGGGACACTTGGTACTTCTATTGCAAAGGTATTTGATTATACAGTAGCTTCGACTGGAAATAATGAAAAGATACTTAATCGCCTTGGTAAACCATATGAGGTGATACACATTCACCCCGTTTCACACGCCGGTTACTACCCTGGTGCAGTTCCTATTGCACTAAAACTGATATTTGATAAAACGAGTGGGACTATTTATGGAGCTCAAGCAGTAGGAAAAGATAGTGTTGACAAGCGAATTGATGTAATTGCAACTGCAATAAAGGGTGGATTAACTGTTAAGGACTTGCCTGATTTAGAATTAGCTTATGCCCCTCCTTATTCTTCAGCAAAAGATCCTGTAAACATGGCAGGATATGTTGCAAGTAATATCATGGAGGGAGAAGTAGATACAATTCAGTGGCATGAAATTGATCGTATTTTAGCAGATGGTGGAACGTTAATAGATGTTCGTAGGCCTGAGGAATGGGAAAACGGGCATATTACAGGTGCCACCTCTATACCCTTGGACGAATTACGTGATCGACTAGATGATTTACCTAAAGAGGAAACTATTTACGTGAATTGTCAAGTAGGACTTCGCGGTTATATAGCAGCAAGAATCTTAGCAGAGAACGGATTTAAGGTGAAAAATCTGGATGGTGGATGGAAAACATACGAGACAGCATTACAGTAAAAAAATAGAACCGTCCGAACAACTTCCTTGTAAAAATGCAATAAAAAAGTCAGGTAACTCAACTTCCCGTAGAGGTATTACCTGACTTTTTTATCACTGTCAAAATCATGCTAAAAAAAAGCTCGTCTTATTCTATTTTTTTATGCCCTAGCATCCCATTCATCATTTAGCAAAGAAAAGATATACGCATCATGAGACTGATTATTTTGGTAAAGATAACGTCTTAGTAGACCTTCCTTTTGAAAACCAAGTTTTTCAAGCACAGCAATTGATGCTATATTTTGCGGATAGGTAACTGCTCCCATTCGAACTAATGCCAGCTCGGAAAATGCATAGTTCAATACTGATCTCGCAGCTTCAGTAATTATCCCTTGGTTCCAATAATTAGGATGTAATTCGTAACCTAGTTCAGCTTTTTTACTCCATAGACTCAAATTATTTAAGCCTAACGTTCCAGCAAATTCTTGCGTATCCCTTATAATGATTCCCCAACGGATACCACGTTTACTTTCATAGTTATGACGAAAAGAGTTTATCATGTTTATAGCGTCGCTTTCCTTTTCCAGAGGATCCATTCCATAATATCTAGTAACCTCATCCATTGATAATATATTGTAATAATGGACTATATGTTTCTTTTTGATTTCTACTAATTGAAGGCGTGGAGTTTCCAATTCGGGAAATGCCATTTAACTTCTCTCCCTCTTTAAAATATATAACATCTTACTTCTCTATATATTTCAAAATTCCTCTTTTTTTAAAACAACATATTAATAGATGCTAATTTTGCAAATTTATAAGTAAACATATACTTTTTTATAGGAACATATGATCGGTTGTGTTATAATTAGACATACAATAGACTAGCTTCCATGGATGGGTATGGTACACGTCACCTCTCAGGTATTCTGTATGAAGGGGGTGATGCGGGATGGATGTAGAATCAGTTTTAACTTTGATGATTTCTTTTGGGGCTTTGATTGTTTTGATTATGGCCCATAAAAATGACAAAAACTAACCCCTCTAGCTTTTTAGAGACTCCAGAGGGATTAGTTCAACGTTGTGCCACCCTTTTATTTAAGGTTAGCTATTGTACCGTTCCATGTTGCAGCATGGGGCGGTATACTTTCAATTTCTATTATATATCATATCATGAATTAAGACTTTTGACACTATTTTGGCATGACTTAGGTCAAAATGCTCGTTATTAATTAGCTGCAAAGTAACTTTAGAATAACTATTACGTTGTCTGATCATAGCTGTTTACTTCAAACAGATCAATCAGCTTCATATCGGGGTGTTTTTCTTGAAACCAATTCAAGGCAAATTCGTTACGGAATAATACCAAATGATTTTCTTCCCGATCACGCACCAGCAAGTTACCTTCATCAAACAGAGACTCATCTATTTGTTCTGCCTGTAACCATCTTGGAATCCGTTCACCAATAGATTCCAACATCACTTCCACGTTATATTCATTCTTCATACGATACTGAAATACTTCATATTGTAATTCACCGACTGCCCCAAGAATATAAGATTCTGTCCTGTGACGTTTAAACAATTGGATGGCGCCCTCCTGAACAAGCTGCTCAAGTCCTTTTTTAAATTGTTTTGCCTTCATTACATTTTTAGCAGTAACTTTCTTAAATAACTCGGGTGGAAATTGTGGAAGTTCATCATATTCAAATTTATCCTTACCTGTAACAAGTGTGTCACCAATACGATAAATATTAGGATCATAAATACCAATGATATCTCCAGCATACGCTTCTTCTACGGTCCCTCGAGAGGATGCTACAAATTGTTGCGATTGAGCGAGTTTAATTGTTTTTCCTGTTCTTGATAGCTTTACTTCCATTCCACGTTCAAATTTCCCAGAACATACACGCACAAACGCAATACGGTCTCTGTGTGCAGGATTCATATTCGCCTGTATTTTGAATATAAAACCAGAAAACTCAGGGTGATCTGGACTTACTACACCTTCAGTCGATTTTCTTGGACCTGGAGCTGGTGCCATAGATACAAACGTATTAAAAAATGTTTCAACACCAAATGGAGCTAATGCACTTCCAAAAAACACAGGCGTCTGTTCCCCAGCAAGAACATCGTCTAATGAAAAGTTATCTCCAGCCTCATCCAACAGTGCAAGCTCTTCCTTCGCATCCTGGAACATTGCATTTTCTGTAAGGTCTGAATGCGCGTGCAGTTCAGTATAAGGAATAATTGTTTCTTCTTCAACTCCGTTATACCGAACAAACTCTTCTTTTTGACGATTGAATATACCAAGAAATCGTTTACCCATACCTGCGGGCCAATTCATCGGACATGTCTGGATATCCAAAACTTCTTCAATTTCATCTAATAACTCAAATGGATCTTTTCCTTCTCTGTCCAGCTTATTAATAAAAGTGAAAATGGGAATACCGCGCATCCGGCATACTTTAAATAGTTTCAACGTTTGAGCCTCAATACCTTTAGTAGAATCAATAATCATAACTACGCTATCCACCGCAGTTAATGTACGATATGTGTCTTCACTAAAATCTTCATGGCCTGGTGTGTCAAGAATGTTAATTTGGTGACCTTGGTAAGGAAAGTTCATTACGCTCGATGTAACAGAGATACCTCGCTGTTTCTCAATTTCCATCCAGTCAGACGTAGCAAACTTACCAGATTTTTTTCCTTTTACAGTTCCAGCAGAACGGATTAAATTTCCATACAATAATAATTTTTCCGTCATGGTTGTTTTACCCGCATCCGGGTGAGAGATAATTGCAAATGTTCTTCGTTTCTTCATTTCATCTTGCAGTGTCATATAAATGTCCCTTTCATAAATAATATTGAGTTGTGAATATGCGTATTTAAATAGATTTTACATGAAAGGGATGCTCCTTTTCCGTTAAATTAGTATGTTAAAAATATAGCACTATGTGCGGTTTTTTTGCAACAAGGGGGATGTTATAACTACAGTTTATTCTTCTATTAGCCACCTACCGTGTTCTAGTTTACGCATTTAATCGTACTGAATATAATCTTTTCTAACATTTAAAACAGCGATTCGATTTTTATACGGTCTTACCTCTACATAAAAGATTGGGACAAATACACTTTTATATATTGAAAATCCGAACCGATTCAAATTAATGCTTAATCATAGTTCGGATTTCTTCTTGTAACAAGTTGGTGGAGTAAAAACGCACCGACTCCTCGGAAATGTTTATTCTGGTTGGTTATCTACTTTTCCATTATCTTCATAGAACGGTTGAAAGTTATTATATTTCACCATTGTTACCATTCCATTGGAAGCATGATGAAGATCATGGCAATGAAATAGCCAATCACCAGGGTTATCTGCTAGAAAAGCAATTTCATACGTTTCACCTGGCTTTACATTTAAGGTATCTTTAATGATAGGAGCACCTTTTAATGGTTCTCCATTTTTACTCAGAACCTGAAAAAAATGTCCATGTAAATGCATGGGATGCGTTGAATTATCTCTGCTGTCATTTTTCATGGTTACCTTTACCTTGTCATTCTTATTTACCTTAAATGGCGGAACTTCTGGAAAGGTTTCCCCATTTATCGTCCAAGCCATTCCCATATCCCCTTCACTCATATCCATGGTTGCATTCAAATCCATTTCATATTCAATATCAAATTCATCATCTAGTGAAAAAGGAGCTGTTGCACCTTCTCCAAGTTTAGTAATATCCACTGTTTCTAAGGAATTCGTATGATTTAGCTGATTAGTAATGGATTCTTCTTCATAAACAACATCCACTCTCATCTTATGATTAGCCTCTGATTCGCCATGCCTATCAATGGTAAAGTTACCTTCTCCATCTGCTTTAAATTCAATATCATACCGCTCTCCCGGAGCAATCTCCAGTAATGTCCCTTCATTCTTACGAGGTTCATTTACTTTTTGTCCATCCACATGGGTCACTCGATAATCTACAGGAATATGTAATTTATGTACCATATATCCAGCGTTAATAAATCGCAGTTTTACTCGATCCCCTTTACGCACAACCAGGGGCTTACTATTATCATATGTTTTTCCGTTTATCGTATAGATATCGTAAGAACTCATATCATGTTCCATCATGCTACCATGGGTATCACCCATATGCCCATCATTACTTTCTTCCTCTTTTTCTCCAGATTCCCACTCATCTACAACCAGTGTATAGTCACGGTCAACATTTGTTCCTTCTTTTGGTTCCACAATAAGCGTGCCATATAATCCTTTGTCCATTTGTTCTACACCGTTTTGATGGGTATGGTACCAGTATGTTCCAGGGTGATTAGCTACAAATTCATACGTATAGGTTTCCCCTTGTGGAACAGCATCTTGAGTCACTCCGGGAATCCCGTCCTGTTTATTCGATAACGGAACTCCATGCCAATGTATGGTAACAGGCTCTTTTATCGTGTTTTTCAAGTGAACCTTAACAACTTCTCCTTCTTTCACTCTAATTTCTTCCCCAGGTACAGTCCCGTTATATGTAAGTGCCTGAATCGTTTTATCGGGGCTTAACTTCCACTCTTTTTCCTGAGCTGTTAGCGTAAATTCATTTATCTTCTTTCCCTTGGTATTTTCTTCTTTCGCATATACCTTTTCCGTTTTTTCGTTTTGTTCCGAGCTTTCTTTCATCGTCTCTTCCTGCGTACACCCTACTATCAAATATGTAAGAACTATGAACGTAATTAACAAACTTTTCTTCATGTGCTTTTCCTCCTTTGTTGTTTTAGCATACAAAAGAAATGTGGATTTTTTATCGAGAGGAGTACACAATGATAAAAAAGCACAAATAACTTCCACCCAGCAAAAAGAGACTGGGACAAAATAAATTTTATACATTAAAAAACCGAACCAATTCACACTACTAATGAATTATGGTTCGGATTTATTTTTTGCAACGAATTAGCGGAGGAAAAACGCGCAGACTCCTCGGAAATGAAGTACACATTTCCTTCGTGCGATGTATCGCTGTCGCAGCTTTCCTTGTCCTGTGGGAGGAAAAGCCTAGCTAAGACCCCGGAGTGCATAGCACGAGGAGGCTTAGCAGCGCCCACGGAAAGCGAAGCGTTTTTCCGAAGCGGGGTTCCCACATTTTAAATAGTTCGTCTTTAGAATAGCGTTGTTTAGTTATGTCCCAGCCTTCTGTCTATGCCTTTAATAGCTTGGCATTAATTGCAACAATCACAGTGCTTAAGCTCATTAATACAGCTCCTACAGCCGGGCTTAGTACAATTCCAACAGGAGCTAGAACACCTGCCGCCAGTGGTATGGAAAAAATATTATAGCCTGCAGCCCACCATAGATTTTGCACCATTTTTCTATACGTTTTCCTAGATAGATTGATTATAGAAACGACATCTTTCGGATTGCTTTTCACAAGCACAACATCAGCCGTTTCCATTGCCACATCTGTTCCTGCGCCAATTGCAATTCCAAGATCCGCTGTGGCAAGTGCAGGTGCATCATTAACACCATCTCCTGTCATAGCGACTCTCCAGCCTTTATTTCTAATATCTTTTACTTGATTTGCTTTATCGTCAGGAAGTACTTCAGCATAAACCTCATCAATTTCAAGCTGCTTGGCAACCCAGTTGGCCACTTTTTGATTATCACCAGTAAGCATGATGGAATGAATTCCATCTTCTTTTAAAGCAGCAATTGCCAATTTAGCTGTTTCTCTTACGATGTCAGCAAGTGCAATCATACCAACTAAGCGATCGTCCACAAGCACAAATACAACTGTCTTTCCTTCCTCAGACATTTTGTTGAATGCATCTGTATCATAATTAAGCCCATTGCTTTTTATATAGCCAGGGCTAACTACATTAATTTGTTTCCCATCTACTTTCCCTTCAATTCCTTTACCAGTGATGGAAGTAAAATCCGCTACTTTTTTTAAGGTAATTTCTTGATCCTTACTATGCGCAACAATTCCTGCTGCTATCGGGTGTTCTGAATGTGCTTCGAGACTAGCAGCCAGCATTAATATGTCTGCTTTACTTTCTCCTTCCACAGGAACAATTTCCGTTACCCCGAACTCGCCCTTTGTCAGAGTACCCGTCTTGTCAAAAACGACTGCATTGAGATTTCTTGCGCCTTCAAAATTCGTCCGATTTCTAATTAACAGTCCTTGTTTAGCTGAAATAGATGTAGATACGGCAACTACAAGTGGCGCGGCAAGCCCAAGTGCGTGAGGACAGGTTATTACCATAACGGTAACCATTCGCTCTAATGCTACATCGAAGCTATAACCAAGTGCAAGCCAGATAAACAATGTAGCAAACCCTGCTAGTAAGGCAAGGTAAAATAGCCATTTAGCGGCTCTGTTTGTTAAATCCTGTGTTTTGGATTTGGAATCCTGTGCCTCTTTTACCATGGTGACTACTTGCGAAAGATAAGATTCCTCTCCTGTCTTCTCTACCTGTACTGTGATGGAACCTTCCTTATTAACAGAACCTCCAATCACTTCATCATTTTTATATTTTTCAACAGGTACAGATTCCCCAGTGAGCATGGACTCATCAACGGCCGTTTTTCCATCCAATATAGTGCCATCCACAGGTATCTTCTCTCCTGGTTTTACAAGTACCCTGTCTTTATTCTTCAGTTCAGCAACCGGTACATCTACCGCCTCGTCATTCTCGTCCAATTTATGTGCCTCATTTGGCATCAGTTTAACAAGCTCCTCCAATGCATTAGAAGCCCCCATTACCGAACGCATTTCAATCCAATGGCCGAGAAGCATAATGTCTATTAACGTGGCAAGTTCCCAGAAGAAATCCTTTCCTTCCCAACCAAATACCGTTAAAGAGCTATAGCCATATGCGACGAGAATAGCAAGACCAATTAAAGTCATCATGCCAGGATTCTTTTTCTTTAATTCTCCAATAGCTCCAGTTATAAAAGGCCAGCCACCATAAAAGAACACAAAGGTAGCAAGAATAAATAATACGTATTTATCAAACGTAAAACGCCACTCTATCCCAATAAAGCCTTGGATCATTGGTGACAATATGAGAATCGGTATGGTAACTAGCAAAGAAATGTAAAAGCGTTTTTTAAAATCATTTACCATATCGCCATGATCATGTCCATGGTGCCCATGATGTCCATGCTCTGCATGTTCATTGTCTTCCATTTTATGTTCGTGATTTTCTTCGTGTTCATACTGGGCATGATGATGCGAATGCCCACCTTTTTGATCCGTTTTTTCATTATCATGCTCAGAAAAATGCCCTTCGTTGTTTTTCCCCATGAAACTTCCTCCTTTCAAGAATATAAATCAAGCTATTTGGATTGTACCCACTTATAGCCAACTCCCCACACTGTTTTAAAATAAGCATCAATAGGAAATCCTGACTGGCGTATTTTCTCCCGTACATTCCGCACGTGAGAATCGACCGTTCTCCCTTCTGTATGGCTGGCAAATCCCCATATGAGATCAAGCAATTGTTCTCTGGCAAAAACCTGATTTGGATGTCTTATCAAATGACCCAGCATAGAGAATTCTTTTGGCGTAAGCTTAATATGTTGATTTTCATATGTAAGCTCAAATTTTGACTCATCCCAGATTAGTCCAGCAACCTTTATTACAGCGGAATCTGAGATACTCCTCCGCAATAATGCCTCCATTCTTGCTAGAAGTTCTTGCTCATCAAATGGTTTGGTAATATAGTCATCTGCTCCCAACCTTAATCCCTTAACTATATCCTCCTTTTGATCCCGAGCAGTAAGCATAATAATTGGAACATCAGATATCTTTCTAATTTGCTCGCATAGTTCCCATCCATTTACCTGTGGCATCATTACATCAAGTAGAACAATATCAAACGTTTCCTTCTGAACATTTTCCATAGCAGTAGCTGCATCTTGAGCTTTTACACAGTGATACTGGTGTGGGTGCAAATACAATGCAAGCAGCTCCAGCATGCGTTTTTCGTCATCGACAAGAAGTACCTTATACATTTTCTCTTCCACCTTTTCTTAACCTAATACGAATTGTAGTTCCTTTTCCTATTACACTACTTGCCTCTATTGTACCGCCGTGTGATTCGATAATTTCTCTTGCTATGGAGAGCCCCAACCCTGTACCTCCACTATCCCGAGATCGGGATTTTTCCACTCGATACAATCGATCAAATATATATGGCAGATCTTCTGGAGGAATCCCTTCTCCCTCATCTTGAATAACGATCCAAATATCGTCCTCTTTTTGTTTTACCGATAAACTCACTCTGCCTCCCTCAGATGAATGCTTTCTTGCATTTTCTAAAGTATTGAAGATAACCTGTTGTAATCGCGCCGGATCTACATCAATAACAAACTCTTTTTCACACAAATAAGAAAATTGGATAGCTGACTTTTCAAAAGCCGGTTGTACACGCTCCGCTATTGTACGAGTCAATTCACATAGAGAGATCGGCTCCCGCTTTATTGTGAAATTATTTTCATCCATTTCAGCCAGATCAAACAGGTTCTTTATGAGATAAGTTAAATGTTCAGCTTCTTCACGGATTATTTTCGTATATTCTTTCATCTCTTCTTTTGGTGTGTCATCCCGACTAATAATGTCTGCATATCCCTTTAAATAGGTGAGTGGCGTTCGTAACTCATGTGAAACACTTGCAAGGAACTCATTTCTAGCCATTTTCATTTGCTCCAAGTCATTCGATAATTTGGTTATTGAATTTGCCAATTCGCCTAGCTCATCTGTACGTTCCGTATGCAAGGCAACTCTATGATCTCCTTTACTCAGCTGCTCCGTAGCTTCCTTCATTCTAATTAACGGGATGGCAATAAATTTTGACAGAAACATGATTACAATAATAGTTAAAGATATCGTAATAATGCTCACCATCAAAAATTGGTCACTGAGCTGATCTATTATTTTTTTCACATTATCCGTATCAGCAAACATAAAAACATTTCCCTCATGTTTGCCGTCTATTACTATGGGACTGTCTGTCGCAATAAATGCTGTTTCTTCCCATCTTTTTTCCACTATTTTGCCATTCTTTGGGATCTTCTCTTCTTTCACCCGATCGATAATGTGACGCATTTCCTTATTAATAGGATCGGAATTCACAAGCAATTCTCCTGCTTCATCGGTTATTACTACTGCAAAGTCAGATGCTGATTCCATAATAGCCACATGTTCAATAGTCGATGTTTGGAAGTTTCTTTCAAGCACTTCCCTATGTGTATTCCCACGACCCAAAAGATTTTCCATGACCTCCTCAATTCGATCATTGGCAAGGTTCGAATATAAAGTGAAAAATAAAAACGCTTCTATAATTAGAAAAAAAACAAAGAACAATATACCAATTTTAAACGATAGCTTATTAAACATGTAAATTCCTTTCTTCTATAACCAATAGGTGACAGTATCAAAAAAACCTATAATAATTATTACAATACCTGCTAAGGTTTGTACAAGTTGACCAATTTTTCTACTTTTTTTCAAAATGGCTCCACTTGCCCCAAAATACCAAATTAAAAAGATAATCAACAAAAGAGGTAAGGAGGTGCCGAGAGCAAAGAAAGCAGGTAACACGGCACCATAAGGACTAGAAAGCACAATTGGTATCAAGGTAAGAAAAAACAACACAAACATAGTTGGGCAAAAAGCGATCGAAAACGTAATTCCAAGGAAGAAACTACCTAATAAAGTTCTATTATGGGTACTCCTCCGCAATAAATAAAATGGCCATATACGCCTAATATGAAACATTCCCATCATAAATAAGCCAATGAAAATTAGCATTGGCCCGATGATTTTTCGAAGAACAGGAAATACTAGCGTGAGGCTACTATGTATGTCCTTACCCATTACCCAAATCAAAAAACCAAGACCACTAAATACAATTAATTTCCCTATAATAAAGACCCACACATGTAACCATGGTACCTTGTAGGTAAGTGACCTATTGCCATAGATCGTAATAGCACTAATGTTACCTGTCAACTGACATGGAGCTACTGCCCCAACCAATCCAAGAAAGAAAGCAAACAAAATAGGTAAATGCTCCCAACCATATGCGAGCTGCTGTATGGGACGGCTGAAAAGACTTGCAATTTGGTTATATAGTTCAAACATATTAGTCTGTCCACGCTTTCTTTAATTTATCACATGTCCATTATCTAAAATCTGCTCCCAACTCTTCATCCCATCTTTTGAAATAAATGCCTGCCCTTTTATAGTATAAATAGCAAACACTTTTTCCTCCTGTGGATTCTTTGCAATGTAAACTGGGCCATCTTCATTTAGTTCAGGTAGCTCAACTTTTTCTTTACTGGCGTCTGAAAGAGTATACTTTGTCATTTCAGGGCTTGATGTAAAAGAAGCAAAGTAGAGATTTTCCTCATCAAAATAAACAGACGTACCAGTTCCATCACCACTAATTAATTCAAAACGTTCCCCTGCGTCTTCAGAAAGATAAATTCCATTACTAGTAGCTGCAGCGACCCAGTTGGAATCAGATGGATGTATAGCCAGGTGCAGAAGTTCTCCTGCCAATCCAGCTCCAGCAGCTTCGTCCCATGTATCTCCATTATCTACGCTTCTATAAAATCCCTGGTCCAGTTTTGAATTTTTTTGGGGATTCATTAAGAAGATGTCATGGCTGGAGAAGCCAACAGCCATTCCGTGGAAGTCTGTTTCTCCTGCAAAATCAATCTCATCAAGACTTTTGCCTCCGTCGGCGCTTCGCTGAATTCCTATTGGATTTGGTAAGTCCGAATCTTCACCGGGGTGGCCAGAAGTGTAAAACCCATCATCAACTGCATTAAATCCCATATAGTCATTATGGTTTTTAGATGTTTCCAACCATTCTCCATCTCTATATATTTTTAGACCTGTATGGGAAGCAAAATGTAATCCGTTATCTTTACCTGCATAACCTATGCCATGAACATGTTCCATTTTCCCATCAAAAGGAACTTCAAAAGCCTGTTTTTTTCCAGAATCGCTGCACCCAGCTATAAATAGACCCGTGCTAAGTATTCCAATTAGCATTACTCTTTTCATAATCCACGCCCTCCATCACTCTCTATGTATTAAAGTTATTTTATATAAAATTTATCCAGTTTTTGTGCAGGATCTTTATAATAATTGAACTTTTAACAGAATTATTAATATGTCACCGCCCTAATCCCATTTCCATGTTCTTAATTTTCAAACAAGTACATACATATTTAAAAACGCGCGTTTGAATAGTAAAGATTTTTGAAAGTCAATGAATTAAGGAGGTTTGGTACATGCGTATTGGTTTACTTCCCCAGATTTTAATCGCATTTATAAGTGCTATCATATTTGGTATTATTTTTGGCCAAAACATGGAAGTCGTGCAACCATTAGGCGACTTATTTCTTAGACTTATTAAATTCGTAATTATCCCTTTAATTGTTTCATCTTTAATTGTAGGAGTAGCAAGCACTGGTAACATGGAAACACTTGGGAGAATCGGCGGAAAAACTATTTTTTATTATGTTGCCACAACACTTCTTGCTGTTACGATTGGATTGATTTCAGCTTTCCTTTTTTCACCAGGAAAAGGAGTGGACATTTCCTCTACAGGAGAAATACCGGAAGCCACCGAAACTGGTGGTGTAATTAATGTGTTTCTTAACATCATTCCAACCAATCCGATTGAAAGTCTTTCTAGTGGTAACATTCTCCAGATTATATTTTTTGCTATCTTCATTGGTGTGGGGATTACCATGGTGGGCGAAAAAGCTCAACCTGTTTATCGATTCTTTGAAGGTTTGGCCGAAATTATGTATAAAATCACCTGGATTATTATGAAGCTTATCCCATTTGGAGTCTTTGGTTTGCTAGCTCCTATTATCGGACAATATGGGCTTTCTGTTTTGATGCCTTTAATAAAGCTAGTTGCAGTTGTAGCATTTGCTTGCATTGTTCACACACTCGTAACCTATTCATTTGCAGTTAAAAGCTTCGGAAGTATGAATCCACTGAAATTTTTCAAAGGAATTGCCCCAGCTACGCTTGTTGCTTTCAGTACGCAAAGTAGTTCCGGAACATTGCCTGTTACTATAAAATGTACAGAAGATAACTTAGGAGTCTCCCAAAGAGTGTCCAGTTTTGTTTTGCCACTAGGAGCTACAATTAATATGGATGGAACCTCACTCTATTTAAGCATAGCAGCCCTGTTTACTGCACAAGCTTATGGCATCGAGCTTTCTTTTATTCAGATATTAACGATTGTATTAATTGCAACATTAGGTTCCATTGGAGCAGCTGGTGTGCCTGGAGCAGGGCTAGTTATGCTGACACTGGTTCTTACAGCAGTTAATCTCCCATTAGAAGCCATCGCCTTAATTGCTGGTGTGGACCGCTTTATGGATATGTTCCGTACTGCAGTAAATATTACTGGTGACGCCTCTGCTGCTCGTGTTGTTCAACAATTAGAAAATAAGAGAAATGAAGCTTCACTTGAAATATAATTCTCATATACTTTCCATCGATTTAATAAAAGGTTTAACTTTAAATTTTAGGTTACAAACATATTTAGTTATTTCATAGTTGGAGGAAACTGCGCAGTAACTATTCGTGTTTAGATTATGTAAAATAACTGCGTTGCTGGAAAGCTCATTGAAATCGTTGAAGAGGTAGGTAAGCCGCATTGATTTCCGTTGCATACGGACGCTTTCACACCTCCGGGTACAAGGGCGACATCTGTTCGTAACCTCACAGTGTCTTCTTTGCCGCCCGCGGAAAGCGAAATATTTCCCCGTAGCGGTGATTTACGCAGCCTCTAATATTCTTAGTTACGTCGCAGTCTATCTACTTTCCGAATCATTGAATAATCCCAACATATATATTAGAACTAGTAAAAGCAGCTCTACATACAAGATGCAGAGCTGCTTTTAAGCATTCTATTAAGTTTTAAACCTGTAAAATTTTATCACTGAAATTGTCACTTCCAGCTCTGACACGTATTCTACTATTCTGATCGCACCCGTAATAATCGTAACGCATTCAATATTACAAGTACTGCTGCTCCAGTGTCACTTAGCACAGCCATCCATAGGGTTAGCCAACCCGGAAAAATCAGGATTAGAGCCGCTAGTTTTATAAGCAATGAAAAAGCAATATTTTGTTTGATAATAGATAAAGCTTTTCTACTTAGTCTAATTGTGTATGGCAGTTTCTCCAAGTTATCTGCCATAAGCACTATGTCCGCTGTTTCCATTGCGGTATCTGTGCCTGCACCGCCCATGGCTATTCCCAGCTCTGAAGTCGCAAGAGCAGGGGCATCATTTATGCCATCTCCAACCATAGCCACGCTATGGCCTTCTTCCTGAAGCTTTTTAATTGTGTCAACTTTATCTTCCGGCATAAGTTCAGCAAAATACCGATTTACCTTTGTTTCTTTGGAAATCATTTTTGCAGTCCCCTCATTATCTCCAGTAAGCATCACAATTTGTTTCACACCAATATTATCTAACTGCTGCAAAGCATTTACTGTTGTAGGACGTAGCGAATCACTTACAGCAATCATACCTAAGATCATTTGCCTCGTTCCAATTAATACGATCGTTTTACCATGACCTATAGCCCTTTTAATAGAATCAGCGACAGGCTTTAGGTCTACCCCCATTTCTTTAAATAGCTTAGGGTTTCCAGCATAATATGTTTCATCATTTATCATTGCTTGGACGCCTTTACCGGCAATGTTGGTAAAATTCGATGCTTCTATCGTTTCAATCTCTTGCTTTTTAGCATATTCCACAATCGTATGAGCAATTGGGTGAGTAGAATATTCTTCTAGCGTCCTCGCAATGGCAATGAGTTTCTGTTCAGATCCATGAAACGTATGAACTTCTGAAACATTTGGCTTCCCTTCTGTCAGTGTTCCTGTTTTATCAAAAGCAATTGCGTCTATTTCTCCAGCTTTTTCTAAAAACGTTCCGCCTTTAATTAAGACACCTTGTTTGGCTGCATTCCCAATCGCAGAAACAATTGCTACAGGAGTAGATATGACGAGCGCACATGGACAGGCAACGATTAGTAATGCAAGACCTTTATAAATCCACTCACTCCATCCACCTAAACCAAGCAATGGAGGAATAATCATTATTCCGAAGGCAAGCACGAACACAATTGGAGTATAAATACTAGCAAATTTATCAATAAACGCCTGAGCTGGTGCTCTTTGATCTTGTGCTTCTTCTACCAAATGAATAATCTTAGCTATGGTTGTATCTTCTAGCAGTTTTGTTACTTTTACTTCTAAGGATGCATGTTCATTAATTGTACCGGCATATACTTGATCACCGAGGGTTTTATTAACCGGAATCGATTCTCCCGTAATAGGTGCTTGGTTAATACTGGAGCTTCCTTTTACAATCTCTCCATCTAACGGTATACGTTCACCTGGCTTGATAATAATGAGAGAGTTTAGACTGACTTGCTCTGCTGGTACCCTGCTCATTCCATTACTTGTTTTTAACCATGCTTCTGCGGGGGCTAAATCCATAAGCCCACGAATTGATTTTCTTGTTTGTTCCATCGAATTGTTTTGCAGTACATTACCAAGAGCGAATAGCCAAACAACTGTAGCTCCTTCAAACCACTCACCAATTAGAGCCGCACCAATGGCGGCAGCTGACATGAGTACATTCATATCAAGAGAGCGGTTTTTCAACGAATAAAAAGCAGCTTTAATTGGTTTATAGCCATTAATCGCAATAGCAGCTGCATACAAGAAGACGCCTATAAGATTGGAAAGTCCATAGAATGATCCGAAAAACGCAATGGCAATTAAACCACCTGAAAAGTAAATAGAGATCATTTCTTTACTTCTTTGCTTATTAGAAGATAACTTATTTGCGGTTCCATTAACTAGTACAGCTTTATACCCTAGCTTCTCTATTTCTTTAACCATCTCATTGTTTTTATTAGAATGGGAAAGCTTCATCTTTCCAGTGGAAAAGCTAACTGTTACGTCATTGACACCCTGAAGTCGTCTCATGTGTGATTCAATGCTCTTCGCACAATTTCCACAATCCATTCCTTCAATTTCATAAATAGAAGTAAATCCCCCTCTATCTTCCATACTGGCAGTAAAGCCTAATTTATTGACTTCTAATGGTACAGCATCCAATGCTTTCTCCGTACCTGCCGCCACAAGCTTGGCAGTATTATAGTTTAACTTAATCATTTCCAAACCATCAATTTTATTTACCGCTTTTTCAATTGATGCCGCACAGGAAGGGCAATCCATCCCTTCAATCACAAAAGTACGCTTATTAGAGCAGTCATCTTCAGCTTTGTCTTCTTTAATTTCCGAGTTACCAGAACAGCAACTCGAATCGGGCTCTGACTCGGCATTCTCCTCCTCTGCATTGCAACATACTTCGTTAGACACCGTTAACTTATCTTGATCGTTGTTTTGTTCCGTTCCTGTTGTCTGCGAACAACAGGCATTGTTCGAATGATCTGCTTTATTTGATCCACAACATGATTTACCCAAGCTATTTCTCCTCCTACTCCACCTCTTTTTTACAACAAGCTACCTCTTCTTCTACTTCTTCAAGAACCTCGTCAAACATCGTCAATAAGTCTCTGACCTTCTGATTCCTTAAACTGTAATAAATATATTTCCCTTCCTGTCTTCCAACAACCATCCCACATCCTTTTAAACAAGCAAGGTGCTGAGAAATGTTGGACTGACTTGCATTTACGGTCTGAATAATTTCAGAAACCGTTTTTTCCTTGTGCTTTATAGCTTCAAATATTTGAATTCGTGTACGATGTGAAAAGCCATGTAAAAATTTAACCTTAACCTCTAAATCTGAAGTTATCATTTTTGCCACCTCACATATTCATTTATTCTAATATGTTATATGCTCATCATATTAGCAATATCGAATATGTGTGTCAACGAAAGATCATTAACTTTTATGACTATTATTTGAACAAGTTAGATATTGTTCAACTTTAAGATAAATTAATGGTACTATATCATTACATAAAAAAATAAAGAGGTGTTTTAATGAAAGGTAAAAATTCTCCTATCAAAATTACCGTAATTATTACTTTGGTAATTATTGCGTTAATTGTTGCTATTGTGGTGCTTACTAACAATGGCACAGGAAAGGACACGACTACCGGAAATCAACCTTCCATTGAAGGACAACCAGTCATGGGAGAAGAAGATGCTCCTGTAACTATTGTAGAATTTGGAGATTTCAAATGCCCAGCTTGCAAAGCTTGGGGTGAACAATATTTTCCTCAAATAAAACAAGATTATATTGATACTGGAAAGGCTAAATTTGCTTATATTAATGTTCTGTTCCACGGAGAGGAATCCAAGTTAGGCTCTCTTGCAGCGGAATCAGTATGGGCACAAAATCCTGAAGCATACTGGGATTTTCATAAGCAGTTATTCGCTCAGCAACCAGCAGAAGATCATGATACCAAATGGCTGACAATGGATACTATAACAAAAATAGCTGATAACATGGAAGAAATTGATGGAGAGCAACTAAAAGAGGATATTGAAAATAACACGCATTTGGACGCTGTAAATAAAGATACGGAGTTAGTCACAGAGCACAATGTGGAGTTAACTCCTTCGATTATGGTTAATGACAAAATGATCGAGGATCCTTTTGACTATGCAGCTATTCAAGCAGCAATTGAGCAAGAACTGGAAGGTAACTAATAAATGACAAATAAATCCAGGAAACAACTTTATCTCTATTTCGCTTGGCTGGTTTCAGTTATAGCAACACTTGGGAGCCTGTATTTCAGTGAAATTCTTCACTATATTCCTTGTGAACTTTGCTGGTATCAACGAATTATAATGTATCCATTAGCTTTAATTCTTGGTATTGCTACATTTACGAACGATATTAATGTAAAAAAGTATGTACTGCCTCTCAGTTTAATCGGCTGGTGCATCTCTCTTTTTCACTATCTGGAACAGAAGGTACCTGGCTTTGCAAAACTAAAGGCTTGTGCTGATGGCGTACCATGTGATGCAGCGTATATTAATTGGCTCGGTTTTATTACGATTCCTTTTCTTGCGCTCATTGCTTTTACATTGATTAGTATTTTTATGATTATATTAAGAAAAAAATAAGTAAATGAAGAGCCTTTCTTTTTAGGATGGCTCTTTTTACATTTTAAAAAAACACTCAATTTCGGTTCTTTTTTTAAGTTCTAGTTTATTTCCATGTCCTTTATATTAATTGGGGTAAATTCATTTATCTTGCACATACTAAGTTCACATACATAGTAGTGAATGGAAGGTGATCAAGGTGGAAGGAGCTCAAATTCTGTCTACCGAAGATTTAAGTATAATTGCAGGGTCTATTTTGGTAGGTACCCTTTCCAGAATTCTCATCCTAAAAGAAGATTATCGACAGTATCCTAGTTATCCCAACGGGTACTTAATTCACATGATCACTGGATTCGTCGCTGCAGCTCTTGGGGCAGTTGCTCTTCCAGCTTTACTCAGCAAAAATTTTGTAGCAGTCACATTCTTGACTTTGGCTCTGCAACAATTCCGTGATGTGAGAAAAATGGAAAAAGAAAGTCTGAGTGATTTAGAACATACGGAGTACACCTACAGGGGTGCGGCTTATATTGATGGTATCGCAAAAACATTTGAGTCAAGAAACTATATTGCATTTATTACTTCTTTCCTCTCCTCTATTACAATGATGGTACTTCCCTATGCCATATGGATTAAACTGATTGGTGGTTTCTTAGTAGGATTTGCTGTATTATTCTTATTAAAAAATTTCACTAAAGGAAAAAGCATTGGTGACATTGCCCAAGTAGAGAGGGGAACAATCGAAGTGAAGGATTCCAACCTTTATGTCAATGGCATCTTTATAAGTAATATCTTAGGAACGGAAAATGCGGAAAAACTTTTTCAGGAAGAGGGAATGGCTGTTATTATTACTCCCAATGAAAATCATTACCGAATTAATTTGGACAACTTTGGACAAAGACAAGCTGCCTTATTTGAAGCAACAAGAGCCCTGGGAAATAAACGATATGCTTTTACGAGAAAAGATTATGAGAAAGGTAGAGTGGTTATTACAATGATACCGATTAAGCGGGATTTAGATGCACTGATTGAAGCCGTGAAAAAATGTCCTTTATTGGAAAGTGCAAAAAAATCGCATGCTGTCATGAAAACAAATCTGAAAGGAGATTAGTTATGGGAAGAGAATCCAGTTTGAGACCAGAGTATCAAATTTTGGCTTATGTAACCTTAGCGAAGGAAAGGGTTCTTTCAAGCAACTGCCTTTGTCTCCTAGCCAAATCAGAAGATGAAGCAAAAATCTTAACAGCAGATGTTGCCAAAGCAATGAAGGCAGATGTTACAAAACT
This sequence comes from Virgibacillus halodenitrificans, assembly GCF_001878675.1. Classification (NCBI taxonomy): domain Bacteria; kingdom Bacillati; phylum Bacillota; class Bacilli; order Caryophanales; family Bacillaceae; genus Virgibacillus; species Virgibacillus halodenitrificans. The sequence continues at coordinate 1,321,591 of NZ_CP017962.1, read as the reverse complement.
AACAAATGGTGACTATGTAATTATCCGTGTATAACAAAAGGCGAGAGAAATTATCCCTTCGCCTTTTAGTAAATCTAACCTAAAGCCACATCCAAGATCATCATAATTGTAAAACCAATCATTATACTCATGGAAGCGAGATCTTTATTTCCATTTTCCTGTGAACCTGGAATTACTTCTTCCGCAACTACAAAAATCATTGCGCCCGCTGCAAAGCTAAGTGCATAAGGCAATAAAGGCTGTATTAAAGTTACGGCAAGTGCACCTATTATACCAGCAATAGGTTCCACCATGCCGGAAGCCTGCCCATACATAAAACTCTTCCTCCGGGACATCCCTTCTCTTCGGAGAGGCATAGAAACTGCTAAACCCTCAGGAAAGTTCTGAATACCTATACCAACAGCAAGTGTTATGGCCCCAGCTAAAGAGGCGGAAGGTAAATCCGCAGCAATTGCGCCAAACGCCACACCTACAGCTAGACCTTCAGGAATATTGTGTAACGTAATTGCCAATACAAGTAATGTACTTCTTTTTTTGCTTCCCGGATTTATTCCTTCTGCTTCATTCATAGACGAAGAAGATGGATGGAGGTGTGGTAGTATTTTATCAGATATCCACAAAAATACTCCTCCAAGAATAAACCCTACCGCTGCCGGGACCCAGACTGGAACTGGCCCTCCTTCCGCCATATCCAACGCAGGAGAAAGCAATGACCAGAAACTTGCAGCTATCATAACACCACCAGCAAAACCTAACATACTGTCCATAAAGCGTTGGTTAAATCCTTTTGTCGCAAAAACTAAAGCTGCTCCCAAGGCTGTCATTCCCCATGTAAATAAGGTTGCTAAGGCTGCTTGGGCTACCGGATCCAAATTCAAAAAATAGTCAACCATCATGCAATGCTCCTTTGTTCAAAAATTAACTCTTTTATTTAGATTACTTCATCTATATTCCCACTTTTACTTGTGTAAACCATATTTTTAAATCTATTTGTGATTATAGTTAACCATTTTGCGTGTGGCAAACATTAAGCCTTATAAGTTTATGTAGGGAAATAATAATTGTGAATAGAACAGGGCAGTCTATTCATAAATTGGAGGTGATAAAATGGAACATTGGAAGGCAGTCTTTATGAAGTTTATTATGTGTACCGGGATATTGGGGCTTGTATTAGGTTTATTTTTTGGTGTATCCTTTCCCAATATCTTCATTCTAAGTGTCCTGCTTACAGTGGTTTCCTATATAGTTGGAGACGTTTATTTATTACCAAGGTTTGAAAATTGGGGAGCAACTTTATTTGACTTCATTCTCGCCTTTGTGGCCATCTATTTATTAGGTTCTTTTTTATTTGAAATGGAAATCCCCCTCGTAACTGCTTCACTTGTATCATCTGCATTTCTCGCAGTTGGAGAGTACTTTTTCCATAAATACATGGCTAATCAAGTGTTGGATGGCCATGCTATCCGATCTGATGAAGAAAAGGAACTTATTAACCAGAAACTTCAGGCTGAATATAGCGAAGAGCTGAATCAAGGTATTCCGGAAGATAGAGAGGAATGATTATTGTCTAAGCTGAAAATAAGAGGCACTGGTCTGTGCCCCTTATTTTTATAGTAATGAATGAACGAGTTCTGTTCACAGAAATTAACAATGTAATAACTGTTGCAAAGTTATTTAAATACCTCTATTTCAATTGTTTATACAAGTTAGCCATTTCAATTGCCGTAACAGCAGCTTCTGCACCTTTATTTCCTGCTTTGGTGCCTGCCCGTTCAATAGCTTGTTCAATTGTGTCGGTTGTCAGCACTCCAAAGATGACAGGAATTTCGCTTTGCATTCCAGCATTAGCAATTCCTTTCGCTGCTTCTCCACTGACATAATCGAAGTGAGAAGTAGCACCACGTATAACTGTACCAAGCGTAATTACCGCATCATACGTTTCTGACCCTGCAAGCTTCTTTGCAGCAAGCGGCAGTTCAAAAGCTCCAGGCACCCAGACAACAGTAATATTATCTTCTTCAACACCATGGCGTTTAGACGCATCAATTGCGCCTTCCAGCAGCTTACCAGTAATAAATTCGTTAAAACGAGAAACCACTATACCAAGCTTTAGTTCCGTACCAATTAAGTTACCTTCAATTACTTTTTTCATTCTAAATCTCTCCTTTAGTATGTTAATAAATGTCCAAGTTTGGTTTTCTTTGTTTGTAAGTATCCTTCATTTTCCAATTTTACAGGCATCTGTAAAGGAACCCGTTCTACAAGCTGCAGTCCATGTCCACTCAAACCTGCTATTTTACGTGGATTATTTGTAAGTAACCTCATCTTAGTCACACCTAAGTCTCGTAAAATTTGAGCTCCGATCCCGTAATCACGAAGATCTTCAGCGAATCCTAATTTTTGGTTGGCTTCCACCGTATCATAGCCTTCTTCTTGTAATTTATAAGCCTTTAATTTATTGATTAAACCAATACCCCGGCCTTCTTGACGCATATACAACAAAATGCCCCTACCTTCTTCTTCAATCTTCATAAGCGCCCTGTGGAGCTGTGGACCGCAATCGCAGCGATTGGATGCAAAGACATCACCTGTAAGACATTCAGAATGAACCCGAAGTAAAATAGGTTCCTCCCCTGTTATATCTCCTTTTATAAGTGCTATGTGTTCTTTCCCATCTATTGTATTGGAATAACCAACTGCCCTGAAATCACCAAACTCTGTCGGCAGTTCAATCTCAACCTCTCTACTGATCAAAGATTCATGCTGCAAGCGATATTCTATTAATTGTTTAATGGTGATCATTTTGATACCAAACTTTTTGGCAACTTTTTCAAGGTCTCCTACTCTAGCCATTGTTCCATCCTCATTCATAATTTCACATATTACCCCAGCTGGAGAAGCCCCTGCTAGTACAGCTAAGTCAACCGCTGCCTCTGTGTGTCCTGCTCTTCTCAATACACCGCCAGGCTTTGCAACCAAAGGAAATACATGACCAGGACTTGAAAAATCAGTAGGCCTTGCATTTATTTTCAACATTTCTTGTATCGTTTTTGCTCTTTCAAATGCACTAATACCAGTCGACGTTTCTTTATGATCAATACTTATTGTGAAGGCTGTTTCATGACTGTCCGTGTTATGGGTAGTCATTGGATTAAGTTCAAGCTTCTCGCCGATTTTTTCTGCGATTGGAGTACAAATTAGCCCCCTGCCTTGTTTAGCCATAAAATTGATTGTTTCCGGTGTAGCATATTCGGCAATCGCCAGAAAGTCACCTTCATTCTCCCGGTCTTCATCATCACAGACAATAATCATTTTCCCTAACTTTAAATCCTCCAAAGCATCATTTATTTGACTGAACATCCATTTCCCCTTCTTCCTATATTTGAATACTGACATGTGTACTCTTACATACTTATAATCTATGAAGCCTAGAATCCATTCTGTTGTAAAAATTGCTCTGTTATCTTACTTTCAAATTTCCCTTCTGCTCTGTGTTCATGTACAAAGGAATACAAATACTTTGCCAACATGTCTGTTTCCAAATTAACTTGATCACCTGTACCTTTTCTTCCAAGCACTGTCTCTTTTGCAGTATGTGGGATAATTGAAACGATAAGCGTATCTGCTTCAATTCCAAAGACAGTCAAAGAAATGCCATCTATTGCAACAGAGCCCTTCATAACAATATATTTAGAGAAATCCGTAGGTATAGAAATATGAAAGTAAATGGCGTTTTCAGTAGGTTCTTTCTTTAAAATCTCTCCTACACCATCTACATGACCTGTTACAAAATGACCATCAAATCTACCTGTTGCAGGCATTGCCCTTTCCAGATTCACTTCCATACGCTCTTTAAGTGTGGATAAAGAAGTGCTACGGAAGGTTTCAGGCATGACATCAACAGAAAACTCGGTTGAAGTTAATCTAGTAACAGTGAGACATATCCCGTTTACAGCAATACTGTCACCAAGCTTGATTCCTGGCATTATTTTGGTAGCGTGAATTGTAATTTCCATTGCTCTTCCTTGCTGTGCTACTTTCTTTACACTGCCTAATTCTTCAATTATTCCGGTAAACATTGTGTAGATCCCTTCCTTCGTGGTCTTGCTGCTATTTTTATATCAGAACCGACTTGATTTACGTCGATGAACTCAAGTTCGTTTGCCTGTTCAACAAGTTGTGCTCCGCTACCTCCGACACACGGTATAGCTTGTTTTCCACCAATTATTTTTGGTGCCATATAGAAAATAAGTTGTTGAAATGCATTTTCTTCAATAAAAGAAGCGTGTATCTCAGAACCGCCCTCGACAAGTAAAGTCATTATATTTCTATCACCTAAATCTTTTAATACATCTTCAATAGAAATTACATTTGAAACCAATTGAACAACTTCAACGAATTCATTACTAATTTTTCTCATTTTATCTGAATCTGCATCTTTACCAGTATAAATAATTGTTTTTACAGCTTGATCTGTAAGAACATTTGCTTCTAGGGGAATACGTAAATGCGTATCCAAAATAATTCGAATGGGATTTTTTCCACCTTGGGGCAATCTGGTGGTTAAACGGGGGTTATCTTGAATGATGGTATGTATGCCTACTAATATAGCGTCATGTTCATGTCGTAGTTGATGAACGTCGCGTCTGGATTCTGGAGAAGTAATCCATTTGCTGTCACCAGTTGCTGCAGCGATTTTTCCGTCTAATGAGGTCGCTGCCTTTATCGTTACAAAAGGTTGTTTATTTTTAATAAAGTGAAAAAAAGGTTGATTCAGTTCAACTGCTTCTTTTTCCAGAAGGCCTGTTTCTACTTCGATACCTGCCTTCCTAAGTTTCTTTATCCCCTTACCTGCAACAAGCGGATTGGGATCTAGGGAAGCAATATACACACGTTTTATTCCCGCTTGTATAATAGCATCTGCACACGGAGCTGTTCGGCCAAAATGGCTACATGGCTCAAGCGTAACAAATATATCAGCACCGAAAGCTTGCTCGCCGGCAGCTTGAATAGCATGTATTTCTGCATGTGGTGTTCCTGCTTTAAAATGAGCACCTGTGCCAACAATAAAGCCATCCTTTACAATAACAACTCCAACAAGTGGATTTGGACTTGTCTGCCCTTTGGCTGCTATGGCCATCGAGAGCGCCAATTTCATATATTCCTCTTCCTGCAAAGTAGTACTCCTTCCTCTATTTTATTTCTCCAGTAAAATTATTTCTTAAATACGACAAGCCCCGTACACCAATAAAGGCAGTACGGGGCTATAACATGACGAATAACAAGCATTTAGAATTAACCATTGAAAAAGATGTCGTTAAAAGATTACAGGGCATCGGAAGCATCCTGCAATTTCATAGATCTCATCTTTTTTAATAGTTTACTAATACATATTTTCCAGTCATTCCTTCTCCCATCCAGACTATACTGTCGGCTTTGGAATCTCACCAAATCCACCGTTTTCAATGCAGAAACCGGGTCACGGACTGAGAGGGAACAAAGCCCTCATCACCGCCGGTAGGGAATTTCACCCTGCCCCGAAGGAAATTCTATTCGATTAAAAAAAGTCTATCATATACCAATTTTTTTAACAACTATTTGATAAGGGTCAGTGCTCTCCCTAAGCTTCAAAAGTGTTAAGGTGAGTAGCAACTATAAGCTTTTAACAATTTACCGCTTTTTTAATAGATTCAATAATCGCTTCTTTTATATCATCTTCTTGGTAATTTAACACGGGCATTGTTTCTTTAGGATCAAGATATGCTCCTCTATTTTGCATTTCTGCAGTCTGAGCTGCATGGATCGCTCTTTCTTTTCCTTCATAAGCCAGTTTTTCATCCGCTTTTTGAAACGAAGGCTTCATTTGCTCTAGTGGTACTACTTTTATCTCTGTATCTTCTTGTTCAAGCGCTTCTGCTATAATTTTATAAAACACAGCATAGGACATATTTTCACCACATAAAGCATAACTTTTCTGATGCTCCCCATTTTCCAAGGCACCAACAGTTGCTTCTGCTACCTGCTTTACTGTAACCATAGCTGTTCCACCTTGCAATACAGGCACAACATCTTTCCCCTCTACCTGAGGTAAAAACATCTTCCAAAGCGGCGTACGTCCAGGCATTGTTCCAAAAATATATGGTAAACGTAACGCCATGACATCCATTCCATTTTCACCTTCCATAAAGGCAATTTCTTCTTGCAGCTTTCTTGTTCGTGGATACGCTTCTGTTTCAAAAAGATTTAGATCCTGCCATTTCTCAGAAAATTCCACGTGATATGACCCATGAATCACAAATTTTTTAACACCTGCTCTTTTGGATAGCCGTGCGAGACGTTGGGTTGGCAATACATTCTGTTCATAATAAAATTTCTCAGCTGGTGCCTGCGGAATTGTTCGTTCATCAACTCCCGCTGCATAAACAAAGCTGTCACAATCCCGAAGCAGCTCCACTATTTCCTCATCTGATAATGTATTAATATCTCCTAAATGTTTCTCCACTTCCTCAGGCATCAGCTGATTCATTAGTTTTTCTTTTCTTGCTATTGTTTTTACTTCATACCCTTTAGCTAATAATTCTTTAATCGTTTGAAAACCGAGCAGTCCTGTACCACCCAGTACAAAAGTTTTTGCCATTTGTTACTCCTCCTTACGGGCATAATTTGCCCTCTAGGATTATTCCACCCTTATAAAAAAGTTAATCCTTTTATTAAAAAATGACAGGAAAGTAATATTTCCAATTTACTTAGTATTTATGCAGAAACACAACACCCAACAAAACGGCCTAGACCTTCATTTGTCTGCATATTTTACATTCCCATTTTAACAAGTTTAAACAATCCTTGTTAGTAAAAGGTCTATATTTTTTCTTTCTGCAAGCCGATTGTTTTGGATTTAAAAAGGGTAAATAGATAGTGATAACCACTGAAGAGGAAAGGAGCATTTATATTGATCCATCTATATGGAGTAACCGCACAAGGAAAACTAGAAAAAAACATACCAATAACATCTTTTCATTTTTCTAATTATAAATGGATCTGGGCAGATTTTAACCAGCCCACGGATGAGGAAGTTAATTACCTCACAACAGTATTTCAATTTCATCCACTCGCTATTGAAGATTGTATGCACAGATTACAACGTCCTAAGCTGGATTATTATACGGATTATACGTTTTATGTTACCCACAGTGTACGGTTGGAGAAGGATGAACTCATTAAAGAAGAACTGGACTTTTTTGTAGGTGAGAATTTTATCGTTACATTTCACCATCAACCATCTATGGAAGTAACTCAAGTTAAAGACAGACTCCTTGGACAGAACGGAACGAAAAACTGGGATACGTATGATGTATTCCACCAAATTCTTGATAAAATAGTAGATAATTATTTTCCGTTAATTTATGACATTGAAGATGAATTGGATGTCATCGAGGATAATAGAAATAACAGAACGATGAATGACTTGGTTACAGAACTATTTGATATTAGGCATATGCTGGTAAATCTTAGACATACCGTCAATCCAATGCGGGATTTACTATATCGCATGTTAAATTCCCAGCACCAGGCTGGTGTGAGGGAAAGGAAAGAGTATTTTTCTGACATTTATGATCATTTATTGAAAATTTCAGAAATGATCATGTCCAATCGAGAAATTACTGCAGATATTAGGGATAGCTATTTATCTTTAAACGCACACCAAACAAACAATGTTATGAAGGTTTTGACTATCATCACATCGATATTTGTTCCCTTGACTTTTATAGCAGGTATATATGGAATGAATTTTACATACATGCCTGAATTGACATGGAAATACGGCTATTTTGTTTCTCTTGGTGTCATGGGAATAATTGCCGTGGCTATGTACATGTGGTTTAAGAAAAAAGGCTGGTTTTAATGCCAACATAGCATAAACTTCATTGCAAATCTTTATAATTAAAACAAAGGGGTAGGGCAGCTAAAACTGGCGGCCCTACTATACTTTTCTGTTAACAGATTTAGGTCATAACCTTCATTTCTTCTTTTAAAATCATTTTATCTAAATACTTATGGGTTAATTTGATTCCTCTCCAAATGTTTACGAATAATACGAATCTGCCCCCTGTGATTTAACTCGTCTTCAAAAACATGAAACCAGCGAAAGTAGTTGTTGGCTAAGTGATCTGGACCAAATGGAGACACTTCATCCAACCAATCATCCTCTTTTTCTTTAAATCTCTTGAATGATACTTCTCGAACAGCATGTAATCTATCTGTATAATATGCCAGTTTATTTCCCCTTATCTGTTCATGCGCATCTTCACCAAGGGTAAGCCCTAAGTGGAGCCTATCCATCTCCTTCTCGTTAGGTCCTCTGCCTTCAAATGTTATAATTTGATAGACCTCTTCCACACAGCTCATATGATATAGCAAACAGCCTATCGAATTCCCTTGATCATCAATACGATAGTCCAGTGCTTCTTTCGAAAGATTAGCGGCCGCTTCTAGTGTTGTCATTCTAGTATATTCCATCATCGAAAGTAATCTCCCTATGTTTGGTGAATACCCTTCTATTTCATCAATCATATAACGATCTGTATTTTTCATTATTGCTATCATCTGCTTTCTGCATCATTTTTAGTATCATAAACTACACGTGTACCGGCAATAAAATCATGAGTAGCACGGTTATCCTCTCTTATCCCTACCATAAAAGCACTTACAATAACCCCCACACCTAGTGTTAGCCCGTAAACTACTCCGCTAACGATATACCTAAGAAACATAGTCCATAAGGTTACTTTTTCTCCTGTCATTTTAATAATATGAATATGTGTCATTCGTTTTCCCAGCGTATAACCTCCCCATATCACTGGAAGTAATAAGTTGTATAACGGTTCGATAGCATCAACCCACCTAAGTTCGTCTTGAAAAACTACTCCAAATAAAAAGTAAGAAAGAACACCAACCGTTACGGTAATAATAATAACATCTAAAATAGTAGCCAAAAACCTGACTTGGAAACCAGCTGTATCTTTCACTATGCATTCTCCTTTATTGAAGCTTCACATTAATTACAAAGTTTTCCAATTATAGTTCTCACATTACCATAATTATCATATAATTAAAATATCTTATAATATGAATGACACATACCAAAAAATGAATAGGAGTGTGAATCAATGGATAAGAAGTACAATGATTTGATTGGTGACATTCTGGATGCAGCGGGGGAAAAAGATAACTACAGTGGACCTGGAAAAGGAAAGCCGATTCCCAAAGCCAATACAAAATACGATTTATTTCAAAATTTCCAAAGAGTAGCTAAGGAAAATGGCTATCTACCACCATGGTTAAAGCTTCAAAAAGAAATAACACGGTTGATTCATACTGCAGCTACCGAACAAGATATCAAAGAAATCAACAAAAAAATAAGCGCCTACAACCAACTTTGCCCCTCTCCATTGCAAAAATCCCCCGTTCATCCAGACAGACTTGATAAAGCAAAAAAAACCTGGAATATGTAGGTTGAAGCGGGTATAGCTTAAAAAGAAACGACTACTCAATCTATGCAAAGAGAAGCACACTTTTCAAAGACGGATGGACCCTTGTCTCATCCGCCTTTGCTAAAGAGAAAAATTATAACACCTGTGCTTTTCTTTCAACATAAAAACCTTCTCCTTCTATCTCTTCAATCTTTCCATCTCTAAAATAAGCTGCCGTTCCATCATCCAGACCGTAACCGACTGATACGTCAAGTTCCTCCACATTTGTCTTTAAATTTTTATCTTCCTGCCATTTTGAATAATGTACACTAATTACTGCATCGTTTAGGAAACCCATTCCTTTAAGCAATAGTTTTTCCCCTCTTGTATTGTCAATTGGAGGGATAATGCAATGTGCTGGAGATAGTAGCGCGCCTGCAGAAAAGCCTGCAACAGGGGTTCCCTGTTCATAAAGTATGTTTATTTGTTTACCAATGGATGTATTTACTATTCTTTCTTGATATTTCTCTGTTTCACCACCACTGATAATAATTCCGGAACAGTTTACCAATTTATTGGTATTCTCCTCTTCCAAATCTTCCATAAGAGGTAGGTACTCAAATTTACTGTGTCCATAAGCAGCTAATGTAGCAGTATAAATGCGCATATACTGCTTCCATCCGTCCCTCGGGATAAATAAGATGGCAACCTTACCTTGTTCAGGTAGTGCCAAATCTGCAAAACGTTTACCAAACCGTTCTCCGAATGGAGGACTTCCGCCATATAAAAATAGATGTCGTTCCATCATTTGTTTCCCCTTTCTTAGAAAAGCGCAAAGCTCGTTATTAGTCTGCCTTCCTTAAAATTTCTATATGAACCTGTAAAACTCCTTTCTCAATTCTATTATTTTTGTAAATGATACCTTTTCCAGACGATTAATACTAAAAAACAGAGGAGCTAAGCTTCTCTGTTTTTTTATTCTTTTTAACTTTCCCTTGCCAAAATACGTTCCGCGTTCGCTATTCTTTCCTTGGTCGGTGGCTTCGTATCTTGTAAAGTATACTCAAGTCCAAGTGCCTCCCACTTATATACACCCAGCTGGTGATAAGGGAGCACTTCTACTTTTTCCACATTTGGCAACATATCTATAAACTGTGAAAGCTTCTCCAAATCTGTATCAACATCTGTGACTTCAGGAATAAGCACGTGGCGAACCCATACAGGAATCTTCTTTTCAGCCAAATAGTTCGCAAAGTCTAGAATATGATCATTGCAAAGACCGGTGAGCTTTACGTGTTTCTCAGGATTGATTTGTTTCAAATCTAGTAAAACAAGGTCCGTTACTTCCATTAACTCATCCAATGTTTTCAAAAATGTAGGGGAGTGGGAGAAGCACCCGCCTGAAGTGTCAATGGCTGTATGAATACCACGTTTTTTTAATTCCTTGAATAACTCTACCAAAAATTTAGCCTGTAATAATGGCTCTCCTCCACTTACAGTGACTCCCCCATTCGTTGACTTAAAAAATGGAAGGTAGGATTCGATATCTGAAATGAGCTCATCTACCGTTACCTGTTTACCGTCACCGATTTTCCACGTATCCGGATTATGACAAAATTGACAGCGTAACAGACAGCCCTGCATAAAGACAATATACCTTACTCCTGGGCCATCCACTGTACCGAATGTTTCAACGGAATGGATTCTCCCCTTCATATTTCATCATTCCTTTCCAAAAGCTTGCTTTTACCAGCTGACTATCTACTTTCATGGAATGTTCGATTTATAACATCAATTTGCTGTTCCCTTGTAAGCTTTATAAAGTTAACAGCATATCCGGATACACGAATAGTCAGCTGCGGATATTCCTCCGGATGCTCCATTGCATCAAGCAATGTTTCTCTATCAAACACGTTTATATTTAAGTGATGGCCGCCTTTAATCATATACCCATCTAACATACCAGCTAAGTTACCCTTTCTTGTTTCCTCATCTTTTCCAAGGGCTTTAGGAACAATGGAGAAGGTGTTACTTATTCCATCCAAAGCATCTTCATATGGCAGCTTGGCTACTGAGCTTAAAGATGCCAATGCGCCTTTTGTATCCCGTCCATGCATTGGATTGGCACCTGGAGCAAAAGGTTCACCCGCTCTTCTTCCATCCGGTGTGTTCCCTGTTTTCTTTCCGTATACGACATTAGAAGTGATAGTTAGTACCGATTGAGTTGGTACGGAATTACGATATGTTTTATGATGCTTTATCTTACTCATAAAACGTTTAACGAGATTAACCGCGATTTCATCTGCCTGATCATCATTATTTCCATATTTAGGGAAGTCTCCAACGATTTCAAAATCAATTGCATAACCTTGCTCATCCCGAATTGGCTTAACAGTAGCATGTTTTATTGCACTCAATGAATCAGTGACCACAGACAATCCAGCGATTCCGCATGCCATTGTTCTTACTATTTCTCTGTCATGCAATGCCATTTCCAGGCGTTCATAACTGTATTTGTCATGCATAAAATGGATAACATTTAATGTGTTTACATATAAGCCTGCAAGCCAATCAAGCATCTTGTCATATTTCTCCATAACCTCATCGTATTGGAGTACATCAGATGTAATTGGTGCATAATTTGGGCCTACCTGTGCAAAGGTTTTCTCATCAACGCCTCCATTAATGGTATATAGCAAAGCTTTAGCAAGGTTGGCACGTGCTCCAAAGAATTGCATTTGCTTACCAATGGTCATTGCAGAAACACAGCACGCTATACCGTAATCATCCCCATAAATTTCCCGCATAATATCATCATTCTCGTACTGAATGGAGCTTGTTTTGATAGACATATTTGCACAGTATTTTTTAAATTTCTCTGGCAGGTTTTCAGACCATAGCACAGTTAAGTTTGGTTCAGGTGCTGGTCCCAAATTATCTAAGGTATGAAGCATACGGAAAGCGTTTTTCGTAACAAGTGATCTACCATCATTTGCCATACCACCAATAGATTCCGTAACCCATGTTGGATCACCACTAAATAGTTCATTATAATCAGGTGTACGGGCGAATTTAACGAGACGGAGCTTCATTACAAAATGATCAACTAATTCTTGAGCTTCCTCCTCGGTTAGAAATCCGTTTCTTATATCTCTTTCCATATAAATATCTAAGAATGTGGAAACGCGTCCAAGACTCATTGCAGCTCCGTTTTGTTCTTTTATTGCTGCTAGGTAGCCAAAATACAACCATTGAAATGCTTCATGTGCATTCGTTGCTGGTTCTGAAATGTCATAGCCATAAATTTCAGCAAGCTGCTTTAATTCTTGTAATGCACGAATCTGTTCATTTATTTCTTCACGATCACGGATGACTTCCTCGCTCATTACCCCATTGGCTCCAACCCCAGCCAATGCTTCTTTTTTATTTTCTATGAGACGATCTACACCATACAATGCTAATCTGCGATAGTCGCCAATAATCCGTCCTCGGCCGTATGCATCAGGTAATCCAGTAATAATCCCAGCTCTTCTCGCCATTCTCATTTCTGGAGTGTATGCATCAAATACGCCTGCATTATGTGTCTTTCTGTAATCAGTAAAGATATGCTGTACTTCTTCATCCACTTTATAACCATACGCATTACATGCATCCACAGCCATCCTAATCCCACCAAATGGTTGTAGGGAACGTTTAAATGGACGGTCCGTTTGGAACCCAACAATTTTCTCTTTATTTTTATCAAGATAACCTGGTCCATGTGAAGTGATCGTCGATACAATCGCAGTATCCATATCAAGTACTCCACCATTTTCCCTCTCTTGTTTGGTTAATTCCATTACTTGATCCCACAAAGCTTTCGTCGAATCAGTTGCCTTAGACAAAAATGATTCGTCACCAACATACGGTGTAACGTTTTGAATGATAAAATCGCGAACATCTATTTCTTTTTGCCATTTCCCTTTGGTAAAATGATCCCAAGCTTTATTAGCCATTTTACTAACCTCCATATCGAAAAAAGTTTGTGAAGTAATGAACAATACTTCTTATATATATAATAACATATAAAAATTGGAAAATATTCAGTAGGTGTTACGGATTTATGACGATCAGAGACACTCACCTTAAAACCTGTCTTTTACTATAGGAAAAAATCTTAGTTAATAATCCCCAACCAGTATAATTATCCTTTCATCTTTTGTTACAATAAGCTTTGTAGATTTATTAAAAAAACTAAAAAAAATCAGATCTTCCAGCCATATTTGGTAACTGGACTTGAAGATCTGACTCTCTATTATTCCCCGGTTTCCTCAAACTGCTTTATTCTTTCCCCAATTTCATCTCTTACACGTTGAAATACCTCCCAACGCGCTTCTTCCGTCCCTTCTGCTTTAGCAGGGTCATCAAATCCCCAATGCTCACGCCTTACATGTGGTGGTGTCATTGGACATTTATCTGCTGCATCTCCGCAAAGTGTTACAGCCAAAGTTGCATTATTTAAGGTCTCACTATCTATGGTCTCAGATTTCTGGTCTGAAATATCAACACCAACCTCCTTCATTGCCTTTACTGCATTTGGGTTTAAGCCGTGCGCTTCGATTCCTGCACTTTTTACTGTCCATTTATCACCCAGAACTTTTTTTGCCCATCCTTCAGCCATTTGACTTCTGCAGGAATTACCCGTACATAAAAAATAAATTGTTTTTTCCTTCATTGTTGATCCTCCTTTTTATTATAAAATTACTAGCGTGAGATAAAGCCCGATTAATGTAATAAGTAGAATGGGAATTGTTAATGTGACTCCAATCTTAAAATAAGTCCCCCAGGAAATTTTAACTCCCTTTTGAGCTAACACATGCAACCATAAAAGAGTAGCAAGGGAACCAATTGGCGTAATTTTAGGCCCTAAATCCGAACCAATTACATTTGCATATATTAAAGCTTCCTTCATCACACCAGTTGTATTTGTGTCTGCAATAGCGATTGCATCAATCATAACCGTCGGCATATTATTCATAATGGAAGATAGAATAGCTGCGATAAAACCCATTGCAATCGTAGCTACAAATAATCCTTGTTCTGCACTTTTTTGTATAATATTTGCCAAGACATCAGTAAGCCCCGCATTTCTTAAACCAAATACTACGACATACATACCGATAGAGAAGAACACAATTGCCCACGGAGCACCTTTTATAACAGCTTTTGTGTCTACTGCATGACTGTTCCCGGCCATTAAAATAAAGAAAATCGCTACAATTCCTGCCACAATGGAAACAGGCAGGTTAATAAACTCACTTATAAAATATCCAATCAGTAGTATGCCAAGAACTATCCAGGACAAGTTAAACATCTTCCTATCCTTAATTGCTTCCACTGGCTTTTTCAGTTGCGCCATGTCATAGTGTCGTGGAATACTTTTTCTAAAATAAACCAAAAGCACAAGTATGGTTGCTATTAAAGAAAAAAAGTTAGGGATAATCATTCTTGTTGCATACTCTACAAAACCAATGTCAAAGAAATCTGCTGACACAATATTAACCAAGTTACTAACAATTAATGGAAGTGATGTGGTATCAGCAATAAATCCACTTGCCATGATAAATGGGAATATCATTTTTTCTTGGAAATTCAAGTTACGAACCATTGCTAAAACAATTGGTGTTAAAATTAGTGCTGCACCATCATTAGCAAAAAAAGCTGCAACAATAGCTCCTAATACACTCACATAAATAAACATTTTCAATCCATTGCCTCTGGCGGCTCTAGCCATATGTAATGCTGCCCATTCAAAAAATCCAATTTCATCTAAAATTAAAGAAATCAAAATAATTGCTACAAATGCCAATGTTGCATTCCATACAATCCCCGTAACTTCAATTACATCCTGAAAACCTACTACTCCAGCTAGTAAAGCGAGTACAGCTCCGCCGCAAGCAGACCAACCAATGGACAAACCCTTTGGCTGCCATATAACCAAAATAAGTGTGAGTAAAAATATACATGATGCAAGCAGAACAGATGATGACAATTTACTTTCCTCCTTTTAACAACAAGTAATTCGTAAACCTTGTTCTTCTAATTCTTTTAATTTACCATCCTGACTAGGCAATTGATTCAGGATCTGCTGAATAAATGAATAATATTCACTCTCTTTTTGCAACGAATAAAATATCCATTGACCTCTTCTCTCCTCTTGTACAAGTCCTAAATCTCTTAGCTTTCGAAGATGTTGGCTTACAGAAGATTGACTCGTTTTGAAGATTTCCACAAATTCGCATACACAACAATCATGATTATCCAATATTTTCACCATCGTTAGACGAGTTCTGTCGCCAAGTAACTTCAATAAAGGGGCCGCTTTATTTATATCCAAATTTTCCACAATGTTCACCTCCTACAAGCTTATATAAGTATATTATGATTTGCTTATATATTCAAATGCAACGAGGCAGTTTTACGTTAAAACATAAAACTGCCTCGTTAACTAGCATAGATGTATTACACTAAAAAGACTTACTATTTCACTTAACAAATCGTAGTAAATCACCAAATATTAATTCATCAGAAAGTTGGAGTTCCTGGCGACCTATTTCTAAATATTTTTCACATGCAGATGTCTCAATTACTTCCCCTGATTCTTTGTTGTAGCATTTGCGATCAATAGAAGCATATTTTTCTGTTACAATATCCCCATTTCGAAACACGACAGGCTGTTCTTCATTTCTTGTAAAAAGATTTCTGCTTAAAGTAATGTGTTCCTCAGCAGGAATTCCTAATAAATCAAGAAGTGTAGCATGAATATCTATTTCCCCTCCGACAGTCTTTATCTCTTTCCCGGTTTGCCCAGGTATATGGATAATAAGTGGGATTTTTTGTAGATCTAAATGATTTAATGGGTTCTGTTCTTGTCCAAGCAATTCGTGTACACCTTGCTCATATTTTCTTGAAATCCCATAATGATCTCCATAAAACACAAAAATGCTATTCTCGTATAAACCTTTTTCTTTCATAGAGGAGATAAATTGCTCCAATGCTTTATCCTGATAATTTACTGTCGTAATATAACGGTTAACTACCTCCACACTTGTATCAGCAGGGGAAATAAACTGATCTTTATCCTCGAGTAAAAACGGAAAGTGATTTGTCATGAGAATAAGCTTTGCCATAAATGGCTCAGGTAAATTGTTCATTTTTTTTAGTGACTGTTTTAGAAAAGGTATATCTTTTATCCCATAATTAACTGAATTGTCCTCAGTTACTTTATAATCTTTTTTTGAAAAATAATGATCATAGCCAAGTGATTGGTACATTTGATCCCTATTCCAAAATGAAGCATCATTTCCATGAAAAGCAAAAATCTTATAATCACCTGTTCGCTTGAGCACTTTTGGCAAGGATTCGAAATGATTTTCAGGCCGTCTGACATTTACAGAACCACTTGGTAAAGGGTAAAGACCTGTATCAACCATAAATTCTGCATCGGAGGTTTTCCCCTGTGCTGTCTGATCGTAAATGTTAGGAAAATAAAAGCTTTCTTTTACTAAATCATTTAAAAAAGGGGTAATCTCTTCCCCATTTATCTGCTTGTTGATTACAAAATTTTGCGTTGATTCCAGACTGATGAGCACTAAATTTTTCCCCTGCGCAAGTCCAAAGTTTTCCGACCTCCTTATTCCGTCAGGTTGAACATCTTCTGCTGTTTTAATAGCAACTTTTTCATCTGCGGCTACTTTCATTAATGGTGCCTGAAGTCCATCAATTAGATTAACAATCTGGTAATTATACAAGCCTATTTGCTGAACCATTTGATCTCTGTCATAACCAGTTGTTAATAAATATGGATTATTCCACATTGCAATACTGAAGGTAAGCGCGATAGACACCAAGCCTGTCATTGCATAATTTCTTTTTTGGGGCATATGCATTGTCTTGTTTTTTCTATACATCCGTATTAGTAAGTAAATTATCACACCAATATCTGCAATAATAAGCAAGTCAAATGGTGAAATGAGTTCAGCTGTACTTGGACCTAATCCCCCTACATTACTCAATTGCAGCAAGACGGAGACAGTTACAAAATCAATATAAAATCGGTAATAAAGCAAATTGGCATAGAGCAAGCTACTTATAAGAAAATATGCAACAATAAAAATAACCGGACGAACTTGCTTTGAAAATAAGAAGCTTATCCCCATAAGTATCATGATGATTCCTAATGGCCCCATTATTAAAAGGAGTACATCCTGCCATGTGTTTAACGTTACATCAAATTGAGTCCAGGTTATAATTACTGTTTTCAACCATAAAATCACTACAGAAATAGCAACAAGGTGGCGAGATATAAAATTCAAGTTTTTTTTCATTGGAAGCTTCCTTCCTTTTTCTTAACAGAACGATACAAACGAATAAGCAAGTCAACTGCCTTCATTACGTCAGTATCAGGTTGTGCCCCCATAAATGCGAGTTGAATCCAATTACGCTTCAGTAAATAACTGCTTTCGTAGCTTATATACACTCCTCGTTGCCTCAGCATTTCACCAAATTTTATTGAATCAATGAAGGCAGGTAATCGTATCGTTAGAATACCTGGTGAATAATTCTCTCCCCATATAACATCCATTCCCTCATGTAGAAAGCGATGAGAAATTCGTGCAGCAAGCTCTCTTGATGCTGGTTGGGTCTGTTTAAGCGCTTCATGAAGTGCTAATAAGCTATTAGATGAATGCGTAAACGGCACTCCGTTCTTTTGCTGGTACAATCCTATGTCCAAATAACTGGGAATACAAGTATGAGGTTCTAGTTGGTCTTCATGAAAAACAAAAGCTAATCCTGGATAGGAGCCGATTCCTTTGCCACTTACGCTTGCCGTCAGATAAACATCCTTTAGATCTATGGGAAGGACGCCAAGACTACTGCATGCATCCAGGCAAAGCCTTACTTGATTCCTTTTACAATGAGATTTTAATTCTTCTATAGGAAAAACAAAGCCCGTGGAAGTCTCACAATGCACCGTCCACAGCCAGTTAATTTCCGGATTCGTTGCCAGCCTTTTTTTCACTTCATCTGCTGTAATTGGCATATTCCATGACTTCTGAAATGTTTCAAAATCCAGCTGCCACCTGTTCGCTTGTTGAATCAATCTGTCACCAAATTCCCCATTGGAAAGGATAAGCCCCTTACCCTTTATTGTTGATAATTGTGCTGCGACCATTTCATTGGCAAGTGTTCCAGTTCCTACTGCAATTTCCACAAATGAAGAATTAGTCAAGCTGCATAATTTCTTCTGTACACCCCGAAAAATTTCCAGAAACCTTTCTGAACGGTGAGAAATCGCCGGTCTTTCAAATGCTTTTTTTACGTTGCCTGAAATAGAAACCGGGCCTGGCAGAAAGGAATGGTTCATTGTATTTTTTTCTCGTTTCATTAACCTTTCAAAGGCCGGAGTGGATTTTTCAAAGCCTTCAACTGTTAAATACATCGGTTGATAAGGAGCTTCACTAGTGCCTACAAGCGGACCGAATGGTTTAAATCCAATATGCCTATAAAGCTTTGTTTGTCTTGTCGTCCCTGAGATAAGAGCCATATTAAAGCCTTGCTCTAAACAATAGGAAACTAACTTTTCACACAAACCATAGAATACGCTACCACCCCTGTGCTCCTTTTTTATGGACAATAAACGAATTTCACATGGAACGGCATCTGCTGGTAGATATTCATCTAGATTGCTAAGCTTTTGATCAAGGGAAAAGGGTCTCTCACCTCTTACAGTGATCATTCCAATTACTTTCCCGGCAAGCTTGGCAATAATGTATGTGTTTTGTTCATGAAAACGGTCCACCAATATTCTTGTCGTATTTTTCTCGTGTTGTGGTATCTCTTCAACAAATGTTTCGTAGTTTAGTTGATGAATTTGATCTAACTCTGCTTTGTTATCAGCCAGCTTATATAAAATCGATGTACACTCATTCATGTTCCTTCCCCATTTCTATGTAAAAAAATCACAATAAACAATAGGATACTGAAAACTGCTGCAAGAATAAACTCTGCTTTAATAAACAGCGTGACGGGTATGACAAAAAATCCTATTAAGCCAGCGATGGTGATGTCTTTCTTTAGTATGAAAAGTATAAATACAACTATTCCTGTTATTAGTAAAGCCAGAGGTGCAAGAACTAATGCTGCCGCCAGATATACAACAACTCCCTTCCCGCCTTGAAACTGTAGCTGTACTGGCCAAATATGTCCCACCATAACTGCTCCTGCAATCATTCCCAGAATTAGCGGCCGCTCTCCAAATAGATAGATTACTATAGCTAGAGGAACGACAGTCTTCACAGCATCAATGATTACAGTATAGATAAATGCTTCTCGTCCGAATACCCTGCCCGCATTTCTAGCCCCGGCATTAGAACTACCCAATTTTCTTACGTCACTATTTTTAAGCATTTTTCCTACGTAATAGGCCCCGTTTATGCACCCAAACAAATAAGCTCCCACGATGAATAGGCAAACAAGCATATTCATTTCCCCCTCTCTAAGGGCCAATAAGAAAATATAATATTGAAGTCACAATATATAAGGTTATAATTCTACAACTCACTCAATATTGGCATAAGCAACCAAAAATATTATCTCAAATTTCCATTATTTATACAATTTTATCAATACTTCTTAATTTATAACATTTTCTATTTATGGTCATAAATAATCCCAAGCTAACTATGAGCTTGGGAAAGAAACTTATACTGAAACTTTGGCATAGATGCAAGTATCCCTTAATTCAGGACGATCTACTGCAGTATCCTCATTTTGTAAAATGCCTTCTAATTTATACCCAATTCTCTCAGGTATTGCTCTGCTTTTTAAATTTCTACTGTCACAGCGGATCTCCATTCGCCTGGCTTTTAGTTCAGTAAAGGCAAAATTAGTAATACCTGTAACAGCTTCTGTAACATACCCATTACCTGTAAAACGTGAATCAGCCCAATATCCCACTTCAAATTTAGGTACCTGCCAATTAATCCGATGTAAACCGGAAGAGCATACAAGTTGCCCAGTTTCTTTTAAAAAAACGAGTAACCGTAAATCTTCACGCTTAAGAAAATTAATATGGGCTTCACGAATATTTGCTTCTGTTGCCTCTTCTGACTGCTCATAATGAGCAAAAGGCATCCAGGATTTAAGTTCCGGGAGGGAAGCTTGAACAGAATTAAACACAATATTCCCGTCTCCTGGTAACGGCATTCGTATGTGCAGCCTCTCTGTCTCAAATTCATGTGGAAACTCGATTAATAGTGGATTCACAACAAGGCACCTCGCTTTATATTCATAAAATAAACTATATTCTATCATACCCCACCTAATCTGGATAGATTTTCTATCAATATAAAGAAATTACATGCAATTGAGTGCGTCAACCCTCTCTACTAGGCAAAATAAAATTTTTGTACTAATATAGGTAGCGGTAAATAACATGAATAAATGGAGGAGCCTATGAGTGACAAAAATAAGGGGATCATTTTATTACTATTGTCGGCAATGGGATTTTCTCTCATGGCAGCTTTCGTGAAACTGTCTGGAGATGTGCCTACCGTTCAAAAAACCATGTTTCGAAATGCAGTATCCATGGTCATAGCATTTGGGTTTGTAAAATACTATAAAGAACGATTATTTGGTAAGAAGGAAAATCAGAAAATTTTATTGTTACGATCTTCACTTGGTGCCATAGGTATTGTTCTATATTTCTATGCTATTGATCATTTGGTTCTTTCAGATGCAGACATGTTGAATAAAATGAGCCCATTTTTAACGATTATTTTTGCTGCCATATTTTTAAAAGAGCATGTGAGAAGATTTCAGATCGTCGCAATTCTTATTGCCTTTGCTGGTACACTATTTATTATAAAACCAGAATTCGACGTGGAAACCATTCCCTATATGGCAGGATTCCTATCAGCTGTATTTGCAGCTGGTGCATACACCGTTTTGCGTGTACTTGGAAGTAAAGAACAGTTTTATACAGTTGTTTTTTATTTTTCCTTTTTTACAACAATGATTTTACTTCCCTTTGTCCTTATTTTTTATGAACCAATGTCCATGAAGCAATGGATTTATCTTCTTGCAGCAGGTGTCTTTGCAACAGTGGGTCAATTTGGGATAACCGTTGCTTATAAATATGCGCCTGCAAAAGAAATTTCAATTTTCTTCTATTCTACTGTCGTGTACTCAGCTTTAATCAGTATTGTCTTGTTTGGCCAAATTCCTGACATGTGGAGCATCATTGGTTATATCGCTATCTTCGGAGCATCATTTTATATGTTTTTGAAAAATAACTACGATAATAAAAAACTTGCTAAAATTGCTAAAGAAAAACACCAGCATACGTAAATTGCTGGTGTTTTCTAAATTAAAAAGAATATACAAATCAGTCATCTAGCTGGTCATGCTGACGGTGTTTTTGATAAAGAATACCAAAAAATACTCCTATTGTCGTAATGGGGACAACGATAATCAAGGGAAAAAAAACTTCTCCAAGTTGATTTCCAGCCATCGTAAATGATAAAT
This sequence comes from Virgibacillus halodenitrificans, assembly GCF_001878675.1. Lineage (NCBI taxonomy): Bacteria > Bacillati > Bacillota > Bacilli > Caryophanales > Bacillaceae > Virgibacillus > Virgibacillus halodenitrificans. The sequence goes on along the minus strand of NZ_CP017962.1, from coordinate 1,299,554 downwards.
AGGTGAACATAACCACCATTTCAAAATTAATCACTGTCATGAATAGCTGTGCTAACGGATAGATGCTTCTTGCATTTCCTTCTGTTACTTTAAACGGATAATTAAATACGTGCGGGTGTTTGCTTAGTAAATATAGTGGAACGTAAAGTATCAAAGCAATTAAAGGCATAAGAATAATGGTAGCTTTACTTCCCCAGTTATCCGGGTCCCCCGCTGCATTGAAATGAATTGGGATTTGATCCGGCAGCTCTTTATAAATAGTAAAAACATAAATAAACGAACATATTATACAAAATAACGAGAGCAAGTTCAAAACCGCATTCCATTTACTTACAGTAAAATCAACTTTCGGATGGTTGTTCATGGCTTCCCCCCTTGCTAATTTGTATGGATTTCTCACTTTAAATTAAAAGAAATATGGCAGCACGACAAGGAATACAAGTACAAGACCATTCCCTATTAAACCAATAAATTTGTATCCACTTGGAGAAGAAAAAAGCCCAGTCACCACACCCCCTGTTGCATAAAATACACTTTGTTCTGAAAAACTTTTTACGTCTACATAAATAGGCAACCATGAAACCAATGCCATTAAAAACAGAACAGAAGAGATGATGCCTAAATTTTTCCGCACATTAGCCCCTCCAAAAAAATCCTTTCTCTATTGTATTTTTTTGAAGCAGCTAATATGTAGGTGAGTTTAAAGTCTGAACGAATCTATTCTCCAGACCCGCTACCTTATTGCTTTGAGCTGATAGATTTTATTAGTAAACCGACTGTAACCCCAAAAATAGCATGTCCAATTGTCCAATAAAACCATGCTGCTGCATTTGTATAAGCTGGTGGCGTCTCTGTCAATGCGCTTAAGAAAAATAATATACCTCCACCAATCGTGTACACAGCCACATAAAGACTGGCTACTTTTTCCCAATTAAATAGTTTGAGAATATAAAACAAGCCAATAACACTTACTATACATGTAATAAAGTGAAAGAGCATTCCCGCTCCCGGTACATCATTCCATTGCTTTAGTACAGGTATATAATCCATATTAAATAATAAAATATAAGCTGGATTTCCAGTGGTGATCTGAATTATTTTTAAGCTTAAGGCAAGTATAACACCTGCTATTATTGCTGTTGTTATTAGCCTGACTATCTGTTTCATCGAGACCCTCCTGAATATATATACAATTGCTTTTACCACAGCTTGACAATTGTAAACATTTTGAGGGTTTGCCTTTATTAATTTATTGCATATATAATTTCCAGAGCTCTTTTCATATCTAGATCTTCTTGTAAATGAGCAGGCGTCCATGGAATATAAATATCCGGCTTGATTCCTATTCCAGTCATTCCCTTCCCGTCATCCACGTTGGAAAGCTTAGAAGTGGGATACCATAATTCAAATTTATTATTCAGTTTCATAATTGCCAGATTAGCGTAATCATTCAGCCCTAAGGTTGGTCTGCCAACGACCGTTACTTTGGGTGAATGCTTACAAATCTCTACAAAGGAGTCACCAGAACTACCACAATAAACATCTGTCAATATGATTATTTTTTCAGGTCCCCTTTTTGTTGCTAAAACAAAGCTATCTTCTTTTGTACCGAAATCGAGCTCTACAAAACCTGCACCTCGATTCCTCTTTAATTCCTTAATCAGTTCTTTAATTTGCAGTACTGTTTCTTTATCCTTCACTCTGTGCGCAGCAATTTTTAAAAGTTCTACACGTAAATCCACATTACGTTCTGTACAATTTGTCAGCATTTTACCATCATCAAAATCAGCCAAATTGATTTTTTCACCTTCAAATAAATAAGGAAGTATTTTCATAAAGGCCAAATCACTTCCACCATTGTTTATCCTTACATCAATAACTAAATTTTTAATAGAAGAAAGTGTTTCTTCATTTTCACGGATGAGTTCTGAGATGGCATTTTCGTCCATAAAGTCAGTTAACACCATTAAAGCAAGGTCACTAGCAATTTTATTAAAAGAGTAAATAGGAGGAACTGGTTGCTTTGGAGTTTTTTGCAATTTTAAGGATTGTACCTCTCCACTCACTTTCTTTACTGTTGCATTCGTGTAGAGGAGTAAAATCGATTCCCAATTCTCCCTCTCTGCATTGGTTTCCATCAACTGCCGTTTGTGTCGTTGGACTAACTCCAAAATACCTTCCTCATCCAAAGCAATGATTTCATCCCCTGGCACCAATCTGTTCTCCATATCACATCGTGTTACTACCAAGGATTCACGAAATCTTCTTACCTGAAATCCTGCGTTTAATTTGGAAGCAGCTGCACCCGCTTTACCAAAGTGCATATGGCGATCCTGAAAATCGAGTAAGTAATCCTTTACTATTTCAATAAAAAGCTGATCATTTATACCAGTCTTATCTAACTCCAAAATCCTTTTCCGGAATAAATCAGGCCGATCTTGTCCTGCTTTATCCAAACAACCTGCGTAATCTTCATGCATGATTCGTACTATTTCGTTAAAAATAGATACATACATACCTCATCCCTCCATTAGATAGATTATATTTCCTATCCTAACACGTTATTTAAGGTTAGACTCCCCTAGATTTCATATTGATGTTAGGTTAGAGCATTGTCTTTGACAAGTGGGCTTCATATACTATATTGTTAGGAAACAATTCCGAGTAATTTGATGTACATTATCTCAATTATTGATCATTGTACTTTTAATATAAAAGGGGGAAGTAAAAATTGAAAAGAATGTGGAAGAAATATGTGGAATCATCACTTATTTTAAAGATCAGTCTTGCTCTTGTTCTAGGAGTAATTGCTGGATTAATATTTGGAAAAGATGCTGCTATTTTAACACCATTTGGTGATTTATTATTACGCCTATTGAAATTCATGATTATTCCACTGGTTACCTTTACATTAATCGTTGGAGTGAACCAGACAAAAATAGGTAATCTGGGAAGAATGGGTGGTAAAGTTTTCTTGTATTATGTGATAACTTCCGCTCTGGCTATTATTGTTGGTATTACGATTGGCAGCATTTTTGAACCAGGAACGGGTATGACAATCGATACTAATGAAAAAATTGAAGTACCTGAAAATCCAGGTGTTATGAGTGTACTACTAAGTATTGTGCCAGATAATATCTTCACAGCCTTTACCGAGTTAAACCTGCTCGGCATTGTTTTTACCGCATTGGTATTCGGAATAGCTATTTCTGCTTTGCGTTCCTCAGAAAAATGGGGCGAAACAGGGGAACTTGTCTACAATGTAATTGAAGGTTTAAATGAAGCAACATTTAAAATTATGCAAGCTATCTTGCTATATATACCTATTGGGATTTTTGCTATTATAGCTAAAACAGTTGGTAATCAAGGTGTGGAAACATTAACATCACTTGGCAACATGGTTCTCGTATTGTATGTCGCGTTACTTGTCCAAGTGGCCGTTTATATCCTATTTATGCTCTTCACCAAAGTTTCTCTCAAAGACTTTTTCACACATGCCAGAACACCTATACTAACAGCATTTGTTACCCAGAGCAGTTCAGGCACATTGCCATTAACATTGGATGCAGCCAAAAAATTGAATCTTAATAAAGGCTTGTACGGGTTTAGCCTCCCATTCGGAGCTACAGTAAATATGGATGGCGCTGCCATACGAATTGCCATTTCTGCAGTTTTTGCTGCCAATATTATTGGAGATCCATTAACATTCACAGATATGCTGCAAATCGTTATTGTAGGAACCTTGGCAACTATTGGTACTGCAGGCGTTCCAGGGGCTGGAATTATAATGATCGCAACTGTATTTGCCCAAGTCGGCTTACCGATGGAAGCAGTCGCTATCTTAACAGCAATTGATGCACTTGTTGGTATGGGAGCAACTGCCCTAAATGTAACTGGTGATTTAGTTGCAACAACAGTTATTAATGAAACAGAAAAAAAGCATCAAGCAGAGCCAGCATATCAGGAATAGAGTATGTGAAACTACCCACCATCTGAAGGATGGTGGGATTTTTGTCGTGAATGGTGTGGAGGGGGAACTTCATTTCGCTTGAACGGTAGACATTGGGAGGCTGTTTTCTCGCTGCAATGTCTGTCATCCTTTGAGTGATAGACATTTAAGGGTGATTTCCCTCTCGCAATGTCCGTCAGCATCCTTATAATAGACATTCAAGACCAGATTCCCTCTCGCAATGTCTGTCAGCATCCTTATGATAGACATTCAGACACGATTTTCCTCTCGCAATGTCCGTCAGCATCCTTATGATAGACATTCAAGACCAGATTTCCTCTCGCAATGTCCGTCAGCATCCTTATGGTAGACATTCAGACGGGATTTTCCTCTCGCAATGTACGTCAGCATCCTTATGATAGACATTCAAGACCAGATTTCCTCTCGCAATGTCCGTCAGCCCAATAATCAATTCTTTAGAGAGTTACTTATAGAATGTCCATTGTCGAACTCCTTCTTTCTGAAAATTACTTTCCAAATATCTCGAAATCCGTTTTTTACATGTGACTATTTTACACCAATCATGAATGATATTCGTTGTTATTTTTTCTTTGGGAAAAAGAGTCGTGAATTCTTCGACACTTCTTAATACAGCTAAGGAAACTAGCTCTTTGTGATTGCATAAATTACAGGAGCAGTATTTCCTTTCTACAGTTATGGAAAATGAATCACATTTTTGACAGGTAATACCTTTACGTAGTAGTTGATAATCATAGTGAAGAACATGTGGATAAAGAGGTTCTGCTATATGTCGTTCTACTAATTGTTCAGCAATATTTTTATGATAATTAGTCAATCTAGAGTGGGTATTACTTAGATTACTCATGTGTCTTTTCAGTTGACCTGGGAAAATAATAGGTTTTCCTATCGGGGCTTGATAAAGCGTAAAGTCGGGGTTAACAAAAACTACAAATGCTTCTATAGGCATTTTTATTTGTAGTTTGATGAGTAATTGACTGAATAAGGAATTGCTTCTACCTACTTGATGTAATGGATTAACAATTTCCCGCTGATTTCTGGTGAATAACTTATCTTCCTCGTAATAAAAATCTCCTCCAAAATTCTTCACCTCGTACAATTGAATCTTCTCCTGGGTAATAAGGAGTGAATCAATTTGAAAAACTGTATGATTTACTTCCAGCAATAAATCATTCAAAATAATACATTCTTCCTTAAGTTCATTGATAAATGTATCAAAAAATAACTCTCCTTCATATCCCTTTTTCAAACTTACATATTGTTGCATTGTTTTGCTATCAATGGACATACGCTTGCTTAAAAGTTCTAACATTCTTAATCCAATTGGTTTATCACGCCGTTTATGAATCATAATTAACCTCCAAACTAGTTGATTAAAGTTAATTATAATAGATTACTTGATTTTTTCCACTAATATAAAAAACTCCCTCTTTATCAACAAACAAAGAGGGAGCAATCTTAACCTATTTACTTAACGACCCATGTGGATCGATGATAAACTTCTTAGCTACCCCACTGTCAAAATCAGCGTAACCCTGTGGTGCTTCATCCAAAGAAATAACTGTTGCATTTACAACCTTTGCAATATCAGCTTTACCATTTAAAATGGCATTCATCAGCTGACGTTGATACCTCATTGCTGGAGTTTGTCCTGTATGAAGCGAATGAGCTTTAGACCAACCAAGGCCAAATCTTACTTTTAACGAACCTTGCTTCGCATCCTTATCCTTGGCGCCCGGATCCTCTGTGACGTATAGACCAGGGATACCATATTGTCCACCTGCTTCCACAACATCCATCATTGTATTCAACACTGTTGCAGGTGCATCATCATGGTCTGTACCATGACCATACGCCTCAAATCCAACTGCATCAATCGCACAATCCACTTCTGGTTCGCCGATTATCTGTTCAATTTGTTCACCCACATCATCATGCTCTTTTAGATTAATTGTTTCACACCCAAAGCTTCTTGCCTGCTTTAACCGTTCTTCTTTCAAATCTCCTACGATCACTACCGCAGCTCCGAGTAATTGGGCTGAATGAGCTGCAGCCAGGCCAACTGGACCCGCTCCTGCAACATAAACCGTTGAACCAGTAGTTACACTGGCCTTAATTGCCCCATGATACCCTGTTGGAAAAATATCAGAGAGCATTGTAAGGTCTAAAATTTTATCCATCGCTTTATCTCTATCCGGAAATTTCAATAGCTGAAAATCCGCGTAAGGAACCATAACATATTCCGACTGGCCACCTACCCAGCCACCCATATCTACATAGCCGTATGCTCCTCCTGGTCTTTCCGGATTAACATTTTGGCAAATATGCGTATCCTGTCTGCGACACATTTTACAACGACCACAGGCCACATTAAATGGCACAGATACAATATCTCCTTTTTTCAAAAATTCTACATCCCGTCCAACTTCTACAATTTCACCGGTAATTTCATGGCCAAGTACCAAGCCTTCAGGTGCTGTGGTTCGTCCACGCACCATGTGCTGGTCACTTCCACAAATGTTAGTGACTATATTTTTAATAATTACCCCATGTTCACACTTTCTTCCTGCATTCGATTTAGGTACCCCAGGCCCATCATGTAATACTAAATCCGGATATGAAATATCCTGAACCTCCACTTTTCCATCCCCTACATATACTACTCCACGATTCCCAGCCAATTTAATACCTCCCTTAAATGTTAGAAACATACAAGGATCTCATAAGTTTATGTAGACCCACTGTTAGTTCTCTTCCCGACAAATGGTTTTTAAAACTTAAAAAAATTTATTTTTTCAATAATTGAATAGTTTTTATAATATACGTTTAATTGATTAGCAGCAGGGAATCGAATTAATAGAACAATTTTTACTTTGAAAAAGAAAGGTTGTGTACAAATGGAAAAATTAAACTTGGAGATGGCGAAAAAATTAATTGACGCTGCCGAGGCGGAATCAAGAAATATCGGAGTACAGATGGTGATTACGATCGTTGACGATGGCGGTAATCTAGTCGCTACACACCGCATGGATGATGCATGGTTGGCGAGTGTGGACATAGCGCACAATAAAGCATGGACGTCCGTTGCTTTAAAAATGCCTACATCCAATCTGGAAGAAGCTACAGTCCCTAACTCTGAATTATGGGGGTTGAATACAACGAACCAAGGTAAAATTGTCGTATTTGGTGGTGGTCTTCCTCTTGAGAAGGAAGGCAAAGTCGTCGGAGCTGTCGGAGTTAGCGGTGGGGCTGTCCCACAAGATGTACAAGTGGCAGAAGCAGCCCTAAAAGCTTTTGAAAATGAAAAATAATAATATAAAAAGCGCTAGTGCTCTTTTTTGAAAAAAAAATTTAAAAAGCCTCCAACAGTGGAGGCTTTTCTTAATGTAATTTTTCAAAACTCTGACAATGTAGTTTCCCCATCCAACTTCTCCAATAATAAAAGTTACATTTGGATAAAACCGAAAACGGAAGATCTGAAATAACGAAATGTCGGTAAATGAATTAGAAATGTGACATAGGAAACAATTTGTTCTTTTATTCGAGGATACACTCGAATATTAGTTCAGTCTTATTACACTAATTCCCTTATTAAATATAAATACCACAATCCTCTATGAATAATTTGCTTACATACCAGCTGGAAGTTTTGAAGTTTATAAAGACTTTCACTATAAACAAAGTGTTGACATTGATAATCGTTTTCAACTACAATACAGTTAATTGAAAATGATTATCAATATTAAAAAACTAGCAGAACCAGTGTTAAACTACTTGCAAACATTACTATCCAAGGAGGCTATAAAATGACAATGATGAAAGCAATAAACACGCTTCGTATTAAAAAAGGGAGAACTGAAGAAGTAATTACAAGATTTAAAACTGCTAAATCCGTACATACATTTGACGGTTTTATATTAATGGAAGTACTAAAAAAAGAAAATACAGAAGAACATGATGAATTGCAGATCTGCACAACTTGGCAAGATCACTCCTACTTCAATGCGTGGCGAGAAAGCAGGGCATCTGAAAAAGCTCATGCAGCAAAAGAGATAGATAAACAAGAATCTGGGGATAATCCAATTTTAGGTTCGGAGCTATCCACATTTGAGGTTTGTATACAGCATCACCCTGCGAGATGATATGCTGAGTTCACCCATGGTGGGCAGCAATACCCCCATTTATCCGGTTTCCCCCCTTTCGGCCATGAGTGGGGGTATTGCTGCCCATCAACATTTATATTCTTTGTTTAGAATCTCCCAGCACATAATTTCTTCTGTAGTACTCACATGTTCCATCCCTATTTTCTCAAGTACACGCACCGAAGCAATATTAATTGGGGAGCACTTTGCTGAGATCCCTCTCAGCTCTTTTTCCTGAAATGCCCACTGAACCACAGCATTCGCCATCTCTGTTGCATAACCTTTCCCTTGATAAGCTGGAACAATATCATATCCTATTTCCCCGTGCTTCATCTCATCTGGGGGAGATTTAAACCCCATAGTACCAATAGCAACCTTTTCAGACTTGTTCAAAATTACTCCGCTCCACTGTCCATAGGAAGCATCCTTTTCCAAGCTCTTTAGTAAATCCGGTAATACATGCTGTCTTACAGGTTCATTGGGGAAATCTTCCGGAATCCGCGCATCAAGTAATTTCCCGAGTTTCTCTTTATCCTTCATAGCTGCCATGACAAGCGCTTTGTTCCATGAAATCATAAATAAATTTTTAGTTATTATGTCTGGCATTTTATTTATCCCCTTCCTAAAAGTACACGGATATTCCTTTCCGTGTTCAACTTAATCAGCTATCTTATAATAATTATTTCCCCCAGCATAATCCTAACAACAAATAATGCTTCACCTATATTCTCCTTTTACAACTCAGTAACCTTAAAACTTACCTCACTATAATATTAAATCGTTTTATTTGTAGTCTGTTGCCCGGCCTATACGAGGCTTGATTTTACTCTAAAATAGGGTATACTATAAATAGAATGTTCATAAAATAAAAAAAGGCTTAATGGTGCTGATACACCATTAAGCCTCCGTGTAATAGCCCTTCAAGGGGGCAGCTCACAAAAAGGTGCATAAAATGACCACCCTAATTGCTTGCTAGGCTTGGGTGGTTATTTTTTTTCTGACAATACGGCAACAATCAATGTTGCAAACGAGATCATTAAAACTAATGTCTCAAACACTGTCAAAAGGCATCACCCCCTTTCGGAAGGGAGTTGAGCCACCACCCATGATAAGCCTTATCACACTATTATCAGTATACCAAACAATTTGCTGATAAAAAGTGTCTACAATACATTTCTTGAATTTTTCCAATATGTATTTCTTTCAGGATGCATTTATAAGTTAATGCCAACATTTTCTTAATCCGTTTTTGTCCTATTCAATTTCTCGACTTCATTCTCCAAATACCTTACTCTTTTTTGTAAATCTCTATTTGGCCCTGTAACTCTTCTCATAACGAGAGATGCAATCCCCATAATTATAATCAGCACACCAACAAAACCAACGACAATTGAACTACCCACCACTTATCGACCTTACGGTGTGATTGAAGTGGGAGATTCCTAAGAACACCAACCTAACGGTTAGTTATGGATTAGGCTATCCCCGCAGTTCCTGCGGTTAATCGTAATGCTTCGTTACGAAGATTGATACTTGCGTTAATATCTCTTTGGTGATGCGTTTTGCACATCGGACATTCCCATTCACGCAAAGCAAGATTTTTAACGTCTTTATGCTTGTGACCACAATTGGAACAAAGCTGACTTGAAGCAAAATTTTTAGCTGCAGTCACGATTTGTTTTCCGTACCATTTCGCTTTATATTCAAGCATTTTTCTGAACTCGGACCATGAGACTTCACTAATCGCCTTTGCAAGATGTTGATTCTTTAACATATTCTTAATAGACAAATCTTCAATCCCAATGATGTCGTGGTTTTTGACAATATCAGTAGAGATTTTATCCAACATATCTTTTCTAGCATTTGCTATCTTTTCGTGAAGTCGAGCCACTTTTGTTTTTTGTTTTTTCCAATTCGAAGAACCAACTTTTCGCCTTGAAAGCACACGCTGAGCTCTTACTAACTTTTCTTCTAACGAACGGAAAAACTTTGGATTTGCATATACGGTTCCATCTGAAAGCGTAGCAAAATCTTTCAACCCGACATCAACACCGATTGCCGAACCCGTCTTTTCAAAGACTTCAACTTCTGTTTCAGCTAAAATCGAAATGAAATATTTGCCCGAAGGATTACGTCTAATTGTTGCGTTCATAATTCTGCCTTCCACTTCACGACTCTTAGCAAAACGAACAAGACCTAATTTCGGCAATTTAACATGCTTATCCAAAACAGCAATATTTCCATTCACCCATTTCGTTGTATAGGATTGAACAGGATTCTTTTTGGATTTGAAACGAGGTTCACCATTTTGCTTTTTATAATATCTTGTGTACGAATCGTTTACGATTTCAACCGACTTTTGAAGGGCAATACTATCCACTTCTTTTAAAAATGAATAGTGCTTCTTTAATTCGCGAACAGCTTTAATGGATTGGTTTTTATTGAAAAACTCCCCTTTCCAATTGTTTTCAGTGAGTTGACCGTTCTGCACCATTTCATTGACGATATGCCAATAAGCGTCTTTGGTTTTTTGCTTCCCAACAAAATAGTTGTAGACAAAGCGAGCACATCCAATCGTTTTGTTAATCAGTTCCATTTGTTTTTTGGTTGGATAGATGCGAAATTTGTACGCTTTTTTTGCTAACATTGATTATCACCTTCCTTTCATATATTATTTTAATATACAATAAGTATACTATATATTATTTTAATAACAACATAGGAGGTTTAAAATGTCACAGGTTTTAAATATGCGTTATCCAAAAGCACTATTGAAACGAATTGATGATTTTAAAGAAAAAAAGGGGTTTACGACTCGTACCCAAACGATTATCTACCTCATCCAATACGCTCTCGAACAGTCGGACAATCGAGATAGCTGAAGCTATCCCTTGTCCGAAGGCGATTCATCCCCCACTTACTCATTGGGATTTGCCCTTCACATTCCTTGAAGATGGGGGTTTTCTCGCCTATTTTAGATAAATCCTCCAGAAAAAATATTAGCATGACGATCTTTTCCATGGCCTGTGTCATACTTAGAATTATTAAAGTGAATGACTTCCAGCTTGTCAAAAAAATGAAGTTTTATCGCATTATCCATGACAGCTTTCCAATTGTCACCCGTCCATAGGCCGCTCGCAAAAGCATGGCAGATATCTAAGCAAAAACCTATTTTTTCAGGATAATCACTGAGCTTCCGAATCATTGCTAGCTCTTCTAACGTCGTTCCCATTCCTCCAGGTAATCCTGCACTATTCTCGAGCAAAATCCTACCCCTTCCATTCCATACGCTCAATATTTCATTTAATGTATCGATCATTAAATGGTAGCTAGCAACCGGATTATTAACATGAATTTGCTTACCAAAATGGACAACTACTCCCTTGCTACCACAAGCTTCAGCAATTTCAAGGTCATTCAACACAGAGGAAATAACCTGTGCTCTTCTCTTTGCATCACGTGGTGTAAGTGTAGTTGGGTATGGTGCATGTGCTACAGATTCCAGTCCATTCTCTTGGCAAAGCTTTCGGCATAACAGTACATCATCCTGGTTAAATTCTTTGATAGATAAGCTTCGCGGATTCTTAGGAAAATATTGAAAAGCTGAGGCTCCGTATGCTTCAGCTATTTTTGCAGCCCCTGCATAGCCATCTTTTATGGATAAATGGCATCCAAATTTCATTCTATCCCTCCGTTGCGCGCAAGTTATTACCCGCCTTCCTTTGCTATAATCCCCATTAAAGAGAATAAATATCTTTAATAAGCGATTTCACTGTTGCAAGCTCTATTTTAGATTCCGGATTCGCTTCTTCTCTTATTGTCACCTTTAATCTCTGAATCCCTTCGTATAGTTTCTCATATTCACCTTCATCACCCAGTAACTGAATTTTCCACCTGTTATCCTCATAAAGCCGTTGTAGTTCATCTGTATGTTCCTCAGCTGACTCCCAATCCTTTTGGTCCAAAGCCATTTCCAGTGTTTTTATATTAATGAGTAATACGTCCTTACCTGTTATCTGTGAACAACCTGATAAAATTATAAGAATAAGAACTGCAAAATAAATTCTTTTAACCAATTTATTCTCCACCTTCTGTTTTGACGTATGGTTATTCATATCTTGCCCAATAATAAGAAAAGCATCTATCGATTGGAGGAGTTTTACATGCCAGAGTTAGTAGTAATCTTAATTCGTTCTGTCTGGGCCTTTCTATTATTATTACTAATGACTCGAATTATGGGTAAAAAGCAGCTTTCCCAACTAACCTTTTTTGATTATTGTGTTGGAATAACAATTGGCTCCATTGCTGCAACTATGTCTGTGGATCAGAATGTAAAAATAGCTAACGGTTTAATTTCTTTATTAATTTGGGGGCTATTCCCAATTCTATTGGCGGTGATTGGATTAAAATCCAGATCATTCTTACATATAACCGATGGAAAACCAGCGATTGTTATTAAAAATGGAGAGATTCTAGAAAATAGTATGAAAAAAAATCAGTTAGCAATTGATGAATTAATGATGCTACTACGAGAGAAAAGTGTTTTTAAAGTGGCAGATGTAGAAATGGCAGTGTTAGAAACAAATGGAGAGTTAAGTGTCATGAAGAAAACAGAACAAGAACCAATCACACCTTTTATGTTAGGGATGAAACTGGAAAAAGAACATGCCCCAACGCTTCTTGTCGCAGATGGGCATGTTTTATCTAAAAATCTCCATACATTAGGTTATACAGAAGAATGGTTAATGGGTGAAATGGAAAAACAAGGAGCTTTTCGAATCGAAGATGTATTTCTAGCACAGGTAGACTCGACTGGCAGCCTATTTATCGATATGTATAAGGAACAATCGAAACAAAACACAGTGAGATCAAAACCTTTATTGGCAGCAAACCTTAAAAAGCTTCAAGCTGAATTGGAGAGCTATGCTATTGAAACTCAAAATCAGGAAGCAAAAGAAATGTACGCACAACAAGCATCCAAGTTGCAGCAGGTAATTGACCAGACGCTCCCATATTTGAAGTAACTCTATAAATAATCTGAATGAATTATCAGCTCTTATGGTCACTTATTTTGATTTAACATAAATGAGCAACTGCCTTTTTAGATAAAGAAGCTTATTTAGTGGACGGCAAAGGTAAGTGAGAGGACTCTACTTACCTATTCCATAAACTGTATCTCCCTGCATCCAATCTTCTTCGTTTTCCAATTGTATACGAATTGATTTTCCTTTTTCTAAGTCAGGTAAATCACCCACATGGAAATGAATATGAGGTTCACTGGAGTTTCCTGAATTACCAACCTGTCCAAGTAATTCTCCTGCTTGAACATGATCTCCCGGTTTCACTTTAACAGATCCTTTTTTGAAATGAGCAAGAAAACTGAACTCCTCATGCCCATGATCAATGATGACATAGTTCCCTGCTGGGACAGCTGCATTCATACTGCCAACCGGTTCGTTATCCTTTATAGCATTTTCGACCTCTACAACATTGCCATCGGCAGGCGCAAAAACATTTTCCCCAAAGGCGTAGTAACTTTCATTTTTGGAAGAGTCCCCTTCATAAGATTGGTTATCAATCATTTTGATTAGATCATAAGCATACCGTTGGTTTTTATGTTCATAATGGTAATTTACCAGCTTGTTTGTTCCACCCCAAAAGACAAACCAATCTCCTTCGAACGGCTGCTGAAAGATGGTCTTCGTGTACTTGTTATCCGTTTCTTGGAAGGTTTCCAAAGGCAAGATTCGCATACCTGTTATTACTTGTTCCTTATCAACCACAGCTACCATACCTTTTGTTTCCTGCTTATCTGTCCAAACATACTGAACCGTATCCTCCGTTAATGGCAGCTCAGATAACAAATAATAAGCTTCTACCCCTTGATTGAAATTTTCACCTGTTTTTTTAAATTGCTTTAACGATATCTCATTTTGAAACGGTTTGCTTAAATGTGTATATATCTGTTCATAATCACCATCAAGAAATACATCAGCAATACGTTTCGGTTGTAGTTTCTCTTGAGCTTTCATATTTGTTTCCCTTTCTTCCGCTTTAATTTCGGAGGGTTCTTCCTTTGATGGACTACACCCTAATAGCCCTCCAATAATGATGCATGAGAATAAACAAAAAATAAATCGCGATCGCAAATTGCTTGCACCCCTGTTCACATTATAAATTCTCTACAATAGTAACATAGAAATGAAAGAAAAAGAGGAGATAGATTAAGAGTTTATGGTAAAAATGGCTGAGTAATTCTCTTAAAGCATACTATTTTCCTTTTATGACCAAATAACTAGGTTCCCTGTTAATCGTAATATGGATGTCCGATCGCATGGCGAGTTGAAAGAGGGTTTTATTCACCTAAAATCTCTCGTGTTTTATTTAAAATTTCTTCATCCTTAAGTCTGAACTTAAATTCTACACGGCGAGATTCTTCCGGGCTATACTCCCCTTGTTCATTTGTACGATAGTCAGAAAAGGATTTACTATTTACTGTTAACTTCTCCTTCAGGTGCTTCTGAATATTTTTATATGGAAAGCTGTCACTTAAAATGTATTCAGCTACACTATATGCCCGTTCCTGAGCAAGCTCCAGATTATATAAATAGCTGCCATCCCTGTCTGTATGACCTTCAATAATGATTTCTGCTACATATTCCTCATAACCGCTTTTCAGAAGAATATCCAAGTATTTAGGAACAAATTCATCCAGAAATTCAAACGAGGCCGGTTTTAATTCTGATTCGTTATAGGAAAATAATATCTCTGTATTAAAGATAATGGCACCTGTTTTATCATCTACTTCAACGCCAAGGGAAGAATCACTAAACTCAGCCTTCATTTCATTTACCAGTTTTGCCCTCACTCCCATAATCTGGTCAATTGTCCGCTTCATTTCCTCAATTTGTAAGGATTTTATAATCATCATACAAATAAATATAAGCATGAAACAAAGCAGAATGGTTGTAAGCAAGTCCGTGAACGATGGCCAAAAATGCCCCTCATTTTGTTCTTGTTTGAATAACCGTTGATATTTAGTATTCATTACGGCTCATTCCTATACTGTTAATCTGTCTTCTAGCCTGCTGATCGAATGTGTTCAACTGCTGATTTAATGTATGAATTTCTCTTCCCAGTTCCTCCATCATCCTTTGAAATGCCCGCATATTATTCTGCTGTGTATCTTCAGAAATACGTTGCCATTCTTTCATCTCTCTTTTTACCACATCATTTGTACCTCGCATATATTCTCCAAATCCTCTGGCAACCTGATCCAGTCTGTCTCCAAGAGATCCTTCAAGATTTGCGACATAATTAGCAACTGTGTCTTTTAAAATACTCACACTGGATTCCAACTGATTCTCACGCTGTTGAAAGCCTTGATTCATTTGAGAAATGGTTGATTTTATTTCCTGAATAAGCTGGTTGTTTTTTATTCCTACTTGTTCATAGGAAGTTGTTGCCTGCTGAAGCTGTTTCTCAAATGCGGATGATTCCTTCGTATGTGCATGAAGATGGTTACTAAATACACGGTTAAATTCCTTTAACTCCTCAAAACGATCAGAAAGCAAATGGCGATGCTCATTTTGTGTTCGTTCAATTACTTCAAGCGCATGTGGAAGTTTTGTTATAGAATCGCCTAGTTGATCAAATTCACGTGAAAGCTCGCTCAAATATGACATAATTCCCCCAAGCTTAGAAGTTAAATCAGAACCAAACACTTGCTTAAATTCTTTGTTTTGCGTCTCCATCTTTTTAACTAAATCGTTGCTGTGCTGATAAATCTTTTCAAATGTGTGTTTGATTGTTTCCTGCCCCTGCAACATAGATGCTGTAAAATCTTTTAAGTCAACGACTGATGCATCAAACTGCGTTAGTGTTTCCAACTGCGTTTCGGCAACTTGTTTTACTTTTTCATATGTTTGTTCAAAGGCAATTGTCATTCGCTCATTGCGGCCATCCATCTTTTTAAAATGAGAAAATAGCGAATCAAAATTTTTATTTAGTTTAGAAGTACCTTCACTAAATCCATTTGTTACTTCTTTCATCGAATGGAATAAGTGATTAAATTCCTCCAAATTTTGTGAGAGTCCTTCATTAAATGAAGCCAGATCTTTTGCAGATTGTTGCAAGCCTGTCGTATATTCTTGAAAACCGGAGAAAGCCGCTTCCATGTTTTGAAGAGATTGTTGATTGGTTTTTTGAAGGTGAATGATGGACTGGTTAATGTCCTCAGACACAACGATAAGGCGGTTAAGTCCCTGTTGTTCCTCTCCCTCCAGAATCGATTCCGTTTTTAACATGATGTCTGTCAGCATATATTCCGTGTTTAGAACTTTAACCAGTATTGTCATAATCAAAGATAATCCCATCCCGACAATACTTGTATAAAAAGCAACATCAATGCCTCCAAGAACACCTGCTACATTTTCCACTAGCTGATCACCTGTGCCATCAATACTTCCTAGTGAAAAAGTAAGACCAATAAACGTACCAAGTACACCAATTAAAATGAAAATAGAAACAGTCATTTGAATTATTTTAATGAGGCTAATAACTGGTATATGATACATCCTCCAATCAGAAAACTTTTCTTGAATAAATGTCTCCACTTTAACAGATTCTTTCTCTTGTTTTTTCTGAAATTGGTCTTGCATCGTGTGAAGTGGTTCGACGTCCAGTCGATTTGTCGTTTTGATGTGATTTCGAAGGTTTTTTAATCGTTGATATAGTGTAATATGGATAATTAATGCAATAATAAAGGTCACAAACAAGACCATAAAAATGAATTCAATCATGGGATTTGCTAACATAGCTGTTACTTTTTGTTCACTTGTAAATAGTTTAAGGATCGCTTCTACCATATGGTTCTCCTCCTACTGTCTTGATGCCTGTTTATGAGAATGTCGATTTTGACATTCTTTGTATATACTTATTCATGGCTCGGACAATTCATGAGGGAAAATTGGAAGATGGTGCTAATTGTGTTTCGGTAACTAGGAAAATAAAAAGCGAACAGTAGCTGGTACTGTCCGCTTTCCAAATTCATTATCGTTTAATTGTATTTACCTCTTGTGCAGTAAAGCCCATTTTTCCAATACGTTCGGTAATTTCGGATATAGAAACCAGATTCCTGTCATAAGTGACGCAACCCTGCTCACTCTTCCAATTAACATCGATTTCAATAATCCCGTTCATTTTAGATACTGATTTTTCCACCTTAATTGGGCAATTGACACAATGCATTCCCTTTATGTCCAAATAAACTGTTTCATTCATGATGCCCCACCACCTTTTTACAATTAATAATACAGTTTATGCTCTCTTAAAATTCTCTAGAACAAATAGATAGAAACTTACTGGCTACTTTAATTAATTCTTTTCCACAGCCATAATCGTCAATTTGTGAACAGCAAGCATCGAAAAACCTGCTGTAAGTTGATTAGAACATGAAAGGAAAATGTAGGAAGTATCTTCTAATTCATGAAACGATCTATGCCAATAAAACCTTTTTTGAATAAAAAGTTTCATCTGTTTCCGGTTTGAGATACAACTACTTTCATTTATTTTATTACAAAAAGCAAATGATCCATTTTTACTTGGACCATTTGCTTTTTATATTTTACTTTTATTTTATTCTTCTACTGTTTCAACAGTAACTTCGGTTGATTTTGGCGGTGTTACCCGTTTAATGAAAAAGGCCAGAATCAATGCAACAATCGCAATTAAGGTGGATATAAAGAATGTAAATTGGATGCCATCCAACATTGCCTGACTACCGAGCTCCATTTTAAATTGGGCTAAAGCATCTGGAGATTGTGGCACATTTCCAGACCCCATTGCCTCTTTATATAATTCCTCACCTGCTGATTCCGTACGTTTATCCATAACTGTTAAAAGCAGTGCAGAGCCAATTGCTCCGGAAATTTGCTGAAGCGTACTATTCATCGCTGTTCCATGTGGATTTTCATGCATCGGCAGCTGATTTAAACCGTTTGTCATGACAGGCATCATCACCATAGAAATTCCTAACATACGTACTGTATAAATAACCATCAAAGTGTAATAACCTGTATCAAATGTGATCTTGCTAAGCTGGTACGTAGTGATAACTGTAATTGTTAACCCAATGATTGCTAAAATCCTGGCACCAAACTTATCAAATAAACGACCAGTAATTGGTGACATAATTCCCATTACAATTGCGCCTGGCAACATCAGTAAACCAGACTCAAAAGGAGAAATACCCCTAATCGTTTGAACATATAATGGTGTGAGAATCATCCCGGAAAACATCGCCATGGATAAAACAACAGAAATTACTGAAGCTAATGCAAACATCGGATGTCTATAAATCCGAAACTCCAGCATTGGTTCATCGACACGTAGCTGCCTAATAACAAATGCTGTTAGTGCAATTGCTCCCACGAGAATCGTACCATACACTTCTACTGCATCCCAACCCTTGTCTCCAGCCGTACTGAAACCGTACAGGATTCCACCAAATCCAATACTGGATAAAATTAAGGAAGGTACATTTAACCTTACTTCTTTATTTGGTGTTATGTTTTTTAGTTTAATAAAAGCATAAATCAATGTAAATATCGCGAAAGGCAACACAATACCAAAAAGCACTCGCCAATCATGATGTTCCACAACATAGCCGGACAATGTTGGGCCTATGGCAGGTGCTGTAATCATTGCCAAACCAAAGAATCCCATTGCCGTGCCTCGCTTCTCAACTGGAAACGCAGTAAGCATTACATTCATTAAAAGTGGCATCATGATAGCTGAACCTGATGCCTGCACCATGCGGGCAAATACAAGAACACCGAAAGTCGGTGATAGCATAGCTAATGCTGTTCCTAAAGAAAATAGCATCATAGCAGTTAGGAATAATTTTCTGTTCGTAAACCTTTGGATAAAAAAAGCACTTGCCGGAATTAATATACCATTTACTAACATGTAACCAGTAGTGATCCATTGAACGGTAGATGGAGATACTTCAAATTCTTCCATAATCGTCGGTATCGCTACATTTAATAATGTATTATTTAGTAATGCAACAAACGCACCTATAAACATAATGATGATCATGCCATATGGTGGATTTTGATGCATTTTTTTAATATCTGCTTCCATTAATATTCCCTCCATTTCATACACTTTGTATAAAATATATACTCTCAGTTCAATACTTTAATATTCTATACCTGTTGTATAAAAATATCAAGGTTTATTTATGTATTTTTTTCAAACATTGATAAGACAAGGCTTGTGATGTAATATAAGAGTATACTATAAGTACAAAAGGTGATTAAATGAATGATCGCAAGCGACAAGTAATATTTACAGCACAACGTCTTTTTATTGAAAAAGGCTTTAGTAATACTTCTGTTCAAGATATTCTAGCTACTTCCAACATTTCCAAAGGTACATTTTATAATTATTTCCCTTCCAAGAATGCTTGTCTGATGGCGATTTTGGAATACGTTAACGAGGAGACATTTGTTAAACGTAGAGAATTTCTGATCGGGAAAGATATCTCTGATAAAGAAGTTCTTGCAAAGCAAGTTGCTATTCGCATGCAAATGAACCGGGAGCAAAATCTGTTTTTGCTTTTTGAAGAAATATTTCATTCTGGAGACCAGGAACTTCGGGAATACGTTAAAAAAAGCCATTTAGATGAATTATTCTGGCTTACGGAAAGACTTGTGGATGTTTACGGAAAAGAAACTGCGCCATATACGATGGACCTAGCTGCTTTAATGCTTGGAATGATGCAGCATGTTATTCATGTTTGGGCAGCAACTGCAAAAGATGTCGGTGACCTTCAAGCACTTGTACAGTTCGTTATTCGCAGGCTTGATTCAATCATTCCGGATATGATAGAGACAAAGGATAAATTTCTTAATGATGAAATATATATATTGTTAAAAAATAATCTCACCCGAAAAGAATATTCAACAGAGGATGTTATTTCACAGCTTGAAGGTTTTTGCGAGAAGCTACCTGCTGAAAGAAATCAGAGCGGACATGAGTATGCGCAATTTCTTATTGAGGAAATAAAAAGTGACCAACCAAGGACTTATTTGATTGAAACGATTACTCGTTCGTTTACAGCCGCCTTTAGTGGCACCTCAGATGAAGCTGAGGCAAGAGAGCTTGCATCAAGAATATGGAGTATTGTCGGGAAAAATGATTAATCTAAAAAAGTTGCAATTGCGAATGCTGGGCGACGAACACTATCTGGTACAGATTTATATTTTATAGCAGGAGGAAATTGCGAATTAGAGTGAGAACAATTAATAACAGAGCAAGGTAATCCGCCGGAGAGCAAATTAATCAGCTGCAGAGCGAGATAATCCGACGGAAATATTCGCAAACTAGCTATATTTTGTTCACTATACGGTATTCTCCGAAACGGCCGCTTAAAGTACTACCAAGTTACTTCGGCGTTCATCCATATTCCGAATCATTCAAAGCACAAAAAAAGCGCAGCCTATTCAAGGCTACGCTTTTTTTCTTGTATTTTCAGGTTTATCTTTTTCCCTTACATTGTTTAACCACGCTTTATCCTGATCCATCATTTTCTTAGCTGCATAGATTGTCAAGAACTGAATGGCAATAATAGGTATCCCCATAATTCCTGATAGTACCTCTAGTGGTGGCAGCCCACCAATTCGCATAAGCAATAATGCCAGTACAGTAATAACTGCTGCAACAATAATACGCAACGTTTTAGATGGCTCTGCTTTACTCATATTCTCAGTACCTGTATAGGAAGCAATTGTGTAGGTAGTTGAGTCAAGTGTCGTAGTTAAAAAGATTGTTGCAATAATGATAAATACAACCATTGCAATGGTTGGCATTGGCAAGGAAGACAAAATTGCCGGAATGGCAGCCATTTTGTCATCACTTACAATGTTTAAAACATCCACTTCACCTGTCAGATAACGTTGAACCCCAAGGCCTCCAAGCACACCAGTTGCTATCCATGATATCAATGTTGGTGCAAGCAAATAAGTAAGGATCATTTCCTTGATCGTTCTACCTCTTGATATTTTCGCTGCGAAAACACTGTGGAGCATAGCCCATGTTGCACTATAAGCAAACCAGAAAATTAAGTGACTTTCAATATGGGTGCTTCCATTTAAGTCTAATGAATTCGTATATAAAGCCAGGTCAAAATAATTTGATGCGAGGAATCCTATTGTATCGGTAAAGTAATCAAGAATAAATACCCCTGGCCCAATAAGCACTACGAATAAAGCAAATGCACCAGCTAAATACATATTAGCTGTACTTAACTTCTTGATCCCTCGCTCAATTCCTAAATATGCACTAATAGAAAATAGAAATACCCATATTAAAGTTACAATTAAAGTAAGGATAAAATTAACTTCTATGTTAAATAACTCAGCAACATTATACGTAATAATTGGTGTGCCTAAACCGAGCGTTACTGCAGCACCTGATAGAATACTTACAAGAAAAATAATATCTAAAATCTTGCCACCGATTCCGTCGGTAAATTTGTCACCAAATATTACTCTGCATGCCTCAGAAATACGCATAAACGGTCGCTTACGCACATGTAAAACATATGCCATTGCTGGTGCGGCCATAACGAATATAGCAAATACTTGAAAACTCCACATGAACATCCCATATGTGTTCCCCCACATTAAGGCCTGCGTAGAACCAGGGTCAACTCCAAACGGCGGGTCATTCGCCACGGCTGCCCATTGTACTAAAGCTGTTCGCATAATTGTAGAGCCAAGCCCCATAGCAATTAGGATAGAAGCATATTCAAACATCGTAAATCTTGGCTTTTCCATTGGATCACCAAGGACCACATTCCCATATTTGGAAAATGATAAATATAGTCCAGCAACTACAAGAACGATAGTATACCAAATATACCCCCATTTAAAATTGTCTACAATGGAGTCAAAGACTCCATTCATCACTTCTAATGATTCTTTTTCGTTCATTGCAAATGGAATACAAATTCCAATGATTATAAGTAACGAAGGAAGGAAAATTCGGTAATCTATCAATCTCTTGTTGATGCCTCCCTGTTTACTTTTACTCATATTTGACCTCCTAAACATTTTTTACAGTACTCTACTAATTTCCGCTAACTAGCTTTGTTAAACGTAATTAGCAAATAAAATAGCGTAAAAAAATGCAAAGTTGGTCCCTTTGCTAATCCCTAAAATAACTTATTCAATTCAAAAGGTTATTTCGTAAGCTTTGTGATTGCCTTTTGAAGTGATGGTAAAAAATGAATATCCATCGGTACACCTAATTCATGAAATGTTTTAGCATGACGCGGCCCGACACCGGTAACGGTTACCTGCTTTCCGAGCATCTCCAATGAACGAAATAATTTATTAAAACCCTTTAGGCCATCTCTATCTATTCTACCAATCGCAGTGAAGTCAATAATTAGCTTTGTAGCAATGGCGTCATAGGCATTTTGAATAATTAATTCACTTATAATCTCACTTTTCTCCGTATCGATCTCACCGAATATGGGAATGAGTGCCAATTCATTCGTTACTTCAATAAATGGTGCAGATAATCGATTGTTTTCTTTCAGAACTTCCTCTGCTTTCTCCTTTTCTTGAAGCAATTCCATATCTGTTGCTTGCAATCTGGATTGAAGCTTGTTTAAACTTGTACTCACTCTAGTTATTGTTGGATCCTTTTTTAGAAAGAGTAATTCTGCATGAAGCTCTCCCTGCCAGCCAGCATAGCAATCTACCAATAATAATTCCCCAAATTTGTCTACAATATTTACTTCAAATGTATTTTTCACCTTGGAAGGATGAAGCATTTGCAAAATTTTTTCATGACTTCCTTCATCTATAATTTGTAGAAGCGTCTGTGGCTGGCCAAACCACTCTGTCGCTTCTCTCGTACACCCAAGGATTTCCAGGTTTTTGTCTACCTTAAAAATAGGTACAGGAATAACACTATCCACTTCTTGCATCAATAAACCTCCCTCCTTTTTCCATAACATTCAACCAATTTTGTAAGGCATGTAAATTATTCATAGAAAACACTTGGTTTGCTAATTCATTCGGTATTGGAAATTTATCTGCCATTCGGCCGCCAAGGACTATAAATGGTTTGTTATCGACCAGTGACAATCTTTGGACAGTCTCTGTTAATTTAGGTAATCGATATGACAACGCAGCAGACAAGCCGATTACAGTTGGTTGCCACGTATTTACTGCTGTGATTGCATGTTCCAACGGGAGGTTCGGTCCCAAATAACGCACTTCCCAACCATTTTCTTTAAATACATTTGCTGCCATTTTAAGTCCAATATAGTGTTCTTCCTCTTCCACTGCAAATAACATTACTTTTGTGTGAAGGGGATTGGAAGCATCATTATTATGATTTTCCATCATGGAAATAACGAAATCACAAGTTGCGGTAGCTAAATGCTCATCGGCAACGGATATTTCATTTTTCTCCCATCGTTTACCTATTATATACATTGCTGGAGTTAAAAAATCCTCATATAAGGAAAGCTGTTTATTTGCTTCTAAATAATCGGTAATATACGTTATCGTGCCTTGCTCATCGCCTGCTAACAAAAACTCCGCAATTTTTTCGGGGTGTTTATGCATCCTTTAAATCCCCCTTTCTTTTACTTCATCTATTTAAGCAATGTTAAAGCATTGTTTAAATATGAACTATACATCTTTTCTTCTTCGTCTTCTCTCATCTGAGAGACTAATCGCTCATAATTGTCTATAATTAATTCTGTTCCTACATTTCTAGTTGTTAGCACCTGCTCCAACCATTTTGTATAATCCATAAAAAATTGTTGGTCATTCATATAAAAAGCTGTTTCTAGATGATTTAAGTGGTGATAATTATCTTCCGTTGTTCGCTTGTGCCCATTATCGCCAAATTTATCCCATAGAGTAGGATAAGCATCATAAATTTGTTTAACTACTTCTGTAACGATTTGATCCTTTCTTGCTTTATCCATTATTTAGCAACAACCTTATATTGAGTTACGCGTGGAATAATAGCTGCAAGTTCCTGATCAGGGTATTTTTTCTCAAGTTCATGAATTTGTTTATACTCGTCGCTTCTTGCCCATTTTAAATAATTTTCTCTAGTATCCCATTCCAAGTGTACTGTGAGTTCAGAAGGCTTTTTTTGATTTTGCAGTAATTGAAAAGATAAAAATCCTTCTGCTTTATCTACCATTCTGGAACGATCGCGATATATTTGTATAACTTCCTCGGCCTTATCTTCTGGAACCGATACCGTAGAATTTACTATATACATAAAAGTCTCCTTCAAATTCAATCTGTATCTACCATTCTATCATATAGTTTGCAATACAAAAAAACATCCGTTCACATGGTAACGGATGCATCCCTATGTACATTTATTTAATAGGCTTTATTCCACGTAAGCTTTTAAGGTTTCTTCTGTGAAATATTCTTTAATACCGTTTTTATCCATTAAATATTTGATCACTTCTTCCTTGCCCATTCCAAGTTCTTTTAATCCTCTTATAATCATAGAAAGATAGGTTATTGATGGTCTATTATAGGTTGTCTTGTTCTGGGACTCCTTTGAATTCAATGTAAAAGTAAACATAGGATATCCATTTTCTTTTCCAAGATAAACGATTTGACCATACCATCCGTCCGCCATACTTAAGCTTCCTTCTTTAATGACTTTTTCCAAATCAATCTCTACTGTATGCATATTATTTTCCTGTGCAACTACATCATAAAATTGCTCTGCTGTTATAAGATACTTCCTACCGAAAGTGGGATGATCTTCTGTACGTTCTTGGTCGATAAAAGCAACCCCGCCTTCTCCCCATTTACTACGTTCCTTAGCAAAGAAAAGAGAGTATGGCAGCTCTGCTTTACCAGTTTCAATAGGTGGTGTCTTATCGATACAACCTCTTTCTCTTTTCGTTGATCCCTCAGGTATGTCTCCATTTATGTAACATAAAAATCGTTCTTCACAAATGTTGGAGCCATAGCTTACATACCAAACATTCATTGTTTTTGCCTCCTAAGCCCTGTCTTTCTATTATAGTGCCATAAACAAAAGATTTATCACAGTATAATTATCTGCGTTCTTCCTCTAAACAGAACATACATTTTGTTGTAGAATAGGAGAAGTATAGAAAAACATAGAAAGGAAATAATGACGTGAATGGTACAGCACATGCAGCAATTGGAGCTGCAGCCGGATTTATTATCGCAAATAAGTATCAGACAGACCCGACAACAACGATTTGGCTGGTAGGAATCGGTGGAGTCTCAGGATTAATTCCCGATTTGGATATTGATGGAAAGCTTCGAGGTAAAATTACACTCTCCCATCATGTATTTCGTACGATCGCCCAATTAATTGCAATTTTAATCATGGGATATAGCTTTTATGAAGGAACAGATACAGAGAAATATGTAGGTATTGGTATTGGGCTTGTCCTGCTTGGTATCGCCTCATCCATCAAACAAAAACACATGCTGCTGTTGACAGGAATTGGTGTTCTCGGAGCTGGCGCAACTTTACAGGAAACGTGGCTTATGCTGCTTGGGATATACATATTAATTGCTTCCCTTGTGGCACACCGAAGTTACACACACTCATTACTTGGAGTAGTTTTCTTTGGAATCATTGCCTCCAAGCTCGAAGTATCTCTCGGAAAGGAAGGAATCTTTTTGACCTGTATGGCTGGGTATATTAGCCATTTACTTGCAGACAGTAAGCTACTCCCGTTTAATAAACGAGGAGTGAAGCTATTTCTCCCTCTTTCCTCAAAGGAGTTTTAAATGAAAGAAACACGTGTACAATAATTATAAGTAGAAATATTAACAAAAATATACGAACTAACGCTTGTAACCTAAAATGTAACCAAGCTTAAATAGGAGGCACTCCCATGGAGGAAAAAAATTATAAACAAAAGCATATACAATTACCAAGTGGAGAAATCTACGCAGAATATGTTCTTAATGATAAGCCACCAATTCTGCTCCTTCATGGATTTGTTTCCTCTACATATACGTTTCATCAGCTAATGCCCTTATTAAAGGAAAAGTTCTCTGTTATTGCAATCGATTTAATTGGCTTTGGTAAAAGCGAAAAATCTACCAGCTTTATTTATTCTTATGCTAATTATGCCAAATTGATTAAAGAGTGTATGGACTACTTTGATATAAAAAAAATCAGCATTGCTGGTCACTCTATGGGTGGACAAATCGCGCTCTATACCGCCAAACAATATCCGGAAAAAATAGATAGATTAGTATTACTTGCAAGTTCCGGCTATCTTCCAAGAGCTAAAAAGCGACTGATTTTTGTAAGTTACCTTCCTTTTTTTCACCTGTTTGCCAGAAGGCATGTACAAAAACAAGGTGTTGCAAGTACACTAAAAAATGTACTGTATAATCAGGAATATATCACCCCAGAATTAATTGACGCATATGGGGCTCCGCTTAAAGAGAAAAATTTTTATAAAGCTTTGATTCGGTTACTGCGCTACCGGGAAGGCGACCTTAATCAAGAAGCTTTAAACCAAATAAAACAGCCAGCCCTTTTAATTTGGGGGAAAGAGGATAAGGTTGTATCCCTTCGAGTAGGTATGCAGCTTGAAAAGGATTTGCCACATGCGACTCTAATTAGTTACCCAGACACTGGTCATCTGGTTACTGAGGAAAGACCTGAGGAAGTTTACAGAGATATTATTTCATTCATCAAACATTAGTCGATCTTTGGGTGGATCACTTCTTCTTTATCCTTCCTTATATGATCATCATCAATAACGCGCCATAAATAAAAAGATGCAATGGTTTGATAAGGCTGCCATTTGATGGATTTATCCAGGAGCAGACTTTTGCCATCCGTTTCGTTATTTCCATAAAGCCATTTTGCAGCTCGTTGTAACCCAACATCGGCAAGTGAGAGTATGTTCATTCGTTGCATGGAGAAAATGAGAAACATCTCGGCTGTCCATGGTCCAATTCCTCTAATGGCAGTCAATCTACTCATAATCTCTTTATCTGAGAGGTAATCGAGTTCCTCCAAAGGAAGTTCTCCATTTTGCACGCGTTCAGTTAAATCGCGTAGTGAGGCAATTTTTTGTTTGGAAAAGCCTAACTTTTTTATTGTTTGATCATCCATCCTGTCTATTTTTTCAGGCGTAATTTCTCCATTACATGCGTTAAATACACGTTGCCGAATGGTGTTTGCTGCTTTCACGGAAATTAGCTGACCAATAATAGATTGAACAAGTGAGCTATAATAATTTTTGCGTGTTTGAATTTGAATATCTCCGATCAACTGAATAACTTTAGCCAGTTCACGATCGTTCTTACATAGGTACTGAACCTCTTGGCTATCCACGTTTATTAGAAGCATGATTATTCCTCCCAGCTTTTATTGACATTGCTAATTTTAGTAGATTTATTTTGGATTTGTACATTTAATCATTAAAAATAACCCTTTATAATGCGGATTAATGCATTCAACTTGTAATCCTGCCTGTCCTAAAAAACTTACGATATCCCTATTTAGATGACATCCATCACATATGTTTTTCCAAGCAGGTGTTAACATATCTTGTGCTTGGGCAAGAAGGGGCTGCTCCATCCGCACATGTTCAAAAAACAATATTGGTGCTCCAGGTTTGCTGACACGTTTTATTTCTTCCAAAGCTTGTAATGGGTCAGGAATTGTACAAAATACTAATGTAGAAACAACAGAATCAAATACACTTCTCTCAAATGGAAGCTGCTCTGCCCTTGCTTGATATATGGTAATCGGCACATTGGTAGAAGCAATATTTTTCTTTGCTTGTTGAATCATTTGTTGATTTGGTTCAATTGCATCCACACAATCTACGTGCTTATAATATGGAAAATTCACTCCCGTCCCCGAACCAATCTCTAATACTTGGCCTGTCGCATGGGACAGAAGCTCTCTTCGGATAGAGTTAAATTTTATTTTTTCTAATGGTTTCATGATAGGATCATACAAACGTGCAAATAGCTTGCCCATGTTTTCACCTCATTTCCTAATTTCTATAATTATAGAAATTTGCCACTTTGTAAAATGGTTAGTTGTTGCTTGCCCTTTTTCCCCACAGCAATTATGCTTAATAATGAAGCATATGAGTTGAAGGGGACATAGATCTAATGACAACAAATGACATAAAACAAAAAAATTATACACCACTTATTTGGATTTTATCTATCGCCATCGTTGCTGTTATTTTAGGAACAAATCTGTTGCCTAAAAGTAAGGATGGAACTATATTCGGGATGGAGCTGACTGTATTACCAGGTATTAATGCTTTTTTGAATAGTTTCACGTTTCTGTTCCTAATTGGTGCTCTCATTATGATTAAAAAGAAAAATATTCAGGCACACCGTCGATTTATTGTTGCTGCTTTTGTGAGCACATTTTTGTTTTTCATATCTTACTTAACATATCATTCTATGGCAGAGTCAACAACCTATGGCGGTGATGGCATACTTATGTATGTGTATTACTTTGTATTGATAACACATATTGTGCTAGCAGCAGTCATTGTGCCATTAGCATTAATTACATTAAGTAGAGGATTAAATATGCAGGTGCCGAAGCATCGAAAAATAGCTCGTTGGACGATGCCACTTTGGCTATATGTCAGCTTTACAGGCGTACTTGTATATTTCATGATTTCGCCATATTATTAGATAATATAAATAAAATGAGATGGAGCAAATAACCCCATCTCATTTTTTATTGATAATTAACAATTGCTGGAGCCGGGTCTAATTGCAGTACTTGCTCTGGTGTTAATACAGGCTTATCATTTTTCTTAAATACTTTAAAGCCACCGTACTGAATTGGTTGGTCTTTTACCAGCTTTCCATATGCACTTAATTTTATTGCTGCATCACCAAAGCCATCATAATTAAGTGGTACTTGGACATGTTCAGTTGGATGAATCTTTTCTTTATTTTTAATAATGCCATTACCAAATTGATGGACAAGCACTAATTTATCCGGTAACTGGTTTTCCTCCACAAGCTGATCAACATATTCTACAGCTTTTTGGACATCTGCCCCATTTACCTGCCCTAGATCCTCTCCTGGAATTTCTCCCTCTTGCACACTATATTCTGTATCAATGGCAAGATGGACATATGGCAGTTTCAAATATCTTTCGATTGCCTTTACTTCCTGCATGACAGTGGCGCGTCCGAGTTGAATATCCAAAAGAAGTAGAGCTCCATGTTTTTTGGCAAGCTTTGCATATTCTTCAATTACTTCTTCATTTGGCGGAGAAACGTATAAGCCATCCGGGCCCGGATCACGATTTGCTACCGTAGCAATCAGTTCGATTGTCGGTATAGCGGGACGCTCTGGGTCTAATTCAGAGTATGCTTTTGTGTGTTCCTTTAACTTTTTCATCATTTCTTCTGGGCCATACTCCCCAAGGATACCCATATTTTCGGATAAAGGTGTCCCATAAAACGCCACGAGTCGATGATCTTTCAATGGACCATTCGTTTTATCCTCTTTTCCTTTTTGCAATGTTTGACCAAGTGGTACACTTCTCTCTCTTTCTCCACCATGTGCCTCATTTGCAGGCATAAGTTTTTGCTCTTCCTCTGTGTAATTTTTTTCAAGTGCAACAGCCTCTTTAGACGGTTGAATCGGTTTATATGCTTCTATGTATGGTGATTTCTTATCCTGCTTTTGATTCTCCTCTTTTTTCTCATGGTTTTGCGCTTCTTTGTTCTCTTGCTTTGCTTGGTCTGCTGAATCGCTGCATCCGGCAAGAAGCATCAATCCTATAAGTAGGATAAATAAAAAATTTTGTTTTTTCATGCTGCTTTCTCTCCCATCATTTCTCCTGTTTTGGAAATAATACCCTTAGAGAGCCTAACTGAAACTCTTCTTTTTATCTTAAGGCCTCTATTATGCAGAATTGCTGCTTGGGGATGGGAAGTTTGTCTATTAGGGCGACTCTGTTGGACACTTATGCTGTTTGGGGTGCGCAGTTTGTCTATTAGAACGGCTCTATTGGACACTTTCGCTGCTCGAGGTGCGCGTTCTGTCTATTAGAACGGCTCTATTGGACACTTTCGCTGCTTGGGCTGGCCGTTCTGTCTATTAGAATGGCTCTATTGGACACTTTTGCTGCTTGGAGTGCGCACTCTGTCTATTAGAACGACTCTATTGGACAAATATGCTGCTTGGGGAGGGCGTTCTGTCTATTAGAACGGCTCTATTGGACAAATATGCTGCTTGGGGAGGGCGTTCTGTCTATTAGAACGGCTCTATTGGACAAAAGTGCTGCTCGAGGAGGCGATTTGTCTATTAGACTAGATAAAAAGTCATAAAAATAGCCGATAGAACTCGTCCCATGTTCTATCGGCTGTACCGCATCATATTCAGCTAAATAGCTGATCAATCTCTTGAATAGTTTTTTTTGTTAGCTTGATCTCCCCAGCACGTTTATTTTCCTTCACTTGGTGGACGCGTTTCGCTCCTGGTATAACTACGTCCAGTGATGGTCTGGAGAAATACCATGCGAGCACAATATGGGCTACTTCTTCTCCGTACGCATTAGCAATTTCACGAAGCTTTTCTACCTTTTTCAAATTTTCCTTGAATGCCTCACCTTGGAAGGTTGGTTTCTTAGCTCGTATATCTGTAAACTTGGTGGAAGTGTTATATTTTCCCGCAAGTAGCCCGGATTCCAATGGAAAATATGGGATATAGGTAATATTTTCTTTGCTCGTGTAAGGGAACATTTCTTTTTCCGCATCCCGATGAAGTAAATTATATTCTGATTGGATGACATCTACATAGCCATCTTTGTTGGCCTCTTTTAATTGCTCTAAAGAAAAGTTAGATACCCCGATGGAACGGATTTTCCCCTGATCACGCAATTCCTTTAAGGCACCGACTGCTTCATCTTTTGGTGTGTCTTCATCCGGAAAATGGATGTAATACAAATCTATATAATCAGTCTGCATCCGGCGAAGACTGTCCTCCACCTGTTGCTTTAGAAAGGTTGGCGAGTTATTCATTACAGTTCTTTCCCCTATGAATTCATGTGCTCCCTTTGTCGCAAGCACTACCTCATCGCGCTTATAATCCTTCAACACTTCTCCAACAAGCTCTTCGGAACGTTCAGGTCCATAAATAAACGCAGTATCCAAAAAATTAATACCATTATCAAGTGCCGCACGAACTACATCTTTCCCCTGTTTTTCATCCAGCATGTTCGGATAGATATTATGTCCACCAACTGCATTCGTTCCCAACCCTACAGGAAAAACCTGAAGATCCGATTTACCAAGTTTCACATGTCGATTCATTATTTAAACACTCCTCTCCTACCTATAAGCATGTTCCTCTTAACTAATCTAATTAAACGTCTGCTCTACGTATTCCGAATCTCTTCATCATATTTTCGACCATAGTATCGCTTTGCATCGATTTCATGAATTAAGCGAATGGTTGGTTTTAATACGAA
This sequence comes from Virgibacillus halodenitrificans, assembly GCF_001878675.1. Classification (NCBI taxonomy): domain Bacteria; kingdom Bacillati; phylum Bacillota; class Bacilli; order Caryophanales; family Bacillaceae; genus Virgibacillus; species Virgibacillus halodenitrificans. The sequence goes on along the minus strand of NZ_CP017962.1, from coordinate 1,267,885 downwards.
TTGTAGGCTAGCAATCACAAATAATGTGACTCCCCAAGTCTTTAAGGGCTCAAAATAAAAGAATATGCTTCCAATTAAAAACCACAGTCCTAAAAGAAAGTCATTTAAAGTATATAACAATTGGTATATTTTTTTGTAAAACCTTGTATGTTGCCGCATTTTTCCAGTTACATACTCATCGCGTGTTTGGCTGCTATGGTTTGTATCGTTGCAACATTCCGTATTTGGCATGAATAGTCCTCCTTTAGCTTCTATAGTTCTATTCACACCTATTTATAATATTAAACAATATAATTTCGACACTTTTTAAAAAATAGTTTATTAACTATACATAACCCCTTGTATAGCAACAAAAAATAAGAATAAAGCTATAATAATATCTGCATAACCCAAAAAGCTTTTCTTGTTTTTTTGTAGCAGCTCGATACCCGTAAGACATAACTGTATTCCTAAAAGCGCCATGATTATCGGCAAGCTTTCCAAATTACCTGTTATTAATCCATATGCTGCCATGATTACTACAATAATGGAAAGCACCAAACGGCTGATTGTAAGCAATAAAACACACTCCTTTCCTTTAACAATGATTAAAAACGTTTATTGTGTATGGTAAGATGAATGCAACTAATCTAGTAGATTGGCGGTGTAGTATGAATAAATTTACAAAAATAACTTTATCATTATTGTTGATTCTACTTCTATGTGTTCTCATTTTTTCATTGATCTCAGCGCCGCAAGTAGTATTTTACATTGCTTTTTTCTTCTTGCCTGTTTATGCTCTTGCCGGCATAATTGTTGCCATGTTTAGTATCCAAAAAGAGAAGATAACGATTTATAAATTTTTCAACATTCTAGCATTAATTATTTTTATTGCTTGCATTGTTTACTTATCAATGTTGGATATGAACTAATTTTGCTTATATAAATCATAACTCATTTTTAGGAATTCATAAGTTCCTCCGTTTGTATCCTGTTTAAAAGTTTCCTCAGGAACAAATCCAACTTTTTTATATACATTAATTGCACGTTCATTAAAGTTTGCGACTGAGAGAGTAATGGTTGCTGGCTTGTATTTATTAATCCCGAATTCGATACCTGTTTTTAGAAAATCCTCTCCATTTCCTTGGCCTGTCAGTTGCGGCTTCATCCCCAAACCGATGTCTATTATATTAGCATCCAGCTTCTGGAAACAGAAAAATCCGATAAGCTCATTGGCATTTATTACAACAAAATAGTTAGACGCCCGAGCCTCTTCATCAAGGAATTCATTTAGGTCTTCTTCGTCCGCTTCCATATCGTAAAATGAGTATTCACCCTCATAATGACAATGGTAAGCAATAATTTCTGCATGCTGCTGTGTCATTGGTATAAATTCATATTTCATTCTGTTTCCTCCAAGTTTATTTCTTGCACTGCTCTCTCATCTTGGATGGGCTGTCTCTCATTTCTGGCGTTGCTCTCTCATCTCGGGTGGGTTGTCTCTCATTTCTGACGTTGCTTTCTCATCTCGGGTGGGCTGTCTCTCATTTCTAGCGCTGCTCTCTCATCTGGGATGGGCTGTCTCTCATTTCTGGCGTTGCTTTCTCATCTCGGATGGGCTGCCTCTCATTTCTAGCGCTGCTCTCTCATCTAGGATGGGCTGTCTCTCATTTCTAGCGCTGCTCTCTCATCTGGGATGGGCTGTCTCTCATTTTGCACGTTATTCACAGTACTCAGTAATAATACTAGTTTTCTTTTGCCCAAAGAAGGGCGCGTTCCTCCAGTTCCTGAATAAATGGCTTTTTCGCTTTACTATAAAAACGTGTATCATTGTACTCCTGCGCCAGCTTTTCCTTTAAGCGACTATACATAGTAGCTTCTTTCGGGTAGGTACGCAAATAATCCCTTACAATGAGATGCCTTTCGATTTCAGGATGGTCACTCTGATAAACATGTAGATGATGGGTTCGGTTTTCACCACCCTTGCGAAATAATCTCCGTCCTGAGATCCCCCATTCACCTGCAGCTTCATAACCTATAGTTTCAAGCGTTAGATTAAAAGCATCAATTTTACTAATGTCTTTTACAAGACACATGATATCTATAACGGGTTTTGCCTTCATGCCTGGAACGGAGGTGCTGCCAAAGTGCTCAAAGCAGACAACCTCATCTTTCAATATGCTTTTCAGTTCAAGTGTTTCTTGTTTATAGAGCTGGACCCAATTCTTATTATATGCTTGAAGACGTATCTCCAAAAAATCACCTCATGGATTGTAATAGGATCAATATTATTACTTACTTCTCCAATATTATTTCTTCTACTAAACGCATCATTTCAAATGCACCTTCTGATTTATTTGAGCAAATGGTGCTAATAAAACTACTTTGAGGATAATAAGCTGAATGGAAGCTGACACCAGGGTCATAACCCATAACATGATATTTCAAAATTTCCCCAGTTGAATTTTTACTTATCCAGACGCCATAACCATAAAAAACGTTCTTATTGGCCTGTATCATAGGTGATAATAAGATTTTGGTAGTTTCTTCGTTTAATAGTTTACAATGAATCAGATTTGACCAAAGCTTTGTCATATCTTCTGCAGTTACAAACGCACCTCCATCCGGCCCGCCCTTTACTGGCAAGGAATATATATTGGTTTTCCACTCTTCCCCCGGGAGTTCAATATAACCTAAGGCAGTATTTGCTGGAAGAGAATCAAGGGAGAAATATCCTGAGTCAACCATAGCTGCTTTTCTAAAAATATACTTTTCAACATATTGCGAGAATGCCATACCACTAATCGCTTCTATAATTAAACCAAGTAATATGTATCCGGCATTGTTATAATGGAACTTTTCACCTGGTGTGAACTTCATTGGCTTATTTGAAAACATTGGTAAAAAGTCTGCTGGTTTTCGAAGAAGATACATCGGGTTTTGCTCCCAAAGCTCCTCGAAATCATCCATCTCTTCTTCATCAAAGTAATCGGGGATACCGGAAGTGTGTGTAAGTAATTGATGAACTGTAACTCCCAAATCAATATGTTTAAACTCATATGGAAGGCATTCACTCAGCTTGGAGTGAAAAGAAAGTTTATCTTGCTCCACAAGCTGACAGATTGCTATTGCCGTAAATAATTTACATCCTGAAGCAATACCAAATCGTGTATCGATGTTATTCTTTACCGAGTGCGACCGATTGGCATAGCCAAAGCTTTCCTTTACTTCTACTTTCCCTTTTCTTTGTACATACACTACTCCAGAAAAATCCTTCTGCTTCTGTAGATTTAGTTTTTCATGCATTTGGTTCTCCCCCTATCCTCCGCAAATCTATATAACTTCTTCCCCTCCTAAAAAGAAACATGAATGCTTGTTCTTTTCCCCATTTCTTCTTTAGTCTTTTTATTTACGGGAAGTTTTGCTAGTTTTAGCGTCACTTCTGATATATTTAATGTTGGGTCATCTAACATATATACAAGTGTTGTATTCCTAGGTATTTGTGTATCAAAATTCACATTGGTCATGCCACTGAACATATCATGAGCGAATAAGTTTTTACTACCAATATGAAGAGTAGCAGCTGCAAATGGAAATCCAATTGGCTCCTTGCTTGTATTTTGCAGGATTGCATCCACCTGAACGAATTTCACTTTTTCTCCGGAGATACCTGAAATTGCGCTATCCGTCACATCGCCACTCACGATGTTTATATTTTTAATTTTAATCGTCATCGGCCCTACATATACTTTTGAAAGATTCGTCCATTGTTTTTCAATAACAAACGTACCTGTATCTGTTTTCACAGTCTCTCCCTGTGCACCTTCCACTGCGAATTGTCCTTTTGGATACTCGTCAAACCCCGCCTTATCCTCAGGCATTTTCACTCCCTTTTCCTTATCTTCTTTTTCATCTTGACCTTGAGTACTTTTCTCTTTGGTTTCTTTATCTTCTTTCCTTACTTGCTCTTCGGCTTCCTTCTTTTCAGCTACATCATTTTCTTTTGCTGTATTTGGTATTTGCTGGTTCTTGTTCTCTTTTTCTGATGGGTTGCTATTTTCCCTCTCCACTTGAGATTCTTCATCTTCATCAGAAAAATTATTTGTCAAGAGCTCATTTGCTTCGTTCCCAACCAAATCAAAATAACTTAACCCACCGAGATCCTTTACTGAAAAACTAACTGTGAATGCTAATGTAATTAACCATTTTTTCCACATCCATTATCCCCCTTGCTATAAGTTACTTCTCTAAGGGTAGCAAGGGTATAACAAAGATACAAGGTTTATTTTTCCTTTTGTTGGTAATTATAACTCAAACAAATCATTGGGATACTATACACTTGCTAGACTTTTTTTCAGTGCTAATCCATTACAGGAGAATTACATTCATATGTATAAGCCAGACAAAGAAAGCCTTGTTTCTCTAAAATTTTTCTGCTCATTGGACTTGCATCAACAGTTAAAAAAGAATATCCTTTTTCATAGGCCTTTTTGGCCCTTGCTGACAAAAGAGCATGATAGTATCCTCTTCCCCTATATTCCAATAGTGTAGATCCGCCCCAAAGGCTTGCAAAAGATGAGCTATCCTCCAAATACATCCAGGCAGCACTCACTAACCTATCCTCATCATAAATTCCATATAAATATAACGACTCTGGGTAATTTTGTTTATCACGCCATAATCTTTCTCCGAGCTCATTATGCGCTTCCTTCCAAATAGCTTCTTCCAAACTAATTATATCTTTGATTCCTTTTTGATCCGTAATTTCTTTTACCTCTATAGCAGGTCTACTGTGAAGTAATGGATGATCTTCCACCAACTTCATCATCATTAATGCTTCTGTGTTTCCAATAAGGAAGCCTTCCTCTTTCAGTATGTCAACTAAGTTTACCGGTTGATCATAACTATAAACCTTCCATTCAAATCCTTGCCCCAACTTTTGAAAATAGCTTAACTCTTGTCGAACCACTTCTCGAGCATTACTTTGATTTAAAGTGGACGCGATCACAAACCCTTTCTCATCAAAATTGGAAACATGGCGTACAACATGCTCAGTTTCTTCTCTTCTATATCCCTGTGTATACGCTTCCTGCCGTAATTCCTTATGAAACAAGTGAAGCCATTCATGGTTAATCATTACAAAACCTCTTCCCTCTGTCTTCTGTTTAATTATTTTATCATAATTTTTTCATTATTAGTACGTTTCTACAGCTGTAAGCAACTTGCTCTTTTAGCTAAGGAAATTATTTATTGAAGGTTCCGAGAAGGTTAACGAATTAGAGTCTCAACATATATTAGAACCAATTGTTTAACTTACGCTATAAGTCATCCAGCAAAAAATAAGGATGTCTACCTATAATGGCAAACATCCAATTGCGAGAAATTTAAATTTACTTTCATTGATAAAAGCCCAGCATGTAAAGAACAGCTACTCCAGCCAGTATTGTTAGAATACCTGCTAGTAAAATAAGCAGGGAAGATTTTTTATTCTTAGTTTGAGTGAACACAGCAATAGAACCAATAAGGGTGACGAGCATTCCAAAAAATAAAGCTGCATAAGGGTTCGTGGGGGTAATTAAATCATGTAATTGTAACCACTCCATCTATTTACCTCCTCTACTAACTTTTATTCTATATTTTTAAGCCACTCCAATAGTTTAACCTTTGAATAATAAGCAGTATTATTCACCGTAATATGAGGTATTTCAGGATGTTCTTTTAATAACACTTGTGTATCTGCGTTGGAAATCCCAATAATATGATGTACCTCATTTTCATGAATCAGTGCATGATCATCATCCGCTTCCTCAAATAAATTACGTGCAGATGGGTTTTTGAAATTTTTTAAACCGTCTCCAATAAAGTAACCCATGGCAGCTAATCCAAGCCCCACCCATAGAAGATCTATTTCCATGCATTAACCTCCTTCGTATTTTGCTCATTACAATGGATACTTTTTCTAAAAAAATCGGGCAGGGATTCTTTTAATCTTGCGCCAGCCCAACCCATTAGCGTTGATCTCCACCCCTTATACGTACGTAGAGAATATATACGCCAATATAGTGGCGGATGAACCATAAATTGAAACTCAATAAACCTCAGAAACCATCCTTCCCGTTCTGTACTAAGTTTTCTTTTTACCGAATTTGCACCTTGTGTGCTATAAGATAGCTTCTTTTTAACTGCTTCATCCTGTGCTTTACCTAATTCATAAAGTCCATTAGCCATTTGAGAGCGTTGTTTATCAAGGAGCAAAGAGCCTAGATAATCCGCACGCATCTCTGTCCATTGTGCAATAAATGATAAATACACAGGGAATAGAATCATTAGGAAGTAGATAAGAATCGTAAGGAACACAATATGATCGGTCAACATCAATAGTTGATCATAAAAAAGATAGGACCCTGCAGCAATCACTGTGAAAAAAAGCATGCGAGCAATTTGATTGCTTAGTATATCCCTCTTTTTAATATGAATCGCCTCATGTGCGATAATTGCTTTTATCGTATTTAGGGAAAGCTGTGCTGTGGCACTTGTCAGCATAATCGTTCCCCGCCCAAGGTTCATTCCAGTTGCCAGTCCGTTATGAATTGGTGAATCAACAAGATATAAACGTGTTTTGCTTATTCCAGCTTGCTTAAACAACTGTTGTGCTTCATTGAATAACTTTCCTTCTGTAAGCTCCTTTGCGTCTGAGGCTGCCACAAGTACACGATCAGAAATATACAAATTAAAGACCCACCACAATAATACAAAGCTGATCATGACATAGGAAGGAGCATCTAACCAAATCAATATAAATAGTAATCCTGTATAGGCTGAAACTCCCTTTACCGTTATAGCATAATACCCTTTCCAAAAGAGACGCTTTAAGTTATCCGGATGCCAAAGTGCTGCCACTTTCTTTTCTTTCTGCTCCGTATCTTCTTTCATGCCTTTTATTAATTGTTTGAAAATGTTTGATTTCAAGTCAAAGTTAATGTATATTGTTTCTCCCGGAAACGACAGCCGGAGTACAGAATTGAAGGATATGGTATAATCTATGTTTTCCGACATAAATGTAAACATCGGATGGAGACGCAGCAGATCGGGACCTGTTTCCCTACGTATTTCCTGTACTTCTTCCAAAGGTAAATCCCTTGGTTCCAAGGCTGACATGATAATAAGCCGATTTTGTTCCGGAAGAAAATAGAGTTCTGCAGTTACATAATTAGTTACTCTCGAAATAAATTGGGTAATTGTTAAGATAAAATAGATTCCAATAAAAAACTTTAAAAGTGCATAGGTTTCTGGTGCATAAAAAATAAATAGTAGTCCGATCGAGCTAACTAAAAGAACGAAAAAGATATCCAAGGTTAGTCTTCGCACGTCTTTTTCCTGTTGAATCTTTTTGTAGGAAGATTGCTTTAACTCCTCTTTTAATTGGCGTTGCTTTGCTTGTTTATCCCGATCAAAAATAACAAGTAAACTCCCGTACACGAAAGCACATAAACTGATTAACATAAGTGCCTCTGTAATCTCGTACGTCAGAAACAGATAAATAAGAAAGCCAAGGATGACGCTTATTTCAAATAGCTTCCCAATGCGCTTAGGAAGAATAAAAGATATAAAAGCGATCATTCCTGTTAATACAATGTAACTAATGATTGTCATAGCCTGGGGCATTCTTTCTTCCCTCCCCTGTTTTTACTTCACTATTTGCATCTTTTCCGTCGCTTGCAATAACTTCTCCAAAGGAATTGACGGATCAATAATTAATATAGAATATGTTAAGCCTTCTTCCTGCCACACCAAGTTACGAAACCCTTCCATATCAATAAAGGAACCTTCATGATTTCTAACTGTAACCGACTCTTCCTCCGGGAGCGTATAGGTTTCATCTTCCTCCTTTGGCGATTCGAATACAGACAAGGTTAAAAAAGGTACATCTTCTTTGTTGTAATTAATATTGATTTCCGTACGTTCTACTAAGCCTGTAAGATCGTCTTGCTCAATAGTAGAGATTTCCATTCCGTTTTCTTCTGGAAAATAAAGGAACGGAGTATCCAAGCCTTCCCTTGCTTGCTGTAAGGTGACGGTTTTCATCTTATTAAGCTCATTTAAATTCTTTATTTCTACGTCTTCTGCCAGATGGAGGGCAAATTTCTTCTCTGGAATAGTTGCACCTACATCTATTTTGGTATAAATCGCTTTGGACGTTTGATTACCTGAGGTAGAATACATCTTCAATACCATCCAATTTTCCTTATCAATCCATAATTCCTGCTTACCTAGTAAACTACTTTTTTCTTTAGGCTTGGCGACAAGATGGAAAGTATTACGCCCTGCGATTTTTTCATCTCCTTCACTGGTAATCTCATGTGTTTCCTGAATCATTTCCAGGATGGCGTTTGCCTGTTCTTTTGGTGACGGTTGATTAAACTCAATTATTTCTTTATCATCTATTATTGTCGCTTGCTTTTCTTTTTCATCATATGTTGTGATTGTTTGGCCGTCGTTTACCACGATCACTTTATCTTTTTCACTCTCATCCGTCGTTTCGATACGTATTTTTCCGTCCTTACTGCGCCACTCCTTCATCCTCATTTTCTCGATCATTTCGCCATTATCATATATTTCCATGAGGGACTCTCCATAATAGTTAGGATTCTCCTCCTCTTCCAAGGCGTTATTAATCATTTGTTCAGGTGAATAGCTACTTGTTTCGGTAGAGCAGCCGCTACTTAAAATTAATGCCCCAAAAGTAGTTAGTATGCCCATCCTCCATTTAGTTACCTTCATTTACAATCTTTTCTCCCCTCTGTGGCAAGACACAAATAACACAAGTCCCCACCTCTTCTTTAGAAAATAACTTCACTGTCCCTCCATGTTTCTCCATGATCTGTTTTGTTATGCTTAGCCCCAAACCGGTACCTTGTGCATCTCGTTTACTCCTCGCTTCATCTACTTGGTAAAGCGGATCAAATACACGTAACAAATTCTCTTCTTTGATTCCCTTCCCCTCATTTTGCACAATAAAGTAGGATGAAGGCATTGGAGTTACAAAATCTTCCGGATCAACAAAATCAAATATTTCGTCTTTTAGCTTCGCTGGTTCAGAAACAGCAGCTATCCAGATCCTCCCATTCTCCGGTGTGTGGGAAATAGCGTTACTTACCAAATTATCTGCTATTCGAATTATTTGTTTTGGATTCACTTCAAACAATCCTTGAACATCAGCGTATGCTTGAAGGCAAATATTCTTTTTCTTACACAAAGGTTCGTAATCTCCCACAAGCATCTCAAAAAACTCTGATCCATCGACCTCAACCAGCTCCATATCATGCTTTGGTGACTGAAGGAGAGTGAAGGTCAACAAATCATCAAGCATTTGTTGCATGAAATCTGCCTTCTCCTTTATTACACGTTGGTAATCTCTTTTTTCTGATGGTGACAAATCCTTTTCCACTTGTAATGATTCGGCATAAGCTTTAATAGATGTGAGTGGTGTTTTCAAATCATGGGAAACACTGGCAATTAAATATTCCTTTGCTTGCTGTTCCTGCTCAAGATATTTTCTTGCATTGTTTATTTGTCTGCGAATATCGTAAAAGTGCTTTGTTAACTTACCAATCTCATCATTATTTGTTGGTTTTTCCTTTACTTGAGTACCTGCTGCAAATGCTGTCATCTCATTCATCAATCCGGTAAGTCTTATATTTAACTTTTTATTTACAAGTCGGATAATGCAAATATAAATAAGTATAAAGACGAAGATAAATAATCCACCAACTAGTAAACTACGGTTTTTCACACCGGCTACCCACGTATCACGTGCTAGTTCTACATGAAAGAAACCGACAAGCTCATTTTCGGAGAAAACAGGTTGTTTGTATGTATACGTACGGTATCCCCGTTCCAAGGAATAGAGACCTTCATACAGCTGTTGCTTTCCAATTCCGTAATGGGCCGGCATAAAGGAAGGGTTTGATGTATAAATAACAACCCCATCCGGATTAAACAATGCAATCGATTGTTTTGTATTTGCAATAGTATCCAAGCGTTTTCTATATGTTTTTGATGAATAAAGCTTTGGATCACTTAGTGACTGATTCAACGACTGTAAAGCAGAGACGGTCTCCACATGCTCTGTTACTTTTTGTTCATTATTGTAGGACTGAATCCAGCCAAACAAGAGATAAGCTGCAATTAATGGCAACACCATTACAACAAAATACGAGATGAGTAACCATGTTTTAATCTTCATAGGGGTTCACCTATAAATCGATACCCCTTTCCCCAGTCCGTTTGAATAAACTTAGGGTTTTTGACTGGATCAGCCAATTTTTCTCTTAATGCTTTTATATGGACGGTGACAGTAGGAACGCCATCTGCTTCGAGTTGTTTCCAAACATGCTCATATAGTTCTGTTTTGGAGAATGTCTCCCCAGGGTGCTTAGCAAGTACTTCCAATAATTCATACTCTTTGCTTGTGAGAGGAACCTTTACTTCGTTTAGAGTAACCTGCTTCTGGTCCCAATTAACTTTCAAACCATGCATATATGTTGAACTGTTAACTCTTGCTTCTTGGCCTTGGTACCTCCTCCATCGGCGTAATTGAGATGCTACTCTTGCTTTTAGTTCTACCAGGCTGAATGGTTTTGCAACATAGTCATCTGCTCCTAAGTGTAATCCAGCAACCTTATCCTCATCTTCCTTGCGGGCACTAATTATGATTAAGGGGATATCACTTTTCCAACGAATATTTTTACAAAGTGTAAAGCCATCCATTTCAGGTAGCATTAAATCTACCAATACAAGATCGTATAAATTCTCCTGAAAATCCTCCCAACCTTCCAGCCCGGTCGTTGCCCAGGTAACTTCATAGTTTTCGCGTATGAGCATATCTCGTACGACCCGAGCAATTTCCGGGTCATCCTCAACTAATAGAATACGTGCTTGCATGCTGATTCCTCCTGTATAGTGTTACTATATCATGGTAAAAACGGATAAAAACAAACTTTATAAATTCTTTATAATTAAATCAATCAAGCAATCTACTGCTGAAACGATTATATCATTTCCCGGGCAATGAAAAGAGCGTCACCCTTAATAGGATGACGCTCTTTTCATTCCTGTTTACACACATGCAATTTTATACGAAACCCACTTAAATTGAACTTATTTTCAGTTAATTTCGCATCTGGTTGTTTCTAGATTTAGATTTTATCTAAATAAATCCTAGTGAATAAATGAAAACAATTAAAATAGTTACAGGTACTACATAGCGCATGAGAAACCGCCATGCTTTAAAAATGCCCATACCAACTTTGGAGCCTGATCTAAATTCCTCCATAACAATCGCCTGATCCATGCGAAAAGAAATAAATATTGCAATTAACAAGCTGCCTAATGGAAGTAAAATATTACTAACGAGGAAATCAGTCGCATCGAATACGGATTTACCAAATATAGATACATCTGCAAGAACACCAAACGATAATGCTGCTGGTATGCTGGCCAGGAAGACAATACAGCCTGTTATTAATGTTACTTTACGCCTTGTATAATTTTTATTCGCAATGAATGCCGAGATGATAATTTCCAATAGGCTAAATGAGGATGTCAATGTAGCAAATAAAAATAGTAATAGAAACAAAGCTAAGAACACAGAACCAAATGCCATTTGACTAAATACTGTTGGTAAGACAACAAATAATAGTCCCGGACCTGCTGCTGGCTCTAGTCCAAATGCAAAAACTACTGGAAAAATAGCTAATCCTGCGAGCAAGGATACTAATATATTTAAAGTTACTACACTCCCCGCTGAATTAGGTATGCTTTCCTGTTTACTTAAATAGGAACTATATGTAACCATACAGGAAAACCCTACAGCCAGAGAGAAAAAGGACTGACCAAGCGCATACAGGATACCCTCACCTGTAATGCGGGAAAAATCTGGACTTAAGAAAAACTCTATCCCTGCCATTGCGCCGTCTAACGTAATAGATCGCACTACAAGAATAATGAAAAAGATAAATAGAAGCGGCATGAGATATTTACTCGCTTTTTCAATGCCATTTTTAATACCAAACAAAAGCACAATTACATTAATGAGCAGGAATATTGCTAATCCTCCAAGCCCCATCCATGGTGTACCAATAATGGTATCAAATAAAGCGCCATAATTTGCTCCTTCTTTAATAACGTTACCTGTTAAACTTAATCCGGAATAAAGGACGATCCAACCACCCACAACACTATAAAAGGATAACAGTAAAAAACAGCCCACAACGCCAAGTCTTCCAATTATCCGCCAAGAGGAATTTGGAGCCAAATGGTCATAAGCAGAAACTGCTTCTCTTTTTGCTCCCCTTCCAATGATAAATTCTGAAATTAACATTGGTAAACCAATAAATATAGTAAATAGCACAAACACTAGGAAAAACGCTCCACCGCCATTCATACCCGTAGCATATGGAAATTTCCATATTGCTCCGAGTCCGATGGCTGCCCCGGCAGATGACAAAATAAACCCTAACTTAGAAGACCATTGTTCTCTTGATTCTTTCATTAATTTTCCCCCTTTGGATTAAGAAATAAGAACTTCTTTATCTATCAAACTATGATTAGATCTCTGTACGAAGCTGCCAAAGTTCAGGGAAGAAATATTGATCAAGCACCTTTTTTAAATAGCTGACACCACCTGATCCGCCTGTCCCCATCTTAAAGCCAATAATTCGTTCTACTGTTTTCATATGACGGAAGCGCCACTGCTGGAATTGGTCCTCAATATCAACTAGCTCCTCAGCAAGCTCATATAGCTCCCAATATTGGTCAACGTTTTTATATACTGTCTTCCACGCTTCCTTCACACTCTCATTTTTTTGATGTGTTTCACTTACATCCCTGTCCAGGACTTCCTGATCAATTGACAGCCCAGCTCTAGCCAGTGCTTGTATTGCTACATCATAAATACTCGGTGCCTCATACGCTGCCTTCAGCTTTTCATGTAGCTCAGGATTTTTCTCATAGATTTTAATTACATAATCGGTTTTGTAACCAAGTGCAAACTCGATAAGCCGATTCTGATACGATTGGAAGCCGGAAGCATTGCCAAGCTTATCGCGAAATTCAATATACTCACTAGGAGTTAAAGTAGCCAGCACATCCCATACATTTTTTAGCTGCATTTGGATTTGAGAAACTCTCGCCAGCTTTTTAAACGCCTCACGTAAATTGTCTGCCTGAATATCATGAATAGCTGAATTCATTTCATGTAGAATCTGCTTCATCCAGATTTCACTCACATGGTGAACCGAAATAAATAACATTTCATCATGATGATCACTCAATGGATGATGACTTGCCAATAGTGTATCAAGTCCTAAGTAATCACTGTAAGTCATTTTTTCTTTGAAATCAGTATGAATGCTTTTCTCGTTTTTAAATGCTTCATGTTTATTTTTATTTGTCATCATTTGCTGTCTCCTTCTAGTGGTTTAATTACGGCACGCACGGGACTACCATCAGCCTCTTTTAGTGGCAAAGGTAAAGCAACTAACTCGTAATCGCCTTCCTCGACATGATCCAACATGACATTTTCCAAAATATAAATGTCATTCTCGTGCAATGCATGATGGCCAGCAAGATCTTTGCTTGTAACCGGATCAATAGACGGTGTATCTACACCAACCAGTTTGACACCTAATTTCTTCATATAAGCAGCTCCATCTGGAGTGACTGGTGGTACTTCATCCGGGAATCTTTCAGGATTATTTGGCAAAGAAGTGCGAATGAGTAAACGTTCTGCCTGTGTCAATTGTTTTGATTTCAAAGCTGCCTCGTCAATTGCAGGGAATTCACTTACGTCAATGACTTTGCATGGCCCGATATAACGGTCGATATCCATATCCAAAATTCTTTTACCATCATTCAGAAAATGAAATGGTGCGTCAACATGTGTACCTATATGAGCACTTGTTGTTATTCGACCAATATTGACAGATCCGGTTTCTTCTTTTGTAAGAGCAGTTTCATATTGAAAGCTTGTATCTCCTGGCCAGTGAGCTATTGAATTTGTTAACGGCTGTGAAATATCAATCCATTTTGTCATTAAGAAACAATCTCCCTTTTGTTTTCAAATTGCTTGTAAAGCTCTTCTCTCATAATTTCCTTTAAGATATGGACACATTCATACACATCTTCAAATGTATTGTACAATGCTACCGGAGCTAAACGGATGCCACTTGGCGTACGGAAATCAGGAATAACCTTTTTCATTTTTAGTGCCTTACATATACGGGCGGCTTCCGGATGCTCCAAATACACATGTCCGCCGCGTTGCTTTGGATCAACTGGATTACATATTTTTAAATCGAATTCATCTAATTCATGCTTAATTAATTCCATCATATAGTTCGTTAACTTCAACGATTTTTCACGCACCCTATCAATTCCTGCTTCATTAAATAATTCCAGGGCACCTATGAGTGGTGCTGCACTTAATACATGTGGTGTACCAATTTGAAACGCGCCGGCATCTTCGGCAGGTGTAAGTGAATGTTCCATATCAAACTGTTTGTCTTTTCGCGAACTGAACCATCCTGCTAATCCTGGAGTAATACCTGCATGTTTTTCGTGGACAAATAGCCCGCCAACACTTCCAGGTCCTCCATTTAAATGTTTATACGTACACCAAAACGCAAAGTCAGTCCCCCAGTCATGTAACTGATGAGGCACGGATCCAATCGAATGACATAAATCAAATCCAATCTGAATACCACGTTCGTGTGCGGCCTTTGTAAGTTTCTCCATGTCTAAAATCTGGCCACTTCGATAAAGGACTCCTGGAAGAACAATCAATGCCACTTCGTCAGTCATTGCATTAATAATATCTTCTTCATCCAGTACATGCCCATTCGTGCTTGGCACCTGAATAAGATGTGTATCATCATAACCCTTCAGTGCCAACTGAGCTTTAAGTGCATAAATATCACTTGGGAAATTAAGTGAATCAGCTAATATCTTTGTTCGCTTTCCTTCAGGCTTATAAAATGTTGACACAAGATGATGCAAATTCACTGTTGTTGAACCAGTTGCGATAACCTCTTCCTTTTTACCGCCGACCAACTCTGTCATGCTTTCGCCAAGTTTTTCAGAAAGGTAATACCACGGTTGTTCTCCCTCTGTCCATCCATCAATAGCATATTGCTTCCAAGAATTCAGTAACTCATGAGTTGTCTCTTCGGCGCGTTTACTAAGCAAGCCTAGTGAGTTACCGTCCATGTAAACGCCATCATTTTTTAAGTAAAACTCATTCCGGAATGATCGTAATATATCTTGTTGATCCATCATTTTCGCTTCTTCTCTTGTAAAATTAGTTGCCATTACATTTATTCCTCCTATATCCTTATATTAGAACTTCATTTAATTATCAGACATATTTTACTATTGGTTTTATGATACAATAATAGTGACAAACTGTCAATGACACGTTATCAGTGAAATAACATATAATAAAAGGTGGTTTATATGGAGGATAAGAATCTAACCAAACGTGATTTGCAGGCATTGGAAACAAAGAAACGACTCATTCGCTCAGCGCACGAGGTGTTTTTGAAAAACGGCTTTAATAAGACAACCATTTCAGAAATCATTAAAAAGGCTGGTGTAGGATACGGTACTGCCTATGTATATTTTAAAAACAAGGATGCCATGTTTGTTACCGTAATGGAAAGTGTAATGGAACGTTTTTTGCAGGTCGCAGATCAAACTTTTCATCCCAATTCGGTTGTAGCTGCCCGTGAACAAATATTGAATCAAGTGAGAGCCTTCCTGGAGCTGGCTATTGAAGAAAAAAATATGCTAAAAGTAATTAAAGAAGCAATTGGCATAAGTGATGTTGTGGAAGCTAGATGGCTGGAAATTAGGAAGCAATTTATTGAAAGTATTACAAATGATATCACCTATTCCCAATCAAACAACCTTGTTAGTACAAAATTTGATGCACCTATTGCTGCAAAAAGCTGGTATTTTATGAATGAAATGTTTTTATGGGAGTGTGTAGAGACAGAGGAAGTAAACCTTGATAAAATTGTAGAACAGCTATCCTTATTATATACTTCAGCCTTATATGAATAGATAGTGATGGCTGGAAAAAGGTTTTGCTGCAATTGTTGAGGTAAAAACGTTATCTCTTAAATTCTTAGTAGGATTAAAATGCGTACTAGTGTAGGAACAATCTTCCCCAGAAGTGATTAATCTGCTGCAAAGCGGAGTTTATCATTATGCAAACTATGATAATTCCAACTAATATATTTAAACGATAAAAAACAATCCAGACATATTTTTAATGTCTGGATTGCTCTTAGAATAGTTACTTCATACCTAATATAGTCTTCGGCTCGAGATATTCGTCAATTCCATAATCTCCCCACTCACGTCCAATACCAGATTGTTTGAAGCCTCCGAATGGAGCAGAGAAATCTCCTTCTGCATTGTTAATCGTAACCCGGCCAGCGCGAATATGTTGAGCTGCCTTCGTTAAACGATTCTTATCCTTACCAATGACATAGCCTGCAAGTCCATAAGGTGTATCATTAGCCACCTCAATAGCTTCATCAAGCGAATCAACATAAATAACAGCTAATACAGGCCCGAAAATTTCTTCGCGAGCAATGGTCATTTTTTTATTATCCACATCCGTAAAAATAGTAGGCTTCGCATAATATCCTTTGTCCAGACCTTCTGGATTTCCAGTTCCTCCTGTTAATAAGGTCGCACCTTCATCAATACCTTTTTGAATATATTCCTGTACACGATCCCATATCTTTTCAGCAACTAACGGCCCTGTAAACGTATCCTCGTCTTGTGGGTCTCCTACCTTATAGTTCGGTAATACGCGTAGTAAAGCTTTTTCAAAATCGAATTTCATTTCTTTCGGCACTATAATTCGGGTTGCAGCTGTACATACCTGACCAGTATTCGTTAGCATATGCGTTACTGCAGTGTTTGCAGCGTATTCCGGATCTGTATCATTCAGCACAATAAGTGGTGACTTCCCTCCAAGCTCGAGGGCAATTTTCTTAATATTTTTCGCCCCATTTTCCATCGTCTTTTGTCCAACACCTACTGATCCAGTAAAGGAGACAAAATCAATATCCGGATGTGAGCTTATACCATTACCAATTGTGCTGCCGGTACCATTCACTAAATTAAATACACCTTTAGGTACGCCAACCTTATCGAAAATCTCAGCCAGAATTATCGCTGCAAAGGGGGTTATCTCAGCAGGCTTCAAAACCATTGGGCTACCTGCAGCTAACGCGCTGGCAATTTTAGTAGTGGTTTGATTTGTTGGAAAGTTCCATGGTGTAATCAGACCACTTACACCTATGGATTCCTTCATGATCGTGGAATCCTCCCGTTCCTCCATAAACTCAAATTGTTTTAATTCTTCAGCAGCTTGTTTAAAATGGTTATATCCCATCTGATAATGGATCTCTTCAGATTTGGTTATTGGAGAACCAAGCTCTTCCGTTATTGTTTCAATTAACTCTTCTTTTCGATTTTCATATTCTGCTGCTATTTTCTCCAATAAATCAATACGTTGTTCCCGTGTTGTAGTAGAATAAGAAGAAAAAGCTTCACGAGCAGCTTGGACAGCTTTATCCAAATCTTCCTCTGTCCCCAGACTAATTTTTCCAATTACTTCTTTGTTTGCAGGGTTAATTACTTCAGTTGTTTCGTTTCCTGTAGAATTAATCCATTCTCCATTTATATAATGTTTAAGAACGTTTCGCATGATAAAACTCCTTTATTTAAAGTCGTCACTATTTTTGTAGTAACATGGTTTCTTTTCCCTATGAAAGAAAAATGAAACCACGTCCACACACCCACCAATGAAATATTACGTGTACGAATACTATTTCATAAGCATAATTTTTTGTTCCATTCCCATATAGTAAAAATAGATAGAGGAAAGGAGCCATCCTGTTGAAACAAACCCATGAGCTTGTTGATACAATACAATTCGAAAAAGACATTAAACTAACGAGAGAAATAAAAGTGAAAGCTTATAATAAAACTTATCTCACACATATTGCTTCTGGCAGAAGTGCTGCCGTATTTTTAATTAATGATACAGACCTGGCATTGAAGGTTTTTCACCCTTATTTTGCTTCGATTACGAAGGCTGAAACGGATATATATCGACAGCTTGAAGGCGTTCATTTCTACCCGAAAATGTATGAAGCAGGGCAGAATTTTATAGTCATTGATTATATAGAGGGCACAACCTTATTTGATTGTTTAATTGAAGGCATTCCTATAAAAGAAGAAACAATTTACCAGGTGGAAAAGGCATTACATGCTGCCAAAAATCGAGGACTGAATCCATCTGATATTCACCTAAAAAACATAATACTAACACCAGAAGAAACAATTAAACTAATTGATGTCGCCCGTTTCCAACAAGAAAAAGAATGTCAGCAATGGCGTGATTTAACATATGCATACCACCATTTTTACAAACAAGAATACTTCCCAAAAAAATTATCAGGAAAAGTATTAAACTTTATCTCCTATATGTACAAACATAACCTTTTGCAAGTTTTAACGAAGAATCGAAAAAATAATCCAGTAGCTTAAAAAGCAATCAATATAAGAAAAAACAAGCCACTAGGGCTTGTTTTTCGATATGGTATAAAAGGAGTTATCCTCGTCTTCCGCCTCTACCTCCACGTTTAGTGTCTGTATGGCGTTTAAGCGTGGACAGATTTTCCTCACTGGTTTTCAAGAATTTAGCCATCTTATCTTCAAAGCTTTCCTTTGGTTTGTAGCCACTGCCTTTACCACGGAAATCCTTTGAATTGCGATCCCTATTCGGACGAGGCGTTCTTTCCGGACGCGGACGATCGATCGCTTTCTTAATTGATAAGGCTATTTTACCTTCTTTTTCACTGATGACTTTAACTTCCACTTCGTCACCAACCGTCAAGTGATCATTGACATCCTTTACAAAGCTGTCAGCCACTTCACTAATGTGAACGAGTCCGGTTTTACCTTCCGGCAGCTCGACAAAAGCTCCAAAATTAGTGATACCAGTAACTTTTCCTTTAACTTTACTACCTATTTCAGTTGACAAAAAAGCTCCCCCTTATAACTTTTAAAAGCGCTTAATTATAACAAACATTTTAAAAAATATCAAATGCCTATCGTATATAAATTAAAAAAAGTAAACAAGTCACCTTGAATTTGACTTAAAAAATATTTGACACGAAAGAATTAGAGTCATGGTGATATTGAAAAATACCTTTATATATTTTCGCTCGTATTTTTAACTTGGAAATACCAATAATTCCACTTCATATATTTTCGCATAGATTGACATTTCCGGCAATAAAATAGCCTGCAAAGCTATTTTAACAGAATTCCGAACATACACAAACCTATTCCATAATTTGTCAGTAAAACTGATTGCTCATGAATTAAAATCCAGTTAAATATGGACCGAATACAGCTGCAATCATAAGAATATGTGCTCCAATAAACAGACTGATTCGTGCAGTCCCAGCCCATTGTCTAGTATTTTTGGTAGATTGTGCACTAACATAAGCAACAATGCCGAACAAAATTATATACACATAGGCACTACCTGGAAAGGTTAAATAAGCTGGTGCCTTTGCAGCAATTGCTGGTACAAAATACTGACTCTTAAAAAGGAGTACTGCCAGCATATAAATTGCAATCCCCGTAAAAAATATCCATGATGGATCTTTCTGGACCTTCCTGGATTTCCAAAAATGCATAATCACAATAAATAAAATCGGCCAAATATACCAAATACCAGAAATCAAAAATGTTAATAGCGATATGGATAGCATACCACCTGTTTTCCCCAGGATTCGCAACCAGTCATCAGAACTTATTCCATTTGCCTTTTCAATAATGGCTTGTGAACCGGACGATATAAACATATCTTTATGACCAGAACTTGCTTCCAGCCAGGCAATGGTATTTTCATCTACCCATACAGGTTTATTTGAGACATCTGGTGTATTACTTTTTCGATGTACCTCAGTCACCTTGCCATCTTTCAGTTTAGCCGTATAAATGTTAAATGCTTTATCACCCATGAATTTCGTACGTGAAAAACCATTTGCCTGAAAAACAAGTGATGGTATATCCTTATTGAAACGAATATTTACTGTCCCTATTTCCTGAAGATCACTTCCACTTATCGGATCTTCAAATCGCAATTTAGTTATTGCATTTTCACCAAAGTTACTGTTCTCAGTCATTGCCAAATAAGTGAAAAACTCTGGAGATCCTTGTGTACTTTTTTGTATTGCTTGGATAATTAATACTACTTCATTATTTCGAACTGCAAAAGCTGTTTGCTCGGAAGCATGTCCGGGAGCAAGCTCTAAATCACCCTCTACAACCCTGGTTGCTTGCATATCATTCACCTTATATATAGTTGCGTGTACCAGGTTATTTTCGGATTGCTCTGTCATGAAGAATAGTCCTTCTTCATTCTCATAAGGCGAAATTTCCTCGGTATTTTTCGGAAGCTTCATTAACTCAGTCGATTCTTTTGTTGCTGGATTTAGCTGAAACAACTTATTCTCTTTTATGTACAAGATAGAATCCTTCATCGGATAAAACTGAGACACATCCGATACTATTTTCTCTTGATCTTTATTATAGATATGGTAATAATCATGATAAATCACATGCTCATCCTTTACATATACCTGTGTCCACTTGGTAATCGGTATAGAAACCTCTTGTTGCTCTAGTAACGTAAACTCCTCATCAAAGGTTTTTGTTACTAAAGCCTCGTTCTCATAAGAAGGAATAATGATATTACCTTCCTCCGTCTGCCTGATAACCGGGAACTTATTTAGCATTGTAGACCCAATTGGCAATGCTCTACTCCACCCCTTTTCTGGTGGCTCTGTTGCAGTTTGAAGATTTTGTACCACCAAAGAAACAATGCCAGCAAGCACTACAATCACT
The DNA here is from genome assembly GCF_001878675.1 of Virgibacillus halodenitrificans. NCBI lineage: Bacteria > Bacillati > Bacillota > Bacilli > Caryophanales > Bacillaceae > Virgibacillus > Virgibacillus halodenitrificans. Next base: position 1,246,903 of record NZ_CP017962.1, on the reverse strand, counting down.
GGCAACATCCAAAAAAAATGCTTTCTCATTTGACCCCTACTTCCATTTATTTCTTTTTCTATATTTTAACATAATTTTCAATTTTACATATGTGAAAAAGTAGTTTTTGTTTATAACAGCTTCCATTCTTTTCAAGTTGTATAAAACCTCTCATATCGGCTACAATGGAGTAAATATCATTAGACGGGAGTGGCAGGATGCCAAAAATACGTACCATTATTTTTATTCTTCTTATCGGTTGGGCATTTTGGCATTTTTATGGAGAAACATTTGAACAATCTGGTGCTTCCGGTGTAATAAATGAAATGGAATCAGATGTTCATAAAATTAAAGAGAATCCCGCAGTAATCGAGACGATGGAAAATATTAATAGTGGAATACAAACTTTAATTGCATCAATTACTGATAAGCAAATACCAGAGGAAAAGCAAAGTGATACTAAGGCTAATAAACCAAAAATGGAGTCACCCACAGAGCAACCATTTACTGTTCACAATGTGGGCCTCGGGACAGATAGAGCGGAATTAGAAAATCAAGTGGGAAAACCAGAGCGGGCTACGATGAATGAATATGGTGTCGATTGGGTTACCTACCACGAGAATTATCAAAATTTCTTTATGGCTGCATACAATGATCAAAATCAAGTTGTTGGACTATACACCAATCAGGATTTACTGCGGTCAAAGGATAACATTAAAATAGGTAGCTCTAAAGAAAGCGTCCAAAATGCCTTAAGTGAACCACTACAACGTATAAAAAAAGGATTCATCAACTACCAGATTGATAGTAAAAATGAATATGATGTTTTCCAAATAAATGATAACTATATAACTATTTTCTATGATAAACATGAAGATAACACAGTTACAGCGATCCAAATGATTAGTGGTGACCTGGAAGCTGAAAAAAAAGCCTATCTGCCTGAAGCGAGTAAAGAATTGAAGAAAGGCTTTGAATACCAGTTATTTGATCTGACAAACGCAGCACGTGTGGAGCATGGACTTTCCCCGTTGAATTGGGACGAGCATGTAAGAAAAACAGCGCGTGATCATAGCCTGGACATGGCTGAAAATAATTATTTCAGCCATGTGAACCCTGATGGACAATCCCCTTTTGAAAGAATGAGAGAAGATGGCATTGGCTTTCAAATTGCTGGAGAAAACATTGCCGCTGGGCAAATCAGCAGTATCTTTGCTCACGAAGGTCTAATGAATTCCCTCGGCCATCGTGAAAATATATTAAAAGAAGAATACCGTACACTTGCTGTCGGTGTGGCATTTAATAAGGATTCCATGCCATTTTATACAGAAAACTTTATTACGAAATAAAAAAGCTGGAGAGGCTGTGACTGAACCTATTTACCATGAAGGTTGGTCACAGTTTTTTTTATTTTAATGGAGATTATGGGGTTCTGATAGGTTGAAGTCACAGTTGGCTGCATATTTCGTTATTTTAGAAGAGCTATTGGACATGTGCTGGTATTTGGGTGGTGGTTTTGTCCATTATGGACGGGCTATTGGACAGTTTATGGCATTTGGATGGGGTTTTTGTCCATTAGGGACGAGCTATTGGACAGTTTATGACGTTGGGATGAGGTTTTTGTCCATTAGGGAGGTGCTATTGGACAGTTTATGACGTTGGGATGGGGCTTTTGTCCATTAGAGATGGGCTATTGGACAGTTTATGGCATTTGGATGATGATTTTGTCCATTAGAGTGGTGCTATTGGACAGTTCCTGGTGTTCGGGTGGGGTTTTTGTCCATTAGAGAGGTGCTATTGGACAGTTTATGGCGTTTGGATGAAGGTTTTGTCCATTAGGAAGTTACTCTATAGGAAAGTGGAGAACGGCTGACTCACGTTTTATCTCGGATGGACACGAAACCTCCAAAAATAAACTAGATTGGTATGACTTTTCCTCCTAGAAATCACCCATATAAAAAAGCATTGCGATACGCTACGTTTCGCAATGCTTTTTGAATTGCCTAGCGGCGTCCTACTCTTGCAGGGACAAAGTCCCAACTACCATCGGCGCTGGAGAGCTTAACTTCTGTGTTCGGCATGGGAACAGGTGTGACCTCTCCGCTATTGCTACTAGACCACTTTTAGCGGTATTTATCATAAAATGAATTTATACCCTAAAAACTAAATAAGAGAAAAGCAACGACGATCAAAGAAGAAAATTAGTTAAGTCCTCGATCTATTAGTATCCGTCAGCTCCACGTGTTACCACGCTTCCACCTCGGACCTATCAACCTCATCGTCTCTGAGGGATCTTACTCACTCGAAGTGATGGGAAGTCTCATCTTGAGGGGGGCTTCATGCTTAGATGCTTTCAGCACTTATCCTTGCCACACGTAGCTACCCAGCTATGCTCCTGGCGGAACAACTGGTACACCAGCGGTGTGTCCATCCCGGTCCTCTCGTACTAAGGACAGCTCCTCTCAAACTTCCAACGCCCACGACGGATAGGGACCGAACTGTCTCACGACGTTCTGAACCCAGCTCGCGTACCGCTTTAATGGGCGAACAGCCCAACCCTTGGGACCGACTACAGCCCCAGGATGCGATGAGCCGACATCGAGGTGCCAAACCTCCCCGTCGATGTGAACTCTTGGGGGAGATAAGCCTGTTATCCCCGGGGTAGCTTTTATCCGTTGAGCGATGGCCCTTCCATGCGGAACCACCGGATCACTAAGCCCGACTTTCGTCCCTGCTCGACTTGTAGGTCTCGCAGTCAAGCTCCCTTCTGCCTTTACACTCTACGAATGATTTCCAACCATTCTGAGGGAACCTTTGGGCGCCTCCGTTACCTTTTGGGAGGCGACCGCCCCAGTCAAACTGCCCGCCTGACACTGTCTCCGGACCGGATCACGGCCCTGGGTTAGAATGGTCGTACAGCCAGGGTGGTATCCCACGGATGCCTCCACCGAAGCTGGCGCTCCGGTTTCCAAGGCTCCCACCTATCCTGTACAAGCTGTACAAACATTCAATATCAGGCTACAGTAAAGCTCCACGGGGTCTTTCCGTCCTGTCGCGGGTAATGCGCATCTTCACGCATAGTATAATTTCACCGGGTCTCTCGTTGAGACAGTGCCCAAGTCGTTGCACCTTTCGTGCGGGTCGGAACTTACCCGACAAGGAATTTCGCTACCTTAGGACCGTTATAGTTACGGCCGCCGTTTACTGGGGCTTCGGTTCTGCGCTTCGCGTAAGCTAACGCTTCCCCTTAACCTTCCAGCACCGGGCAGGTGTCAGCCCCTATACTTCGCCTTTCGGCTTCGCAGAGACCTGTGTTTTTGCTAAACAGTCGCTTGGGCCTATTCACTGCGGCTCCTCCTTAAAGGAGCACCCCTTCTCCCGAAGTTACGGGGTCATTTTGCCGAGTTCCTTAACGAGAGTTCTCCCGCTCACCTTAGGATTCTCTCCTCGCCTACCTGTGTCGGTTTGCGGTACGGGCACCTATGAACTCACTAGAGGATTTTCTTGGCAGTGTGAAATCAGGAACTTCGGTACTCTATTTCCCTCCCCATCACAGCTTGAAATTGTTGGACGGATTTGCCTATCCAACTTTCTCACTGCTTGGGCGCACACATCCATCGGTGCGCATTCCTTATCCTACTGCGTCCCCCCATCGTTCAAACGCTCATGAGGTGGTACAGGAATATCTACCTGTTGTCCATCGCCTACGCCTTTCGGCCTCGGCTTAGGTCCCGACTAACCCTGAGAGGACGAGCCTTCCTCAGGAAACCTTAGGCTTTCGGTGAAAGAGATTCTCACTCTTTTTTCGCTACTCATACCGGCATTCTCACTTCCAAGCGCTCCACCAGTCCTCACGGTCTGACTTCACAGCACTTGGAACGCTCTCCTACCATTGTTCGTAAGAACAATCCGCAGCTTCGGTGATACGTTTAGCCCCGGTACATTTTCGGCGCAGAGTCACTCGACCAGTGAGCTATTACGCACTCTTTAAATGGTGGCTGCTTCTAAGCCAACATCCTGGTTGTCTGGGCAACTCCACATCCTTTTCCACTTAACGTATACTTTGGGACCTTAGCTGGCGGTCTGGGCTGTTTCCCTTTCGACTATGAACCTTATCACCCATAGTCTGACTCCCAAGTCTAAGTAGCTGGCATTCGGAGTTTGACTGAATTCGGTAACCCGATGAGGGCCCCTAGTCCAATCAGTGCTCTACCTCCAGTACTCATTCCTTGAGGCTAGCCCTAAAGCTATTTCGGAGAGAACCAGCTATCTCCGTGTTCGATTGGCATTTCACCCCTACCCACACCTCATCCCCGCATTTTTCAACATACGTGGGTTCGGGCCTCCAGTCAGTGTTACCTGACCTTCACCCTGGACATGGGTAGATCACACGGTTTCGGGTCTACGACCACATACTCAAATCGCCCTATTCAGACTCGCTTTCGCTGCGGCTCCGTGTCTTCCACTTAACCTTGCATGGGATCGTAACTCGCCGGTCCATTCTACAAAAGGTACGCCGTCACCCATAAACGGGCTTCGACTACTTGTAGGCACACGGTTTCAGGTTCTCTTTCACTCCCCTCCCGGGGTGCTTTTCACCTTTCCCTCACGGTACTGGTTCACTATCGGTCACTAGGGAGTATTTAGCCTTGGGAGATGGTCCTCCCGGATTCCGACGGAATTTCTCGTGTTCCGCCGTACTCAGGATACACTCCGGAGAGAATTCCTTTTCGATTACAGGGCTCTTACCTGCTGTGGCTGATCGTTCCAGATCGATTCATCTAAAGAATTCCTTTGTAACTCCAAAGGAGTGTCCTACAACCCCAGAAAGCAAGCTTTCTGGTTTGGGCTAATTCCGTTTCGCTCGCCGCTACTTGGGAAATCGCATTTGCTTTCTCTTCCTCCGGGTACTGAGATGTTTCAGTTCCCCGGGTCTGCCTCACATAGCCTATGTATTCAGCTATGCGTACTGTTCCATTACGAACAGTGGGTTCCCCCATTCGGAAATTCTCGGATCGATGTCTACTTACGACTCCCCGAGACATATCGGTGTTAGTCCCGTCCTTCTTCGGCTCCTAGTACCAAGGCATCCACCGTGCGCCCTTATTCACTTAACTATTTTTACAATGAATAAGCGTGCTAATTTCTTAGCCTTGCTTTTATTTAAATCTAGCTTTGGCTCCTAGCGACTAGCGCGACTTCCTTCCCCTTCGTACAATAAGTCAACATCGATTCATTTACATTCATCGTGTTTCCTTTATCTCCTACGGGTCAGTCCAGTCCGTACGTCGCTGAGCAGTCGCCTCAGCTTTTTATTTGATGTCGTTGTTACTCTTATTTAGTTTTCAAGGTACAAAAAGAGAGATTCGCTCTCTCAAAACTGAACCAAACAACCATGTATGTCCTTACCGGAAGACCCGAAGGCCTGGGCCTGCAGGATGCAGGTCATGCCGACGTTGCCACAGGACGTGGCGAACTTAGTCGGTCTTCCGTTTCCTCGTTCTAAATCCTTAGAAAGGAGGTGATCCAGCCGCACCTTCCGATACGGCTACCTTGTTACGACTTCACCCCAATCATTGGTCCCACCTTCGGCGGCTGGCTCCAAAAGGTTACCTCACCGACTTCGGGTGTTACCAACTCTCGTGGTGTGACGGGCGGTGTGTACAAGGCCCGGGAACGTATTCACCGCGGCATGCTGATCCGCGATTACTAGCGATTCCGGCTTCATGCAGGCGAGTTGCAGCCTGCAATCCGAACTGAGAATGGTTTTATGGGATTTGCTTGACCTCGCGGTTTTGCTTCCCTTTGTTCCATCCATTGTAGCACGTGTGTAGCCCAGGTCATAAGGGGCATGATGATTTGACGTCATCCCCACCTTCCTCCGGTTTGTCACCGGCAGTCACCTTAGAGTGCCCAACTAAATGCTGGCAACTAAGATCAAGGGTTGCGCTCGTTGCGGGACTTAACCCAACATCTCACGACACGAGCTGACGACAACCATGCACCACCTGTCACTCTGTCCCCGAAGGGAACTCGGTATCTCTACCGATTGCAGAGGATGTCAAGACCTGGTAAGGTTCTTCGCGTTGCGTCGAATTAAACCACATGCTCCACCGCTTGTGCGGGCCCCCGTCAATTCTTTTGAGTTTCAGCCTTGCGGCCGTACTCCCCAGGCGGAGTGCTTAATGCGTTAACTTCAGCACTAAGGGGCGGAAACCCCCTAACACCTAGCACTCATCGTTTACGGCGTGGACTACCAGGGTATCTAATCCTGTTCGCTCCCCACGCTTTCGCGCCTCAGCGTCAGTTACAGACCAGAGAGTCGCCTTCGCCACTGGTGTTCCTCCACATCTCTACGCATTTCACCGCTACACGTGGAATTCCACTCTCCTCTTCTGTACTCAAGTCCTCCAGTTTCCAATGACCCTCCACGGTTGAGCCGTGGGCTTTCACATCAGACTTAAAGGACCGCCTGCGCGCGCTTTACGCCCAATAATTCCGGACAACGCTTGCCCCCTACGTATTACCGCGGCTGCTGGCACGTAGTTAGCCGGGGCTTTCTGGTTAGGTACCGTCAAGGTGCCGCCCTATTCGAACGGCACTTGTTCTTCCCTAACAACAGAGCTTTACGATCCGAAAACCTTCATCACTCACGCGGCGTTGCTCCGTCAGACTTTCGTCCATTGCGGAAGATTCCCTACTGCTGCCTCCCGTAGGAGTCTGGGCCGTGTCTCAGTCCCAGTGTGGCCGATCACCCTCTCAGGTCGGCTACGCATCGTTGCCTTGGTGAGCCGTTACCTCACCAACTAGCTAATGCGCCGCGGGCCCATCTGTAAGTGGTAGCTAAAAGCCACCTTTCAACTTTCCATCAGGAGATGAAAAGTATTATCCGGTATTAGCCCCGGTTTCCCGGGGTTATCCCAGTCTTACAGGCAGGTTGCCCACGTGTTACTCACCCGTCCGCCGCTCGTTCCACAAGCGTCACCTCCGAAGAGGATCAGCTTGCTTCCCGCGCTCGACTTGCATGTATTAGGCACGCCGCCAGCGTTCGTCCTGAGCCAAGATCAAACTCTCCATAAAAGTTTGAATAAGATCGACACCAATCAATCTTATCTCATGTCTTAGCTGCAGAAGCGTTAACTTCTGACTTTTTAAAAATTAACGAAAAACGTCATGTTTTTCTTGACATACTGGTTGTTTTGTTCAGTTTTCAAAGAACGAATTAGAGCGCCACTTCAAAAAAGCGTCTTTAACATCATACCATCCAGAGAATAATGTGTCAACAACTTTTTTCATAGTTTATAAGTTTCACATTGCTCTCCCAAATTGGCGACCTAATTAATATACCATATATTAATATACGAGGTCAATATGTTTTTTCGAATGATAATGAATGGGATGTGCTGAAAAAATTGTATTCTGTTTGAACAGCGAGATTAATATTACATGTTCTATAATCGAATGTCAACAGTTGCAAAACATTTTTCCCCAAAACGGGACGGTAGTTGTTCTTTTCCCCTTCCTTATTGTATGAATATAACCTCAAAATCCCTAAAACTAAGTTCTCCTTATCGTATATGCCTCTTCCAATCTCCACTTTCTATTAAAGATACACGCATCTCCAATGTTTTGTTTGTCATAACATATACATATGCTGGCCAACTAGCTTTATCGGTGAAAATTATTTGTTGAATCCGATCATACAAGTTATCTTTCTCCTCACCTATATATCCTTCTAACTCGTCAAGCTCCTCCAGTTTATCCTTTGTTACTTCATATAACTCTCCATATACTTCCCCTGATTCATATTTTTCAAGAACTGGATAGTAGCTTGTTGTAGAATACAGCCTTCCTGAAGTCCATGCTTCTTCGGCAACAAGTCGTGCATCTGCCAAAACTTTATTATTACTTTCATCCTTGCGTAAAGTCCCATATACAAAAACCAAATAAGTTGCAGACATATTAGCGCTCCCTTCATTAAATTAAAATTTCTCCTAGATAATAGTGGGAAAAAACAAGCTTTTTTAAAATTAACCTATTTATTATTGTGTATAACACCTTTTCTGCAAGTTGTATTACTAAACTTCTATATTAACACTTTCTTAGTTTCTATTTTTAAACAATCCTAATGCACTAATTATTTATCGATTTAAAAAAGTCCTAGAGAGATCCGCATCATCTCTCTAAGAATTTTTTGAGTTCTTCCAATTCCGCCTTCGTCAGTGTCACACCCTTCCCCATTTTTTCTTTATCTGGGGACCAGTCTCTAATATCATATTTGGGATCTCTTCCATTCCAACTGATTAAGTTTAATTCTTTTTTCCAACCTTTTGGTGATTCGGAAAGTACACCAAGTGTTTCAATAATATCAAATTTTAGCTCAGCCAATTTTACTCCTCCTACACTTGCAATATTTTATCGCTTCCTTCAACTAAAACTTTAGCAAATCAAATAGCCATCGTCCATTTTGTTCTATATTACTGTCCAATATGCGTTTCATTTATTATAATATAGGGAATTAGACCTAAGCTACAAAATTAAAAGTAAAAGATAGTTACAGGTCATCCGTTCATTACTAATTGATGGAGAATAACATAAGGATATTGCTAAACACCACTCTCTTTAAGAGATCAGTTATTCCATACACCATCCTTATTTCATCTATAAGATGATGTTTTTAGATGTAGTAACTTATCTCAAGAGAAGAGAGGAAAAAAATGTTACATACAAAAATAAATGAAGAAGTTACCGATGCACACGTTGTAAAAGCTATAGAGGAAAATCTTGCTATCGTTCGGTTTGGACTGGATCGGCGGATTGCATATGTGAATGAAGTTTTTTCAGAAACAATTGGTTACACCCCAATGGAAATGCAGAACATGCATCACCACTCACTTTGTTTTCCCGAATTTGCCAATAGCCCTGAATACGAAAGGTTCTGGAGAAGGTTGCTTGCAGGTAACGTTTATCAGGATAAAATCGAACGTAAAAAGAAATATGGTGATCGAATATGGCTTGAGGCTACCTATATGCCAATATACAACGAAGCACAGACAAAAGTTATCGGGGTATCCAAGGTGGCGACAAATATAACAGATAGATACAATGATCTAATGGATGTAGCAGACCATCTCACTCAAATGTCAAGCACGTTAAATGACAAAGCAGAATCTGGAATCCACCGATCTGAAGAATTTCTAGTATTAATGGAAAACATTCTTCGTGTATCCGAAACTAATACTAAAACCCTTCAAGGCCTGCAACAGGAAGCGCAAGCAATTGGTAAGATAGTAGAAACAGTTAGAGGAATTGCAGCACAGACAAATCTTTTAGCATTGAATGCTGCCATTGAAGCCGCTCGTGCTGGAGAACACGGAAGAGGCTTTAATGTAGTTGCCCAAGAAGTACGCAGGTTATCAGACAATGTAGAGAAATCCATTATACAGATTCGAGATAACACAGATAAAATTAAGACAGAAATTAATACAATTACAGAAGGAACAAAAAATGTGCAGACCCACATGCAAACAGGGCAAGAAAAGGTTCATGCTACAGTTAGTGATTTTAAAGATTTCAATCAATCCTCCAGACAATTGGAGGAACAAGCTCAGCAATTCAGCAAATTATTGTAACCTTACATGAATGAAACTCCCCCCCTCCTTCTATATTAAGTAGAAAGAGAGGGAATTTTTTTATCTTTGCTCAACAACAAAGCTACCTTTTACTTCTTCTCCCCATATAAGTTCATATGTTTCTCCATCAGAAATAGGGCCCACGCCTTCAGGAGTACCAGTGTAAATGATATCCCCTTCGCTCAAACCAAACTGTTTGTGAATGTATTGAATAAGGTCTTTAAAAGGAAATATCATTGATTTAACATTCCCCTTTTGGACTTCCATACCGTCCTGACGCAATGAAAAAGCAGTTTCTGCACAAGCAGTCACACCTGGAAAATCCCAAAAATCTGTATAGATTGCAGCATTTTTAAACCCTTTTGCCAATAACCAAGGATGCCCTTTCTTTTTCAAATCAGTTTGCACATCTCTTAAGGTAAGATCCAAGCCAAGCGCCATTTGTGTAACAACCTCATCGACAGAAGAATCCTCGGAGACAGGTTTGCCTATGTATAAGACAATTTCCAATTCATGGTGAATATCTCCTTGATCTGCTGGATATGGAATCACCTTTCCATCTGCATGTACAAGTGAATGTGTCGGCTTTGAAAAGATCATTGGCTTGGTTGGCACCTTATTCCCAAGTTCAGCCGCATGTTTAGCATAATTTCGTCCAACACAAAAAATATTGTTGATTTTCATTGTTACCCTCCCTAAAAACTTAATAACCTAACATCCCAAACTTTTTAAAATTTATAACACATATAACAATGGCAGTGCAATTTAGCATCAAAAAATTTGAAGCAATTTGGTGTCTCTATTCCCTTCATGGTTAACACCCTACTTATATATTAGTATACTAATTATATACATCGCCCTTTTTTACGTCAAAAAGGCATCACCATATGCAAAAAAGACTAAAAACCAATAGTTATCTCTATAAAAAACAAGGAGGTCGTCACTATGTCACTGATGAAAGCATTTGTGCGAACAAACGCTAAGACAGAGGAAGTAGAAATTGCACAGGTCCCTTTGCCTGAAATATCCGAGGAAGAAGTTTTAGTTCAGGTAGAAGCATTTGGTGTCGGTATCCATGATAGATATTTCATTCCTAAAGATGCTCATTTTCCTTATGTTATTGGGACAGAAGGTGCTGGAAAAATCGTTAAAATCCGATCAAATGTAACCAATTTTTCCGTCGGCGATTCGGTTATTTTCACAACAAACCTCCAACCAAAGGGCGGTGCATGGGCAGAATATGCAGCCGCTAATAAGGAAACATTAATCTCCATGCCGGATCAATTAACGTATCAACAAGGCGCTGCCATTCCAGTTGCAGGGAAAACAGCATTGGAAAGTATGCGTGAGCTTGACCTTAAAGCTGGAGATTCGTTATTTGTTGCCGGAGCTTCCGGAGCCATTGGCACCTATGTCATACAACTCGCAACTGCACTTGGAATCCATGTTGCTGGTTCGGCTTCGAGTAAAAACCATGAATACATGCAGTCCCTTGGTGCAGAAAAAACCGTAGATTATCATGACCCAGATTGGACACAGCAGGTCAGGGATTGGGCGAGAGACGGTGTGACGGCTGCACTTGCTATCCAGCCAGGTACTGAAAAAGACAGCATGCAGGTTGTAAAGGATGGCGGAAAGGTTATAACTGTTTCAGGGTACGGTCTGGATCTAACTTCTGAGCGGAATATTACTGTACGGCAAATGGGACATCATCCGGAGACTCAGAAAAAAGTTAAAGCGCTTGTTAAGCAAATCGCTGCTGGAGATATTCAACTTGTCATTGAAAAGGAGTTTTCTTTTAATGATGCATTGGAAGCTCTGAAGAAAACAGAAACCAGACACGCAAGAGGAAAGTTGGTTGTTAATGTTGGTGAATAATTGAATGGACTGAGTTTTCAACTGTAGTTAGCATGGTTATTTTTATGTTTGCTACAGGTTTTATGCTGAAAAGATTTATTAAGAGCAAGGGGTATAGCCTTGAAAATTCCTGCAAAGAGCATTTACCCTCATATTATTGAATAACGAAACTTGCATGATGGTGAAATTTTTCACTCTTTTTGTGCGCCTTACTACACCCTTCTCTATATTAATGCTACAATTAAATCATGAGAGTTGCTTCACACTTTCTTATGAATAATTAATTTCTTAGCTGAAAAAGCTAGCACTATTACAATAGAGGAGTGAGATTCATGCAACAGCATCAACTTGAAAAAATTAAAAATGGTAAAGGATTTATAGCCGCACTTGACCAAAGTGGTGGTAGTACTCCTAAGGCGCTTGCTGCATATGGCGTGCCGGAAACTGCATTCTCCAATGAGGATGAAATGTTTGATTTAGTACATCAAATGCGGACAAGAATTATTACCTCACCTGCATTTAATCCAGAGCATATCCTTGGTGCTATCCTATTCGAACAGACAATGGACAGTAAAATTGATGGTAAATATACTGGTGATTATCTTGCAGAAGAAAAAGGTATCGTTCCTTTCCTAAAAGTGGACTTAGGACTTGCAGAAGAATCTAATGGTGTTCAACTAATGAAGCCTATTACAGACTTAGATGATAAATTAAGCCGTGCCAATGAACGCCATATTTTTGGTACAAAAATGCGTTCTGTTATTAAAGAACCTAATGCTGAAGGTATTAAAGCAGTTGTAGATCAACAATTTGAAGTCGGTAAACAAATTATTGCTGCAGGTCTCGTTCCAATTATTGAACCAGAAGTTGATATAAACAGCACTGAAAAAGAAAAATGTGAAGAGATGCTAAAAGAAGAAATTTTACGCCATCTGAATGAATTAAGTGAAGATCAGCCAGTTATGTTAAAACTAACTATTCCCACAGTAGCAAATACGTACAAGGAATTAATTGATCACCCTAGAGTGGTACGAGTTGTTGCATTATCAGGCGGATACTCCACTGATGTAGCAAATCAAAAATTAAAAGAAAATGATGGCCTGATCGCAAGCTTCTCCAGAGCATTAAGCCAGGATCTGAATGTAAACCAGACAGATGAGGAATTTAATGCTGAATTAGAGAAAGCAGTAAAATCTATTTACGAGGCATCCATCTAATAATAAATATGTTAGCTGCAGGGTATTTGTCCTGCAGCTTTTTTATTGTAAGAAAATTATTATGTGGAGTGCAGGTTGGCGGGGGAGTGATGCTTGGCGGGGTGTTGTGGACTGGCGATGGGCAAACGAGGTTTCATGCAGCTCTCTCATTTGGAATGGGAAGTCTCTCATTTTTCGGGATGCTCTCTCATTTGGAATGGGAGCTCTCTCATTTGGGCTGGGGGCTCTCTCATTTTTCGGGATGCCCTCTCATTTGGGCTGGGGGCTCTCTCATATGGACAAGCGGGTTCCCTCATTTGGATTGGGTGCTCTCTCATTTGGACTGCGGGGTCTCTCATTTGGGCTGGGAGCTCTCTCATTTGGACAGAGAGTTCTCTTATATGTAGAGATTACCTCATTACTGATCATTACTTTCATACTATTCTTTTGTAAAATATTGTTATATACTTAATTAGGATTAATTTTTTGAATATAATGATTTTATAAAGTGAATATGCTGTCCTTTATGATAACTTTTTCAAAAGGATAGTGTTTAACTCAATTCCTGCTTGCTTTTTATATTATTGGTTTAGTGAACCTAAAAGGACTTTAGAGGAGTGGTCATTTGAAAAGATTGGATTTGGTTGTTCTATTCATTTGCTTTCTGATAATAACAGGTTGTTCAAATGTAGCAAGTACGCAAGAAAAGCCCCCCACGATTTCGAGTATTACGGATTCTAAATATACAGAGACATTTAATGAATTAAACTTAGGTACTGTATTTGACTATAATCTTTATCTGCCCCATGCGGATAAACGTTGGGTTCGCCTATGGGTAGAGAAATATCAGAATGGAAAAAAAGACGATCAGCCATTAACCGAGTTAAGTTATGGAATGAGTGTAAATAAGGTCGATGAAGGCCACCTGGGTTTTGGTATGCTTTCTGATAGTTCTGTCTTACTGTATGGTCCAAATGTGAATATACAACCCGAACAGATTGATTTAAATCTCAACGAGGAGTACATAACATCATGGGGACATGCGATAGAAGAGGGAAAGGAAATTGATCTGGAATTGGGTAAAACCAAGCTACTTGCAGCTTATTGGCAAACTGCGAGTAACAAAATCCCAACCATCGATTTTCAAAATGAAGATGATATAGCAAATCTAATAAAAGAAAATGAATTCGTGCTCCTGTTAAAAATAAAGATTGATGAAGAAATGCCTGATTAACAGCTGGTGAAAAAGTGTTACTTTACCTGTATGCAGCTGTCTCGGCTGAGGCTGCTGCGTCTCGAGATAAGGGGCATCTGTCTCGGGTGGGGGCTCCTGTGTCTCGGTATGTGGGCTGGCTGTCTCGGGTGGAGGCTCCCATGTCTCGGAATACGGGCTGGCTGTCTCGGGTGGGGGCTCCTGTGTCTCGGTATGCTTGCCGGTTGTCTTGGGTATGATTGTTGGAGTCTCATGCAGTTCCATATCTGATTGATTTTTACAAATATTTATGATAGAATTCCTTTAACTAAGTCGAAAGGAATGATGGGTGGACAATGGATAACTAATCTTATTTTTAGTATTTGAAATGATGATTTCGAAGACTGCAAAATTAGGATTAGTATGCCCATTTTTCTTTGAGCGGAATAGCTATGCTTAGGCACAGCTTATTTAGGCACGGATAAATGCAACTAATCCTTCCAATCACCTGGGAGGATTTTTTTATTCTCTCAGTAAAAAGGGGATAAATAAATGACGGAAATAATGCAATTACGCAACATTTGTGTGGAGATAGAAGGATATCTTCTATTAAAAAATATTAATATCACTATTCAGCAAGGTGATCGGATTGGTATTATCGGAAAAAACGGAGCTGGAAAATCAACATTGTTGGATGTCCTGCAACAAAAAAGGCAACCTACAGAAGGTGAAATAAATTACCCGCGTAAGGCACCTGTCCTTAGTATAGTGGAACAAGAGTCAAAAACATTTACCTTTGAGCAGTGCTCCCCATTAGAAACCGCATTTTTAGAAAAATGGCAAGTACCAAAAATAGATTATACTAAACTGAGCGGTGGTGAGAAGCTAAAAGCACGGTTGGCAAGGGGGATGGCACAAGATGCGGATATTCTTTTACTGGATGAACCGACAAATCATCTGGACACTCAAGGTAGACATTTTCTTATTGAACAACTTAACGCTTGGAGAGGCACCATTATTTTTGTCTCTCACGACCGGGAATTTTTAGATGAAGTGGCCAAAAAAATCTGGGCGATTGAAAACCAGACGGTGATCCCCCACCTTGGAAACTATTCCAGTTACATGAAAGCTCGCGAACAAATGCGACTCACCCAGCAAAGGAAATATGAAAAGCAGCAGAAAATGAAACAGCGAGTCGAAGCACAAATAAAGGAACTGAGCTCCTGGTCCCAAAAAGCCCATGCACAATCCACTGAAAAGGATGGATTTAAAGAATATTTTCGAGTAAAAGCCAAAAAAATGGATGCACAGGTTAAATCAAAACAAAAACGGCTCGAGAAGGAATTAGAAAAAATCAACGCCCAGCCTGTGGATCCTGAATATAAAGTATATTTTACAATGAAGACAAACCCAAAAGTCGGCAAGCGTTTTGTAGAATTTAAAAATGTTGAAAAGTCATTTGGGGCGCGTAATCTTTTCAGTAATGTGCAACTTACCATACAGCATGGTGAAAAATTAGCTATTTCAGGACCAAATGGGAGCGGGAAAACCACATTTTTGAAAATACTCATGGGACTAGACACTGCGAATGGGGATATTTGGATCTCCCCCTCTGCCGAAATAGGCTATTTAACGCAGGAAGTATTTGATTTACCTTTGGAGCAATCCCCTGCCCAACTGTTTCATCAAGACAATTTTAGAGATAGAGGGGTCGTGCAGAATCTGATGAAGCATTTGGGCTTTACAGCATCCCAATGGGAAGAACCAATAGACCAAATGAGCATGGGTGAACGTGTAAAATGTAAACTGATGAAATATATTCTTGAGGATAAAGATGTGCTTATTCTCGATGAGCCTACTAATCATCTGGACATAGCCTCCCGGGAGCAGTTAGAAGAAACATTAGCAGTATATAACGGCACATTAATTGTCGTAACACATGATCAATATTTCCAGAGAAAAACAACCAATATAGAGCTTCGGATTGAAAATCAATGTATTGTAAAACATTCTGAGCAAGCATCGACAATTGATGATAAAGAAAAAATCAGACTCCAGCTGGAAACAGAGAGACAGGAAATTTTGGGGAGACTTAGTTTTATGACTCCAAAAGATAAGGACTATAAACATTTAGATGCAAGATTCAATGAACTAACTGATAGAATAAAGAAGCTCTAATGTAATTGAAACGACTTGTTTTGCGCGGGTCGTTTCAGTTATTATATAAGATTTAAGAGAATAAAATTGTCAGTTACGTAACATGAGATTAATACTTTGGAAGAAAGATGATTTTCATAGGATGGGGTTTGCTTTTCCCTGCTTAATGACCGGCAGTTATTTATCTTTAAACTAGATAATGTTCAGTAGTCTCAATAGATTTAACCAACGATTTACTTTTCCCGGTAAATGAGGTAATCGTTCGTCTGTAATAATTGACTCTTCCGGCAATGATTTAATATTTAGTTGTTTACAAGATACATCAACTAATTCAGCTATCTCCATCTTACGTGAGTGGTGTTTGAAGGGATCAGTTGATGACTTAGAAGCTACAGTTTGGCGAAGTTTTTCCATTACTTCACCATTCACCATGTACAACGAATTAAAGTCAATTTTACTTGGAGTTTGCTCTAGAGTATTATTTATAAACGGATTCATATAATTTTCCGGACTCATGTAGATGAAATGTTGTATATTATCATGATCCGTGCAATAAATGATAGATTGACAATGGTTACACACAATTTCCCCAACCTGCCCGTAACGAGAACCCTTGTAATGAAAAAAATGACTCAATTGCTTTTCACAATTTAAGCAATAAGCAGGAATGACCATAGCATCAATTAAACCTCCGTCTAACGGAACCAGGATGGGAGGTTCATTTTCTTGATTTGGATCAGTCATAGGTGTAATAGACATTAGCGTGCTCCTTTTAATTAATACTTGATATGAAAAATATACATACAATAATTTGAGTTCTTTTTCAGATAATGTGAAGGACATTCACGGACGTTTTTTTGCTCGCAATGTCCGTCATCCGCTTTATGAAAGACATTCACATGCGTTTTCCTCTTCGCAATGTCCGTCATCTCCACTATGATAGATATTCACACCCGATTTCCTCTTCGCAATGTCCGTCATCTCCACTATGATAGATATTCACACCCGATTTCCTCTTCGTAATGTCCGTCATCTCCACTATGATAGACATTCACACCCGATTTCCTCTTCGTAATGTCCGTCATCTCCCTTATGATAGACATTCACGCAAGATTTCCTCCTCGCAATGTCCGTCATCTCCACTATGATAGACATTCACACCCGATTTCCTCTTCGTAATGTCCGTCATCTCCCTTATGATAGACATTCACACCCGATTTCCTCCCCGCTATGTCCGTCATGCTTCCTAACTCCCTTACAGCACGCTCAGTTTAGCAATTTAATCTTTAATAATAATGTGCTCAGGCTTTGTCGGTATTTCTTTTAATGCGGTTTTTAAAAATTCTGGGCGAAGTTGTATAGTATGTAGATCTTCTAGTGGGATCCACTTGTAAATCAAGCGATCTCCCTCTTCCCCGTAAAAGCTTTCTTTCTCGAGGGTATAGCTTCCCTCTTGGAGAGAAACATGATAATATAAACCGATCTCGTGATAATTCCGCTGATCATATTCGAAGAAGTTTTCTGTTATCCAAACCAAATTATCCACATTTATATTAAAATCTAATTCCTCTTTGATTTCCCTTTTAATACTAGCTTGAGAATCTTCCAGAACTTTTACCCTCCCACCAGGAAGTGCCCAATAGTTGTCGTTTACTTGCTTGTGTAAAAGGAGATGATTTTTCTCCACCATTATTGCTGCAACCCGATAGTTAAAAACTGCATTTTCCAGCTTAAACGTAGCATCCACTCTAACTCCCCCTTTTAAAAAACTTATTCATTGCTACTGTTTCATAAATGACTGTGCTATTTCTAATAAACTTATCAAGTATCCCACATACTTTATAGTTTGCCAATAGAAAAACCATCGAATAGCCTGCCACCATATGGCTGTAGCACCGTGTCAACAAGCTGGATCACAGGTCCTTTTTCCCCTGTTTTATAAAATAAATCAAATGCCTCAATAAATGTTTCGGCGAATGCTTCATCGTATTGCTTGAGTAAACGGACAACCCATTTGGAGCTTCCAAGCCAGTTTTGCTCTGCTCTTAACTTAAATTCACTGATCATTTCCGCTAAAGCTCCTGCGATGACAATCTCTTCTCCCCTTGTAGCACTGCCAATAAAATCATCCAGCATGTCGGTAAGAAAATAGCGCTTGATGTCGATCATCTCTGATGTCCATTTTTCAGGGCCAGCTTCCAGAAGCTCATTCGCTTCCTGTTTAATAGAATGCAATCTTGGATCTTCTATTAAAACGATCCCTTCCGTTACCATTCTAGGTAAGGTCGGAATGGCTCTTTCCCTATCACTTTTAAAAAATTCCTTATAGGAACTGAAATTATGTACAAAAGCTTCCACTGGCCAATCTAACTCAATAAACGATTCTCTATAAGAGAAAAAAGTTTCATCTGTGAAAATGACGATATCGAGATCAGATGTATTCGTTGCCTCCCCACGAACTACACTTCCTGCGAGCAGCGCCCCATTACAATGTGGATATTTCTTCTCAATAATTTGCTGTGCAGCCTTCCTTGCATCTAATTTTGCCATCCTCCGCCCTCCCAATTAATCGTAAAATTCCATATACGGTTTTTCTTGCTTATAGTAAGCAATTCGATCCTGTAATGTGCCTGTATGAAATTCAAATTTATGACCATCTGGATCAGTAAAATAGATCGATTGTTTATCTTTTTTGTCTCTTGGTCTGCCAGATAAGATAGTTACATTTAAATCTACTAGCTTTCTGTACATTTTCTCAATATCTGCTTCCTCTATGGTGAAGGCAATATGGGTATAGGACTGACTAATCTCATGGCGGGGAATAGCTTCTTCCACATTGAGCGCGAGCCAAATTCCTTGTAAATCAAAGTATGCGGTATTCTTTCCTTTCACTAAAAGCTTCGCATCAAATACATTTTCATAAAATGAAATGGATTTTTCTAAATTGGAAACGGAAAATAAAAAGTGATTAAGCCCTTTTATATGCACTTACTTACCTCCTTTACCTTCTTCCTCCTCGTAGTTATCCTTCTTATACAAATCAAATGGGTTTTCCAGCAAAGTAATTTCCTCAGTCAACGGATTCAATTCTATTTTCCCACCTAAAGGTAACACCAGCTTGGGATCCGTATGACCAAAGTCAACCTCTGTCACGATAGGTAAATTGCTTGCACCAAACTCTCCACTTATTACATCTATAATGATTTTGTTTAACTCTTCTTTTTCATCTGTTGAATAATCTTTCGGCCTGCCAAACATGACGCCATTTATCTTTGAAAATACGCCTTGCATTCCATAATTACGCAGCATGTAGCCGACTTCCATCGGAGAAGGTTTCTCTTCCGAAGTTTCAAAAAAGAGTATTTTCTTTTCCCAAAAAGTTGGATCAACCCAATAAGGGGTGGATTTCAAGAACTCCAATACTTCAATACAACCTCCCCAAAGCTCCCCTCGCACCTTGTCTGCCCCTTGGAGAAATTTCCAGCCAGACAAATTATCATAAAATTCTTTACATTCTCCCAACGTATCCAAGTTGTTCCAATCCTTGTAGCCATTTGTCCACTCTGAATAAGGTTTATATTTGTACGGATACGCACTACGAAAGAAGATCGAATGCAAATGCTCTGTATATGCAGAAGGCAAGTGTTTTAGTTGGGCAAAACCAGCCATAACGGACGGACCATAGAATGTGATCATCCCCAGTTTATTTAAATAGGTTAAGAAGGTTGTTGCGTCCGAGAATCCCATAATAAACTTTGGATTACTTCGAATCAATTCCACATCTAAAAACGGTAGGATTCGAATAGATTCATATCCTCCAATCGTTGTAATGATCCCCTCTATGTTCACATCTGCAAAACAACGATTAATATCTTCCGCCCGAAGCTGCGGATTATTATATAGCTCTTCCGGAGCCATTCTTGCTGTCGGCATTTCAATTATTTCAAAGCCAAGTACTTCTTGCATTTGCTTTAGACCCAGTTCATATATTTCCGGAAACAAATACGGAAGTCCATTAGACGGAGAGATAATTGCAATTCTGGATCCTTTTTTAAGCATTTTCGGTTTGATCATGAATTCAGCTCCCTTGTATTTGAAAAAATTTACTTCGGGTTTAATTTTCAGTATTTTTAGCTTACTATTTGCGTACGCTTTAGGCAATCATAATTTTTATCTTTCATTACATAAATATTCTCGGCTTCTACTTCTCTTAATTAGCAGGTTTTAAAGCACTCATAGAGAATTATTAACTAGGAACCTTTTAACATGAACAAACGTAAGTAAGTTAACTGAATAGTATGATCTCATTTTATAATATATTTATTAAGGGGGTAATACATTTGCAAAGCTTAATTCAAGTAAACAATGTTACGAAGCGTTTTGGAAAAACAACTGCAGTGAATAACGTATCTTTCACCATTGAAAAAGGCTCCACTGTAGCTATTTTGGGACCGAATGGTGCTGGGAAGACAACAACCATTTCTATGATGCTAGGATTGCTGGAGCCAACAGAAGGCGGGCTCACATTATTTGGCAAGGATCCAAAGGAAGTAGCTGTCCGGAACCGGATTGGGGCTATGTTACAGGAGGTTAGCGTTATTGATAAGTTAAGGGTTCGGGAGGTACTTGAATTATTCAGAAGCTATTATACGAATCCTCTTTCTATGGAAGAGCTTATTTCTGTGACTGGGTTGAATGATGAGATGCTGAAAAAGTGGGCGAATAAATTGTCAGGGGGGCAAAAAAGAAGATTAGGTTTTGCTCTCGCTCTTGCCGGTAATCCTGACCTACTCTTTTTCGATGAACCAACAGTAGGTCTTGATATTACGGCGAGAAAGAATTTTTGGGAGAAAGTGAATATGTTAAAGGAACAAGGAAAGACCGTTATTTTCACGACACATTATCTTCAGGAAGCGGATGACTTTTCCGAAAGAATTATTCTTTTTAATAACGGAGAGATCATTGCCGATGGACGTCCAGATGAAATCAAGCATAATGTTGCGGCACGTAGCGTCTCCTTCCGATCCAGCAATAAAGATGCTGTGATGGTACGTATGCAAACCTTTGAAGAGGTTATCCGTTGTTATGAAAAGGATGGCCGAATTTATGCAGTAACAAATGATACAGATGCGGTTCTTGCAAAAATTTTTGGTCAAGGAATGGATGTTAAAGATATATTTATCGAACAAGGACGATTGGAAGAAGTGTTTGATCATTTGACCTCTAAGCAGAAGGAGGTAATTTAGATGAATGCGATTTTGACACAATGCAAGTTTGAAATGATCCGTATCTTTCGTAATCCTTACTTCGTTTTTTGGTCCTTGTTTATGCCAATATTATTTTATTTTATCTTTACAA
Source organism: Virgibacillus halodenitrificans (assembly GCF_001878675.1). NCBI lineage: Bacteria > Bacillati > Bacillota > Bacilli > Caryophanales > Bacillaceae > Virgibacillus > Virgibacillus halodenitrificans. The sequence goes on along the minus strand of NZ_CP017962.1, from coordinate 1,225,532 downwards.
ATATAGTAAACACTGGAGTACCAGATCAAGGAGAGTGGCAAGCTTATTATCTGATGTCCATGACCACATTCAGTGTGATGGGTTCTGCTATTATGAACTTCGGAATTCGAATGGTACAAGAACAAACAGAGGGCTGGTCGACGTTTATGAAGCTTACCCCCTTTCCTTCCTGGGCTTACTTTGCTTCAAAGATGTTTGGCCAGCTAATCATTCATTTACTATCGATCGTGATCGTATTTTTAGCTGGTTATTTAATAAATGGTGTTTCTCTATCTGTCTCGCAATGGATATTTTCCGGCATATGGGTGCTGATTGCTTCTATCCCTTTCTTAGCCCTGGGTTCTTTAGTTGGTACGATGAAAAAAGTTGAAACTGCTAGTGGGGTAAGTAATATTATCTATTTAGCGTTAGCTATTGTTGGTGGAATGTGGATGCCCATTAACACCTTCCCTACCTTCCTGCAAAACATTGCGGAATGGCTTCCATCCTATCATTTCGGCAGCGGCGCTTGGAATATCGTACAAGGGACTTCCCCTGATTGGCAAAGCTATCTTATATTAATTGGTTATCTGATCATTTTCCTATTACTTGCTGTTTCCATCCGACGTAAGCAGGAAGCATAGGAATAGAGAATGATTACACGATTCTGATCAAACAAATTCTATGATAAGCCTAATTGCATTATCTATGGTTTAATAGAAGAAGAGAATCGTATTTTTATAGAGAGTAGGTTTATAAATGATAACAATTGGATTGGTAAGACATGGGATTACAGATTGGAATGTTCGTGGTAAAGCGCAAGGGATAACAGACATCCCTCTAAATGAAGAAGGCAAAAAGCAAGCACTGCAGCTTGGAGAAAGATTAGTCCTTGAAAAACAATGGGACGTTATTGTCAGCAGTGATTTGTCCAGAGCAAGTGAAACTGCCAGAATTATTGGGGAGAAATTAAACGTACCTGTCGATCCTTATGATCAACGTCTCCGTGAGAAAGATTTCGGAATAATACAGGGAACAACAGAAGAAGAAAGACTGGTTACTTGGGGAGAAAACTGGCGGGAGCTTGATTTAGGTGCGGAACCAATGGAGGCTGTTGCTGCAAGAGGAATAGCTTGTTTGAATGATTTAGCAGGAACCTACCAAAATAAACGCGTCTTAGTTGTCAGTCATGGTGCCTTAATTGGATCTACGCTAGAGGAATTATTTCCGGGGAAATTTAAAGAGACTAAAATGGGTAATACTTCTCTTACTATACTAGACAAGATCCAGGGTGAGTGGAATTGCTCGTTATATAACTGTACCACTCATTTAAACCAGCAGAAGGAAGTCAAAGCTTAATAAGCACATGCTGTGACTTTTTTCCCAGCAAAGTATGTCATAAACACAACCAAATTTATAGAGGTGGCCTCGTTGAAAAACTTTATTATTTTTAGTGGCAGTTTTTTGGCCTTGTTTTTCTTGTTACAAATTGTATCTGGTATGCTTTTAACTTTCCTATATACACCTGATGTAGAAGGAGCATGGAAATCAAGTGCGCTTCTTTCAGGTGAAACAACCTTGTATGGTGTCGGTCCATTCCTTCTCTCCCTATTATCAGCTTTAATTGCTGCACTGATGGCGTACGGTGTAATGCGAAAAATACGTAAAAATGATCAGAGCAGATAAAATTTTGAAGAGGAGTTTTATATTTGCTTTTATTTGCAGAAATACTGCGCACACTTAGTTTAGTCATTCTTATTATAAGTTCTTCCTTTTACTTACGTCATTTAACAAAAACGAAGAAACAAAGAAAACTATCTCTATCAGAGTTTTTCTGGTTTATTCTGATACAGGTAGCCTTTCTTCTCTTCGCTATTAGTTTATTGCTTTTTGTATTCATGTAAACAAAAGTAGAATAGGAGAAAACTTCTTTGCAAGTATTGGGAGCAAACGTTATCTCGTACACTTTTTCAAATTGTACCTGCTTTAAACTTTCTTTAAGTGTGTCACTCAAGAACACGCTAGGATAACAGTTAGTTCGGTGTTTATATATTTTCCTACATCGAAAGCCTCAACGTTTATGTTTGAGTCTAGAAAAACAATAACCTTCGAAAGTTATTGTTTTTCTTTTTAAACTCCCCTATTTCTTTTCGGCTTCCTTTTTAAAATAGGATAGGATAATATCAAACCAGCCACATATAGAAGTACTAAAAAGTATACTGGCAGCAGATGGATAAAATCGGTGTATCCAATATACAGATGTGTTCCGATTCCAGCTATAAATGCAGGTAAGGCACCAATCGCAATTGAATTCCAGACCCAGCTTGCTCCTTGTCTAAATCCCCATAAAGAAAGCATAAGCACAAGCAAGCCAACACTGACAAGTGCACTGCCAAAGCCAGCCCGATCATGGGCAATAACAGGTATGAGTTTATTATTTATTTGATCGAGCATCTCTGGTGTCATACAAATAAAGCTCAAATCCGTATCTACAAACACCTTCGTTATGCCAATAGCAGAAATTACAATTCCACCAATACTAATGAAGAAACCTAACATGACAAACAGCAGCTGTCCATACAATCCGAGCTTCCAAGCCCTATCATTAGTTCCATGCCTCGAGGCAGGACTGCCATTGACAGACTTAGCCTCTTTTAAACTAAGAAAGTACACGGGCAATAAGATTAGCCAATATAAACCATGCAGCCAGTCAAAATAACCAAAACCAATAAACAATAAAATACCTAGAAATCCGATAATTGCTGCAGAATGAAACGCAATCTTCGCCCAATGCATGTTAGCTCTTATGCCATTTCTAGCAAGCTGAATATATAATATCCCACCAGAAATCATTGTCCCAGCTAGCGCCATTCGATCATGTGACATAAATGCTAAAATCCGTGGATTAACCTGTAAAAGCTCCGCTCTTGTAAGGCCTAAAAAAACTTCATCATATGGTAAAATAATTCGTGTTAATGCAAAAAAGAAAGCGATAATTCCACCAAATAAAATAGCGAGCCCGAAGAAAAAAGACCAATGGCTAGTTCGGATCCGTTTTGGAGCTGAATTGTTCTGTTCCGCCATTATTCGTTCATGTATGCGCTTTGGTAAGCCGGGCCCTGCGTTTACATAGCCAGTGGAAAGCATCACTAAATCTGCCCCGACCTGATGTAATTGCAATCCCTCTTCAGGGGTTTCAACTCCACCAGATGTAATTACCGTCCAGTCGGGATGCTCCATTTTCATCTGTTTAACTGCCTGAATTAAGGAGTCATTTGCATGCTGTTTTTCGTACCAATAGTCGCCGTTTAATCGACAAGGTGCATCCAACACGACACCATCTATGTGTGGATGATTAATACCTGTTTTCATTTCGTCAGTATGTAACCCAATATAAAAAGCGCAGTCTAAACGCTCATCCTGTTTGGACACAAACGTATCCATTTGTTCTTCAGTTAAAATGAATGCATCTAAGAAGGGAATTAATTGAAGCGAAATCACCTCCCATTCTCTTTCACCTACATGCCGATCCAATCTGGCAACTACAGGAACGTTTATAGGGTAGTTTAATAACTTTTTCATTGCTAGCTTTAGAGGAACTTTCTCCTGCTGATTTGAAAATTGAATTGTATTATTTTGACGAATTGGCTCCTCTTGTTCTGCAGGCTCTTTCAATACAATTGGCCCAATTTCCAAAAATCCAAAACCAAGCTCCTGAAATGCGAGCACCCCTGATAGTTTTGGATCTATATGTCCACTTAACCCAATTGGGGAGGAATAAACTGTATTACCTATTTTCTTCTGAAGTTCGTCGGGTGGCTTCATGTGCCCGAGAAAGCCAATGAGTTGCCTCCCTCCTGGCATGGAGGCAATGTTGTTCATGGAATGATGGATGAATTCTCGGCCTTTTCTCGCTGACATTTTATCTAAAAGCACCCTTTTCATAGGGTGATAAGACCAATCTGGCATATACAACACCTTCTATTAATATACGTTAGCTGTTCTTTTATTTATTTTAACATGTAGCGCCCTTTAAGAGTGATCACAAATAAAAATAGAAAATGATATAAATGGAAAATAGTGTTAAACTGAAACAAAGTTGTGTTTACTTTGAAGGTTTAAAATTCAAATTACGTTCTTGAAGGAGAATTCATATATGGTTACGTTTATAGTAGTCTTGAGTGCAGCAATTCTATACATGGGTATTACTACATGGGGCTTGAAAACTAAGTTTACAATAGCTGAACGAGAAGGTGTACGTTATCATCATGTGAATGGAACACATAAATTGTTGGAATATGGAACTTTTTGCTTCTTTATAATTATGATCATTCTATCCAAAGGGCAAAATGTGATGGACTGGATCTTGGTTTATCTTATTTTTTTATATGCGATTCGTACTTTTATGGAATGGAAATATGAGAGAAAGCAGCAACGATTTTTATTGTCATTAAACATTTTCATCGCATGTTTGCTTTATCTGACATTAGCTTCTGTATCGATATTAATCTATTGAATTGTATAAAATATCCTTTCAATCTCCATTTTTAAAAAAGCAAACAAAAAAAGCTTGGTCGCACCCAAGCTAACCCATTTATATTATACAGGAATCGATAATATGTCTACTTTTTCGTTACTTTACCTAATGCTAGCTTATGAATTTTTTCCAGGGGGATGTCCGTTGAACTAGAAATCTGTTTCATGGAACTGCGGGGGTTTTCGCTAATAAATAGAAATATTTTTTCTCTGTCTTTTAAACATGTAGAACATAACGTAAACGGACCAACTTCCATTTCGTTCTCACATAAACGACACTTTCTAACAATTACTCCCACACGCTCACCCCTTTAACTAGATTAGTTAAATTGTACATTATTTAAGTAATATTGTAAATAAAATAATTATTTAAAAAGTTTATATTTCTGTAAATAGGGTATAAAATAATAGGAGTAAAGTACCTGTTAGTATAAATGAGAGGGGTGAAAGACCTGAACACCCTGCATGATCTATATAAAAAAATTGAAGAAACAAGACAAAAAATGTATAAAGCATATAAAAATGATCCACAGGGCCCTGAGGTACTTGCTATTTCTCAAACACTAGATGAGCTACTTAACAAATTAGAACGTTTGAAGAGGGAAAAAACACAGGATGGTAACTAATACTTCTCTCTAGTAAACTTTTCCTGATCCTCTATATCGCTCCTCATTTTGTCGAATAATTTTACGTGTTGAATAACGATAATTTCTACTTTTCACCTGTTTTAATGTCGCCACAATCAAAAAGCTCACAATAACTAGCAAAAGCCAGGAACTTACTTTTCCAAGATGTACAAGACTCCAAGCCTCTGTCTGATTTGGATACTGCCATGCACCAAAGAACGTAGCGATGTTTTCTGCAATCCAGATAAAGAAACCAATAAGGACAAAGGACAGTGCAAGCGGCATACGATAATGCTTTCCACCAACTTTATAGGTGACCCATGTACGCCAGAAAACTATTATGACAGCTAAGGATAGCCACCACCGTATATCCAGCCAATAATGATGGGTAAAAAAATTCAAATAGATGGCAGCTGCGAGTGGCACAACAATGGAGAAGGATGGCCATTTCACTAAGTTGACATCCAGTCTCCTCCAAGCTTGGCAAAGATAACTTGCGACACTCGCATACATGAACCCACTATACAACGGCACGCCAAAAACTTTGGAAAATCCCTCCTCTGGATAAGACCAGGACCCCATATTTACTTTGAAAATTTCCAACGTTAGTCCGATCAGATGAAACAAGGTAATTACCCTGAGCTCGTCTTTTGTTTCAAGACCCGAGCGAACCATTAACCATTGCATTAGAAGAAAGATAATAAGTAACCAGTCATACCGTGGCAGAATCGGCATGGAGATAAATTTAGTTAATGCCAGGGAAGCAAAGATAACGACAGGAAACAAACAGGACAAGGCTTGCTCCCAACCAAACCTAAAAAGTTGCTTTACTCCATTCATCCTCTTCCCCCTCCTCCCTTTTTGTATCCTTACAGTGCTATCCATTGTCTTTCTCATCACGGTATTCCAAAATATCACCAGGCTGACATTCCAAAGCTTTACATATGGCATCCAAGGTAGTAACACGAATTGCTTTTGCCTTTCCATTTTTCAAAATAGAAAGATTAGCCATAGTTATTCCAACACGTTCCGAAAGCTCGGTAACACTCATCTTACGTTTTGCTAACATCACGTCAATATTGATTATAATCGCCATTTCATTCACCTCAGACCGTTAAATCATTTTCTGTTTTTATTTCGATGGCATTTCGTAATAATTTTTGTAGAACAGCAGCAAAGACGGCAATCACAAATGATGCAAAAATAAGGATCATTCCAATTAAAATGACACCTGGTGCGTCGTCTTTTTCCCCAATTAGATAAAAGAGCGGCATGCCTACTACATAAATACTACTAATTGTAATTGCACAGTATTTTATCTTTTTTAATGCAGTTACCGAAAACTGCGAGAAAGCTTTACTCTTATCAATATAGCTTAACAACTTGCAAGCCTGATATAAGGCAATATAAAAAGGTATTGCTGCACTATACATGACTAAAAATATAAGATATTTTAAATAGGCCATATCTGGATATAACTCCACAGCAAAATTGGCAATCCCAGGTACAGCGAAAATACATAATGCAAGCACAGGGAGCCCCATAAGAATTATAGTTGTTTTCAAAAAAAGTGTTTCTCGTTTCATACAAGCACCTCTCCTATTATTGTTAATTTGATTTTAATCTATTTTTTATCGAATTACAATAAATTTTTATTAATATTTATGTTTTATTTATTGAAAAGGTGTAGGATTAGGTGTTTTCAGGTATGGAATAGAGGTGAAGATTTCGCAGTGTTTATCCGCCGAAAAGATAATTAATCTGCCCTAAAGGCTTTTCGCTCACAGAACAGGGATAAAAAAAGAAAGCACTTTACCCTAAAAGATAAAGAGCTTTCTTCTATAACACTCATTCCATTTTAATTATTGGGTAGCTTTTGCTACTGCACTCACCTCGATTGATGTTTTTTCTTCCACTGGGCGTACAAGTCTGATAGCTGAAATAAAGAATGCGATGATGGTGATAAATACAAACAATCCAGTCAACCCACTTTGATATAATGTGTCCGCATAGATAATATTTATGGCGAGCAGGATAAAGCCACTGAGTATGGCGGCATATGTTCTTCCTGCTTGCTTACTAAGCTGTAAATACCACCTTGCCGCTGGGTCCAATATTGTAACAATACTAATTGTTAGCACATTGATCGAGCTTCCAACCCAAACTGGATGAATGTTCATATAAAATGCATTTGGCTGCCATCCGCCTAAATAATACCATGCCAAACCACTGATAAAGCCTGTGATTAACGCTGCCCATACCGCCCGTTTAGTAACGACCGGCCAGAATAATGCAGCAACAACGGGAGCAAATGTAGCACTATTCCGAATGGTCCATGCTAACACATTCCACCACGCGGATTGTTCTGTCCGAAGCATACCAAAGATAATCATTAATACAGTTAATAGAAGGAGGGAAACTTTCGTATAAAAAACTAGCTGATTCTCACTGGCCCGTGGATGTAAAGCGCCTCCCACGTCACGCCCAAGACTGGTAGCCCCAGAAAATTGACACGGTGCTCCCCAGCTCAATGCACAGCCCCACACACCAAGAAAGAAAATGCCGACTAATGGCGCAGGTAGTACTTCCATTAAATAAAGCGGAATCGCAATGAGACCTGTTTGTGCATTAGGAACAACCACTGCCGCTGCAACTCCAAACAGAATGCCACAAATAATAAAGGGAACCGCTAAGACGCCAGCAATCATTAATCCTTTTTGACCCTCTTCAGGCTCTTTGCATGAGAGCGCCATTTGAAAGGCTGCCTGAGCCAGAATGACATTTACCAGAAAGGTACCAAACCAAGCGACAATCACCTGTAAACCAACACTATCAAACGCAAACATTGACGGAGACTCTACCATTAGCGTTTTTAATCCTTCGATTCCCGGGTTGATAAAAAAAGCCACAATACCAACAATAAACATGAGAAAAAATAACACGCCATTCATTGTTTGCGTAAAAGCAATGGACCACATCCCTCCTCCCTGTAGATATACAAACAACAGGATGGCAGTAAATGCTACAGACCATGTCAGCGAGATGCCTGTGAATACGTGCATAGCTGACGCGAAAGCAATCGCTGTCGCCACAGACCACATCGGAAAGGCAAAAGCAGTAATAGCACCTGCCATTCCTCTCGCTGCCCTGCCATATTTATCACCGATTAGTCCGGAAATCGTAATTAGCATTTTTTTACGGAAGGATCGAATTATTAATAAAGCAATAATAACGATTTGGACAATTTCAGCCACCCCATACCATATTGCTGAAACGCCATTTAAATAGGATAACTCCAAAATAGAAATATACGTAGATCCGGAAAATAACCCTGTAATACAAAATGCCACAATCCACTTATTGAAAGTTCTCCCACCAACAAAGTAGCTATCTTGTCGGTTTACTCGCCTTTTTGCTAACTGACCTGCAATTATTAGTACAAAGGTATATCCAACTGCAAAGATAATCATCCAATATCCATATGATGACATATAAACTACCCCTCTTTTTAAAAATTTTATAAATCAGATCGAATTACTTTGTTTAACGTTTAAAAAGCCTCCAAACTTTTTTAATTTAAAATAGAAAAACCCTCTTCCAAAATAAGAAGAGGGCTGTACGATCATAGCATCCTCTTCTTATCTCTCAGACAAATACTTGTCTGTTGGATTTGGCACAGTACTCTACAGAGCCTGTTGCCGAGGTTTCGCAGGGCCAATCCCTCCACCTCTCTTGATAAGAAGTTGCATTTAATTTATTAAATTATTTATCAATTTACATTATTCCAACACAAAAGTCAATACATTTTTACAGTATTGGGAGAAAAGGATTAATAACAACAAAAATCAAAAATAATGCCACGGTGATATGTACACATCCTAAAACTTTTTCTTTATAGCATAAATAGTGAATCCCAAACAGAAAAAACATGACAGATAAAAATGAAAAAATCACATTGATTGGGATAGAAATTGCATCATAAAGAAATAATAAAAAGTGAAAATCAGCATGAAGAGAGCGATTCCTGTATTTAACTTACTTAGTGTACTTCTACTCATAAGATCCGTTCATCTTTTCCATCAATAAGCCTAAAATGAAGGGCGAAAGATGAACCTTCCGAGATATGGTTTTGCACTCCAGTAATATCAATAATTTCTTTTAGATGTATTGCTCTTTTCTCGTTTGCTTCCAATGCTAACATGTGTGGGCCTGCCTCATTTATTAGCGACTCCATGCGCGTTTCATCAATGAAGGAATCGATCAGTTGAACTTCGAAGGTCACTGGTTCATTTCTCCGGTTTTGAAGCGTAAAATGACATTCGCCCTCTAACTGGGATTCATTTATTGAATTAAAATCACATTCCCCCTCATCTTCCTTTGAAACAGCAAAGATACCTTCTGCAAGTGTCTCTTGATATACTTTGATAAGTATTGGTGGCAAAAAACTGTATAAGAATATCACAATAATCAGTGATCGAAGACGGAATTTTCTTAAACCGAACATCAGCAATACCATTGCGACAACAAATAAAAATGAACCAATGACACCAGCTTTTATATAACCATCATGGTCCATAATGGGAATGGACATAAAAATAGTAGTAGCATGTAGCAAGGGATCATCAGGAAATGGAAAGAATAACCACATACAAATAATAAACAGAATAATAGCGCCAATAACTGTAAACTTGCTTCTTATCACAAAATTCCCTCCTCTCACCCACTCTATATATTTTTTAGAAATAAATGTACGCTTCTTTAATGCTTAGGAGTTCAACACGAGCTTTTTCAGCTTTTGTTTTGGTATTTACCTACGTTCTATTTCTACTTTCAGTTAGCTTGGTTGCTTATGCCTTGGACTACTTCAATCACACAGCCGCCCTTGGTATCGCTTCCCTCAAGTCTTACTGAATACAACCGGGTACTTGCAGTAAACGTTAGTTCACCATTTCCATCTGCTTCAAAGCGCTTTTTATCCACTACACCTTTAAAGCTCCTCCATTCAAGTTCCAACGCGCCCTCTTCTACAGTGACGTCTAATTTCAGTGTATAGCTGACGCCTTTCTTTAATTTAAAATAATAATACTCTATGCCGGTAAATTTTTTGTAACGGACTGTTAGTGTATGTTGCAACTTTTTATATGTATAATTTATTATCTTTGTACTCATAAACCGCAATATACCTTTTTTATATAAGATTATTCCAATCCCAATAATTAAAAGTATACTTATAGCTTCCTTCATGTTCATTTCGCTCCTACTTTTCCGTATTCTGGGGCACTGCCAAAAATTTGCAGAGACGCTTTTTTACTTGCTACTAGCTCCTATTTCTATAATTCTTTTATATACCACGTGTCCATCGTGCCATGCTCTGAGCCTTCTATCGGTTCGGTAAGTTCGCGGAAACCGAATTTACTATACAGGCGATTTGCAATTTCAAGTACATGAGAAGTTTCGAGATAACAATATGCATAATGCTTCTTAGCAAAATCCAATGCTACGCGCATTAATTCCTTGGAAAGCCCTTTTCCTTGGTGTACCGGGCTAATATATAGCTTTTGCAGCTCACCAACCGTCGAATCACCTACAAAAGGGCCAATTCCCACTCCACCAATCACTTCATCTTCTTCCGTTACAGCAACCCAATAGTTAGCATTCGATTTATCCTTGTAAAATGCGGATAATTTGCCTAATTGAGGATCAAAATACGCTGTTCCAGGGATATCTAACCCCACTTGCTCCAACGACCGTTTTATAATTTGCTCCATTTTTTTATTGTCTTGATCTTTTATCTCGCGAATCTTCAACTTCCGGTGCACCTCTTTCTTTTTAAGAAATACTAAATAGTCGGCTCTTACCTTTTCTCAAGGCTCTTAACCAAACGAATCAGCCAATATAAGCCAATCCATGGCAGGATAAATGTTGTAGCCCATTCAATTACTGCTGGAATAATAGCAGTGTTAATGCCTAATAATTCAAGAACCAACACCAATAAAATAACCGCAATAGTATAAATAAGAATATTTCTGTATAATTTTTTCAAATTATCTTCCTTTCTATTTTCAAGGAGTTTCTTTTAATTACTGTCACGCAACTCCTTCAATAATTGAATTATTTGTTTGTTTTGTTCACTATGTAGTTCACTGTTCTCTTTAATTTCATTGATTTGTTTTAAGAAAAATATGATTGCTAAAGGTATCCCGATGTAAATAAACAAAAATGAAAACAGGGCTAAAAATTCCATCGCCTACCCCCCCTTAATATGTATGTGTATGTTAATTTAAATTAAATACGGTTCAATGCACTTTTTGTTATTTTTTCCACTAACTCATCAATCGTCCCGACACATTTTTCAACATTTGATAGGTGATAAAATGTACTTGTCGTTGCAATATTATTTATATCGTCGTTTGGTGAATAGAGATAAATGGGTTTGCCTTGGCCTAGCGCCATACCAAATTCTATATGACTCCCTTTTCCAGCCGGCAGTAGCACAACAATAAAATCTGCTTCTAACACAGCTTTTTTCTCCTTCGTGCCTATTTTGACCAAGTCTTCAATCGTTGAAGCCCTCTCATTTTGGGTCCAATCATATGTATGAACAAAGCCCTTTTTTATTAACTGATTGCGAACAAGTCGTACTGTATCTATATTTGAAAGACTTGAAGCTATATAAAACGTATTCATTTTCCATTCTCCTAAAGTGGGCTGATTTAATCTTTAAGTACTATTGCCCCAATATTATTTTATTCATACTCACCACTGTATATTAAAACAGCTGCAACGGTAATGTTGACAAACAGGATCCAACCATAATCGATAAATTTGTTACCAGTTATTCTATCAAATTTTCGTTTTGATAGAATGGATTCAACTAACGAAAAACCTCCAGCTATGATAAAGAAAGTGAAAGGTCCCAGATTATTTGTGAACAAAAGTGTTAAGATTACCACACAAACAATCACGAAACGGAAGAAAGCCAGTCTAGGGATTTCCAATAGAAAACCTCCAATTTGTTTTATACAAACTTTTTATCTTTCACGCCTGAAATAATTCCCTATTCCCACCATGTCACCTGGATTTTCCCATATCTTCCATTTATAGTGGATACCACAATATATTTTGTGGTTGTTTCTTCAAAATCCATGCTTACTATATCTCCACCTTCTTCATTCATTCCAGCATAATCTCCGTTCTCATCATAAAGAGACATTCCGTTTGCTCCACTAATGTTGGTATGTTCAACATCAAAGTAAATCTTTTCCCCTTTCTTCCCATGAACCGGGATCAGATGCTCGCCATTGAAAAATTCATAATCAATCTCTACAAATCCATCTTCAGCTACTTCGTTCCACCCAATCTTTGAAGTGAAATCGAACGGCCACATCACAAGACATACAATTGGAACAATAAAAACCATCCAGCTGTACCACTTGAACGGTTTTAGTGTTTTTTTACCTAGTAAAAACAGAAGGGAGAAAAAAGCACCAACTGTACCAGCTATTAACACATACCCGAGGGGCAAAAAAAATAAAAAAATAAGATACCCAAATAAAATATAAAATAATATCTGTTTACCTAAGTTGAAACGAGGGATCATTCTTCCTATGCCATCATCAATAATGAGAGAACTAAGTATTCCATAACCAAAAAACAGCATCCAAATTGCTGGCTGTGTAATTAATTCATGAAATTCAAAAAGGTTAAAGTTGGTATCAATCAATGTGGTGATATAATAGATTGATATAGAAAAGCTTGCACCTACTAACTTTTCCAATAAGCGATTAGTAATTAAATGCTTCCCCACGACTACTCAACTCCTACAAAACATTTCTACTCAGCAAATCTTTTATGTAAGAAATATTGATTAAACCCTTTGGGATGATCTTCTAAAGTACCAAAGACTTCATATCCATGTTTTTTATAAAACTCAGGGGCCTGGAAACTGAAAGTATCTAAATAAACAAAACGGCATCCCTTTTCTTCAGCAAAGTTCTCTAACTTTTGTAAAAGTGCACTGCCATACCCTAGTCCCCTAACTTTTTTGTCCACCCACAGAAATTCAATATGCATTTGATGCCAGAACGTGTTTGCCGTAATTCCTCCCACGATTTCCCCTGCATCATCCTTGATAACAAAACTAATATCCTCGTTTGGAGTTTTAAGCTTATCAGGAAGCTTCTCCATATTATGTTCAATAACTTTTTTTCTGATAAAGTCACTATCCTCTTGCTTCCATTGTTGGGTCATGTTCAATTGTGTCATCTCCTTCCTAAACTGCTTAAAAATTATTTTCGCTTTTTATCTGTTTTTACTAGCACAAGTTCATTAATGATGTTACCAATAAAAATATAAGAAACCATTTACCAGGTTTTAGCTCTATCACTTGAGGCAGATCAAGTCGAAAAAGGATAAATGCAACAAGAACGCCAATTGCAAAATATATGGCACGGAATAATGCTTTGTGTTTCATTCAAACATTTCCAAACACATTGTTTAAAATGACACTATATTTCACATTTCCTACAAAAATATTTGATTTAAATCGATCTTCATTTCAGTCAAAATGTTTACAGTAACGGTGTCTTCTTTTGTAAAGACGCCTTGAAATTTGTATTGCCCATCAATTAAAAGATGTGTTTCTACTGATTCGTTGATTGAATCAACAAGCCAATATTCTTTTACTCCCGCTTTTTCGTAAAGCTGATACTTTTTCCATCAGTCCAGCTTAACAGATGAAGGAGAGAGGACTTCGATAATCATATCCGGCGCTCCGTTACAGCCTCTGTCATCCAATTTTTCTTGATCACATACAATCGATAAGTCTGGTTGAACAACATTATTTATATCCTCATCCTGTTTATTGTCCGCTAATAATCGCACATCAAAAGGCGCAAAAAATACTTCACATTCTTTATCTCGCAGAAAAATAGAAAAGGCTGTAGATAACTCTCTAAGAACTTGTTGATGCTTTCTCAAAGGAGTAGGGGACATATTAAAAATCACACCGCCAATTAACTCAATCCTTCCCCCTTCATCCCATGATAGGTAATCAGCATATGAATATTTATCTTTTTTGTCTGGAATGACCATTAAAATCCTTCCTTTCAACCTATTTTACAAATAGAATATCATAACGGTAAATATTCACCTAACTTTGGAATAACATTGGTCAGACCACAGGATAGACTTGTTCTTGTTCGGTAATTTCAACTTCCAAATTGTTTCTAGCAATTCATCTCTTTCTTTAAGTGATTTTTTTATTTGGATGAGTGAACCTTTTCTTTGAGCAGCTCAGCTATTGTCGCATGTGTCTTGGTTAATCGCTTAAGCTGTACTTCTATGGAAATGAGCGTAATTGCAATTATGCTTCCAATAATAATCATCATCTCTTTCTCTCCTTATCTGATTGTAGCTGGTTACCTTATCTTTTAAATTTATAAAACTAATTTTTTTTTAAAACAAATCCTTGCTTTCTTGCATAACTGTTAATCAATTTAACTAATTTTTTCTTACTTATGGACACTGAACTGTGAATTTCCCTTTTCCCATCAATTATATATTCAGGAAAAATAATGAAGTTTAAAGCATCCATTTTCTTAATGACAAATTCGTTACATTCATATTCCCCACTTCTAATATTGCAGGAAGTTACAAAGTCAATGATTCCGTCATAATATTCTTGATCTGTGATCTCATTTGCTAAAAATGATTCCATTTGTTCAAGCACATCTACACTCTCCTTTAATAAATGGCCATTCGTTTACGCGTCTTTTATTCCGGTTGTCACTAGAAAGAATTCTATTGGGCAAAAAATTGGTTCACTTTGCTATCATCTGACAACTGTTTCTCTACAGCTGCCTCCAATTCTTTTTGACTTGCAAACTCATTTAAATCGTTACTATGGAAATCCTGTAATTTAGATCTAGTAATTTTATATGCCTGGTCATCAAAATGAAAAGTGATCCATTTTGCATTTTTAATTAATGCAAAAAGAAAAGTAGCATTTGTAATTGCCGTTTCTTTATACTCTTTTTCAACCTCTGGAGTATCCAGGCTACCGTATGTCACTGTCATACCATAAGGCTTTTCACTTGTAACAAGTGAAGCTTCTTCAAATTTTTCATTGTGTTTTAGTTTACCAAGGATATTAATTATTGCACTATTATCACCAATGACAGTGCCCTTATATTGAAATATATCCTCATTCGAATCTTTCGTTTCATTATTAGTAAACGCACATCCATTTAAGATAAGTGCCAGTAATAATGAAAATAACAAATAACCTGCTATTCTTTTCACTAACCTTCCCTCCAACTGCTCATGTAAATAGCTCTTTTCCAAGTACAATATTTTAATAGCTTTTAATCTTTCTCCCCATGCTTATCTGCTACCCCAGAAATAATAAAAGTTATAAACGGATATATTATATTAAAAATTGTAAGGCTAATTCCAGATTCGGGATAGTAATAAAGTGAAGACCATATTTCATACAACAAATACAAAAGTAGTGTTACGATAGGTCCAACGAATACTCTTTTAGTTAGAATTGCTGCTAAAACACCTAAGCCAATTACTACAACAGGAACGATAACTAATTGCATTAAAAATGGATCTATGAAATTGATAAAGTTCAACTGAATATTCCTCCGCTTTCCTAAAGGCATTGTTCTACAACTAAATTTTTCTATTACTAAAATCAGATGCGCTTCCTCTTTACCTCGTCCTTTCGTAAAATGGATTTACATAAAATCGAAAACCGTCTCTAAAATCACCGCGAAGATTTCGAATTGAATTTTTTAATTCTTTTCTTGTAATAAACTTCTCATCACGGATGTTTCTGATGCTATCTTCTATATGGAGAAGGTTTTTAATGCTGGCAAGCAAATAATTCCCCTGCTCTTTCGTATAATTCTCATCAGCGAGAAGCTGTAACATTATGTCTCTACTATGTTGTACTTCGAAGAGCATGTTCTCCAGTTTATAAGGTTTTATAGTTACAGGATTTGTGCCAAGCAGCCATTCCTGTTCAAATAGTGGAAGGATATATTCTGTCTTGACTACAGTTAAATCAAGATCTCTCCCCTTACTCTCAAATTCCTTAACTAGTTCCTTCTCATACGTTTTTTTGAACGCATTTACTATTTCTCCATATGTTTTATCGTTATATAATATTTTGCCTGGCTTATATGTGTAACTTTTATGTATGCTGAAAGAGGATAATGGATAATACCATGTCATGACAGACAAGTAAATAAGTATGAGTGCTATTACTCCCCCTGTCTCCCAAATGAAAGTCCTCTTCTTTCTCATATGAAATTCCTTTCCGCATATTAACGTTTACTGTTTAACAAGACTTACAAAACCAACCCTTTTTTACCGGCATCAGCATCTAAGTACGCTCCAATTATTATCCCGATGCCCATACCGATTGGTAACCAAAATCCAATATTATCAAAGATCAACATACCAAATAACAAGCCGATACTTGGACCAAAGCACATGCTAATACTTAAATAATGACCACTTGATACTAGCTTGTGCTTCCCCTGAAGATGAGAGCTGATCGTCTCTAATGTTTGCTTATGGTGTTTCAAATCGGAATCTTCCAGTTCACCTAATTTATCTTTCAGTTGGAGGATATCGTCTTCTAAAAGCTTAAAATGTTGGTTACATTCTTCGCACGCTGTTGAAAAGGAATTCAACCGTTGAATGATTCGCTCACATTTATTTAATTCAAGCTGCAGATTCAATTGCTCATCAACTGTATTTCTAATTTCTTGTAGAATGGCTTTAAGTGTACTAACTCGCTGAACTTCCATTGACCCACCGCCCCTTTTTCTACCATTAATCAATTACGTTTCTTGATCAATACACACTCATTTTCACGAATAACCTCACTTAATTATACCAGACATTTCCAGTAAATTAACTGAATTTGATGTAAATAAAAAATCTTAGTTTTTATTTTATAATATAGGTTCTTTTATTGAAAAAGCTTATGTGCAACATGTGCTTACAGTTGTTGCACACCTAATATGATAGCGTTTTCGCATTGAATAAATAATCTCTTCGCTTTACACTAGAGTTACCAAATAATTCATTGGGAGGGAATTACTGTGGACATTCTTATTACAATTGCAATATTTATTATTATTTTATTTGGATTTAGCCGTCTAATGGGATATCGAAATAATAATATTACGTTGGAGCTTGATGATCGCTATACAAACCTCACCGAGCATGCTAAAGCTGTTACCGAAGAATTAGAAAAAGAAGGAAAGAAAGTGGAATATCAAGGGGATGGCTATTTCCTTGTGGATGGAAAGCAATATGTGATGCATGGAAGAAATGTAGCTATGGGTGGTGTACCTCTTCAACGGACAATCTTGGAGCCGGTGGAAAAGTAAAATCATCATTATTGGAAGGGCAATTCGTATGGCATATATACTAATAAAGGTCAGCTAAGAGACCGAAAGACTTTCTATATCCTTTCCGTCTTTTAGCTTTTTTAAGTCTAGAATGCTTTCTAGTTCTGCATCTGGATACGCTTGATGAGTTCAGCGATTTCTTTGTCTTTCCCTGGATCAATGGCTATTTGTTCATTATTTTCCAGCAGATCATTGTAAAACTTCTCACCTGCTGGATAAACACCATCCCAACGCAGGGGAATATCATATACGTTTATGGTGCCATCCCCATTCCCGCTATATGTTACCGACCCGTCCACTAGTCGGACACCTGATAATTGGATAACATCCTCCGGGTAAACCGTGCTTGTATCATCCTTTGCGTTCAATTTCGTCCCAGCAGGTATGTGACGGACATTTATTTCTTCTACCTCTTGATTTGGTCCAAGCTGGCGCCAAACCCGTGCATACTCGATTTGTTCATTGGAATATGACGCTAAAATATCTTCCTGCTCTTTGTTATTTGAGGAATTACTATCTGCCTTTGTAGGCGCACTGCCTTCCGAACTTTGCCCGTTTTCCGTAGTGGAAGCTTCCTGCTCATTGGTTGATTCATTCTTCTCTTTATCACTTGCAGCTTTATCCTGAGATCCCGACTCGTCATTCGCTTGCGGAGAATCAGCTTCCGCTTCTTCGCTTGTGTCAGTGGAACAACCTGTAAACACTGCTAAGACAATACCTAAATAAATGAGTATTTTTATCATTTTCATTTCCAACAAACCCCCTTGTTTGAATAAAAATAGGTATGTATCATGATCATACTAATAGATTACAGAGAAGACAACAAAAAATTCCAACTAGTTGGCAAAAAAAGACTCCTCTCACATTGTGCGAAGGAGACATTTCAAACATATAATATTTACTTCCGAAACAATTCTGGATTATCAACCCTTATAGATATAACTTCTCCGCAATTCAGACAGAAGGTATAGATTTTGTTTGAGCCTTTGGATAGTTTCTTATCTAACGGCTTGATAGCCATAAAATCCGTTCCTTCAGCAAATTCTTCTCCTTTACACTCAGAGCATGTCTTCTTTTCCATTTCATTCCCACCTTGTAGTTTTTATCTAAACATCCATTTCCTATTAATTACTTCCAATAATTATTCGCTGCTGCAACAGTTTGATAGTGAATCGCAATAACTTGAGAAGATGCAATAAGACTATCTGCATTATCCTCGTATACCGATCTTAATTTCTCTCTGACTTCAGCTGAAGGTTGGGTGTACCCCACTCCTTTTCGTGCCAACGTGATTGCCAGTTCAAACCCTTCCTGTGGTGTATCTGTTTGTAAACTAGTAAGCCACTCACTCATTACCATCACCCTCCCTATGGATTCTACTTCCAATTTACGCCTTACGAATAAAGATAGCAATAAATTTCGCTTAATATACAAAATAATCAATCATTTAGGAGGTATTTGTAACACTTTAATAAGGGCTACTGTTTCATTTTTTCACTTCACACGATGCTCTCTGTTTATAATTTGTAATTATATATAGGAAAGGATAAGACTTTACCATGCAATGTGAAAAAGTGTACTATTGAACAATATCAGATTCTATTAAGTAGGCTAAATAACAAATAAGTAACATCAAGGAGGCGCTGAATGTCTATTCTTTTAAGTGTTTTATTTTTTGTAAATATTTTTCTAGCAATCGTAATTATTTTCTTTGAACGGCAAAGCCCGAGTACCACATGGGCATGGCTCATGGTTCTTGTGTTTCTGCCTGTAGTTGGGTTTATTCTCTATCTCATTTTCAACCAAAACTTCACACGGAAGAAAATGTTTTACTGGGCAGACCAAGACAAAATTGGTATTAAAGAACGAACCGAAGAACAGATCAAGACAATTAAAGATGGAACCTTTTCCTTTAAAAGCTTCAACAGTGCCGCATATAAAGATAATATTTACATGCATCTGGTCAATGATGGTGCGCTTTTCACACAGGATAATGAGGTAACGATCTATACAGATGGAAGAGAAAAGTTCGATGCACTGTTGGCAGATATTAAACAGGCCACTAACCATATCCACATCCAGTACTACATTATTCATGAAGACGGACTGGGAAAGGAATTGGTTGCTGCGCTAACTGAAAGAGCAAAACAGGGTGTGCAGGTGCGTGTGCTGTATGATTACATGGGATCAAGAGGAATTTCCTCCCACTTTTATAAAGAGCTGAAGCAAGCTGGCGGGCTAGTCGAAGTCTTTTTCCCGAATTTCCATCTGAACTATCGGAATCACCGTAAGCTGGCTATCATGGATGGAAAGATTGGGTATGTTGGTGGGTTTAATGTGGGGGATGAATATCTCGGCTTGGATAAGAAGTTTGGGTATTGGCGTGATACCCATCTTCGAACAGAAGGTGATGTCGTACATGCCCTGCAAACGAGATTCATTTTAGACTGGAATCAAGCTTCGAAGCATCATGATATTGCCTATGAGGAGAATCTCTTCCCTCGTCTGCCGGCAGCAGGAAATGTCGGTGCACAGATTGTGTCCAGCGGTCCGGATACCGAATGGCAGCAAATTAAAAATGGGTATGTCAAAATGATTAACTCAGCCAAAAAATATATTTATTTACAGACACCCTACTTTATCCCAGATGAGAGCTTATTGGATGCATTGAAAATAGCTGCCATGTCTGGTGTCGATGTGCGTGTCATGATTCCTGATAAGCCTGATCACATGTTTGTCTATTGGGCAACCCTGTCCCATGCTGGTGAACTGTTAAAAGCTGGAGCCAAAATCTATGTCTATGAAAATGGATTTATTCATGCGAAATCACTTGTTGTTGATGATACAACTGCATCTGTGGGAACAGCGAATATCGATCCCCGCAGCTTTAAGCTTAATTTTGAGGTGAATGCTTTTTTATATGATGAAAAAACAGCTGAGGAGTTACGTGACGCCTTTGAAAAAGATATCCCGCTAGCAAGAGAAATAACATGGGAGGAATACAAAAAACGCCCGAAAATCATTCAACTAAAGGAATCTGTTTCGAGATTGATTTCCCCTGTATTGTAAAAGAAAAATAACGAGGTGTGGAAGGCATGAATCCTCCGACCTCGTTATTTTTTATTTGCACAGTGTTTTTCCTGGCAACAGGGACATCTTTATTACTTCCCGTCTTTGCTTACTTTGGCTCGCTTCCGTAGATCGCCATCCATTGCTGCCAAATAGAGAATTTATTTTGTTCCCATTTTAATGTATTGATGATATACCCGAAGGAATCCGCATGATAAAGCCCACTGATTTTCTGATATGCCTGAATTTCATAGACCCCATCACGATCCATATCTACGGGATAGAATCCACTGACACCATCAAACATCCCCTGGACAGGCTGCTTCAATATGCCCTTTTCATCATAAATCTGTGATAGGTACTCTGCATCTCTGTTGCTGATATCCACAACATACGCCTGCCCTGTCGCCGGGCTATACACATTTACTTTATAGTAATCCAAATAGGTGACACTGTACTTATTTTGTTCATTGTATTTGTTGAAATCAAATAACTCTCTAGCCTGGTTGTTTACAAACGAGTAAATATAATTAAACGTAAAGGCACCAGAGCCACCTGAATCAATCGTAACTAAAATATCTTTGATGCCATCCCCCGTAAAATCGCCAAGAAACACGGTTGGCTGATAACCGGAATTTCCATCTTTATTTAACGAAATATTATATAACCTGTTCGTCGCCCCGTCCTGAATATTTAGCGTAATGTCTTGCAAGTAAGGACTGGAAGGATCTGCTTTTACTGCGGTTAAAAACACGTAGTCAAGCGTACCATTCCCATTTACATCTCCATATGCCCCATCCACTAGTTGTGCTTGATTCACACGATAGGGTTCATACCAATACATACCTCATCCCTCCTACTTAAGTTCTCACCAGTAGTAGCATATTCAGCGGGATGGATTAATGTCCCGGGAAGTTATAAAATAGATGAAGAAAAAATGCTTTGAAATAAAAGATATTTGCATCTATGCGAGGTTGAGCTGTGGCATTTCATACATGTGGAATAATTAATGAAGAGAGAAGCATGTTGTACTTTTACAGTTGCTTCGTGAAGAGAGTTGGAAGTAATTCGTCGAATGATGAGCGGAGGTGACTGAAATTAAAATTTTACAGCTAGTTTACTTTATCATCTGCTTTAGCTTTTTTCACAGATTGCTTGGGTCCATTTATTTTTACAGTTCTCCTGTAGATAACATTCTCATTAGTCTTCTTGGATATTTGCTGGTATTCCTGTTGGTGTTGGCAATTACTACGACAATTTTAACCTTTTATTATGCGAAAAAGGTGTATGGTAAGTAGTAATATTTACTCTGGAATCGTAGACTGTGAACTGCTTAAAACTCTGATCGTGTACACAGAATACCAGCCGACAAATGAACATCACAAGCTCTTTTTCTTTAATTTATAAACTTCCATTTCCAGTTCATTTACTTTGCTAAGCAAAAAGTCAAAGTCACTAGATGTAGTTGTAAACCCAAATCCCTCAACAATACTATCCAATTTAGCGTCAATGGCATCAAATCGCTTATTCATTTCGCTTATTTCCTGATTCATCTCGGAACGCATACTTTTCATTTCTTTATCCAAGTCAGTAAGCATTGTGATTATTTGGCTCTCCATTTCTCCACCTCCTTTTCATCTATTATAATAGATTGCACATGAATAAGCATTATTAATAGAAGTTTATTATCTGTTAATAACCGTATGTCTCTCCCTCATCCAATTGCAATGTGTGATTGTTGATGGTAACTGTATTTTCATCTTCCCATGTGACATTTACATCCTCTTTATTTACTTGATAATAGAATCTCTTCTTCGTCCAAAGTGGTCCGTTTATTTCCCCACTGATCCCGAGTGAACCTGCTGCACCTGCATTCCATCGATAAAACTCAAGCGTATAGCTATCATCAGGCGAGCTGGCTGTTTTTATATGTACACTTGCCCCCATCGTCGAGGCAAGAAAAGTAACAATCACAGCGATTATTAGGGCTATGGATAAAAGTGAAGAAAAAGCAACCGTCACCCAGCTTCGTATCCTTGCTAATCTATTTTCCTTGTACTTTAAACCTTTTATCGCTAAAACCAAGATACATAGACTGCCGAGGAGCAGGATGTAGTTTGGCGGTGCTACTAACCACATGTGGTTTATATTAGAATAAATTGCGTATCCCACCAATGCTGCTAAAGCAAGCAGCAAATAGAAGGATCCTAGGTTGTATTGTTTATTCACTAGTTACCTCCTTTCATATTAGTTGCTGTATACGTTTAAAGAAAATATCTCAGGTCTACAGCAAGCTAAAAAGTAGCGGTAGAAGAAAAGCAATTCCGAAGCAGATCACAGCTGCTGCTTTTAATTGTTTATTAACACGTTCATCACCTTTAGGTACATTCTCAAAAAATGTAAGTGTAAAATAAAAAGATAAAACAAAACTTATAACTGCAATGACTTTTATCCAGGTTGCTATCTCCTCCATATCCTCTTCCTTTCTCTTATTTAAATCGTCTCATTTAGTTTAACTTACTATTCATCCTGTTTTAAATAGTTAATTACTACTTAATAATATCTTCGAAGCAACTTCTCCACCTTTCCATTGTATTTTGCTTGGTACTTCTTACTGAAATGAACAAGCGTATTCTAGCAAGGCACTCCCCTTTGTTTGTGAAATAATTGAAAAGGGTATGAGAAGAATGGGACTCTTTAGGAAACCTAAGTCTCCAGAACACTTATGAACTATGATAGGAGGCAATTTAGTATGAATCAATATCAGGAATTGAATAAAAGTTATATTAATGGTGTGTGGGTAGATGGACAGGAAAGCACCCAACAAAATATGGTTAACCCTTATAATAATGATGTTTTGGCAAAAGTAAATATTGCCTCGTTCGACCAGTTGAATGAAGCATTTGAAGGAGCGAAAGAAGCTCAGTCTTCATGGGGGCAAGATGCCGAGCTTCGCAAAAAAGTAATGACTAACGCATTGAGTTATTTTAAAGAGAACAAAGAAGCACTAATTGAAATGTTGACACTGGAATCTGGAAGTACGCAAGTTAAAGCAAATCTTGAATTAGATTTAACAATTGGATTAATGGAAGAGTCTATTAAAATGGTTGATGAGATTGGTAAGTTTGAAGAAAAGCCTTCTATTATTCCAAATAAGGTGAATGAAAACTATCGATTACCAAAAGGAGTTATATCTTCCATCGCACCATTCAACTTTCCACTATACTTGTCTATGCGCACGATTGCGCCAGCCTTAGCATTAGGTAACACAGTAGTACACAAAGCAGATATCCAATGTGGCCTTATTTCCGGTTCTGCCATCGCTAAAGCATATGAAGAGGCTGGTATCCCGTCTGGTGTATTTCAATCCATTTTAACTACACCGGAAATTATTGGTGATGGCATGTTCAACCATAAAGACGCAAATCTTGTTAGCTTTACTGGCTCTACGCCTGTTGGACGCCAAATCGGGAAAGTTGCTGGAGAACAATTAAAAGAAGTTGCATTAGAACTTGGCGGTAATGGTCCATTCTGTGTTCTTCAGGATGCTGATATTGATCAAGCAGTTAATGCAGCTATCTTCGGGAAACACTTGCATCAAGGGCAAATTTGTATGGCGATTAATCGAATTATTGTACATGAGGATGTCTATGACGCATTTGCAGAAAAATTTGTTGCTAAAGCAAAAGAGCTAAAATATGGTGATCCACGAGACCCTGATGTCGTTGTAGGGCCCCTTATCAATGAAAAACAAGTAGAAAGAGCACAGGATATTATTAATAAGGCAAAAGAAGCTGGATTTGATATGCTGTTGGAAGGTGAACGTATTGGCAACATTCTTACACCAACTGTGATTGGCAATGTTGATAATGATAGTGAAGTGGCACAAAGTGAACTCTTTTCCCCAGTGGCACTTATTACAAAGGCAAGTTCAGATAGCGAGGTTATCGAAAAGGCCAATGCAACACAGTACGGTTTAAGTTCCTCCATCTTCTCCAATGATGAAGAAAAAGCAAGGGAATATGCTTTAGAATTGGCATTCGGAATGACCCACATTAACGATCAGCCCGTCAATGATGAACCAACCGCATTGTTTGGTGGTATGCGACAAAGCGGGATAGGTCGTTTTGGCAGCCCATATGTCATTGATGAATTTACAGAAGGAAAATGGATATCTGTTCAAAAGGAATTTAGAGATTATCCATTTTAATAGAAAAGAGCCAGGGGGGAAGTTCCTCTGGCTCTTTGTAAGGATGAATATAAATTGGTTGTACAATAAATGACGTTGGTGGGGAAAACTCACCTACGTCATTTTTGTGTTTATAAATAGAAAACAAGTGAGATTCCCTGTAGAATTAAAGTCGCTGAACACTAATTCTGGGAGGGAACTCACTTGTCTATATCAAATGATATAAGAAATTTGTTAGATATTCAAGATAAAAATATTTATGTGAACGAAAATGCAGTGACGTATGGAGAACATAAGGGAAAGACATGTAAGTTTATAAAGGCGACATTAACATATGAAGTGGATCAATGCCCAAACTGCCAAGCAGAAAAAATAGGCTCTACTATTTATAAGAATGGAACACAGTTATCCCGTATTACCATTCCCACCATGGGAGTTTACCCAACCTATTTATTATTGAGTAAACAGCGTTTTATGTGTAAGCATTGTGTTACAAGCTTTACTGCGCAAACCAATATCGTGAAGCGCCATAGCTTTATATCCTCAAATACAAAAGCACAGATCATTATTAAATCAGCCGGGGCACAGTCCGTTAAAGATATCTCGCAGGACTGTGGTGTCTCTGGTGCAACTGTTCAGAGAGTCATCAATAAAGAGGCGGATACATATAAACCGAACTACAATGCCCTGCCTAAGCATCTATCATTTGATGAATTTAAGTATGCCAAAGGAAAGATGGCTTTTGAATATATCGATGTTGAAACAGGTGACATCTTAGACATTTTAAATAGTCGTGATAACCGCACCATTACAGATCATTTCATCACCAATTATAGCTTATCAACTAGAAAGCAAGTGCAAACCGTGACCATCGATATGAATGCAGGTTATGTAAGTCTGATTAAAGAGATGTTTCCAAATGCGGATATTATTATTGATCGTTTTCATTTGGTTCAACTTATCTCTAGAGCAATGAATAAAACGCGTGTTAAAATAATGAACCAACTCCGAACATCTCATGGAGAAGATCAGAAGAAGTATCGTCGCCTTAAACGTTATTGGAAGCTTTTACTGAAGAAAAGATCGAATTTATCTTATACAGAATATAAATACTACGGCCTATTTGGCCAGCGTCTTGAAAGTTCAGTAGTGCAAGAGATATTGAATTATAGGGAAGAACTTAAAATCAATTATGATTTATATCAGGATGTATTGGAAGCCATTGATGAAAAGAATTACCATACATTGGAAAACGTGTTAAGCAAACAGTGCCCAACTGCAGCGTCCACCTATTTAAGAACAAGCATTAAAACATTAAGGAAGCACTTGCCCTATATAAAAAACAGTTTCCAATATACCTATAATAATGGCCGAATTGAAGGAATTAATAATAAGATCAAGGTACTCAATCGAATTGCATATGGCTACCGGAATTTTAATCATTACAAGAACCGAATACGATTACATTTCAAATTTAAACCTGTGGCAAAGAAGCCTATTATATCTGATGAAAACAAATCACACTCTAGGGTAGCTTAACCTCCCCAGAGTGCGACGAATAAATGCATTTTAAAATCGACTAAAATTCAATACCAACGTCATTTGACTTAGAACCGTAATTGTGACTAGTCTATTACGTTAAATCGATTATTACTTTTTCATCGCTGGTATATCAACTGGCTCATATAGTTTTATAGTTGCTCTTTCTCCTATTTCTTTATTAAACTAAACGTAAAGGGGGAGAAACAATGCCGACATATCATAAATTAGTCCGTGATCGCATCCCGGAAATTATTCATTCTACTGGTAAAGAGTTAAAAACAGAAATACTAAACAATACAAGATACATAGAAGAATTAAAGAAAAAGTTAAATGAAGAAGTTACCGAATACCAGGAAGCAACAACAGATGAAGAAGCCCTGGAGGAGCTTGCAGACGTGCTGGAACTCATGCATGCACTTGCACAACAGCATGGTGCTACAATCGATGACGTAGAAAAGGTTAGAAAAGACAAAGCTGAAAAACGCGGTGCTTTTAATGAAAAAATCTATTTAATTGAGGTTGAAGACGATTGAGGGACATCTCCTTACATACAAGTCAGTTGCATGAAGAAATAAAGCAGGCGATGGTGGAGTCCTCAACCATTTATATTTTAAGCTCCTTTATTATGAAGTCAGGTGTCGAGATGATTTTTGATGCGTTGGAGCATGCACTAAAAAATGGTGCTGATGTGAAGATTTTAACCGGTGATTATTTATATGTCACCCAGCCAAAAGCGCTCCATCGTTTACTGAATCTTCAGCAGGAGAATTTGGAAATTCGTTTATGGCAAAGTAATGGTGTTTCCTTTCATCCAAAGACATATATCTTTAAACACAAGGAAAAGGGTTCCCTGATTGTTGGATCCTCCAATATGTCCCGTTCTGCATATACGTCAGGTGTGGAATGGAATTTGCAAATGCAGCGCACTGCTTCAAATACTACGTTTGATGAAGCAATGGAAGCATTTATTGAGCTTTTTTATGCCAATGAAACGATGTCTATTAATGCAGAGTCACTAAAAATCTATCAGCAAGAATATGATCAGTTTCACGCAACCCATGCAGATCTCCTCACAACGTGGACCAAGCAAGAAGAAGTGGAACTAACGTTACCTTCTGAAGAAGAACCATTACCAGCTGAAGCAAATGAGCCTAATGCTCATTATCCAGCCAAACTCCAGCCACGCCAA
Organism: Virgibacillus halodenitrificans; assembly: GCF_001878675.1. Lineage (NCBI taxonomy): Bacteria > Bacillati > Bacillota > Bacilli > Caryophanales > Bacillaceae > Virgibacillus > Virgibacillus halodenitrificans. The sequence continues at coordinate 1,197,971 of NZ_CP017962.1, read as the reverse complement.
GCGCAAACCGAGGCATTGACTGCGCTTGAAGCTACATTGGAAGAAGAATACAACAAAGCAATGGTTGTGATGGCCACTGGACTTGGTAAAACCTATTTAGCAGCATTCTTTGCCAAACGGTATAAGCGCATACTCTTTATTGCACATAGAGAGGAAATCTTAAAACAGGCTAAGGAAAGTTTTGAACAGGTTATGGGTGAGCAAGGTGGGCTTTTCTATGGTCTGGAAAAGGATACAAGCAAGGACATGCTTTTTGCTTCGATCTTTACCCTTAGTATCCAGGAACAGTTACATCAATTCGCTCCGAATGCATTTGACCTCATTATTATAGATGAGTTTCACCATGCAGCAGCGAAAAGCTATCAGCATGTTATCGACTATTTTGAACCACAATTTCTTTTAGGCCTTACAGCAACACCTGAGCGGACAGATGGGCAGGATGTGTTTGCCATTTGTGAAGGAAACGTCTCCTATGAAATCACATTTATCGAAGCAATCCAGCGCGGTTGGCTGACTCCCTTTACCTATCATGGCATTCTTGATGATATTGATTATTCTTCCATCCGCTGGTTAGGCACAAAATATGACCAGCATGAGCTCATGGTCCAGCAGCTGCAAACAGACAGAGCAAAGCATATTTACAGCAAGTGGAAAGAATTAAAACAAACCCGGACACTTGGCTTCTGCTCTTCCATTCAGCAGGCAGAATTTCTAGCAAACTACTTTAATGAGAATGGAGCACATGCACTTGCATTAACTTCACAATCCAAAACCTACTCACGGACAGAAAGCATCCGCATGCTGGAAGCCGGCGAGCTCGATATTATCTTTACTGTGGATTTGTTTAATGAAGGGGTAGATATTCCATCTGTTGATACGCTTTTATTTGCAAGACCGACCGAATCACTCGTCGTCTTCACACAGCAAATTGGCAGAGGTCTACGTACATTTGCTGGAAAGAATTCATGTGTCATTATTGATCTAATTGGTAATTATCGCTATGCTGACACCAAGTTGAGTGTCCTTGATATTGAAGAGAATGACAAGAATGGTACAAGAAAAAATATAGAGCCTGTCGTACCGAGTGCATGCGAGGTTCATCTGGACACTGCAGTAGTAGACTTGTTGAAAGAACTACGGAAAAAGCGCAGTCCAAGAAGGGATCGGATCTTCCAAGATTATTATCAGGTCAAAACACAGCTTGGCAGAAGGCCGACATATAGAGAAGTGCATCTGTATGGCAGCATAAACTCCAAAGAATACAAGCAAGCGTTTGGTGGTTACTTCGCCTTCTTAAAAACATACGGAGAACTAAGCGAACATGAAGAAACTGTTTATGAAAAGCATTATGATTGGTTAAGTAAAGTAGAAAAAGAAACGATGACCAAATCGTATAAAATGGTAGTCCTCCAATACTTACTTGATAAAGGCCCTGCTGATTGGCTAGTACCTGTAACACCTGAAGAAGTCGCACCGTATTTTCATCAGTTCTACATGGAAAAGAACTACCGAAAGCAGATTGACTTCTCGAGTAAAAACACAAAAGCGATGTGGGAATATGATGAAAAGAAAGTTGCTAAGTTGATAGCAGATATGCCAATGAGTAAGTGGGTTGGCAAGGATGGGCTAGTCTTCTTTAAGGATGGGAAATTCGGTGTTAATTTCATTGTAAATGTTGAGGATCAAGAGATTTTGCATAGAATGACTGGGGAGATCAGTGGGTATAAGATGCAGTGGTATTTTGAGAGGAAAAGCAAAGGAAGTGTTCAATAGTTTTGATAGCGAGCAGATTCTTCTCGAAAACTTCTTGATTCGCATATTTATTAACTGTGCGTGGGTCTATCCCCATTCTTTTACCTACATTGGCATATGTTTCTCCTTTTTGGTTTACTTCATGTCTGATATAATCAATTTGAGCCACCGCTAACATCTCCTAATATCCTCCTGTCGAACGTTGTTGGTCCAACGAGGAGTTTAAAGTTATTTGGAGAGGTTGGCAAGTGGTTTTTCTATTTATGCAGCAACTTCTAAAACCACTACATAAATTAACTGCCAAAGACTACATTTTTAGTTTGCCATAAACAAGTATCCAGGGAGACAAGATCATTTTTAATTTGCTTATTTATAATTTCTTCATAGATCCCTTGTTTTAGCAAAGCTTACACCCCACGTTTTAATTTATAGTTTCATTATACTAAAAAGGCTATTCAAATTAATGAATAGCCTACATTTTTATGAAAAATCATTCATTATCTTTTCTACAGCAGGTATGTCTGCCGGTGCCCAGTCGAAATTTAGAAGTTGCTTAGGTGGAAGCCATTTGATGGTAATATGTTCAGTTAGTGTTGGGTCTCCACCCATAAGGCTACAATAGAAGGTAGTTAAATGGACAACCCCAAAATCATACTCGTAACTAGTATGCTCCACCTGTGGCCCAACATCTATATTGCATTTCATTTCTTCTTTAATTTCCCGTTGCAATGCTTGCTGTGGTGTTTCTCCACTTTCAATCTTCCCGCCTGGAAACTCCCACTTGTTTGGGAGATCTTTAGAAGGACCTCTTTGGGCGCAAAGGATTTTATTGTTTTTTATGATGACGGCGCCGACCACGTGTATGTCTTTTTTCATTTGTATCACCTTGTTTTTTTATCTACCATAGAAGTATTCCTGTATTTATGGAATTAAAATCACTTCTCCATCTGGTAGTCAAATGCTTGTTGTATCAAAGTAATTATATAAGGGAGTTCATCTACAATTTTTAGACTAACCTCTACATCCCCATTTCCCCATCTTCCTATATTGGTAACATCCCTACATCGTTGCATGGGATCGTTTATTTCATTATAAGGTAGGTTTAAAGATATACGAAGCTTTCCTTTCTGGGGTATAATATCTGCAAAATTAGTTATTGACTTAAATGCGATATATAACTTTGTATACTCTACACGAACGGAACTATCTATATTCTCAATACGTTTTCGTAATTCTTCATAAAGGTCTCTTGTAGCACCATTCATATGTTCATAACTTTCCAGAGTGTAACCACTTTTTGGTGATTTCTTCTTCGTATCTAAAATTATATTTTTCATTTCTTCCGTAACATTTGGATAAAACCAGATGGTTCTAGCTTTTTCTACAAGCACATTTGCACGTTTCTCAATGCTTTGTTTGTTCCAGACTGTTTGCCTTGCTACACTACGATTTAATCGCAATGGACTATCATTAAATCCTCCCTCAACAGTCTTCTTATACGAAAAAGGTTTGTCACTAAGCTCGGAATTGTATCTTGTTAGTGTTAAATTACCAATTGTGTGCAGAAGATTCTCATGTAATGCTTTCCAATTTTCTCCTAGTTCCTTTTGCCAATCATCAGATAAGTCTTCATTTTGGGGCATAATATGCTCAATAGTATATGCATCTATATCTATTATTTCTTTCCGCCCACTATTCTCCAATCTACGTAACAAGTAATTTCGATTTCGGAAATTATATACGTCTTTAACTTGTAGCTCCCTCATAAATTCAGCATCATCTGGGAACCGACGGTAACTGGTTTTCTGTACAAGGGCAACTTCCAGGCTTTCCACATATAAATCTTTATTAATCTCCTTAATTAAAGTTACGAATGTCTTATTTAAAGAATTGGTTGGAACTCCACAAATAGCTCTACGGAATACATAGGACTCAACTAATCGCAATACTGTTAAAAAATCTGTTTCTGAAAGTATTTTTTCATCATAATCCTTATAGACCTGTAGCAAGAAAGGGTGTGAAACATCTACTTTTAATGCATCTATATTTTTAAGCGCCTCATTTAAATTGGGATTAGGTTCTTGTAAAAACACGATATTCGAATAGTAATTGGAGTAAAGATGCATATCTTTTAATATGTCTGAAATATCAAGGTCATCATGCTGCATAATATATTCCTTAAAATCTTGATAGATATTTCTTATATTAGGAATTCTTTCTGTTTTTACGGTTAAATAATCTCTCATAAAGCGATCAAATACTTTAGCGTCTGATAAATTTCCAAACCGTTTTTCAATTGGAAGCCAGTACCGATTATACAGATCCTCTTGTACTTTTGGTTCAAGCCCCATCAATAAGTAGTTTCGTATAAGGTCTGCCTGGCTCAAATCTAAACCAGTAGAATTTAGACTTTCAAATATTAATTGTGGGTTATCATTTTCTCGGTCTAGTGCGATATCCACCATAATTAATTTGGATAGTCCTTGATACAAATCATCCATACTCATTTTCATGGATTGGATTTTCCCTACAAAGTATTCATAATTTCTTTGAACATTAACAGCAACTTCCTGTGGTATACGATCTTCAATCAAGGCCATCAACGTCTCTTTGTCTGATTTAGTTAGGATTAATCTATGGTATAATTCCCCTTCTTCATCACTATTAACTAGATAATAGTTTTTAAGCTTTTTACTTGTTATACCTCCACTAATAGATTCACTTCTTTCTCTTAGTGAGTTATGTAGAGCTAATAGCATTAACGAAAGTGTTGTCAGTCGTTGTTGTCCGTCAATCACTAATAGTTGTGGAACAGCAGATACATTATAAATACCTCGCTCGACGTAAACCACCGAACCAATAAAATGAGCTTTAATATCTTCGTTTAACGCTACTCGTTCTATGTCCTGCCATAATTGCTCACACTGCTTTATATCCCAACTATATTTTCGCTGATAGATTGGAATTATAAATTGTTTACTTCCTTGTAAAAATTTCAATAAATTAGTTTCGTTTGCTTTCATACATATCTCTCCACATCATATTATTACTATGAATTCTCTTAACATATTATTTTTTTCTTCTCCATTACTCGCAAAAGAATTTAGAGTTCTGCTTTAAAATAAGAAGTATATGATATGTTTAGTAATAAAAACTTTTAAAGTCTCATCCATTTCTAGAATCAATTTTACAGTTTCCTAAAAACGATCTCAATAGTTCTCAGATAACTTAAGAGTTGCTTTAGATCAAACAATTGTTCAACTATAAATGACTTCTCAGCAAACTCTGGTAGATATTTTTGAAACTTCGCGATATTTATATCTCCAATATAATTTCTTAAAACAAGTAAATCTTCACTAGTAATGTCAGTTTGAATCCCCTGAATTATTTTTTCAAGACGTTCATAAGGGTAGTCTTCCAATTTAAACTTCACTTTTTGATAATCTGATTTGACTTCTGCACTGGTATAATGCTTTAACAAAGTAGCTAGGGTATAGTTTACCTCGTCACCAGCAAATGTATTTAGGGTAAAACCTTTAGGCTCTTCTTCAATGACCATCATTCCCGGTTTCATTCCAAAGTGTTGAAAATCCATACGATATTCTTTTAATCTTTGAGAAGCATACTGATCGATATATGGAAAGCTATCATGACTTGATAAGATTCTTAGTATCTGCTGAGCAATTGCAAAAGAAGTTTTTTGACCGGATCCCTGCCATATTGGAATAGCGCCCTTTTCAGCTTTGTTCGCATGTATAATGAATCGTTCCTTATCGATTTCAGCTGCCTTCCATACTTGACCGTTTAATATAAAAAGGAATGGTTCATTATCCTTATAAAAGGCATTTACAAACCAAGAATCTAGTGTACCAACTTCACGATTTTGATGTTTCACCATGAATTCTTGAGTTGTCTCAAATACTGAGCATAGGTCTAAAAAGTTTCTTCGAGAAAAGGTTTCTTCTAACTGATCTGATAAAAAATAAATTCCATCAACTACTGATAGATAACCAATTTTGAGAAGCCCTTCTAAAAGTTTCTGTAGATTATCTTCACTTATACTACTAAAATTCCTCCTATCTTTTATCAAATTCGTTAATTGATCATATGTTGCACCTTGCTTTTCCCTAATTGTAGAATAGATTTGTTGGATTAATACATGGTAAGCATGTGTTGGAAATTTTACGGATTCAACCCATTTCTCGCGCGCTAACTCAATTAATGAAATACTTCTTAATAGTGATTCCTTATTCACCGTTAAAAATTCATAGTGTGCTGCCCGTCCTTCTCTTCTTCCAGTTCTACCTAGCCGTTGTAAAAACGAAGATACTGTATTGGGAGCATTGTACTGAAGGATAACATCTAAATCTCCAACATCAATTCCTAATTCCATTGTGCTAGTACATGCAACCATTAGTTCTCTTTCTCTTTGTAAAAGTGTTTCAGTCTGCTCTCGGTAAATCTTAGATATAGATGAATGGTGCAATCTACTTTGGACTCCTAAATTTTTTATGGTATTTGCGACTTTTTCAGCTAAAGACCTGCTATCAGCAAAAAATAAACTCTTTTGTTGTTTCAATAAGGGGAGTACTTTGCTTTGCAATTCCTCTTCTGACCATTCATCAACATATCTTATAAAAAGCTTGGTCTTTCTTTTACTATTTAAATTAGGCTGTATCCAAGACTGGTTCCTTTTACTCGAACCCTGCATCCAATTTAATAGATTATTAGGATTTCCAATTGTTGCGGATAGTCCAATTCGCTGAATGTCGTACTTAGAATATTGCTGAATTCTTTCTATAATTGACATAAGTTGAATTCCTCGGTCATTGTTAGCAAAATAATGAATTTCATCAATCACAATAAAACGAACATGCTCGAATAAGTTAACACACGGCTCGCTTCCATTCATTAAAAGAACCTCAAGTGATTCAGGAGTTGTAGCCACTATATGATCTGGATCTCTTTTAAAATGCCTTTTATCTCCTGTTGATACTTCACCATGCCATTTAAACGCGTCAATTCCTACCAATGACCCTAAACCTTTTAGTCGATATTCCTGATTATTAAGCAATGCTCTAATTGGACTGATATAAATAACCGATAGAGGGGGCAAACCTTCATCGTTAATAATACTCAATATAGGAAAAAAAGCAGCTTCTGTTTTTCCCCCAGCAGTTGCTGCTTGTATAATGACATTATTACCCGACAATATAGCAGGAATCGTATCCTCTTGGACATCTCGTAAAGATTTCCATTCCAATTTATCAATGATTCCATTTTGTAGCCTTTTACTTAATAGCGAGAAGGAATTACTACTCATAATTCAATATCTACCGCCGTTTCTCTTCCACCGGCAACTTCAAAATTATGTCTTACTCTTTGTACGACCTCCGGATTAATATTTAATAAGGAGTGAACATCGTTTCCTTCCTTTGCGGCGTCCAACACAAATAGAAATTCTCTTAAAAATGTTCTGGGTAAAATTGACACTTCACGATCAAAAGCTATTGTAAATGATTCGACATACTGTTTTATAAACGCATCATCAATAACCGTTTCTGACAGCCAATCGTGTACTTCCCCGTGAATTTGACGAACTTTATGTGCTACTTCGACCAATTGATTTGTAGAAAAACGATTAAGCTTCAAAAGAGGAGTTGAAAAAACCTTTTTGATACCCTCTTTATGCTGTAGTGATAATGGTTTTATCCTTGAAAAGAGTGCATCATGTTCTTTAATAGACCGGTCTTCATTCTCAATAAGATCATCTGTACCAGTAAACAACATATAGCACCCTTTTAGGCGATCCTTACTAACCATATCAATAAGAAACCTTAAATTTTCGAACGCTTGATATCTAATATCTCTGCGCTCCTTTCTAACTGTTTCAACCTCATCAATAACGATTAATAATCCTTTATAGCCTGAAAGTTTTAAAATATGGAGAAGGGCAAGTAAAAACTCAAAAGCATTCGTTTTATCAACTTTTCCAGTTACTCCAATTTTGGATTTAGCTACCCTATCAATACTGGCATCCCCTGCAATCCAACCTAGCGCCCAATCAGAAAGCTGTCGATCACCCTCCATTAGACCTTTGTAGAAGCTATGAAAGGCTTGAACAATACCCGGCGATGTTGCGTTGGCTTTCGAAAGTTCATCGCTTATCTTTTGTTCCAATAAGTTCATAAGTTGTTCTTCGTCTTCATCACTCTCATCTGGATCAAGATCAAATTTCCGAATAATTTCCCTTTTTTCTTTAGAAAGCCATTCTTGAATAACTTGTCTAAATGCTGAATAATCCCGCTGATTTTTAGTTCTAAGACCGGTCATAATTGCTTGATAAACAGTTTCGAAGTTCTGAAGTTGCACGGATTTGCTAATTACAATTTCAGAGACAGCATAATTATTTTCAAGCGCATCCTCTTTTAATACTTCACATAGGAACGACTTACCAGAACCGTACGGACCATATAAAAATTTAAATCCAGCATGTCCATCATTATCAAATGAAATATATTCTAACTCATTATTTAAATGTCTTCTTTCTTCCTTATTTCCTGCTATTAATAAGTGGGTTCCTACATTTGGAACTGTACCGTTTCTTAAAGCACGTAATATAGTTTCACCTATTTTTAGATCCATTTCTTCACCTACTTTATGGAGTATTCGTACACTGTTCCATTTATCATTTCAACTTTAAACCAATCTTTACCCTCATCTTCCATTTTGTCAATCAAACCAGACATTGCTTCAGAAACTAAAACGGATTTAAATTTAATCCCTTTTGTATTTGCCCGTTGTAAAAGTTCATTTTCATTCCACTTTGAACTATCTAGGAAACAACTTAACAAGAATTTCTCACGCTTTGTTAAATCGTCCTTATTTTCCTGTAGAAATGCCTTAATTTGATCCTGAATATCTACAGTTTCATCTGCCTTTATTACTTCGTCCAATGCCCCTTGTTGTTCTATACGCGGGTCATCTATATAATCTAGTGATATATTCCTTGATGATACCGTAAGAACAGGTATAATAACTTCTTGAATACTTATACCACCGTGACTAAATTTCGCACCACCACTTGCAGTGAAATAATAATTACTTGAAGGATAATATTGATAAAAGTCACCTTTATGATGAGACCAAGCTAGTTCTTTAACAATCCAGTCTCCTTTAACTCTATTATCTGCAATAGCATATCGACGTGACCTTTTCACAGATTCTACGTCATTTGGCAAGGTAACCTGATTCCATCCCTCCAGACCGTTTGTTAGTAAAAATCCATGATCAGCTGTTATTACAACTTCGTCAACTCCAGCTCTTAATAAGTTTTCAGTCACTATTTTTATTTTATTTAATAGGTGCGGGAACATATAAACAGCTGAATCCTCAATATTTTCTCCCGTTGAATCAATTTCGCTAGAATATATAATAATAGTGTCCTTACCATTTATTTCTGTTTGTATGTGGTTCTTAGACAATTTATAAAAATTTTCCAGATTAACAATCTTTCCTTTGGATCCTAAAATAGCTTCTAGAAGCTTAATACGGTCCTTCTTCGTATTTAGTTGCGTATTATCTTCTGAAAAAATAACAAAGTCATCTTTTTCCTTTTTCCATTCCAAGACTGAATTGGAAAGTGGTAATAACGCGGTCATCCCGACCTTCGTAATGGAAGGCAAGGAAGAGAGCATACTATTAACCTCTACTTTCCACTCTTCATCAATTAGAGATTGTAGTTCCGTACCCATTTCATAACGTAGTGCATCTACATAAATAACTGCCGTCTTTCTATTTAAATCATTTATATTTTCGTTCCAAAAATGCCTCTGGTGAGTTATTCCTTCTATTGAATAGTCCCGTTTTGACTCAAAACTTTGTTGAAATTGAGTGTTTAAAGGTTTTAAAAACTGATGTATGTATTGCCCATTAGCATACTTAATAAGAGCAAAAATAAGAGGATCATTTGATTGGTATTGTTCTTCAGCTTTCCTAAATCTATAATCAATGGCCCACCATTTTTGTTGAATATATTCTTTAACAATACCTTCAGGATTCTCAAACGGAGAAACTTGATTAATATAAGCCTTAAACTTGTTCAGTTCCACAATAAAATGTAATAGCTGAGCCAACGAACTCCATTTGTTGATAAACTCATTATCCGTTGCCCTTGTTATCCGGGCTTCTGCAATAAGAATAAATTCGCTAATTGAAGGTTGTTTTAGTACGTCAATATTTAATTCGTCCGGTAAAAAACGTTTTACGATCCGCCGCCATAACTCCTCATCGATTACTGAAAAACCTTTTATTGAATATAACTCTTCCGTCTCTTTTAACGAAATTTGTTGTTTAAATTCATTTGATGTCTCTTTCGACCACTCTTCAAAGTGACTACGATAATAATCATGCTGTGACCAAAGGTTAAACAGTTCACTGCGTCTATGTGTTATTTTGGAATCTGTAGTATAGTTCTCATCTTGAATATCCAATGACAGTTCAGTTTTAATTAATGTATTCGCTATTGTCGTAACAATCTCTTCATAAGACTGTTGCTCGTTAATAAGAAAGCCATAATATTCATCAGCCAGTTGACAAAAGGCCTGTAAATTCTCTAGCTCTTTTAGTGTTTGATAGTAGGTCTTGTCTGTTATAAATCGCAATATTGTTTCCTTTTTATCAAGTTCATCCATTGATAAGTGGTTCTGTAAAATAAACTGCCCTATTTTTTCCTCATTCAAGTTTTCAAGTAAATCATCTGATAATATATCCCACTTTGTTTTAATAAATAGTAATTGCTTTTGCAAACGATCACTTTTATTTAAAGGTAAATTAATATTGTAGTGTTTTGATAAAACATCTCTTATGGTATCATCATAACTTTCTGCCAAAAATACATATTCTTTTAACAATGTTAAATTGGTAGAATTACCGGGTATATATATTAATACACGGTTCTCAAAATTTGGGGAATACCGGACAATTTTGTGTCGCAACTGTAAAAAGCTTCCCTCAAAAACGAAACGACTTAAACCTTCTTCCTTAATGAATCTTTCGTATTCAGTTATAAACGATTGATACCTGTCCGACCAAATAACAACTGAACTTTTTTGAAAGAGTTTGTTAAGGTCTTCTGCGACCATATCATAAAATGACTTTTTCATAATTTTGTTAAAAGCACCTACAAAATACTGCAGGTGCTTCAATTGTACCTCCCTTCACCGATTATTTTTCTATTTTCTTCGCCAAAATAGGGTTTAACGGTTTGATATTATATAAAACTCCTTGATCAATATCTGGCTCATAACCGGACGCAATAATTTCATCAATTTGTTTATCAAAGGTTTCCAAATCATTTATTTGCTTCTCTAAATCAATAACTCTTTTCTCAAACTGCTTTGCAAGTTTCTTATCATTGGAAGAAGTCATTTTTTCTCTGTAAAAAACAATATCTTCACTTAGACTATTCATAAACGGTATTAAATGGTTGGATTTCAGTTTATATAATGTATCTGGCGTAATGGCATAATAATTTATAATTGAATTAAAATTTTTGTTTGGACTACAAATATGCCAATATATTGGTCTGTTTTTAAATTTACCTACATGCCTCTTAAAGAACTCTTTTAGTATCCATCCTAATATATTTGACCCTAAAATTGCCTCTAGCTCTTCTATATCATTTTCTATATTTTCTTCTTTTGAAAGGAGTTCAACTTCATCCAATAATATTCCTTCCACAAATTCATTATCAAGTATTATAAACTCTTTTTCTGAACTGTTTGAATCACTATCAAACTGTTTCCTTAATATTGATGATAAAAATTCAAAAAACTTTTCAATATAATTGTGGGCTGAAATGATATTCCTATTCTTAATGAAGTTTAATAATTTGAATGGGTCGATGGAATAGCTTCTTAATAAAGAATATATATTAAAAACATTATCTGAAAGTTCCGCTATTATCTCTTCTTCATATTCTTCAATATCTTCAATTACATACTGATTACTTTTTGTAAAATAACTTTTTTCAATTTCATTTTCGATATTATAAATATCTTTTTCAGAAATACCATAAATATCATAAATAAGATGATCTATCTGTTCTGAATAATATTTTTCTTCCAACTCATAGAATAAATCTGTTATAATTTGGTTTTTAAGAAACTCAATAAATGATTCTCTCTTAAACTTTAATACACTTTCCGGGTCATAAGTGACACTTAGTTCATTTCGACTAAGTTGTTCCATTTTGTTATCTCTTATTTTGTTTATAATTTTTTCTATATTTTTAAGTGAATCGTCACTTGGTTCAACAATAGGAATCCTTTTTAAATCCCCAACTTGAAAATTGTGTGTAGGATTTAACAGTTTAATGATATATGTAAACAACTTACTATTTGTAAATGCAAGTAAATATACATTACTTATCTTTTCTGGGAAAATACAAGAATTTCCTTTGTCAAAAATAAAGCCTGATGGCAGATACCTTGATTTGAATCTATTTCCTATTAGTGAATACATTATCCCTTCCCTTCCGAAGAATGTCTCACCCCTTACAGCAGAACTTTTATGTTTTCTAATTTCCTCACCGTTGTTTTCCCAATAAACAACCGTCGGATAAAAAGTGTAATACTCACTATTGTCAATTACTTTTGAATAGGGTTTCCATTTATTCCTATCAAGGTCCTTAAATTCCCAAAAGTATTTTAAAAATCTGGAGTTATCTCCAGTTGCCATCCCCTGTCTCGGTATTGCATATTTCTCAAGTGGTATTTTTGTCTTGAAAAGTGACAATATTTCATTTGAAGCCCAATAAACAAAAGGCATACCACTTATATTTTTGAAATCTTCCTGATTTATATAATAAGTATGGTCTTTAGCATCATTCATTAATGCAACTTGTTTTGATTTAGGAGTATCAAAATTAATAAGCCTAATGTATTTTCCCTTAAATTTTTTATCATGTATTGTTTTTGCAAAAACAAACATGACTGTATTAACTTTAGCACCACTAATTTCATCAAACGCATTTGTGCCTAAATGACAAACACTTCTTATGCTAAAATGACTTAATATTTCCTCCCTTAAAGATTCGAAGTTACTTGTAAACATAAATGACTGTTGTGTGACCATACCCAACAAACCATCATCACTTAGAAAATGCATAGATCTTTCAATAAAGGAAGAGTATAAATCCACAAAATTTTTCTTGTAATGCTTCTGTAAATATTTTTTTAGCGTTTCGTTCATATTTCTTTTTCCTAAATAGGGTGGGTTTCCAACAACCAAATCATATTTGTTCATAAAGATATTTAGTAGATAAACTGACTTTTTTACTTCACTTGCAAAAAGTAAATTGTTTATGTCTTTCGCTTTTACAGCTTGTGTGTATATTTGTTCCAGATATTGAAATAGCTCTTGTTCACCTTTAGAAAGAATTGATTCCTCTTGATCCCTTACAAACTCATCAAGTCCCTCAAAAAGACCTAAATCTTCTTTTTGTACCTTCTTCTTAAACTTTCTGTGTTTTTCTTGCTTATATTCTTCAATTAGCGGCAATAACTGTTTTTCTGGTTGAATCAGGCTTCCCTTGATACGTGTATCAGTAAATTCATCATAGATAATTTCAATCATTTGAAGAACTGTTGGATTATTTTCAAACTGTTTTTTCATTTTGGCCAAACGTTCACCATTTAATAGAACTGCATCGGCACAAACAAGGTTTACTGTAAGTTCATTTTCTTTTACTTCATTTATTCCCGCTTCTTTTAGCGAAACTCTTACTTTTATATATAATATTAGTGCGGTAAGCTGAATTGCCCTAGCATCAATATCTATCCCATGAAGATTATTACTTAATATTAAAAACGGGATTTTTTCTTTTGAATAACCTTCTTCAACATAGTATCTATAGAATAGATCATATGCCTTGATAAGAAAGTGACCACTACCACATGCAGGATCTAATAGTTTAATTTCCTCAAGCTTTTTATGCTCTCTTTCACCATTTATTATTTCTTCATGTAATTTCCCTAAAGAGTTATTTATAATCCAGTCGACAATCCAATCTGGAGTAAATAATTGGGTTGCAGCTGGTATATCAATACTTTTTATCTTTTCCTTTTTATTATATAGACGGTCAAAAACATCATCTTTTTCTTCTTCATTGAAATATTGATAAATCCAACCAATTATCTCATCTTGTTGCCATGATTCTTCATCAATTTCGGTAGTTAATTGATGAATGATTTCCAATAATGCTTGGTTACTTGGCCCAATAATTGAATATTCATCTTCCGTATTAAATAAAAGCCCTATATCAGACGAAATCTCATTAAATATTAAAGAAATAAAATAAGACAATCCCTCATCAGATTGCGATTTACAAAATTCACGTGCAACTTCAAAGAAGTTTCGGTGACCATATGAACGATTACTGTATTCTTCTCGTTGAATAAGAACTTCTTCCATCAGCCCCCTAACCTCCATAACACGTAGAGCGGCTATACGATTCAAATATGTATAAGTAACCTCACGAATATAGGAGATAAGGGCCTCCTTTTCAGAAAGCCCCCCTTTCATCTCCTTGGAAATAGCATCACGAAGGTCTTTATAGATTTGCTCTTCTTCATCTGAAAGTGATAATTTATCTTTTTCAATCCAAGGCTCGTCTAGTAGAATACCGCAAGTAACAAGGCGATTTTCTATATCACTTTCTAAAATTTCCCTACATTTTAATATGGTACGATTAATTGCCTTTTTTTGTTCTGGCTTCATTTTACCAACCCTTTCCTATCTCAATTAAGATAAGAAGAAATAGTCAATACGCTTCAATTCTTCCTTTAGTTTCTCTTCTAAAGTTTTCAAATAGTCCTTAATTTCTTCTTCCGAAGAGATTTTCTTCATTTTCATAATGTCTCTAATTTCAACCTGTTTAAAAGTAGGTTTCTTTACTTCAGAATTATTATCATCATCGTCATCTGATGTTAAATTAGTAGGCTGTCGTAATTTTTCAAGAAACTCACCATATATTCCAATAGAATTCTGTTTATAGCTTGGTAATGCGTGTTCTAGTTGTTCTAAATAATCATAATTACGACGGTTCTGTGGTACTTCCTCCTCATAATGCTTACTTAGTGGATTCAGAATTTCTCTCTGTTGAAACACATCAAATGAATCAAATTTCGGGAATTGCTCAATTTCATTCATTATGTTCTCAATTTTTTTCATAACTCTAGAGTGAAGCTCTTTATAATACTTTTCATAATAATTTTTGATATTTAAAAAATCACCTTGAATATTAGCCCAATTATCAATGAATCCATTTGATGATATCTCACTAAGTATAGATTGAACTTTATTTTCTTGCTCCTCTCCCTTTGGAAAATGTTGAGGTAACCATACATCCGAAATAAACTTTAACATTTCTTGTAAGGAATCCATTTGACCATTTTCAACAAAGTGGTCGAATTTTTTCATAAAACTCATTTCATCTTTTAATTGTTGATACTTATCCACAAAAGAAATAATGACTTCACTAGAATGATTTTTATTAACAATTTCTTTATAAGCCGTTTCTAATTTCTGTAGCTGATCAATAATCGATAACCGCTTTTCCTTAGCTGTAACAATTAAACCTCTAATTTTTATTAAAATATTGTTTGAGACTTTAATACATTTATCATAATACTCCGGAATTGTATCAGCCGAAACGTTTTCCTCAAACTCTGATTCTAATATTTTTTTGCATTGCTGACGTATTGCAGGATCAACATTCTTGACTTCTATAAACTGGCATAATTTAAAATGCGGCTCTTTCTCAAAAATTTCTTTAACACCAGATTCGGTATAACTTCTTATTGATTTACCTTTTAGTTCTAGTTCAATAAAACCGCCACGAAACAGTGCTGCAGCAAAAAACCTGATTGCCATACTATCCCAACCGTATTGGTTGCCTTGAAAGTAATCCAAAATATCACTTCCAGTGCAAACCCCAAACCGCTTATAACGAGACTTAATTTCTGTTAAAACTTCACTTAAAACCTTTGAACTTGAATTAATTTGATGTTCATTATCTAAAATATTTAATTCTTTAAACACCTCAGACGCCGAGTGGATATTTTGTTTAAATACCTCATCTATATGTGAGGAATTAATTTTTACTGCTGCATCGTCAAAGCGTGTATAGACTGTTGGAATTACAATACTTATTAGAGAATCAAATATTGGTTTAACTTCTTCTCCTTTTGGTAAATCATATTCTTTTCCTCGAAATAAATACGATCCAGCTAGAAAAGATACCTTTGTTTTCCTTTTAATTTCTAAAGCCAAATTTTGATTTTTTTGCTCTTCCTTTCGTAAAAAGAACATCCTTTCTTCATCTGCTTTTTCCCGTTGTTTAGCTATTGTAGATTGACGTGCTAGATATTCCTTAATCATATCTTCAATCTCTTCATTAGGATGAGATAACCAATAAATGCGTTTTTCTTCTCTTATCAAATCCCGTTTCTTTTTATCACGTAGAGTCTCATCATTAAATAGGATTACCGGACTTAGGGCCTCAAATGAAATTTCAGTACCGTTGGCATACTTTTCATCATCTGCAATCAGATTAATGGAAAAAGGACGTATTTGTTTATATAAAACCCTATTCTGGTTAAATATATCCTTTACTGTATCCCTTACATATTTCATAATATCTCTTGTTCGAACTTCTTCCTGCTCTGCAAGTACTTCATGACGGAAATTCTGCTCTTCCGGTGATAAAAAGCTATATACTTCACCCTCTCTCTCGACAAAACCAGCCTTAATGAGTTTTTGAAGAGAAGACTCAACCATATCTTTTAGTTCGTGAAAATTAAGTTCTATACTACTGAAAAGCATTTTTGTTAAATTATCTAATGTTTTTGGTAAATAATTAATTGAATCAAGGAGATATAATACTTTCAACACCTTTTTTGTAAAATCAGGGTTTTCCGGATCAGCTTTATCGACTTCATTTATAGCATCAATCACGGTTGAAGGAACAAAATCAGAAGCTCTTGCTTCAGCATAGACCTGATCTAACGTTACGAAACTACCGATTTCCCTTTCATCAAAGTGATTCTCTGGATTTATTAATATTCCTTGAGTTGTTTTGATCATGCTACGATTGGTTCCGCCATGTTTTTTGTTTGATTCTGTACGTTGTAGAAACTTTACAAAAATATCTTTTATAATTCCTAACTGATAAGGAAAAAACGGATACGCCTTAACAAAGTATTCTTTTGTTAACTCTGGTAACTTCCGATCAGCATCAGGAAATTGCAAAACAGATACCAGCTTTCCCGAATATTCCTCATATTCATCTTCTAGTATTGAACTTGATTCTGAAGTTTTCTTTAATACACGTTCATAAAGAACTGTATCTAAGTTCTCAGGTGTTAAGTGAATCTTCACTCCAAAGCGGTCAGCGATCTTTCCTAATTCCGTGTTAAATTTAATCGCATCTTCAACAACCGCTTTTAACTCTTCTTGTGCAGTAACGCCAAGCCATATCTTTCCTTGCCCGGTTACCTCAACCTGATGCGCTATTCCTTGAAGCTCACTAATTTTTTGATCATCTCTTGCCATAAACTGTCCCATTTCATCGATTAACAGAAATAGCCTTTTCTCTTCACCTGTATCATGGGTTTCCTTTTCAATATATGATTTAAATACTTCAATTAATCTTTTGGGAGACATAGAAAAGTCATCTTTAATGTCATTAATAATGTCTATTGCAATTGTCTCAGAAGGATAATCATCCGGTTTAATCTTGCATAGTGTCTTTGCAATTTTAGTCTTTTGGCGCGAAGGCTTTTTACGTGCATCTTCCCAAGACTTACCGCTTACCTTTTCAAACTCGCTTTTAAAATCTTCATATAACCCAGACTCATATAGATCAAATTCTAATTCACCAACCCAAAGAATATGACTATAGAATCCTAAATAGGAAAGAAACTGTTTATAAATAGTAATAGAAATACTTTGCTGTTGATTATTACTGTCATAAGCAGTTTCCTCCAAAATATCGAACATTAGAATTTCCGTTTCATATTTCGTACGGATTTCTTGAACAAGTGTTTGTAGATCTTTAGATACATCTCTTGTTAGAAATACTTCCGAACTAGTTGTATCTCCAAATTCATAATTTCCAAGAACATGCCCTAGCAGCTTAGTGAAATGGGACTTACCTGATCCAAACCAGCCTGAAATCCAATAACAATAATTATTACCATTCAAATAATTAGTAAATGCCTTTTTAAAGTGATCTCGTATTTGATCTGTTATAACATACTCATTTAGTTCCTGACGAATATGGGCCAAATTTTCATCTTGAACTTTGACTACTGGATTAATATCACGATTAATATTTTCCCGAAATATTTCATGTATCTTAGTCAATCGTCTCACCCCTTTATAAATAAAATGCTCTAGAGCCACTAATATCAACATCATCGAGCATTATAAACTTCCTTGAATTAACTGTACCGGGAACAAAAAAACATAGCGGTATCGATACCTTATTCTCCAATTTAGAAAGTAATTGAATGAGTCTAAAGTGTGGTGCTGTACAGCCAACACGAGTGAATAACATTCGTCCTTTTTCACCCAATTTTTCTGTTCTTTCTAAAATCCATTCATATAGTAGGTTAAGCATCGTATTCTGCAATTCCTTCATGAATTCCGGATAGTCTTCTTTTTCAAATTCATACAGCTCTGTTAAATCACCGTTTTCATCTTTTAATAAGAGTTTATAAAGTAATTTTTCCAGATTGACAACTTCGACTTTATATCCTTGTGTTTTACCTTCCTGCTCTATTTCTTCAAGTTTAGGCTTTAAATATAATTGTTCACTAGGACTAATCGCAACAAGCATAAAGGGGACACCCGATTGGCGACTCCATGCTATTTGATCATTAAGAAGCATATTTTTGATTTGATTAATTTTCTCCGACAACATATTGGACAACAAACTCCTTTAAAGATGGAAACTTATAATGTATTTCAGTTTCTTTATTTTCTTCTAAGTGAATGACTCCACTTAACTCTAATTCCTTTAACATCATCTTTCTTTGTTGTTTATCTTGTAGAAATAATTTGAAATCATTGTGGTTGTAATAGTCCTCAAGTGTCAAAATTGAATACTTATTAAAATAAAGCACATAACCAAAAATTCTATTTGAAAAATATACATTTTCATTAAATACTGGATTACGTCTATTTGAGAGAAAGCCTGTTTCAAGTAAAACGGTTATCAAGGCACTTTTTAAATCCTTATAGGTTCTTTCGGACCAATTTTTCATTTCTTCATGTTCTATAGAAGAAGATAGTAAAAATTCCCCTGCATCATCACTTGAAACTCCTAAAAAGCCCTTGATGTACTTCTGAAAAACTACCTCAACAACAAAGTCATACAATACCTTATCCGACATACACATATGATAATAAAGAAGGTAAAAGGCTTCTTCTTTGTTCATATTTTGTATTGCTAATAAGAGTGGATTTTCAGAAACAGGTTTATTGTGAAGGTCCTGTAAATATCTCTTTTTAATTGAACCATATACGTTCTCAATCCGGCGTTTCGATGCTTTTAGCAATAAATTATTTTCAAATAACTCATCTTCTAACGCCCTAATGCTATTCAATTCAGACAGCCTGTTAAGAATTCTAAGTGAATCCTCAAGAACTGCCCCTGTTGTTTTTAAATCTGCAGTATATTTCTTAATCATTAATTTACAGCAACCCTTTTATAATACGGTATTGTAACTTGGCCTCTCCTAGCATAATCATAGACAGAAATTAATTGATGAATAACCTCTTCTAATTCTTCATTATGTATATAAAAGTGCCTTCTTTTCGAACCTAATTCATAGGATTCCCCTGATACATTATCAAATGTATCCAGACGTGGTTCATTAAAAAAATCCCTAGCCCAGTGTGGAGCGAATGAATAATTTTCTATTGCCTCTATTTCATGAAGGATATCCTTCCATTCTTTTCTTGATGAGAGTATTTTAACAGCTGGTTCATATACTTTTTTTTCAAAGTCATATCCAAAGTGAAATAGAGTTATTACCTTATTAGCACTTATACTATGTAGTTCTTTCTGCCGAACACTTTTTTGGGCCATATCTAGTCTTTGTTGGTAAAAGTTACGTGGTAAAAACGGCATTAGATTCATTCTACCTACTGTACCTAAGATACGAGATTCCCACCAAAAGTTATTATCCTCCTCTCCAAGTCGGGCTATCATTAAACGATAATAGATAACTTTTGCTAAGTTTCTCTTTGAAACACGTCGATCTTGTATATCACTATCCTCAATATTATTTAATATTAGATCGTAAACTTTTTTCACCTGAGTCACCTCTGAAATATGGTTATAAATATAGAATTATTCTTATTTATTATTGCATATAAAGATATTTAGAAAAAGAAATATAGCTTATTTTTACAATACTTAAAAGGTAATATACACAGCTGCTATTAAGATAAATACTTAACTAAAGCAGATAATTAAAAACTGATTTCAAAATCACCCTTTGTGAATACAGGCGCTTGGTCTATGTAGTATTGATAAACATTATCTGTTAGCGGATCTGTAGGTGTGTTTACAATGTAGTTATGTAAATAAGCGCAAGGATAAAGATAAAGATCAATATTATCCTGCTGTACCGTTGCGTTGTAGTCTTTTATTAAAGAAGCATAGGACCATGCCTGGTAGGAGGGATGCATGGTTTCCACCAAAGCGTGACGGAATGCAGTTTTTACAATCGCTTCTTTTCCATCTATCTTCTCTACTTTATCCCATTGTTTAAGTTCAACTACTACAACGGTCTCCTGCTCCTTACTTTTTCCAGTGATCAGAAAGTCCACACGCTTGGGTGAATAAGGTATTCGATATTCAATCGCTACTCCAGAGTTCTTCGGTATATCCGGATCCATGAGCACACGATACATACATTGCATAGAATTATCCCAGGAACGGACTTCTACCTTGGTAGCTTCTTAAACTCACATATGAGCCCCTTCATCTGCAGTTTGTTATTATAAAAATCGGGAAATTTGCACGAAAAGTGTCGATATACCTATTTTACCAGATGTTAGGAGAGTGTACAGACCCGATTTTGGAATTCTCCCCCTTTTATATTGGTAATTTCTAGTTTTGTGACCAGTGGATGAAATATTAGGTTCATTGTAACGTGAGATTGGCGGAATGGGAATTTAAAAATACGTGCACTTTTTTTAAAAAAGTAAAAGAGCCATAAGGTATATTATGACTCTAATAATAACTATCCATGTTGCTTTAAAGCTTCTTTACTTTTCTCCTGCGCTATTATTTTCTTAATCAGTTGATCAATTTTTTCCATCTCACCATTCGGATCTTTCCACCAGTTTCTACTCCAAATACGTGCAATCTTCCAGCCTTTCCCTTCAAGGAATCGTTGTCTATATACATCCCTTTCTTTTGCGGAAGGTGCACTGTGATACATAGCTCCATCACATTCTATTCCAAGTATATATTTATGTTTGTCCTTGGGATGAGCAATAGCCAAGTCAATTCGATAACCGGACATTCCTACTTGTGTATCAACTGAATAGCCCATTTTCGTTAATTGTTCATATACTTGGGATTCAAAAGGAGAGTCAAAACTAAGATCGCCTTGTTCTTGTTCTCGTTTTGTATTTACTTCATCACTCATATCCGATAACACAAATTCTGCCTGTTCTTTTTTAATATTAGATACAGCACGTGCATACTCCATATAGCGTTTTAAGAAACGAGGGCCATCATTTTTCGTATTACCAACATTTAACTCATTCGGTTCAATACTAGAAACTAAATGTATTTCTTCCTTCGCTCTTGTTATAGCAACATTCAGGCGGTTTTCTCCACCTTGTTGGCCAAGCGTCCCAAATCGATTATAAACACGGCCCTCTTGATTTTTAGCATAACCGATAGAAAATAGAATGATATCTCGTTCGTCACCCTGGACGTTTTCAATGTTTTTCACAAAAATTCGTTCATCCATATCTTTGTTCATCACTTGTTGATAAACAGTATTAAACTCTTCATCATTTTCAACCAGTCTATCAATTAGATCATTAATTTTATCTTGTTGCTTCGCGTTGAATGTTATAATGCCAATTGATTTATTCATATCCTTAATTAATAACTGTTTCAAGAGCTGTACCACCTCTTGGGCTTCCATCTCATTACTTTGGTTTATCCACATACCATCGACCTTATGCCATTGAAGAGCTGATGGCTCTTTCAAATGATCTACATTTGGAGCAATTTGAATATTAGCATTATAAAATGCGTGGTTTGAAAAGTTTATAAGTTCTTCCGATTTTGAACGATAATGCCATTGCAGCATTTTACTTGGAAACACTCTCTTTGATAGGTTTAGAAGGCTCTCTGACTCTTCTAACTCATTATCTTCGTCATCTTCATCTGTTTGAACACTTCCTCTGAATAAATTAGATGGTGGTAATTGTTTTTCATCACCTGCGACAATTACTTTTTCCCCACGGTATATGGATGGCAAGCCATTTTCGACAGTACATTGGGAAGCCTCATCAAATATAACCATATCAAACATTTCTTGCTCCAAAGGAAAGATAGCTGAGGCTGTTTCTGGAGATACAAGCCATACAGGCATAACATCCAATAATCCGTCTAGAGAGTACTTCTGCACAAGTTTTCTTACTGGCCAAACTTGTCTCTTCTTTCCTGTTTGGTGAATAATATCTTTGATTGTTTTAGCATTGTTTTCCTTAACTTCTGATAAAGTGAATAGCAATCTATTTTGCAGTACCTTTGCTGATAGATTCTTTTTCTTTTCTAAAAGCTCTCTAAATTGTTCTCTTAACCGTTCGAATTCATCAGTTCCAACTTTTGTAAGAACACGATGCTTACTCTCAATCTCATCGATCCAGTGGATGTATGCTGATTGTTTCACATAATCAACCCATTGATTCTTTATATAACGATGTACATTATCTTCACTTTTATCTTTCAACTTTTCAATAAGCCTTTGGATGAATGGAAGACTCTCATCGTAAATTCTACCCATATTTCGTAAGTCTTCAAAATCCTGTGTAACATATTCCTGTTGTTTCTCCAATTCTTTTAACGGAATATCACCTTTCGCTATTTGATCATGGTACTTTTGGATCTTTTCATCAGAAAAATAAGTGGACAATTGCTTTATCTTTGTGTCCATATCCTCTGAAACATTAGAGAGTTCGTACAAAACCCTTAAGCTTTCACGAAGCTTCGGCCATTCTTTTGATGACAACCCCTTAAACTTTTCTCCATCCAATAATTCCTCGACAATTGTCTTACCTGTTAACGAGGTCCACCACCAAAGACGTAATTTTTGAAGTGTCTTTTTCTCATTTGGGTTCAAGTCCTCATAAATCTTCTCTAGTTTATTTCCAACTCCCCAGCTATATTCAGGTGTGATATCATCTTGTTCAAAGTGTTCCAGGAATTCCGTGCTCTTTCTTGCTTGGTTGGTAGCTTTGTTCAAGATTTCTACAATTGTCAGCCTATCTTTAATCTCTAGCTTTGCAAAAGATTTTCTATCTTTCAAAGGATAATTTTCCTTTCCAAATCTACCGTAGTTATCTCCGTAAGAGAGAATTGTTGAAAGAACATCATCCATATTATGCTTATTCAATGACTCGATAACATCACTTAATTCAAGGATCACATCCATATTTTGAACTGGTTTCCCTAGACTATATAAATCAAAAGCCCGGTAGCCATGGGGCTGGACTTCATAAAGGCCCTTCGCAATAGCATCGAGTTCCTGTTCATATTGTTCAATTTTACTGGAGAGCTGAACAAACTCTTCTTCTAATTCTCTTGGAAAATGATCAGTGGTTAGTCTTGTATTTAATTTACGATATAGTCCTTTTCTGTCTGCCTTCTCATCGTGCAACAGACTTACATTTGCAGATAAGCCCAAGGATTCTAATCGTTGATACACTACATCCAAGGCAGCACGCTTTTGACAAACCAAAAGAACTTTTTTATTTTCAGCAATTGCATTTGCGATCACGTTTACTATTACTTGGGATTTTCCAGTACCAGGGGGACCATGAATGACAAGTCCTTTTGTTTCATCAATTGATTCAATAATTTCTTCTTGAGAAGCATCTGTATCCAGAACGAAAAACTTATCCTTTTCTTTTTTCTTTACTGCTTTGGATGAATCGGTGTCCTCCTGCGCTAGGTTATCTGTTTCTTCAGAAGTTGTTTCACCGATATTAATTAGATCACTAACTATACCAAGATCCGAATTGCCTTCCTCTAACTCTTGAATAAAGTCCTCATAGTCCTTTAATAAAGCAGAATTACCTTGTGGGAAATGCCCAAGTATTGCATAATTATTTAATTGGAATTCTCCTTTTTCCATTTGAGGAATCGTTTCTTTCGTATAATTAGGAAAAGGCAATATACCTTGATTATTCGTTTCCTGAATATGCACTGAGTAGATATCTAGCCACTCTGCCCAGTTAGAAAAGTTTACGACCTCTGCTTGCTGCTCTGCTTCATCATACATCTCATCTGGGACATGAAGGTCGCTCATTTTTTGCATAGCTAAGAACACAGAACGATTGAGCATTGGTTCAGAATCAGACATTGTTTCTAGAACCCATTTTGTTCCATGAGTTTTTATCCGGTTTAATTTTACAGGGTATAAGAAGAGAGGAGCTCTAATGTATGTTCCATCCATCATATTCCCACTAATAAAGGGATAGCCTAGATAAAGATCATACAGTCCCGTTTCTTCTTCAATGGATTTTAAGTTGCGATAAAGCGAGGTTAATTTACCAGAAAGATTTAGAGCATTCTCATTTTTTACATCTTGTTTCAAAAGGTCTGCTTTCCCTTTATTTGTGATTATAGCTTCAATTATAGTTTGTGGATCTTTATCCAATTGATTAAGCATACTTAAGTCAAAAGACCATTTATCATACTTTTTCAGCATACGAATTGACCTGTTTCTTCGGCTTAGATCATTCAACCGATCCTTAAGGTACATCATTTTTTCCTTCATTTAAAAACCACCTAATATTTTTGATAATCTATGTAGTATTATAGTTCTATCATACTAATTATAAACGTCAATAGACCACTTTAAAAGGGAATTAATTTTTTTGATGTTTTTAATTTAGTGAATTCTTGATTAGTTAAATTTGAGTCTCCAGCAAGTTATTCTTGAGTTTCAATAGAACCAAATATGCTAATCTAGTATTGGCTTCGCTTGATGGTTTAGGTCTACAATTTCTTCCTAGCATTCTTCGAGTAAACGCTCTTGTTTTTGGGAGTTGATTTTACTGATGATTTTTAAATAAAAAAATAACCCCTCACATACAACTAAGCCATATGCTGAGGAATTATTTTTTATAATATACGACTATTAATGTTAGTTTTAGTTGGTTGATCCGAGTATATGCGCTTGCCAATCATACCAACTAAAACGTTTCTCAAACGGACAAACCAGCCCCCCTTCTCTCATCATCCTTCTCAAAACGATCGATATTTCCTCAATGCTACGATATTCAGCACAATAAACAAGGCTGCAAAGATAAGCAATATTAATAGATCAACTGCAATATCCTGAAAAGTGAAGCCCTTATACATGACCCCCTTTAATGCATCGGAGGCATAAAATAATGGCATAATTTTTCCCAGCGATTGTAGCCAGTCGGCCATTCCTTCCATTGGGAAGATACCAGTAAAGAATATTTGTGGTACGATGACCAGTGGGATAAATTGCATCATCTGGAACTCGGATACAGCAAAGCTTGACAGCAGTGTACCAAGAGACAGGGCCACTAGGGCGATTAATATATTTGTTAGTATGACAAGCCAGATGGAACCAAGATGAACAATATCCAGCACATAAATAGAATAAAACACGATAATGATCGTCTGAATAAATGCGAATATGCCAAAACCAACAAGGTATCCAGCGATGATTTCATACCGTTTTATCGGAGTGGCCATTAATCGTTCCAGTGTTCCGGATGTACGTTCTTTTAAAAGTGAAATACCTGCAATCAGGAAAACAAAGAAAAAGACGAAGAAGCCAATTAACATGGGACTGAATGTATCAAATATCTTTGTATCCTTATCGCCGTAAACATAGTTAGCAGAGATGCCAGGTCCTTTCTTTTCAGTCGAAAGCATGTTGCCTAGCTGCATCTGGACCTTTTTTGCCTGTGATGGGTCATCATTTAACAGTGTGAGCTCCATCTTCTGCTTATCAACATTTAGCCAGGCATGTTCGTTTTTCTCCTTCATCTCTTCTGTTGAAAATTGCTCTACTGACGTAATATTGAAGTCTGCTTGTTCTAGTTGCTCCGTAAGTTGTGTGCTGCCTCCAGTGATTGTAATTGTTGGCTCGGTTTCCGAAGAATCGAAGATCAAATACATGAGTGACAGGACAAGTAATGGTGCAAGAAAAAGTAATGCGAGTGTCCGCTTATCGCGGCGCATTTGACGTATAATACGGATTACAAGTGCATTAATACGCATTAGCTCTCACCTCCTGCTCTAAGAAAGACTTCTTCAAAACGAGTGGCTTCATACTTTTCCTTCAGTTTGTCTGGTGATCCAGCGGCAATAATATGCCCATTTCGGAGTAATGCAGTTTGGTCGCATCTCTCGGCCTCATCCATCACATGAGTGGTAATAACTATTGTCTTGCCATCTTCCTTTTTTAAACGCTCAAGCTCACTCCAAATAGATCGTTTTAAAACAGGATCGATCCCTACTGTAGGTTCATCTAAGATAAGCACTTCCGGATCGTGGATGAGTGCGATGGCTAGAGAGAGACGGCGCATCATCCCTCCAGAATATTCAGCAATGCGCTTTTGTAACACATCTTCCAGCTCGACAACACGAGCAACATACTGAATCCGTGCGTTACGTTCCTTTTTTGGAAGCTTATAGAGTCTTGCGAAGAAGTCAAGATTTTGTTCCCCCGTCAAGTCGGTATAGAGGGCATCTGACTGGGCCATATACCCAATATTAGGGAGCAATCGTTGGTCAGGTATATTATAGGTCAGCACCGTAATATCACCTTCATCTCTTTTCAGCATACCAATAATTAATTTAATTAAAGTTGTCTTACCGCATCCTGATGGCCCCAATAGGCCGAAAATTTCTCTTTTTGGGATCTCAAGAGATAGTTTGTCTAGGACAAGTTTATTATGAAAAGACTTAGTGGCGTTATGAACAGTAATTGCCATAGTCATACGTTTACTTCCTTTCTGTATTTACTGAACACTGTGTTGATTGTATTTAAATTGTAAGGTACGATGATAGTCAAATACAATCAACACTTTTTATGGAATTGTTGAGCAAGAGGTGAAGTTTATGGCTGATCATCATAAAAAGATGAATGAAAATACTAAACAAAGAATTGAGACAGAGTTTATAAAACTGCTTGAGTCTGAAGGATTTGAACGAATATCAGTGAAACAAATTGCTGTGTGTGCAAGTATTAATCGTGGTACATTTTATCTGCATTATATAGATAAATATGATGTAATGGAACACATTCAAAAGCGCTTGCTTGAGGGGTTGTCCGGCTTGGTGGAGCAAGTCCGTCCTTCTGAGGTGTTACATGCTTTAATGAGCGGAAATTTCTACTCTCCATTTTTAATGGTGTTCGAATATATAAAGAACCATGGTAATGAATTCAGAGCACTTCTCGGAGACAGGGGTGATCCTTCTTTTGCAAGAAAAATGAAAGAAATCTTTGGTGACATACTTTTGAATAAATTTATCCAGCACTATCCCGGGACTAATAAATGGTTTCCGCAATACATGACTGCCTTTATGACCTCCTCTATTCTGGGATTAATTCAGGAATGGCTCGAGCATCTTGAAGAGCAAAGTGTAGAAGAAATGGCGCGTACGCATTTAGAGGTCATTGGATTCATCTCTAATTTAAAGACGATGCTTAAAGAAGGAGAATAGTATGGAAAGGTTTATATATTTTGTATAAAAATGCCCGACTACTTGATTCGAATTTTTTCATAATGGAAATCAACTGTATAAAAGTTGGGAACAGGTTGTTTGCAAGATAGATTTCTTCACCTGCTGCGGGCACACAATTCTATTCCAATAAACTTCTTTTCCCTCTCGCCCAAGCATACAATGCATTATATTTCCTTTAGAAAAACTATTCTGTTATTATTTTGAAAGCGTTTTAAAATAAGGGGGGAGATTTTATTGAGAGCAGTTAGTTCTTTTTTTGAACGAATGGTGCAGCGGTTTTTACCTGATGCCTATTTGTTCGCTGTTATTATCACGTTTATTGTATTTGTTCTGGGAATATTATTTACAGACAGCTCAGCCTTTCAGATGGTCGAGTATTGGGGAAATGGATTCTGGGATCTGTTGGCATTCGGGATGCAGATGTCACTTATTGTAGTTACTGGATACATACTTGCCAGCACAAAAATTGTTAAAGGAGTGCTTACAAAGATTAGCAAACTGGCAAATACTCCTGGTCAAGCGATTTTGCTAGTAACCTTTGTTGCATCGATTGCGTGTCTGATTAATTACGGATTTGGGCTTGTTGTAGGGGCGCTTTTTGCTATTCATATTGCCAAACGGGTGCCGACAGTGGATTACCGTGTACTCATGGCGAGTGCATATAGTGGTTTTCTTTTATGGCATGGCGGGCTTTCCGCTTCAATACCGTTACTCATTGCTACTCCGGATCATTTTCTCCAGGACACGATGGGAGTTATTCCTGTATCGGAAACATTATTCAGCAGTTTTAACTTATTTATTGTGTTTGTTCTATTATTTACATTACCTCTCTTGAATCGTTACTTGATGAAAACAAGAGATCAGCTGTATCATCCAGATGCAAACCTTTGGCAAGAGGAAGAAAAGGAAGATGATGATGCTATTTCTGCAACTGCGGAAATGACTCCAGCAGAAAAATTAGAGAATAGTAGAATCCTATCTATATTGATCGGTGCATTTGGCCTGCTATTTGTCGTCTTCTTTTTTATGGAGAATGGGTTTGATCTAAATATTAATATTGTCAACTTTACGATGCTTTTTCTCGGGATTATTTTTCATGAGACACCGAGACGTTTCCTTAACAGTGTGGCAGATGCTGTAAAGAATGTTGGCGGGATTATTATTCAGTTCCCGTTTTATGCAGGAATCATGGGGATGATGGTTGCATCCGGGCTTTCCCAACAAATGTCGCTATGGTTTGTCAGTATATCCAGTGATTTCACCTTCCCATTGTTCACTTTTTTAAGTGCTGGGCTTGTCAATTTCTTTGTACCATCTGGTGGAGGTCAATGGGCAGTACAGGGGCCAATCATGATTCCAGCAGCGCTCGAGCTTGGTGTGGATACAGCCAAAACAGCAATGGC
Organism: Virgibacillus halodenitrificans; assembly: GCF_001878675.1. Lineage (NCBI taxonomy): Bacteria > Bacillati > Bacillota > Bacilli > Caryophanales > Bacillaceae > Virgibacillus > Virgibacillus halodenitrificans. The sequence goes on along the minus strand of NZ_CP017962.1, from coordinate 1,168,760 downwards.
TGTTGCTTGGGGCGATGCGTGGACGAACATGATTCAGCCGTTCTGGGCATTGCCGCTGCTTGCCATTGCAGGTTTGAAGGTCAGGGACATTATGGGATTCTGTGTCATGATTCTCATTTACAGCTTCATTCCAATTTCCATTGGACTATTGTTCTTTTAATAAAAATCTCCGGCAGTCTGTACACTGCCGGAGATTTTTTAGTAAGGAAAGATAAAATATTTTAGAATTGCTAAGGCCAGAAATATCAGCACTACGAACAAACACAGGATGGCAGATGTATAGGCTTTTTGCTTAATGAAATAAATCCCTCTTAATAAGAAGAAGATCAGTGCAACAAAGAAAACGATCTCTCCATAGATCATATAATGTTCTCGATCAATGTACTGGAGCAGGACACTTATAATCCCTATCGTTATCAACACGCGGTTACTGATGGCGAAGAACTTATTTCTTTCATTTGTTGGTTTAATAGGAAAACCTCCACTTTTATGTAGTTAGCTATTTCTGTTAATAGTACTTCACGAAAGATAATTTTTTTATTTACGATAGGAACGTACATTCTTATTTGATATACTGATTTTAACAATAGACTGGCTTCACATGAGGGATTAAGGTGCATCTTTTTCTTCCTGGAATTTTTCCATGGAAGGAGGCGTTGCCCATGGATATGTATAGTGTATTAACGCTGATGATTTCATTCGGCATGTTAATTGTGTTTATCATGTCCGAGAATAAAAAATAACCCCTCATGCAACTAAGCCCAGTGCTAAGGGATTATTTAGACCTGATTGCGCCTTCCCCTCTTGTTGGGGTTGGTCTATTGGAACCGTTCCATGTTAGAGCATGGAGCGATTTTTACTTTGTTATGTTTATCTATAGTTATTATATCACAGGTAGCATAGTTGTAAACCACTCTTAGCCTCTAACCTTTTCCATTCCGTTGTACTTAAGACAATGATTAATTATGTATGTTAAATATTAAGTTAACAACTTAATTTAGTTTATAATTTAAATAGGAACATACGATCTAATATGATATACTGATTTTAACAATAGACTGGCTTCACATGAGGGGTTAAGGCGCACTTTTCTTCCTGGAAACTTTCCATGGAAGGAGGTGTTGCCCATGGATATAACAGATACGTTAACGCTGATGATTTCATTTGGCGTTTTGATTGTATTAATTATGTCTGAGAATAAAAAATAATCCCTCACTGTGCATTGACCAGCCATGAGGGATTATATTCCTAAGTGCGCCTTCCCCTTTTGTTGGGGTTGGTCTATTGAAACCGTTCCATGTTACCAGCATGGAGCGGTTTTTACTATGTTATGTTTATTTATACTTATTATACCACATGCTTGATTATTGTAAACCAATCCTACATCATAGCATTGTCCGTTCGGTTGTACTTAAAACAACGTTTAATTATGTATGTAAATTATTAAATAAGCAACTTAATTTAGTTTATAATTTAAATAGGAACATATGATCTGATATGGTATACTATTATTAACAATAGACTGGCTTCACATGAGGGGTTAAGGCGCATTTTTCTTCCTGGAACTTTTCCTATGGAAGGAGGTGTTGCCCATGGATATGTATAGTGTATTAACGCTGATGATTTCATTCGGCATGTTAATTGCGTTTATCATGTCCGAGAATAAAAAATAACCCCTCATGTCACTACGCCATGTGCTTAGGGGTTATTTCTCTGCCTAAAAGCGCCTTCCCCTCTTGCTGGGGTTGGTCTATTGAAACCGTTCCATGTTAGAGCATGGAGCGGTTTTTACTATGTTATGCTTTTCTATACTTATTATACCACAGGTAGCATAGTTGTAAACCAATACCGGCATACCCACACCATTATTGCATAAGGTAGATTTTTTTACTTCCAGGAATCTTTCCAGCGATCAGAGTCTCTAGCGTAACCACAAAATCACGAAATATTTGTTGGTTTTCTAGGATTAAGTGATCTATGTCATTTAGCAACTAACACGAATCGGCTATAATTGCATCAAAGCCGTAACCACGGAGAATGGACAACGGTCTGCTGTCCCATCATGTTGGAGTTTTTTTAAACTGCTATACAAATTGCATCTTTCTACAATAATGAGGTGAAAATAGTGCAAACACATTTGGATATGAGACGAATTAATACAATAAAAGAAATTCTGCTTAAATTGAAGCTTGGAGACTCAGAGCAAACGATTCAGGACGCTTTTGATGAGCATGTTCAACCTTTGGGCAAGACAGATATTTTATTGATTTTACAAGAACTAAAAAATAGCACTGCAAATGATTTTAATATGAACGATATCCGGAAATTTTTTGATGTGTATCTTGAACTGTACGATCATTCGCTTCAGGTTATTCATGATCCAAATGAAGAGCATCCAAGTCACCCTATTCAAATTTTCAATAGGGAAAATCAGGCATTTGCCTCTATATTAGATCGGGTAAATAGCCTTGTAGAAGCGATTGCTAATGATCCAGGACATCGCACAGATCAACTTAAGCATGAAATGATTCAATTGGGAAAGATTTATAGTCATTACAACCGGAAAGAAAAACTCTATTTTCCGATACTGGAGCGTTATCGTATTTATTCCATGTCAAGAATAATGTGGGCAGCGGATGATCGTATCCGCACGTTATTTAAAGGTACCAAAAGAATAATGGAGAAAATGCCAGACATCGATTTTCATTATGTCAAGCAAGCTTATTTCGACTTGGAAAATGCATGTAGAGAGATGATGCTGGAAGAAGAATATTTGCTATTACCTATCACACAGTCTATTTTTAAGGAAGCAGACTGGTTGGCCATTGCAAAGGAAAGTAAAGCATTTGGTTATGCAGTAGATGAACCGGAAGAAACCTGGATTCCTGATGAAGCGTTACGTAATAAAAACACAGAAAAGCAATCCGACACACCTAACGAGGAACATCTGCAATTTGGCGGTGGTTACTTAACGATTAAAGAAGCCAACCATATTTTGAATAATTTGCCCCTGGAATTAACGTTCGTTGATAAAAATGGCATCTTTAAATACTTTAATGAAATCGTAGAATCATCAGAGATGATGTTTATCCGTACACCAAGTTCCATTGGACGGAATGTAGCCATGTGCCATCCACCAAAGAGTATGAAGAAGGTCATGCAGCTCATCCAAGATTTAAAGTCAAAGAAACGCGAGTCAGAAACAATGTGGTTCAAAAAGGAGGATGAGTATGTCCATGTTACGTATAAAGGTGTGTTCGATGAAAACGGAGAATACTTAGGGATATTAGAATATGTTCAAGATATTCAGCCATTTCTGGACTTAACGCGTGAGGTAAAGAGAGAATTAAGGTAAAAGATTTATTTCGGTGTATTAATTGTAGCTGAAAATAAAAATAACCCCTCATGCAACTAAGCTCAGTGCTGAGGGATTCTTTCTAAGTGCGCCCTCCCCTCTTGATGGGGTTGGCCTATGGGAACCGTTCCATGGTAGCGCATGGAACGGTTTTTATTTATACTTTTTATACCACAGGTAGGATCAATCTAAACCAACCCATTGACAGTTAAAAGGTTCATTATCGCCATCCAGAACAATCTGTTTCTTAAACACCTACTGTATTTTTCAATGCGCCTGCCGCTTTTGCCCGGATTCTCGTTGCATTACCAGGCAGGTAGGCTAATGGAACATATTCTAAATCAACGATAACTAGCTGATCTGGATCTGCTCCTGCGTTTATTGCTTCTTCTTTTGCCATATTTTTAGCAACTTCTATTGTTTGCTCACGTCCAAGGTCATCCATGGCGAATATTTTTTCTACTTCTCCACTAACCTGTGAGATGGCGGAACCAATCGCATTTGCTACACCAAAGTTTTCTGGTCGGATGACTTCGGAGGCTCCCTGTAATTCTTCCGGCAGTAAAATGCTTCCCCCACCAACTAGTATGACTGGCATATCCTCGGCACTTGTTTTCATTTTATCCAATGCTTCCTCTACCATGCCTACCATCTTGGCATAGATATTTTCAAGCAAAGCTTTATCAAGGTGAGCCACTTTTGCTGGATCTCCAAGCTTTGCTTTTCCAAGTCCAACAATAACATCTGTCGTAGTTAATGTGTCTCCTCCAAAAATCAGTGCTTTTTCTTGCAGACGGTACCCGACACTATGTGGTCCAATTTGGAAGGTTTGATCTTCATGAACCTGGATAATCGTGCCACCGCCGAGTCCGACAGACATAATATCCGGCATACGGAAGTTCGTTCTGACACCACCAATTTCTACTGCTAAAGAGGATTGACGCGGGAATCCATTTACAAGTACGCCAATATCTGTCGTCGTTCCTCCTACATCGATTACCAAGGTATTGGATTTATTGCTTAAGTAAGCAGCTCCTCGCAAACTATTTGTTGGTCCACATGCGATTGTCAATATCGGGTAACGAACGGTGTATTCTACCGACATTAGTGTACCGTCATTTTGGCCGAAGAAAACATCTGCCTCAATTCCTTCTTGCTCCAATGCTTGGATAAACCCATCTGCTGTGGATTTAGCAACATTCACGACAGCAGCATTTAGTATTGTTGCATTTTCCCTTTCAAGCAGGCCAACATTTCCAATTTCACTTGATAGAGATACGGCTACATCATCTCCCAAAATCTTAGTGATGATTTCTGCTGCCCGCTCCTCATGTTTTTTTGTCACGGGAGAGAAGACGGAGGTGATAGCAACAGAGTCTACCTTCCCTTTTATTTCATTTGCGATTCGATAGAGATCTTCCTCATCCAATTCGGTTATTTCCCTGCCATCAAATTCATGGCCACCTTTTACAATATAGGAATGTTTCCCAAGAATTGCTTTTAAGTCATCTGGCACACTAAGCAATGGTTTAATAGCTAGCGTCGCTGGTGCACCAATACGTATGATGGCAATGTCATTCAGCCTTTTCCGTTCTACGATAGCATTGGTACAGTGTGTTGTACCGAGCATAGCATAGTTGATATTACGAACATCGACCTTTGATGTTTTTACTACTTCATGTAAAGCCTGGTAGATTCCACTGCTGACATCTGTGGAGGTTGGTGCTTTTGTTTGTGCGATGACATTGTAGGAGTCATCCAAAATGACAGCATCTGTATGTGTTCCGCCAACATCAATTCCAATTCGGTAGTTTGCCATATTAAGCTTCCTCCTTTTCTACTAATTGTTCGACTGGTACATAGTCCAGATCATATCCGAAATATCGTGGACCTGTTGTCTCAATTCCTTTATCTGTTCGCCATTTACTATGTGCTGGCATGCCAATTACCGTACAACGGGCACCGTAGCGTAATCCCTCCGTAGTAATTGGCATTCCGGTGTCTGAATCCAGTACCGCAATTAAATCAGGAGTCATGCACAATGTTTTGTCTTTTGTTTCAGCAAGTAAATGTTCATTTTGAAAGCGGAGATACAACTCGTCCTGTTGATACTCCTCCACCCCTTCAATTGTTGCCGTACCGCGGGCGAACCCTGTTTCTGTCTTCCGATTAACATCAACAACCTTGCCTTGAAACAGCTTGTAGCCATCGGTTAGTTTTAACACTTCTGTAATTGGATTGTAGTTATGCGTCTTGGCCTCTCTAATTGTTCTGCCAATTTGCTCTTCTAATTTTAAAATATGATGGATGGAGCTGCGTTTGACTGTTTTCCCATCCATAGGATAGATGGAGAGCATGACAGAGCCACCCATTTCCACTGTTGCAGAACGTGCAATTCTCTCTGCCCAGACGTTGTTTACTGTATTCAACACAGAGTTATTTCCTTTTTCATCTGCCAGAACCATTGGAGTTGCCGGGACACCTTCCAAATAAAATGTTACCATCTGCAATTCAGGAAATGCTCGTCCCATTCCATCTGCGTCAACTACGGGTAAACCCAATTGGGCTGCTAAGGCAAATGGTAATAGAGAGTTCACACCACCTGCTTCGATAGGCATTGTTGCATAAACCTCTTTGCCCAAGTATTTTTGCAATGATTCAAAAGCTCCCACTGCCTCTTCCCCACTTGGAATTTTCTCTACCATCACAGTTGGCGCCCCCATCATGGCAGATGGTACGACAAGTGCGTCATCTGGCAGCTCATCTACATCTAATAATTTTACTGGACCATTTTCCTCAATTGCTTGTAATGCCATTAATTTTCCGATGTACGGATCACCACCGCCTCCTGTTCCTAAAAGAGCTGCACCAATAGCAATATCTTCTATTTCCTGTTTACCTATTAATCTCATGAAACTTTTCCTCCCTTTGCGTGTTGTTCTAAATCAATTGTTGCTGTTTTGTTTTTTATCACTTTTCCGACAATTAATTGTAAAATAAAGGCGACAATGAATGCATCAAACCCAGACGCTCCTGTGAGTGTAAATAAACCAAAACCACTTGGGGCGGCAGTTGTCATAAATGCTACGAGTGCAGCTATAATCCAGATAGCTACAGATAGTGGTTCTACATTTTTTGTCTGGTCTATTTTTTCAAATTGGTACTTTTGTCGGTTCACTAGAAAATCAGCTACGTAAATACCTCCAATTGGCGGAATCAGCGCACTAAGGAAATTTAGAAACGGGATAAAGTTTTCGTAAATACCGGATACAGCCAGTCCTGTACCAATTGCTCCTGCTGTAATAGTAATAATTGATTTAGGAACCTTCTGAAAAATGACGGCAAATCCTAGCGCGGAGGAATATAAATTATTATCGTTTGTTGTCCATTGTGCAAGAATTAAAATTAATAATGCGGCAGTGCCCCATCCCAAGCCAAGCATAATCTCAACAATATCAACCTGTGTTGTCGCTTTTGCGAGAATGATAGAGATAATTAATACAATACTAAATCCTAGAAAGTACCCAACGAAGGAAGATATCACTGCATCTTTCGTAGAACGGGCATAACGGGAAATATCTGGTCCAATAATAGCTCCTATTGCCAGTGAGCCGATAATTAACGATACAGCAGAACCAAATGTTAATGGATCGCCGATGATTGGTGCTTGAGAAATCGATTCTACCGATTTACCTGTCATAACCTTGACCAATGAACTGATCAGCAGGATCCCAAGCAGTGGTACAGCAACCAGACTAAGTTTTTCGATTGCTTTATAACCAATAAAAGCTGTGACAGTCATAAGAATCCCACCTGTGATCACCAATGCCAGGACAGGCAAATCAAGAGAAAGGCCGTCTAACAATACGTTGCGCAAGCTGGACCCAAATAAGGCAAGCTGTACACCAAACCAACCAAATAAAGCAATTGCTAGTACGATGGAAACTGCGTATGCTCCATATTTACCTAAGGCAAACTTAGAAACTAGTGCTGTTGATAAACCTGTCTTGGCACCGACTACACAACATAAAGCACTTAAAACAGCCAAAATGAAAGATCCTAAAAATGAAGCTAGTATTGCTTGTGCAAATGGCATCCCTGCACCTAAGGTTCCACCTAACACAACTGCTGATAATGCAACGATTCCTCCTGTCCAAACAATGGATAATTTTATCCATCCCTTTCGCTTATGTTGGGGAACAGGCTCCAATTCATAGTCTTCTGTCAAATCAAATCTATTTTCCATTTCGTTTCACTCCTTTTATATTGTTATCGTTTATTTTCTAATTCCAAAAATAGGGTATGAATCATTTCATCAGCCAGTTCGACTTGTTCTGTAAAGTCTCCCCCATCGTATAAGTTAATACCCCAGAACACCCCGTTTGCTATCAGGACGTATTGCTTAATTGTCTTGTCTACCTCCTTGTCCGTAATTGCGGGATAACTCGCCTTCATAGCATCTCCAAGCGAATTCATCAACCAATCATTATGATGCCTTAAATGCTGTTGAAGATATTTCTTAATTTCCGGTACCGGTGAAGTGACGAGTGATATATAGGCAATTGTTCCTTGTTTATCTCCGGTATGGTGACTTACAAGGCCATGTAGCATCGCTGAAAATATCTCTTCCACTGAACGATCTTTATTCTCCAGCAGGATTCGTTGCATTTCCTGAAAGTGATTCTGGAGTAGCTGTTGAAAAGCAGCAATGAACAGCGCTTCTTTATTGTTATAGAAAAAATAAATAGATGCCGGTTTGATTCCCACATCATCTGCAATCCTCCTCATGGTTGCCCCATCGTAGCCATATAGAGCATACTGCCGTATCGCAGCTTCAATTAATTTTTGTTTCAAAACATCACCACCTAACAAGTGTTAGGTAGATTATAGTGGTGTATTTTTCGTTTGTCAACGAGTTTTTTAACAATTCATTCAAAAGTAAATATTTAACTTTTTCTTAAAACGCTTACATTTTTTATGGTAGGAAAGGGAAGAGTAATGCAAACGGAAGAAAGCAAAAAAAACCCCAGCACTCGAAGGGAGAGCTGGGGTTTTGATTGAATTTATTATGTCCGAGAATAAAAAATAACCCCTCAATGTGCAAGCCCATTGCTGAGGGGTTATTTGACCCTAATGCGCCTTCCCCTCTTGTCGGGGTTGGTCTATTGGAACCGTTCCATGTGACAGCATGGAGCGGTTTTTACTATGTTATGTTTTTCTATCCTTATTATACCACATGCCTGATTATTGTAAACTAAACTAATGGTGACATACTTATTTCAATGTGATTTATATCTCCATTCCGACGTCAACAAATGTAGCCATATTTTTCAGCATACTGACTGCAGCATCTAAAATAGGGAATGATAAAGCTGCCCCAGAACCTTCTCCAAGACACATATCCATGTACAACATTGGTTTAAGCCCCAAAAATTCGCTTGCCATCTGTCCACCTGTTTCTGCAGAAGCATGTGAGGCGATAAAGTATTCCTTTGCTTTAGGCTCTATAGAAGCTGCAAGGATAGCAGCAACTGTTGAGATATAGCCGTCCACGACTACTGGGATCTGATTCGCAGCTGCTCCAAGCATCACGCCTGCCATGCCGCCAATCTCCAATCCACCTACCTTTGATAGTACATCCAAGGGATCTTGCGGGTTTGGCTGGTTTACTGCAATCGCTTTTTCGATTATTTCCACTTTGTGTGCGATACCACCCTCACCAACGCCAGCTCCTCTACCAGTTATAACTTGAGGGGCATAATTTCCTAAAACAGATAATATTGCGGTACTGGGAGTAGTATTACCAATGCCCATCTCACCCGTTCCAATCACAGTTATTCCTTTTTCAACTTCCTTGTTAACCATCTCAATTCCTACCTCTATTGACTTAATGGCTTCTTCCCTAGTCATAGCAGGCCCTTTTGTCATATTAGCCGTCCCATTTTTTATTTTTCTTTTCATTACCCCAGCATCATCTGGAATTACTCCGTTCACACCAATATCCACTGGAACTATTTTTGCTCCAGCAGTCCTTCCTATAACACACACTCCTGTTACACTTTTCGGAAATAGTAAGGTTTGGGCTAAGGTTACTTCTTGTGGATTGCTGGAAATTCCTTCTTCGTAAACTCCATGATCTGCGGCCATTATGATTATTGCTTTTTGATCCAACACAGGATTTAAATTTCTTGTAATCCCAACTAATTGTACAGCTAGTTCTTCCAGCTTCCCAAGACTGTTTATTGGCTTTATCAAGTTATCCACTCTCACTCTTGCCCTAGCCATCAATTCCTTATCTAAACTCTCAATTCTATCAATTGTTTTCTGTAATAATTGCATTTTCAATTCTCCTTTTTGGTTTATAATCAAAAATAAAAAAGCCTGCAGTTTATTCCATGTACAAATAAACTACAGACTTTTCCATCATCTATAACTGGAAGCAAAAGGCAGGTCTCCTGGCTCAGGGGTGTCGTTCTATTAACCTTCCCAGAATAACTTCCAGTGGTATTTCTAATAGAACCCCCTTCACAGTGGCGGGTCCGCTGAAGATTCTCACTTCATTCCCTATTCTCCCATATAGGCACCTACTGCTCTCATTCACTATTCTATTAGTTCAAATTATAATAGAGTCAATGGATGAAGTAAAGGTACAAAAGATATATAAGACCATGGTTAAAGATTACGGCTGCCTGCTACCCTAGTCCTGCCGACTCTCCATTAGTACTAATTGCCTCTTTCGTTCTAGTCCTCCTCTATATCCAGTCAATTGTCCGTTTTTACCAATAACCCGATGACAAGGAACAACAAATAGTAGCGGGTTTGCACCTATCGCAGCTGCAGTTGCACGAATAGCTGTTGGCTTTTGGAGCTGATTTGCAATCTCGGAATAGGTTTTTGTTTGTCCATAGGTGATGTTTCTTATTTCCCTCCAAACAGCTAATTGGAATTTGGTTCCATGCATATCGGAAGCAAATGTAAAAAAGGTCCTTTCTCCTTTAAGATATTCTTCAAGCTCTTTGGCATATGGTTGAATTTCCTCATCTCTTTGTTCTATTTGATATGCTGGCAATTTTGCTTTCACCCAATCCACTAATCCTTGAACATTAAAGCCAACATAGCAAAGGCCATTTTCAGTAGCTGCAAGATACAAGGTCCAGCTTTCATATGTCCTATTGCTCCAATAAATTCTTTTCAATTGCCCTTCCTCCCTTTTTCCGTTCTAAAACATCTTGGGGAACAGCCACATATCTTTTTAAATTGCTTGTAGAAGCTGGAGAAATTCTGATATCCGACTTGAAAACAAATTTCGGTACTATTTTCTTTCGTAGTTACTAATAATTCCTGGGCTTTTTGTATTCTGAGGGTGGAGAGGTACATCTGTGGTGTGTAGCCTGTCTTTTCTTTAAACGTCCGACTTAAATAGTATTGACTAACACCAACATGCATCGCTAGCTGGGCTATCGTTATGTTACTGGCATAGTTCTCTTGTAAATACTTCTTGGTATCTTCTATAATTTCCAGATGTGGATCATATGTATTCTCCAGCAAATCAGGCCGACACCTTTTACATGGGCGGAAGCCTTCTTTTCTAGCTTCTTCTGCATTAGGAAAGAAGCATATATTTTCATAATTTGGAGTCTTTGATTTGCATGATGGCCGACAAAAGATACCTGTTGTTTTTACTGCATAGAAAAATTCACCGTCATATTTATGATCACAAGCAACTGCTGCTTTCCACATATGAGCTTTCGTCAGTGCAGCTTTCATAGGCGTATCCCCTCCTCTGAATTGTGCAAGTTTGGTCTTGTAAAACGCTAGCGATTCACACACTTTTTAGCTTTGATTTACTGCTTTCCTATAAGTCATATACAATGCATAAAAAACAATAACAATCACCGGAACAAAAATGAACAACTCAAAGAACGGCAGCACACCTATACATAGAAGAAGTGATAATAAAGAAGACCACCAAGCAAGGCTGCGATTTGTAAGGAGTTTTACGCCAGCTGCCATAGAAAAAATATAAACAAAAATTCCAAGTGAAGTAGGAATAAAGAGCAGGTCCTGAAACGTTATGTTCAAAACCTCCGTCATCAACACGCCTCCTATAGCAAATAATATCACAAAGGCAACCATTCTTCTTGGCACTTGGGTACGAGCATGCACGACAGACAATATCTTTGGAAACGCCCCATCTCTGCTTAACGAATACCCCAATTGAGTCAAACTTGCTACAAATGCATTAGAGGTTCCAATACAAATGAGGACTGCCACCACAGCTGTAATAAGCTGTGCCTCCACTCCGATAGTTTCTCCCATCAACACGCCAATTGGCGAGAGATTATGTTGAAGACTTCCATACGTATGTGTAGCGACAGTAACAAAACTTAATGCCACATAGAGAATGCCTACAATAACGGCACTTATCATCGTACTTTTCACAATGATTTTATCCGGACGTTTAAAATAAGGAGCAAGATTGCAAATAGCCTCCCATCCGAAAAACGCCCAAAAAATGACTGTTATAGCTGTTCCCACCGAATACCATCCATTTGGGGCTATCGGCTGAAAATGGGCTAAATCTATATAGGGAAGAGAAGCGACAACAGTTAGAATAAGTAGTAGAAATAAAGCTGTACTGAATATAAATGCAACTTTTCCGCTTACTTTCATTCCATTATAGTTGGCAAGACCAGCAATTACCAAGATCAAAATGGCGATCCATACCCTCGAAAAATCAGAAAGATCAAATGCCTGACTAAAATAAAATGCACCTGTCAAAGATACAATCGTTTGTCCGACAGCAGCAGTTACAAAATAGAACCAGCCAACCATATTTCCAGAATGAAATCCGAATGATTTTCTTACAAATGTTGCTGCACCTCCAGCATCAGGGTATTTCCTGGCTAGACATGCAAATGAATAAGCCAGAGGAAAACTAAGTAAAATCACAATTGTCCATGACAGTAACGATGCTGGTCCTGCAAGAGAAGCCGTCACACCTGTCAAAAATAAAACACCTGACCCTAATATTGTAGCAATATATAGTGCGACTCCTTCTTGTAAACCAATAGTACGTTGATCCATAACCCCTTCCCTCCCTTTCTCTTTCTACCATAGCAGTTTTCATGTCCTCATTCCTTTCCATTTTTGCGTTCTAATTCCAAGAGGAAATTTAACTAGAAGCGTAAGGGATGGGATCACATTGGGTAGTATCAGAAGGATGATTTTATATGGAGAGTTATCTTTCATGGTCTTGGGTTTTGATTAGTCTAAATTTGCAGGTGGCATATTGATAAGCTTATAAAAACGAGGCTGGGAAATGCGCTGCAAATAGTGGCATAGGAATAACCATTGTACCGCAATCTGTTGTGGAAAATGTTTCATTAAGTCAAAAGGATAATTTATACCCACTAACTGACCCCGCATTTAAAAGCCATATTGTAATAAGCTTTGCTCGAGATATTAAGCGTAGTCCCGCAGCACACGAGTTTATTAAGATGGCACAAAGCGTTTGCCATGATGATTAATCTCTTTAAACACTTTTTTCTTGTCAAAAATGCCCAACCAATCACTTATGGATTGGTTGGGCATTTTATTTTTATTCAGCAACAAAACACTCGAAGAAATAATGTGTATTATTTTTTACCACCATTTACATAGAAATATTTGCTTTTCTCTTTGTAAAGTCGGTCTCTTGGTAATAGGTGTTCTTCACCAAAATATTGGGGCCTAAGCATTTAACTGCTGGACAATGACAATTGATTGATTTCGCAGTGCTAGACTCCATCCATTTTTCATAGGCGGTTTCCAGTTTTGTATCTTGTATGTTACCAAGTGCGGGATCATCATCACCGAAATCTGTCACAATAATATCGCCATTAAAAATGTTAACATTTAAGCGAGAGCGGCCATCAGGATCATTACGTATCGTTACATTGTTGGATTTGTACATCCGCTGTAATAGCTCCATATCCTCCTGGTCACTGCTGCACGGATAAAACGGAAGCGTACCGAATAACATCCATGTAGAAGGATCTCGCACATCCAACAGTCGCTTGATAGCTGTACGCATTTCCTTCAAGCTTAACGTTTCTAACGCACTACCGAAATCTACAGGGTACATTGGATGAATTTCGTGCCGAGCACAACCCATCTCCAATACATGGTTGTGAATCTTTTCCAAATAAGGAAAAGTGGACTTATTCAGCATTGTTTCTGCTGATACCATGATACCTTCTGCCGCAAGTCGTTGCGAATTTTCCACCATACGTGCAAAGTATTTCTTTCTATTCTCCTCTGTTGGTTTACGCTCCATACGGGCAAACCCAACTTCGGCAAATTCTTCTTCTGTCCCCCAGTTGTGAGAGATATGTAGCACATCAAGGTACGGAATAATTTCTTCATACCGGCTATAAGGCAGGGTTAAATTTGAGTTTATTTGTGTGCTAACCCCACGTTCATGGGCATATCGCAATAATGGAACAACATAGTCTCGCACCGATTTCTTTGACATCATCGGTTCACCACCCGTAATAGACAGGGTACGCAAATGTGGGACTTCATCCAACCGTTTAACCAGTAGCTCCATTGGCAGAGCCTCCGGATCTTTTTGGCTTAGTGTATAACCAACCGCACAATGGGCACAACGCATGTTACACAATGTTGTTGTTGTAAATTCCACATTAGTCAGTGTCATTTCCCCATAGTCCTTTACATCCATATACGCTTCCCACGGATCATGACTTGGTGTGATTTTTCTCAGTTGTTCTTTTGTTTGCATATGCATTTCCTTCCTGGTCCGTTAAATATTCTTTTCAAATTATATTTTAGCAGACTAATTGAGAAGAACGTCTAAAGCAAGAATTATTACATTTGCCTGTGAATTTTACATTGAGAATTTGTTTCTTTATGAAGCACACGCAGGAGATTTTTTATATTGTAATAACCTGTAAAACGTATCCCCCAACTACACCGAGAATTACAATCAGCCATGCTGGCACTTTCCAGATATTTAATAAACCGAATAAGATAACAGCAAGAGCGAAATCAGAGGCAGATAAAATAGAGCTTTTGATTACCGGATCATAAAATGCAGCTAGTAAAATACCTACAACACTCGCATTGACTCCCATAAGAATCCCTTGGAAGCTAGCACGTTTCCGCAATTCATTAAGAAAAGGTAATGCTGCAATGATAAGCAAAAAGGATGGGAGAAATATTGCTATTGTTGCTACTACAGCCCCTAACACACCTTCCATCATTGTTCCAAGATAACTGGAAAAGGTAAATAATGGACCTGGAACTGCTTGGGCCATTCCATATCCAGCTAAAAATTCATTAGCTGTTAAAAAGCCTGTTGGAACCAGTTCGCGTTCGATCATTGGCAACACAACATGCCCACCACCAAATACAAGCGAACCTACTCGAAAGAAAGTGTCAAATATCGTAACAAGTGGATTATCTGTAAATCTATTTAGGATTGGCAACAAAATAAGTAGACTTATTAGTATACCTAATGAAGTCAACCCGAGTTTTTTAGAAATGTTTACATGAAACGGCTGTACATTTGTTCCTGCCTGATGGGTAAATAATTTTAAACCGACAAGTCCTGCACCTAAAATAATTAAAATCTGCATCCATGCGGTAGGATATAACAGCATAATACTTGCAGCTATGATCGCTATTGCCAGTCGTGTTTTATCTGGTGTTAATTTCTTCCCTAAGCCAATGAGTGCATGAAGAACGACAGCAGCGGCAACAATTTTTAAGCTATGGATGAAGCTGGCATCATCTAGTGTGAAGGTTTGGTACAGTAGAGCGAAAACAATTAAAACGATAACAGATGGAATCGTGAAGCCAAACCATGATACAAGTCCACCAAGCAATCCGCCACGCAGCATGCCGATTGATATTCCAACCTGACTACTTGCGGGGCCGGGGAGAAACTGACAAATGGCTATAATATCTGCATAGGTTCTGTCATCTAACCACTTACGTCGATCAATATATTCTTCCTTGAAGTAAGCTAAATGAGCAACTGGACCACCAAAGGATGTGAGGCCTAGTTTTGTTGAGGCTAGTAAAATTCCCCATAATGTACGTAGGTTATTTTTTTGCATTGGCTTTTCCCCCTATTATTTAATTTCTTTAAATAATTCATATGCTTTGGCTCTTGCTTCTTCAAGTACTTCTTCACCCTTATTTGTGGCCCGATAATATTTTCTAATTTTGCCATGTACATTTTTCTCAGTTTTAGTCAGAAGGCCGTCCTTTTCCATACCATGGAGAATAGGATAAAGTGTTCCTGCACTCATTTCATATCCGTGTTCATGCAGTTCTTCGAGCATCCAGGAACCATAAATGGGTTCTTCCTTGGCATGATGTAGAATATGTATTTGAATGAAACCTAAGAAAAGCTTTCGTAATACTTTATTATCCACTACGATACTCCTTTCCTGATTTGTTGTTGATTTCGAATTTCGATATCGATTTACGCTTGTATTCTATCTCTTTTTTCTGTTTGTATCAACATCTATAGAAAAACTTTACGTTCTTTTAACAATTGCAGATAGATGGTGTATGGGCCATAGGATCTGAGAATCAGCAGTAAAAAGTTTTATTACGCCGCAGGTGCATTTAATCGGCAATAGAAAACAGCTGCAAGTCCATGCTTGCAGCTGTTTTAGTGAGTTAGGAAGTTTTTTGGATATGAACCTTCCACGTTGCTGTTTAGTTGTTTTGTTCTATCTGTTTAATCACTTTAGCTGGATTTCCACCAGCTACAACATTAGCTGGTACATCTTTAGTGACCACTGCGCCTGAAGCGATGACGGCGTTGTCTCCAATCGTTACACCTGGATTAATGATCGCTCTTCCGCCAATCCAAACATTATTTCCAATGGTTACTGGCTTTCCATATTCTTTGCCCGAGTTGCGTTCGTTTGCATGTATTGGGTGTGTGGCCGTGTAAATGTGCACCCCGGGAGCAAGCATACAATTATCGCCTATGCGAACTTCACAGGAGTCTAATATGATGCAATCAAAATTCGCATAAAAATTTTCACCCACATAGGTATTACAGCCATAATCGATGCGTACCACAGGTTCTATATAGATATTATCACCTGTGGAACCAAGTAGCTCCTTTAAGATTTTTGTGCGATTTTCCATTTCTGTTTCCATCGTTTGATTATATAATCGAACCAATCTTCTAGCATTCTCTCGCATTTTTGTTAATAATGGATCGGCAGGATTGTACATCTTACCGGCCACCATTTTATCGAATTCTTTATTCATGCCGAAACCCTCTCTTTTTATCAAAATGATTAATTTTATACTTATTGTACGTGAATGAGCACTTGCATACCACCAACATTTTCTTCATCTTCTTTTAAAGTAGGTAACGGTATGCTAAATTAAGTTTAATAGATAACTATTTTTGAACAGGAGATTATCATGGCACATTTTACAATTAATCAAAAAATGACAGACAGTGATTCCCTTCCCTCCTTCAACCTCACGCTAGATGGGGAATCGGTTACCACCATTTATGGCGACAATGACATGCAGACTGCGCTGGTAGATGCTCTACGGACGAAAAGCAGGATTCCTGTTTTCGATCAACAGGAAGGCTTGTACCATCGACTAACTGTTGGAGACAATGTTGGCTTTTTTCATAAATGGTTTAACTGCAAAGTTCCATTACCAGAGGTCTTTGTACTATTTGAGTTACAAAACTGTCTAAAAAAACCCCTACAAAGATGCACGGATTCCGAAATCCGGAGAGTTTATTTTGCTAAATATTTAATGAGCGGGGTAACACCAACTGTTTTTCGTGAACCATTACATGGGGTGGACATTAAAACAATCCAAACCTTTATCACTATGCTGGAAAAGTTCAAGGAACGTCACATCCCTGTCCTTATCCTTGTTGCAAATATGGAGCATGCTCTTCTGCTTGGCGATGTTGGCTATAAGCTACAGCAAAGTGGGATACATCCAATTGAGCTTGAGGAGGATGAAGTTCAACCAGATGAGACATCCTTCCAAGCACCGGCGATTGCCAATTTGTTTAAGGTCCCGGCAAAGGTGGATGATAAGGTGATTTTGTTTGATCCGTTGGAAATTGACTACATTGAAAGTCAGGATGGAAAAGCAATGATGGTCATTAACGATGCATCTTATCCAATGGAAAGTACACTTTCGGAAATCGAAAAGAAATTAGAGGTTTATGGATTTTATCGCTGCCACCGGTCCTATATCGTTAACTTACAAAAAGTACGTGAAATTATTACATGGTCCAAAAATACGTATTCCCTTCGGATGGATAATAAATCGCAATCAACGATCCCTTTATCAAGAACGAAAATACAGGATATTCAGGAAAAATTCAGTCTGAGATAGGTACCATTCACTCCTTCACACGGTACATTTCATTGATTCTACTTATTTTTTCAATGAAATACCGGTACATTTCACCCTGCTGACAGTACATTCCGCCTTATTTTTGCTGATTATTGCAGGCCTCTCCTTTACGATGAGGATAGTTACGTAAGGGAGGGTTTCATTTGGAAAATAGTATAGAAGTAAGTGATTTGCATAAAAGTTTTGGTAAAAAAACAGCGATTAAGGATGTTAGTTTTCATGTGGAAAAAGGAGAAATTTTTGGTTTACTCGGTCCAAGTGGTTCAGGTAAAACAACAACAATTAAAATTCTAACAGGAGAATTAACGCAAACGCATGGAAAAGTAACAGCGCTCGGGACGGATGCGAGCCGTTTTTCGACTGCTGATTATAAATCCAAGATCGGCATTTTATCAGACAATAGTTCCTTATATGAGCGACTATCTATCTATGATAATTTGAAATTATTTTGTAAACTTTATAACGTTCCGCTTAAGCAAATTGATGTCATGCTGCAAGAGGTTAATTTACTTGAGGAACGGCAAACAACCGTCTCAAAGTTATCGAAGGGGATGAAGCAGCGTGTTATGCTTGCGAAGGCTCTCATTCATAAGCCTGAACTGGTATTCTTGGATGAACCAACATCTGCGTTAGACCCTGGTAACATGGCACATATTCATCGTAGCTTGCAGAAGCTGAACGAGGCAGGAACAACCATTTTTCTGACCACGCACAATATGGAGGAAGCTACTGCATTATGTGATCGTGTTGCATTTTTGCATAAAGGAGAGCTTCAGGAGCTAGATTGTCCGTCCGCGCTTCGATATAAGTACTCTACCCACGCTTTTCATGTGGAAACAGTACAAGGCGATCGGCTGGTCATTGAAAATGTGCCTGAAAATGCCAACCGAATGAAAGAATTAATTGGAAACGGTCATGTAAAGTCTATTCATACAGACCACCCTACACTAGGGCAAGTTTTTCTAAAAGTAACCGGAGAGGAGCTCGTTTCATGAATGTTCAGCGGATTCATGCCATTTTTGAAAAAGATATAAAAGATTTCATGAAAAATATGATGTTAATCACCATGCCATTCATCCCAATCGTATTATCTTTGATGTATACACGATTTAGCGATGGAGGAGTACTGCCTATTTCCATGTTATATATCATTGTTGGAGCAACGTATTCAGCTGTTACTTCCAGTATTATGATGACGATGATGGCTGAGGAGAATGAAAAAAAGACATTACGTGGACTGGTTCAGTCACCAGCATCGTATGTCGATATTCTTGTCGGCAAAAGTCTTGTTGTGGCGTTAGTTAGCTTCACCTCATTACTTATATCTCTTTTAATCGTCGGAATAGATCCCTTCCTGAATCTAAAGGATGTGATCGCATTGTTGTTATTATTCATCTTCTTTTTATTGCTTGGCATAGGAATAGGGTTATTTTCCAAATCGGTCGCCTCAACTTCAGCTTATATTATGCCCGTCATGTTTTTATTCGGGTTCACGCCAATGCTTGAGGCTCTTGGTATTGCGAAAGAGAGTGCTGTATCACAAGTGGCAAGTGTATTTCCATTAATGCAGGCCATTCACGTTCACGAGAATAATTCTTGGATATCTCTTGGCATCATAGCCCTTTGGAGTATGGGTTCAGCTATATTTGCATACATTTGCTTCAAAAAGACAACTACAGATGATTAACTTTTAAATAAGCAGCTGCCTTCCAGAGAGGAGACAGCTGTTCGTTTTTCATCTTTGACCTAATCCATGAAACTATAAGCTAAAACAAACCAAACACATGCTATGCCAAGGTCTGTCAGAAACGCCTTTTTCGGCATTTTCATTTTATATTTTTCTACCCCTTCAATAGCGGAACTAATTCCTAACAACAAAAAAATCCATTTCATATAAATGAATGCAAAATCATTGATGATACATATAACCATTAGGACGGCTGTTACTATTGCAATAATTAGTTGAAGAATTATTACTGATTTTGAGCTTTTTAGGTCTTGTTGTTGAAAAAATATGCCTATTCCTATCACCTCTTTATAACTCTACTGCTTTGACATGCTTACTCCCTCGTTTTATATGTTAAGGTTGTGGCTCTTTTTACTCCTACAGCGGATACACTTAAAGAAAGGATAAGTGCCAAAACCCAGAATTCATTTTCAAAAGTAGCTAACAGAATTGCTGTAATGGATAACAGCAAAGTGAGTAAGAAAGATATCCACCACTTTTTATCTTTTAATAATGGCCAGTTCATATTATAAACCTCCAAACCGTCCTTATTTCGTACCACCTTGTTTTCTTTTTTCATAATAATTGCCGATAAAATAACATGATATTAAGCCGATTATAAATGGGATGACGGATCCCTCTGCCCAAAAACCTGTAGAGGAACTCTCATAAAATGTAAATGTAAGCATGTCAATATGAAACAGATGACCAATCCCGATCAACAAACCACTTATGAGAAAAAATGATATTAATCCAACGAGCACTGTTTTAAACATAAGCAGCTTCCTCCCTCCTCGTTATCGTATATACAAGCGATTTCTGTCCTGAAGCTAAAAATTACTTATTATCTAACTCTCCTAAGAAATCATCAATACGAATTAACATATCTTCAATTTTATGGTTTTCATTTACGTTGGCTTGCCCTGTCACTGTCTCCGTTTGCCATGAATCATTTCCCTCTTTTTGATAGGATAGCTCAACTGTAAAATTATAAATAAGTTCTTCTGAATCTGTTTTATCAAATTCTATATTCTCTACTTTAAATGTGTATCCTTCCCGCATCGGTGTAGTCATCAAAACCGCTCCATAGCTATTAACGAAATCCATGTATGCTGTTTCATTTGCAAAGTAACTGACAAAATGGTCTTTATCGTATTGAATGGTATCTTCTGCAGTGCCTTCATTAAATAATTTTTGTAAATCTTCATTTGGTCCATGTAAGGCATTTTCTATCACAGCTTGTATTGTTTTCACATTTTCATCTGTCTCAGTTTCACCTGAACAGCCTGCTGCTAAAATAAGAAATCCAAGCATCAGTAAGGATAAAACAAGTTTTCCAACCTTCATGCTATCAGCTCCCTTGTTTCTAATACGAAGCAAAGAAGCATTTGGTTCCAAATTTTCTATAAATTTACTTTTTATTATGGTTTTACTAATGTTAGGTTATAAACGTATTTAGGTATTTTATAGTTGGAGGGAAGTGCGAAGTAGAATGAGAATAATTAATAGCAGGCGGAGATTATCCGCCAGAGAATGAATTAATCAGCTGCAGAACGTGATTATCCGCCGGTGAGCACATTAATCCGCTGCAGAGTGTGATTATCCGCCGGAGAACGAATTAATCAGCTGCAGAGCGTGTTAATCCGCCAGTGAACAAATTAATCAGCTGCAGAGCTTGATTATCCGCCGGAGAGCGAATTAATCAGCTGCAGAGCTTGATTATCCGCCGGAGAATAAATTAATCAGCGATAAACTTCCAAGTAACTTGGTAGGGCTGCAAATTCCCGTTTCGGAAAATAACGCCCAGTGAACAAAATATAGCTAGTTTGCGGTTAGAAAAAAGTTTCCCACTCTGTCTTTAAACTTTCAATGAGCCGCGGAAACCTCTGGCAGCATAATAGGAATCTGCGCCGTTGTGGTAGACGAAAACATGACCGTAGCGATAGTCGCAAAAAATTGCACCGCCTTTTTCCCTAATTGCAGCAGGTGTTTGGACCCAACTGGAGGTCTTCTTATCAAATTCGCCCAATGTCTGCAACTTTCGATAGTCTTCTTCTGTTAACATTTCGATTCCCATCTCGGTTGCCATATCGATTGCACTATTTTCCGGCTTATGTTTTTTCCTTGCTTCCAGTGCGGCCCGGTCATAACAAATGCTTCTGCGCCCTTTAGGACTTTCAGGCGAACAATCAAAAAAGAGATATTCTCCTGTATTTGTATCTTTTCCAATGACATCCGGCTCTCCACCAGTCTGTTCCATTTCATATAGAGACCATAATTTATCAGGACTAGTTTCTAATTTTGATTGAATATCTCCCCATTGAAGATTTGGATGGCGATCCATATGCTTTTCGAAGCGAGCTCGTAACGTTACTAAAAGTTCATTCTTTTGCTCAACTGATAATTCTTTTTTGGTGCTTGTCATTACTTTTCCTCCTTTTAGATGAAGTAGAAGTATTGCTGAACTTTCTTTTTAAAATTAGTGTACCACATTTTATAGAATTCTTATCTGTCACAACAGTTTTCCTCATACAGCTCTAACCGTCGATCAACATTAAAATAGTAGCTCAAATACTAAAAATAGTGTGAGCCACCTTCAGCTCACACTATCTCTGGACTAAAGATACTCTCTCTTGCTTAAAAGTTTTTCTCAAGAGTGGTTATTATCTCGTCTATTGATTTGCCCATGCCAGCTTCTACAGATGCAACATATGCACCCTCAACTATCGGAGCTTCAGCCATTTTTATATTATTTCCCTCTGCCATTTCTATTGCTATTTCTGCATTCATTTTTGCACTGCCAATGTCGTATAGTAATAGGACGCCACTGCCTTCGTCCGCATGATTAATTGCTTCAAGAATTTTATCAATACTTGTACCAATTTCCTTATCATCTGTGCCACCAGCAAGCTCAATTGCAACATCCTGATTGACCTGTCTAATGATCTCTTTTGTGCCTTCCACCACTTTTGGACTGTGAGAAATAAGTACAATTCCTACATATGCCATGTCCTATCACCCTTCCTCAGCGATTACTTCTGCTAATGCTTCAAATAAATAGAAGGAAGAAACAGAGCCTGGGTCCATATGTCCGACAGATCTCTCCTTCAGATATGCGGCGCGCCCTTTCGTTGCCATCATTTCTTTCGTACTTTCCATTGCTTTCTTCGCAGTATTTACGATAAGCTCAGCAGTGAATTGACTCTCCTTAGACATTTGGTCTGCAACTGCCGACCAAACATCCACCATCGTTTTTTCACCAATTTCTGCTTTTCCTCGTTGTTTCACACCATTTACCGCTTCTGTTATAGCTTGAGAAAAATTTTTATACGTAGCATCCTGTTCTTTAAGACGCGTAGACATTTTCAGAAATGCCGTCCCATATAACGGCCCGGCAGCCCCACCTACTTTGGACATGAGCGTCATAGCAATATCTTTCAGCATATCTGCCACATGCTCATAATTCTCTGCATCTAATTTATTCATAACCTCCTGAAATCCTCGTGCCATGTTAATTCCATGATCACCATCTCCAATTGCCTGATCCAATGAGGTTAGAACTTCTTTATTTTTTTGGATTTTATTATTGGTAATTTTCATCCATTGATATACATGATTTACTTGCAAATGGTTCATGCCTGCATCTCTCCTTCTTTTGTTACATTTTAAATGCGAGTGCTGTTGAAGGCGCATCAAGCAATGCTTTCAGCTCCTTATCTACTTTTAATAATGTCACTGAACAGCCAGCCATCTCTAATGCTGTCATATATTCACCTACAAATGTATGTGATACCTTTATTTCTTGCTCTGCCAAAATTCCCTGTACTGTCTGATTTACAATGTAAAGCTCCATTTCCGGTGTGGAGCCTAATCCATTTATCATTACAGCAACTTCACTATCTTTAAAATTGAGATCTGCTAATATTTTATCTGTTAATTCTTGCGCAATTTCAGCAGCAGATGTTAATTTTTTTCGTTCAATTCCCGGTTCTCCGTGAATCCCAATACCTATCTCCATTTCATCCTCTGCCAATTCGAAGCTTGGCTTTCCAGCTGCAGGTACGGTGCATGCAGCTGTTGCTACTCCCATGGACCGTACACCAGCGATTACTTTCTCTGCAATATCCTTTACTTCCTTCAAGGAAGCCCCTTGTTCTGCCATTGCTCCAGCAATTTTGTGAACAAGAACTGTCCCCGCAATTCCACGACGGCCGGTAGTTGCTGTGCTATTTTCTACAGCGACATCATCATTAACAATAACTTTGTCCACTTGGATGCCTTCCGCTTCCGCCATTTCAGCAGCCATTTCAAAATTCATGACATCCCCTGTATAATTTTTAATAATTAAAAGCACTCCAGCACCGCTATCGACTGCTTTTATTGCTTCTAACACTTGGTCCGGTGTTGGGGAGGTAAATACTTCACCGACTACAGCGGCATCTAACATTCCGTTACCGATATATCCTGCATGGGCAGGTTCATGGCCACTTCCCCCACCACTAACAAGGCCAACCTTGTTAGCTACGGGTGCTTCTTTGCGAATAATTACATTTGTACCCGTAATTTGCTTTAGTTGCTTAGGATAAGCGGCAACAAGACCTTTAATCATGTCTTGAACAGCATGCTCCGGGTCATTAATAATTTTCTTCATCCCTATCCACTCCCACTTTTTAGATGATTCGTTTTCTCCAGGCTTTCATTCTAAATAGAGACCAACTATGGATAGTTGATCTCTATTGGCTTCCTATATCTTAAATGCTCTTGTTGCTTCTACTGCCTTTTTCCAACCTTCATATAACTCATTACTTTTTTCCTCTTTCAGCTCACTTGTAAACGTTTTATCGTTTTGCCATTGTTTCGCAATCTCTTCCTTGTCCTTCCAATAACCGACTGCCAAACCAGCAAGATACGCTGCGCCTAGTGCTGTTGTTTCCTGAATGACAGGAACTTCTACAGGTACGTTTAAAATATCACTCTGGAATTGCATTAGAAAATTATTCTTCACCGCACCGCCATCCACACGCAGTGTTTTTAAATCAATATCTGAATCTGCGATCATTGCATCAAGCACATCTTTTGATTGATAAGCGAGCGATTCAAGTGTTGCACGAACAATATGTTCGCGCTTTGTACCTCTAGTTATACCGAAGAAGGACCCACGTGCATCACTATCCCAGTATGGTGTACCTAAGCCGACAAATGCTGGCACCATATAGACTCCATCTGTTGAATCAACCCGGGTAGCATAATATTCACTATCTGGTGCGCTATCAATGATTCTTAAACCATCACGCAGCCATTGAATAGCAGAGCCTGAAACAAAGATACTTCCTTCCAGTGCATATTCCACTTTTCCGTCAACACCCCAAGCAAGCGTTGTTAATAACCCATTCTCTGACTTCACTGCCTTATCACCTGTGTTCATTAACATAAAACCACCAGTGCCATAGGTGTTCTTGGCCATTCCCTTTTCAAAACAAGCCTGACCAAACAGGGCTGATTGCTGATCTCCGGCAATTCCAGCGATTGGAATTTCATGTCCAAAGAAGTGATAATCTACAGTTTTCGCATATACTTCCGATGATTGACGAACTTCAGGAAGCATACTTTTAGGAACAGTTAACATATCTAATAATTCTTCATCCCATTTTAATTCATGTATATTAAACATTAATGTTCTGGAAGCATTGGAGTAATCTGTAATATGCACCTTTCCGCCGGATAGCTTGTGTACAAGCCACGTATCCATTGTTCCAAATAATAACTTTCCTTTATCTGCTTTTTCTCTTGCCCCTTCTACATGATCAAGAATCCATTTCACCTTTGTTCCAGAAAAGTATGGATCAATAAGTAGTCCTGTTTTATCTCTAACTAAATCATTTAGCCCTTTCTCTCTAAGCTCCCTGCATATTTCTTCTGTCTGTCGTGATTGCCAGACAATGGCTTTGTATACTGGTTTCCCTGTGTCTTTATCCCATACTACAGTTGTCTCCCGTTGATTGGTAATCCCAATGCCGGCAATTTGCTCCGGTCCAATATCTGCTTTTCTTAAGGCTTCTGCAATACAAGCCAGCACAGAGTTCCAAATTTCATTCGCATCATGTTCTACCCAACCAGGATGCTGAAAAAACTGTTCGAATTCCTTCTGTGCTGTTTCAACAATCTCCCCTTTTTGATTAAAGATGATGGCACGTGAACTTGTCGTCCCTTGATCCAATGCTAAAATAAATTTGTTATCCATTCTATCCTCTCCCTTAAATTAATTTTTAACTGTTTCATTGATTTCTTTTGGTGCGTGATTTTTCATAAGCTCTGCTCTTGTTGCAGCAACCAATATAACAGCAATTACAGCACTTGAAATCCAAAAAGTTACGGAAAGCTTGCCCAGGAATAATGCCTGATACAATAATGCACCGTACATGCCTCCAATTACGGGGCCTACGACAGGAATCCAGGCATATTTCCAGTCAGACCCTCCTTTTCCAGGTATCGGAAGTATAGCATGGGCAATTCTTGGCCCAAGGTCACGTGCTGGATTAATCGCGTAACCTGTGGGACCACCTAATGACATCCCTATGGCTACAATTAATAAACCTACAATTAACGGATTTAATCCTTCCGTAAAATCGTTTGCTCCAATAAACATTAGCCCCATTAATAATACGGCTGTTCCAATAATCTCTGTGACCAAGTTGGAAAACGGACTTCGTATTGCAGGGTCAGTGGCGAACACACCAAGTTTCGCTGCTTTGTCTTTCGTCGCACTCCAATGTGGCAAATAGGCTAAGAAAACGATACCTGCACCAATAATTGCACCAATTAATTGTGCGCTGATATACATGGGAACCTTTGCCCAGGGAAATTCACCTACAGCTGCGAACCCGAGTGTTACTGCAGGATTTATATGTGCCCCTGTAAAACTACCAACAGCATATACCCCCATTGTTACAGCAAGTCCCCAACCAATGGTAACTACAACCCAATCAGCTCCCTCAGCTTTTGACTTCTTAAGTACAACTCCACCAACAACACCTGCCCCAAAGATAATCAGGATCATTGTGCCAACTAACTCAGCTAAAAACTCCGACATGTCAAACACCCCTCTGGTATAATAGTAATTCAATAAATAACTGATATTTCTGTTAATTAAAACGCAGAAAAACCCACATTTCAATCAACCTACCTTTGGTGGAAGGGTGCTATTGAAATGTGGGTCTCCATATCTCCGCCACTTAATTAACTTGTTCCCAAGTATAAATGAAATTGTAACCGTTGTCAAATTAAATTAATAGATTGATAAACAACCAATGAAGCATAAGTCTTTATAAAAGTTTAGCCATATAATATTCATCATAGGCAACGTCGTTGAATATAAGCGACTTTCTTTTAGTTCCTTCTATGTTAAATCCGCTTTTCTTGTATAGAGCTATACCGGCCTTATTTTCGGTAACCACAGTTAATTCCAGACGGAGGAGTCTGTTTCTTTCCGCCCAGTCCGTCACATTAGAAAACAATGCACTGCCAATCCCTTTGCTTCGATATGCTTTTAGAATTCCTATAACGAGATAAGCCGCATGCTTTGTCCGCTGGGTGCTCCCACCAATGGCAATCACATATCCAACTAATTTATTATCCATTTCAGCAACCAAAATGGTAGAATTACTCTGCTTTTTTATTTGCTTTAGTTTCCCGCGTTGTTGTTCCAGAGTCACCTTTCTTTCTCCAGGCTCCATCAGCATGTATGTAGCTTGTGCTTCGACTTCTGTGATTAGATTTGTAAATTCTGTTGCATCCTCTATGGTTATTTCTCTAATTAGCAAGCATCGCCCCTCCCTTCTCGTTTTAAAACAGCTTTTTTTAATAAAATACTTTAGTTAATAATTAACATATTGGCATCATCAAATTCCCAATTGGAGCCATATGCTACTTCCCAATAATAACCGTCAGGATCTACGAAATATCCTCCATACCCTCCCCATGATAGGCTTTGCGGTTCTTTAACAACTTCCGCACCGACCTCTTTAACTAACTGAAAAATAGAATCGATCTCTGCTTCTGATTTTGCATTATAGGCTAATGTGATTCCAGAGAACCCTCCTTTAGATAGCTCAGGTGGATTTTTATCATCAATGTCTTTTGCAAGCTCTTCCAGAGGAAACAGTTCAAGCTTAGAGCCTTCATTATTGAAAAACACAATAATTGGTGCCTCCTCTCCCCCTATTACAGAAGCTTTAAATCCAATATCTCTATAAAATTGAAGGGATTTTTTAATATTTTTCACACCTAGAGTAATCAAATTAATCCTGTTCAACCTACTCACTCCTTTTTTATGTTAATTAGAATTTCGACAAACTAAGGAGATTTCCTTGTTTAATCCATCAAATCTAATGCATAAGCTTAAGCATTTCCTAAAAATGATAGTTGCCAACTAGAGCCATGCGCCTTTTCTCTTTTCCGTTTTCTCTTAATTGCTAGTAGCTCTATATTCATTTAATTAATTTGATAGTTAATTTTCCACTTGACTACAACTGTAGTATTGTATTACAGTTGTAGTCAAGTGGATTAGGTTGTATGTAGTAAGACATCCATTGGTAAGTATAACTGTGCATAAGGAAGGAGATTTTAAAATGAGAAAAGGAAAGATAAACAAGGCTAAGATTTGCTTGTACGTAGGCGTAACGCTTTTGTACATGCTAACTGGTTGTAATACGAATGAACAGGATGAAAAAACAGCGTCGGTACAAAAAAAGAAAAAAGAAGAAATTATTACCCAGGATGAAAAATTCGCTGAAATTGAAAAGGAATATAATGCACGACTAGGTGTCTACGCAATCAATACTGGCACAAATCAACGTGTCCAGTATAACTCAGATGATCGATTTGCCTATGCATCCACCTTCAAAGTTTTAGCTGCGGCAATTCTCTTGAAGCAAAACTCTATCGAAGATCTGGAGAAAGTTGTAACATTCAGCAAAGATGACCTTGTTTCCTATTCACCAGTTACTGAAAAACATGTGGATACTGGAATGACATTAGGGGAAATAAGTGAAGCAGCCATTCGACATAGTGACAACACTGCCGCAAACCTTTTATTAGAAGAAATAGGAGGACCTAAACAATTTAAGCAAGCTCTACGAGATCTTGGTGATAGTGTTACACAGCCCATGCGTTTCGAAACTGAATTAAATGAATTTACTCCTGGAAAGAAGCACGATACCAGCACACCAAAAGCCATGGCGAAGACTCTGAAGAAAGTCGCCCTGGACGATTTTCTGCCAGAGGATAAACGTGAGCTTCTACATAATTGGATGAAGGGAAATGCAACAGGGGATAAATTAATACGTGCAGGCGCACCTGCGGAATGGGTAGTTGGAGACAAAAGTGGGGCTGGAAGCTATGGAACGAGAAATGACATTGCTATTGTATGGCCACCAGACAGAGAACCAATTGTTATTGCAGTTATGTCTCGCCATGAGGAAGAGGACGCCGAATACGATGATGCATTGATAGCCAAAGCTGCCGAAATTGCCCTAAATGCGCTGAAATAATAATATATACACACATGCCTCCTTAATGACATGTGTGTATATTTACTTTATCAAAAGGTATGTGCCTAATGGACTTTATGATTCTATTAACTTAATTTATTAAACTGTCTAACCTTTTATTGACCCAGTTGTCAATTTGAGTTAATTTAAATTGGAACCATGTGGGAAGGAGTTGATATGGATTGTTTGCTCTACATTTAGCTGAAAGTATGTTTATCTCTTCTTTTACAGTTATTTTGATAATTCTTTTTAAAAAACTATTTCATAACCATTTATCACCGAAATGGAAATACAATTTATGGTTTATTTTACTACTTGCTTTAACAGTTCCTTTTTTACCTGAGCATCTGCTCGACTTTTTGGGTGGCTCCCATTCAGATGGAGAACAAATAAATTACCAACAATCCTCTAATTCCTCAGCACCCTTTACTACTATAGCAGACGGAAACTGGATGAATAATTATGCGCTTTCCGTCAATAAGATGGAGCTGCCATTTATTAACCAGTTTATCGTGACTATATGGATGACTGGTCTACTATTCATGCTCGCACTCGTCATTCGCTCATGGATAAATCTAAGGAAAATAAAAAAATCCTTATGTCTTGTGAAGGATCAAGCGATACTTAGTTTATTTGCACAATGCAAACACCGTCTTCATATTTCACGAAAAATAGTATTGGCACAATCTTCACTTATCAAGACACCAATGACCTTTGGTATTACCAGAGCATACATTGTTGTACCTGCCCATACACAAGTAAAGTTAACCAATAATGAATGGAAATATATTTTGCTTCACGAACTAAAACATCATAAATCAAAAGATATTTTCACGAATTACCTTGTAGTGCTTTTTCAAGTAATTTATTGGTTTAATCCGCTCATCTGGGTTGCCTTTAAAGAGATGCGTCTTGATCGGGAAATTGCCTGTGACCATGCCGTATTAAAATTGCTCAAACAAGAAGACTACAAAGCCTATGGAAACACGATCATTAATTTTGTTGATAAGACTTATTTATCAGGAATTGTTAGCCAGTTTGCCAGTTCAAAGAAACAATTAAAGAAGCGCATTAGACACATTGCATCTTTTAAAAACGAGTCTAGGCTTTTAAAGGGAAAAAGTGTGCTTATTTTTTTGACAGTAACAGGAATTGTCCTGAACCAGTCCTCCCTTGCTTCAGGAATGTCATATAACAACGAGCAATACCACTTGGATAACGAGCGGATCGTGGAGGAAGACTTAAGTAGCCATTTTAGTAAAGGTGATGGAAGCTTTGTATTGTATGATTTGCGGAAAGCAAAATACTTTATCTATAATAAAAAGAAGAGCACACTACGCGTTTCTCCAAACTCCACTTATAAAATATATAATGCATTGTTCGCCTTAGAGGATGGCGTAATTAACAGAAAACATACAGCTTTAAAATGGGATGGAAGCAATTACCCATATGAAGCATGGAACAAGGATCAAAACTTATTTTCAGCAATGGAAAATTCGGTAACATGGTATTTTCAACGCTTGGATAAAAAATTACAGTTGGAAAGTATTCAAGCATATATACGTGCTATAAATTATGGAAATCAGGATGTCTCAGGTGGAATTGATGAATACTGGCTCGAATCTTCATTGAAAATTTCACCAATCGAACAAGTAAAAACATTAAAAGACTTTTATACAAACCAATTTGACTTTGATGAGAAAAATATTCAATTAGTAAAAGACACGATGAAGTTAGAATCAAAGGAAAACGCCATATTGTATGGAAAAACGGGAACAGGATCTGTGAATGGAAAGCAAGTCAATGGCTGGTTTATCGGTTATGTGGAAACCAAAACGAACACGTATTTTTTCGCAACAAATATAGAAGACAAACAACATGCAAACGGAAGTACCGCTGCAAAAATCACCAAAAACATCTTACAGGATAAAGGAATCTATTAAATTAAAAGGCAGGGATGATGGACGTGACGAAAAGTATACCTAAAATTTCAGAGTCAGAATGGGAAGTGATGAAGGTACTATGGCAAAAAGCGCCCCTAACAGCGAGTGAAATCACTTCTTCTCTACAGCCAACGACTGAATGGAAATCAAAAACAGTTCGTACTTTATTAGATCGGCTAACAAAGAAAGAAGTTATTGGAGTGCATCGAGATCAGCGTGTCTATACGTTTTACCCGCTATTCTCCCAAAAAGAGTGTCAAAAAGCGAAAACGTCTTCTTTTGTCAAGCGGGTTTATGATGGCACGCTTAAAACAATGCTTGTTCAATTTATACAGGATGAAGATTTATCTGATGCCGATATAAAAGAATTACGATCAATATTAGATACTAAGCAAGATACAGATCGTCCTACCACAGACAACAAATAATAGAGACGAGGAAGAGCTAACTGTGGCTTGATAATACTCGCATGTGTAAAAAATCACCAATGGCCAATCTCTATACTGTAAAGAAAACCAAAGCTATTTTCTTTCATACAAACACCGGGAATACCGTTTTCCGTTCCATTATTCACTTTTTCATTATGAATATAATAACACGTACCATACGCTTCTTCTATGGCATCAGGTTCATCTTGGATCTCCGTGTTGAACGCCTGTATAAAGTAGCCATTCAAAAAAAGTGTTCGTTGAATGACAGTTTTATGAGAAAAAGAGGTAGCTATAAATATGACTAAGCAAAAAAGCAGGATACTGACAGTAATTTTAATCCACCGTTTTTTAATCATGATTTTAGCTCCCTTTAACTGACGCTATTTTTTCATTCAAAGTAGCACATAACACATAGAAATTAGTCTATCATTCCGATTAGCTTTTTTTCGTTTATATCTTTTCCATCAACCCAGTCTTGAAAGTTTATATCCAAGGTTTGTTCACTTTGTGCAATGGTCGTTTTTATTTGTGAATCTTGATAAGCGTAAGAAATTGTATGAAGTGTCCCAAACATATTTTCATAGTCAGTAAAAAATAAAGGAGAGTGTATATTTCTAAATTCATCATACATGTTTTCATGTGTCATTTTCTTCGTGGCCAATTGTTTCATATAATGATTACGGGTAACCGATCCGTCTATGCTTTCTCTATTTTTTTCTTTCAGCTGCCTCATCTGGAAATGATTCACACAGGCTAATGTTGATTCGTCATATCTCACTGCAATATTCTCCGGGCTAGCTTCTACTACAGCCATCTTGCCATGTTTATCACCGAGAGAAAAATTATAGCAAGCTGCGTGTGGGATTTCCTTCAGTAGCTGAACGGCCTCATCGACATTGGAACACATGTCCAAAATTATTCGTATTGCCGTCCACGCAGAGATGCCTGTTGTATAGCCATGATTACTTACAAAGTGTAGACCTGCCACTAATCCATGCTGATTGACCCCATCATGTCTGCCTATCACTTGCAAATTATATCCTGCAGTTGCCAATGCGGAATCACTTTGTACCAGACTGAACAACCCATCATAAAGAGCAGGGGAAAAATCATAATTTCGTACATAAAAGTCCTTTGTCATGATGGCCGAGCAGCCCATAGCCTCTGTCTTCGGTACATCAAATCCACTAAATAAGGCAGCAGCTTTTTCACTGGAAATTCCTACTCCTTTTGCTAATCCTTCTAACTCCTCCAATAAATGAGGGGCTAATGCTGAAAAAATGGACGTGAGATTTTTATAGTCTATCTCTGATCTCGTAACAGATTCAAAAATATCAACTAACGCATTTCCTTGCAAATTGTTTCCAAGTTTTCTTCCAATGTTAAACGAAGTATCCCTAAGCTGGATTATTTTCACGGAAAATTCAGTCACGGAATCCTCTCCTCTCTCCATGAATTGTTATTCTAGATTTCATTCTCAAACTCTTTAATATTGAAAAATCACATATATAGTAATGCCATACACGACAGAACAGATAAAGATAAAGGTTGTGTGTATGCGGAGAAGAAAGTTCCCTACACCAATTTGAGTAATGTTCGCTAGTTGTTTTGCAATTTTATAAAGGAATGGCAAAAAGTATAAGGAAAACAAAAATCCACCTGAGAGCGAAATACTTATAAAAACAAGTACTTGACTAGAAATCAAATTTTCAACTAAACCTCCAATGATAAAGAAAGGCGCACCCGCCCATAAGAAAAAGGTAGGAATCAACAAGACGATTGCCATTATTAGTAGCATGAAATTTTTTTTGAGTACGTTTAAAGTACTTTCATAGTAGAGACCCATTCTATCACCTGCGATTATTTGTAAAATAGCATGTATTCGTTTCTAGAGATTTTCACCAAAGTAAAACATACCCCACCAAAATAATAATTAATATAAGAATAATAATTCCAGTTCCTTTCCAGCTCAACCCACCCACTAAATCAGACAGATTACTTCCGTGTATGCTGCTGGAAGGTTGCTTTAATTCCTCCTGTCTCAATTTTTCTCTTTGTTCTTCAGGTGCCCTCTTATTTTCACTCATTCACTCACCTCCAGAAAGAGTGAATTACAACTCTAAATTGATGCCATACCCAAGAAGAAGTCAAACGCTTTTTTCTTAATTATACAAAAAATACAATCAACTTGCTATGCTTCATTCACAGTCTCGTGTAGCAACTTAGCAGTACAAAATTTAGTTAAACAAAAAGTTCCCAACTAAACCAAACACTAGAATCAAAATAATTCCTCCAATTAAAAAATAACCAATGACTTTGATGGGTAGTGGAAGTTCTCCGGTGTTTGGGATTGGAGCTCCTTCCACATTTTGCTGGTGTTCCATTGCATCATTAAAGGGTTTGTTTTGTTCTTCATTTTCCGGCAAATCTTTCTCTCCCTTCAACTGCTTTCTACTGCTTGACTGTATATTTAAATATAAGTTCTCCATTCGGGTCTTTCTCATTTATATACTTAAACCCAATGCTCTCATATAGGTGCCGGGCTACTTTATTTTCTTCTACAATACTTAAGTGTATGTCTTTAACTCCATATTCCTTTGACACGATTTCAATAAGCCTGAACATTGCTTTTTTACCGAAGCCATTCCCTTGGTATTTTTCATCAATGATAATTCGGTCTATCCACGTATCTTTATTCGGCCCAAAGGACCCGTACATAGCAAAACCAATTATTGCATCTTCATTATAGATGGCTACTGGACGCCATTGAGGTACCGTATTTGCTTCGTTCAGGCATTCATCCACAGATTCAATGAAACTTTTCTGATCCTCTTTCAAGGTTATTTTTCTAACTGCACTTTCGTTGTTGCTATTAATTTTTCTTATAGAAATGCTGCTCATTAGTCTCAATTCCTTTTTGAAAAACGTGTATTGCTTGAGAATTTTTAAGTTTATAAAATGGACTCTCATATGCATTGAGAGTATGCAGTAGTTTCACAATATGGATACCCATGCCCAGTTACAGCTGATTCTTTTGCCCTGCGGCGGATTGTTCTGCTTATTAAATAATTCCAGTTATTACGATATACACAGACACGCTAAGCAGTAGGATGGTTGTAATAAATAATGTTGTTATATGTTCTTTTTTATTCGTAACTACCATTTCAATGATTCGCATCATAAATAGCATCCCTAATGAAATTGTCAAACCGAAAAGCGATTTGCTCATTGCTTCAAATGAAGGAGTTATACTCAGCAATTCATTTGAAACTACGAATGGGAATCGTAAAATGAAATAAGCTGCGAAACCACTTAGCAAAATATCCAGAGTTAAAAAAAGTTTATGTCTTTTTGTATATTTATCGTTTATGCTTTTCACTCTCACATACAATAACAGAATGCAAATACCTGCCATGCCACCTGTCATACCATATAACCATTGTGACCAATTGAATTGCTCATTCCATAAACGAATGATTAAAAATAGAGCAGTGTAACCAATGGGGAAAACAAGTAACATGCCCAATAATCTTTTGAAAGACATACTCATTACACTCACATCCTGAAATAGTTTTTTGCAGGTTGGCATGGAGGCTACGCTACATTCAATTCCAGCGAAACAAGGTTATTAAACTTCTATCCTGAGAATTTAGCTTTTATTACGTATACGGTGCTATACTTTTTCAGCACATCTAGATGTGCTTTAGGATTCTCATAAAAATCAACAGGTATAGAGCTGATACCCTGCTCGTTTTCGTTGGAATACGCAATTGTCGCCAATACAAGCTCCTGTTGATTCAATGCTTGTTCTTGTGACAACTCTCCATACATAACAGCCGCGTTTTTAGATTTCTTTGGTTTTTCAATTGTAAAACTGGAGGATGATGTTCCACTTTCATCACCAATACCTATATGATAAGCTTGGGACTTTTCATCATCAAGAACCTTTCCAGCTGCTAAAATAATTGATCCTTTATCGGCTGCAAGCGTTTTGATAGAACCTATTTCATCCTCAACCAGTTCACCAGATTGATATTTTTCTATCCAAACTGCTACTTCTTCAAATGATGTATTGGTAAAATTAAATACAGAAGACGCTTCCGCAGTCGTGGAGAGTATCGCCTCCTCTCTGCTATTTAAATCACTAACTACAATACGATTTTCTTCAGTTTCTGAAGCTTCGTCATTGCAACCAGCTAATGTACCAATAAGTAAAATAAGTACTAAAATCCCGACTAACCTTTTCATATAACCGCCTTTTTTCTAAAATGATTTAATCTTAAATTGGTGTTATTAAATAATTTACTGAAGTGCTTTGGCTTCTTCCTATTTATACTTATTTAGCAATGCTTCTGGAATATGACAATAATCATTCGGGCATTTCGCTAATCGATCTTGGTGTTCTTCGGCACTTTTCACATAGTTTGCAAGAGGGAGCACTTCCACGACGATACGATCATAATCCTCTCGCTCCCGAAGGAATACTTCCGCCTCTTTTAGGTGGTCAGGATTTTCACTGTAGACTCCTGTTCTATACTTCTCGCCGACATCCTGTCCTTGTTTATTCACACTGTATGGATCAATAATCTCAAAAAAGAAACCCATCAATTCCTTGATTGTTACAACTGTTGGATCAAATTCAGTTTTCACACATTCAGCATAGCCATCATACTCTCCATCAAGTGTATGACTTGTGCCATTCGCTCTCCCTGCTTCTGTAAAAGTGACTCCTGGTAATGTTTTTACAAAAGCTTGAACTCCCCATAAACAGCCACCTGCAAAATATATTATTTCGATAGCGCCTCACCTCTTTGTTTGATTTCTAATTGTATACTTCTTCCACAATTTTACTATACTCGCTTTCGGATACAAAGACTTTTTGTTATAGACGTTCTATACTTGCGAATGATTCCAATAATACCAAGAACTAATCTAATGAAAGGTATTATTATAGTAAGAATTCCAAGAAGTAGAAAACCAATTGCTTTACAATGAAATACGGATTCAAACGGAAAATGTTTCAATTTTTTAACTATTTATATCTGAAAGAGATATTTAGTGGGTTGCAAAAAATGAATGGGTTGACACATGAAAAACAATATACTATGATTAATTTATCTTGAATTCGAGATAAAAGGAGCGAGTCATGAATAGCAAAGAGCAAGATTTATATGACGAGGAGTTGTCTCTAAAGGCATTTGTAGTGTTAACTCGAGCATTACAATCGATTAGAGCACGTGCCGAAGAAGATATAAAATCATTCGATTTGAACCCAACTGAGTTTGCTGTTCTGGAATTAATTTATAATAAAGGCGATCAGCCGATTCAAAAAATTGGTGAAAAAGTATTAATTGCGAGCAGCAGTATCACTTACGTTGTAGATAAATTAGAGAAAAAAAACTTAATTAAAAGAAAGCCTTGTCCAAAAGATCGACGTGTAACCTACGCAGCGATTACTCCTAGTGGAACAGCATTGATGAATGAGATCTTTCCAAAGCATAGTAATGCTATAAAAGAAATTTTTGGCGGGCTGGACATAAAAGAAAAAGAAGAACTAATTGAGCAGGTAAAAAAACTAGGTCTCCATGCGCAACATATGTAGTTTTTTTAAATAAATATCTCGAATTAGGAATATATGAATTAGTGGTAAAGAATCAAAACAGTTTACGTTACTAAACAGCACGAGCTTTAAAAGACAAATACAAAGGAGTTTTTCCATATGACTGACGGACTACTAGGAATTCATCATGTTACGGCAATGACGGATGATGCAGTGAGAAACTATAAATTTTTTACAGAAGTACTTGGAATGAGATTAGTGAAGAAAACGGTGAATCAAGATGATATCCACACGTATCATACTTTTTTTGCAGATGATGTGGGCTCACCAGGGACAGACATGACCTTCTTCGACTTCCCGGATGTACCTAAAGGGGCTTCGGGTTCAAACTCGATTTCCCGAGTAGGTTTAAGAGTGCCGGACGATGCAGCACTTGAATATTACTTGGAACGTTTTAAAGCGTTTGGAGTGAAAAATGAAGGTATTCAAGAGCTTTTTGATAAAAAAGTGTTGCCATTTGAAGAAGCTGATGGGCAAAAATATCAACTGTTCTCTGATGAAAACAATCAAGGGGTGGCACCAGGTAAGCCTTGGAAAAACGGACCAGTTCCACAAGATAAGGCGATTTACGGTTTAGGTCCGATTGAAATTACAGTAAGCTATTTCGATGACTTCAAAAAGGTACTTTCTGAAGTTTATGATATGAAGCCGATTCTTGAGGAAGACAACGTGACTCTATTTAATGTTGGTGAAGGTGGTAACGGTGGTCAGGTCATTTTAAGAAAGGATGAGACAACACCTAGTCGTCAAGGTTATGGGCAGGTTCATCATGTATCGTTCAGGGTAAAAGATCACGAGACCATTAAAAAATGGGAAGCAAAATACAACGAGCTCGGAATGGGCCATTCAGGTAATGTAGATCGCTTTTATTTCGAAGCACTTTATACTCGTGTCGGTGATATACTCATCGAGCTTTCAACAGACGGTCCTGGTTTTATGGATGATGAACCATATGAAACATTGGGCGAAAGTCTTGCACTTCCACCATTCCTGGAGTCGAAACGCGAATATATTGAAGGACAGATCCGCCCGTTTAATACGAAGCGTTCGAAGTAGTTAAAAAAGGAGATCGTTTTATGGAAGCAATTAAGCGAATTCATCATATCTCAGCCATTGTAGGAGATCCCAATGAAAATGTGAAATTTTATAGGGATGTTTTAGGACTTCGTCTAGTTAAACAAACAGTAAACTTTGATGATCCTGGTATCTACCATCTGTATTTCGCTGATCACTGTGGAACACCCGGCACCGTCATTACCTTCTTTCCCTGGCCAAACAATAATTATG
The DNA here is from genome assembly GCF_001878675.1 of Virgibacillus halodenitrificans. Classification (NCBI taxonomy): domain Bacteria; kingdom Bacillati; phylum Bacillota; class Bacilli; order Caryophanales; family Bacillaceae; genus Virgibacillus; species Virgibacillus halodenitrificans. Next base: position 1,130,423 of record NZ_CP017962.1, on the reverse strand, counting down.
GAAGAAAGGGTAGTGGCCAGGTAGGAAGAATTGCCTTCAGAGTACCTAAAGGCAGTCTTGACTACTGGAAAGAACATCTAACAGCTCAAGAACTGCAAGTTAAGGTGACCCAACTTTTTGGGAAAGATACACTTGAGTTTAATGATATTCATGGGCTAGAGCTTGCAATTATCGAAGGAGAAATAACTGCAGCTAATAAAGATATACTTGGTTTTCATGGGTCCGTATTATTGTCTGCAAATCCAGAAGGTACAGAAGAACTGCTTACAGGGCTTATGGGTTTGAAAATATTAGATACACATGATGGAAATCACCATTATGAAACAACAGGCGAGGAAAAGCATCACATTATTATTTCAACTCCACCCAAGCCTGCTGGCAGATTCGGCATCGGGACTGTACACCACATTGCCTGGTCTGTGCCTGATATGGATGTATTGAAAGAATGGCAGTCCACTCTTAGAAGGGAAGGCTTTGGGGTAACCGTAGTAAAAGACAGAAGTTACTTCAAATCCATTTATACTGGAGAGAAGGGAAAAGTCGTGTTCGAATTCGCAACAGACGGCCCAGGTTTCGAAATAGATGAAGATATGTCATCCCTTGGCACAGCACTGAAGTTACCAGAGCAATATGAACACAAAAGGCAGGAATATGAAAAACTGCTGCCGAAACTGGACATATAGTGTAAATGCTGTCAGCAGACCTGCTGGGAATCATTATGCGGAAATAAACAAACGATTTATTATTGGAACGACCTCAATCATACGAATGGGAGTGAATATAGTTGAAACATATCTATAAAGAAAATAAAAAAGGAGCTCCTGTGTTTATACTTCTACACGGTACAGGTGGTACAGAAACAGACTTGATTTCACTTGCAGAACTCCTTAACCCTGAATATAACATTTTAGGCATCAGAGGAAATGTCCAGGAAAATGGGATGAACAGATACTTCAAACGCCACGGTGAAGGGAAGTACGACTGGGAAGACCTGGAATTTCGTGGAAATGAACTATACGAGTTTATTGTGGAAAAATCAAAAGAACATGACTTCAAACTGGAAGATACGGTTCTTGTTGGGTTCTCCAATGGCTCCAACATTGCTATACAAATGATGCTTAAGCAACCTGACATATTCAAAAAAGCGGCTTTATTCGCCCCATTGTATCCGGCAGATGTGGAAAATAAACAGGACTTTAGCGATGTGGAGGTATTCTTATCACTTGGTAAAGGAGATCCTATCGTACCAGAATCCGAAAGTAATAGAGTCATCCGCCTATTTAATGAAAGAAGTGCAGATGTTACAACTGCTTGGGTTAACGGCCATAGCCTTACACAGGAAGTTGCTATGGAAGCGAAAAACTGGTTGAACTAGTAAACAGCTAATGGGAGTGGGCTTCAGTTATCTACTGCTCCCCCAAAGCTTAAAGGGGTTGATTTATAGTAAAAGATAAAATAAATGAACCAAAATATAACATGTTGAAAGAATAAAATTTAAACTATTATTGGAGGAGATTTATATGACAAAAGCAATATGGAACGTTGATAAGGTACACAGTGTGGTAGGATTTACAGTAAAGCATATGATGATTTCGAATGTGAAAGGTACTTTTAACGACTTTGAGGGTACAGTTGAGACAGATCCAAAAGACTTAACAGATGCTTCCATTGAATTTAAAATTGATGCAAGTAGTGTTGATACCCGCATGCAAGACAGAGATGGTCATTTACGCTCAGCTGACTTTTTTGATGTAGAAAACCATCCCCATCTATTATTTAAAGCAACAGATATTAAGAAAAAATCTGAAGATCGTTATGATGTGACTGGTGACTTTACAATTAGAGGCACAACAAAGCCAGTAACTTTTGATATTACTTTTGAAGGTATAGCAAAAGATCCTATGAGTGGAGATGAAGCTGCCGGATTTACAGGTAGTACAAAGATAAACCGTAAAGACTTTGGTTTAACATGGAACGCAGCAGTTGAAACAGGTGGCTTTGTCGTAAGTGACGAAGTAAAAATTAATATCGAGATTCAATTACGCAAATAAGCTTTGTAAGACTCGAAAATAAAAGGAAATCTTTTATACGAGTGATATCCACACCCTTCCTGTTAGAGGATCAAACGTAACAGGAAGGGTTTTTTTAAGGTTAAAATTATTGAATGATTATTAGGTACAGTCCGTGAAAAATTCTACTCCTGGACACGGTTATTCTTCTATGAGAGCATTTATGTTGGCATTAATATTGTAGTATAGTAAGATGAAATACTCATTCATAGCTTAGAGGAGGAAACAAAATGACAATAATCAATGTAGATGAAGGTACGTATGCAATTAATATTCAAGCAATGAAAAAGAATGAAGATGAACCTTCAGCAATGGCTAGTTTTCTTTCTGAATCAGCTATTATTGAAAATCAAGCTGGCTCCCTCTCGCTTATTATTACGTTACTGGATGCCAAAACAATCACTGGTTTCCAAGTGAAAAATCAAGCAGGTGAAGAAATAAATGCCTTTGATAAACGATTAAATGAAGAAACAAACACTCGAGATGAGGTGTTTAAGATCGACGAATTAACAACATCTTTAGGTGCTCGTGTCCAATACGAAGCTGTGTATCAAGGTCAAAAAATCCAAGGCGATGAGGAACTCAGGTTAATTTTTGTCGAGGAAAGGATAGAGAAAGTGAACTAAATTAATTACTATCCAGAGAGTGTTCTAACGTAGAGCACTCTCTTTTTTGGCTTAAAAGTAAGTAAACGCTTATATTAGTAGCAGCGAGAATAGCTGTAATGTGTCCCAAGAATAATAATTATTAACTTGCGTAAATTAACTTTACTGAGACTTAGGGAGGTTTACAACGTGAAGAAAATAATTTTATCACTTATTATTAGTGTAATAAGCTGCAGTACAGTCAACGCTTCTACAGAAAAACCACCATCGTATGAAGATATGTATCCAGAGTGGGGGTATACATCAATAAATGAAGCTTTAAGTGAGGTTGAAGATGCTTTCAACAAAGAGTTACGGTTACCGTCAAGGGTGCCTCCAATCATTTTCACTCATTATTTTGGTAAGTTTGATGAGCCAAGAAGATCTTTTCATGCACAATATGTAAATGATAGAACCCCTGCGAATCATTATAAAATAGATGTACGAGCTGCCGAAGACGGAATAGATTTTCATGAAAGACAGGTAGTAGATACTTACAAATTAAAAAACGGAGCAACTGCTAATTATATATCATTATCTCAGCATCACATTGGGTTTCATGCACTCGTATTTAATAAAGATGAATGGCAATATATCTTAAGTGTTGATAAAAGAGTTGCTGCCACTGTCACTCCTGAAGTTTTAGTTGAGATTGCCAATTCCATTGAAAATGGCTAGGAGTAATATAGCAGCTGCACTTTTTTATCCTCAGTTGCAAAATCTTATACCAGATTGGCGATTTATCATTTAGTAATCTTTTCCGTTATTAGAAAAGACGTCTATTTGATATGTCATTAAATCAGCTGATAAATGGGTTCTTTTTGAACTTTAACCTGGAGAGTTGGAATCATTTGTTAGCTTTTTTAACTCACTCAAAATTTCTTTTTGTACGTCAAGGTGCTCTTTTCGCATAGCCATTAATTCATCTGCTCTTTTCTTTTGTGCTTTAGCAAACTGGGATGCAAAAACTGATAAAAAGGTGACCACGATTGCTAAGACAATCACTATTACAATTATTATATTTAAAACACTTATTAAATCCACTTTGAAAAACCCTTTCTATAATTATTAAAAAACCAAACATAACACTAAATATAGCTATAGACTTAAAATATTCAACAAGTTAAAAACCCTACAAAGACGGTGGGCTGTCTGGAATTGTGTTTGCGAGAATAATATAAATAAGTAAATTAGCAGGTAAAATGATGAAAAGTATTCTTACTCCAAAAGAGGAAATACCGAAAAACTCTGCAATACCACCACAAACGCCAGCTATGGATCTATCTGTTGAGGACTTTCTTAATTTATTTTGAATTGTAAACACCAGCTTTCCATAAAATTCTTTAAACTAAAACGTCCATAAATGGATACTCTGCCGCCACTTTGCCTATCAACATAGTATATTTTATGCAAGAACTAAATAAGAACCGTATACAAAAACAATCAATATTCCAGCAATAGAAATATACTTGAGAAATTTTCTTTCTTTGCGATTTGTAAGCAAATGGGATGCTGAATATTGAAAGTAATACCATAGAAAACCAGAGCTGAAGGCCATTAATAAACGTCCCACCTGATCTTCGATGATCAGAATATATCTTAATCCAGCCAACAGAAAGAAGATAAAACCGAGATATCCAACTGTAATTACTAAATGAGGTTGTTTCTCTTTATCAATCATATTCTGCCCCTCCTCTTGAATAAGAATCTCTTTGAGAATCCAAAGCCTCACGAGATTGCCAAGTTCAGAATTAAGCAAACCAACTCTTCTTTGTCGCCCTCTTCCAATTATTCCAATAATAGTAATAAAATTCAATGCTCATTATAAAAATTAAGACATCTATTTTATTTAATAGATGTCCAGGATTATTTTAGCTACAATAAATGGCTAGAATTTGATTCTACCAGTCACCGCAAACTAAAAATCAGTGATTTAATTTTAACTCCATTTCTTAAAACACACTTCCATTATGAATTCTTCATTAACAACATCCGCTGTTACTGTCCCTCCCTGCTTATTAATAAGCTTCTGAACAATGTGAAGCCCTAAGCCTAGCTGGCCGCCAGTCCGACTGGTATCCATCGTGAAGGTACGATCGAAAATATGGGAGAGTTCCTTATGGTTAAATGCTTCCACATCATTTGTTGCTCTTAACCGGACAAAATTCTCATCTTCCATCAGATGGATGGTGAAATAGCTTTTAGCATAGCGCAGTGCATTTTGAATGATATTGATAATAATACGATTTGTCGCTTTTTGGTCGGCCAAAACGGGAGATACGGAAGCTTCTTCTACGTGGACCTTTAACTGCCTTTTTTCAAAATCATCGTAGAACATTAGTAATGTTTCAGCTACACTTTGATCCAATAGTTGCCGTTCCAGGACCATGTGATTATCCTTCGAGTCAATCTGTGAGAGCTCGTAAAAAACATCGACCATCATTGTAAGATTGTCGATTTTCTTTTGCACAATAGCTAAAAATTCCTTCCTCTGCGTCTCGGTTAAAGAGGGATCTGTTAACAGTTCCGAAAAACCTTTCATGGATGTTAACGGGGTACGCAAATCGTGAGAAATATTGGTGATTTCTTGCTTTAGATCTTGCTCTCTTTTTTCTTTATTTTGCTGATCTTGCTTATAAAAATAAATAAGCTGGTTGATTTTCTTAATGAATTGTTTCAGGCTTTTACTTTGTGTATTGGTACGGACCAATTCATTTGTTCCGAAGTTTTCAATAATGCCTTCTAATTGATTCGTCATTTTTCTTATATCCCAATGCAAAAGTAAAAGTGCTCCGATACTAATTAGTAATAAAAGCGTCAACACTGCAATGATCAACCAGCAATACATATCCATTCTTCCCTTCAATCTCTAGTCGATATTTTGTTTAGCGAACCTTCTTGCACCCAGGCTTAGTGATGCAACCGATATTAGCATACCGACAACCCAATAACGATAATCCAATGCTGCTCCATGATCCATAAAGTCCATTAAGTTTTCATTCAGCAACGAACTTGGAGCATATTTATAAACCTCCTGTAAACCTGACACGGGTCTGAACAGTAATCGTAAAAGGTCTCCAGAAAACATAAAGACAATTAGCAATAGAATAAGTGTATAGAGATCCCCAACCTTCAGCATTTTCAGTATATGAATGATAAAATATGCGCCTAGTATTAATGGCAACATATTCAAGCTGGCCAGGAGGAAATTTCCTATTGAATTGCCTTCACTAAACAACAGATTTTCACCTAATACGATCATTAAGAGAAGACCAATTACACATAAGAAAAGAAAGTAACACAACGGCAGTAATAGTTTTGCCCAAAAAATAGTATTACGGGATACACCAAAGGATACGGATTGTTTAATTACAGAAATATCCTTGCCCGTCAGAGATTGATTGAAAACAAACGCTACAATTATAATCAGCAGGCTACCAGCTATTACATTGGAATAGAAGAACGTACTTGTTGCATATGGAAAATTTATTTCGTTCTCACCCAAAAAGTGTAAAACAAACGCTGCTGCAGTTATTAATAATAAACTAACAATACTTGTTATATAGAGACCTTTTTTACGAAGCAATCGGTAATTTTCACTTTTTACATAATTAATCATTTGCATTCCCCTCCACTAATCCTAAAAAGTACTCTTCCAGATTAAGTGCTTCCGTGCGAAATTCCATCACGGACACGCCATTGTCGATGAATAGACGATTCATTTCGGCACCTTTATCTACATGATTTTGGAGGCTTATGACATGATCTTGTAATACTTTGTATTGAATATCCGGATATGCTCTTTCCAGCAATTGGGCTGCTTTCGTTGGGTTATCAACCTTCATTTTTATTTGTTTCCTGCTTTTCTCATCTAAAGCTTCTCTACTTAAATCCTCAACAATTACACCATTTTTAATAAATACAAAACGTCTTGCCAACAATTGAAGTTCAGTTAAAATATGGCTAGAGACTAAAATCGTGATTTGTTTTTCTTGGTTCAGCTTCAATAGCAGATTACGAACCTCCATGATCCCCTCTGCATCCAACCCATTAATTGGTTCGTCCAATATTAAACAATCCGGACTGCCAAGCAGACAAAGAGCTATTCCTAATCTTTGCTTCATACCCATGGAGTAATCTTTAAATCGTTTCTTTTTTTGAGTCGCTAAACCGACGATTTGTAGTACTTCATAGATACGTTCCTTCTCAACAACACCCCGTTGAATGCGAAAATACTCCAGATTTTGAAAAGCAGTGAAATCCGGAAAAAACGCAGGTGTCTCAATCATGAAACCCATTCTCTTTTTGGCTTGCTCTATTTCATTCCCCGATTTTCCAAATAAATGAATGTCGCCGGAAGTTGGTATTAATTGGCCTGCGAGCATTTTAAAGAATGTTGATTTTCCCGCACCATTCTTACCTATTAATGCACAAATTCCCCCTTTCGCCAAGGTGAAATCCAAGGGCTTGATGACTTCATCCTGTTTAAACGTTTTTGCCAGCTTATATGTTTGAATAACGCTATTCATCTTTTTGACTCCTTCTCTACTTTTCTGTATACAACTAGTGTAGCGGAGGAGTCTTTAAATTCCATTAAACAAAACATAAAGAAATCATAAAGAATGAGGAAAGCTAAAGCGGGCCAAGGAGAATAGGCTGAATTTGCCCGGTGCTATGTGATTAACTTCCTTTCAAATAAGCATAAAGCCTACTCCCCAAATTGTTTTTATGTATTCTACAGAGGTGATTCCAGCCATTTTTTTACGTATGTTAGAAACATGCACACTAATTGTATTGTCATCTCCTAAATATGGGCCAGTCCATATCCCTTCATAGATTTGCCTTTTTGAAAAAGCACGTTCTGGAGCGCTTACCAAAAATAATAGAATATCAAATTCTGCATTTGTTAACTGAAGCTCCTGATTTTCTAATGTGACGGATCGTTTGTCGGGATGTATTCTCAGTTCACGCCAAACTCCCTCTGTCTTTGACGGTCTCGTTAATTGATCGCTTGACTTACGTAATTGCACCTCAACCCTCGCCATAACTTCTTGTTTATTAAATGGCTTCGTTATGTAATCATCTGCGCCCATCTTCAATACTTCGACTTTATCCTCAATACCTACCTTCGCTGAAATCACAATAATTGGCAGGGTATTTACTTCTCTAACTTGCATGATAAATTCTTCTCCACTCAGTCCCGGTAACATCAAATCCAATAGAACTAAGTCGTATGATTTTTGTTGTAGCTGTAACAAACCTTCTGTTCCAGAATAAGCCGGAACTGCAACCATCCCAGCCTTTTCAATAATCATACATAATAATCTACTAATCTCCTGATCATCTTCAATTATTAAAATATGAGATCTATCTTTCATCGTTTTCACCTGCCTTTTAAACTAATTCACCTAGTTGCTTTTATCTCATTTCACATCTACAAGTGGTTATTCCTGTTTGACTCTAATTGGCTTATAGATTGTGTATCCAGCATTCGATTTAGGAGAGATTTTCTTTATGAAACTGAAAGTGACAAGTAATAGAATATATACTAATTGAACTACCCACCACTTATCGACCTTACGGTGTGATTGAAGTGGGAGATTCCTAAGAACACCAACCTAACAGTTAGTTATGGATTAGGCTATCCCCGCAGTTCCTGCGGTTAATCGTAATGCTTCGTTACGAAGATTCATACTTGCGTTAATATCTCTTTGGTGATGCGTTTTGCACATCGGACACTCCCATTCACGCAAAGCAAGATTTTTAACGTCTTTATGCTTGTGACCACAATTGGAACACAGCTGACTTGAAGCAAAATTTTTAGCTGCAGTCACAACTTGTTTTCCGTACCATTTCGCTTTATATTCAAGCATTTTTCTGAACTCGGACCATGAGACTTCACTAATCGCCTTTGCAAGATGTTGATTCTTTAACATATTCTTAATAGACAAATCTTCAATCCCAATGATGTCGTGGTTTTTGACAATATCAGTAGAGATTTTATCCAACATATCTTTTCTAGCATTTGCTATCTTTTCGTGAAGTCGAGCCACTTTTGTTTTTTGTTTTTTCCAATTCGAAGAACCAACTTTTCGCCTTGAAAGCACACGCTGAGCTCTTACTAACTTTTCTTCTAACGAACGGAAAAACTTTGGATTTGCATATACCGTTCCATCTGAAAGCGTAGCAAAATCTTTCAACCCGACATCAACACCGATTGCCGAACCCGTCTTTTCAAAGACTTCAACTTCTGTTTCAGCTAAAATCGAAATGAAATATTTGCCCGAAGGATTACGTCTAATTGTTGCGTTCATAATTCTGCCTTCCACTTCACGACTTTTAGCAAAACGAACAAGACCTAATTTCGGCAATTTAACATGCTTATCCAAAACAGCAATATTTCCATTCACCCATTTCGTTGTATAGGATTGAACAGGATTCTTTTTGGATTTGAAACGAGGTTCGCCGTTTTGCTTTTTATAATATCTTGTGTACGAATCGTTAACGATTTCTACCGATTTTTGAAGGGCAATACTATCCACTTCTTTTAAAAATGAATAGTGCTTCTTTAGTTCGCGAACAGCTTTAATGGATTGGTTTTTATTGAAAAACTCCCCTTTCCAATTGTTTTCAGTGAGTTGACCGTTCTGCACCATTTCATTGGCGATATGCCAATAAGCGTCTTTGGTTTTTTGCTTCCCAACAAAATAGTTATAGACAAAGCGGGAACATCCAATTGTTTTGTTAATCAGTTCCATTTGTTTTTTGTTGGATAGATGCGGAATTTGTACGCTTTTTTTGCTAACATTGATTTTCACCTTCCTTTCATATATTATTTTAATACACAATAAGTATACTATATATTATTTTAATAACAACATAGGAGGTTTAAAGTGTCACAGGTTTTAAATATGCGTTATCCAAAAGCACTATTGAAACGAATTGATGATTTTAAAGAAAAAAAGGGGTTTACGACTCGTACCCAAACGATTATCTACCTCATCCAATACGCTCTCGAACAGTCGGACAATCGAGATAGCTGAAGCTATCCCTTGTCCGAAGGCGATTCATCCCCCACTTACTCATTGGGATTTGCCCTTCACATTCCTTGAAGATGGGGGTTTTCTCGCCTATTTTAGATAAATATTTGGTAGTTGCAAAGCTTTCACCTACATTTATTATATTGGCTATAATAGCCTGCTTGAATATGCTTCAAATAAAAGTAACCCTTGTAACTATAATATCTTCTTCATTTTAATATTTGTTTCTACATACCCTATTTTTTTGTATAAATCCCGGGCTATCTGATTGTGACCGAATACGTGAAGGCCAATACTTTTTAATCCTATTTTCTTGGCAATAATTTCAAGCTCTTTCATTGCTTGTTTCCCATAACCTTTCCCTTGATTGTCCTCCCAAATATTAAAGTCATAAATAAAGCCCTCATCATCTGTTCTTCGGGCAAGCCAAATCATTCCAACTTCTTGATTATTACTGTGAATTGTATATAAATAATTATCTTCGGTTTTTTCGTTTTCAGGCAACAGGCTATCATATTCATTTGTAGCCATAGGAAGAACCTCTTGTTGCTCCCAATCACCAGATTTACTAAGTTCATCAGCATAATTTCTGATTGCAAACTTTCGATATTGTTGAAACTCTGTTGCATTCATTTTTTCTAAGCTGATCGTCATTTGTTTTTCTCCCCTTCTTCGTGAATTTAATAAAACATAATAAATAAAAATCTGAGTAGTATATAAGTTCATCATTATGCACCATTTTTCAAAAATAACCTATAAAAATTATTTATTTCCTTTTTTATCAACTTTCAGTCTTTTTCTTGCATTATTTATTTCTTTGCCAATCGGGATGTGGGGAAGAGCCTTGCTCAACCCGTGTAATGGCATGTTGCCGTAGACAGATTCATAGGTTCCTTTTTTTATTTGATAGGTTTCATGGTAAATACCAACTGCATTATTGTTGCCTACCTTTTGATTAAAAGCTTTCCAGGCTTTTAAATGTTTTTCTCCCCTTGCATACGTTAAAAGATCTTCCGTTGAATTCCAATACTGAATCATGACAGTAGTCCTTAGACCAAAGAAACTTTCCACAGACAAAAAACCAAGTTCCTCCTGATGAGTGTACAATTCCTTTACCATAGAAGGCATTGCTAAAAAAACAGGCAACCACTTATGAATGGCAAGTCTTCTGTTAATTCGCATTCCAATAATGAAAACTACAATATCACTATCATTTTCCGTGGTATAACGACCCTTGAATATCTGCTTCCCCATCGCTTTCCTTCTCCCCCATATTTTATCTCCCTGTTTTTTCCATTGCCTATACTTTATGGAATCCCTAAGCTTGCTTTAAAGGAGTTATTCATACTCTAATCCCATAAATACTTTATGTATAACTTTTTAGATGTAGTTTCAATAACTTTTAGCGTTATAAAAAAAGAAAACCCGGCCATAGGGTATGCAATCATTGATTCCCTATCAATAGTAAAATTACCATTTTCAAAAGTTTGTACTAATGTTATTAATATTAAGATGACATCGCGCCTGTTAGTTGAATTGTATCTTACCTACATTTGTACTTGGAACTCCAGCTTCTATGTAACTTCTTATCAATTTCCAAGCACCATTTTCATTCCTCTTAAATGTCTGAAAGAATAAGCTAACATTCTCTAAACTTTTTCCATCCATTATTATTGTAGCTGATAAAATTACTAAAACTTCATTTTGTCGCAAAGGAATTACTGAAATTTCATTTAAGTCCCATTGGTTATTTTCTTGTTTCACGAAATTAAATCCTTGTTCCCAGCCTGTTATCGCCTCTTCATACCCAAAATCTACTATTTCACTTTTTGAAACCTCTCTTGCTTCGTAATCTTTGGAAATAATATCTTTCAAATCTGTTAAAGAAGAGTTTCTCCAAACATCTAGATATGAATTAAGAAATGTGCGAAATAAGCTATTTTCCATGATAAAAACCCTCCAATATATTAGTTCTGTTCAACTTAACTGCCCGTATCTAGAATAATTTTTAACGAATTTAATTCATTTCTCCCGGACAGAGTGCTTATTAAACAACCGCGCCCTTTTGTTTAATCCTGTTTTTTGCTTTGTGACTTTCTCGATGTAAAAGAAATAAAGAAAAAGCCTACAACAAAACCTCCTATTGTGGTACCAATTAAATGATTCCAGTCCATTGAACCCATTATTAGATTTATAATTAAAGATATAACTGCAAAAACAGCGGCCCCTAATAAACCTTTTAAGAGTCTTGCACTCATAAACACTCCACCTTTTCAATTAAATGATCCGTTTAGCAATTCGGGGTGCAGTATTTTATACCGTAACTGCGCCAGGTTGTGGTATTAGTGCTCTTACAATGTAGTAATAATCGGGCCTTCCTTGGTAAGAATAATCGTATGTTCGTATTGAGCCACAAAGCTTTCATCGGTTAAGAAGGTCCATCCATCTTCGGATTGGTAAACTTCCTCTTCCAATGTAGAGATAAACGGTTCAAAGGCAATTACCATACCATCTTTTAAAATTTCGTCATCCCAGCGAGAATAGTAATTGAAAATATGATCTGGTGCTTCATGAAGGGAGCGCCCAACGCCGTGTCCAGTAAGATTTTTTATGACTGTTAAACCGTGCTGTTTTGCTACATTATGTACAGCTTTTCCTAGCCCACTTCTTTTACCACCTGGTTTTGCCTTTTTAAGTCCAGCGTCGAATGCTTCTTTAGCAACATCACATATTTTCTGTAAAAGTGCCTCTCCCTTTCCAACTACAATGGAAATTCCTGTATCTGCGAAATAACCGTTTTTTGAACCTGAAACATCAATATTCACGAGGTCCCCTTCTCGAATTGTCCGATTCCCCGGAATCCCGTGCGCTACTTCTTCATTTATGCTAATACATGTATAACCAGGGAAGTCGTATTCTCCTTTTGGGGCAGATTGAGCTTCTGCTTTTTTAAACATTTCTTCCGCAATTTCATCGAGTTCTTTTGTAGTAATACCAGGTTTGGTACAATGGACTAACTCATCCCGAATCGCTCCACAAATTTCGCCAATTTCTTTTAATCCTTTAAAATCCTCTTCAGTCTTTGCAACCATTGGATATCCCCACTTTTTAAAGTATTTTATCATTAGTGTTCCATTTAATTTCTAGCATAAACGGCATAATCCTTATTATAGAATTACCCTATTGCGGCATTATTGAGTCTAGGTTCTTATGTTATTGTGGTTGTTTACCGGACAATGATCAACCACCAAATTTAAAGAGGAAAAATCCCCCATTAAAAACAGTATAAATATTAGCGATATGTTATAATCAAATACAATAGACTGGATTCGCATGAGGGTTAGGTAGCACTGTCGATCTGCCGTTAGTCTTCGTTGGGAGGCTTCCCGGGGAGGGAGGTGCTTGCCTATGGACATTGTTAGTGCGCTGACGCTTATGATATCCTTCGGGATGTTAGTAGCGTTTATCGTTTCTGATAATAACCATAAAAAATAATCCCTCATGCGCTTTAGACGGTACGTGAGGGATTATTTCCTAAGCTGCCAACCCCTCTTGTCGGGGTCAGTCTATTATGACCGTACCATGTAACAGCATGGACGGTCTTTATTAGTGTATGCATTTATACTCTTTCTATGTTCAGTATACCACGAAATATACGTTTGTACACACTTTCATCTTTGTTATTTCATTTTTAATTTAAATCCACTTAATTACCAAAGGGGCTTCTCATTCATGAAAAGCCTCCTATTATTGAGGGAATTTTCTATCTGGGATACTTGTATAATGATTAGATATCTTATCTACGCACTCTTTTATCATTTTATCCACTCCGTTATCCGTCTCAGCAGTTCCAACAAAACCATAAATTATTTTTAACATTGCTTTTTCCTTATTTTAATCTAGCTGTTCAATTTTTTTTTTATCTTACTTTCTATCAATATACCCCAATAGGAGAGATTAAATCCCATTTGCATGCTGAATTGGCTTAATAACAATTACTTTAAGTCTTTGTTAATTTTCACAAGGGTTATTCCATTAAATTACCTCATATGTAATACTAGCGCTAAGAATTGCTCCCGATTCCGGAAGACCTTTTGCAACCACCCCCTACTGTAACTCTTTCACTTTTCTATAAAATGTTGTCTTTTTGTCCCCTGTCGTAGTCAATGATTCTCATTACGAGAATCAAAAAGCATTAGATACGCAAAAAAATCAGGTGTTTCTTGATTAACATGAAATATGTCAATTCCACGTTCGATTATCATATCCACTTTTAGTTCTTCGCAATTGGAGGTTATTGCATTTAACTGGGATTCAGCAATGACAAGTATTCTTTCATTATCAGATGTAATCCCCATATGATTGTAGTAATGGTCACTTTTTTCATTTCTTACTACTTCATACGAAATGAAATTTAAGTTATTCAAGTTAGATTTTATAGGATCGTTTTTGTGTGCATTAATATAGTTAGGAATTGTCATTTCCAAGAAAATATCTTCGGATTCTGATAACTCTGTTTCGACAATATCTAATTTTTTCTGGAATGCCGAGATAACGTCATTAACTGATTGTAACGGTCGAATCTCTTGGGAATATTGCTGCTTCAAATATGCTTTGTACTTATCATGTTCCACGTAATCACCCCAATTTTTAAAAACGAAAGATGCTTTAGAGAACATCTCGATATTATTATCACTGATAAAATACTTTATGTCGCAAAATGGCTCGATTACAGAAACAACCATCAAAAATCATTCAACTTAATTGCTCTTGTAGCAATGAAAGTCTTAATGTAATTGTCTAAAATTCTTGTACCTCCGAAGTCATCCTCATAAAAGCCTGAAATTACAAATCCAGCCTCAATCTGTCCTTGGATTTGATCTTCTAAAGTATGTGCATATTCTATGGTGTTGTTTGAATCAATAAAGTCTTGCACTTCATTTTTAGGCAAATAATCTAATGTGGAAGAGGGTATGGAGTTTTTAACATCAAGGATGCCTTTTCTTTCTTGATTATCATCAAAAATCCATAACAAAGGATTAGTAAATCCAGCAATTAAAATACCTTTGTTTTTTAAAACCCTTGATACTTCCTTCCATACAGGTTTAACATCCTTGATAAACAAATTGGAAACCGGATTAACAACGATATCAAAATATTCATCTTCAAAATCACTCAGATCTGACATATCACCTTGTACCGTTCTTAACGTTAACCCCTCACGTTTTGCTACATTTTCATCTTGTTCTAATTGTTTTTTAGAAATATCGGTAACTGTAACATTTGCTCCAGCGGCAGCTAAAACTGGCGCTTGCTGGCCACCACCAGATGCCAGGCATAATACGTTTAAACCGTCTAAAACTTTTGGAAACCAATTTCTTGGAACTGATTTTTCTGTTGTAACAGAGATTTCCCATTGACCAGCTATGCTCTTTCTAATAGTTTCACTACTCACTTGCTGCGTATATCTAGAACCCTCATCTACCTTTTTATCCCAAGCGTCACTATTGTGTTTTGTTACATCCATTATTTGTCTCCCCCTAGTAAAAAAGCAACTTGCTTTTTAGGTGCTTCTCTTTAGCAAAATTTATACTGTTATTAAATTCCCTGACTCCGACTCTGGTAATTAAGTTAGCCCTCAACCAAACCCAAATATGGTATTTCCTCATTATTCAACTTAACAATATAGATGGAACCACTCTTATTTTGAGGCTCGTATATCTCTGTTCCAGTAGGTAGTTTTGAAGCAGTAAAATTTTCAAATTCCTCACTATTGTCAGTTTGATTCTTAATCACACCAATTTTCTCTCCTATTGTTAAGTCTTCTTTATTTACCCATTCTATATTCTCTGCATTCGTGTAGACTGTGCCACCCATAAAAAATATATCTGCATTTTCATCATCCGCTAAAATTTCTTTGGGAGTTGGATTCCCTTCAACTTTCACATTAATCTTATCCTCATTATAATTATCGCAAGCTGCTAATATTGTAAATAAGGCTATGCTCAATAATATCAATATCTTTTTGCTTATTGTTCTCCCTCCTTTAAACTCCAGTAAATTAGTCTAAAGCGTCTCCTTCATTTTTTGGATCTTTGAGTGGGTAATTAGATATACATTGCCCAAAATGTCAATTTCATCTCCTTTTATACGTACAGCGCAATCCTTGTTCGAAGCATAAATATCTATTTCTTTCGATAAGGGAGACAGTTCCGTCTGAACCAGTGTGAAATTATTTTCAAGATCAAAGTGAGACAAAACTGAAAAATCGTTAAGCCCGATTCCATCATAAACAGAGCTTGTTTCAACTTTAAATCCAAGTTTTGGTGAACATAACCATTTAGCAGACATATTAATTGCACCAGCACTTGCACCAATTACAACTGCTGTGCTTTCCTTTATTGCACCCGACAATTCATATTCCTTCAAAAAATGATTTTGTTTAAGTGGATCTCCACCCAACAAGAAAATAACTGAAGTATTTTGAATTAACTTGTGGGCATCTTCCTTCTGGACGCGATAATTAATTAAATAATATTCATCAAATATAATGCCGGCCTGATTAAGCCAAGAGCGTTCAGTAGAACCATCATCCTCATAAGAGAATGGATCCGAGCTAATCATAGCAATTGATTTGCGATCCGTTATATCCTCTTGTAACGACTTGGCCAAATTTTCTGGAAAATAATTGTTAAACCAACCTAAATAATAATGCATT
Organism: Virgibacillus halodenitrificans; assembly: GCF_001878675.1. NCBI lineage: Bacteria > Bacillati > Bacillota > Bacilli > Caryophanales > Bacillaceae > Virgibacillus > Virgibacillus halodenitrificans. Next base: position 1,113,952 of record NZ_CP017962.1, on the reverse strand, counting down.
TCCATATGTACCCCCGTAGCAAAGTATAATTATATTTGTCTGCTATCTTTGTTATTCCATCTTCTATATTGTATTTTATTTACCAACTGCATGTATTTTGAACAATTAAAAACATAAAACTGATAGTAATTTTAAATATAACTCCTCCTTACCTTCATTATAAAAGAAAAAGAAATAATTACCATATAAGATTCTTTACACGATTACGGAATTAGAGGACCCTTACTGAAGATTTTCATTAATTATTATCTAATGGTATAAACTCGCATTTTATTTATAATGCGCTGTTTGTTAAATCCTATCTTTCTGTAAACTAAAGGTAATTAAAAGATTTAAACCGCCTCTCTAAGCACTTTTTGGCCATATAAAATTACTGATTGCAATTAAGAAATCCGCACCTAGTACAAGCGTCCATAATTTTAGAAACCCAGCTAACACCTCGGTTCGAGAAGGGTCATCAATGAAATAAACTAAACCGACTAGTATCCCAGCGCCTATTAGATAAGCTAGTACATGTTGTCCCCAGCTTTTAAAATAATGTTTTGCATATTCGATACCGTGTCTTTTAACTGGCTTCTCTCCCTGTTTCATCACATAATATTGAAACCGTATGTCAGCCCAAGCGATCATACTCTTACCGAATGCAACGGAAACTCCAATATAAATAGCGGCAATACCATGTATTTGAGTAGCGGTGGCACCATAATATAAGTCAACACTCGTAGCAATCAGTAATATTAAATCAATAACTGGTGTTAAGGCCAATAGAAAAAGACCAAGTCTCTTTAATTTAAAAATGTAACGTGTAATAAATCCTGCCAAAATTAAAACCCAAAATCCAATTTCACTTATCACAATCATCCAAGCAATAAAATCCAAATTAACACTTCCTTATCCTTTTTTATCCTTACATAGGTCTTGTGTACAATGTACTAGCAGTCGTCATTAATCTTTGCATCTCTCGCACTGTTCTAGTTTCGGCTATCTGAAGCAATGGCTTTATGGCAAAACTGTCAGCAAAACCATAATTCCATTGGTTAAACCATGAATAATAACTGATGGCCATATTGAACCTGTGCGCTCATACGCCACTGCAAAAATAACCCCACTAAAGAAATTTACAGGCATGGCATTATATGTGGGTATATGAATAGCCGTAAAGATTATTGAACTAAGCAAAATGGCTCCAAGTAATCCTATGCGTGTACGTAACCAACGATATAAAAAACCGCGATAAAAAATTTCTTCATATATTGGTGAGATGATTGCTGCAGAGATAAAGGCTATTAGAAACGAAATGAAAGTTATTCTTTGTTGAATTGCTGCTGTTTTGCTATTCTCCCAAGTATTTCCTACAAAACTCGTAAGGACTACAATTAACACAGCACCAAACAATAAAATAACAGAAAATACAATAATCATTTTCCAGTACCTTGCAGCGAATGCTTGGACCCCTACTTCACTCCATGAAAGTTTTTTTGGACGTATAGCAATAAAATATACGCCTAAAATTAGAATTACAGCTATTGTTAACCCCATGAAGGTTCCAGAATACAGTTCATTATCAAACCAATTTGAATAGATTGGGTGAATAATAAATTTAATACAACCAATTACAAATACAAATTCAAGCACCATTAAAAATATGAATTCTTTCAAACCCCAATAGTCTTTCTCTTTCCAATTCATTTGATTAATTTCCATTCGTTAACCCTCTTCCCACTATGGTATAATCCAACTATAATAGGTTACGTAACGTCACCCGCAAGTTTTTTTCAAGGAGGGGAAAAAATTGCATCGATGGACCACTGGGGAGTTATCTAAACAGAGAAATATATCTGTCCGCACACTTCGTTATTATGATCAGATCAATCTCCTTACACCAAGTTTTAAGGATACTCACGGAAAACGATATTATTCAGAGGATGACTTATTTAAATTAGAAAAAATAATGATTCTAAAGTCACTTTCACTTCCATTAGAAGATATTCGCGGGATGTTGGATAAGCTTTCTTATAAACAAATCCTAATTTCCCACTACAATTATTTACAAGAACAACTATCGGAAATACAAACAAGTATTTCTAATACAACTACATTAATCAATTTAATGGATTTAGAAGAATCTTTGTCTTGGGAACGTGTTTCTGAGCTTGTACAAAATTCACAAAAGAACCATAAAAAATGGCTGAACTATTTTCAGGAGCATGAACAAGTCATCTTAGAAAACACCCTCCCAAACCTTAGTAATAATGATAAGACAACACATCAATATATATCATTGCTGCGACGAATTGAATGGTGTATAAAACACAATATTAAGCCTGAATCAGAAGAAGGCTTTCAAATTGCTTCAGAGTTAATAGAAGTATCGAATACTTCTTTTTCAGAGAATACAGAGCTAGCAGACAAGTTCTGGGAGGTTAGAAAGCTACCCGCTGAGGAAACAGGACTATTTCCAATAGAGGAAGATGTACTGGAATTTGTGGAACGCTGTATTGCTTATGTATCTAACTAAGATCACGATCTATAAATGGTCGCTAAATACTATAATCCTTTTTAGCCTATTCTAAAAAATAAAGATGGGTTGCTAAAAGCAACCCATCTTTATTTTTTCCCAATTACCTAATCCTCTAACTCAGTATTTCTCTTGACAGAACGCTTGAGGGAAATTAAATCAAAAAGGAAATATAAAAGCGTAGAAATAACCGGAAGAGCGATCAGATCGATACCCTCATTATAGTTTTTTGGAATCCCTTTGGCGATTAGGAGAAGGATAAAAAATATACCACCCACTGATAAAGCGCGCTTACCAGCTACACGCCGTTCCCTTTTATAGCTTTGCTTGTTCAATACTTCTGTATGTTCTATTCCTGAAAATATATATCGAAAATAAGTATATCCCACCATAAGCATTGGAATCATGGTAAGGATAAAAGTTACTTCAGTTCCTTCAAGATTCCATTTTAACAAGTAATTGTTTAAAGCAGACCCCAACATCAATAACCCAATCATTAAAAATGCTGCTTCAGCCATAAAATATAAAACCCGTAAGCGTTTATATTCATCATCTGGTAAAAATACATTTAAAAATGAATGTATCAATTAATCACCTTCCCAAAATAATTCATCTAATGTCTTATTTAAAGCTTTGGCTATTGCAAGACACAAGTTCAAACTGGGATTGTACTCTCCTTTTTCAATTAACCCAATTGTTTGCCTTGTTGCATTGACATGTTTCGCAAGCTGCGCCTGTGTTAAACCTTTCTCCACTCTTGCCACTTTCATTTTACTTACCATACACTCACCCACAGAACGTAATATATATCTAACATATTGTTATATTAACTTTACATTTAATTTCGGGTAAATGCAAGATAAGTATTACATTAAATTAAAAAAGCCAACTTCTTATAAAAGAAATTGGCTACTGTTTACCTGAATATGCTCTTTATGCAACATTCTCTTCCTGAAACTGAAATGCAAACCCTACTTTTAAAAAATCATTGAATTAGCACTTCTATTCCATCTTTATTTTCTTCCACCAACTCCTCAAGTAAAGCATCACTTTTTTCATTAAATTCATCCTTTGCTGCTTCATCATCAACGTTTTCAATTCCTGTCTTTTCTTCTAAATAAGTAATCATATAGGCATTTTGTTCATTGATTATTTTGGCATATTGTTTTTGAAATTCTTCAGGTTTCATATTTAGCTTCTTGGCTTGTGCCTCAGCAAACTTACGAATTTGCTTTCCTCCTTGATCTTCTGTGTTTTCAGGAGGGAGTTGCCCAAACCAATCATCGTCCCCTTCCCTATTCAGCTTGTCAGTAACTTCAATGTTCATTTTCTCTACCTCTTGCTTTACCAATTCAACTTTTATGGCCCAATCCAAATAATCTAGTGCCTTATCATCAGGATATAAAAATCGTAAATCTCCTACGGTAATCTCTTGATCTTTTACAACGGCTGCTACTTCATTATCATCATATCTTGACAAACTGCTACAACCTGCAAACAAAATTAAAGAAATTAAAACGGAAAACAGTAAAGACCTTTTCAATAAAATGCCTCCTCTATAAATCAATGTTTTTCTGCATACTTACTTTTCTCAAGAATTTCATTTGCTGGCATATCTGTCCAGTCGCCAATGGTAATATTTGGGTTTTCATCGATAAAACTCTCCATTATTTTGTTCCCTATTTTATAATTCGCCCATTGAGGTAACCCTTTACTTGTATTACCCAGGAAGAAGTCATCCTGAATGGAAGGCATAGCGGAGGTCATATTTTCCTTAAGCACTTTCCATGTTTTACTTTCATTTTCCTCCGAAGAAAAATCGCTCCATGGCATCTGAATATCTGGATATATTATCTTTGCAAACGTGTCTGCCTTCCCTTCAATCAGGACAGATTCTAATAAGGAATAACCCAATTCATTATTCTCAAAAAAGACGGTATGATGATATTCATGTGCAACTGCCTGTTTTAAACTTTTCTCTTCAAAATAAGGAGGAGCAATTTGAATGGCAAAGAAGTTTTCACTCCATGCAGAAGCTGCCACACCCTCCATTGTTTCCATAACGTGATTATCCTCTGGATTTGCAGGAAATACATATACGTATTTATCAGCTCCTGGTTGGAGTTCATTCGCTGACTTTTTCAATGAATCTGTAATTACTTTATGTATTGTATCTTGATTATCTATTAATGATTTTAGATATTTTTCTAAAATTTCTAGTTGTGTAGGTGTACCGAAGCCCCACACTTTTGACAGCCGAACACCCCTCTCTTCTGCTATTGGATTAATAATTGTTTCTATATATGTACCATTTAAATTTTCAGGTTGCTCTTCTGCTTTTTCGATATACTCCAGGAAGCTCTTATAATAATAGACTACCTCAAATTTTTGACCTTTATATGTAAATGAAAAAGAGCTTGGGACTTCTTCCTTTGTTGTATCTGCTTCCGTCGCTGAGCTATGGGCTGATTGTTCGGCAGCTTTCTTATCATTATCCTGAGAGGAAGCTGGATTAGCCGAATCATAACTACATGCAGTAAGCGCTATCAAAATTAATAATAAAAGAAAAGTTAACTTTTTCATCCCATATCCTCCCATAACATCGTATATTAAACTATTACATCGTAGTATAGATACTATTTATGAACGTTAAAAGACTTCCTCCCTCTTCAATCAGCCATCTTCATTTCTCAAAGAAATTAATATATTTTTCTTCACTGCTTAGCTCAACTAAAAACGGGAATAGCGACATAGCTAAAAGGAAGAAAATAATTAGTAATATTAAAACATGGATGCCTGGTTCGTAAAATATATTCAATAGCAAGGGTAATAGAATGATAGGAGTTAATAATGCACATTTTGTTTTTGACCTTTGGGTTTGGTATTGCTTTTCTTCACAATATGGGCAAATCATAGCGGGGTCTAAGGTGGTAGTTTTCTTGATCGTTTGTTTCCAACTCCATTTGTTCTTACAGTTCTGGCAAACAGGCACTCTTTTAATCCCCCCTCTTTTTACTTACCTTTATGAAAACTTTCTCTAGGGTGCTGAAAAATATACTTTCACATACTTAACGAAAGAAAAAAACATATATTACAATAGCTATCACTATCACAAAAAATGCTATTCCAAAGTTCTTCCAGCCTAAACCAACTACTGTGTCATATTGCTTTTTTCTCTCTATGTCATTTCTCTGTTGATCCATTTTTTCTTCGGTAGTTTTATTATCGCTACTCACTTTATACCTCCTATAAAATAAGTTCTAAGTTGGTATTCAAGGCAATTTGTTATAAGAAAAATCCAGATTATTGCTTTATACTCTTTTTCTCTTGTACAAAATAAGTGAAATTATAAGACCAATCAACAATGCAGCAAAAGAACCGATTAAACTTTGGAAAACAGCTTGGGATGTTAAATAAATTCCGATAAATGTTCCGATGGCTAAACCAACAGGAAGGTTCCAGTTCATAAAAAGCACCTCCTTTTCCTACTTTTGTATCTTCATACTTAATATTTTCCTTGTTATGAAGAATTCAAACAAATATCAACATGAGCAGGATGGAGAATACAAATCATTTCTGGACGGACTTTCGTTTAGCGATTAACAATTAAACGAGTTTATACATTAAGACATCATCAACATATTTCGTGTCACTTATCTTGAACTCTCGAACTTTTCGTCCTTCTTCTATGAATCCCATCTTTTTATATAAAGCTATTGCTCTTTTATTTGTTGAAAAAACACCTAAAGAAACTTTTTCAATACATGGATTTACTTCCGCCCAATCCAATATACCGTTTATTAATAATTTCCCAATGCCCATATTCCTAAAGTTTTTTTCAATCATCATTCCAAAGGAACCGGTGTGAGATAACCTTATTCTGTTTTGTGACATAAACACGATCCACCCTACTACTTGCCCGGAATATTCAGCAACCAGCATCGTTTCTCTATCGTTATGTATCATATTTTCTATCCAATCACTTTGCTGATCTACTGTCTTATCAAATTCTTCTAATGAAGTTATCAAAAAAGTCTCTTCTGACACGACTTCACGCTCAATTTGTAAAATTCTTGGTGCATCTTTGGTATTTGCTGTTCGGATAACTATTTTTTCTTTTGGCAACATATTCATCCCCTAATAAAACCTTAATTAAGTGTTATATCAATTTAATGTTCCATCATTTCCCTACTAACACAAATACATTGTCGTCTGGAGCCTTCATTACTGCCACATGTCCACCTAAACTATTAGGAAATGGGGTACGAATCCATTCAACTTCAGTATCAAATTTTAAAGCTTCATAGATAGCCTTAACATCTTCAACTACAATCTCCATCTCAGCAAAGTTTAAATCCGGATTGTTTTTTAACACTAATTCAGAATTACCATCGGGAAATCGCATACCTACAAGTTGCCATTGTTTTTCATCATCTTGGTATGCTTCCCACGCTTTTGTTAACCCAAGTGATTGATAAAAATTAATTGATTTACGAATATCGTTTGTATAAACAGCAAGACATTCTATTTTTCTCCACATCTGTTAATACCTCGTTTTCTAATTCCGACCTTCATTCATATTTTGATTTAAGTTAATTTTAGCACAATTTATATTACAAAGATTTAATAAATCGGGTTTTTTTCGTTAAGGTGCCACAAGCTCTACTTTTATTCTATCAGGATCTTCAAAGTAAATAGCATAATAATCATCTCCGCCAGCAAATGGATGCTGGTCTTGATAAAGTATGGTGACTCCTCTATTGTTTAGCTTCTCGGTCATCTCATCTATGTGTTGTCTGGATTCAGCGTGAAACGCCACATGATTTAAACCTACCCGCTTTCTATGGTACGAAACATCAAGAAAGCCTTCCTCTGTTTGTACAAAAACAATATATGTATCTTCTATCTTCCAGCTTTGTCCATACTCCCATTTTTGATAGGAGCGGTACCCTAATTCTTCGAGTAGCCATCCCCAAAACTCAGCAGATTTCTTTAAATCAGAAACGTATATTTCTATATGGTGAAGTAACCCTTTTGACAAACAATTTCCCCCTTTCCCACTGCTCTTTATTTATGAAGTAAGACGGGTTGTCTCTCAGATTAACATCCTTTTTAAGATAGAAAGATTTTCTTCAAGAAAAGATGCATTTTTCTCCAAACCGCGCCGCTTACACCAGCCAATACTATTAAAAGCATCGGTAAATTGATAAAAGGGTAATACGACCTCTAAATCTAGTAATGGTCTTATGTTCTTATAGCCCTCTTGATATGACTGAAACAACTCATCATCAAAACTTAAATAATCACGATATATTTTGGTGAAATCAATTTCTGTTGAACCAAATCGCACGCTCTCAAAGTCTATGACCCCAGAGACTTTCTCTCCATCAATAATTATATTTGCCGGACGAAAATCCATGTGTATAAAACTTGGACCATCAGAAGGTGGGAGCTGTAGTTTCATGTTTTCAAACTTTTTCAAAGCCTGTGTGTATAAATTTTCATTTATCACTTTCTGTACATCTTCAGCGAAACTATAAAATTGGCGCTCCACAAAATTTGCCCAGTTCGGAAATTCATTTCGTATTCCACTTAACTGCGAAGATGGCTGAATTTGGTGCATGGAAGCATGAAGTTCTCCAACTTGAAAAGCTACTTTGGGTAAATCTTTATTTGTTAACGGCTTCCCCTTTAACTCAGAAAGTAAGAAAGCGCCTGGACACGTTTCATCCCCAGACCAGTAATCTAACATTTGCGGAATGGAAACTTTATCTTTTAATATCTGATATGCTTCCAATTCACGCTCATACTTCAATTTTGTGTAAGGAATCTTCAAAAAAATAATTTCACCGTTAAGTAAATTACATTTATACACTGTGGAACTATAGGAATCTTCTACCTCATTAACAGATAATACCCTAAGATTAAATTGTTGAATGACTCGAGTTAACACCTAACCTCCCCCTTCTTTCACGTGTCATAAAGCAAGGCGTGTGTAACGAAAGATTTGTACACACAATATTATTGGAGTCCAATTCACATTCAATAAATTTCCGCCCTAATAATATTTATTCTAATGCTTTTTATTCCCTTCACCTGCTATATTTATTGTTTTCACTTTAGGTGTATGAAACGCATGCCATTCATATTCAAGATCATATTTTTTATCTTCTTTTATTAAGCTCCACGTGTTTTTATCTTCTACTACTACCTTTTCACCATTAACAAATAAATAATAATCTTCCTTACACAGTATCTTTTTATCGTTCACATTCACATGCTCTTTTGTTGTACAATCTACCTTTTTTACTTCTACATCCTCAACAGCTTCTGTATGGATGATAGAGTAAAAACCATATGCGATTAATAGCAGAATTACTATTATTGAAATTGTTATATATTTAACGATATGTTTAGAATTCACTGTCTTTCCTCCTACTAAAATATGAACGAGTTTGCTTTAAATTTCAAAAAATCCCACTAACCATACATCCTCAACTATTACTCGTCCTTCTCATTATCAATAATTTTTTTCATAACCTGCTTCCAGGTTTCCTCGCTATCCGGCCCCATCGTTTCAAAGATGGCATTCATTTTGCCACGTTGAACATTGCTTAATTGCCTCTCAAGCTTTTGCCCTTTTTCTGTTAAACAAAGCTCTCGGACACGTCGATCATATTCCGCGGGTTCACTTGTTATATATCCCATCTCAATTAGCTGTCGCATTGGAGCGTGCAATGCTTGTTTGCTTACTTCTAATGTTTTCAAAAGCTCGTGCACACTTATGTTTGGGGTTCGAGCTACAAAAAATAAAATGCGATGATGCAGCCGTTGGATCCCATGTTCTTCAAGAATGCGATCAGGTTCATTTGTAAATGTGCGGTAAGCAAAATAAAAAAGCATTAGTGTCTCATTTAATTGTTCTTCACGTTTTTTATCCATTTAGTTTGTACCTCCTGATAAAAGAATAACAAAATTTCAACATCTTTTGTATTAGCATCCCCTTTAGAGCAAGGGGTTATATATAAAATAACTCACTTAGGTCAATAAAGTTGACCTATATTTCATCTGGTGTTACCATTTTATTTAAGGTCAAGTTAGTTGACCTAATAACAGCGTTGAGTTTTTAGTTTTAATTAAGTTCCGTTGGTCTAATTTCTTTTAATTAAGGATGTCTCGCCAGTCATCGTATAGAAAAGTAATATATGTTAAATCTAAAACAGAAAAATACTGATTTGAGGTGCGATTAATGAAACATGAATATACAGTTGGAAATTATTTATTGGATCGTTTATCCGAACTAGGGATTCGCCATATGTTTGGCGTTCCAGGTGATTATAATTTGGCTTTTTTAGACAATGTTATTGATTATGAAGGAATGGAATGGGTTGGAAATCGTAATGAGTTAAATGCCGCTTATGCTGCGGATGGATATGCCCGTATTAACGGATTTGCTGCCTTAATCACGACTTTTGGTGTTGGTGAATTAAGTGCCATCAATGGAATTGCTGGGTCCTATGCTGAACATGTGCCTGTGGTTAAGATTACTGGCGCGCCAACAACAAAGGTGATGGACAATGGTTTATATGTTCATCATACATTAGGCGATGGCAAATTTGATCATTTTTCCAGAATGTTTCAAGAGGTGACGGTAGCTCAAACCTTGTTAACCCAAGAAAACGCTGCACAAGAAATTGACCGTGTATTGCTTGCCTGTATGACAGAGAAGCGCCCTGTTCACATTACCTTGCCAATTGATGTATATGATAAACCCGCGAACAAACCGGAAAGTCCCTTACATGATGAGGTAGCGACAAGTAATCATGAAGCGCTCAGCCAAATGCTTTCTGAGCTAACACCTATGATTGACAAAGCAAAGCAACCTGTTATTTTAGCAGGATACGAGGTAAACCGTTATGAAAACCGAGAAGAATTACTCGCGTTCGCTGACAAAACAGGAATCCCTGTCACTATTTTAAGCGGAGGAAAAGGCGCTTTTAACGAAGAGCATCCACAGTTTATTGGTGTCTATAATGGCGAGCTAAGTGCTCCCTATTTACAAAAACGTGTAGATGAAGCGGACTGTATTATTCAAATTGGTGCTAAACCGACCGATTCAACGACAGGTGGGTTCTCTTATAACTTTTCTGATAAAGATGTGATTCAGATTACACCATTTTCTGTAATTACTACGAAACAAAAGTACGCACCAATTACAATGAAGGATGCGCTATTAGCTCTTAGCGAAAAAGTTACACAAAAAAATTCAGAGGAACTTAATATACTTCCTCTTCAGTCACAGCTAAATCAAAATGCTTTTGAAGTAAAAGAAGAAAACATAAAACAAAATCGCTTCTTTGAGCGTCTATCTCATTTTATGAAAGAAAAAGATGTATTGTTGGCAGAACAAGGAACTTCTTACTATGGTGCCGCAACGATGGCCATACCGAAAAATACCATGTTTATTGGGCAGCCACTTTGGGGATCCATCGGTTTTACTTTTCCGGCATTATTAGGTTCACAGCTTGCCGATATGAACCGACGTAATATTCTTCTAATTGGAGACGGTTCGTTCCAATTAACAGCACAAGAGCTTTCAACCATGCTCGATCAGAAAATCAAACCAATTATTTTCTTAATTAATAATGACGGCTACACCGTTGAACGTGCCATTCACGGCGAAAACCAAGCCTATAATGATATTCCGATGTGGGATTACAAAAAGCTGCCTGAAGTATTCAGCCCTGAAGGAAAAAGCCTGACATACAAAGTGCAGACGGAAACGGAACTGGAAGAAGCATTAAAAGCAGCGGAAAATAATCATGATTGTCTAACGTTTATTGAAGTTGTCATGCATCGTGATGACAAACCTGAATTACTAGCACAGCTTTCAAAACGATTCGCAAAACAGAACGGTTAGTGTTGGCGGAGAAGCTTCTTTTTTAAGGGCTTCTCTTTTTTCTTAACCGAAATCTCCTTTAAGGATTACTAATTACTTCATTTTTAATTAGCCAAAAGCCTTCTGTATTTTTCAAACTATATGGTTTGCAATAGCCACTGAAGGGAAAATGGAAGATGAACTCATTCAATAAAAATAGGAAAGCAGAAAGAAACAGAAGGGAGTAATAACCGTATGAATAAGCATATTGTATTTTTCGATGCCGAATGCCCTCTATGTCGTACAGTGAAAGCTGTACTGAAAAGATTGGATTGGAATAACGCCATTTTCTGGTACCCTGTTCAGGAAGTAAGTGATTCGATTAAAGAAAGAGTCAATAACTATAAAAATTTGTATGACGAAATTTATATGTATACAAAAGATAAACGGGTGCTAACAGGATTTAATACTGTGCGCAAAATTCTTTCTTTACTGCCCGCTACAATGCCTTTAGCTTTCTTGCTCTATCTTCCTTTTGTGAAAAATATAGGGGATCCTGTTTACCGTTTTATTTCCACTCGCCGTTATGAGTGGTTTGGCAGAGTGCCATATAATAAAGAGTGACTACTGGATCAGGGGGATTGTAATGCAGCTCCCCCTGAGCGCTTGAAATTCAAAGTACTGGATAAATGATCTATGTTATTACATCCTAAGAGAAATAGTCTACATAAATAAACAAGATTGCAAGTAATCCGGCCAATGCATAAGTTACTGAAACGATGAAGGGAACATTAGGTGAAAACTTAAAATTTTTGTCACTTTTATCATTTGCCGGATTTCCCATGGCTAGGTCTGTATACTTCGTAGTAAAACCTCCTGAAGAAGAAAAAAACATGATAATGAGAGAAATTACTATACCCACAAATAACATAACATCTATAAAATGAGTGTCAGTCAGATCGTTTAAGATAATGTTAATAATTATCAAAAACAAAACTGTAATTACGCCACTAATGAAATTCTTCAACATATGCTACCACCTTTGTTTAATAGTTATTATTTCAGTACTAATCCAACATCTTTATTTGAAATAAATGTTTCTTCCCCTTTTTTATAGAGGTACGATTATAATAAGAAAACGTTTCAAATTATTTCCATAATTGAAAATAGAGTTTTAAGAAAGCATAAACTAATAAAGACCGAAGATACGCTAATATCTCCGGTCAGCAATGAATCGCTCCTCTTCAGGAGGGTCCAGTACGAGTAAGAAATAGACCTGACTAGGCTGCTAAACGAAGGGAGGTCTATTTTTTATAGTCTAAATACGCCTCTGGTACAATATTTTTATATGTAGTTTTCCAACTATCCACCTGTACTTTCGCAACACCTAAAGCGTCGTTTAAATTAGCTTTTCTAATCTCCATACCACACCTCAGTTTAAAAGTATTAAAACGAAATAGGCCAATTTATTCTATCTCACCAATGTACTTGAAGCTTATTACCGTTTGGATCATAAAAGTGGAAATAGGCATGATCGTTATCTTCTTCAATATCCTCGACCGTAACTTGATTATCAACTAAGTGTTGATGAAATTCAGTTAATCTTGGACTAGTAAAACCAATACTAAATTCTTGTTCATTATCAATTGTAAAATGTGCAAAGGTTTCATCATCAGTAGGTACCAAGATAAGTAAAAAAGGACCTTCATTTACCTTTATAATCGCCAATGGCTCCTCTGTAATGCTTAATAACTGAAGCCCTAATACATCTCTATACCATTGTGCAGACTGCTCTAAATCCTTTACAGGAATCCGAATATAATGTACTTGTTCAATAAATGATTTACTCATAATTTTTTCTCCTTTATATCAGATGGTATATCAAATACAGCCTGTGTACCTTTTAAAAAATAAGCGAAATTACTTGTTATAAATTTTTTGAATAGAGTAAATTTGATCCGTTCAGTTTTCCTTTCAGATAAGCCCGTATTTGCCGTTTTGCCTCATTTATTACTAACAATAATTTTACTGGCGATCATTTTATTATTCGGGTTATTATTCCACTTATCCTTCACCAAAATTTCTACTTTCTGATCAACTTTAAGTTTTGAGAATTCATTAATAATCCCTACAATTTTCGTTTGATTATCAACAAACACTTCAAAAGCTGGATATGATGCTTCGGAATCTACATTATTTGTTCCAACAGTAACACTGGATTCATTAATTTCTAGAATAACACCTTGATAATCAGAGGTACCTTCATTAATTACATTATTAGGATTGTTAGGCTTTTTATTAGATGGATTTAGAATTGAATTATTATTATCACAACCTAACAATGAAACACTTACTAATAAAATATGCACCACAATAATAATTTTACTCATTGGTTGCACCCCTCTGATTTAAACCTGGCTAAAATCAAATTTCCTAGTTAGAAAATTTATTCCACCTTTACAATAATTGTATCGAAAAGTTCTTCTTCGATATATACTAGGACTTTCCATGTTCCTGTTGATGGAAAGCGTAAACGCGAGGGCATATTTACACTTTCAGGACTTACCTCAGCACTCTCGAAAAAGGTACCCGAATAGACTTCAATACTATCTTCTTCTCCTTTTTTTATAGCTTTTATTTTTACAGGTTTATCATAGATATCCTCTGCTCCAAAATAAAACCACATATATTTCTGGCTATCTTTTGCAATAATTGGAAATGGCCCTGTAATTCCCATACCGTCTTTATTTCCTCTAATCTCATAAGAACCTTTTTCTCCACTTTCATATTCAACAAAATGAATGAATTCAGGAGATAGTTCCCAGTTCTTTTCTATTATTGTCTCATCATTCTTACTCGAAATTTTTTGTGCTTCACTTTCTTCCTTTGAAACTTCTAATTCGTTGTCTGACTCGTTACTGAAATTAGAAGAACAAGCGACCAATAAACCTACCATTAGTATTAGGGATAAAAGTACGAGATGCTTCTTCACATAGAACACTCCCATTAATTTTATAGGTGCAATTAATGCATCCTCTGAGCAGATTCTAATTTGGAACATAACCTAGACAACTGCATTCACTATTTTAGTAAAGTAACTTCTAAGTTGGATTATAGTCTTTTTCGGGTCCATCTCGAACTCAACAATTAGCCCAAATTCCAGCAAATTACCAAGCAACTAGAAAGCTCTGATCCTTAAAAAGGCAGCGAAGACATACCTTTCATTAATAATACACATGCTTTTTATTAACTATAACTTTATATAAATCTCTTTAAATATTCTCCAAAAATTTTTTCCATAACTTTAGGGGTGTTTTCTAAATAGATATTAATTTGTTCCATGTTCGATTCATATTTATCGGAACTGCTTTCATCCGTCGAGAAATCGGAGATCCCTTTTATAATAATGCATTCAACATCATTCTTCTTACATATGTAAGCAATTGCTCCAGCTTCCGTATCTGCAATTGTTATTTCGTTTTCTTTCAGTTCCAAATAGTCCTTCCACATTACTACTGCTTTATCAGCGGTACCAATTACTCCAGTATGAAAATCACTACCGTATTTTGAGAGATCAAAATCAACTGTGAAGGATTGTTTGATTAAAGGCTCAACTTCTTTTACTGTGCAATCATATTGAACGGCTTTATAAGGCACAAAAATATCTAGATTATTATATCTATCATCTATACCTGCACTCGTACCAGCAACGATCACTTTAGATAAGTTGAATTTTGAAATCATATACTGATTGCCACCAACACCATTAACTTTTCTTACACCAGTGCTGTAAAAAATAAGTTCAGTGCCACTAATTGTTCTTAAAAAATACTCGCCATAGGGATAACTTAAGCGTTCATTATCCTTTATGCCAAAGTACTCTAACGTGGCTTCATACTCCCATTTTGTCGCAATACTTATCCCAATCATCCGCTTCTCACCCTAAATACGTATTTTGTCATATGCATTTTTTTATTAATAAATGTTGCTAATCTTCGTTTATATCTTTACAGCGTCAACTATCAAGGATGGAAATATAATCTGCTGCCCTTGATTTCTTGGGTCATACTTTTTTGATCTAAAAATCACTCCATCTTTTCCATCCCAAAAATTTTGGTGATATGCACCTTTTTCATCAAAATACTCGAGTAATTGTGTTTCAAATCCGGCAGTATGAAACATATCCGTGATAGATTTATAATTATAAACGATCTTATGATCTACTGCTGGATGATCTTTTGGTCCGGGACCTCCTATTTTAACTGTATTCTGATATTCTTCATCTTGGAAAAAGGCATCAGGAACAGCACATCGTATGTATCCACCAGGCTTCAGAAATTTATGGCATACCTTTGCAGCTTGAACTCCTTCATAGTAAGTTAGATGCTCCCATACATGTTCAGCCAAGATTACAGCAATCGAATTATTATCAAACATTTCCCCCCAGGTTTTCTCGTCTAGTAAACTAAGTTCATTTTCCTGAGTGTGCAACCAACCCGGATTGTTATTATATCCTCCTGACCCTATTACTAATTTTATATCCTTTTCCTTTAGACTCATAAAATCACCTCGCGCTATACATTTTAATTCTTAAAAATAAGCATCGAGTTTTTAATTCCAGCTTTACAAATCTTTTTTAAAACAAATAATACGATTTGTCTCGCAAAATCCTAACTTTAGATGCATTACCAAGCTCTCTACATTTTCCAATTCACAGTCACTTGCAAATTCACGACAACCTTTTTTCTTTGCCCATTCTTCACATATATTCACTAAACTTCTAGCAACGCCCTGTTTACGAAACTCTTCTTTTACGAAAAGCCCTTCTAAATATCCTACTGGACTTGAACTAGTCCCTTCTACATAATCATATCTCAGCTGGCACTGGGCAAACCCAATTATTTCGTTGGCATAATAAGATAAAAAAATCTTTGAATCAGGCTGTGAAATAAGATGTGTAATTTCTTGAGTTAATTCCTCCAATGTGTGATTCGACCAAAGATGTAAAGCAAGATTTGCAACCTTGTTGGCCTCCTGTAACGTTGCTTCCTTTAGCATAAAAACCTCCAATATATCTTTTTATAAAAATTTACTGGTGCAATTTTATTTTAATTAATATTTGTTCAATTTCTAAGAGACTGTATAAATTTACGCGCAAAAGATAAAGTACAAAAACGAAAACAGCAAGAGATATTATAGAACCAACTACACTGAAGTTTGATTTCATTATTTATCGCCCTTTTCATCGGATTTCAGTTTGAGTCTCTTATAAGATTGTGTTGCAATTGAGCATGATATTGGTATGTTAAGAAACTATTCATTTATTTCATATATTAATATGTCAAATAATTCATTATCCGTATAAAGTAGCATAGCCCATTTTCCTAGCTCTGGTATTTTTACTGAAGTTGGTGTATGTGCATCTGCACCATTGTTTGCTCCACCAAGCGTTGTTGACCATCCATTTGTTAGTATTTGATGAACGGTTCCTGTTTCTTTATGAAAACCAACAACTGTTAGATCTGTGTTTACAGGATTTTCAATTCCCCAAAGATGCCACATCCACTTTTGGCCATTTAAGCTGGGCATATCTACACCAATCACACCAGATTTATTTTCATTTCCAATAATATTTCTATCCCCGAATTCAACTGCTTCCTTTTCCCAATCAATTTTGTCAAAATCAGCTCTCGTTACAAATTCAGGAGCATCTTTTGGGAGAGTAATCTCTTTTTGAACTGCTTCATCTGATGTGCAAGCAGCCACAACAAAAAGCATACTGAATAAAATTAATATTAGAACAATTTTCTTCATAAAATCACCTCAGTAATTTCATTGAATTTTAATATCTTTTTAATTCTTAGTCTTCCAAGCGGAAGGTGGAGGAAACATGCCAATTAAAAATAAGTACACTTTTGAAGAGCAGTGTGTTAAATTCATATAACCATGTTTATAATTTTAGCTAACCACTCAGGGTTCTCATCAATATTTAATTTATAACAAAGAGAATGATGTACTTTTTTAAATTCATGAGCTATACATTTCATGACATTTAAAATCTCTACTGGATCCCGTCGACAATCCCAACTTTTGAGAAGCGACTGCTGCCATTCTTCTAAATTACTTCTTTCACCTTCATATCTGGCCCAATCACCAAACGTATTTGGTTGAACTCCGATTTCCATATACCATCCAGCGATAATTGATAACCTTAAATTATCTATACATTTCATAGCATAAAAATACTCTTTTCTCATAACTCTTCTATATGCCTCATGAAAATGCGCAAAAAATTTCGTTCTCCATAACTCTAATCCGTCTAGGGATAGCTCATAAGTAAGTAACATTGAGTTGTCTAAAATCTTAGCCATCATTTTATCCGTATCTTTTATAATTTTAATATTTTGCAACCATAAAGAGGGGTGGATATCACTAGGGATATAATAAAAAGCATCAACTTTAATAAAGCAATCATAATGAGCAACAGTGTAAACTGATAAGGGGTTTACTTCTTCAAAATAAAGGACGTTCCCCCATTCTTGAGCTCGATTCCTTTTATTAACAACGTATTCCTTTATTTTTTCAGGCTTTACAACTACTCTTAGATCAATATCAGAATATTCATCTGTATTTTCATTTCCGATGGAACCACCATAGAAGAGAGCCATTACATTGTCGTCATTTAATAGATCTGTCTCTATTGAACTTAATATCTTTTTGCGATAATTTGGTAACTCTGAATCTCTTGCCTGATGATTACTTACAAATCCCACACATTCAAAATCACTCTCCCTTTATAATAATAAATATTAATTATCGATATTCATCGTGATTAGGTGTAAATAAGTTGTCATCTGCATTTCTGACCACAGAAAAATTATCAACATTATAGTGTCCATGAAGTACTTCATTGTGGTGGGCGATAATCTGCTCGGCAGTTAAGGATTGTGAATCTGTTGTGGAATGGCCATCTCCTACTAAGGTCACGTCGAGTCCATTTACCGTTGCCGTTCTTACGGTAGTATCAATACAATGCTCTGTCTTGCAACCCATAACAACAAGGTGTTCGACCATGTTATCACGTAAAAACTCTAATAGTTTCGTTCCATAAAACGAATTTGTTGCTTCTTTATCAAATATCTTCGCTTCTTTGGGTATATCAATTTCGGAATGAATTTCAAATCCTTTCCCTCGGCCTTCCGCGACATCTTTATCTCTTATAAAAACAACTAAGCTACACGAGATTACTGCTTTATTTACCACTTTATTAATATTATCCAACAAATTATCTTTATTGCATACACTCTTTTCGTTCGCATTACCATCAATAAGTTCTTGCTGTGCATCAATAATTAGCAAAGCTTGTTTCAATAAAATTCTCCCCTTATAATTTGGTATAATTTTCACGCCTCTGATACAGTGTTCAATGACCTACTCATTTTGCTTCTTAAACTCTTCTAAAAATTAATCCAATTTTTAATTAAGTAATTTATCATTCTGATTTTTGTTTTTTATAAAAACGATTACACTGCACAAAAATCAAGTTTCATAATATTCATTAAACACAATCACTTCCAAATTTCATCTAATTTATCAGAATAGAACTTAATAGCCTTTTTATAACTAATAATTTCATCATCAGAAGTTGTATCTACCAAGCATTTGAGCAACAGCTCCATTGCTTTACTATGCTCCTTCAAGTTGTATAAGGTCATCGCATAGAACGTTTGAATAGCTTTATTATTTGGAAAGGCTTCAATTCCTTTTTGAAGGGTTTCTTTTGACTTTTCGTATTCTCCTAATGTTCTATATGTACTGCCTAATCCTAACAGCGCTCCCTCCAGTTCATTTAAAGCCAACCCTAATCTGATCGATTTTTCGTAAAAAGGAACTGCCTTAGACTCTTCTCCTAATAAATCAAAGCTCCAAGCACAATGATAATTAATCGATGCATTGTCGGGAAAGTCCAGCACCAATCTCATTAGCAACTCGTTCGACTCTTTATGATTGCCACTTTTTCGTTTGGCAATAGCCCGCTCTAATTCTTTTTCCATCGTTATCACCCCCAAACCTAACTTTTCCGTGCAGTTCTCACAATATTGCTTAGTTGCTCAAAAACTATGTCTTGTGCTGAATCCTCAAAAAAATTGGAAAGGTCTTTTTCTCCCGATTTCCCATGACCACGTAAATCTGGAAGAATCACTTTATATTTTTCTTTAAAATATTCTCGTTGATATTCGAAATCTGTCATACCCGTTTGCAACCCAGTATGGAGGAATACGATGGGCTCCCCATCCCCAAAAACTTCAGTATGTAAAATCAATTAAACACCTACTTTTCAGTTTTTTGTCTAGATAATCAAAAAATAGCTGTGAGCACTACTGAAGATATTCCTTTATAAATAATTTATATTCTTTCTTAAATCGTTCTGCTTCTTCCAGAAAAGGATAATGATTGCTTTTCTCAAAAATAACTAATTTTGAATTAGCAATCCCATCATGCATTTCAATTGAGTATTTAACCGGACACTGGACATCATATCTTCCACAAATTATTAAAGTAGGACATGATATTAATTCCAACTTTTTCGTTACATCATATACCTGCACCTCTCTATTAAAGAAATCCATACGAATTGCAGATATTCCCTTAATAATGTCTCGTGAGAAAAGTGCATCATAGTTTTCAGGTTCATATAACGATAACTTTGTCCTCTCAGTTTTTAATGCATTTCTTTTGTCTAATGTTAGATCTGAACATTTTAAGGTTTCGTTCAGTTCTTGCATTCTGAAAAACTTAGGATGATTAGAATTATAAATGCAATCTTTTGAGAAGGTCATATACTCTCTTGCCGCTGCTCCTACAATGAGGTTAAAACTTAACCTATTTGAAAAATATATTCCGTAAATCACCCCTAACATTCCACCAGTCGAATGGCCTGCAAATCCCCATTCATCTAATTCAAGTTCTTCACGGATAGCTTCTAAATCAAATATGGTTTCCAGCATGCTTAATTGATAAGGCTCTTTTGCTTCCTCTGAATTACCTGTTTCTCTTAAATTAACTAAAAATACTCTATTCGCATTTGTGAGTGATTCCGCAAAATAGTCACCTGTTTGGTTAAAAACAGAGTAATGATGAGCAACACATACTGGTCTTCCTTCACCTTTTATAAATATTTCAAAAACACCACGAGTTGTATTAAGTAACTTTCTTTCCCAAATACCCACTGACATTTTCCTTTCTTGCTTAACTAGCTGACCAGTTTTTACAAGGTTGGTCTCATTTTCTTGTGCTTTGTTGCGTTCGACTGCCATGTATTTTTATAATCTTTTTTCAAGAATTATCTTCGGTTCGCCTTCATTATCCGTATATGTTCCGATCACATCAAACCCACTTTTTATAATCAAAACGAGCATACCACGCCATTTATTTTTAGTTTTTGTTTGAACGATTTCATAACCTTTCTCTATTAAATACAGATGTTGTTGATCCATTAGTTTGGAAGCTACACCTTTGTTTCTATGACTTTCATCAACCCCACCAAGCCAACTATAGAAAAGGTTCGGTTCTAACTCGTAACCAATTTTGTAACCAATAATTTCTTCATCCTCCAAAGCTAAATTAAAGACTACTTTTGACTTATTTTCAGCTTTGCTAATCAGTGTGGCAGCGTCCTTAAATATGCTATCGTGTAAATTCAAAACTTTATTTAGTAACTCTGCATTAGGAAACCCATCAATATTAAGCAGTTTCAAAGAAAGCTCTCCTCCTTTCCTATAAAAATAAGCTTACCCGGTGTCAGAAGGCTACATAAGCTTATTCAGAAAAGCTGAAAGTATGGAAGTTAAATTAAAGCGCTCTCAAAAATTTGCCATGCACACGCAATTTTTAACCCCAGTCTTGTTTGCAAATCACTTTTTCGTGTTATAATAAACATAGAGAGAAGAAAAAAAGCATAAGCTAAGAAAGACCGAAGATACGCTAATATCTCCGGTCAGCAATGAATCGCTCCCCTTCAAGAGGGGTCAGCGCGAGCAAGGAATAGACCTCACTAGCCTGGTAAACTAAGGGAGGTCTATTTTTTATGGTCTATAATCGTTATAACGAGTGTTGCAAAAGCGATCATTAGAACCAAAGTCTCAAAAACAGACAAGGGCAACACCTCCTTCCGTTATAGCGTATCGTATGACACTACAACCGATAGGAATGCGCCGACCTCCCTTAAAGAAAATGCGATTATTGCTTATTTCCATTATATCACTAGCCTTAGAAGTTTAAAGAATAATTTCAATTTTCCTTACAACCTATTTGACTAATAAAAGCTTGTTTTCTCAGGGCTTATTTTAAGAAAGTATATTAAACTAAATTGCCCGGTTGGGAATACTTTTTCTCTTGGAGAGTCTGAACGGAGTAAGAACTATTCCTTAATCAATAACTTCATCATAATCATACATAAGACAACCTAATCATTATCATTTTTTATAACAACTCGATTACTTATATGTATGATCTTTCATTAATTTTCACCAGATGCTTTCTAGTTGTTTGTGTCTTTAGTCCATCCCATTAAATACTCTTGTTTATTAGTTGACTCATCTGTTAATTCTTTTTTTATAATAAATTCATTCTTTTCGTAAAAACGTATTGCTGAGAAATTTTCTTTGTAGACTTTTAACTGAATTTCATTTCTTTGTCTCTTTACAAATTTCAATAACTCTTTTCCAGCACCATTATTTTGATATGCAACATCAATAAATAGTGCTGCCAAATAATCCTCTACCATTGAAACAAAACCTATTATTTTTGTTTGCTCAGTCATGACATATGTTTCTGACATTGGAATATATTTATCCTTCATCTCTTTAATTTGAGATTCCCAATAAGCAGAATCAATAAAATCGTGTGCCTGTAATGAACCTTCAAACCAAATGTCAATTAATTTATCAATATCGGTATCCTTATATTCTCTTATCATAATGTTCCTTTCCGTTTAACCCGTAATCCCAGAGATTTCAGTACTTCCGGTGGCAGTATACGGATATTAACCAACGATAGTTTTATAGATCCGTGAGATATTTTCCCACAGAAGGTAACCTAGATCTATCTTGTCATTCTACTCAACAACTTTAAAATCAATTGCTGCTTCCATATTAAATTTCTTCTGTTCCAGTTCTCCTTCAGACGATAAAGAAAAGTCCGTATGCCCTTTTACTTTGTAATAGCCAGGAGGAAAACCATCATTGTTTAAAAAATCTTCCATTAACTCCTCGTAATCCTTTGCCTCAGCTTCTGGGTTGTTAACAACATTTTTTGTATATTGCTTTCGGTAAGGACTTCCTAATCTATGAAGTGTTGTGGTTAATCCGATATCTTTTACAGCATAACCTATTTCGTATCCTCTTGTTTCTTCTCGTATATTAAAAAAGATAGCAGAGGAAGCATGGTTAATATTAACTTCTTCTTTATCGCCTTTATATACAATTTCGCCGTACAGTATAACCTCTTCACCTTTTTTATAATGGTCTTTTTTGCTCACCAATCGGAAGATAAAGTCATCTTGAACGGTTTCATCCGTTGTCTTTTTCACTTCAATTTTTTCTAATGCTTTACTATCAATCTTTTCTGAGGAACTACAACCTGCAATAAGTAAGACAACCATCAGTACTAGTACTATAAAATATTTCCTTATTTTTAATTCCTCCCTGCACAACAATGTCCCTGTATAACAGTTCAGGAACTAGTAACTTTTAGATAACTGCGTACGATTGTTAATAAAGAGATAAGTTATCCAACCACCGATCGTTCCACTGAAAATATACTTCCTTGTTTTCCTCTGACAAGAATAGCGATTTTGGGTACGGCAAGGCTAGTTCAGGCATGTCTTCTAAACTAAAATAACGCAATTCAGTAGTTTCGCTATCTATTGGATTTTGAACACCGGTTTTTATTTCACACTCAAAAACATAGGTATTATATTCTACTAGGTGACCGTTAGGATATTCATATCGAAAATCCTTGCCTCCAAATACTCCTAATAATTTCTTAGGAACAACAATTAGACCTGTCTCTTCCCAAACTTCACGAGCAACGGCTTCTGCTGGTGCCTCTCCAACTTCTATCCCTCCAGCCGGTAGACTCCACTTCTCTCCGTTTCCTTTGTTCTGAAATAAAATTTCTCCTTTAACATTTCGAACAACTCCTGCAACACTAGGCATAAATAATAATTCATTTCCTACCTTTTCTCGAAGGTTTTTATAATAATCAGACATACCCACCTAAAAAGCACCCCCTATTTTATTTCTATATTAAATAGCCTTTTACCTTTTGATTTATCTTTACTTCTTATCTTCTCAAATGTACCTACTCACACTCTGTTATTGAACCTTTATGACAAAAGCATAGAAAGCATCACCGTGAGATAAATTTTCATCTTCTTCATCCATCCACCACACACTATAGGCATAAAAATAAATGCCTTTTTCATCAGGAGCTTTAAACTGATTATGCTTTAATTTAATTTCCGTTTCACCATCATTATTTATCTGTGAAAGATAAGTTTCATTAGGTTTTGGTGTGTACTTCATGTTCAATGTGATTTGCCCACCAGCATGTACTTGTACAGGGGCTTTTTCTTTCAACAGCTCTACTGGTCCAACGGTATCCACACAGTTCCCATTCCAACAATATGTACCTAGTTTGGTATCATATTCTTTATTATCAATCTTTATAGAGACCAAAGGTGGCTTGCTCCCAGACAATCCATTATTCAGCCACTAAATATAAAAACTGACAATAAGATAACAACGAAACCAGTAATTTTCCTCATTTTTAAGCCCCCTTACAATCAAAAATATGGATTTTTACCCTTTTTAAGTATTGTCGCAAATTCTTATTACGAATTAACGTCCTTTTATGAAAGGTTAAAATAATATATACAGAAGTATTTTGTTAAGCTAATTATCTATCTGGGAGATAAAGAAAATCTAAGTCTATTTACATAATTCTTCAATGAAAGGATCTATGTAGCTACGATATTCTTTAGTTAATCCCTCAGGTAAATTCTTAATACCAAAGTACTGAACGTCGTATGATACAGTTGGTTCATATTCAATCTTACCCTTTATATTTCTTGTTACATAAACAGCAGTTACAGAATATAATTCATCACCATTAGAAACCTTAAAGTAGTAGTCTTCACCAGAAAATACTCCTAACAATTTAAGCTTTTCAATCTCAAGGTTTGTCTCTTCTTTTACTTCTCTTCTCGCAGTATCTTCTAAGCTTTCTCCTAATTCCATTAATCCTCCTGGCAATCCCCATCCCCCATCAGTTCTATGCTGTAATAATAATTCATTGTTTTCGTTTAAAATAAGAACCACCGAACCAGTTAATATTAAAGGTCTGTGACCAACCAGTTTTCTTATCTCACATACATAATCCACTTAAAAATCCCCCCTTTAGCATATAACCAACCTGATGAACATTGCTTTTAATAATGAAGTACTCGTTTGCTTAACAAGACTTTTTATAAAAAACAAGCGTCGTATTATCATTTATAATTCTGCGTACTCCTGTTTGGCTATATCCCATTTTTTCATAAAGGTAACAATTTCGAGCTTCTTCTAATATTGTAGATAATTCCCAACTGGTGGCTTCAGGGAACATTCTTTCCATTAAAATCATTGCCTTCTGAGCTATTCCCTTACCTTGATAAGAAGGTAAAATAAACATTGGGCTAATCCAAAACCGTACATTCTCTTCCCGAAAGATGCACATAGCACCAACAATTTCACTGCCAACTAATATCTTGTAAAAACCTCCATTAGGTCTATTTATTCTCTCTACTACTCTATCAATAGTTTCTTTTGCCGGATTTACATCATAATCATTGTACTTCTCTAACAAGGGTGTAAATGCCTTTACTTGTAGATCAAAAATAGCTTCTGCATCATTTTCTGTTCCTTTAACAAGACTAACTTTCATACATTCACCTACCAAGTTATTTTAGACTTTTTACAGCGTCACCTAAAAGATGATTATATGCAAAATCTAGTTTAATTGAGGACTGCCCTTATTCCACAACTGCAGGCGATTAAGGTCATAACATTAATCAAATTAAAGCTTCATTATCCACTCATTAATTTGTTCACCTACAAATAATGGATTATCCCAATAGATATCATGTGAGGCATTTTTTACGTTAACTACAGTTGTATTTATACTTTGATTAAAGCGTTTTGTTTCTTTGTCTCTTAAGTAATTAAATTCTTGAGGTATGGTGCTCCTTAGTAATAATACTTTTGAACTAACAGCCATTAGCGTTTCATCGGTTGGTTCATTATACTTCTGTCTAACGATATGACTTGCCACTTTAGGATTAACAATCAATTTAATCATCCTATTTTCACTTTTCATACTATCTTTTGACAGATCGATATGCATTTGAGACATCCCATCATTGAATAGCTCTTTCTCATATGCTTCCCAAGAGGAAAAAGTAAAATTTTCAATATGTTGTTCAGTCATTTTTATTTCGTCTTCAAGGGTATTATCCGGGATGTTTTTTGCTCGGATATATCCCCCATCAAGTAGGATTAATGACTTCAAAATATATTTTTTTGCGAAGGCAAGACCAATGTTTCCTCCAACAGAATGACCCACAATATGAAAGTTATCTACATTTAAGTAGTTAACAACTTCCTTTACCCAGTCTGCTAATGACTCCATCGAGAAAAAATCTTCATGGTCGAGATATGTTGAAGTTCCGTGGCCAGGTAAATCAAAAGCATATACATTATTATTCTGACTAAGTATAGCAGCCAATTCACTAAAACTTTTACCAGTGCTTCCTAAGCCATGCAAAAGAATCACTGATGATTTATGGTTACCTCCCCACATATTTACTTTTACATTTAATTTATTTTCTAATGTAATTATTTTAGAATTCATTGCTTCCTCCCAATTATTCACTTAAAAACTTCCTTCAATCCGACTTATTAATGAATGCCTGCTTTATTCGAGATTGGGCTCTTTTCCGGAATAAATCAATTCTCGGAGATATAACGTTGAAAGTCTTCCGGTTACTTAATCAATCGCATCATTGATAAATGCTCCTACACGTTCATAAAATTCTTCCGTTACGGTTTCGAAGACCTTCAAATGATCAGCGCCAGGTACAAGCCATATTCTTTTATCGCCACCTGCGGCATCATAAATACGTTGTCCCATTTTTGTTGGAACGCTATTATCTGCTTTACCATGAATTATAAATATTGGGCGTGTATTTTTTGTCACCTGCTCGACAGCAGATGTTTTCTCAAGTCTAAAACCTGACTCCATCTTTGATAAAAGTTTTTCTTCACCTAGGTAGGTCAACTGTTTTTTTACTGATGTATAACTACTGTCCGCAACAATACCTTTCACTTCGGGTGGCAGATTTTTGCCGCTTGCCCCCAGTACAACTGCCGCCCCCATTGATTCCCCGTGTAAAATAATATTTTTCGCCCCATATTCATCAAGAATCATATGTATCCAGTCCACCATATCTACGACAAGATGATCATGCCAATCATAACTTAATACGTTTCCTTTGCTGTCGCCATTACCACGGGAATCAGGCATAAGAATATTAAATCCCTGGTCGTAATAAAATTTTGCTAAGAGCCTCATATCTTCTTTTGCACTACCGAATCCGTGTGCAAGGATAGCCAAATTTTTTGTATTTGATCCATTCGTAACAAATGCTGCTTTTAATGTTAACTCGTCAAACGATATTAGCTTCAATGTATCGGGCTCCAGGTTTTCAGACCATGTTTTTGCTTCTTTCAAAAGTATTTGTTTGTTGGTGCTGGGCCCGGCAGAACTGCTTTCTGTTTCTTGGAAGAAATAAATTACGGCCACAATGATAAGCACCCCTATGGCACATAATAAAAGTATCGATGTTCGACTTTTCATTCGCCTCCCCCTTCCCCACT
Source organism: Virgibacillus halodenitrificans (assembly GCF_001878675.1). Classification (NCBI taxonomy): domain Bacteria; kingdom Bacillati; phylum Bacillota; class Bacilli; order Caryophanales; family Bacillaceae; genus Virgibacillus; species Virgibacillus halodenitrificans. Next base: position 1,086,579 of record NZ_CP017962.1, on the reverse strand, counting down.
GTTCTTTCTGCAGTACTATTCGAACCTGCCTACTATCTCCAACTAATTGCTATTTACCCTTGAAAACACATTTACTTCACATCGCGAGGGATTGCCTGATAAGTGCTCTTTAATTGAAGTATTTCTTAACACTGTTTGTTGTGCTGTTATGGATTTCTATTTTAATTTTATGTATGCCATATTTATTAAAGAAATTAACCTTTCCTACTTCCTCAAAATAACGATTCCATTTAAACATTTTAAAGAATATATGTACTGTTGGTTGGTAATTTGACCTCTCCAATCGAAGTTTTTGTTTAAAGAATCTCTTAATAATCCGGTATATTCTAATCGAGTATTTTGTATCCAAAAAAATAATTAAATCAGCACTTTGAAAACAATTGCTAACCCAATCCTCTTGATGAACTCCTTCTATGATCCAACTGTCTGATTGTAATATATTATTTAAATACCTTTCCCTCTCTTGTTCAGTCCTTCTTATATCTCCAGAACTATGCCTTTTCCAAACTACATTATCTAATTCATAATATGGGATATCGAATTTAAAAGATAATTCCTTTGCTAAAGTTGTTTTACCACTTCCAACAGAACCAATTATATGGATTCTTTTAGGAGTTGTCTTTTTCAATAAAAACACCTAATCCTTCATGATTTTCTTTATCAAATTATATAATTTTCAGTCGATTATTACGCTTATTTCATTCCATCCACTTTGGCAAAAAGCTACTAACTATTTCACTGCTTTCCAGATTGTCCACCTGTCTTTTTCAATTAGATCTTGATTTGTTGTTATTGATTTATCAATATGAGCTATTAACGATTTCAATTCTTCATCGTCTAACTCATGCAAAATGCTTCTTCCTGTTCGTTCACTCAAATCTTTAAACAACTGCTCTTTATTTTCATACACTTTTCTTACTTCCCAAAACTTTTCTTCTTTGATATGTTTAAATCCTGCTGCCTTAAGTGTGTTAATTACAAATTGACTATGAAATCTACGTTTAGTCTCCTTTTCAATTAGTTGTGGGAAAAGTTCAAAGAAATACCCTCTGATATGTTTCTCATCACCTTCTAGTAAACAATCTTCAGGAGTACGATCTTGAATAATATAAATCCCATCATTTTGTAAAATCCTATATGCTTCTTCAAAACATGGTTGTAAATCTTTAATATGGTGTATTAACGCTCTCTCAAGAACTAAATCATAACTATTATCATCCAATCCTGTTTCTAGAGCGTTGCCATACCGGAGTGAAATATTTTCGTAACCCTCACAATGTTCTTTAGCCCCTTCAAGCATCGCCTCAGAAAAATCAACACCAGTAACAGAGGTTACACCGACTTCCGCCATTGCCTTCGAATAAATTCCTCCACCACATCCAATATCTGCAGCCTTTGAGATATCGTTAATGGATATAAGTTTGCTTATTGTTTCAATCCATGATTTGTTAGCTTCCCGTGTGGTATAAGTTAGACGATTCTGTTGGTTATGAAAGTCCATCCCCATGTCGCATCCACCCTCTCAATATTTCCCATTTTTCTGTCTACATAAATTATACCTAGAAGTAACTATAATTAAAAATACTATTTTCCAATATAAATAGATAAATTTTAGTTATCATTTTTTTTCTGGTACTATATTGAAGGAAACATTGGTTTAAGTAGTGTGTCCTATTCTGAAATATGCTCTTAACTAAATCACCCGTTTATTTTTGTGGAATTAAACGGCTATTTCATCCTTCTTTTTAAAATAAATTGTTAAACCGAAAATAATTCCATAAAACAATGACATTAACAAGGAGTATGACCCGTAACTTAGGTCGAATAATATATTTCCTCCAAACACTGGCGTGATAAAAATCAAGTAAAAAGGATACTGCAATGATGCTATTGAATCTAAAATGATATTATCAAACATAGCGTGTTCAAATGTTGTAATGAAGAATACAAGAATACCTGAAATAACTCCTAATACTGCAAACACCTTCAACTTCTTACTTCCTCTTCTGGAGTACAAAAGTAATAAAAACATAAACAATAATGATACCAGTAAATTGAAACCGTCCACATTTAAATCTGGATACATTATGGAAGGCATTAAATTTACTGAAAAAGCCAAAATATATGACGCTATTAAAAATAATAAGTGTTTATATTTCATACTAGCCTCCTTGCCCTAGCATTACTAACTATTATTTCTAAAGAAAAGAGCCCTCTTGCGAACAAAATCTTTATTTTAACCCTTTTTGAAATTTACCAATCGCTTTTTCATTAACAAAAGTTACAGTAATAAATTTAAAACCTAAATCATCTCTCTGCCATTTAGCTTCAATAATCGAGGTACCATTTTCCTCATGCTCTGACCTATCCGCCGGATGCTGCCCTCCCATCATTTTCATCACTTCATCATAAGTTGAACCACCTTCACCAGTTTCACTGTTGCCAAGCTTAATACGCTCCAAGTTTTCTATTGTAACGCTTTCGTTATATACTAATGTTTCATCAGTTTCCATCACAGTGTTCTTTAAATGTTGACACCCTAATAAAGAAACAACAACAAATAGAGTAAACAAACATGCCACATGTTTACTTGTTTTAGAAAACATTCACTGTCATCCTACCAATAAACAAATGATTTTGTACTCTTAATGCGTTATTGGATTCATTTCTATAAGTGATCAGTATTATACTAAAGGTTATCCAAACAACTTTCTTATTTATATTACTTCCCTTTTTCATGATTTGACTCATCTATGATGAAATGGCCTATTCTTGAACATCGTAAATCATCTTCGTTTATCCAAAAGAACCAAAGTCACTCCAAATAAAAACACAATTCCTATTAGGACATAAACAAAGTAGGGTATTATGTCACCTACGTAATTACTAATAATAAATATAGCCTCTGCCACCCTTGATAAAATGATTACCATTACCAAGGTTAATAGAGAAAGTCCGATTAAAAGCAAACCAACATTACTCACTCTCAATCTCCTCCTTGCTTGTTAAGCATTAATAGTTACAATAAAAATAGCTATGAATTCTATAATTAAAAACAATTTATTTCTATCTTTTGAAATCGGGTGTAATCTTTTTTCTACAATGTTTAATTTTCGTTTTTAAAATAAAATGACTCATTAAGAAATATAGCGAAAAGAAACCGATTACAATTATGATAATAACTAACATCCTTAACAATCCCGTTACTGCAAGAGAACACATATCACAATAGATCACTATAATATTGGACACACTTATTCAAGAGGTGCGGTCTTCAAATTTGTCTAAAACGATTGTAATAATTGTTGCAAGTACCACCACACTTATATATTCTAGCCATCCATCAAAGAAGTAGAAAGCTATACCTATACCAGCAGCAAGGATTAATAAACGAATGATTCTCCACCACATGCCCAAATTATACTCCTCCTGTTAATTGTTTTTGGAATTTAGATTATAGCATTTTCAGAATCACTTTCATTCGGTTCATTAGTTATTTCTTCGTTTGTTTCACTTTCACATCCCACTAATACAAATCCAATTACAAAGATTAATATGAGAACCTTTTTCATAAAATCCCCCTGTATAATTGAACTATTTGCTCTGTTGGTTAAATAAACCTTTTTAAATTAAATGATCCTTATGTATGGTATTCAAGCGAATTTCATTAGATAATAGCAACCAATCAGGGCGCAATCATTGTTAAGAGAACTCTTTCGGTGGTTTACAAATAAATCAGTTTATTTAGTTGTAATTTATTATAGAATGATAGCAATATGTTATAATATAATTTAATAGACTGGCTTTACATGAGGGGTGGCGCACTGGTAACCTTCTTCGGAATTTCCAAGAAGGGAGGTGGCGCCTATGGATATAATAAGCGTTCTAATGCTGATGGTTTCATTTGGCATGTTAATTGCGTTTATCATGTCCGATAAAAATAAAAAATAATCCCTCATGTGGTTTGCACGGCCTTTGAGGGATTACTTTCCTGAATGCGCCTAGCCCCTCTTGATGGGGTTCGGTCTATTATGACCGTTCCATGTTTCAGCATGGAACGGTCTTTACTAGTGTATGCATCAATAATCTTTCTATGTTCAGTATACCACGAATTCACCGTTTGTACACACTTTCATCTTCGTTATTTCATTTTTCAATTAAATCCACTTGCTTAACAAAAGGCTTCTCATTCATGGAAAGCATCCTATTATTGAGGTGATTTTTTATGCTATAAAATGCGCAAAACGAAAAAACAAGACACTTTGGTATTCCATTAAGGCGCCCTTTTCTGGAATAATCATTTTACTGACAACTGTTACTTTAGTAGAGAAGAAAATTAGTCCCAAGATATTGTTTATGTAAGAATATTTATTCGTCCTCTCTGCTGTTTGTCTTTTTGCTCGCTGCCCAAAATGCCAAAGCAATTAACGGAATGGCAATAAACCATGGAATGTTAATATGCGTTTGCAGAATAAATGAAATAAACAACAATACTGCTACACCAATAATACAATACAAGCAACCTCTTCCAAAGGTTTCCATAAATCTTCCTCCCTAATTTTCAAAAACCATTTTTACTTCACAAAACAGACCATTTCTGAAAAAGTAGTGTATCTTTAGGTATAAAGAACAACTACAATTCAATTTTATTACTCGACAAAATAGTCTAATTCACGCTCAGTGCTTCTTCCACAACTGCGCCCGATTGTTTAAATCAAACAACTATAAACTGCTATACCTATTACTCCCAATAATATCAATGCAATACTTGTTACAAAACTTACTTTTTTCCTTTTCCTACTTACGATACTTGTAGTAAACCAACTAGTCACTACCATAATTGCACCTATATGCTGAGGCAATTTCAGAGACGAAATGTAACCAGAAGAGAATAATAATAAACCTATAACAACAAACCCGACTCCAAACAGAGCAAAAGGGTTTTTAAACTCATTTTTTAATTCTTGCTGTTCTTTTTTGTCCATTTTACAATAAGTGTTTATAGAAAGAATTGCTGGTAAAACCCAAATTACAATTAAAAATAAAATCTGCAATGTCCCCATATACTCCCCATCCCACTGTTCGGCTGGCCCGATCGTTTAAAAAAGTCTAGATCGTTCTTCCGTGTACGCGCCCGATTGCTTACATTCATTTCTCGATATTGTTTATTTTTTTAAGACCAAAAATAAACAAACCTAATAACAATACAAATGAGCCACCAGCTAATAATCTAGGAGCTAATTCTACTTTTGTCATGAATAAATAAATATCAAAAATCATAAACAATCCAATTATGAGTTCGCCAACCACTAATCCCATTTTTTTATTTGAATTATTTACATTACTATATTCCATTGCTATTCACCCTCACTTTAAATCATTTCAACGGTCGGAAATAGTTCTTAATTTTAGGTTACCACACAGACCACTAGTTAAACAAAATGGCCCGATTCTGGAACAGTGTTTGGTGTCCAACACCTGCGTTTTAATGAGTGTAAAAAGCATTTTAACTTATTCCCCTCACCCTAAAAGAAGATAAATTAAAACCAGAGCAATTGCACTTAAACCATACAAAGTGATTTTTTGACCTAGTTTACTTTTGTGATAAAGAAAGAGAAATAAAAAATATATAACGGTTGCTGCAAAGTAGAATACCAACCCTGAAATAATTTTCTCTTTACTGTACTCATGAGCATAAGCTACAAAATAAACGATTACTGACAATATTGATCCCAAGCCAATTATATTTAAAAGTCTATATGTATTCATTTCATACCTATTTCCTTTCCCACTCCATTCCTTTTAAGAAATTCACAGAATTACTGGCTCAGAGAAACCTTACTGATGAAAGGTAAATTAATTTTCTATATACAAGTAGAGAAATCTAGCCAATTTTCCATGCAAAGGACTTTTTTCCTTCAAGTGTGTCTAATTTAACCTTTTTACCAATGGTCAGTGGAGGGAAAGGTTATGACACGGATCGAACTCAGCTAAATTTGGTATTTCTAATCCATCCAATTGTATTTTCAGTAGATCTAGTGGCTGTTTACCTGTACCCAAATCATCGAATTGCTCATGTTTTCCTAGAGTAATTCTAGCAACTTTGTCAAAAATACCTTGGACACTTAATCCTGATCCTCTTTTTTAAAATTTACATGATAATTAACTACCTAAAAGTTTCATATATCAAGAAAATCAATGATCCTTCTTACGTTCACTTAGATTCTCTAACTTCATTTTGATTCGATTCATTTGGTTTGACCGTTTTACCCATGTGCGGATGGCATAGATAATAAATGCAGTAATTACTAACAAAATCACGAGAAACCCAAGCTGAATCAGTACATCTCCCCATACAATTTCATTCATTAGAAAGCCCCCAAAATCTATTAATTTGTTTAATACTTCTAAATAGAAAGGTACTTCTTTATTTAGTTAGCGGCTGGTTATATTTTTCAAACACGATAATCAAGCTACTTCCCAACTTATCTCTGATTTGCTTCTCCCTTAAACATAAACCGGATTCCTTTTCCGGCAAGTGGCTCATCTTTGTATCGTGGTAAAACATGAAAATGTGCATGGAAAATATGTTGGCCTCCGACTTCCCCACAATTCCAGCCAAGATTGTATCCATCAGGGTGATGCTTCTTATCGATGTATTGTTTCACTTCTTGAAGTAAGCGGTATGTGGCATTCCATTCTTCCTCTGTTAAATCAAATGCAGTTACCCGATGTTTTTTGGGTACAATTATTCCTGCTCCTTCTAAGTTTTTTCCTTTTATTTGCGAGCTTTCCAGCTGTAAAAACAGACAGTGTTCATTGCTAAAAACGATGTTTTGCCCTGGTTCTAAATCTGGTTTGCAGAATACACAATTGTCCATATTCAGTCTCCTTCAATACAGTCAAAATTACTTTGCTTCATCATCATGATCTTTTTCTCTAAGTGTTTTTACATAGGCCAAAAAAAGGATTAGGAAAGTGATACCCATAACGGTCGCAACAGTGACTAGAAAATCCAATGATGGGCCTCCTTCTAATTAAAATGTATAAATTGCTGTTAACTACAAGTGCGGGGATGTACTTTTTATTAATCAAAAACTAAAAGCTAGTTTTATAATCGTTGTTTTACTTCCGTAATATTTTATCCATTGATTTGCCTTTTGCTAATTCATCGACTAACTTATCCAAATAACGAATCTCCTGCATGGTTTGCTCTTCGATGTCCTCCACACGCACACCACAAATTACACCTTTGATTGCTTTTCGCGAAGGGTTCAATACAGGAGCTTCTGCAAAAAAGGTCTCAAAGTCCGTCTCGTTTTCCAACAAGCTCTCCATTTGTTCCTGACTGTAACCTGTCAGCCAATGAATAATTTCATCGACTTCTGATTTAGTTCGCCCTTTTCTTTCTGCCTTGTTAATATAATGTGGATATACGTTTGCTACTGGCATCGTATAAATTTTATGTTTTGTCATTATTAGTCCTCCTCCTTTTTTCTGCTCCAATGTCTTTGCTGTTTCTCTTCAACTCTAATTTTCGAAACCAATAAAGATACATGAAAATAGATAATTGCTGCTGCCACTCCCAATATAGAAAGTGGTAAAACTTCTTCTGAGCTAATTGTACCTCCAAAAAACAAACTAAATACAAAGCCAGCAAGAACACCAGCCAAGGAATATAAGCCAAACTGAATAAAGTACTTCTTCCAACCATAATGCTTCCCGAGTACACGTGCTAGCCTATCAATAATAATGGATGCAGGTAACCCTACCAGAAAGTACACAGGTCCCGAATAGATAACGACAAATAGAAATGTTTCTAAAAAACCAAAATAGTAAACATTTGGTTCACGTTGGGAACTTGGGACATATGATATTGCAGAAAACAATGTGGCAAAAATTATAATTGCTAGAATTGTTGTCAGCAGTCTCTTCATCACCTTCATCCATACACGAAAATAGATCTCCTCATTCGTAAATATACTCATTTGCTGCCACCACCTCATATAAACCGCTTTCTTTTAGAAATTGGGTTAGAAGGTGAACATGTGCAGAACCGATGATTAACAGTGTACGATCAGATGATTCTTTTGTAATTTCTGCTATATTGGAATAGATAGTGAGATTTCGTTGATACCACCAGCTTAACCAGTCCATCCCTATATATTCTGTACCCTTCTGAAGTCGGCCAATCGCCAAATACATTTCATGATCAAGTTTGATTCTTCCAGGAGCATTACACATTTGAATTAATTTAAATATGTTTTCTTCTTCTGGAAACTCTAATTTCGGACGATAGTATTCATTCAATTGCTTATAAAGTTCAGGTTTTTCGGTTCGAGCCCATTCAAAAACGGAGCCCAAACCGTGATTACTTCCATCCCCCATCCAATCGATTGCATAGACGTTCTCATGATGTAATTCAGCCGCTGCTCGGAAGCCGAATTGATGCACTTCATTTACTTCCAGAGCCAATTCCCCTTGTAAAAATTGGTGGTATTCTTCATTTAAAGCAGCTTGGTTTTCCTTTACAACTTCCACCGCAATTTTTGTTGGATTGAATTTTTGTATAGCCATTAAAACTGCTTTTATTTCATTCTGTTTTTCCAAATTTGAAATGGAGTGAAGATCCACACCCTCTAAATCGGGTGTTTGTCGCATATGAAATGTTCCTAAAATCATTACTCGTGGCTTTGGTTTTTCTTTAACCAAACAATTCCTCCTATTCTTTGGGGGCGTTTTTGTTATGTATCTACTTTACTGTTTTGATGAAGGTGATCGCGTTTAATAAAACAGTAACACTCAACAGCACAACCGAGGCGAAAACAACGGCTCCTGTAGTATCCAAGAGTGCAGCCCAATCTTGTATTTTTACTAGGTGGTAGTTATAGATAATTTGAAAACAAAGAGCTAAAGCACAGGCGGTAATGCTGAGGATTGGCCACTTTTTTACTTTCGTTTTGTCGTAGCTTAACAAGCTAATTGCCGGGAGTACCCACGCAACGATTCCTAGTATCAAACTTCCGATATTCAATAAACCCATCATGTATTCCTCTCCTATCACCTATTTTCCAACATACCGTTAATGCAATAATGCTAGAATTATTATCTTTCAAGAATGCTATAATCCTTTGTTTTTTCTACTGCTACCTGATTTTCTTTAGCAAATGTAAGGAGGTGATCATATGCCGTTTTCGGTTCTAGAACGGCTAAGCGAACGTTCAACCCTTTATTTACTTTTATGATGGCAGCTTTTGTTGCCCAGTTTACACGAATAAATTTCAATCGCTCAATTTGATTGGGATAGATGTGCTTCTCCAACACACGTATTTTCATAAAGCTAACTTTGTAGATTAATTGATCTTCATTAATTTTGAAATGGAAGTGAAAGGATCCGAGAACAACGGCTAAAAGTAAAAATGCGAGTAGCAACAGATAGGAAAAATCGTAATAGTCTGCAACAATATTCCAGCTTATTACAAGAAAAACGATTATTAACATACGAAGCCTTTGATTGTCTAACTTATACTCCATTTCTCTCCCCCTTTTATCTATGTAATCACTTCTGTGGAAAAAGTTTGTTACCTAGCAGCCCGCCAATAAATGCCGCTCCTCCCGCAACGAAAATCGTTATTAGGAATGGAGGGTTTTTAATCAAGGATTCCATTATAAGTATAGCTATCCCCACAAAAACCCCTGTGAACAACGCCCAATCTAGACGTTCAAACCTCATACTTTCCCTCCAATGTTTTTAAAAAATGTCTCCTCACTTTTCATACGTTTCGTTTCTTGGTTGGTTTCAATTAAATACCTAATAATTCCAATTTTAGACTTATTGTATCATACTATTCTGTGAATGAATGGATGATTTAGATTAGAAAGGTCAACTAAGTATTAACTATTGTCCTTGTGAAAATCTATTTCAATTTCCAGATCCTTTCCAAGTGAGTCACCACTTCTATTAACAGGTGCATCAATAAGTAACGTTGCGTTTTTCAATTCTTTTGCAGTCGTTTTTTTTAACAGAAAAGTAAATTGACGAAGATGACTATCCATTCCAGTTTCTTGTGTGTTCTTTAATGTAGAAATATTAAGGACACTACTCATGAACTGGTCTGGTTGTTTAATCATATCCCCAGTATTTGTCTTGAGGTGTAAATGTTTTTCATTATTGAATGAGATATTATCGTTAACTTCTTTATTTAATTTAAATCGAATGTGAACATTAACTAATTCCATTGGATTGTAGATCGTATCGTCACTTGTTCTGAATTCTGTTGTTATACGTCCCTGCACTGTTTCTGCAGCTTCAATTTCAACTATAATTGGCCCTGTTTTGAAAGTCCCGACATTTTCAGCCTTTCTGTATCTATAAAAGGTGCCTATCGAATCTAATCCAAACGCATGACCTTTAATAAGGATTGGATCCTCTCCTTGTTTGGAAGACTCTTTCTTTGCATCGGAATTGCAGCTGGTGAGCATAAAACTTACTGAAATAGCTATAAAAACCCAGATAATTTTTTTCAAAAAGATTCTCCTTTAAACAGAATTCTATTGATTACAATTTTATCATATCTCCCATTTTATCCGTCTATACCTATGCTAAAATCAGAAGCAACTATACCCTACTCTTATTCACTTTCATATGTCACTATCTGGAAAGGAAGTTTTGAGATTATGGAAAATCTACTCTTTGGAATAATGCTGTTCTTTGCTAATCTAGTATCTTGTGGCCTAAGTTTTATTATTTTTAAGTATTTGTATATAAAGAGGAAAAGCAAAGGATATCTCTATCTCATTACCATAGCTTTTTCCGCAGTCTATACACTAATAAAGTTATTTCAGCTTTCTATCATTCTTAGTATTGCTTTTCTGATCACCTATATAGGTGTGGGAATACTCGGGTTTTTTGAGATGAAAAAGCACGTGAGCCAGTAAGTTAGAAACACATCTTCATACTGCTGTTTATTTTTAACATGTGTCAAAAATTTCATTGCTTACTGGACCCTTCCATCTTGGGCTCTCATACTGGCTCTGGTTCTTTCATTTGGATGTGCGTGTGTCTCATATTGTCGTGGGTTCTCTCATTTGGGTGGGCTTGCCTCTCATACTGACGCGGGCTCTCTCATTTGGATAGGCTTGCCTCTCATACTGGCGCGGATTCTCTCATTTGGGTGCGCTTGTGTCTCATACTACGTGGGTTTTCATTTGGAGGGCATTTTGCAAAATAAATGTTTGCTTTCATAACACCTTTTTATTCCCTTCCTGGATAAAAACCTTTATACTTATCTGGATAAAATAATTTGTTCTCTGTAGTAATGACAGGAGAGGAGCGCGTGATTGGTGCTACTCTCCTTTAATATCTGTTTTAGCCTTTCAGAGAGCAGTTTTTTAATATAGGTATGGAGAGGGTTTTTGGATGAAGGATAATCATACACCAAAAAAATACGAATATTTATCAGAGGATCCCAATGTAAAAACTTTGCCGATTATGCTTTCGCTAATTATTGGTGCTTTTTTTGCAATACTAAATGAGACGTTGTTAAATATTGCGCTAACAACATTAATGGAGGAATTTCATATTTCACTGCCTACTGTGCAGTGGATGGCGACTGGTTTTATGTTGGTAATGGGAATTGTTATACCTGTGTCTGCCTTGTTGCTGCAGTGGTTTACCACCCGCCAGCTTTTCCTGGGGACGATGACCGTTTTTTCTATTGGAACAGCGATCAGTGCGATGGCGCCCAGTTTTTCTATCTTATTGGTTGGTCGGTTGATTCAAGCTGTAGGAACTGGTTTGCTCATGCCAATTATTTTTAATGTATTCTTATTAATTTACCCTCCACATAAACGTGGAAAAATCATGGGAATCGTTGGCCTTGTAATTATGTTTGCTCCGGCAATTGGTCCTACCTTATCAGGGGTGATCGTGGAGTACTTAGGCTGGCGCTATTTATTTATTACCGTGCTTCCTTTTGCAGTTTTTTCAATTGCATTTGCTTACAAGTTCTTAATTAATGTTTCTGAAGTGACTAAGCCGAAAATTGATGTTCTTTCCTTAGTATTTTCTACGATCGGTTTCGGTTCGATTATCTATGGTTTTAGTGCTGCTGGGGAAAGTGATGCAGGTTTTCTTAGCCCTGGAGTGCTCATCCCAATTACCTTAGGAATTGTGGGGATCATTTTATTTTCGGTTAGACAGCTTAAGTTGGAAGAGCCAGTAATGAATTTAAGAGTGTTCAAATATCCGATGTATACCCATGCGGTTATTATGTTTTTGATTATCATCATGTCCATGTTCGCTTCTGAAATTATTTTGCCAATCTATATGCAGGGACCGCTTGCGTTAACTGCTGCTACCGCTGGCTTAATCTTACTGCCAGGTAGTATATTGAATGGGATCATGTCACCATTTATGGGGCATTTATTTGATAAGTTCGGACCGCGGTGGTTGATGATTCCAGCAACTTTCGTATTGAGTGGTACGGTATTTATGTTTAGCCGGTTAGATGTGGATACACCAATATGGGTGGTCATTACCGGGTATATTCTATTAATGCTTTCTGTATCTGCGATCATGATGCCTGCTGAAACGAACGGGTTAAATCAATTGCCCAAGCATCTGTATCCACATGGAACTGCGGTAATGACAACATTGCAGCCAGTTGCCGGAGCCATTGGTGTTTCTGTATTTATAAGCATCATGAATGCAAGGCAGCTTCACTTCTTGGGGCAAGCAAGTAATCCGCAAGATCCTGCAACCATTAAGCAGGCGATGGTTGCTGGTGTCGAGTTGGTCTACTTCATCGCTTTTGCCATTTCAATTCTTGCTGTTATTCTGGCATTTGTCGTATATCGGGCTGTGCCGCCTAAGCAGGAGGATGAGTTACAAGAGCAAGGTTAATCGATTATTTTGAAATAATTTAGTTAAAAAACCCCCGCCTATGCAGTATATGGGCGGGGTTTTTTTAGTTTATTTGATACCTTCATTCCATGTTATTTTTCCTTCCGATTATTTTCCCTCAGCTTAAATAAAAGCTCCAACACAAGAATAATGAGTGCCACTCCTCCCCCAACGACAATGCTGTTTGTCTGATTTAAACCAATAAGCAAGCCAATGAAGTAAAAAGCCCCTACTCGAGTTAACAATATAATGGCATGATCGAAACTGGTTTTTCCTACAAGATATTTTACAATCGCTTCAATGATACTATCAATTGTAAATAGATAGATAAGCACACCAATAGAAAAGAAAATGATATCAGTGATGTCTATATGAAGGCTAAACATCGTATCCACCACATTTGCAGATCCCACGAGCGCCAACAATATAATTGCAAAAAGGACTGTAGGTGCCAATGCAAGCAATGCGGAAACCATAGTAACCATGACTAACCCCATATTCTCTTCTTCTTTTTCACGCCTGTTGCTACGATAAATGAAGATAAACATTAACAAAAAAGTTACGATGTATAAAATAAATAGCGTCTGTACAATTGGCATTTTAATCATCCTTTTAAAACATTTAAAGCATTCATTCTTTGTTCTCTGTTCTGTTGAATTTTGAAAACAGTAGTATGTATGGTTACGAATTACCAGATAAAAAGTTTCAGCCTGCACACTCAATTTAGTTAATGGACACCCACAGTTATTCCAAATTTTGTTAAACTAGACGTGTTACTTAAGAAATTGGAAGCTAGTACATAACGGGGGAGGGGACCTCATGCGCGCTTATTCGAAGAGAAGTTACATATGGAAATATACAAAGATATTTATTTTTTCTACTGCAGGCCAAAGCCTCGTTCACTTATTATACCAGCATCAACCAACAACAGATTTAATCGGAGAGATACTTACTGCATCGTTGATCACTACAGGTTTATGGTGGTTAATGGATATAAAGCATTCGGAGAAGAAGGAAGAGTTTGAGTGAGGCTGAGTGATAATTTAATTTTAATAAGGCTAGCTTATTTTCGAATTTAATAGAAGCTTGACTGTGCCTGAATTCTTATTAGACACTTATGAGAGGCAGATCTGCGCTAGTTTGTCCATTAGATCACTTCTATTGGACACTTTTCATGCGGAGAAGCGCTAGTCTGTCTATTAGATCGCTTCTATTGGACACTTCTCATGCGGAGCAGCGCTATTTTGTCCATTAGACCACTTCTATTGGACAATTTTCATACGAATCAGTGCTATTCTGTCCATTAGATCGCTTCTATTGGACAATTTTCATGCGAATCAGTGCTATTTTGTCCATTAGACTGCTTCTATTGGACAGTTCTCATGCGAAACAGTGCTAGTCTGTCTATTAGACTGCTTCTATTGGACAATTTTCATGCGGAGCAACGCTATTTTGTCCATTAGACTGCTTCTATTGGACAATTTTCATGCCAAACAACACTATTCTGTCCATTAGACGCGCCCCACACAAAAAAACGGACAGTCCAAGACTGTCCGCGATCTTTTACTAGTTGCCATTATTTATTCAAACAACATTTTTTATATTTTTTCCCGCTTCCGCATGGGCATGGATCATTTCGGCCTACTTTTACTTGCGCTTCCGCAGGATTTGAATGACCTTCATAATTAGGTAATTGGCGTAGAATTGATCTGTCAACATTTGATAATTCAATTGGCATGTGCCCCTTCAAATCCCATTGCCTTGTGTGATTCATGAGCCGAGATACTTTGTCAATCATTGCTTGCAATTGTTTTTTGCTATCAGCTTCGAAAATATCGTTGAAATAGTGTATAACCTCATTAGGACCTACGCCTTCCTGAATAAAATCCACTCCATCTGCAACAATCGTTTCTACTTCTTCTCGACCTGCTTCATAATTTTTTAAAATATGTGCTACCAATTGCTTGTACATTTGGTTTTTTTCTACATAACCTGGCTCAGCTGCTTGCAAAACTTGCTTTTTTGTAAATGGATAATATGGGACATCTTTTCTCATTTCATGCTCCCGTAGAACACTTTCCGGATCCTCTACTCTCCAATAGGATAATCCGGATATACCAAGCTGCAGCTCATCATAATATTCGTTAGCATCAAAAATAACCTCAAGGTAGTCGTCAATATGAATTGATTCACCTGTGTATTCTTTTAGCATTTCAGCAAGATGATAAATTTTCAACGTTCCATAAAAATAGAGCAGACCATGGGTAAGCTGGATCCATTCTGTATTTCTTTTTATAGCTGCTTTTACTTGAAAGTTTGTTTGCAATGATTTTATTTGTTCGATTATATCTGTTGGCACCGCGAGTATCTTTTTCCCATTATTCGTTCCAGTAAAGACAAATCCAGTAGCACGCAAATAACTATACTGCTCAGGTTCCAGTTCAGGTGCTGGAATGAAACCTCCATTTTTAGCTATTGTTTGTAATAGCTGAAATCGCTCCTTGTCCCAAATCTGGCAAACCTCCTGCAGGCTTTCTGGAATCGTTTCATCCAACAAGTCTATAAGCTCAGCCTTCTTTAAGCTGCTTGCATTTTTTATATTCAAAAACTTTCTTATTTCTGTAAGCTCATCTTTAGAATAGTTGGCAAGTCCTTCTTTTAATGTTTGTTTAGAATTTATTTCTTTCCACTGCTTATCTTCGTTCATAACTACCACCTCAATTACTGATCTACCTGCTATTATACATGAATTAGCGGATATTTTACAGTTAGGCTGTGTACTGACAACAATTGTAAAGTTTTTCATTTGCCAGCTATGTTACCATATAGATAATAAAACGGGGGGATTTATGATGCGTGACTTCTTTACTCGCAATAATAGTTGGTATTTTTGTCACTTGGGTCATTCCTATCGTGCTGCTGGTTTTGGTAGTTTATTTAGTTTTGAAGGTAAACAGGCTGGAGAAAATGCTACAAAAGTTTGATAGCAGGAAGCATGAAGATAATTTATAAAGATAAATGATGAGGAATCTGGTAACTCGGTTATTTTAATATTTGCGTGCTATAAGGTAATGTTTGTAAAAAACGGCTTCAGTAAATTCCTAAATCTCGTATATTCATAACACGAACTTGCCTTTTTCGTGTTGTTTTTATTAGGCAAACCAATTCTCTTCTTGTAAAATGATACTCATCTTGTTTTTCCAAAAACTGTTTATGAGTAGTTTCTATGGAAAGCAACATACATCTCAAGATATCGGAGTGGAGAAAAAATGATTTCATTCTTTTTAACCTTAAAGCGTTTGTTGTCAGCAGTTTTCCGTCTAATGAAGGAACGCGTGTTTAAATCCTTATTAGCTACCTTAGCAATAATATTATTATCCGGGACACTGTTCTACAGTCGAATCGAAGGCTGGTCCTTCTTGGATGCCTTCTATTACGCATTTGTCAGCTTGATTCCAACAAGTGTAACTACCGGGCTGATCCCAGAAGCTACCGTCAGTAAATGGTTTACGATGATCTACCTTGTTGTAGGTGTTGGTGTCATGCTTATGATTATTGTAATGATCGGATTTGCTGTCGTGAAATTTGAACTATCAGAAGAAAAAAGAGCTGAATTGAAAGAATCGAATCGAACTAGAAAAAAAGATTAATAGTTGATTGAGGACCAGCGCAAGGCATGCACCGACTTATTGTTCGCCGCGCTAGCTTACTCATACTGGGAGCTCTCTCATTTTTGGGAGAGCTTTCTTATTGGGGTGGGCGGAGCACTCATTTGAATGCGGGGTTCTCTCATCTGGATGCGTGTGTCTCTCATCTGAATGCGCAGCTCTCTCATCTGAATACGCAGCTCTCTCATTTGGACGCATGGCTCTCTCATCTGAATGCGGGGCTCTCTCATTTGGATCCTAGGCTCTCTCATCTGGACTCGTGTGTCTCTCATTTGAACACGAGGCTCTCTCATTTCAGAACTCCTTCATCCCGCCTCCTACAAATTATTCAATTTTCCCTTCCTTCCCATTGACACTTGCTAAGTTTTTCGTTCATATTTAACCTATAAGAAAACGCTCCAGCTTTAGGTTGAGGTGGAGAAAAAATGAAGGAGATTTATATGAAAATACATAGCATAGAAGTTTTTGTAGTTGAATTCCCATTAATCGAGCCTTTTGTCATCAGCTATGCCTCCTATGACAGCATGCCCTCCGTAATAGTTAAGCTAACGACTGAGGACGGTTGGGTAGGTTATGGTGAAGGGGTGGCTGATGAACATGTAACAGGCGAATCTGTGGAAAGTGTATTTCAGATAATAACGAAGACACTTGCTCCACAGCTTATTGGGCAAAATCCGATGAATTTGGAAAAAATACATGATGTCATGAACAAAGCTATCCTAGGCGCTCCAACCGCGAAGGCTGCAATTGATATTGCCTGCTATGATGTTGTGGGAAAAGCACTACATGTGCCTGCATATGTGTTGCTTGGTGGTCGATATCACGAAAAATTCCCCATCACGCATGTGTTAAGTATTGATACACCAGAAAAAATGGCTGCCAGTGCAGAAGATCGTGTCGCTAAAGGATACACTTCTTTTAAAATGAAGGTTGGCTATGATGTAGCGGACGACGTGGCGCGGATCAAAGCTGTGAGTGACCGTGTTGGAAACAAGGCTGCTATCCGGGTAGACGTGAATCAGGGGTGGAAATCGGCTGCTAAAACCTTGCAAGCACTTGATGCCTTGAAAAACGTAGCACTAGATTGGCTTGAGCAGCCGGTCGTTGCCGAGGATATCGATGCACTTGCAGAAGTAAAAGCAAAATCCTCTACTCCGATCATGGCAGATGAGGCACTTGTCGGTTTTAAACAGATGCGCGAAATTATTGCGAAGCGAGCAGCTGATAAAGTGAACATTAAGCTTATGAAATGTGGTGGCATGTACCCTGCCGCTAAGCTTGCCGCTATGGCAGAAATGGCTGGTATCGATTGCCAGGTTGGTTCCATGGTAGAATCCTCTGTTGGTTCGGCTGCTGGTTTTCATGTAGCCTTTTCAAAAAAAACAATTAGCAGTGTGGAGCTGACTGGGCCATTAAAATTTTCCAAAGATATTGGTAATCTGCATTATGATGTACCTTTTATTCAATTAAACGAAAAAGCCGGACTTGGTGTTGATGTGAACGAGGATATTTTACATGCATTAACTGTCTATTCCAAGGAGGTAAAATAATTGTGGAAGAGTCAATAATCGAACACGGAAAGCTGCAAAAAAGCAGGGAATCATTTGAGATTCGCCTTTTAGATATGAAAAATGTGGATGAAATTTTTCAGCTTCAGGAAGTAGTTAGACAGGCTGTTGCACAATCTGATGCCCTTCAACCTCTAAGTGATGAGGAAATTGAAAATATTTTATCTGGAAATGGTTTTATGATTGGTATCTATGTGAAGGAAAACTTGATTGCCTTTCGTGCAATGCTCATACCGCCAGTTGACGATCCGGAGCATCTTGGTTCCGATGCCGGTCTGTCAGATGAGGCAAAACGTTTGATGATGTACTCGGAAATTTCCGTCGTGCATCCCGAATTTCGTGGGAATGGCCTGCAGACCCAGATGGGAAAGGTTGTCATGGAAAAAATCGATAAGTCTCGCTTTCGGTATGTTGCGACAACCGTTGCCCCATTCAACATTCCCAGTTTGAAGGACAAGATTGCTTTGGGGATGAAAATCATTGCTTTAAAGGAAAAATATAATGGAAAGCTGCGTTATGTACTTTTTCGTGATTTTAAGGCCAAAAGAGACACTCCAGCCATGCAATCAAAAACCGTTGGCATGGCCCAAACAGAAGTACAACAGCAATTACTCCAAGAAGGATATCGTGGTATTTCCATTCAAGCCTCCGATGAAAAAGTTGAAGTGATCTATTCGAAATAGAGTGCTTCGAAGGAATTTTTTCATAGAATAAAATATCAACACAGAGGAAGGCGAGGATCAGAATGAGTAAGCTTCAGGAGCAAGTGATAAATACGTTTCATTACTTGCATGAACATGCGGAAATAAGCTGGGAAGAGATGGAAACAACGAAGTATATTGCATCCATTTTAAAGGATAATGGGTGTGAGGTAACGACGTTTGATGATTGTACAGGAGTTATTGGTGCATATGGAAATTTTAACAGTAATCTTCCGGTTGTAGCCATCCGCGCCGATATGGATGCATTATGGCAGGAAGTGAACGGTACATTCCAGCCAAACCACTCGTGCGGTCATGATGCACATATGGCGATGGTACTTGGATTATTATGGAAGCTGGAGGAAAATCCCTCACTCAAAAATAACATCGCGATCAAATTTATTTTTCAACCTGCGGAAGAACAAGGTGCCGGTGCGCTAAAAATGGTGGAGAAAAGGGGACTGGACGAGGTGGATTACTTATTCGGTATACATCTCCGCCCACAGGAAGAAACCGCGATGGGACACGCAACCCCTGTCATTATCCATGGAGCCACAACCGTATATGAAGCAGAGATAACCGGACATGATGCGCATGCGGCAAGACCGCATTTAAATGTTAACGCAATTGAAGTGATTACAGAAATTGTTAATCTGCTTGGAAATATCCATTTAAATCCACGCATCCCGTTTTCAGCTAAGATGACAAATGTACATGCAGGTGGCAAAAGCACAAACATTATCCCAGGCCACGCCACTTTTGCCATTGATATGCGTGCACAGAATAATCAGGTCATGGATGAACTGGAGAAGAAAGTCGATGAAATACTTGAGGCAATGCATCAGCTTTATGATGTAAAAGTGGCTATTACACATAAAGAAAAAATTCCTGCAGCTGAAACAAATGAAAAAGCAATTCAGATTATGGAAAAGGCAGCTGTTGCTGTATTAGGAAGAGAGCATGTAGATCCCCCACTTGTTACCCCAGGAGGCGATGACTTTCATTTCTACACCATCAAACGACCAGACTTAAAAGCAACTATGCTCGGTCTGGGATGTGACCTAAAGCCAGGACTGCATCACCCCAACATGACATTTAATGAAAAAGCCTTAACGAATGGTGTAGCTATTTTATACGCAGCTGTGAAGGAAGTTTATGGCGTTTAGGTGGATGGTGTGGGGTCATATTGGCGCGGGCTCTCTCATCTGGGTGAGTGGGTCTCTCATATTGGCGCTGACTCTCTCATTTGAGTGGGTAGTCTCTCATATTGGCGCGGGGCTCTCTCATTTGAGTGGGTGAGTCTCTCATATTGGCGTGGGGCTCTCTCATTTGAGTGGGTGAGTCTCTCATATTGGCGCGGGGATCTCTCATTTGGGTGAGTGGCTCTCTCATATTGACGTGCAGCTCTCATTTGAGTGGGTGAGTCTCTCATATCCGCGCGGGGATCTCTCATTTGGGCCCGCTGGTCTCTCATACCAAGGCCTGGCTCTCTCATTTCGGTGCGTGGGTCTCTCATATCACGCCGTCCGCCTCTCATTTGAGTGGGCGCATCTGTTATGGATATAATAAGATTATTAAACAGGAATAACACCAAGTTGCTTGGAGGTCTACCAATGGAAGAAGCAGTATCACTTAGTACATTAAAAGTTTTAGTTGAAAATAAAATAAAAAAGAAAACCCTTATTAAGGTCATATGGAATGAGGAGGAGAAAATCACTTTACTCATTACACCAAATATAAAAATCAATTCCTTTATTTATGATCAAAAAGAGGGTTACTTATTTTATGATTTAGAAGGAAAGGTAATCGACCGGGATATTCCATGTGTTTTACCTGAGTCAGTAATGGCTGAGGGGAAAGTTTTGTTGAATTCGAAACTACAGATTAACCATCAGCCAATAACAGACGAAGATAAGACTTTTTTAATTAATATGGAAAATGATTTCTGATAACGAACATCATCCGGCCAAGTTCTTTTTAAATAAAGTTTTATAACCACAGTACATTTCTGTGTTCACCAGGAAATCCTGTACTGATACTAGAGGTTTTTTATCTTGTGAAAATGTTCAATAGGACATCCTGTACTGTTTATAACTAGCTTTTTATCTTGTAAAAAATAAGTTTATGCTTTTCTTGGCCAAATAAAATAGCTTATGGAGATGGCATTATCTATGATCACGATAATCCCCCAAACTCTAAGCGTTGCCCAAAGCTCTGTTGTGTCAACATCAGTACCAATATAATAGATCATGAACAGCAGCATTGCTCCCCCAATCATGTATGCCAGCACGTGCTGCAACGACCCCTTCATGCTGTGCTTGGCATAATCCATGCCGATCCTACGTTTTGGCTTCGGCCCTTCTCGCTTCACATAGTAAAGAAATCGTTCGTCAGCCCAGCGGATCATACTTTTCCCGTACACGATGGAAATAGCAATATAAAGTGGTGCGATACTATGCGCGATAGTTGGTACAGCACCCCGATATATGTCTATACCAGTAACGATAAACAGTACCACATCAACCAAAGGAGTCATAGCTAGCAATAGTAGACCCGCTTTTTTCTGATTAAAAATATATCTTGTCACTAATCCTGCAATGATGAAAACCCAAAAACTAATTTCGCAAACAACAATCAACCATGCTACCAAGTTCACTTTCTAACCTGCCTCTCAGAAAAATTTTGTACATTCGTAATAGTATGTATTCCTTTCCATCATACAATATTTTATTAAAGAAGAGAATATTCCACGACACTCCTTTAAAGCAAAATGGTATCACTACGGTCTTTCCTGTGTTATAAAGGAAATAAAGATCCTCATCCAAAATTTCGTACATTGCTCTTCCACTTGCGCTCTACCATTCTAAGAAAAGAGGTGCCTCATATGCATGTTACCTTTAAATTGTTTTTCATTGTGCTTTGCGGTGTTTTTCTTGCGGCATGCATGGGAATGTCTCTCGGTAGTTCTACGAATAATCATCCAGATCCCAAACCTGCAGAAGAAGGAGATGGTTACATGTTGAAACCTGATGTAAAAAATATTAATGAACACTTAGAATACGAAGGACGCGACCTGAAAAAGATTTATTTTGCTGGTGGTTGCTTCTGGGGTGTGGAAGCATATATGAATCGCATTTACGGGGTATCTCAAGTTGTTTCTGGTTATGCCAATGGTAAGGGTAAAAATCCAAGCTACGAGGATGTCATTAAAGGCGATCAGAATTTTGCTGAAACGGTAGAGGTTACGTATGATCCAGAGCGTGTTTCCTTGGATACGTTGATTGACAGATTGTTCCAGGTCATTGATCCAACCTCTAAAAACAAGCAGGGTAACGATGTCGGGGTTCAATATCGAACAGGTATTTACTTTACTGACCCGGCTGAAGAAAAAGTGGTAAAATCAGCAATCGAGCGCGAACAGGAATATTATAAGGATACCATTGTAACTGAAGCGCAGCCACTGGAGAACTTTTATAAGGCAGAAGAATTTCATCAGGATTATTTAGAAAAAAATCCAAATGGCTACTGTCATATAAACTTAAACACTGCAAATCAGTTTGCGATTGATCCAATTGAAATGGATAAAGAAATTGTGGAAAAGCTAAGTAAATAAATAAAAACCAAGGGCATACAATTTATCATTGTTGCCCTTGATTTATGGGTATTATTATATGTTGATTTCACATTAGTGCGGATTGTTTTGCTCTCCAGCGGATTATTCCTATCTGCGGATGATTGTTTCCCTCTCCAGCGGATTATTCCTATCTGCGGATGATTATTTCTCTCTCCGGCGGATTATTTTTACCTGCGGACGATTATTTCTCTCTCCGGCGGATTATTCCTACCTGCGGACGATTATTTTCTTCTCCAGGGGATTGTTCCTACCTGCGGATGATTATTTTTCTCTCCGGCGGATTATCCATACCTGCAGCCGATTTCCCCACTCTCCGGCGGATTAACCTGGCCTGCAGCCGATTAAAATCCCCTTCAATCACGCGTCCCCAAATCTACCCAACAATCAATTCATGATAATGTGTCCCTGCAATGCTCTCGACAAGCCTGGTATTTTCCCTTTCATAAGCAATAATAAAACAGGTTGCCGGACCAGCTGATTTCATGATATCCTCACTGCAGCTAAGATGGCAGGCGGTTCTGTTCGTCCATTTTTGCCAGGTTGCTGCAATTCCTTTGGAGCCAACTGGTGCAACACCTTTTACGACAGCCATATCGCAAAGTTTTTTAAATAAGCGAAGTGGTGCTATTTTGTCAGCTTGTTCCACCACTTCATTTCCTACTAGCGGCACTCCAATTACAGCAAACCGCACATGCTCAGAGATAACATCTGGCGCTGCACCAACGGATCGTTTCCCAATCACCGTTAATCCCAGGCCGGATTGCAGTCCAGGAAAATTACTTTCTGTACTTCCTGTAATCGGTATTGCATCATAATCCAGTTCGTCCATCACCTGTCTGACTCCTAGCTGATAGGCATGCCAGGCTGCTTCATCAGTGAAATTTTGCATGACGACAGCATTCGGTTCGCCTCCCACGGCTAGTAAATCCATCATAGCAACACGGCATGCGTAATGTGCTACCACTGTGTTTGGAACATGAACCGCGTCCATTTCTTTTTCTCCGATCGCTCCACTATTATCAGAAGCAATCACCATTTCTTGTGCTGCTGTTAAAGGTAAAATAATGGCATTACTCATGTTGAGAACTGCTCCTATTCCTCTTTTTTCTTTTTATTGCTGCCACGGAAAACCTTAGCACTTCGGATATATTCTACATCCGGAATTTCCAGACGGGCATTGATAACTCGTGCTACAGCAAAAAAGTAATCTGACAGTCTGTTGACATATTTTAACGGAATTGGAGAAACTCCTTCTTCTGTTTTCATCAAAGTAACAATCATTCGTTCTGCTCTTCGTGCAACAGTGCGGCAAATATGAATGGTGCTGGCTGCATCTGAACCTCCAGGTAAAATGAAACGCTCCAATGCTGGTGCTTCTTCAATAAAGTCATCGATTTTATTTTCCATATACGTAATAGGTTCTTCGGTTAATTTATGCTCTCTTTCCTTTTTAATATTGGAAAGCTCGGAACCACAATCAAACAGTTCGTGTTGGATTTTTTCCAAATCATCGATAATATCCTTAAACATCTTCTTATCTAATTCACAGATCGCTTTGCCAACGAAAGAATTCAGTTCGTCAATCGTGCCATATGCTTCCACTCGAATATCATCCTTATCCAGTCTGCCTCCAATAACACTTGTCTGACCCTTATCCCCAGATTTTGTATATAATCGCATCTATAACACTCCTTTTATTAATTGTATAAAACCTTACTTCAGTTGCTGTGCCACGCCATACCAGATAACATCCATCTTTTCTGCTCTTTCAGCTATATCCTGATACACCCAGCCTACTGCATCCCGCCACATTCTGTCACGTTTTTCTATTGGGACAATGCCCTTGGTAATATCTGTTCCGATGATGATGAGCTTTCGTTTGTCATTTGCCTTTTCCCATTCCAACCATGCTTGAATCTCATGGGCCATTTTTTCACGAATCGTAGCAATTGCTACTTCTTCATCCAGCAGCCTACCTACCCATTGCTCCACTCCCTCTAGTACGACGACAAGGAGATTCTCTGCTTCTAAAGGGGCTTCCAAACGAGCACTATCATAGGCAGAGCACCAATAGGATGTAATAGGGTAATGCTTTTTCACCCATTTTCGCTTTCCGTTATAGGCACCTCCTGTAACGAAGTGCATTGCTTTCCCTCCTTCCAATCCGCCATATTCCAAAAAAGTCTTAATCCACGCTGATGTGGTACATGCCATTCCCAAAAATGTTTCTTTTCTCGTGTGAAGGTTGATAATAACAGACGGATCACCCCACCATGTGTTACTAACAGAGTTTCCCGATGCTGTTCCTTATCGATCTGCTCCCTTAAAAGTGTCCACCCTGCCGCAACGCGTGCTTCCATTTCTGCAAAACGCTCTCCCCCAGGTGGCTTCACCTTAAAAGGATGATTGATCCATTCACGATATGCTGATACATGGCAGAGGGTCTCATATGTTTGCATTTCCCATTCACCAAAATGCAGTTCTCGGAATGCTTTTCTTTCAAGGATAGGTATATTTGGCGCGAGGCATTCTGCTGTTTCCCTGCAACGTCTTAAATCACTTGTTACACAGAGATCAAACCTCGGTAAAGCATCAGCTATGTCCATAAGCTTTTGTTTCGCTTCCATTGTAATTGGTGGATCACTCCAGCCTACATACCTTTTTTCAAGATTTGCTTGTGTCACACCATGGCGAAAGAGTGTAACAGCAACACCATTATCCATAAAGCCAATTCCATCCCTTCTGAGCTTGCACCCAACGTATCACCAGTGATGCCTCCGAAATTCTTCACTAATTTTCCAGCAATGCCATAGCCTAGCAGGACAAGCGTAGAAACCAAAATGCCATAGCCTAAAAGCAATTCTTTAGCATAAAACAGAAGAAACAGACCCATTAATAAAAGAAAGAGAACGTAAGCAAGCCAAATGCCTTTCCTGGCCCCTTGCTTGAAAAAGGAAGCCATTCCTGACTCTCTTGCTGCAGGCAATGCTTGTAGATATGCACCTAATATCATTTTACCAAGAAAAGGAATGAGTATGACCCATACATATATTTTTTCGTTAAAACCAATTAATTCATATAAAACAATAAATCGAACGAACAGAAACACGATGATAGAAAGGACACCAAATGCGCCAACACGTGGATCCTTCATAATCTCTAAGCGTTTTTCTTTTTCCCGAAAAGAAAAGTAGGCATCACTTGTATCGATCCAACCATCTAAATGGATACCCCCAGATAAAGCAATGAGGACGAGCCATAAAACAAGTGTCACTAGTATGTCCGATAAAGGGAGAGTTTGTGCGATGAATAAAAATAGTGCGTAAATACTCCCTTGGATAAGCCCCAGCAACGGAAAACTATATAATGCATACGATAAATGCTTCTGCTCCATTGGTAGTTCTCTGCGTAAGGGGATGGTCGTAAAAAATTGCAAATTAATCCCGATGCCAATAAAGATATCTTTCAGTCTAGTAAGCATGATTTTCACCCAGACTGATTGCTAATAGCTTTTGCCAATCAATATATTTTTCCACTTGAGCAGCAAGTTCCTCATAATCCTCCTCTGCAGGCATGCCGGATTTCTGCTCACCATTTGCACCAAGCTCATCTTCCTCCTTGATGTGATGCATTAAACCAGGAATTACCCCAAGTACAGGTAACCCTGTATGTCGTTCGATCCACTCTCTGCCAGAAGAAAAGGTGGTCATATCACCATGAAATTTATTAATAATTAACCCCTTCACTCGTTTCCTTTCTTCAGGTGCCAGCAGCTCCAGTGTGCCTACAATGCTTGCAAAAGCCCCGCCTCTGTCAATATCTGCAACCAAAATAACAGGAACATCAGCCAGCTCGGCAATCGCCATATTCGCAAGGTCCCGGTCCTTTAAATTCATTTCTACAGGACTGCCTGCTCCTTCGATCACCAACAGATCATACTTCTTCTCCAGTTCAGATAGGCCTGTTTGAACGGCTTGTTTTGCACGATCATAATATACCGACTTAAACGTACTTCCTTGAAGCTTTCCTTGAGCTTTTCCCAAAAATAGTACTTCTGTTTCTTGCTGCGGATATGGTTTTAAGACAATTGGATTCATATATACAGAAGGCTCAATTTTAGCCGCCTGTGCCTGCTGAAATTGAGCAATACTCATTTCTATATCCTCTCCCAATGGGATCGTAAAACTGGACATGTTCTGGGCCTTGAAAGGAGCGACAGCATAACCTTTATTTACATATAACCGGCACAGCGCCGTTGCAAGCAAACTTTTCCCTACATTGGATGCTGTTCCTTGAATCATGATTCCTTTCATCCTCTTTCTCCTTTCATGCAGACAGGGATCCCTGCTTCTACGAGATAAGCGCTATCCGCCTCCCCGACAATTCGTTGGTGCAGCTTGCCAAGAATATATTGATAGCGCTGAACAAGCTCGGTGGAGGAAGGAATCTCGTGAACAACCTCATTGGATACGAGAATGATGGCTGCGCCTGTTTTTCGTAAATTGCTTACATCTTTCCAAATTTGCTGAATCACTTGCTCTGCATCTTCCATTTCCCTCAGGAATAAATAATTATTAAGTAGTGTTGTTACACAATCCAATACCAAAATATCTGTCTTTCCAAATGAAGAAGCAATTTCATACACATCATATGCACATTCCCATGTCTCCCAATATACATCGGAAGCATGCCTGTCCTTCTGATGCCGTAAAATACGCTCCATCATTTCCTTATCTGATGCCACACCACAAGCAATATAATGGAGTTTTGTGTTTGGTGATTGCAAATGTAGATCTGTTGCGATTTTTTCTGCAAAGGCACTTTTTCCGCTACGTACGCCGCCGGAAATGAGAATCATTCTTCCTTCTTCCATTGTACGAGAGCCTCCATCAATTGATTGTTTTCTGCTTCCTTCTTCACTGCTGCACGGAGCCAATTCCCCTCCAAACCAGGGAAATTATATGTATGTCTTAATACAAGTCCTTTTTCTAATAAAAAATAATATAAGCTTTCTTGTGATGCAGCTGCTGGATCCTTCAGCAAATAAAAATTTACTGCAGAAGCGCTATGGATATAATCGGATCGTTGAAGAAAGTGAAACACTCTATCTCTCTCTTTTGTAATGAAATTGGTTGTATCCTTCACATGTTCCTGCTCCAGAAGGCAAGAAACTCCTGCTTTTAATGCGATGCCATTAAGCGCCCAGTGCGGCTGCCTTTTACCGATTTGCTCCACCACTTCCGGATGTCCGACAAGATAGCCGAGACGTAACCCGGCAATATGGTACATCTTTGTAAGCGAACGAAGAACGAGTAAATATGGGGAATTACTGGCTTTCTGAATAGCTGTGGCAGGTGGACTAACAAAATCATAAAAAGCTTCATCCAGGATCAGCAATGTTTTTGCTTCCTCACATGCTTCTATTAGCCAATTCATTACATGTTCATCAAATGCGATTCCGGTCGGATTATTCGGATTGCAAAAAAACACTGCGTCTGCAGCTTGTAACTTCTTATGTAGTACTTCTTTATCCAATGTAAAAGCCGGTGGTTTAAGCTGATAATAGGAAATATTACAATCCTCAACGCGGCATGCCGTTTCGTATTCCGAAAAAGCCGGCTGGGCAATAAGAACGTTTTTACCATGAAGAAAACGGGCGATCAATGTAATCAGCTCAGCAGCGCCATTTCCTGGTAACAGGCTTGCAGGCTCTACCTTTTCCTTCGTGGCTATTTGTTGCTTCAATTCGGTATAATGCGGATCTGGATAATCATACACCGCTTGCAGCCAGTCCTGCCAACATGCTTGAATGGAAGCTGGCGTGCCTAATGGATTGGTATTTACACTGAAATCAATAATGGTGGCTGGTGCTTCCATTCCTAAAGCTGTATACAGATGCTGTGTGTTAGCTCCATGTGCTGGTAAGTGCAATGCAGCCCCCTCCTATCCATAACAAGATAAAAAACAGCCAAACCGTATGTGTCATGATGCGATTCGTCTGTATAATATGTTCTTTTTGCAGTTGGTGAATGGCTTGTCCCATCCGTTCACGCTCTGATTTTATTCCTTTATAATAATTCACACCACCAAGCTGAACACCAAGAAGGATTGCTACAGCTGCTTCTCCCCAGCCACTGTTTGGGCTTGGATGCTTCTTCGCTTCCTGTCTAAGCTGCGATAATGCCTGTCTTTTTAATAGTATGTTTGAACGATTGGCCATCATCATGCAAAAGCCTGTTAATCTGCTGGGGATCCAGTTTACAACATCATCAAAACGGGCCGAAGCCCAGCCAAAATAAAGATACTGATCATTTTTATACCCAACCATGGAGTCACATGTATTCACTGCACGATACGCCATGGCCAGCGGTGCACCACCAATACATGCCCAAAATAGTGGTGCAGTAATACCATCACTACAGTTTTCTGCCACCGTCTCCACTGTAGCTCTCGTAATTTCACCTTCATCAAGATTCGCTGTGTCTCTGCCAACAATCATAGAGACACGCTGCTTCGCCTTCTCCATGTTGCCATCCTTCAGTGGTTGATAAACACCAAGCGCAGCTTCCTTCAACCCTTTTTGAGCAATCGTTGTAGCAATAAGCATTGCTTCTACTGCGATCCCTAAAATATTATGTATCTGATAAGCAGCCAGGACAATGCCCCATGTAACAAGGAAGACGATTACTAAAATAAGTATAAGCAGGACGGTTCCCTTTGCTTTACGATGTTTTCCTTTGTTAAGAAATCGCTCCAGCCGCAAAATAAGCGAGCCAATCATTTTCACCGGATGTGGCCATGTTGGTGGATCGCCAATGAGCCGGTCAATAATCAGGGCAAATGTGATGCTGAGTAAATGATGCAGAATCATAATTTCCCCTCTTTTTATAATTTTTGAGTGCTTTTTTTGTTTCTGTATAAACACTCTTTCCGATCAATTCTCCCAGCTCGGTTGCTGTTCCCGCATAGGGCAAATCTGCACCTGATTGTGTTGCAGCAATTAATATACTGTCTGTTGAGGTTCCAGTAGCAACTGTATTTGTACGTTTATCCCGAATATCCAACTCTTGAAGCACTTTTGCCTTTGCCTCAGTTGCTGTAATCACAGCCTGAATAAATGCTTCTTCAGATAGCTTTCCATTTATAAAAATCCAAGTGTTAATCGTACCCTGAGGAGTGGAACCGGCAGCTGCCTTTACTTCTGTACTATCCGTAGCGTTACCGACACCCGCTGTTACAACCGTTAATAACGAAAAGTTCTCTTTTTCCCAGCTTCCATAAGCTGCGTCCTTTAGTTGAACAGCTGTCATCATGCCGACCGTTTGTGACACGTCAAAGGCATGCTTTTCCAAATATGCATGCATATCCTCATGATGATCGGAACAATCATAGTCTTTAGATACATGGCGATTGACAAACTGCTGATGCCAGCCAATCCCTGCCCCACAAACACCGGAAGATAACGTGCGTAATGGTTTCGGAGAACGTAGTGCAACATGATCCTCCCCACATTCAAGCATGGAAGCATTGATGATAACCTGATGCTTCGCAGTATCCTCATATTTAGGCACAAGATGCATCTGTGGCTTCGCTATTGTCGGATGGGCATGCTTTTTAATATCTGTTCGGTATACATCCTTTAACATCGCCTCGGTCACGACGCCATCCGGTGCATGTAAGGCCATTGTCTTTCCTTGTGATAATAATAGCAGCCGGTCACAATACAGGCTCGCAAGATTTACATCATGGAAAATAGAAATGACAGTTAGCTTTTGCTCGATTGCCCTTTGCTTCAATAAATCCAATAATTCTTTTTGATAGGCCAAATCCAAATGGTTCGTCGGTTCATCAAGCAACAAAATCTCCGGTTCCTGGGCCAATGCCTGAGCCAAAAACACCCGTTGCTGCTCCCCACCAGATAGCTCCTGCACAGACTGATCCTGGAAGGAGATAATTTTTGTTTGCTGCATCACTTCCTGAACAACCTGTTCATCAGCTGCTGTCCATGTCTGGAAAAGCCCTTTATGATGTGCATACCTTCCCAATGCTACTGTTTCCTTTACCGTATATGGGAAGGCATGTGATGTAAGCTGTGGCAGGACAGCCATTTTTTTGGCAAGCTCCTTTCGTGAAAAATCACCTATATGTTGCTCGCCAATCGATATGGAGCCCTCTATACATGGCAGCAACCCACTAATCATTTTTAATAGTGTTGTTTTGCCGCTTCCATTCGGTCCCAATATACCGAAGAACTCTCCTTTGTCTACAGAAAAATGAATGTCCTGGACAATCGCTTCTGCATCATACCCTCCGGAAACGTGATCAAGATGCAACATTACAAACCGCCTCTACTTCCTTTTCGTTGTTTAATTAAAATCACCGCAAATACCGGTGCTCCAATTAATGCGGTAATCACACCAATCGGCAATAGACGTGGGGAGATGATCGTCCGGGATACTAAATCGGTTAAAATCAAAAATCCTGATCCCGTAATAATGGATAAGGGAAGTAAATGGACATGGTCCGGTCCCCATAAAAGTCGCGTTAAATGTGGAATCACCAGCCCAACAAAACCAATGGCTCCTGAAACAGCAACAGCAGCACCTGTTAATATCGATCCAGCGGCTAAAATAATCATTTTTCTTTTTTGCACATCAACACCTAAATGCTGTGCCCGTTCCTCTCCAAACGACATGGCATTCAACTCTTTACTGTTGATCATAAGCAAAAGGGCTCCCACAATAAAGAACGGAATAATAATACCGACATAGTCCCACCCCCTCATGGATACACTACCAAGCAACCAGCCGACAATTGCTTCCAATTGGTCACCTGTAAGCGCAATCATCAAGGAAATAAATGACCCTAAAAAAGAACTGAATATAATCCCCGTTAAAATAATTGTCTCCACCCGCATTGTTTTTTCCACTTTACGAGCAAAGAACAGCACAATCAAAATGGTAAGCAATGCTGTTGCAATACTGAAAACCGGTAAGGTATAGAGACCTAAGAAAGGTAAACTAATGTTGAAAAATATAGTAATCACCGCACCAACAGATGCTCCTGAAGATACTCCAAGAATGTACGGATCTGCTAATGGATTTCGCAGCAAGCCCTGAAAAGCCGCTCCTGCAATTGCAAGAGAGGATCCTACCAGACCAGCTAATAGCACCCGAGGTAAGCGAATTTGAAAAATGATATTTTCATACATCGGATCCACCTGATCGGAAACCGGGAAATGGAACAGATGGGCTGCTATCACATGCACAATATCCCCCACCGGCACTGTCACACTGCCAACAGATATGGCAGTAATGGCGGCAGCGATAAGGAATAATATGGATACGGCATATGCTATTATATATTTACTCTGCAAAAACGTCCGGATAGACAACCTTCGCAAGCTCCTTTGCACCCTCAACTAAACGTGGACCTGGGCGGCTAATCAAGTCTGAATGAATATCATATACAGCTTCGTTTTTTATTGCAGTAACACTATCCCATCCATCACGACTCAATACGGACTCCTCGGCATTTTCCTCGTAATGACCATATGTAGTTACAATCACATCCGGATTAAGCTTTACAATCGACTCTGGATCGATTTGCACCCATCCGTCTTGTTCCTTTGCTGCATTTTCTGCATGGATGATCTGCAATAAATTATCGAAAAATGTATTCTTCCCAGCAGTGAAAATTTCTGGGGCAGGAGATACTTCAAAGAAAACAGATTTACGATCTTCCTCACTAACCGTTTCTGCCTTCTCTTCCAGACTCGCAAACTCGTCTTTCATGTTACCGACAATATCCTCTGCTTTTTCCGTAGTACCAGTGATGTCTCCAATTTGTTGAATGGATTCGTATGTCTGATCAACATTCTGTGCATCTGCAACGACAAATACGTTAATCCCTGCATCACGCAGCTGCTGCAGCCCAGCCTCTGCATTATGTGCACTGGAAGCATGTGCAAGCACAAGGTCTGGCTTTAGACCAATGATTTTCTCAATATTTAATTCCATTCCACCGATTTTTTCCTTTTCCTGTACGGCTTCCGGATAATTATCATGATCAGATACGCCAACAACCTCTTCATCTAATCCTAGCGCAAAAGCAATTTCCGTATTACTTGGAATTAATGATACAATGCGTTCCGGCTTTTCTTCTATTGTTACTTCTTTGTCAATTGCATCTGTTAAGGTAACTGGAAAATCACTTTGCCCGGTTTCTTCTGTTTGTTCTGTGTTTGTTTCCTCGTCTTTCGTTTTGTTCGAAGCATCGTTGTCACCAGAATCACCTGACCCGCAACCGACCAGAAGACCAAGTGTTACGATTAATACAAATAAAAATGATAAAAGCTTTTTCAATCTGTTCTCCTCCTTTAAGTTATATACCTGTGAGAGAAATGATTATGTAAAGGATGTGAACGTGCAAACTATCTTTTCTGCCAATGTGAACCCCCACATACGGCTCATTTACCCAGTCATTATTTCCTAGGAAATGAAAAAAACATCTCCAAGAAATGAAGATGAATGGTAAAAGAAAAGGTTTTAATAATATGCATACCTGTTCCTTTACACCTTCCTATTCCTCGTAGGCTGTGGTGCATCGGGGTAGCAGGCAGGTCTCCTGGCTTATGGTCAACACTCGCTATGTCCCTTCCCATACTAACGTACAGTGGTAACACACAGCTAGCTCGCAAATACAGTGGCGGGACCGCGTTGGCTTCTCACCAACTTCCCTTTTTACGATTTCTAAACAGAAATCACCTGCACCCTATGAATAAGATTGTAACTGCCTTCATTATACATTTTTTTGTGGGGCATGTCATTTTATACAGGAGGAGGAACGAAGAATTTCTTGGTTAAGGGGACTACAGTTTTACTATGGCTTGAATTAGCATCTCAGGCTAGTGCACTTCTAGAGTATACGTAAGGATATTCTTACCGACAAATAGGACATCATTATTAGCCCACAATTTATCTATAAAGTTACTCTTGCATTGCTATGGTATTATAGTGTACTATATAACCATATAACAAACTTAAAGGCGATGGTAGAATGACTCAACATTTTAAATCCGATAAACCAATCTTTTTACAGATTCGAGAGAAAATAGAAGACCAAATTGTTCAAGGCACTCTAAAAGAGGGAGAACAAGCCCCCTCCACCACTCAACTGGTTAATTTCTATAAAGTTAACCATGTTACCGTCGCAAAAGGGATAAACCAATTAGTTGAAGCTGAAATCCTTTTTAAGAGACGAGGAATAGGCACGTTTGTCACAGAGGGAGCTCAACAGAAATTGCTGCAAAAAAGGAAAGAAACCTTTGCTTCTGTTGATTTGCGAAATATGATTATAGAGGCTGAAAAACTGAATCTTTCTGAAGAGGAATTAATTAATTTGATTAAGAAAACAAAGGAGGAGCTCCATAATGAGTCATAAACTCGAAATTAAAAAGATCTCTTTAAAATATGAAAACCAAAATACACTGACAAATGTTTCTACTGTATTGGAATCCGGTAACATTTACGGTCTTATTGGAAGGAATGGTGCTGGAAAGACATCCTTGTTATCCCTCATTGCTTCTTATCATCTTCCTACATCAGGCACCATCATCTATGATGGTGAAGCACTCTTTGAGCATGCTGTACACACAAAGGATATTCACTTTGGTTACGATCGTGTTTATCAAGATGAAATAGTTGAAAAAGCAAACAAATATCTTGAATCGGTTCATCTACATCGTCCTTATTTTGATAAGGCCTATGCAGCCAAGCTTATTAAGAAGTTTAAGATTGATCTGAACAAACCGCTCAGTAAATATTCAAAGGGAACGGTCGCCGCTTTTCACGTCATGCTTGGGCTGGCAAATCGTACACCAGTTACAATTTTTGATGAAGTTTATTTAGGCCTGGACGCTCCAACCAGAGAAATGTTTTATGAGGAGCTATTAGAAGAACATAACAGAAGTGAAAGGATGTTTATTCTTTCTACGCATTTAGTCTCTGAAATGGAACACTTATTTGATCATGTACTCATCCTTCACGAGGGCCAGCTCATCGTTGATGAAGACTTCGAAACGTTCACAAGCAGAGGCGTTAAACTAATTGGAGATGAAAATTCTGTGGATGAATTAACTTCCAACAAACACATTTTGCACACGGAAAGCCTTGGTCGAACAAAGGCCACAACACTTTATGGCGGATTTACGGAGGAGGAGTGGGCACGCGCAAAAGCGAAAGATCTTGAAGTTAGCCCAACTTCCCTTCAACATCTATTCACACATCTGACTAAGGAGGAAGCCTAATGCTTCAACATTATAATAGAACCGTTATAAAAGAGCTTTACAAAGAATGGATGAAATGGTCAGTTTGGTACTGGGCTGTCATTATTACCATTCGCGGGGTTCACTGGATTGCGCACTATCTCAGTGAAGAGGTACCGATCATCGATCATTTTATTTACTTTGCAAATGAATCCAGTTCTGTTCTCATGCTTGTCATCGGGGTTATGATGGTATTTTCGTTTCTTCGCCATTATATAGAACATGGACTTACACGCAAAACTTACTTTATAGGCGGGAGCATCGCTTCTCTCCTAATTGCACTAACCCTTGGAATCATCGGTATTATACTCTCTCTACTGGAAGGATCTATATTATCATTATTGAATTTAACCGATTTAACATCGATGGAATCGCATAGCTTTAGTTATTGGATCGGTTTCTTTTTACTATCTACGGTGACCTCTTGGCTTTATTATATGATTGGCTGGTTTATCGGTCATGTTTTTTACCGGTATAATTGGTGGAAAGGAATCGTTGCTTGTGTCATCGCCTTTTTCTTCGTGATGATGGAAAGCATTATAAATGGAGAGTCAGTCTCTCTTTATAGCTTTACTATTGAGGGTCTCTCACTTTCTATTTTCACTTCTATAATCATCTTAATCCTGATCAGTGCAGGGATGTTAGTAATAAACTACCAATTGGTAAAAGATATTCGAGTGAAAATGAAATAAACACAACATTTCTTTCTAAACTACACTAAAGCAATTGGTTGCCAGGCAGCTAGTTGCTTTGCTTTTATGGTCGCATAACATGCCAGACCATCTGATGTACCTGTTAAAGAAGAATTTCCACCGACTACTTTACGTTTATCCCAAAAGGTAATTGGTCCGTAATCAGGTTGTTTAACATTGTCAGCGTTGAAGCTGGCATCTTTTTCATCCAAATTCTTCAAATACTTAGATATGCCTTCTTCCTCTTGGACAGAGAGCTTATTTTGTTCAGCTAGCTGATGGTACTCTATTGATGCCTCTATCTTATCGAAACTCACTCTTTAATTTGAACGTGCCGTCTCTCATTGTCGGGCGGGTCCCCAAATCGGCAAAAAAATAAGCCATTAAAGCTATCCATACCTTAATGACCTATCTATCAATATTATTTTTTGCTTTCAAAATCCGATAAATATTTTCTAAATCAGATGCTGTGAAAAGCGTGTTCTCCTCGGCTAGTTGATTCTTGAAAAATGCAGCTAATTCTTCTTTTTCAATACACACATTTACATTTTGATTTTCCGAGTAATTAATTACTTTATTTTCCTCGTCAGATGAATAACTATAATATACAATCGGCGTCACAAAATTGGATTTCTTATTTTCCTTCAGAAGAAGCTTTCTTAATTCCAATGCTGTTCTCATCACTTGAGCAGCTGGATTACCATATGACAATAGCCTTAATTCAAGCTGACTTCTTCCATCGACTTTTCTATTTTTGTTTAACATCTTTTTAATAACAAGGGTTTGTTCTTTCTTTAGTTCATAGCTTGAAAACATGTTATCCAATAAAATAGAAAGTGTTTCATCGTTTTGGTTATTTTTAGTGACACCATGTAATACTGTCCCCGCCCAGTGCTTCGTTTCAATTACGTAAACACCCGTCGGCAGGAGTACTAAATGATCGATTTGCCTTGTATATAAATTCCCGTCTTCCCATATTGGTACAAACAAATTACCACCGATAATCATTTCATTGTACGTAATTACTCCTTCTCCAACCAGCTCATACTTTAATTCCTGTAACAGGTTGTGTGTCTCAACTTCGCCTCTATTAATAGAAAATTCCTGGAGTGTTTCAATATATTTGTCTTTATCATTTAGTTTCTGTACAAAATTATCATTTATTCTTTTAATTTCATCATGATAGTGCTGATATAAGCTACTTTCCAATTTCTCATATTCTGTTTTATGCGATTCATTCGCCTCTTGAATTGTTGCAGCAGTTTCTGAGTGGTTTCTCTCAATTTCTTCCATAAATATTTTATGTTGTTTTTTCTGTCTAAAAAACAAAAACAGACTAAGTCCAATTAATAAAATAATGATGGGTATGTATATTAATTCCAATCCAAAAACTCCTTCCATCTTCATTTTACGACAAATGAAGGAATTTTTCTGCAAAAAAGGTAAAATCATATATAAATAAAATAAAAGTCCTATTATATAAACGATAGATTTAATTTTTCTGTATTGATGTTTAAACTTATATCCGAATATAACTATGCAGTTTCCAGGAGAGTTTTATTCATTATTTAATCACAATTCCCTTCTCTTGAAATTCTTTTTTTATTTTTTTCGTTGGTTCTTGTAAATGAATTAAATGTTTATTCTTTTTCATAAAAAAATATTTGTATATAAATTTAACAGCCAAATTTGCATTTAATATTGAAAAGAAAGCAAATACGGCAAGCAACATTATATTCGTCAAGTTTTCAGATTTATTAATTACAATCTGAGCGATTACATATCCTAATGTAGGAGCAATAACTATTAAACTACTATATTTAACTACGCTTGTTCCCGCTTTTCTTTTGTTATCTCTTATATTAGAATAACTTTTAATATAATAGATGACTAACAGCACTACAATTAA
Organism: Virgibacillus halodenitrificans; assembly: GCF_001878675.1. Lineage (NCBI taxonomy): Bacteria > Bacillati > Bacillota > Bacilli > Caryophanales > Bacillaceae > Virgibacillus > Virgibacillus halodenitrificans. The sequence goes on along the minus strand of NZ_CP017962.1, from coordinate 1,049,178 downwards.
AGCATATACAGTACCAGATGTTACGTAAAAAAAGCTGGATCCTATATTTAAATTGTAATAACTCATCTTCAAAAAAGTCACAAGATGGATGATTGAGGCGACTGTTCCCAAAAAACCAGTAAACAAAATAGCTTCAAATTGTACAGAATATGGGTTTTTAAATAATATTCTTAATGCCCAGATATGAATAAAACAGATTAAAGGCATGGTTATAATCCAGATAATATGAACTCGTGGGTACAGTAACGGCAGCAATGCTGTATCTAAAAAGATAATTAAAAATATAGTTATTCCAGGCTTAATATTAAATGTATCAATAAAAGATAACATCTTATTAAATTGTAAAGGTAACTGCTTTCTGCTTAGGTTTTGATCAATTCTCATTTATGCCCTTCCTTCAACGAATTTCTTTTTATAATACGTTACTTAAACTAATTAGCAATGGTTTTGTCTGACTTAACCGTATGAAGATTAAAGCATAAAAAACCTTGAATAGCATTTAGCCAGCCAAGGTTATAAAATTTTTTAGAGCTATATAATTATCTTTTGTGAGATTAATCTCTGTAATCAAACCTTCAATTAGCTGTTGCTATCTCTTTCTTCTATTAATTCTAAAAAAAGATCTTGTAGTTCTCCTTCTGTGTCGTTAGAATCAAGCAGTAATTTGAGTTCAAACGGACAATCATTTAAAGTTGAGCTTCCATCAATTACACCTAGCATGTTAGAAATGGTATCAATCATGGTTTGTTCAATTATTCTCATTAAAGTATCTTTATTTTCATCAGTTAAACTTTCGTAAAAACCAATAGCGTTTTTCCAATATTCATCTGTTTTAGAAGTAACATTCGTTGTTTCATACAAATTTTTGTATAGTTGAAGGTTCTCTTTAACTATAGACTCATAAAGCGATTTAACAAAAATATCATTCATTTTACATGTTTTTTCAGTTACATTATTAAAGTAACTGCACTCCAACTTGCTCAAAAAATTTCACTTTTAGCCTCTCTTCTTTCTCCACATACATAATTAAGACTTTGTCATCTTTTTTTATACTTGTTACATTATGAAAGTCCCCTGTAAACACAATTAAATCATTAAATGTTAAACTTAGACTAACCATTTGTTGATATACATCCATTGTTAAAATCACCTTAAAGTTTTGTCCATCTCTATAAGTATAAATTAACTCCCCATCATCTGTATTGCCTGTGATACTTATTGGCTCACTTAGAAAAAGTTCTAATAGATCATATTCATCATACTTTATAAACATCCTATTCATCCTTTTATTAATTATTTCGGTATAACTGTAATAACATCGCCTACTTCATTTATAATTACTTTGATATCTTGGGTTCCGTGAATAAACGTTCCGCTTCTATTACCTGGTATCTTTTTAGTATTCGCTATAGCATCTTCAATAACTGAAGGTGGAATATCTCTTGGATCTACGTATTTTTTGATAAAGTCACTAAATTCCTTTGTTTGCGGTTTATACCCTAAATCTTCAGCTTTTTTAATTGCTCTATTTGTTAAAGTAGCTTTCACTTCAGGAATGTCAGGTGCCATTCTTTCCAAAGCATGCTGCGAATACTTTCTCTCATTTATTATTCCTCCACCTACTGACATACTCCAACCAATTTCACCCATACCCTTACCAACCTTCCCCACATCCGCTGCTTTCTTCGCACCTGCTACATCATCCAATGGTTTCAGTAGTTTGAATGGGGTTAGGAGTAGAAAAAATCCTGATAAAGCACGTTCATTTATCGCTGCTTCACTATTCATAACGGTGGCGATGTCATCGGTAAAATAGTGGTAAGCCATGGTCGCATAACCAGCAAGACCATCTGGTGTACCTGCCAATGAGGAGTTTCCACCAACTACTTTACGTTTGTCCCAAAACGTAATTGGTCCATAATCAGGTTGTTTAACATCGTCAGCGTTGAAGCTGACATCTTTTTCATCCAAATTCTTTAAATACTTAGATATGGCTTCTTCCTCTTGGACAGAGAGCTTATTTTGTTCAGCTAGCTGCTGATACTCTACTGATGTCTCTATCTTATCAAAATTCATGGGGGTCTTACTAACTGAATGGCCACGATAGGAGAGAGGAAACATCTTATGCGGAAGCTGCATGGCCATATATGGCGCGATATATGCAAAATTTGACTGAAGCTTTTCAAGTGCGCTCTCCAAAGGATAAATTTTTTCCATCATTTTATTGTGAGTTTCACTTGTCTCTAAAGCAAATCTGTTATACTCCCCAACCTGCACCTCACCACTTTTAAACTTTCCACTCAGCTCTTCTATGTAGTTTTTCATCACCAATAGATCTTTCTCTACTTTTTCAAGTGCTGCGGTTTGGGTGCGGTCCAGTTCATGAAGATTTTCTAATGTATTATTCGTTTTCTGCTTCCCTGTCTGGACAGATTTAACAAGCTCACCTGGGTCAATTTTAGTTAGTGTCACAATGTCTTTCACTTCATCCAGTGCTATATTTGCCTCGTCACTGAGACCTTCAGCCACTCGCTTCACCTTATCCAATCCCTCTTCCACATCATTTTCCAGATATTCTTGCTTTATATAGCCTTCGGAAGATGATTCAAATGTTTGTACACTTTGCTGCATTTGTTCTAGAGTTTTTTCAAAATCAGCTAAGAATTGGTACATATCATCAAAAGTGGAAGTGCCCTGATTAGCGACGTACGAACTGGACTGACTCGGAGGAGATAAAGAAAACACGATGAACGGAGTGAATTGATGTTGCCTTATCGTACGGAGAGGAAGGAAGTTGCGCTAGTCGCTGGGCACTGGAACTGGACGTATCTCTTGCCATAAACATGATGACAGTCATCATAAAACCCTCGAATTGCTTCCCCACCCGTACCTTTTAGAGAATCCTCCAAGGATACAATGCCACGAACTGCTTTTTGGAGCCCTGTGATCTTGTCCTGAAAGGCATCTATTTGTTTAGTTGATGTTGTAATATTATTCTTGAGGCTTTCCACATCCAATACTTTCAAGTAAGCTCCCCCCTTTGCTCTACACTACTTTTGGTGAATGGATGTGGCTACAGATTCATCCGTTTCCTTCAAGTTTTCAACTGCTTGAACGGTTGCTTGAGCATAATCCAGTAAGAGTGTTTGATAGGATGTGACAAGTTCTTCAAATATTTTCTTCATCTCTTCTAATTTATCTACCATTTCAAGTGAATTGTCGCCTTTCATTTCCGCAAACGATACTTCAAATCCTTGGATAGATGTTTTTAATTCCTCCAGCGCTTTTTCAACTGGGGCGCTGGCTAACTTTATTTCTGTGCTCATCCCTTCGTTAACTCCTCTCTCTTCTGCTCAAATAAAGCATCAATATTTGTCTGCAAAGAAGAAACCGTCCGCTCCCATCCGGCGATTTCCTCCTCAATGGCCTTCATTTCACGCTGTAGTTCTCCCAATGTTGCGCTCATCTGTTCATTCGGTATAGCCATATAGCTGACATGGAGCTGCTCTTTACGAAAATTATCAAAAGCTGTCGCCAATTCCCCGTGCCATGTGGTTGTACCCAGCTCGGGTTGCATGCACAAGCTCTTCTTATCCACAAAATCACTTTTACAAGCCGTTAATTTTGTAGCTGTTTGCTGTAGCCGAGCAAGATCCTTTTTTCTTTCCTCTATTCGCTGTTCAAGCAAATGGACGGAACCCTGCAAACTTAAAATTTGGATGCTAATCCATAAAAGAATACTCATTTATTTCTGCCCCCATCCGTGCAATTAGGTATAAATATGCATACATTTTTTCTCAGATACTATTATTATACGTAAAATGGGAAATTTTTCTAAGATTAAAAAGTACCTCTTTTTAGAGAAAATATGTAATTCCACAAGTAAATGTAGTTAGAAAGTCCTAACACTTCTATTTGGATTCTTTGTACCATTTTACTGCCTTTGCTTCTATTTCTTTTACAAAATCATTTTTCCCCTCTATATACCTTTCCATATCAGTGGGAAATTGTGTTGCCAAGTGCTGCTTTAGATTTCCATAGCTTTCGCTTATAGCCGGATTTACTCGCAAGTAATCTCTGAATGCCAGATGTCTTATCGCTTCGGGGCTATCGATTTCAAAAATGTGAACATGATGAGTTCGGTCTTCTCCTCCTTTACGAAAAAACCGGCGCATCGGTATGCCGTATTCTCCCATCGGCTCATATCCAATACGCTGCATTCCCTCATTATATGTATCTACTAGAGTGATATTCTCTACTACTGGCATGATATCGATAATAGGCTTGGCTTTTAGACCAGGTACAGATGTACTCCCAATATGATAGATATGCACTAACAGATCTCCGAAAATTTGTTGTAGCTTTATTGCTTCTTCATTAAACTTGTCTGCCCATGTTGGATTATAGGGACATACTTGTACTTTTCTCATTGTAATTACTCCTTTTACGCATTAGTTTGTCTCTTATTCTTTTCTATTTTTCTCCGAGTATACATTGTACCTTTTACCTGAAGTTTCTGTTTTCATTGTATAATATAGTAGTTAAATAATGGAGGTTGGAACATGCGCTATATTATCTTTTTATTAGTTGAAGTCATCATTTTTTGCAGTATTATTCTTGTTCAATTCTTTTTATCTCCATATATTGGTGCACCTTTTTCAGTAATCGATATCATTGCTGGCATTATGATTCTTTTTCTTCTGGGTTTGCTCTTCTATTTCTTAACAATTTTATTTCAGAAAAAAATGCAATCGATACCAATAAAAATAAAATTAATTCTATCGATCCCATGCTTTCTTCTAACATCATTGGCTCTCGGCATTGGTCTAAGTTTTTTAGGCATCGGCTAATATGAAAGTGATGCTTGGTACATTTGCCCTCCCTTCTGCATAAAATAGGGTGATGAAAATTGTGAAGGGATGATAATATGCATCATTATTATTACACATGTCCATATATGAACTTTACTAATCTACCAATTGATTACACCAGACAATACGGCTATCCTGCCTATCCACACGGTTATGCACCATTCGTACCAAATGACCACTTACCATTAGAGGAAACACGCTTAAAGGATTATGGAAAACAACCGTATGTAATTAATATTGAGGAGGCAGCAAAGAGGAATAATAACTTCCGCACTGCAATTTGGACTGGAGATAACTTACAGGTGACTGTGATGAGCATTCCTGTGGGCGGCGATGTAGGATTGGAAGTCCATCCAGATGTAGATCAGTTTTTACGAATTGAGGAAGGGCAAGGCGTTGTCCAAATGGGCAACACGGAAAGCAACTTGAATTTTCAACGACAGGTTACTGAGGATTATGCTATTATGGTGCCTGCTGGGAAATGGCATAATCTAATAAATACAGGAAACAAACCATTAAAGCTGTATACAATATACGCCCCACCTGAGCATCCATTCGGCACGATCCATCGTACACAAGAAGAATCGATGGCAGCAGAAAATTACTAATCATCTGATGTAAAAAACATCAATCGCTAAGGATTGATGTTTTTTCATTTTCCCCCTTCAGCTTGTGGTAAAATATAACATAGAAATAGAATAACTGTTTAAAGGGGAGAGAATTATATGCGCGTGCTGCTGGAGCTTTTCCGTATCATCTTTATTTTTGGCTTGCTTGGTGGATTAACCTGGGGAATAATTGGGAACGTTTATATCCTAAATGAAGCGACCGAATTATACGGTTGGATGGCTGGTTTGGCTATTTATGTGCTTCTATTTATATTATACAGAAATAAATTCCAGTTCTCCGGATGGTATAAAGGAAAAGGCCGGAAAAAGCTTTCGCGAACTGCTACCGGCATTTTATTAGCTTGTGCAGGAATTCTATTTTTACTTCCGTTTGGTTTAGCCTATTTTATTGGAATTTGACAAAAGGCTTCGGTAAACAAAGGCACGCAGCTTATAAGTCTATGCCTATTGTGCACTCGCAAACCGAAAAATACTCCATCTGCCCTGTTTCATAAAAGCTACCACCTTAAAAAAGGCTTATGGTAAGCTTTCACATACAATTCCATCCCCATCCCGACCATCTAACCGATGCGGATCTTTTGCGGGGCCACCTGCTGCTTCAAAGAAATCTTGCGCTTGTTGCTGTGTATCAAAATCTCCACAATCTCGGTCTGGACCGTTTGGATCATATTTCAAAGTACTTGAAGAAGAACCTTTTTCTCCCTCATTGGCTTCATTTTCAGACGCTTTTTCCTCTGTAGAACTGCTATTATTATTCCCAGAAGAATCTTTTTCTGTGCCTCTTCCATAATAAAAGCCATCATCACGGACATAGCCATCACGCGACCATATCCCTTTTTCTTTATTTTTAGCTCTGTTTTGTGCCTTCATATATTCTTGATAATATGTATATGGTGGGTCATATACATAAGCAAGCCTTGCCAGACCTTCCTCCAGCAGCATTTGATTGAACATTTTCCCGTCCACCCAAATGTAAGCTAAAAGCCGACCATATTTATCCCGCTTCGGCCCATCGTACTCTACTTCGATTTGCTTACCAGAAAGCTCTTGCTTGGCAAAGCTGCTCGCCTCGGGGCCAAATGGTTGTACTGGCTTGGATGGGTGTTTGGTTTCCGGTGTATCGACAAGTAAAAGACGCACTGTTTCTTCCTGTCCATTTAATTTTATTTTAACCGTATCCCCATCTACTACTCTCGTCACCTGAGCGTCTGGTCCGTGATCTGCCTGTTTTTGTGGTGTTGCCGTCTTCTTAGCTGACTGCTCTTGCTCCTCTGCTGCAGATTCGTTTTCTTGCTTCACTGACTGCTTTTCTTTAGATGCTTCCTTCTCCTCGTTCTGTGCTGTATCTTGCTCAGATGTAGGTTTTTCTTTCTGTTCTAAGTTCGCTATTTCTTTCTCAGCAGCTTTTTCCGCTTCCAGTTCGTTATTTTCTGCTTTATCAGTCTCCTGCTCTTGAACCTCAGCCTGTTCACTACCAGCAGGAAAAGGCATTGCTCCTGCTGCAATAAGAGAAACGACGAGCACAAGAATTGCCACCTTGCGATTTACGATATGTAGAAGCTTTACATTACCTTTAAATAATGCGATCACTGCTGCCACAAAAGCGATCATCATAATGACTTGTGCACCGTTCCATAATGAATCAACAAGTGACCCTTGAAGCACTACGGGCAATACGCCCAATAGTAAAAAAATATATCCAATACTTGCAATCACTTTCTTCCATGTCGTGTCAGACCGAAAACCTGGCACTTGTTTTATAAAATTCTTCACGTTATGTCCCCCTAAATAATGAAAATATAAATGCTCTCTGATGAAATTGGAGTATCATATGTGATTAGTTTACCAGAAATTACTTTCAACGTGTCCATCGATTACTTTAACAGTTTGCAGTAAACCCTATTTTTTCTTATTCCGTTTATTTTTCAACTTGCAATTCTGTTTTTAACAAGGTAATATATAATTGTGAAATAATTCACAAACCAATCGCTTAAGGGAGGAACTATTTATGAAAGCTGCTGTAGTGAGTGCTAAAAACAAAGGTCGGTTGGAAATTAAGGAAATTGAATTACCGAAGCTAGCACCAGGGCAAGCCCTTGTAGATGTAGAATACTGTGGTGTGTGTCATACTGACTTACACGTTGCGAAAGGCGATTTTGGAGAAGTTCCCGGACGTGTACCAGGCCACGAAGGTATTGGTATTGTTAAAGAAGTTGCAGATGATGTAACAAGCATTAAAGTAGGCGACCGGGTCAGTATTGCTTGGTTTTATAAAGGATGCGGAACATGTGAGTATTGTTTAACTGGTCGAGAAACATTTTGTAGAGATGTTAAAAATGCCGGCTTTACTGTCGACGGAGCCATGGCTGAACAATGTATTGTCGAGGCTGATTATGCTGTAAAAGTTCCAGAAGGATTGGACCCTGCGCAAGCAAGTAGTATAACTTGTGCTGGTGTTACTTGCTATAAAGCAATTAAGGTTGCTGATATAAAACCAGGTCAATGGATTGCGATCTATGGTTGTGGTGGTTTAGGAAACCTAGCGATCCAGTATGCTAAAAATGTATTTAACGCAAAGGTAATTGCTGTTGATATTAATGATGATAAGTTAGAGTTAGCTAAAGAAATAGGTTCAGATCTTGTTTGCAATCCGCTTACAGATGGAGATGCAGGTGATTGGATTCAGGAAAAAGTCGGTGGAGCACATGCTGCAGTTGTAACCGCCGTTTCCAAGGTTGCTTTTAACCAAGCTGTTAATTCTGTCCGTGCTACATCCAAAGTGGTTGCCGTAGGTCTTCCACCTGAAACAATGGACTTGGAAATTGTAAAGACGGTATTAGATGGTATCCAGGTAGTAGGATCTCTTGTAGGGACAAGAAAGGATTTGCAAGAAGCATTCCAATTTGGGGCTGAAGGGAAGGTCGTTCCTATTGTAGAAACCAGATGCCTGCATGAGGTTAATGATATTTTTGAAGAAATGGAACAAGGTAAAATTCAAGGAAGAATGGTTATTGATATGCACAAGAAATAAACGATAGACTAAAGGAACCTGCTGTGTTCAGGTTCCTTTAATCTATCGTTGATCACTCACCGTCACTTTCGACCAAATTGAGGTCCAGTCCTTTTCTTTTATTCTTTTCTCATAAATAGCCATACGCTCTTTTGTCTCTAGAAAATATGGAGTTGGGTTTACCTCCATTTCTAAAACATCCGTGATCCCCCATGGCGCTGTAAGTATCATCTTATTCTCCTGATCCAGCTTCAGCCCAAGTGCTGTTACTGTTTCGGGAAATTTAGAAATAGCTTCCTCAGCAGAAGTATAGGCTGGGATTTGATTGACCACATGCATTCTTGCTTCATTTTTAACCGACCAAGGAATATGTGGCATCAAACTAATTAATTTTTCCTCCAGCTGCTTTTCTATCTGCTCATCCAACTGGTTTGGATTAAAATAAATAACATCTACATCCGCGGTACGTGTTGGTTCATCATACCCACTTAATGCATCCCAAATTTTTGCTCGAATGTAGCCAGCACAAACCCACCAATCCGGTAAATTTAATGTCTTTACCACCTGCAGTATTTCCATCACTTCTCTATCTGAATTCAATAAGTGTACAATATCCTCTTTGGATTTAAGCATTTGCTTCCCCTTTTCCTAAACTGACTAATAAAGCCATACCTCAAAGCCTTTACTGTTTATTATTAAAAGTACGGCAACCAAGAAGATAATATAAACCCCTATCATGCTGATTGTGTAAACATATTGCCTTTGATTACTAGCATACTTCCACTCCATAAATGCCCGCAGGCCCTCAGAGAGAAAAATCAGTAAAAATATAAGCGTCCATGGTGCCAAGTACCAAAAATCACTCATGTCTCGGCTCACATTTATAAATAAGGAGACAACCATTAGACTAAAAACAACAATACGGAGAGTCCAATCCCATTTTTTATGTTGTTCATTTATATGATTATGTGAAAAACTCTTTCGTTTCTCTACTTTAAAGACTTTCCGCATGAGTCTATCAATACCAGCGAGGAATAACCCGATTAAAATCATGAATAGAATAAACTTCCACCAATCAAATTCAACATATTCCATTATTTTCCCACTCTCTTCATAGATTAATAGTGAACCGAGACATGCGAAGCTCATACCGCGACATATCCCCCCAAACGAGACAGTCTATCCAGCAACCGCGACACAATAACGGCTAACCGAGACATGGCGAACCCCACCCGAGACAACGACTTTACCAACCGCGACAAAATAGGTTCTAACCGAGACTCAGGCTATCCTATTTGAGACACCGGCCCCTCTATCCGCGACACAGTGAGCTCCAACCGAGACACCGACTCCCCCATCCGAGTCAGCCTCCCACCAACTTCCCTATCTTTCGGCAGCTACAGGCATATATTTTGTGAAATAAGCACCTAGCATGAGGAAGATAACGGTGAGTGTCCAATTCACTATCCCCATAAAATTGACCCAATAAGCGAGCAAATTTGTAATTGCAATAAGATAGAAGCTTATAGGTGTGAGCAGCGTCTTCCAACCGGTAATACCATTTTTCTTTCTCTTGTGAATCAGATAATTAAAAGAAATTAATAGAGCAATAACTAAAATAACAGACAAAATGATTGGCACTTGAAAATCCCTCCTTTTTAACAGACTTAAACATCATTGGCTTTCATCTTAATTAATCCGTTACTACAGCATATTTTTTCACTTTATCTTCTTTATCAAAATCAATGACTAACCATTCACTATCAATAGAAATTAGCCCTCGCTCGTTTCCAAGATGATAAACGATATTATTATCATTTTTAAAATATTCTGTAATAGTCGGCTCCCCTAGAAGGCTGAAAACTTCTTCCCTTGTTTTTCCACCGATCTCATGGTCAATTAATAAATCGTCCACCATGTACACTCTTTTTCCCGTGTCGTCCTGCATCCATTTTTCAGAGGTGAAGTGCGTCTCACCTTCATTAACACCGAGCATGATCATACAGATTAGAACAGGAGCAATTCCAATGAGGGCAATTCCCGCAAAGATGCTTTTTTGCTTTCTTCTTCTGTTTTGCTCTGTTTTCTTCCATAAAGACCACTGAAATAATATGAAAGCAATAAATGGAAGCATAATAAAACTTATACTAACTACATTGTACGTTGAATGCATAAGATGAATGAAAAGAATATATCCAACCTGCAGAAGAAGATAGAATCCCCCATAAAAATAAAAAATTCGCCATAACTGGTTTGGCTTTTGTTGCATAATCATCCCCCCAATACTTCTTTATTAAAAACAAGCAAAGCACAGGCTCATCTCTCTTCCTAATCAAACACAGCTGCTTTGTTTGGGTTCTTCGCAAATTCAAACAGCATCTTAATCTGCTTTTTTGTATTTCTACCTGTTGAAAGAGTTGGCAGATCATCTTCGGCGAAGAATCTCACATCTTTTGTTTCTATTCCTGTTTCTGCCTTACCTCCAGCTAATTCACACTGCATAAAAATTTTGTAATAATGATAAGGTTGAGCTGGGTGGTCATGTTTATTCATATCCAGTAAAGCAACTAATTTCCTCGCATGTGTTTCGTAGCCTGACTCTTCCTTTATTTCTTTCACTACATTTTCAGCTGGTGAAATACCTACATCACAAAAACCACCAGGCAATGACCATTTATTATCCACTTTTTCCTTTACTAGCAAAATTTTATTATCCTTAAAAACAGCCCCGCGAATATCCACTTTAGGAGTTTGATAGCCTGTTTCATTTGTAAATAGTTCTTTAATCTTTTCCATTTCCAGGTCCGTATACTCTTCTATAATTTCGGCACTGATCTCTCTTAACTCTTCATACCTCTCAATATCATATATATCCTTTGAAAAAGTTAATCCAGCTTGAGAGAGGGATTGAATCCGTTTCGCCCATTCCAGCCATTTATCACTCATATCAATCACCTTTTTCTACAAAATGTAAAAACTTCCAGTAAATAAAACATTCCCATTCGGATTGCCCGAAAATTATTAGTCCCACTTACTCTCTAATTCTCTCTCAATTTCTTCGTTACTTATCTTGTCTCCCTCCTCCTCTTCTTTTATATGAAAATGATTGGCGATCCCAGCCAATTGGTCCCTTAAGCTTAGCAATAAATAAATCCCATAAAATAGACACCCGGCGATAATTCCAAATGCAATAATTCCACCAGGTAATCCCAGCATAAATAAAATAAGGCCCAGAAGCGTGCTTACTAAAATAGACACTATTAATTTCATATGTATAACCTCCTTACTACACTCGCCACAGTCTACTAACCCTACGATAAAAAAACAAGCCCTATAGTATTTAGCTAGAGTTGGAATAACGAGATCGTCAACTTGATTTTTCACTCTTATGCCAAAAAATCACAAACGAACTTTTCTTTCTTGTCTGTATTCCTTCCATGCTTTTATTATTTGATACCCATCGGAAGACATACCACTGTAAGCCTTATACCAGGTGGGATAAATAATTGGGACCGCTGTACAAAGGAATTGCCATGCATTCACAATTGCTATTGCTGTTACGAAATTTTTAAGTTGATATGGAAAGTCAAAAAACAGCAAAAAAATGGAAGCAAAAACAATCAAAAGGGCCATAGCAGGACCTCCGGCAGAAATAGCGATTCGCTGCATAGCATTTAACTTGTTATAGTTTTTAATAGAACAAAAGCCAACATATGCCCACTTAATACGGAAATCCATCCTACCAATATGAAACGTCTTTGTATTACTCGGCTCAATTGGACCAAGAAAAACCATTGCCCGCTCTTTTGAAATCAGTATGCCACCAATTCCATGCCCAATCTCGTGAAGTAACGTAGTTAATGGTAGAACCACAATCCAGAATATAACTATTAGTACGATCTCTATAGCATCAAATCCCATCATGCTTCCTCCCCCTCAGTCCTCCACAGTCAATCTAACACCAAATACGTAACAAATCAGATGAAACGACAATATCTCAAGGAATTGAACTACTCACCACTTAACACCCCCTTTGGGTTGTTTGAAGTGGGAGATTCTTGGGAATAGAGCGTACTTATTGACGTATTTCTTTGCCAACAGAGGTTTCTCTTATTGACCAAGCTATCCCCGTAGATTCCTACGGTTTTGTATTTTATTCACGCCAAAACCAAGGTTCTTAAGCCTTCAGCTAGGATATTTTTGCTGGCATTTATATCTCTATCGTGATGTTTATGACAAACAGAACAAGTCCAATCTCTTATTTCAAGAGATTTCTTGCCATCTTGGTGTCCGCAATCGGAACATACTTGACTAGACGGGAACCACCTATTTATTTTCACGATTGTTTTACCGTACCAATTCGCTTTGTATTCTAATTTAGACACAAAAGCAGACCATGACACGTCAGAAATTGATTTTGCTAACTTATGATTGCGTAACATTCCTTTGGTATTCAAGTCTTCGATACAGACAATATCGTGGTTTTTGATTATTTCCGTACTTAACTTGTTAAGGAAATCGTTACGTTGGTTCATTACTCTTTCGTGTAACCTAGCAACTTTACGTTTTTGCTTCTGATAATTTTTAGCATCAAAAAGGTTAATACCATTGTTTTTAGCATTTAATGCACGTCTTGACAGTTTCCTCTGTTCACGTTTCAGTTTCTTTTCTATTTTTATTGTGAACTTATTGTTGTTAATCCTGCGACCATCGGAAAGAATGGCAAAATCAGTAATGCCTAGGTCTATACCGATAGATGATTCCGTTTTCTCCAGTGGCTGTACGTCTGTTTCGGCTAAAATGGATACAAAGTATTTGCCACTAGGATTTCGTCTAACAGTAGCATTAAGGATACGACCATGTACTTCACGACTTTTAGCAAAGCGAACAAGACCAAGTTTAGGTAACTTGATGCTATTGTCTACAATAGCAATATTATTATTTGTTTCTTTAGTCGTGTAGGATTGTACGTTATTCTTTTTAGACTTGAAGCGTGGTGCTTTATTTTGTTTCTTGAAGAACCGTGTATATGAATCAGCTAGATTTTTAAGTGAGGATTGAAGGGCAATGCTATCAACTTCTTTTAGCCATACCAATTCGCTTTTTAATTTTGTTAATTCGGAAGAACAAGAATTATAAGTTAATCCTTTGCCTGTTTCTTTGTATGTATCGTTCCATTGCCCTAAAAAGCGATTGAATACGAAACGACTACATCCGATTGTTTTAGCAATTAGAATTTCCTGTTCTTTGGTAGGGTAGATACGGAATTTGTATGCCTTGTTGACTAACATTGTTTTCACCTCATTTCATTCCTTGATTTTCAATATATTTCTTAACTACATTGATGGGAGAACCGCCAGTAGTTAGTAAGCAAAAACTTCTTGACCAAAACATTTCTTTCCACAACTTTTTTCTAACTTGCGGAAAGTCTTTTTTGATTAATCGTGAACTAGCACTTTTATAAGCATTAATGAACTTTGATAATTCCGTGTTAGGATGTGCTTTGAACAGGATGTGCACATGGTCTTTATCATGATTCCACTCAACTAGAGAGATATTATATTTTTCGCCTAGCTTTACAAACATATCTTTAGCAAAGTCAGATACTTTGTCATCAAAGACTTCTCTACGATATTTCACAACTAGCACAAGATGATAATACATCGAGAATACTGAATGATTATTACTGTCCAATTTCATTTTACTATCAGCCTTTCATTTATATAAGACTGATTATACTATTAAGGTATGAAGCAAGCAAAAAAAAACCTTAGGCTATCGCCTAACCGACATTCATCTCCCACCTATCGTTGAGCTTCGTCATACACACGACTGAGGAGGGAGTCTTCTGTCGGAAAACGATAAAATTTCCCCCTTCTTCATTTCCGTATCCTTGTTTTTCAAATTGGAAGGTAAACCCTTTTGCTTCATAAAAAGGGATACCCATTGTATTTCCTTTTTGGACGGAAACCCATTGCTTCATGGCTCCAAAACTTTTCTGTTGCGCAGTAATCGCATTCAATATTTGCGTGCCAATTCCTTCATTTTTCCTATCGGGATCCATATATAATACATAGACCTCTCCAGTAGCCTTATCAATCATGCCTCCACCACCAGCGCCTAACACCTTGTCACCATCGACAGCGACAAAATAGCCACCCCAATATCTGTTAGTTTCCTTCACTTCTTTTAAAATGCGATTTGTATTATAAAACTCGTCCACGATTCTATGTATGTAACCCTCAGGGTGTGAAGAACCATACGTTGCCCAGTAACCATCCATACATACTTTTGCTATTCCGTCAACATGGCTTTCGTTTGCTTTTATAACTTCTATTGCCACTTTTTCCACTTCTTTCTATCAATAGTTGGGAAGCCATCTACCACACCCTGCTTATTTTGCATTCAGAAAATAAACCAGGTTGTCTGTCCACTCCTCGAATTCATAGATAAACCCTTTTCTAGTACATTCAAATTCCATTCCTGCACTTTCCGCTAATTTGATGGATGGTTGGTTATCAATATTTATATGTGCTTCTACTCGATGAAAATGAAGTTCTTTAAAAGCAAGACTCAATGCTTCTTTAACTGCTTCCTTACCATAGCCGTTTCTCCAATATTGATTATGAATGGTGTAACCAAGAAGTCCCCATTGGAATTCGTCTCTCATTATGGTACTTAGCTCAACCTTACCAATATGCTTCTGATCAGATTTTCGAAAGACACCAAAAACATAAGCCTCATCTCGATCAGCTAATTGTTGAAGCTTGGTAATTACATCTTCATTAAATTTTTGTGGCGTCCAACCATGCATATCCATTTTATTTCCATCGTATTTATGCTGGGAAGGAAGTCTGTTTCGAAAACCTTCCATCCAGCGTTCATAATCCTGGTTTTGAAGTGGTCGAATTATCAATCTATCTGTTTCTGATTTAATATTGTGTATTTCTGGCTTCAATAAAACATCTCCCTAGTGTGAATTTCTCTATAATTCCCCTTTTAAAATTTCCTTTTTTAAACAAAACTAATTTAAAAACCCTTTTATATCCGCTAAAAGAGATTGATCGCTCCAATGTACGTAATGGCCACTTTTCACTGGGCGATAAATGATTGGCAATCGATCATTTCTTTGAATCTTTTTTATGTATTTACATGTATTTTCTTGCTCCTCCATATCAACACCTGTAAATGTGGCATATGCCAAATAGGTAGGTACCTTAATATGTTTAAGCAATCTCGGAATATTAAGATTGTAGTAACCAAACAGAAGATTTAATCCATCTGTCGTCATATTTACGTTTTCTTTCAGAGCTTTTCTCACATAAGAACTTTCATCAATAGCAACCAGCTCACAAAACTGTTTCACACGTTTATCAAAATCTTCATCTTCCTCATTTGAACTTGCAAACAATGGTCTCAGTAGTTTTAGAAATGAATTTCCAAATAGTGCCGCCATGACGTTTAATACAGGAAAGGAATAGGCAAAAACACCAAATTCTGTCTTAGGGATTCTTGGCATAGGCTTGTGACCTTGATCAAGCAGAACAAGCTTCTTTATTTTTTCTGGATAATGTTTTGCAAATGCTAACAGAACCCCTCCTCCCAAGGAATGGCCTATAAAGCTTGCTTTATCAATATTTTTTTGATCCAAATACCCTTTTAACCATTTTGCCATAGCTAGTGAAGTGACTCTACCTTGTATCCCGAGTCCCCTGCCAAACCCTGGCAAGTCCAACATATGGGTCTCGAAATTATCTTGCAGATAGTCAGCGATAATAAGCCCTTCATTCCCTGTAAAACCAGCTGCAGGAAGAAAAATCAATTTATCTCCCTTTCCTATTATTTCTGAATAATAATCATACAAAATAGCATTTTCCATCCTTATCTGACCATCTATTTAACAGTAATTTCCCTAATTTTTTAACCTACTTCTATATTTTTTCATAAATTTCGATTAGTGAGCCTGCAGGATCTCTAAAGTGAGCTACCTTAATCCCCCATTCCTTTTGATCCGTAGGTGTTGTAATAAACTTCACCCTGCTATTCAATTCTTGATATGTCTCTTCAACGTTTTTTACTTTAAAAATTAGAGCTGTTCTATCAACCTGCTCAGCATTCGAAGTATAATCCTCTCCTAAGGCTTCTACCATCTGTTTACAATCAAAAACACCCAGGGTAGCACTATTAAATTTGAAGTCAGCATAATTAGAATTTTCGTCTCCCCAAGTGACCTCAAATCCTAATACATCTCTATAAAACAAAAAGCATTCTCTGTAATTATCTACAAGTAACCGAGTGTGGGTAAATTCCAATAAAAGCACCTCATCTTTTTTACATTCATTTAAATTAGACCTTATAACGAAGAGGAAAAATTTTTGTTCATGTCCCTGTTTTCAATGAAATTTTTAATTACTATACTATTAATTTAACTTTAACATAAAAGGTAATATTTAGAATCCGCATTAAATCTTATACTTCTTAGAGATAATTTCCAAATACAGGTTAAGGATCTCCTCTTTACCTCGTTACTTATTATGTGACTGTGACATTGTAGGTTTAGGTATCCGAATTAAAAGGAAACACTTTTGTACACTTTTATTAACTATGCTCAAATTCAACCGTCGATTTAACCTATTTTAGTTACATTCTATTTCTAATAGAAGAACAATCGAAGGAGGTACAAGATGAAATACACGGGTGTAGGATTGGTTATGCTGGCAGCTATATGCTGGGGCATAAGTGGGGGAATTGCCGATATTTTAATGACGAGAGGCTGGAATCCTATTGTAATTTCATTTTACAGAGGAGCTATTGGGTTTATATGCTTTTTCGCATGGTTTATCTTTCGTTTTAGAGAAAATAAGAGCACATCCAGTCGTCTATACTTATGGTCCATAGTTGCTGGTATTGGTGTAGCAGGAAATTTCACGCTTTATTTTCTAAGTATCGAATCTTCAAGCGTGGCCGTTGCAGCTACATTAATGTACACTGCACCTGTGTTTGTTCTTTTAATCTCTTTTTTACTACGTATAGAACGTTCCTCTTGGTTTAAATGGGGATGCATTTTTAGTGTGCTTATAGGAATAATTTTACTTACAGGCACCTACAATACCAATTCAGGGACAGTAAGTTTTCTCGGATTGGCAGCTGGGCTTTCTGCGGGTCTATCATATACTTTGTTTATATTCGGTTTTAAAAATGCCTCTTCCATAGGTAAAACGCAGACTACGTTAACCCTCGCCTTTTTTTCATTTTGTCTCATTCTTTTTCTATTTGTTGATAAAAATGAAGCCGCTACTGTATTGACGTCTGGCGATATAGGTTGGTTTCTTTTACTTGGAATCTTGGGTGCCGGAATTTCATTTATATTTTATGTAATTGGGATACGTAAGACTGCCCCTACAACTGCTTCAATGGTTGCCATGGTAGAACCAGTAACAGCTTCATTATTTGGTGTCTTGCTGTTAGGAGATCAACTGACTCTCATTCAATTTTTTGGAATGGTAATTATCCTAGCTACAATCACTATCCTTAGTGTAAAACAGTCTAATTGAGGGAGTCTAAAAAGTGTAAGTACTTACTTAACAACTTATAATCTACACCTCACTTAGGGGGAGCTGAGCCTATATTGCAACAGCTTTGCAACAGACTTAGCCAATCTCCACTTTCTAAAGGCCTACTTTTTCAGCACAATCGGCTGTTTATTTCTCCGTTCCATGTAAAAACCTCGCTGTATGAATCGTTATGCATCTATGCGTATCTGCAATATCCTTCCCATCTATCGGTCTTTTTCTGGCAACTTTTCCATCAACACTAATATAAGCGTTGCTAATGGACCAAGCAATAAAGAAATGAAAAACCAATTCAGACCCGATCTATTTTTACCTTGTGCCAACCCAGCATTAATAAGCATTAGCGTTCCCCAACCAACGAAATATTGATCTTCCACTGTATTCCTCCTCTGGCTATTCTTTTCTGAAGCTTTTACTATTGGCGCTTTTTAGGTGGCTCTGTTGTTACATAGGTCTGTGCAATTAAATCATGAATGGTACGCTTATCTTCTCTTATACCGATCATAAACGCACTTATGATTAAACCTATTCCCAATGTTAAAATGTAGATGATACCTCCCAAAATATCTCTTAGTAGCATCGTACCAATACCGACCCTTTTTCCATCTACCCTAACAATACGATTGCCCGCCATTCTTCTACCTAGAGTGTATCCATACCAGATGATGGGTAATAAAATACCATATATTAGCCCTGCATAATCAATTGGATAGATGATTTCAGAATCATAGAATTTCCCATAAATAAAGTACGAAATAATTCCAACACCTATAAAAATAATCAGTGAATCTAAAACTCTAGCTAAAAATCTATTTTGAAAGCCTGCTGGATTAGTAATAGTCATATCTATATCTTCCTCCTTTTTCCCATAAAAAGGAATTGGTAGTCGCTTACAATTTAAAACTTGTTACTTACAAACATCACTTAATGAAACTAAACTGCTTACTCACTAGAAAATTCAATGGTTTCTTCAAAGCTTTCACCTGCAACAGTCTCCCACATCACTGTAATTGTTATGTCCTCGACTTTATCAGGTAACACATCAACATTGTCATCAGGAAGACTAACGGACAATTGGAAAGTGGTCTCCTCTTCTTTTATATTTCTTCTATTACCAGATCCACCTACACTAAATGTTTCGGGATAATTGATTTCATAAGAAAGACTCTTCAGTTGCTCACTGCCAATGTATTCCATTTCCCCCTTTCCTACTTGCTCGTGCTCACCTATTTCATAAGCTATCCTGGAGCTCCAATTTTGGCTCTCTCCCTGAACATTTATCACCTTCTGACCAGAGCAACCGACGGTGAATAACAGGGTTAGTAATACAAAAGTTGAAATTAATTTTCTACCCATATCCAAACCTCCTTCAGGTTGATTAGATAATAAAGTGTTCTCTTATCTTAAAAAAGTTACCGGGTAATAGTTAACATTTTAAATAATCAGATATTTAACATTATGTTTAGCTATTTTTCTTATATACATAGCAATGATTCAGCCTGATATATAGAGTGGGCTATTTTAGCCGTTGTTCATCACTAAATATAGCCCTTAAAAATACTTACGAAATTTTCCAGTAAAAGGTTTCACTAATTAAGCCTTACCTTCTTCTTTTTATAAATAGGTACAATAAAATAGCAACAAGTAAAAGCAATACAACGTAAATCACTTTGGAGTAGATTCCCATATATTCTACGACTACTTCCCAGGAATTGCCTAGAGACGCACCTAAATTCACAAGAACAATATTCCAAATCAAAGTACCTAGCGTAGTGAATAAAAGAAACAAACCAACATTCATATTTGACATCCCAGCAGGAATAGAAATCAAACTTCGTATTAATGGAACGAAACGGCAGAAAAAGACTGTCCAAGGACCGTATTTATCAAACCATCTATCCGCCTTATGGATATCCTTTTTTGTTATTCGAAGAACGTGCCCCCATCTATCAACAATCTTTTCTAACTTTGCGACATCAAGTTGCAGACCTATCATGTACAGAATAATAGCTCCTACGACCGAACCAGCCGTTGCTGAGGTAATTACTCCTATTACGCTCAGCTTAGAGGTGGTTGTCATAAAGCCTCCGAACGTCAATATGACTTCAGACGGGATTGGGGGAAAAATATTTTCAAGGGCGATGAGAAACATAATCCCCATATAACCAAATTCACTCATAATATCTGTTAACCAATTTTCCATACGCTTCCCCTTTTACATTACTCCTCGTGCATCCGATTTTTTAGTTTACTCCAATGCTAGTTTAGTAGTTTTTGAATATATTTCGTCTTCCATATTGCAAAGCCAATTAAAGCTCCAATCATATTCAGGATAAAATCATCGATATCAAAGCTTCCTCTTCTTGTTACTAATTGAATCACTTCAATGAAAAATAACAAGACAATCATGGAAAGGACAAATCTACCTAGTCCTGCTATTTTCTTAATAAGAAATGGCAGGTAAATACCCATTGGCAAAAACATAAATAAATTACCAACGAGGTTTTTAATCGGAATATTCCTATTCATACTATTATCAACGAACGCCGTAAAATATGTATTAATCGTTTTAAAGGGAACAAAATTTGAAGAGGTTTTCATGTATTCCAAAAGCGTTAGGTCTGTATACAAATAACCTCTGTTCCCTATAAACAACAGTATTACCAATGCAACTAGATAAAACATAAAGCTAATTTTTAAAATAACCTTTATGAACTTTTCCACTTTCTTCCTCACTTCTATCTGAATTATAGTTGATTTATTAATAACAATTAATGTAAAGCTCCAGCTTCATACTTTTTTTCCTGCCATGCCCATTCTTACAACGTGGTTTTTGTATTAGAAAGAGAAGTGATGAAAGGGCGAACGAGTTGCTGTACCGTAAAGATTCCCACTGCATATAAAAAGATGTTAACGAGTGATGGCTGATCCATATTTTTACCAGTCACTAATGTAAAAATAAGAACTAAACTTATGATCACGTCTATTGCCTGGCTTTTTTTAGTAGAGTATTGTTTTTCATGACAATTGGGACATCTCATCCCTTTCCTAAGCCTAAGCTGTTCTATGGTTGTTTGGCCATACGTCCATTTATAGTTACAGTTCTCACATACAGGCATATGTATCCCTTCTTATCTCAATAATATCTACCAAATTGTCTGATCCTCAAGAACTTATTTAATTAAAAAGTGCGTCCAATTTTTGAGAAATTGTTATTATTGACGTTATTTAACTTATCATTTATTTAAATCTGTAAGCAACATCCCATACACAATGCTATCTGTCCATTCCCCTTTATTCCAAAAATCTTGTATAAAATGAGCTTCTTTTCTCATACCTATACGCTCACATAATTTTTTTGACGCTACGTTTCTAGCATCAAGGTTAGCTTGTATTCGATGAACATTAAATTCATTGAATAGATTTTCGGCTAAACTTCTTGTGGCTTCAGTTGCATAGCCCTTACCTGACACTGTATTTAAAAAACTGAAACCAATTTCAACAGTATCCTTCATATCGGTGTACCATACTGATAGATCACCAATTACTTTAGTACCATTTACAACTGCCAAACTCAATACTGATTCCTTTGTTAGTGCACTATTATCTAACTTCTTATTAAACTCTTTCTCAAGATTTTCGACTGTCCACCTATCATGCAAAAGATATTTACATGTATTATTGTTATTGTAAATATTAAATACATCATCTATATCATTACTTTCAAATGGCCTAATTAATAATCTTTCAGTGTAAATCTTCAAAGAAACTCCTCCTTTGAATGTGAAATATTTAGTGACTTAGCCGCCTCTTTAGTCTGTTAAATATCATACAATAGAAAATCCTGGGCTCTTTTTATTCAAATGTAGGCCCGGTGAGTCCTTCCCAGTATGTAAATTAAACCATTCGTATATTCTTAGAGATGGACAAGCTTACTTAATCGGCTTTCGAAGGTTTCTTTTAACTCTGTCGCCAACTCCTCTACGGCTAAAACCTTTCTCATTCCTTCCACATTCTTTTGGCTTCGGAAGTAAATCTCATTGCTATAAAGAACAGATACCTGTTTTGGATGAGGATCCAATAATGTAATTCGAGAATCCTGACGCACAATGCCTTCTTCTAAAACCCGGCATAAATAGCCGGTAAAACCTGTTTGTATCATTCTCTTTAGTAGAGAAGGATTATTCGTTCTCTTTGTAATCGTACTGCATGGAATTCTGCTTTGAGTGATTTGGATGACTGCCTCTCCAATACGAAAAATATCCCCTAAATGTACATCTTTTTCAAGCATATTCGTAACAGTTACATTTTCACCAAAATTCGCTTGAGGCAAGGGCTTTCCAAATTCCTTTTCCCAATGCGCATAATGTTCAAAGGGATATACACATACGGCACGATCAGGCCCACCATGATACCGCAAGTCTGCAACATCATCTCCATAGAAGCCCCCCTTGTGTAAGAATGCTTCATCTGTTGCTTGTTTACAAATTCCCGTTTTTATTTCTTTATCCTCCTCGTACTTCATTACTTTCGGTAAACCAATAGAAAAACCCTTTAACTCTCTTACTAAAGTATCTTGCAATTGCTTGCACACCTCCAGATTAATAGTTTATTGCTTGTTCCCATAAACGCGCCATCTAATTGAATAACTCATCAGCTTCTTAGCTACTCTGCTTAAAAAGTAAGAAACTCATAAAATTAATACATTTAGATATTATCTATAGATGTATTGGTAAATAAATTACTACTTCCTCATCACTATTATCCATAGGATGATAGGTTTCCACAATATAAGACTCTAAATTCCTTTTATAACCCTTGTCATATGCCCCCTTTAATAAATATCTATATAGGTTATCAATATTAATTATTTTCCCCTTGGTCGTGAGATATGTTTGGGAGGTTTCAATATAATCCATTCCAACTGGAATATTTTTCAGAGGCTCATTAACAATAATTCCAACATAATAGTGACCTTCCAGATGTTTAGCATCCCTTTTCGGTTCAAAAAGAGCTATTTCAGTACCCGAATGATTTTCAACTTCATCTAAACGAGTTAGAAATTCCCGGGCAAGTTTTGGAACTTCTGTATCGAGGTTGGCATAGACTCCACTACCTTTTATACCTACAACTCTAAAGATTTCGTTAACCTTTCTGCATTCCATCGGTATCCCCCATTTTTTGTAAATATTCAAAATATGATTATTGCAAAAATCATAAAATTTATTATAACTTCGTTTTACTTAATAGGTTTCCTGAACAAAATGGCTTGATTCAAGCATACCTTTTATTTCATAATTTGTACTTACCTATTCTGAAAGAACATTTATTTAATCTTATAAAAGCATATGCACAAAGGCTTACAATCTAAGTTTCCTCAATTATAACATTTCCCGTGTTTACTCCAATGTTTATATTTTGGCATCCATTTTCGCTTTTCCAGCCTCGCCCCAGAATCTCCCTCATGAAAAAAAGCTAACATTCTTTTTCAGAATGCTAGCTCCAAAATATGTTTGAAAAACCTCGGGAAATAAAAGATGCCCAATAACTATTCCCATTCTTCTATTAAAGCATCGGTATTAGCGATTAAAGTGTTGTATGCATTTTCGAATAGTAGTGTCTTTTCCTGCATACGACCAAGCAATGACTTATAGTCTCTTAAGTGCTTGACGATTTTATCACCGAATTGTTTATCCTCGAAATGACTCACTACTTTCAGGTGAACTGTAAGCTGGTGAACAGCTTTACGGTCAATCTCCCCTTTATCAAATAGTTGCTCTACGAGTGCCTGTAAATCGGCAACATTTTCCGCTTTTTCTATAGGTTTTACAGATTGTACGTCAGGCAATTCACTTCCTTTTTCAAAACCAGCAACGTTCCCAAGTTTTTCATAGTTTTCTTGGAAAGCAACAAAATTCTCAATGTCATTGCTCGAGGTATTCCAGGACTTAGAGGCTAAAGAACGTAATTCATCGGCAATATCTTCAGTGATAACGTCCTCTCCAACCAAATCCGGATTATCACTCCATATTGCTAATGCTGCACCTTTAATAAAAGGTGAATCATCATCCACAGTATTTGCTTGGAATTTTCCAGGTGTCCATTCTTCATATATTCTTTTATCTTGATTTAGATAATCAAATGAATGTTGCTTACGTCCATCATCTGGTTTTTCATTCCTTAACACATAATAGAAATAACTTGCATTCATATTGTATATATCTTCATGACCTCTTTTCACAAATGCGCTTAGTGGAGCAATGCTGCGATTCCAACCCATTTGTGACCAAAAATCAATTCCTATATAATCGTGCATATCTACTTTTTGCTTTGGTTCAACTGGTTCCCACGAATTTTTATCTGTTTCTCCATAGTAAATGGCATCATTAAAAATTCTCGGCTTGAATCCACCCTCATACACGTGGGCTGCTATATCATTAATGTAGTTAGCCATTGCGTCTTTCCATATATAATTTTCACCTAATGTTTCCTTTGCATACTCATTTAAAACTGGCTTATAGTCTGAAATAAATGGGTACCTATCGAATTCCATATATTCATCAGCGCCTATATGGAAATCAGTACTACCCTCAAATAGATCCATGTATTCAGTATAAAGCTTTTTGACATACTCTACTGCTTCGGGATTTGTAATATCTAAAGCGACCTTGCTATGGTTTCCGTATTTATCAACTTGTCCAAACTCAGGATGAACTTTTAAAATATGCTCTGTATGCCCTGGTGTATCTAAAGAAGGGATGATTTTAATTCCATATTTATTGGCTTCTGCTATAATTTCTCTGATTTCATCTTTTGTTAAATAGCCATCTTTTGAAACGATTGCAGGATCTGTTTCACTTTCTATTCTAAAGCCCATATTTTCCGAGAAGTGAAGTTGAATCGCATTCATTTTAAAATAAGACATTTCTCTTATATGTTGGATAATCCATTCTTTGGTTATATATTTTCTTGCCATATCTAAATGAACTCTGCGTTCTCTTAATTCAGGATAATCAATAATTGTGCCAGAAACCAGCGTATTGTTGTTCGTAATCATTAAATGCTGAATTGTGCGTAAAGCATGCAACGCGGCATTTTCCGAAGCAGCTACTATTTTTACGCCATCATCGTCAATTTCAATCTTATAGGCTTCTTCACTATTACTTTCTTCTGTAATTTGGCTGTTGTTCGCTAATGTTATAACAATATCTTGGGGTGTTACTTCCGAATTCTCAGCATATACTTTCTCAATTTCTGATTTTGCAGGAATTCCTTTTTCTAATAACTCAGCTGATACTAATTCTACAACTTCTTTAAGTCGTTTATTTTCTATGTATTTATCCGTAGCTGGAATTACAAATCTAGTAGATTCATCCATTTTCCAGGTCGAATAATTGGAATCGGTTTCATACGATTGTAGAATTGGTAATACTGAGCTTGCTAATTCCTCATTTAGTGATTTTTCCTCCTCAGCAAAAGCTGGGGTTACAAGTGTAGAGAAGATAAGGAAAAATGACAAAACAACCATTGTAATATTTCTCAAAGTAATTCCTCCTAATTTTTTTGAGAATTCATCCTCATTTAGTACAAACCATGTACAAAACAGCGAACGCTTCTACAGTAGCTTTATACTCAATTCACCACCTCTAATTTGAAATACATAACTAAAAAAAATTTACTTGTCAGCATGTCCATTCGAACTAGTAATATGTAAATTAGTATAATTATTTTAATGTTAGCACTCCATTGTGGGGAGGACAATGGTCATTTTAACTCATTATTTTCACACTCACCTTCATCTCTTAGTTAATACTAAAGAAGAGCAAAATTAGAATTGAAAATCACCATCTTGCATTAGCAGGATTTCAGTCCCATCTTTTTTAATTCCCGTAACTTCCATATCTTCGCTCCCAAAGGTAACATTGACTAACAAGATTGAAGTATTAAGTCCTGCTTCCTTCAACTCTTTCTCTGATAGGTTGCTGCCATTTTGAAGATTGGATGGGGAGGCGTTGCCGATTCCAATATGGCAGGCTGTATTTTCATCGAATAAGGTATTGTAAAAAAGAGTATCTGCCTGGCCAAGAGGCGATTTATTAGAGACTAAGGCAATTTCACCTAAATAATGTGAACCTTCGTCTGTTTCGATAAGATTCCGTAACACTTCATCTCCCTTTGCGGCATAATAGTCGGTAATCCTTCCATCCTTAAAAACCAGGTAAAAGTCATCGATGATGCTTCCCTCATAAATAAGTGGTTTTGTGCCCACTAGCTTACCGTTCACCTTATTTTTATGGGGTGCAGAAAATATTTCTTCCGTAGGTATGTTTGGAAAGAAAGGGAGCCCTTCTTCATCTATAACCCCACCACCGATAAAGCAATGATTTTCAGGCATGCCAATTAATAAATTAGTTCCTAGACTATTTTTAAAATGCAATGCTTCAAATTGGTTGTCATTTAGAAATTTTTTCCGGGACTCAAAAGCTCTGTCATGATTTGTCCAGTCTCTTATTGGATTTTCTCCATCTGCCCGAGCTCCCTGTAAGATCACTTGCCATAAGGATTGTAGCGCTTCTTCTTTACGCAAGTCGGGAAATACTTTGGTTGCCCATTGGAGAGATGGAACAGTTAGAAGACACCAACGCAACTTGTGAGATCTAATCTTTGCGTGATGCTCCTGCAATTTCGTACGTGAGGCCTTTTGGAACCGACTCATTCGTTCTGTAGAGACATCCTTAAAGACATCTAGGTTTTCAGAAATAATATGGATGTAAGCAACTCCAGCATCGTCCCACTCATTAAAGCGGGCAGCCTCCCAGTCAGGAATATGGTCGATGGCATCGTCTGCTGCATGTAGATAAAATTCTTTAACAGACTGTTCATCTGTCCAATCCATCACTACATTAGAAGCTCCTGCCCCATATGCTGCTTTTTGGATTAGATGTACAAAAGGGGCATTTTTAATATCACTATGAATAATGACTAATTGATTCTTCTGCACATTTACACCAGCACGCACAGCTAGCTGTGCGTATTTTTTCAACTGTTCTTCGCTTACAAGCTCATATATTCCTTTAATCATCACACATAGCTCCTTACTTTTTTATTGCATACAAGCCATCTGACTAAAAATCGCATTATTAAAATAACTTTTTACACCCAGAGCTCCAGATCCTGGCCCTTTTTTAAACAATGTAAGTTAATAATAATGATATAACTAAACTTTGTATAACCACCACAAGAAAAGTTTTTTTATCGAGTCTAGTTCTATTTACAATTAATCTTTGTCCTATGTAACTTAGAATTAAAACTATAAAAAAAGTAATAATTAAACTGAAAAGGAATTCCTGTAACAAAGCTAACTCTCCGTACTTTTGTATTCATTAGAATTACCCAAAAAAGCTCTGTTAAGGAGCAATCCTCATACAACAAATGCGAATATGTTGGAATTTGCTCTTTATAGATACTTCTCCATTCGGATATCTGACCACATACTCCCTTGATAATAGGTGAAATCTTTTATAAGTCCAATCTGCTTATAACCAAGCCTCTGATATAATTTCTGACCTGCTTTGTTAAATTCAAACACACCTAATTCAATACGTTTAAGCCCTTGTGCCTTCATCTGTTTTTCCAAATATTGAATCGCTGTATAACCTATGCCTTTCCCCCGGCCATCCGATTCACCTATCGTTATTCCTAACCATCCAGTTCCAGGAACCTTTCTATAAAGATGGCTTGGATCAATCATATAATTCATCTCACCGATCAAATAGTCATTATCGTATATTAGATAAATATATTGGTGCTTTAAACGATTTTCCAAAGCTTCTAACGTAAGGGGTTCTTGACGTTCTAATTCTGATTGATCTTGGTTTGGCCGAGTTAAGTAAACTAAATCAGGATCATTTTCCCAACGATTAAAAACATCTACAATTGCTGGAGATGGTTTTGTTAATTTTATAAAATTAATACCCATTGTACACTTCCTTTACTGATCAACCAAAAAATCTTAAATAATCGTTGTTTTATGGTTTTCTATGACATAGGACGTTCTACGGAAAAAGGATTATCATTAAATTACTTTGCAATTCCTTATGCTGCAATACCACTAGTTAGGTAAAGATGGGCTCCTTATTTAACTTTGATATTAACAGGGACAAGTGAAAATAGATATTAGATGCTACAAAGCCCACCAGGAGGAATTTCCGCCTAGTAAAAGAGCATCTTTAGCCATATATTTTTCTTTAATTTTGTCGAGCACCTTTTTCCTATCTTCTTCACTCAACATATCAATTTCCTTTATAATTATTTCGGGGAGGGGCATATAACGCACCTCCATTAAGTTTTGCTCTTATTTCCCCTTATATGTTCGGTAACATAAATGTTCCTGTGGTTCTAAAAATATTTACTATAAAAGTCATGTCTTAATTTCCCACTAAGATGCGCATAGATCCTTGTTGTTTCACTTTTTTCATGCCCAAGAAGACTTTGAATCACTTCGAGTGGAGCGCCATTATCAACCATATGCGTTGCATAGCTGTGCCTCAATTGGTGTGGGTGAATCGTTTTTTTGATACCAGCCCTATTGGAAATACGTTTAATAACATATCTTAGTGAATCCACACTCATACGACTCTTGGGGTTACGTTCAGTAACGAATAAACAATCTTCCTCATCATTGCGTTTCTCAAGATACCTTTTCAACCAAATACTACAGCGTATATTAAAATAAACTTCCCTTTCTTTATCTCCTTTCCCGTGTACGATGACGGAATTTCCTGGGAAATTAATATCTTCCCTGTTTAACTTTGCAACTTCTCCAATTCTGCAGCCAGTTGAGTAGAAAAACTCGAATAAAGCATTTTCCATCGGAGTGTGACACCCTTCGCGAAGATGTTCAATTTCAAGTTTGGAAAGAAACTTTGGAATTCTTTGACCTAGCTTAGGTTCTTTAAGTTTTGCAGCTGGATTCTTCGAAATATACCCTTCCTCATGGGCCCATTTAAATAACGACTTAATGAATCGTATACGATGCCCTAAACTAGAGGGTTTTAAGTGTTCTCCTGCTTCAATTAAGTATTGCTTCAAATGATCTGTGTTAATTTCATTCATTCTACTATCTCCGAAATAACGCTTTAAAAGGTTACACTGAAACCTGTACATTTTCAAAGTAAGCGAAGAATAGCCTTCAATTCTCTTATCAGAATGATACTTCTCCCATGCTTCAGACAACAACAATTTTCCACGCCTCCATACTATGAATCAATTAAACTGATTCTAGTATGGTCTACTTAAACATCATTTATTCAACAATAGAAGCAACATTCCTAGATTGATGGTGAAAATTCAGTTTAGGCGCCTTCTCTATTTAAGATAAGCGCCCATTAACTTAATAAGAATCCTTGAACTGTAACGAACAAAGTAAATAGAGAAGTTACCAAGAGTAGCCAACCATACGCCTTTCTATCTTCTTTAAATTCCTGAATACTCATTACTAGAAACATTAGACCTAAGGACAACATCATATAATTTTGGAATTGAAAATTTCCTGTAATAAGTCCATATGCTGCAAAAGCAATGCCTAATACAGCAAATATAAATTGTAGAATTCTTAGCAACAGATCACCCCTTCTAATTCACCAAACTGGTCCCAACAATGGCAAATGGGGAGCTATCATTTATTACAGACCGCCCTTTAGCTAAACAAAATTAACGTTTCTCTAAGCCTTTTTCTTTTCTAATTCCAGTCTTTTTCGTTCCAACTCTAATCTTTCTTGTTCTTTCACCTTAAAATGTTTGTTGGTAGAGTAGATGCCCATTATCAAGCTAACTACCACCACAATTGCTATCAGTATAATAAATAATTCCAAGCTTTTAAAGCGATTTTCAACGAACCATTTAAACATCTTCAGTGATTGGAGTATAATGCAATCGGGCACAAATCTTAAAGAAGCTGCTGCCTATATTGTAAAACAGGCCCAGATTGTGAAGTAGTTCGTGTCTGAAAGTAGTGGGTTAGTTATTATTGGGGGTAGGATATGTAAGGATATTACTCAATTCATCAAGAGCAGTTTGTGACCAATAGACATTATAAGTTTTGCTCACTTTCGAACTCCCTAATTGTATTCCGAAGATATTTTAGTCCTTGCTCTTGATTGTAAATACGTCCATTTATGCGATCTTCTTGACTTTTCTGTACTTGGCGGATGAGTACCTTATCCCCGGTAAATAGGTCTAAATCAAATTGATCAATGGCTTCTTTTTCTCGTTTCATGTTTAGATATCCAATAAAATCATATACTTCAGCTGCATCTTCTTCGTGAATATTGTCAATTAACTGTTTTAACTCTTCACGATTAACGCTCATTTTAAACACCGCCTTGTATTTACTAACATCATTATATCATGTGAATGCATCATTTACATAACTCCTTCTAGTGTCTAAATTTCCTCCCCTTTTCCTATGTTTAAACTGAATTACTTGTAACTTCAACATAATGGTTCAATTTTGCACTTTATACGATAATCGTACCTTTTCTGGAATAATTTTATTAAATGATAAACTCAGATGTTTTCTTTTTGTTGAAAAAAGGGTATAGTAAGATTAGATGTTGAATAAAATGAAAATGACCGAAGATGTGCAACCATCTCCGGTCTAACAATAGCTTGATTCCCTACAAGGGGGATCGGCACTGTTAAGAATGGAAATCCACCCAAAATGAGCCGTACACTCAAGGGTGGATTTTATTTTTTGTCATTTTTGTCTGACATAATTGCAACTATTAACGCTCCGAAGCTAATCATCACGATTAATCCCTCTGCAACTGTCATTAGCACCACCCCCTTTCGGGAGTGCGCCGATCCACCCTTGATTCAATCAATTATGCTATTGTTCTTTAATTATAGCACCGAATAACCTACACTTGAATTATTTGTTAAAAATAATAAAGCATATTCCTAAAATATAGAAGTTACACTTACGATTTCCCGCAACTGCACCCTTTTCTGGAATAATATTATAAGATCTAGATGTCCGTTAGTTAAACAAGTTCATTTAGACGACAATTTAAATATCCTTCAATATCTGGTGCACCTGTTGGATTGTTTAATATTTGATCCACCCAACTATCTCTCTCAAAACTAAGCACCTTTAGGTCCCAACAACAGGCTATCAGTCCTTTAGGAGTAACATATTCAAAATTACCAGGTTCCTCATGTGGTCCAACATAAACATGGTGCATTAATTCATTTTCATTTGTCCACCAATCAATAAAAATAAAACTTGCACCCTCTCCTTCATGAACACCGATAAAACCTGCTCCATAGTGTGTATTAGTTACACTTGGAACGGGGAGTATATCCATTGCTGTCTCCTTTGCCCTTTCCACAAGTTTTTTCCTCGGATAATCTCCTGTAGACGAAATGCCATACACCTTCATTTTCCACCCTTCATACTCCCATAATTCCAAGAAACTTATAGGCCTAGGAGTGTACGCTTCCTTTAAATCAATCAAAATCTCTCCATCCCCCTTTTTATTACCAGGATCCGTTATTCCAAAAATGGCCCAATTCAGGCACAGTGGTGGTTATTCAACAACTGCGCCCGATTGCTTAAGAAAGCGAGAAGTCATTTAATTTATCTCTGGTATTCAACTTTTAAATTGAATTTGTCTTCGTTTATATACATTCAAGGTGATCAGCCAACTAGTGACAACGACTCCTGTAAAAAGGAATAGCATATTACTATACAAGTAAGTGGATTGATCAAGGTCCATAGGTAGCAACTTCTGATTCAGCAAGCGTACAGATAATAAACCACCAACAATTGCAATACCTGTTCCCTCTGATAAAAAGCTGGTAAAATTAAGCAAACTCATTCCGGCACCAGCTTCCTTTTGTTTCAAACTACTTGAAACAATTGTAGATATAACTGTTTTGGTGAATGACAGCCCACCAAAAACAAAAACTAATATAATTGTCAGTAACCATGGTGTTACTTCTAAAAAAAAGGCAGCAATTAAAAAGCTAACGGAAAGAAATGTAACTCCAATGGTTAACACGTACAATGGACCTTTTCTATCAACAAGTAATCCACCAATGTAACCGAAGATAATAACGCTCATTGTTCCAGGGAAAATAATCACACTGCCAATTGCAGCAGTGCTTAGTTGATGTACATCTTTCATCATGTAAGGAACCATAGAGATAAACCCTGCTACTGTACCAAATATAAGTCCTCCACAAAGGACACCAATTATAAAAGAAATATTTTTCCCCAGTGCAGGTTCAACAAAAGGTTCTGTTACTTTCCTAATATGTTTTACAAATATCAGGAATGACAGAATACTGATGATCAGAAAAGAAATGTTATAAGATGTTGTAAACAACATAAAAAATACAATGCCTACAGACATTAGTATAATTCCTTTGATATCAAAATGACCTTTTATCCTTACTTCTTTCTTTAATAATTTCATAAGAAACGGAACAGTGATAATTGTTATCATAGGAATGAGTAGAAGATAGGACCAATGAATATAATGGGCTATCATTCCACCAATCGCTGGACCGACTCCTTCTCCCATGGCTACTATCGATCCAATAAGACCAAATGCTTTACCCCTATTTTCCTTTGGAATATAGCGCGCAACTACAACCATTACGAGTGCTGGAAATGCAGCTGCACCAGCCCCTTGAATAAAACGAGCCATAATAAGTAAGGAAAAGAAAGAATGGCCAACAAACCCAATTACCGACCCGAAACAATTTATTATAATTCCAAATAGGAGTAACCTTTTGATGCCTAATTGATCAGATAGCTTTCCATATACAGCTGTTCCAATGGAAAAGGTTAACATAAAGGCTGTGTTCACCCAGTTTGTACTCGCAGGTGGTTTATTAAAATCATTTGCAATATCAGGTAATGAGACGTTCAAAACCATTTCATTTAATACGCTAAAAAAAGATAGAACGCAAAGCCAAATTAAAATTTGGTTGTGTCGTAAATTTGATTGTGAATAAGACGTATTCACATTTCGCCCTCCAATAATGAGGGTAGACGCAGTTTATAGGGCTAATGATACGTTTCCCTCTTTTAATTGAACCCTGTTACATTCATTGCACTTCATAATTAATGCCTCCTAATCTTGATTGAAACATTTTACCACATACAGACTAAGTTTTAAATTCAGTTTTCATCACTTATTCCGTTAAATGGCCCGTTTGTTGCACAATAGACTTTTAATAACTTACCATAATTCATACCTTTTTTCACAAGCATTTTACCCGTTATTCTAGATTCCTACTTCAAATCATCAGTAACTTTAAATACTGCACTATATATACCTTGAACATTATCTCGTATAATTTCACTATCCTGGATAGGGTAGGAAAATTTCCAACTACGGTATTCTTTCTCTCCGCCTACATACAAAATTCCAGAGATAAAATTTTGTGTATCGTCAATTTTTTCAGCTGTTTGCTCGTAAGATTCCGGATTCTCCATTTTTATAAAAGGAACGTGACTTGCTTTTGATTCTACAAAAAAGAATGGCATTTCTTTATCTCTGTACATTTCAATATATTTTTCTTTGGACGCTTCAGATAAATGCTCCTTCATAATAAAAACTGCATCGTATTTATCAGTTGGAGTGTTATAGAGTTCTTCTAACGATATTTCACTAAAGTTTAACTGTTTCTCTCTCACATCAGGTTCTTTGCCGACCACTGCCAATTCTAATGATGTCCCCTCATAAGGTTCTTCCATGTTTTTAGCATGTGTTTGACAAGACACCAAAAAAATAACATTTAGCAGCAGAACTACCTTATATAGTTTATGGATAATTAATCCTCCTTTTCAGTTCTCCGCAATTACCTAATCCCATGTTATGGCATAGAAGTCCACCACTAATTTTCATCCTTTTTCTTATACAAACTTATTCCCAATATAAAAAGCAAAATAAGAAATACAATTGTAGTAAGCAAGCCAATGTTATTCCAATTTATTTCACCTGAACGGATTATATCCTAAGCGATCATACCTACAAATACGCCTAACATTGCAATTGAACTACCCACCACTTATCGACCTTACGGTGTGATTGAAGTGGGAGATTCCTAAGAACACCAACCTAACGGTTAGTTTTGGATTAGGCTATCCCCGCAGTTCCTGCGGTTAATCGTAATGCTTCGTTACGAAGATTGATACTTGCGTTAATATCTCTTTGGTGATGCGTTTTGCACATCGGACACTCCCATTCACGCAAAGCAAGTTTTTTAACGTCTTTATGCTTGTGACCACAATTGGAACACAGCTGACTTGAAGCAAAATTTTTAGCTGCAGTCACAACTTGTTTTCCGTACCATTTCGCTTTATATTCAAGCATCTTTCTGAACTCGGACCATGAGACTTCACTAATCGCCTTTGCAAGATGTTG
The DNA here is from genome assembly GCF_001878675.1 of Virgibacillus halodenitrificans. Classification (NCBI taxonomy): domain Bacteria; kingdom Bacillati; phylum Bacillota; class Bacilli; order Caryophanales; family Bacillaceae; genus Virgibacillus; species Virgibacillus halodenitrificans. The sequence goes on along the minus strand of NZ_CP017962.1, from coordinate 1,014,657 downwards.
ATTCTTTAACATATTCTTAATATACAAATCTTCAATCCCAATGATGTCGTGGTTTTTGACAATATCAGTAGAGATTTTATCCAACATATCTTTTCTAGCATTTGCTATCTTTTCGTGAAGTCGAGCCACTTTTGTTTTTTGTTTTTTCCAATTCGAAGAACCAACTTTTCGCCTTGAAAGCACACGCTGAGCTCTTACTAACTTTTCTTCTAACGAACGGAAAAACTTTGGATTTGCATATACGGTTCCATCTGAAAGCGTAGCAAAATCTTTCAACCCGACATCAACACCGATTGCCGAACCCGTCTTTTCAAAGACTTCAACTTCTGTTTCAGCTAAAATCGAAATGAAATATTTGCCCGAAGGATTACGTCTAATTGTTGCGTTCATAATTCTGCCTTCCACTTCACGACTTTTAGCAAAACGAACAAGACCTAATTTCGGCAATTTAACATGCTTATCCAAAACAGCAATATTTCCATTCACCCATTTCGTTGTATAGGATTGAACAGGATTCTTTTTGGATTTGAAACGAGGTTCACCGTTTTGCTTTTTATAATATCTTGTGTACGAATCGTTAACGATTTCCACCGATTTTTGAAGGGCAATACTATCCACTTCTTTTAAAAATGAATAGTGCTTCTTTAGTTCGCGAACAGCTTTAATGGATTGGTTTTTATTGAAAAACTCCCCTTTCCAATTGTTTTCAGTGAGTTGACCGTTCTGCACCATTTCATTGGCGATATGCCAATAAGCGTCTTTGGTTTTTTGCTTCCCAACAAAATAGTTGTAGACAAAGCGGGAACATCCAATTGTTTTGTTAATCAGTTCCATTTGTTTTTTGGTTGGATAGATGCGGAATTTGTACGCTTTTTTTGCTAACATTGATTTTCACCTTCCTTTCATGTATTATTTTAATATACAATAAGTATACTATATATTATTTTAATAACAACATAGGAGGTTTAAAATGTCACAGGTTTTAAATATGCGTTATCCAAAAGCACTATTGAAACGAATTGATGATTTTAAAGAAAAAAAGGGGTTTACGACTCGTACCCAAACGATTATCTACCTCATCCAATACGCTCTCGAACAGTCGGACAATCGAGATAGCTGAAGCTATCCCTTGTCCGAAGGCGATTCACCCCCCCACTTACTCATTGGGATTTGCCCTTCACATTCCTTGAAGATGGGGGTTTTCTCGCCTATTTTAGATAAAAATGTTCTTAATCTTTTGTACAACTAATCCCTTCCTTTTTCAGCTAAAATTAATTTCTCCTTCGTTTTAATACCATCCTGTACCCGCCACCCAGCAACAAGAACATTATTGCCAAATAAATAAAAAACCCTAGATTAGTACTCTCATTAGATTCATCGTTCACATTGACAGATACTTGGTTGGTTGGCTTCTTTCCATCACCTAGTTCTGTCAAATCCTCTGTGGCCTCTGTTAACGCGGTAGTTCTGGAGCATAAGCTGACATGAAGCTTATCATCCTTTTTCGTTGCATATACTAGATACGAATTGTTTACTTTAAATTCAAACCCACAGCTTGCCGAATCTCTCTCTGTATAAACAATCACTTCTGTTTCATTTATTCCTTTCCACGTCATATCTACTTTAAGAACCGTGACAATTTGATCTGCTGATGATTGAATTAGATTATTTTCGTTTTCATCTATTTGTTTGATAACTTTACCAGAGAACACTGCTGAACTGCGTTTTAGTTCTTCTTTTGGGGGGCCGGGCTCCAGACATGAGCATGCATCACTAGTTGTCGGATAAATAGATAATGCAAAAATAAAAATTATCAGATAAGTAATTGCATGGAAAGACAATTGTAGCTTTCTTTTTCTCCTCTTCAACATAAATCTCCTTCCTCTATTTTGTCTAAAGAATGGAAAACATAGCTTTCCAACCATCTCATGGCACTTACCAATAGGGTTCCTTCTCATTAGACAACTCCAATATAAATGGATAACAAGCAAGTATGATAGCTACTAATAAGAAAGTTGTAATGGCTATCATTACAAACGAAAGCTGGAACCAGACATTAATTGGTAATAGAAGTAACGGGATAAGCATAAACATACTACTTTTCATTCTAGAAGAAGCAGACTCGTATTGTTTTACTCCACAATAAGGACATGTTAATTTAAATAATGTTTTGATCGTTTGACCCCAGGACCACGGCTTTCCACAGTTTTGACATGCCGGCATATTGGCACCTCCTATCTTTCTGTATTTTTTCTTAGTTCAATAAGACCAATACTGAATACAAGTGTACCAATCAGCATAAAGGAATGGATAAATCCGTTAAGGATAGATGGATATTCACCAGTAAGAGACTGGTCTAGATACACTATATCAACCATTTTCTCTCCTAAAGTCACACTTAATAATATAATAATTAACCCTGAGATAAAACATGAGAGTTGTTTACTCATCATATGTCCCCCCTCTAAGAAAGTAATTCAGCAGAAATTCACATTTCGAATGATATACTCCTTCATATTAACATAATATTCCATTATTAAGTTTAATTTCATAAAAAAAGATCATCACAAAGGATGACCTTTTTTATTCATATTCACCTTGATACTCCAGCAAAATTGGTTCACTTTCCTCTAAGGATGCTTTATATAGCACGATATTTCCTACTGTTTTCTTGGAAGCATCTGCATGTACCTCGAAATTTTCCTTTAAGGCAATTGTCCATACAGCTTCATGATCTTTTTTCAGAACAATAGCCAGGGTTCCGAATTGTTCGATATAATCCCATTCAAATACTTCCGTTTCACCATTATGAGTAATTGAAATACCTTCTTGATTATTTATCACTTTTGTATCCTTGGCTTGCCAGACTCCGTGTGTTTGTCCTCCTACATAATAGTAAGACGTCCCACTGCCTCGATCTCCATATGTTGCAATAAATTGCTGAATGGATTTGTCTGTTGCTTTGTACGTAAATGCTGCCACATCCTTGGCTAACCATTCTACTTGATATTCTCCATCTATTTTAAAAGATAAGCGTTCTTTTGGTCGTGCCAAAATCCCATAATAAGAACGATAATATACAGCTTCCTTTGTTTGCCCATCCTGCTTAATGGAGAGTACGTGCTGCCAATTTGGTGAAACGCTTAAAATATTTTTTGTGTCTTCCATTCTGTTCACAAGCAATATACCATTAGCAATAACAAACAAACCAAAAATAATAGTGAAGCTTATCGTAATTTTTTTCGTTGGTTTTAGTAAAAGCCAAATGGAAAGCATAAGACAAATAACTATAACCATATTTAAAATATAAAATAACCGATCATCTACGTAGGAAGCATCATAGCGTGCCTGGACAAACAAGCTCCCCATTTGCAAACAAAAAAATCCCAACGTGATCAGTAGAAGTACCCAGCCAAACACCTTCCTGCTTTTATTTTTATTCATTTGGCTGCACCTCCTTAGAAAAATCCCATGTCTTCCCATTATCTTTGGAAATAAATTTACCTTTGACCTTTCCTCCCAAATAATCTCCATTCGGCCCTTGATTTACTAATATGGCTAAATGATCTTCCTCCTTAACAGGCATTTCTGCTGTAACAAATACAGGTTCATATTTTTCTGGCATTTGAAAGCTTGCCATTTCCCACGATTCACCCGCATCCTCTGTAACATAAAGGTCCGGTTGGTCAGGGTTAATCGTTCCATAAGATAGAAACCCTGTTTTTTCATTTATAAACGCTCCGTCGGATACCAGCCTTGTTGTTCCTGGTGTATTTGTCTGGTACCAAGTCTTTCCGCCATCCTCGGAAATATATGGCTGTGTGCCCTCCTGTGACATGGTTCTTCCACCAGACAAAATGACGTAAGCAAATTGATCATTTACAAAGTCTACTTTTCTAAATCGTAAAGCTGGAAAGGACTCAGTGACAATATTTTTTTCCCATGTCTTCCCCTGATCCTCAGAATAAACGATGCCAACCGTTTGGGCTTCCCAGTTTGTGCCTTCTGCGTAAAGGAAAGCAGCCCGCTTCTCAGTAAGTATATAGCTGGTGTCAATGAGTGATTGCTTGTTTCCATTGTATTCTCCTGCAAACAGTTTATCTTTTTCCACCGGGACGGTAACCCAGCTTTCTCCCTTGTCATAGGTAATATGCAGCTTTTCATTTTGCAAGGAATAACTTATCTCATCTCCATCTACTGGCCACAAATCTTCTTGTTGTGGTTCTGTTTGTGTAGTTGCGTTGGAGCTATCTTCAGGTTCTCCCGTATCCATTTGGTATTGAGGGAGTGTGTCCTCGTCTCTGTTTTCATATATAAACATTCCTGCAATCAAACCGATCAGTATGATACTTCCCAAACCTATAATTAGTGTTTTCATGAGACCTCCCCTTATTTTTAAGAATTAGTTGATGTTAGAGAAAAATACTTATATTATTTTAAAAACTGAAGTAGTGGTGTATCGGCAGTAAATGAAGATTATCCGCAGAAACCTGGTTATTTCAGCAGTAGAGGAGATTAATCTTCCGCAGGTAAAAACAATCGGCCGTAGAAAAAATTAATCCGCCGTACATCAATTTAATCAGCAGTAAAACAAGTTAATCCGCAATAGCCAAACTTAATCAGCAGTAAATTAAGTATATCCGCCGCAGACTCCAGTAATCAGCAATAAAAGCGGCGGCGATCCCGCCACAGAACAGCTTTATCAAAAATCTTTAAAAAAGAACCTTCCTTCAAATATAGAAGAAAGGTTCTTTACTACAATCAGTTGAATACAGCTTGCTTGCCCTCTTTTTCAGTTAAGCCAAGTGCTTTTGCTGTTGTTTTATGAATATCCTTTAGAAGCTCTGGATGATCCATTAAAGATAGTCCATAAGAAGGGACCATTTCTTTAATTTTTGGTTCCCATGCTTCCATATACTGCGGGTAGCAACGATTCAGCACATCAAGCATGACGTGCACAGCAGTAGATGCTCCTGGAGATGCGCCTAGTAATGCTGCAATAGAGCCATCTTCTGAAGTAATTACTTCTGTACCAAATTGCAATGTGCCCTTACCGCCAACTTCTGTATCCTTAATTACTTGGACACGCTGACCTGCAACAACTAAATCCCAATCCTTACTCTGCGCGTCAGGAATAAATTCACGCAACTCTTCCATCCGTTTTTCCTTGGATTGCATGACTTGTGTAATCAAATATTTAGTTAGCGGCATTTGTTTCGCACCAGCTGCAAGCATGGTGAAAACGTTATTCGGTTTTACCGATGTAGCTAAATCAAACAATGACCCTGTTTTTAAGAATTTTGGTGAGAAGCCTGCATATGGACCGAACAATAAGGAACGCTTCCCATCAATATAACGCGTATCCAAATGTGGTACAGACATTGGTGGTGCACCAACTTTGGCCTTTCCATATACCTTTGCATTATGCTTCTCAATAATTTCCGGATTATTACACACCATGAATAAACCACTTACCGGGAAGCCGCCAATATGTCTTCCTTCAGGTATGCCGCTTTTTTGTAATAAATGAAGACTTCCTCCACCGCCGCCAATAAAGACGAACTTGGATGTATGGAATTCCAATTTATCATTTTCCATATCATGTACTCTTACTTCCCATTTGCCGTCACTGGTCCGCTTAACGTCTTCTACACTATGCTTATAGTTGATCTCGACATTCTTGCTCTGTAAATGTTCAAATAACATGCGAGTCAATGCCCCAAAGTTTACATCTGTTCCTGTATCCATTTTCGTAGCTGCAATTGCCTCGTTTGATGGGCGGTCCTGCATAATAAGCGGTAACCATTCCACCAATGTTTTTGGATCATCGGAATATTCCATTCCCTCAAAAAGAGGATTGTTTGATAGTGCTTTAAATCGTTTCTTTAAAAAAGTTACATTGTCTTCTCCCTGCACTAAGCTCATATGCGGTAAAGACATAATAAATTGCTGTGGATCACCAATCAGATTATTGTTGACGAGATAAGCCCAAAACTGTTTTGAAACCTGAAATTGCTCATTCACTTTAATCGCTTTACTAATATCCATCGTTCCATCCGGTTTTTCGGATGTATAGTTAAGCTCACATAATGCAGAATGCCCTGTACCTGCATTATTCCATACATTGGAACTCTCTTCCCCCGCTTTATCCAGTTTTTCAAAAACGGTGATGTCCCATTCAGGTACTAACTCTTTCAGAAGGGTTCCCAATGTAGCACTCATGATGCCTGCGCCAATTAAAATGACTTCTGTCTCAGTTACTCTGTTGCTCATTTTTATCAACCTTTTCCCCTAAAATTTGCAGAAAGTATGTAGGTTTAAACACGTTGCTGTAATACTTACGCGTCCAACCTCCCCCATCTCCCTTTTAACATAAATTCTAACCTCTAAAAGCATATCATAGTATTATATAATAAGTAATAGTTTCACCACTTCCTATTATATGCTTTTTGTTTCGAATTGAAAACCTACAAAACTTCTTATTTCGGGGTACTACTTTCTATATCTGCATTTAACTCCTTAAAATGATATGTAAAAAGGTTGGCACTCCAGGTTAAGACAACTCTCTATTCGTTCTCTGAAATTCTTCCATGTCACCATTTCTAAGCCTTCTTTTATGGGGAAATATCCCACTTTTAAGCTTTCCGGGCTTGTTGTTGGCACACCACCAACCGGCTTTCCCATGAATAAAGTATTGCATATAGAATTACTCACATTCTGGTAAATTCCACAAAACTTTGTAATTTCTATGTCAATTCCTGATTCCTCTTTTGTCTCCCGGATAGCCGCTTCTTCTAAAGATTCTCCCTCTTCCACCTGTCCGCCAGGCATTTCCCATCCACGTCTAGGTCCTTTAATCAGCAAAATTTCATTATGCTCATTTAAGACGATGGTTGCAGCAGAAACAATATGTTTTGGTGCAGACATAAAACCCCTCCTTATTAGCCAACTCTTATTCTAGTTTCTTTACCGTTTATTCTAAGTTTATGATGTTGTTGTACTGCCTTCTTTTGTTTTACTGTACAAAGTAATCGTTTCCTCTGCGTCTTTCTTTTTCTGTTTATCCCACCATTTCACAACGATATAAATTCTATTAACATCCTCAAGTGAAATTGGCTCACCCTTTGCATTTAAATATTCGCCGCCTTCCACCTTTCCGGTTGTTTTTTCTGCTATATTTACTTCTTTGCCAGAAACCGAGCCAGAATGTACTGTTATATCCTTCTCATTAATTACTGCGTGTGTATCAAAATGAAAGAAATCTGTATAATATTCTTGTTCCCCCTTCATACTTAACACGCCATGACCCGCTTCGAAGTAATTAGGTGATATTTTCACTTCATACTCATTCACATCCCATTTCGCACTATTTCCTTTTAAAAGCAAATGAAAATTCGTCTCTGCTTCTTCCTTAGTACAGGCATTTAGGGGGATAAGAATAATTAATAAACAAAATAATAGACTTATTTTTATTAATTTCTTCATTATACACATCCTTCCATTTATATTAACTTTACTCATTTAAATTCCTATTATTTCTTTCGTTTTAAGTAATTAGGTCTGCAAAAACATCGAAATAATTTATCAACATCCACACCCTAATATTAACATAATATTCCACAAGTGTGAGTGAAGATTCAGAACTTATAACAGAAATTTTTATTAAATCAATTATTTATATAAGTTATCTATTGAATTGAGATAATATCAAGACATAAATTAGTCTTACCGTGACAAAACAGGCTTGAACCGAGACATTTTATTAGCTTACCGCAACACCCACCTATCTACCCGCGACTAATTCACTCCTATCCGCGACACCACGCACCCTATCCGAGACAAAATCAACAATTTACAGCTTTGAAACAATTAAAAAAAGCCGTCAATCATAGATCAACGGCTATTATCTTCTGTAGTTGGTTACATAAACAATCCAAGGAGCCATGGTGCTGCATAAAGAACCATAAACATAACTCCATAATTCACTCCATTTTTATATAGAAGGCCGGAGACTAGCGCAACTACAAGCGTACCTAAAATGTTAATCCAGCCAGCATCCATATATGCGAGCATGACGACAAGCCCAGCGAAAAGTCCAATTAACGCTTCATGTGGTATGTATTTGAACACAAAAGCACAAATTTGGCTGGCATACTTTATCGTAATGTAGAAAGTGATGACAATCGCAATCACTGCACCAATTATTGTTGCAGTCATAATTTCTCCCATGGATAAAATATGGTGAATATTGTGTTCCGGTGTAAATACGGGTGGAGCATTAAATAATCCAGCTGCCGGTCCGATCGCCATTGGGGATAGCGGTAATCCAATCGCAATGAGCGGAACCAATGTACCCGAGATGTAGGAAGCATTTGTCAAACCATCCATTGTGGAAATTGCCCTAGATGCTCGTTGAACGGGATCCTTTATATGGCGTGTCAAAAATTCACCTAAAAATACAGTCATCCCAACAGGAGAAAGGAAAAATGTTACTGTACCAATTAAACTCCCGAGTGCAGATGTCGCTGATTCTTTATTTGTAAGTATTTTAAACGGATTGGGGAATCCTTTTTCTTTTTTTGATTTTTTTAACGTAATTTCCTTGTTACCTAGGCCGGGAAGGCTGTTTCGATGTTTTTTACTTAATAACGAAAATAAGCTAAATGCAATTGGTCCAATCGTAATACCGAGGAAGAAGGAAACAAAAACAGTGGAATCCTCCGGAATAATATCCAGTCCCCAGTATAAGTGGCGCAAACCTTGTATAAGCAAGGCAAATGGCACAATGATGAGTAATGACAACAATTTATTTTTGGCCATCAACGCGAGAAATACAGCACCAAGGAAAAATATTAATCCTGCATAGCTGCTTATCGTATCTGCATAAGGAAGGATCAGCTTAGCAATCAAAAAGCTTGCTGGTATGGACACAATCGTACCAATGACAGAACCGGAGGACATTTTTTTAATACTTACATCTGGCATGCCATGCTGTTTCAAAATCATTGCATGCTCCACCATTGGTGCTGCCATTACACCTCCAGGGATACCCGCAACTGCTACCGGGATGGAATCCGTAAGCTTTTTCGCAACTATCGCTGCAATAAAGAATGACAAAATAACATATGGACTAACTCCTACTAAAGCAAGTGCAATAGTCACTGGTGCGAGCACCGCTGTTTCATCCGTACCTGGTGCAATACCAATTAGTGTATATAAAAGCGCTCCGCCCATACTGGCTAGAATCATTTGAATAATAATAGCTGTATCCATCATTTATCCTCCTCCCCGAGAACGGTAATCCGGCGTTTAGGTTTTATCAGGATACTGCTTATAATGAAGCCAATCACACCACCGATTAGTCCTAGTATGAGTGGCTGAGGAGCATCTCCTAGTGCCAAGATGTATCCACCGAGCGCAAAAACAATACATAAGACCATGGATAGCAGTAAGTCTCGTAACTTAACGTTATCTCCCCATATTTCGATATAGTTTTTATCTTCTTTGTGCAAGGGTTAGCACCTCCATCATAAAAGTGTTCCAGTGGTATTATTTTAATCGAAATGGAGAAATTTTGCATTTAAAACCGAATTTTTGTTGTATATTACTATTTTTAAGCAATAAAAAAACACGCATTTCTCTGCGTGTTTTTTTCCTAGTTAATTTCCTTGGCTAAATTCGGAGCATGTAATCCAGCATCTTCAAATACCGGAGTCAATTTTTCATTTGTTGCATTAATTTTTTCTTCTGCTGCTGCAACGTCAATTTCTTCTTCGCCAAGTGCTTTTGCGTATGCTTCGTAAGCACCTTTTAATTCTGCCAAAGCATCATTAAATGTAGCTGTTTTATCTTCATCCAGATCTTCTACTTTGATACCTTCAATTGCTGTAACAGCTTCTTCTGCTGCAGTTATAGCATCTTCTTTTGTTGTTTCAATTGTAGCTTCAGCCTCTGGATTATTTACAGATTCCACGTACATGTTAATTTTTGTTTGATATGGACGAACTGTTTTGGCAACATTTAGGTAATTGCTTAAAAGCGCCTTTTTAATTGCTGCTTCGTCATTTTCTCCATCATCTTTCTTTTCTGCAGTTTCCTCTGCATTTGTATCTCCACCATTTGAGCTATCTGTGTTATTTTGTGTCTGGCCACATGCTGTTAACACAAGAGCCAATAGCATAGCGAATAGTATGAAAATTTTCTTCATGGAATTGTACCCCCTTTTAATCAATACATTAAGTAGTCTATACGCAAGATGTGCAAAAGTAAATACAGTAGTGAAATGTTCTAAAACTTAAAAAAGGGTGATATTTTTAATTTTTCAATTAAAATTTCTGCTAATGGTTATCGGAACTCGGAGTTTAGCCATCTTTTGTTCTTTTAAAAAACATCCTTGAAGTAATCAATAAATCCCCCCTGTTTCTGTAATGGTTACTTGAAAGGTTGGATTAATCTTCAACTTTTTAAAATAATCCTCATGTAATTCCCTCTGAGATAATTGTTTTGCATGGTAAGCTAACAAATCTCTGCCATAGCCAAATACATCTGAATTAACTTCCTGCAATTTTGTAATAACCTCATCAGCATCTTTATAGAGTCTTTCTTTTATTACCTTTTCTAACTCATCTGCCTTTTCTTTCTTATATAGGTGATCTGAAGCATATTCCTGTATTTGTACTTCCAGTTGAATATGCAGATCAACAATAAATTGACCTGCTGAAGCATCATACGTTATATTTTTCTTTGTATCTGCATCAGAAATAATTACAGAAACATAATTGTATAACCAATTCTCTTTCTCTTGGTTGTCTACTTTAAATGTGAGTTCAATATTTTTTCCACGTTCCTCAGCCAAAATCATCATCATCTTTGATTGATGACCGGTGAGATTTTCGCCAGTATAGCTGCGTTTATTGAATAAAGCGAGTCCATCTAATTCTACCCCCTCGTTCTCTTCATCATAGCGAAGGAGTGGCAAACCAAAATCCCTGCCCTCATCAAACAATTGGGTACAAACCGTTTGAATCGATTGCTTCGGTATCGTTCCATTGCGTTCTTCATTATCTAATAATTCCTCAATATACTCTATAATTAAAGTTTGTTCTTTTTGTTGGATTCGATATATTTCTTCCACATTACCTTTTACTACTCCAAGCTTGGCACCAAGCGGGCTTCTTGGGTCTCGATAAAAGGAATCAAGGAAGGGGTAAATATCTATTTTAGCTAAATCTTCACTCAGTAATATCATTCTTGCTTTTCCTTCTGCAAAATCACCTGAAATACGCTTATTCAATAGGCTACGCTGCTCTCTGACCGTTGTGCCGTTAACGCTAACGATTTCGTTGGCAATTCCAGCCTTCGGATCTTTGGGAACAGAACGAATTACTACGGTTTCCCTTAACTTATTATCCTCACCTCGATCATATCCAATTCCATAAATCAGACGGTTTTCCTTTAACATTTGCTGATCCCAACAGCCTGTGAGGGTTAGTAACATAACTGGTATAAGTATTAACAATATGCGTTGCTGCCTTTTCATTTGCCCCGCTCCTTCCTAATAAAAGAGAGAAATAGTAATAAAAGTGGAAGAACAAAGATAAATAGGTAGCTCGCATTAGATATCACTCGTACATAGTTTACAATCCCATAAATATCTTTATTTGAAAAAAATAGTACTGCAATGATTAAAAGAACGCACCATCCAACCATCGGTGCATGTGATTTCCTCTTAAAGATTGTTGTTACTCCCAATGAAGCCACATATAGGTACATAACCAAAGTTGTGACAATACTTACAAACCACACAGATATAAATAAAAGATCAATTCTCTCTACCAAATCAAACTGAAAGGATTTAAGCATGTAAAGCACCGGCTCAGGAATTAACTTAATTTCTGCAGGACTAAACACCGTTATCGTAATCAATACGATAAGTGTATACAGTATAGTAACAAATGCATTTGCAGCCACGACGATGCTATAACGTCTAAATCTTTCATCGATAAATGGAAAAAGCACCAGCAATAATTCAAATCCAAGCATTGAGTTTGTAACTTCTTTAATGCCTTTCGCAATATTTCCTATACCCGTTTGGCCTACAGGTAGTACAAAACGAATGTCAAAAGAGACTAATGCAGGAACCAAAATAAAGATAAGTAAGATAACAAACATGGCAGTAAATGTATAAAATCGAGCGATAACTTTAATATTGTCTTTTGCAAGGTAATATGCTACTCCAAGAACTAATACGTAAATTACAAGATGTGGAGTTTTAAATAATACCCAGCGTTTTAATATATCAGTAAACAATAAGGTAGTTAAAAACACCATACTCAAAAAATATATACTGTACGCAATGTTAATTAAACTTCCTAGATATTTACCAACAAGTTTTGGAGCAAATTCATATAGCGTTTGAGATTTGAAACGAGTTGCCAGCAACCAGATAATGGTAACAAGTAATTGAATACTTAAACCTGCAAACAAAACAGATATCCAACCATCACCCTTCGCAATATGATGGACATCTCGTGGTAAAGACAGAATACCAATCCCAATTTGTACCTGTACTAAAATGGAAAACGTAGCCCACCAAGTCAAAATGCCTTTATTATTCATTTTTCTCATCCCATTCTCGCGGATTCTTCGACTGAGTAGCACGATAAGCAGCCTGAGCATCCTTTGGTCTGCTATTGAGCATCCAAGTTGGAAAACGAATGATTGTATCTTTTAATTCTTTCCATCTTAGCGGTGCAAACGGTGCAAAATAAGGAGAACCGAAAGACTCCAGTTTGCATAAATGAATAACAATAATCAAAAACCCAATTACAATTCCTATTAATCCAAACAAAGCAGCCGCAAGCATTAATGGGAAGCTTAGCAATCGAATGGTTGTGCTCATTTCCGTTGAAGGCATAATGAATGATGAAATAGCTGTAATTGCTATAACAATAATCATCATATTTGAAACAAGGTTTGCATCAACTACCGCATTTCCGATTACCAATCCACCTACAACTCCAATGGTTTGGGCAACTGGATTTGGCAGCCGGATCGTCGCCTCTCTAATTAGTTCCAAAGTTACTGCCATAAATATCGCCTCTAACAGAGGTGGCACAGGTATGGGTTCCAGAGAAGATTTAATTGCAAATAATAATTCAACAGGCACGGATTCATAGTGGAAAGAAACCACAGCAATATAAAGGGCAGGCAATCCGATCGTTACAAAAAAACTAAATACGCGAATAAACCTGTAAAATGAACCGATCATTACTCTGCCGTTATAGTCATCAGGAGACTGAAAAAAGGAAATTAAAGTAGAAGGTGCGATCAAGCATGTTGGCGTTCCATTCATCATAATGCCTACCCTCCCATCCATTAAGTTAGCAATAAGACGATCCGGCCTTTCCGTATTTAGAGTTTGTGGGAATGGTGAATAGGTTCGATCTTCTATATATTCCTGTATATATCCAGGTATTTGTATAATATCCGCTGATATGGATTGTAGACGTTCTTTTACTTTTGTGATCAGCTCTTTATTTGCAAGATCATCGAAATACATAATAGCTACTTTTGTGGAAACCGTCTTTCCAAGTGTAATATATTCGACCTTTAGCTTCGGATTTTGCACTTGGTTTCTTATTATATTGATATTTGTATTTAAATCCTCAATAAACCCAATATGTGCTCCCCTGATAACCTGTTCATTAAATGGCTCTTCTGGCGGGCGATTATTTTGCTTACTTACCTTTATAAGTGTAACCTTGCTTGACTTGGGTAGAAGAAAAGCACAAAAGCCACTTGTAAGGGCTTGTACAACGTCTGGCAGTTTCATTGATTCTTTTAAATCAAGTGCTGTAATAACTTCCATTATTGGTTGTTCTTGCGCTTGCTTAATCGGTTTAATAATATGATTTTCAATTAACTCGTTATCTACGAGTGTTTCTAAATACAAGAGAAACCCACTTTTACCGTTCCAATTAATTGTTTTACATACTAAATCAGCAGTATCCGCAAAGGATTCTTTTATTATTGAAATATTTTTATGTAAATCATTTGATAATGTCTGATCAGAAACAGATTTAGTTTGATAGGGGCGCGTCTCATTTTTAAATGCATTTTTTTCTTTGTTTTTTTTTGAAAAGATATTAAACATAAAAATTTCCTTTCCAAATGTCCTTTACCTTCAGCATGCTCAATGGTGGAAGGTAATATTCAACATAGAACTAGTTATTCTTTTTGGACGTGGAATAGATTTTCTGATTTGTAGTAGAGATGGAAGTTTTTTGGGATGGGGGTGGATCATAAGAGGGGTTGGCTCTCTCATTTGAATGCTGTGCTTTCTCATTTGATTGCTACGCTCTCTCATTTGAATACTGTGCCCTCTCATATAAACGCCGGCTCTCTCATTTAGGTGCTGTGCTCTCTCATATAAAGGCTCGCTCTCTCATTTGGGTGCTGTGCTCTCTCATATAAAGGCTAACTCTCTCATTTGGATGCTGTGCTTTCTCATATAAAGGCCGGGTCTCTCATATAAAGAGTGGCTCTCTCATTTGAATGCTGTGCTCCCACCTTCCACCAAAAAAACAGCCATTCTTACATGGCTGTTTTCTCTTTTACTAATGACTCATATAGCTTTACATATGCTTGGGCTGAGGTGTTCCAGCTGAAGTCCTGGCTCATTGCTCTCTCAACCAACTGCTTCCATTTGCCCGGCTGATAACGGAATAGACCTACTGCCTGCTCTAAAACATACAGCATATCATGGGCATTATAGTTGGTGAAAGTAAACCCGTAGCCTGTATCTCGTAGTACATCATAGGCTGTAACGGTGTCCTTCAAACCACCCGTTTTCCTGACAATTGGTATGGTTCCATAGCGTAGCGCCAGCAGCTGGCCGATGCCACATGGTTCGAATTGAGATGGCATGAGAAACAGATCGGAGCCTGCATAAATTTGCCTTGCCAATTCTTCATCAAAAAATAATTGCACCCTTAACTGCTCCGGGTATTCGTCAGCAAGCTTCCGGAAAGCCTGCTCATACTGTTCCTCTCCTGTCCCAAGCAAGATAAACTGTACACCTTGCCCTAGAATTTCACGAAAAACATGGAGCACCAAATCGATGCCCTTTTGCTCAACAAGTCTTGTTACCATGGAAATCACAGGAATAGTACAATCAACAGCAAGATCCAGCTTTTCTTGTAATCGCAGCTTATTTGCTTGTTTCCCCTCAGCATCATCATACGACTGAAAAATATACGGGTCTATCTTCGGATTATACTCCACAGTATCAATACCATTTACAATCCCGTGCAGTAAATCCTCACGGGTGCGCAAAAAGCCGTCCAATTGCTCCCCGTAATATGGCTGTCGAATTTCCTCTGCATAGGTTGGGCTTACAGTTGTAATCAGATCTGCATATGCAAGCCCCGCTTTTAAATAGCTGACATTCCCATGGAATTCAAGTCCATTCATATGGAAATATAAATCACTTAAATCCAATAAGTCGAAAAGTACCGCCTTTGGATAAACGCCTTGATAACGCAGGTTATGAATAGTAAAAACAGTCTTAATATCTGTATAGAATGGATGATTACTATAATGAGCTTTCAGCAATACACTAATCAGACCTGTTTGCCAATCATGGCAGTGAATGATATCAGGCTTCCTATTCAGGTAGGGTAAAGCTTCCAGCACAGCACGAGAGAAAAAGGCAAATCGTTCACCATCATCAAAAAATCCGTAACTACCATGCCGTTTAAAATAATATTCATTATCAAGAAAGTAATAGGTAATATTGTCTTTTTCCAATTTTTCAATACCGCAATATTGAGTTCGCCAGCCGACAGGTACTTTCATTTGAGCTACATTTTCCATCTCCTGTTTCAAGGAAAACGGCAAATCTTCATACTTTGGCAGCATGACACTTACCTCTAAACCTTGTTTCAAAAGCGCTTTTGGTAATGCTCCAACAACATCGCCAAGTCCACCTGTTTTAATAAATGGCGCACACTCTGATGCCGCAAAAAGTACATACATTTTTATCCCCCACTATCGTATAGCCGCCTTTTCAATTACATGAATTTTGCCAGCTTCTGTGTTCTTTTGTTCGTTTATCAGTTTGACATGTTTATCTGCGATGATTCCATCAATCTCCACGTCTACTCCAATTTCCCCTCGTTGCATGATAATACTATTCTTTACCACAGCACCCTTATGTACTTTTACCCCACGAAATAAAACACTGTTTTCAACTGTTCCTTCAATTTCACAACCGTTAGCAACCAGAGAATTGCTCACATTGGATGTAGCAGTATATGTTGCCGGTGCTTCATGCTTTACTTTTGTATAGATTTCGCCTTGTTTATAAAAATAATCATGAATGATTTCTGGGTTTAGAAAATCCATATTGCTTTTATAGTAGCTTTCGTTAGAATGAATAAATGGCAAATGCCCTGTAAATGCATAGCCTTGAATATTTAATTTATGCTGGTTTGCCTTCACTACATCTTTTAAAAAATCATATTCCTCCTGCTCCACACAGCGCTCAACGAGTTTGATAAACAATGCCTTATCTAAAATATACGTTTCCAAACAAACATGCGCTCCAGGAAGTGGTGCTGTGAATAAATCGATATCCAAAAGACTACCATCGCGGAGCATACGACATTGGTGATAGATAGGCTTTTCCACTGGCTCTCCCTCATAATCTTTATATAAAATGGTAATGTCTGCTTGTTTTTTTCTGTGAGCATCTACCGCTTCACTGTAGTCAATTTTTCCAACATGATGGCCTGGAGAAATAACGATCAGATCTGCTTTCGTTTGTTTAAATACTTGTATATGCTCATGAAATTGCTGTAAATCTCCTTTCACTTTTTTATCTGGACTAACAGGTGGAAGGATATGCAGCCCTCCATTCCTCCTGTCCAGGTCCCATTCTCTCCCTGAGCCAAGATGGTCCATGATGGAGCGGTGTTTTGCTTTGGTAAAAACGACCACATCCGTAATTTCCGAATGAATAAAGTTAGATAACGTGAAATCGATTAAACGATACCTGCCCGCAAAAGGGACGGAAGCAAGACAGCGATGCTTTGTCAGTTCTTTTAAAAAAGGTTTATCATTTACCAGATTAATTACCCCAAGTACATTTTTCATTCGCATGTCATTCCTTTCTCATCATGGCAGCGTGTTTTCCAGTTTAGAAAGCATCAGCTGCTGCTCCCCATATAACGTGATTTCCTTTGATTGATTTTCAGTGCCGATCACAGAACAGTCAGCAATTACAGAATGAGGCGCAATAATAGCATTTTCAATCCGGACATTATTGCCAATGGATACGTTTGGCATAATCACAGAATTCCTTATTAGACTACCTTTACCGACCGAAACATTATAAGAAACAACCGAGCCTTCCACCCTTCCGAAAATCATCGTTCCTTCATTTATGAGCGATCGCTCAATCTTCGCCCATGGTGAAATATATTGTGGTGGATTATTCGCATTTCCTGCATAAATACGCCAGTCCGGGTCATCAAGTGTAAAGCCATCCGTTTTATGCAACAGATCCATATTTGCTTCCCATAGACTGCGAATTGTCCCGACATCTTTCCAATATCCATCGAAAGCATATGTATACAGGTGTTTTTTATCACCAAGCATTCGTGGAATAATATCTTTCCCAAAGTCATGGGATGATAGTTCATTGACTGCATCTTCTTCCAAATAGCGTTTCAGTAGCTTCCAATTAAAAAGATACACCCCCATGGAAGCAAGATTACTTTCTGGCACATCTGGCTTTTCTTCAAATTCGGTGATTTTCCCTTGCTGATCTACATTCATTATTCCAAAACGGCTCGCTTCTTCCCACGGCACCTCAATAACCGCAATCGTTGCATCTGCATGTTTTTGTGTATGGGCATCAAGCAGCTTCGTGTAATCCATTTTATAAATATGATCACCTGAAATAACGAGGACATATTCAGGATTATGCTGGTCGATAAAGCGAATGTTTTGATATACAGCATCGGCTGTTCCTTCAAACCAATGTCCACCGTCCTTGGCCTGGTATGGCGGAAGTACAGAGACTCCTCCAATATTCCGATCCAGATCCCATGCTTTCCCATTACCGACATAATCATTTAACAAATGTGGCTGATATTGTGTAAGCACCCCTACTGTATCAATCCCCGAATGGGTGCAGTTGCTTAAAGTAAAATCAATAATCCGGTATTTTCCTCCGAAAGGGACAGCTGGTTTTGCCAGTGCGTTTGTCAACTGGCCGAGCCGTGTCCCCTGCCCCCCGGCAAGTAACATTGCAAGCCATTTTTTACTCATTGTGTAACACTCCTAACCTTTTCTGTATTTCTGCTTCCGTTGTATTGGTTTCTTCGTAAAAACCACCATTCCTAGCGGTGGAACTGTTACCTCCATGCTGTATGGCTGATTATGGTATGGCATTTTTTCAACAAGTAATTTCCCTGTATTCTGTTGACCAGAGCCACCAAATTCCTTTGCATCACTGTTAAAGCTTTCTTGAAAAACGCCTGCAGCTGGTACACCGATCCGATAATTCAAATAAACAGTTGAACTGAAATTACAGACAACAATACAATAATCTCCCCTTCGCTTCCCCTTACGTATGAAACTTATGACACGACCTGAGGAATTATGCGGGTCAATCCATTCAAAACCTTCTTGTTTATGATCGAGTCGCCACAATGAACGGTTGCTTCTGTAAAAATGAATAAGGTGTTTAAAATAATGATGGAATTCTGTGTGAGAATCATAGTCCAATAGATTCCAGTCAAGCTGCTCCAAATCCTTCCATTCATCGAATTGAGCAAATTCACTCCCCATAAACAATAACTTTTTCCCCGGGTGTGTCATTAAATAGCCACAAAGTACGCGTAGATTAGCAAACTTCTGCCAATAATCTCCCGACATCTTGTTAACAAGTGATCTTTTACCGTAAACAAGCTCATCATGGGAAAAGGGCAATACGAAATTTTCCGAGAAAGCGTACATAAAAGAAAATGTAAGTAAATGATGATGGTGACTCCGCTCCGTTTCCTCCATTTGCATATAGCGAAGCACATCATTCGCCCAGCCCATATTCCACTTATAATTAAAACCAAGACCACCAGCAGAGGTTGGGGATGTAACAAGAGGATAATCGGTCGCTTCTTCCGCAATCATGAGTATATGCGGATATTGGGCAAAAATGACTTCATTTAATTTTTTTATAAAAGCAATTGCTTCCAAATTCTCCGGTCCGCCATAAGCATTGGTTACCGGCACAGCCAGTGTATTATCATGATTCAAATAGATCATAGAGGAAACTGCATCAACACGAAAACCGTCAATATGATATTCCTCCAGCCAAAACATTGCATTGGAAATGAGAAAACTAACTACTTCCGGCTTATTAAAATCGAAATTGCACGTTCCCCAATTTGGGCGTTCGGCCATATCCAATTCTCTTGGTTCATACAATGGTGTTCCATCAAATTGCCGTAGACCAGGATCGTCTTTACAAAAATGTAAAGGCACCCAATCCATAATGACACCTAGGCCTGCTTGGTGACACTGATCTACCAAATATTTAAAATCCTCTGGTGAGCCATAACGGCTTGTCACTGAATAGAAGCCTGTAATCTGATAGCCCCATGATCTGTCAAAAGGGTGCTCCATTAAGGGCATAAATTGAATATGTGTATAACCAATGGAAGCAACGTAAGAAATCAATTCATCTGCAAGCTCCCTGTATGTATAAAATTTTCCGTTCTCCTTCTTCTTCCAAGATCCTGCATGCATTTCGTAAATTACCATCGGTTCCTGATAGTGATCCCGCTTTTTTCGATTGGTCTCCCATTTTACATCCTGCCATTCATAGCCTCCCAGCTGGTGAATAATTGATGCAGTATTTGGACGTGTTTCCGATGCAAACGCATACGGATCTGCTTTTTGAATAAGATCCCCTGAAGGTGTATGAATTTCGTATTTATATAGATCTCCTTCTTTAAGATCCGTGATAAAACCAAACCAAACACCGGAAGCATCCATCCGTTCGAGTGGATCATTCTCCCCTTTCCAGTTATTAAAATCACCCACCACGTTTACCTGAAGTGCATTTGGAGCCCATACCGCAAATCGGACACCACGTTGTTTCTGATGTGCAGTTATATGTGCACCAAGCATCCTGTAACTCTTATATAATGTACCTTCATGAAATAAATAACGTTCAAATTCTCCTGGCATGACGTCGTCTGTTTCTTTTATTACACTCGATTTCTCTGTCTTCACAAGCTGATTCTCCTTCAACTAATCTCTTTTATTCTATATCTCTAAATTCCATGCGAAAATTGCGATTCCTTCAAAGATAATTGACTAGTTTTCAGAAGCATTGTCGAAAAAAATTTAAGTCTTTTTTGCAGAGTATCAATGAGCTTAATTAACAATCTGTAATTAATAAAGATCACATTGCTAATGTTAGGATGCATACTTTATCATGTAAATTCATAGTAGGAGGAAATTGCGGACTAGTGGAAATCAAGTAATCAGCAGCAGAGCATAATTATCCGCCGCAGAATCATTGAATAAACCCGCCATATACATCAGAACCACAAAAAAACAGATGCTGCCCAACTGGGTGCATCTGTTTTTTCTTACACATACTGTTCTTGTGTATTCATGACTTCGATCTTTTCCAAGAATAAATACGATAATGCTACAGACCAGGCAAGTGGAGTGTTGCCGTTCGGTTGATTGATTCCACCAATAAATAGCTCTGGGATCTCCCAATTATCTGGTATGTTGCCAATTGTTTTCCCCACATATTCCATTGCACGATCTTTCATTCCGAGCTCCATATAACAAAGGCCGAGCCATGGAAAACCAAATGTCCACTCTGCTTCGCTTCCTTCATTATAATAACGATCATTTTCATAACGGATGACGCCATGTGTTCGTTCCAATCTACTTGTGACACGAGACAGTATTTCTAATGCCATTTCACGCTCAACGATTTGATAAGGATAGATCAACGAAAGTAAAGCTAAATCCGCTTCCTTTGTCTTACTTTCATTTGGCAACAGCTCTTTTAAGGTTTGCTCACCTTTTTGAATCAGTTCTTCTTTCACTGTGACCAGCAGCTTCACAGCCCGGAGACCAGCAACAGCTGCGCCAACACTGGAGGCATGTACCTCCATATTTTCTTCCCACATGCCATTGTCTTCCGCATGCCAGTATTCCACACACTCTAAATAATCCACAAGCTTTTGAATAATACGTAAATCATGCTCATCCCGTATTACCTGCTGCCCGTGCTTGTGTCCTTCACCAACGCCCCAGAGAAAAGCACCAATGGCATCATTCTGCGCATGTCCCCACTCGACATCCAATTCTTTTAGATCCTTGGAATATCTTGCATGAATATACTCATAAAGCTGTACAGGCTTTTGCTTACGATGGATATCAATTTTCCATTCATAGGTTTTAAAAATATCAAACAAGGCTTGATATGCTTTTTCAAAGCGATCGGATCGTTGAAACAGAAATGGCAATACCGTATAGCATACATCTCTGATCCAGACATAACTATAGTCAGAGGAAAGACTTGCGGTATAAGCGCCATTTGGCAGTCGCATACGATCAAGCATTTCCAGTGCTTTTAACCTATCCACGTCAAAATCCCTCCCAAGAAAATTATTTATCTCCATTGTTAACATTCCCTAATTTTTTAAACATGGAACCTTGTAAGCGGTTACGTTTAGATATAGAAAAGCTTACTAAATAAATAGCAGCTTCGTCCCTATAGTGTATGAAGGAAGGGGAAATTTGTGTAAATAGCTATATCCATAAGCCTGCTTTCATTTATAACCTATATTACTTCTTTATTTCCGAACCATTCAATGCATCCGGATAAATCATTTTATCAAAAACCTCTCCTGTACCCTCGTTTTCAAGCTTTATTGTAACTTCACTATCATTTATGTCCTCACCACTAAACATTTGATAATACATACCAGCAGTACCAAGAGATAGTGTCGCAAATCCATCAAAACCTTCTTTATACTTTTCTTCGTCAACGATCATGGTAAATTCAGAAAAGCGTTCGTTGTGATAAATATCTTTAATAGAAGGCGTGCTTTCACTTTGTTTTATTTTATCGATTTTTTCCTTTAAATCTTTTTCCAAATCCTTCAATAAATTCTTGTGTTGTTCTGTTGTCATCGCAAAAGTGACAGAACCATCTTGGTTTTGCGTTACATCTTCCACATTATTTTTTTCCGCTTCCATAAACGCGTCATCAAGTAACCTTTCCTCCTCAAAGAAAAACGCCGGGAGAGTGACTTGAACTTCCGCCTCTTTTTTTTCTTGATCCATGCTCTTTTGCTCTTCTTTTTGTTCATTATTATTTCCAGTGAATAGAAAAAACACGATTATAATTATTGCCAGGATTAATAGGATTTTAAGAAACTTCATACATTCAACCCCTTTCAGCATGGAAATCTTCGTTTAATGCGAACAACTTTCTACTTTCTATACTGAGATAGAGAATAGTTTTAGTCAATTTAAATACTCTTAAGTAAAATATTTTTTACATAACTTTAACAATATTTTTCCCTACTTCTGTCATTTATCCTTTGTTTTTCTTTTCAGGTGTAGGGTAAATTAGTACTAATTAAGGGAGGCATTGATCATGAAACAGACGCATACAGAGGTACTGATTATTGGTGCAGGTCCTACCGGCTTAATGCTGGCTAATATGCTCCATACATATGGGATTAATTTTAGAATCATCGATAAAAAGCAAGGTCCTTCTCGTTATTCAAAGGCTCTCGGTATTCATCCACGCGCAATGGAAATAATGGAGTTAGCCGGACTTTCCGCTCCTTTTCTAAAACATGGGTTTTTAGCTAAACATGCTCAGCTTTATTCAAACAACAAGCCACTTTTCCGCATTAATTTTTCATTATTAAATCGCGATACAGACTATTCCTTTTTAAATATTATCCCTCAACGGGAAACAGAACTTATTTTAGAAAATCATTTGCCACCAAAAAAGGTAGAAAGAGGTAAAAGGCTAACGAATCTTATTCAGGAGCATAATGGAGTAAAAGCTTTAATACAAGGACAAACAGAGGAAGAAATTAGCGCTCGGTTTGTGGTTGGCTGTGATGGTGCGCATAGTTCCACACGAAAAATACTACAAATGCCATTTGAGGGTAAGTCAGAAGGAGTTAGCGTCATGCTTGGTGATGTTAAGCTCAAACAATCGCCATTCCGTGAATACTTAAACTTAATCAGCAACAAAAATGGGCTCCTGTTTGTCGCTCCGTTTAAAGGAGAATATACAAGGATCATCGTTATTGACCTAACAAAACAAGATCGACATTTCCCAAGCAAAGTAGACATGAATACATTTCGAGCTTCCATTTCACATGTTTATGGTGAATCGTTGGAAATTGAGGATCCCTACTGGTTATCCGGGCTAACAACATCCCATCGCCATGCTGCTTCTTATCGGGATGGAAATGTTCTTCTCGCAGGAGATGCTGCCCATGTGCACAATCCGGTTGGTGGGCAAGGGATGAATATTGGTTTCCAGGATGCAGTAAACATAGCATGGAAGCTTGCCTATGTAATTAAAAATAATTTCAACCCTACACTACTTGATTCTTACCAACAAGAAAGAAAACCCATTGCAGCGGAGATTATTAAAAAAACGAGTCGGATGATTAACGTAATTTCCATGAATGAGCCATGGGCTATTCAAACAAGAAACAACATGATGAAATTATTATTGCAACGGACTCTGCTTCAAAAAAAGGTGATGAAAAATCTTTCCCAGCTTACCCATGATTATACCGGCACAGCATACAGTAAACATATCCTAAAGCTAACCGGAAAGCCTGCTGGTGTGCGTGTACCACCGTGTCTTATAGTTACAGCTACTTGGGAAAATATAAACGTTTATGAGCTACTTCGCAGTGGAGAATGTCTCTGCCTTGTCTATGGCAATGAACACTTTTTTCGAAAGAAGCAAACAGTTTTACAAAGAGCAATGGAGACCTTTAATAAAGAATGCGGCAACATTTTAAGGCCAGTATTTTTATTAAATAATGAGTCTAGAGAAAAGTTAGATGAGAGCGAGAACGTGTTCATTGATTTATATGATGAAGCAAAAGAGAAATTAGATTTACAGTTGTATGATGTTCTCGTTATTCGACCAGATGCACATACACTATTTCACACATCTATACGGAATGTTGAGGCTGTAAAAAAAGCTTTAAATTATTATTTCAGGTGAGACGGTGTACGCTGTGTTGCTGGGGACGAGTTGGTTGGCCAGGATGCGACGTTCGCTCTTTTGGGTGAGATGTTGGCTGTCGCGGGGCGTGAGCTTGTTGTCTCGGATGAGGTGCTTACTGTTGCGGGTGGCATGCTTGCTGTCGCGGATGGCATGCTTGCTGTCGCGGATGGGATGTTGGCTGTCGCGGAACCTGTGCTTGTTGTCGCGGGGCGGGAGCTTGCTGTCGCGGGGTGTGGAGCTGTTGACGCGGTAAAGTATATTTTGTTCACCATTTTTAGTAACTAGTTGTATATAATATCCTGATAATTTGGTATACTACGATCAATCATTTTAAATTGGGGGATATTCTATGTTTACACAGTATATTAATGATGACATCTCATTGAAGCTACTTGAAAAACAGGATGCGCAGGAATTATTTATCCTAGTAGATAAAAATCGCAACTACTTAAAACAATGGCTTCCGTGGGTAGATAACATGAAACAGGAAGAGGATTATGAACCGGTTATTGACATGTGGCTAAACCAGTTTTCTTCCCACAACGGCTTTCAAGCTGGCATCTTATATAAGGGAGAACTGACAGGCATGGTTGGTTTCCACGGTATTGATCGGGCTAATAAGAAAACCAGCATCGGGTACTGGTTAGGAGAAAACTACCAAGGGAATGGAATTATGACAATTGCTGTAAAGGCCCTTATTGACCAAGCATTTCATGAATATGGACTAAACCGTGTGGAAATTCAGTGTGGTGTTGATAATAAAAAGAGCAGAAGTATTCCAGAGCGACTTGGTTTTAAACAGGATGGTGTCGTGCGAGATGCAGAGTATTTATATGATCATTTTCACGACTGCGTTTTATACAGTATGCTGGCAAAGGAATGGGAGTAATTTTGCTTTCAGGTGCCGGAAGATTTCATATGTTGGAAACCGCTCGTTGTAGATTGGTAGACATTTCAGAACAAGACTATGGACATGTAAAACAATTGTATAGCAATAAAGAAGTGCGAAAATTTTTAGGTGGGCCGATTCAAGAAGCTTCTATTAAAAATAGCTTTGCAAAAATGCTCACCTCTAGCACTTCAGATGTGCACCTTACCGTTAAAGAAAAAAACACAGATCAATTTATCGGACTTATTTCTTTAGATATGCACCATGATGGTATATCTACAGAGGTTTCTTATCAATTTCTTCCTTTTTGGTGGGGAAAAGGCATCGCCAGAGAGGTCGTAGCAAAATTAATTGACTATGCTTTTAATGAGATGCAGATCTCTCAGCTAGTTGCCGAGACGCAAGCAGCTAATCAAAGGTCATGTGCCCTACTGGAAAGCGTCGGCATGCAAGTAAAGGAAACAGTATTCCGTTTTGGCAGGGAACAGTTCATTTATTGTCTAAATAACAAAAAACTATTGAAATAATTGAAGAACTTTTACTCGCTTTGTAGAAAATCTATATTAAGCAACTCTTTCAGGGGGGATTATTTTGCAAACACAGCCCATAAAAAATCAAATGAATGGTATCTTCGTACATGTTAGCAATTTGAAAAAGTCAGTCCAATGGTATGCAGATATACTAGGCCTTGACGTTGATTTAGAGAAAGTAAACTCACCTGTATACAATATCCCCGTTAATGGAACTACTTCCCTTACGCTTGATGATCACACCTTTGACCCAACATTCGAGCATATCGTCAGTCCG
Source organism: Virgibacillus halodenitrificans (assembly GCF_001878675.1). Taxonomy (NCBI): domain Bacteria; kingdom Bacillati; phylum Bacillota; class Bacilli; order Caryophanales; family Bacillaceae; genus Virgibacillus; species Virgibacillus halodenitrificans. The sequence continues at coordinate 988,645 of NZ_CP017962.1, read as the reverse complement.
AGCCCGCTCTTCAACTTCTTTGCACCGGATATCGAGGCAGCCTATACATCTATTAAAATGAAAGAAGTGGATATTGTCAGGGAAATAGAATGGGTAGAACAGACAGCATGGTTTAATATTAAAGATCCGGATGGAAATGTTATCATGATTTGTAATTGTTAGTTGAAACGACTTTGAAATTTATAAAAAACAGAAGCACCCGAGTTTGGCGCTTCTGTTTTTTTATTTATGTTGCTTTAAGGCAGGGACTTCCGGTCTCCCCAGTCACACTCAAATATCCTTCAGACTGCTAAATTATTCTTCCTCTGCAACTTTTACTAACTGCTTTCCAATATTCTCTCCGGTAAACAAACCAAGAAACGCATCTGGGATTGTTTTAAAACCTTCCTTAATTGTTTCTTCAAATTTTAATTCTCCATTAGAAACACCTTCAGCGAGAAATTTGTATGCTTCACCAAATTGGTCAGCAAAATCACCAACGATAAATCCTTGCATTTTAGCATGTGATTTAATTAAAAATGGTTGGATCCGCAGACCAATATCTTGTTCACCTTCCTTTAAATTGTAGGAAGAAATAGCACCACATACTGGAATACGCGCAAAGTCATTTAGCAATGGCCAAACCGCATCGCCAATTTCTCCTCCAACATTTTCATAATACACATCTATCCCGTTTGGACATGCTTCTTTTAATTGCTGCTGCACGTCTCCTTTCTTATATTCTACAGCTGCATCATAGCCTAACTCTTCGGTTATATAAGCAGCCTTCTTCTCTGAGCCAACAATTCCAACAACGCGCGCTCCTGCTTTTTTGGCAAGCTGACCAGCAATTTGCCCGACTGCACCTGCAGCACCAGAAACAACGACAGTTTCACCTTTTTTTGGTCCACCAATATGCATCATACCAAAGTAAGCTGTTAACCCCGGCATCCCAAGTGCTCCTAATGCCACGCTCGGATTAAGGCCATTTGTATCAACCTTGCTGACCGTGTCTGGCTGTACTACAAGATACTCTTGAAATGGCAGATTTCCTCGTACAATATCCCCTTTTTCAAGTTGGTCTGTCTTTGACTCAACCACTTGTGCGACGACGCCACCCGCAAGCGGCTCTCCAACCTGAAATGGTTCAATGTAGGAATCTCTATCTGACATTCTGCCACGCATGTATGGATCAACAGAAACATACAGTGTTTTTAATAATACTTGCCCATCATTCGCTTCACCGACTTCTACCTCTTTAAATTGAAATGTATTTTCATCAGGCAATCCATTTGGACGTTCATGTAAAATTAACTGTTCTTGTTTCATTTATATAACCTCCTGTAATTCTTTCAGACTAGCTTATTACTTAATGAATGTACCCTGATTAATAGAAGGTTAATCATACGCATTGTTTAAAAAAATCTTCTAAAGCCAGCGTTCTTAAATTAATATAGTTATTTAACTGGATGCTGATATACATATTCAGGGAAATCAGTAATAATTCCATCAACCCCCAGTTGTAATAAATTATCTGCTTGTTCTTGGATTCTGACCGTATATGGATACATTTTCATATCATGTGTATGGACCCGCTGAAGTAATTCAGGTGATACAATATTTAGGTTCGGATTAAAAAAATCAGCATACGTTGCAAATTTTGCTAGCTGCTCGTCCGTCACATCCTTCCAACTCATACCAGCTAGTACTCCATGCGGAATATCTGGCAATAACTCTTTAGAAGCTTGTACTGATGTATGGTTAAAAGATTGGATGATAATCTTGTTGTTATTTGGACGATCCATATTGCGTTCCTTTAAAACCTTCGCCACTTTTTCTTCAATACCGGGGTATAGCTCAGGTGATTTTAATTCTATTAATATACCAATTTTTCCTCTATACGTATCAATAACCTCTTCAAATGTGGGAATTCTCTCTCCCGAAAAAGTATTGCTAAACCAGCTTCCTGCATCTAACTGCTCTACTTGTTCCAATGTTAAATCTTTAATATTTCCTACACCATTTGTAGTGCGATTTACAGTAGTATCATGAATGACAACTAGTTCCCCATCTTTTGTCATTTGTACATCAATTTCAATATAATCTGCCTTCATTTTAAAAGCTTTGTCAAATGCCGCCATCGTATTTTCAGGCGCATGTCCGGAGGCCCCGCGGTGGGCAACGTTTGCTACCTGAGATTTTGAATCATTACTTGCAGCAAATGCAGGAACAGTGAACATACCTATCAACAGGATTAACGCGAAAAGAATAGAAAAAGTATACCTCATAATCTAACACTCTCCTTTACTTTAATTAACTACAAGTATAAAGATAGTTTATTAATTAAATGTTAACTGAAAATAAAGTATTATAAACAAATGTATAAGTATTAAAAATGAGACTTCTTTCTCTTACTTTATTACTTACTCTTATTGGTATTTCATCTTCAGCCAATGCTATAATGAAGAAAAATAACTAACATCCGGAGGTAACATGCTAACATTTGAAGAAAAACTAGCTATAATTGAATCATTTACTGAATTGACCCGGCATGATGTGTCGCTTGGACGCGTGAATTTTCATTATGAAGGAAGTATAGTGGAGAAGAAGATTGTCGTATACCGACTGCATCCAAATGGAAATGGATTTGTTTATACAGGGGAGATGACCGACACCTATCCTACTGATTCCAAAGGGATGACAAACATTCGCGACTTTAACGAAAAGGATCTTCGCCAAATTATTGAACAGTCCATCGCTTCTCTTTCTGAACAGGAACCGTTAAAGGAAAATTGGATGGATGAGGAAGGAAATACACTAACTTTAATCCATGAATATGAAACCTGGGATATATATGCAGGCAATATGCTGGATGCCACCTATCCAACTTACAATGGCGCTGCAGATTATTTGCAACAAGAAGGATTTTCCAAGAAAAATTAGTGTTTCATCTTATAAAAAAAATAAGGGGTTACAAGCCTACCTGTAATCCTTTATTTCAACCAAAAATATCTCAATTTTTCTACTATAATAATGAAAGAGAGTTTTCCATTCTCAGCATCGCCAAATCTGATCGCCGAACATATCCAATAAGTTCATTAACCGAGACTGGAATCAGATGAACCGAGACATGACATGAGCTGTTCGAGACTGGCTGCTCCCCATCCGCGACAGCAAGCTCCCTGCCCGAGACAACAGACCTCTCAGCCGCGACAGCAAACGCACCAGCCGAGACAACAAGCACCCTGACCGCGACAACCCCCCATCCATCAAAGGCCCTCCCCCTTTCAATAAAAATAAATTCCATACTTGACCAGCCAATTAAGGAGGCAGACCTATGTTTTCTTCAGAAAGAGTATATTTACGCAAAATGGAAAAGAGTGATACAGAACAGTATCACACATGGAGAATGGACATGGATGTAATGAACTCCACCAGTCTATTTTTGGATACATATACGTTTAAAGAAACAAGTGACTTTGTAGAAATTCGCATGCTCGATTCCAGTTCCTCCAAGAGCTATATTATTATGGAAAGGACGCAGCAAATTCCCATCGGGGTCACTTCACTCATTAATCTTGATTTAAAAAATCGAAACGCGGAATGTATTATTGATATCGGTGAAAAGAATTATTGGGGGAAAGGCTATGGAAAAGAAGCGCTGCAATTACTGCTCACCTATGCATTTCATGAGCTAAATTTGCATCGCGTCTCCTTACAGGTCTTTTCCTTTAATACAAGAGCAATTCAATTGTACGAAAAATTAGGTTTTGTTGAAGAAGGGGAATGTCGCGAAGCGCTATACCGAAATGGGGAATGGCATGACATCATTCAGATGGGTATGCTAAAAAAAGAGTTTTTCCAAGCATAAGAATTGCCACTTCAACATTTGATACACTTAACAAGAGGCTGTATATGTCTTCCAAGCTCTTATTATTAAAGGGATCCAGCTGACATAACAACAACAAAACCAGTTGAATAGATACTTGGCAATCTTCCCTATCCTTTTTATGCAATGACCTTTATAATAGATAAGATGAATTTAAAAAGAAAAGGTGTTTGAACGATGAGTTTATTAACAGTAAATAATTTAAGCCACGGATTCGGGGATCGTGCTATTTTTGATGATGTGTCTTTTCGTCTATTGCAAGGAGAACATATTGGATTGATCGGAGCCAATGGTGAAGGTAAATCCACTTTTATGAACATTATTACTAAAAAATTGGAGCCTGATGCAGGAACCGTTAGCTGGTCCAAGCATGTACGGGTTGGCTATTTAGATCAGCATGCTGCGCTAAAACAAGGTATGACCATACGTGATGTTTTGCGAACTGCATTTCAATACTTGTATGATATGGAAGCAGAGATGAATGCGCTCTTCGCAAAAATGGCAGAAGTTAGTCCTGAAGAATTGGAAGAGATATTAGAAGAAACAGGTAGAATTCAGGATGCACTTACGAACAATGACTTTTATATCATTGATGCAAAAGTGGAGGAAGTTGCCAACGGACTAGGGCTTGATGATTTCGGCCTGGAGCGTGATGTCCACGATTTAAGCGGAGGACAACGAACAAAAGTATTGCTTGCTAAGCTACTTTTGGAAAAGCCGGACATACTCCTGCTTGATGAGCCGACTAACTATTTGGATGTTGAGCATATTGAATGGCTGCGAAATTATCTCATCGCCTATGAGCATGCTTTCATCCTTATCTCCCATGATATTCCATTTTTAAATAGTGTTATCAATTTAATTTATCATATGGAAAACCAGCAAATCACCAGATACCCAGGTGATTATGATGAATTCTTACGTGTTTACGAAATGAAAAAGCAACAAATGGAAGCAGCTTATAAAAAGCAACAAAAGGAAATTGCTAATCTAAAGGATTTTGTTGCAAGAAATAAAGCTAATGCAGCTACAAGCAAAATGGCTATGTCCCGCCAGAAAAAACTTGATAAAATGGATGTCATTGAATTAGATGCAGAAAAGCCAAAGCCGAAATTTGAATTTAAGCGGGCACGTACACCAGGTAAGTATTTATTTGAGACAAAGGATTTGGTCATCGGGTATGATGAGCCACTTTCCAATAAATTGAACCTTAGCATGGAACGTGGTCAGAAGGTTGCCCTTTCTGGCGCCAATGGTATTGGAAAAACAACGCTTCTGAAAAGTATTTTGGGTGAAATTCCTGCCCTTCAAGGATCTGTAGAGCTTGGGGAGCATTTGTCTATTGGATATTTTGAACAGGAAATGAAAACAGACAGCAATAAAACCTGTCTGGAAGAAATTTGGGATGAATTCCCTCATATGAATCAATATGAAGTGCGAGCAGCTTTAGCTCGCTGTGGCCTGACTACAAAGCATATTGAAAGTAAAGTAAAAGTGTTAAGTGGTGGAGAAAAGGCAAAAGTCCGACTCTGTAAGCTGATTAACATGGAAACCAATTTACTCGTATTAGATGAACCAACCAACCATTTAGACCAGGATGCAAAAGAAGAATTAAAAAGAGCGCTAAAGGAATACAAGGGTAGTGTGCTCTTAATCTCCCACGAACCTCATTTTTATGAAGATATTGTAACAGAAGTATGGAACGGGGAAAATTGGACAACGAAGGTATTTTAACTGGGATTAGGGGACGGGGGCTCTCTCATCTGTGAAGGCTGCTTTCTCATCTTAGGGCAGGATTCTCTCATTTCTGAGGGTTGCTCTCTCACCTTTGGGCAGGACTCTCTCATCTCAGAAGGTTGCTCTCTCATCTTGAGGCAGGACTCTCTCATTTCAGAGGGCTGCTCTCTCATATTCGGAAAGTATCTCTCAAATGAAATAGCATATCTCTCATTTAAACGCAAAAAAGGAAAAGGAGCAGCACCTTTTCCTTTTTTGCATGTTTTATGGTTGAACGAATTAATTATTTTTGTTATCCTTTTGTTGTTGGCGACCTCGCACGTTGCCACCTTTTTGACCGATCTCTTCATAGAATTCCTGATCATGGTTCTTTGAGGTTGTTTCTCCGCCTTTTTGGCCAATCTCTTCATAGAACTCCTGATCATGATTCTGTGAAGTGGTCTTTCCACCTTTTTGACCGATCTCTTCATAAAATTCCTGATCATGGTTTTTGGAAGTTTTTTCTCCGCCTTTTTTACCAATATCTTCATAAAATTCTTGATCATGATTCTTAGAAGTTGTATTTCCACCTTTTTGACCGATCTCTTCATAAAATTCCTGGTCATGATTACGTGCTGTAGTTTGTCCACCTTTTTTACCTGCTTCTTCTACACCCATCTTGTTGTTCTTCTTGTTATTATTAGCCATTCTAAGCAGCTCCTTTCTGATTTATGTGTGGCTTGTACTACTTTTGTTTCACTGGAATTCACTTGCAAAACGTAAAAATCTCTTAATTCATGTTAAGCTTTTACCCAATATGCAGCTTCATTGGAAGTTGGTGATGGAGGAAATTGCTCTCCTTGATCCATATCAATAGTTGTATTGTCGTTGCTCGAAGAACCTCCATTCACCAAGCTGTCCACTTTATACTTGCCGTTTTCCGGTGCGTTTTCACCTGTTTTGAACTTAATGTCTGCCATTTTCATCCACCTCCGTAATTTTTTGGAAAGAATATGTCTTTCTAATCAGTATGTATCCTCTTCCTTAAAAGATTAAACACCTTTTTCCTTCAATAGTTTTATATTGGCAGAAGACATTTTCTATAAAGAAAAACCAACTCCCTTAAGAGTCGGTTTCCTTTGGATTTATCACAATTTCTACTCGGCGGTTTTTCTCCTGGCCGTCTTCATCTTTGTTAGAAGCAATTGGCTTGGTATCCCCATATCCTTGTTTTTCAACTTGCAGACCATTCAGATCTCCATTCTTTTTCAAGTAGTTCCACACTGCATCTGCCCGTTCTTTTGATAGTTCTTGATTGTAATCTGAATCACCTACATTATCTGTATGACCATTTATTTGAATGTCTGTTCCTTCCTCTAATTCCTGTAAATCCTGTATTACTTTATCCAAGATTTTCTTTGCTTCTGGTTTTAATTCACTTTTATCAAAATCAAATAATAAATGATCTGGCATCTGCATTTTTACTTCCTCTTCATTAACCGTTAACCCTACATCCTCTGCTGGATCAAAGTTCGGCGCATCTATCTCTACAATGTATTCGAGATACTTGTCATCTTTATCGTTTTTAACGAGATTGCCTTTCCATTTTTCCCCTTGCTCTCCATATGCTGACACAAAATCATCCCAGCTGTTATTTTTTGGTTTGACCTGGATTGGCATATACATACCTTGCTTAAGCTGATGATAAGGAACACGTAATTCAAAGGTACCATCTGGATTCACCCTTGTATGTCCAAAAGAAAATGCATCGATAATTCCGGATGCTTTCCGTAAATTTCCACCGACCTGCGTACCCTCTACTAAATTGCTTTTTCCATGAAAATATAAGTAGCGATGGTCACTATCTACCTTTGCTTCCATCCACACATTAGTGTCCCCGTAATTCTCCGGTTCTTTCTCCCATTTTGGGATTTCGATCGGAATGGTGTATGGCATTGGCAGATCTGCATTAATATAAAATTCCGTTTTTACTTCAAACTCCCCATGATTCTCTGTTTTATATTTTTGAGGACCAGTAACCTTTTCTAAATTCTCTCCATAATGCTTTTTCGTTTCATCTTTTGTATTGTATAATTTCAATTTCACAGTGGTACTTTTACTTATGCCGTCAAACTCAAAGGTAAAGCTACCATCTTCCTGAACTTCTGCCTTATTAATAAAATTGGATGAAGCAAATCCACTATCAGTGACACCACTCGAATAAATGAACGTTCCTGGAAGAAGATTGCTTTCTCCATCGATGATAACACTCTCTTCTTTAATGCTTGCTTTACCGGACAGCTCCACTTTCATGTCTCCGAGATTATTTTTTCCATCCGTACCCTTATCCTCTAAGTTATCAGTATCCGATGCTTCCTCTGCTTTTTCATCCATGTCTTTCTTCATTTCTTTCGATTGCGCTGTTTCTGTGCCTTCAGCTTTTTCAGCTTCTTCTCCACCACAGCCAGTCATCCAGATAACTAGAAATAAAAACAAAATAAGCTTTTTCATCATCATAACCTCCTTTCTGCAAGTAACACTTCAATTATGCGGAAGGTGTGTCCTCATAAGTAATTGTCATCCGCTGTGTCTTCATATCATCAATCTGATCATCTAACGTGTTAGAAATTCTAGTAATCTCTCTCTCTAATTGACTCAGCAAATTCTCATTCTTATCTCTAAACGTTTTTGTCTTTTGCTGCATTGCCTCAACAACTTCTCCTTTTTGTTCCTCGTTAATGATTATTCCATTTACCAATGTAAAGAAGTCTTTATCCAAGGTTTCCAAGTTATTCTTATTCAGCATAAGCGTATCTTTTTTATGAGAAAAATCTTCACTTGCAAGAATGCGCTCACTTACTGTAATGGAGTGTTCTTCTCCCATGTTATAACCTCCCCGCTAAATCAAAAAGTGTAGCAATATGATCATCTTTATCGAACAAAGCTTCAATAGCTTTTCGGTAATTTTCAATATACGTAAAACCTTCTTCAACTGATTCTCTTAAACTGGTAATCTCTGTATCTAAATCCGCATTCGTCAGTGGATAAAATACATCATGGACTTGTATTCCTCTCACTGTCTTATCCAATCTTGAAAAATACACATGTTTACGAAGTAAGCTTCTATAACTTCCCGGACTTCCTTCAATTTCACTAATTTTATGAACTACTTTTCGTTTTTCATCTTCAAAGCACTGAAGAATTTCTGTATTCCAGGCAAGATCCAGCTTGCCGATTTCATCTTTCTTTTCTTCAAGCAGACTTTTTCCATCTGTATACATGCGGAGGGATGCGGATATATTTACTCGAATTTCCTTTCCGCCACTGTCAGTCGTATAAACCATATCTGTACCAATATATGATTTCTTCTTATCAGACAAACCTTCAAGCATCTCAGATATACTATGGCTTTGGCCGATTGCCTCCATAGCAGCCAGCAGATCCTCATTATTTAATTCTTCGAAGCTTTCCATAATAGAATTGTAATGTCTTTTCATTTTAATAATTGCAGCCGCATCTCCACCAAGCTGTGCATAAAAATCTCCCATATCCCTTATACTTGTCAATCGGGATACGGTTTCCTGAATTCCATCCAGCTCTACCTCTATAGCTGTTAGTTCTGTTACTAATGTATTCTTCTGTTCCTCGGTAATGTAGCCAGCGTTTACTAACCTTCCAAAAATAACATCTGCATTTTCAGTAACTGTTTTTATTCTGGAAAGTACTCCTGGCAACTTATCATTCAGTCCATGAACCATGGCATCGATCTCACCTTGTTTAGTAAAATATACTTTGACTGCACTGCCAATATCATCAATTTCGTTAACCAAGTCCATATTTACGCCTAATATCTCTTGGATCGCAGCATTAGTGCCGCCTTTTTTGGATGCTACCGTATAGTCAATAGCTAATTCCTGAAAGTCTTTAATAACTTCATCCGGAATTTCATCCATAAGATTTCTTAACCCTGGCAAATCAGGGTTTGTATCCACATATTTCACATCACCAATCGTAAAAAAACCTCTTGCTCCGCTCACTGCATAAAGAGGATCGTCTTTGGAAATAAGTTGATGCACATTCGTTGCCTTGTCTTTGTAGTATTCCTTTGCGAAGGTTTCCAGTTGTTTGGGGTCTAAGTTGTAGATGGCGTCTGGGTTTGTTCTGGAAAGATTAAAATTATTCATTATTTCTCTTCTAAAGTCTCTATCAGCATTAAATAACTGATAGTAGTTTGTCTGGGCTCCATTCACACTGTAAATTTCATCGAATGTATCATAAATTAAGTGTGCAGTAGTGTTGTTATTGTGAGCCAAAGAGTGAGAAAGTCCAGTCACAGTTAATTCTCCATTATTATCGATCTCTTTAATAACTTCCTCTGTGAATTTATTTGCCGATTTCGCTTGTGTGAAATCTTTACCAGCAAACATGGCTTTTAAATTATACTCCCAATCAGCTCCATCTTGGGTACCTTGCGATATAATATATAATTCATTTATATCTTTTTCCTTGGAATGAAAGTATACTGCCGTACCGTTATAATCAGAAGAGGTAACTTCAGAATTCTTGGAGTCTCTTGAATGAATAATCTCTATATTAGCTGGTAATATTTCTCCATATTCTTCTAAATAAATCTGCTTAATTTCTTTTTCAAAATCTTTTTTATTCAGATCTTTATATTCTAAGTTAATAAGTCGTAATCTAATTTCGTCCGTGCTTAGAATTGATTCACTCATTGTTCTTCATCACTTTCATCATTTTTAACAAATTTAATAGAATTGACCCATTGTTTTATTTTATTCTGCATCTCTATTTTCTCTGTCTTACAATCCTCAACAGAACGTATACACTCACTTTCATATATTATTGACAATCCTTCTTGTGTGCTTTTATGCTCTAGTAACCCAACAGCTCCGATAGTCTTCTCGTCATCCTCAAATTTAGCCAGGGAAATAGTGATATTATTTTCATCATACGATTCAAAGTCAAGCTTTTGATTAAACTGACTTGAGAGCATTTCCAACTCTGTAGAAGTCTGACCTATTTTAGAATAGTAATCAATTTTTATAGATGATTCGAAGCCATTTCCTTCATCTATACCTACTAGATATGATTCAAATTCTTTTTGCTTTTTAGAATATCCTTTTTCCCCAACAATACCACCGGCAGGAAAATCCATCTTATAAGCCCCGGTTCCAGACAAAAAAGGATAATATCCTTCCTTTGTTTCCTTTGTCGATTGAAGGAATTCTCTTGTGAAATCATCTTGAAACGCTCTCACATCCGGTAAATCCTCCACACTCATCTCTGCTGGCTTCGTACTTTTTTCTTGATCCATTTGACAACCTCCTAACAAAACAATAAAAATTGCTAACAACGCTGTAAGCCAATATCTCATAGACCATTCCTCCCATGCTGCCCAACTATTTCTGTATTCCGATTTTTATCTAACTTCAGTATATAGAGAGTAAAATAAGAAAGGTAGTCTTTCTTGGAAAAATTTATAAAACCCTACTTTTTTCACATGAGTTATGTAGGTCAAAAGTTCCAAAAACAAGATTATCAAATTCAATACCCCTGCTGGTAAATTACTAATGGAACTTTTTGTTAAGCTGCTTCATTCTTTTTTCATATTATTATTAAATTTAAATGATTTCATCCATTTAATTATTTTTTCTTTTTGTTTTCCCTGATCACTTTTGCTAATCAAATTAGATTCATAAGTTACTAATACTCCCCCACCATCCGACTTTTTATTAAGAATTACTCCAGCCATGCCATAGCCTTTTTGAAATGTAAAAGTAGCTGCATAGATTTCCAAGTCATTACTATCATATTTATTGAATTTTAGATCTTCATCTAACTGCTTTTTTAATATATCTTGCATTGACTCTATATTTACATACATAGAATTATAATTAACGCTAATCAATGCTTCACTTTCGAGTTGGTTTACACCTATAAAAAAACTTTCAAATCCATCTTTTTTTATGGAGTATGATTTCTCGCTAACAATTCCACTAGCGGGAAAATCCATCTTATATGCCCCAGCCCCTGACAAAAAAGAATAATATCCTTCCCTTGTTTCCTCTGTTGATTGGAGGAATTCTCTTGTAAATTCATCCTCGAATGCTCTCACATCTGGTAAATCCTCCACATGCATTTCAGATGGTTTAACACGTTGTTTTTTATCTTCCTGACAACCTCCTAGCAACACGACTAAAAATAGTAAAAACATTGCAAACCAATATTTCACGTGTCTTCCCTCCACAAATACTTTCTATACTTGATTTACTCTTTTACAAATTTTATTGATTTTAACCAATTTAGCATTTTTTTATTATTAATTTCATTTACCTCTTCACAGGGTTGCGGACTCTCCGTGCATTCAGAAGTATATATGGCCGATACTCCTCCTGTTGATAATTTGTTTTGTATATATCCTACCATGCCATATGAACCACTCTCATTCTCAAATCGAGCAAGATACATATCTCTGTCTTTTAAAGAAAACTCTTCAAATTGAAGGCTTTTATTCATTGAAGTCTTCAGCATGTCTAAGTTTACTTCAACGTTATTTCTTTTTTCATTTTTATATTTAAAGTTTATTGAAGAGGCGATTTGTTTTTCTTTAACACCAATTCTAAAACTTTCAAATCTCTCCCCTTCAATCGCGTACCCTTTTTCCCCAACAATCCCGCCAGCTGGAAAATCCATCTTATACGCCCCAGTCCCTGACAAAAAAGGATAATATCCTTCCCTTGTTTCCTCTGTTGATTGAAGGAATTCTCTTGTAAATTCATCCTGAAATGCTCTCACATCTGGTAAATTCTCCACATTTATCTCAGAGGGTTTCACATGTTGTTTTTTATCTTCCTGACAACCTCCTAGCAACACGGCTAAAAACAGTACAAGCATTGCAGGCCAATATTTCACAGTCCTCTAACCCCTACATATTTCTCTTCTTTATCTAATTTATATTTAGCTACAGTATATAGAAAGAAAATGAAGGGGGCTAGAAACTCTGGGGGACTACTTGAAAATCGTATTTTTATTTGAATCCTTTTATAAGCCTCAACCATCGACCTCACTTCTTCAAGAATGCTTTAAAACAACGATTGGCCTACAAACCAAAATGAAAACAACGATGTCGCTATAAGAATCACGATGACAATAAAGGTAAGAGTACGCCAGATCCCTTTCCCTATCAATGCGAGTATAAAAGCTATTGCTGTCAATATTACTACAATTATTATTCCTTCCCTTGATGGGATATGGAATAAATCATAACCAAAAAAATTTATAAAAACGGTTAGCATAATAACGATAAATGAGGCAATTGCCCATTTTTTTCTATCCATATTCAAACCTCTCCTTTTCAATTACTTTATTATATGTATATATTTTTTCTGCCTAATAAAAAACCAGAAGGATGCTCCTTCTGGTTTAAACTGCTGCTAACTCCTCTGTGGAAGAAAGAAGATCATGCAGTGCTTGCATACCTTTTGCACGGCTCTTCCTCGTAGTGACTAGTGACTGTAGGATATCATTTACTTTCTCACCGTAGTTGTCAGGTCTAGTTGAATATACGTCTATAGACTGTACAGCATTGTATTTATGAATACAACATGCCCGATTTATGGTAAACAGTAATTGATTCATACATCTAATTGTTCGCAAAACATGACTAGCCACAAAACAATCATCATCTGTATCAATTCGATGAGAAATGATCATAAAGGAATAAGAGGCCTCAAATGTATAATACTCGATGAGTGCCTGATGTAATTGTTCAGGATAATGAGTGATTTTTTGTTTTAATTGATAAATATATTGATAAGGATCATACAGGATTTCACAGATTGCTAGTTCACCTAAATAAAGGACATCTAAATAAACGTAGGATGGTTTTGCATTTCTATCCTCATTTTTCTCACCCTGTAAATTAGCTGTAATACCATCTACAACTTTGTGAATATCCCGAAAAATTATCGCAGTATGAACTCCATGAATGGTAAGGTTCGCTCCTCCATTCATTAAGGCACCCCACTCATTTAATGAAGTACACTCCGCACTTTGGTTATCATCTAAGCTGCTAACCAAATTGTTTACATCCTCTACGTTAAATCCTTTTGTTTTATCATAATATATTGCTATATCCATATCTGTAGACAAGTGATTAGCCCCATTTGCTCTTGAACCGCTCATGGTAATAGCTGACACACCAGTTAGTTTAGCTATTTCTTCTGACATCTCCTCCATCGCTTTTTTTATATTCATTTAAACACAAGTCTCCTTCTTTATCGATGTGTTAATTTCTTAATAATTTTTACCATAATTATGCCACTTCTCGTAACATACTATCTTTATTGCCTCTTTCAATAAAAGTAAAACGACTTTTTTAACCTTTATGTGTTTTCCATACAAAAAGGACAGTACGCCTTCAGTTACGTCGCTGTCCTTCCAGTCCAATTTCCAATACACGTTGTGCTCTTTCCGGGTAATCTGTAATAATTCCATCGATATCGTACTTCAATACTTCTTTCATGTTTCTTTTTATGTTAACGGTCCACACCCATACCTCTCGATTTTGCTTTTTAGCACGCTCGATAAATCGTTCTGTTAGCATACTTTCTCTTATTGTGTAAAAATCCACATCCAACTTAGATAAGTTTCCTGCAGATAAAAAGAGAATTTGGCCAATCTTTATTGTTTCATTTCGTTTACGGATATCCTGTAATAATTCATAACTGAAGGATTGAACATACGCCAAATGATCCGAATCATTCTTCTCTACAAGCTCCACAATTTTTTCAGCGAAGCCTCTTCCAGGTTCAGCTGATTTCAAGTCAATAATTAGTTTTGTATCATTTTCTTGCATCACTTTCAGAACTTCATCCAAGGTAGGAATTCGTTCTCCGATAAATTCCTCACCATAAAGTCTGCCAATGTCTATTTGCTTTATTTCTTCATACGTAAGATTACTGATTTTATCCGATACGCCAGCTACCCGCTTTAGATCGAGATCATGACTTAGAACGATTACTCCGTCTTTTGTCATGGCAACATCTACCTCAACAGCATCCACACCTTTACGAATGGCGGAACGAATACTACTCATCGAATTTTCAGGCGCATGTTTCAGATCTCCACGGTGACTTGCAATTTCCACATCCCATTTCAAATAGACAAGCGAGTCATTCACCACATAATTAATAGCAAATAAAAGACTGAGTACAACAACGGTTGCAGATATAAAGAAAGATTTACGTCTTGATAAGAACCGCCCAACCTTTTTTTCTACCTGAAGTAAATAACTACTTCTTCCTAATTTCAAGGAATCTTTAATTTGTACTCCTTTTCTCTCTTGGAACTCATAAAACAATCTTGTAAGAACAAGCAAGTTCACAGGAATGAAAACTAACGACATCAGCATAGTAAAATAACTGGCAAAGGTTAGTAAGTAATTCCCAATAAAGTCTCCGATCACCTTAGAGTCTATGATTGTAGTAAGTTCAGATACCGCGTTCATAAGAACAAATCCTGCTAAAAAGATCAATATATTAACAAATAAAACATACCATACCACTCTAATTTTATTTTTCTTGGTGCAATTCCAGCTGCTCCGTAATGCCTGCCAAATCGTCTTATTCTCAATAAAAATATAATGAAGTGCAAAAATCCAGCGTACGAATAGATAACCCATTCCTAAAAACAAGGAAAAATAAACAACCTTGGCAATAAGCGATTCATACAGCAGGTCTGTAAGAAAGATAGTAATATTTACATCAAACAACGGAGGTAATGTAGATGCATCAATAAATGGTATAAATAAAAGCAGTAAAAAAACCAATGGAATAAACCCAAAACCAAGCAGCCTTGGTAGTTTTTTAACTGCGGTTAGAAATGCTTCCGATATATAGACCGGCTCATTAAAATAGCTTTTTTCTGCAAGGATGATTAGTACACCAAACTCTACAAATAAAAAAGCTACAGCAAAAAAACTTACAAACAAGGTTCCCATAATTCCACTTATACTTAATCCAAGCGAAAATACTTCGCTGTTTAGTAATGAACCATCATCAATTACTGTTAGCATGCGGTTAAAAATATAAGATAGAAAAGGAGCAAACAAGATGCTGGCAAATAACGAATAAATAAATTCAAACAATATATATTGCAGATAAGACTCCTTAAAGTCCGACCAACTGTTCTTCAGAAGCGTTAGCATATAATCAGCCTTTCCATATTTGAGCACATTCCTTTTCCCTTAAAATACATTTACCAAACTCTAGATTAATTGACAACCAACATAACGTAAAGAAGTATGATTTATAAATAGAACATTATTTGAATTAGATACAGGGAAATACTGATAGATAAATGTTTTATTGCAAATGATGGGTACTATGTTTATTCATAGTTTAAGGGAAATGCGAATTAGTGTAAGAACAATTAATAGCAGAGTGGAGGTGAAACTTATCAGCAGCAGAGCGAGGTAATCCGCCGGAGAGTAATTTAATCAGCTGCTGACCAGGGTAATCCGCCGGAGGATAATTTAATCGGCTGCTGACCAAGATAATCCGCCGGAGGATAATTTAATCGGCTGCTGACCAAGATAATCCGCCGGAGAACAATTTAATCGGCTGCTGACCAAGATAATCCGCCAGAGAATAATTTAATCAGCTGCTGACCAAGATAATCCGCCAGAGAACAATTTAATCAGCTGCTGACCAAGATAATTCGCCGAGACATTCCCAAGTAAGCTATAATTTGTTCACTATACATTTTGTCCCGAAACGACTGTTTACAGTAATACCAAGTTAATTCGCAATTTATCCATTTTGCGAATCATTGAATAAACCCATATATATTAGAACCTAGAAAAAGTCGCTTATGTAAAAATAAGCGACTTTCCTTACTAATTATGGTTGGTTAGTTGAATACCATACTCTTCTTCCAGCTTACGGTAGGTTTCTTTTAATTTTGGTTTTTTAGCAATAATGCTTCTTGCTTGATAGGCAAGGTTTATCAGGTCACTATTCTGTTCTTCAGTTTTTTGCCCTTTTTCATATTGATATACATCAAGTAATGTGCGATCAAGCAGTTGTAAAATGGAATACTGTGTCTTAATCGCTTGTATAAGCATTTCTTCTTTTGTCTCTTCTTTCTCTGCCATGGAAACGCTCCTTTTACCGTTCATTACTATCAGCATATCGAAGTAGGTAGCTGTTTACAACACATAAACTTGAAGAGATATATGCTAGAATGCACCTGAACCTCCTCCGCCTCCACCAACTCCAGCTCCTCCCCCCGGGCTACCTCCAGAGGAAGTGCTTGCTGCGGATACCGTATGCGAATCCTCGAACTGATTCTGAACAAGGCTGGCGATTAATAAGAAGGAAAGAATATCTGCATTATATCTATCATTCTGCGGTAACACTTCTTTTATCTGTTCATTCTTTTTATCCAGTTGTTTATCATTTAATCCAATACTGTAGATAAAGGCTCGTTTTTGATCATCATTGTGTAAATCCTGCCAGTCTTTATCATTCATAGCCGGATATTTCTCCTGGAATTCCTTCCACTGCTTGTATAGAATAGCACCCTTTACAGTTTTATTACGAAACAGAGCAGCGAAAATCAGTAATGCTCCAAATAACAAAATAGCCAAAAACATAGACAGGAATAATTCATGGACTCCAAACAAAACCGCAAAGGGAACTACAATAATACTAGATAAGCCTATAATGGTACGAAGCTTGGTTCTTTTATCTACTAATTTATGCGTTTTCACTTCTTCTTTTACAGCTTGCTTCCAGGCTTCGAAGTCCTTCCAATATGTTTCGTGGTTGGATTCGTCATCAGTATAATCTTTTAAATTTTTCAGATGAAAAGTCCCGTTATCACCAATTTTATAGAATAGCCAATCCAATAAGATGTTTTCATGCTGATAATCTGTTTGCATATGAATAATGAAAAACGTATCTTCTTTTTCTTTCTTCACATAACCTTTTCTTACTAAATCAAGAAGTGAAGCAGTTAACACGTTCGCATCAAATAAACCGGATTTCATAAAAGAAAGAGTCGCAGGAAGACTCATCTTCAGATCCGGAACAAAATGAGCAGAAACATATTGATGTTCTACTTCCAATTGAACAGCACGTCGCTGTTTTACTGCATAAACTAACAATGCTAACAAATAAAAAACAAAAACACCAATAACGAAAGGCGCCATGCCGGACAATAAATCCTGACGGTGTTCAAATGCAGCTTGTTCTTTTTCCAAATTTTCTTTGTCTGCTAGAATGTCCTGTTTCATTGCCTGATCTTTCGCTATTGGGGCGTTTGGAAATAATGAAGCATCATAGGCAACTCGAATATCACCGTTTGCCCCGCTATCCACCTGCCCCATGGAAAAATGAACTCTACCATCACGTTGGGTATCTGCTGAATTTGCTGCTGCATCCTTCCCATATGCAATCACATTTCCCGTCTTTTCAGGCGGATGTACAAATATGTTCATGTTACCATAATCAGATTCATTGCTTTCATCAAAGAAAGGCCAATAAAATTGGGCTACGTCTGAGAATACCTCCACTCCATTTTCAATTGTATAAAAAATTTCAATGGTAATGGTTTCATTTTCCCCTTTACGATGAATCTTGTATAGATTGTCCTCTTGCTCAATATCAAGTTTACTCCCTTTCTCTTCTGCAGTTACGTCAATTATCTTTGTATTTTCCTTCGGGATTAGTGTTCGGGTAATTCCATTAAACTCTCCCTCAAATTGATATGTATGCTTTTCTGTAACCATTACATTTCCATCAGGCTGTAAATATGCATCAATCCGGGAGTTATCAATAGAATAATCGACTGCCAAGGATTCAATTGGAAAAACAAGTATACTAAAGATGATAATAACAAGTCCGAATATTTTTTTCATCACGGGGCCTCCTTGTACTATACTATATAAGACGAAAGAGACCGCTAAAAAGTTTCACTTCTCTACATTTTTATAAGAAAGGCTTTTCATAATAGAAGACTGGTGCTTGATCCACATTCCTTAACCACCGATATGATTTCCCCACTCCATTTTTTACCCATATTTCTCCTTGTTCTTTATTTGAGGTAGATCTGTAGCATGTAATATAAGAACCAACAACCTGAGGATCAGTATCCAGTTCGTTCTTTTTTGGGAAAGAGATTTGCTTCTGTTTGCCTGAATCAATATTTATTTCATAAAGCCTTGTAAACATTGTTGGGACTGGCCCTTCTTCCCACTCTTTGTTTTCTTCGGCCCTTGCGACGAGGACCTTCTTCTTTGTTAACCAAGCTAAATCCAAATCGACAAATCCTGGTGGAGTATAGTTCGATTCGTTCCGCCATACAGGTATGTCCAAAATGGTTGTATGTTTATTTTTAACGAAAAATCTACCTTCTCCAGAAATGAATGCTATTGTGTTTTCAAACGGAGACCATTGGATCCAATCTTTATACCATAGCATTTTTCCGATTTCTTGAAATTTCTGTCCGGTAGAAGATAGTACACAAAGTGTATTACTGTCCATTGCCCATGATGCAGTTGGAGTTGCCAAAAAACTCATCCATCTTCCATCTTGACTCCACTTGAAGTATGTTGCGTCAATAGCAAATAAATCATTTATGTTCGTCTTTATTGTGTAGAATGGCTTTACTTTATTTGTATCTAGCTCTGTATCCACAGGCACTTTAAATAAATGCACCGGCCCCCACCCCGTCGGAAGCAGGTTTGCTGGTGATGAAACAATAAACGCCTTTCCATCCGGGAACCAATTAAAATTACTTACACCCAAACTTACATTTTTAAAGCCTTCCGGTCGTCCGTTCCTTATTTTAGTTACATTTAATAAACCACCAGATAAATAAGCCAATTGATTCGACACAGGCGACCAATGAAACTCTTCCGTTTCAATCGTTGGATAGGCTTGATAAATTTCCTCTTCCTTTAAATCATAAATATATAATTGGGCCTTATCGCCAGATAGATCTCTATCCAAAAAGGCAATAAATCGGCCATCCCTGGACCATTTTGGTGAGTCAACATGCCTATCTTCGGTGAGTTGAGTTTCTTTATCGTCTTGTATTAGCCATAACTGATTATCACGGATAAAAGCAGCTTTCAAAAGCGTTTTTTCAGCAGCAGAATGAATGGGAAAACATATACAAATGAACACCATGACTAAAAAGAACCTATATCTCATTTCAACATTCCTCCCAAAATTATGTTGCCCTATTTGAATGGGAAGAATGCGAACTATAACTATGCATGTAACCTTTATGAAATGGCATCCGCCTAAATGAGATAGAAAGCCCCTTTACTGAGACTCCTCGATACCTGTCTGAGACTATCACCTAATTTTGCAAGACAAGTATGCTCTCATCCTAGACAAAAGGATCCCCTACTGAGACAAATACCAATTCAACCGCTACAGACCAGCGTTCTATCGGGACTATGGTGGTCTACCTTTCACATAATTTGACTGACTTATATACAATAGAAAAAAGGAAGCACATGTTGCGTGCTTCCTTTTACATTTAAATGGATGTACTTTTTGCATTCCACGTATTGACAGGTGGATTACTTACTTTCAGTTCCTTCTTTTTATCCCAATAATCAGGTTCTGTACCATCAGCCATGATGTCTTCAATCGATTGAATTAACCATTTTTTCTTATCTTTATTATATTCAAGCGAATATTTTCTCAGTGCTTGGTAGGACGCATCCTCAAACTTCTTGGTCCCTTTAATTTTCACTTTTTCATTATAATCTACAACAGCTTCTACCTCTGCTGTCCATTGCCCATCAAAATAGTTAATATCCATTGCACTCTCATTAACAACAGCGCTTAAATACTGTGACTGAATTTCGTCTATACCCGTCTTAACCAATTCGAAATAATCCTCGGAACCAGCAAAATCCTTTTTGAATTGCTCTGTACTATGTGTAAAACTTTTTGCGTTTAACCCAGATGTCATAAATACAGAAAGATTTTCATTAAACTTAACGGTTGTATTCATGATGTCTTCATTAATTTTTTTATTTTCCTGCACAAGTTTCTCTGGTTCTACTAAAACAGTAACCTGCTTATTCCCCCATACATCTGCTTTTTCTTTATGTTTAAACATACCAAGCTGATTTTTAACAGATGCTTCTAGCTCGTATTGCCCAGGCAATAAAGGTCCATATTTTTCTTCTTTTTCATCCGTCTTACTAAGAGATTTTTTTAACCCATTAACCTCAAGTGCAATATCATCGTCTTCATTCTGACCACTTACTTTAATATTTACCGTTTTTGCTTCAAGCTTATAGACTGGAAAAATCCCCATATCTTTTCCTGTTTCAATTAAACTAATCTGTTCATTGGACGTACCAAAGCTTTTGTCTTTAATTTGCTTATCCAGGCCATCTTTAATTACTTCGAAACTATTATGATTTTCATTTAGATAAGTATTTAATGCAGTTAACGTACCCTTCTCAACTGCCGCTTTCTTATTATCCGGAACTATCAGTTCTTTTAGCGTTTCCGTATCTTTTTGCTTTACAGCATCTTCAAATTGTTGAACTACCTTATCAGGCTTATGATTCTGTTGAAGAATAAAAAAACTAATCAAGAGGACTACAACTAATCCGGCTAAACCGGAAATCATCATTGTTTTCTTACTCATTCTTAGTAAACCTTTCCAGCAGCAAATGTGTCTACAATGTCTTCACTATTGTAATCTGAAGTATCAATTGTCCATTTACCGTCCTCTTGCAGCATTTTTATTTTCATATCATTTCCAGACTTAATTTCTAATTTATTTACCATTGCATCAAATTTTGATAAAGCATATTCATTTGCCTTCTCACGGTCGTATTCTTTATTATCCAAATATTCCTGTTGATACTCACGCACCATCTCAGATAAGTCATTTAAAGGAAGAGCTGAATATTCTATACTAACAACCGCCTTACCATTCACATTTTCAAGTGTTGATGTTTGCATTTCAGCTTTTTCAGCAAGTGCAGACTTAAACCCGTTATAGAATTTATCAAGATGCTTATCAGGTACGCCTTCATAGAAGACTGTATTAATATTTTCTTTAAAACCTTTCTTTCCTTCATCCTGCAACGCTGCTTTGTCTGCTGATACTAACTTCTCATAATCTGCGTTGTCTACATCAAGATAAATTGTTTCAATATACGCTGTTAATGCTTTTGCAGGGTCTTCCAGCGTTTCAAAGCTTTCATTATATTTTGAAGTGTCCAGCTCAAGCTTGGCTTCTTCATCTTCTCCTCCCATTGAAGTAGGACGAATAGCTAACTCATATTTTTTATCCTTTTCAACTGTAAAAGCTACTTTTAGATCTTTTGACTTATTTGCTCCAATTTCTCCGTCAGCAGATTCCAATTCGTATGTCGCATCAGAGTCGGCATCTAGCTCTTGATCTTCATCATATAATTTAATACTACGACTTGGGCTTACATTAACCTCTGAATCTGTTACATTTTTAACCTTTATATCAATAGCTAACGTTCCAGTCTCTCCTTCAGAAGTACCATTATCATTATTTACTAACATATAAGTAGCGTTTTCAATAGAAGCTTCTATTGTCTTACTCTTCCCTGCTGAACTAGTTGATGCAGATTCTGTTTCCCCTTTGTTACTGCATCCTGCAGCTATAATTGCAAAAAACACTAAAACTACGAAAATAACTTTTTTCGACATATTCACTTTCTCCTTTACAATAAATTTAAAATAGTATGACGAATAATAAGAAAGAGGTACCTCCTTTTACAAAAACTAACACTTTTTTACAATTTAATGTCTAAAATGTTACAACCAACATTTAGTATAGATATGCCCTTTAGGAGAGTCAACAATAATAATGGTAATTACTTTGAAATAAGTCTAAATAACCATATGTATCCAATATAAGAAAATTAATCTAGTACTTTAGACCTTTACATATTTATGACACTATTCTATGTATCCAGTAAATATCTTGTTATAGTATGATTCATAAAAAAACCCCTACTCACTTTTGAAAAAAAGTAAATAAGGGAGGGGAAAATACTATTTCTTCATCCATTTTGGTTTGCCGAATCCTTGGAACTTTTCATCGATTATTTTCTCAAAGTCCTCTGATTCGATAACTTCTTTTATATCCTTGGCAAACTGTTTATCTACATCCTTTGTATTTATGACCACTCTATTTCGGTAATCATCAGGCATATCTTCGAGTGCTAATGCATCCAGTAAGTCCATTTCTGCGGCAAGTGCATAATTACCTGGAACAGCAGAAAGATCTTCACTTTCTACCAAACGTGGAAGTTGAGCAGCTTCTACTTCTACAAATTTCAAGTTCTTCGGATTTCCGATAATATCTTTGACAGATGCAGTTAATGCATCTACCTTATCACTAATTGTAATCAACCCTTCATCCTCAAGCATACCAAGTGTCCTTGCAAGATTGGTAGGATCATTAGCAATAGCAATTTGACTTCCTTCTTCTATTTCATCAATACTGCTATATTTTTCTGAGTATAAACCCATTGGTGCAGTGGGAACAATTATTACTTCAGAGAGTTCCATATTGTTTTCTTTTGCAAAAGCTTCCATATAGATTTTGTGCTGAAACAGGTTAGCGTCCAGGTCTCCGTTATGTAGTGCTTTATTTGGTTGTACGTAATCGGTGAATTCCTGATTGGCTACCTCGTATCCCTTTTCTTCTAAAAGGGGAGCAATTGCTTTGGTTACCATATCGCTGTAAGGACCAACTGTTGCTCCAAATTGAATTTTCTTCGTTTCTTCATTACTTCCTGCTGCATCTTTTCCGCAACCAGCTACTACTAAAATTAAAAGTAATGCTGTGCATACCCATACGATTTTTTTCATTTTATTTCCCTCCAGTTTAATTTCATTACATTTTTTAAAACGGAAAGTTGGACCACGACTATCTCTTATTCACTGTCTTCGCGATAAAATCACCGAGATATTGAATGAATTGCACAAGAACAATAAGTACAATTACGGTAGTGAACATGACCGTATCGTCATAACGGTAGTATCCGTAACGAATAGCTAAATCGCCAATTCCACCGCCACCAATTGTTCCAGCCATTGCGGAGTAGCCAATCAGGCTAATTGCTGTGATGGTTATTCCACTAATTAATCCCGGCTTCGTCTCAGGGAGGATAATATCCTTAATGATTAACCACGGAGAAGCGCCAACTGCAATGGCAGCTTCAATGACTCCCTTATCAATTTCCCTGGCAGCAGATTCAACGATTCGCGCATAGAATGGAATTGCCGCAACGGAAAGCGAAACAGATGCTGCGATGGCTCCTGTTGTTGTTCCAACAAGAAAGTCGGTAAATGGGAGTAGGAACACAAGTAAAATAATAAACGGTATAGAGCGGATCAGATTTACAATAACGCCTAGTATTGTCTTCGCCACACGATTTTGCCAGAATAATCCCCGCTCCGTTACAAACAAAAGAATACCAACAGGTAAACCTATTATAAGAGCAACGAGTAATCCAATACCTACCATAATCAATGTTTCATAGAAAGCCACATTAAGTTCTGGTAAAATTTCTATGATTCTATCGAGCATGCTGAATCACCTCCACCTGCTGTAATCGCTCTTCCACATATCTTCTTGCTCTTTCCATTTCATCCAAGTCACCTAATAGCTCCATAATAAAAATCCCCAGTGGCTTTTCCTTAATGTACTCTACTTTTCCGTGAAGAATATTCGCACTAACTTTATGTGCTTGTAGCATATCGGAAACAATTGGATCACTTGCAAGATCACCTCTAAACTGAAGCTGGAGAATCATCCCTTTACATTGCTCCAAAAGTTGTTTAGGCAGATCAAAATTTAATACCGTGTCGATGAATTGCTTGGTAAGTTCTTCTTTAGGGTTAGAGAATATTTCATAAGTAGCTCCCTGTTCAATGATCTTGCCGTCCTGCATAACGGCACATCTGTCACAGATTTCCTTCACGACCTCCATCTCATGCGTAATTAACACAATAGTAATTCCAAGCTCATGATTAATCTTTTTCAATAAAGCTAATATAGATTTAGTCGTGCTCGGGTCAAGCGCGGAGGTTGCCTCATCACAAAGTAAAACCTTTGGGTTGTTAGCAAGGGCTCGAGCAATACTAACCCGTTGCTTTTGACCACCACTTAATTGTGCAGGATATTGCTCTGCTTTATCGGCTAATCCAACAAGCTTGAGTAACTCAAGCACACGTTTTTTTCGTTTTTCAGTTGGGATGCCAGCTGCTTTTAAAGCAAAAGCGACATTATCAAATACTGTCTTTGCTGAAGCTAAATAAAATCCCTGAAAAATCATTCCAATCGACTGCCTTGCCTTACGCAGCCCCTTTGGAGATAACCTTAGTAAATCGACTCCATCAACAATTACCTTACCGGAGGTTGGCCTTTCAAGTATGTTCATACAGCGAATTAAAGAGCTCTTTCCGGCTCCACTATACCCAACAATACCGTAAATCTCTCCCTTATGTACTTCTAAATTAACCTTATCTACTCCGACAACATGGCCTGTTTTTGCTTTGTAAATTTTAGATAAATCCTTAATTACAATCATAGACTCGTACCTTCCCATCCTGCATTTTACTAATAAGCCACCTATTTATAATCCATACAAAAACCCCCTTTCATTATGAAAGAGGGTGAATGATAAACGATTTATCAACACTTATCTCTCAGAATGAAAACATTCTGCAGGAAGTAGCACCACTCCAATTGGAAGGTTGCTGTGACATCTCAGGGCCTTTCCCTCCGTCACTCTCGATAAGAAAAATTCTTACTATTCAATTAGGTAGCTTTTATCATAATCCGACAAAAGTCTTTTGTCAATGCTTTTTTTGGAATATCTCCATTTTTCCGATTCTTTCTGCAGCTTCTATTAATCGCTCTTCACTTGCCAGCAGGCCTACACGTACATAACCTTCCCCATTTTTACCGAACCCATTTCCTGGAGCCACTACCACATGCGCTTCGTTCAGCAGAAGATCTGAAAATGTTTCGGAGGTATAACCATCTGGTACAGGTAGCCAAGTGAAGAAGGTGCCTTTGGATTTCGGTACATTCCAGCCAATCTCTTGAAGTTTCTCCACAAATACATTACGTCTTTTTTCATATGTATTTACTAATTTTTCAACAGCAGACTGATCGCCAAGCAATGCTTTTTCAGCAGCCTGCTGCACCGCTCCAAAAAGACTTACATATAGATGATCCTGGATTAAATTTAAGCTTTTAATAACAGAAGGATTTCCCACCGCAAAACCAACTCGCCATCCAGCCATATTATATGTTTTTGATAAAGTATACATTTCTACCCCAACGTCTTTAGCCCCTTCCGACTGTAAAAAGCTTTGAGGTTTTTCCCCATCAAAACCGATTGCACCATAAGCAAAGTCATGTACAACACAAATGCTATATTTATTGGCTAAAGCAATTGTTTCATCAAATAATTTCTTATTTGCGGTTGCCGCAGTAGGGTTATTGGGATAATTCAAGAACAATAGCTTTGCATCTTCCAATGTTTTCTCATCTAACTCGCCATAATCCGGCAAAAAGTCATTCTTCTCCAGCAAAGGCATATAGGCTGGTATCGCATTCGACAGAGCAATACCCGACATATAATCTGGATAACCTGGGTCTGGCACTAATGCTAAATCACCTGGATTTAACAGACACTGACTGATTTCCACTAACCCCGTTTTAGCACCAAATAAAATAGCAACCTCTGTATTTGGATCAATATCCACTCCATATTCCCGCTTATAAAAAGAGGCAATGGCCTGTTTCAAAAAAGGTTGCCCAGTGAACGGAGAGTATTTATGATATGTTGGGTTATCAGCAGCAGCTTTTAATTCATCCACGATATGCTGTGGTGTAGGTAGATCAGGATTTCCCTGTCCAAGATTTATAACGTCATGCCCAGCATCCGTCAGCTTTTTTGCTTTCATAACAAGACTGGCAAAAAACTGTTCCGGGAGTCTTTTTAATGTATCAGAAAACTCAAAGGTCTGCACCATTCTCACACTCCTGAAGTAATAAAATTCTAACTATTTATACTATAGGAGAAATAATTATTTGTAAAGCAGATTTTTCTGAACTAAATGAGAGAGAAATTATAAATTTGAGACACTCGCCTGGCTATATGAGCCACAAGCTCAATAGTTTGAGAGACGCCTAAACGCAAATGAGAAAAAACGACCAGGTATGAGAGACTTCTCAGAAATTTGAGAGAGAGATCGTCTGATTTAAGAGACAGGAACACAACTGCATTATTTACCAGATAGATTCCAAGTAAACCACCTGCCATGTCCCTCCGTTTCTCCAACAATATGGGAGACCTTTCCGCCTTGCAAATAATAGTCCAAATGTAAATAACGATCATACATGTTGTTATACAGGTGGAAAATGTCCCTCTTACTGCCAATGGAATGAATTTGTTGGAGGAGTTCTTCCTTCAACAAATTCGAAAACTGATTAGCAACATGGGTGTGGAAGACTACGACGGCCATTTCACTCGATATCTCGTTAACAAGCTCTGGCAGCATCGCTACCCCATCTCCTTCTATTAATTGGAGGTTTGCAGCCTGTACCTGACTTGCCACCTTATCAAATAAATCTCTTCGATCTACGTGTTCAGGCCAGATAAGTGCTTTTAGCCAAAGTCGATCTTCTGAATTTTTAACATTATTTATATGTAAATCAAGACCAATTCGCTTGCTAACAGGGGGAGGACTCTGCATAAAATCTGGAAGCTTTCCTTCTCTCACTTCTGCTTCCAGCACGATGTCTGCTTGCGTATTACCATATATTTCAGCTGATCCATAAGAATAAGCATATGTATCCCATAGCAACTGAAAGCCTGCACTTGTGCCAATTTCAATAAGGGCTAATGGTTTCTTTATTTTTTCATATACATAGCAAAAAGCCGGATAGAGATACGCACAGCGACGCACTTCATTTGTTTGAACGAGTTTGCTTTTTAATAGATCACTAATTTCGCTTCTATAATTGAAACAGAAATCTTTAAAATAAGGAAAGGCCTCTGTTGCTGGTCTCGGTTTTTCTACCATACTTCTATAAAATCTCTTTAATTCATGGTCTGCAATTTTCAGCAGCATGTATTGCACAGCACCAAATAACATATTCGGAACTGGCTGCCCAATTCGAGTATCAGCCGTAATAGAGAGCAACTCCTCATCTTTCGCAATTTCATTAGATAACACTTCATACAACCTGCTTGAACCTTTACACTCTTCAGCAAAGGTTTGGAAGCGCACAGAAAGCTTTGTTATATTCATTTTAAATTCCCCCATTATCTATTTGCTTCAGCATATATACAGCAAAATTGGTTGCTTCAATTTCATCTATCTCCATTTCTTGTTGTTGTCCGTTATAAACAGTTAAACATGTACCCACCAAATTAAGATACTTACCAGGCAGTATATTCAGCGCCCATTCCCCGCCTTCCTGCTTTGATGCTATGATTCCCTCTCTTAAGAAATACAGCATTCGGCACAAATTTAATGAATAATAAACAGGCTTCTCTCTAATCTTCCAACGCGAATCATTCACATCTAGCAGGCAGGCGGCTATGTAATATTCCTGCTTAATTGGAGAAAAAACCTGATGTATTTCTTTTCCGTAAAGCATCTTTCCCCGATAATAGGTAATCATCATATGTGCTACCAAATCA
This sequence comes from Virgibacillus halodenitrificans, assembly GCF_001878675.1. NCBI lineage: Bacteria > Bacillati > Bacillota > Bacilli > Caryophanales > Bacillaceae > Virgibacillus > Virgibacillus halodenitrificans. The sequence continues at coordinate 960,287 of NZ_CP017962.1, read as the reverse complement.
GAATCAAATCCATCTGAACAGCTATAATTGGGGTATTCCACATACTTTGTTTTATGCTCTTTTGAATAATGTAAATCAAAAGGCGTAGGATAATGAGGTTGTTTTGCTTGTTCCTCTAAAATCACACTCATCTCTAAATGACAGGAATAATATTTCTCTTCCAATAAGAGTATTTCTTCTATAAGTTTCTTTCTTGTATCAGCTGTAAGACGTTTTTTTACAACTACAAGTAAATCTATATCGCTAGTTTGAGGATTGTAACATCCCATCGCCAACGAGCCATGCAGATATACACCAATTAAATTTTGTTGCAAATGGCGCTCACAAGAAAAAACAAATTCATTTATGAAAAGCTGTTCTTCCATTTAACATTTCACCCACTTACTTGTCCTCTCATACGAATCACTTTTCCATCCAATTCCTCACCAATTACAGTTAACCCTAATTTTCGGTAAAAAGATAAAGCTGATGTATTCGTCGGGGAAACGCGTAAATGATACTCGCTCACCCCATGACGTTTGAAAAAATTCTCCGCATATGTATTTAACTCCGAACCTAATCCTTTCCCTCTTTTATCGGGGATCAAATAATACAGATGAACATAACCTATATATTTTTCATCATATTGCCGAATAGATAGCTCCAATTGTCCAATATAAGCCTCTTCTTCTAACACGAGTACAAAGTTTGTTGAATTCTCATTTTGTTTTTCTTTCAACCATTCAAGATATTCCTCTTCGTGAAAATCGTTCCCATTTCCAAAGCTTACTACAAACGAATCTCTTCGAAATGTAAGCACAAGCTCTCTATCCCTATCTACATTTATCGTTCTAAATTTTAGCATTTAAGAAAACTCCTTTGGTTATATAGCTTAGCTTCACACCTTCCCAGATAAAACTACTAACCCTTCCTTCGTTTATATACTTTATTCTTTTCTATTCGTTTACAGCCGTTATGTACAAAGGTCTGGATCATTGGCACATTCTTTAAGCTGGTAGAACCAATATAGTAGGAAGCATTAAATTGGTATCGCAGTAATTGTAAAGCTTGCTGATGGAGAAGAACGCTTTTCCCTTTTCCACGCTCATCTGGTACGAGACCAAAATAAAATAACCTTCCCTCATCCTTAGTTCCCGGTTCTAGATGCGGCATAATAACGCCAAGTGGCTTGGTATTTTCATAGGCTACTATACATGAATCCGTATATGTCGGTCCGAGTTCAATTTCTGCACTATGGAGCTGTTCTTCTACACTTAAGGAGGAAGGCGAATTAAAAGAATGTTTCATTACTTCTGTCCACACCCTTATAAAAAAATTACGATCCATCTCACGTAATGTTTTTATAGAATAAAGGTTGTCTGTTTCTGGTAGGTCCTTTAAATCTTTATATACAGTTACAATCTCATCATATAGTTGAAAGCCTTGCTTGTTCAGGTAATCCTCAACAGCTTCCGAGAATTCACCATCTACAAGAATGTTAACATTTGCGGCATTTCTTATATTAGGTAATAAATCTAGATGTTGAATAAAATAAACTAATTCATCTTTTGACACATTCTTCGTATCTTCAATTGTTACAAAATTTGCTCCCTCTACAAATTTTAATTTGTCTGCAATTTTATGATATAGTGCTGTGGTCATAAAGAAACCCTCCTTTACTCTAAGCAACAACTTCTTCTATATCAAACAGTTTTGAAATTACCCTTCGTTTTTTACCATCATTTCTTTCACCACTTTAACCAATAGGTCATCATTATCTGCTAAGAACTGTGAAAATTTCACGATATCTGTTTTATACCTTAAGACAATCCGGGAGTTAAGTAATCCTCGTTTTTTACGTATGTCATTTATATCCCTATATTCAAATACCTCTATTAGTTCATTGCCTTTAGTAGAATCAGCTACAAAAACTAATCGCCGTTCTGTGGCAACAAGCATCCCAGGCCTATACACCTGTCTATAAATAAAAGTCTTCATCGCACAGCGTAAACTCACTTGTATTGATTCTCGATCAGTTAACACGTATGCTTTCATATATGCAGCATCTGCACGCATTCACATCACCCCTGATTATATTACGAGCGGCATCGCTCTCCAGTTTCAATATATTCAGAAATTTACCCGCGAGTAAAATCTTCTTCTTAAAGCTATTGTTGGTCTATTAGTAGCAGCTAGTTATTGACTTTTTGTTTTATTAAATTTTGCCTTTAAAAGATACACTGCATCATATTTCTTTATTGTTTCGAGATTTCCTTCAACATCACGGTAAAAGTCCTCTGATAGGCTATGCATGGAACCATCTCCACTTTTATAGCAAATGGAAGACAGTATTATTTCTTCCTTTACCTGTTCGGAAAGAAATGGATTTGTAGCCCACACACTAGACATATTTTTCAATCCTTTTTCCCCGATTCGCTCTGCATTAGTTAAATCGCTTGTTCCTCCATTGCTAAACACCCCTACATTAAAGACAGACATTTCCTGTTCTCCTGCATCCTTCGAAATGGCAAACATTAAATAGCCCTTCTCCTTAATGTCAGAAATAAGATGATTGACTTTCTCTGTTTTTTTACCAAATTCATATTTATCCAACCATAGCTCCACTTCTTTGTAAGACGGATCTGCTTTAAAATCAAAAATAAATGACTGCTCGGCAGTGGATAAAAGGATCGCTTCCTCTCGTTCTGATAAATCAGACTCATTTACTTTGATGGAGGTTGATGTTTGTTCATTTGAGCAACCAGCCAAATAACTAAGTACTAAAAATATAGCAAAGATCCATATGAACTTTTTCATCTCGTTTCCCCTTTTCGGCATCCAAGTATGTACTCACACATGGCCGTTCTTTTAAAAGCTGGACTCTACTGCATTAAAAAGACTAGAGAGCATCTCGTAAACCTTTACACTAAGCAATTTTAATTTTCCTTTATCATACCATAATTTACCTATCAGAACGCTCTTTACAATTTAAATTTTTAACGGAGAGATTTTAAAACTAAACGCGGCTTATTTCGAAATTCGGCACTTTTACATTAATAGTAAAAAAAGAGAGCTTAATTAGCTCCCTCCCCTTACTGTAATGCCTTCACTAATGTTTCCAGATTTTGTTGCATAAGTGTAAATATGCCATCTGTTGTATTTTTTACATGGCGCTCAATACACAGTCAATCTTATACAATTTCTATGTTCTATTCCAAAAACGTTGTTGGGCAATAGCTGCCACAAAATCTTTATTAAAGTCTGGATTGTTAGCAGCAAAAACGACTCCAGCTAAATTATTACTTTTTGATGTGTGAATATAAGACTGCCCGCTTGTCGCAACCCCAATAGGTTTATAATGTTTATACGCATGATGGACGTAATCCAGTACTTCTTGCATAAATTTATCCTGTTGCTTCACATTCCCGCCTACAACATAAAGAGAGTCAACAAGATACGGGCTTGAAGTAAGAAACGTGTCTTCCACCTTCAGCCTAGTTCCATCATTTCCAGTAACTGTTCCAAGGTTGTCACTGATTATTTTAATGAAAACACCTTTTTGCTGTAAGTAATGAAGCACATTTGCTACTTCAGGGCCATTAAACCCGTCACCAATCAGCACACCTACCTTTTGCGTATAAGCATAAAAAGGAGAACTTTTTGCTTGGCTAAGAGAAGGGTAGCTTGTGGAAACAGGAACCTGTGATTTGGTTGGACGTTCTACACCGATATTTTCGGCGACAATGCTGGCCAGATCATTATCTACATTTGCTAACAGATCGACATTTTGTTGACGGACAGATTTACTTTCTACTTTCCCCAACTGATAACTGAAACCTTGGATCGTGTGCTGCTTTTCAACAGGTGTTAAGCTATTCCAAAAGATGCGTGGTTGTGTAAAGAAATCATTGAATGATTCACTCCGCCCACGAACTACATGCCCTTCCACTTTCTTTGGATAGTGTTCATATCCGCCTTCTTCCGGGGGCGTAGTGTAAGGCGTGTTATTTGCTAGTGAATTTTCGTGATAGTTTACCTGATCCACATCAATTCGATACCTCATAGGCCCCCGACGCTGATTATTATGAAATGGACAAATTGGTTTGTTTATTGGTAAGTCTTGAAAGTTAGGACCCATTCGGTGCACTTGAGCCATATGATAGGCAATTAATCTGCCCTGCAATACGGGATCATTGGAAAAACCTATTCCAGGAACCACATTTGCAGGATTAAAAGCAACTTGTTCAGATTCCGTATGATAGTTATCAATATTTATATTTAAGGTCATTTTTCCGATAAGTTGCACAGGAATGAGCTCTTCCGGCCAGAACTTCGCTGGATCTAGAATATCAAAATCATATTTAAACTCATCCTCTAATGGAATTAATTGTACTCCCAATTCATACTCTGGATATGCTCCCTTTTCAATCGCTTCTCGTAAATCTCTGCGGTGAAAGTCCGGATCAATGCCACCGATTTTTATAGCCTCATCCTGAAGTAGCGAATGCGTGCCAAGAACAGGTTTCCAGACAAATCGAACAAAGGTTGCTACACCTTTATCATTCACAAATAAATACGTATTGATGGACCAGGATTCCATCATACGGTAACTTCTCACGATTCCCCTATCTGACATAATCCATTGCACCATATGAAGTGCTTCCGGATTGCTAGCTACATAATCCCAGAAGTAATCATGTGCACCTGAAGCTGTTGGTATATCATCATCTGGCTTTGATTGGTATGCATGCATCACATCAGGAAACTTCATTGGGTCTTGGTTAATTAATACAGGCATCGCAATTGTTGTCAAATCGTAATTTCCTTCTTCTGTATAAAACTTTACACCCTTACAACGTAAATCCCTCGCTGTATCATATGAGCCTCTAGGTCCTTGAACCGTAGAATATCGCACTGTCAACGAAGTTTTCTTCCCAGGTTCCTGTAAAAAACCTGCTTTTGTTACATGTCTCATCGATTGATAGCACTCAAACTCCCCATGCGCACTATATCCTCTTGCATGCACAACTCTTTCCGGTTGTTCTTCCTGCACAAAATGAGACATCTTCTCAAAAAAATGCCAGTCTTCATGTAAGGAAGGGCCACGCTCTCCAGCTTTTAATGTCTCTGAATCATTTGATATTTTTCTTCCCTGATTTGTTGTCAATGGCTTCCCAGTATCTTGCACGCGATACCGATCCAACTGCTCATTTTTTAAATTATCAGCTGGATTGTGATGTCTTGATGACTTATCTTTATCCATGCAATCACCTATCCTCATTCAAGTTGTTTTACACTATTTATATTTATATGTCTATTTTTAAAAGTTAGAACATTTTTGGTGAATGGATAAAAAGTGAGTATACAGCGAAGCCTAAGGATTTTATCAGAGGATATAAGTCTACATATGCTATAACAAAGAACAACAAAAAAGCTGCCACCCTTTCCTAAGAAAAGGTGCAGCTTCTTCTAGTAGTGATTCCGATTGGGCTCGAACCAACGACCTCATGCCTGTCAAGCATGCGCTCTCCCAGCTGAGCTACGGAATCGTATGTAATAGACAGTAACATAACTATATAAAATTTACATCAACCTGTCAATATGTTTTTTCAGCACAATTAATGCATATGATCGCCTGACAAACGTATAAGCAGAGGTCTTTAGTACAAGATAATTATAGTTGTCAGTGTCTTGAAAAGCATGAATTACCTTTTTAGCCAAGGCACTATTCGAGTAAGCAAGATAACCAGGGCACTGACCGAGACAATCATTCGTCTATTTGCGACATGCCTCCTTTCACTCGAGACAGACCTTCCACCTCCCGCGACACATCAGCTCTTACCCGAGACTACCGCCTGCCCTACCGAGTCAACTCACTCCCCAGCCGAGACGCACACTCCCCTTACCGAGTCAACAACTCATCCTCCCCTTAATTCCTTCGCCTCCCGAAATGGAATGTTGGATAAAATTAAACAATACTATTATACTGTTATAATAGTTAGAAATTTTGCATTCAAATATGGAGGTTCAGCATGAGAACAGTTCTTTCCTATATTAAACCATATAAATTTGCTGCTATTTTTGCGTTTCTTTTAATGCTTATTGAACTGGCAGTTGAGTTATTGCTTCCGTTTTTCCTAGGTAAAATGATTAATGATGGAGTTGTGACGAAGGATATGTCCAATATTGTAATGTGGGGAAGCATTATGATTGGGCTCGCCTTCACTGCATTTATAGCAGGTATTATAAACTCTTTTTATGCTTCCCACGCTGCCTGGGGATTTGCCCATGATATAAGGGAAAAGCTATTTGCTAAAATTCAGGCTTTTTCCTTTGCAAGCTTAAATAAGTTTCCCACATCCGGACTGGTCACTCGGTTTACTAATGATGTTCGCCAGGTACAAAACACTATATTCATGGGATTAAGAATTATGGCCAAGGCGCCACTTATCGTAATTGGTGGAGTCATCATGGCATTTGTCGTGGATGCAAGGCTAGCATTTATTTTCCTTATTACTGTACCATTGCTTGTCGGATTTATTTTATGGGTGTTAAAAGTCGCCAGTAAGATGTTTGATCAGGTTCAGACAAAAGTCGATCAGGTAAACCGTGTTATGCAAGAGAATTTGGCTGGCATGCGATTAATTAAGGCATTCTTCCGGCGTAAACACGAAGAATCCCGTTTTACTACTTCCAACGAAGAGCTGGCGACAGAGACACGACGTACGTTTCGTTTTGTGGAAGCATCCATGCCTGTCCTGTTATTCGTTATGAATTTAAGCCTGATTTTTATTATTTGGTATGGGAATGCCCAAGCAGTTGCGGGCCAGACCTCTGTTGGTGATGTGGTGACTATTGTCAACTATGCTATGCGTGTAGCTATGTCCATTTCCATGTTCACTTTTATCATTATGGCTTTTTCCCGTATGCGTGCATCCGCCAATCGTTTGGAGGCTGTACTTGCAGAGGAAAATGCTTCTGAAACAGATAAAAGCGCCGACAAGAAAACGGTCGTAGCAGATGGAAGAATCACTTTCAATGAAGTATCATTCACATACCCTACCGCGAAGGATATGGTACTTAAAAATATTTCATTCCGAGTAAATGCAGGGGAAAAGCTTGCAATTATCGGTGCCACCGGAGCTGGAAAAACCTCACTTTTCCAATTGATTCCACGCTTGTTTGACGCAACAAAAGGAGAAGTACAGATTGACGATCAGCCTGTGGATTCTTACACATTGGATAATCTTCGGGGAAGTATTGGTTTTGTACCGCAAAGTCCACTGCTCTTTACTGGCTCCATCACAGAAAATATTGCATGGGGAAAGCAGGATGCAACAAAGGATGAGATTATCCAAGCAGCAAAGGATGCTCAAATTCATGATACGATCATGGATTTACCTAAACAGTATGATACCAAAATCGGCCAAAAAGGGGTTAACCTTTCAGGTGGACAAAAGCAACGCATATCCATTGCACGCGCATTAATTCGCCAACCCAAAATCCTTATGCTGGATGATAGTACAAGTGCACTTGACCTCGCAACAGAATCCCGCTTACTGGAAGCAGTGGATGACTATGAATGCACTATCTTAATTATTACGCAAAAGATATCCACTGCCACAAGAGCGGATCGGATTTTACTAATGGATGAAGGTAATGTGTTGGCACTTGGAACACATCAAGAACTGTTAAAACATTCAGAGCTTTATAGACGCATTGTAGAATCTCAGTTTGGAAAGGAGTATGCATATGCGGAATAATTCATTTACAAGGCCTTTTCAATATAAGCGGATTCCCTTAGAAAAACTTTCCAAGGAGAAAAAACGAAAAGCAAATGATGCAAAGGGAACCATTAAACGAATTACATCCTATTTGATGCGAGAAAAAGCGAAGCTGGCATTTGTTATTCTCATGGTTGTTCTTAGCTCAGGGCTTAGTTTACTTGGTCCATTCATGATCGGAATGGCTATTGATGATTTCATTGTTACAAAGCAGACAGCAGGCCTGGGTATGCTGCTCGTATGGCTTATTGTCATTTATCTTTTCCACTCATTATCCATCTTTTTGCAAAATTATTGGATGGTAGGGATTGCTCAAAATACGGTTTATTCATTAAGAAAGGATTTATTCTACCAGTTTCACCGCTTACCTATTTCTTATTTTGACAAAAGGCAGCACGGCGAACTGATGAGTCGAATTACTAATGATATCGATAATGTAAATAACACGTTAAACCAATCCGTGATCCAGATTTTTTCCAGTGTATTAACACTTGTTGGTACAATTGGAGTAATGTTATACCTTAGCCCCATCCTGACAGTTGTTACCATGTCCATTATTCCATTAATGTTTCTTGGCATGCGCTGGATCACCAAACGTACAGGTCCTTTATATAAATTACAGCAAAAAGACCTCGGTGAAGTAAATGGCTACGTTGAGGAAATTGTCTCAGGGCAGCTGATAGTAAAAGCTTTTTCTCAGGAAGAACGAGTAATTGGAGAATTTGAAGAACGAAATTCAAATTTAAATCGATCTGGGTTTTGGGCATTGACTATTTCCGGGTTTATTCCCAAAGTAATGAACATGTTGAACTTTCTTAGCTTTGGATTAATTGCGCTTGTAGGTGGTATTCTGGCGATCAAGGGATTCATTACTGTTGGTGTAATTGTAATTTTTACGGAGTACGCACGACAGTTTACCCGACCATTAAATGAGTTGTCCAACCAGTTCAATATCCTTTTATCAGCCATCGCAGGAGCAGAACGTGTCTTTCAAGTCATTGATGAGCCACAGGAAGAAGCAGATGAGGATAGTGCTATTGAATTAAATACAACGAATGGTCATATTATTTTTGATCATGTTTCCTTCGGTTATGAGGAAGACGCCATTTTAAAGGATATTAGCTTTGAGGCAAAACCTGGAGAAACCGTTGCTTTTGTCGGACATACGGGTGCTGGAAAAACAACAATAATCAATTTAATATCCCGTTTTTACAATTATGATGAAGGTAAAATAACACTTGACGGTAATGACTTAAAAGATATTAAACGTTCTAATCTTCGTAAACATATGGCTTTTGTACTGCAGGATTCCTTTCTTTTTCATGCTACAATAATGGAAAACATCCGCTATGGACGGCTGGAAGCAACCGATCAGGAAGTAATACAAGCTGCGAAAGATGCAAATGCACATGATTTTATTGAAAAACTTCCAGATGGCTACAATACAATTCTGGATCAAACCGGCAGTGGAATCAGCCAAGGCCAGAAACAACTGCTAACAATTGCTCGCGCTTTATTAGCAGAGCCTGCGATACTGGTTCTTGATGAAGCAACGAGTAATATTGATACAATTACTGAATTAAAAATTCATGAAGCACTAACATACCTCATGGAGGGGAGAACCAGCTTTGTTGTAGCCCACCGCTTGAATACCATTCAAGAAGCGGATAAAATTATCATGCTGGAGCACGGAAAAATTATTGAAGCTGGCAGCCATGATGAGCTACTTGCTCAAAAAGGAAACTACTATCAGCTCTACCAGGGACAATTATTGGAAAAAGCAAATTAGTACCCCTACAAGTTTAGAGAGGAAATAATTAGGGAATTTACAAGAGAAAGTTCTGAGGTGTTATACATGGGCAGAAAAGGAAAAATGATAGAAGAAACGATTGAAAGCAAATATTTAGAAGAAACTATGACATTGAAAATGTATCAGCCGGAAACATTCTCACCATTGTATAAGTACAATATCTGCATCATGCAGGATGGAAATGATTACTTCCAAATGGGGAGAATTGCTACATTAAGTGACCGTCTGCATGAAGCAGAGGAAATCACTAACACTGTCTTTATAGGCATTCATTATAAGGATAAATTTGATCGTAGAGAAAAATATCATCCAAGTGGAAAACAAAATGAAGCTTACACCAAATTTCTTGTGAATGAGGTGGTGCCATTGTTGGATGACATCCTTCCGACTTATCACATGGGGCAATCGAGGGCATTAATGGGAGATTCTCTTGCTGGTACGCTTGCATTTATGACGGCTTTAAAATACCCAAATACATTTGGAAAAGTAATTATGCAATCTCCTTATGTAGATGAAACCGTGTTGGATGCATTAGAGAATGCCAAAGATATTCACTCCATCGACATTTACCATACGATTGGTACAGACGAAACCAATGTGGACACGACGGATGGTAAACAAATGGATTTTGTTAAGCCAAACCGTACATTAAAGGAAGCATTAAAAGAGAAAGGCTCCACCTACACGTACCATGAATTGGAAGGCGGGCAACATACTTGGAAATATTGGCAAAAGGATATGAAGCGGTTGTTAACAACAATGTTTGAAGAGTAAATTTTATTTTAATAAACACAAAAAAATCTCTTATTTTTGAGTTTTTTGTTATAATAGGAAATAACTTCAATTCAAGACCACTGTAAACAGAAAAAATTAAAGCAGCGAGCACAGACTACCATGAAGTAAGTAAAACTACAATAGGAGGTTTTTCATTATGAAATATGGTATCGTTATTTTTCCTTCCAAAGCCATTCAAGATGAGGCAAATTCATACAGAAAGCGTTATGATCCGCATTATGCTTTAATTCCACCACATATTACTTTAAAAGAGGCCTTCACAGCCGATGAAGGTACTTTAGATGAATTGGTTGTTGAGTTAAAGAAAATCGCAAATGAATCAGACCCTTTTACTATTAATATTAATAAAGTAAGCACATTCTCACCAGTCACCAACACTATTTACCTGAAAGTTGAACCAAGACAAGAGTTAATTGATCTATACGAAAAAATGCATCAAGGTAAGTTCCTTAATAATCAAGAATATGCATTTGTTCCACATATTACAATTGCACAGAAATTACTTGATGACGAATATTCGGATGTTTTTGGCAGCTTAAATATGAAGAAATTTGAAATGGAAGATACAATTGATCGATTTCAATTAATGTATCAATTGGATAATGGTTCCTGGACTGTTTATGAGTCATTTGTGTTTGGGAAGGAAAGCCTGTGAAAATTAAAAAAGTAGAAAGCCAACAAGAGTTAAAGCAAGCATATCACGTCCGCATGGTCGTATTTGTAGATGAACAACAAGTTTCTCCAGAAGAAGAAATGGATGAACATGATGCACACTCCATTCATTTTGTAGGCTACGAAGGGGCTGAGCCAATTGCTGCCAGTCGCCTTCGTTTTGTAGATACATATGGGAAATTGGAACGAATCTGCATTTTGAAGGAACATCGTGGAAAATCCTTTGGAAGGCAAATGATCGAAACAATGGAAAAAGAAATTGTAGCTCAAGGCTATAAAAAAGCAAAACTTAATGGACAAATACAAGCAGAAAACTTTTATAAAAAATTAGGTTACCAAACCGTTTCGGATGAATTCATGGATGCAGGAATACCTCATGTAACCATGGTAAAGGAACTATAAAAAGGAGCACCCGGTATTAGTGGGTGCTCCTTTTTATAGCAATAATTGAATTGTCCTGCAGCTTGGCAGCTTTTCTTCGAGGGCTTATTTTTGCCTAATGCTTTTCCGTGGAGGAACTCCTCCTACTTCTTTCTCCAGTGGTTTAGTCTCAACTCCTATATCAAATAGCTAGATGATTTTATTCACCTTTTTCAGAATTTCTCTGCTAATTATTTATCCAGCGAATGAAAAGAATGGCTCCAGGTTAAGCTAAGCATAAATCGGCTTACAGGGGGATCTATAATGCAGGCATATTTTTCCATGTTTTATGAAACTTTATTTGGGTTTTTTTCCTTGTTCATTTTAGCTAAAGTATTAGGAAAAACCCAGATTTCGCAGCTTACTGCATTCGACTTCATTTCCGCATTAATCCTTGGAGAGCTTGTAGGTAATGCTCTCTTCGATGATGAAGCAGGAGTTGCCGAAATTGCATTTGTTGTTGCACTTTGGGGTATTCTACTATATATTACGGAAATTATTACCCAGAAATTCAAGAGAACCCGCCATTTACTTGAAGGAAACCCGGAAATCGTTATATATCAGGGCAAGTTAATTAGGGATACAATGAAAAAGAATAATCTGGATATTAATCAACTCCAAAATATGCTTCGATCGAAGGATACGTTTTCCATTCGAGAAGTAGAATATGCATTGTTAGAAACGGATGGGACTGTATCTGTCTTAAAGAAACCAGCATTTCAAATACCAAACAAAAAGGATATGAATGTTTCTCAACCGGAAGTTCATTTGTCCATTACTCTAATTAATGATGGAGAGATCATTTATGATAACTTAAAAGAGCACAACCTCTCTGAGGAATGGCTCTTGGAAGAAGTCAAAAAGCAAGGATACGAGAAAACAGAGGATATTTTCTATGCAGAGTATATGAAAGGTAAGGATTTACTCGTCCTTCCTTTCATCAACAGGGAACATATTAAATTTAAAGAGTAGTTACTGAAAAGAAAAAATCAAGGTTTAATTAAACCTTGATTTTTTCTATGCCATTTCGTTAAAATACATACCCTTTTCGCTTACATTTGAAAAAGCATTTTGCTGGGAGGAATAAGAAACTGGTTGATAATATCCAGGAGTCAATCGCTCGTGTTCTTTAGAGATTTCCTGATGTTCCTTTTCCAAAACTACTTTAAATGGTTTCTCAATATAAAACGGTTTTCGTTTTCTTTCCGTCATACGTACATGATAATCACTATACTGATAGTTGGTTACTGGTAAAATGTATCCCATTACTCTCCCCCCTTATAGTTACTTGAATTATTATATTATTCGTATCATTAGTTAATTATATATACCCTTTTCACAAAAAATTAACCCTTCTTCAAAATATTATTTTTCCATTTTTTTCTCTAATTCATGAATCCACTTCTCAAATGCAGAAATTTTATTCAAAAAACCTTTATTCCATTTATCCATTTCGCTTTCTAAAGTTGCTTTTTCCTTATCCCATTCTGCCATCTTTTTCTCAAGGGCTTGGAAGTACTTTTCGTTTTTATCCAAATGCTTTTCAATTGCTTTAAAATGCTTCATCCATGGAATTGACGGCTTTCTCATATAACATAACTCCTTAAAAAAGCAACCAACGTGTGGTTGCTTTTTTTAAAACCAAAATGGCCTTCTACGTTCTTCCTCATGTTCAGAATGTTCTCCGCTTTCTCCGTAGTGCTCTCTCTCCTCGGATGATTCCTTTTCTTTCTCATCTCGTTCGTCCCATCTCGGCCTACCGAAGAATGGATAAACGTCCCGTGGTCTTCTTTGATTGGTAGGTTCTACATATACATTGTCTGCCTTAATAACCAAATCCTTAACATGGATAACTTGTTTTTTCTCTGACATTTATGTTCCTCCTTACAAATTTATGGTCGATATTAGTCTATGTAGACATTAAGAATTGGTATAGTCATTCGCCCTAATCCAAATGAAATCAACAAGATATATGTCTTCGGTAAACTCCCTTCAATCGCCCACACACTATAGATGTAAACACATATTCTATTAAAGACAACTGAGTCAATAAATATTGAAAGGAGTTTTAATTTATGGGTTGTGGAAAAGATTTTTCAACAGGAAACTGTGTCTGTGATATCCTAAAGGATATTGTTGAGGCGCAACAAGATGTAGTAGAAAATTGCTGTGTAACAAGCTGCGAAAGGTCCATTAGTGATTTGTTAGGTGAATCAGATAATGGGAATGGTTTAGATACAGTACCTGTCATTTTGTACTGTAAAGAAGGATGTAAACCATTCAAAGGGTTTGGTGCTGATCCAGACGATATCGGCGACATGATGGCAAGCTTCTTCTTCCGCGTTAAAAAGGTAGACGACGATTGCTGTGCTGTACTTGAATTGCTAAGAGATCCACATGATAATAATCCAAATCCGGATAATCCAGTAGAACAAGATACAAAGCCACTTCGTGCAACTGGCATTTGTATTACTGTAGATTTGAATTGCTTCTGCCATGTCACTTGCCTACCAGCTATTAGTGCATTCTAATTCAAAGTTTACGCATTATAAAACACCATGGGGCTTTCCCATGGTGTTTTTTTCTTATTAAAAACCTATCATTCGAATAGCGAGAATATCATTTATCGGAATTTCTGTGTCATTCGTGCGCTTACCTACACGCATGATAACTACTTCATCCTTGCTATCTTTAATTACCCCACGATAGTTGCGTTTTTCTGTTTTAACTTCACAGCGTAGGTCAGGGGCATGGACGGGGGAGTTTACTAGATATTGAATTTTATCTTCTATGCTCATATCTTTAAACTTTGTTTTCTCTTTTACAGGCGGCTGGTCTGTTTCTCTCCTCTCGGTTTGTTCCTTTTCAGAGATTGCTTCATCTTTTTGAATTTCTTTAGATTGTACAGCCTCTTCTTTAGCAACCTCGTTTCTATCCTGCTTAGATTCCTCTTTAAAAAAGTTTCTTTTCTTTCTTACTGAATTAGAACTATTTTTGCTCGTTTCAGCTAACTCATCTACAGAGGTTGGCTCTTTGGCTTTCTTAGGTGAAATATATTGATGTTGCATCGGTGCTTGAGGTCTTTCTACCTGTGGTTGATGAATATATAACATTGGGTCTTTCGCGAATTTCTTTCTTGCCATCATGTATCTCTCCCTTACATATCATTCCTCAGCATATTATATGAATTGCCTAATTGAAATGTGTTTTGGCCTATAGCTAGGGTTGGCGTGGTCATTTTATAGTACAAACGTTATCGCTTACGCCCCCACTTCCTATGCAGTTGAAGGATTCTAATCTCGCTACGGGAAAATATTACGCTTTCCGCGGGCGGCCTGCGAGCCTCCTCGAACTCCACTAACGTTTCGTTCTGTGGGGTCTCGCTAGTCTCGCTTTTCCCGCTGGAGTCTTCATATTTTCCCTTCGCTAGGATGCGTTAGGAATATCGAAGTGATAATATATTTGTAACAAAAAATAATTGAGCAAACTCTATACTTAGATAAAAGTCTATACCAATTGATTGGAATGGAAGATGGCGACTCCTGCCGGAATAGCATGAGCTGAAGACCCTGCACGGAGCGTAGCGGAGGAAGCGGCTGAAGCCATGCCGGTGGAAAGCGTCCATCTGTAATGGAAATCAATGGCGATAGGTGATCTTCTAAGCGTATTGAGATAACTTTTTAGTAGTTATAATCCTATTACAAGAGGTATACTTCCTCACCTCCGAGCACAAGAGCGAAGTGTATTTTCCGAAACGATCATTTACAAACAACTAAGTTAGTTCGCATTTTATTCATTTTGCGAATCAATGGGTAACCCTAAACGTATATATTAAAAAACCATATTTCCGAACGACTAAAAAAACCGAGCTCATGAGAAATATATCTAAACATTCCTCAGAACTCGGTTTTTTCTTCTATCCTGAAAGCTTTTTTAAACAAGAAAACCCATAAATGCAGTGGCCATTCCAAAATAAATCAATACAGAGATAATATCATTAATTGTAGTGATAAATGGCCCTGATGCTACCGCAGGGTCAATATTCATTTTATCCATCAAAACAGGTACAAGAGAGCCTGCGATAGTTGCCACTACAAGAGAAGCAGTGATCGAGAATCCAACTAGTAATCCTAAGTAAATATCCCCTTTCCATAGGTAGACAATACCTGTGATTACTATTCCGCAGACCGTACCAGTAATTACTCCCGTGCCAGCCTCTCGAATAATCAGTTTAATCTTCCCTTGCTTGCCATAATCCCCTGTTGCCAGGCCACGTACAGCAACAGCAAGAGCTTGTGTGCCTGTATTACCCGCCATTCCTGCGATAAGCGGTATAAAAATTGCCAAAACAGCGACTTGATCAAGTGTATCTTCAAACCTGCCAATTAAGCTTGCTGTAAGCATGCCTAAAAATGATAATATAATTAACCAAGGCAGTCTTTTTTTTGCTGAAAGAAAGGCACTATCGTCGGGGCGATCGATCTCAGATACCCCCGCAAGCTTGGAATAATCATCACTTGCTTCTTCATCCATAACATCTAAAATATCATCGACAGTGATAATTCCTAATAAATGCTCCTGAAAGTCAACAACTGGTAATGCTAAAAAGTCGTAGTCTCTGATCATCTGAGCAACATCTTCTTGATCTTTACCTACGGATACAGCTACAATCTTCTCACTCATAATTTCTTCAATTCTAGTTTCCTCATCCGCGATAATTAAATCTCTTAAAGAAAGTACACCAACCAACCGCTTCTCATCATCAAGTACATATAAATAATAAATGGTTTCCGCATCAGGGGCCTCTTCCTTGAGATGCTGCATCGCTTGTCTGGCAGTATTTGTTTTAAATATAGCTACAAACTCCGTAGTCATAATACTTCCTGCAGTTTTTTCCTCATAATGCAGGAGCTGTTTTATTTCATCGGCAGCATCTTTATCCATGATGGTAAGGAAGCTTGCTACCTGATCCTTTTCCAATTCGTTTAATATATCTACTGCGTTATCTGCCGCCATCTTTTCTAATACCATAGAGGCGAAGCGAGGATCCATTTCTGTAATATAGGAGGTTGTATCCTCCAACTCGATACTTTCCATAATTTCAGCTATCTCATCAGGTGATAAATAGGAATAAATTTGCAGGCGAATGTTTTTCTCTTGTTCCATAAAAAACATTGCTTGGTCATATGGGTGCATGTCCATAAATTCAGTTCGGAATTCTTCCAGATTTTCATTCGCTAATTCCTGTTGTAATTTCTCCCAATGAACTTCATATTGTGATTCATAGTTCTCGTCATATCGGTTTGTAGATTCCATTTTTATACACCCTTTCATCAAACAGAAAGCCTACGTAATTATTTTCCCTAATAAATTATTACTAAAACAGCCAATACTATTTACATGACTGTACGTTCGCCTCGATAATAATAATTCAATTTTATTATGAAATCAACTATAATTACAGAAAAATACACGCTATAAAGGTGGTCAGGATAATGAAGATCGATGTGATAGGTGACGTTCATGGTTGCCTGGAAGAATTAAAAGAATTACTTCAAAAGCTAGGATATGGTAAAAATGACACAACATACACGCATCCCGAAGGAAGAATACCTGTCTTTCTTGGTGACATTACAGATCGCGGGCCTGCCTCCATGAAAGTCATACAGCTTGTTTACGAAATGGTAGTTGCAACGAAAAAAGCTTATTATGTTCCAGGAAATCATTGCAACAAGCTATACCGCTATTTCCTTGGGAATAAGGTGAAACAAAATAACGGGTTAGAAACCACTGTAGCGGAATACAAATCACTTTCAGATGATCAACAAAAGAAAATAAAAAACCAGTTCATGGAATTGTATGAAGCATCTGAGCTCTATCTGCAGCTTCCGGAAGTTCATGCTGTTATCGCACATGCAGGAATTAAGACTTCCTATATAGGACGAACAGATAAAAAAGTAAAGACCTTCGTCTTATATGGAGATATTACTGGTGAAAAGCATGAGGATGGCCGACCTGTAAGACGAGATTGGGCCCAACATTATCATGCTTCTGACTGGATTGTATATGGTCATACACCAGTCAAGAAACCACGAATTGTTAATAAAACAATTAATATTGACACTGGTTGTGTTTTTGGGAATGCGTTAACTGCTTTTCGTTTGCCAGAAGAAACAACCATTGCAATTCCCTCAAAACAACCTTATGTTGAAGAGAAATTCAGCTTTTTTGACTAGTGCTGTGCACCATTGCCTGCATATCTGGCGGTAGTGGTGCACAGAACTGCATTTGCTCTTTCGTAAAAGGGTGTATAAAAGAAAGCTCATCACAATGAAGAGCTTGCCTGTTCATCCATTGTCTGGATCCACCATAAAGATCGTCCCCTGCCAGCGGACAACCCATATAAGAAAAATGTACCCTAATTTGGTGTGTCCTTCCTGTTTCAAGCTGAACATCAGCAAGAGAATGCTCTAGCAATTCCTTAGTAATTTGATAATGAGTGATTGCATGTTTTCCGTTTTCTTCAACCGTTCTTTCAATGATAGAGCCTTCTTTTCTCCCGATAGGAGCTACTATAATTCCACTTTTCTCAGGTAAGCTACCTTCTAAAATTGCTTTATATTTTCTTTTCACTGTTCCTGTTTTTTGTTGAAGTGACAATAAAGAATGACTGTAACGATGCTTTGCAACGAGCATCAAGCCGGAAGTGTCCCGATCCAGCCTGGTTACAATATGAATAGTATAGGGAATGTTCTTCTTTTCATAATAACCAAGCAGTCCATTGGCAACCGTTCCAGAAGTATGTTGATATGAAGGACTAACCGGCATACCGGCAGATTTATTTAACACCAGAAGCTCTTCATCTTCATACACAACATTCAACGGGATATTTTCCGCCTTCATATAGCTACCCTTTTTCTCAGGAGGAAATAAAATCGACAACGTATCTCCCGTTGATAATTTAAATGTAACTGTTTCCGGATTCCCGTTAACGAGTATTTCTCCCCCTTCATACTTCAAAGCCTTCATAATTCGTTTCGAGAACCCTTGCACTTCTTGTAAATATTCTCGAATTTGTTTACCTTCATCAATGGGTTTAATCTTCCATTCCATGTATCTTCATTCGCTTTCCCTATTAATCATCTTCTTCTGCCACAAAGGAATCGCGCACACGATTCCAAAATGGAAATGGCCGAAATCTTGCAAAACGAATTCTTTCTTCCGCAACTCGGCACTGAATGGATTTCACATTTACATAATTAGTTGTAAAATGATCAATTGCAATTAAAAAGCTGCGGTCAACCATTGGCTTTAAAAGCGCGGTATGGTGCTTCGGTAAAATTAGTGGGGATCCTATCGTACGGAATACCCGATTATTAATTGATGCCATTTCTGTTAGTTGGATAGCATCTAAGGAAGGATGGATAATCCCTCCACCTAATGCTTTGTTATAAGCTGTACTTCCTGAGGGTGTAGAAATACATAAACCGTCTCCACGGAAGGTCTCGAAATGTTCTCCCTTAATTTCCACATCAAAAACAACTGAACCGTCAGCCGTTTTAATTGTAGCCTCGTTTAAAGCCAGGAAACGGTCTTCTGTTCCTCCGGTTTTAGAACGAATAGTTACCTCCAGCAGTGGATATTCCACTACTTGAAAAGGTGTTTTGGCAATTTCAATGATTAGCTTTTCAACTTCATCAGGAACCCAGTCTGCATAAAAGCCTAAGTGCCCTGTATGTACCCCAATAAATGCAGTGGAATCAAGTCTGTGAACATATCGATGGAAAGCCTCCAAGAGCGTGCCATCTCCACCAACCGAAATAACAAGATCCGGCTCCTTCCGATCATACTCCAAATCAAATTCGATTAGATATTGCTTCATTGTTGCTTTAATCCTGTTCGAGCGTTCATCGCCTTTTGATACAATTTTAAACTTCATTTTAATCATCCCCCTTTTTTAGACGTTTGCCGTTATTATTTTCTATGAAAAATACGTTGTGCCTCTTGAACTTCATGTTTGATTGCAGACATTTCCTCATCTAATTTAAATGCTGCTTCTGCAGCCCTTTGTAATCTTTCCTTAATTTCTGTTGGAATTCTTCCTTTATACTTATAATTCAAGGAATGTTCATTTGTAGCCCAGAAATTCATTGCTAACGTGCGAATTTGTATTTCTGCAATAATCTTTTTCATTCCATCAATTGTTTCCACAGGATAGTCAATTATAATATGATAAGAACGATAACCGCTTTCTTTCTTCTCAGATATATAATCCTTTTCTTCGATAATATTAAAATCCTGTCGGGAACGAATCATTTTAACAACTGTATAAATATCGTCAACAAATTGACATACGACTCGTACACCAGCTATATCCTGCATATCCCGGTCAATATTCTCAAGCGAAATTCCTCTAGCTTCCGCTTTTTCCAAAATGCTTGGAATGGGTTTCACTCTTCCAGTTATAAACTCAATCGGAGAGTGTCTTGATTCATATTCAAATTGTTTACGAATACCTTTTAATTTTATTTTCAGTTCTTCAACCACCTGTGCATAAGGTGCTAATTTTGCTCCCCAATTCATTATCTATACACCACCTGTTTTTCAGGTCCTCAGTTGTAAGAAAAGCATATGTGTCTTCATCGACTCTAATAAATTTAGATACAAGCGAATAAAGTGACGCCTTAAGCTATGTAAGGTCAGCCTTCATTTTTGATAGGATCGACGCTGACAATGAACTTAACAGCATTATTCTTACGTTGAAAAGTTTAACTAAACACCTGTCTGTTTCATCCCCATTATTGTATCATAATCTTACACAATGGCTAATCATTGCATATTTATTTTAAATTAGCCATAATCAATAGTAACCTTTTTAAGTTAGGGGGAATACTAGTGGCACAAGAAATTGAAATCGAATATAAAAATTTACTTACAGAAGAAGAATATAATCATCTGTTAACTCATTTACCTTTTACAAATTCTATTCAAACACAGACTAATCATTATTTTGAAACAAAGGATTTTTCGTTAAAGAAAAACGGATGCGCATTACGAATTAGAGAGAAAAACGGTCAGTATAAGCTTACATTAAAAGAGCCACATTCAACAGGCTTGCTGGAAACACATGATCATTTAATTCATGAGGAAGCAAATCAATGGATGAATGATTCACCAATCCCCAAACCCCACACAATGGCCCAATTAATGAAAAAAGGAATAGCTGTAGAGGAACTCCATTATTTTGGAAGTCTTATAACTGAGCGAAACGAAATAGAATACCAAGACATTGTACTTGTCCTTGACTACAGCACATACAATGGAGTAACTGACTATGAATTGGAACTGGAAGCCAGTTCAGAAGCGTTGGGTGAGATGAGGTTTAATCAAATCCTCAAGGAGTTTCAAATACCTAGAAGAACGACTCCAAATAAAATTCAGCGTTTTTTCAAAACCCTCTAAGACTTATTAAAGTAACTATAAATCAGATTAGTTGCCCAGGTTCATTTACGTTGCTACAATATATACAATTAAGGCTTGTTGGCCTATGTAGAATTAAATGCTTGATTATTTTTAACTACATTTATAATTTTTACTAGGAGTAATGTTGATGAATAGACCTGGTTCCATTTATGAAGCCATTGGTGGTGCGGATGCCATTCACCGGATTGTGCAAGCATTTTATAAACGAGTGGGAGTACATCCCAAGCTTATACCTATATTCCCAGAGGACTTAACTGAGACTGCAAGAAAACAAACTTTATTTCTCACTCAGTTCTTTGGTGGTCCTCCTCTTTTTTCAGAAGAACGTGGCCATCCAATGATGCGAAGAAGACACCTGCCATTTGAAATAACTCCGACACGCCGGGATGCTTGGCTTGAATGTATGAAGGAAGCGCTCGAAGAAGCTGAAATTGAAGATCCGTACCGTACAGCTATATTTGAAAAATTGACCCTAACAGCAAATCACATGATGAACACACCAGAATAGAAGAAAGGAGAATCGATGTGAGTGGGAATTCAAGTGAGCTTCATGGCTCAACCTGTACAAACACATCGCCGAAATATAGCTATATCGATTTAGTCCAGAAGCCAATTGAAATGTATGTTTTTGTTGACCCTCTATGCCCGGAATGCTGGTCGCTCGAACCCTATATTAAGAAGCTGACTATTGAATATGGTCGATTTTTTACCATACAGCCAATTGTCAGTGGTCATTTAAACCATTTAAATAAAGACCAATTTGATAAACCTATAAAACTCCGTGATATCTGGGAAAAAACAGCAAAGCGAACCGGAATGAGTTGTGACGGCGATATTTGGATTGATAATCCTATTTCATCTCCTTGGATTGCCTCATTGGCTGTAAAAGCAGCTGAGCTCCAAGGTAAAAAAGCAGGAAAGGTATTTTTGCGCAGAATTCAAGAGAATGCCTTTTTAAACAAACTAAATATCTCAGAAAAAGATGTTCTGCTACAATGTGCAGAGGAAGCTAATCTGGATGTAAATGAATTTGAAAACGACCTATATTCTGCATCTGCAAAAAAAGCCTTCCAATGTGACTTGAAATTAACACAAGAGATGGAAGTCGATTATATTCCTACAATCGTATTTTTTAATCAAATGAGTGACGATCAAGGGATTAAGATATCCGGCTTATATCCATATGATATATACGTAAGGGTGCTAAAAGAGATACTGCAAAAATCACCTATTCCATCCGAGAAGCCACCTTTAGAGGATTTTGTAGCCATGTATGGCAGTATTGCAACAAAAGAAGTAGCAGTTGTTTATGATTGGACGGTAGCAAAAGCTGAAAAAGAAATGAAGAAGCTGCAGTTAAAAAGAAAGGTAAGTAAGCTACCAGCAAAATACGGGAATTTTTGGAACTATTTATTGTAAAGTGAGCCGATGTAAGGCTCATTTTTTATTTATAATAAAACGTGGGGATTTACTACTTTTGGCGCAGTCTGGAATTACGTCCCGCCATGTTTTTTTAAATCAAATGTAGATGAATTAAAATTGGATAAGATAATCGATACTTGAGTAGTGTTCAGATGAAATTAAGGGGTATGTTTTTAAGATATATTTATTCGTTCAAGAAATCACAAACTTATGGAAATAAAATAAGGATATACGGGGCAGCGTATATCCTTATTATCTCTCTTTGTATTTATACAAAGGGGGATGGGAGAAAGTTTCATGATTCAAACAAAGGGGTTTTGTTTGTCATCTTACAAGTAATACTATAACAGCAAATTATCTTTCTATCAATAAGTATGTTCATGATTTCACAAAAGTGTCACTTCTAATTATTTTTAGCTCATCATATTATTATATATAAGGATTAAATAGTTGACAGGAGTGATGGTTCATGCAAAATATTCTCCCATTTTTGTTTATATTATTAACTTTGTTTGCCTTTTTCATTAATATTCTTGGGTTAATGTCAATCATTCCCCTCTATATTACATTGCCCTTATTATTTATTTCTATCTACCTTACAGTATATTCATTTACGAACAGAACAACCAGACGCGTTTATCGCGGAATGCGGTAATCCCTAGTTGCTATGTAAAATCGATTTCTACTGTAAATGTTGGGGTACTATGTTTATTCATAGTAGGAGGAAACTGTGAACTAGTGTGGGGCCAATCAGCAGCGGAGCGGAGATTTTCCGCTGGAGAGTGAATTAATCAGCAGGAGAGTGAGATAATCCGCCGGAGAATCAATTAATCGGCTGCAGAGCGAAATTATCCGCCGGAGAATCAATTAATCAGCTGCAGAGCGAGATAATCCGCCGGAGAGTGAATTAATCAGCTGCAGAGCGAGATTTTCCGCTGGAGAACAAACTAATCAACCGGAGAGCAAGATTATCCGCCGGAGAAATTCACAAACTTTCACCATAAGTTATTTTCCGGAACGACCGTTTGCAGTACTATTAAGTTACTTCACAATTTATCCATTTTCCATATCATTGAATACCCCAACATTTATATTAAAACCTAAAAAAGCAGGGTGCGACCAAGTTAGGTCCATCCTGCTTTTTTCTTATTTCAATAAAAGTTTTTCCATCTCATTTAGTTTTTCTTCGAATAGATCCAGTGCATCAAGAATAGGTTGTTTTGATGTCATATCCACACCTGCTTTTTGAAGTACCTCGATTGGATAGTCACTACTTCCCGCCTTCAGAAAATCAAGGTAACGAGTTACAGCTCCTTCTTTACCATGTAAAATATTATTTGATAGGGCCATTGCAGCAGAATAACCTGTGGCATATTGATACACATAGTAATTGTAATAAAAATGTGGAATTCTCGCCCATTCTAAGCCGATTTCCTCATCTGAAACGACTGCATCACCGAAGTATTTTTTGTTAAGATCATAATAAAGTTCGGTTAACTTATCAGCAGTTAAAGCTTCGCCATTTTGTGCTCTTACATGAATATCATGTTCAAATTCTGCAAACATCGTCTGACGGAATACAGTACCACGGAATCCTTCTAAAAAGTGATTTAACAAATAGAGTTTTTGTTTTTCATCCTCTACATTGTTCAACATATAATCATTTAACAAAGCTTCATTCGTTGTGGATGCAACCTCTGCCACAAAAATAGAATAGTTTCCATAACGGAATGGCTGAAATTTACGTGTATAGTAACTATGAACCGAATGCCCGAGCTCGTGAGCTAGTGTAAACATATCATTTACGTTATCCTGCCAATTTAATAATATATATGGGTTGGTACCATATGCTCCTGAAGAATAAGCACCACTTCGTTTTCCTTTATTTTCCTCCACATCAATCCAACGATTCTCATAACCTTCTTTAAGAATATCTACATATTCTTCTCCAAGTGGAGCGAGTGCTTCTAAAACATTTTTCTGTGCTTCTTCATATGGAATCTTCATATCTATATCCTGGACAAGTGGTGTAAATAGATCGTACATATGCAATTCATCGAGTTTTAATACTTTCTTTCTTAGTTCCGCATAGCGATGAAGTAATGGAAGTTTTTCATTAACAGCTTCAACTAAATTATCGTACACTTTTTCAGGTATATTATTATCATCTAAAGCAGACTGCCTTGCAGATTCATAATTACGTACCTTAGCATAAAAGTTATCTTTCTTAATATTACCACCTAGTGTAGAAGAAAAAGTATTCTTAAATTTCCCATAGGTATCATACATTCCTTTAAAAGCTGCTTCCCTTACGCTTCGGTCCTTTGATTCAAGAAAACCAATATATCTGCCATGCGTTAAGTCAACTTCTTCCCCGTCTTCATTTTTAATTGTTGGGAACGTTAAATCCGCATTATTCAACATACCGAATGTTTGAGAAGCACTTGACATAGGATCAGATGCTTCAGCAAGTAACGCCTCTTCTTTTTCGCTCAAGATATGTGGCCGCTGCCGATTAATTTCGTCTAATGTTTTTTGATATGCCTGTAGCTCTTTGTTCTCTTCTAAAAAGTTCTTTAGCTTCGTTTCCTCCATCGTTAAAATTTCCGGAACGATAAAACTCATTGCACTTGAAGCGATGGTCAGTACATTTTCAGCCTGCGCATTTAGTCCTTGATACCATGAATTGGTCGTATCCTGGTCATAGCGCATATGCGCATATGTATACAGCTTTCCTAATCGCTCAGATAATTCATCTTGCAGCTTTAGTACACCAAGCAACTGATCGGATGACTCAGCCAGTTTCCCTTGATACGCTTCTATTTTGGGAATATCAGTTTGTAGTTGTTTTAATTCTTTTTCCCATATTTCATCTGTAGCGAAAATATCCTCTAATTTCCATGTGCGTTCTACTGGTAGTTCTTCACGCTTTGGTAGTGCTTTTGTTTTTGATTTTGCCATAAAAGCTCCTCCTTCTATTCCAAAAAAATCTTTCCTTATATAGTAATTCGTGAACACAAAAGAAAAATCCTGCAAAAAGGAATCCTTAAAACTTAGTATAACGAATTAACGGGGAATCATGCTTGGATTTTGATTGAATAGCTTTTCCAAAACAACTTTGTCAGCATAGAGCGCTTTTTCTAATGAAGCTGGCTGTTTGATTTCTTTACGTTTCACATATCGTTCATTTAACTTATTGAGAATTTTTAGCGTTACTAAATGTTCCAGATATTCTTGGATAGGATTAGCTGGTGAATGCAATAGGTGGAATTGCTGAGACAGTTGATGATGGAACCGGAGAAAGATGTGGCAGGAGGAGAGAGTAAAGCTTGCTCCTAAAGGGAGAGGAGAAATATAATCCAACAGCAGACGACTTTGCCATTCATATAGGGGGGTTTTCATTCTCATTTGAAAAGAGACAGGCAAATGTATAAGTGTTGGTAGTATTTCACGATGCAGTCCTTTTAAATAAAGCCATTGATACCATTTTCTCTCTCTTCCGAAAAGTCGATTTGGTTGATGGACTCTAAATCGCTGCTTTTCTTTTATCCACACGTTATATAGTTCTTTTGGTTTTAAATTCTTGGCCATAAAAAGCTCAAGGAATCCAATAATAGGAAGAGATTGAATATGAAACTTCCCTGTAGCTACGCCTTTTCGGAGAATATAAATATCATGTATGGTTAAAAATTGAAATGTTTCCGGACAGAAAAAGTAAATGCATAGTGGATAGTCAGAGGAAAATTGGTGGAAAAATTGGATGAGGAAGTCGTTTATTTTAAAATGATTAGCGGTCTTCCGCTGAAATAGATTCATGCCTAGAATCCAAATTGGTATAATACCCGCACGCATATAGCCTTTATTTCTTTTTTGAATAACTGTGGTGGGAATTCTTACACATTGAAATTCAATTGCTATTTTTCTTCCATTCCAGTTTACAAGGATATCGGGGCGTTGCTGTATTTGTGAAAGATATTCTTCCATTTGTGTATTTATTTGCTGTCCTTTTAACCAATCATATAGCGCCAGCTTTCCTTTTTCATGATACGCTCCCTCTCCTCCTTCCTTTGCAATACACTCTCCTTCTTGATAATGTGCAAAATGTGCAATATTCTTTGTTCCTGCCTTCATCATCACCCTTTCCTTACAAGCTGGGCAATAAAATTCCGTTTGTGATTTCTTCCATTCCGCTATTTCATTTCTTGTAGCATGCGGAAGAGTGACTAACACACCTTTTTCATTCATTGCTTGCAGCATAAATAGATCACCTCCATTGTTTATAATTCAACAGAGACTATAAAAACCCTTCTTAATACTTTACAGGATTGAAAAATAACAGCAGGAATAGTAATAATTAAATAAGAAGCAGCAGTTCTTATCTCTTACACTGTTTACATATATTTATTTTTATAATACAAATGTTGAAATAAAGACTTACCTCATACAATTCATAATTCGCAGTAGGAGGAAACTGCGAACTAAAGTATATTTTATTTTAAGGAAGCGGATGGACCCATTGATTTACGCTGCAGGGGGACGCTTTCCACCGGCATGGCTTCAGCCGCTTCCTTCGCTACGCTACGTCCAGGGTCTTCAGCTCATGCTATTCCGGTAGGAGTCGCGGGCCAACAGGACGTTGGTTATGCAATCGTTGCCACAAATGTTTTCGGTGGGACGAGGAAACGCAGTCCCAGGACGTGGCGTTCTTAGATTGCCCCCTTCCGCTCCAATCAATTTGTATCTGCTTTGTACCATAAATAACGGGTTATTATCTAACCACTTTACCAGCGAAGTGTATTTTCCGAAACGGTCATTTACAAACAACCAAGTTACGTCGCAGTATATATAAATTATGAATTAGTTTACCACCCTCACATATATTAAATTGCACAAAAAAAAGACACCCTCCTTTAATGAGTGTGTCTAGATATTTGCAGGGAAATGTTCTCTGATTTCCTCAAACGTATTTTCCTCGAGAACTTTCTTACCATACTCTTCTAACATGTGAATCGTAATATCCGCATCATTTGCAAATTCAAATACCTGGCTAATCAAGTCTTCTTGAATATTATCATCCAGTACGTCTTGAGAGAATTCCAGATATAAATAATATTTATTTTTATAGAAATACAAGATTTCCTCTGTAATGCCAGTCATATCCTGGAAGTAATGACTTAACTGAATGACATCTTCAAAGTCATCAAAATTAACGATAATCCAGAGGTTATCCTCCATGTGGTCATCTTCCATTTCTTCTGTATCTTCTTCCTGCTTGGCACCAAATTTATCTTCCAGCATGTTCTCGATTTTTTTATCAACAGGCAGATCTACCGTATGGCCATCTTCGGTATGAAGCTCAATGTTCTCGCCATTCTTAGAAACCTGTGCTTTAGTTACGATTATTTCAAGTCCCTTTTCCAAGGCTTGAACTTGAATCCACAATGGTCCTTCTACATTAAATTCTTCTTTGTAATTAACTTCGTCCATCATTTGCCAGAATAATTGTTCACTACGCTCTCTGTTATACCAAATTTCTTCTCGCTCAAAACCGCGATCTTCTATATCGATATATGAAATATAAAATTTAACCGTGTTCTCATTTATTCTTTCTATTTCCATCATCTATTCTCTCCCTTCTGATAATAGTTAGGTGGAAGAGACAACTTCACCTTTGATGAAACAGATTACAGTATGCTATACCCTAAATTACAAAGCGTTAACCATAATGATCGGTTCATTGTCCCCTCAATTAACCATTTATTCATTAAAAGCTATATATATAACTATATGACTTGAGTATATAGTTTCTTCTTAGACCTATTGTATGATAACTTCCACCATATTGGAAATTAAAAAGCCCATAATTCATAGAATAGTTAATAATATATTTTAGACCATTTACACCATTTTGTCACCATGAAATTAATTTAAACAAGAGGACATGCTCATGGCCAAAACCAAACTGATAATACGGTCGGCTTTTTGTAGTGGCTATTTAAAATTAAAAACGCAGATCATCACCAACTGATCTGCGTTTTAATTTATTTAATGAATCTGATTAGTTAACCATACGTTGCGCTTCACGTAATTGAAACGTACGAACCGTTCTAGGTAAAAATCGACGAATCTCATCTTCGTTATAGCCCACTTGCAGACGTTTTTCATCTAGTATGATTGGTCTGCGTAACAGACCAGGATTTTTTTGGATCAAATTAAATAGATCCTTCATTGGCAATTGCTCAATGTTAACATCCAATTTTTGAAAAACCTTTGAGCGTGTAGATATAATCTCATCTGTACCATCTTCTGTCATTCGCAATATTTCTTTGATCTCATCCAATGATAATGGTTCAGAGAATATATTACGTTCAGTGAACGGTATATCATGCTCTTCTAACCATGCTTTTGCTTTTCTGCAAGATGTACAACTTGGTGAGGTATAAAGTGTTACCATTAAAACTTCACTCCTCATTCTGATATGGGTTTTTTCATTTCGAAAACACGGATTAACTTATTCGATTATTAAATTAAAATAAGTTTAATTAACCCCTATGTAAAGTATACTACATTTGTCTAATGAAAGGTAGAGGATATTCAAGAAATTTAGGGTTTTTTTATGTTTGTTGAAATGTATTTCTGTCATTAATGTTAAGTTACCCCTAATCATTTTTAATTAAACCCTCTAATTGAAAATAATTGATAATTTTTTTAATAAAAATGAACAGCAGCCATTATTGACATTAAAACTGTGATAAATGTCATAGTTTTATTACTGAAAAACAGATAGCTTAGAGATAGAAGATAAAAGGAGGGAAAAAGATATGCTTAGAAGCAAATCAATTTATTTTTTAATATTAATTTTTCTAATACTAACCGTAGCTTGTTCTGATAATGAAAACGCGGAAAAACAATCCAATACGAGCCAAAAAGAAGCTGCGAATGAAGAGCTTGCTTATAATCCTCCATCAATGGATGACTTGAATCCAGATGATCCTCTTACAGAATATATAACCTATGGGCAAGAAGTGTTCAACGAAACAAATACCATCTTGCCCGATAATGTAGGAAATGAACTATCATGTATGAGCTGTCATGCAGATGGCGGTCTTTCTAAGGCTTCTTCCATGGTAGGTGTTACAACACAGTTTCCACAATACCGTCCCCGTGAAGGAGTGGTATTTACTATTGAAGACCGCATTAATGGCTGTATGGTACGAAGTATGAATGGGGAAAAACTTGATCCGGAAAGTAAGGAAATGCGAGCAATGGTCTCTTATCTAACATATATATCTGAGGGAATTGAAGTCGGAGAAGAAATTCCTTGGCGCATGCAAAACACCATGAAGGAAATTCCAGAACCTAGTGTATCCAGCGGGGAAGCATTATATGAAGAAAAAAACTGTTTATCTTGTCACGCCACCGATGGTTCAGGAACAGGAACAAATACAGGACCTGCTCTTTGGGGGGAGAATTCATTTAATGATGGTGCTGGTATGTCAAGAATGTCTAAGATTGCAGGATATATTCAAAATAATATGCCGCCAGGAGCAGCTGAGCCTTTAACAGATCAAGAGGCTGCTGATATTGCAGCTTTTATTCTATCTCATGAAAGACCGGAATGGAAAGGACATGACACAGATTGGCCTAACGGAGGCAGACCAACAGATATAATTACCAAAGACAGACGGGAAAAGATCAGAGAGGGCACATTCGATTGGTCTGAAATAGACAATATTATACCAGCAAAATAGCTTTAAATAGAGAAACCCATCCTTATACCGGATGGGTTTCTCGTTCAATTTATACTTTTTCTTTTGGGGTTAAACTTTGCAAAATATCCGCTGTATCCCGATCCTCATCATAAACAAGTACCTCATCTACGGATTGATATGCCTTTCCATACAACTCTTTATCCTTATAAGTATGAATATCTTCATACATTCTCTTCATTTGCTTATAGATAACCTCTTCTGAATCGTCATTTGGTGACCAATATAGTATCTCCATAGGAGTTTCTTCATTTGTCGCCAATGAGCGTCGGTTATAACCAATTGACTGGGCATGGGTAAAGCCTTCTCTGCTATAAAAATGCAATCTCTTTTCTGTATCTGAATCCTCGTAATCCACAGGCTCCACTTCCAAGATAATTGGCTTATTCTTTTCTTTAAGCTTTTCAATTAGCTTATGACCTGTTCCTTTGCCACGAGCTTTTGAAGATACCCATACATAATCTATAAAAATAAACGTTTCAAACTCGGCATACATCATTACGTGCAGGGGACTTTCGTCTTTGTAATATACATCCCCCTTTTCCTCTAGGAGCATCTCCATATGCTCTTTTGATTTCATTTCTTCCACTGGAAAGTACTCGTTCAATT
Source organism: Virgibacillus halodenitrificans (assembly GCF_001878675.1). Taxonomy (NCBI): domain Bacteria; kingdom Bacillati; phylum Bacillota; class Bacilli; order Caryophanales; family Bacillaceae; genus Virgibacillus; species Virgibacillus halodenitrificans. The sequence goes on along the minus strand of NZ_CP017962.1, from coordinate 929,544 downwards.
TCTCATACCAATTCATTGATCTACTCCTTATTGTTTTAGTAGTCCGTTTTATTATAACGAATCAAAATCAATTTGTTAAATTCATCTCACAGGGTAGGATATCCAAATAGAGCAATTTACATTAGCTTTTCTTAAGAACAACCCATTTTATTCCAAATTACTCGTTCTTATAGCGGATTTTAATTAATTAGGTGTAGATTAGAGAGAGCTTGTTACACTTAGATTATGCAACATGAAAACAGACCACTATTTTAAATAATGGTCTGTTCCGTTTAAATTTATTTTGACAATCCAACTTTATAGTCTACATTTTCGGTGTACGAGTTTCCTGCGTTCCATAATAAAAACTCGTGTATGTCATTTTCATATAATGCCTTGATCTGAGCCTCAACCTCTGCTTTTCCATATTGTTTTGTAGGCCCACTATATAACCAAGGTGCTTCGAAGTCTTGAATCCATGGGCGAGAAACAGGTGGGTCTTCCAATTTACCAAGAACTTCATTTTCCACCTTTGCATATTCAGAAACTAATTTATATGGCTCCGTGTCTGGTTTCTCTATACCAAAATAGGAGGTCCAATGACTTGGATAAATCATAGAAGAAATAACATCTACATTTTTAGATATGCGTGAAAAGTTTTGCCCAATTCCAGGTGTTTCTTCTAATGTTGCTGCATATCCAAAAATATCTACTGCTACATCCACATCATAATAAGAGAGCTCTTCCCTTGCATATGCTACGAAGTCAGTAACTGCTTCTACTCGTTTCTTTATGTTGTTCATATCTGCATCTTTATAGTCACCAAGAGAATAGTTTAACTCTTCGTCTCTGTGCTCAAAGCCTTCCGGGAAGCGAACATAATCAAATTGGATTTCTTGAAAACCCATTTCCGCTGCTTTCTTGGCAATTTCTACGTTATATTCCCAAACTTCTTTTTGGAACGGACTAACAAAGGCATCACCGTTTCCGTTTGTCCATACCTTTCCATTCTTGGTAAAAGATAAATCAGATCTTTTCTTAGCCAACACTGTATCCTTAAATACAACAATTCGGGCGATTGGATAAATTCCTTTTTCTTCTAACGTTTTCATAAGTTTCTTTGGATCATCAATATAATTTTTCCCAATATCTTCATAAGGAGAGCCTTCTTCCGGCTTGAAAGTAAGGTTTCCATGATCTTCTTTAATATCAATAACCATTGAATTCAAGTCAGTTGTTTCTATTAAATCAACAAGCTTATCAAACCTGCTGCCCCCGGCTGAGTTTCCTGTTACATATATACCTCTGACTGCATCTGGATACTCAAATTCATACCCTGAATCATATGTAAATCGCTTCATCTTTTTATCTACATCAATCGGCTTAATGCTCGTTTGTCTTTCCTTATGTAAGTTTGCTATTTCTGCCTCATCTGCGCTAATAACTATTGGTATCATCAGGCATACGAAGATAGCGCTGACAAAGGTTAGGTATTTTCCTAATCGCATAAACTATCAATCTCCCATTCTGTTATATTACCAGTATAAAGGAAAACAATAATTTTTTGAATGAAAATTAATAGATTTTGTCATTTTTTGTTATTGTCTAAGGACTGTTCGTTTAACTTCCCCTACAAAACATTTTTCAAAAATGTAAACAAGTCTGCATATAATCTGCATTTTTTATGGGTATAGTAGGAAAGAATTGTTATCTAGGAGGTAAATACAATGAGATTAAAAAAAGTTTTAATGAGTCTGTTGTTACCATTTTTCCTTATAGCGCTCACTGCTTGCGGACAAGGTAATGATGAATCCCCCTCAAAAGAATCATCAAATACTGAGATGAATTCAGAGACCACGGAAGAAAATAATTCTGAATCACATGGGGAAATGAATCACTCAAGTTCTGGTGAAGTTCCTGAAGATCTGAATAGTACCAAAAATCCAACCTATGAAGTTGGAAGTAAAGCGAAAATTACTACAGACCATATGCCAGGAATGGAAGGCGCAGAAGCAACGGTTTCTGGAGCATATACAACAACGGTTTACACAATTTCCTACACCCCAACAACAGGTGGTGAGAGAGTAGAAGACCACAAATGGGTCATACATGAGGAAATTAAAAATGCAGGTGATGAACCGTTAGAACCCGAAGCTGAGGTTACTATTAATGCCTCTCATATGAAGGGGATGGATGGTGCTACAGCTAAAATTGATTCTGCTCAAGAGACTACTGTATACATGGTAGATTATGTCCCAACAACAGGTGGCAAAAAGGTAACAAACCACAAATGGGTAACTGAAAGTGAATTAGCACCAATTCAATAAAGATCTTTTAATTGAGCTCCAAAACAGCTGTGATGCGGGAAGGGTTATTTCAAAGGTATGGGTGAAAAATAGCTGAAATGCAGTATGAAATATAAAGAAACATATGCTTACATCAATTAATTTTGATGTCGATCTACAACTATATCATGAAACAGTTGATAACCAACTACCAACTCATACGAGCCATTTTACAATTAATGTTATTAGTAATATAAAATAAAGGTGTATTAGGATGGGTGTTTTCCTTCCCACCCTAATACACTAAATTATAAGCTTCGTAATAATAATTTTTGTGCGTTTCATTTTCTATTGTTAGGTGAATGGCTGAAATGATAGCCCCTCCCGCTTGAATCCATGCTCCAGTATAATCTAGTAAACTAGCATCAACCTTTTCTTCCTTCTCTATTATTCCAGATATGGACTGAAGACTGTTTCCGATAATCTGCAATAAGTCCCCAATAGCTTCAACCAGCTTATTTTCCCTCACCGCATGTGTAAACCCTACTCCGGCTCCCACCGCTTGGATAAGGTTACCTTGAATTTCAAGAGTGATGTTTTTTTGATATAGACCAACCACGACAACCAGATTTCCAGTTGATTGAACTTCGTTAGCAATTTTATTTACTATTATCGAGGAATTTTCAGAAATAATGGCATTGCCGATAGCTTGTAGCATATTTCCTGCTTTTGCAAATACCTTGCTATTTGTCTCACTAAAAGCAGGCTCTATTGCATTTATTACTGTGCCGGATGCTTGAATCCACCCACCCATTACTGCTATGTGATTCAATTAGCTCATCCTTCCGAAAACATTTTCAACTAGCTTCATTGTGATGATATTATATGAAAAAATAAATAATTTTTGCTGTTTTTTCATAATAAATCATTAATTATGTGATTGCCTATGCAATTTCTTATTATATAACATAGGTTAATATAACTGTGCGGATATATTATTCTGTATAGAAAAGAGTGAAGACTGTATACAAAAAATGGAGGTTTTAGAATGAATGACAACACGAATAATTTTCAGTTAGCTCAAAATGATGAGAGGATTTTCGGGCGCCCGTTCGGCAGACCATTTGGTTTTGGCCGTCCTTATGGTTTTGGATTCGGCAGACCATTCGGTTTTGGCCGTCCATATGGATTTGGATTTGGCAGACCATTTGGTTACGGGTATCCTTATGGTGGATTTGGGTTTGGCGGGCCATTTTTAGGTGGCGTAGTTGGTGGTTTATTAGGAAGCGCATTACTTTCTCCATACGGTTATGGATATGGATATGGATATGGATACCCTTATTATGGTGGCTTTGGATATCCATTTTATTAGAAGTCTTACTGTGTAGGTGAGGTGATTTCCAGGATTACAATACAGGAAATCACCTATTTCCTATTTCAGATCTTATGCTTAATGTTTATTTTCAACATATGATTTTCTCAATTGATACTTGCGCCCCTATATGAACTTGCATTTTTGTATAAATATATATATAATGATAAAAAATAATAGCAATGAAAAAGGCGTAGTACAATTGCCCCCTGAATTCTAGAGAGCTTGTGGTTGGTGTAAACAAGTATCAAGGTATATTGGAATTGGACTTTGGAGCTAATTTTAACACACAAAGCGATTCTGTTGTATGACAGAATAATAAGGGTGGCACCGCGGTTCATTCGTCCCTGTTTATGGGGATTAATGAGCTTTTTTTAATGGAAAAAAATAAAATTGGAGTGAACAAGATGAAAACAATATTTTCAGGTATTCAGCCAAGTGGTACATTAACCATTGGTAATTATTTAGGGGCGATACAACAGTTTGTCCAGTTACAAGAGGAGCATGATTGTTATTTTTGTATTGTAGATGAACATGCGATTACCGTACCACAGGATCGTTTGAAGTTGCGACAAAATATTCGTTCACTTGCAGCAATTTATCTGGCTTCAGGTATTAATCCTGATTCCTCTACACTATTTATTCAGTCTGAAGTTAGCGCACATACACAGCTTGGATGGATGCTACAATCGATCAGTTATATGGGTGAGTTGGAAAGAATGACACAATTTAAAGATAAATCGGAAGGTAAAGAGGCTGTTTCTTCTGCTCTATTCACCTATCCATCTTTAATGGCTTCCGATATTTTACTTTACAATACAGATATCGTTCCAGTTGGAGAAGATCAAAAACAGCATTTGGAGCTTACACGTAATTTGGCTCAACGTTTTAACAATCGTTTTAATGATATTTTCACTGTTCCAGAAGTTAAAATTCCTAAGGTTGGCGCACGCATTATGTCTCTACAGGAACCAACGAAGAAAATGAGCAAATCGGATACCAACGAAAAAGGCTTTATCTCTATGCTCGACGAACCTAAGAAAATTGAAAAGAAAATTAAAAGTGCGGTTACTGATTCAGATGGTATAGTGAAATTTGATAAAGAGAATAAACCTGGGGTATCCAATCTATTAACAATTGAATCCAGTTGTACTGGAAAATCAATCGAAGCACTTGAAGCAAAATACGAAGGCAAAGGTTATGGGGACTTTAAGCAAGGCGTAGCAAATGCTGTTATAGATGTACTGCAACCAATTCAGGAAAAATACTACGCTCTTCTCGATTCAGAAGAATTAGATACCATATTAGACCATGGAGCAGAAAAAGCTGCCTTGACAGCTAATAAAAATTTAGCTAAAGCTAAAAAGGCAATGGGCCTTGGCAGAGTTAAAAAGAAGAAATAAATACGAAGTGGGGAACGTATCATACGTTCCCCCTTCTTGTTTATTGTAGCTTTGAAGCGTTTTCTTCTTTTCCGTTTTCCATTTCATATAGTTTCTCAAGAAATGGCTGTCCTTTGATTAGCTTTGCACACAAATCCTCATGAGAGCTTGTCCATCCTTTTTTCACACCATTATACAAAGCTTGCCAAACTTGATCTTCATTCATATCGCGAATGTAGGGATAGTTTTTCGGGTCCCATTCCGTAAGCCAATAGCGTAATTCTCCAAGATTGTTTGCTGTACGCAGCTGATCAAGACCCATCATTAATAACTGTTTCAATTGACGTTCTTTTCTGGTTAAACCGAAAACGAGCTCAGGCTCTAGTGAAAGCATATGATACTCTTTTTTGTAATGTCTATCATCAAATTTGAATGATTGTGCCTTCGTATTTTGGATCATATCATATACTAGTTGTTCTTGCCTTGGAATTAATCTGCTTTTCCTAACAGGGATCTGATAGCCTATCGTGTCAATTACCATAATATCATTTCCATCTGTAATAATAGCAGCATATTCCATAACGTTTCTCTCTTGCCCTTTACGAGAGTATGCCCGTTTATAAATTACGTCCAACATCGGTTTAGGTAGCTCGTGCATGTCATTTTCAATATAGTTGTATAGATTTTCCGTTATGTACAAGAGGGGAACCTGATCTAACAACTCAATTTTATCCTCTTTTCGCCATTCATGAAAATAACATACGTTATACCCATTCTCTTCTCCTTCAAACCAATTTACCCATACATCATGCAGATATAACATACAACAACCCTCACTTTAAAATGTGAATTTACCATTCATTATGACCATCCTCCTAGAAAAATATTCTAAATCTGTTAAGATTATGGACTATGTGGAAATCGGTAAATTACAAATGCGATTAAAATCAATCCAGCCGGAAGAAAATAGCATTCTGGCCTTGTTGAAATAAAGCTGAAGTATTCCAACCAGGTTACCCCTGCAGGAAGAAAATTTGTATATGCTATAATTGTGACCCCACCTGTTACAGCAAGTCCAAAGCCAATTAAAAATAAAAATATATACCCCATACCATCCCCACCCCATGCTTGTACACCGTAATTAATTCCATTTTATGCAGCTAATCAGGAAAAAATGAGGGATGTCTGAGCTTTCATTCATTGTCCGCTTCATGATAGACATTCACACGTGTTTTCACGACCGCATTGTCCGTCATACCTTTTATGATAGACATTCACACGCATTTCCACGGCCGCATTATCCGTCATACACTCGATGATAGACATTCACACGCGTTTCCAGGGCCGCATTGTCCGTCATACACTCGATGATAGACATTCACACGCATTTCCACGACCGCATTGTCCGTCATACACTCGATGATAGACATTCACACGCATTTCCACGGCCGCATTGTCCGTCATACACTCCATAACAGACAAGGTAAGTCATATTTAAGAAACCTAGAAAACCTTAAAATCTTTGCCACCAAAGCTAATAAGCTCTTTGCCCGCCAAGAGCAATAATGGATACAGAGCCATAAAAAAAGGCCGATCAGCAACTTTTGCTGATCAGCCTTTCTTAATAGTTTCTTATATTATTGATATTTTTTAAATACTAATGCTACGTTGTGTCCACCAAATCCTAGAGAATTGCTGACTACTACGTTGACGTTCTGCTTCCTGGCTTCATTTGGAACATAATCCAGATCACAGTCCTCATCTGGTGTTTCATAGTTTATTGTAGCAGGTATAATGCTATCCTCAATTGTTTTTAGAGAAATAACTGACTCTATACCACCTGCCGCTCCAAGTAGATGACCAGTCATAGATTTTGTCGAGGAAACAGCAACCTTATATGCATATTCACCAAATACTGTTTTTATTGCTTCTGTTTCAAATTTATCATTTAGTGCAGTACTTGTCCCATGCGCATTAATGTAATCGACATCTTCCGGCTGCAAGCCTGCATCTTCAATAGCTTTTTGCATTGCTCGAGCAGCACCCTCACCATGCTCAGCTGGGGCTGTGATGTGGTAAGCATCTCCGGTTGCACCATAGCCAACAATTTCCCCGTAAATATGTGCACCACGTTCTAATGCAGTCTCCAATGTTTCCATGATCAAAATACCTGAACCTTCACCCATAACAAAACCATCGCGGTTTTTATCAAATGGACGGCTTGCTTTAGAAGGATCTTCATTCAATGACAGTGCTTTAGCTGATGAAAAACCAGCAAAGGCCATATTAGATATTGGGGCTTCTGTACCTCCAGCTATAATATAATCAACATCTCCACGCTGCACCGCTTTAAAAGCATCGCCAATTGAGTTTGCACCAGAAGCACATGCAGTCACACTACAAGAATTAATTCCTTTTGCACCTAGCTGAATAGACACCTGACCAGCCGCCATGTCTGGAATCATCATAGGAACAAAAAATGGACTAACACGCTTCGGTCCCTTTTCCAAAAATTTTGTATGCTGGTCTTCCCATGTTTGCATACCACCGATGCCTGAGCCGATCCACACCCCAACACGATGTGCATTGGAATCATCAATTGTCAACTTTGCATCTTCCACCGCCATTTTGGCTGCTGCGACTGCATATTGAGTAAATGGGTCCATTTTTCTTGCATCTTTTTTGTCCATATATGCAGTAGGGTCAAATTCCTTTACTTCTGCTGCTACTTTTGCAGGGAAATCATCTTTGTTTACTCTCGTTACAAAATCAATTCCGGATTTGCCTGCAAGAACATTTTCCCACATGGTGTCTACATTGTTTCCTAAAGGAGTTATTGCTCCAAGCCCTGTAATAACTACTCTTTTATTATCCATAAGGTAACCTCCTATAATATTTCGTTCTATTTTTGTCTATTTTCCCCAGCGTAAAGCGACGGCTCCCCAAGTCAAACCGCCTCCAAAGCCAACCATTACTACTAAATCATTATCTTTTATTTTACCATCTTTAACTGCTTCTGATAACGCCATTGGAATTGATGCTGAAGAGTTATTTCCGTATTTCTTTATCGTTTTTGCCATTTTGTCTTCTGAAATGCCTAAGCGCTCACGTGCTGCATCCATGATTCGGATATTTGCCTGGTGTGGAATTAAATAGTCCACATCTTCTTTGTTTAGACCAATTTCTTCAATGACATTTACAGTAGACTCCGGCATTTGACGAACTGCAAACTTATATACTTCACGACCATTCATTACTAAATGGTTATCTTCATTTTGATATAATTCCTTGCCTCCTGCACCATTTGCACCAAGTTCAAAGGATAGAATACCCTTCCCTTCTGAAACTTCACCTATAACAGCGGCCCCTGCTCCATCACCAAGCAAGACACATGTTCCACGGTCCTCCCAATTGGTAATTTTAGATAGCTTATCTACACCAACAACGAGAATATGCTTATATGCTTTTGTTTCAATAAATTGCTTAGCCGTAATCATACCATACATAAACCCTGAACATGCTGCACTTATATCCATAGCCGCAGCATTCTTCGCACCTAATTTATCTTGTATCATACAGGCTACAGATGGAAATGGCGTGTCAGGAGTTACTGTTGCAACAAGAATCATATCGATGTCTTCTGCTGCGATACCAGATTCCTCTATAGCCCCTTTTGCGGCATGGTATGCCATGTCAGATGAATCTACGTTATCTTCTGCAAGTCTACGTTCTTCAATTCCTGTACGCGTCCGGATCCACTCATCATTTGTATCGACAATCTTTTCCATGTCCTTGTTTGTCACAACTCTTGTTGGAAGGTAATGACCTGTACCTAATACACCAACGTTCATATTTCCATCTCCTTATATATTAAAAGTTTATTATCAATTATTATGACTTGGTACTAATTTTAATGTATTAATGTGCAACTTGCAAGAGTAAAAGCTGCTAATCAACCTCCCAGCACGCTTTAAAAAACCAGTGTATAAGGGGTTCCCTATATTAGCGGGCATTTGGCAGCTTCCCTGTTTCTATGTATTCCTGAATGGATTCTTTGATTTCTTGTTGAAAGCTTTCAGGAACAAGTGGACTGAAATCTCCGAGAGATATAACGCCATCACCAAAATCAAATGTAAGAACCCCACCATCGAGATTTCCCTTATCAAATCTCTCTGCTGCAATTTCATAAAGCTTGTCCACATGTTGTACAGTGCTTGTTAAAACAGTGTTCTTCCCTAACTTCAATTGATCATCTACATACCCTATTGTATGGACATCATTCCTCTTCGACCTTTCAATAATTTCATTACTAAACGAATCTCCTGTTGGATAAAATACATCAATGTCATTTCCAAGCATCTTCTTATAAATATCTATAGCTAAGTCTCTATTGACCCATGTGTTTAATATTTTTATATAAATATCTACAGCAGGATTTTGATATTTTGCGCCCTCATAGAATCCCTCAATTTCGGGTTGCCATTCATATGCACCTATAATTCCCAGTTGATTTGTCTGTGTCATTTTACTTGCCACCATTCCACCAAAAAAACCCATAGCTTCTCCATTAAATTTTAAGCTTGTTAAATTGTCGGAATGAATATTGCCATTAAAATAGACAAAGTGGACATCGGGGTAATCATTTGCAATTTCTTTAAAATATTTACCAAAACTATTACTATGACCAAAAATTAGATTTACCCCATTTTCCACAAATTCATTTACCGCTAGTGCAACATCGTTTTCTGTATATATATTTTCTTTATAGTAAACATCCACATTCTCTGTTTCCTGAATTGCCATTAAGCCTTTATAACCTTTCTTCCCCCAGGCTTGCTCCTCCATTGGACTATCAAAGAGCATTCCAACAGCCTGCAGTTCGCCTCTACTATATAAATTGCATCCACCAAGTAACACTAATAAAATTCCACTTATACAGATGAAAAGTACTCGTTTCATTTCGGCACTCCATTCTACTTCAATTAATCCATATTATACATTGCTCCATATTGTTCATAATGTTTTATAACTTGCTCTATCCGTTTCTCCTTAGGTATATTGTCACGAATATAAATGGAATTTTCAAGCTTTTCTTTTTCTCTCTTTTTCATTTCCTTTGTTTTTACATACAAGGTAGATGAAGTTTTCTTGCCTTTTATCCATTGGATAAGTAATTTAGTGAACTCTTTTATATATATAGCATCTTGATCAAACCGCGTTGAATCAAATGGAATGATCTCTTTACCGTGAAGAATACCTTGTTTATTCATTGGCATCCATTCCCCATAAAGCAAAGGTGCGAAAATAAAAATTTCATTCGGACTTCGTGATCTATTTTCATCGGGGTTAATAACCAGAATGTGTTCTGCGTTCATTTCATTCGGCTTTCTATTACTATTAGTAAGAATGGCATGTTCATAAGATTTCTTTGTCTCTAAGTTCACCATTTGAAAAGAACTATTTCTACCAAAAAACATTGTTAACATATCATCCTTAGTTGTATCCTCTATTCCATTTACTTTATATCCATGCTCAAGTAAATCATTAATTATATGAAACCCAATCCAATCATTGCAAAATGCTACTAATTCCGTCATCATACTGCCTCCCTATTGAAATAATACTTTTATTTTATGTAAGGATTTGATAAACTAGGAAAGGAAGTTTGAAATCATTTAGACAGTTAAAGAAAAAATGAGGTGTTCACGTTGCGTTACATATGGACAATAATTTGGGCATTATTAATAAGCTCCGTTCTTTCCTATGTATTATCAAGCATGGGTGGCGAGTCATTCAGTTTCCTTAGCACGATAGTATTTGCCGGCATTCTTGTAGTGGCAATTGCTATATTAGGGGATGGCGCGTTGAAAGAGGATCATAGTAATTAATTGAAAAAGTTAGAGAGAACCCTTGCCTTTAAGCAATAGTTGGGCAAGGGTTTTCCTATTACATTATTTTCTTAATACCATGGCAAGATACTTAGTGCTGTAAGAGCTGCAAGTGGAAGTACCAGTCTGCGAAATCTTCTCGGTCTGTAAAACCCTGGATAGCCACCGAATCCGTACCCGGGAAAGCCGTAACCTGGATAACCAAAACCATAGCCAAACTGCCTTTGGTCATCTGGAGATGACATGTTTTGATGCTCCTCTGCACCAATTGGCACTGCAAAATAGACGTATTCATCATCTAATCCAGTAATAATTCCATCAACTTGGGAGCCATCTGTTGTTTCAGCAAGGACATAAGAATGCATATGTTTTTTACATAAATCGTATATATGGTTATAATCATTATTCATTTTCATCTTAACCGCCTCCTCACCATCTAGACTATTCAACTAGTAATTACTTGGTGACTTGTCAGCACATTAAAATAAATGATCATTGTTTTAGTGAGTCAATAAAGTTACTATCTTATCGAATATGTTTAAAAGAACGATTGAAAAAAGGAGATATCTCATGGAGACATTGACAGAACTAGGCACATTAATAAAATATTTAATTTTAGGGTTATTTCAAGGATTTACAGAACCAATCCCCATTTCTTCAAGTGGGCACCTCGTAATTTTACGAGAGCTTTTTTCTATTAATATAAAGGGATTATCATTTGAAATATTAGTTAATTTCGGATCCCTCATTGCTGTATTACTTGTGTTTCGAAAAGATATTATTCGACTAATCCAAAACACACTTCACTATGTTACAAAAAAAGAAGAAGCAGCCAAAGGTGATTTTCAATTTGTAGTTTTCCTTATCGTTGCTACAATTCCAACGGGAGTTCTTGGACTTCTTTTGGAAGATTATATTGAAGACAAACTAAGTGGAGTTGCTGTTGTTGGTTTTACGTTACTTATAACAGGCGCAGCTTTGTGGATTATTCGTAATATGCGAGGGAACAAAAATGATGGAGACTTAAAAGTGAAGGATGCATTGATCGTAGGTTTCGCCCAAGCTGTTGCCTTGATTCCAGGAATCAGCCGTTCTGGAGCCACCATTGTAGCTGCAATGCTTGTAGGTATGAAGCAGGAAACCGCATTGCGATTTTCCTTCTTGTTATATATTCCGGTCAGTCTTGGTATTACTGTCCTTTCATTTACAGATATTATTAGTGATCCTAATTTTGATGCCTTAATGATCCCATATCTAATTGCATTTATGGCATCTATTGTAGCATCTTTCTATGCACTTAAATGGTTTATTAATATTATGGCAAAAGGAAATTTAAAGTACTTCGCTTTCTATTGCTTTATTGTTGGTATCCTTGTTATCCTATTCTTATAGATATTAAGCAAGCATACAAAGTGTATGTTCCAGATAGAGTATGCTGTTCCAGTGTTTTATAAAGGTGGTTGCTCCGTATGAAAAGTAAAGTAAAGACATCTGAAGTTTCCACTGATCTTCAGAAGCTCCTTCATAAGGAAGGAAACCCTTTATCAATTAAGAAAGATACGTTTCTATTTAATGAAGGTGAGCCTGCTTCCAGATTATTTATGGTAACATCAGGAAAAGTACAAATTGGTAAGCTTTCCCCTGATGGAAAAGAACTGGCTTTAAGAATTTGTCATGCTGGTGATATTATTGGGGAAGTTAATTTATATTCCGAAGAAGTAAAATATATTCTTCATGCAAAAGTACTGGAAGATGGAGAAGTGATTGTACTCGATAAAGCAAAGCTAGAAGAAAGCTTACTGCAGGAAAAAGAACTTACTATTGAATTTATGAAGCTAATGAATAATTCCTATCGAAGGGACCAAACCAGATTTCGTGATCTTGTACTTTTCGGTAAAAAAGGCGCACTATATTCTACGTTAATCCGCCTTTCAAATAGCTATGGAGTAAAAACAAATCAAGATATTTACCTAGATATATCACTGACGAATCAGCAATTGGCTAATTTTTGTGGTACAACAAGAGAAAGTGTCAATCGCTTGTTAAACGAGTTGAAACGAAATTCAGTTATTTCCATGGATAAAGGCCATATTACCATTCATGATTTGAACTTTTTAAAGTCAGAAATAAATTGTGAAGACTGCCCTATTGTCCTATGCACCATACATTAAAACATATGAGGAGTCGGCTAGCATAAGCTGACTCCTTTTTTCTCTCTAAAAAATGGGGCTTTTGCAAATGTTGGGGTACAAAAGCTACTTCTCACTAGTTCGTAGTAGGAGTAAATGCGAACTAGTGTGGGACAATCGGCTGCAGAGCAAGATAATCCGCCAGAGAACAATTTAATCAGCTGCAGAGCAAAATAATCCGCCGGAGAACAATTTAATCGGCTGCAGAGCAAGATAATCTGCCGGAGAGCAATTTAATCGGCTGCAGAGCGAGATAATCCGCCGGAGAGCAATTTAATCGGCTGCAGAGCAAAACTATCCCCGGAGGCATTCGCAAACAAGCTATAGTTTGTTCACTATACTTTATTTTCCGAAGCGGCCATTTCAAACAACCAAGTTACTTCACAATATATCCATTTCACGAATCATTAGACCCAATAATATTAGTAAGTGCTTGCGATTCTGTTGTTATACTTTCGAAGACTTCTTTTTACGCATTGCTCTTGGAATATACACACAATATGGTTCACTTTCCATGTAATCACCTGTCACATTATAGGCACGGGATCTGGATCCTCCACAAACATGTCGGAACTCACAAACACCACATTTCCCTTTATATTTATCAGGATTACGCAAGTTCTTAAAAACTTCGGATTCGCGATAAATTTCCGCAAGCGGTGTTCTTCGGACATTACCAGCTTTTACAGGAAGCAATCCACTTGGATATACATCTCCTGTATGAGAAATAAAAACGAAGCCATTCCCATCATTCACACCTTTTGGAGCGCGTCCTAAGCCGTCAATTTGGCCGGTCTTACCGTTCATCAGTGCATCCTCATAAAAAATATGCTCCTTATCACTCATTCCTTTTTGTTCTCTAATTTTATTTTGGATTACCACTCGTCTATAATGCTGACCAGCTGTGGTTTTAATATCAAAGGGAACACGTTTGGATAAGTCATAGAGCCATCGAAACACCTTCTCATGTTCTGCTGGTGTAATCATATCGGATTCCTTTCCTCTTCCTGTAGGAACAAGGAAAAATACACTCCACAACACACAACCAAGTTCTTCCACCATCTTAGCCATTTCATCCAAATATCGATAATTATATCTTGATATAACTGTGTTAATTTGCAAAGGCATGTTTAATTCATGAAGGTACTTTATTGCATTCATTGTTAAATCAAAGGATCCTTCTGTTCCCCGAAAATGATCATGTACCTCAGCACAATGCCCATCAATACTAAAAGCCCACCTTGCTAAGCCCACATCCTTTGCTTTTTGCATGGCTTCTTTTGTAACATTTGGTGTTGCAGATGGTGTCATGGATACCCGGACACCTTTTTTAACAGCATATTCTGCTATATCAAAAACATCTGGTCTTTCAAGTGGGTCTCCACCTGTAAACACAAGCATTGGGTTATCCATTTCATATATATCATCTATTAGCTTCTTACCTTCTTCAAAATCAAGCTCCAATGGGTTTCTATGATATTGAGCTTCTGCCCGGCAATGAAGGCATTTTAGCTGACAAGCTCTGGTCAACTCCCATATAACAATAAAAGGATTTTTATTATAATCTCGTGAAAACATAGTACCCCTCCTCAAACTATCTACATAAATTGTAAATTACTATTTTAAAAGTGGGTGTGATGTTTTTCACTTTTTTAACAGAATTCATCATATCGTCACAATCATGGAATACTAATATTAATGATCTATATGAACTTGTATTAAAATTACTCTTTCACAAAACCCTAGCAGCAATTAAAAATAGACCCGGAAAACTGGGTCTATTTATTCTAAATTTATCTTTTTCCAATCGCCACTCTCCAAAGCATTGGCCCTTCTTCTATATACTCCCATTCAAAGGAATCTTTCCTTTCCATCATAAATTGATACTGTAGCGGTTTTGGATCATGATCATTTGTTAGTTCCATAACCTCTCCTGCTTTTAATTCATCAAAAACTTCAAATATCCGCGGATGTCTTATTCTTGGCTCAATATCTGGTGCATGCACTTTTGCTGCATACTTTATCTCACTCATGTAATCACGCCTCCCAATCATTTGTTTACATGTATATCATAAACTGTATAGAGTGGATATGATGTGAGATAAAACACCCCTAGGATATGATATTTATCACATTATTACAAAGCAGTTATTTTTTCCATAGGTCGCAGTTCATTCTCATGGTAAACTGATAAATAGAATAAAGACAGAAATTGAAAGGAGTTTTTTGGTGAACACGCAATCGATTCAGGAACTTTTACAACGATTTCCTATGTTTAAAGATTTAACTGATTTTGAAATGGAGCCTATTATTAACCTTGCAAAAAACCGGATATACCGTTCAGGAACCCATATTTTTATGCAAGGTGATCCTCTAACTAATGTGTACTTCATCCATAAGGGACTAGTTAAAATATATAAAACAGACATCCATGGTAAAGAACAGATCGTCAATATGCTTCAGCCTGGTGACATGTTTCCACACCAAGGATTCTTTAGGCAGGATGATTATCCGGCACATGCAGAGGTAACTGAGGATGCTGTACTTATTTATATACCAATACATTCCTTTGAAAACTTCCTTATCACTCATCCCGAAATATGTATTAAACTTTTCAGGGTACTTGGAGATAAAATTGTGGATTTGCAAAATCGGCTGCAAGAAAAGATTCTTCATAATACGTATGAACAAATAATCCTGTTATTATTACGATTGGCTAAAAACCATGGAAGAGAAGTTTCCGACACACATACGGTTATTGACACACAATTTACAAATAGAGAAATGGCCAATATGATTGGCTCCAGTCGAGAAACCGTCAGTCGAACATTAACCCAATTAAAAAAGAAAGACTTCATACAAACGGATAAAACAGGGCTTTTACAAATTAATACAGAAGCATTAGAAGATGAATTATTCTAATCACAGAGCAGGTTCTTATCAAAGATACCTGCTTTTTTAATTTATATAAACGTTTCCACTTAACAGGATTTCTTCACTTAAATTGATGTGATACAAGTCACTTCACTCCTAATTGAAAGTGATTATCATAAAAGGGAAATAATCAAAGGTAGGGAGATGCTATTATGGAATTAAAAGAAGCTGTCGTACTTGATGTTCGAGAAGATCTTCGATTAAAAAAAGAACCTTTTGATAAGATTATGGCTGCAGTAAAAAGTATTGAAGTAGGGCAGGAGCTTATTTTGCATGCACCGTTTAATCCACTTCCACTGCATAAAGTGCTACACCGAAAGGGATTTGCACATCAAGTTGAAAAAGTAGATAAAAGGCATTGGATTGTAACCTACGTAAAAAAGGGGGCTACGAAATGATTATCGATAATCGAGGTTTAGAACCTCCCCAACCAATGATCCGTACATTGAAGGCGTTGGATGGCATGAATATTGGAGAGCACCTTTCTATTATAAATGATCGGAGACCAATGTTTTTATATGAAGAGTTGGATGAGCGTGGTTATTCCCATGCAACAGAGCCACTGGAAGATGGCAGCTTTAAAATAATCATTACAAAGTCTGGTGATTAATATGATTTCAAATACAATGAAGTCTGAAACAAATGTCAAGCTTCCCCTTGCTTTTATTCTATATGGTCTTATAGCACTGATTATTGCACAAATCATTTTGTTCATTAATTCAGATCTATTAACCAATAGTAGTTTTCGTCTTCCCGACATTTGGATGGGGGCTCATTTTCTTCTTCTTGGATATGCAGTTATGATTGCAATGGGAGCCATGTACCAGCTTGTACCTGTAGCTTTTTTAACACCCATTTGGAGTCACAAACTTGGCTATATTCAGTTTGTCATTACAGCATTAGGGTTCTCTATTTTTTCCGTATTGCTTGGTCTAAAGCCGGAGAAAGCAATCTTTGGGGGAATTTTAGCTATTGTTGGGGTTCTTCTATTTCTTATTCAAATGGCCAGAACAATTCTTTCCCAAAAGAAAAAAAATAAAATGACATATTTTGTTTTAGGAGCTTTATCAAGTTTCTTTTTGACCATTTCAGCTGGGTTTTTATTAGCCTGGAATCTATCCTACGGAGAAATTATAAGCCATCAAACAATCCTTGGTTCACATATTGTATTAGGTGTTGGTGGCTGGTTTAGTTTATTGATATTTGGATTTTCCTATAAGCTTGTTCCTATGTTTAGCTTATCACATGGCTATTCAATGAAATGGGCGAAAAGCTCTTTTGTTGTTTATATAACTGGTTTACTATTATTGATTTTATCCTTTTGGACTAATTTTATTTATTTTGAAACACTTGGTTGGATACTTTTATTTCTCGGATTTTTATTTTTCACCTTAGACATAAAAGAAATTTTAGCAAAAAGAATGAAAAAGAAGCTGGATAAACCTTTCATTTTCTCTCTTGTAGCCATTGGAAACGGGTTAGTTATACATTTTATTGCCCTTCTGTTTCATATGGCTGGATATCAAAATCCAATCAGCTGGAGCTGGATTATATTTCTCTATATCATGTGCTGGATTGTCTTCAGTATTCTTGGCTATTTATATAAAATTGTTCCTTTCCTTTGGTGGACCTATAAATATTCTAACAAAATTGGCAAAGAAAAGGTGCCTACATTAAAGGATATGATTCACGAAAGCTGGAGTGTGGTTTTATTCATCTGTTTCATAACTAGTGTGCTTGGATTAACTGTTGGTGGGTTGGGGCAATGGAGTCATCTCGTCATTACTTTTCAAGGCTTATTAACACTCACCTCCATCTTATATACCTGCTCTATTTTCCGTGTATTGTTAAAGTAAATGTTATCTATGTTTGTATCGAAATGGATGGTCAGGCAAATTATCAAAAAAGAAAGGAGATTTTTAAAAATGAATTTAGAAAAGCAAGTAGCCGCTACCTTGTTTGAAGTTATTGATCCGGAGCTTGGAGTTAATATAATGGACTTGGGTCTTATCTATAGTATTATGGTGAATGAGAATAAGGATGTTACGATCCGTATGACTCTAACAACACCAGGATGCCCCATGCATGATAGCATTACCAATGGCGTAAAACACCGTGTCAGTCAGCTTGATAGTGTGAATGTTGTAAAAGTAGATCTTGTATGGGAGCCCTCCTGGAACCCAAGCAAAATGAGCGAAAGAGCGATGGAAATGTTAGGTATGTAAAATTCTGCCGCGTAAAGTGGAATATTTCCCCATAGCAATGATTAACGCAGTATCTATATTCTTAATTAGGAATTTATCTATTCTCAAAATCATTGTATATTCCAATATATATCGAAAGCCAAATTGATGGTATCAGTATCCTAAGCACCTAAAAAAGAGACTGTTCCGCACACGAGCGAAACAGTCTCTTCTTCTCTAACTAGCCACCACTGACCGGTGGAATAAATGCAACCACATCATCATCAGCAAGAATAGTATTCTCCGTCGTGTACTCTTCATTTACTGCAATCATCACATTGTCAAGTGTCTTAAGCTCATACTTTGCAACAAGCATCTCCTTTAATTCTTTCACAGATTTTCCTGCTGCATCCATGGGAATTTTTCCACTGTCTACCTTTTCCCGAAGCTCAGCGAAAAATAATACCTCAATCATCTTGCATCTCCTCCTTAGCGGGTAAATTACCCTCGTAAGAAACCTGCTCCTTTTGATCACCAATCCAGAGTTCCCCATTTTCCCAATGCTCTTTTTTCCAGATCGGGACAATTTCTTTAATACGTTCAATCGCATAGCGGCTCGCTTCAAAAGCATCCTTACGATGTGGTGTGGAAACTGCTATAACTACCGCAATATCGGAAATGTCCAAACGCCCAACACGATGAGCAATCGCTGTTTGCGTATTTTCCCACCGTTCATCTATTTCTTTTCCTATTTCCTCGAGTTTTTTTTCTGCCATGGCAGCATAAGCCTGGTATTCAAGGTATAAAGTCCGCTTGCCTTTAGTAAGTTCGCGAACTGTGCCAATAAATGTGTTAATTGCTCCTGCTTCTGCTCGTGTTACTTTGTTAACGACATCGTTAATTTCTATTGCTTCTTCCGTAATCCAAAAATTCTTCATAATATCCCTTTCCACATAAAATACTGACAGTTTTAACATTTAAAGTCAAGATGAGTTGTAATTACAGATGCCAATTGCGATAAAGACTGTTCGATCTTATGCATCGAAAAAATTGGGCATGTTGTATATGTTGACATCTCATTATTCCATATCACAACAGCTATTATATTTGAAAGACTTAATAGTTCTAAATCCTTCTCATCCTTCAAAATAATAATTTTTGGATAAGCTTCTTTTTTATACCCTTCCATGAACAGTATATCCAGGTTCAATAAACGGTAAAAATCCAATACGTTTTCCAGACTGCCTTCTTCCCTTATTGTTAATTGCACTTGGCTTTCTCCCTGGACCCCACTTATAGCAGCACCTGCTTCATAATGCCTTTGACTGTCCGTGCCAGGCTGATAATCAGGCTCACCACCATGCCCATGATGCTTTATTGCTCCTACCTTCCATTTCCGGGAAGTAAAATGAACAATAAGCTTCTCCATTAAGCTCGTTTTTCCGGTATCTTTATAACCAATGATCTGACAGATTGGCAACGCACTTTTTGGATAGTCCATCTTGTAAACGATTCCCTTCTTCAATCCTCTATACTAAAATTGTACACGGTAGAAGAGACGATCAGTAAAGCCAAATCGTCCCACACATATTACCTTACTGGCCGAAAGCCGGCACCAGATTTTTCACAAGAACATCTGCACCAGCACATGAAATCGAATTTTTCTACTTTAAACAAAAAGGTTAATTCATGTATATGAATCAACCTTTCCTTTTTCTCAATCTGGAATTCCTAATGCAATTTTAGCATACCGTGACATTCTTTCCTTACCCCATGGTGGGCTCCATACAATATCAACCTTTATCTCTTTCACTTCAGGAATATCAGACAATGCACGCTTAACATCTTGTTCAATGTGCCCTGCCAATGGACAGCCCATTGCTGTAAGTGTCATTGTAACAGTACAAAGACCTTCTTCATCCAAATCTACATCATATATTAGACCAAGGTTAACAATATCTATACCCAGCTCAGGATCAATAACATTTTCCAGAGCTCCCATTAAATTCTCTTTTAAAGCTTCATCCATACTTCATACCTCCTATTCATCCTACTTATATTTAAACATATTTCCCCTTTTTTTAAAATGATATGAATCACTTCGGTCACTATTTATAAATGTTTTTCAAACCATTTTACTGTCTCAAGAATAGCATATCTGCTCACTTTGTGACCACGGTTAGATTCCTTCAAAAACTTAATATCCTCTGGATTTTTGTAAAGTTTTTTTGCTTCTTCATAAAAAGTATACGAATGATCAAATGGAACAACAGGATCATTTTCTCCATGCCATAATAGCAATGCTCGTTGATTTAGCTTTTCAGGCTGCTTAGATAAATCATATTGCTCCAGCTGCTCAAATAAATAAGTAATCATCTCATCTGTTACAGGAAGATCACCCATTTTTCTAAAACTATCCACTAATGTCTTGGCATAAGTTGTAATTTTAGGTGAGCCCATTAAAATAGCTGCGGTGTGAATCCAAGAATAGCAAGCTAATGCTGCAGAAGTCGTAATACCGCCCATACTCGTACCTGCAATTCCAAACCTACCATTAAGAATCAACCCTCTTTTTTCAAAATCCTCTTTAATGGTATTTAGCTCTTTTACATTTTTCATTACAATATCCCAGAATGAAACTTGGACCTTTATAGAAGAAACCTCTTGTGCACGCTCTCCATGATATTCACTATCCGGGAGTATAACTCTATATCCTTTTTCAGCAAGTAAATATGCTAAAGGCAAATTATGTTCCTTTGCACTTGTGAAACCATGGAAATATAATACCGTAGGCAATGCGTCATTTTTCTTTGATACATCTCCAACAACTAAACAAGGTATCTCATCTATTGCTTGTTTTTCTATACCTATCATAAACAACGTCTCCTCATGAATGCTATGTCTGTTAATTCTATTTTAATAGTTGTAATATGTTTATTGCAAATTATGTAAAGGAAAATTTACGCTAGTATGTTTATTAATGCTTTAGAAGCGCTGGAATTAATGGTAAACTATTGTCAGATGAGGTGAATGATATGGAAAATAAACGACATTTGATTGCATTGGATCTTGATGGAACACTCTTAACCGATAAAAAAGTAATCAGTACTAAAACAAAGCAAACTGTACTACAAGCAATCGAAGAAGGCCATGTAGTAGTCATTGCAACAGGAAGACCACACAGAGCCAGCATTGATTATTATCATGAGCTAAGACTTGATACACCAATGGTAAATTTTAATGGGGCGCTGATTCATCACCCCCGAGACAATAAATGGGATGCACTGCATAATCCGATGCCGATTCGCACTGCACATAAAATTATAGATACGTGCTATGACTTGAATGTAAACAATATTCTTGCTGAAGTAATGGATGAGGTTTATTTAGACCAATTTGACCAGGATATTATTGATATCTTCCATGCAACACAAAACGATCCCCCTTTCTCAGTAGGTAATTTAAAAAGCAAATTAACTACAGATCCCACTTCCTTGCTTATTCATCCGAAAGAAGATCATATTAAGCAATTACGTGGACATCTGGACGATTATCATGCTGAACTGATTGAGCATCGAAAATGGGGAGCACCATGGAATATTATTGAAATCGTTAAAAAGGGAATGAATAAGGCAGTGGGATTACAAAAAATTGCTCATTACTTTGATATTCCAAAAGACAGAATTATCGCCTTTGGTGATGAAGATAATGATTTGGAAATGATAGACTATGCAGGAGTCGGCGTGGCTATGGGTAATGCAATAGATGATTTGAAATCTGTTGCAAAGCATATCACTGTTACAAATGAAGAAGACGGAGTTGGGAGCTTTTTGGAAAATTACTTAAAACTCCAAACATCGCACAGCTAAATATATCTCAATAATTTCCTTTAATAAAATAATATCGTATAAACCATACTAGAAGTGAACGTATCTTGCGTTCACTTTTTTGCTGAATTTCCAGAGCGGTTGGAGAAGCTACTAGTTAAGAACCACTTTAAATATCTTCTATGGAGGGATTTATGTGGGAAAAGGTAGTAAGTCAAGACGTTTTAGTCAACAAAGCGCTGATTCAGTTAAAAAGCATGCGGAACGGTTTCCTTACAGGTCGACGTTTACAGAAGCGGAGCGAAAGGCCGAGGAAACAGATAACCACACACTAGGAGGGTTTTAATTGGAAAACAATTTATTTCAACAAGCTAAAAATGCTGTAAATAACTTTATGACTAACCAAAACAATGCAGCAAATGCAACTGACAAACAGGCTGCACAAAATGCGATACAGGCTGCATATAATGAAGCAACTCCAGAAGAAAAGCAGCAATTACAGCAGTTGGAAAATCAATTGAGGCAAAATGACCAATTACAATAACCTAAACCTCTGCACGTGATGGTAATTTCCACTTCATTGGTAGGATGATACGGAATTACTTTAAGCGAACAAACCACCTTTTCGATAAAGGTGGTTTGTTTTTGGTCTTTTTCTTTCTTCCTTGACCTATTTCTGCTAAAATTATACGTAAGTATGACTTAGTAAAAGTAGGAGGTAATCGTAATGGGAGTGCGTGTTGAAACTACACCTAATCCGAATGCATTAAAATTTACTACTGACAAATTGATTTTTGAAGGTACGAATAGTATTTCTGTTATGCCGGGCGACGAAAGTGAACATGAAATTATGAATGACCTGATGAAAGTTGCAGGCGTTGATAACGTTTTTGGCTATCAGAATTTTATTACGGTAAATAAACAATTTGATGTCGAATGGGATAACTTAACCCCTAAAGTACAGGAAATTTTTGAAAAACACGGCTATTAATAAGTTACATACAAAAGGTCAGCCCGAAAGCTGACCTTTTTTGTTTAATTATTTTTGTGTAAAGTGATCCGTTCCTAGCTATCTAAATCCAATGGGAAGTAATTTGGATTAATGACTTCCCCAGCTTCATTTTTTCCATATAAAAGTAAAAACGGCGGCTCTCCATCCTGAGCAATATTATCAGGCAGTTTAAACTCGATCGTAAACTTTTGCCATTCCATGTTCACATATTTTTTATTTTTTTCATTAACAAGCGTTTTTTCATTCTGTTTCAGCTTGTAGTAGAAGGTGCTCGTATCGCTATTTACTTCCCCTGTCATACGAACATTTCCACCTTCTACTTTGACATCAATATTTCGAAAACTTACCGCATTTCCCTCAGTTTCTTCATCCTCTTTCACCTGTGAACCTTTTTCACTGCAACCAGCCAACAGCGATATTACAATAATTAACATAATGCATTTTTTCATTCTTTTGCGTTCTCCTTATGACTTATCTAGTCTCTTCGGAAAAATCCAAATATACCAGTCGTTTGTACAATATTTGTGAAAGCATTTGGATCTATTTCATTAATAATCCGTTCTAAATCATATAATTCATAGCGAGTTACAACAAGGTAAAGCATATTTTTATCAGATTTTGTATATGCACCTTTTGCTGGAAGAATAGTAATCCCCCGAACCATTGTCTTGTGAATTTCCTGCTGCAATTCATCCGCTTTATGTGTAATGATCATAGCCGTAACTTTCTCATGACGTGTATGAATAGCATCAATAACACGTGTTGTCACATACAATGTTAGCAATGTATATAAAGCGTTCTCTGGCTCATAAAGAATACCAGCCATAGCAATAATTATTGCATTTAATGTTAAAAAATACGTACCAATCGGTCTATCCTTCATGCGGGAAAGGACCATCGCAACGATGTCCATCCCTCCTGTAGACGCACCGACCTTTAATGTCATCCCAACACCAGTACCTGCTATGACACCACCAAAGACGGCATTTAAAATAATATCCTCTGACATGGCTGTTACAGGTAAAACAGCAAGGAAAACAGATGTGAAAATAACGGAAAGAATACTATAAAATGTAAAACCTTTTCCTACTTTATACCAACCAAGCAATGCTACCGGTATATTGAATAAGAGTAACAGAATTCCAGTACTAACTCCGATCCCAATAAAATCTTTGAAAACACTGGAAACTAACTGAGCAGCACCTGTGAATCCACTGGCATATACATTCGCCTTAATTAAGAAGAAATTCAGAGATGCAGCATTTAAAAATGCACCAACAATCACTGTAATAATTCGTTTTGCCTCAAAGATAAACAATATCCAACCTCCTCTTCTTTCTTTTTATTTTTTAACTTTTAAAAATAGTAATAAAATATACTTTGACTATCTGGTAGAGTAGCATTAAACTAAAAGTAATAATACATAAGAATGTAGGTGAAAAAGTGAACGTTAAAATACTCGCTGATTCCGCTTGCGATTTATCAGAATCATATTATAACGAATATAACATTGAAATGGTACCATTAACCGTTCATTTAGACGAAAAGGAATATGCAGATGGGATAGAGATACAACCAAAAACTGTGTATGAGGCCATGAGAAATGGCAAAGGTCCAAAAACATCTCAAGTAACTCCACAAGCATTTAAAACTATTTTTACATCATACGCTGAGTCAAATCAAGCAATAATATATCTTGCCTTTTCTTCTGAGTTGTCTGGTACCTATCAAACAGCCAAAATGATGGAACAGGAAGTAAAAGAGACCTATCCTAATGCACCTATTCATGTTATTGATACGAAATGTGCTTCCATTGGCTATGGATTAGTCGTATTAAATGCTGCTAAAAAAGCAAAAAACGGTGCTACTATAGAGGATATTATCAACTCTGCTGCATATGATTCAACCCATATGGAGCATATCTTTACCGTAGATGATCTTGAATATTTATATCGTGGTGGCCGTGTTAGTAAAACAGCTGCTTTTGTAGGCTCATTATTAAAGATTAAACCAATTCTTCATGTTGACAACGGTAAACTCGTACCGTTAGAAAAGATCCGCGGCTCGAAACGCCTCTTTCAACGTATGTTGGAAATAATGGAGGAAAGAGGTACTGGTTTCACAAACCAAACAATCGGCATCAGTCACGGCGATGACCTGGAAAGGGCAGAACAGCTTGCTGAAATGATCAAAGAAAAGTTTGGCGTTGAAGACATCTTGATTGAAATGGTTGGTGCTGTGATCGGAGCTCATGCTGGTCCCGGAACAATTGCCTTATTCTTTTTAGATAAACCTGCCGATTAGCTTGTTAACGATTCAGGGCTTGTCCCTGAATCGCACCACCTCTCTATCCTATTACCTTAGATACTCACGAATCAAACTACTTCCCTGTCTAATAATATAGTAGAATATTTCCCCTATCCAAGTCATATTATCTAACTAAGGTTGTCCAAATTTATTAATAGGAGGAATCGCATGTTAATCAATGAACTAATTACTGCTTATAAAGAAGAAAAAGACCGACTTCCTACATCGATGAACGACTTGCTGGATTATTATCAACAGAAATACATTACAGGCGAAATTGATATTGCTTATTATCGGGAAACCTATTACTTTTTATTTAAGAAAGGCGCTGTATCAGCCTATGAATATACATACTAAAAGTCCATAATGGGCTTTATTTTTTTGCAAACTTTCTACATCAATGATTGGAAAGTTCCTTTTTGGGGAAGATGAGAACTAAATCATTTTTCAGGAGGGAAACAGATGTCCATGGAAGAAAAGAATGGCAAGCAAACACCTCCGGCACAACAACAGAATCAACAGCCGGGGATTGAATCAAAAATGCAACCAGAACCTGAATATATTCGGGATAATTATCAAGGAAGTGAAAAATTAAAAGACAAAGTTGCTTTAATAACTGGAGGCGACAGCGGGATCGGACGTGCTGTTAGTGTACACTTTGCTAAAGAAGGTGCAGATGTTGCTGTCGTATATCTTAATGAACATAAAGATGCAGAAGAAACGAAGCGACTGGTCGAATTGGAAGGCCGTCAGTGTTTATTAATTAGTGGTGACATCGGTGATCAATCCTTTTGTGAATCAGCTGTTACAGAAACATTGGATAAATACAAAAAAATTGACATTCTTATAAATAATGCTGCTGAACAACACCCTCAAGGCAAGTTTTTAGATATTACCAGCGAGCAACTGGAAAAAACATTCCGCACAAATGTATTCAGCATGTTTTATATAACTAAAGCAGTATTGCCTAACTTGAAAGAAGGTAGCTCCATTATTAATACTTCCTCTATTACAGCATATCAGGGAAGTAAAGATCTAATTGATTATTCTGCTACTAAAGGTGCAATTACTTCATTTACCAGATCTTTATCAGAAGAACTGGCAGAAAAGGGAATCAGGGTAAATGGTGTTGCCCCCGGACCAATTTGGACACCACTTATTCCATCCACTTTCAGTAAAGAGAAAGTAGGATCATTTGGCGGAAACACACCAATGAAACGACCAGGACAACCTAAGGAATTAGCTCCTGCTTATGTCTACCTTGCTAGTGACGATTCAAGCTATGTAAGTGGACAAATGATTCATGTAAATGGTGGAATTATCGTCGCAAGATAATCAAGAGGAAATCGCTTGATGTAGAGATCAATTCGAATTGGTAGACTGTAGTTTCAAACCCGTTGCCTAAGCAAGTCCATTCGTGAAAAAATAATAACAAAAACTTTACTTTTAAACAAAACCCCTAGCAAATGATGCTAGGGGTTTTGTTTTTGGGTTGTAATATAGTATTCAATTATCCGCTGGTTAATCTCTTCTTCGGCGAACTACTTCTCCCTGCTGGCGATTGGTTTTGTATAAATGCTCTATCGCTTATTTTCCGCCATTTCTCTTTTCTTCTGTTTTCGGCTTAAAATAAATATAGCTACTGCAAATAATACGAATACACCGATAACAAAGCCAATAAACAACCAATTATACCCTGTATCTGGTTGCACACCGTATACTTCTACACTTTCCCGCGCAAGACCTACTTTGTATTCGCCGTTGTCATTAGCGCGAATCGTATCATCATTTAGATACCCGCGCAGTTGAAGACCTTCTCCTACATCTGCAATAGAAATTGCCCTTGTTTGATCGTCATTATTAATAGCAATATACATGCTGGTTCCTTCGTAGGTTCGCTTAAACACACTCATAGCACCATCTGAACCAACCATTTCAAAATCACCATGAGATAAGACAGGAAACTGCGCTTTTAATGCAGATATACGGTCAATAAATTCATTTAGATCCGGATCTCCACTATTGAATTGCACAATCCGTTTTGCTTCTTCCCCATTTCCACCATACATAGGTATGTCTGATCCTTGGAAAACAGATGGAATTCCAGGGGTCGTATATAAATACGTTAATGCTAATTTCCACGTGGTTAAAGCACTTCTGCCATTTTCAGAAAGTTGCTGTGTAAATCTTTTTGTGGATTCATCATCTACAAAAATCAAACCAGTTTCTTCTTTATTTTTCTCCCATGTGTCGTATATGTCTGATACAGGTTTTCCAAGATTAGAAAAAACCTCATTTACCTTTTTAGATAATTGATGATTATCTACTGCTTGGATGCTGGTTCTATTCATAATTTCATCTGTGTTCGCGGATGGATCCATGATATCTCCAAGTAAATAAAATGCCTCATTCTTATTTTTGATTTGTTCTGTAAAATACTGTAAAAATTCCAGAGAAGACTTATCTGCAGCATGTAATTTAAAGCCATCGATATCTGTCTCATCCATCCAGTAGGAAGCCACATCAAATAGAAAATCTCTTACTTTCGGGTTATCTTGATTTAATACGTTGACATGATTAGCCCAATCTGCTTTGATATTTTTTTCTTTGGAAATCCAGTCTTTCTTGGAAGGGTCCTTTACGATAGGATGATCTTTCGAAACAAAATTTGTAACGAGCTCCAATACAACTTTGATCTCTCTATCATGTGCTTCCTTTATCAATTCATTCAAGTCTTTCATTGTGCCAAATTGTTCCTCAACTTTATAGAAATCCTCAATCCAGTAGCCGTGATATCCATCAGCTGAATTCTCCATAATGGGAGACAGCACAATAGTGGAATAACCATTTTCTTTAAGATAATCAAGTTTCTGGGTAATCCCCTTTAAGTCTCCACCTTGGTAAGCAGTAGGATCATCCGTGTCTACCTGCTCATCACGATCAAAATCTAAATTATGGTATCGATCAACTAGAATATTATAAACAATCTCTTCTTCAAGCTGGGAATTTCCTTGTTCTGCAGCATAAGACGGAACTGAAATGCTTGCCATTATAAGTATAGTCAGTAGTACCGTCGCTATTTTTTTCATAATAAAAGCTCCTCCAATATGTATACTCATTCCTTTCTATTATTAATGTTTCAGCTGAATAGTCAATGAAATCGCTGTGATTGTTGAAAAACCTTCATAAATAACAAGCGCTATGGTAGTGAATATATTTAAAAAGAAGCGTTCACTTTAAAATTTCAATTTCTAATTCCCTATTGTTAGAGTGCTGAAAAAGAATCTTATCAGTTTTGCCTTTTGCATAGTTGGAGGAAACTGCGACGTAACTTTATTGATGAAAAGCTCAGTCAAATATTTGAGGAGAAGTGCCCCATTGATTTTCGTTGCATGCGGACGCTTTCCGCCGGCATGGCCTCAGCCGCTTCCTCCGCTACGCTCCGTCCAGGGTCTTCGCCTCATGCTATTCTGGCAGGAGTCGCCGCCCTCCACTCCAATCAATTTGTACACAGCACATTCTGGGTGTATGCGAACGCAATTTTTTTCGTAGATATAATAGGAAATAGTAGCGAAGGGGAAATATGGAGACTCCTGCGGGAGGAGAGGCCTCGATGAGATCCCCGAACACGTAGTGTGAGGAAGCTCATCAGCCGCCCGCGGAAAGCGGAATATTTCCCCGTAGCGGTGATTTACGCAGCCTCTATATTCTTAGTTACGTCGCAGTATATCCATACTACGTATTATTGCACCTCTCTTTTTGATGTCTGTTTCCCCTCCCATAATAAAGCAGAAAAAAATTAGAGGTACAAATCAACGTGCAATTTGTACCTCTAATTAACTATTCCTCATATAAAAATTTACATTGGCAAGCGCCAGAAACCAAGTACTAATGTGATAATTAAAGCAATTACCAATTGAATCCAAAAACTTTTAGCAGGCTTGTTTTTTGATGTTTTTATAAGGATCATTTCCAATGCTGCAATCACCCAAATACCGGCCACGCCCTTAACAATTGCTTCCGGCAATAGGTTTCCTCCACCGAAATAATGTCCAAGCAAGCTACCACCTGTATACAAAATAAACAAATAGTCCAATCTCAATATCATATGAACAATCTTACCAGGCTTACCTTTACCCTGATTGTACATAACGTACGCAACTATAAATAAAATTAAGGCAAGCACCCATGCTGTAATATGCATATGTGTCATTTATTTTTCCTCCTACTACCAAGTATTTACTAAAATTATCATATCATGGACAGAATAAAAAATCATATGATTACAATTCTCTCTCCACGGGAAGTAAATAACCATAATACCTGTTATACTAAGATGGAGCCTTATTTTTCTAACGGAGGGATAGTATGGTAAGAGATAGCCAGGAAATAATTGACCAAACACAGGAGTATGGAGCAAAGAACTATCATCCGCTTCCTGTAGTAGTTGCTAAAGCTGAAGGTGTATGGGTAGAAGACCCCGAAGGTAATCGTTATATGGATATGCTGAGCGCATACTCTGCAGTGAACCAGGGGCACCGTCATCCTAGAATTATTGATGCGTTAAAAAATCAAGCCGATGCTGTTACTCTAACTTCACGCGCGTTTCATAATGATCAGCTCGGCCCTTGGTATGAAAAAATTTGTAAGTTAACAAATAAAGAAAATGCGCTGCCAATGAATACTGGTGCAGAAGCTGTGGAAACTGCTGTAAAAGCGGCAAGACGCTGGGCATATGACGTTAAAGGTGTAGAAGAAAATAAAGCTGAAATCATCGCTTGTGAAGGTAATTTCCATGGAAGAACCATGACTGCTGTCTCCCTTTCATCGGAAGCAGAATATAAACGTGGATTTGGTCCAATGCTCCCTGGAATAAAAATTATACCTTATGGCGACATTGATGCATTGAAAGAAGCAATTAATGAAAATACTGCCGGATTTCTTTTTGAACCCATACAAGGTGAGGCAGGTATAGTTATGCCCCCTGAAGGATTTTTGAAGGAAGCCTACGATGTATGTAAAGATAATAATGTGCTATATATCGCAGATGAAATTCAAGCAGGACTTGCGCGTACTGGAAAAATGTTTGCCTGTGACTGGGAAAATGTAACACCAGATATTTTAATTTTAGGGAAAGCATTAGGTGGAGGCGTATTCCCAATATCATGTATTGTAGCTAATAAAGATATTCTTGGTGTGTTTAATCCAGGATCCCACGGCTCTACATTCGGAGGAAATCCCTTAGCATGTGCTGTCTCGATAGCTTCACTTGATGTACTAGAGGAAGAAAAATTAGCAGAAAAGTCCTTAGAGTTAGGTAATCATATGATGGGTGAACTGAAAAAGTTAAATAACCCGGTAATAAAAGAGGTTCGTGGTAAAGGGTTGTTTATTGGAATGGAACTCACAGAACCTGCTCGTTCTTACTGTGAAGCATTAAAAGAAAAAGGTTTATTATGCAAAGAGACACATGAGAATGTCATCCGTTTTGCTCCACCACTAATCATTAGTAAAGACGATTTAAATTGGGCAATCGACCAAATAAAAGACGTTATGAGTCAATAAGAAGAATAAAAATAAAACAAGATGAACCCCGGGCTCGTCTTGTTTTATTTTTATATAATATGTTTAGCTTTGCTGCTGACTTCGTCGTAGGGGTTGGACTTTTTTATAAGTAAGACTGCGCCAAACCCATTCCAAAGGCCCAAAATTATATTTATTTAACCACCATTTACTGCCTAATATTTGTAATGTAAATAGACAAAGCACTATTCCTATATGGAGAACCGGACCTGTCTTACTATAAAGTCCGAAGCCAATTCCATAAAACAAGATAAAGCTAACTATTGATTGTAAGATATAGTTGGTTAACGCCATTCTTCCGACATATACGAATGGTTGAATTACTCTTGACCCCATTGAAAAACCTGCAAGCAATGTAATGGAGGTCGCATAGAATACCGCAGAAGCTGCTCCTCCAATATTGTCCTGGGCATAGGAAAACCACAAAGGGTTTCCAAATAAATATGGACCAAGCTTCAGACCTGCAAAGAGAAATAACGAAATCCACCACACACGTAGGAGAATGCTTCTATATTTTTCTGGTTGATGAAATACAACTGTTCTTGCACCATACATTCCAATCAAAAATAGTGGCAAAAACACAAACAGTAACGAAAAGATAATACCAATTCCCCCGTTTGAATACATCCAGTCCTGATAGTTTTGTCCCAGTATAATGCCATAATCATTACTCTGATAATTAATGATAGCCTGATCGATTGCCGCTGTATTGATCCACCCTAAATAATCCTTCATGTTAAACAAGGAGAGCGTGATGAATATCGTTCCCAGAAACAGTAACGATAACCCCCACACCAACAGAGTCCTTCTTTTCACACGTAGAAACAGTAATAAAATAAATCCGGTCAAACTATAGCTTAATAAAATATCCCCATGCCAAATAAGAAAAGCATGAATACATCCAAATAAAAACAGAATAGCCATTCTCCTAAATAAAAAAGGACGGATCTCCACTTGTTTCATTGTTAAACGATCTTTCATAAGCTGGAAGCCAAAACCGAATAGCATGGAGAATAAAGTATAAAAACTGGCCTGAAAAAAGATATCGATAATCGTCATTATAGTTTGATTTACATTGGAACTCCATACTCCCCCTTCCCCTCCATATAAAAAATAGGGTGCACCGAATGCTCCAATGTTAACTATAAAAATGCCAAATATAGCAAAACCTCTTGCTGCGTCAATCCAAATTAAACGATTACTTCCCTTTATTGGGGAAGGTATATTTCCCATAGCAAAATTCCTTTCTATTTATCTACTTATCTAATTCTCTATAACCTTGGATTCCTCCTGCATTTTATTCCTCATTTTCATAACAAAAACAACTACTTCGCATAAAATAGGAAGAAGGAGGGGTTATTTATGCCGGCAAAAGTAGGGGCTGTAAAAGTAATTACAGTACTCTCGTCAAGTATATTTAATATTGGAGACGTATATAACATGAGTCCGGAAAGCTCCGCAAAAACATTTGCAGGTGGAGGCTCTTTTAATACAGGAGCAGGTATCCGGATTAATCTTGGAAATTCAACCACATATGTAAATGACCCAGATAAAATTGATCAGCCAGTGAGGTGATTGGGAGGGTTACTATGCATTTTACCGTTCATCAATCCATTAACATCTATATGATTAAAATTGGTGCAATTACCAACTCATCTGTCATGCAAATTGGCAGTAGCGGTAGTATCCAAGCTCAATCCGACGTTTATAATACAGGAGGATATACGGAGCCTGCCGAGGAAGCGGCAGCGACAGGTGAAATAGCCCCTATCGTTCCCCTAGGGCCTTAGATGTGTTCACACATTTTATAAATATGTGCATACAATTATAATAGGTGAATGCCCATATTTTATGAAAGGGGGATTTTTATGCATGGGGATTGGACTACGTATCTAAATGAATTGCACCAATATATGAAAAAACAGGAAAGAATGATCATTGACTTAGAAAAAAGGTTATTTGACTTGGAATCAGCCACTCAAAAAGCAAACTCCACTACGATTGAAAAAATAGAATATAATTTTGATCAATTGAAAATCGAACGCCTTGATGGCACATTGCACATTGGTCTTTCACCAAGTGACTTAGCAAATATAGAAGACTTGGGGCTGCCAAAGAATCCTGCCTCATCCTCATCCCAGCCCCCCCTTTCTCATCAAAAATTGCAAACTGAATTAAGCCAGTACCTTCAACAAAACGGTGCTGAATTCATACGCAATATGGCAAACCACCATAACCGTGCCATTGACCGGGAATATGAGTCTGTTTTAATACAGGATATCACCAAGCAATTGCCTGAACGAATTGTTTATTATGAACAAAAGGCTCTTCAAGAAAACAAAAATATAGCTGATGAACAGCTACATCATTATATCGCTACTCAAATTAAACACGAAATACAGCAATCACTTGCTAAATACATGGAAAATGAGTAGAAAGGAGAAAACAACATGAATTTTGAAGTTCATAATTGGGGATTAGAAGTTGGAAATGTCAGCATTGAGGTCGTTTCTTCCTCTTCAGTTTTTCTAATCGGGGATAATGACGAAATTAATCTCTCTTCTTTTTTTGACACACCGCCTGAAGCCTTTACTATTGGCAACATTGTACCGCTTGCCTAATAAGGAGATCATGAGATGAAAAAACGAACTACAGTCATTGATTTAATAAATGTAACGTCGATTTCTAATAGTGCCATTTTTAATATCGGTGACACACAGCAAACAAATCAAAAATTTCGTGGTATAGCCATTCAGGAAGAATCAGCTTATTCCACCCCACCAAAGGAGGAAGATTTTGCTGATTATCCTATTTTTCAACGTGAAGCAAATTTTATGATGAATGAAGTATCTGTAAATAAGGAGCATAGTCACCACGCACCAACCATTCGAGTCGGGCAAATTTCTGTTATCGGTGTCAGTAGTTCATCTATTATGCAGGCAGGTAATTTAAATAGCATAAATGCAGAAGCACGATTAAAACATTTCCGTAAACTAAAAGGATAACCCTCACAAAAATCAAATTCTGTCATAACCTATTTTATAAACCAATATAGAGGGTGTTCATATGCCATCGATTGTAGGACCTATTAAAATAAATAGTGTTGGCGGGGGCGTAGTAAATTTTGGTGATTCTTTTTACTTGTCGCCAAAAAGCACCTCAAAAACAAATACAGGTTCGGGAGCACTTAATACGGGAGATTTTATCTGTACTAATAATGGAATTAGTTCAACAAATCCATTTGACCCCGATGCAAATGATCAAAATGTGACTGCAAATGCGTAGAGATAGCCATAACTAGGCTATCTCTATTTGTCTTTCTTATTCATACTGTGATTTGTCTACAAAAAATTGCTGAACGAAATAGATAATAATGCTTAAACCCAAAAAGAGAAATGCCCATCCTAAGGTAATTTGTTCTACTTTTAAATAGTTATTACATAATTGTGTAGGAGAAAAAATATAAAGCCATGCCATTAAAGCGGAAATAATACTGAAGCTCACTAGAATCACATTCTGGCCAATGCTACCAAGCTTATTCCAACTGTCCCGTAACGGAACACCTGCTAAAAACGGTAAGCTAATAAATTTAAAAATTTCTACCGATTGATAGGCCAATGCTTCATCCATGGCCCTTGGAAGCATCCAATAAACCATTATAATAAAAAACAATAGAATTCCTGGCACACCATTATGATTCCATTTGGAAAAGAAGTCAGGAAACCGCTGTTTTAGATATGGAGCCATCAGCATTCCTGCGATCACAAATAAAGGCATTTGCATATGCATATGAACTGTCATAATTGATTCTGCCAATGACGCAACTGGCGGGAGCATTAAAAAGATATATAATACCAGCCCGTAGATTGCTTGTTTCATAGCCTAACCCTCCACTTCGTTATCCAGAATGTCTGTCACCTTTTTAGCAGCTTCCTCTGTTTTTTTATAATCCATAACCTCAAGGAGTTTTCCATCAGGACCTGCAAGATAAAATGCCGAGTTATGTGTAAAGTTCCCATTACCATCTGGGATTACAATGACACCAAGCTCTTCTAAAACGGTGTCTAACTCTTTTTGGTTTGGAATTCTGGCCATGCGCCATGTCTCTCCATCACTTTTAAAATAACTTCTATATTTGTCTAATTGGTCCGGTGTATCTGTGGCAGGATCAAAACTAATACTTAAAAATACAATATCTTCTCCAATATATTTTTGCGGTATACTGTTATACACTTCTGCCGCATTCACTTCCAGTTGGAGACATACATCTGTACAGGAAGTGTAAATAAATGTCATCAATACATACTTTCCTTCAAATTCTGAGAAAGAATAGGTACGTTTATTACTATCTTCCAGAGTCACTAGTGGTAATTTCGGCTTTTCCTCCATCAGTTTATTGGTTCTGGCAGTTTCTGCTGTATATGCTTTAAAACCATCCGTACCAACATAAAATAAACTAATACCAAATAATATCACAAGGAAAATCGCTATTAAATTTTGTTTATTTTTAATCATAACGATCACTTCCTACATTTAAATGAATGGAAAGGGAGTAGCCCGATTCGAGGACTATTCCCTTCAAAGCTTACAACTTGTAGATGTGTTGTCTTACCACGTACGGAATGGTGGAGAGCCCGGAGGTGCATTTACAATCATGTCAACTACAGGAATGACATAACCCATGGAAATAATAGCAAATGCTACTACAATCCATAATCCCCAGCGTTCTGTCCATTGTGGTGTAGGTGCTGCGTCGTCTTCTGGCTCTGCAATTGGAAATTCTGTATTACCTTTTGGTGCTTTAAACATTAAGTGGAATGCAATATAAACCATAAGCACCACAGCTAAAAATAACAAGGTTCCACCAATTGCAAGTGAGAATAAATACGGACTCCAACCAAGTGCAGTAGCATGGTCACCATATGTGCTAAAGGATGTTCTTCTTGGAGAACCTAGCAACCCTACCCAGTGCATTGCTCCTGCCATTAAATACATGCCAACTGTCCACATTACAGTTTGAATAACACCTAACTTATTTAATTTCGGAGTCAACTCCCGCTTGGACAAATATGGGATTAACCAATAAGTAATTCCAAAGAAGGTTAAGGCTACAGTAACTCCGACAGTTAAATGGAAATGGCCGACAATCCATAGTGAGTTATGAACAACTTGATTTAGCTGGTTATTTGTTTGCGCAATTCCACCAGCACCTGCTGGAATAAAGGTAATCATTGCAATCATTGGAGCAAGGAAGCGTACGTCGCCCCAAGGCAGTTTTTTAATCCAACCTAATAATCCTTTTGCGCCTTTCTTTCTTCCTGCCCGTTCAAATATAGCGAACATCGCAAACGCAGTTAGTAACGAAGGCAGGGATATGGATAGACTCATAAACACATGCATGAATTTGATTCCTTCACCGATTGCAGGGTCAATAATTTGGTGGTGAAAGCCTCCAGGAACGTTCAAAATGACAGATAATATAACGACAACACGAGCGAGTGTATCACTAAATGTTCTTCCGCCAATGATCTTCGGTACAGCTACATACCATGCTGAAACGGCTACCAAATACCAAACGTTAACAGCTGTGTGCCCAAAAGCCCAAAATAATGTCCGACTAAGCATGACGTTGACTGTTTCTGTCCAACCAAAAGCCCATGGAATAAGCATAAGTACTTCTGCTGTGACCCCTAAGCTTCCTAGGAATAGAAGCAAGAAACCACCTACTGCAAAGAATGAAAACATTGGTAAATGTTGACCGCGATTTCTCTTTTTCCAATTTGCTGCACTGATAAATACTCCTAAAGCAGCTAGCCAAACACCTAATACGACAAAGACCAAACCAATATAAAACCACGGGGATGCTTGCATCGGTGGATAGAATGTGTACATGACAGATGCTTCTCCCATAAATACAGTTGCAGCAACTAATGCGACACCGAAAAGCATCGATACTAAAGCTGTCCAAGCAATTTTTCTAACTTTAGGTAATAGTCCCCCCAGTGTATGAGATACTCCTGAGTAGAAGTAACCAACCATAAACAGAGTAGTAAATACAACAACAAGTAATATACCGTGAGCTGTTAACACTTGATAATAGTTAAGCCATGATGGTAATTCCAATAGTCCTGCACGGTTAAGACCCTGAAGTAAGCCTAGCGTTCCCCCAAGAAATAAAATAATAAATGCTAGAGATAGATATGTTAATGTAAGCTTCGCATCTTCAGAATTAACCCCTAAAGCTTTGTTTGTTTTTTCACTAAATGTCTCTTTTAAAGCTAACGCCATGATCGTTTCCTCCTTTCTTTATTTCACCGTTATCGTCGTGCTCATCATTTGATGTCCTGCTCCACAATATTCATTACATAAAATTAAATACACCCCTGGTTCCTCAAATGTCTGTGTTATCTTTTGAATATGCCCTGGCATCACCATTGCGTTAACGTTTGTCCCTGCAATTTGAAAACCATGCACAACGTCCTTTGATGTCATTGTGAATGTTACTTCAGAGCCTGCCGGTACTTCAATTTTATTTGGAGTAAAACTAAAGATTTGCAATGTCATAACAACTTCATATTTACCTTCTTCTGTTTGGAAAACCCCTGGATTATCAAATGGCGCTGTTTGATCTACTTTTTGGGGATCAATTGTTTCCTTATGACTTGGTGGAGCCATATCCATTGCAAATGCCTGATATCCAGTAACCACCATCGAAAGTATGAGTACGCCAACACTTATAACTAGCCAAATCTCTTCCGCACGATGCATTTTCATCGCTTTTCCCTCCCTATATTCCTACTCTCGTCATATAAATCACGAAAAGTAATACAATAAATGAGACTATACCGCCTCCAACAAATACCAGTGATGAGAACAATGCTCCTTTTAAGGATTGGTCATCATGGTGAACTACTTTTTCTTCTGGAGTGCTAACTTTTCCAGTTGCCATAGAAAATCTCCTCCTTGTTAATAACTTACTTTTATTTTAAATTTGTTTGTGCTCTGCTAAAGTGAACTAAATCACATGGCCGTGTGATTCGAATCACCATTTACTTCCTTCATGACAATTTGGTGAACAATACGATTAAATCGGAATACAGCTTTCTTAGAAAAGCTCCCCCATGTTGCCAAGCATTATTTCATTTACATACCATAGTAACGGAAACAATTTTACAAGTTTCTGTTGCAGAATTTGGATTACAAACGTTATCTCGTACAATTCTAATTTCTGCGTAGTAGGAGGAAACTTCGAACTAACTTTGATTTGATGAAAAGCTCAGTGAAATATTTGAGAAGAAGTGCCCCATTGATTTGCGTTTCAGGCGGACGCTTTCACACCTCCGGGTACAAGTCGCCGCATTCCACGCCAATCAATTCGTGCATAGCATATTCTGGATCTATGTGAACGCAATTTTTCTTCGCAAATATAAATGTGTATAGTAGCGAAGGGGAAATATGGAGACTCCTCGAAAATGAAAATACACATTTTCTTCGTGCGATGCATTGCTTACGAAGCTTTCCTTGTCCTGCGGGAGGAGAGGCCTAGATGAGACCCCGGAACGCGTATAGGGGCTGGAAGGCTAAAGTCGCGACGTCCTGTCGCAACGCCTTCATGACCAACATCATGTTGGCCCGAGGCTCATCAGCCCCGCGGAAAGCGGAATATTTCCCCGTAGCGGTGATTTACGCATCCTCTATATTCTTAGTTACGTCGCAGTTTATCCATTTTGCGAATTATTGGGGCACTCCAACATATATTTAGAGCCACTAAAAAAGCCAGCTTCCTATTAATAAGGAGCTGGCTTTTTACTAGTGTTATTCTTTTTTAATTGGTACATCCACCAATAGTTGCTTTGAAAAGAAATAAAGATATGTTTTCTTTACTGGTTGTTTCCAAATTGACTCTACTGCTTCTTTGTAGAGATGCATTTGAGTTTCATACCGTTTCCTCAACTTATCTTCATCTGTATCTGCATCCGTCAGTGCATCTGTTTTATAATCGAGGATGATCCAGCCGTCTGCATGAGGGATCAGACAATCGATAACCCCTTGAATCAACACTTTTTCATCTGTATCATCTTGCCATGCGGCATAAACCTCATTTGCAGGTAGAGCTAAACTGAAGGGGACTTCCCGATACAAATCGACAGTTTCCATCATATAGCTTGCAATGTCTGAACGTAGGAATTCCTCAATCGCCTGAAAATCAATAATATCAGCTTCTTCCCTTGTGAGAATTTCTCTCTCCACAAGCTCATCGGTGAATACCTCTATTTCTTCACTGGTCAACTGTTTTTGAAGCGGAATATGTTGCATGACCGTGTGTATGGCAGTTCCCCTTTCCGCTGCAGTTACTTTCTTCTCTTTCTGAATAAAATTAGGCCGCTTCACAATTGGTGCTTTATATTCTGTAACCAACTGATCTGCACTGTATTCATCCTTTATTTCACGTTGACGTTTAATCTCTGTAACTGTCTGCTTCGCTCTGGATGCAGCTGCTTTAGCATGAGGGTATTGATAGGATAAACGGGACTCCACTATATCCTTCCACTCATCATCCGGTACGTCTACCGGTTTCCATTCCGCCATATTTTCTTTTAGATGCAATGACTTTTCAACAATTGATTCCTCTAAATTCGCCAGTTGACTACCATGCAGTATCGTAACATCCCATTTTGATGGATCAATTTTTATTTCTTCCAACACCGCATCATGAATCTCATCCGTTCTTAAAATTGCACTCTCTTCATGTCTTATGAGGGCAGGACCTACCCAATCAAGATAGGTCTTCGCGTCCATGCGGAAGTGTGCAGGCAACACCCATTCAGAGTGATCAACCATCCGCTGCCACTTCTCTTGTTTTTTCTCAAAGGAGGCTACATTTCCAATCATCACAAGCTTTTCCTTGGCACGTGTAAGTGCTACGTACAAGACACGCATTTCCTCAGCTAATAATTCGCGGCGTTTTTCTTTACTTAACGCGTGAAAATACAAAGTAGGATACGTAATACGTTTAATTGGATCGATATATTTAGTTGCAAATCCCAAATCTTTATGAAGTAAATATTTCTGGTTTAAATCCATCATATTGAATTGCTTATCCATCGCTCCAACAATTACAACCGGGAATTCCAATCCTTTACTTTTATGGATCGTCATAATTCGTACAACATCTTCTTGCTCACTTAGTGCCCGTGCAGAACCCAGATCATCTCCACGCTCTTCCATTCGTTCAATAAATCTAAGAAAACGGAACAATCCCCGGAATGAGGTCGTTTCGTATGTACGTGCACGATCATACAATGCGCGTAAATTTGCTTGACGTTGCCGACCGCCTGGAATACCACCAACAAAATCATAATAACCGGTTTCCCTATAAATCTGCCAAATCAACTCAGATAATGCCCCTTGTCTTGATGCAACCCGAAAGTGATCCAGTTGATCGAGGAATCTAGCAGTTTTATCTGCTGTAGTTCCTTTTTCCTGCTTACTATATTTCTTTAAAGCCTCAAAAAAGGTTCCATTTTTTCCAGCTAATCGAATAGATGCAAGGTCATCTTCATTTAATCCTACAATCGGTGATCTTAGCACAGAGGCCAATGGAATATCCTGTCTTGGATTATCTATGATTTTTAAGAAGCTGATCATAATTTTTACTTCTATAGCTTCAAAATAACCAGAGGATAATTCCGCATACACAGGGATACCTTGTTTTTTTAATTCATCGACAATCGTTGGAGCCCATGTCATGGAGCGCATCAAAATAACAACATCACGGTATTGCAGATCTCTTTGTGTTTGTGTAGCTTTATCCACTACCTGCAGAGGAGCGGCCTCTTTGCTGCCAATCCATTCCTTTATTTTATTGGCATATGCTCTAGCTTCCAGTTGTGCTTTCTCCAGATCGCGGTAATCTTCCTCACCGTTTTCTTCGTCCTTATCTTCTTCTCCTTCTCTGTCAATAATCAGCAGTTCAGGGTTTGGAGTGGGATAAGGAAGTTCTTCATACATCTTATTCCCATAAATCAATTCCGCATTTTCATCATAATTAATTTCTCCAACTTGCTCATCAAGAATTTGTCTAAATATATAGTTTGCTCCTGCTAACACATGTTCTCTGCTTCGAAAGTTACTGGCGAGGTCAATACGTTGTGCCGGATGCTCCTCTTTCGCAAACCGCTTGTATTTATCAATAAATAACGACGGCTCCGCATGACGAAAACGATATATACTTTGTTTTACGTCTCCAACCATAAACATGTTTCCAGGACCATCCTGATCGCTGATTAATGTAAGCAACGTTTCCTGTACCATGTTCGTGTCCTGATATTCATCTACCAATAGCTCACTAAACTGTTTTTTAAAATGAATGGCAACATCAGATGGAATTGGCTGATCGCTCGTTGAGGTTTCATCTAATAATAATTGCAAACAATAGTGCTCCAGATCAGAAAAATCAACAATCGCCTTTTCCTGTTTCTGAACTGTGAAACGTTTTTTAAATTCCTTCACTAATTCTGTCAGCTGTTTAACAACAGGAGCCAGCTCCCGCATATCTTCTACATGGTTTTGCAGCTTTCTGCTGAACCAGCTCTTTTGCATTTTTGTCCAACGATCTTTATAACTATTGCGTAGTGTCTTCACCTTTTCCTTTTTGTCTTCATTACAATCTGATTTTTTTCTAGAAAGGGTAGCAAATTTACTAGTAGACATAAATGTTTGCAAAGCATCCCACGTATCCAAATGGACAAAGGCCTCTTGAACATTCACCAAATCTTTTTCAATCGTATCCGCATACTGGTAAGGACCATCATTTTCCCTTGTAATATCCAGGGCAAGTTCCATTTCCTGCTGGATTGCTGTAAGTTGATCCTTTACTTCTCGTTTAATAACCCCTAACCATTCCAAATCAGTCTCCTGCCAATTTTCTGGCACATGATAGGTATACGCTAATTCATCAAGCCATTGATCGGGCCACGGATTTTGTACGGCAAATGTATAAAGATCTAATATTAACTCCTCTACTTCTACATCACTTCGATCACTGGAGAAACGATCAACAACCTGGAAAAAGGCTTCCTGCTCCTCTCCTTCCGCTCCATACCAATCCTCAAACAAATCTTCCATTACTTCCTGTTTGATTAAGTCTGCTTCCATGTCATTGGCTATTCGAAATCCTGGATCTATATCAAGCAAATAGGCATATTGCTTCACCACATCCAAACAAAAAGAGTGTAAAGTGGAAATAGAAGCACGCTGTAAAAGAGAGAGTTGTTTCTTCAGATGAATAGAAGATGGGTCCTCTGCCAGCGCTTTTTCAAGAGCTTCCCCCACCCGATTCCGCATTTCTTGGGCAGCTGCATTTGTAAATGTAACAACTAACAATCTGTCAATATCCACCGGGTTTTCCTTGTTTAATAGTTTCTGAATAATCCTCTCAACTAATACAGCTGTTTTACCAGAGCCAGCTGCAGCTGCGACAAGTACATCCTTACCAGATGTGTAAATTGCATCCTCTTGTTCTTTTGTCCAATTGACCACTTATTTCACCTCTCCCTCGTCTACGCGGATCTTTTCCAGGATTGTTTCTTCTTTCATTTCTGTCAGTTTTCGGTAATTATTATCCTCAAGCATCGGATCAAACTGACATACTGCATGAAATGGGCAGTAAGTACACGCTATTTGTTGCTTGTGCTGATATGGATTTAAGTGAACGCCACCTGCTGTCATATCAATTCCTGCCTGCATCATCAGTTGATGAATATGTGTTTGCAGACTAGTAAATGTATCTTCATCTGCTATTTTAGAGGAGCTGTAAAATCCTCCGTTCTTTTTCACACCAGCTGGAACAATTGTGCTCGTGCCCGATTCCAGGCTGTTATCCATCATTTTAACGATATCTTCATCTGACAATAAAAGACCTTGCATTTTATACTTCTTAAAAATCTCTTCTTCTATTTTATCTTCAGGTAATTTTTGATCACCGGAAATCATCGGATTATGAACATGGAAATAGAGTACACCAGCTGGAGTAGCCTTTACTCCAAGCCATGTCTCAGAATGTGTCAATACCACATCCAAATATGTTAGCATCTGTAATGCCAGTCCATAATAAACTTCGAGTAAATTCAAACCCTTGGAGCTTGATTTATAATCAATAATCCTCAAAAATAAAGATTCATTATTTATCGCCTGATCAATACGGTCAATTCGCCCTCTAAGCATCAATTCATACCCGTTGGGAAGCGGGAGAGTTAAAGGAGGTAGTTTTTGATCCGTACCAAAGCCAAGTTCCAGTCCAACAGGCGAAAAGTTACTCTGTCTTGCTTGCTCACTAAGAATGTAGGCAGCTCTTGCAATAACTTCCTGCAATTTTTGCTGAATATACTTGTATCTGTTGGAACTATGCAAAATCTGGTGCTGTAATATAGGTGCTAAATTTGTTACAGCTTTACGGGCATAGCCTTCCGTATCGTTTTTGGTTAGTTGAGCAAAGTTTCTTCCTTCCTTTTGCACCCATTCCGTTATTGTTTTTAATGCTTCATGAAACAACTGACCAATATCCGGCGCATCCAGTTTATACGTCTTTCTTTCATCCAATCCCAGGCTATATTTAGCAAAATGCTGATAAGAACAACGATAGTAGGTTTCCAGTCTCGATACACTTGCCTTTACCTGCTTTGGATATAATTTCCCCACTGTCTCCGTATCCAGGTTGATTGGTTTATTTTCATAAAATAAGCTTTGCAATACATTATAAGTTGTACTATAACGCTCATGATGGGTAATATACCAATTTAATACATGCCACCAAATCGGCTTTACTGGGTAACCTTTTCTATTACGAGCTAATTGAGCGGTCAACGCGGATCTGG
This sequence comes from Virgibacillus halodenitrificans, assembly GCF_001878675.1. Lineage (NCBI taxonomy): Bacteria > Bacillati > Bacillota > Bacilli > Caryophanales > Bacillaceae > Virgibacillus > Virgibacillus halodenitrificans. The sequence continues at coordinate 885,728 of NZ_CP017962.1, read as the reverse complement.
TTTTCGTCGGAGTAGTTATAAATCGATCAGCTTCAACTAATTCATCCGGATCCTGCAGTAATAAATGTTCACAACAAATCGGGAAAAGATCCTCCACCCGCTTAATCAGTTGAGAGGGCATTTTTGACTTTCCTTCCTCATCACTTAACGGATAACTTACCCAAAGCTTGTCCTTTGCTGAAGTAAATGCGATATACATATAAAACCAATCATCAAGCAATTGGCGCTTACTGGTTTCAGCTAAACGTAGTCCATGACCGGCCAATAATTCTCTTTCCTGCTCATTAATCATCCCATCACCCGATGGTTTCATAGGCCAAACGCCTTCGTTAACCCCAAGGAGGAAGGAGCATTTGATTCCGCTTATACGGGAACGATCAATCGTACCAACAATGACATGATCGATGCTTGGTGGAACGTGAGCAAATTTCAATGTTTCGAAACCGGCATCCAATGTTGCACGAAATGTTGTCAGTGTCATGGTTTCCTCTCCAGCCATTTCCACCATTTCATCAAATAGTTGAATAACCGCGTTCCACACCTGCTCTTGCTCTCTTCCTTTTTCTATCTCACTTCGCTCATCAAACAATTCACGCATTTGCTCAAGCCGATTTGGTACACCTAACTCCTCCAAAAGTAAGTATGTGCGTTCACATAGCTCCCGGATCGTACTCACTCTTCGCATATCTTCATCAAATGGGGCTAATGCACTTACTACTTGCTTACGGTACCTATTAATTCTTTTTTGAATCTCTTTTTCTGTATCCGTTTGTGTTGCTTGATCAAAACCCCTGAAGCGTTGAAATACCCACTCTTCATCACCTAACCAACGATTTCTCGAGCGTATACCATATTCCAGGACATAATTTTCTAACTCATCAATTGCATCAGCTGTTAGCGGATATTCCTTGTCTGTTACTGGGATGAATCCTGTTTTCAACACACGGAAAATGGCATCATATCGCCAATTTCCTTCTACAATATCCAGTACTGATCTAATAAATTCTATCAAAGAATGATTAAGCATCGTTCTTTTTTCATCTATAAACACAGGTATATCATAGTCTTCAAATATCGTTGCAATCAGATCGTGGTATGTATCTGTTTGCCTGATAAAAACAGCAAGGTCCCGAAAGCGGTAATTCTCTTCTCGAACAAGACGGATTACCTCCTGTGCTACACCTTCTACCTCTGCCCGAGGATGTACGGCTTCCGCAATGCGAATTGGTGTCTCTCCATCAAACTGAGGTGCAGGCCTTACGTCAAAATATTGCTCTAAATGGGCAAAGTAAGGACGATTACTAAATCTGCCATTAGCCGGATCTAACTGTACTGTTTCTTCCAGCGGGATCTGATTTTCTATAGCAATTTGTTGTATTTGATGGTACGTCTTCACCGTCTGATAAAATAAATCCAGTTCTGAAGCCTCTTTTTCTAATCCATCTACTGTAAGAGCAATGGTGACGGATTTGCATTTTTTTAATAAGGCTTCTACCACTACTAACTCGTTTGGGGTAAAACGATGAAAGCCGTCCAAATAAACCTCCGCATCCTCAAGCAAGCTGGATTCACTTATTTTATCCGCTAATAATTGTAATTGATCTTCACTATCAATATATTTATCTTGTAAAGCAACCATTAATTTTTCGTAAATATATGCTAGATCATCAAGCTTACTAATTAATGCTTCTTCTCCTGATTCTTTGTGGACATAGCCCTCTATTTCTTTCATTTGACTTTGAAGTGCTTCCGGACTAATGTTATATCGTTTAAATTCCGTTATCATTTTTTCCAGTTGAGTAAGAAATCCTTGTTTTTCCATTGCTTTTTGAAAAACACGCCAGTCATCCGTTTTTTCCTCAATAATTTTTCGTAGCATCATTTGTACGCCAACAGAGCTAATAAACTGTTTCGTTCCCCCACCTGTTTCTTGAAGGATTCTCCATGCCAACCTGGAGAAGCTTACTACCTGTGCGCGAATACTACCTACAATATCCTTATCGTGGAAAAGGGCGGATTCCTGCTGAAATGTCATTTGATCTGGAACAATATAGAAAATAGAGGTGCCATTTGGCTGATCCAATAACTTCTCTTTAATCTCATCCATTGTTCTGCCGCTTTTTCCTGTCCCGGCGCGCCCCAGTAAAAATCGAAGTCCCATATACCTTCCCCCATTCTCTCCCTTTATTAAATATAATCAGTAGCAACTATTCTTTATAAATGAACTTGTATCGGTACAATTTTCAATAAGCTGCACATTAAACAAACTTTTATTAACCAAGAAGTTACTTTGTAGTTTATCTATTTTACAAATCATTGGATAATCCAACATATATATTAAAATCATAAAAAAGCTTTCATCCTTTATTTTACCAAAGATGAAAGCTTTCGAGAACAAAAGCGCAGGTGATCTTTATTTACCAAGTGTTAAGCTAGCTTCCGTGAGGGGCCAGTACTTTACGTCTACTTTTCCTACTAATTGCTTTTGGGATATAAATCCAAACGATCTACTGTCAAGACTATCTTCCCTGTTATCTCCCATGACAAATAATTTGCCCTCAGGTACTTCTGCATTTCCAGTTATCTCTTCCAAAGTAAAGTCTTCCGTAAATAGTTCATTGCTGTTCACATTCCTATACGGTTCCAAAAATTTCTCTTCTATATATTTTCCATTAATGTATAATTTATCATCCTTATACTCAATCTTATCACCTGGCAAACCGATTACACGTTTCACATAATCATCCTGTTGATTGGCATGAAACACAATAACGTCAAATCGATCTACATCTTCCAGGTTATATACTACTTTATTTACCATTAACAGATTTCCGTCAAAAAGTGTTGGCTCCATCGACTCACCATCGACAACATAACTCGCAAACAGAACCGTGCGAAAGATAATTGCGATAGCTATTGCAAATATAACTACCGGGAGAAACTTACGGTAATGTATTTTCTTCATTTTTATCACTCCAGAGTTATTATCTATCATTATAATACCCTGGTTTAATGAAGTTTAACCGTTTCTCCCTTTCAATTGGGCTTTCTTCTCTAAATGTTTTTCGATTAACTTACCTATTCCCCAGAACAATACAATACCTATTCCAACAATTATGGTTTTCATTGGATTTTTTGCAAATTCCAAAATACTTGACCCAATATAAGCCAAAGAAAATATCATTACCGACTTTCCTAATATTACAGCGAGAATAAACTGCTGCATGCTTATTTTTGAGAGTCCTGCTACCACATTGATCACGGCGGAGGGAGAAAAAGGAAAACACATTAATAAAAACAGTGGACCAAACCCATGCCTTTCAAGCCATGCAGTGACCTTTTGTACCTGTCTGTTCTTTCGTATTGATCTAAATACCTTCTTATCTCCAAGACGGCGTATGATAAAAAAGACAAGAATAGCCCCAAGACTTGATCCTGCCCAGGAAAGAAGAAAGCCCTCAAGCAATCCGTAGGCTGCTGCATTTGCAAAAACAAAGACTACTAAAGGCAAAAAGGGAAGAAATGCTTCGATAAAAGGTAATAAAATACCTGGGATAGGCCCCAGATTTTCATAATTATTTAAGAGCTGCATGATATATTCATCTAATTGGTCGTTCTCCAACATCATTCGCCAATTAGATAGCTGGATATCCATTAAGTACATGTGCCTGAATCCCCTCTGTATGTAAAATCTATTACATGTTTAATTCCCTTATTTACTCCTAGTCTAACTAGTTTTAGTTTAATGTAAACCCTGCTTTCTGAAAAGTAAAATCTATCGCCACTTTCTTTTCATTTCCAGAAATTTATATTGTATTTTATGTGATTTATGACATATACTAAAAGTATAGGAACAAACGTTCTGTAATTGGAGGAGTGTTTATGCGTTATCTTAATGATGAAGAGTTGCAAATTAGTTCCCGCTTCCTTTTTCTATCAATGGCCCTCGTAGTTATTCAACAGGATATTCAGCTTTTTAAAAAAGGCCCTTTTAAAATTAAAGAACTGTACCTTCATCCGTTGGAGAAAATGGAAACAGCTGGTATTAATGAACGGAAGGAACTGAAAAAAATAATGCAGAAGAAACAATTAAAAGTTTTCACACTTACTAAAAATGATTCCTTTTCATCATTTTTATTTGTTTGCAGAGGAAAGGAAGAAAAACGAAACTATTTTAATCCTGCTATTCGAAAAAAAGTCGAGGTTATTTTACAGGAGCTTATGAAAAAGGCGATTCAGCAACACGATCTGCATGATGTTTCTGCAAAAACTGCAGCCGCTTATCAAGTAAGTAACGGTATTGAGCAGTCCTTTGAATCTGATTAAGGACAATTCCATAGGAGGTAGTAATAAAGATCTTTTTACCGTTTTTGAAGATAATTTCTGTACCGGAAGTTTGGGCTTGGTTTACTTGATCGATATGGGAATGAGCAATCCAGCAACAATTTGAGTTTGAGGGGGAATTAGTTGGAAAGAAATACATCCCACTCGAGGGGTTAATTGTGATTGGGGCCTTGTAGGTAATTCCACAAATTTCCCGAGTCCCTTCCTGGCGGCCTTTAAGGCTGCTTCCAAAGTACTTGCAAGATTGGTCTATAAGTCTACTTGTATGGGCTTGTACAAGATATTCCGTGTCTTCCTCAACCACCTGAGTAGTACGGTTTTCTTTTCTATCCCGCGAAGCAATCAGCGCTAATGTCATTGGGGTGATTTCAGGTAATGGGGTATATAAATCGTTTAACATAATGTTCATCCTTTCGTCCAAAACGAAAAGAAAGCGGCTTCCATACTAATTTACCAAAACATAAGAAAAAAAGATACTAAAATAACTAAATTTTATAATAATTTATAAAAAACTCCCTCCCAACTCATTTTTAATAGTTGAGAGGAAGCCGCCTCCTCCACAATTTATTTAGATACTTTTTCCCGTAAACTTTTTCTAAGTATTTTACCAGTCGTGTTTTTCGGAAGCTCTTCCAAAAATTCAATTTTAGTTGGAACTTTATACTTTGCCAATTGTTCTGAGCAATATGCTACTAAGTCTCTTTCCGTTAACGCAGCGTTATCCGTTACAACAAAGCTTCTAACAGACTCACCAGTCTCTGGATCCGGAGCACCGATTACCGCTACTTCAGATATATCCGGATGAGAATATAGAACTTCCTCTACTTCCCTTGGATAAACATTATAACCCCCAACAAGAATAAGATCCTTCTTTCTATCTACAATGTAGAAATAGCCCTCGTCATCCATTCTGGCCATATCCCCTGTATATAACCAATCGTCTTTTAATGTGACTGCTGTTTCTTCGGGCATTTTGTAATATCCTTTCATTACATTGGGGCCACGGACAACTAATTCTCCTACTTCTCCTACAGGCACTTCCTCACCGAACTCATCAACAACCTTATTTTCCACATTCACTATGGTAGTACCAATAGAGCCTGGTTTTCGAGGACGGTCCAATGGATTAAAGCAAGTAACTGGAGACGCCTCGGAAAGGCCATATCCTTCAGAAATTTGGACATGAAACGTTTTTTCAAATTCCTTCAGCAAGGCAACAGGCATTGAAGCGCCTCCTGAAATACACAGGCGAATACCTGAAAAGTCTTCTACATGTCCTTTGGCAGTTTGCAATAAGTAGTTATACATTGTCGGCACACCAGCAAAAATGGTTGCCTCATGCTCTTTTGTAACCCTGAAAACATCCTGTGGTGAAAATTTTGGCAGAACTAAAATTGTTCCGCCGTTCATTAAAGGAGCGTTCAACGATACAGTTAAACAAAACACATGGAACATCGGCAATGCTGCAACAACCCGATCCTTTCCGCTTATTGTTAAATAGTCAGCTACATCTCTTGCATTTGAATACAGATTCTTATGTGTAAGCATCGCACCCTTAGGCGTCCCAGTGGTACCGGACGTATATAAAATAATCGCAATATCATCTTCATCCAACTCCGGACCAATATATTCGGCATCACAACTATGGAGCAAGTTTGTAAACGATTGCAATTTAGTTGATAAAGGATGTTCCTGTAAGTTGATTTTTTCACCTGTTTCACAAGATATGTAATGACTTACTTTAGGTAATTGATCAGCAATAGCTGTAAATTTTTCAAGTAGGACATCCATCGTGATAACTGCTTTAATGTCTCCATTTTTAAGAATATAGGTCAATTCGTATGGTGTATATAATGGATTAATTGGAATCACTGTAAGCCCCATTCTCAGAGCCCCATACAATCCGATTACAAAGTAAGGACTGTTTCCCACCACAAGGGCAATATGGTCACCCTTCTTATAACCAAGCTGCTCCAATTGAGAAGCAAATTTCCGGACCGCCCCCTCCAATTCCATATAACTTGTCTTTTGACTTTCAAAAATAAATGCTACCTTGTGTGGATTGTTCTCTGCTGTAATGGATAATTGTTTACTTAAATTCACCATGAAACCCCCTTATATTATGAATGAATAATCATTCATTTTATTGCCATACTTTAAACCTTATGAATTTTAATACAATTTAAAGTATAAAATAGAAGTAGTCATTTTTCAAGTGGAAGCGGTAACATTTATTGTCAAAAATGTTGTAGAGAGTGCGTTGCTTTGATCTTTTTTATTTATCACAAGGAAAGATTTATCCGCAATAAAAAGTAGAACAATTTAATTCCCAAAAAGAAAAAATGTAAATATAAGAAAAGCGTACAAATCTCCAGATTTATACGCTTCTCTTAATTAATAGATAAGGTTAATGAAGTCTTCTTTAGATATTCTGCCTAGATAGTGAGGCACATCAACATCTGCTAATGCTTCTTCAATTGCTTGGCGATTGTGGCGCACACCGGAAAGTCTCTCCTCAATTACGCTAACCTCTCCAACACCAAAGAAATCTCCAAAAATCTTACAATTCTCAATGATGCCTTTTTTAACATCTAAGCGAACATCAACTAGGCCAGCATCAAATTTATGAGATTCTTGTATGTTAAAAGTAGGGGACTTTCCATAATTCCAATCCCAGTTTTGATAACGTTCTTTAGAAATCTGCTTTACGTTTTCCCAGTCTTTTTCAGTTAGTTCATAACGTGGTACCTCATTAACGTCCTCTACTTCAAAGATGTAACGCAATATAATTTCTTTAAAGTCTTCCATGGAAACCTTCTCATCAAGAAATTCGGAAATATTTGCAACTCTACTGCGTATAGATTTTATTCCCTTAGATTGAATTTTTTCTTTCTTAACTTTTAATGCAGAAACTACGTTTTCAATTTCAGAATCTAGCATTAATGTTCCGTGGCTAAACATACGGCCTTTTGTGGAAAACATCGCATTACCGGAAATCTTCCGCCCATTTACAATAAGATCGTTCCGACCCTTTAACTCTGCAGGAACACCCAGCTTATTAAGTGCCTCCACCACTGGTTGAGTAAATTTAGCAAAGTTTTGGAAGCTGTTACCATCGTCTTTTGTGATAAAACTGAAATTCAAATTTCCTTCATCATGATATACTGCTCCGCCACCTGACAGCCTGCGAACAACCTTAATATCATGCTTGTCCACATAATCCGTATTTATTTCTTCAATCGTATTCTGATTACGGCCAATAATAATGGAAGGTTGATTCACATAAAAAAGTAAATATGTATCGTTTTCTCCGAAATTTTGTAAGACATATTCTTCTAATGCTAAATTAATACTTGGATCTGTAATCCCTTTATTATCAATGAATTTCATAAGTCTTCCTCCCTTAGTTTCCATTCCTCTTTCTAGTTTAATGGAATCGTTCTTCTTAAGCAAAACTAATGCTATTTACTTTGCCAGATAACCCCCTCTGCCGCCAGATTCACAGAGCCTTGATAATAGTGTTTTGCTTCCGTAACTAACTGAGTACGCTCTCTATATTGTGGTAAATGGCTCAACAGCAGTTGCTTTACTTTCGCTTGCTCTGCAATCGTACCACACTCCTCACTAGTCATATGTCCTGCATTTGAACCGTCCTGATCTGCATAAAAGTTACAATCAGCAATTAATAGGTCGGCATTACGTGCAAATGGAACCCACCTATCTGTATATGAGGTATCAGCAGTATAAACAACCGTTGATTTGCCATCTGTTATTCGCATTCCATAACATGGTACAGGGTGTTTCGTTTTTAAAAAAGTAATAAGAAATGGCCCTATCTCTAATTGCTTCTCTGGATTGTATTCTACCCCTTTCGTATATTCATGGGTTAAACTCACAAATTTTTCTTGATCTTCTGCATGCCCATAAATAGGTAATACATTTTGTTTCCCTGTTATATAATAAGATACAAGCCTTGCATATTGTAGTACACCAATATCTGCAACATGATCATGATGGTAATGAGACAGGATTACAGCATTTAGCTCATTTGGTGATATGTATTTTTGTAATTTTGACAAAGAGCCACTTCCTGCATCTATAAGAAGGGTAAACCCGTCTTTTTCTAACAGATATGCGGATGTAGCACCATCTGGAGCAGGATAACCACCCCAACATCCAATAACAGTTACCTTCATAATTATCCCAACCTTTCCTTCTAATTGTAGATTCATTATATCTAATAAAAAGAAATTTTAAAATATGTTGTAACACAGGGTTGACTTTTAACATACTGTTATATTACAATGAAATTAATTCAAATACGAGGAGGATCCACATGTTAAATGTTCTTGAATTCTTTAGAAACCTACCTAAAAAGAAGTGTAGCCAATGCGGTCATGATATGCATGAAAAAGCAGACTGTTATGGGAATTTATGTGACGAATGTGATCATCCAGCAAGATAACTATATAACAAATGAAGCAATCTGATTTCCGCCTACTGTAATACAACACAATCTTTCCAACTGACAGCTATAACCATAGCTGTTATTTTTTTGTCTTTATACACCTTTACAACTTAGCTCCAAACAATAATTCGCAAAATGGATAAACTGCGACGTAACTTAGTTGTGTGTAAATGACCGTTTCGGAAAATACACTTCGCTTTCCGTGGGCAACGCTCATAGCCGTCAAGCTAAGAAAAAAGTTGTATGGTGCAATGAAAATACAAACATATTTTTCCAGTTTAATCCATATTCTTTTATGGCCATTTGTTTTCGTTTTTACACTTTTACTACGCGGCACGGAAATGTACTTTATACGCAATGTTTAAGACATCAAAAGGACTTTTATGCCGACAACGGTGATCTTTCCTTCCATGCCGGTATATGTTCTGGTAAATATTATCGATGAGCGCTTTCAAAGAAGAAAGGTGATAGAGTGAATACCCCCTCGTCTCTATTATTGCGTTTCTCGCATGGTTGATACATTTGTACTCACTCCCTTCTAGTTGATACCTTTCGTAAAGGCAGTAACGGCACTGAAAAGCAATCATCGAAGAAAGAAGAATATGAATTAAAGTCCCATATAAATGACAGTAAAAGCGGGCGGTATTCATTTCCTGCACATCATTAATTTCAAATAACGATTTCCATGTCTTAAAGAGAATCTCCACTTGCCAACGCAAGGAATAGATAGGATACAAGGTTTGCTCATCCATTTCTTCTTGTGTTATATTGGTGGCAAGAATTTGGATATGATTCTTCTTGTTGGCGGATTGGGTATGCCCCCCTTTCCGTCTTCTTTCTTTTAAATAGGTATCTCTTTGTTTTTGTTGCTCCTCGGTTAACCGTTGTACGACTACACGGGCATGGAATGTATTTTTTCCCTTAACACCTAATTGAATGAACCCATAATCCTGTATCTCTCCTGGAGCTAGATGCATGGCATCCTCTTCGGGCTTTATTTGGATTCGTCGTTGCTTGTCATCCAAAGTCCAATAGGTCATATTGGCAGGAACGCGAGTAATATAATAGGCTCCTGCTCGATCTATTTTTTTAAAGTGATCTCCTGAGAAATAGCCGAGGTCACGCAAGATAAGATCCCCTTCTTCTATTGTATCTGCCAATTCTTCAGCCGCATCGTGATCACTGTCTCTTGGACCATAGAACAACGTATGCAAAAATTTCCCTTGATACACTTCATACTCTAATTGGATTTTCACTCCATCATAATAACTCGGGGTTTTCTTCTTTACTTGAAAGGAGGTGCCATCTAAGATGCGGATCCGAGAAAAAGGATAATCGGATGGAGAAGGTAACGACAACATTTGTTGTTTCTCCACTAACTGCATAAAAACCTGCTTTAAAAAGGCTACTCCTTTCTCATCTAATCGTTGATGTAAGGCTTGTTTTGATATGGATATTTCTGATTCACGAGAAAGGGAAGCACATAGCTGTCCTAACCCCTCCGTACCAACTTTTTCATGTAAGAAGGCACATATACTTAAGAAATCTTCCGGCATTATCTTCTTCAATCGTTGTACAAAACCTGATTCTCGAGCAATATTGCGAAGTTCAGAAATAGATAAAATATCGAGCACACTTTTTACAAACGAGTCAAAATAATATTGCTTAGCCATACGTAATCCCTCCAAATTATTCCATTTATAATGTCAGAATAACGAATAACTTTTTGGGTTTTAAAATATTCTGCTTAACTTGACGGCTATGGGGCAACGCTTCAGCTTCCTCGGAAGAAAACCACTTCCTTGAAAAAGAAACCCACTTTTTCTGCGTGCGATGTTTCTCATAGAAGCTTTTCTGGTCCTGTAGGATCTTCAGCTGGGGCTGGGACTGCGTTACCTCGTCCCACCGAAGACCTTTTGCGATTACTCGCCCCATCAAAAAGCCCTGTTGCTTTTCCCACAGGACAAGGAAAACTTCAGCGAATTGTGCATCGCACGAAGGAAAGATGTTTTTTTCTTTCCGAGGAGTCTTCGTGTTTTTCCTTCACTGGTAAAGTGGTTAGATAATAACTAGTTATTTATAGTTTAAAGCAGTTACGAATTGATTGGAGTGGAGGGCGGCGACTCCTGCCGGAATAGCATGAGGCGAAGACCCTGGACGTAGCGTAGCGGAGGAAGCGGCTGAGGCCATGCCGGCGGAAAGCGTCCGCCTGAAACGGAAATCAATGGGGCACTTCTCCTCAAATATTTTACTGAGCTTTTCATCAATAAAGTTACGTCGCAGTTTCCTCCAACTATGCAGTAAAGTTGTAGGATATTATGGCTCACCCCAGCCTTTGCAATACGCTTGTTTCCATCTTTAATACAATACAATATTCGCAAGCATTATTAGTATTATTTTGAAAAGTCATATCCTTCTGCCATATTTTGTATTATACTTAATTAGAGTGGCGAAATAAATTTGTGGAAGGAGTTTTCTTATGAAAACAGGAGTAAAAAGTTTAGATCGTTCTGAAGTGACTATGGATGAAACATGGGATTTAACTGATTTATTTATTAACCATGCTGCCTGGGAAAAAGAGTTAGATGCAATACAAAAAGAGATCACCTCTGTTACACAATATAAAGGAAAAGTTAGCGAAAGTGCTTCGACTTTGCTTAGCTGTATTACTGACTTTGAAAAATACCAAAATAGACTTGTACTTGTAGCAACATATGCCAATTTAAAAGCAAGTGCTGATGGAACAGACCCATCAAACCAACGGGATAGTGCAAAAGTATCCGCGGCACTTTCTGCTATCAGTACCAAGATTTCCTTCGTTCAGTCCGAATTATTAGAGCTGGAACCAACTACAGTAGAAAATTATTTACGTGAGTTACCTGCACTACTGCCATATAAAAAAATGCTTGAGGATATATTAGAGAAGAAAAAACATATTCTCTCACCAGAAGTAGAAGAAACGTTGGCTGCTCTAGGGGAAGTACATGATGCTCCTTATATGATATACCAACGCAGCAAATCTGCAGACATGCATTTCCCTCCAATCACCTTGGAGGATGGTAGTGAATTACCTATGTCAGCTGCTTTGTATGAGGACAAATATGAATTATCAGCAGATCCATCCGTCCGTCGCAAAGCGTACCAATCTTTTATTCATACCTTGGAACAGTATAAAAACACATATGCAGCTACATATGCTACTGAGGTTTCAAAACAGGTGACGATGTCTCGCCTACGTTCCTATGATTCTGTCACAGATATGCTATTACACTCGCAGCAAGTAACAAAAGAAATGTATCATCAACAGCTAGATGTAATACAAGACAAGCTTGCACCTCATATGCAACGATATGCCAAGCTAAAAAAGGAAAAATTAGGACTGGACAAATTACATTATTATGATTTAAAAGCCCCATTAGATCCTGCTTTTAATCCTGAAACAAACTACGAAGAAGCAAAAGAAACTATTTTAGAAGCTTTGCAGATAATGGGACCAGAATATAGTAAGATTATGGAGGATGCTTTAACTAATCGGTGGGTAGACCGCGCTAATAATAACGGTAAAGCGAGTGGAGCTTTCTGCTCTAGTCCGTACGGTGTTCATCCTTATATTTTAGTTACCTGGACGGATATGATGAGAGGTGCTTTTATCCTTGCACATGAACTAGGACATGCCGGGCATTTCTATCTTGCTGGTAAAAACCAAGCATTTATCAACACACGTCCTTCAACCTATTTTGTAGAAGCGCCCTCTACATTAAATGAATTGCTATTGGCAGAGCACTTGCTTTCCAAAACAAAAGATTCGCGTATGAGAAGCTGGATAATAACACAACTTCTAGGAACCTATTATCACAACTTTGTTACCCATCTTTTGGAAGGAGAATTTCAACGAAAGGTATACCAATTGGCTGAAGAAGGTACCCCTTTAACAGCTAACGTTCTTTCAGAGCAAAAAATCCTAACACTGAAAAATTTCTGGGGGAATGCTGTCGAGTTTGACGAAGGTGCTGGCTTGACATGGATGCGTCAGCCACATTACTATATGGGACTTTATCCATACACATACTCTGCAGGGTTAACTGTCTCAACTGCTATAGCACAGCAAATAAAGTCAGAAGGAAAACCAGCTGTTGACCGCTGGCTGGATGTGTTAAAAGCTGGGGGCACAAAAAAGCCTCTCCATCTCATTAAACAGGCTGGTGTAGACATGTCCAAGCCTGATGCCATTAATCAAGCTGTAAATTATGTCGCTTCATTAATTGATGAATTGGAGTTAGCGCAGAATTAAAGTGGTTAACGTGTAACAAAAAACCAGATGTTTTCCAAGTAAACGTAAAAAAACCGGTTTAGACAGCTTTCGTCTATTACCGGTTTTTTTACTTCATTCTACGGGACTGCTCCTTTATTCCTTCAAAAACGCAAGAGCCTCAGCTACTGCATTTTCACCTTGATCAATACAGTCGGGCACTCCAATACCTTCAAATGAACTACCTGCAAGAAAAACACCTGGCAAAAGATGATGCATTTCATTACGTACTTTTGCTACTCTTTCTTTATGCCCAACCGTATATTGCGGCATGGCATTTTTCCATCTGCTAATGACACTGAATTCAGGCTTTGCAGTAATATTCATCGTCTTGTTTAAATCTTTTAGAACAATCTCGGTAATCTCCTCATCCGAAAGATCGACAACCTCCTGATCTCCCGGTTTGCCCACATAGCAACGCACCAAAGCTTTACCCTCAGGTGTAGTCATCGGCCATTTCTTATGTGTCCACGTACACGCAGTAATTCGGTAATCACTGTTTCGAGATACGACGAAACCTGTTCCGTCAATATCTTTTTTGATCGCTGATTGGTCAAAAGCCAATGCAACATTTGCTACAGAAGTTGATGGCATTTGATTAAAATCATTAAACAAATCATATTGGCTGAATACTTTAGGCAACGTATAATGGGGTGAAGCCATAATAACTGCATCAGCTTTAACAGCCTCTCCATTGCTTAAAAGTAAGTGATAGCCATGCTCTTTTTTCTCAATATGATCCACAGCTGTATTTAAAGAAACCACATCTTGGTCTAACTTTTGTTCAATAGCTTTAACAAAGGTCTCAAGTCCATTCTTGAAAGAGAAGAACATTCCGGGCTTTTTACCAGTAGACTTTTTAGGCTTTGGCATTGTCTTCTGAAGTCCCTTAATTAAACTGCGATGCTTTTGCTGGGTTTCGTAAAAATTAGGGAATGTTGCCATGAGACTCATTTTATCGATGTCACCCGCATAGATACCTGATAACAACGGTTCAATTAGATTCTCGACAAGTTCATCTCCGAACCGATGACGAAAAAAGCCGCCAAGTGATTGATCACTTATCTTTTTACCTGTAGGCAAGACTAAATCCATTCCTGCACGAAGCTTCCCTTGCACTGAAAACATTCCGGAAAACAGGAATGGTTTCACCTGTGTAGGAATGCCCATAAAGGCACCTGAAGGCATTTTATGGAGTTTCTTTCCTACCAAAATATAGGATTGGCCAGTTCCATTTCTAACCAACTCATCAGTTAGACCCAATTCCTCCGCAAGTTTCACCGCAGGTTGCTTTCTTGAAAGAAATGAATCCGGGCCCCGTTCAATTGTAAAACCGTTTTTTTGGGTTGTTTTTATTTTACCGCCAAGTCGATCACTGGCTTCAACCAGTTTCAGCTTATATGGGAGATTTTTTTCTTTTATTTCTTTTTGTAAATAATAAGCTGCTGAGAGACCTGTGATTCCACCGCCCACGATTACGATTGTTTTTATATTGCTCATTCTATTTCACTCTTTACACTTTTTAAAACAACCTGAGCTAGTGTATGAATAAATGATGGGTGAACATTCGGCATTTCCGGACGGTAATAGTTCGCACCTATTTCATCACAAACCACTTTACATTCATAATCATTGTCATATAATACTTCCAAGTGATCAGCAATAAATCCTACTGGGGCATAAACAAAGGAAGTGTAACCTTTTTGTTCAAAAAGGTCTCGTGTTAAATCTTGGACATCCGGACCTAACCATGGATCAGGAGTATTTCCTTCACTTTGCCAACCTATCTCAACTTGTTTTATACCAGTCTGTTCAGCAATAAGTCTTGCGGTTTCTTCTAGCTGTTTAGGATATGGATCACCATTTTGCAGGATTTTTTCCGGTAAACTGTGAGCGGAAACGATCAATACAGCCTTTTCACGCTCTTCTGCTGACATCTTCTCATATTCTTTATTGATTTGTTGTGACCAATAATCAATAAAACCAGGCTCATCGTACCAGCATTCGATTGATTTAATATTAATGCCATGTTTTTCCGCTTCATCATTTGCTCGTTTATTATAGGATTTTACGCTAAAGGTAGAAAAATGTGGTGCCAATACTATGGACACAGCTTCTTTAATACCGTCCTTAGCCATTTCTTCAACTGCATCTTCTATAAATGGTTCAATATGTTTTAACCCAATATATGCTTTAAATTCATATTGATCCTGCTCTCCATTTAAAGCCTCTTCAAGTGCAGCGGCCTGCTGCTCTGTAATTTTCGCTAGTGGAGAAATCCCGCCAATTGCTTCATATCTGCTTTTCAAGTCTTCTAACGCTTCTTCTGATGGTTTTCTTCCACGACGAATATGTGTGTAATATCTTTCAATATCTTCTTCTTTATAGGGTGTTCCGTAAGCCATTACCAATAGGCCTAGCTTTTTCTTTTCCATTTTCCGCACCTCTTTTAAAAATTATTGCATTAGCTTAATTATGTGAATAACTATGAATCAACTCTGTTAGCTTCTTCAATGTTTCCGGTTTAATGTCAGGCGTTACCCCATGGCCTAAATTAAATACATGGTTGCCTTGTTCCTTTCCTTCATCCAGAATGGCTTTGGTTCGTTTTTCTATGGTTTCCCATTCTGTTAGTAGTAAGGTTGGATCCAGGTTACCTTGCAGCACCTTTGTGACCCCCATATCTCTCGCTTCTTTCATAGACGTACGCCAATCCAACCCGATCACATCCACAGGCAGATCATTCCATTCCATAAGCAAATGTCGTGCCCCTACTCCAAATATGATTAGTGGGACATCATATTGTCTTAGCTCGGAAAAGATCCTAGTCATAACGGGTTTAATGAATATACGGTAATCTGCCGCATTCAACGTGCCGACCCATGAGTCGAAAATTTGGATCGCTTTAGCGCCTGCTTCAATTTGTGCTTCAACATAAGTAATTACCATATCGGCAAGTTTATCCATTAATGCAAACCATGCAGCTGAATCGCGGTACATAAACGCCTTTGTTTTACTATAGTTTTTAGAAGGACCACCTTCAATCATATAGCTTGCTAATGTAAAAGGAGCTCCACTAAAACCAATCAAAGGAACCTCAAGTTGTTCTTCAGTAAGGATCCGGATCGTTTCCAAAACGTAAGGAACATCTGCTTTAGGATTGATTGAGCCAAGACGCTCCACATCTTGCATATTCGTTATCGGATTATTGATAACTGGTCCAATCCCCGATTTAATCTCCACCTCTACCCCTAAAGCAGGAAGAGGAGACATAATATCTTTGTATAAAATTGCTGCATCTACTCCA
Organism: Virgibacillus halodenitrificans; assembly: GCF_001878675.1. NCBI lineage: Bacteria > Bacillati > Bacillota > Bacilli > Caryophanales > Bacillaceae > Virgibacillus > Virgibacillus halodenitrificans. The sequence continues at coordinate 869,300 of NZ_CP017962.1, read as the reverse complement.
TATTGCTCAACAGGAAGACGTGTAACATAGGCGCATAACTCCGGTTGATGTGTAATCTCAAATAGAGAATATTTTTTCTTTAACTCACGATACTCTGGCTGTGACCTTCCAGCCTGTCGCATAAACCATGCAGGAGTATAATCTGTTTTTTCACCTTTATAAGCTCTAATAATCGTATCATTTATCTTTTTTGCCATCTGTACCATTCCTTTTTACGTACTTGTACTAACCCATAATCAACTATATCCATTAATAATCTGTCTGTATAGCAAAGCACCTTGATTGTCATGAATTTGTCTTAATTTAAGATATTTGTGTACCTGTCAGAGTGCAAATCCGTGGCTAACCATCCATATACATGTTCCAGTATCCTTTTTTCAATAAAGCAACTACAACGTAATAGTGAGTTAACGAACGGTAAGTGGTTCTTGTTACCATTCTAATTTTACTGTATTCGACCTTTCTCCTTCCCTTTTTGTGAGCGGATCAAAAGGAACTACATAATAGCGATTCCCACCAAATAACGCATTCTTTATTGTATAACTTGTTGTTCCTTCGGTCTCGCCTATTCTTTCATCAATACCTTCTTTTTCTCTATATACACGGTATATTACCCGGTCATCTGAAGAGCCCTTCCAGGATAATTCTCCTTCCACGAACGAAAAGCTGCCAAAACGATAGCTTGCCTGTAAATTTTCTATTTGCGGCAGAGTAACTGGTTTGGGTAAAGCTGTTACTTTCTCTGGCTTTGAAAAATGTTCTTCGAGTTCTTCGTGCTTATCCAACTCAGACAAAATTGCCTTTGTTAATTTCGTTGGATATTCACTACCTCCATTTAAATAATGCTCCTTATCCGATTGATCATAACCCATCCAGGTTGTCATTACATATTTTGGAGTGTACCCGGCAAACCAAGCATCCTTTACTTTACCTTCTACAAACGGGTGCTGGGTCGTCCCTGTTTTACCTGCTAATGCTTTTGTATATTCACCAGCTGTTGCTGTTCCGGATTTTACTGTTTCCTGCAAAATCTCTGTCATATTCCACGCAACCTGCGCATCATATACTTGCTTTGAATTAGTTTCTGCTTCAAAAGCTAATTTATTTTCCTGGTCATATATACGTTCAATCGTATGGGATTTTTTCATTTTTCCCATTCCAGCAAAAGAACTGTAGCTCTCCATAACCTGAATTGGAGTAATTCCTTTAGATAAACCACCTAAAGCGATTGCTAAACCATCATCTTCAATCATAATCCCTTGTTTTTCCAAGGACTTTTTTGCATAAGGTACTCCAATCTGGTCAAGCAGCCAAACCGCAGAAGAATTCTTGGAATACCTAATTGCATCATAAATGGAAACAGCACCCTCGTATTGATGGTCCGCATTTTCCACACTATAATTATTATCATAATCATATTTCATATCAGGAATAAGTGTATAAGGTGTATATGCTTCTTTTTTCATCATAGCAGGCCCATAAACCGCGATGGGCTTTATTGTCGAGCCAGGTTGCCTGGAAACAGTGGTACGATTCAGATTTCCAAGTTGATATTCTCTACCCCCTATTGCCGCTACAGTTCTCCCAGCACTCTGTTCCATGATAACGAATGCTCCCTGGGTTCCCTTCGTATTACCCGGGAAATAATTGTCGTTTTTGAAATGATTATAGGCAATTTGCTGAATTGTGTCGTTCATGTTGACTACAATTCGATAGCCCCCTCGCTTTAACTCCTCTATGGACATATCATGCATTTCTGCAGCTTCTTTAATTACAAGGTCTACATAACTATCCACCCATGGCTTACTATTATCCTTCTCCAACTCAAGACCCAAAGATTTATTAGACTCTTTTAATCTTTCCTCTGCATTGATCGCTCCATTGGCCTCCATTGACTTTAACACGACATTACGTCTCTCTAGCGCTTTCTCTGGATGGTCAATTGGTGAATACCCATTGGGCCCTTTTGCTAGCCCAGCAAGTAAGGCAGCTTCCGAAACAGTTAAGTCACTTGCCTTCTTGGAGAAAAAGTAATTAGAAGCTCTCTCTATTCCATAAACCCCACGACCAAAGTAAATTTCATTCATATATAATTCCAATATTTCATCCTTTGTCAGGTTACGTTCCAAGTAGACAGCAGCCATTACTTCTTTTGTTTTTCGCATCCAGGTTTTATCATTATGCAGGAATAGATTTTTAGCCAGTTGCTGGGTTATGGTGCTAGCACCTTCCACTTTATCCATTGCTATAATATCTTTGATTATCGCTCTCATAATCGATCTAAAGTCAACACCTGAATGTTCATAAAACCTTCTGTCTTCAATTGCAACAAACGCCTGCTGTACATGTTCAGGTATTTTTTCAATTGTGACAGGGATACGGTCTTCCTTATATATACTACTTAGTCTCTCACCATCTTTTGTTTCAATTACTGTTGTTGCATCAAGTACCATATCAGCTTCATCGGCTACTAATTTTCCACCAATTAAAATGGCGGCATAGCCAAGTAGACCTAAAATAATAATTGTTGTTATACTATAGAAGATAACCCGTATTTTCTTTGGTATCCTAAAGCGCCTTTTCTCATGATCTTTTTCTTTCATCCATTCACCCCTATGTACGCACCACTTACATTATACGACAAAATTCCTCCTAGCGAAACCGATAATACTTATTATCTTTTAATATTAATTATAAAATGTAAAGTTGGACTATTTATTTCACTGTAAGGGTAATATACTGTATAGATACTACAGAAAGGGGAATTCGAATGAAGGCATTTATGACAAATGGCACAGTAGACTTTTTAGAGAAGTTGGAGAAGAAGCACCCGAATATTCATCTGTACTTCATGACAAGTAACACAGGCGGCCTCGCATATTATGAAGCGGAAAAGAATATTTTTTCAGCAGGTAGAGAATATGAGATTTTAATTCAAAAAGGAAATATCCAGGATGAAGGGTATGTGGTAATGAATAACATCCCTGTAACAGAAGAAGGACAACCAGTGTTTGAGGATCGGTTTAAACAACGCCAAAATGAAGTTGAAATGATGCCTGGATTTCAAGCTTTCCGCTTATTAAAACCGAAAAAAGGGCGTACCTATGTTGTGTTTACCCAATGGCGCTCAGAGCAAGACTTTGAGAACTGGAAAAATTCAAAGGAATTTAAGCAGACACATCAAGGACAAACAAAACCACCAGCTTATTTTGCTGACCGCCCTTTTCTTACAAACTACCATATGATAGATAAGAATGATGACTAATCATACCATTTGAAGAAGCGATGCTGATATATATGTGAGGGTTATTCATTGATTCGGAAAATGGATATATTGCGACGTAACTGTAAGTATTGTAAATTACTGTTTCTAAAAGGTACACTACTAAAATATATTTTAATACGTTTTGATGGTCATCTATCGCCATTGATTTCCATTACAGATGAACGCTTTCCGCCGGCATGGCTTCAGCCGCTTCCTCCGCTACGCTCCGTGCAGGGTTTTCAGGCTCATGCTATTCCGGCAGGAGTCGTGGGCCAACAGGACGTTGGTCATGCAATCGTTGCAACAGGACGTGGCGTTCTTAGATTGCCATCCTTCATTCCAATCAATTGGTATGTGCTATTGAGTGATTAAAGATACTTAATAATTGAAGAAGTATCTAAAACCTTTAATAGCTTGGAAAATAGACTTTAGCGAAGGAAAAATACGGAGACTCCTGGGGGAGATGAGGCATCGGTGAGACCCCGGAATGCATAGCTGGGCTGCACCCCAAAAGTTGGACACCATATCCAACACGAGGAGGAGCCTGGAAATGTCCAAGTTTACCGAAGCTATTAAACTACAAGTAGTTAAAGAATATGCGAGTGGAAAGTTCAGTTACCGTGAGCTGGCAAAATATTATGAGGTGGATGAATCTGTTATCCGCTATTGGGAGTTGTTATACCGGCATCATGGGGAGAATGCGTTTAATTTCACCTATACAAACTATCCAGCAGCCTTTAAACTAGAAGTAATTAAATTCATTAACGAAAAAAATTACTCCATTCGAGAGGCATCCGCCATTTTCCATATACCTGATCCTTCTATGGTGCGCAGGTGGAGAAAAAAGTGGGAGGAAGCTGGAGAAGATGCCCTTGAATCGCGAAAGGGGCCTTCTATTATGGGATCGAATCAAAAGAAAAGTTCTTCCAAAGAAGCTGAAAATCAATCAAAGGAAGCTTTAGAAAATGAGCTGGAGTACCTTCGAATGGAGAATGCTTATTTAAAAAAGCTAAGAGCCTTAGTTCAGGAAAAGAACTCACCAATAAACTCAAAGCACAAGTAGTGTTTGAACTAAGGCATGAATTCCCCGTAGCCAAACTGGTTAAAGTAGCTGGTATAAAAAGAAGCACGTATTATTACCAGGTAAAACGAATGCAAGAGCCCGATCCCGACCGCAAGTGGAAGCGCAGAATTAACTTTATCTTTCACAAGCACAAGGGGCGTCTTGGATATCGTCGTATTACCGATGTCCTGCAAGAAAAGGGACATATTATTAACGCTAAAAAAGTACTTCGAATTATGCAGGAGTTAGGAATTAAATGTGTGGTCAGAATGAAAAAATATAAGTCCTATAAAGGAGCGTATGGTAAAGCAGCACCTAACGTTCTTGACCGTAAATTTAGGGCTGAAACCCCCAACCAAAAATGGGTTACAGACGTAACAGAGTTCAGGTTATTTGGGGAAAAGTTTTATTTTTCTCCCGTATTGGACCTGTTTAATGGGGAAATCCTTACGTTCACGCTTCAATCGAGACCGACATTTGATTTAGTAGAAAAGATGCTGAACCAAGCGCTGGAACATAAAAAGGAAAATGACAACCTCTTGATTCATTCTGACCAAGGCTGGCATTATCGTATGCCCCAGTATCGAGAAATACTTGAACAAAACAAGATCACACAGAGTATGTCCCGAAAAGGCAATTGTTTTGATAATGCCGTTATAGAGAACTTTTTTGGGATACTGAAATATGAATTCCTGTTTTTAGAGGAATTTGAAAGCATTGAGCACTTTAAAAAGGAATTAGAAGCGTACATTTATTACTATAATCATTTGCGAATTAAATCAAGGTTAAATCGAAAAAGCCCCGTGGCATATCGAAAAGCCTTTGAGTTAACTGTATAAAATAGACTGTCCAATTTTATGGGTCCAGTGCATAGCATGAGGAGGCTCATCAGCCGCCCCCGGAAAGCGCAGTATTTTTCCGTAGCGGTGTTATTTAGCTATTTTATATTAACTAAGAAATAAGTATTCTCTACTGCGGATTTTCCTCCAACTACGAATGAATAAAAATACGTGTGTGTCCAAACATTTGAAATAGAATCTAAAATACCTGGTTATCCTATAGTTTGGCCAGGTTTTTTAGATTCAATATATGTGCAGCGGTTGTTTGAGCTATATAAATATCAGCTGTCCCGGAACAACTTATTTTTATGTACATACACCGCAGCTTGTGTCCGATCATTGACAGCCAATTTCGATAGAATGTTACTTACATGCGTTTTCACTGTTTTAATCCCAATGTAGAGCTTCTCACTAATCTCTTGATTTGTCATCCCATTCCCTATACATAATAAGACTTCTAATTCCCTTTCAGTAAGGTCCTCATGTAACTTCTTGTCCTCACGCCGAAAACGGGTCATTACTTTCCCTGCTACTTTTGATTCAATTACGTTTTCTCCACGAGCTGCTTTTTTTATCGCATCCGCAATTTCTGTTGCTGAGGAGGTTTTTAATATGTAGCTAAATGCTCCTGCTTCCAAGGCCGGGAAAAGTTGTTCATCATCATAATAGCTAGTTAAAATTATAATTTTGCAAGCTGAATATTGCTCCATAACTTGTGCAGTAGCGTCAATTCCTGAGCCATTCTCCATCATTAGATCCATAAGAACCACGTCGGGCTTCTTCTGCAGAATTAAAGCCGCTCCGGCATTTCCACTTGCCGCCTGACCAATCACTTCAATTTCTTCATCCGTATTTAAATATGCAATAATACCCTTGCGAACGATTTCATGATCATCAACTACAATAACACGAACCATTTAACTTCCCCCTATCAGCATGGTATACGAATATCAATATATGTACCTTCTCCAGTGTTAGATCTAATTGTAAATGTTCCACCTAATTCTTCACTACGTTCCTTCATCGTTTTCAAGCCATAAGAAGTTTTTCTTTCCATATCTTGAGTTGAGTCAAACCCCTCCCCATCATCACGAATATGTACAAATAACTCGCTGGTCGGCTTAGAAAGACTAATCTCCACTTCAGAAGCATTTGCATGTCTCAATATGTTCGAAAGAGATTCCTGAATGATACGGAAAACATGCTCCTCTATCGTATCTGCCAATTGTAGGTCAGAAGGAATGTTCAACTTAAAAGCAATTGTACTTTTTTGCTTCAGTTCATCTACAAGCTTTTGAATACCAGTAGATAATGTATCACCAGATAAGTGAATAGGTCTCAAATGAAGTAACAGTGCTCGCATTTCTGCTTGGGATTGCAGCGCTGCTTTAGTCACTTCTACCATTTGTTCCTTTGCAAGGTTTGAATCTCTATCCATCTGTTTCACCGCTGCTTCTGCCATCATCGTTAATGCAAATAATTGCTGGCTTACCGCATCATGCAAATCTCGAGCTAGTCGTTGACGTTCTTCTATAACAGCAGCTTTATGGGCAGATTTTGCAAATTCAGCTTTCTCATCCGCACGCTGTCTTAAGGCTTTAACTTGATTTTGTAGTTTTTCACCTAATTCATTCATTTCATTCCCGATCCTGGCAAGTTCATCCTCTTCATTAAAATAAACCCGCGAAGTATAGCTTCCGTTTGCGAATCTGGTAATTAACACAGAAAGGTATTCCAGCCTCTCTTTCATATCACCACTTGATTTAAATCCTGCATAGAGCGATAGGATTGTTCCAATAACAATATATAAAGAGATAAAAAGAAAAATACCAGGCGCTGTCAACCATGCAGGTTCAAAAATGACATAGATTGATAAAAGAAGGGAGAGCAACGTTATACTTGTTAAAAACAAGCCATATAAATGAGAACGGATATAACTGTAACGAATGCTTGAAAAACGGTTAATCATCGCTCTACCCCCTATACATAGTCAATTCGAATCGATCCAGCTTTTAAATGAATTTGAAAATCTATTTTTCTTACAGCAGTATCATAGTTATTTGTCTCATACTGAAGTGAACGATTAATCCCTTCAACCGTCTGCCCTGCTACATAAACTTCTCCAGCCTTCACAGAGGCCTTCACACGAAAGTCGATATTTTCCGGCATGACGATATTCACATCTCCAGCTAACGACTGAATCGAAATGGGAATTTCCTTGTCCGGAATGAAAGCTTTAGTAAAGTCAAAATAAAAATCACCTGCCATTTGACTGAGGTTCATTGGCTCTACTTTCCAATTTTGATGATTAAATTCCTGGTTTCCAAAACTGAAATAGGAATCCCGCTGCTTTTTATTCTTCTTTTCATTTCCACTTGAGCCATGAACAAAGGTGCGTTTTTTACCTATTAATAAAAAGCCTGCATAGATAATCAGCAATGGCCAAAGATTTATAACATCACCAAACGAAAAGACAATAAGCTCAAGGCGATCAAGTAGAAGCAACCCACCAAAAATGATAAGAAAAGAGCCAAATATCCAGCTCCCCTCTCCTCTATTAAAATAGTCAATTACCCACTTTACACCTAACACGAGAAAGAAGATTGGATATATATAGCCCCACACGGTATAAAAATCAAAATTCACCATTCCCAAATTAGTAAGCACAAGCATAATACCTAATCCAATCAGGAAGATTGCCAGAAAATAACGTAGAATACTTTTCATTCTGTTCATCCTCTTCTATTGTCTTATTTTCAATAGTTGCTTATTTCGCAGATTATATAAAGCAATTAAGGTAATAATTATACCACTACAAACAATGATTGACTGAATCCCCACTCCTGCTGATATTAACAGAGAAGTAGCTACATAAGATACCGGGACTAATCCAGTAGAAACAGTCATTAATAAGCTCATTATTCTGCCGAGCATTTTCTTATCGGTCGTTTTCTGCAGCATAGTTATTAAAGGAATATTGACCAGTTGAAGAATAAACGCCATCATGGCAACTAGACCAGCTGTAAACAGCACTGAGCTGGAAAAACCAATAAAAGTAAAGAGGATGCCTAATACAATTAATCCGCTAACCATCACGTATCCAGGTTTCTTTAAGGTAATAGAAGCTAGAACTAATGCTCCAATTAACGCTCCTATCCCTAGTGAAGTCTCCACAGTCGCCAAGCTAACTGCACTTCCTATAAAGACATCCTTTACAATAATTGGTATCCCCATAGACAACGGACCAGAAAAGAAAAAGTTTAAAATAAAGCCCAAAAATACAATGGACATAATAATTTCATTATTGCGAGCGTACACAAATCCTGCTTTTAAATCCTGCCACGGTGAATGAACCTCTTCCTTATCATCATCCTTTTCCAATCGAATAAGCAGAACTGTAATAGAGGCTAGGAATAAAAACAAGAATGCGGCGATAAATACTCCTTTGAACCCTAATACCGCTATCAATGTACCTCCTAGAGCAGGACCAAGAATTGGGCTAATTTGACTTGTCATTTGAATGAATGAATTACCTCGCTGCAACTGTTCCTCTTCCAAAATCATTGGCGTTAAGGAGTTAAGAACCGGATAACTGAAAGCATCCGAAATCCCAAAACAAGCTGCCAGTATTATTAGATGCCAAGCCGTAACCATATCAGCAAAAAGAAGAACTACTAATACTAATATAAGTAGTGCACGAGTCATATCGGATAAAAATAGTATCAACCTTTTATTAAAGCGATCAGCAACAACTCCCCCAACAGTTAGCAATAATAACCTTGGTATGGAGGCAGCAATAAAAAGCATACCAAAATAAAAACGATTATCATTTAAAGTTAACATCAACCACTCTGCCCCAATTAAATATACATAATATCCTGGAGAAGAAAATAACGCACCAATAAAGAGAAATAAAAAATTACGATTTTTAAATAGAGACGATTTTCCTTTTGTTATATCATTTACCGTTGCATCCATAAGATGGCCCCCTCATATTATTCTATATTCAGTCTACCTTGGTTTTTTAATAAGAATAACCACCTTAAGCATGCTTTTTCCTCCGCCCTAAGACCGAGACCTCCTCTTCGCGATTGCCTCGTAGATATAGATCAGAGCGATCAGACAAAGGTAGCCAATAATGAAACCGGCAACCACATCTGTCAGATAGTGAACGTTTATCACATACCGACTCATCCCTATAAGGAAAATCAATATTGCCAACGAACTATGAACAACTATTTTACCTCTTTTTGTTTTTAACAGTGCTGCAATAAAATAGGCTAAGAGGCCATAACACACAATGGAAATCATAGCATGACCAGAAGGGAAACTGTGCCCCTCCGCATTGGCTGCAATTAAAATGCTAGGCCTTTCTCTTTCAACTAGCCCTTTAATCAACTGATTTAATAAATGAGTACCAAGTGTGCCACCAGCAAAAATAATAGGAGGAAGCCAATCATAATATTTCCACCATAAAAACAAAGCAATGATAATAACAAATGGAATTAAGAACGTACTGGACCCCAATTCTGTTAACCAACGCGCAATCGTATAGAGCACTGTTTCATCCATTTGCGCAACAAGATCTCTTGTCCATTGATCAACATAAGGAACAGACCCATTTAATATTTTCACTACCCATACTGCTATCATAGCGAGAAGCAGAACCATAAAGATAAACAAAATGTATTTTCTCTTTGACACCATTTAAATCCCTCCATCTGATATATTACCCGACTTCATGTTTCAAAAAAACAAAAGAGGGAAACATTATTATATACACAAAATAATTAAAGGTGGGATACAGAATGGATAAAGACTTACAGGAATTAATTGATGGTTTAAATGAAGATCTTGCTCATGAGTATGGTGCAGCAATTCAGTACACATACAGTGCTTCTGTGGTTTCAGGACTATATCGTTCTGCACTAAAACCTTTTTTTGAAGCAGAAATTAATGATGAATTAGGACATGCACTTTACTTATCAGAAAAAATTAAATCTCTTGGTGGCACTCCTACAACCAAGTCTGCTGATGTGCCACAGCCTTCAGATGTAAAAGATCTGCTGGAAGCTACATTAAAAGCCGAATCAGATACCATTGATCGTTATGAAAAACGAAAAAAACAAGCAGAAAATCTTGGGTATACAGAGTTAGTAGTGAAGTTGGAAGACCTAATTTCTGATGAAACACATCATAAGGAAGAAGTTCAACGTCTATTAGCAGATCCAAGACTTTCTCAATAAATCGATAAAGGGTGCCTATAATGGCATCCTTTTTTTGTTCTAATACATATGATTAGAATAACCACTGATTCGCAGTTCCTTCTTACTATGAATGTACGAGATAACGTTTTTACCCAAACATTTGCACTAGAATCTTTTTTGTTTTAAAAATAACACTAAGACACTTCTTCTCCACGTTGTATTTGTCGACCTGTTAATCTTTCTTGAAACATAGCTTAATAACATTAGGCATTCTTCCTAAAACAAACAAATTGCCCTTTTAATGAAAAATATCATTCTAAGAAGAATAGTGGCAATTGTTCCCACTGCACAATTTAATGCCAATACTTCTATCTCTTCCTGCATTATGTTAGAAAAAATAACATCATTTTATATTCTTAAATGTTATAATAATTAGAAAGTAAAGTCTAGAGGAGGTTTTTATTTTTGTTAAAAGAAATACATACACTGATAGACCAGCATTATGATGAAATGGTGGAAATACGCAGATACTTGCATCAACATCCAGAGCTTTCCTTTCATGAAACAGAAACAGCTAAATATATTGCCAGCTTTTATGATGAGCTTGGCATTCCATACGAGACAAAGGTTGGCGGTAATGGAGTCATTGCTACATTAAAAGGTGGTAAACCTGGTAAGACAATTGCATTACGTGCAGATTTTGATGCTTTACCTATTCAAGATGAAAAGGATGTACCTTATAAATCAAAAGTGCCGGGCGTGATGCACGCTTGTGGACATGACGGGCATACTTCGACCTTGCTTGTACTTGCAAAAGTAATGAAAAGTTTCCAAGAAGATTTACCAGGCACTATTGTCTTTCTACATCAACATGCAGAAGAATATGCGCCAGGTGGTGCCAAACCTATTGTGGATTCAGGTGCTATTGATCATGTAGACGCTATATTTGGCACCCATTTATGGGCAACCACCCCTTTGGGAGTTATGCAAACCTCCAAGGATGTATTTATGGCTGGTGCAGATCGTTTCGAAATAACTATTCAAGGACAAGGTGGACATGGTGCCTATCCTCATGAAACAAAGGATGCTATAGTTATTGGATCACAGCTTGTTAGTCAATTACAACAAATTGTAAGTAGAAGGCTGGATCCTTTGCAAACTGCAGTTGTAACTGTAGGGGTATTTGAAGCAGGAGAAACATTTAACGTTATTGCAGATAAAGCAAGGTTAATTGGAACGGTGCGATATCTTGATATAGAAATACAGAAAGAAATTATTCATGAAATGGAAAAGATTATTAAAGGAGTTTGCCTTAGTCATGAAGCAGATTATAAATTTAATTATGAAAATGGATATCCCCCGTTAGTTAACCATGCGAAGGAAGCAGAAGTCGTGTTGGAAGCAAGTAAACAAGTAAAGGAAATCCATACAGCCGAAGAAGTTATCCCAGTAATGGGTGGAGAAGATTTTGCTTACTATACAATGAAGAAACCTGGAGCCTATTTCTTTACAGGTGCTCATAAAGAAGGAAATCCCTATCCGCATCATCACCCAAAATTTGATATTGACGAACGTGCTCTTCCTATCGCTGCCAAAACGCTGATCGAGGCGTATTTTGCATATCAATCGCAATAAAAATAAGAAAGAGGTTCTACTGCAAATGTTGGGGTACAAACGTATTTAGTTATTTCATAGTTGGAGGAAAATACAACGTAACTTTATTAATGAAAAGCTCAGTGAAATATTTGAGGAGAAGTGCCCCATTGATTTGCGTTTCAAGCGGACGCTTTCCACTCCAATCAATTTGTATGAGCTTTAATATTTCACATGCAAAGTGGGCTTTTCACTTGTCTTTGACGATGTTAATCGAGCTTTTTACACCTAACACTAAAGTCATTCATTGCTAAAAAAGCAAAACTAAGCGGAGGAAAATACGAAGACTTCTGGGGGAGATAAGGCATAGGTGAGACCCCGGAATGCGTTAGCATGAGGAGGCTCATCAGCCGCCCCCGAAAAGCGCAGTATTTTCCGTAGCGATGGTAAAAACAGACTCAATATTTAAGCGAGCTTTTCAGCATACCATAACAAAGTTACTTCGCAGTATATCCATTTTCCGTATTATTGAATAACCCCAATATATATTAGAACTGAAAAAGAAGTAAAACATATAAGTAAAAAGCCGAACTGTACACTGAATAAATAGTATCAGTTCGGCTTTTCATGTTTTTGTCCGCTCGTGCAAGACTTAACGATTAGGGTAACTTACTGCAATTATTTGTCTCTACGAAATATTGTTTCGTTTAACTTCTTCCCAACTATACGATTATTGTTTCGCCGCTAATTTTCCACTGACATAGCCATTAATAAACAAGTAATTGAAAAGAGTTCCTCCTATTAATGTCACAAAAAACCCAATATAAGCTTGCATAATTAAAAATAACAGGGAAAATAAAACAGTTTGAATAAAGCCCAGCTGAAATAACAATTTTACGATTGCTTTTTTACGTAGACTTTCTTCAACCGGGTATAATTCAGGCCATATGATTGTTCGGTGATGCTGATACAATGACATCATCTGGAAACTGCTCAAATACAAAAATAATATTGCAAAAAGAATTTTCATCCACAGATTCGGAATATAGTATATAAATAAACCACCTATAACAAGTAGTCTGAAATACATTCCCATATAGTCTCCACTACGCACAAAAGTAATACGATATAAATAATCAAATGTATTTTTTTGTGTAAAAGGAACCTTGCTAACTAACAAAACAAGCCATTGTCTTTTTTTAATTGGTGTTTTTATATGTGGAACATCTGCAAACATATTGGCCAAGCGGTAAAATGTCTGCATTCTGTTCTGATCTTTTTGTACTAAAAGATCCCACAAGACACCTGCATGTTTTTTTGACAAGCTGTAATCATAAAAGAAGACAATAATAAACAGCAGTGTAGCAATACCCGCTAAAATCATATTGCCATTGATGAGGAAATAAAAAACTGCCATATTCAATAGTACACGAACAAATAAATCTAATTGTCTCATCTGAGGTTCTCTAACCTTCAACATCCACCAGTTTGCAAGTAAATTCCATATCTTAAAAATAAGTAACACAACAAAAGTTAGTAAGTAAAACGTGATGTCACGATCAGTATATGTTGCAAAGTATAATGGGCCAAATGCCGCAGTTATGAGAAGAACAAGATAGAGTTGAATAACAAAGCTGTATATGAGCGCATTTCGAAAATAAGCTTGCATCTTATTCTCTGCAGCGATTAAAAAAACGAGATCTGGCTCTTTTAACAATGTACGCACAGGACTATAACTTACTATTCCTCCAAAAACGATTCCCATTAGAAGTGCAGTGGGGAAATTTGCAGGAAGCTGTGTAAGTGCCTGCTGGTAGTAATAGGCAAGTGCTGAAACGAAAAAAAGCATAGCAAAAGCGATATGGCCGTTAAATATATAACGTAAATAACGACTTGTTTCTTTTAAATGTACAGAAAAACGTTTCATAAAAAATGTGTGTGAATCAAACATGATGATCTTCTTCTTTCGTTAATTGGACATATATATCATCCAGTGTCGCTTTTGGCATATTAAAGCTTTCCTGTAGCTCGTGCAAAGTTCCCATTGCACGGATTTCCCCATCGTGAAGAATAACAAAACGATCACAATAACGTTCTGCTGTAGCTAATATGTGTGTGGACATTAAGACACCTGCACCTTTGTCTTTCATTTCCCCCATTAATTGCAGGTAGGATTGAATCCCAAGTGGGTCAAGGCCAACAAAAGGCTCATCAACAATGTATAAAGATGGTTCGATTAAAAATGCACACATGATCATTACCTTTTGACGCATCCCCTTAGAGAAATGAACCGGAAACCATTTTAACTTTTTCTCCATACGAAATTCTTTTAAAAGTGGTTGTAATCTTTGCTCAAATACGTCCTCTGGAATATCGTAAGCCATTGCAGTAAGCTGCAAATGTTCATACAAAGTCAACTCATCATATAGGATCGGCATTTCAGGAATATAGGCAAATTGATTTCGATAAGTTGAAGGGTTTTCGGAAAAAGTTTTGCCTTTTATGGAAACAGAGCCCTTTTTTGCATGCATTAGCCCAATAATGTGTTTAATTGTTGTACTCTTTCCGGCTCCATTCAACCCAATTAAACCTACTATTTCATTTGGTTTCACTTCAAACGATATACCGTGCAGTACATTTTTATGTGTATATCCACCATGTAATTTATCAATATGTAACAATGCTTCCACAATATTTCCTCCTCCATAATTACGTATAATTTTATCATTACTTAAGAATAAAGCCAAAACAAACTATGTAAGTAATTATGACAAAATTTTTCTCTTTTATATGTATAAATACAATTTTCGAGAACAAACTAGATAATGAAGATCAGGGGATGAACATTTCGTGTTAACCACAAATGAGGTGTTAGCGATCGAGCAACTAATGTAATTAATTTCGTGTAAAAAATACACAAAATGAGGTGTTAGTGATCGGTACTCTAATATAAGATTTGTGAAAACAACACAAATGAGGTGTTTCCGAAAGATAATCTAATGAAATAAAACCCTTTTGCCAGAACTCATCTCTCCGTAAGGGATGCTGACAAAAAGGTTTTTGTAATCAAATGTTAAGTGGCCAATGCGATTTAACGATTGTATTACGAGTCCCCGCGTTAGTATTATCATTCCCCTGTTCTTCTTAAAGCAGGCCAGTTCATCTAATGGACTGGTCCTGTTTATTTTGACTTTCCACCATCTTCCTAGATACAATATAGATAAGTATAATTAGACATATAAACAATAAAATAAGGAGTGGTGAATGGATGGCTCATGAAGATTGCATTTTTTGTAAGATATTAAATGGTGATATTCCTTCCGCAAAAGTATATGAAGATGAACACGTTTACGCATTTTTGGATATCAGTCAAGTAACAAAGGGACATACATTGGTAATTCCTAAACAGCATACGAAAAATATCTATGAAACACCTCCAGAAGTTGCAAAGGAACTTTTTGCTCGTATACCTCAAATTGCAAACGCGATCAAAAACGTGTATAAACCCGTAGGTATGAATTTATTAAATAATAATGAGGCACCAGCTGATCAATCCGTTTTTCACTTACATATTCACATCATTCCAAGATACGGAGAAGATGACGGTTACTCATCTAATTGGACAGTCCATGCTGATGATTACACATCCGGTGAGTTACAAAAAATTGCTGAGGAAATTCACTCGGCTATTGAACAATAAACATGTATCTGAAAATTTAGTACTTTTTATTTAGAAGAATATTTGTTATAATAAATGTACGTTTCCGCAGCTGACAACAGTGTACAGTTGGGATTCTAATAGCACAGAAGAGCTGAGAAGAGGAGAGGTATAAATGAATACGAGGATTATGGTAATTTTGTCACTGTTTGTAGGGATAGGTGCTGTATTGCACGCAGTTGTTCCGCCAATTTTATTTGGGGTCAAGCCAGATATGCTTCTGTCGATGATGTTTTTAGGTATCATTTTGTTTCCTAAACCAAAGTATGTTGCACTACTGGCAATTGTAACAGGTGTTATTTCTGCACTAACCACTTCAGCACCCGGTGGACAAATTGCTAATCTGATTGACAAACCTATAACAGCATTTGTATTTTTAGCATTGTTTTTATTGGTAAAGAATAGAGTTAATATTAACCTCACCGCGCCGGCATTAACCGCTATAGGCACAATGGTTAGTGGAGCAGTGTTTTTAAGTGTAGCTTTGTTTATTGTTAACCTTATGAATGGTGGGTTTATAGCACTATTTTTGACAGTTGTACTCCCAGCAGCAGCTTTAAATACAATTATTATGCTTGTGGTTCATCCAATTGTCCAAAGTATAATGAAGCGATCCCAGCCAATTACAGTTACATGAAATAGTTAAAATTAAATCCTCTGGCATGGGTATGTCAGAGGATTTTTTTAAGATACATGTTTGCATGTTTGATCATGGTAAAATAAGTGAAAAAGATTTACGAAGCGTTAGAAAGGAGAGAGATGGTATGGCAAATGGAAAGTCATTGTTATTAGGACTCATGGTTGGAGGTGCTATTAGTGCAGCTGCGACTCTTCTTACTACGCCGTCATCAGGAAAAGATTTACGCGGCCGTGTAAAAGATCAGGGTTTTGAATGGAAAGACATGATAGCAAATCTTAAACAGGATGGGTTACGTTTAAAAGAGCAACTTACAGAAACCTCTAAAGAAGGTGCTGCTTTAATTAAAGAATTGACACAGGAAATGAAAAAATCTGTAGAAGAGTGGAAGCAAACAGTAGAACCACATCAGGAAAACATCCATCAGTATTTAGAACAAATTGAAACAAGCCTTAAGGACCTTGAAGAAAAAGTAAAAAGCCAACAGGCCTAAGTTATTAAGTTGTACTGTTCGTGTAATAGAACATAATAAAGTTAAAACTATATACTTTATTAACTAAAAAAGCTGCCGATTCAACGGCAGCTTTTTTTATATTAGTTTGCTGGTTCTAGATCTTCTATAGATTCAATATCCATATAGGATGGAACAACAAGACCTATTTTTGCTCCTTCTAGATTCGCACCTAGATCATCAAATTGGTCACTATATTTATCATAAAAATCTTTATGTGTGATTGGCATCCAGGCTGCAAGTGTCGCATCACCGTCTCCATTCGCAATAGATTCAAATACTACTGCAACATCTACAGGAGTAACAGTTACATCATAGCCAAGCTGCTCTAATGCAATCTTAACCACATTGGAAGAAGCTCTTTCTGAGTCCCATGGAGTAGATACGAGCTCAATAGACTTCCCATCTACTTCTTCGACTCCATTTTTCCATTCATCGACCCTATCTTGATTCTCTTCCACCCAACGTTCTGCCGCAACTGCCACTTCTTCATCATTTTCCTTTGCATCATACATGATACCTTCCATATCCTCTACCTTCCAGTTAAATTGGTCAAGTAGCTTATATGCATTTGGCATATCTTCTTTAAGTCCATTTCTAGTTAATGTCTTAATAACTTCCTTCCCACCATAAATACCTTTTGGATCTTCTAAGTATTTCATATCAGGATACTTTGCAAACGTCCAATGTGGGTTCCAGCCAGTTATTATAATTGGTTCCTCATTTTCCATTGCTTTATCAAGCTCGGATGCCATAGCTGCAGTGGAAGAATAATTAGCAGTCCATCCTTTTAAAGAATCATATTCTTCAATTGCTTTATCAGTAGTTACACTGATACCAGCTCCTGGCTCAATTCCGGTAATCGTATAGTTTACTTCTTCACTATAGTTCGTTTCTTCATTTGAGTCAGCCCCATCATTGCTGGCACTATCTTTTTCATCTGAACCACAAGCAGACAAAACAAATAGAAAGGCAATGCTTATTATAATAAATGTTAATTTCCAACTATTTTTTATCATCTAATTCACTCCACTCCTTTTACCTTATGTAAGTAAGACAAGGCCGGATAAATGATAGTTTCGTTTACCCGGCCTTGAAATTTTATACCATGTTTATTATTCAGCTGCTTTTACCCACTCATCAACCTTATCCTGGTTATCTTTAATCCAATTTGCAGCAGCTTCTTCAGGATCTGTTCCATTTTGGATATCTAGCATAACACTTTCAATATCAGCCGGCTCCCAATGGAACGCATCCAAGATCTTATAAGCCTTTGGCATATCTTCTTTTAAGTCTTTACGTACCATTGTTTTAATTTCTTCTGCTTCGCCATAAACTCCTTTTGGATCTTCCAAGTATTTAAGGTCATACTTTTGGAATTTCCAGTGTGGAGACCAACCAGTAACTACAATGTCTTCCTCATTTTCAACAGCTTCACCTAAAGCAGTTGCCATTGCACCACTAGAAGATGTTTTAACTTCCCAGTCAGCTAAATTATCATACTCTTCAGTTGCTTTCTCAGTTGCTTTCACGACTCCTGCACCTGGTTCAATTCCAGTAATTGTTTTGTCTGCTTCATCACTAAGATCTTCGATTGAACTTACATCCATATACTCAGGCACAACCATACCTATTTTAGCACCTTCCAAGTTTGCTCCAAGATCTTCTAAATCAGATTTATGTTGTTCATATAGATCACCATGAGTACCAGGTAACCATGCTGCAACCATTCCATCTGTTTCATTGTTTGCTACAGATTGCCACATAACCGCATTATCAAGCGGTGTGATCGTTACGTCAAATCCTTCATCTTCCAGTACTTGCTTTACCACATTGGTGGAAGCTACTTCTGTATCCCATTCCACATAAGCTAGTTCAATTTCTTTATTTTTTTCATCAGATGAACCACTATCAGCAGAATCCTCTGACCCTTCTCCATCCGATCCGCATCCTGCTGCTACTAATGATAAAGACAATCCAGCAGCAATACCGAGTTTTTTCCAGTCAAATTTAAACATTACTAATTACTCCCCTTCGATATTTTTTATAGAATCTTTTAATTAATAGGTGTGAGTTTTCTTTTAATATTGAGCACTCTTATTTCAACCATTTAATTAAAAGTTATTCATTAATTTTTTTTGGAATTTGCTGTTTGTGTAAATCGATCAATAATAATTGCCAGAATTACTATTCCAATCCCAGCGACAAATCCTGAACCTACTTGTGCACGTTGTAAGGCAGAAAGAACCTCTCGCCCTAAACCTGGCGCTCCAATCATGGACGCAATAACCACCATGGAAAGTGCAAGCATAACTGTTTGGTTTATACCGGCCATAATTGTTTGTTTTGCCATAGGTAGTTCAACTTTAAATAACTTTTGTGAACCAGTACTTCCAAATGCGTCTGATGCTTCTACCAATTCACGAGATACCTGCCGTATACCCAAGTTAGTAAATCTTACAGTTGGTGGTGTTGCAAAAATCAGTGATGCAAAAACTCCTGGTACCATACCAATACCAAAGAATGCTACAGCTGGAATCAAATAAACAAACGCAGGCATTGTCTGCATAAAATCTAAAATTGGTGTAATAATTGCTTCAGCTATTTTAGATTTCGACATAAGAATACCTACAGGCACACCAACAATCACTGATAAAATACTTGATAATAGCACCAGTGTAAAGGTGCTCATTAATTGTTCCCATAGACCCTGGTTATAAATTAACCAGAGACCTACAACACTAAATGCAGCTAAACCAAACTTCTTTCCAGTCAGGAAAAACGCCAGAAGTGCAACAATGATGATAATAATTACAGGAGGTATAACACTTAACGTTTCTGAGGTCCACTCCATCAAACTTCCGAAATGTTCCTTAATTGGTTCAAATAAAAAGGAAAAAGTTTCTGTAATCCTGTCCGTAAGCTTTTCTGTTCCCTCAGCAATAGCTATCTCTGGGATAAAGTCCAACATATTATTCAGCATCTAAATTCACCTCGCCATCCTGAGAAAGTGCCGCTATAACAGCACCGCGCACAATAATCCCTACTAACTTTCCATCTTCTACAACAGCTACTGGAATAGGTGAATCGTGAATAATACTAAAGATATCATTCATGGAGGTATCTTTTTCTACTCGCGGTATGTCATTCTTTAGAATCTCTTTTAAACTCGTTATTTCTTTTTTCCGAGCTTCTGAAGCATCATCTGCAGTTATATAGCCTTTAAGATTTCTTTGACTATCAATGACGTACATACTGGACAAACCTTCTTCTCTCATTCGCTCCAAAGCTACTCTTGGACCGTGTTTATCCAAATTAACAGTTTCAGGCCTTTTCATAATGTGCTGTGCAGTTAATACCTTGGAACGATCTACGTCCTCAACGAACTTTTCAACATAATCATTTGCAGGGTTTACTAAGATTTCCTCCGGTGTACCAATTTGTACAATTGAACCATCTTTCATCAAAGCGATCCGATCACCTAATCGAAGAGCTTCATCCAGATCATGTGTAATAAAAACAATTGTTTTTTTCATGGTAGACTGTAAGTCAATTAACTCATCCTGCATTTCTTTTCGTATGAGTGGGTCTAATGCTGAGAATGCTTCATCCATTAGCAGTACTTCCGGATCGTTCGCTAATGCACGAGCTAGACCAACTCGTTGTTGCATTCCACCCGAAAGCTGGCCGGGAGTCTGATGAATGTATTCTCCTAAACCAACCATTTCAAGTGCTTCTTTTGCCTTTTTTTCCCTTTCTTCCTTGGCTACATTTTGAATTTCTAACCCAAACTCTGCATTTTGCAAGATTGTTCTGTGTGGAAATAGAGCAAATTTTTGAAATACCATACTTAACTTCTCTCTACGCACGTTCCTTAAGGATTTCTTATCCATCGTTGCCAGATCTTGCTCATCTATTAGGATATTTCCCTCTGTTGGTTCTATAAGACGGTTTAATAAGCGTACCAACGTGGACTTCCCACTTCCAGAGAGCCCCATAATAACGAAAATTTCCCCTGCCTCTACGGAAAATGAGGCACGATTTACGCCAACTGTATTACCTGTTTCTTTTAAAATATCTTCTTTTGAATATCCTTTATCTAGTAATTTTAATGCTTGCTTTGGGTTTTTCCCAAACACCTTAGATAAATTCTTGGCTTCAATAACCGGCAAAACTTTCACCTCTCTTTTTTTGTTATCTATGCGAATAGCACTACTACTTTTTCATCAGTATTAACACGTAATATGTTAATCACAGGATATATTTCGTAGATTCATAGATGATATGTAAGCGAACATCCATAGAATGTACTATATAACTATAAATGATTTATATGAACTGCACAAACTTTAAATTCTATTGATTTTGTTTATAAATTACGTACAGTTTATACTGTACGTACTAAATTCGGCATATACTTTAAATAACTCTTATTTTCTCCCAAATACTACCTATTTACCTGTTTTTAAAAGTTATTCTTTTAGTGTAACCTTGAAATATCAACGTTTTAGGGGGATTATATGAAGGATTCTCAACTTGAAGAAGTAATGAATAAGATGATAATAGAATTTTCAAAGACGCTTGAGTTATTTGGTTTAACCCCTCTTGAATCCCGTCTTTTTGTTTATTTATATCTTACGGATGACCCACTCACTTTGGATGAGATGAGCGAGGCACTTGGTAAAAGCAAAACCTCCATGAGCACAAGTATACGCAGTCTTTTTGACTTAAATCTGGTTACTCGAGTATGGAAAAAAGGGGTGAGGAAGGACTTATACGAAGCTAACTCTCATTTATACAAATCATTTTCTACCATTTATATTAGTAAGTGGCTGGATTCAACAAATCATCATAAGGATACGCTTATGGAAATTCGGCATGAGATTGATTCACCAAAAAAAGCGACCATTAGTAAGGAAAAAGAAAAGCTTAATAAAAAACTTGATGAAATTATAAATTTTCATGTGCAAATCGAGGGGCTTTTTAACAATATGAAGCAATAATAAGGAATGTTGGAATGAGGAAGTTGGTTTCCAGCAAAATTTGTACACCTATTATAAACATTAATAATAACTTCCAATTACATTAATTTATTGCATTTATACATCCTCAATGAAAAGAACAGGCGCCTTGCTTCTCCCTACATGGTTAAGCATTATTCATAATAGCGATCTTTTATTGCTTAATATCTTGAAGTGGGCCGGTGGAGCTAGATATTGTCATGTACATCTATGAACAGTGTAAAGCCAAAAGGGTTCATATTTTATTGCCCAGTAAAAAACGAAGATGACCTCCTTGATTAAGTAAAAAGATGGTCATCTTCGTTTATATTTGTTTTCTTCCTGTTGAATAATTTTTATAAATTCATTCACTAGGTCCTTATATATTCCCTCTTGACTTAAAGCATAAATAGTCTCTGTTGGTTCCAATTTTTCATTTAGCATTCCTGCAAATTGAATAAGTAAAGAACTAAAATCAAGCAGACCCTCTTCTCTCTGACTATGATAAATAACATCTAAATCTTCCAACAGTTTAATTAATTCTGTATACTCCGGATTCGTTATATTTCTTTCCATAATCAACCTTGTAAACGGATATTTTCTCATATCAATTATTCTTGAAATCAGGCTAAGATGGAATTCCGCCAACCCCTTGTACATCAACTAATAGCCCCCTTTTTCTTTCCTATTTTTAAGCCCTTCATTTTTTATATAAAATACTTTAAAAAATCTTTATAAAAAAGTTTATAAAAAACTATTGATTTTTTAATGTAATCATACTATCATTCATATGGATTAAACATCAGAGAATGAAATGGAGGGGTCAAAAATGAACTGCTGGAAATCAATTAATCTTACAAAAGAATTTGGAACAAACCGAATAAATATTGTCTCATTTTTGATCGGTCTGTTGTCGTTTATATTTCTCTATGTACCAATCTCGATTATTCAAGGTAGTACCCATGTAAATGATATAGGTCTATTTCCCCTTTTAGTAGGGTTGATTGTCTTACCAACCATTCACTCGTTTATGCATATTTTACCATTGTTTTTTATGAATAAGCGATTAAAAATTATAAATAAACGAAAAAAAACAATTTTACCTGTTTTTACCTATTATACGAAATTGCATTTAACAAAGAAAGTTTCACTGCTTGTCGCAATTACGCCGACTATCTTTGTTACTGTGCCAGGCATTGTCGCTAGCTATATATTTAAAGATTATTCCGTTTATATTTTGTTATTTACTGCAGCCCATATTGGAATTTCTTTTATAGACTATCTTTATATGATTCATATTATTAAAGCACCAAAGGAAGCATATATTGAAAACAGTGCCGATGGTTTTGATATTTTAATAAAAGCTCCTCACCCATAAGGATCTGGTCCATTAAACCAGATCCTTTTTCTTATTTAACAGAAAATATTTATCAAATACTGTTCATCATCCTAATCTTTTGATAAAGTTAAAAATATACTGTGTAATCATAAAGAGATAATGTAGACAGAAGGGGGTTTTCTTATCTTTATACTTTTTCTTTTCTATGCAATGATTATTTTATTTATATTTAATGCATTAACTCATAAATTTTGTGTAAAAATGGAACTGGAGACGTTAAAGCAGAATAAGGTCTTTCGAGTAATTAATGTAATGGTAGTCGTACTTCTTGTATGCTCATATGTTCGTGTTCTGAACGCAATGATATAGCATGGATAAGACGACCTTAAAAGTAACATAGGACTATGTTTTTCACACCATAATATGGTATATTTATCAATAGCATATTACATATGCAATATGATTAGGAGTGTTTAGATGAAAAAATTAGTAATCGCTGTAACATTAACAGCAGGAGTGTTTTCATTAGCAGCATGCAGCTCTGATGGATCAGATTCAAAAACAGTCGTAGAAACTAGTGCAGGAAATATATCCAAAGAAGATTTTTATCAAGAATTAAAAGAAAGAAATGGGGAAAATGTACTTCAGGAAATGGTTACTGTTAAAGTACTGGAGGACAAGTATGACGTTAGTGATAAAGAAGTCGACAAAGAACTGAAAAAAATGAAGGATCAACTAGGCGACCAATTTGAAATGGCACTTCAACAACAAGGGTTTAAGGATGAAGACCAATTTAAAGAAGTATTACGTGTCTCCTTATTACAAGAGAAGGCACTTGCTGATGGTGTAGATATTAGTGAAAAAGAAATGAAAGAAAAATATGATCGTATGAAAACAGAGTTAAAAGCACAGCATATTCTCGTAGAAGATGAAGAAACTGCCAAAGAAGTAAAGAAGAAGCTTGATGATGGTGGAGATTTCGCTAAGCTTGCAAAGGAATACTCTACAGATGGTTCTGCTGAAAATGGCGGAGATTTAGGATGGTTCTCTACTGGCCAAATGGTTCCTAAATTTGAAGATGCTGTATACAGCATGGAAAAAGGGGAAGTAAGTGATCCAGTTAAGACAGAACACGGTTACCATATTATTAAGCTAAATGACAAACGAGAAAAAGAAGATTCAGTTGGCGAATACAAAGATGTAAAAGATGATATTCGTCGCCAGATTCTTAACGAAAAAGTAGATCCAACTAAAGCACAAGAGAAAATTAATAAGTTAATTGATGATGCTAAAGTAGATGTAAAAATCGATGAGTTTGAAGGCATGTTCGATAAAGAAGAAGAAAAAGAAGAAGCAAAGGGTTAATTACATGAAATGGGCTGATACATATCGTATCAGCCCTATTTTATAAAATTTGTCATCGTCTTAAACATATACGACACTATGAATGTTAAGGCTCAAAAAAAATAGAATACCTTCATTCACCCATGCATTTGTTGCTTATTGTCATGCTTAGCTTCCATTTCAGCCTTCATTCGGTCCATATATATTTTTCCTTCTTTTTCAATAAACTGTTGCTCTAGTCGCTTTTCCGCTTGCATGGCCCGAAATGCCATAACCCCACAGAAAAAAATTAAACCAATCATGATAAAAACCCACCAAGGTATCCCCAGCAACATTCTTTAGCCTCCCTTGTCCATATCTCTATTTGATGTATATGAACAAGTTATCAATAAAATACCAACTGTCTCTTATTTCTGTTCAAATATAGGCTTATAAAACGATCGATTATCCATTGCAAACATCCGCTCGGTGAACTCTCCAGGTTTCACTTTACTTAATGCACGATTCATCATATTTAATTTTGCATCCATTAAATCGATCAAATGTAAGACTTCCGCTTCTCTTACCAATGGTGGCTTAGGGCTTCCCCATTCAGCTTTTCCATGATGAGATAAGATTAGATGTTGTAAAATTGTTACCTCTTCACCTTCAATTTGCAAATCTTTAGCCATCAAGCCTATTTCTTCCACCATCATTGGTATATGACCAAGCAGCTTGCCTTCCAATGTATAGCTGGTCGTTACAATACCAGAGAGCTCCTTCAGCTTACCTAAATCGTGTAAAATAATCCCAGCATATAGCAAGTCTTTATTCATCTCAGGATAAAGCTTGTGCAATTCCCTGGCGATTGCAAGCATACTTACGATATGATGTGCCAATCCAGATACATATTCATGATGATTTTTGGTCGCTGCAGGATACACTAATAAATCTTCTTGATATTTTCTTATGAAAGCTCTGACAAGCCGTTGCAAAGTGGGATTTTGCATTTCGAAAATGGCCTCTGTTAGTTTCTCAGTTAATTCTTCTTTTTCTATCGGTGCTTTTTCCACAAAATCAGATACATGAACATCATCTGTTGGTTGGGAGGGACGAAAAGAAAGTATTTTTAATTGAGCCTTCCCTCGAAACTGATTTATTTCCCCAGCCAGCTTTATAATTTGCTCAGGCACACATACAATTTCATCTTCCTTCGTAGTATCCCATAGTTTTGCTTCTATCTCTCCTGTCTTATCACGTAGCATAAGTGTTAAGAAAGGTTTTCCATTACTGGTTACTCCTTTTATTACATCTTTAATTAACATATATCCTTCAAAAGACTCGCCGATAGCTGTTGTTCCAATGCCTTTAATCATATCGTTTCCTCCCCCTAGTAAAAAAAGCGCAAGCTGTTAAAAAGAAAACTGACTCTAAAACAGGCTAACCATAGCCATATTTTAAATGTCAGTTCTTTGGTGTCTATTTATTTCTTAGGTATATAGTCAAATATTTTACCTGACTCAATTACCTGGATGAAAGTCATTAACCATTCGTAATAATTTTTCGCATACTCCAGTCGATCTATATCGGACTTTATTTTTTCTTTTAAGTCTTCATTATCAGTTTTACTTATTATCTGTTCCAATTCAGCAATTGTTTCATCTGCTTCTTCTATATTCGTTTCGGTGTATTGGCGCCAACGGTTACCAAATAATGAAGTAAATGATTTGTACCAATCTTCTTCAGAACGGTATAAGTCTTTCCTTATCCCTTTTTTAAACGTTGATTCAACCATTTTCATATCAGATAATGTCCGAACCCCTGTTGACATACTCGTTTTACTCATTTCAAGTGCGTCTCTCATATCATCCAATGTCATTGGATTATCTGAAAAATAAAGCACACCATAAAGTCTGCCTACAGAAGAAGTGATGCCATATAAATTCATGTTTTTAGCTATCACCTGAATAAACTTCTCTATTGTCTCATCATACTTTTCCCATTCTTTTAAGTCTTTTTCCTCTGGCAATGGATGTCCCTCCACCTGCAATTATAATCTGCAAATAGTTTATCATTATTTGTGAATTTATGCGAATAGTATTTTACAACCGGATAATGTTTTCATTTTCAAAAAATTCCACCACATTCTTTTTACATGTAAAAAGAAGTACTTGATGTTTACTTGCAATATTTTTTATAATTTCTGATATTCTTTCCGCCCGCTCTGTATCAAAGTGAATAAACGCGTCATCCATAATTATTGGTAACTTAAATTCATTACTCATTACTTCACTTACCGCGAAACGAAGAGAAATATATAATTGATCTACTGTACCTTTGGATAACTCACTCACATCAAAATGAATATCATCATGTGTAACTACATAAAATGCCTGCCCAACTCCTGGAGGATGAACACTCTTATAACGGCCATCTGTTAAAAAACCGAAATAGTAAATCGTTTGTTGGATTACTTTAGATAAGTAAGTATCACGATAATTTCTCTTAGTTTCTGATAACATTTCTTTGGCTGTCTTTAGAACTGCCCATTCCTTTGCAAGCTCATTTAAGCGATCCTTTTTCATCTCAAATTGATGCAATTTATAGGAGTGAGTTTCCGACGTTTCCATCTGCAAAATTTCTGCGCGTATATTGGCTAATTCCTGACGTTCCTTCTCTACATTTTTTTGCAATTCAATTTCCTCTGTTTTAATCTGCTGAGCTCTGCTGGCTAATTCCTCTTCCTGCCAATCTACATTATGTTTCTCCTCTTGGTCATCAAAAAAGTTGTTGAGCTGCCTTACTAATGTAGCCTTTTTCTTCTCTAATTCTAGCTTTTCCTGAACCTGTCTTGCTTTAAAGTAATACGAATCTTCTGTATCTACTTGCGCCACTTCATACAGTTGTCTTATTTCAGTTTCATAAGGATTTAGCTTTTCTTTTACAGCAAGTTGTTGTTCTGTATTTTCACGTATTTGCTGCCTATACTGCTTGATTTTATCTAAATTAGAGTTGTAATCCGTGGTGAAAAGCTCTAATTCCCTCAGTTGCTCTTGAATGTTCTTCTGGGTCCATTCCCTATTTTCTGTTGCTGAAAACTGATTTAATTCAAGTTGAATTTTTTCCTTTTTTTCTTCAAGAAGCTTGATATTCTCTTTTGTTTCCAAAGCTTCTTGACTCAATGTAACGATATGTTTTAGGTTATGGTATAATTCTGGCCAATAATCTATCTCCACATGCAAAAGAAAAGGATAAAGATCAATTTGTTGTTTTATTCTACCTTCCAAAACATTGTATGCATCTATGTGAATTTTATTTTTTTCATTCCATTTCATCAATTTCAATTTAATTGATTTTAACGTTTCTTCCAAAGCAGCTATATCTTTTTTCGTACTTTCATAAGAAGCTAGTAAATTTTCTGCTTCTTTTCTTTCTTCATCCTCTATACCTATATTGGTTGTTTGTATTTCCTCCATACCGATTATTTTTTCCATTCCATCCAGATAACGGTGGAGCAATACTCTTTGTAGTAACCCAATAATTAAGAACGTTATCGTTCCAACATAAAAAATCGAGCTATCTGCTAACATAGCAACTAATCCTAGGATAAGAGCTACGATTATACTCCCCCATAATCCTAAAGACGCGTATTTTTCCTTCTTCTTTCTTTCTTCTTCCCACTTTATCTTCTTTTTAGCTGATTGCATGGAAAGTCGCTTAATAAGTTCATTTTCTGTAGATAATCGTAGCTTTTCTTTAATTTTGCTTACATGGTGAGGGTCCAGCAATTGATCTTCCAGCTCACCAATTTGATTCATCGTATACATACGTTGATTTGTTAACTCTTTTTGTTCTTGTTGCAGTTGTATCGATTCTTTTTCTAAATCACCAGAAGATATTTTTATTTGGTTCCAATTTTTTTCAGTATGGAAGGGAAGATGCAATCTTTCTACATCTTCCATACTTATACCAATGTTTAACTGGTTAATTTCCATTTTAAAACGATTTTGTAGTTTGTTCAGCTGACTTTGCCAATTTTCCTTTTCTCTAACGAAAGAGATGTAATCGTCTTTTAACTTTAATAATTGAACTGCCTCATTATATTTTTCTTCAGCTGGAAGCTGTTCTTGTAATATAGTAATTCTATTTTCATAGGTCTTTTCATTGGCAACAAGAAAAGAAAGTTCACTTCGGAGCGGAAGAATTTCGCTTTTCAGTTTTTCATAACGAGTTAATCCATCCTCAGGAAACGGAAGCGAATTGGGAAACTCACCAAGCTTTTCTCTCAGTTCACTGTATTGCTTCATAACTGGCAGTGCTTGTTGTTTTCTTTCCATTTCTAGTCGCTCATTATATAATTGTTTTGCTTGCTCCTCCATTGTTCGAATATCCTGAGATAATTTATCTGACTCCAAATTTTTGTTCTGATATATCTTCTCCTCTGATGCGGATTGACGCACTTCTTTATGCAATAATGCCAACTGATCCAGCTCTTGGTTAATTAGTGGTTTTTTGCCATATGGTTTGAACAGGTCACTAATTTTATTCTCTAGCATCTTTTCGACAGAATGAATAGCTGTTGAGCCAGTTAAACCAATTCCAAGCAACACTTCTCCCAAATCATCTTCCTTCATGTTCCGGAAATCATTTAAATCATTAGCAGAAAATGAAAAAATAGATTGATATGTAGCATAGGATATACCTTGTAATGTTTCCGTCAGCCATTCTTCATCATATTGTGACCCGTCTTCTGTATAACAAAGTGCTGATCCATTGCGTACTCCGTCAAATCGTTCAATGGTAAATCTTCCTGTATGCTTAGCCTCTATCGTAAGCCGACCTCCTAAAGCCCCACTTGTTTTAGGACGATAGAAATTACGTTGTTTTGGAGGCATTCCAAATAACATGAACAAAATGAAAAGATGTAAAGTAGATTTTCCTGATTCATTCTGTCCGTACAGACAATTAACGCCTTCATTGTAGAAATCAAATGACTCATCCACCCATTTACCAAACCCATTTATAGTTGCACTTATAAATTTCATTATTTATCACCTCATTTCCGATGAAGTTCATTTATAACTAATTCCAATGCTTCCTGTTTAATCGTCTCTTCTTCTTCTTTACTTAAGACTTCCAAGTATCTACGTGCCTTTTTTTGTAAATATAATTCTCCGACGGAAGTTTTTACTGGAAAGTTCTCTCCTTGATGGACTAATTCTTCTGTAAAAGGGTCTCCTGTATATGAATTCATAGCATTGAACGGAGTATTAATTTTCATTTCATATTTATAGATATAGAACCAATTATGCTTCACTGTTGCTGGCTCATTAACTAATTCTATAACCTCATCAATCAAACTTTCCCTGGTCCATTCTTTATGAATTTCATTTGTACTTAAAAGTGTAAGCTCCAAAAGAGAAGGTACATCACTACTAATTTGTTCTATTTTAGTTTGAAGTTTTTTTTCCAACTCAAAAATATCGTTACAATCATCAACATCTACCATAATGGAGGTGAATTTGATTGCCTGTAATGGAAGAAAAGTCATTTCCACATCATTTTCTGTCAATATAACGTGATAACATCCCTTTTCACCCGTTTCCTTTCGGTGGCGCCCTTGGGTATTACCTGAGTAGACGACTGGGGGATCTTCTTTTAGGATCTGTCTCTTATGAATATGACCAAGTGCCCAATAATGAAAGTTTCTTCTTTCCAATTCACTTAACTGGAAAGGGGCATAGTGATCATGCTCCGTGTTATTTTGAATACTGCCATGAAGCATACCAATATGAAACGGGATTGTGTCATCCTTTATTTCATACTCGGAAACTTTATTTTGAAGGACTGCTCTGTTTTCATAACTGAATCCATATATAGCCGCTAGCTCTTCATCATTTTTTGTATAAGTAAAATGACTAACTCTTTCTTCTGGAAAAATGTAAACATTAGATGGATAGGCAACAGGGTGGATATTTCCTTTTATGTAATCATGGTTTCCATAGGACATATAGACATTTATATGATATGCTTCCAATTTTTCAAATGCCCGCTTCAACCTAACTTGTGCTTTCAGGCTTTGTCGCTCATTATCAAACAAATCTCCAGTGATTAAAACAAAATCAACCTGCTTTCTAATCGCTGCATCTACAAGATGCTCCAGCGCATGAAAGGTACTCTCTCTGATTTGTTCAAAAATAGCTGAAGGGGTGTAAGACAGGCCTTTATAGGGGCTATCTAAATGCAAATCTGCGGCATGAATAAAAGAAATTTGCTTAACCAAGGTCAATCCTCCTTTTCGTATATTTCGTATGTTTATTTTACCAAAAACAAGACACGAATGCACGTTCGCTGAATAAACGACTCAGAAAGGATATGTTCTTCTGCAAATATTGAGGTCTAAAGGTATTTTGTGCTTCAACCCCCACATATATAGCAGAACTATAGAATAAAAAAAGCCGAAGTGCTTCGAAACATTATGAAGAAGTTTCGAACACAGTTCGGCTTTTGGCTTATCTGATAAATTATTCTTTCTTCGATAATACAATTGCTTTTTTTAAGTCCTTTAATGAACTGGAGCGTCCATACATTAGTACGCCACCTTTATAAACTCTTGCGCCTATAATTGCTAACAGAATGATAGATGCAATCAAAATACCGATTGAAAGAGAAACCTCCCAAACTGGGACATCCAGCATTCCAACACGCAGGAACATTACCATTGGTGTAAAGAACGGAATGAATGAGCTGATTCTTACAAGCGCCGAATCTGGAGTCCCAATTCCAAACATTGCGATAAAGAAAGCGATAAGTATTAGGAAGACCATTGGCATAATTAATTGCTGAACATCTTCAACCCTGCTCACTAAAGATCCGAGCATAGCAGCTAGGGTAGCATATAAAAGATAGCCTAATATAAAGAACAAAATAGCGTATAGATAAACGGTCGGAGAGGTATCCTGTATGCCAAAAATTTCAAAAAAGCCGCCGGTAAGTTCATCTTTTTTGCTTGAGATTAGAAAATAACCTACCCCAATAAATAAGATGACTTGTGTAAGTCCTAATAAGGCGATACCAACTATTTTTGCAAACATATGGGTCACAGGGGATGCGCTTGATACTAGGATCTCCATGACACGCGAGGATTTTTCTGTCGCCACATCTGTTGCAATCATTTGTCCATAAAGCATCACGGACATATATAATAAAAATAACATGACATATACAATTCCTCTTGCCTGATTTAATTCTTCATCCGTTTTAGCGCTTTTATCAAGGGCATCTGCTTGAAAATCTACAGGTGCATTGATCATTGCCAGCATCTCTTCACTTATACCTGACTGCTCTGTTGCCATAGAAATTTTAAGTTGCTGCAGTTGCTGTGTCAGCGTCATTTGCTTTCCTGCTTCAGAAATATTATTCGCAAAATAAGAAGCTTTCGGCAGCATGCTGTCATTATAATCTAACACAAGCAATGCACTATAATCCTCATCTTGGACAGCATTTTTTCCATCCTCGACTGTACCTTCATACGAAATCAGTTGAATATTTTCATCGGTATTTTCAACTTGTTGATTAAGCGGATCAAACAGTTCATTCGTTTCATCTATTACGGCAATTTTATCAGCTTGATCGTCTGCAAACATGTCAACAATAGATTGAAAATTTGCCATCCCTACAATAAGTAATAGTGTTATCACTGTACTAATTACAAACGATTTAGTTTTCACTCGAGACATGTATGTATGTGAAAGTATAATCCAAAATTTATTCATACGAAGCACCTACTTTCTCAATAAAAATATCATTTAAAGAAGGCTCTTCTATTTCAAATTTGCGCACAAAGCCTTTTCCTTGTAATGCCTGAAATATCTCTTGTGATACTGCTTCCTGTTCAATTTGCAGTTCGCACCCTTCCATAACTTTCTTATAGTGAAGGACACCTGGAAGCTCCGCTAAAAATTCTACTGGGAATTCTGCATGGATAATTAAGTTTTTCTTACCGAAGGATCGTTTTATCTCTTTCAGTGATCCTTGAACGACTTGTTTTCCCTTATGCAAAATACATAATTGTTCACATAACTCTTCCACATGTTCCATTCGATGTGAAGAAAATACGATAGATGTGCCTTGTTCTTTCAAATCCACTACTGCTTCTTTCAGCATTTCGACATTAATTGGGTCTAAACCAGAAAAGGGTTCATCTAATATAAGAAGCTTTGGTTCATGCAAGACAGCTGATATAAATTGAATTTTCTGTTGATTCCCTTTCGATAGCTCTTCCACCTTTTTGTTTAAATACTCAGGGACCTGAAATCGATCAAGCCAGCCCTTTAAGCCTTTAAGCACATCATTCTTGTGCATACCTCTTAATTTCCCTAAATAAATCAATTGCTCTTTTACTGTGAGCTTGGGATATAATCCTCTTTCCTCTGGTAAATATCCGATCAAATGACTTTTATTGTAGTTTATTGTTTCACCATTCCAGGAAATTTCACCCTCTGTTGCGTCTAGCAGTCCGAGAATCATTCGGAATGTGGTTGTTTTTCCAGCCCCATTTCCACCTAGAAATCCAAACATCTCTTTTTCAGGTATTTCTAATGACAGCTGATCAACTGCTGTGTGTGTACCAAATCTTTTTGTCACTTTATTTAATTTTAAAACCATTCTACCTCTCCTCCCCTCTGTTTCTTACGTAATTACTTGGAATTATGTTTCATTTTTTTATTTTAACATTTATCTTTACAAATAGGAGGAATGGATTAGAGATTTTATTTCTTAAATTTACTTTCCTTGCAGGATTTTAATAATATATACAGAATAAATAATTATAGGAATTTTACTGTTCTACTATATATTGGTGAGGGAAAAATGATCGACAATGCGTAATAGTACATAGTTGGAGGAATATGCGAAGGAGAGAAAAGCTATTTATTCGTTAATCCAAAATGGCTAAATAACACCGATACGGAAAAACACTGTGAGGTTACGAACAGATGCCACGCTTGTGCTCGGAGGTGTGAAAGCGTACATCTGTAATGGAATGCAATGGCGATATATTATCATCTAAACCTATTTAAGTAGATTTTAGTAATTGATTCTAGAAAAGCCGTTTAGCCTCCCAAAAAGTTACTTTGCAGCATTTCTATAGTGTGAATTGCTTTAAGCTTACTATTAACCATAAATGTAGATCATATTTTAAAGACTTCTAGGAGGAATTACAATGAGAACTTATAATTTAACGGTTTTTAATCAAACAGGTGAAAAGCTACTTGATGAAGCATTCACTGCTGGAACAGACGAAGAAGCGAAAGAAGTTGGCCAGGCACGATTGTCCGAAGAAGGCTATAATGACCATACACATCGTTGTGTATCACCAGAGGCTAAGCTTATTTTGTTTCACAGATAATAAAATTCAGTTTGGGTGAAAGTGAAAAGTAATTTATTGAAGTAAATGCCGAACTTGTTTCGTAACTTCTAGTTATGACTCTAGTTCGGCTATTTTCTTCTTTGCTACTTATAACCTTTACATTACTAATTCCCTTTAAAATGTGGCTTCCTTTTTTCAAGAAAAGCCTGAACACCTTCCTTATGATCCTTTGTATTTTTAAGCTCCCATTGGATCTTATGCTCTTCATTAAGATAATTAACCAACTCTTCCTTGTTCTTAGAGTGGTATAACATTTTGGTTTTCAGCATAGCTTTAAGTGGTGTTGTCATTAACTTAGTTGCGAATTTGGCTGCATATTCCCCTACAGATTCCTCTGTAACCATATCAACAAGGCCCATACTTTTTGCCTGGGCGCCATCAACCTGCTTCAACCCCCAGATAAACTGTTTCGCCATTTGCGTGCCAAGTCTTTCCTTTAGAAGAAAGTGCCCTCCTCCATCTGGAGCTAATCCTATACCAATGAAAAGCATACCCAACTTTGCTTCCTTTTGTGCTACCACATAGTCTGCAGTTAAGGCTATACTCAATCCTAATCCCGCTGCTGATCCCTGAATTGCAGATACGACTATTTTGGGCATCATATAAAGCTTTAAAGCTACTTTTCCAATTAAATCCATTACCTCATCGAAAAACTTCTTCTCTGCAAAATCTTCCATCATTCCAATATCTCCGCCTGCACAAAAGGCATTCCCTTTTCCAGCAAGGATAATAACTCGATCTTCATTTTTTTCAACATCTTCAAGTACAAAAAGTAAATCTTCAAGCATTTGCTTATTTAGGGCATTATACCTCTCCGGGCGATTCAAATAAATATAGGAAACATTGTTTTTTGATTCAAATATTACAGTACTCATTATCAAAACCCCTTTACAAATAAAATAGACTACTCACTATGATTTCTATTTCATCTAAAGAAAATCCTGCATACTCTAATAATAATCACAAAATACGATGAAATATTTCCAGATTAAAGCAATACCTTGTTTTTAGTTATTACTCATTTCTAAGTATCAAAAAAACCTGCAAAATACATTGCAGGTTTTGAGTTCTTTCTCTGATGGAAGCAAGTGTTATTCAGTTGGCTCTTCCGGCATACCGTATAATTCCTCTAAAGGCTTTGTAATAATACGGCTCACATCGTTGATAACTAAATTAAGGCGCTGTTCTTGCTCCATTAACTTTGAAATCTCTTCATGTTGTTGGACAAGCTCTACAACTTGACGTGCTTTTTCTACTTCTTCTTCTGTTATTTCCTGACCTTGCATCTGTTTCTCTTGTAATGCCATTTGAGTATCACGGAAGTTTTCGAACATTTGCTTTGCAGTTGGATCATTCATTACTGCATCATAAGCGTTTTTCAAATCTTTAAATTCTTCACTTTCGCGGATTGCTTTCTCTAAATCATAAGCACTATCATAAATGTTAGGCACAAAATTTCCTCCTCCGTTTTTCTTACTCCTACTCACTATAACAAACGTGTTGGTTCCTGTATAGCATTTAAAAGTATCGATTATTTCGTCATTCTCATTTTTAAATACATAAACTATTGCTATAATTATACAAAGTCATCCTTGTGGAGGTTTTATAATGATTCAACAGTTAAAACGAATTTTCCCTTCTCTCATTTTATATAACGAGCATGAATACTACCCTCCTGATACATACAAATGGTTTATTACCAATAACAAAGACATCATAGGTATAGAGGAAAAGGAACTTACGATAAAGGAAAACAATATCCTTGATACTTTCCTACAACCTTATTCTATTCAATTTCCGCCTCCTACATCTGAAGAAGTGGAATGGCGAAAAATAATAAATGGTGAGAAAATGCAAATCAAGGCTCTCCCCAAGACCTACAGATTTGTTTACTTTATATTTAAACATAATCAGATTAGCCCAATAAAATTTAAAGAATCAATGGAAACTCTTTTTTATAATTCCATACCAATTTTGTGGGAAAATGAAAATGAGGGGATTTTAATTGAGGAGATTAGTAACTTAACAGAAGAATGGGTCTCCTATGAACAAATCATTGATGTACTTATGAGTGATCTTTATGTGAAAATCAATTTTTTAGTTGGACCTTCAATGACATCTATTGATTTCGCCAGCACACACTATAAGACACTTATAGATAGTGCACGCACCACATTCACAGACACTGAAAAACAAGTAATTAGCTTTACTGAAGCACTACCTTATCTTCTTATTGATCAAATGGAAGAGCCCTTTCAAGAAGAGCTCATTTCTTTAATACTAAAAGAGTGTAGATCTGATGAAGATTTGTTGCGAGAAATTCTTACCTTTTTTCAATGTAACTTAAATGTTTCCGTAGCGGCTAAAGAATTACATATGCACCGAAATAGCTTACAATACCGGCTTGATAAATTTTTTGATAAAACAGGGATTGATTTAAGAGAATTTCATCAGGCATTTACTGTTTATCTAACAATTTTAGTAAACATGCACAGGGAAGTGTAAAAACTTTGTGCATGTTTACTATTTTTATTTTTCTGATTCCTTACTATAATTTAGATATAATATAAAAACGTTTACATAATTGGAGGAGAAAAGATGGCTGAATTACGTTTAGAACATATTCAAAAATCATATGATAAAAAGGTAGTTGCGGTTGATGATTTTAATCTACATATCGAGGATAAGGAATTTATTGTATTTGTCGGTCCTTCTGGCTGTGGTAAATCAACCACTTTACGCATGATTGCCGGATTAGAAGAAATTACTGGTGGAGAGCTATACATCGATGATAAAAAAATGAACGATGTAGCTCCTAAAGATCGCGACATTGCAATGGTATTCCAAAACTATGCATTATATCCGCATATGAATGTGTATGATAATATGGCTTTTGGATTAAAACTACGTAAATTTAAAAAAGATGAAATTGACAGCCGTGTTAAAAACGCTGCAAAAATACTTGGCCTGGAAGCTTATCTTGATCGTAAACCAAAAGCACTATCGGGCGGGCAGAGACAACGTGTGGCACTTGGAAGAGCAATTGTTCGTGATGCGAAAGTATTCTTAATGGATGAACCTCTATCCAACCTGGATGCAAAGCTCCGTGTACAAATGCGTGCAGAAATCCAAAAGCTACATCAACGTCTGCAAACAACAACAATTTATGTAACACATGACCAGACAGAAGCAATGACAATGGCAACCCGTCTTGTAGTTATGAAGGATGGGATTATTCAACAGGTTGGTGCACCTAAAGATGTATATGATAATCCGGAAAATGTCTTTGTTGGTGGATTTATCGGCTCCCCATCCATGAACTTTTTCACAGGGAAATTAACGGAAAGCCACTTTGAGATTGAAGATATAAAAGTAAAAGTTCCAGAAGGTAAAATGAAAATACTTCGTCAGCAAAATTACGTTGGTAAAGATGTCGTACTCGGCGTGCGCCCCGAAGATATCCATGATGAACCTGCATTTATTAATGCATCCAGCGACACCGCCATAACTGCAACAATTGATGTAGCAGAATTAATGGGTGCTGAGTCTTACTTGTATTCAAAAATTAATGATCAGGATTTCGTTGCAAGAGTTGACTCCCGTACGGATATAAACGGTGGAGAAAACATTACACTCGCTTTTGATATGAATAGTGCCCATTTCTTTGATGCTGAAACAGAGCTGAGAATTAGATAAAATCGGAAAAGCAAAAGCTACAAATGTTTTATAACTTATTTAAAAATTTAGGGGAAAGCCTTCAAGGCTTTCCCCTTACCATCATTATTTGTATTGTCCGCCACTCATTTGTTGCTGAGCAGTTTGTACAAGACGCTTTGTGATTTCTCCACCAACAGAACCGTTAGCACGAGAAGTTGTATCAGCACCAAGGTTTACACCAAACTCAGTAGCAATTTCATACTTCATTTGATCAAGAGCTTGTTGTACTCCTGGAACTACTAATTGGTTTGAATTGTTGTTATTAGCCATGTCTATCACCTCCTGTAATAGATAGTGTAAGCAGAATCCCATATCTTATTACGAAATAATTTTGGTAAATTGTAGCTATGTTTCCATATTAGAAAAAGAGGAAGACATGGAGGTAAAACAACTTAAGCAAGGCTTTAGCAGAGGTGTCTTGGGCAAGATTCAGTTTTTACTGAGATTGCTAAACCGGACAATGTAATTTTTTTAAAATGGATACATAATAAAAAACCCATCAATGATGGGTTTTTTAGTTTTGTCATTTAATTTATTTTGGATGTGTCATTTCTTCTGGTTTTACATACTTCTCAAACTCTTCTTCGGTTAGTAACCCTAACTCCACCGCAGTTTCTTTCAATGTCGAATTGTCCTCAAAAGCTTTCTTAGCAATTTTCGCAGCATTTTCATAACCGATATGTGGATTTAATGCTGTTACTAGCATAAGTGAGTCATTAAGATACTTTTCAATTTGTTCGTGGTTAGGTTCAATTCCTTGTGCACAACGTTCATCAAAAGACACAATACTATCAGCTAGAATTTGGCAGGATTGTAAGAAATTAAAAGCAATCACTGGTTTGAACACATTTAACTCAAAGTTCCCCTGACTTGCAGCAAAACCAATTGTAGCATCATTTCCCATTACTTGAGCTGCCACCATTGTTACAGCTTCACTCTGTGTTGGGTTAACTTTACCTGGCATAATAGAACTCCCAGGTTCATTAGCAGGTATCGTTATTTCGCCAATACCACAGCGTGGACCGCTAGCTAGCCAACGTACATCATTAGCAATTTTCATCATATCTGCTGCTAACGCCTTTAATGCCCCATGCGCATATACAGTTTCGTCATGGCTTGTCAACGCATGAAACTTATTTGGAGCAGAAATAAAATTCTTACCAGTAAAATTATTGATAGCTTCACAAACTCGTTCTGAAAACTCAGGATGTGCGTTCAATCCTGTCCCT
Source organism: Virgibacillus halodenitrificans (assembly GCF_001878675.1). Taxonomy (NCBI): domain Bacteria; kingdom Bacillati; phylum Bacillota; class Bacilli; order Caryophanales; family Bacillaceae; genus Virgibacillus; species Virgibacillus halodenitrificans. The sequence continues at coordinate 830,429 of NZ_CP017962.1, read as the reverse complement.
ACAGCTGTACCACCAATAGCTAACTCCTTTAAATAGTGAAGGCTTTCTTCCACCATGGACTCTGACTTTTCCAGCATTCGATGCCACCCGCTGATTTCTTGGCCGAGTGTTAACGGAGTAGCATCTTGTAAATGAGTGCGCCCTATTTTCACTATATCCTGGAATTGATCCATTTTTACTTTTAATGTATCTTTTAATGTTCTGATTGCAGGTAAAACGACATCCTCCATTTTTAATACGGATGCAATGTGCATGGCTGTTGGATAAGTGTCATTAGAACTTTGTGACTTATTCACATCATCATTAGGATGTAAAGAAAGGTCGCTCCCCTGCTTCCCCAGCCACTGATTTCCAACATATGCAATCACTTCATTCACATTCATATTCGATTGGGTACCACTGCCAGTTTGCCAAACAACCAAAGGAAAATGATCATTTAATTGTTCTTCAAGTACTTGATCGGCTGCATACTCGATCGCTTCTGCTTTCTTAGCATCTAATAAACCTAAGTCACTGTTAGCTTTTGCTGCACTTTTCTTTAAAATAGCAAACGCTTTAATAATTTCATTTGGCATTTTCTCTGTTCCAATAGGAAAGTTTTGTTTACTTCTCTGTGTCTGTGCACCCCAATACTTATCTGCTGGTACGTTAATTTCTCCAATTGTATCTCTTTCCACGCGATATTCCATCGATGGTTCCTCCCTATGTATAAATACTTGTTATAAATCTTCTTCTATTGTACCAAAAAATATAGATATGAAAAGAAAGAAAAGCTTAGCGGATTTTTTATTGACACAAAATTGTACCTATTCCGCTTTCCATATAAGATGGTTTTCTTTTATACTTGTTTAAGAGTGTATTAGTATATACTGGAAGACAAAGAAAATAGTTGGAACAGATTTTAGAAGGAATGAAAAACAAATAGAGGTCTTCCATCTAAAAATAATTCAGGAGGAGGATTGCTCTATGCCAAACATCTGGACACACATACTTTTTTGTGAAGAGGTTGCTGATGCTGTTAAGAAACCCTATCCGTTTTCGAAGTATGAAAACTACATGAAATTGGGTGCTCAAGGTCCTGACCCATTTTTTTATCATAACTTTTGGCCGTGGGTTAAAGAAGGTCCTGTACAGGAGATTGGGAATTTACTGCACACAGAAAAATGTGGAGGTTTTTTAGTTGATCTGATTACTTCTGCTAAAAATAAGAGTGAACATATAAAAGCATATGTATATGGTTTTATCACACATCATATTCTTGACAGGAACACCCACCCTTACATTCATTACAGAGCGGGTTATGAAGGGAATAAACACCAAAAACTCGAAGTAATTATTGATACATTGCTTATGGAGAAATATCACAATCTAAAAACATGGAAGACACCTGTTTATAAAGAAATTGACGTCGGATTTAATTTAGATAAAGAACTATCTGTTTTTTTATATGAGGCGATACAGAGAAACTATTCTCAGCTTAAACAAGAATCTGCTCATTATATTCAAAAATCTTACAAAGATATGAAGCTTGCTCTGCGCCTCCTGTCTGATCCGTATGGTTGGAAAAATATTGTATTTAGCAATTTAATTTCTTCTTTTTCACATCAACCAATTCAAAACGAAAAAGACTATTTAAATATGCAGAACAAAGTATGGTATCATCCCGCAACAAACGAGCGTTTTACAGATAGTTTCATCGATCTTTATAGTCAAGCAAAGGCAGAGGGGTACGAAATATTATCTGAAGTACAGCGTTATTGGAATGATAAAGATACTTCAAGTAAATACCTCCACAGCCTAATTGATGATATTTCTTATGATACGGGAAAACCTTTATCACTTCAGCTTGAAAATCGATACGCTGAACCGATTGTATAAACATTTGTAAGGAGACCCAAATGCTTGAGTCTCCTTATTAGTTAGATTTTTATTTTTGTTTTATCTCCACTTTATCTTGAACGTTGGTTTGAAGTGCTGCTTCCTGCATACCTTTCTCGACATTAACAAACTTTAATAGAATAATACCTCCGATAAAAAATATGATTAGGGAAATAATACCTAAGCGACTTGAACCTGTTAACTGACCAACCAATGCAAATAAAAATGGGCCAAAGATTGCTGCAAACTTGGAAGATATACCATAAAAACCAAAAAACTCAGCATGCCTATTATCTGGTACCATTCGGCCAAATATCGATCTGCTTAAGGATTGCGCGCCACCTTGCACCAAACCAACGCATACTGCCAACAAATAAAAGTGCAAAGCAGAAGTCATAAAATAACCCAGTACAACAATACCCATATAAAAATAAAGCGTAAAGGTTAATGCCTTCTTAGCTGTAAACTTTTTTGCGATTGAACCAAATAAAAAAGTAAACGGGATACCTACAAACTGCGTTATCAGCAAGGCAGCAATTAACGAATTTCCATCTATTCCAATATCCCTGCCATAAATGGTAGCCATTTTTATAATAGTTGAAATACCATCATTGTACATCCAAAATGCTAATAGAAAAATCAATAATTGCTTGTATTGTTTTATTTCTTTAAATGTAGATGTGACTCGTGTGAATCCAATTGCTATATACGACTGCTCTCTCTTAGCACGAACCTTTTTCTCTTCTTGAATATTTTTAAACAATGGTAATGAAAACAAAAACCACCATACACCTACAGTTGCAAAGGATAATTGACTAGCAACTGTAGCATTAGGAATGCCAAACCAATCATGTTTTAATATCATTAATATATTTATTGCTAATAGCAGTCCTCCACCAATATAGCCCCAAGCGAAACCAGCCGTGGAAATTTTATCTATTTCATCTTCATTAGCAATTTCCGGAAGAAAGGCATCATAAAAAACGTTTCCCCCAGAAAAACCAATTGTGCCCACGATGAGTAAAATAGAAGCAAATATATAATCTCCTTCCCCTACAAATGCAAGCAGAACACTTGCAATCATTCCCATATATGCAAAAAAACGAAGGAATTTTTTCTTTGCTGCAGAATAATCACTAATCGCTCCGAGAACAGGTGCCAATATTGCTACAATCAGTACAGCAATAGATTGAGAATAACCCCAAAAACTTGCAGCAAGATTCTCATTTACTCCTACAGCAGCTACATCATAATAAAATACAGGCAAGACTGCAGCCATAATTGTTGTAGCAAATGCAGAATTCCCAAAGTCATAAAGCATCCAGCTAAAAGCCGTTTTCTTTCTCATCATTTACCCCCCTTTACTTGTAAGCATATCAAAATAAATGTCTCCCTCACATCGTTTCATGATTTCTTTTAAAATTAACTGCAATAAATTCATTAGAAAGATAATCGCTTACATTTTCGACTAATAATATTTCTTTCTGCCCATACAAAGAACCTCACCTCTTAAAAAGGCAAGGTTCTTAAAGTATGATTTATTCCCAAATAAAATGCCTATATTCTTCACTTAATTTTATGAACAACTCTTCATTACCAGTGTCAATCGCATCATTGATTGCTTCTTCAAGATGGTTTTTATTTACATTAAAGCAAAGTTCGTCTAACAATAATCGTGAAGCAAACTGCATTTCAAACGAGACCTCGCGTTTAGCTGTTTTACTCTCACCCTCGTATCTTAGAAATCGAAATACTACTTTTTGCTTTTTCATGTCAAGACCCCCTTGGTCCTTTAATACTATTATCCATAATTTTCGGAATGATTGCAACAGTTTTTATTTAAAAGTTTAATTATTATTTATTGCGCTTCTTGATAAACTAGAAAATGTTTGCCGTATGAAACATACTTATCTGTTTACAATACATATAGCCATGGTATTGTTTGTTTCTCTAGACCCACCAACTATGCTTTTGGTAGACTATGTAAGTATCTAGGGACGTAGTAAATGGAGGAAGCTAGATGGATCATTCGGATAACTTAAAAAAAGGTGAAAAGGGTGCATGGATCAGTATTATCACCTATTTATGTCTTGCAATTATAAAATTAATTATCGCTCATGAAGGAGATTCGGACGCGTTACGAGCAGATGGGCTAAATAATACTACTGACGTTATCGCTTCGGTTGCTGTGTTAATTGGTTTAAAAATTTCCAGGAAGCCTCCAGATGAAGATCACCATTATGGCCATTACAGAGCTGAAACTATCGCATCATTATTTGCCGCATTCGTTATGATGTTGGTCGGTGTTCAAGTAATCGTTGAGACATTAAAAAAAATGTTATTAGACGAAGTTTCTCAACCTAATATGTTAACAGCATGGACTGCATTGGGTGCTGCGATTATTATGTTTTTGGTGTACTTATATAATGTTAATCTTGCTCGCAAGATACAGAGCAGTTCTTTATTTGCAGCCGCACAGGACAACCGTTCAGATGCGCTTGTAAGTATAGGAGCTTTCATCGGAATTACCGGTTCTCAATTTGGACTTTTTTGGCTTGATCCATTAGCAGGATTACTCGTTGGCTTCATTATTTGTAAAACTGCCTGGGAGATTTTTAGAGACTCTACTCATACATTGACAGATGGTTTTGATGAAAAGCAGATAAAGCAGATTAAAGAAAGTGTTAAAAGAGATCCTGATGTTAAAGAAGTGGTGGATGTGAAGGGAAGGATTCATGGCAATCAGGCTTTCATTGATATTACTATCCTTGTAGATGGTGCGCTTAATGTAGAACAAAGTCACAATATATCCGATCGAATAGAAGAATACCTATATAAAAAACATAATATTAACCATGCACAAATTCATATAGAGCCATATAAATAAAACAGGATCATTTCATTAAATGGTCCTGTTTTATTTTATAAAGTGAATAGAAAAACGGTTGCTATAGCTCCTGCTACAACTAGAATTACATTCAAACCGATATATGCTAATCCGATTGCCACTAAACCTCCAATAAGACCAATGTGTGGCTGATCAGGTCGAACGGATAGTATTCCAGGAAAAATCAGTGCTCCCAATGCAGCGAAGGGAATAGCGGTCAGCCATCGATTTACCCAATCTTTAAATTGCAATTTATCTACAATAAAGGCTGGAAGGAGTCTTGGTATCATAGTTACAATACACATACCTACGATTATAAAAAGTATCATTTTACTTCCTCCTTCAATAAGTAGATGCCACTCATACCACCAATAATAGTACCAGCTACAATTGCCCACCCTGTACTCATCCCTAATTGAATGCATAATGCGTTAATTAGCATGGCAACTAGTGCGATTAATCCTAATTTAAATTCCTTTTTCACAGACGGCACAAGCAAACCTATAAACATAGCGTATAACGCAATCCCCATACTCTGACTAAGCTTTTCGGGTATGATATCCCCCAGAACACCACCGAGAAATGATCCTATTACCCAAGATAAATAAGCGGTTAAGATAAGAGCTGTATAAAATAAAGCTCCTTTATCTTTATTAGCCTCTTCCGTATGTAATGCCGAGACAGCAAACGTTTCGTCTGTGAGTCCTAATGATAGCGGTGCTTTCCATTTTAATTCCATGCCTCGTAAGCGATTCATAAAGGAAAGACTCATAACAAAGTGTCTGAAGTTTAAAACAAATGTAGCTATAATGATTTCTGCTGCGCCAGCCCCTAGAGCAATCATGTTTGCACCCATAAATTGACTTGCTCCTGCAAACACCATCACACTCATCAACGTTAATTCTGTTAATGTCATGCCCGACTGTTTTGCCAATACACCATAAGTTAACGCGATTGGTAAATAGCCAACCATAATCGGAAATCCAGCTGCTATACCTTTTTTTATCATCCTTGAGCTATTCGATTGCTCCTGTTTATCGAGAATATTTTCATTCATCATCTTCCCCCCTGAAGCTGCAATTCAAATTATTATAACGTATTTTTTTAATTTTAAAAAGATTTCACCTCTCTATTTTCCATTGACAAAATCACTAAAGCATATTATATTCGATAATAATCTAATTGAATATGACAATCCCGGATGAAAGTAAATTATATCTGAGCAGAAAGAAGAGACAGAGTGGTTGGTGAAAACTCTGGCAGGAAATAATTGAAGTACACATCCATTAACTCGGATTTATTTTATATGAGTGGTTGGAGAATTTCTTCAACAATCAGGGTGGTATCGCGGAGTCAGCTTCGTCCCTTTCTATAGGGGGCGAAGCTTTTTTATTTAATGAGAAATTATAAAACTTTTTTGTACTTTATTTTTCAACCTAGAGGAGGTTCACCATGTTTCCTATTAAACCGAAACATCATCCACCATTAACGGAAGCTATCATTTCTTTTCTGATTCTTATTAGTTTGATAAGCTACTTTATTATTGCTATTGGCGCTCCCCCGCATGTTCCAATTATACTTGCGATTTTTCTTTTAATTGTCTATGGCTTCATGAAGAAAATAGCTTTCACAGAACTTCAGGAAGGGATGACTGAAGGAGCCAGAGCCGGTATGGGGGCAATATTTTTATTTTTACTTATCGGTATTTTGATCAGCAGCTGGATCGTCAGTGGCACGATTCCATCATTAATAAATGTTGGGTTTACACTTATTGAGGGTACGTGGTTTTATGCCATTGTATTTGCAGCTACGGCAATTATCGGTGTTTCAATGGGGAGTTCTTTAACAACCACAGCAACCATCGGCGTAGCTTTTATAGGCATGAGTGAAGCATTGGATGCTTCTATGGCCATAACTGCTGGAGCTATTGTTTCCGGGGCTTTTTTCGGCGATAAAATGTCGCCTTTATCTGATACGACCAATTTAGCATCCACAATTGTAGGTGTTGACTTATTTGGTCATATTAAACACATTAGCTTGACAACAATCCCAGCATTTATTATCTCCTTTATTCTATTTGCTCTATTGTCACCTAATGAGAGCATGCCGATGGGTACAGGAGATAATTACCAAATGGCTCTTGAAGCCACCGGATTAATTCACTGGTCTTCATGGATTCCGTTACTCGTTATTATTTTATGCACGATTTTAAAAACACCAGCCTTTCTCGCTTTGGGGTTAAGTAGTGTTGTCGCAACTTTTATAGCTGGAATAAGAGATGTGTTGCCTTGGAGCGAGATTTGGAACGTTTGGTTTAACGGTTATACTGCAACGACTGATTTTCAACCTGTTAACGATTTATTAACGAAGGGTGGAATAAACAGTATGTTGTTCACCATTTCTCTTGTTATAGTAGCGTTAGGCTTCGGAGGATTGCTCTTTGTTACGGGTATCATTCCAGCTATCCTCCTCTCTTTACAAACCAAACTAAGGAAAACGCGCACCATTATACTGTCAACAGCAGCTACAGCAATTGGCGTGAACGTTTCTATTGGTGAACAGTACCTTTCAATTATGCTAACTGGTGAAACTTTTAAAGGAGTATACGAAAAAGCTGGCCTTTCTAAGAAATCACTGTCACGGACATTGGAGGATGCCGGAACAGTAATAAATCCATTGGTTCCTTGGAGTGTTTGTGGTGTATTTATTGCAGATGTATTAGGCGTACCAGTATTAACTTACTTACCATTCGCCTTCTTTTGCTTACTAAGTCCAATTATCACAATGGTCTTTGGCGGAAGAAAGCTAAAAAACTAGCGACTTATTCATTACAATGCAATATTATTTTTCACATAAATTGAAAGATAAAGATCTGTTCCTTTCTGTAAAGTTGGAAGAAAATGCGAACTAGTGGATATGATTTTTTAATCTCGCTACAGGAAAATATTACGCTTTCCGCGGGCGGCCTGCAAGCCTCCTCGAACTCCACTAACGTTCCGTTCTGTGGGGTCTCGCTAGTCTCGCTTTTCCCGCAGGACAAGGAAAGCTACGTCAGCAAGGCATCGCACGAAAAAAATGAGTATTTCCATTTTTGAGGAGTCTTCATATTTTCCCTTCGCTAGGATGCGTTAGAAATATCGAAGTGATAATATATTTGTCAAAAAAAATAATTGAGCAAACTTTAAACTTAGATAAAAGTCCATACCAATTGATTGGAATGGAAGATGGCAATCTAAAAACGCCACGTCCTGTGGCAACGATTGCATGACCAACGTCCTGTTGGCCCACGACTCCTGCCGGAATAGCATGAGCTGAAGACCCTGGACGGAGCGTAGCGGAGGAAGCGGCTGAAGCCATGCCGGGCGGCAAAGAAGACACTGTGAGGTTACGAACAGATGTCGCGCTTGTACCCGGAGGTGTGAAAGCGTTCATCTGTAATGGAAATCAATGGCGATAGATGATCTTCCAAGCGTATATAGATAACTTTTTTAGTAGTTTAGATTCAAAAAACAGGCTACCCTATGAGGAGTAGCCTGTTTTTTAGCTGATTGCTTTTTTTAATTTACGTAATCCTTCTAATAAACGAGGGGATGGCCTGCAAAATAATGATTCTTCAAGTACATGAATGTTATCTAGTTTAATTGCTTTCATCTTGTCCCATCCAGGGCGCTTTCTAACCAAAGCTGGATTCATTTTTTCTTCTTTTACCCCTACCCATACCATGCAGATATGATCAGGGTCCCGCTTCTTCACTTCTTCCCAATCGGTTTGGAAATTAGCAGTTTTCTCAGTCGCAAAAATATTTTCAGCGCCAGCTAATTCGCTAATTTCTGTTAACCAGTTAACAGAACCCGGAGTAAATACAGGCTTTGGCCACCATTCCCAATAGAGAGAAGGCTTAGCGGATTTTACCTTCGCCTGCTCTCGATAATATTGCAGATCGGTTAAAAATGCTTCTTTTTTATGCTTACCAAGCTCTTCCTCACCAATGGCGAGCCCGGCTTTCTCTATATCATCTGCTATTTCCTTTAGTGAATTCGGGTCTAGAATGATATAGGGCAATCCTTTTTCATCAAGAGCAGCTATATTTTTCTCCATTCCTGGTACACTCAAGGAAGCGAGCACAAGATCTGGGTTAAGGTCTGCTACCTTTTCCATATCAATTGACAGATCCGGGCCCACTTTTGGTAAGTTTGTTATGGATTCTGGCCAATCAGAATAGTTATCTACTCCAACGAGTAAATTTGTTCTATCCAAATAAGCCATTATTTCGGTATTACTTGGACAAATGGAGACTACTCGCATTTTATAACACCCTTTCCCTATTTATCCTGATCAGTAATAATTAGTGGGGCATCCTTTGTGATTACAAGGGTGTGCTCATATTGCGCAGATCGTCCTTTATCAATTGTTCTGGCAGTCCAATTGTTCTGATCCATCTGGCTTTGCCAATCTCCTTCATTAATCATTGGTTCAATCGTGATGACCATTCCTTCTTTTAACCGAAGACCCTTATTTGGCAATCCGAAGTGAGGAATATGCGGTTCCTCATGAAGCGTTGGGCCAATCCCATGTCCGGTGAAGTCACGAACAACTGAAAAGCCTTCCTCTTCGGCATAGGTTTGGATAGCATGACCGATGTCTCCTATGCGTTTCCCTGCACGTGCTTGTTCAATCCCTTTATACAATGCAGTCTTGGTTACATCCATAAGCCGCAGTCCTTTTTCATCAACATTACCAACAGCATACGTCCAGGCTGAATCAGCAAGACCACCATCAAGATTTACTACCATATCAATTGTTATGATATCCCCATCAATTAATTTTTCATCACGTGGGAAACCATGACAAATCTCATCATTTAAGGAGGCACAGATAGCATATGGGTATCCACTATATCCTTTTTGCTCTGGAGTTGCTCCGTGTTCTTCAAGAAACTTTTCAACAAAGGCATCGATTTCCATTGTAGTTATCCCAGGCTTAATCATTTTGGCTATTTCTTTATGACATTTAACGAGAATATCTCCTGCTGCCTGCATTTTTTCTATTTCACGTTTGCTTTTTCTTGTAATCATCTATTTCTTCCTTTCCTGTATCTTCAAAAACATTTAACTATGTTAAACTATTCATAACGTACTTTTCGATAATTGTAACCACCATAAAGTTTACCATATACTCACCAATACATAAAAGAGATTAGTGATTAGGGGGATTCTATGATCGAGATTAATGATGTAAGTAAAGATTTTGCTGGAATTAAATCAATGAATTTAACCATTCCTGATGGTAAAATTATTGGATTTCTTGGCCCAAATGGTGCTGGGAAATCTACCACCATTAAAATGATGACAGGTATATTACCCATAGATGCAGGTACTATTACACTAAATGGCTTTGATATTGAGAAAGAGCCCATTCAAGCGAAACAACACATTGGTTATGTACCTGATCAACCCGATATGTTTCTAAGGTTAAAAGGTATTGATTATTTGAATTTCATTGGAGATATATTTGAAGTTCCTGAAACCACCCGAAAAGAACGAATTGAACGACTGACTACCCAATTTAATATTTATGAAGCTCTTCAAGACTATATTCAAACATATTCCCATGGTATGCGACAGAAAATTATTGTTACTGGTGTTCTTCTGCATGATCCCGACATCTGGATTCTTGATGAACCACTAACCGGTTTAGACCCTAAATCTGCTTATATGCTTAAAGAAATGATGCGTGAACATGCGGATAAAGGGAAAACTGTCTTCTTTTCCAGTCATGGTCTTGAGGTAGTGGAACAGCTATGTGATGAAGTTGCTATCATCAAAAATGGAGAGCTTATTTTTTACGGTGGCTTAACAGAGATGCGTAAACAATTTCAGACAAACCAATCATTAGAACAAGTTTTTCTGGAGCTCACGAGTGATGAGTAGAACATGGTTAATAATTAAAACGATATTGAAAATGCATTATTCGAGAGCAGGAAAAAGCAATTCACAAATTGGGCTAGTCGTTGTTGCTGCCTTGTTTCTTATTCCACTTGTCTTTTTTTATTTATCTTCATTAAGAGAGATTATAAATACACTCTATGAAGCTCTAAACCCTTTAGGGCAAGAAACTGTCATTATTGGCTTACTATTTGTCATTATGCATGTGCTATTATTTTTCATGAGTTTTATTACTGTGCTAAGTGCTTTTTATTTCGCAGAAGATATCATCTCATTTCTTCCTTATCCGTTTCATGGATATCAGCTATTATTAGGAAAATCAGCTCAACCTTTTATCTATTTGTACATAACGAGCGCCGCAATCTATCTGCCAGCCTTTCTGTATTATGGAAATGCCGCCAGTGCTTCTTTTTTCTATTATATAATTGGATTTATTCTATTTATTTTATTACCGATTATCCCATTTTCGATTGCTTCCATCTTATTGATGTTCGTAATGAGATTTGTAAATATCACCAAAAATAAAGAAAGATCCAAGATCATTGCTGGGATTGCTTCATTGTCTTTTATTATTTTAATCAACGTTGTCGTGCGTTTAAATACAGACACGGAGATGATGATGCAAGATGTAGCCAGTTATATACAGGAAAAAGACGGGTTACTCAAACTCATTACTTCCTTCTACCCACCAGCTTATTTCAGCACAATGGCCCTAGCAAGTGGGGGACTGCTATTCTTTCTCGGTATATTAATTCTCACTGGCATTGCATTTCTTCTTTTTATAAGCCTTGGGCAAATTTGGTATATAAAAGGGCTGTTGGGGACCGGAAACAAAAAGTCACATAAAAAAACAACTGGTACGGTATCTAAACATATTAAAAAGCGCTCTGTCTGGCTTTCCTATATTCGAAAAGAACTACTTGTTATCTTTCGCACGCCAACTTTTTTAATGAATTGTGTTATTCAAAGCTTATTTGCACCTGTGTTTCTGTTTATTATTTTTATGCTTGATTCGGGCACTAGTGTTACAGGAATGATGGATATATTCTCAACAAAAGAACAATTACTTGTATTATTCTTGGCCTCGATGTTTATATTAGGGGCAAATGCTACATCCTATACATCCGTGTCAAGGGAAGGGAAAGATTGGAATTCCAATTTATTCCTGCCATTACAACTTAAGCAAATTTTCTATAGCAAAATTGCAGTTGCATGGATTATAAATCTTATTCCTATAGGACTGATATTAGCAGCTTGTATATTTGCCTTTAAACTATCTTTTACTCTAACCTTCATTTGGCTCATTATTGTGTTACTCTCCAGTTGGTTTACAAGCATGCTAGGGACCTATCTTGATTTGGATAATCCTAAACTGAATTGGACAGATGAGCAAGAGGTTTTTAAGACAAGAATGATTGGGTTAATAGCAGTTATTATTGAAATAGGACTGTTTGGTTTACTTGTTCTTTTAGTTTGGAATATCTCCTTCATACAAGGTCTTTATTTAACTTCAGGAATTTTACTAATTCTATTGGTGACGGCAATTCTAATTATAGATTACCTTCTAAAAAGTAAACTAAAACAAAATGCACATCAGCGAATATAATGAAAAATGCAGAGGAGAGTTCCTCTGCATTTTTTATATAGTACGGAAGTATAAATTTTTTAACAATATCCCCTACCATAACCGCCTGTATAGGAAGTACCAATGATAATTAATAAAATAAATAATACGACTAGCAGGGCGAACCCGCCTCCATAGCCTACTCCACTTTTACTCATTATTTCCCCTCCTCAATTAATATATGGTATGCAGAGGTTGGAAATATGACAGGGCGGATATAATGAGTCTTTTTCCTTTATACATAATCCGTAACATTATATATTTTCCCATTAATAACACTTGATTCATCTGTAATTATGTCTACTAAAACACCTGCAACGGTGTCAGTTTTTCTCAGTAAATCATTCTCTTTATAAGCTTTAAATTTATCGATTTCTGCAAACTCCTCTTTGGTACTGGAACGTATTTGTTTTTGCATATCCGTGTCCATAATGCCTGGACTAAATGCAATTATTTTATTCTCTGTTTTACGTTCATCCTGTTCCAAGGCGACTGTTTTTGTATACATATTAACAGCGGCTTTTGAACTGCAATACGCACTCCAGCCATCTACAGGCCTTTCAGCAGCACCTGAGGACACTGTGGCTCCAATAAATAGCAGATCATCCATTGTAGCTTTCTTTAAAAATGCATTCATCAAAAGCATTGATGAAGTGAGATTAATTTGAATATGATTAATTATGTCATCTGCTCTTATATTCATAGCTTGATCAACCGGCTCGATGACACCAGCATTATTAACCAGATAAAGGCCTGTTACTTCCTGTTCATTTAATTCGGCAATGACTTCAGAGATTGTTGCATTTATTGCAGAATTGTCCGCTAAATCACAACTATAATGCTTGAAAATAACATTATTATCGGCAGCATGCCTGCTCAGTTGGTCCGTTTTATTTCTGGAAATGCCAAATACATGAACACCTTGCTCCATAAAAAGTTTAGCAATTGACAGTCCTAAGCCTCTGGACACCCCAGTAACAATTGCAAATTTCATAACCAGCCCTCCTCTCCATATAACTATTCCATACCCCGTTTGTACTTTTAAACAAACCTTTATTCTGTCTTATTTAATAACTTCATTCCAATAATAAACTAGTGTCTCCATTCCTTTTTCAAAACTGTCCATTGGAAAGCTCTCATTAGGAGAATGTAATCTATCATCTGGTGTACCAAAACCTAATAAAACAATTGGTATGTTATAAATATCTTCTATCCATTCAGCAACCGGAATAGAACCGCCCATTCTTACATAAACAGTATCCTTTCCAAATGCTTTTGAATAACTAGCGGCTGCTTTTTGAATTAACGCATGCTCTGGCTCTACTTTATACGCCTTGGCTGAAAGCTTTTCTTTTTTCACTTCCACGTTAACTCCAGTTGGAGCCACTTTATTAATATGCTCTTCAAGCAACTGTTGGATTTTTACAGGGTCCTGGCCGGGGACTAGACGGCAGGTAATTTTAGCAGTTGCAGAGGAAGGAATAATTGTTTTCGTTCCCTCTCCTTGATAGCCACCAAACATCCCGTTAATTTCGAGAGTTGGACGTGCCATTGTATGCTCTTTCGCTGTATACCCTTTTTCTGAAACCGTTTCTTTAACTCCGGTTGAAATCGTATAGTCTTCACTATGAACTTGATCAATCAACTTACGCTCATGTTCAGATAGGGGCTCCACATCATTATAAAATCCATCTACTGTTACGACTTCATCTTGATTCTTCATGGAAGCCAGAATATGACTTAAAGCCATAAGTGGATTTCGAATGGCGCCACCATACATGCCTGAATGTAAATCATGATCCGGCCCGGTCACATTGATTTCAATCCCAGTGAATCCTTTCAAACCATACAAAATTGTTGGCTGATTTTTAGCGACCATTCCAGAGTCAGAAATGACTGCAAAATCAGCTTGAAACATTTCCTTTTTCTCTTGGAGAATTTCATATAAATTCTCACTGCCAATTTCCTCTTCTCCTTCAATACATACCTTTACATTGAGTGGCAGCTTCCCCTCTGTTCTCATAAATGCTTCAAAAACAGCCAGGTGCATAAATACCTGTCCTTTATCATCACTTGAACCTCGAGCATATAAACGACCGTCTCTTATTTCAGGTTGAAAAGGGTCGCTCTCCCAAAGCTCAACGGGGTCGACAGGCTGCACATCATAATGCCCGTAAAATAAAACGGTCGGAGCTTCCGGCCCAGCTTCATTATACTCTGCATAAACAAGCGGGTGTCCCTTTGTTTGCTGTTTTTCTATTTTATCAAAACCAATTTCGTTTAAATAATTCACAATAAAATCAGCAGCTTTATGAATGTCTTCTTTATGCTCTTTACTTGTACTTACGCTTGGTATAGATAAAAATTCATTCAATTTATCAAGTAAGCTGGATCGTTTTTCTTGTAAATAGGCTAACGTTTTTTCACTCATTGTTCTGCCTCCATTTTGTCTATTTGTTACCCATTCTAGCATAATGACTCAAATTCTCCTATCTCTTAAGCCATACATATAACGGAGGTTGCTAAAAAGATAGTCAAAGATAAACATTTAAAAATAAATGCTTCCGCTCCAAAAAAGCTAATTCTACATAAAAAAATTCGAACGATGCTTCGGTATGAAGATACATCAGTTCGAATTTTTATTAAGGTAAAGGCATTTTTTTAATTATGCCAATGAGTTCTGTAAATCCTCGATAAGGTCTTCCCCATCTTCTATGCCCACCGAGATTCGGATAAGTCCATCTGTTATCCCTAACTCTCTTCTTCTTTCTAAAGGTATCGAAGCATGCGTCATTCGGGCAGGAATGGAAATCAAACTTTCTACTGCACCAAGACTTTCCGCTAGCGTAAAGTAGTTAACACGTGCTAACACTTGATCTGCTCTCTCGGCACTTCCTACATCAAAGGAAATCATCCCACCAAACCCTTGAGCCTGTTGTTTGCTAATTTCATGACCAGGATGATTTTTTAATCCAGGATAGAAAACATCAGATACTTTTTCATGTTCTTGTAAAAAGCGAGCAATCTTATGAGAATTAGTCTCTATTGCTTCCATTCGTAGTGCTAACGTTTTTATTCCTCTTAATAAAAGCCAAGAATCTTGTGGTCCTAAAATGGCACCTGCTGAATTTTGAATGAAATGGATGTCTTTCGCAAGTTCAGTTGATTTCACCACAACCAAGCCTGCTACTATATCACTATGACCACCTATATACTTTGTAGCGCTATGCAAGACAATATCTGCTCCTAAGTTTAGGGGTTGTTGCCAATATGGTGTAGCAAATGTGTTGTCAACAATTAGCAGTAAATCATGTTTTGCAGCAATTTCTGCCATTCTTTTAATATCGGTAATCTTAAGTAATGGATTTGTTGGTGTCTCTATATATAGCGCTTTTGTATTTTTTTGAATAGATGCTTCTACTTGTTTTGGATCACTTGTATTTACAAACGTATGATCAAGTCTAAAACGGTTAAGGACCTTGCTCATTAAGCGATAGGAACCTCCGTACACATCATCTGTTAATAAGATATGATCCTCTGACTTGAACAGCATCATAACAGATGTGATGGCAGCCATCCCCGACCCAAAAGCAAAACCCGCTTTCCCATTTTCTAATTCTGCAATAGTTGTTTCTAATGCATGTCTTGTAGGATTTCCAGTTCGAGAATACTCATAGCCACTGTGGTTTCCGGCACTTTCCTGTTGGTAAGTACTAACTTGATATATTGGAACCGATACGGCTCCGGTTTCCTGATCTCCAGTTACTCCAGCATGAATATATTGTGTTTTTTTTCGCATTTACCTTCCCCCTTATCCATAGATGTGTTTACTTAGGTATCGGTCGCTTCCGTCAGGGAATATTGTTACCAATGTGGTCCCAGGTTTTGCTTCCCTCGCCTCTTCCATTGCTGCAAACATTGCAGCTCCTGACGAACTTCCTACAAGTAACCCTTCCTTCGCAGCTAATTCTCCTACCATCTGAAATGCATCCTCATCAGAGACTGTATAGACCATATCCATATTCGACTTTTTAAAAAAAGGTGGAAAAAATTCCATACCGATGCCCTCAGTTAAATGGGAGCCAGGTTTTCCACCCGCAATAATGGAACCTTCTGGCTCTACAATGACCGTTTTCAGTGCAGGTTTCTTTTTCTTTAAATAAGCCGCACATCCCATAAAAGTTCCTCCTGAACCTGCGCCAGCAATGAATATGTCAATATTTTCCCCAAGGTCTTTCCATATTTCAGGTCCTAGTGACTTAAAATAGGTTCTTGGATTAGCTGGGTTTGAAAACTGCTGTGGAGAAAAGCTGTTTGGAATCTGCTTCAACATTTCCTTTGTCTTTTCAATTGCTCCAAGCATTCCTTTATTTTTTGGCGTATGAACGATTTCTGCACCCAATGCTTTCATTAATGATTGCTTTTCATTACTAAAATGCTCAGGTACACAAAATATTATAGAAAGATTTCTATTCAATGCGGCCAATGCCATGCCAATTCCAGTATTACCAGCTGTTGGCTCAATTATAGTTCCACCATTCTGCAAAGCGCCGCTTTGAAGCGCATCCTCAATTAATTCAACGCCGAGCCTGTCTTTAACACTTCCGCCTGGATTAAAATATTCAAGCTTTGCCAGTAAACGGACTCCTCTAGGAAGAGAAAAGTGTGTTATCTCTATTAAAGGAGTATCACCGATTAACTCATGAACAGATTTATAAATTGCCATTACTTTCTCCCCATATTTAAAATACTTCTCGCCATTCCAGTTTCTTGTTCAGCATCTCTCTAGCAATTTTCTTTGCACCCTCCAGACTGTGGTTAGCTGCCCAGCCACATTGCACTTCATTACAAGCTGGGACTTCTTCTGCCTCTAATACATCATCTAATGTTTCTTCCAGAGCAGTTAATACTTCCTCATAATTATCATTGTTTAAAATCGCTAAATAAAACCCTGTTTGACATCCCATTGGCCCAATATCCAGAACGTTTTCCATATGGTTACGAATATTTTCAGCCATTAAGTGTTCAATGGAATGCAATCCAGCCATTTCCATATGTTCCTTATTTGGTTGTTTAAAGCGGATATCGTACTTATAAACTTTATCTCCTTTGGTTCCTTCTGTAACCCCTACCAGTCGAACATAAGGTGCCTTTACCTTTGTATGATCAAGATTAAAGCTTTCCACATTCATTTTTTCTGCCATTTTATGTTTCCCCTTTCTTTCGTCTTTTTTTGCTTTAATTATCCAGACAAAATCATTCATTTGTTTAAAAGACACTTCAAATTTATACTTTTCAAACATACTTCTTATTAATGGAATGGTCGAATAGTACTCTCGATTTAAATCCTCCGCCAAATCTACATAGCCTTTTTCCAAAGCATGGTCTATTGCTTTTTTCTTGTCTGCCTCAGAAGGGAATATAGTATCACCAAAAACTACCTTCCCTCCAGCAGATAATATACTGGAATATTTCTCTATAGCACTTTCCTTTTCTGCATCTGTTAAATGGTGAAAAGCGTAGGTGCTTGTAATTGTATTAATTTCTTCTTTAACAGGAGGAAAATCTATAAAATCTCCATCCAGAAGAATCACTTCATTCAGCTTCTCTGATGCTATCTTTCTCATAGATGCAGAGGGCTCTATACCAATAACCTGCAAACCTTTTGCTACTAATTTCTCTGTCAAGTTTCCTGTGCCTACCCCAAACTCTAATACGGTCCCTGCTGACTCACTCACAACTTCTGCCAAAATCTGCTCGTAATTCTCAAAAACAGTTGCATATTGCGGGTTTTCACCTGAAACACTTGCATCATATGTTTCTGCCCACTCACTAAAAATATTTAAAAATTCTCTCCCCATTCCCATTTCACTCCACAATTTTATTAAAACATAGTAAAACACTATGAATAGTAAGATTATATGTAATATCATATCATATGTTCCTTATTAGTCAATAAAAATTGGTTATTCTTGGATTCACACTATATATAATTCGATTAGACAAGTGCTTTATAAAATATTTGAAGTGGGAAAAGTGACTTTTCCGAAGTCTGAGTTAATAATCCGTATAAACAGAATCTCCGTACTCAAAAAGAAAAAGTGTACTACTTCTGTGTAGTACACTCCTTAATGAGTCATTTTATTTATTGTTGTCTGGAAATAGACGATCGATCATATTACCAAATTGATCAAAGAAACCCTCTACTGGTTTCCCATTATCGGCATCATTTATATAATTATTTGTTAAATCCACAAAATCTGGGTTAGTTGAAACATATACATTGTCGATATCGTTGTCCACAGACTTTACAATTTTGGTTATTTCATCTTTCACTTTATCAGTTACTTCATTACCCTTATTATTAGTATTATTGTTGTTATTTTTGTTACCGTTATTGTTGTTTGTGTCTAGTCTGGCTGCCACATAAGCATTATTATCTGTTGTAAGAACATAGGCACTTTCAATGTCATCTACTTTATCAGTAATTTTATTGGCAGCTTCTTCTGCTACGTCATAACGAGTTTCGTTACCGCTTCTTGTATCTGTACGATTTTGGTCTCTTTCGGAGTTTCTCATCATGTCATGATTACGATCTCCTGACATTCCATCCCCAGTATTATTATAACGAGTTTGTTCTATATTATTGTTATCTCCCATAGCGCCTTCCTGATTGTCCCCATTGTCGTTTGTTCCACAGGCTACTAAAGCTAGTGCAAGTATTGATGTTATACTCAATATTTTTAATTTCATCCTGTACTCCTCCTTATAAATTTATTTCTAGTATGCTTCACCCATCTTTTATTATTCTTCGCAAACAAACCATTTTATGGTAAACGAACCAATTTATGCTTTGCTGATATAAATAAAATATGGGGGACAATATAAATAGCCCTTACATTATAAGGAGGGGTAATATGGATATACCAGATTATGACAAAGCATTATACTACACCTTGTGGGGCCAATGGGATGAACTGCTTGTACTAATGGTCCGTACAAATGATGATATGCTTTCAAAGAAAATACAACTCTTCCTGCATGCTTACCATTATTCCCTGGACGAAGGAAAAATCATTCAATCACATGATAATCTTCTTTATTATTTAGACCATGCCATGAAATACCAACCTGCAATTGCTATGGAAATATAAAAATGGAGGCTGTTCGGTGACAGCCTCCATTTTTATTTTAATCATCATTATCATGCTCGTGATCATCATGATCTTCGTCATCATCTTTATCATCATCATGATCTTTGTCATCATCGTCATCGTCTTGCTTATCTTCTTTATGCTTATTCTTATTATATTTATGCTTATGGTGTTCCTTATCATATGAATGATGTGATTGATTTTGGTGGTTTTTATCGTGATTGGAATGATTATTTTTACGTTTTTGATCTTTACTTTGTTCTTGTTTCTTGTGACTATTATTTTTCTTTTCTTCAACCTTTTGTTTATTATTTTGAGCACTGTTATTCTTTTTCTCGTTGGGATTATATTTCTCTTTTTCAACCCTTTGTTTACTTGAAGTATTGGAAGAAGCCTTTTTGTCATTACTATTTTCTTGTTTCATTTGGTGGTTATTTTGGGATACAGGGGGTTTATTTGTTTCTTTTTCATGTATTGGCTCATTTTTATTTTTTTCTTTTATCTTAAGAGAAGACTCTTCTGTTTCTTTTTTCGAATGATCATTATCGTCGGTATAAAAAGAATGAATTATTGCTCTCTCCTGATCATTCATTGAAACAGAGCCTTGTTTATTTTGATCTTTATTTACTAGCCCTGCCATTAGTTCATTCATTGATTTATTACTGTTTTTCGCTTCTTCTCTAACATGCTTTGGAACATTGAACGTAACAACGCTCCAATCGGTACGCTTTTTCTGAAATGAGTTATCCACCTGCTCTAGAACAGAAATATCTTTAACCTCTCCATTTGCATAACTTACTCCAACCAAAATATTTTTTTGGTCATTAATCATTCCGGAATGTTCACTTTCTTTCATTATCATCCGAATTACTTTCTCTACATTTTGATTTTTATAATCAGACAAATTTGAAACAAGTTCTTTTCCATCTTTATTGAGCGAGTGAATGGATTGTACCTTTAAATCTTTATTCAGCTCTAATTCTACACTTGGATTAATATCAATATTCACATAGGCATATGTTTTGTTTACTGACACTATAAAATAAAATGGCAGAACCAATAAAAGTAAAACACAAGCCATCGATAATAAGCGGACTGATGTACTCACTTTTTTAGTTGGAAATAGTAAAAATGTTTTCTTATTACCATCAAACGGTTCGAAGCAAACTTCTGAGCCAACCATTGCGTCTATTGGCTTTGCTTTATAAAACGCTCCTCCTTTTTCCATTACGATGGTATAATGAGAATGCTTTTCCATCACAATCCCTTTTTTCACTGACCCACCCCCTTTAGATAATCCTGAAGATATACATAATCATTACTGAGGACGACAAATATCGCTAAAATGAATTTTCTGTTCCTTTCCAATGTTTTTTTACTCACGTTGACACGTTTGATCAGATCTTTAATGGGCAATTTCTTTTTATCCAATACATAACTGTGTAATTTCTCATCTTCGAATAAGATACGAGCTGTACGAACCGCTGAGTCACGCGCATCCTTATGTTTTGGCGAGGATTCAGTTAATTCTAAAAGAGTCAATTTATATTCCTTCAATTTCTCCTTAAAATCCATTATTTCTTCCTTACGTCGCCAAGCATCCTGTTCCATTTGGAAATTTCGTTTTACAGCTACTATTTCAATTGGATTTTCCATTAATTCTGCATCATATGTTTCATCCAATGAAATCCCCAGTGGGCGTTTTTGAACATAACGAATATAGTCAATAACCTTCCTTTTCACTACCAAGTTTGCGAAAGATAAAAAAGAACTCCCTTTGTCAGGAGAATAGGATAAAATAGCTTCATTAAATGCTGAAAGCCCGATACTGAATTCGTCATCTTTTTTTGGATCGATATAACGTTTGCATACTTCAGAAACACACTTAGCGATAAATGGTTGATATGTCTTTAAAAGATAATTTTGTATTAGCTCGTCCCCTTGTTGAGCTGAGGCGATCATTTTTTCAAGAGGAATGTCTTTTAATGACTTACTCATAATCAACCTAAAACACCCCCAGCTATCATAATTTTCGTAAGTTTTTTCTTGTTTTTGGGTGTAGTTATTATTTGTGTTATATATGTCATGATGTTTTCACCATCTTATCTTAAAATTAATTATATTGAAATGGTTGCAGTCTGCTTTATCTTAACTTAAACAGTATGTTGTTACTACCACAAAACAATTACATTTTGTTTAAATTACAATGACTCACGTTGATATATCTGTAAATAATCAGTATATTTAGAGTCTCATAAGCTAGGGCATAAACGTTTTCTCTTACAAATTCACTTTCTACGCAGTAGGAGGAAACTGCGACGTAAATTTATTGATGAAAAACTCAGTGAAATATTTGAGGAGAAGTGCCCCATTGATTTTCGTTGCATGCGGACGCTTTCCGCCGGCATGGCCTCAGCCGCTTCCTCCGCTACGCTCCGTCCAGGGTCTTCGCCTCATGCTATTCCGGCAGGAGTCGCCGCCCTCCACTACAATCAATTTGTACACAACACATTCTGGGTGTATGCGAACGCAATTTTTTTCGTAGATATAATAGGAAATAGTAGCGAAGGGGAAATATGGAGACTCCTGCGGGAGGAGAGGCCTCGATGAGATCCCCGAACGCGTAGCGTGAGGAAGCTCATCAGCCGCCCGCGGAAAGCGGAATATTTCCCCGTAGCGGCAATTTACGCAGCCTCTATATTCTTAGTTACGTCGCAGTTTATATATTTTGAGAACTTGTAAAAAAACAAAAAATACATTTTAGATTTTCCAAAAGCATATAGAACATTAAAAAAATGCCTCTATTTAATATAGAGACATTTTTAACCTTTAAAGGCTTGCCATAATGCTCTGTTTCGTTTCATAAACATTTTCTGCTTTTATTTTTTCAAGCGTAGTATTAATGTAGATATCATTTTCAAACCAATCTACCGATTCAATGTTATTTAAATCAAATACATAATACGCTTCTTCAGTAATGGCTTCACTATCCCGGACAACCATATATTGAAGTTTCCAATTATCCGAGTTAAAGATCATATCTGTTAATGTACCAATTTTCCCATCGTCAGCATGAACTTTAAATCCATTTGTTTCGTCTTCGCTTCTTAGGTCATATCTTTTTTGTTCATCCAGTTTCTCTTCAAAGATTTGGGGATTTTCCGTATTAGAATCTAAATCAGTTGCAGGAGTGACGTTTGGGCCCCATAACAAGTTTCCCATCCAATATCTACTCCAGCCATAATAACCTGCCAACGTATCTTCCATATCTTGTGTCATTGGTTGATCTTCCGGGATAGATGGACTGTTTCGAATAGTGTCTTTATCATGTTTCACTTCCAAATGGCCCTCATTCTCATTAACAGTGATAAAAGAGGTAGGGGATAGGAGTACACGTCTTCCGGGCAACCATTTTCTAGTATCAATAACCGCATATCGAATCGCCCAATTGTTATCATCAAAATATAAATCTTTCACTTTACCCATCTCACCATCTGCCGCATGCACATGGTAATCTTTTAAATCAGATGTGAAAAACAACACATAATCGCCTCCTTAAGACGTTTATGAAGTATTTACCCTGATTTCACCTAGATGAAACTTTCAGCAACAGGCCTTATTAATGTACACTTGTGGTTTCTCCCTGTTTTTCATAATAATTATCAATAGGAATAAAGAGACCTACTTTTCCTTTTTCTTCATGGGTCATTGTCGCAAAGATCACACCTATTACTTTTCCTTCTTTGTTAATTACAGGACTTCCACTGTTTCCACGATAAACCGGTGCATTCAACATAGTTACCTCTTGTTCCCAGTCACTTAACTTCGTCGACCCTGCTATAATGCCTTCGTTGGCAATTCCATTAAAACGTAAAGGGTTACCAATAAATTGTATCTCCTCACCAACAGATGTGCTTACACCTTTTTCAGCAAGTGGGAGAAACGGAAGACTCTTTCCATCAACATCAAGCACGGCAAGATCCACATCAGGATACACTTCCTTCACTTCTGCTGAATATAATCCTTTATCCTGAAAAGCGACAGTCACTTCTTTTTCTTCACCCACTACATGGTGGTTCGTAATAATTTGACCGTTGGCAGAGATGGAAAAACCGGTTCCTTTACTGTTTTCTGTTTCGACAACTACAACTGCTTTTTTGTATTCTTGAATAGTGTCCTGTGTTGATAGCTTAGCTGAAGCTATTAAAAAATCAATTGCCGGGACGGAGAATGTTTGAGGAATTAATGCAAATAAATTAAAAACCAATGCAATAGCAATGAGCCAAAACGGCCATTTGGGAAACGGTCGTTTTGGCTTTTTCTGGTTTTCTCTTTCTTTTTCTCTTTGAATCGCCCTTTGCCTTTCCTGTTGGACAAGTTCATAAAGCTCTTCGTCATCTATTTCTTCATATAAATCTTCATCTATAATATCATGTTGTTGGTCTTGATCTTTGGGATGCATAGGCCACCTCACTTTAGATTGCCTTCTGTTTGATACTGCCTTGTTGCATTTGATACATTTGATAATAGATACCTTTTTCATTAATTAATCGCTGATGATTTCCTTGTTCTGCAATTATACCATGATCAAGTACAAAAATTGTATCAGCTTGCTGAATCGTAGACAAGCGATGTGCGATTACCAGTGTAGTTCTATTTTTCTTAAGAACTTCCAATGCTTGCTGAATAATTGCCTCTGTTTCAGTATCTATATTAGCAGTAGCTTCATCAAGAATTAGAATTGCCGGATCAAATGCAAGAGCTCTTGCAAAAGATAACAATTGTCTTTCACCTAAGGAGAATGTACTTCCACCTTCTGTTACCTCTTCATGATATTGATTAGGCAGTTTTTTAATAAACCGATCAGCACCTACAGCTTTTAAAGCATGTATCGCCATTTCTTCAGTTATTTCAGGATCGTTCATCGTAATATTTGTAAGGATGGTACCAGTAAATAAAAACGGATCCTGTAACACGATTCCCATATGGCTCCTTACCTGCTGTCGCGACCACTCCTCTGTAGTATACCCATCAATGGTTATCTTTCCTTTTTGCGGATCATAGAAACGGAAAAGCAAATTCATTATCGAGCTTTTTCCAGAACCAGTGTGACCGACAAAAGCAGCTGTCGTTCCCGCTTTTACTGTAAAAGATAAATCATGTAAAACATCTTCTTTCCCATCATACGAAAAAGTGACATGGTCAAACTCAATTCTTCCTCGATACCTTTCAATTGGCTGATTATCTACATCCTCACCATCCTGATCAAGCAATTCAAATACACGTCCACCAGCGACCCTTGCCTGTTCAATTAATGGCAGTTGATTCACTATATCAGTTACTGGTTCGAATAGCCGTGTCAGATAATCAACAATCGCATAAAGCATTCCAATGGAAATAAGACTTCCAGGATCTAAAGACATCGAACCGAAATACCAAATAAACCCTACAAAAGTTAGATTACGAAAAACTGTAACAAGGTTATAGGAAGTTAAGGCACTTAATTTTACAAGCTTGCGCTGGAAGGTAAAATGCCGTTCATTCAATACTTCAAAGTCTTCCTTTGTTTTCTTTTCTCTACGAAAAGCCTGAATAATAGGCATTCCTTGAATTGCTTCATTAATATTGGCATTGATTTCACTAATCGTTGAGCGAATTACTTTATTGTATTTTGATCCAAAGTGCTTATATACCTTCATCCAACCGATAATTAAAGGAATAATAAATAAGCACATTATTGCCAGTTTTACATCAAGGATAAATAAGGCCACAAATATTCCCGCCATATAAATAACACTTGTTACGACAATGGACAATACCCGCTCATACAAATCCCGGATCGCTTCTGTATCATTCGTAATTCTCGCAACAATTTTACCTGCAGGTTGATCAACAAAATACGTAATAGGAATGCGTTGTGTCTGGGTAAATAGATCGTTTCGCATTTTTTTCACTATTTGATTGGATGATTTCTGTAGTAAATAGGTTTTGAAAAATTGAAAAAAACCTGCTACTAACAACAGTATTATATATAAACTTAGTAAGAATATAATAGGCTTTTTCTCTGGAGTAAAAAATGGATAGACTTCTGAGAAAGTTAGTTTTTCACCATTAAATTCCGTGACTTTTTCACCTTCTGTTATTTTAATCGTGCCATTATCCACAGTTCGTTTTCCTTTTGTAGGAACTTCAGCGTCAACGAAGTAATAAGAAGTGCCAATTTGTAATAAGGAAACGGGGGAACCGACTGTTTTGTCTTGTGCTTGCACACGATCTTCCCGTTTATAATAATCTCCTTCAAACGCTACTGAATTCTCATCCTTATCGGCAACTTGCTGCCAAGTACCTTCTACTCCAACAATATGTTCATCAATTACTTTTTTGGCAATTAGTGGTCCGGCAAGCTCCAATGCTACCGCTACCATTAAGCAGGCTAAACCTATAAATATTTGTTTTTTATATTGTAGCGCATAATTAAATAATCTTCTTTCAGTTGATGGTTTACTCATTATTCCACCTCCCCATCTTCCAATTGTTGTTGAATATACTGTTCTTTATACCAGCCATTATTATTCAGCAATTGTTCGTGCGTACCTTCTTCAGCAATCTTGCCATCTTCCAGTACAATAATATGATCAGCATGTGTGACAGCAGACAAACGATGTGCTGCTATAAATGTTGTTTTGCTTTTTCTTACCTGTCTTAAGTGATCAATAATTTTTGATTCTGTTTTCCCGTCCACAGCGGATAAGGAATCATCTAAAATCAAGATTTCAGGCTCCTTAATAAAGGCACGAGCTAAAGCAACACGCTGCTTTTGGCCACCCGATAAGGTAACTCCACTTTCTCCTACCTGTGTATCCAGTCCATTTGGTAGTTGTTTTATATCATTTAGAAAATGTGCGAGCTCCATTACACGGAAAATTTCTTTGTCTGTTGCATTTCCTTTACCAAACTGAATATTTTCCCTGATGGACTTGGAGAACATAATTTGATCTTGAGGGACATACCCGATCCAAGAGCGAATTTGATCCAAGCTTAATTGATGTAAATCTACATCAGAAATCTTTATTTCTCCTTTCACTCCAGGATACTGTCTGAGTAACAATTTAAATAAAGTGGTCTTACCTGCTCCAGTTTTCCCTACCACACCTATCGTCTGCCCCTGTTTCACATGTAGAGAAATATGGGATAACTGATCAATTGAGCTGGTAGGATACGCAAAAGAAACATCTTTAAACTCAATGTTACTCACTTGGTTTACGTAGAAAGGATCTCTTGCTTCACGTATATCTGCTTTGTAGTCTAATGTTTCATTTACCCTATCAAGGGACGCATTTCCCCGTTGAAGAATATTAATCAGCTCTCCTACAGCAAACATTGGCCAGATCAGCATACCTAGATATACGTTAAAAGTAACTAAATCACCGAGTGTCATTTGGTTTTCAAATACCAGCATTGCCCCATATCCAAGGCCTATAGTATAGGACAGACCAACTAAGATTTTCATTGTAGGCTCAAATAAAGCATCTATTTTTGCTACTTCAATATTTTTTTCATACACCTCATTAGTCATATTCTCAAAACGTTTGGCATCCTGTTTTTCCTGTACAAAAGCTCGAATCACCCGAACACCTCGTATTGATTCCAAAACATCATTATTCATTTCGCCAAAAGCTTCCTGTGCTTTAGTGAATCTGGAATGAATAGCTGCCCCATATTTATTCATTACAATTGCCATTACAGGCAAAGGGATCAGTGCAGCCAACGTAAGGTTCCAGCTAATTGTAAACCCCATCATTGCAATAATCATTAACATAAATATACTGGAATCGACTAGGGTAAGTACTCCGAAACCTGCTGTAAGACTAATTGCTTTTAAATCATTGGTTGATCTTGCCATTAGATCACCGGTACGATATTTCCCAAAAAATGTTGGGGTCATAGATAAAAAGTGCGACATTAACTTGCTCCGTGTCCACCTTTCAAGAATAACCGCCCCTCCAAATAAGGTATAATCCCATAAAAATGATATGGCATAATGAACAACGATTAATATAAGATATCCTAAAATAAGCGCAATTAATAATTTAGAAGTCAGTGTATCAAATTGAATGTGATCAATTGTATACCCAGCCAGCTTTGGCGGGATCAAGCCAATAGCGCTTGCAATAATTAACGCAATGATTGCAAATAAATATCTCTTCCAATAATGTTTAAAAAACCAATCCAGTTTTTTAAATACCGCAAACATGTTATCACCTTCTCTATCTCTCTAGATTTGCATAGTGAAAATCATCGATGGAGCTTTTTCGTTACAAAATGTCCTTGCTCCAATTTAGACAATTTGCTTACCTGATTTCTGCCAACTGAACGAATGATGGCTTAGCCTTGTTCTGTAAATATTCGCTAGTATACGGGTTTATAATAAATAAAAAAAGCATGTGTTTGTGACAACACATGCTTAAAGGTTAGAAAAATTCGTAACTACCCTATATAACAACAAAAAGGCCACAAATAAATTGTGACCTTTTTAGTACAGAAACAATAAGCCATAGTTAGCTAATTATTCCATAATCCGTCCAAGGCAGGTCACAGCAAGTATGAAGTTGTTGGTTTGAATAATTACATTGTTTTCCATGGTCTATGACCTCCTTTCTTTTTTTGTTCTCAATAATTATATTATTTATATTTTTTAAAGTCAACTACTTTTCAAATTATTTTTAATTTAGTGTGACTTTAAATTATAAAACAAAAGAGAACTACTCCTTACGTGAAGTAATTCTCTTTTTAATCTATTTGAGTATTTTATTTTCATGTTTGCTGCTTAATCCTAATTTAACCATATTTTTAACCTTCTCTACATCTACATTTGTTGACGTAGATATTTCTTCAACAGAAACAAGTGGGTGCTTCCTGATGAAGCTACGAACGCGATCTCCTTCTATCAGGCACGTTGGGCACATCATAAATGGACTGCTTTCCATTGGTTCTTTGCACAATCGACAATTACGTACAAACTCTCCCATACTCCCACCCCTCAACAAATTGTTACTCTCATCATAACTCACTTAATATGGACAAACAATACGTATGTTTAAATTTTCCAAAAATGAGTCTTTGGGCTTAAGAGAAAAAAGTAAATTTTGTCGAAATTAGCTTTCTACTGTACACTTACTAAAAAAAACTGCTATATTTTAATAGGAAAAACTATTTTAAAGGAGTGGAAATATGCACTTGGAAGAAATGCTGGAATATAATAAACAATTTGTAGAAGGAAAATCCTACGAACCATACAAAACGGATAGTATCCCTAACAAACGAATGGTTATTTTCACTTGCATGGAATCTCGTTTAGTAGAACTTCTGCCACGGGCATTAAACATTCAAAACGGAGATGTAAAAATGCTCAAGAACGCTGGAGCAATTATCCGCAAGCCTTTTGACAGTATTATGAAAAGTATTCTTGTAGCAGTGTACCAACTTCAGGCTGAAGAAGTAACCGTAATTGGTCACCATGATTGCGGTATGTCACATGTTGACACAGAAGCATTAGCAGAAAAAATGGAAGCACGTGGCGTCGATAAAAAGACACTTGATACTATTACACATAGTGGAATAAATTTGGATGAGGAGTTCCATGGCTTTGATACTGTTGAAGAATCTGTCATGCAAAGTGTCTCTATTATACGTAACCATCCATTACTTCCTAAAGAAGTGAAGGTTCACGGATTGGTTATTGATCCACACACTGGTAAAGTCGATGTTGTTTCAAAAGAAGATTAGTTTTTCATTATCTGCAGAGATTAATTTCTCTGCATTTTTTATGGCTTAATCATTGTTATTCCTTCCTATTTACCCCTCCATCAATACTTCATTTTCTGCCTATACTTCATCTACATAAAATACTATTTTAGCAACATACTATTATGGATTGGATAAATTCAGGAGGAAGAAAATGAAGACAAGGAATAAAAAGAAACTCCCAATGAAGGTAGATGATCTGGAATCCTTTTTAAAAGAAAAATTTGAGAAGAACCCAGATTTAGTATTTTCCAAATATGAGCAGCAAAACGGTAAAAAAGTCGGTGTATGTTTTATAGGGTATCAAGTAGACACGGACAAAGTGGAAGAATTTTTATTACAGCCACTCTTATCCATGGAAGAAAAATGGACAAATAAAGAGATTATAAATCGGACACCTTTAAACGATGTAAAAACTTCTCATTCATTAGAAGAGATACTTCAAAAATTATTAGTTGGAGAGGTATTTGTTTATGTAGAGGGAGAAAAAGAAGTACTCTCTTATCTGCTATTAAATAAGGAAAAACGTTCTCTGGAAAAAGCAGAGACCGAATCACTTGTATTGGGGCCTAAAATTGGATTCACAGAGTCGATTGTAACGAATATGAATATCGTTAGGTGGAGAATAAAATCCACCGATTTAGTGCTAGAAGATTATACCATTGGTAAGTTAAATCCACGAGATATTCGTTTAATCTATCTAAAATCTATTGCTAATGAAGAAGATGTAAATACTATGAGACAACGAATTAAAGAACTTGATGTGGATGAAGTGGAGGACAGTGCTGTTCTCTCACAGTATCTTGCTGATTCGCAATCTAATATTTTCCCTTCTTTTCAATCAACGGAATTGCCTGACAGATTCACTTATGCCATTACTAAGGGTAAAGTAGGGATTTTAATGGAAAATAGCCCTACAGGTATCATTGCCCCTGCAAACTTATTTAGTTTTATCGAATCTACGGAAGACTTGTACATGAATTGGTATGCAGGTACATTTTTAAGGCTTCTTCGCTTTATTGCAATGTTCTTTACAGTCATTGTTACACCCTTATATGTTGCTATTATTACTTATCAATATAGTATTATTCCTACACAGTTATTAATTTCTATCGGGCAGTCACGAGCAGCAGTACCCTTCCCTCCCTTAATAGAGGCTCTGATTTTGGAATTCTTAATTGAGCTTTTACGAGAGGCTGGCGCTCGTCTTCCAACGAAGGTGGGGCAGACAATGGGTATTGTCGGAGGTATTGTTATTGGACAGGCAGCAGTTGCAGCTGGTTTAACTAGTAATATTCTAATTATTGTTGTAGCTATGAGTGCTTTAGCATCGTATACTTCACCAAGTTATTTATTGGGAACAACCATTCGAATAATTCGATTTCCGCTTATAATATTAGCTGGGCTTTTTGGTTTAATAGGAATTATGTTTGGATTATGCTTTCTTATCATCCATTTGCTACGTCTCACTTCATTAGGTCGGTCATACTTGATTCCACTGTATCCATTACAATTACAAGATTTTAATAAAGTTTTTTATCGCACTCCCTTTAAATTTGAATATAAGCGAGCAAAATCTTATTTACCAAAACGTCTCTACCGTTTTAGTAAAAAGGATGCAGGTCAAAAACGAGACATAGACGAGTAGGTGACATATGAAAATAACGAACGTAATTGCACCTGGAAAAAGAATACGAGCTTTTTATCTCTTTTTTATTATCTGCACTGTTCAACTTGGCGCAGGTATAATGGGGGCACCATCATACATTTTTGGTTATGCCCGTCAAGATGCATGGATATCTATTCTTATTGCAGGAGTGGCTCTAATCCTAATCCTTTCAGTTATCATCTATATTCTAAGTCAATATGAAAACTCAGATATATTTGGTATTCAAGTAGACATATTTGGATCTTTTATAGGCAAGGTATTAGGTTCTATTTATATAATTTATTTAGCAATGGCTTTGCTATCAGTTATGTTAACTTATATTGAAGTTGTTCAAGTATTTATACGTCCAACCATGCCCTCCTATGTTATAGGCGGTCTTATACTAATCCTTGTTATTTATTGTATCTGGGGCGGAGTCAAAGTAATAGTAGGAGTAGCTTTTTTATTTTTCATCCTGTCTCAGTGGTTACTTATTTTATTATATGATCCTATTTTGCGAATGGAT
Source organism: Virgibacillus halodenitrificans (assembly GCF_001878675.1). Taxonomy (NCBI): domain Bacteria; kingdom Bacillati; phylum Bacillota; class Bacilli; order Caryophanales; family Bacillaceae; genus Virgibacillus; species Virgibacillus halodenitrificans. The sequence continues at coordinate 798,963 of NZ_CP017962.1, read as the reverse complement.
TGGTCTCATTTACTTCCAGTTTTAGACGCTTCTCTTATCGAGCTTTTAAAAGGAGCAAAAGCAAGCAGTTATACTTTACTTGGTTTTGAAATCCTCCTTATTATTTATCCTTATATTGATAATAAAAAAGAAATTAAATTACCAGTATTTCTTGCTATTATCTATTCTGTTTCGACCCTATTAATAACTACAATAATAAGCATTGGATATTACAGTTTAGAAAACCTGCGGGATAGCGAGTGGACGGTTATCACACTATTTAAAAGCGCCTCATTTAGTTTTGCTGAAAGACTAGATTATATAGTTGTAATGGAATGGATGATGATTGTAGTTCCTAATAATATTTTTTTAGCCTGGGCTACTACTTACGGAATTAAACGATTATACAACATTCAGCAAAGAAAAAGCTTGTATATACTTTGTAGTTTGTTATTAGTGAGTATTAGCATTTTAAAATATGACTATATGATACTTCAATTTACCACTATTGTCAGCAATATGGGGTTTTGGATTAATTGTGTGTATCCTTTTATCTTGGCAACCCTTGTTTTTTTTAAAAAGAAAAGGTCTAAACATAAAGGAATGAATACTACATGAAAAGCAAACTAATTATTTATACGTTCATTATATGTTTATTCTTAACAGGATGCTTTAAAGAAAATCAAATTGAAAAAATGGGAATTATTAATGCACGCGGAATAGATAAACAAGAAGATGGTCTAGTTCAAGCTTCCCTTGTACTCTTCCAGTTTGAGGCCCAAGCCAAGGATATAACAAAATTAGTAAAAGGAACAGGTAATTCCACAAAAGGGGCTATTAACAATGCAAACTTGGAAACAAACTTCCTTTTAGATTCAGGGAAGCTACAAATTGAGTTGTACGGAAAAGAAACTGCTCAAGAAGGAATTTCACCATACTTAGACACCTTGCTAAGGGATGCCCGCGTGCCTGATACCAGTTATATGGCAATTGGAGAACCCACTGCAGAAGACATACTTACCGTTCAGGAGAGTGGTATATCTATGAATATCGGGCAGTATCTCCATGGAGTTATTGAAAACAGTGCTAGTGACAAATTATTTCCAAAGGTCTCCTTAGTTAAATTTAGCAGACTGAAGAATGATATTGGGGTGGACCCGATTTTACCTGTCTTTGAAATAAAAGAAGGTATCCCAAAAATTACTAATATTGGCGTATTCCAAGATGACAAATATGTAGGAGATATATCCATAGAAAATAAAATCCTATTTAATCTTTTAGACGAAAGCTTACTTAGTGAGTGGTTAGAAATAACTCTTCCCTTTGAACCTTTTAAAAAATATAAAAGAAACTCTTCTAGCTCAACTACAGAAAAATTACATGTTGCGCTAAACACTTTACGAAACGATTCAACGATAAGAGTAACTGATTTGGAAGACCTTACATTTAAAATAAATTTGAACATAGAAGCAAGTCTTTTAGAAATTTCTAATCAGATTAAATTAGAAGATAAGCGGGTATTGAAGTTACTTGAAAAAGAAATAGAAAAGAACATAGAAAAAAAGTACGAAGAATTATTAAAAAAACTTCAGGAGTTCAACTCTGACGCAATGGGGTTCGGATCAGTCTATCGTTATAGTAAGAAGGGGAAACCATTAACTAGAGCGGAATGGAGAAAAAAATATCCGGAAGTAAAAGCTGATTTTAATGTGAATTTAAAGATAATTCACCACGGTGAAACTTTTTAAATAGACAGATTTAGCAAGGAAATCATAGTAAAGATACATTACAGCAGTTAGTACCCTCCTCTTGATTTTCAAGAAGAGGGTACTTATTTATTTCTGCACTTCGCTAATAATTTCCATTACTCGATCACGTGATTTTTCACTTTTAAATTCCTTCATATGATCGATCATTATAGGGGCCATCTCACTTAACTGGTTAACTTCTTTAATCAGAGTTTCTTCCGTAAGGTTCTCTTCCTCCACCACTCTGGCATAACGTTTTTCCGCAAATGATTTTGCATTAATAATTTGGTCACCTCTGCTTGCTTGTCTGGATAATGGAACAAGCAGCATTGGGATTCTTAATGCAAGAAATTCAAAGATGGCATTAGAACCTGCCCTGGATAAAATATAATCTGTCGCAGCAAATATATCTTTTAATTCCTCATTAATATATTCAAACTGTGTATATCCTTCTGCTTCTATAGATGCATCAACTTTGCCCTGACCGCAAAGATGAATAATCTGAAAGTACTTTAGGAGTTCCGGTAGTGCTGCTCTTACTGTTTCGTTTATTTTTTTGGCACCACCACTACCTCCCATTATTAATAGAACTGGCTTTTTATTCGTCAGACTGGCAAATTTCAGACCCGCCTCCCTGTTTCCTTTAAATAACTCCTCACGGATCACCGCTCCTACATACTCCGCCTTTTTCTCCGGTAAGTATTGCATTGTTTCCGGAAAAGTTGCCAGTACTTTCTTGGCAAATGGAATAGCTATTTTATTTGCCAGACCAGGAGTATAATCCGATTCGTGAATAATGACCGGTACCCCTCGTAGTTTAGCTGCAAGTACTACCGGAACTGAAACAAACCCACCTTTAGAGAAGATAACCCTTGGTTTTCTTTTACCAATGAAACTGGCAGCCTGGAAAATACCTTTTATAACTTTAAAAGGATCTTTCATATTTTCTTTGGAAATATAACGTCTGAGTTTCCCTGTAGATATCGGGTGATAAGTAACTCCTTCTAATTCCCCAATCAGCTTCCTTTCAATACCATCATATGACCCTATATAATCAATTTCCCATCCTTGTTCCTGATACTTTGGAATAAGTGCCAGATTCACAATAACGTGTCCGGCAGTTCCTCCACCAGTAAAAAGAATTCGTTTATTTTTCATACATGTACGTCCTTTCTTTCCTACTGCAAAATAAAACGGTATAATAGTGCTTATTATTCTCTATTATATCCTATTAGAAAAACGAAGAAAAAGGAAGTATATTATGTATGTTACCTCAAGTTTAAAAGAAAAATTAAAGCTTTTTACCGTTATATTAATTCCTATCCTTATTACACAGGTTAGCATGTATATGATGAACATCTTTGACACAGTCATGTCAGGCAGGGCAAGTGCAGAGGATTTGGCTGGTGTCGCTATCGGCTCCAGTCTATGGGTACCCATTTTCACAGGAGTTAATGGAATATTATTAGCAATTACACCCATCATTGCCCATTTAACCGGGGCTCACTCAAATAAAGAGATCTCCAATAAGGTGCAGCAGGGGATTTATTTGTCCGTAGCATTGAGCATAGTAGTATTTATTATTGGGGCATTTGCGTTAAATCCTGTTCTTGAAATCATGGATCTCGAACCCAAAGTCCGGCACATTGCAAAATATTATTTAATTGCTCTTGGTTCAGGACTAATACCACTGTTTATTTTTAATACATTGCGTTGTTTTATAGATGCCCTTGGCCAGACAAGAATTTCCATGGTAATTATTTTGATTTCTTTACCATTGAACCTTTTATTTAATTATGTATTTATATTCGGTAAGTTTGGTGTCCCTGCATTTGGTGGTATTGGAGCAGGGATTGCTACTTCAATTACATACTGGCTTGTTTGTATTATTGCTTTAGGGGTTGTATATCGAGTTGCACCCTTTCGCCAATTCCATGTATTTTCCAATTGGATTAAGCCATCCATTCAAGCATGGAGAGAGCAGCTTAAAATTGGTGTTCCAATTGGGGTTGCAATGTTCTTCGAAACGAGTATTTTTTCAGCAGTCACATTATTAATGAGTGTGTATAGTACGTATACAATTGCTGCACATCAGGCGGCAATTAACTTTGCTTCCTTACTTTATATGATCCCATTAAGTGTAGGTATGGCATTAACTATCGCGATTGGCTTTGAATTGGGTGGCCAACGATTGAAGGATGCTCGAATTTATGGATATATTGGAATCAGTGGCGGCCTTTTTATTGCCTTATTTGCAGGAGCGGTTTTATATGTAACAAGAGATTGGGTAGCTGAAATGTATAATTCTAACCCGGAAGTAATTGAACTAACAAAGCACTTCATTAATTACGCGATTTTCTTTCAATTAGCAGATGCTTTTGGGGCGCCTATTCAAGGAGCCTTACGAGGATATAAAGATGTAAATGTAACATTAATATTAGCCTTGATTTCTTATTGGATTATCGGATTACCTGTCGGCTGGATTCTGGCTAACTATACATCATTGGAGCCATTTGGTTACTGGGTAGGAATTATTGTTGGCTTAAGCTGTGGGGCGATCGCGTTATTAGCCAGATTGTTTCACATACAAAAACATTATACGAACAAGGTACAATCACAGACATAAAGAAACTATTCATGTTGATGATTTTAGATCATTTAAAAAAAAGCGAGGCTTACACCTCGCTTTTTTTATAGGTTTAACACAATTAATCTTTCTTCTGTCATTTCTTCAATGGAGAACTTAGGTCCCTCTTTTCCCCAACCACTATCTTTTACACCACCATATGGCATAAGGTCAACACGGTATTGGGAAGAATCATTAACCATAAGTCCTCCTACTTCCACATTTCGCGCAGCATAAAACGCAGTATCAAGATTCTCAGTGAAAATACCACCTTGCAACCCATATGGAGATTCATTTACCTCACTTATACAGGACTGCAGATCCGAATATGGAATTATAGTAACAACTGGTCCAAATATCTCTTTACTCACTACGTTCATGTCTTTAGTTACTTGAGATAATACAGTTGGTTCGTACATGGCGCCTTCCCGTTTTCCACCTGTTAAAATATTCGCACCTGCTTGAACGGCGGTATCCACCCAGTTTTCAACACGTTTTGCTTCTTCTTCTGAAATTAAGGGGCCAACAACAGTATCTTCATCAAATGGGTCTCCTACTTTTAGATTTTGCATCTGATCTAGTAGCTTTTCCTGGAATTCTTCCAATACATTCTGATGTACATAAATACGCTGTGGTGTGATACATGTTTGGCCTGCATATGCGAATCCTGCTACTGCAAGTGTCTCTGCTGCTTTGTCGATAGCTGCATCTTTGTCTACAATGACTGGTGAATTATTCCCCAGTTCGAGAATTAGCTTGTTAAGACCTGTATTTTGTTTCAGCTTCAATCCAATTTCAGCACTTCCTGTAAAAGTGTATGTGGAAATCCGCTCATCTTCCTGCATTTGCTTTCCTACTTCAGAACCGGATCCGATAATTACCTGAAGATAACCTTTTGGCAGTCCTGCTTTTGCAAATAGCTGAGCTAGTTTTAATGAAGTAACCGGTGTTGCGCTCGCAGGCTTTAAAACCACCGAATTACCTGCAGCCAATGCCGGACCAATTTTATGTGCAACCAAATTAAGCGGGAAATTAAATGGCGTAATTGCGCCTACCACCCCAACTGGGACTCGAATAGTGAATGCCATACGGTTTTCTGATCCTGGCGCAGCCTCTACTGGTACCCCTTGACCACTGATTCGTTTCGCTTCTTCTGCAGCTACTTCAAAGGTTTGAATCGCACGGTCTACTTCCGTACTTGCTTGCTTACGTGGCTTCCCAGCTTCACTTATAATAGAGTCTGTGAACGATTCTTTTTCTTCCTGCAACAACTCGGATACTTTTTTAATTATTTCATAACGCTTATAAGGTGGAAGTTCTTCTTGCTTAAATGCTTTTTCTGCTCCTTCTATTGCCTTATTTACTTCTCTTTCCCCAGCTTTAGAAACCTCCGCATATGTTTCTCCACTATATTTATTCAATACCTTCAATTTGTCATTTGTTTCTATCCATTCTCCATCTATAAATAAATTCAACTGATTATTCATTATATAGCCACTCCTCTCTGCTAATTATCTTTCCTTTCATAGAAGTGTCTAAACATTGTTATCCTTATTAATTTCTGAAGCACAATCATCTTACCTTAAGATTAACTATTACTAAAAGACCATTCAATAAATGATAGTTACTGATATGCCTTAGTTACTAGTGAGAGATTAAGCCACAGTAGAAGCGGGATAACCCCATTGATTTCCGCTGCAGGGGGACGCTTTCCACCGGCATGGCTTCAGCCGCTCCCGAAAAGCGCAGTATTTTACGTAGCGGTGGCGTAATCAGACTCAATATTTCAGTGGACTTTCCAGCAATAAATTTATTTTTCATACTTAGATTAAGCATCAAAAGTTATTTCATATTTATATATTTTGTGCTTTAGATGAAAGCTCGATACAACAAAAAAGACCACCCATAAGGGTAGCCTTCAACATTTATAAAAATAGTCCAACAATAGTGGCGGATAGAATAGAAGCTAGTGTAGCACCTACTAATAACTTAAGACCAAAACCGGATACGCTGACAGCTTTCTCACTATCAATTCCTTTAACTGTACCAGCAATAATACCGATTGAGGAGAAGTTAGCAAAACTTGTAAGGAATACGGATACAATCCCTACTGTTTTTTCAGACATATCTGCAATCATAGGTTGGAAATCAAGCATAGCTACAAATTCGTTTGTAACAATTTTTGTACCCATAACAGAACCGGCTTGTACCACTTCTCCCGGTGAAATTCCCATTAAAATTCCAATTGGTGATAAGATATACCCTAGTATTTCCTGTAACGTTATACCAGCGAATACCAATTGAATTAACCAGTTAACGAGTTCCAAGGAGGCAATAAAGGCTATTAACATAGCAGCAACGATTAAAGCAATTTTACCACCTTCTAATGCCCCGTTACCCATTGCTTCAAAAATACTTTTATCATTAGTAACATCTTTAATATCAACAATATCTTTTTCTTTTGGCACGCGAACAGGAGCAATAATGGATGCAACCATTAAAGCACTAAACATATTTAGTGGTAGTGCTACCAAAACATACTCTGGGGGAAGCATTTGCAGATACGCTCCAACAATGGAAGCTGATACAGATCCCATCGCGGAAGCACTTACAATATAAAGACGATTATCATTTAAATGATGGAACTGTGTCCGTATTGCAATTAGTGCTTCTGATTGACCAAAAAAGATACTGTTAACCGCATTAAAGGATTCAACTTTAGGAAGTCCGGTAATTTTTGAAATTAAACCACCCAAATACTTTATAATTGGAGGAAGGATTTTCAAATAAGTTAGTACAGATAAAATTGTTGCGAAGAAAATTATAAGTAATAGAACGTTAAAAAAGAAAACGCCTCCTTCTTCAACAACAAATCCACCAACAACAAAATTAACCCCTTCTGTCCCAAATTCAATTAATTTATTAAAACCTGCAGAGATTTTATTAATGATAAATTGACCAATCTCGGTTGTAAACATGAACCAGGTTGTTAACAATTGTAAAACTAACATTATTCCTATGCCTTTATAATTAATATTTCTTTTGTCATTAGACATTAGAAATGCTAGCCCGAGGACCACGATAATTGCTACTATTCCAAGAAGAATTGCCACGGAATGAGCCTCCCTTATTTTTTGTAAATGTTTTCATTTCTACTTTCTATGCCAATTGTACCAAGTTGTCAGACGTCTTTCAAGTGAAAGTTTTTTCTGTAAATTTCTTTAACATCTTATCAATTCCCTACTTTACGCCTTTTTAACATAGAGATTCAGTTAAATTTCATATGAATACTTATATTCTACAATACTATAAAAACAGTACTTTTTTCAGAGGACTTCCGATTTACTAAATGATTGACTATCGAAATGCTCTCGTATTTTATCTAGACTTGCGACAACCACAAACATTATAGACAAAAAACAACCGCTATCTGCTTGTCCAGATAACGGTTGTTTTCTTTCATTATATTAGCCTTCCAATAGAAGGTCATATGGATCTTCAAGTAATTGTTTCACTCTAACTAGGAACTGTACTGCTTCCTTTCCATCAACAATGCGATGATCATAAGAAAGAGCTAAATACATCATTGGGCGTACTTCAATTGTATCATCTGGCATCACCATAGCACGCTTTTGAATATTATGCATTCCTAAAATACCAACCTGTGGCGCATTTAGGATAGGGGTAGATAGCATGGAACCAAATGTGCCACCATTTGTAATTGTAAATGAACCACCTTGTAGGTCCTCCATTGCTAACTTCTTATCCCGTGCTTTTTTACCGAGATTTCCGATTTCACGTTCTACGCCTGCAAAATCAAGACGGTCAGCGTCACGTACTACCGGAACTACTAATCCATCATCTGTGGACACAGCAATACCAATATCATAGAATTTTTTAAGAACAAGCTCATTACCTTGAATCTCAGCATTTAATAGTGGGAATTCTTTTAATGCGCCCACAACTGCTTTGGTAAAGAAGGACATAAATCCAAGCTTTACTCCATGCTTGTCAATAAACTTTTCTTTTCTCTCACTACGAAGCTTCATTACATTGGTTAAGTCAACTTCGTTAAATGTAGTAAGCATTGCTGCTTCATGTTGTACTTCTACAAGACGCTTTGCAATTGTCTGACGACGACGTGACATCTTCACACGTTCTACTGGCTTATCAAATTCTGTTTTTTCCTCTGTCTTTGGTGCTTCTTTTTTAGCTGGCTTGGATTCTTTCTTCTCTGATGTATCCTTGGCAGCAGCATCTACGTCTTCCGGACGGATCCTTCCAAGTGGATCACGGGAGCTGACTGTGCTTAAATCAATTCCAAGTTCTCTAGCTCGTTTTCTCGCTGCTGGAGAGGCAATTACGTCTCCTTTTTTGTCGTCCTTTTGATCCTTCTTTGATGCTTCTTCCGTGTTTTCAACTGTAGCTTCTTCTTTATCTTCTTTTTTCTTATCTTCTTTCGGTTCTTCTTTTACATCTTCTTGCTTCTCTTCTTTTGGCTCTTCATTGCTGGAAGTATCAGCGCCAGCTTCCCCATTTTCATCTAGCTTGGCAATAATATCTCCCACTTCAACGTCTTCACCTTCACCTTGAACAATTTCAGTGATGACACCCGCATAGTCGGAGTTCACTTCGACATTAACTTTGTCTGTTTCTAATTCAACTACTGGATCACCTTTTTCTACTTTGTCGCCTTCTTTGACTAACCACTCTGCAATAGTACCTTCAGTAATGGATTCGGCTAGCTCTGGTATTTTAATTTCTTTCACTGGAATCTCCTCCTTTAGACGGGTTAATTGCTTGTTGTACAATCTGATTTTGCTCTGTTTTATGCACATTCGGCACACCAACAGCAGGTGATGAACGATCCGGCCGTCCAATATACCGTAATGACTGGTTTTCTTGTAAAAGATCTCTTAAATAATCATCTACAAAATCCCAGCTCCCCATATTTTTTGGTTCTTCCTGTACCCAAACTATTTGTTCCAGATTAGGCAGTTCTTTTATCTCTTTTTCTAGTTCCTTTTTAGGGAATGGATAAATTTGTTCAAGTCGCAACACGCGTAACCAATCAAATTTTTCTTCAGAATTAGCAATAGCCTCTTCAATATCGACCATTACTTTCCCACTTCCAATTAATAACCGTTTGGCATTCTTTTTACTTACCTTTAAGTTTGGCTGAGAACGTAAGGGCTGGAATTTACCATTTGTGAATTCCTCTGCAACAGAAGCTACGCGCTGGTTTCTCAATAAGCTTTTAGGTGTCATTAATATTAATGGTCTAGCTTCTTCTTTCCCACGCATTGCTGCCTGCCTACGGATCAAATGGAAGAATTGAGCAGAAGAAGTCACATTAGCTACAATCCAGTTATTTTCTGCAGCCATCTGCAAAAATCTTTCCAAGCGAGCACTTGAATGCTCAGGTCCCTGCCCTTCATATCCGTGCGGAAGCAACATAACCATATTGGATTTTTCACCCCACTTGGCACGAGAGGCTGAAATAAACTGATCAAAGATTACCTGACCAGCGTTTGCAAAATCTCCGAATTGCGCTTCCCAAATTACTAGAGTATTCGGTGATTCAACACTATAGCCATATTCAAAGCCTAGTACGCCTGCTTCAGATAAAGGACTGTTTCGGATATCGAACGATGCCTTCGCCTGTTCAAGACCATGCATCGGACAATATTTTTCATTTGTTTCCACATCATGAAGTACTAGATGGCGATGTGCAAATGTTCCTCGCTCTGAATCTTGACCAGTCAATCGAATTGGAATACCATCTTGAAGAATGGAAGCATAAGTTAACGCCTCTCCAGCGCCCCAATCCGCTTTGTTACCTTCCTCAAGCACATTTTTGCGTCGGCTTAAAATCTTTTCCAATTTTTTAAAACCGTTAAAGCCTTCAGGTCTGTTCAATAATCCCTCATTCAGAGCTTTTAACGTATCCAAATCCACAGCTGTTTCAAATCGATCCAATCCATTTGCCAATACTTTTGGCATGTTTGGAACTTCTACAGAGCCTGCTTCATTTTCTTTCATACTATCATAAATTCCACGAAGATGATCCTCTACATCCTCTTGTATTTTTTTGAAAGTATCTTCCCCAATAACACCTTTATCTCTTAACACTCCAGCATAAACATTCGCTACAGTAGGATGCTCATCAATCTTCTGATAAAGCGCCGGCTGTGTAGTTCGAGGTTCATCCATTTCATTGTGACCGTAACGACGATATCCTACTAAATCAATCAAGAAATCTTTATTAAATTTTTGACGATAATCATATGCAATCTTAATTGCTGAAATACAAGCAATTGGATCATCTGCATTAACGTGAATAATTGGAATTTCAAATCCTTTGGCTAAATCACTTGCATATCTGGTTGAACGGCCATCTGTTTGATTTGTCGTATAACCTACCAAGTTGTTTGCAATGATATGGAGCGTTCCTCCTGTGGAATACCCAGGTAATCCACTCAAATTCAACGTCTCTGCTACTACACCTTCTCCAATAAAGGCAGCATCGCCATGAATAAGTACACTGAATGCCTTATTCAAATCACCTTTTGGATATCCCTTTTGAGATCGTTCATCCTGTGCAGCACGCGCAAACCCCTCCACCACAGGGTTCACGAACTCAAGATGAGAAGGATTATGAGCGAGTGTTATACGTGTTTTTGTCTCATCGCCTTCTTTAACATCTCTAGTAGCTCCAAAGTGGTATTTCACATCTCCAGTCCAACCGTAATTAATTCCCATAGAACCTTCAGATGGTATTAATTCTTTATCAGGTGAATGGTGAAACTCAGAGAAAATTTTATCATACGGTTTCCCCAATACATGTGCAAGTACAGACAAACGTCCGCGATGCGCCATTCCCATCATTATATTTTCAATTTTATCTTCCGTAGCATATTTTACAATCTGATCAAGCATCGGAACCATTGATTCCAATCCTTCAATTGAAAAACGTTTCTGACCAACGAAAGTTTTTTGAAGGAAGCTTTCAAAACCTTCTACATGTGAAAGTCGTTCAAGTAGTTGCTTCTTCTCTTCATCTGAAAGATCAAGACGTGCATGCCCTGCTTCAATCAAATCAAGAAGCCACTTACGCTCCTCATCATTATTCATATGGTCATACTCAAAAGTAATTGTTCCTGAATAATATTTCTTTAATTCCTTAATAACATCCAGCCCATTCTTAACATTACTTGGCGCTTTCTCCCATAGCCAAGCTGCTGGCATGTTTGCCAAATCATCCTCACTTAAACCGTAAGTTTGCGGCTCAACTAAAGGTGATTTTCTTACTTCCTTAGGCCCAACTGGATAAATATCCGCCTCTAGATGACCAAAACGACGAATAGCCTCAACAAGTTTCATTGCTGAGGTAAGCTTCTTAATATCCTTTATTGAGGTCCCTTGTTGCTCTTCTTGCACACTGCTATTAGGTTGTGTTAACCATTCAGGAGCCCCGTGCCGATCGAACATTTGCTTAATAGATTGATCGACAAGATTTGGATCCTCTTTGTAAAGCTCATATTGTTCCTCAACATACCCCATGTTAGGACCATGAAATTCTGCCCAGAATCTTTCATTAGATTCTACATTCTGTGCCACGTTTTTATACCCCCATTAGAAGTTAGCGTTATCCGTTATGTAACGGTTATTCACATCCATCTACATTATAGAACTGACGAATGACTTCATCAACTAATATACCCTATTTTATTACCTTAAACAATATAATGTTACCAGTATTTTTATTGTAAGTTTTTTCAAACTACCTGTAGGGAAAAATAATGGATTTCTCTGGTTCACATAAAGCGAATATTTAGGTATAATAAGGACATAATTACATCTAATCGTTCTTTTACATACAAAGGAGGAGTTTCGCATGAAATTAGCATTACTAATGGGAGTCGTTTTAACTTTTATTATCTCAACCTTCACTTCCGGATATGAAGCAAAGCCGGCAGTCCCAAAGAAAAATCAATAATGTTTATCTAATTCCAAAAGCCGTGATGTATAGTTGCATCACGGCTTTTCATGTTATTGAAATAGTTTATCAGATTACATTTTTCTCCAAACAGGAGCCTCCCTAAGAATTATAATAGTCGGTGCAGGTCATTTTTACTAAGACAAATCTGGAAAACCTTGCTGACGCAGTACCTCATATATAATAATAGCCGCCGTATTCGATAGATTTAAAGACCGTACTTTATCGTTCATATGAATACGGAGGCATTGCTCTTCTTTTCCCTCTAATAATTGAAGTGGGATCCCATCTGTTTCCCGGCCGAAAACAAAAAACAAATCTTCCTCTTTGTTAGAAAAATCATAGTCTGTATAATGTTTGGTTCCAAAGTTTTCTATATAATAATATTCACCTTCAGGATATGTGTTGTAAAGCTCCGTTATGTTCTTATACTCCTTGATATCCACATTCTTCCAATAGTCCAATCCAGCTCGACGAAGCATTTTATCATCTGTTGAAAACCCTAGCGGATGAACTAAATGAAGTGTTGTATCTGTTGCTAAACAAGTTCTGGCAATATTTCCAGTGTTCGCTGGTATTTCTGGTTGAAATAGAACGACATGTAAACTCACTTTTCTAATCTCCTTACGTTGTTTGTACTGTTCTAGTATATCACTTACTTGTCACCAATGCGGAAAAATTTATACTTAATATCAGGTGTCCATGCTGCTGAATCCTCATAAGACCAATAGCGGTTCCGGCTATTATTTGTATGTGCATTAACCAACGGCATTCCATAAGCATCTTTAGTCACAACAATCGTGTTATGGTTCCAACTCCCATCCCCTTCGAAGTCATAACAAATAATATCACCCGGGAGCAGTTCTGAGGCATTATCTAATTCCGTGCCTTGTAGTCCTTGGGTGGAACCACTTAAATACCAGCGTAATGAATGGGCTACTGCCCAGCTAAAACTCCAATTATCGTTTTGATACCACCATCCTTTTTCTCTAGAAGGCGCCCCTCTCATTGGGGCGCCCCCAGCATATAAGCATTGAGAAACATAATTTGTACAATCGACATCAAATTTTTTATATGCAGGATTATAACTATTCCACCATCTCTCTGCATAGCGGACAGCTTCGTTGCGATCATAAGAAAACCTTTCTAATAAAGCATCATCTCCACGAATTTCCTCAGGTAAAATACTGGGTTTGTCAGGCTGTTCATATTGTATTGGATAATGATTAGTTACCGCTCCGCCATCATACCGAAATTCATACGGGATTAATTCCTCCTCCAGATAAAAAAACTCATCTTGCTTAATGAGGTATGATAAATGGATAAGATAGTGGTATATACGTTGATTATCAGAGGAAAACTCTCTGTATAGCCGACCATCCCCATGAAGACGAACAATTTCAGCATTTCTTTCTTTACACAAGCTGCGTTTTTTTTGCCACCAACCGGTTGTTTGTTTTTCAGATAAGAAATAATCCAGCCATACCTTTTTAATTTTTTCCATAAAAATCCCCTCCATTAAATATATATGGAGAGGATGCTTGTCAGATTGCCTTAATTTCAATCTGTTGCTTCATGTTTCAAAAGAAATTCCTTTTTATCCAAACCGCCATTATAACCAACTAGTTTTCCGTTTGCTCCAATTACGCGATGACAAGGGACTACAATAGAAAATGGATTCTTATTAACAGCCCCTCCCACCGCTCTCACTGCTTTCGGGTTACCGATTATTTCTGCAATCTCTTTATAGGTTTTGGTCTCCTTGTATTCAATACAGTCATAGAGTGCTTGCCAAACCTTTTGTTGAAAGCTGGTCCCATAAAACTTAAAAGGAATAGAGAACGTCTGCTTCTGATGTTTAAAATAAGCCTCCAGCTCCTCTTTAGCAGAAGCAATCAATTCAGGTTGATGAACAAAATAGGGTTCCCCAATAAATCTTTTAGCCCAGGTTGTTAACTTTTCTTCTAAGTCAGCAAGTCTTCCATACTCGATTCGAACTATTGCTTCTCCATCACTTAGCAACAGCAACGTTCCTATCGGTGAATCCATTTCGTCATAAAACAATGTGATTTTCTTCATAATAAGTCGCTCCCACCTAATTAACTTCTGCTGGCTTCTTTTTCAAAGGCAAGACCCTTTTCCATTTCATAAATAACTTGCTCATCTTTTTCTTTCTTCATCGCCTCATGTATGGCATTATAGGCTCTCTCCGTTCCGATTTTGCCAAGCGACCATGCAGCTGTTCCACGTATTACCGGCCGAGGATCAGTCTGCATCACCTCAATAACTTCTTCAACTGCTGTTATGTCTTTATAGTGGCCCAAGGCAATTAAGGCATTTCGCTGTAGTGGCTTCTTCCCTCGCCAAGAACCAGCGATGGAGCCAAATGTGTTTTTAAATTCACGATTGGAAATCCGTAACATTGGTTTGAGCTTTGGCTTTGCGATTTCATGGTCCGGTTCAAATTCAGGATGGTGATGAAAATCTACTTTTTTGTTTTTTGGACAAACTACCTGACATGTATCACAACCATAAACTCTATTACCTATTTTTGTTCGAAACTCATCAGGCAAGAAATCTTTTGTTTGAGTGAGAAAAGCAATACATCGCTGTGCATTCAATTGCCCGCCTTGTACCAAAGCACCTGTTGGACACGCATCCAAGCATTTTGTGCAATCACCGCAGCTATCTTCCACAGGACTATCAGGGAGAAATGGAATATTCGTAATTAACTCTCCCAAATAGACAAAGGATCCAAATTCAGGTGTAATAATCGCTGTGTTTTTCCCACTGAACCCGATGCCTGCACGTTCAGCAACAGCACGATCAGATAACTCACCTGTATCTACCATCACCCTATTGCTTACATCAGGCACCTTTTCTTTAAGAAAATCAGCAAGCTTATCCAATTTTTCACGCATAACAACATGGTAATCTATTCCCCATGAAGCACGTGCAAAAATTCCTCTACGTTCTTCCTTTGTACTTTTTGGGGCATCCTTCATCCGAGAAGGATAGGCAAGGGCAATGGAAATTATGGATTGAGCTTCTGGCAACAAACGGGTTGGCTCCGTTCGTTCGTCCACACTTCCTTTCTCAAATCCAGACTGATAACCTAGTGTTTGCTGCCTTTTCAATCTTTCCTTCAATTCGGAGAAGACATCCGCGGAGGCAAAGCCAATTTTATCAATACCTATTTCTTTGCTGTATTCTATAACTTCCTGCTTAAGTTTGTTGATATCCATCGGCTAACCCTCCTTATAATAAAAGTGTTTAGTCTTATTCTTATTTTACCATAGCCGTACGCATTCGGTTCAGCACTGCAGCAATCTCGTATCTGCGTGGTCGTGCAATATCGCCAGGATGCTGGTCTTTAAATATTGTAAAGGAAGCAAGTCCTTCTGTATCCATCTTTTTCTCCAGTTCATTCAATATAGTATGGAGCGACTTGTTTTCGAGTGTGTTACTACGATCCAAATAACTGATAATTTCAGCAATCATCCTTGTTTGTGAAGAGTCAACAAGTTGTTCAGTATGATGAAAAGTAATATCTGTTCTACCCATTAATATCGTTGATAATCCTTTAGCCTGTGTTTTGGCTCTTTTCCCTTTTTTTGTTTGTAGGGTGGATTGCTGAAAATAACGATCTCTTACTTTTCCAAACGTGTCGGCTTTAGACATGTCTCTTTCCAATGGGTTTTCCTTCATAATTTGCTTTGCCTTTTCTGTTACATTATGTGGCAAATAGGATTCCATCATAATTACTGTATCTGCAACAGCAAAGTAATCACCTGAGCCACCCATTACAATTATTGTAGAAATTCCTAATTGGCTATATAGCTGACTTATTTTATCAATAAATGGCGTAATAGGTTCCTTCTCCTTTTGGACTAGTTGCTGCATTCGATGGTCTCTGATCATGAAATTAGTCGCACTTGTATCTTCATCAATAAGTAAGGTCGAGGCTCCTGCTTCCAAAGATTCCATCACATTAGCCGCCTGTGATGTACTTCCACTTGCATTTTCCGTCATAAAAAAACTTGTATCTTTTTTATGTGGCAAATTGGAAATAAAAGGTGAAATATCGACACCTGTAACTTGTCGGCCATCTTCAGCACGAATCTTAACTGCATCAGGATCTGTAAGCACATATTCTCTACCATCCCCGTCTGTATGAGCATATACTCCTTTTTCAATCGCTTCTAGAATAGTGCTTTTCCCATGATAACCTCCACCAACAATTAGGGTAATCCCTTTAGAAATAGCCATTCCACGGATCGGTTCTTTCTGATGTGGTATAGTTATTTCTACTTCGTCTCCCTTAGGACTTTGAAAAGGGACCGCATTTTTTAATGGACGGTTACTTACACCACTTTCTCGAGGTAGTATAGCTCCATTGTTAATAAATGCAACCCATCCATTTTTTTGCATAGCCTCCCGAATGGCAACCTGTTGATCGGCCAGTTGAACGGGTGCTTCTACCTCCACGTCTTTTATTGTAAATATGGAGTTTTCTATTATAGTAGGGATAGCCTCTCCAAATAGCTTCTCTGCCTCTTTACCATTAATCCGCCGACCGTTTGCAGGCAATCCAACAGATATGCAAACAGTAATAGCCTGTGAGTCTAATTGGACAGCACTTCGTTCAATAACTTCCTGTCCGGGCTGATCGAATAAAATTAGTCCACTTTTTCCTGATCCTTTTATAAAGGTCTTTTGCTTGTGAATCGCGCTTGCTACAACTCTTGCCATTTTATCTTCTGCTGCTATTTTTCTCTCATAAGAGGAAAGCCACTCCTCTTTGATTGGTCGCTGTTTAGCTGGAATAACTATCCTAATTTTAGATGGGGTGGCAAATGGATCACCCTGTACATAATCTATGAATAAATCAAACTTCGTGTAGCTATATTTCCCCTGAATGTCTTTGTAAGCCTTATACCCTTTATTATCAATTCTTTTAAGCTCGTTCATTAATCGTTTCATCGAATATCCCTCGCTCTTAAAAAGTTATTGGTTTAAGAATACTATGCAGGAAAAGCGGTTTTCAAGTGAAGTGGTAAAAGAAGAATACTGAAAAATGAAGTATGTTTAGTTCTATTTTGAAATCAAGTGTACTAAATTAATAACTATAGCTCTTTTTAAAGGGTTGGAGTAAAATGCGAACTAGAGGAAACTTATTTCTCTGTTAATACAAAATGGCTAAATAACACCGCTACGGAAAAACACTGCGCTTTTCGGGGGCGGCTGATGAGCCTCCTCATGCTAACGCATTCCGGGGTCTCACCTATGCCTCATCTCCCCCAGAAGTCTCCGTATTTTTCCTACGCTAAGGTTTACTTCTAAAAAGATTAAAAGAGAGAAGTATTTTTCCAGTTATTATAGTCACTGAAAAATGTGCTTTATTAATCAATAGCATATACCAATTGATTGGAATGGAAGATGACGACTCCTACCGGAATAGCATGAGCTGAAGACCCTGGACGGAGCGTAGCGGAGGAAGCGGCTGAAGCCATGCCGGTGGAAAGCGTTCATCTGCAATGGAAATCAATGGCGATAGATGATCATCAAAACGTATCTAAATGAATTCTAGTAGTGTATTTTCAGAAAAAGCAATTTACAATACTTGCAAGTTAGTTCTTAGTTTATCTATTTTGTGAATTAGTTAGAACTATACTGTAGAACAGGAAGTCTCGTACGAAACCACCAATCTACTTTAATTTTCTTACTAGGAATGCTAGCGTAGTTTACACATATAATAAAAGTAAAAAACGCAACACTTCGTAAAAACTTTACGAAACACTGCGTTATGACATATGTATGGAGCGGGTGAAGGGAATCGAACCCTCATCATCAGCTTGGAAGGCTGAGGTTTTACCACTAAACTACACCCGCACATTACTAATTATTAAATTGTCTACGTTCAAATTATTTATGTTAATAAAATACGTGTTTTTCGAACGCATTTTTAATTATAACAAGCACATTTTAAAAAATCAATAAAAAATTTCTTTTTTCGACAGAATTTTTATAGGAGCTATCATAAATAAAAATAGCTCCTATAAAACACAGTTTTCGACGCCACAATTTTCACATAGAAGCAACTTCCTAAAATAATGAATATCTTTAATCAGGTAAAATTTGTTGTCATTGATGATTAATCCTTGCTCTTTCCACTTATTAACAACACGACTTACTGTTTCTCTTGAAATACCTATATGCTTACTAATATCTCTAACTCGAATCGGTTCTGTTATCCGGATACCTTTTTTGGTAACAATTCCATACATATTAGAATACCGAATAAATACAGAAGCTATTGCAGCTTCTGAGCCAAATGCAATATAATCCCGAATCTTAGCTTTACTTGCCTCTAATGATTCCGCTACCCACCGCGTAAAATGTAAACCAAGTGATCCGTCCTGTTTAATAAGCTCCTCTGCCTTGGCTTTTGTAATACGATAAAGAATTGCATCTTGAGTAACTATTGCGGTATTTGAATATTTCGTTCCACTAAATATACCTATTTCACCAAAACAATCATTTTCTTTTCTGGTAAAAATAGTAATTTCCTTGTCAGCACCCATGCCCTTATAAATTCGAACTGTGCCACTCTTAATAAAGTAAAGTGCTTCTGCCGGTGTTCCTTCACTAAATACAATAGTATTTTTCATGTATTCTTTGCGAAAGCTATTCATCATCAATTTTTCATAAGTAGTTTTATCCAATCTATTTAACAAAGGTTCCATGATCTCACACCTCTCTACGTATCTAAAATTATACACGGACAACCGGGAATGGTTCTGTGAGATTTCTCACTTTAATATACATTTACAAGTAGCGTGAGAAGTATTAGAATAGTCATAACTTTAGGAGGGAAAATTTCATGTCTGTTTATCCAATTATTTTAGCGCAAGACAAATTTACACATCGAGATGAATTAAATTATCCGTATGAAGAAAGAGGCCTGCAGTTTGGTGATGGTGTTTATGAAGTAATCCGCATCTATAACGGTGACTACTATTTACTGAATGAGCACGTTGATCGCCTCTTCCGTTCTGCTGAAGCTATTAAGATTAACTTATCATTAACGAAAGATGAACTCAAGAAGCTTCTATTAGAACTATTAACAAAAAATAAGATGACAGCAGATGGAAAAGTTTATTTGCAGGTATCACGAGGCTCTGCACCTAGAGACCATGTTTTTCCATTAAATGTTCCTGCAAATATGTATGCGTATCTACAGGATCTACCGCGTAATCTGGAAAACTTGGAAAATGGCGTATGCACAATTACTCAGCGTGATGTCCGCTGGGAAAATTGCTATATTAAGAGCTTAAATCTTCTTCCAAACGTATTGGCTAAGCAAGAAGCAAAGGAACAGGGGTGTTATGAAGCTATTCTTCATAGAGATGGATTGGTAACAGAATGTAGTTCCTCAAACGCATATTTAGTAAAAGACGGAAAAATCCACACCCATCCTGCAACGAATAATATTTTGCATGGTTGTGTGCGAATGCGTGTAGAAAAATTTGCTAATGACTTAAACATTCCTTTTATAGAAGAAGGATTTTCTGTTGAGGATATTGCTATGGCTGATGAGATCTTTTTATCCAGCAGTACATCCGAGGTTATGCCTGTAATTAAAGTTGATAACAAAGAAATTAATGATGGAAAACCTGGTACAATTACAAGAAAGCTACAAGATGCATACATAGCAGATGCTAATATCACTAGTGAAGATGCCTTAAAACCTTCTGTTTAATCAGCTTCATAGGAAAGCACACAGCTGCCAAGGTAAAGATTAACTTGGCAGTTGTTTTTAGATTGTAATTTTCTAAAAATTATGCTAAGTTAATTTATCCAAATACTATATGTGATAGGTGATGCTATGAGGAAAATTGCAATTATTGGAAGTGGAGGATCCGGAAAATCTACATTAGCAGGAAAACTAGGAATTATACTGAACCTTCCTGTTTTTCATCTTGATGCTATTTTCTGGAAGCCTGGATGGAAACCAATTGAACGAGAAGCACTTATAAAAGCGAATCAATCAATTGTTGAAAAGGATGCTTGGATTATCGATGGGAACTATGGCTCCACAATGGATATGCGTCTTCAACATGCTGACACGATCATCTTTCTTCATTATAGAACCACTGTATGTCTGTACGGAATTGTAAAACGCAGAATTCAGTTCCACAATAAGACCAGGCCTGATATGGGTGAAAATTGTAAGGAAAAGCTGGATTGGGAGTTTTTCCAATGGGTACGCAACTTTAATAAAACAAAAGCACCTGTCATTTATGAAAAACTCTCTAAATTAGAAGGTAAGGATATCCTTGTTTTTAAGAACCGAAAAGATTTAAACCTTTTTTTACAAAATCTGAAGCGTTCCTCTTCTACTAACTGAAATGAACATAATTATATTTAAGCTCAAGGAAATTAATTTATTCAGAAGCTACTAACATAAATGAGATTTATACACATTTGATTTTATTTAAAAGTATAAGACGTTAATTAAAGGAGCTAAAATAATGAATAAAAAAAGACCACTTCAAGCAGAAGACTTGCTGGAATATGAAATTGTAAGTGACCCTAATTTCACACCAAGTGGAAATGCCTACACCTATGTATCTACAACTATTAACGAAAAGAAAGAATACGAGTCACAGCTATTTTTCCAAAAATTGGACTCCAATCAAAGACAACAGTGGACATTCAGCAAAAATAAACACACCAACATACTAATTTCACCGGATGGAAAAAAGGCTGTTTTCCAGTCCGACAGAAGCGGAACACAGCAGTTGTGGCTCCTGCCTATGCAAGGAGGAGAGGCACAGCAACTTACCAAACTTAAACATGGGGCTAGCAATCCTATTTGGGGTCCGGACAGTAATACCCTTATTTTTAGCGCACCCATAGAACCGGAAGAAGATATTAACAATCTCACCGAAATATCGACAGAGGAAAAAGACAAAGAACAGAAAGAATTGGCTAAACGACCACTTGTAGTAAATCGGCTCAAATATAAATCTGACTCTAACGGTTTTCATGATCAGAAACGGAGCCAGTTATTTGTTTTAGATATAAGAACAGGTAACTTGGAGCAGCTAACAAATGCACCTGCTGACCATCTACTGCAAGATGTATCACCTAACGGTAATGAAATTTTATTTATTGCCAACCTTAGAGAAGAAGAAGATTATGAACAAGTTGACGATCTCTTCGTTTTAGAACGCTCCTCCAAGAAAGTCAAAAAACTTACAGATAGTAAATGTACATATCAGCGCGCAGTCTATTCCCCAGACGGCAATAAAATTGCTGCATTTGGCCATAACTTTACTTATGCCGGCGCGACACTTACTGACTTATACATTTTCAATACAGGAAGCTATGAAAAAAGCAACTTGAGTGCTGAATGGGATATTCAACTTGGTGATGCCATGATTGGAGATACTCGCTTAGGCAAATCTGAAAGTGGACCAATTTGGGCAAAGGATGGAAAAAATATCTTTTTTCTTGCAACAGATTATGGGGTGACCGGGCTTTACCAGGTAAACTTAACTGGGGAATTGGATGTACTGTACAAGGGGAGCCATCATGTGTTCAGTTTCAGTTATAATGGCCACTCCGACTCATTTATTCTTGGGATTAGTACACCAACAAACCCTTGTAATTTTTATCATTTGAAGAAAAATGGAGAGTTCAATAGATTAACAGATTTTAATTCGGCTCTTTTATCCAAGCTAACTTTAGCTGAACCGGAAACAATTACTGTTCCAACTATGGATGGCGAAGAAATTCAAGGATGGCTATTGCACCCATCAGTATATCAGGATGGGGAAAAGTATCCAATGATTTTGGAGATTCATGGCGGGCCACATGCTATGTATGGTCAAACTTATTTTCATGAATTACAACTGTTAGCAGCAAAAGGATATGTTGTAGTGTATGCAAATCCACGTGGAAGTCATGGTTATGGCCAGGAATTTGTTAATGCTTGTCGTACTGATTACGGTAACGGAGATTATACAGACCTGATGGAGGTAGTGGATTATGTACTGACAAACTTCGATTTTATTGATAAAGATAGACTTGGGGTGACTGGTGGAAGTTATGGAGGATTCATGACAAATTGGATTGTAGGACATACAAACCGCTTTAAGGCTGCGGTTACCCAACGTTCTATTTCTAATTGGCTAAGCTTTTATGGCGTTAGTGATATTGGTTTCTTTTTTAATGAGTGGGAACACGGTTTAAACCTATTAGATGACCCAAAAAAGCTATGGGATATCTCTCCTCTAAAATATGCTAAAAATGTAGAAACTCCTTTGCTGATTTTGCATGGGGAAAAAGACTTTCGTTGCCCAGTGGAACAAGGTGAACAGTTATTTATAACGCTAAAGCATCTACGAAAAGAAGTTGAATTCGTCCGCTTTCCTGATGCCAATCATGAATTAAGCAGAAGTGGTAAACCAGAGATGAGAATAGAGAGATTAAACCACATTTGCCGTTGGTTTGAGAAATTATAGAAAAACGCATATCTGTTTATGTTAATGCAGCAGCACTACGTTTTGTGCTGCTGCTAATTCGTTAGTTATGCTTCCGTAAACAATCGTTTATACGTAAATATTTATTTCCATGGTTACTCCTTTTACGTTTACTTTCCGGCATGTAAGATTTTATCTTTATTTAATTGATGCAAATACTCTTGCAAAGATTTCGGTTTGATAACTTGCTCTGCATTACGAAGCCAGCTATAAAGCACTTGTAATGTATCAAGGCTAGTAAAATAAGGGGTCTGATACCGGACAGCAAGCTCACGAAGATAAAATCCTGTCTTTTCTTTTTTCCTGCCTTGGCTCGGTATATTCAGCACTAGATCAGGCGTATTTGAACGCCAAAGGCCATGTATTTCTTCCTTTGTATAAACCGTATTATATACCGGAATACCCATTTCCTCTAAATAGGCTGTTGTCCCCTTTGTAGCGGTGATTACAGCACCTTCCACTATAAGCTTTTTAAGTAAATCTATACAATTTGGCTTCTCCCTTTCCGAAATGGATACAATCACGTTTAACGGTTTTTTACTCTTAAACATCTTCTGAACATTTTCAGGCAAAGCATTAGCTAAGGCTACTTCTTTTGTTTCTCCTATACCAATAGCTTCTCCGGTCGA
This sequence comes from Virgibacillus halodenitrificans, assembly GCF_001878675.1. Classification (NCBI taxonomy): domain Bacteria; kingdom Bacillati; phylum Bacillota; class Bacilli; order Caryophanales; family Bacillaceae; genus Virgibacillus; species Virgibacillus halodenitrificans. Next base: position 775,432 of record NZ_CP017962.1, on the reverse strand, counting down.
TTTCATTTCAGGCCCAAGTACATGATCTACTCCTTTTAGCTTCCCTGCTGAAAACACAGGAGCTTTTACCATATAATATTCAGGTTCATTAGCTAGATTCAACTCCGAGCTGATATCATCCAGCGCTTCACCTAACTGCGCCCTTACTCCCCACTCAACCATCAGTATATCCATTATTTTACTGAGCATAGGTACAGTTCTGGAGGAACGTGGGTTGACTTCCAATACATAAATCGTATCTCCATCGATGACAAATTGAATATTCATCATCCCAATAATAGGTACTTGTTGACTAATAATACGCGCAATGTTGATTATTCTTTCCTTCATTTTATCAGTAAGGGAAATGGCTGGAAAGATATTCATACTGTCTCCGGAATGGACACCTGCCCTCTCTATATGTTCAACAATTCCAGGCACAATGATTTGCTGCCCGTCACTGATTACATCGATTTCGCACTCTACTCCCGGAATATATGAATCAATAAGTAGTGGCCAACAACGATCCTTTGTATCCTGCTGAATCCGTTTGACATATGTTTGCAATTCTATTTCATTATTGCAAATAAACATCGATTGTCCGCCTATAACATAGGATGGGCGAATAAGTACCGGGAAACCCAAGTCATTTGCGGTTGTCGCAATGTTCTCATGTTCGTTTACAACAAAACCAGGCACATGATTGATGTTTAATTTATTCAACACTTCATAAAATTGCTCTCTGTCTTCCATTTGATCAATATGTTTTGGCGCAGTTCCAAAAATATGGACGCCTTCCTCCTGAAGAGAGTTTGCTAAGTTAACAGCCGTTTGGCCGCCAAATTGAATAAGAACGCCAGCGGGTTTCTCCTTTTCAATTACTGCTAACACATCTTCCAGGGCCAATGGTTCAAAATACAGTCGATCCGCAATTGTGTAATCGGTACTTACTGTTTCTGGATTGTTATTAATTACAATTGCTTCATATCCCATTTTCTTTACCGCAAGAGCAGCATGTACAGAACAATAATCAAATTCTACCCCTTGCCCAATACGTATCGGACCAGAGCCCAGGACAAGTATTTTTTCCGTTTCAGTTTCATACGCTGACTCCTCGTTATCGTTCCCCCAGGAGGAGTAATAGCACGAAGCTATTGGTTGCGTGCTGGATTGGGAGGTTTTCATTAAGTGATAAGACAAATGGAAATCCATGCTTTTATACAAGCTTCTTACTTTCTTCCCCGTTGTTTCCAGTAATTCTGCAATTCGTTCATCACTAATATTTAGCAACTTTGCTTCCTTAAGCAATTCTGATGAAACGTTAGACAGACTGTACCTTTCTATCTTCTGTTCGCAAGTAATTACTTTATTAATTTCTTCAATGAACCAGGAATTAATTTGTGTTATTTCTTGTATCTCATTTACCTCTATTCCCCTCGTTAAAGCCTCCGCAATGGCGAAAAGTCGGAGATCATTTGGTACTGCTATGGACTCCATTAAGTCTTCTTTAGAGAGAACGGACATTTCCTTCCAATTTAAGCTATTCATATGAAGTTCAAGTGAACGCACAGCCTTATTCAAGGCTCCGATAAAGGTACGGTCTATAGCCATTACTTCACCCGTTGCTTTCATTTGCGTACCTAATCTACGATCTGCTTCTGTAAATTTATCGAAAGGAAATCGTGGTGCTTTTACTACTACATAATCCAATACTGGTGCTTCGCTTGCGTATGCGTTGCCAGCAACCGGATTGACTATTTCATCTAATGTGTAGCCAATTGCACATTTAGTAGCCACTAAGGCAATTGGATATGCTGTCGCTTTAGAAGCTAGTGCAGAGGAACGGCTGACCCGGGGATTGACTTCAATAATATAATACGCATTCGTCTCTGGATGCAAAGCAAATTGAATATTACACCCGCCAATGACATGCAAAGCCCGAATAATTTTCACCGAAGCACGCTCTAGTAATTCCTTTTGTTCCGTCGTGATCGTTTGCGAGGGCGCTACGACAATGGAATCACCTGTATGCACACCAACTGGGTCTACGTTCTCCATGTCACACACAACTACACAATTATCCGCAGCATCACGAATTACTTCAAATTCAATTTCTTTCCATCCTTTTATACTTTTTTCCACCAGCACCTGATCAATGGGACTCAGGTTTAACCCATTCTCCAAGAGTTCTTTGTATTCATCTTCATTTTCTGCAAAACCGCCACCTTCTCCTCCAAGGGTGTAGGCAGGGCGCAAAATGACTGGGTATCCAGTAGATTGGATAAATGATTTTCCTTCTTCCACTGATTGAATAATTGTTGATTCGCAAACAGGCTCATTTATTTCAAGCATCAGCTCACGGAATTTTTCTCTGTCCTCGCCTTGCTGTATGGAAGGGACAGATGAACCTAACAATTTAACTTGATACTTTTCTAAGATACCTTGTTCATGAAGCTCAACGGTTAAGTTTAAGCCTGTTTGACCTCCCAATGTGCCAATTAGACCATCTGGTTTTTCTATGGATATAATGCTTTCAAGTGATTCAATAGTCAATGGCTCCATATAGACATGATCTGCTATTTGTTTATCTGTCATCATAGTGGCAGGATTATTGTTTACGAGTATAACTTCTATTCCTTCTTCTTTTAGCGCTATGCATGCTTGTGTTCCCGCGTAATCAAACTCAGCAGCCTGACCAATAACTATGGGACCTGAACCAATGACTATTACTTTCTTTAATTGATTAATTTTTGTCATAGCTGGTTCGCCCCTTTAGCCTGTAAAATTTCTTTAAAAACAGTAATAAATGTTGTCAATTCTTCCTGTGATACAGTTAAAGGTGGCAGGATTCGCAACACATGAGACCCTGCAAGAAGCACCAGAATTCCTTTTTCTCTAAATGCGGTAACCAAAGGAGCAGCCTCTTCTTTCATTTGTACACCAATTAATAAGCCACTCATTTTCACTTCTTCAATAGAAGAGAATTGTTGCTTTAGGGTTGCTAATTGTTCAGCCATCCATCTACTTTTATTGTCCACTTCATTTAATATGCTATTGTTCATAATTGTTTCTATTGTTGCCAGGCCGGCAGCCATCGCTAAGGGGTTCCCTCCAAAAGTACTACCATGCGTTCCAGGCTGAAATGACTCCGCTACCGTTTTCTTTGCAAGAAGTGCACCTACAGGAAAACCTGAACCAAGCCCTTTTGCTAATGTAATGACATCTGGATCAACACCGAACTGCTCATAAGCAAACAACTCCCCGGTTCTACCCATTCCTGTCTGTATTTCATCTACCATAAAAAGGATATCATGCTCATGGCATAGATCACGAAGGTTAGTTAACCATTCTATATTTGCAGGATTAACTCCCCCTTCTCCTTGAATCAATTCCAATAGAACTGCTATTGTTTTACCGTTGTGCACTTGCTTCAAGGCTTCGATATTGTTGTAAGGAAGATAGCGAAATCCAGGCGTCAACGGAGTGAATCCTTGATGAATTTTTTCTTGTGCGGTTGCTGCCATGGTGGAACCTGTACGGCCATGGAAGGATTGAGTAAATGTTACAATCTCTGTCCTGTCTTCCCCCCCCTTATCCTTTGCATATTTCTTTGCCAATTTAATCGCGGCCTCGTTTGCTTCTGCACCACTATTACAAAAAAATACCTGATCAAGGCAGCTATATTTTACTAGCTGTTCAGCAAGCTTTTTCTGAGCCGGGATATGGTATAGATTAGAACAATGCCAAAGTTGCTCCAATTGCTCCTTTACTGCTTCTTCTACACTATCAGGTATATGACCAAGATTGCATGTTGCTATCCCAGAAGTAAAATCAAGGTAGTTAGCTCCTTCATCATCCCATACATAACTACCCTTTCCTTTTACAAGTGTGAGCGGAAATCTGTTATAAACATTCATTAAGGCAGATGAAGCTTGTTCAGTTACAGTTTCAGACATGATTGGCCTCCTTTTCTATAATTAGCTTTGTGCCCGCTTGTTTTCCATCCAAATAAGCTTCTATATCTTTGGATTCCCATCCATTTAAAATAACTGTTTCAGTTACCCCACCACTTAATGCTTTTATAGCGGATTGCACCTTTGGTATCATTCCTCCGTGAATAATTCCCGTTTTGATCATCGTTTCGGTCTGTTCCTTTGTTAAACTCGGATGAATAATTGTACGCCCAGCACGTTCCTCTTTCACGCCTGGTATATCACTAATAAAGGCAAGCTTGGCATTCATCGCCTCAGCCACCGCTGCAGCGGCAATATCTCCATTGATATTATAATGCTGCCCATCTGAACCTAGCCCTATGGGTGATATCACCGGAATGGCACCATGCTGAATGATAAGGTGGAGCCATTCCGTATCTACATTTTCCACTTCACCTACATACCCGATTTCTTCTTGTATTCCCAGAGGTTTCGCCTGTAAAATCGCCGCATCTACGCCACTTAAACCAATTGCCTTGCCATCTATTGTTTGAATAGAGGTAACAATGTGTTTATTAATTGATCCACTCATCACCATTTCAGCAATTTCTAAAACATCTTTGGATGTTTTTCGAAGCCCTTTAACAAATTCATGTTCTATTTTCAAGTGATCCAGTAACTTATTAATCGCCGGTCCACCACCATGTACGATAATCGGATTACATTTGGCCGACCTTTTTAAATGTACAAGCATGTCATAAAAGGAATTGGGAAGCTCTGCTATAATACTTCCGCCTAATTTAAATACAATATTACTCAGTTCTCTCACCTCACGTCCGATAGGATGCATTTATTTTTACGTAGTCATAGGTTAAATCACAGCCCCATGCCAGAGCCTTTTCTTTACCATTTTGTAAATCCACAAATAGTTGTACCTCTTCATTTTGCAAATAGCTCGTTGCCTTTACCTCATCAAATTCGAGTGGGACTCCATTCTTAACTACATTTATGTTACCTAAACTTACATTTACTTTTTGCGGATCGAGTGGTTGTTCACTGTAGCCGACTGCACAAACAATTCTTCCCCAATTCGGATCAGAACCAAAAATCGCTGTCTTTACAAGATTAGAAGATATTACTGCCTTTGCTACCTGTCCTGCAGCACGCTCCGTTGGCGCTCCCTCTACATGTATTTCTATCAACTTGGTTGCTCCTTCTCCATCTCTTGCAATCTGCTTGGCTAAAGCCTCACAAACGAATTTGAATGCCTCCAAAAATATGGACCAGTCAGGATGATCTTCATTTAAAGGGGTATTACCTTGCTGGCCATTTGCCAAAGCCAACACCATATCATTTGTACTGCAATCCCCATCTACAGTAATCCTGTTAAAAGAACAGTCCGTCATAGATTTTAGCGCCTGTTGAAGAGCACTCTCCTCAATAGCTGCATCTGTAGTAATAAAAGCAAGCATTGTAGCCATATTGGGGCATATCATTCCAGAACCTTTTGCCGCTCCGCCGATAGTGACTGTTTTTCCTTCCACTTCTATTTGAACACCAATATGCTTCGTAACCGTATCAGTTGTTAAGATAGCCTTCTCAAAATTTTCTGCTGATGAATTGTTTTCTTCTCCTATTTCTGCTATACCAACTTTAATTTTCTCCATTGGTAATGTTTTACCGATCAAACCGGTGGAAGCTACTGCCACATAATCTTTATGTATTCCCATTTTATCTGCGGCCAACCTTTGGGTTTCCAATGCATCCAGATATCCCTGGTTTCCTGTACACGCATTAGCTATTCCGGAATTAACAACAACTGTTTGAATCCGCTTTTCCTTTTCGATACTACTTTTTGTTAATTTAAGTGGAGCTGCCTGAAAAGCATTTAAGGTGTACACTCCTGCTGCAACTGCTGGAATGTTAGAGTGTATCCAACCAAAATCCAGCTTTGTTTTACGTATCCCACAATGTACTCCGCCTGCGGTATACCCTTTTGGGCTGGCTATATTTCCGTTTTCCAATACCTTTATCTGATTTATCTTGGTAGTGATCATTTCCATGCCCCTTTCCTATGGATAGATTGGTAATTGAGCTAAACCTTCTTCCTCTTTCCAGTCATTCATCAAATTTGCATTTTGGATTGCTTGACCAGCTGCTCCCTTAACTAAGTTGTCTATTGCCGAAACAATAATTAGCTGATTCGTCCTTTCATCAACATGAATACTAATATCGCAAAAATTACTTCCATATACATTTTTCGTAGTTGGTGTTTGGTCTTCTTCCAATACACGTATAAATGGATGATTTGCGTAGAAGTCCTGATATAAATGTATTATTTCTTTCGTAGTTACATTTTTGGTAAGCCTTCCATAAATAGTGCATAGCAATCCGCGTGTCATTGGTATCAGATGTGTAGTGAATGTGGCGTTAATTGATTCACCAGCTGTGATGGAAAGGTAATGCTCTATTTCAGGAATGTGCTGATGTTTCCCTATTTTATAAGGCTGAATATTTTCATTTGTCTCTGAGAAATGAGTCATTTTAGAAGGCGACCCACCTGCACCAGAAAGCCCCGTTTTTCCGTCTATAATGATAGATTGTGTGTCTATAATTTTTTCTTTTATACTTGGCGTTAATCCTAGTAAACTAGCGGTGGGAAAGCAGCCTGGATTAGATACTACTTCGGCATCTTTAATTTGATTAGGAAATACCTCTGTTAAACCATAAACCGCTTTATCTAAGATCTCTTGTGGAGCTCCCAACTGACCATACCATTTTTGATATAAGTCGCGATTGGGCAAGCGTAAATCCCCTGATAAATCAATACATTGAACATGGTTACCCTCTAGCTGTGGAATTAATTCTTTGGCTATGCCTGCAGGAGTAGCAAAAAAAATAATATCGACTTCATTCGCTAATACCCTGACATCCAGTGCCTCCATCTTTAAATCCATATAAGTATGCATGTGAGGATAGTGTGTTGAAATATTTTCTCCATATTGAGAATGTGAAATAATTTTACTTACTTCTAAATTTTTGTGGAGATGAATTAAGCGTATCAGCTCTGCCGCTCCATACCCTGTTCCTCCAATAATCGCTGCACGTTTCACCACAATTTCCCTCTCTTCATATTTTCGAATTATTCATTATTATAGTTTTATTGAAGAAATTAATCAAGTATAAATATTAATATTTATTTATAAATATACAATATAAACGTAGTTTTTTGCTTTTAAATCTTATTAATATGCATTTTATTGTATATAACATCAAATAAAAAAAGATCAACTACACAAGGCAGATGATCTTTAAATAAGGAATTTATTACATATAGAAAAATTATTAGTTTATATATTTCTCCAAAAAGCTGTTCAGTTTATCTACATATTTATCCTTTTTTGTTACAAAGGCTTCGCCGTGCCCGGCATTATCAAATGATATGAAATCTTTTTCACTGCTAGTATTTTTGTACAGCTTTTCAGCCATCGAAGTAGGTACAAATGTATCAGCATTGCCATGGATATACAGAATCGGAACTTCTGCTTTTTGTACTTGTTTTAACGCGGAAGCCTCTTTCAAGGAATATCCGGCTTTTATTTTTGTAACTACACTCGTTGTTGGTAACACAGGAAATGCCGGTACGTGATACATTCGACCTAATTGGTACTTAAACATATCATATACACTTGTATAAGGGCTATCAGAAATAATTGCTTTTACACTTTTCGGTAATTCTTCTTCTCCACTTGCCATTAAAACGGATGCTGCGCCCATGGATACACCATGTAAAACATACTCTGAGTCTGGTCCAAGTTTAGTAGATAGTATATGAATCCAATCTATTAAATCAAGGCGATCATGCCAACCAAAACCAATATAATCGCCTTCACTTTGACCGTGACCACGGAAATCAGGCATAAAAATGTTGTATCCTAAGTTTTCATAATAATATTGGCCATATAACCCCATATCTGTGGCCCGACCTAAGTAACCGTGTGCTAAAACAACTGTTTTGTCTGTAGGCTTTTTAGCTTTCAAAAAATATCCTTTTAGCTTCAAACCATCATAAGAGGTCATTTCCATTTGTTCAAATTCCTGATCTCTTACCCAGTCTCTCCAATCTCCTTCAGTAAAGACATCCATTGCCTCTGCAGAGACTTCAAGGTCCGAATTGCCAACCAGAAAATCTTTTACATTACGCTCAATTGCCAAGTTATAAAAATAAACCCCAGCAATTACATCTATAATTAGTAGGATAGTAATTAAACTGACCCCTGCTTGTAACCAACGTTTTTTCTTTTTAGTCAATGCAACACCTCCTCTATGATCCTATATATCTATTATACAGAAAATAAATCGGGATAAAAGAACGATCCATTGGTAGATGTTAACAACACTATGAACTGTAATTTGTTGAACTGTATCAATAATTCGTTTTGATATTAATATACAACCAAGTTAGTCCGGAGTTTATCTACATGGTGAATTATTATATGTCTTTAGCTAATATTTCACAGCAACAAAGAAACGGACAGCAAAGGGCTGTCCGTTTCTTTGTAGTTATATTCCTAACTTCTTTTTCACTTCTTTTATTTGGTCGGTATGTCGCATTTCATGATATGCGATAAAGGGGATCCACTGGTCCAAACTCATATCTCCAAAAACAGGATGGGGGAATGCTTTATTTTTCATTGCCATTTTATCTTCATTTTCAACTAGTTTTTCCAAATTCCCATGTGTATAAGCAAGCTTTTCTTTCAATTCGTCAAGAGTAGCGTAATCCTCGCTTGGTACAGCAAATGATGGAGCATCCACCTTTGTATCACGATTAACCGTAAGCTCTATTGGTTTTTCCTTCACCACATTTATTTCTGGGGAGGCCAACTGTTTCTGAATTGATTCAGTAATGGCGCCTTCCATTAAATAAAGATGTTCGAGTATTTCCTTAATAGACCATTCATTTTTCGAAGGTTTCTGATTCAAATGCTCTGCTGTCAGTCCATTTACTTCTGAAAGTAATTCATTTCTAGCCTGCTCATTAATTTGCAAAGTATCACTCCTTCATTACCTATACCCTATTTTACCATAATTTATCTTAATACTCTGGCAAAAAAGATATACCCTCTTTGACTTACTTTATAAACCACTAACTAAAGGAAAGCTCAAAAGTTAATCTTCGTTAGTTTCCCTTTATATAGATCTTTAATGAAACAAACCTGCTTTTTTTGATTTCTCCATTAACTTATGTGTTTGCCTGTTAATTCTTTCTTTAAAAAGTGTACCTAAAATCAAGAACGCCAAACCAAACAGGAGAAGAAATAACAAGTCATGTATTGCTCGATCCCAGACAATACCACCAACTGCCTCTCTCATTAAGTCAATAGCATAAGTGAAAGGAAGGAAAGGATTAATTTTCTGGAAGAAGCTTGGTAGTAATACCACAGGATAAGTCCCGCCTGCACCAGCGATTTGTAGTACCAGCATTATAATCGCCATCGCTTTTCCAACATCACCAAACACAGTAACTACTGTATATACAATCGACATAAATACCAGGCTAATGATTAGACCGAAAAGAATAAACCAGCCCGGTTCAGCTACATATGCATCCAATAGCAAAATATCTCCACTTGTAACAATCAGAGTTTGTAATATACCAATTGAGAAGAAAGTGAATAATTTACCATAATATCTTTCTCTTGCTGTATAGGAATTTATATCATGTACATCCGTGGCTAATAAAGAAATTAGCAGTAATGCTCCCACCCAAATAGCAAGCACCGTATAGAAAGGAGTCATACCTGATCCATAGTTTGGGATGGGGAATAACTCATTTTTATTTAATTTTACTGGCTCAGCAAAAAATCCTTTCTCGGCTTTCGGATCGTTTTGCAGTAACTGTATTATTTCGTTAATATCTGTTTCTCCTTGTATATTACGAATTTTATCCGCCAGTTCATTTATTTTATCATTTACATAAGGATATTGGCCTTCCATGTATTCCAACATATCTTTTCCGTCAGAAAGATTTGCTTCTGTGCTGTTTAAAATTCTTTCAACTTCCGGGATTGTCTTCTTAATATCTACAAGTATTGCTCGACCATTTTTTAATGTTTCTTTAGCAGAGCTAATTTGTTTCCGAACTGTAGGTTCTATTTCTTCCTCATATTCCGTCAGAAAGTCTCCAATTCGGTTATTTGTATTTGCAGATAACTCCTGTAAATCTTTAAAAATGCTATTCACTTGATCTTTTTTCTCATTTGCAAAGTTGGAAATTTCTTGAGCATTGCCCTGTACTTCTTTAAGTGCATCTTTTAATGTACTTACATTGGTTATTGCTCTATCGATTATTTCCTGTTGCTCTTCTTTTCCGCTAGGGTTCTCGGCTTCAGAAGGTTGTTCTTCCTCTTGATTCCCATTATTTTGTTCATCATTATTTAATTGTTTCAGTTGTTTTAGCGCTTCTTCCACTGTTCCCAGACTGCCTATCGCCTCGTCTACACGTTCATCCAACAGTTTATTTAATTCTTCTTGTTTAGAGAAATCAACCTCCACGTTATCCACATCTGAAAGAAAATTATTAACATCACTTGCTACTTGTTGAGCCTTCTTTAAGTCTTGCTTTATTTTGGGTGCCATCTCATTAAGCTTTTTCTCTCCTTCTGAGAGGATGGCAGTAGTATCATCAATAGTTTGGAGACCTTGGTTCGTAACGTCCTTTGCCTGTGGAAGTTTATTTTGTGCATTGTCTATAACAGTTTGCGCTTTTTTTGCATCACCTAGGGAATCCTGAATAAGCTCGTAGGACTTTGGCAATTGTTTTTCCATTTCAAATATGTAGTTCTCAAACTTTTGAATATCTGGCAAATCCTTCTCTAATTCCACTCCCAAATTATTAAACATTTCAAAAATAACTCCATTGACAGTAGAAATAAACTTACTGCTTATTTCATTAACAATAACGCTTGCTCCCTTATCGGTAATTTTTGGGGCGATGGCGTTTATCTTTTCATTCACATAATATTCCATTTCTGACTTTCTGGGTTTTCCTGATACGACTGAAGTCAGCTTTTCGGAAAAGTCTTTTGGTATTACAATTACCGCATAATAATCTCCATATTCCACTTTATCCATAGCTTTATCCCTCGTTGTAAATTGCCAGTCCATGGATTTATTTTTTTTGAGTGTTTTGACGAGTTCCTTACCTACGTCAATATTTTCACCCTCCACTTCAGCACCTATATCTTCATTTACGATTCCGATAGGGATTTGATCGGTCTGCCCATAAGGATCCCACGATGCTTTAATATTGAACCATGCATACAAAGATGGAAGCACAATTAATCCACCGATTAAAATTGCTGCCACCCAGTTTTTACTAATATTTCTCATGTCTCTACTGTATATTTTCCAACTATTTTTCATAAATTCTACCTCTATTCCTAAATATCCTTAAACCTAGCGTTTATCCATAATAAAATAATATGCATTTCCAATTATATACCTTATATTGAAATTTCCTAAAGAAAAAACTCTCCCATCCAGGAGAGTTTTCATTTTACTTTATTTTTATATAGTATAATGCCAATAAAAAAAGCTAACTGACTAACTAAAAAGATAACTCCACCTTTTATTTGTTCAATCACTGGGTTAAAAGGTAATAAAGAAGCAAAAAAGTCTTCTGGTATCGTATCCCAATCAGGTAAGCAGAGAGCAAGGGCACTCATAAAAAGATTTATGTCTGTGTAAACTGAATACAAACTGTTTTTTGCTACCATTAATACAAGTATAAAAGGTAGGAATGCAAGTATATTGGCAAAGATGTATAAGCCGATTCGCTTTATTTTTCCATACAAAATAGAAATCCATAACAACAGAGCAGCATTAAATAATATAAGTATATAGACATAATTCAAAAATAAGTCAATACGCACATAATTGAAGATTACTGGTATATGGTAGAGATAAAATAGGCTATAAAACAATAGAAAGGCTACTACCGGATTTGTCGAGATGGAGATAATTTTATCCAATAATCTATATTCTCTTACCAATTTAATAATTTCAGGCTTAAAGCCTGCAAGAAAAAGTGGTGGTACTACCAGTAGCAATAACACCAATTGAATCACATGACTACTGAATTTAATTCTAGCTATAACGTTTAACGGACTAGCTATTGCAAGAAACAATATGATCATACTTGCAATAAACAAGACGGCTTTTCCACGAGAAGCCTGCCCGTCATTAGGTAAAAGAAAAAAGTAAATAATCAGGCCAAATAAAAGAAATAATAATATTCCACCATTCCATAACGTAGAAAAGTGAAATTCATCTAAAATAATATCAATCAATAGGAACACCTACTTTATAAGCTTCACTAATATTATAATAGATAAAAACTCTAGCTATCTGTAATATATATCACAAATCCATGACAGTTTAATTTTCACTATTTAACTTTTCGATGAATTTTTTTAGAACATGAATGGTTTGAACACAATCATTTAAATCAGACCACTCAGCAGGATTATGACTGACCCCTTCTTTACTTCTGGTAAATAGCATTGCTACAGGAATTTCACTTCCAAGAATCATTGCATCATGACCTGCACCACTTGGTAAATGATAAGGCCGAATAAGCTCTTCTTCCATTGTTTCAACTAATAACGCTTGCTTACCTTCATCAATTGGGACAGGGGCTACACGCATTTTTTCATCATGTTCTACAGTTACTTTATAATCAGCAGCAATTTTATTTGCCGTTGCCAACACTAGTGTGACTAAACTATCTCTTCGCTCTTGTGTAATATCACGTATATCCACATATAAAGAAACTTCCCCAGGAATTACATTTACTCCGTTGGGCTTGACCTTCATTTTACCTATTGTAGCAACTGCAGAATCACTCACTTGCTGTGGTAAGGTATGAACTGTTTGAATGAAGGCTGCTGCTGCCACCAAAGCATCTTTACGGTCTTCCATAGGTGTGTTTCCAGCATGACCTGCCTCTCCATGAAAGGTAACCTCTAGCCAACATGGTCCTGCAATACCAGTTACAATCCCACATGGGAGATTTTCTTTTTCCAGCCGCTTCCCTTGTTCAATATGTACTTCAACAAATAATTCTATTTCCTCCATATCTCTCTTAGCCCCAGCATAGCTGTCTACAGATAATCCAACATCCTGCAAAACTTCTGAAAAGCTCCTACCTTCTCCGTCTACAAGCTCCATTTTTTCTGCTAAGCTGCCTTTTCCGACAATTGCTTCACTGCCATTAAGCCCTCCATTAAAACGAGCACCCTCCTCGTCACTGAAAACAGCTATTTCAAAAGGCTTCTCAGGGTTATACCCTGTTTCCTTCCATGCTTCCACAACCTCTAAAGCAGCTATTACCCCAAGGGGGCCGTCAAAATGGCCACCATTTGGAACACTATCGAGATGTGAGCCACACAGGATTGCAGGTTGTGTCACCTTATTACCTTTGCATCTTCCGAAAACATTCCCTGCACCATCCATATAAACATCTAAACCAGCCTTATGCATCCAATCCGAAACTAAATCCTTGGCTTCCTTTTCTGCTCGGGAATATCCTGGGCGGTTTGAACCTCTATCTTCTGTAAGACCAATCATTGCAAGCTGTCCTAACCTACTTGCTATCCTTTCACCTGACACCCCGTTATAATCATATATATCATCATAGCTCCTGCATAACGCTTCTTTGAGAAAGTTTTCCTTCACTTCTCGCCCTCCTCCTGTTGACTATATGTAAGGTGAATTTTCCAATTAGATCCTGTACGAATATTATATGCTTGAGCAAATGAACCCTGATTAAGCGCAATTGCCAAATTATCAACAGAGTTTACATAGACAAGCGGTTCCCCTAATCTGCTATCTGCAAAAGAACGACCAAATGACATATTATTTCTATATACCTGATTACCATTATGAGTAATAGTTACTTCCAATTGATCCCCGTATTGGATACCTGTATCCCGAAGAAGCTCCTTATGAATATTTGTCCATAAATTTCCGAAGCGAACATCCAATATATCAATCGTTCCATTAATTTGTTGGTTTTCCATTATTGCATCATGAATTGAAAGTCTAACCAATTCATCTACCTTAACCATTGGTCCTACATTTTCATAAGGAATTTTAGCAGATGCAAGCCTAGCACCAGTATACACATATACATCTCGTCCGTGAAACGTGTATGATTCACCTGACTTTGGCAGCCGGTTAACTTCTTCATCAATAACACGCGCTTCTACAATACCTATATGATGATCAATGTGGGTTAATGTACCATTATCAGGTGTTACGATATAATGATTACTTTTTGTTCTAGCTACCACACTGAGCCTCTCTGTTCCGACTCCCGGATCAACCACAGAGACAAATACCGTACCTTCAGGCCAATAACTGATTGTCTGATATAGCCTATAAGAAGCTTCCCAAATATTAAACTGAGGTATATCATGAGTTAAATCAAAAATAGATAGATCTGGCTGTACAGATATGGCTACACCATACATAGCACTGACTGCCCCATCACTTAATCCAAAATCGGTTTGTAATACCAAGCTGTTATTCACATAATCCCCCCAACTATATTTCCCTCATGAAGCACACATTGAATATGATAAGTCCATTTAAAAATTTTTAATTAAAAATAGTATACGGAAGTTATCTATGCAATGCAATGGAAGAGTATATAAAAATTAGAATATTCAAGGTTCATGGTATACTATAATTAGCTTAGATACATAACCAAGGAGGCGGCCTGATATGAATTACCATTTTTTTGTGACAGGATTCCCAGGCTTTATCGCCGGAAATCTTATTAACCAACTTATTAAAGATTATAAACCAAGTATTGACAAGATTTCTTTGCTAGTTTTACCTAACCAAGAGAAAAAAGCACTACAGGAAATAAGTTATTTTTGTTTAGAAAACCGAATAGAGGAGAGTCTCTTCGAAGTTATTGTGGGAGATATTACAAAGGAAGACCTCGGTATCAACTTCGACAAAAACAATGAGCTACAGTGGAAAATAACCCATATTTTCCATTTAGCAGCCATTTATGACCTTGCGGTGGAAAAAGACCTTGCCTTCCAAGTAAATGTAAAAGGAACCGAAAATGTAACCAAATGGGCTCATACTATTAAAGCATTACAGCGATATGTTTACTTTAGTACTGCCTATGTTTCCGGTAAGAGAGAGGGTAGGATTTATGAGAAAGAGTTAATGAAAGGTCAAGCTTTTAAAAATTATTATGAACAAACAAAATACGAAGCAGAAGTAGTGGTAGAAAATGAAAAAGAAGTACTCCCTATAACCATTATCCGACCTGGAATTGTTCGAGGGCATTCAGAAACAGGGAAAACAACTAAATTTGATGGAATTTACTTCATGTTGAACTTACTCGATCACCTTCGTTTTTCGCCAACAATACCCTACATTGGCCATGGAAATGCGGAAGGCAACTTTGTTCCAGTTGATTATGTATTAAAAGCTACAAGCTACCTTTCTTTAGCCACTGTAGGAACAGGTAAAACCTATCATCTTACTGATCCAAAACCGTATACAATGAGAGAACTACAAAAAATGTTATCAGAGACTTACCTGACAAAGATTCCACGTGGTGTACTACCACTACAGCTAGCAAGATTTGGCCTTTCATTTACGATGATACGCAAATGGCTACAAGTTGAAAAAGAAGCAATGGACTACTTCACAACTTATTCCTCATATGATTGTTCACAAACACTTGCGGATCTAAAATCGACTACTATTCTTTGCCCTGATTTCAAAATGTCACTCGAATCTATGATTACCTATTATAGAAAATATAAAGATGAGGCGGAAAAGCATATAAATATTAAATAATAAAAGCAAACCTGCTAACCTAAATAATTAACAAGCCACGAAGGATGGATTATATCCTTCGTGGCTTGTTAATTGATTATGTACACTTCATAGCATCAAGGTAAAACTACCTATATTTTCTGAATTTGTGAATAATGTACCATTTTCTGTAAATTAAACCTATTATTGACTTGTTTGTAGTATAATGATAATGACATGCTATGCAGGGTGAGGCTTCGGTTTCAGTTAAGCATATCTTTTACTTGGCGAAAAAACCCTAAGAAAGGGGGGACAAATATGATACCGTTTGACACAACTCTTCAGTTGATGTTCATGTTTGCCACATTGGTATTACTGATCGTAAACAGCCGAGAAAAAAAGTAAGCGCCCTGCCGACAGGAACAGGAGAATCTGGATTGATTTAACCCCTGAACCAGTCGCCACACCTTGTGGATAGCAGTCCGAGTCGCAGGATGCCGCTTGCGACTCGTTTATGGAGCGATTTTTTACAACCAATGTAAGTTTATTAATTCGCTGAGCAATTTATTCATCATTTCAGCAAATAGGAAATATAGTTCAAAATACTTACTATTTATTAAGATTACTCATAAATAACCTCTTCTGCTTCCATTGTACCATTTTTTCGACAATTAAACTAACTTATCTTTCACTACCCTTTTTATTTGCCTTCTAAAACAATTTCTAATTATCCAGGTGATCGAAAATGACTTTCCATTCCTCTACTTTACCAGCAAAAGTTTTTGTATATCTACCAGGTATTGGGCTTGTAGAAGGTAGCTTTCTAACATCTACTTTGCCAAATAATTCTTTGGAAAAATGCTTTTTAAATGTTTGATACGACTTCCCTCCATTACAAACAATCAAACCTAGAGATGGATATTTACTCACCAATTCTGCAATAGCATTCGGCTCCTCATTTACTATATTCGTGTCCAAGCTACCCTCTCGATAACAACTGCCGATCGTATCCCAAAGTGCAATCCCTTGTTTTTTTATAAAGGCTAACTTTGCTTCATAGTCTTCTAAGGTCTCTTGATGGAATAATTCAAACATAATAGGCCAAAAATGATTTCTGGGGTTCCCATAATATTGTTGCTTCTTTAAAGACATCCCCCCAGGCATTGATCCGAGTATTAGAACCTTTGGTCGTTCTGGTAAAACTGGAGCAAAGGAATATATTTTTTCACTCATATTCATCCCTTCTTTCATGATTAATTTTTCTCATATCCGGGAAACTACTATATTAAACATATGTTTTGGCAAATAAGCAGAAAAAGTTGCCAAACTACTGTAATTCATAGGAGAGAAGGTTTTAGAATGAAAGCAATTATTATAGATGAATATGGTCCTGCTGACAAATTAACTGAAAGCAATGTAGCAGTACCTACTATAAAGGATAATCAAGTTTTAGTTGAATTGCACGCGACATCAATTAACCCTATTGATTGGAAGATCAGAGCAGGTTATTTAAAGGATAATATTCCTTTTGAATTCCCTATCATCCTTGGCTGGGACGCAGCAGGCATAATAAAGGAGATTGGTAGTAATGTAACTGACTTTACTGTTGGAGACCGCGTCTTTGCACGTCCTGCTACGACCGCCAACGGTACCTATGCCGAATACGTTCCTGTAGAAGAGGATTTACTTGCAAAGCTCCCTGAAAATATTACATTCGATGAAGCTGCTGCAGTTCCACTAGCTGGTCTCACTGCATGGCAGTGCCTTGTCGATTTCTCCGAAGTGAAAGAAGGTGACAAAGTATTAATACATGCGGGAGCAGGCGGTGTTGGAAGTTTTGCTATTCAAATTGCCAAACACTTCGGCGCATATGTTGCTTCTACAGCAAGCGAAAAAAATAAAGCTTTATTAAAAGAACTAGGTGTAGATGAATTTATTAATTATAAAGAAGAAGATTTTTCAGACAAGCTGTCTGATTACGATATTGTAGTAGATACGATGGGTGGAGAAATCCAGGAGAAAAGCTTTAAGGTTTTAAAAAATGGCGGTAAGCTAGTCTCCATTGTACAAGCACCAAATAAAGAATTAGCTACTGAAAAAGATATTAAAGCAGACTCAATTTGGTTAAAAGAAAATGGTAAGCAATTAAGTGAAATTGCTGAGTTAATGGAAAAAGGAGTAATTAAGCCAGTGATTGGGAATACATTTCCATTGGGTGAAGAAGGCTTAAGAAAAGCACACGAGCTTAGTGAAACCCATCATGCTAAGGGGAAAATCATTATTAAAATTAAATAGAATAAAAAGCGATCAATTATGATCGCTTTTTTCCATTTTTTACTTATTACCGTCATTCAACCTTCTAGCTTCCTCTGGACCTGACATCTTTGTAGCACCCTTATAACGTAATCCTACATCACGATCAGATTCTACACGGCCGCTTTGTTTTAACTTTTTTTCTTGTCGATCTCTTCCCATTCATAGCACCTCCTCACTTTAAATTGAGTATTGTGAGGAATTTTTATTCATAGGATTTAATGTTTTATGCACCGTCCTGTTTTCTGTGCAGGTATGGTGAATTTTTGATTTTTGTGGTCAACAACCCAGATAATTTAGAAATGTATTGTCCAAAGTTATCCTTTATAAAAAGTACCAACCAAGTTGTTAAATAAATATACCCTAAAATAAGCATAATAGCAGTCAGGCTGCCATCTGCCACCTCTTTCATCATATAAGAAAATTCGTTGTCATTATCCCCTCTACCAATGCTGAATAAAAAACTCACCAAAGGTAAAGCAAAAGAGAGAATAATGGTTATATAAGCAAGTGGTATTCTATCCTCTTTGAAATTACTAAATATAGCAGTCCCTAGAGTGAGCAGGATAAAGGTAGAATAAACAATCCAGAACCATATCGGCAAAGTTTCCACAAGATCACTTCCTTCTTCGTTGTTGTAACGCTGCTCATCGTATCCTATTTATATAATTCGCCACATATTTCCATCATCCTGCTTCTCTTTAAAAAACCATTGAATAAGCATTCGTTATTTTATAATTTTATTCTCCCTTTAAATAGCGATACGCTAACATAGTATGAATTAAACAGCATCTCTATGCTATTTATATTTGCGCCCTGTAAAATAACTGAAAATTTATTATTTTCTATTGACCGATTTATTAATATTCGATATATTGTATTTATTGCACAAAATTTTAAACACGGAATTAATGTTTTAGTTTCACAGAAGCAAAGTATGTTTAGTTTTATAAGGTAGAGCAGGCGGGATTAATCTCCCCCTGCTCATCTATTTTTATTGAGGTGAATACATCATGAAAGCAATCTTAATTGGCCTTTTGGCAGCATTATTTTTTTCGGTAACATTTGTATTAAATCGCTTAATGGAATTGGAAGGTGGACACTGGGTTTGGAGTGCTTCCCTGCGCTTTATGTTTATGTTACCTATTTTGGGAATTTTCTTGGGAACAACCCGGAAAATAAAACCAGTAATTAACCATATAAAGAGGCACCCTATACCCTGGTTCTTATGGAGTACAATAGGGTTTGGTCTCTTCTATGCTCCACTTACTTTCGCAACAATATATGGGCCTGGCTGGCTAGTCGCTGCTACATTTCAATTAACCATTATTGCAGGGTCTTTGCTTGTTCCTTTTTTAAGTCAAAAAGTGAAACAACGCATCCCCATTCAAAGTGTTTTCATTTCACTGATTATCCTTGCAGGAATATTCATTATGCAAATGGAGCACGCTACCACAGTTCCAATGACGAATGTATTACTATGTGTTATTCCACTCGTTATTTCTGCGTTTGCTTACCCACTTGGCAATCGCAAAATGATGCTTTTAGTTCAAGGTGAGCTAACCACTTTTCAACGTCTCCTTGGTATGACAATTGCCTCCATGCCTTTTTGGATCGTTTTGGCTGTGTACGGAATCTTCGTAGATGGTTTACCTTCCGGTGCCCAGGTGGGGCAAACATTTATTGTTGCAGTGTCCTCAGGCATTATCGCTACTGCTTTATTTTTTTATGCTGCAGAGCTTGTGCAAGATGATAATCATAAGCTTGCCGGCGTGGAGGCTACTCAATCCGGAGAGGTTATTTTCGCGTTATTTGGCGAGCTACTGTTGTTAAGTGCACCATTACCAAGTGCTTTATCATTTATCGGAATAGGACTAGTGATTTTTGGAATGCTTTTACATAGTGTTGTTTCTGTTCTTGGAAATCGAAAGAAACGGCTGATTATAAAAAAACAGCAAAGCATTTAGATTAATTTTCAAGAAAAAAACGGTAGAAGAAAATGAACTTTCTTCTACCGTTCTGCGTTATTGTCTCTAACCTTCTTCTTGTTCTACTCTAGCACGATCTTCATGTGGTGTCGTTCCTTTAATGTAAAGAGCTAAGATAAGTCCAACAAACGAGAGACCTGTCGCAACATAGAACGCCACATTCACGCCATGAATCAGTTCACTCGGAGTGGCGTTTTTACCTGTATTCAATGCTGTGGCTGTCATAATTGTGATGAGGAGAGCTGTACCAATTGAAGCTGCTACCTGTCGCATTGTATTTACCATGGCAGAACCATGTGGGATTAATTTATTTGAAAGTTGATTTAACCCCGCAGTAGTTGAAGGCATCATAATCATGGAAATGCCAAACATCCTTACAGCAAACACCACCGTGATATAGGATAATGACGTATCAGGGGTGAGATTTGTATATAAAAATGATGTTATTGTTAAAATCAGCAACCCAACAATCACAAGGTATCTAGCGCCAAATCTATCAAAGATTCGTCCATTAATTGGTGACATGATTCCCATAATCAACGCACCTGGTAAAATCATCAAACCGGAATCCAATGCGGAATAGCCTGCCATATTCTGCATGTAAATAGGCAAAATCGTTTCTGCAGCAATCAACCCAATAAATGCAATCATCCCAATTACTGTTGTTATTGTGAAAATTTTATTTTTAAATACACGAAATTCTAATATAGGTTGCGCAAGCTTAAATTGCCTGAGGATAAAGATAGTTAAACAAATAGCACCTATTGCTAATGACAGGAGAACAATGGTATTAGACCACCCACTATTTCCTGCACTACTAAAGCCATAGAGAAGTCCGCCAAATCCAAGTGTCGATAATATGATGGAAATATAATCCACCTTTGGGAAAGTACGGGTAGTAATATTCTTCATAATAAAAAATGCTACAATAACATCGATAATTGCAAGCGGAAGAACAATTAGAAATAAAGATCTCCAAGGGTAATGTTCAACAAGCCAGCCAGAAATCACTGGTCCTAGAGCTGGTGCAAAGGAGATAACCAAACCAACTGTCCCCATCGCAGAGCCTCTTTTTTCAACAGGAAAAATTAATAAAAAGATAGTCATCATTAATGGCATCATAATTCCTGCTCCAGCTGCTTGAACAATTCTACCAGTCATAAGTATTCCAAAATTTGGAGACACAGCACAAATAAGTGTTCCAAATGCAAAAATAGACATTGCGGTTAAAAATAGCCTTCTAGTAGTAAAGGTTTCTATCAAAAAAGCTGTTATTGGTATCATAATACCGTTAACTAGCATGAAAATAGTAGTGACCCACTGGGCCGTATTTTCTGTTAAATGTAAATCCTCCATAATATGTGGTATCGCTGTTGCCAGCAAAGTCTGATTTAGAATGGCAAGAAAAGCACCTGTTATTAGAACTGCAACAATTGGCAGTTTGTTTATATTTTGAATATCTGTTACTTCTTCATTTCTCAATCTATCAACCCCTAAGTTTAAACCGCGCTAGCATCTTCAATAAAAGACAACCAGCACACGTAACAACCGATTCTTCTAAATTTTTTTCGCTATTCACCTATCATACTATAGCTTTATAGATTGCACAAAGCAATGGAATAGGAAAAATCAGCTGCAGAGCGAATTAATCAGCAGTAGAGCGAGATAATACGCCGCAGAGAAAATTAATCGGCTGCAGAGCGAAACTATCCGCCGCAGAGCGAATTAATCGGCAGTAGAGTAAAAGTATTCACCGAAAACATTCCCAAACTAGCTATAGTGTGTTCACCATAAGTTATTTTCCGTAACGGCCGTTTACAGTACTATCAAGTTACCTCGCATTTCATCTGAACTACGGATTGTTTTTCATCTTTATACGCAAAAAAATACAGTGATCGCACTGTATTTTTTCACTTAATTATGCTTCTTGTTCTGTTAATGCTTGTGGTACAGTTTTGTTTGCTTCTTTTTTCTTTGGTTTCATATTAAATAATATATTTAAAGTAATGGCGGTAACACTTCCTGCAACAATTCCATTGCTTGTCAGTATTTGAACACTATTTGGAAAGTGAGAGAATAACTCAGGAACTACAGTTACACCAAGACCCATTCCCACCGAACAGGCAATTATCATAGAATTCTCTGGTGAGTTTGCAATGACACTGCTTAGCATTTTAATTCCTTGAGAGACTACCATACCGAACATAGCAATCATAGCACCACCGAGAACCGCAGTAGGTATGATCGTGGTAAATGCAGCGATTTTAGGAATAAAACCAAGAAGAATTAGAATTACCCCAGCTACACCTACTACTTTACGGGATTTTACACCAGTTAGCTGAATTAACCCCACGTTTTGCGAGAAAGCTGTATATTGAAATGCATTAAATATACCACCAAGCAAAATTGCTAAACCTTCTGCACGGTATCCATTAGACAGATCTTTTTCCGTTAGTTTTTTTTCTGTAATATCACTGAGTGCAAAATAGACACCAGTAGATTCAACTAGGGAAACCATTGCTACAAGACACATGGTAATAATGGCCGACCATTCAAACGTAGGCATTCCAAAGTAAAATGGTTGGACCATATGGAAATAAGATGCGTCTGTTACTGCTTGAAAATCAACTTTACCCATAACAGCAGCAATAATGGTACCTGCAAGCAAACCAATTAAAATAGAAATAGAACGGATAAATCCTGTAGAAAAACGATACATAAGAATAATAAATAGTAATGTCCCAAATGACAAAGCAATATTGGAGAGAGAACCAAAATCACTTGCTCCTTGCCCTCCTCCCATATTATTAATTGCTACAGGGATAAGAGTGATTCCAATTATAGTGACAACTGAACCAGTAACAACCGGAGGGAAGAAACGTACAAGTTTGCCAAAATATTTGCTGATTAAAACAACAAATAGTCCTGAAACTAAAATGGAGCCATAGATTGCTGATATTCCATATTCACCACCGATTGCAATCATCGGTCCTACTGCTGTAAAGGTACAACCGAGAACGACGGGGAGGCCTATACCAAAAAAGCGATTCTTAATTACTTGAAGTAATGTAGCAACACCACACATTAAAATATCGACAGCAACTAAATATGTTAGTTGCTCAGGATTCAAGCCAATTCCTCCCCCAACGATCAAGGGAACTAAGATAGCTCCTGCGTACATTGCAAGTACATGTTGTAATCCTAATGCTGTGGTTTTCATATTGTTTCTTCCTCCTCAAAAGTAACATTACCTTTGCTTAATGAAGCAATTTTTGCTAAAGATTCCAGACGAATCCCTTGCTCTTCTATAAGACTGCCACCTTCTTGAAAAGCTTTTTCAATAACGATGCCTACTCCCGCAATTTTTGCGCCTGCTTGCTTTACTAAATCAATTAAGCCGAGCGCAGCTTGTCCATTTGCAAGAAAATCGTCAATAACCAGTACCGTATCCTCACTTGTAATAAAATCTGAGGAAATAGAAATTTCACTTGTTTCCTGTTTTGTAAATGAGTAAACGCTCGCGGAATAGAGGTTTTCAATTAGGGTAAGCGACTTTCGCTTTCTCGCAAATATCACAGGCACATCCAGCTGCAATCCTGTCATAACTGAGGGAGCAATGCCAGAAGATTCGAGTGTTAGTATTTTAGTAATACCAGATTCTTGAAATAGCGATGCAAACTCTTTACCAATTTCTTGCATCAATTGAGGATCGATCTGATGATTTAAAAATCGGTCCACCTTTAAGACGGTATCTGATAACGCCTTACCTTCGTTTACTATCTTTTGCTTTAAAAGTTCCATTTTATTTTCCTCCAAGATTACAGATAAAGTGTTTATATTCGAAATGCTGTTTAGTGAAATATAGTGGTAGCAAAATCATGAAGCTTAGAAAAGTTGACACCAATATTTTCCTTCAAAACAAAAAAAGCTTGAAGAGATACGGACTGCATTCCAACTATGAGCAGAACAATATCCTTCAAGCTTTATAAAAAATGCTGAAAGAAATGAAGGAATATACTAAATATAGTATATACCAACACTGAATTATTTCTCATAGTCGGTTCATTTACGGTAAACCGGTAGAAACTTGCAGGCCATATCCCCGCGATTATATGATGTTAGTATTCAATTAATGTAACTAGTATAGCATGTGAGGTGTCAGTTACAACCCCTCATAAAAATTTAATAATTTTCTAACTTTTATCCTTGTTCACTACTTATCCATTCCAAAAACTCAATTCTGTTCCCAAAGGGGTCATTTACATAGAAACGCGAAGCACCAGGCAATCGATCATCAGTAATAACTTCTATGCCTTGATCAGTTAAATGTTTTTTCAAACTTTCTAATTGATGCACTTGAATAGCAGGATGAGCTTTTGTTGCTGGTCTAAATGGGTCCTCAATTCCAATGTGGATATGAACATCACCTGCTCGAAACCAAGCACCTCCATTTTTCTTTAATAACGGTGGCTTTTCAAGCTCGGTAAACCCTAGTTTTTTAATATAAAATTCCTTTGCCTTTTCTTCTCCACCCTTTGGAGCAGCTAATTGAACATGGTCAATTTTATTGTACTGAAAATCCATTACCATCCCCCCTCCCTTAAATATATCGTGACTTGTGAGGAAAATCTAATACTGAAAACAAATCACGTTTATAAACATTTACTTATTTAAACTAGGAAGTTGATATTTGTAACTACTCCTTTTATAAGTTTCATCAAATTAGGTCGGGATTTTATATTATTTTCTAATCAATGGGTGCCATATTTATTTTAGTTTCTCTTTTACAAAAAACAATTTCCAAAATATGAAAAAGCCAGCTTCCAATAAGGAAACTGGCTTTGATTATTTGTATAAGTATACAGGCCACAATTGCCGTATTTTAAATAAAAAGTTTTAAACCACCACTTCACCAAGTGGGTGTTTGCAGAAACCTTCCTGTCTTCCGTTACATAATGACGGCGCGACATTAGAGCTTCAATGTAAAACTCCCTATTATCTAATTAGAGGTTAAAACTTAATTGAATACGTACATTGCAGCTTGTAAATTTATAATACACCTATACACAAAAAAATTCAATGGAAATTATATACTTGCTACTAAAAAAGTAACTCATATACTTCTGTTAATTCTTTTACACGCTGATCATGTTCAACGCTCTTAGCGTAGTGGAGTTCATTCTCAAGGACATCATTTAGGTAAGTCATTTCTTCTTCATCCAGTGCTTTTACAAACATTTCCTCATTGGAATAAATCTTTTCATCGAGTTTTTGGAAGATCTGTTGACACATTTCATTTTCTGAGTAATTAGCCAAAGATTCTCTTAAATAGTTCAATGTGTAGTCGATTATTCCCACCTCTTAAATCTTTGTATTTTTCTTTTTTGCTCGCTGTTCCAGTTGAGATTTTGGCCGTTGATCTGCATCATCTTCTGTTAGGCCCTGTGGGTTAACACTGGATTGCAACTGCTTATTACTATAATTATTTCTTTTCTTACTCAATCAAACCACCTCCATCAATAGTCTTTGAAAATTCCCAAGAAACTATTCAAGCAAATGGGGTGGCTCAAAATTTTGATTAGTAAACCTTGAACAGTGAATTTTCATTAGAAATACTCCCAGTTAAATAAATTAATTTCCCGAGTTTTCGTATCGATCTCTTAACGATCTTTTCAATACTTTTCCACTTGGGTTTTTTGGTAATTCATCAGCGAATTCTACATTTTTAGGAACTTTAAATGACGATAATTTCTCACGACAAAATGTAATAACTGCTTGCTTCGTTAGCTTCGCATCTTTTTTAGGTACAATAATTGCTGTCACCGCTTCAACCCAATATGCGTCAGGTATACTGATGACCGCAACCTCAGAAACACCCTCCAATTGATATATCGTTTCCTCGACTTCTCTGCTCGAAACATTGACTCCACCTGTGTTAATCATATCTTTTTTACGGTCAACGATGGTAATATACCCTTCTTCATCCATTGTTCCAAGGTCACCACTATGAAACCATCCGTTACGAAACGCTTCAGCTGTTTTTTCAGGGTCATGTAAGTAGCCCTTCATGGCGTGAGGTGTACGATGCACAATTTCTCCTACATCTCCTCTAGCAACTTCTATTCCCTTTTCATCCACAATTTTGGTTTGCACATGTAACGTCGCCACACCCGCTGAACCGAGTTTACGAAGCTGGTCTTCTGGTTGCAATGCAGTAGCAAGAGGGGCTACTTCTGTCTGCCCATAAAAATTCCAAAATTTTGCGTTTGGAAGTCTTTCTGCAAGCTCCTTCAAAATCTCTCTCGGCATTATAGCTGCACCATAATAACATTTTTCCAATGTAGATAGATTCCTTTTATCAAAATCGGGATGTCGCAGCAAAGCAATCCATACAGTTGGCGGACAAAACAGCTGTGTAGCTCCCTCTTCTTCAATAGTTTTTAAAATAACTTCTGGCGTTGCCGCGCCTAGAATTATTCCACTTGAGCCAATATAAACGCTCGGCCCTAAAAACACATGAAGCTGGGCACTATGATATAAGGGTAGTGCATGGATTGCGATATCCCTCGCCTCCATCTTTCCATCAAAAATACAACTTACATATTCGCTTATTATACTTTTATGAGTAAGCATAACTCCCTTAGGCCGAGACTCTGTTCCACTTGTGTAAAGAACCTGCGCTAAATCATCATCCTCAATCACAACATCTACAAAGTCTGAAGACTGTTGAGTACTTATTACAGATAACGGTGTCCATGCAGATAAATTATTATTATCCGCTTCCTTCATATCCATCAAATAACGATGGGCTATATTCAGCCCTTCTGCAGATTGATCAAGTACTGAAGCATACTCTTCCGAAGCAATTAATCCTGTAACCTCTGCATGTTCGAGAATGTACGTAATATCTTCTTTTGTCAGCATGTAATTAATAGGTATCATTACCGCACCAATTCTTGCTAAAGCAAAAATACTAATTACAAAATCAAGACTATTTCTGGACATAACCGTAATCATGTCCCCTTTTTTCATTCCTGCTTCTATAAAAGCTCTTGCCGTTTGATTAACACGGTTATCTAAATCTTTATATGTTAATCGGAGATTGTTGTAAGCGATTGCAAATTTATCTGGAGTACGTTCTCTTGTCCTTGCAAGCAGATCCCCTAACGTGTTCCTTCTAACCCGTTGCAGCAGCTGATCAAGTTCATTGTGAATCGTTGTATTCTTCAATACATCCACTCCTCATTATTTTTGATGCTCACACATGCGCAATATTCTAATTTTTATAATATTTCAGTTATTAGATAAAATCAAGTATCTATACAAATTTCTACAAATGAAAGTTAACATAAAAATATAAAACTCGATTTGTCTCAGGCGCCCATATATTATTGTTAATATTCAAAACAAAAGGCAGTCTTCGCAGACTACCTTTATTTGGTCTTATTTATTATTCAATAATTACTCTTGTATTTCCAATTCTGTCATGCACTCCCTGCTTTTCAGGAGAAAATGCTACGACAATATAAAGCAAAAACGTGAAAAAGAATACACGATGCAGAAACCTTCCGACTACCTCTCTAAATAAAAGATCACTCCATAAGAGCTGTTTTTGATCCTCTCGTACGACTTTGAGACCAAAGATCATTTTTCCCAATGTTTGGTTATAAAATTTGGTCATCAACAAGAAATAAAGATAAAAAATCAGCGAACCTAAAATACCTGTCACTGTCCAAAATCCAATATCAATGGGAGCTCCTTCAAAAAACTTGAATGGACTAAGCAGGATGCCAGTCACACTAAAAATAATGAGAAGATCTGCCAGATATGCCCAGAAACGCATCCAAAAACCAGCATATCTAACAACTGGTTGATCAGTCAAAGAGAATTCGTTTGCCTCTTCCATTACGACTGCACCTCCTTATTCCGAATATAAATACATTGCTCTTGGCCCATTGGATTGTCTTAGGAATTCCTGTATTCCGAAAAGATCTTTTTCTGTACCAAGCATATTTTGCATTGTTCCACTTAAGAGTTGGTTAAAAGGTAAACCTTTTTCATATTCAATAACAGACGCTTTACCAAGTTGATTGTCTTTTTTCATCAAAGCAATCGTGTCGTCCAATGTCCCCAAATCATCCACGAGATTAATCTCTTTCGCTTGGGATCCTGTATAAACACGACCGTCTCCAATTTCCCTTACCCTCTGTTCTTTCATCTCTCTACCTTCCACTATAACGTCAACAAAGTCACCATATAAGTCATCGATCATAGTTTGAAGAATGTCACGCTCATCGTCTGTCATTTTTCTACTGGAAGACATGATGTCCTTGTATTTCCCACTTTTAATTGTATTGAAATTAATCCCATGTTCTTCCGCAAATTCAGCAAAGTTAAAACTTTCCATAATAACACCGATAGAACCGGTTAATGTAGCAGGATGAGCGACAATCTTATCAGCAGGAGCCGAGATATAATAACCACCAGAAGCAGCTGTATTTCCCATTGATACATACACAGGCTTTTGATATGTATTTTGAATGTCTACGATTTTATCGTGGATTTCAGCACTTTCTACAACACCACCGCCAGGGGAATTAACCCGGATAATGATTCCTTTTACGGACGAATCCTCTCCTGCTTGGTCTAGCGTATCCAGAAAGCGCTTGTGATTATATACGTTCGCATTTATTAGAGAACCTCCGGAAGCATCCTGAATCACACCTTCTAAATGCAGGACAGCTATTTTCTTATCTACTGCTCCTTCTTCTATTACTGTTTCAGATAGTTGATTATCTTCAAAATTAAACATTTGATCAAAATTGGCTGTCGCAACACTTGTAGATAACTGCACGACAATGGATATAACAAACAATCCTATCGCAATAACAAGTGCAAACCATCTTTTGTTATTCATTTATAAACCTCCTTTTATAAATATAGCCTTCTTTTTTTCTTTGATGAAATAGATTTAGGTGCAACATATCCTCTTTCGTAAATCTTCCCTTTTCTCATTTGGCATATTTTTAAGAAACTATCAAACGAATCAGCTTTTCGTTCATCAAGTGCCTTCATAAAAACTTTGGCAGCTACACGAGCGTCTTCTAGTGCGTGGTGATGTTCAAAGTTAATCTTATGATGGCTAGCTAGTGTATTCAGTTTATGATTTTGTAAGTGTGGCCAGATTTTTTTAGAAATATTCACTGTACAAAGGTATTCCATTTCTGGATATGGCAGTTGAAAATAATCTAATGTATTTCGAATTACACTCATATCAAAACTTGCATTATGTGCAATAACCAAATTATTGGATAAGTAATTATTTAATTGTGGCCACAATTCAGCAAATGTCGGTGCTTCTTGAACATCATTTTCAGTTATCCCATGAATACCAATATTAAATCCGCTAAAAGACATCATAGGATTAATCAAACTATAAAATTCATCAATTATTTTGTGTTCATTAGCAACTACTAGACCTACTGCGCAAGGACTGTGTCGCTTCTCATTAGCTGTTTCAAAATCTATGGATACGAAATTCATATAATAGCTCTCCCCCATTATAAATATTTACACTGGTATCTGAATTATTTATTTCTGTACACTACCCTCGTGCCACAAATGACATCATGTAGAGCTTTTTTATTTTCCGTAAAACCTGCAACAATAAAGCCAAGCATAAACGGAATAGCCGAGAGAATATAAGAAAAATATCTTCCAACAGATTTCAATATACTAATTTGTGTCATATCTTTATTTAAGACTTGTATTTTACAAACCATCTTTCCAGGAGAACCACGAAACTTGCTTGCCGTAAATATTATAATGAATACTACGGAGTATAATAGACTTGATATCCCTTCCGATATGGAGTCCTCCGAGCTTCCTCCCTGGAAGAATGTCTGATCACCTATAATGACCGCGATAATTAGTGCCATTAAGGAAATAATAATTCCATCAACAAAATTTGCTAAAAACCGTATCCAAAATCCTGCTGGTTTATAATTGTCCATGTTGTGCCTCCTTACATTTTTCATTTACTTTTCTATACGATAAGAGAAGAAAAAGTTTCCATTTTTCTTCCACTTCAGATTTATGGAATTTCAAGAATATCAGAGGTAGTGATAATCCCTGCTAGTTTTTCTCCCTGCGATCCATTTCTAGTTATTAACAAAGCTTCAAGCCGTTTTCCCTTTGATGCATATTCCTTGTAGAGTTCAACTGCTGCATAGATGGAGGTTGAAGCTGAAATAAATAGCACATTATCTTTTTCTTCGAATGGGAGCACATCCTTCAATAAAATATCGTTGAAAGAGAAACTACCCTCTCCATTATTTTCTGCAAGCCAATTTGTAATTCCTTTCTGTGTAAGTAAACCCATAAACGTTTGATTAGCGTAGACAGGAAATTTGGTATGCCCTTTCTCATGAATGGTGTGTAACATATCTGCTAAAGAATCCTGTTCATCAAAATAATGTACTTTCTTGTTGAATAAGGGAATAACTTTTTTAGGATGTGCAAGCTCTTCTTGGATTGTTTCAATTTTATCAACGATCGAATCATGTGGTTCTGCTATTGCATGTGTAAGCTCCACTTTATTATGTACAATTGCGTTTCGCAGTTCAGCAAATTCCAATAGGTCCTCGCTGTAACGTTTTACCAAAGAATTGGAATTCCTCAGTATTTTAACCATTTTAGAAAATCCTAAATCTTTTTTGTTAATCATCATGGACCTTAACTCTTTTTCAATTCGGTTAAATGCTGTTAAAAATTTCTCTGAGTTTTTGAACATTCGATAATCTCCTGCTTATTAATTTAGTATTCCTAGTATTATTTTAAACTATTATGCGGATGCATGAAAGAAACTAATATATATACTAGGATTCTGTTAATTAAATATCGTTTAGTGAAAGATATGAATTTTCAATTATCCACTTGACAATCCATTCTTGCTCCTGTATGTTATTACTTAATATCAAATTGAATAGTTAGAATTCTTATCCAGAGAGGTGGAGGGACTGGCCCTTTGAAGCCTCGGCAACAGACTTAGCAAAGTACTGTGCCAATTCCAGAAGCATATTACATGCTTGAAGATAAGAGGAGAAACAATATTTTGGTGACAACAGCCTCTTCTTATTTTTAGAAGGGGCTTTTTCTGTTCACACAATAAAAAGAGGAGGAAACAAAATGAAAAGAAGTTTAGAACAACGTCTACAAGATGGGACAGTCATTGCTGGTGAAGGTTACTTATTTGAACTGGAAAGAAGAGGGTATTTACAGGCTGGCTCTTTTGTTCCGGAAGTCGCATTGGATCATCCAGAAGCTTTAAAACAAGCTTACCGCGACTATATGAATGCAGGTTCTGACATTGTCTTGGCATTTACATACAATGCCCACCGAGAAAAGATGCGAATTATCGGTAAGGAAGATTTACTGGAACCATTAAACAGAAATGCAATCCGTCTTGCTAAAGAAGTAGCCAAGGAGCATCCAATCGAAGAAGCGCTGGTAGCAGGAAATATCTCCAATACAAACTTATTTGACCCGAATGACCTTGAATCAAAAGAAAAAGTTATGGAAATTTTTGCAGAGATGGTCCAATGGTGTAAAGAAGAAGGTGTAGATTTCGTTAATGGGGAAACTTTCTACTATTATGAAGAAGCTCTGATTGCTTTAGAGGAAATTAAAAAGCAAGGCTTGCCTGCTGTTATTACATTCGGTTTAATGGGCGAAAACATTCTCCGTGATGGGTATACCGTAGAAGAAGCATGTCGACTCCTTTCCGAAAAAGGAGCATTGGTTGTGGGAATGAACTGTTTCCGTGGGCCACACACTATGCAACCATATATAGTTGATATCAGAAAAAATGTAGATGGCTATGTTGGAGCATTGCCAATTCCATACCGTACTTCAGAAGAACATCCAACCTTTTTTAATTTGCCAGATGGGGGCTGTAGCTGTCATTTGCCTTTAGAGACCACATTCCCAACAGCTTTAGATCCACTTTATCATAACCGTTATGAGTTGGCGGAATGGGCGAAGGAAGCTAACGATCTGGGTGTTAATTATATTGGCTTATGTTGTGGTGCATCTCCGGCAATGCTTCGAGCTGTTGCAGAAGCAGTCGGTGTTGAAACCATTAACTCCAAATATTCACCTGATATGGAAAAGCACTTTTTGTTTGGCAAAGATAAAACATTAAAGCAGCATAATTTAAGTTATCGTTTAAAAGCATAATAAACTTTCAATTAAAGAGGTGATTGTAATGACAAATGAGTTAGTACACCAAGAAAAAAACGAATTATTGCAAGCAATTGATTTATTGAAACAAAAGCAATGGATAGACTTAACTCACACTTTCGGACCGAATTCCCCTCATTTCGCTGCGTTTGATGGTGCGGAATTTAAAACATTATTTGATCACAGCGACGGATTTTTTGCTCAACAATTTAGCTTTGCAGGTCAGTATGGAACACATATAGATGCTCCAATCCACTTCGTACCTAATTCGCGTTATGTTGATGAATTGGATTTAAAGGAACTTGTCCTACCATTAATCGTAATTAATAAATCAAAAGAAGCCCAACTAGATCCTGATTTCACTTTATGTGTTCAAGATATTCTCGACTTTGAAGCGGAGCATGGGGAAATAGAATCCGATGTATTTGTAGCTTTACGAACAGATTGGAGTAAACGTTGGCCAGATCAACTAGCTTTTGACAATAAAGGAGAAGATGGTGATAACCGCACACCTGGATGGGGACTAGATGCTCTAAAATTTTTATTTACGGAAAGAAAGATAAAAGCCATTGGACATGAGACATTCGATACTGATTCTGCTATCGATTATAAAAAACGAGGAAAACTGGCTGGTGAATATTACGTACTTGATCAAGACACGTTCCAAGTAGAATTATTAACAAATCTCTATCAACTCCCTCCCACTGGGGCAGCAATTTTAAATTTTGTACCGAAAGTAGAAGGAGCTTCTGGATTCCCAGTACGATCTTTTGCGATTCTACCTTAGAAATAGGTTACAAAAAAGACAAATGAAGAAAGAAGGATTAGATGATGACTGTTACATTGACGAAAGCACCATTTAAAGCCGACCATGTTGGAAGTTTATTGCGGCCAGATACATTGCACAAAGCAAGAAATGAGTTCAAAGAAAGTACTATTACCGCTAGTCAGCTCCGAGAAATAGAAACAGCTGAAATTAAAAGAATAGTAGATAAACAGATTGAAATAGGTCTTGAAGTAGTAACGGATGGAGAATTCAGACGTTCCTGGTGGCACTTGGATTTCTTGGAGCATTTAGATGGAATAGAAGGATTTGTACCGGAGTCAGGCTACCATTTTCAGGGGGAAGAAACAGAACGATACAATATACGAAATACAGGCAAAATAGCTTTCAACCCAGATCATCCGTTTATTCAGGATTTTATTGAATTTAACAACATTGTAGACGGGCGTGCGACAGCAAAACAGACCATTCCAAGT
This sequence comes from Virgibacillus halodenitrificans, assembly GCF_001878675.1. Lineage (NCBI taxonomy): Bacteria > Bacillati > Bacillota > Bacilli > Caryophanales > Bacillaceae > Virgibacillus > Virgibacillus halodenitrificans. The sequence goes on along the minus strand of NZ_CP017962.1, from coordinate 741,870 downwards.
CCAAACCAACTATTCCACGCTGGTATTCGTAACCCTGAGGTTTATCCTGATGTAGAAACATATGCTGATGACATTATTAAAGCATATCAAGATGCCGTGGCAGCATTCTATAAAGCTGGAGTACGGTATCTTCAATTCGATGATGTTTATATTGCTGGACTAAACGTGGATGACCTCTTCGCATATGAGCCAGATTATTCAAGAGAACAATTAATAGAATTGGCACTACGCGTTGTCAATAGTGTATTGGAAGCAAAACCTGCTGATCTTGCCATTACCACCCACCTTTGTCGGGGTAACTATAAATCGACATGGGCATTTGAAGGTAGTTATGCACAGATAGCTCCTACTTTATTTGCAAAAGAAGAAGTAAATGGCTTCTTTCTTGAATACGATGATGATCGATCTGGCAACTTTCAGCCATTAGCACATATTCCCAATGGGGGAGCACAGGTTGTAATTGGTGCAGTCACCTCCAAGTTTGGAAATCTAGAGGAAAAAGAAGCAATCAAGGCAAGAATAACGGATGCTGCTAAATACGTACCCTTAGAACAGATTTGCTTAAGTCCACAATGTGGATTTGCTTCCACCCATCACGGTAATAAACTAACGGAAGAACAGCAATGGGAAAAATTAAAACTTATCGTTGAGGTTGCTAAAGAAATTTGGAACTAGTAAATTTTTATTCTTTTCCAAAAATAGATTCTATTTTTATGATCTCCCATGTTTTAAACCTCTTAGTGCTGGGAAGTTACTTATATAGGTAGTTTTTCTTATAAAAGGAGGTTGCATATGGGTAAGGAAGTCTTTGGTCCTTTCCAAGCAAATGATGAAGTAATCAGACTTGTAAGCAACTTAGAATTAAAAGGCTATAAATCTGAAAACATTACTGTATTCGCCAACTCTGATGATTTCGAAGAGCTAGACAAAAGAACAGATGTATCTGTTGAAAGTAGTGTGACTGATGAGGAAGAACCTACTTTCATGGACAAAGTAAAACGAATCTTCTCCAATGATGCAGGAACACACCCGCACTTACACGACCGCCTGTTAAATTCTGCTGTAACAGATAAACAAGCCAAGGAATATGTGGATGCAATTGAAGATGGCGGCGTACTTGTAATTGCAAATAATGATTTAAAAATGGGGCATGATGCCACGAATGAACCAATGGTAAATAATACAAATATGAGTGAATCTGCTATTAAAAGAGACTATTAATGAAATGGTGAACATAAAATTGTTCACCTTTTTTATTGTTCAAAAAAGTACTTAAAGTGTAAAACCCCTTCTCCTACTACTGATTTGCCTTTCCTACAGCTTTTAAAAATCTCCCTATCTTAAAAACAAATTCTAAATTTCATATATTTTATTGACATTATATTTATTTCTGCTATGATTTTAAATATTTACACAACATAATGATTAACAAACTTTTTAAGGTTAAAAGTCTAATAATGTTCGGATTTCAAAAAGGAGTCGATAATAAGTATGCTTGCAGAACAAACAATTTTAAGAATACCAGGACCCACACCTATTCCCCCCTCTGTGAATCGGGCAATGAACCAACCAATGATTGGGCACAGGGATCAGGAAACCAAATCTCTCTTAGAAAGCATCAAGCATAGATTAAAGCCAATATTTGGTACGAAGCAAGAAATAATGGTACTTGCAGGAAGTGGAACTGCAGGTTTAGAAACAGCTGTAGTAAATACCGTACAGCCCGGGGATGAGGTATTAGTTATTATTACTGGAGCATTTGGGGAGAGGTTTGCCAAAATCTGTCAGGAGTATAATATTACTACTCATCTACACGATGTCCGTTGGGGTAATGCGGCAGAACCTCAAGCAGTTGCGGAATTACTAAAAAAACATCCGTCCATCAAAGCAGTGTTCGCAACATATTGTGAAACCTCCACGGGAGTATTAAATCCGGTTAAAGATATAGCCGAAGCAGTACATACTAATTCAGATGCGTTGTTTATTGTGGATGGTGTATCATGTGTTGGTGCAGTGGAAACCAAAATGGACGAATGGGGTATTGACGTTCTCGTAACCGGATCTCAAAAAGCAATGATGCTGCCACCCGGGCTTACATTTATTGCTGCAAGTAAGAGGGCGTGGAAAGTAATAGAAAAGAATAAACAACCCCGTTTTTATTTTAACCTGCAAAAATACCGGGATAATCTAGAGAATAATTCTACACCATTTACTCCAGCAGTGTCTCTATTATTCGGTTTAGAGCAAGTGCTGCAACTATTGGAGAGTGAAACGTTAGAAAAGGTATATCAGAGACATCAAGTAATGATGAATATGACAAGAGCAGCATTTAAAGCAATGAATATTCCGCTTTTAACAAGCGACACAGCCGCCTCCCCTACAGTTACGGCCATAAAACCAGAGGATTTCAATCCAGAGGATCTTAGAAATATAATTAAGCAGGATTTCAAAATGACTGTAGCCGGTGGCCAGCAGCATCTAAAAGGAGAAATTTTTCGCGTTGGTCATATGGGTTACTGCTCACCTGCAGACGTGCTTCAATCCATTAGTTTAATAGAGATCGGCATTAAAAAGATAGGAAAAGATATTACATTAGGTCGAGGAATTCAGGCCGCACAAGAAGTGTACATTCAACAACTATAAATTCAGGAGGTTATTTATAAATGGCACATAAAGTCTTGATCACCGATCCACTTAGCGAAGAAGGTATCCATCCACTCCTCCAGTCAGAGGATTTTACAGCAGACATTGCTACAGACCTGACACCTGAAGAGTTGAAAATCCGAATTACTGGTTATGATGCATTATTGGTAAGGAGCCAAACACAGGTCACTCGCGATTTAATTGAGAAAGCAGTAAATTTAAAAATCATTGGACGTGCTGGAGTCGGCGTTGACAATATTGATCTGGAGGCAGCTACGGAAAATGGGATAATCGTAGTAAATGCACCAAATGGTAATACGAATTCGGCTGCTGAGCATACAATGGCGATGCTGATGGCATTGGCGAGAAATATTCCACAAGCCTATTTATCTCTCAAAAACCAACAATGGGATCGTAAAAAGTATGTTGGGACCGAATTAAAAAATAAAACGTTAGGTGTCATTGGTCTAGGTAGAATTGGCGCTGAGGTTGCTTATCGAGCCAAAGGCCAGCGAATGAATGTAATGGCATATGATCCATTTTTAACAGAGGAGAAAGCAGAAGCTATGGGGCTGGACTATGGATCTGTTCAAGATGTTCTTAAAGCTGCAGATTTCATTACTATTCACACACCATTGTTAAAAGAAACCAGGCATTTACTTAATAAAGAAGCTTTCGAAATAATGAAAGATGGTGTTCAAATCGTGAATTGTGCTCGTGGTGGGATTATAGATGAGGAAGCCTTGTATGATGCAGTTCTTTCAGGAAAAGTGGCAGGCGCAGCACTAGATGTTTTTGAAGAAGAGCCTTTTTATGATAACAAACTTCTCGATTTACCAGAAGTTATTGCTACACCACACCTTGGTGCGAGCACGGTAGAGGCACAGGAGAATGTTGCCATTGATGTATGTGCAGATGTCATGCATTTTCTTGTATCTGGCGCTGTAAACAATCCTGTAAATCTTCCATCCGTCCCAAGCGACATATTAAGTAAAATCAGGCCTTATTTTGAGCTGGCGGAAAAGCTTGGCACCTTCCTTATCTATTTAACTGATGAAGTGCCTGAGGAAATTAATGTTACCTATTCCGGGGAAGTGTCAGCAGGAGAAATAGCTCCAATCACAAGAAATGCAATTAAAGGAATACTAAAACGCCACCTTGGTGACCATGTAAATGATGTAAATGCAATGTTCCTTGCTGATAAAAAAGGAATTAATGTAAATGAAAGTAAAACATCAAAAGCGAGAGGCTTTGCTAACCTTCTGACTTTAGAAGTGAAAACGAAGTCAGGAGTACGAAGGGTTTCTGGCACACTATTAAACGGCTTAGGGCCACGTATTGTTAAGGTTGATAATTATAGTGTTGATGTCACTCCACAGGGCCATATTGTCGTAATTCATCACCAAGATCAACCAGGCGTTATTGGTAGAATGGGAAGCTTGTTGGCAGAACATCAGATTAATATCGCTACAATGCAAGTGGATCGTTCTGATATGGGTGGCGATGCCATTATGATGTTAACGGTTGATAAACATTTGGAGGATGCAGAGATCAATGCCCTAAAAAACCTTGAAGAAATAAAGGAAGTAATGGCAGTAGATTTATAGATACGAAAAACTGCTGGATTGCAGTGTTGCAAACAATAAAGCCGGACGCACTCGAAAGATAGTACTAATTTTCGGGTTCGTCCGGCTTTTACTTTATTCAATAACTTTTAGACTTTGAATCTTAGTGGGGTTCTATAGCAACTTATGAATTTCCCGTAAGCTACTTATTTCATATGTAGGAACAATCTCATTATTCTTTTCCTTCCCATTACGATTAACCCATACAGAGTCGATCCCGGCCTTTGAGGCCCCTAATATATCTGTATGTAAATTATCTCCAACCATCAGCACTTGCTCTTTTTTTAAAGAGAGCAGCTCCAAAAGATGCATAAATATGCTGACATCCGGTTTTCCCCTTCCAAAAGCACCAGAAATAACAATATGTTCAAAATACGGTTGCAGCTCCGGTGTAATATCCAATTTTGTATATTGTAGTTCTGGAGAACCGTTGGTTAGTAATACAAGAGGATAATTATTTTTTAACTCATCAAGCACTTCAAACGTTTCCTCATAAACATACGGATGTCTTTTTCTCATTTCGGGGAATGTGTTAGCCAGCTCTTTACCTAATGCAATATCATTTACACCGATGTCCTTTAAACCCAACGTCCAAGCATCCTGTTTATATTGGGGCACTATTTCTCTCAATCTATTAAAGTCCTTGCCTTCATCATTAAAATTCCCCCAAAGTCCTTCAAATGGGTTAATTCCTATCTCTTGAGTAAATGCATACGTGTCATAACCTGCATATAATTGTCTGGCTCGCACCCTAACTTTTTCCTCGAACAGCTCAGGGTCAACACCATATCTTTCACGAACCACCTCACAGGTAGCTTTAAATGCTTCTTTTACACTCTTTGCATCCCACAATAGAGTGTCATCCAAATCAAATATAATAGCTTTTTTCATTATCTGTATTCCCCCTTTTCAATTCATAATTACGTCAAATTATACTACAATTCAGTAGACATTTTAATTAATTCTAAAAAACTGAAAATTTAGGGTTGCGTTTATATTGAATATAGCTTATTATTAGTATTAAAATTTTTAACAACAAGGGGACAGTGACATGGAAGAATGGACAGTAGAAGTAGAGCATTGTAAATCACCAAAAGAAAAGCCGAAAACCGAGGAATTGGAGTTTGGGAGGATTTTCACAGATCATATGCTAGTGATCGATTACACGGAACCGGTAGGATGGCATGATGCCCGCATTATACCTTATCAGCCATTGACCATCGATCCATCTGCCATGGTATTTCACTATGGCCAGTCGGTATTTGAAGGTTTAAAAGCTTATTATACACCGGATGGCGATATCCAATTATTTCGCCCGGAAAAAAACCTGGAACGTATGAATCGTTCGAATGATCGTCTCTGTATTCCACAAATTGATGAGTCGCACGTGTTGAAAGCAATTAAGCAGCTTGTTCATATGGAAAAAGACTGGGTACCAACTGCTGAAGGAACTTCTCTTTACATTCGTCCATTCATTATATCAACAGAACCTTTTATTGGCGTAGCACCGGCACACCATTATAAACTAATCGTCATCTTATCACCTGTAGGCGCCTACTACAAGGAAGGAATAAATCCTGTAAAAATTGCAGTCGAAAACACCTTTGTCCGCGCAGTTAAAGGGGGCACCGGAGAAGCAAAGACCGGTGGGAATTACGCCTCCAGTTTAAAAGCTCAAGAATTATGTGCAAAACAGGGCTTCACCCAGGTTTTATGGTTGGATGGAGTAGAAAAAAAATATATTGAAGAAGTTGGCAGTATGAACGTTTTCTTTAAAATCGATGGCGAGATTGTAACCCCTTCGTTAAACGGAAGTATATTGGAAGGTGTTACACGAAATTCTGTCATCCAACTATTAAAGCATTGGCAATTGCCTGTAACGGAAAAAAGAATCTCCATGGAAGAATTATATCAAGCTCACATGGATGGTACTTTAGAGGAAGCATTCGGCACAGGTACGGCAGCTGTTATCTCTCCTATTGGACAATTAAGCTGGGAAGGTAAGGATTTGCATATTAACAACGGTAAAACAGGCAAAGTAGCTAAGGCCCTTTATGAAACATTAACCGGCATTCAATATGGCAAAGAAAAGGATCCATTTAACTGGATCGAAAAAGTTACTGAAACAGAAACAATACCAGTGAAATAATTTGTTATATAGGACGATCGTATTTTTTACGATCGTCCTTTTGCGTTTATAAGAACAATATAGATTAGAGCAAAAACTTTCTCATTGTAATTTGTTTGATGATATACTTTTTACTAAGCAAACTTCCTGGGGCATACCATGAAGAAATTTACTGTAAGTAGAGGTGGGCCTCTATGTGCCTAATTAATTTGCACTTTCAGCAACACGCAAATTATAAATTAATCGTAGCTGCAAACAGAGATGAATTTTATGACAGACCGACAAAACAAGCACATTTTTGGGATGACAAACCTTTTATATTGGCAGGAAGGGATCTTCGACAAATGGGGACCTGGATGGGAATTACAAAAAATGGACGTTTTGCCGCATTAACCAATTACCGAGATCCAAGTCAAGCTGAAACCGGAAAACGATCCCGTGGAAGCATTGTTACAAATTTTCTATCTGGTAATGTCAAACCAATAGAATATCTTTCTTCCTTACAAAAAGACAAAGATAACTTTGCTGGATTTAATGTCATTCTAGGCAGTAGTGATTCTCTCTATTACTATAGTAACCAAGAAAATAAAATTAGGCCAATAAATGTTGGCACACATAGTTTGAGTAATCATTTGCTCAATACCCCATGGCCAAAAGTTACGAAAGGCAGAGATAAATTAAAAGAATATGTACAAACACATTCAGAAATGGTCCACGATGATCTGCTCCAGCTTGTCGCGGATGCCGAAATGGCAGAAGATCATGCATTGCCTGATACTGGTGTAGGACTTGAATTAGAACGTAACTTATCACCTTTGTTTATTAAGACCGATGGCTACGGTACTCGAGCTTCTACAATATTAACAATAGATATAAATAATATGGTACATTTTACGGAGCGTACGTATGAAGGTGGAATAGCAAAAAACGAAGTAAGTTACCATTTCAAAATCAACTCATAAAGAGGGGAAGAAAAAATGTCAAAGAAACATTGGAATGATCAATTTTCAGAGGCTTATTATATTTATGGTGAAGATCCAAATGCGTTCATAAAAGAAAACAGCAATCGAATCCCCTCTCATTCTAGCATTGGGTGTTTTGCGGAGGGCGAAGGCAGAAATGCAGTATACCTTGCCGGGTTAGGACACGAAGTCACTGTATACGACCAAGCAGAAGAAGGTTTAAGTAAAGCGAGACGGCTTGCCGATAGAAATAATGTCACTATAGAAACAAAAGCAATAGACTTGGTACAGGAAAAAATAGCTCAAAACCAATATGATGCAGCCATTCTTGTTTTTGGACATGTGCCAAAAAATGGTCAAGAGACCTTTTTCACTAATATATTTAATTCTGTTAAACCTGGTGGTTATATTTTGTTTGAGGTTTATTCAGAAGATCAATTCCAATATAAAACTGGCGGGCCACCAACAATCGAAAATCTTTATGACCCGGCCTCTATTTTAAATTGGATAAAGGAATATAAGTGTTTACATTTCTACTACGGAGAAGCAGTAAGAAACGAAGGAAGTAAACACACGGGATTATGCCATGTTATTCAAGGAATTGTTCAAAAATAAAAAATGCATATTCAAAAAAGAGTCTGTCACTAAAATTGTTTTTTGAGACAGACTCTTTTATATACTTTAACCTAATACCTTACCTGGATTTAATATATTTTCCGGATCAAGGGCTGCTTTAATTTTACGCATAACTAATAATGCATCTCCATGTTCCTTTTCCTGGTATTTTTGTTTCCCCACTCCAACACCGTGTTCACCTGTACATGTGCCTCCCCTTGCAAGTGCATAGGAAACGATATGTTCATTAACCTGATTTGCCTTCTCTATATCCTTTGGGTTATTTACATCTACCATGAGGAGGATATGATAATTTCCATCGCCAACATGACCAACGATTCCGCCAATAAGTCCGGACGCTTCAACTGCTTGTCTTGCATCCTTTACCGCTCCAGCAAGTTCAGAAATTGGTAAACAGACATCTGTCACCATTTGCTTTTTACCTGGATTCCCGTGCAAATATGCATAAGCGGCATTATGTCTTGCTTCCCATAATTGATTTCTGGCTGCGGTATCTGCTTCAAAAGCCATCTCTTCACAGTTGAAATCAGTAAGTATCTCTTTGGTAAACGAGACATCTTGGTTTAAGCCTGCCTCATTTCCATGAAACTCAAGAAAAAGTGTTGGTACTTCTTTATAATTCGTATCACTAAAAGAATTAATTTGTTTCATAGATTGCTCATCTACTAACTCTACTCTGGCTACTGGTACACCAGCTTGTAAAATTCCAATTACAGCATTAACTGCATCTGCAACTGTTTTAAAGGATGCTCTTCCAGCCATAATTTCTTCTGGAATTCCGTGAACTTTTAATGTTAATTCTGTTATACATCCTAATGTACCTTCAGAACCTACAAACAAGCTATTCAAATGATAGCCTGAAGAAGACTTAGCAGCCATATTTCCAGTATGTATTACCATTCCGTCAGCTAGAACAACTTCTAAATCTCGAACTTGATCACGCATAATACCATATTTTACTGAGGTCGTTCCACTCGCATTCGTGGCAGCCATTCCTCCCAGAGTTGCGTCTGCTCCTGGGTCAACAGTGAAAAACAAGCCATATTTCTTTAGTTCTTTTTCAAGCTGTGTCCGTGTAACTCCTGGTTGCACTTTTACTAAGAAATCATCTGCTCTTACTTCTAAAATTTTATTCATTAATGAAAAATCTATTGTTATTCCACGTTCATACGGAATCACATTTCCTTCTAAACTTGTACCGAGTCCATAAGGTACAACTGGAATGTTGAGCTCTGCAGCCACTTGCATCACCTTACTTACTTCCTCTGCACTATTTGGAAATACTACGACATCCGGTGTTTGTGGTGTATGATAAGATTCATCGGAACTATGCTGTTCCAGTACGTTCTCGTTTATTGTTACTCTGTCTGCTGGTATAAATTCTTTTAAAGCATTAAGAAGTTCCATTGTCGTTCCCCCTTCATAAAAGCAATCTCTAAGCCATTTTATCAGACAATTACGTATTTTTGAAGAAATAGCACACCTCAACTTCTCTATGATAGACATTCACTCTCGATTCCCTACCCCCAATGTCCGTCATCTACCTTATGATAGACATTCACATCCGATTTCCTGCTCCCAATGTCCGTCATCTACTCCATGATAGACATTCACATCCGATTTCCTGCTCCCAATGTCCGTCATCTACTCCATGATAGACATTCACTCTCGATTTCCTGCTCCCAATGTCCGTCATCTACCTTATGATAGACATTCACATCCGATTTCCTGCTCCCAATGTCCGTCATCTACTCCATGATAGACATTCACATCCGATTTCCTGCCCCCAATGTCCGTCATCCTCCCCACCACATTCTCACAAAAAAAGATTATCCCTAAAGCATTGCTTTTGGGATAATCTTTTACCTTGCTCTATACTATTTATTCCATGCTTGCCCACTTATATTCATACTTTGCTCCAAATGAATTATTAATTACTCCCGTCAGCTCAGGAGAAATTAATTGAGCTCTTGCTTTCTGGAATAATGGTGCAATTACTGCATCGTCGAATAATACCTTTTCAGCTTCAAGAGAAGCTTCAAATCGTTCTACTGGTTTTTGTGCTAAGTCTCCTACAGTACTCTGGACGAGCTTGTCATATTCTTCACTTGAATAACCAGTTTCGTTATTTCCGCCGTCCGTTAACCATAGATTCAACCAACCGTAAGGATCAAGATAATCTGCACCCCATGCAGAAATCGCAATATCGTAATCCATATTTGTAGTTAAATCAAGACGTTGTTCGAAAGGTACTTGCTTTAAAGTAACAGTGAGACCTGGCAAATTCGTTTGCAATTGGTTTGCAATATATTCATTCATTACTTTAGATGTTTCACTATCTCCACTTAAAAATTCAAGTTCAACTTTATCTTGACCTATTTCTTCGAGACCTTTTTCCCAATATTTCTTAGCTTCATCCTTGCTAAATGTCACCATATCACCATTAATATCCCGGAAATCTTCTCCAGTTTCAGGGTGAGCAGCAAAATCCTGAGGCACTGCTCCATTGGAGACAAGTGAGCCATTATTTAAAATTTCATCCACTAACGCTTGCTTGTCAACTGCACGACTCAATGCTTTACGGATATTCTCATTCTTAAGTGCTTCTGATTTAGTCTGGTTAAATTTAATAAAAGTCATGCTAGATTCGGTAATCGTATTAAAATCGTCTCTTGTTGAATAAAGATCCACAAGATCAGAAGAAAGATCTGCACGATCAATTTCACCTTTTTCATATAAATCAACAAGTGTTTGTGGGTTCTGAACTACATCATAAGTTATTTCCTCAAGTTGTACTGTATCTGCATCCCAATAATCAGGGTTCTTTACAAGCTTCCATTTATTAGCAGTACTTTCCCAATCTTTTAAGATAAATGGCCCATTCGATAATAACGTATCCGTAGAAGTTGCATAGTCTTTCCCTTGTTCTTCAACAAACTTCTGGTTCAGAGGTAAAAATGTACCAAACGTAGTTAAAGACTCAAAATAAGGCGTAGGTTTTTCCAAGGTAACTTCCAATGTATAGTCATCTAGTGCTTTAACACCTAGTTCATCTACTTTTTTATCTCCACTGCTTATCGCAGAAGCATTTTTAATTACACCACTCATCATGTATGGTCCATATTCAGAACCGGTGTCCGGGTTAACCGCACGTTGCCATGCATATACAAAGTCATTAGCTGTAACAGGGTCACCATTAGACCAAACAGCATCTTCACGAAGATTAAATGTCCAAGTTAACGCATCTTCACTTACTTCATGATTAGTAGCAATTCCTTCTTTAATCTCTCCATTCTCCCCCAAACGGTATAAGCCATCTGTGGTACTGCTTAAGAATTGAAAGGCATACTCATCTGTAGCCATCGATGCATCCATCGTTGGAATTGTATCTCCATTTGTTAAGTGTAAGACCTGCTCGTTATTTCCTTCAGCAGAATCTCCTGCATTATCCTCATTATCATCGCCACCACACGCAGCCATTAAGCTAAGCAATAATGCTGCCACTAACAACAATGATAATTTTCTGAATGATTTCATGTTGTATTCCCTCCTGTTTATGTAATCCCTGATGAAAAAGTCACAAAAACCATTATACTCTTTTCCTGATTAATTTGCACTAGTTTTCAAAAAATATGTCGAAATCTGTAACTTATTATTCATACTATTTTTATAGATAATGACTTTTTATTTCTTAGATAATGCTTGAACATGTTTTTTGAAGACATAAAAAATAGCCAGCATTATCAGCTGACTATTTTCGATTTATTTCATTATTAATATAGGAGACGTAGAATGTTGGACAACATAGTTACTCACACTGCCGAGGATAATCTTCTTTACATTTCCCAATCCTCTACTACCTACAATAATTAGATCGATATCTTGTTCTTCAGCGAACTTACATATGCTTTTTCCTGGGTTTTCATTTGGATCCCCCACAATAACTTCCATAAATATGGAGATGTCTAGACGTTCAAATTCTTGCTTTATTTTCTCAAGCTGTGGATGAAAATGTTCTGCGAGTTCATTCCCTATGCTTCTGGAAACAACTACATTTGTGTTAGGACCGGAAGTTCTCGCCACTGCTATGACATACACTTCTGCACCTTGTTTGATGGCCGCCTGTTGTTTCGCCTCTTCAATAGCCTGTCTGCTTAATGGAGAACCATCATACGCTACAAGTATTTTTCTACTCATCGCAGATCAACCCCTTCGTAGAGCTATTATTGACTTCCTACTTTTAGTTTAACATATTTTGGCAATATAATTAAGGTAATTAGTAGCTCTTCTATGAATTCCCTCTTATTCAGGATAGGTCTCTCTCAAAAAGGTAATAGATTGAAGGATTAATTCTTTTAGTATATTTATGTCTATATCTTCTACCTTATTAATATACACACAAGCCTTTCCGGATTTATGCTTACCTAAGGATTTCAATAATTTTTCACGTTCCATATCACCTGTTGCAAAATACAAACTTATTCTTGCTTTTCTGGGAGAAAAACCTACAAGTGGTGCATCTCCTTCATGACCAGTTTTATATTTATAATGGTAAGAACCAAAGCCAATAATACTATCTCCCCACATTTTCGCTTCATATCCAGTTGTTTCTGTAAAAATCTCCAGTAGTTTATAAGCATCCTCACGCTTCCGGTTATTTTCCACTTTTTCTATAAATTCAATTACATTTTCATCATTTTCTTTCGTTTTCAATTCGTATGCCATCATGCTTCATCCTTTTTTAAGATATTGAAGTTCCATTCTCCACTTTTTCATCAGGGCGTAATAAAACCACATCACCTTCTTGAGGGACTCCTCCGATTACGAGGACTTCTGATTTAAATCCAGCTATACGCATTGGTGGGAAATTTACGACACCTACTACTTGTTGACCAATCAGATCTTCAGGGGAGTATCGCTTGGTGATTTGAGCAGAGGTCTGCTTTATTCCTATTTCTCCAAAATCAATCTTCATTTTAATTGCCGGTTTCTTTGCCTCAGGAAAAGGCTCTGCTTCCAAGACGGTTCCTATTCTCATATCAACTTTCATAAAATCCTCAATATTAATCATTACGTTTGCCTCCTGTCAATTACTTATTAATCATTATTTCTATTTAACAAGGTAAAATACCTTTAAAAATAGACACATTTCTAAGCATAGAAATATGTCTATCATTTGTTATATTATTCAATTCCGTATTTGACCATTTCCATGAATAACAAATTTACTTGATGTCATTGCCTGTAAACCCATTGGCCCTCTTGCATGTAGTTTTTGAGTACTGATGCCAATCTCTGCTCCATACCCAAACTCAAAGCCATCCGTAAATCGTGTAGAGGCGTTATGGTAGACAGCAGCCGCATCTACACCAAGCATAAATTGAGTAGCATGCTTATCATTTTCTGTAATGATTGCCTCTGAATGCTTTGTTCCGTATTTGTTTATGTGCTGAATAGCATCACTACAAGAAGATACAACTTTTATGCTTATAGACAGACCGAGATATTCAGTTGACCATGCCTCCTCTGTTGCTCTTTCTGCATCAGGGTAAACCTCACAGACATTTTCATCCCCTACAGTCTGCACCTCATTATCATTAAGTGCCTGTAGCAGTTTCTTCCCATGCTCCATAAACCATCCCTCATGTATTAATACACTTTCAATTGCATTACATACAGAAGGTCGCTGCAGTTTTGCATTTAAAACAATATCTATAGCCATTTCTTCTTTTGCGGATTCATCAATAAAAACATGACAATTACCTGCCCCTGTCTCTATTACTGGCACGGTAGCTTCTTTTACAACTGTGTCAATTAAATTTTTTCCTCCACGTGGAATCAATACATCCAGATATTCATTTAATCGGAATAGTTCTTTTGCTGAATCACGACTGGTATCTTCTATCAGTTGCACTGTGTTGACAGGTAGTTTACTTTTCTTTAAAGCTTCGTGAATGGATTGTACGAGTGCCATATTGGAAAACTTTGCAGACGAACTTCCTCTTAATATCACAGCATTCCCTGCTTTAAGGGTTAATGTTGCAGCATCAATCGTTACATTTGGCCGAGCTTCATAAATCATTCCAATGACCCCAATTGGAACGCGCTGTTTCTGGATATGCAAGCCATTTTCCTTTTCGATCGATTCCAGTACTTCCCCAATCGGATCGTTTAACTCTACGAGCTGATAGATGGAATCAATCATGCCTTTCACTCGTTGTGTATTCAGCATTATTCGATCAAGAATTGCAGGGAAAATACCTTTCTTTTTGCCAGCTTCCAAATCTCTTTGATTTTCTGCAAGTATTTTCTCTTGATCTAGAACTAATTGTTCTGCAATCAACCTTAATGCTTCATTTTTTTCTTGGGTAGTAACACGCATTAAAACAAAACTCGCTTCCTTGGCAGCCTTCCCTTTTTCCCTTACCTCTGTCATAAAAACTCCTCCTTTATTTTACATTCACCCAGCGATTGCGATGAATCACTTCTACTGATGGTATGATTGACTTATCGCTTATTCCATGTCTTCTATTTATAGCACGATTTACATCTTCCGAAGAACAGCTCACCTCTCCTTTTCCAAGTAAACCATTTAACCCATATACTTCTACAACATCACCTATGTTGAACCGGCCTTCCACTTTGAAGACTCCTGCTGGTAGCAAGCTTCCGCCATGGTATAAAATGGCCTCCTCGGCACCTTGATCAATAAAGAGTTTTCCACTTGTTTCCGAATGAAGGGCTATCCACTGCTTTTTTGTATTAATCGGTTGTAGGGAACCATTGGATATATAAGTACCGTCACCTTCACCTGCCAGAATACGAAGCAGTTTATCCCTTCCTCTTCCTTGACCGATAAAAACAGAGACTCCTAAAGAAAGAGATGTTTTGGCGGCCTGTAGCTTTGATTTCATACCACCCGTTCCAACTTTTGAACCTCTATCATCTGTTTCCTTCAGCATTTCTTCTGTAATGTCTTCAAGATAGTCATATCTTTCTGCATCAGGGTTCGTTCGAGGATTCCCATTATATAATCCATTAATATCTGTTAGCATAATTAATAAATCAGCATGAATAAACCCACTAACAAGTGCTGAGAGCATATCATTATCTCCAAAAGTTAATTCTTCAATCGCAACGGTGTCGTTCTCATTAATAATTGGTAAAATTCCCCTGTCAAGTAATTCAGTGACTGTGGCAAAGCCATTTTGATATCGTTCCCGACTGGCAAAATCCTCCCGCGTCAATAATATTTGGGCAGGGATGATGTTAAATTCTTTAAATTTAGCAATATATGTCTGAATAAGAAGGCTTTGTCCTACTGCGGCCGCAGCCTGTTTGCCTTTTACGGTAACAGGTCTGGAAGAATACCCTATCTTAGGAAAGCCTGCAGCCACGGCGCCAGAGGAAACAAGAATTACCTCATGGTTTGCTTCTCTAAGACCAGCAATTGCTTTCACATGTTCATCAAGCTTTTTTTGGTCGATTTCACCACATTCATTTGTTAAAGAACTACTGCCAATTTTTACAACAATTCTTTTTTTGCTCATTCATCTCTACTCCTATACACTGTCCATTATATTTTTCTTCTCTTAGCTCTCTTAAATAACGGAACTAAAAAAAGCCCAATCATCCTCTATATAAGGACGAAAGGGCTTCACTTCCGCGGTACCACCATTATTGGATGCATAGTGCATCCCACTTCATTCTCTAACGCTGAATAGCGCCCATGTTTTGCATGGGACTCTAAAGGCAGGTTCTGCAAGGAGATCGTGGCGATATCTTCCAGCTGCTAAATATCACTCTCTGTCACTACTCCAACACATACTAATCCTTCATTAACGTTCATCTATATTTCATATTATTATGGAGAGAATTGGAGCGTATGTCAATAGTATTTTCAAAATATTTTTTTATACTTGGAGATCTAGGCAGATTGCTTTATCTCTGATCTGGAGCCTTTAATAAAAAAGGCAAGGATTAAAGCAATTACTGCGAACACACCAGCAACAATAAAGGACACATTTACACCATGAATGAAACCATGCACACCTTGTTCAGGTATAGCGCTGTTCGTCATGACGGTTACGAGCAATGCAGTGCCGACAGCACCAGCAACTTGGCGCATCGTGTTATTCATAGCTGTTCCATGTGGAATCAAATGAGCTGGAAGCTGATTAAGACCAGCTGTCGTTACCGGCATCATTACCATTGCAATACCGAACATACGAACAGCATTAACAGTTGCTAAGTAAGCAAACGTAGTGTTTTCATCCAAGTTTGTAAACATAAACGTAGTAACCGTAACAATAGATAAACCAATGATCGCTAACCATTTAGCACCATACCGATCAAAAATTCTTCCTGTTATCGGGTTCATTATCCCCATGACGACTGCGCCGGGTAACAGCATTAAACCAGATTCAAATGCACTAAAACCAAGCATGTTCTGCATGAGTAATGGAAGTACAACAGCTCCACCAATCATTGCCATAAAGACGACCATGCCCAGGATGGTAGTGAGCGTGAAAATACTATTTTTAAATACTCTAAATTCCAAAATAGGCTGTTTCAACTTCATCTGTCTTAAAATAAACCATGTGAGTGATACTGCGCCAACAATCATAGCTATCGCAACTTGCAAGCTTAGCCAGCCGGAATTTCCTGCTGTACTAAATCCATATAGCAAACCACCAAAACCAAAGGAAGATAATATAATCGATAATACATCCACTTTAGGAAATGTTTGTTTGGTAATATTTTTCAAAATAAAATATGCAACGAAAATATCAATAATAACAATTGGAAGGATTACATAAAATAAACTTCTCCAAGGATAGTGTTCAACTAACCATCCAGATAGTGTTGGTCCTATAGCCGGAGCAAAGGCAATCACTAAACCGAACATCCCCATGGCAGACCCACGTTTTTCAATTGGGAATATTAAAAATAGAATTGTTTGCATTAATGGCATAATAATTCCTGCTGCTGCAGCTTGCAAAATTCTGCCGACCATTAGCATTGCAAAATTCGGTGCTAAAGCACAAACTAAAGTCCCCGCAGCAAAAGTAATTAGAGCCGTTAAAAATAATCTTCGAGTAGTAAAACGTTCAATTAAAAATGCTGTTATTGGAATCATAATACCGTTAACGAGCATAAATACAGATTGCAGCCATTGCGCTGTATTCGCATCCAGCTCTAAATCTGCCATTATGTGAGGTAAAGCTGTAGCTAACAAGGTCTGATTTAAGATAGCTACAAAAGCCCCTGAAATTAATACAATCATAAGAGGTACTCGGTTAATCTCTGGAGTTCCAGACTGATTATTAGTTTGATCCATTTGATCTCCCATCTTTTATTTCCTTCTTTCTATATATACTGCCTGTGCCCACTATTTCTTAACTCATTTTATACTACCCATTCTATATGTGCTTAACACTTAAATCGGATAACTTGTACACTTTATCATAACTTACCATAGAATAAAAGTGATAAATCAATCCTAACTCATACGTTTAAAAGCTGTGTTTTCGGGTAATACTACTTCATATATTCACAACAAGATGGGAGCGAAAAGAATGAAAAAGAGATTAGCAATAACACGCTTATTAGCCTTTCTCCTTTTAGTTATAATTATTACTGCATGTAGTGACAATGAGGAAGTGACAAATCCTCCACAAGACAATGCCACAGAGCAACAGCAGGGAGAAAATGATAATACGGATACAGGAGATGCCGGAACTAAAAAAGAAACAACTACGAGCTATCCATTTACAGATTTCGACTTGGATGCTGACTTTAATAATATAAATGACACCGTGGATGTGGATTACGAGCAAGAAACAGAGAAAACAGAAGCAACGTATAAGGATAAAGAACAAGAATTAGACCTAAAAGGCAATGAAGCAATGGACAAACTAGATAATATCTTCTCTAACTTTGACTTTAACAAAGATACATCTCAAGAAGAAGTTATAAAAGCTGTACAAGATGCATTCAAATTACCAGAAGATGCAGCTATAGATCTAGAAATCACTTTTACGGATGGCACCAATAAAGAGTATCAACTATATAATCCTAACTAAAACGAGCAGCTAAATGCTCGTTTTAATTATTTTTTGTTTCTCTTTTTTTTCTGAAAAAATTAGTTGAAAGTAATAAAAGTATGCTTACAACGATAAGGGGGGTAGACAATGCCCCAAGAGCTTCAGGCACTTCCTCCACCAATTCAAATCGGTCACTTAAAGCAAAACCAATCGCAAAAACAACCAACCCAACATAAAAAAGAGCTTTACCGGTTCTTGTATAATTAAAAATGGTCTACACCTCTTTCAAAGCCAGAGAATCTATAATTAGTATTATAATGCATTTCTAATAAACCGTAAAAAAGGACACTCGTGGAGTAATAACGAGTGTCCCTTTATTTTTATTGTACTACAGCATCATTTTTAACTTCTTCAGGAACTTCAATTTTATCAATACTGTTGATATTGGAATACGTTGAATCAACTTTTTGAACGATGTTAATTGCATCCCCCTCCGGCTGCATTGTCATATCCATATCCATATTAAATTTATTCATTTGATATGTTTCTTTATCAAGGTAAAGTTCGAAAGACATGCTATTTACTTTCATGTCTTCAATCGCCTGCTGTTCTTCTTCTCCCATTTCTTGCATAAGTTCAGGAGGCATTTGTTCCTTTAACATTTCTTGAATTAATTCATTGAATTTCTCACCATCTGCTTTCAGCTTTAAAATGAATTCATCAGAGGATTGCTCAAAGGATAATTGATCTGCATAATCTTTTAACATCTTTAACTGTTGAGATGGATCCGGTTGTTGACCTGCCATTTGTTGGATCATTTCCATAGAAGCACCTTCCATCTTCATCCATTGACCCATTTGATCGCTAAAGACATACATAGCGTTATCGACCAAATACATCTCCATTTCCATTGCCGGCAAATTTTCCGTACCTGCCATATTCATCTTTGTCGTCCCTTTTAAATGAGTGGCAAGTGGATCTAATGTCATTTTTGTCGTAAAATCACTCTCTGTATCCATTGCTACTCCGTCAGCTTCCGAGCTAATTTGTTGTTCTAGCTTCATATCCACTTCAGCACTTTCCATCTTTTCTGAAGCTTCCAGTGCCTTAGTATATACTTCTTCTGCCGTTAACTCACTTTCCTCTTCTTTTTCTGTACCTTCTGTCGGCTCCGCCTTCTCATTACAAGCCACAAGAACAGTTGCCAATAGAGTTGTTAGGAGCAGCATCATCCATTTCTTCAATGTAATATCCACCTTTCTAAGTTAGTCTCCCTATCTATACGAAAGACGGATATGGAAGGTTCCAGGTTTTTCCGAATAGTTAGTGATTTTAAGGGGCAGGAATTTTAAAATAGCTTATTTCCTGCTATTCTATTGAAGTAATTGTTTTAAGTAATCGTTTATATAAGAAGGATTTACTCTAGTTGTAACCAAGCCTTTTCTTCTAAATCTTAATATATGATTTTTCATCTCAATGAGGGCGTCAATCTCTTCTAGCGCTACATTCTTATGGCATACAAATTTATCTTCTCGAAAAAAATTATGGGTGGAGATATCCTGTAAATTATCACTTAACAACAATAACTCACCTTCGTCTAAGGTATGTTTTCCAATTCCACTCGTTTGAAAAGTTACTCCCTTAAAAATAGCTTCATGTGTTAATTCATATACATCTTCTACTTTTCGATCACTTACTTCCTTTATAAATATATCAGAATGAACATTTCCTTCTAAATCAATCAATGCCAAAAAATAATAACACCCTGACAACAAATGTTTTTTATTTATTTGTTCAACAGATTTCTTCTTGAATTGATAAATTTTCTGGTATTACCACCATTAAAGATGTTGTTAATTTGTTAAATAAAACTACTTAACTATTTGCATATCTATTATTTTTCCATCGTTTACATCAATTTGAAATTTTCTCCCCATAAAATCAGTGGCAAATAAATTATTATTTTTATCTAGATTTAAACCAACATAAGGCACACTTTTCAGTTCTTTTCTACTCCTAATATTTGAGGGGCATATTTGCCAAAGCTTATCTCCTGAAATAGTATAACATTGTACGTTGTTTAGTTCCTTGTGGCTTAGTGGTACTCTAGTTGGAATCTTTAACAGTATGAAAATTCTATCTGGTAAAGATATGGTACTTTCTATAGTATATTCAAAATAAATAGTCCGGTCTCTTAATTTTAATTCATTTTCATTTACTAACATGTTTATTACCTCAACAACTCATCACACTGTTCAATGTTTAAGCAATTTTATACTTTTAAAAAATATTAATGCTCATTTGAAGTTCTTTTTATGTTGTATTAGCACGAGTTCATAGAAGTAATTAAAAGCATCGGATTCTTTATTGAATTTTTTAATAATATAATGACCTAAACGTTCACGAGTTTTAAAAACCTTCCATACTCCTTCATCAAAACAACACCCCATCACATAAGAGTCATCTGTAATTTATTCTAACTCAATTTCAAATTCACCCAGATTTATATCTTCTTTCTCAAGCCTTTTTATAAACTCAGATTTCCTCATAATGTACCTCTTTCTATTATAAGAATTCTGTTTTGGAGAAGATGTCGCCAGTAATTCGATAGACATCAACAGAATAGTAAGCAGCAAACTTTAATTACGGTGGTTTTATGTGAGTGAACTGGATGAAATTTGTCATGCATTTAGTGGGAGGAAAATTTATTCAAATTTAAAAAAACAGCTGAATAATTTACATTTACTGTATTTACTGTTGTAAATTATTTAAATGGTAGGAAATCCCCACCATTGGTACAGTATATCTATTTTTAGTCATTCACCACTTTTCAGATATTGAAGATTTTTTTGTTGAATAGTAAAATGTGTTAATTGCTAAATCTATTATGCTGACTTAACACTAATTTATAAAAATAGTCAAACGCATCCTCTTCACTATCTATCTTTTTAATAATGAAGTGACCACCACGTTCTCTTGTTTCGTAAACTTTCCATACCCCTTGATTATATGCACAACCTAATACAAGTGGAGCATCAGATATCTTGTCGAGTTTTATAATATATTCCCCAATATTTAACCCTTCAGATTCTATTCTTTCTAAAAATTCTTGCTTTTTCATTTTTACCCTCCTTCTATTATTTCGGTATAAACCTAATTATTCCCATTATTTGGGTACCACCTTAATTATAGTGGTAAAGAATACACTCATCAGATAAAGGCGCGAAAAAGAGAATTAAGCCCGTGTCTGCTGAAAAATAATACCCTGCCAAAAAGGTTAATTCTATCTTTGTTTAGAAGGTTGGATTGAATTTATCTGTTATCAATACTTATTCAATTAGGTTACTTATATATTCTCTTATGTTCTCTTTATTAATTCGATTTACTTCAGTATCTCTATCACTAAATTTCAAAATTGGTACTTTATATTCTATGAGTGCATCAATATCATTTAATGCAATTTCTTTCTCAAAAATAAATTTATCTATTCGCTCAAAACCATAACGAGGCATATCTTCAATATTATTACTATAGATGGGAATAGAATCATTACCTAACAAAAACTTACCTATGGCAGTTGGCAAAAAAATCTCCCCTTTATAAAGCACTTTAAATTCCAGTTTATAAGCAAAGCTAATTTCTGTCTCCGATACTATCTTAATTAAAATCTCAGGGTGTTCTTTACCAAGAATATCTGTATATTCTTTAAAACCATATATTTTGTCTTGCGGGTTATGGCTAGTTAATTCTATTTCTTCATTAACTAAATCTATTGTATATATGTTATTTTTATAAATACCATATTGAATTGTCATCAAACCCTTTTCAATAAATATACATTCACTTAAATACTTTCATTTTTTAATTTATAAATGTAGTTGTTTATTTTAATTATCCATTTTAGATAATGCTGAAAATATACTCTTTCTCATAATACTTATTAAAATTTTCAATGTTTTTTAGAGGGTTATTTTTTTTCATACCATTTTCAAAGGTTATTATTTGAGTTAACTCATCTTTATTTTTATATACTGCTTCTTTTATATTTCGTACCAGGATTTCTCTGTTGATAAAAAATGTTGCTTTTCCAATTTCTTCGTAAAAAATACAGGCATCAAAATATAGTATTGCAATATACACATTACATGCATTCTCGTTTAACAACTGTTTCAAATTATTTTCAAATATTTCCTTTATATTTGCTGCATTTTCAAGTTGTTTATAAAAACAATTTACTAAAACTGAATTTATATCTGTGGGAAATACATCTGATGTATACTTTGATACCTCTACTTCATATGGCTTTTTCCCACATAACAGATCTTTGGCTTCATTATTTTGAATAGCTTTATTTATCAAGTAATCATAATTCATATTTTATTCTCCCTAAACGTAAACTCTAGTATTTTATAATTGAAACTTATAAAGTGATCGTTAATAAATAATTCTTCTTCTTTAACTTTAATTTTATTCAATTGATACCATCCTTTCTAATTAATCTCCCATTTCCAAATTCTCCTATATGCTGACCAATTAAGTTCGACATAAATTGTTCGACATGTAATTAGATTCATTATTTATCTCTATTTTTTATATATTTCTCTTGCAATTTAACCAGCTCATATAGTTCATCAAAAGCTATATTTTCATTCTGCACTTCATCTATAATAAAATGCCCACTTCTCTCCTTTTTTTCATATATTTTCCATGTATTATTTTCCTTATAGCACCCTAAAACAAATGGTTCATCTGTCAAACTATCAACTACTACAATATATTCTGCTAAATTAATATTTTCATTTTTTAATCTATCTAAAAATTCATGTTTAGTCACAATATCTCCTCCCTACTAAAATTCAATATTTAATAAACCTAACCTTTTTAGAAAATCATCGATAAGATTTATACTTCTACTAGCTACTGGTTTTAAAATAAATAATATGCCAACGACTCATGTACTTCAGTTGCTGAGGTTTTCCCGTCGACAACATCCTATTTTCATCTCTAATTGCTTTAAATTCTATCAGTTAGTTTTTTAAGTAACAGTAACTAATATGCCTTTCCATGCTTTTTAAATTCACCGGTTTTAAGATCAATTGAAAAATACCAGTCCTGCCACCCAGAACTTTTATCTTCATAACAAACTACTGCCGGCTCGATTTTAGGGTGAGTAGTTACATAGGAAAAATGATAGCCATTAGGAGAATTGGCTTCTATCATCTTTTTTCCTTGTGCAGTATAGATTAATAACTTTTTGTTCTCTTTTACTTTTTCATCAATGAGTAAAACCAATCCTAAATCCTGTATTATAGTTCCACTATCTACTTCTACCTCTTTGACTTTTATTGTATTTCCATCAAAGTCCCAAATAACTATATTTTTTTCTCTGTCTAAAATCAAATCACTAATCATCTTATTTATCCTTTCTTGCCTTGGATTTTATCTCGAAAATCGCTTTAATAAAGTATATCCATTATTTTATTTTCAAGAAACACTTAATGCCATTATATTTATTCTGTGGTGCAATTCTTCCTTTGTAATTTCAATGTGTTTATTTCTAAGAAATTCTATCCTACTCAGTTCGTTTGCATTTTGTTTTAAAAAGTGAGTTTTATTAGCGGCTGCTTTGTATTAGGATTCTCACTACGAAGAGCAAGATCTAGTTTTATCAGAAGCTACTTCTTCTGAAGATAAGTAAGTACCTCCAGAGTATCTTGGGAGAAGTGATAGTGATAAATCTCGAAGCATGTTAGATGGGCTTTGAGGGAGATGGAAATGATACAGTGATTTCATAATTCTTATATAGGAATTTTTATACTAGGAAACCTGTCAAAAAATGAAGTTTATAACAGATTTCCTATATTTATACTTAATTAATTTACATCTATTTTACAGTTATACAAATTTATAAGTATACACAGATATCCTCATCCGTGAAGTTGGAAGAAAGTACATTAGAATTCATTAATTCTTTCTCCAATGTTTTAAGTAAATATAAAAGGTATATTCTCTCATACATTACTTCATAACCTTCTTCAATTTCTAACGGAAGTGTTTCCAAATGGATTTGCTGATCATTGCCAATGAATTGTACAATTAAGTTGTTTTCATTATTCTTTTCTACTTGAATCGAAGAGGGCTTTCTTTTATCTTTAAAGTCATAATAGCTTGAAGGAATGCCCAGAACCGAAACTTTTTGTTTAACTATTTCTTTTGTGAAATCTACTTCATTTTTACTAGTAGGTAATACAAAATTAAGATAATAGTGGGAAGATAGCTGCTTTAAAAAGAAATATTTAACCGCGATCTCTTCATTTGAAAATTTTTTAATTACTTTTTTCTTAGGTGCATCTTTTCTTTCGCTATATATAAGACTGTATTCCCAGTTCTTTTCTGTTTTTTGTACTTGATAGTAATTCTCCCCTTGACCAGACTTTTCTATTAATTTATCTCCAGAAAGGATTACTTCCTTCCCAACTTTATTTAAAATCATAGACGCTTCCTCATATTTCAACTTTTTAGCTCCTCTCGCTCAACATATCCAACTTATATCTCTTTAATATGTTTGTTTTTAAGTAATTTTTCAACCGTAGCTTCTACCATATTGCCTTCAAAAACTTTAATTTGCATAGAAAAATGAAATTGTATTCCACCGCCTTTTCGGTCAAACCAAGGAGATATTTCCCCTCATTCTAAATAGAAGAGGGAGAGATACAAAAAATTTGGTATGCAGAAAATCATATTACTGTGGAGGATAAGATAAAGTAACGTGATTAGAAACATAAACCGTATGGTGAATTATATGATAAATACAAGCTTACTTTCGACAATTAGCGTGTAAATGGACGTTAAAAGAACTAATTCTCTATAGTTGTCATAGATCGCACCTATTACCAGGTCAGTAAGATCTATAAAAGAGATATCCCCCAACGTCTTTTACAAATACTATCCATTCGTAAAACTTCCGTCCACATTCCTTCTGGCTTTCCAAGTCCTTCCCATTCAAAACAATTCTTCAATTCCTTCTCCTTACGATTCAAAGTAATTCTAAGCTTGTTTAGAATTTTATCTTGATTAATTTTAAATGGAGCTGTACCTAGACCTTCCTCTATTAATTGGCAAAAGATAGTTGATAGAGCACAATATATATCAAATAATTCACCATCTATCATAGTTATTAAAGATTGTTCTAATTTCAATTCTACTCTTTTATTTTGATCATCTAAATATAGTGGATAAATTCCTTTCGTTAATATACTCTCTACATCTGTAGGCACGTTTGCACTAACCCCTTGATGAAGTTCAATTTTATAATCTCCTTTCCCCTTTAACAAATCAATGAACTCATTATTATCAATAGCTTGAATAACTTTCATCTTAATATTCATACAAACTACTCCTATTCTATAAATGTTTTATTTACAATCTATTTTTTTAATATTAATAATAATGAGCTAATCTATTTCAATTAACTCACCATCTCATTTCAATACATTATATATATAAATATTAAATAATAAATACACCTATAAATATGAAAAATTACTATTCATAAATTCTTTACTTATTTGTAGATTATTTATTCTATTTGATGGGATGAATAATCTAATTTACCCCATCAAGTAATGAGACTCATAGTTTCATTTACTTTATAAGGTTCTACTTATCTTTTCACTTGAACCATAAACATAAATTTTATAGGCTTTGGCCCCTATATACTTCATCCTTATAGAAAAAACATCTGCCTGTAATTTGCTAAATTTATACTTTTAATACTTTGAAATCACAACCATTAACTCTTTTTGTAGAAACAGACGAAAGGTGAGCCTATATTGATTGGCTCACCTTTCGTCTGTTTCTTTGATTAGTATCACTTAAAATCTGTCCTAAGATCAATCTACTTCAAAATATGCTCTATTTCAATTTCTTAATTAATTAAGATTATCCATCACTTAAAACTTATATTAATTCAAAAAACATTTATTCATTAAACATTTTCTAAATCATTTACTCGCTACTACTTTTAATACTAATAAACAAAATAATTTAATCATCTTTCATTTGCTCATCTACTTCTTCAAGATATCTTTCTGTATCTAAATAAGATTCTATAAGATTATCTAAAAATTGAATACTAACCTCTCTATTATCTTCATATATATGGATTTTGGCACCAGCTTTTGATAATAAACTTATAAGTTTTCTCATTTCTAACAATTCGTCAATATCTAATAAATTATACGATAAGACAAAGTCGTTATTATTAAGTAATTCTTTTATTTCATATATACTTTTATCAATTTTATTTCTTAAAATAGCGACGTACTTGACTTCATTAGCATCTTTCTCTATTCGCATATTCATTTTAGCCATTCAAATATCTCCTTCCGTAAATTAGAAATCATAAATATGGTTAATCCTTTTTCCTGGCAGACTATTTTTCCAGTTACCACCATGCCAACCGTTAAAATACTCATTAGGTATAGCTGGATATATAATTTCCCCTTTATTTGCTAAATGCGGATATAGCGAAGCACTGTAAGAATGATGCCCTTGTATGTTTTACCATCTACTTTTGGTTACTTGCCATTCAGAATATCATTTAATTGCTTCTGATCCCAGTTTCTTGTTGGAGTTTCGTTATTCAATATTCTTTGACGTTCTTGCTACGAGAAATCGTTCACACCCATACTTCTATGTTTAGCAAACTTTTTATTCCATGTATATTGTTCATACTCGACTTTTGTAATTGTCCTATTCTCTATTTTAACTCTGAGTTCTTTCATTTTCTTAGCACTTAATTGTTTTTGCTGAATAGGATGTTTCATTAAGTCCAAGCCTTTAGTTCTTTCCAAAATCACTTCTTCTGCAACTATAGGTTCAGTAGTTTCCTTTCTAGCCCCACCCGTACCTTTAATACCTACACTAACTCCTTCAACACTTTCAGCTTTTTGAGAAGTGACACTCTTCTTCTCTACCTGATCCACAAAACCAAACATATCCTTTCGCACAGAGGAAGCTCCAGCTGTTGCAAGGTGTGGACCATTACCTATACTTAAACCATCAAAAGCCTTTGAAACTTGTTCATTTAGGCCTTTTCCTAGCTCTTTCCCACCAGCGACAAAGTTTGTTGCATCCTTTGAAATGCCGTATACACCCTTTATGCTAACATAACCAACGCCCAACACAAACAGTGCTTCTGTCAAACTGCTATTCCGCTTCTCTTCACTCAATTCATTTCCAAACATATCTTTTCCGGTAATATATTCACTGAAGCCGTTTGCGGAAGCAAGGCCATAAATGCCGTACTCTGTTTTTTGTAGGTAGTGAATGCTTTGGCATTTTTATAGGCATCCAGGGAGTGGTCCACCGCGTTGACGCCCTTGGCGGTTTTGTAAATGGCATTTCCGCCTTTTGCAGCTCGGCCGGCCTAGCCGACAAAGGGAATGAAGCCTGCTGCTGCAAAAGTGGCTGCTTTGACACGATCTGCTTCAGATAGTTCCTCGCCCGTCATTGGATCAATACCTGTAGCTGCGCGTTTCATATCATAATAGCCAGTGACTTCTCCAGTAAACGTAGAAACAGTATCCCATGCTTTTTGATACCATGGTCGGTTTTCCAATCGTATAAATTCAAGTTAGTCCCCAACATGATTTAATTACATCTTCTTTATATTTCAAGCTACTTTCATCTCTTGCCTGCTCTTTAGTTAAGACACGTATATACCCGTCGACGTTTCACATTTCACCGTCTCGTAAATTTATAACGCTATTTTCGGCTGCCCTGTTGTAAAACTAGTAACCTTCTTATGTAAACTACCGTTTATCGCCACGAGCTTTGTCATTGTCTTTAATTTGTGGTTTTTTTAATATAATAAGTCTTCTTGGGATTAAAAATGTCATGACTCCTATTTATCTTATTATTTTCACAAACCAATTAATAAAACAACATGCCTGGATAGTACCGCCTTCATGAGTTATGAATTTCATTAGCTATTTTTATGTTGTCCAAAGTTACAATTCAAAAAAATCACTTGTTGCCTAAAAGACAATCAAGTGATTTTTTGTTATATCTATAGTATTAATTAATAGTTCTCTCTTAAACCAACATGCCCGTCTATTTACGTTAGTTTTAGTTTGATCTCTGTACCAATACATTATGTTAATAATGTCATCTCGCATATTTTATAATACTTATTTTCTTAACTTCACAGTTTTTTAGTCATGTAACTTATTAAGAAATTCTGTAAATGTTGCTGCAACGTAAAATACATTTTCTCTTGCACGTTCTTCAGCCTGTTCTTCTGTTAACCCTTCTTCTTCCATTAACATTTCTTTTTCAGCAGCATTTTCATGTTCCCAAAATACCACAATGGGATTATCTTCATGATCTGTATAATCAAAGCATATTAAATTTCCAGACGGATCAAAGGCAAATGGAATTATTTTTTTTTGAAGAGTATCCTTATAATCATTGAAAACTTCTAGAATATGCTCATCATCTTCACTATCATATGTTAGTAATGTTCCAAATACCTTTTCTTTTCCTTCAACTTGAAATAACTCAGGGCTAACATGTGCACCATTATAATCCATAGCAACTTCTATATAATCTAAGGGAAATTTCACTCCTAATTTTTCTCCAACATTCTCCACTTCTTTCTTAGTTATTGGTTCATCCCATGATCTCCAATTTAACTTACTCATCTGATACCATCTCCACATAATTTATTTCCACCTAAATGATTCACTTTATGCGTCTTAGATACCACAAGTTGCATCTTACCAGGTGCCTGATGATGATGCCATGTCAATCCTTTAATTCTGGCTTCACCATTTTCAATATCTCGAAGTTGTTTTGGTGTAAATATGCTCTTAGAGATTTCCCCTTGTTCAATCGCTTCTTTTAACAACCCTGTACATTCTTTAAATTGAGTATCATCAATTGCTTTAAACATACTCCCCTTTAGTTTCATTGAAAATTTAACATCGTCTCCCTTAAAAATTGGAAAACCTAGTACATCATAATCTACATCTTTCACATGTTTTCCTCCCGCTAATCCTTTATTTACTATATTATTCTTTGGTGAGGCATTTAAATAATCATCCACATGCCCCACTACGGCTTTAAATTCTTCAACACTCTCGTAACCAAATTCCTTTATAGTTGTATCATCTACAACTTTCAAAAAGTCTTCAACACTCTCATAACCTTTTGGAACAATGGATCTGTTAATCAAGTCTCCATTTTTATCATAATTATTTTTAATAACTTCATCAATTTCAGAACGTTGAACATCACCCGTGCCCTTAGCACTTAAACTAACTCCTTCAGCTTTTTGAAAAGTGACACCGTTCGTCTCTACCTGATCCACAAAACCAAACGTATTGGATCTCACAGGGGAAGCTCCAGCTGTGGCTAGGTGTGGCCCATTACCTATACTTAAACCATCAAAAGCCTTTGAAACTTGTTCATTTAGGCCTTTTCCTAGCTCTTTCCCATCAGCGACAAAGTTTGTTGCAACCTTTGAAATGCCGTCTACACCCTTTATGCTAACATAACCAACGCCCAACACAAACAGTGCTTCTGTCAAACTGCTATTCCGCTTCTCTTCACTCAATTCATTTCCAACCATATCTCTTCCGGTAATATACTCACTGAAGCCGTTAGCTGATGCGAGTCCGTAAATACCGTACTCCGTCTTTTGCAGGGTGGTGAAGGCTTTGGCATTTTTATAGGCGTCGAGGGAGTGGTCCACCGCTTTCACGCCCTTGGCGGTTTTGAAATGGCATTTCCACCTTTTGCTGCTCGGCCAGCCCAGCCACAAAGGGAGACCCTGTTTCTGTAGAAAAATAATAACCTGCCAAACAATAATAAATTTTTATCATTGCTTAGCAAGTTATTTTACTACTTATCATTTTTTATACAACTCACTACAGGTCCATATGGTAAATCTAAAAATTGTTTGTTCTACTAGTTCCGTACATTTTATCATTTTTTATTTCGGCTTCACACAAACACAGGTGCTATGTTTAGCTTAAGATAGAACTATTTTTATATACTCATCTGATAATTTTTCCGCATCTAGATTGCAAGTCAATAAAAATTCAAAATGTTTATCTAACAAATACAGCTTATACACTTTCTTAAAAGTATTATAATAGGCTAACCAGTTTTCTACTACTGGAGATTCAACAACAATCTTTTCGCCTTCTCCTATAAAGAAAACCTTACTTTCAGTAACGTTAACTGGCTCTAGTAGAATACTATTAGCTTTTTTAAGTCCGTTAAAACTATAATACGATTGACTTATATTTAATCTATTAAATGCTTCCTGTAAATCTCTTAAACTACAATGAGGCTCTCCAATATTTATATCCTTATTATCTTGCTCAAATGGATAAATATATTGTTCAAAAAAGTACCTTTTTAGTTGGAATGAATAGAAATATTTACTTGCCTCCGTTTCCGACGAAAAGTTTTTTAAAATTTTTATTTTACTATTCTTTTCTTTTTCAACGAATTCAAACTTCCAATTAAGCTTGTCTTTGTGAATTCTATAAAAATTCTCTCCTTGCCTTCTTTTTTCTTCTAGACCTTCCGTAGTAATTTGTATAGGTATTGTTAGTTTATTTAGTAGGACCGAAACTTTCTGAGTATTCATATACAAACCTCGCTTTTTTATTTTATTGACTTTATATATTTGTACTCAACTAAATTAGAAACTGTTGCTTCTACCCAATTGCCATCAAAATCTTTTATTTGGTAATCTGAATAAAATTGTATGCCCTTCCCTTCTTGGTCAAACCATGGAGCTACTCTTCCTGATTTCACATTAAATTCTCTAATTACTTCATATCTTTCATACGGTTTATCCTTCATAAAAGGCGGTAATGCTCTACTCTCAAACGATGACCCATCAGGAGAAAAGTATTTACCTGTACCGTTGTCTCCAAAACGATCTATAACTTTCCCTTTAGTTATCATCTCTTTATCGTATTCTCCTCTAATAAATCCATCGGTATTTGGGTCTCCATTGGTACCTGGGTAATGTATGTTACCTGTATATTGGTCAAAATATTTAGGGTTATCATAAATGTTTTTATTAGCTAAATATAAGTTATCACTTGGCGGATACACCCATCCATCTAATCGCTTACGATCATTTGCACTAAGAGTTTTAACTTTCTCTCGCATTACCAATTTTTGCTTAAATTGAAGTCTATCAACACCATACCCTGCACCACCAACGCCCAACACAAACAGCGCCTCTGTCAAACTACTATTCCGCTTTTCTTCACTCAATTCATTCCCGAACATATCTTTTCCTGTTATATACTCACTGAAGCCGTTAGCTGATGCGAGTCCGTAAATACCGTACTCCGTCTTTTGCAGGGTGGTGAAGGCTTTGGCATTTTTATAGGCGTCGAGGGAGTGGTCCACCGCTTGAACGCCCTTGGCGGTCTTGTAAATGGCATTTCCACCTTTTGCAGCTCGGCCGGCCCAGCCGACAAAGGGAATGAAGCCTGCTGCTGCGAATGTGGCTGCTTTGACGCGATCTGCTTCTGATAGCTCTTCACCCGTCACTGGATCAACACCTGTAGCTGCGCGTTTCATATCATAATAGCCAGTGACTTCCCCTGTAAACGTAGAAACAGTATCCCATGCTTTTTCATACCATGGTCGGTTTTCCAATTCTTCCATTTCCTTTTGGATACGCCGCTGCTCCTCCTGTTGCTCTTTAAATTCGAGATAAGCATCTGTTTGTGCTTGTGCATCTTCTAGCATCTGGTATACATCACTATTTTGATATGCCTGTGCATCAAAATTTATTGGCGAAATTGCTGAGCCTTGGCTTGTTGCATCAAGCAGAGCACTGAAGAGACCTACCATCATATTCTCGAGATACTCAGAAGAGGCATATTCCTCCACTAGTCCTTCATCCAGATTAACTACCTGTTCCATCGTATCTTTTCGTTTCTTATTGGCCTGGTCTATCTTTTCTTCAAAGTCCTCCTTTGAGAAAGGCTGAAGAGAGACAAGGTCGTTTATTCGATCAAAAATGCTTTTTAATGATTTATGCTGGGAGTCAACCATCTCTTTTGACTGTGTATGTCCAGTATATAACTCTTCTTTCAAGAATGGTACCTGGACCAACGTGTCTCCTGATAAATCCACATCCTCCGTTGAACCTGATATACCATTAAAGAAGGCAATTCTCACATTGCAGATAGAGATCCAGGAATCTACCACTTCAATCTGCCCCTGATAGAATCCTTTGATTGCCCTGGCTCCCTGACCCTTAAAACCATCCAGATCCACTATTTTTTGAAAGGCATTTTTCAAACTAACAAACTGCTTCTTCAAGCTTTCATATTGTACAGCTCTATCTTCCATGGAAGCTACCAGTGTTTTGGATTCCAATAAACGTTCATTACCCATGACTTTCCTGCCTCTCCATGTTAAGTTCGCTTTATGGCTTCATCCTGCTCTTTGAGTGTCTTCACATTAGCCACTGTATCTGCTAGATTTTTTTCCACGACCTGCATATATTGCTTAAGTAATTCCTCTAGATTTTTTTCTCTTTCCAACCATTGGTCTGTATAATTCAGCTTGTTTTTCCCATACACATCTTCGCTAGCACCTGTTAATTTGACTTCTTGCAATGCTTCCTTTGCATCATCTATTTCACTTAAAACAGACTCTATTTCCAAACGGATTTCTGAAGCTCCACCACCAGTTGTTTCTATATGTGCCTTCATGAGAACAACCTGCCTTTTAGATCTCTGATTTTATCTCCCAATTCTGCAGCAACCTCTTCACCTTTATCCAGAAGGTTGTCTGCCTGATGAGCAATAGAACTCGCTATATCCAATGCACCTTTTTGCAAATTTAATTGAAATATTTCATTCTCAATGCGCTGAATGTAGTCATCATAGTCATCAGTAATTTTTTCCATAATTTCTAAAGCATCTTCTCGATCATCATCAAAGTTGTTAGCACGGTTGCCTGACCAAACACCTTCTAAAGTCGGCTTGGTAATTTTCGTTATTTCCGTCATACTGGATGCCTGTTCCTCACGAATATCATTTTTAGCTTTCGTTAATCTGTCAATTTTTTCTTCAATATCAGCAGACCGACCGGATATAACTGCAAAAGCCTGACTTAGGAAATCAGCATCATCTGCCATCTGATACACCTCCGATATAAGTTTACTCAGCTCTCCGAGTGCTTTAACTTAGGTAGAAGAACAAAGAACATAATGCCGATAATAAGCACGACGGCTATAATTAATAGCATCATGACATTCGTGCTACTTTCCACATTCTCCTCGTCACCATCTAGCTTCATTTGTTTCTCTTTCTGTGAAAACAAACCAAGTTGGTTCGACTTGGATGTAATCGTATTTGTCTCTTTTACAGAAGAGGCAAATAACTTTTCCTTAATTAAGTTACTCTCCGTCTTATCTTTCTTCTCAAAAGATAATTGTTTCTGTTCTTCTGGAAGTTCTTCACGTTGTTCGATTTGATCCCGACTATTCGGCTTAATATTAATTTCTTTTTTTTCATATATATTTGGCTCTACCGGTGCTTGATTATCCTCTGCATGCACCGGCAGGCTTACAAACATAATAGATACTAATAGAAGAAGACTAAGAAGCTTTTTCTTCATTCGGCTCCACCCTTGCTTTATTTCTCATAACTTGCAATGTGTAAATAAAAGCAGAGATTGCTAGTGTAATAGCAGCTAATACAATTATTGTTAGTATAAACGATGTTTCCGTACCATACTGTAATCCCATATATACATTGGATACTGGATTATTAAAGGTGAACTCAGGAACCACAATATTTAATAGTGGTGTAATAAAGAACACGATCATCGCTATACTTGCCAACCACCCGACAAATGGTCCAATGAACAAACCACCACGGACCACGTTTGCACAGGCCATCAATAAAAGAATCGTAAAGACAGACCATTTTATTGCCTGAGCATCATCCAATTCATATAGATTCAAACCATAAATACTTATTATCATTCCAACCGCCAGATTCAGTAAAAGGAATAAACCACCTTGTACGAGATACGTATTGTTGGAGTAATAATGACTTAAGAACCCGATTAATAATCCACTTATAAGGATAATCATGAACATAACCACAGGTGGCACTCTTTCCTCCGTTTCAGAAAGAACCTTGCCATTTACTTGTCCTTCTACATTTACAGGATTGGCTAAATGATTATAAACAAATGGATTTTCCTGGCCATCGACAACGGTGTTCCCAAGGATCTCGTATGCATCCTCTCTGATTAACCCAGTCGAAGCTACATTGACAGACCATTTATTATTCAACTCATCCGATTGCTTTTGAACAGTACTAATTTGAGCTTGTAAATCTTTTGTGTTTGTGGTAATTTCGCTCTGATTTTCTTCCAGGTTGGTAACTAAATCAGATAATTGCTTTAAGTCAGAAGCAGTGCCCTGTTGGATACTGAATACCATTTGACCATCTAAATACTCCAAAGACGGAGATTCCTGCCATTCAAACGTATCTGCATTCACCGTTTGAAGTTGGTTCGTAATCTCAGTTGCGTTTTGTTGGAGTGCTTTTATTAAATCGTTTGTATTGGCTTGCTCTGCTTGGATAAGTTCTTTATTTTCGTTAAGAGTCGATTCTAATCCATCCAAGACCTCAGAAAAGCTTTCAGTTGGACTTTGATTTCTTAGTTGATTTATTTCCTCACTTGCTACACCAAAGACTGGACTTAAACGATCAGTATATTTTTGGTTAACTTCTACAAATAATTCTTTCATTTTTAAATCTATATTCAACTTATCTATTTCTTTAATTATTTCTTCATTTATATTTGTTTTCTGATGTAGTGTTGTTTTTACTACGGTAAGAGAATCGTTATATGTTATTAATGAATCAATGGTTTTCTTTTTAAGGCTGTCCTTTTCTGGAAAGCCTACCTTCAATTCGTCCTCAAGTTGATTATTTATAGCTCCCTGCTTTTTGTCAATGTTATCAACTATCCTTTGAACTAATCCTTTTCTATTTTCCTTTATTTGTTTGAAAATATTTTCATACTCAGTCACCAAGTTATCCCAGCCTTCAAAAGGAAGACCTTTATTTATTTCGCCCTCTTTTGAAGATAATGCATCACTAATATCATGAATACTAGTGTATAAACTATCCCAGTCCAAAACAGGAAGTTCAACGACATTATTTATTCGACCTTGCCCTTGTTGCGTTGAATCGCCTGTATTTTCACCCTCTCCTTCACCACTATTATCAGGAGGAGAAGTTTCAACTAAGCTCTGAATCGCCTTAATTTCACCTTCCAAAGTACTCAAATTTTCTCTAAATTCTTCTAAGGAAACGGTACTATTTTCGGGTTTGTTTAAGTCACCTATTTCCATAGAGACAGGTGCGTTCGTTATCAAATTAACTGCTTTAACCGCATCTTCACGTGCAGCATTCCGTTTTTGATTATCTATTCCATCAATATAGGAATCTATTATGCTATTTATCTCCGTATTTAGGTTTGTATAGATTTCCTTATTCGATCTCTCCCATTCCACCCAGTCATTAATCGCATTTTTACCTTTAGCGATATTCGTAGAATAGTTTTCAAGAAGGTTTCTATTTTGATTTTCTAAATAAACTACGGAATCCTGCATTTTACTTATTTGCTCTTGTTTTTTTGCCATACTCTCAGAAAGCTTCGTATTGTATTCCTCTATAATACCTGCAATAGCTTCCTGGTTCTTTGTCTGTGCTGCTTCGAGTAGCTTTTGCTGCTCCAGTTGTGTTTCTTTATATGCTTCCAAAGCTTCGGTAAATGTCTTCATTTTATTTTCTGCTTCATTCGCAGCATTGGCACTGTCGCTGGATACATCATTAATTTGATCTGTCTGATTTAAGATGTTCTCCAAATTGTTTTTATGCTGATCAATTTCATGTGCCAATGTTTTGGAGGATGGAGTATAGAATGAGTACATCGCATCCTGAAAAGCAACTTCTTTTTCAAGAATTTTATCAAACTGGGCTCGGATGTTGTCTACTTCTTTTGACACATAGCTCCAGTAAATGGTGGACATCTCTTCATTAATTTTGTTTTTTGCAGTCGCCATTTCTCTGTGAATCCGTTGACGATCTTTCGCTTCCAGATTTGGCTGGATAACGTAGTTCAATGCTGCCTTTGTAGGCTTATCTTCCTTAAAGGTCATGATGTTCTCTGAAAAAGTTGATGGTACATAAATAATGGCATCATATTTTTGATTGCTAAATCCTTGTTCTGCTGCACTTCTGTTTACGACTGTCCATTTGTAATCCTTTTGTTCATTTAATAGAGCTGGGATCTCTTGCCCCAATATCAATTTTTCTTCTTCCTGTATTATTCCTGTATCTTCATTTACAACAGCAACACTTCTTGTCGCTTCATCCTCTTCCTCCTGGACAGCCGGTACTGGCTGGCTGTCCACATAACGGAATAGAAGGAGTGGGAGAACAAGTATGACAAGAATTTTTGCTGCTAGAGTTAAAGAGGATTTAAGTCCTTCACTCATGTAGCTGTCACCCTTTCTGCATCATAATGGGGAACCTGTATTTTCTTAACTTGGCCATTTACTACAAAGTAGCCAAATCCTGCTTTAATTTCAGGTTCATTTCTTGTATATGGTAATGTAATGAAACTTTGATCAGACTTCTTCATTAATAAAATAGCTTGCTTTATTTGTTTTACTTCACTTGTCAGTGGATCGAATCCTTTAGAGAACTCGTTTGCATTTCCTGTTGCAATAAAACTAAAGCCTAAATGACTGTATTTTTTAATAAAGTCAGCAATTTTCGTTTGTAAACCAGCATCCAGATTTTGCTGGAAATTCGCCATACTATCAACAAGAAGAATATATGGTGTAAATTGAAGATTCGCTGAGGTACGCTCACGTAGTGCCTCACGATATTTCTCTTCCCGGCTTTCAAACTCGCTTCCAGCCGTATTCAGCCAATTTTCCACATGCTCTTTTACTTCCATATAGGTTACGCCGCTCTCATCAACATAGTTTGCCAATGAACGATCAACTGAATCGAAGACACCAATCTGCGCGTCCGCCTGTTCCTGCATTCGGTGAATAATCAGTTGCAGCATATTTGTTTTTCCTTTTTGAGCGTCTCCTAAAATAAGACAATGACGATTTTTTTGCCAGTCAATGTACACTGGCTTAACTGTGTCCTCATCTAATCCTATAGCGAGCTTTGTTTTAGAAGGTATCACGTTGTAATCCTGATAGAACGTGATGAACCCTAAACGTTGTGGTAGCATGGCAATTCCTTCTGGTTTTTCGCTATGCTTATATGTTTCTTTCAATTGTTTTACTTTTTCTTTTATATTTTCCAATACTTCCACTTCTGTTTCTCCAGCTACCGGCAAATAGATCTGAGCAAGAAAGGCATCATCATTTTTGATATATACTCTTCCTGGCATTGCCTCTGTATCGTATTGGGTTTTACCAATAATCGCGTATTTCTCTGCCTGATCCATAAGGTAGTGAGCAATTTTGGTTTTTAAATTACTCATCAGTGCATGCTTAACGGCGTTGGATCTAGTCGCAGTTAATACAGTGTATACACCAAGTGACTGGCCATCTCTGGCAATCTGGGTAAATCTGTTTTCCAAATCGATCATTTCTTCTTTTACTAAATCATAGTTATCAATGGCAATATAAATAAGTGGCAAACTTTCCTCAGAAATCAGATTATACATCTTGATATTACTAACTTCCTTGCTTCGGAAAAGCTGCTTTCTTCTTTCCATTTCTTCCGCCATAAATGTTAGAAATTTTTCTATTTTACGTTGATCATCCGAACGGAAATAATCTCCTGTATGTGGTAATTGTTGCAACGGAAGAAGCGCGCCATTACCAAAGTCAAAAATATAACAATTAAAAGCTTCAGGGCTGTTTTCTTCAGCGAAAGCCAACAGTAATGTTTGTAGAGTGGTAGATTTCCCATAACCTGATGAGCCAAAGACACCAATATTCCCATCATCCATTGCCTTATAGGTATATGGCATTTGACGTTGTTGCTCTGGTTCATCCACCATAGCAATTGCATAGTGATTGACTTCATTGCTTATCTGCTCAGGTGCAAATGCTCTGGATGGCAATGGAGGCAACCAAGGACTTGGCAGCTTATTAATATTGAGTCGTTGCTGCACCACAGCTATCTCTTCAACCACCGCATCAATTTCAGTACGTTTATCCTTTTTACCACTCTCTTCTGTTGCTACATCAGATAATGGGATTAATCCCAAATCAGTAACGAGAGCTATTTCATCTTCAGCACCGAAGGCTTCTTTCGTATAAGGCGCGCCACTCCATGCTGACTGGAATAATTCATAGACTTCGTTATTGCCAACCTGCAAATAGCCTCGACCGGTAACTGTTATTTTTGCGGCATCTCCATTTTTAAGGATCTCTTTACTATCACTCTCATCCTGTACCTTTAATGCGACTTTAAATCTAGCATTACTCCATATTTGATCATCAATAATTCCTCCTGGCTTTTGTGTTGCCAATATCAGGTGGACACCAAGACTACGACCAATACGTGCAGCACTGACCAGTTCTCGAATAAATTCCGGTTCTTCGCTCTTTAATTCAGCAAACTCATCGGAAATTAAAAATAAATGTGGTAATGGCTCCTCTGCTTCGCCTTCTTTATACAAATCCGTGTAATCATTAATGTGATTTACTTCATACATATCGAATAATCGCTGTCTTCGTTTTAATTCACTCTTAATTGAGGCAAGGGCACGTTTACTAAAGTTCTTGCTGCCTTCAATATTCGTAATAGTACCCAATAAATGCGGCATGGATTTAAAAGGCTGTGCCATTCCTCCACCCTTATAGTCGATAAGCAGAAAAGCAACTTCATATGGATGGTAATGAACAGCAAGGGACAAAATATACGATTGTAAGAATTCACTTTTTCCTGATCCCGTGGTACCTGCTAATAATCCGTGCGGACCATGTGCTTTTTCATGCAAATTTAAATATACATAGTCGTCCTTTCCTTTAAGCCCTACTGGTACAGCAAGCGACTTAGAGGATTGATTCTCCAGCCATTTTTCCTGAATCCCGATCTCCGCAGCATCTTCTGTATGAAATAATTCTAAGAAACTTACTTTATCCGGAATAGAGTTACTCATGCCTAATTGGTGATCTAGCGATCGTAGCGTCCTCGCAAATGTTTCATTGTCCTGTTTCGTATGTTCATCGAGATAAAATGGAATATGTACTGCTTTTTGTTGTTGAATTAAAATATCACCTTGTGTTTCATCGATATAACGGACAAGTGTGTGAATATTTTCGGATAGACTTTCCTTCGTGTCAGCTGCAAAAATAGTGGAAATCCCTATATCTGCATGCTCTCCTTCTAAATACTCTAAAATTACGTGCTCGGAGATCAGCTGTCTATTCGTAATTAAAAAGACAAAATGTGGACTGAAAATTTTCTTATCCTTTTCTTCATCTAAATCTCTTTCCTTCAATAACTCGTAAATAGAAGTAAGCAGCTGATCTCTCGTTTGTTCATTATAAATAAACCCCTTTGCATACGCATGTGGTAATTGAAAATGTGGCAGCCATTTCATCCATTCCCACGAGGCATATTCCTGTTCATCAAAAATCGCAACAAATCGAACATCATGGTAGCTTTGTGAGAAGCTTAGCTGTCCTACAATTTGTTGTATTTCCTTTTTTACGATAGAGTCTTTTCCAATCATCCCCATAGAGCCTTCAGATAAATTAATAACGAGCGGAGAATTTTTTATCGTTTTATAATGCGACACTAATTCTTGGGATTTTTCCAGGAGATCATCAATTTCCTGATTGGACATATCCGTTCGTTGAGCAGAAACTTTGAAACTGGCTGGCACACTTGCACGCCCTACGCGAAATTGTAAAAAGTCATTACTAACAAGTGTGCGTTCCCAAATACGGTTACTTATCTCGTTCGTTAAATATTTCATTCTTTCAAAGGAAGGAAAATGATAATACAACACGTCCCGTTGTTTATCTGCTAAATTCTGCAGCTCTTCCCGCTTGTTTTCTAAGTAACGTGTATACAGACGCTTTCTCTTTTCCTTGCGATGTCGTTGCTTCTTTTTTTCCTTAAAATATTGTACTGTAGATGTTACTAATGTTGTTCCAAACATAGCTACTGAAATAAGTATAAAGATTCCTCTTGGACGTACTAAAGCTACTACCCCCATAACAATCAGCATCATCAATGGAGGCATAATAATTAACCAAAGTCCACGCTGATTATCTTCACTTTCTTCAGAAGGAAAAGAGAAATCAATCTTATCCTCTGGTTGCTCATAGATCATCCGAGGGGTTCTTCTGTATTTTGGATACTTTTGCTTTAACACACTGGAAGGTAGTTCTATTTGTTCCAATTCCATTTGAATATTCTCATGAGTGGATAACTCAAGCGTGTCATCATCTGTTAATGTCACCAAACTACCGGCACTGTAAATAATATCTCCACAATTCAGTACTGTTCTTGACCTGATCTGTTGCCCATTAATATAGACAGCTTCATCTATAGGCAATACACACCATCGTTTATTCTGCTTTAACATACGGAAAGCTGGTAAGTCAGCCGCATGTGGAATGCTTATTTCAGTTCGATTACCCGTATAGAACATTTTTGTTTCATATTTGGACGTAGTAATTAGAAATTTAACCTCTTGGCCATCAATAAAAACAGGAAGCGGAACCCCTTCCTTCAGATCATGAATTACTTCCTGGTCTAAGTACAAAACAGTTCTATCCTCATTTAGTTCTAATCTGTATGGTGTTGGGATTTCAACGGCTTTAATTGTTAGTGTATGGTGTAATTGGTTACCAATGGTAATTTCTTTCAAATCATCTATTCCTAAACGCTGATAGTAGTCTTTATAGAAGACCCATAATTCCCTCATTCTGACACCTCCTTACCCATTTTACTTTTTGGAATCCTCTTCTTTATTTGTATCTTTCTTTATCGTTTCAGCTGATTCTTTGGACTCTTCTTTTTCTTTTGCCTTTTCATCTGTCGAAGTTCCATTTTCTTGACTGCCAGCTGCCTCTTCTTCTACAGTGGTGCTGCCTTGCTCAGAATCAGATTCTTTTTGCTGCTCCAATTCTTTTTCCATTTCTTCTTGGTATTCATCAATTTCTTTTTCAATCGCATCTAATTGGTCTTCACGTTCAGATCCAGTAAGACTTTGGTCTGTTTTAATATCCTCTCGCTGCTTCAGCAACCCATAAATAATTAATTCTCTATCTTCCAATAGTCTTGCGGTGTCTACTGCTTCCTGATAATTCCCGCGACCGATATCTATCCAATAAAGAAAGTACTTACGGTCAGACTGAAGTGTGATCGTATTTTGGACATTCTCCCTTTGTTCCTCTGTTAATGATTCACTTACAATATAGGAAGAAGCTAACTGATATTGAACTACGTACGGCATATCGTCATGATCGTATTTTTGTAATTGGTCGATCACTACACTGTACTCGTTTTGTAAGAAGGAACGATTACTTGCGACATATGCCTCTGTTTCCGGAATTTTAAAGAACAATGCATAAGCTGTATAAATGAGGGCTGGAACTAAAAAAATAAGTAATGCTAGAGAAATATATCTCTGAAACTTCCACTTTTTCCTCGGAACATGGAAAACAGTTTCTTCATATGCTTGATCCTTTTTCAAATTATCTTCA
The DNA here is from genome assembly GCF_001878675.1 of Virgibacillus halodenitrificans. Taxonomy (NCBI): domain Bacteria; kingdom Bacillati; phylum Bacillota; class Bacilli; order Caryophanales; family Bacillaceae; genus Virgibacillus; species Virgibacillus halodenitrificans. The sequence goes on along the minus strand of NZ_CP017962.1, from coordinate 700,051 downwards.
ATAATTTCATATAGCTCTACATAAGAAGCTGCATGCATAATTTGTTTTGTAACAGAGGAAAGGTCTTTCGTTTCATAATGCGATAAGTACGTTTTAAAATCATACTTTTCATCAGCAATTGCCGCTATTATTGCTTTCGTTTCTAACCAAAGCCTGTCCGTATCCTCCTCATAAGGTGGAAGACTTTCCTTTACCCCATAATGAAGGAAATGGGGAGTTAAACCTCGATCATACATGATGTTCTCAGGACTTATAATTAGTTTTAATCTATCCAATGAATGACTTTGTATCTTTTGGAGTATGTTATAAGCAAACTGCCATCTTGACCGCACATTTTGCTGATGTATTGCTTGGAATGATGCGAAAGTATCAGGTGGAGTTAGTGTAATAATCAGTTGATCCTCTGTAAGCGTAAATGTTTTATTGAACTCTGGCTCTATTTCCTTCAAAAAATGTATCTCCATCTCATCATTCAATTTTAGCTTTGCACGCTGAAAGATAAGATTAATTCTCTCTTCCTCATAAGAGAGGTTTACTTCTGTTTTTTCTTCTAAGTATGTAAGACTTTCCTTTGCCATTTATATACCACCTTCTGCAGCAGTCTATTGTATATTAACAGCTCTTCCGCTGTTATATTTTCCTTAAATATGTATTCATAGTTTCACAGAATTTCAATACGGTCACCTGCTGTAATTCCACAGTCTTTCAGCGTTGATGAGCCATCAAAAACTCTTTTTTTGTTGGCTATACGAATCCAATAGCCCTCCCGTGGTTTGGTAGGTATTTTAGCAGCCTGCCAGGTAATATCCACCAAATTCTTTACCCGATGCTGGTCAGATAGCCTTAATTCAACTGGTGTTTGATTGTATTTGTTTAAATCAATTGTCACATTTATATACATATCGCCAGACTCCTTCTTTAGTAACTAACCCTCTAGACACTACCATTCTCCTGGTATATAATACTTACATTTTATACAAAAAATAGTGCCGACATGTTATAACTGCGGCACTATTTCATCTTCTATTTCTACTGTATTATCCGCGAATTTGACCTGCAATATTAGCATCTGTTTGTCTAAGTGTATCAGCACTAGAAGCTAATTGACGTTGAATGTCCTCTAAAAGAGTTACCATGTTAACAAAAGAAGGTCGTAGTTCTACATATTGATCTTGGAAAGCTTGTGAAGCTCCACCTTCCCATGCGTCTCCTAACTGTGCAATGAGATCATCCAAGGTTTTTAGAATGGCATTTACATTTCCACTTTCAATACCATACCTTCTCGCAAAATCTTCTAATTCTTCAGGGTTTAAACGAATCATACCAGACATTTAAACAACCTCCATTTATTTTATTGTTCTTTCTACATGATATTATAAAAGAAAATATTGGTAATAACTACAGTTTATACAGAATGTTTTATAAAATAAGTCCTTATTCCCACAAAATCAAAGCTTCAAAAATCATTTATAGGCAATAAGTTTGATTAATCTGGTTACCATTAATTACCCATATTGGATGAAAGCTAAACCTTATAGATTATAATATTTGTTTCCTTCAGTAAATACTGAGAAAATAGAAAAATATCAATGAAGCATTTAAGGAGGGATTGTTTATTTTTACAAATAACGAATTAAAAGCGTGGGAATCAACGTATCCTTTATTAACTGATTTAAGAGAATTACGGCCTGTGTATTGGCAGAATCCTCATTTAGCACCTGCTTCTTGTTTTGATACATTACCCTTAACGATGCAGGATATGAAAGAAGCCGAAGAAAGATGGCATAGATTTGCTCCTTTTTTGGCTGAGGTTTTTCCGCAAACCGAAGAAAGTAACGGAATCATTGAATCCCCTCTGCGCCGCATCGCTGGTATGAAGGACAAACTTGCTAATTACTATAATAGAAGTGTAGCTGGAGAGCTCTATTTGAAATGTGATAATGAATTACCAATAGCTGGTTCTGTAAAAGCAAGAGGGGGAATTTACGAAGTATTGCATCATGCAGAAGCACTTGCTATTGATGCAGGCTTAATCTCAAAAGAAGATAATTATACCCTTTTTGCTACCAAAGAGTTCAAGGATTTTTTCAAAGATTACTCCATTGGCGTTGGGTCTACTGGGAACCTTGGATTGAGCATTGGTATTATGAGTGCAGCATTAGGCTTTCAGGTTTCTGTTTATATGTCCGCAGATGCCAAGCAATGGAAAAAGGATTTATTGAGAGAAAAAGGAGCTAAAGTAGTTGAATTTAGTGGCGACTTTAGTGAAGCGATTGAAGAAGGAAGGAAAACAACAACAGAGGACCCTAATGGCTATTTTGTTGATGATGAAGACTCCAAGCATTTATTCCTTGGTTACAGTACTGCCGCATTTCGACTAAAGCATCAATTGGAAGAACAAGGAATAAAGGTGGATAAAGATCATCCTCTATTTGTCTATATACCATGTGGAGTTGGTGGGTCCCCAGGTGGTATTACATTTGGGCTTAAGCAACTGTTTGGAGACCATGTTCATTGTTTCTTTGTTGAGCCCACACATTCCCCGGCTGTGTTAATTGGATTATTAACTGGAGAAATGGACCGTGTTAGTGTTCAGGATTTCGGACTCGATAACAAAACGGCTGCGGACGGTTTAGCTGTAGGACGCCCATCCCAGTTTGCTACTTCTATTAGCGATCAGTTAGTAAGCGGCATGTATACCATGGAGGATGATGATTTATATCGATTACTTGCTATGCTTCAGGATACAGAAAATATCCAAGTTGAGCCATCAGCAACAGCAGGACTTCTTGGTCCCCAAGCCGTCTTAAAAAGTGACTATGTTAAACAACTGGAAATAAATCCGGATCATATTAATCATATCGCCTGGGCAACCGGAGGAGACCTTGTGCCTCAGAAAGATCGAGAAGTATTTTATAAGACGGGGAAAGATCTCATGTAGAAGAATGTAGCGGTCAGAGTGCCGCTACATTTTTTAAAAAGAGGAAGCTTATCCTTTATTTCTTGTCATCGTAATAAAAGTTGCCCGCTCTGTATTAAATTCGTTTTCTTGTTTAAATCCAAACTTTTTATATAAATGGATGGCACGTTTATTGAAAGTAGCGACTGTTAGACGTTGCGGCAGATCGGGTGAATTCTGCCCAATTGTTTTAAATATATAGTCACAAAATGAATAACCTTTTCCTTGACCAGTTAAATCTGGATTCATACCGAACCCAATATCGAGTTTTCCTTTCTTGTAAGCTTCTACCCTATTCCCCGCTGGCACTTGTGCAGCAGTTCCAGTACAGTAAAAACCAATCAGTCTCTGCCTCTCATCTACAATTGCAAAATAATCCTCGCTTATAAATTCATGTAAAGCTTCTTCCGTTAGTTCATTATTATAAAAATCATATGGTTTATCATATTTCCAGTTTAGTATGGACATGGCAAGCTCTACATCCATAGGAACTGTTTTTAGCTTCATATTATGTCTCCCCTTCTCATAATCGAATGAAGTAATTCTATCAAAAAATTGCTGGAGTTCAGCGCAAGATTCAGAAAGAAAAGGTAGCCTCTCCTTCGTAAAATAGATGAGAGGTGAAAAACAATGTATCTAACTACATTAACTAACAAAAATATTCGATATTATTTGCTCGGAGGTGGTGTTTCTCGTTTAGGTGATGTACTTTCTGGCATGGCTTTTCTTTTTCTTGCTTATGATCTTACTGATTCAACTATATATACAACTATAATGGCAATTGCAGAAACAATACCATACTTGTTATTTGGACTGATTGGTGGTGTTATTGCAGATTGGATTCCTCGAAAAAAACTATTAATTTTATTAGATAGTCTACGTATTCCTATTATTTTATCCGTCTTTCTTTTCCATCAGACTGGTTTACTAAGCTTTAGCTATTTACTTATTGTAAGCTTTGTCATTCAAACAATAGGGTGTTTTTTCAACCCTGCACACCGGGCCATTTTACCAATGATTACACAAGCTGAGCAACGTGCCTCTGCAAACAGTCTATATGATACGGTTAGTCGTGGCGTCACAATCTTAAGTCCCGTCTTATCTGTTTGGCTTCTAACTTATGGAACGGTTTATTTTTTTATCGTTGATGCATTATCCTATGGTATTAGTATTGTATGTCTCAGAAAGATCCATTTTACGGAAGAAAAAAACCTGGCTAAAAAGACAGTTCGAACTGCAGTTCTTTCTATCGTTGAGTTTTTTTCGTGGGTGAGAAAACATACAAAGGTAAAATATTTGTTTACTGTAACATTTCTAGTTGTGTTTTTTAACACCTGGGTATGGCAAGTTGGGTTGTTGCTTGCTCTAACTGAACTAACCTCAAACAGTAAAGAACTATATAGCATCCTTCAAGGGGTTTTCGGAGCTATTGTTATCATTACTAATCTAATTATCCCTTACTTCATTCGGGAGATGACCCTAAAAACATATCTTATAGGAGCACTTTTATGGGGTTTGGGGATAACCTATTACGGATTCATGTATAGTCTGACACACTTTTTTATTGGTGTAGCCTTAGTAGGAATTGGCCTGCCATTGTCCAGCTTAGCGAGAGTTTATATGCTCCAAACTCTTGTGCCTGAGAACATGCATGGTCGTGCCTTTAGTTCCAATGCATTTCTTCTTTATACGGCAAATACTGTTTCTCTTTTGCTTTTTGGACTGCTTGTTATAGTTACTCCTATTCAATGGTTAATGCTTGGTAGTGGCCTAATGATCATCACAATAAGTTTAGCCGCGTTAACTATTTCTTCGGTAAAGCAGTCGAAATTCCGAGGGAGTTCTCCCATAGATTTTTAGAAATAGCGTGTTAAAGGATGAAACGTTTTTAAAACCAACATCCAGGGCAATTGATATAATACTTCTATTCGTCTTAGTTAAAAAATGCTGGCTTTTTAGTAAACGAAATAACTGCAACCAAGAGTACGCAGATAATCCCGTTTCTCTTTTAAATGCATGAGAGAACGGAAATTTATTCATGCCAGCTATCGTTGCCATATCATCCAACGACCAATCCTGCTGGTAAGATTGCTTTAACGCATCAAGCACTCTATTTATATTCGGCGAATATAAGCTATGTGGCAATTCCTCAAGCTGGGACCCTGGAGCGTATTGAAGCATCAGTGTTGTCAACTGAATAAGGCTTGACTCAATAAATAATTTCTGCATTCCAATTGTCATATTTTCATTCATGGTAAGAAAATTTTTCGTGAAAGATACCCATTGTAATAGCAGGGGATTTTTAAAAGCAGTAGAGGCAAATTCCATATCTGTTCCTGGAACACCCAGTTGACTAGCTATTTCATTTAGTAAATTCGGTTCAACTTCAACGAGAAATTTTTCTTGTGTTACCTGAATCTGTTTGTGCTCAAATTTCGGATTAAATATAAAAAACTGGTCTTCCTCTATTTGAATGTCAGAACGAGACGTTTGATAGAGGCTTTTTCCATAAGGAGTAAATATTAACTTATAGCATGAATCATATCTCCAATCACGTTCACCTAATCGGTCGGTACGATATAATAAAAGCCCTTTTTTATCCTGCAAAATCATTTAAAAAACTCCTAATCTTAGTCAATCAGCTAAAATACAAAACTTCCTAGATGAACAATACCATATGAACTTCATCATAGTACACATCTTCCAACTTAAGTGCCTTGGTCTCTGTTCCAAAAGAACGAAAACCCATATCTTGATAAAGGCGACTTGCTCTCGTATTTGTTTTTACTACACTAAGGTTAATTTGTTCAATTTCTCTTAATGCTTGTGCCTTTTCTATTGCCTCTTGCAGAAGGGCTCTTCCTATACCCTTGCCGCGTTCTTCCGTGGAGACATACATTGCAAACAGATTTGCTTTGTGCTTTATTTTCTCTCTTGTTTCAATTAATAGAGTTACCATTCCAATGAGACTTCCATTCTCAAACGCTCCAAATGTGTAATTCTCTTCCTTTTCCAGATTGGCAGCAACGCCTTGCAATGGGTTTTCTCGCTGAACTGCCTCTTCATAACTAGTTAAGAATGCTTCTGGATGTCTCTTCAAAGCTTCCAATCTTAAATTCCAATAGCTTGCTGCATCTGCAGGCTTCAATCGTTTAATCAGCATCGTCCAATCCTCCTATTTTCTAATCTATTATATTCGCTATTTATCAAGCATTTTCCTTTAGTGGTTTGGAGAATAGACAAAAAAGTTTCATAATAAAGGTATTTTTTATGTACGTTTGGTGTATTTCTGCTAAATAACTGTTGGAAAAAATATGCTTTAGCTATAAATCCCCCGCTTTTTCAGTGCTTCAGTGATCATAAACCAATAAAAAAAGGCAAAATGAAACAGGCTAATGCCGATTTCATTTTGCCTATTATTAGGACCGATTAAAATTTTTACTATTTTTTCGTTTGTTAAGAAACTTTCTAACGATCGGATAGATGACTGGCCCGTATCTAATTAGTCTTTTGATTAAGCGTCCCATTCATTGTTCCTCCAATTCATTCTTGGGTTATTTATATATTCCCTTTAACTAGACAACATTAAACAATCTACTTGAGAAAAGCGCAGCTGTCCGTAAAATATAGACATTACTTCTGTTAATATATCTTTAAGGGCATATTATAAAAATAAAAAAGGGGCTCCTATACACAGTACCGCAATAATTATTAAATACCATGTACTTGCTTTAGACAACTTCTTGCTTCTTTTACCTTTATACCAACCAGTGAATTGCAGTCTATTTCGGTAGTATACAAATAACAAAATATAAATACCAACGATCCCATACCATTGATCCTTTTGTTCAATACCATTATTTGTATATACCTGTCCTAATATATACCAAGCGATTCCTCCAACAAGCGTAAAAATAACAATAATCCGTATTAAGTCCAATACTAGCCTCATCAATTCACACCTTTCCCCCGTGGTAACTAGCTTGATTTCTTAATTTGTTCGTAAATTTCACTCTTACAAACAATTAACAATTTGGATTGAGGTGGAAGTTTTTCCGAAGATTTAGCAGCGATATCCAAGTTATTATCTACAGACAATAATGTTGCTCCCATGTTATGCAGAGATTGACACGCATCCCCATATGTTTTCCATGAAGCCTGGGGAACTATCGTAAAAATATCTTCACCATAATTAGAGGAGGTCAACTGTCTGAAAACCTCACTTATCCCTTTATATGTTCCGCTTTTGGCTATCAATCTGGCACTAGTTTGATTAGGTGTAATAAATTCATCCACCCCGCCGTGAACAAAGCTTGCAATATGCTTTTCGCTTGTCACTTCTACAATCGTGTAAATAGATTTGTTTATTTTTTGAGAATAGTCTTCAACGGAAGTAGCGACGAGCAAAGTTTGACCATCCGCAAAAGATGCATTTGGAACACCATCTGAAGAAAAAATCATAACAGAAGTAGAGTCAGCAATATTTGCTTTTTCAAGTGTATGTATATCGGCAGGCTCTCCATGCACAAAATGGACATGCTCATGGACAAAAGGCACCTTTTCTATATCTTCATCTATTAGAACGATTTGTTTATCTTCATGCATATTTAGTAACTCTTGTATGGTTTCCTTGGAACGTCTTGTGTAATTAATAATGACAAAATGATCTTTTCCTTTAAAAGCCAATTTCCCACTCTCCTTCTTATTTTTAAATTCTACGTATACGTCCACTACATAGCCTACAGCTACCCCCATTATGCCAATACCGACAATGTAGACAATAACCATAGCAAATAGTTGACCACCCGCTGTCACAGGAGAAATATCTCCGTAACCTACCGTGGTTACACTTGTCATAACCCACCAAAGGGCAGAGAAATAAGTGGTAAATGTTTGTGGTTCTATTACCTGAATTGCTTTGGCAGAAAGTAGAACAAAGATGAGCAAGCCTATAAATATCGTAGCTTTCACATTCATCTTCATTGCTTTCTGCAAAATACGAAATATCATAAATGACCTCCTGGGTTTTTAGTAATCGATTGAGAAAGGACAGGTTGTGTTGTTAAGTGTCGCGAATGTACGTGGTGTTGTCTCGGTTGTGAGCGCTGCTGTCTTGGCTGGGCGCGTTGTTGTCTCGGCTGAGTGTCCTGCTGTCTCGGTCGATCCGCGCGTTGTCGCGGATGAGTGCTTTGTTGTCGCGGACAGCTCTTATTTTGGCTCAACCATTAGGATAATAACAGCCCCTATTCCAAAATTGTTTTTCTATAACCATAAAAAGGACGAAATTGTTTTTGTTCATAGAACGTGCGTGAAGTGCTGCTTGCTAACAACTCCATTCTGGTTTTCGGGTATAATTGATGAACATAGTCTAATAACATTTTACCAATCCCCTGTCCCCTATGTTCCCTCTTTACTAATAGTTCACAAATAAAAAGAGTTATATATTTATCTGTCAGCCCGCGTACATAGCCAACGATCTCACCGTCCAGTTCAGCAATATAAGTCACATTTGAGTGAGACCAGGCTTTTTTTAAGTCACCAGATTTTACGACAAGGTTGCCCCACTCTTCTAACTTGTTGAGTTGATTAATAGAATCAAAGTCCTTTGTGTCATAAGCACGGACAATGATCTCAGATTCACAGATGGAATTCCTCTCCATATGAAATTCACCTTTCTTTAATTAATTTCACCCCGATTGCAAGTGTTCCCCATTTCTCTTCCTGCCTCGGGGAATAGATTTCATAAGTAGCTTCCACCATTTCACTTAAAGAACCACCCTCATCTCCAAAGTGTTGAGTTGGTATCGCTAAATACATAGCTTCAAATGTATTAAAAGTCTCCAGACTAATTACGTGGACTTCTAGCTTTTCTTTTAACTCAGGCAGCTTTCTGAATTCAATTCTATCTCCTACAGATAGCCCCTGTCTTTTAGGATCATTTAAGCGAACTTCAATTGTTTTTTTACCTGACTTCATAGCAGTAAAAGGGCCTTCATTTAATTTCATTTTATGCGACATGCTAATTACTCCTTCATCCTTTGTTTGAAGGTAGGACTTAACTCACTCCAAACATCAAACTTATTACCATCCAAGTCGGCAAATACAAAGTTCCTTCCAGCATGGCCTCTGTCTTCTATATCACCAACCTGGACAGCTTTTTGTTTTAAATCTTTATGTAGGATTTTTAATTCTTCTAAACCATCTACCTCGAAGGTAAGAGAAAAACATTCCGTTCCATTAGCTGCATAGAAATTGGCTGATGCTTCTTCCTTTGCTTTTATCAGAAAAAAACTTTGATCAGCAAGTTCTAGAATCGCCTTTTCTTTATCCTGATAATTTATTTTAGCCCCTAACTTAGCTACATACCACAAGGCTGCCTCTTCAAGGTGACGCACAGGTAAGTAGATTGTTCCCACTCTTATTAGCTTTTCATTCAATTTTTGTCGCCTCTTCTCCTAATGAAATTTTCACAGCTTCCACGGCATGAATACTCGTCGTATCAAATACTGGGAGACATACTTTTTCCTGCTTCACTAAAAGTCCGATCTCTGTGCAACCTAAAATAATCCCTTCTGCACCTTGCTCTTTTAACTTTTCAATTACTTCATGAAAAAAAGCACGGGACTCTGGAAGCAGTTGTCCAAGGCAAAGCTGTTCAAATATAATTTGATTTATTTTCTCTCTGTCTGTTTGACCTGGTGTCATTATTCTGAGGCCTTGTGATTCTAATGTCCCCTTATAAAAGTTCTGCTCCATTGTATATGCAGTTCCTAATAAGCCTATATTTTCTATACCCTGCTGTTTAATTCGGGTAACAGTTGCTTCCGCAATATGTAGTATGGGGATACGGATAAATTTCTCTACTTCTTGAGCTAACTTATGCATGGTATTTGAGCAAATAACAATAAATTCAGCACCAGCCATTTCTAGTCTCATTGCAGCATCACCCAAAACCTCCGCTGCTTTCTCCCATTCATTTAATGATTGATATCTCTCTATCTCGGCAAAGTTAACACTAATCAACAAGCATTCAGCTGAGTGTAATCCACCAAGCCGGCGCTGTATTTCCTGATTAATTAACCGATAATATTCAGAAGTCGATTCCCAGCTCATACCTCCAAGAAGCCCAATTCGTTTCATTCATTAGCCTTCTTTCTGTAAATTTTTTTCTAAACGAAGCATATCTCTACATCTGATTCCATTTTCAACTATTTCTTCCTCATAATGATCTGTAAAATAATCCTTTCTTACACCGATAATGCGAAAGCCACATTTCTGATACAATGCAAGTTGTCCAATGCTGGAATTACCAGTACCAATCTGTATCACGTCATAACCCTTTTGTTTTGAATTCTCAATGGCATGTAAAACCATTTTTCTTCCGATGCCTTTTCCTTGCATATTTTCTTTCACAGCAATGTTAACCAATTCAATAAAGCGAAGGCCTCTTGGAAGAAGAACATATACACCTACTATAGCTTCACCTTCAAATGCAACATAACATTCCCCTCTAGCAAGATAATCCTCTACTATTTTTAAGGAAGGATCTGCAAGAAGCAACAAATTCATTGGGGCATCTTCCAGATCTTTTATTCTTTTAATTTCCATTGCTTGCTTTCCCTTCTATTAAATGATCGTATTCTTTTGTACTGGTTACAGGGATAGAATATCTACCAGCATAATTATGTAAATCGTCAAATACTTTCTGCGAGTTATAGTTATTAATATGGATAGGAAACCCCTTTTCTCGTAATATTGCAGCCCCTCTCTTCTTCCAACCAACACGCTTAAATTGTATCTCCTTCATTTCTTTTGGAGAAATCCTTACTTCTCTAATAATAAAATTAAATAGTGTTACTCTATAAAAGATTTCTGTGTCCAATGTTAACTGCATGCGACATAAACTAGCAGCAAATAGAAGCACCGTACCAATAAGAAAATATGAACTTATATCAATTAGAATCAATGTGACTAGTATTAAAATGAGTAGAAACGCAGTTCTCGGTCTGCCATAATACGTCATTACCCTGCTCCTTTAAACTGTTAATTCCATGCGAATAGTTTTCAAAATATGGCCATCAAAATTCTCATCGAAGGTAGAGATCATTTCAAACCCTTTTGCTTTGTAAAATTTCTTACCTATTTCATTATCTTTTTCTACATTAATAAAGATCTTTTTCACCTCAGGTAAATAGGTTATTCCCTTTTTAAGAAGGGCTGTGCCAATGGAATTACCTTGATATTCAGGGAGTAAATAAATTGCACCCAGCTCTGCTACTCCTTCGTTAGAAACAGAAGAGAAATTAGCAAAGCCAACTACTTTCCCGCCTACTTCAGCAACAATAATTGTTGATATTTCGATTCGTTGTTTGAGCATTTTTTCACTGTATGCATGTTTTAAAAAGTTATCTTGAATTTTCCTCGGTATAATTCCTTCATAGGTTGCATGCCAGCTTGTTTCAGCAACATATTGCACTTCTAAAATATCATCCTGCTTCATTTTTCTAATTAAAAATTTCATTTCGTCTCCTCCATTTACAACTATAATATCAGAATTTTCCTTTATAGCGGGAGTATTATGTAAAACTTTACTTCCCTTATTTTTAAAATGATTTTCATATGTTATCTTACGAACTTGGCTTATAATGTAGTTATAATCCGCAATAATCATAAAAGGAGCTCAAAAAATGACATTATTTTTTATAATTGCGCCACTAACCTTTATCCTTCTTACTAGTTTAAATTGGTTTTTTGGTCGGTCAAAATCACCACTGGCATATCTCATTCCTATTTCAGTTATTTTCATTAGTATGATATTGATAATAATCGCATTTCTTATAAATGATCTTGAAGGTATTGGCATCATTGGTTTTGCATTATTTATTGGTGCAGCGGTCGCATTGTTGATTACTGCCATTATTTCAAGTAGTAAAGAACTGAAAAAACATCTCTTTTAGCCTGTGCCTTCTTATAGGGCAGGCTTTTTTCATCTGCTTAACGCCCAAACATGAGATTCCATTCTCCCATATACTGCAATAATGGGAGGTGGGGAAGTTGAAGAAAATTGACTTGCTCGTATTTTTAGGTTCAGTAACCGTGCTAGCCATATCAGCCTTTTTCATTTTATTTACAGGTAAGCAGAATAATGATAATGCTAATGATGGCGAACAGACATCAGGTAATGAAGGTACTGAAATTTTTTGGGGAGTAGATTCAGCCAGTAAGGTAGATGAAGATATGTTTCAGTGTGTCGCAGAAAACTTTGGAGAACCGCGTGTATGGGGAAGATATCTGGTAGATATTCAAGATGTTTCCGTTAGTATTGATAAAGAGGAAGCAGCATTGTTACATCAAAAGGATGTGGACATTCTTGCCATTTATAACGCTGTTACTGATGCTACCGGACAGGAAGCTGGAATAGATCATGCTAATAAAGCAATTGAAATAGCAAAAAGCTTAGATATCCCCGATGGTGTTGTTCTTATTGTGGATATTGAACCGAGTTTTCCTATAGATACCGCTTTTCTAGAAGGCTGGTATAACACGATAACTAATTCTCCCTATTCCCCTGGGGTGTATGGCGTATTTGACGAAGGAAGTGATCTTCTGACAGCATTTACAGCCACAGACAAAAAAGTACAAGAAAATATGATTGTCTGGACCGCTTTCCCTCAGGTAGAAATAACTACAAAAGAAAACGCTCCTGAATATAATCCCCAAGGTCCTGAGAACAGCATGCTTTACGGGTGGCAATACGGAATTGAAGCAGATGCCTGTGCAATTGATACAAATTTATTTGAAGAGGAAATTCTCGATTATCTATGGTAAATAGAAGTAAAGATCAAGGTTCCTATTATGGATGTATGATTGGGTTCTATTTGTATTACCCTTATTCAAAAGAAGCGATAAATTGGTTTTAGCATCGTTTTAATGATGAAATAAAATGAGGGAGGTTAACTAAGTCTAGCTAGTTAACTTCCCTCTTTTGTATATTTTGTATGATACTAAGCTAAATTAAGCAAGATTTTTTGGGGGAAGAATTGCTGCCGTCTCGGATAGAAGGCTTGGGGTGAGGCGCACTCTAGATGTCCCTTGTGAATTTAGGCTATTATCGAAATTTCAGATATAAGTTTAGCTAGCTCAAGAGCTTTTTAATTTTTTAATAGTTAAAGGTTGCTTCCAGGGCTGCTTGAATAATAATCTGTCCAGGCTCTATTGGTGTTTGCGCCTGACTGAACGCCATTGTTTTGTATAGAACAGGACCTTCACTTCTAAATTCTTTTATTCTTATAGGGATTGATGAAATGGTAGTATTCATTGTCTGGCCCAATACGCCAGCTTTAGTTACTGCATCTTTCAGAGCGTTGCTTAATGCCTGTTCCTCAAACTTCTCTGAATTATCCACTTGAAACTGAACGTTGCTCACACGGTTTACTCCATTTTGAACAGCTAAGTCAATTAAATAGCCGGTTTTTTCAAGCTGCTTAATTTGCACACTGATTGTATTCGTTACTTCATAGCCTCTAAAAATCTGTTTACCTTCTACATAATCGTACATTGGCTCCACCGTATATGAGATGGTTTGTATTTGTTCACTTGGAATTCCTGCTTCATCTAGAGCTTGAATAACTTTTGTCATTATTTCTGAATTTTGTTGTTGCGCCTGGCTAAGTGATTCACTCTCTGTTATTACCGATAGCTGAACCACAGCCATATTCGGCTCAACAACTACTTCCCCATTCCCCGTTACTACGATCGTCCGATTCATACTTTCGCCGTTTTGTCTGCTCGGCCATATATACGTAGGATACAAAGCTGGCCCTCCTTACTACTTCATCGTTCTTTATCATTGTATGCAAGGAGTGAGGATAGTGTAATCCGCAGGCTTGTCCGATTAGCCAGACCAATAATCTGGGTTTTGCATACGAAGTTCCTCTACAACGTCATCCAAATCAGCAGGAGTTATCACGTAGATCGGATAATCCTTTTCTATTTCCTTTGCTGCCTGATAAAAAAATCGATTACTTCCGGGAAATTCATCATCCATTAGCAAAAGACAGCCATCACTTTTATCAGCAAACCACAAATTTTTTGCTTTAAATTGAAAAGCACCTTTATAATCCCCTTGGTAAATTGGTTTATAAAAGTCAGCAACCAATGTTAACTCCTGATACTTTTCCTGTAAATGCTCCGGCCATCGATTTTCCTGATTTTCGAACGGAGGAAATATCCCCAAGTTAATGTTATATTTTTCTTTCAAATCCATAACTACTTCGGCTGTCCACAACTCTACTCCCATCTGTCCGGAAATAATTACCCATTGCAGGCCCTCTTCAATAAAACCTATTAAACGTTTTTCTATTGCTGCTTTAATAAAATCAATTCGTGGATCATTTTCCTTAAATATGCTCAACTCCATCGGTTTATACCCAGTCACAGTTACTATTTTCATTTCGTATTCTCCTTTTTCCCAGCATACAGAGCAAATATCGAAGCATTTGCAAGTAATAAAAAACGAACATAAGCCAATAAAACGTTGTGACTACTTTGTCGTAGTTGCTTTATTCATCAAAATGATGGCTGTTCGTGCAAAAGTAATTATTAAGACCTAAAAAAGAGGCCAGCATTTGCCAGCCTATGATTTACATTAACACCATTTGTTTGGTTTCTTCCAATGATGTGGTCCATACATACCTGGATCCATCGCACCTGCTACCTGACCTGGAGCATAACCTGGTCCCATTCCTGGTGACATTGCTCCAGCTACTTGGCCTGGAGCAGCTCCTGGTCCCATTCCCGGCGACATCGCTCCTGCTACTTGGCCTGGAGCTGGTACGTTAAATGAACCTCCATACACATCTACACTATTTGTTGTATGCTGTACAGAAGTGGAATGTGGATACATGTGTTTGTTTTTTATCAAATGATGATTCATTATGGTTGTATGTGATGGATGGATATGATCAACTTGACTTTCTGAAAAGTTGTTCACACAATTATGCTTGGTCGGATATACTATTTGTTTCGGGCAACCGCAATGCGGTCTCTTATGATGTCTCATTTAAAAATCCCCTTCCTCTAATAGGTTCACTAATAACCTATGGCAAACGGCTATGACTTGTATAAGTCATGTACCTATATTTGGGAAATTTAATCATACTAATTTATATTTTACATCAATGTACTGTTATTTACTCACCTATCTTTTAAAAGAAAAAGCTGTCTGCAGATAGCTCTTGCTATTTGCGGACAGCTTTTTTCTTACATATCATGACCTGGATTATGTTTTTGCCTCGTATGATTCGCTTGTTTTACTTTTTTTGATCCACTTAATGGTTCACCATATGGTTGCTGGGGACTTTGTGGTAATTTTGGTCGCTCTTGCTGCTTTGGTCCTTTAGGTTTCCCACCCATCGCACCTGCCTCCTTTCTTATCTTCCTTAGGATTCGAGGATCAATCCATTTTTATTCACTATATACCTTCTGACTTGGTAAATATAGGAGAGAATAGTAAGGAAACATTGAAGTCATCATTCTATTGAATTATAGCATTGTCGGGATGTCTGATATTGCAGTTGGGAAAACCAGAGTTAGCTTTTTAATCTCTTCTCTACTAAGTTGTAATTGAATAGCCATTGCGAAGAAGTTAATTAACTCATCTGCCTTACTGCTTATCATATGAGCACCCAGCAATCGTCCTGTTTTTTTATCTGTAATAATCTTCACAGCTGCTCTAGATTCATTTTTGTGTGCATAAGTAAACCAATCCTTCATACCTGTAAATTTCGATTCAGTATCGTAACCTTTCTTTTCTGCTTCTTCCTCTGTAATTCCGGCAGAAGCTACCTTTGGCATAGTAAATACAACAGAAGGAACCCCAGTATAATCAGCTTCCTCCCTGTTTCCATTAACAATATTTTCAATTACCACTCTTGCCTCTATACCCGCAACTGGGGTCAAGGGAGCTCCTTCTGTATCAGCAGCATCCCCTGCAGCGTATACGTGTGAATTAGTTGTGCTTTGTAAATATTTGTTCACGGTTATACCTGCTTTTTCATATGCCACGTTTCCATTTTCAAGCTGCAGATCCTCCAATTCAGGTATTCGGCCACCTCCATGTACTACCATATCTCCTGTCATTATTTCTTTTTTTCCATTCTTTTTCGTGACAACCTGGTATTGGCTTCCCTCTTGTTTAATTTCTTCTACTTCCGTATTCAAATTTACAGAGACACCTGTTTCCTCCATAGCTTCAATTAATTGCTGCACCATATCCTTATCAAATTGCTTTAAAGGCTGTTCTCCCCGTTGAAGAATATGCACATCACAACCTGCTTTTGCAGCAACATGAGCTAACTCAAATGATATATATCCCCCGCCTACGAAAAGAATACGGGACGGTAATTTGTCCAAATCTAAGAATTCATCACTTGTGGTAAGGTGCTCATTTCCTTCTATTGGTAATGGCATTGGTTTTGCACCGGTAGCTATTACAACATTTTTACCAAACAATGTTTCTTGTCCAATCATTATTTCCTGGTCATGTACAAAAGTTGCTACTCCATGAAAGGTCTCCACACCTGCATCTTGCATGCTAGTCTCCTGTTTTTCAGGAACAGGTTCAGTAAAAGAACGTTTAAATTGCATGAGTTCCTTCCACTCGATATTACTTGTTCTACCTATTCCTTTCCCTTGCATCTGCTCTGAATGTTGAACCACTTCCACTGCATCTGTCAACACTTTCTTCGGTATACATCCTCTCAACGGGCATGTTCCTCCATACCCACGGGAATCAACAGCCGCTACTTTTAATCCTTGTTTACTACATCCTGCAGCTATTCTTGAACCGCTTGGCCCTGTTCCAACCACAATCACATCAAACTTTCTCATTACACCACGACACCTTTCCGTCTTTAACAATCTAGTATAAATTTCCCCTATCTACATGTGTTTGAAACTCTCGGTTTAGTAGCTCATTCGATTTTAATAACGGTAATGAGTTTTAATGAAGTTATGCAATAGTTCGCAAATTGTATAAACTCCGACGTAACTTGATAGTACTGTAAACGGATTTCTAAAAATACACTAGCAAAAAGGTTACTTTAAGACGTTTAGAAGATCACCTATCGCCATTGATTTCCATTGCAGATGAACGCTTTCCACCGGCATGGCTTAAGCCGCTTCCTCCGCTACGCTCCGTCCAGGGTCTTCAGCTCATGCTATTTCGGCAGGAGTCGTGGGCCAACAGGACGTTGGTCATGCAATCGTTTCCACAGGACGTGGCGTTTTTAGATTGCCATCTTCCATTCCAATCAATTGGAATGGCTCTTCTATTTTAGAGAGTTAGAATGAAGTCTTTAGCGAAGGGAAAATATGAAGACTCCTACCATGAAAATAAAAGTACTATAATACTGAAAAATGTCAACACTAAAGTAGACGCAGCTCATTCACTTTAAAAAAAGTAGGAGAGCGCCGATGTCTAATGGGATATAGAAATTCAGTAAGATGTTAAGATACTATTTGTTCCTTGATTTCAACTGTATACCCTAAACTTTCCAGACGGCGCAGGGAATGTTTAACAATAGATTGTTGTCTTTGCTTATCGAAGTGATCTTCCCCTAAATCTACATACATTTCTTTACGAGTTAGTAGATAATAGGCTATTCGTAAAATGGCATGGGCGACTACAACTGCTGCTCGTTTTTTACCCTTACGGGAAGCAGTACGACGATAGAGTGCTCCGAGATAGTTTTTGGAACCCCGAAGTGAATGAGCCGCTTCAATTAATGCAGATTTCAAATATTTATTTCCATTCCTGGTTTTAGATGATTTGCGTTTCCCAGCACTTTCATTATTACCGGGAACTAACCCCGCCCATGAACACATTTGCGGTGCACTAGGAAATTGTTTTTTTATATTTGTTCCCAGCTCTGCAAGTATTTGTTCAGCCATTCTTGTTGCTATTCCTGGGATTGAATCCAGTCGCTCAATATCTTCCTGATATTCTCTCATTCTTTGTGCTATCTCCTTATCAAGCATATCTATTGTGTTAGTAAGGTAATCATAGTGGTCTATAATAGTCTTTATCATGAACCGTTGATGATCTTGTATATAACCTTGTAGTGCAAGTTTTAGTTGTTCTTTTTTCTGTTTCATTACGCCTCTTGCATAATTGGCTAAAACATCAAGGTCTTCAACGCCATTAGCTATAGATCGAAGCATATCAAGAGAAGACACTCCCGTAATGTTAGAAACAACAGAACCTAGTTTGATGTTAGCGCCTTCTAGCACTTTCTGAATTCGATTGAGTTGTCTTGCACGTTCTTCAATGATACTTCTACGATACCGAACAAGTTCACGTAGTTCCCGTTGATTCCGATCTGGGATGAAACTAGCCTTGAGTAAACCATGACGAAGAAGCTTGGCAATCCATTCAGCATCTTTAACATCTGTTTTTCTTCCTGGAACAGCTTTAATATGTTGCGCATTTACTACTAGGAATTCAATATCATCTGCTTCTAACAAATTAACAATTGGTTTCCAGTAGACGCTTGTACTTTCCATCGCAACATGGGTGCATTTGTGTTCCTTAATCCAATCCACTAACTCGATCAGATAAACGGTTTTGGTTGAAAATGTTCCAATCTCCTTTCCTTTTGGTGTAATAATGCATGCAGTAATGTTGTCTTTGTGGACATCTAGACCGCATGCTCTTTCAATGAGTATATCCATTAAAAAGTATCCCTTCTACGGCATCAAATATTTTAAGGCTGGCGCAACAACCAGAATAGGGTTAATCTACCATGAGTGCTTCCCGAAAGGAGCAACAATAAGTGATGCGCCGTGGTCGAAGGAGTCAGACTGCGGGTAGGGCTCTAAGGCACCAAGGAGTATCGACCTTCCTCATCCAGCCGTAGCACTAGTATCGTCACTCTACATCTATTTTCATCCCTTGTGGTGTATAGCTCTTTTTTTAATACATGGTTGACTGCGGGAAAAGCGAGACTAGCGAGACCCCACAGAACGGAACGTTAGTGTAGTTCGAGGAGGCTCGCAGGCCGCCCGCGGAAAGCGGAATATTTCCCCGCAGCGGTGATTCACGCACCCTCTATATTCCTAGTTAGTTCGCAGTTCCCACCAACTCTGCAAGTACAACATAACTTTTGACACCAATGTTTGCAATAGAACCCAATTGCTAGTCCAATAAAAAAGCAACCTCATTCTAAAATGAGATTGCTCTGACCATGATTTTATTTTGTAAATGCTTCTGTTAATGCAGTCACAATTTGTTTTTTACGAGATACTACTCCTTTAAGTAAGGCACGATTGTTATGGTCGAGTTCCACTCCAAATGCAGACTCTACTTTCTCCTTACCTTCTCCAAGCGCAAGTACTTCAGAATCATTATTAAGAATATCTGTAACAACAAACAAGAATAAATCAAGATCTTTATCCTTAATTATTTGAGCGATTTCTGGATTAATGTCATCCTGGAAGGCATAAATTTTACTCGTATCCACTGCGTTTACTTGAGCAATTTCCACTTTGGCATCCCCCATGGAGAACTCTTTTGCATCCATAGTTAATAATTCTGTAACTGTCTTATCACTTAAATCAGCACCGGCCTGAAGCATTTCCAAACCATATGTCTCCAGATTAACACCAGCAATCTCGGCAAGTTCATAAGCTGCATCGACATCTTCTTTTGTGCATGTTGGAGATTTTAATAATAAAGAATCTGAAATAATAGCAGATAACAATAACCCGGCAATTTCCTTGGAGACAGGAACTCCATTTTCTTTATACATTTTATTTAAAATGGTTGCAGTACATCCAACTGGTTCTGCACGAAAATACAAAGGTTCCTTTGTCTCGAAGTTGGAAATACGATGATGGTCAATTACTTCAGCAATTCGAACATCCTTAATGTTGTCAACCGTTTGTTGGAATTCGTTATGATCCACCAAAATAACTTCTTTAACCTGCTCATCTACTTTTTCGATTTGCTGTGGGGCTTCCATACCAAAATAATCTAACGCGAACTGTGTTTCCTTACTGACAACACCAAGTCTTGCTGCTTCCGCATTTACATTTAGCTTATTTTTTAAGTCAGCATAAGCAATTGCTGAGCAAATAGAATCTGTGTCCGGGTTTTTATGTCCGAAAATCAATGTCTTTTCCATGATCATTCTCCTTCTGTGTTTCATTCTATAATACAGATTACCATATTATATTCGCTGAAGAATAGCAGTTAGTTTTTAGCCTCTAATGTCTTTGTCACATTCCAAATTTTATCATATCCATTATAGCTATTCAATGCAATATCAAGGTCATGAAAGTGACGGTGCAGCTGTCGTACATCTTCAGTTTTTTGTTGATCTATGACGGACTTTGCAAGCTTTTTGATATCGTTTAAATCAGCCTTCAGCGTTTTATTTTTCACAGATTCTGATTGTTGTGCAATAAACTTGGAGACTTCTTCCGCTTTACTGACCTGTTTGTCCCAATCTAAATTACTGATTCCACCATATCCAGTTGTATTATTGTAAAAAGCATGCGCCTCCGAAATATACTCACCTATTTCTTTATGTTCCTTACCTACTGTATTTTGAATTTCTTCTATCTCTTGAACCTTTTCCTCAGACACTTCTTTTTTGCTTTGCGCTTCTCCGTCTCCTTCTCCTCCTATAACCGATTGAACATTAAGGTCAAATAATTGAAAGAAAAATATAAATGCACCAATTATGATAACTAATATCGTACTTATAACGGTCCAACCGAACCAACCTATTTTCTTCTTTTTACTCATAAAAAAACTCCTTTATATAATCCCTACCCTATTTACTTCTCGGCTATTGGTAATATTCCTTTAATTACTTTGCAATTCTTTACAATTCTACTGATTGTTTTTATGATTAATAAGAAAATAACTATACATTGGAGACGGATATACATGCATGTGACATACATTATTATAGGTGGCGGAATAGCTGGAGCCTCTACCGCCTACTATTTAGCGAAGGCGGGAAATTCGGTAACTATTATTGATCGAAAGGATGAAGGACAGGCAACAGATGCAGCAGCAGGAATTATTTGTCCATGGTTATCACAACGCCGGAATAAGGCATGGTATCACCTGGCTAAAAACGGTGCTAAGATTTACCCTGAATTAATTAAGGATTTAGCTCAAGATGGCGAAAAAGACACAGGTTATACGCAGGTTGGTGCAATTAGCCTACATACAGATGAAAAAAAGTTAATTGCAATGAAAGAACGCGGGTTAAAACGACGTGAGGAAGCACCTGAAATCGGAGATATAAGTCTACTGACACCTGAACAGACACGTGCCTTATTCCCACCATTAGGAGAAGAATTTGGAGCTGTTCATGTGAGTGGCGCTGCCCGAGTAGACGGTAGAAAACTTCGGGATGCCCTACTCCGTGGTGCACAAAAACATGGTGCCACATTTATTAGGGGAGATGCTTCATTGACTTTTGAAAATAAAATAGTAACAGGAGCAACAGTTAACGGAAAAAACATGACAGCAGATAGGGTAATTGCAGCAAACGGAGCATGGATGGGCAATTTACTCGCGCCACTTGGTGTTACTTTTCGTGTTAAACCACAGCGTGCTCAAATAATGCATTTAAAAGTAGAGCAGGAAGGCACGGGAGAATGGCCTGTAGTCATACCACCAAACAACCAATATATGCTGGCATTTGAAGATCAGCGCATTGTTGTGGGCGCAACACATGAGGATGATACCGGGTTTGATTATCAAGTAACAGCAGGTGGATTACATGAGATACTAACGAAAGCAATCGATGTTGCACCAGGTCTTCGTAACGCATCTGTTTTAGAAACAAGAGTTGGTTTTCGCCCTGTAGCTCCTGGATTTCTTCCCATCCTTGGTCCATTACCTGGATTTGAAGGTATTTTACTGACAAATGGCTTTGGGGCATCTGGCTTAACTATGGGTCCTTATATTGGCTCCCAACTTGCCAAACTGGCTCAAGGAAAGGAATTGGATATTGACCTTGCAAATTATGAAGTTGGAGGAGCAATTGGTTAGAAAAGCCTTTCATGACAGATAATTGAACATAGAACTAACCTTGTTTACACAGTGGGAAGGCTTTGGTAATCTTAGGATAAGAAACGTAAGGAGGCAATTGGATGAAAGGAAAATTCGTCGTCTTTATACTTATAATAGCTACTTTAGCCATGCTCGTACTCGCATGGTTTATGTTACAGGATGTAATTGTAGATTATGATTTGGATAGTGCACTTTCAACTGTCCCATACGCAAATTCAATAACCAAGCTACCTCCGATATAATTTTTACATAGACAGGGTAAGTAATCCTGTCTATGTTATTTTTCAGTCCAGCTTTTTTTATCATCATCTTCAATTATTCCTAGTACTACATCTGCTATTTCCGACTGTCGTAACAGTTTATCAGTTAGTTTAAATTTAATATCATCCGCATCTGCAAGACTAAGTCCTTTCATAAGTTCGACAGTGCCTTCCACATGGTATAATCTTCCTTCCTGCACAATTCTTATTTTTTTTATATCGACGACAGCTTTATCTTCTAATAAAATGCCAGTAATCTTTCTTTCCACTTCCACAGGAGCAGCCACTCCGATCAGACCGACCATATTATCATAACCAACGCGGAATGCGACAAACAGCATTAATAAACCAATTAGAATGGATATAAGCCCATCCGCTGCCAATATACCAAAGAATTGGGACAAAATAATTCCCAGCATTGCCAACACAGCCCCAGATGTTGCCACAAGGTCCTCATAGAACACCAAACGAGTAGCCGGAGATGCTTTTTTAACATTTTTAAATGCCGTGGAAAACAGTCCACCCGAATTATCAGCACTGGATTCTGCCTTAATTTCTTTCATGGCCTTTATTAAAATAAAGCCGTCTACTAACAAGGAAGCAAATAAAACACCAAAATTAAGTAATAGACCAGTGGATTCTTCCGGTTCTCTAAACAAATGCCATCCCTTTAAGATTGTTTCATACGCCATTACTGTGACTACAATTACTGCCACCATACAAAAAATATTAATAACTCGGCCAAACCCAGTCGGAAACCGTTTGGATGCAGGTAGTTCTGCTACTACACTTCCAAAATAAACAAACCCCTGATTAATAGCATCAGCTAGAGAATGCATAGAGGAAGCAAATACAGAGCCATTCCCTGTAAATGCCGCAGCTATCCCTTTTATACCAGCCAAAAAAGCATTACCTATTGCCGCAAAGCCGGAAGATGTATTCCCTTGCTTCAATCTTTTCCATAAACCCATAAATCAAACCTCCCATCATCTTAGCTATACCCTTAATTAAGATGATTGATTACAGATTATGCTCCCAGGTTTCTTGATTGCTTTTTAAGCAGTCTTGTTTCAATGTGGTCGATCTTATATTTACACCGTTTAAATGTGTATTGAAAGATAGGACTTTGAATAAAGGTGAAAATAAAGGTAAAGAAGAACACAGGCCCTCCGAGCAGTAAACCTAAGACGAGCACAGTACTTTCCGTTATTATTCTTATTCTGCCAATTGGCGCATGAAGCTTATCTGATATGGAAAGCATAAACCCATCACGCGGACCAGACCCTACTCCAGCTGCATTATATATTCCTCCGCCAACTCCCATGATGATAATGCCAGAGATCATAATAAATATGTCCGTCCATGTGTGAGTAGTTACTGGTAAAATATCAGTCCATAGATAAAAATCTACAAATAGACCTACCAGGATCGCGTTAAAAAATGTACCAATTCTTATGTAACTTTTATCCAATATCCAAGAGATAATGATAAGTAAGACAGATATAATGATATTCCAAGTTCCTATCGAAAAGCCAACTTTCTCATATAATCCGACATTCAACACATCCCACGGATGCACCCCCAGATATTGAACACGTATTGCCGTACTAATCCCCAGACTAAAAATCATGACCCCTA
The DNA here is from genome assembly GCF_001878675.1 of Virgibacillus halodenitrificans. NCBI lineage: Bacteria > Bacillati > Bacillota > Bacilli > Caryophanales > Bacillaceae > Virgibacillus > Virgibacillus halodenitrificans. Next base: position 676,101 of record NZ_CP017962.1, on the reverse strand, counting down.
TCAGGAAAATTGTCCACCGCATTGTTTGTATCATAACTTCCCTTCTTTCTGTCCCCACTATCATAATATGAAAAAAGAAAATATTGAAGCAACTTACTCATGCATTTATTTACTGTCACAGAAAGCTTTACTCGTTAGGAGGTTCCACTACATATGGAAACGTCAAAATATCCATACAAAAAGATCGGCCATTAACCGATCTTTAAATTTCTATATGTTAGCAACCAAAGTCGAAAGTAGTTTTGTTCATCCAGTCAGCAAGGTTTTCGATATCTTTCGAGAAAACTCTATCTAGCTGAATAGATGGTGCGACAGATCTACCTTCTTTGTATAATCGTTGAATCGAAGGGGATGCCATTTTTTTATCCCGGTATTCCAGTGCCTGCATGCCACAGAATAGTTCGATTGCCAAGACTTTTTGTGCATTCTCAATAATTTGATGCGCATGTCTTGCGCCAATCGTTCCCATACTTACATGATCTTCCTGATTGGCCGAGGATGGAATGGAATCCACGCTCGCAGGATGTGCCAAGGTTTTATTTTCAGAAACCAGGGATGCAGCCGTATACTGCATGATCATTGCACCTGATTGCAGGCCAGGATTAGGACTGAGAAATGCCGGCAAATCATTCAATTGTGGATTAACAAGTCTTTCAATTCTACGCTCAGCGATGTTTGCTAATTCTGCAGCAGCAATTTTCAAAAGATCCATTGCAATCGCAATGGGCTGGCCATGGAAGTTACCACCTGATACAATTGTTTCCCCATCATCAAACAAAAGTGGGTTATCAGTAGCTGCATTCATTTCTATCTCTAATTTTTCTTTTACATAAGCTAAGGCTTGTCGTGACGCTCCATGCACTTGAGGAATACACCTTAAAGAATAAGCATCCTGCACACGCTTTTCTCCCTGTGTAGTCACTAAATTACTACCTTTGGTAATTTCCCTGATCCGATACGCAACTTCAACTTGTTCAGGATATCCTCTTGCCTGGTGAATTGCTGGGTGAAACGCATCTATAATTCCTTCAAGTCCTTCCAACGTCATAGAAGCAATCCAATCTGCTTGGTTCGCAAGCTTTTCTGCTTTTATATAGTTAACAACACCCATTGCAGTCATTGCCTGTGTGCCGTTAATTAGCGCAAGACCTTCCTTTGCTGTTAATGTTAAGGGTTCATACCCTTTCTCCTTGTACATTTCCTTCGTTTCTTTTATCTTGGATCCATCATAAACCTCACCCTCACCTACAATAACGAGAGCTAAATGAGCTAAGGGAGCTAAATCTCCAGAAGCACCTAAAGAACCCTGACTGGGAATTACAGGAATAATGTCTTCATTTGCAAGATCTCTTAAACGTTCTACAATACATGGACGTACTCCTGAAAAACCTTTTAAAAGGGCGTTTAGCCTTAGAACTACCATTGCTTTGCTCACTATTTTCGAAAAGGGAGCACCAACACCACAAGCATGTGAACGAATTAAATGTAACTGAAGTTCGTCTACATCCTTCTCTTTAATCCGCACATCACTAAATTTGCCAAACCCTGTATTAATTCCATATACTGTACTTCCTTCTTTAACAATTCGTTCCACTGCATAGCGACTTTTTTCAACTTCGCCCATACTTTCTTTATCGATCTCTACCTTCTCATCCCTATAGCAAATCGCTTCCATATCATTTATTGATAGCTTCGATCCATTTAAATAAATCATACCATTCTCCCATCCAGATTAATTACTTACCGAAGAAATTAATCTCTACACTTTAAACGTATTGTAATAGGGATAAACGTTCATGTCAATAAATTTACAGAATATTTAGTATATTAATTCATTAAAACAATAGTTCATTAACGTAGTGCAGTAAACATTTGTTATTCATTTATTTTTCATTTAACAAGCCAGAGACGGCTGACAAGATACGTAGAACAAAATTTTTCCATATATAAAAAAACAGCTTGCACAATACCTTTGTAACAAACTGTCTCTTTTATACCAACTAAAAGTCATATTCTTCTTCTTTTTGTTCTCGGATTGCCATAAATGTCTTGGATAGAAGTACCGTATCTTCCACTAAACGATCCATACGAAAGAGGACATCATCATTTACAATTTCTTTTCTATGAAAATCCGCCTCTTCGATAAATACATACGTCTGTACAAGCTGGGCCTTCATATATGCGAGTATTGGTTTTAGCTGTTGTTCCGCAATTAAATAATGCTTTGCCGAACCGGCAGTAACTAGCATACTGACAACTTTCTCTCGAAAAGCATTTATGGGAAGTAAATCAAAAATGTTTTTTAGGGTTGCAGGGATGGACGCTTGAAAAATCGGAGTTCCAATAATAATTGCATCAGCTTCCATCAGATTTTCCAAAACAAATTTTGTATCTCCTTCATACTCCATATAATTGCGTCCGTCGCTAAATTGAATATCATATGATGCCAAATCAATGAGTTGAAAATCTTCTTCCGGATACTTTTCTGTAATTATTGAAGCAGTATAGTCCATGGCTGTTCTTGTTTTCGTTCCAACATTGGAACCAGATAATCCTACAATTTTCAATGCTATTGCTCCTTACTTTGCTGTATATTTTTTTATAGCTGGTAAGATTTCAGTACCGATTATTTCAATATTTTTTTGTAACTTATCAAAAGGCATACCCCCAAAATCAATTTGAGCGATATACCGCTGATGACCAAAAGTTTCATGCTGATAAAGGATTTTTTCAATAATTTCCTGTGGACTTCCGATATTCATGATATTATGTGGGTCAACGCCTTGTGCAAAATGCTGTTTCGGAAAGCCCTGCCCGTTTGTTTTTTTCATTCCTTCATTAATATAAGGATACAAATCTCTTAACGCTTGTTGGGAGGTCTCTGCTGCATAGAAAAATCCTGCTGTTGCAACTGGCAGCTCATCGGGATTATATCCACGACTTCTAGCTGCATCACGGTAAGCGTCAATTGAGCGTTTAAATAAAGTTGCCGGTCCCCCAAGATGGGCAAGGAACATCGGAACACCTGCATACCCTGCTTTTCTCGCACTAGCTGGAGTACCACCGACTGCCCGCCAAATTGGCAGTGAACCATTTTTTGGGCGAGGAAGCACTTTTGCATTCTTTAAGGGAGCACGAAATTCTCCTTGCCAATTTACTGTTTCTTGCTCGTTAATTTGTAACAAAAGATCAAACTTCTCTTCAAATAATTCTTCGTAATCACGGACATCATAACCAAGCAGATCAAATAGACCGATTCTAGATGCTCTACCGGCGACGAGTTCCGCACGTCCGTTTGATATTAAATCAAGTGTAGAAAAGTTTTCAAATACACGAACCGGATCTGATGTACTTATAATCGTTGAGGAACTGGCAATCTTAATATTTTCTGTTGCTTGGGCAATGGCAGATAAAACTACAGCATGTGCTTGGGTAGCAAAATATTCCTGGTGACTCTCTCCTACACTAAAGAAGTCTATTCCTGCCTGATCAGCCAGCTTAGCATATTCAATGATTTCATGAATGCGTTGCTCTGCTGAAATTCTATTCCCTGTTAAAGGGTCAGGTAAATGATCTCCTAATGTATATATTCCGAATTCTAATCCCTTGTTAGGATTAATTCCGTATTTTTCCATTATTTTATCCCCTTCATTTTCGCATTTATTGTTTATAGGGTAAAGGTTTGCTGTTTATTTATCCAATGTTATTATAGACAATATAAACCTATAAAGTAAGTACGCACTTTTAAGTGGTATAGTATCAAAAAAGATACTAAAGGAGGGAAAACAATGGACAAAGTCCCTGAAGAATGTCGCGTGGAAGATGCGCTCGGCATTTTAGTAGGAAAATGGAAACCAATTATATTATTACATCTTTTGCAAGAGGGGACAAAACGATTTAGCGATTTAAAACGTAGTATGCCTGGCGTAACGCAAAAAATGCTTACAAAGCAACTTCGTGAACTGGAAGAAGAAGATATTATTCAGCGTGTAGTATATCCTCAGGTACCTCCAAAAGTGGAATATTCCATTACAGAGTACGGTAGAAGCCTTGAACCAATACTTGAGGCCATGCATGAATGGGGTACAAAACACACAGCACATAAACAAGAGAAGCAAATAAACCAAATTAAACAAAATTAACCTTTCAACTCAACCTCTAGAAGGAGGGGGTTAATTAAAATTTGATGTACAAAGCCCATAAGGTAAGAAAAGCAAGTGTATAGGAGTATTATTACTAATAAAAAAAACCAGCTACCGTAAGCTGGTATAGTAGTCTAGCGAGGCTTCTATTGTACTGTCTCCACTTCCTTTACTTTCGTTGCAGAATAGTGGTCATGAGGCATAATTGCTCCCTCTTCCTTATCAAAGCCTTTAGGGTTTCCTAAGTATGCAAATGTACTGATCGTATCGCGGTAGGCCATTCGTTTTAAAATTTGACGAGAAGTTGGCAGTCCGCCATTTTCATTTTCTAAGATGAGTCCCAACTGCTTATAGCCAATTGTTTGGCCATTTCTGCGCAACTGAGCATATTCCAAAGACCACATAGCTACGGTTGGTGTAACTAATGCATGGAATGCCTCATTTTTAATTTTTTTGCGCAGGATAAACTCTGCCCCTGCAGTTACTGCGGTAGATATAGCCAAATCTATGAAGAAAGCCTTGGTACGTTTCTTAGTAATTTCATTCATAGGTAAAACCTCCTCTTTATTTCTATAACAATACGAATTCTAGCAGGATAGGTTTCACTAATTTAGAAATATATAAGCTCAAGAGCTGCATAATAAGAAACACACACGTAGAATTTCAGGAGGCATAAAAAATGACAAACAAATTAATTCTGGCATCTTCCTCACCTAGAAGACAGGAACTTTTAAAGCAAGTAAAAATCCCTTTTATCCAGCGATTACCAAACATAGATGAATCATTAGTAGTGACCAATGATCCAGTAGAAAAAGTCAGGCAGCTAGCCCTAAGAAAAGGGCGTGCTGTTTCTTTTGAAAGTAAGAACGAGATCATTTTATCTGCTGATACGGTTGTTTCTCATAAACAACAGATATTTGAAAAGCCAAAGAACAGAGAAGATGCTGTGCAAATGATTTCTGCCTTAAGTGGTGATATTCATGAAGTGTTTAGTGGTGTTATGATCCGCTCCCAAACGGAGGAAGTAATTTTCACGGTTTGTACAAAAGTAGAATTTTTGCCATTATCTAAAGAAGAAATAGAATGGTATACAGCCACTGAAGAACCTTATGACAAGGCAGGAGCTTATGGTATCCAAAGCATTGGAGCTATGTTTGTTAAGCAAATTGTCGGAGACTATTTTAATGTTGTCGGGTTACCACTCTCTCGAACTGTCAGAGAACTAAACAGGTTTTCTATTTACTAGAAATGTTGATGATAAATAAGAAACAGCTGAAATTTTTAAGCTTAGTCCCCACTCTACATGTAGCGGGGAACTAAACTTTTAATTTCTTCCACCACGAGCATTAGATTTTCCTTTGGAACGTCTTTGTTCATTAGGCAATTTAGCTTTATTGTTCTTTTTCTTCGGTGCGTGTGAATCCTTACCCATAATTTTACCTCCATTTGTTTTAACACTCGTTCGTACACCTGTATTGTTAACTGATAAAATAAAATTATTCTTTTCTGCAGATACCATGGGTCGTATAAAAGATGGCAAGGATGGAAAAATTATTCCCATCCCTGCCATTTTTTGTTTATACGCTATAATGTTGCGCTGATCAAGTGAACAAATCTTTTAAGCGAGCCCAGAATCCTGTTTCCTTTTTAGCTGGTTTTTCTTTTGATTCTGGCTCTTCATGTTTAATACTCTCTGTTTTTAAAACAAACTGAACGGAATTTACATTCTTATTTTTAGCAGAGACAAAGGATACTGCTTCAAAGTCTGATTTATCATATTCGGACATCATTTCATCGATTTCTTTTGTCATCTGTTTAGGTAAGTCCTTAGTTGATTCATGCAGCTTGGATGTACCATTATGAAGCTCACCAACACCGTCTTCCAGTTTTTCTGCTCCGTCTGCCAACCCACCAATGCCAGTGTGGATGTCTTGATAAGAACCAGATAGCTGGCTTACTCCATTCGTATATTCGATCAGTCCCGAATGGAATGTATTATAGTTATTAGATAATGCTGCCAGCCCTTCCTGCAATTGTGCAATTCCCTCAGAAACATCGAGGCTCTCTATAGAAGAAGATACTTTGGCAGCCATCGTATCTATATTGTCTGCCATATCTTGAAGTGAAGTGACAACACCTTCTAACGTCCCACCTACAGAATCAAAAGCTTGCTTTACTTCATTATAGGTCCCCTTTGCCTTACGTGCAGCAGTATACGTATCCACTAACTGTTTAATCGTTTTCTCGTCAGCTCCGGAATTATACAACTTCTCAATATCCTCTTCAGAAATATCATTTGAAGATATATCATTCATGGCTTGATCTAGTGCACTATAAGCTTTAGCATAATTGTCTTTTAATGTTGTTAGTCCCTTGGCTGTTTCCCTTAAGCCTCCTGAGATCTGTGAAAGACCTTTCGTCATTTCTCCCAGCTTACTTAAATCTATTTCTTCTTCTCCACCAATTGAGTTACTCATTTTCTTCAGGGCTTGTTTCATCTCATTTGAGCCATTAACCAGTTCAGAAGAAGACCCGCTAAGGCCTGCTATTCCATTTTTGTATTGATCTGAGCCGCTTTTTAATTCCGATGCACCTTTTTCAAAAGAAGCAACATTATTATTAAGCTTGCTCACACCATTATTTAAATCTGCAATAGTTCCAGTCAGAGATTTCATATCTCCTGTCATTTCATCGACATCTGGCTCATCAATGGACATATTAGAAGGCACTCCTGTGATTTCAATCCCGTTTAATTCAAAATCAACTACATCAGCTTCTACCTTAAATTCACCTTCTTTTTCAGGCATAACAGTAAACGTAACTTGTTTATTTTTACCGACATTGGCGATCGTACCCTCTTCAGTCTTTATATTACTGTATACTTCTGAATCAAGCGTCAGAGAAATTTGTAATAAATAATTCTCAAAAAACTCAGTGTTACCTGCTTCGTTAGCAGAGGTTTTTATTCGGACTTCCACATGTCCACTTTTCCCTGCAAGCTCTTTTGGTGCAATTTCCTTTCCATCTAAATAATAAGAAATAGAGAAATTCCACGGCAATTGCTGATTATCTAAATTCCCCTGATAATAAAATTTACCCTCAGGAGCTGCGACATTTACCTTTTTACCAGCCTGCTTCAATTCAGAGTCATCTGTTAAGTTTTTCAGGTTTGAATAATTTCCATAATCAGCCACTTGGCCTGCTTGAGAAACATCCAACGTGTTTACAACATATATATTTTGTGTGTTTCCATTCGCATTAAATGTAGCATAGACTACTTCATCCTTTGATGAAACCTTCCCATCTTTCTTTGTTGCAGCTTCTGTGCTTTTACCATCATTTGTAGAGGCTGTTACTAAAAGTGACGGCAATACAAGTAACACAGCTGCAAGGACAAACAATATCTTTTTTATATTCATCATCATTTCTCCTTATAAAAGTTTGCTTTCCAGGTTGTCTTTTCAATAATCTTATCGAATACCAACAGCATCGCCGGCAGGAATAATACCACCATAATAAACGCTAGCAATGCGCCTCTTCCAAGTAGTAAGCCAATGGATGAAACGACCGGATTAGAAGAAGTGATCCATAGAATAAAACCGACACTGGATAAGATAGAAGCAGAAATAGCAATAGAGAAAATTTTCTCGTCAAGGGTCTTCTTTATCGCTGCAAGGGCTGGCATTTCTTTTCGATTCTCTTTATATGCCTCCGTTAACAGAATGGCATAATCAACCGTTGCTGCGAGTTGAACCGTACTTACAATCAGATATCCTACAAAGACAAGCGAAGAGCTTGTAAAGTAAGGAACAGATAAATTAATCCAAACAGCTGATTGAATGGTCAAAAGAAGGATAATTGGAAAAGAAATCGACTTAAAGGTGACAAGCAATACAAGTGCAACTGTAATAACAGTTAACAAATTTACCAATGTATTATCTTTTTGGACCACATTTTTCATATCATACAGGGTAACACTTTCACCAAGTGCATAAAATTCTTTTCCATAATAATTTCCAGTGGTCGCTTCCACATCCTCAATTAAGTCAAAAGCTATATCTCCCTCTGTATCTGTATTTGTTTGCAGGATGATTCGACTGTAATTCTCTGAATAAAATTGTTCAGTAACAGACTCATCCAAATATTCAGGAGGAATGGCGGGACTTACTGTATTTACATAGGATAGAACGCTTGTTACATGTTCCATTTTCTCTAAGTCTTGCACCAATTCTTCTTCTTTTGCAACATCCCCTTTTGGTACAAGTAAGACCATTGAGGTACTTTTTCCGAATTCATCTTCAATTTTTACCACATCACTACCTGCTCGAGTTGTTTCGGGTTGTTCACCAATCCCATAAATGAAACTCGTTTGACTTTGTGCTAAGAAAGCAGGTACCAGAAGTAAGAACACAAGAATCAGACTTGGGATTTTTAGCTTTATAACTTTGCTTCCAATATTTTTAAAGCTTGGAAGCAATGGCTGATGTTGGGTTTTATCAATCCATTTATAAAACATGAGTGTTAGAGCAGGCAAAAATACCATAACACTAATAAAGCTTAATACAATTCCTTTTACGAGGTTGACGCCCAAATCCGATCCAATCTCAAAATTCATGAACGTTAATGCCATAAAACCGAAAAAGGTGGTTGAGGCACTGGCGACAATTGCCGGGAAGGACCGCTTCATTGCCAACCGCATTGCTTCCTTAGGATCGGACACTTCCTTTCGATAGTCAGAAAAACTATGAAGAAGAAAGATAGCATAATCGAGTGAAACCGCAAGTTGTAAAATAGGTGCAACAGATTGGGTAACAAAGGATATTTCTCCAAGAAAGATATTTGTTCCTAAATTTATTAATACAGAAACTCCAATTGCTGTAAGAAAAAACAGTGGTTCCACCCATGAGCTTGTTGAGATCACCAAAATAATGATGATGATTGGTATTAATAATGCTGCTGCGTACATCGTTTCAGTAAAGGCCATGGTTTGTTGGGTTGCTGTATTAAGTGCCTCCCCTGCCATAGCATTGTTGTCCTCACCAATGAGGTCATAAATCTTATCTGTAACAGCTACTTCATCTCCCTCACGGATACTAAAGGAGAATAGAGCGTTACTATCCTTATAATAGGACTCTACTGTGTCTTCATCAGCCATCTCAATAGGGGTTTTGATGTCAATCGCATCATCCAGCCATGTAACATCAGACACGCCATCAATGGCTGCAAGCTGTTCTTTATAAGCGAGTGCCTCCTGAATGGAAACGTTATTGATCATGACACAAGTATTGGGTACCGCCCCATCAAATTCCTGTTCCATCACATCCATTGCTTCTGTAGATGGTGCATCTTCAGGTAAATAATCTACCATATTGTAATTGACAGCCACCGCAAATTGAGCAACGGCGCTGATTAATGTAATTATAAAAAAAGTAAGTACAATGGGCTTTTTATGTTTAATAATTCGAGCCGCGATGTTTATTATGGTTCACCCTCTCTTGCATTTTGAAAAATTCCACTATATCATTATATAAACACCGTGTTGTTTTTACAACAAACAGTTTTATAAAATACGTATGTATTCCAACATGATCGGTTATTGTGTTGGAATACAATAAAATTTTTAGGAGCGATTCACCGTGACTTCCGAAAAGCTGGATAGAAGAAAGAAATATACCCGCATGGTATTAAAGGATAGCCTAATGAAACTATTACAGAACAAACAAATTTCAGCCATTACAGTAAAAGAAGTATGTGAACTGGCAGATATTAACCGTTCCACCTTCTATGCACATTATGCTGATCAGTTTGATCTCTTGGAACAAATCGAGGAAGAACTGATTGAGGATCTGAATATGTATCTAAGCGGATACGATTTTGAGAGTGAGGACGAATCTTTACAAATGACGGAGAGATTAATTGAATACTTTGGTTCAAAGCAGGATGAATGCCAGACTCTGCTTAATATAAACGAGGATTCCTCTTTTCAAACAAAAGTAATGGACGTAGCTCAGCATTTTCTTATGAAAAATTGGATGGAGGTAAGCCGACTTGATCATGATATGTCTGAATATATAAGTTCATTCATTATAAGTGGAAGTATTCAAATTATGAAGGTTTGGCTAAATAATGGCATGGATAAATCGTCCAAGGAAATGGCACAGTTAATTACAAATCTCGTTAACCAAGGATTGAGTGGGTTGAAGTAGGGTTATTCAACGGTATTTCAGATCCACACAACATATTTCCTTAATTGTAGAGCTGAAGCAAAGAACAGACTAAAAAAGAGCCATTAAATCGGCTCTTTTTTAGTCTGTTTTAAATTAATGGCATCAAAGCTTTCACTTCATATAACGATCTTCAAGCAAACTATTCAACATGAAGATCTCTTGGAGCAATTCCTCACCAACATTCGTTTCTAGAACTTTCTTTCTTTCTAACTCTTTATCTACCAATCTTCTAACTGATAAGACATCCGTTCCGTGCAATAGAACATCTTCCTTTGAAGTGAACTTTTGATGTGCCACAAGCTGCATACCGTAGGAGTTATATAATAATGTGTAGCCTGCAATCCCTGTTGTAGACTGATACGCCTTGGAAAAACCTCCATCAATGACGATCATCTTCCCATTTGCTTTAATTGGGTTTTCTCCATCAATCTCTTTTACAGGGGTATGGCCATTTATAATATGACCTTGATCTGGATTCAAACCGAATTCCATTAATATTTTCCGGCAAATATCCTCGTCTTCTCTTAAATAATAGTAAGGATTTTTTGTTTCTTTATGTGTAGTTTTGTCGCTGATAAAATACCTCTCAAATGTCGTCATTTCTCTTTTCCCAAAGAGGGATGAACGCTCCCCTGTCCATAAATACCACACCATATCTGTCGCCAAATCATCTGTTTCTTCAGGATGGGCAAATGCCTTCCGTAAATAATGTTCAAATACATCCAGCAATTCGCGCCCTGCATACGTTTTATTTTCGATGCCCATTTCTTCCATATTCCCTTGCTCATCAACTGGGATACAGCCATGAATTAATAAATTTCCGTTATATTTCAAATAAAGGCTGCCTTTTTTCATCAGAAATTTCATGTGACGAGCGAGCTTTTCAGAATGCTGCACAGAGAATAGCAGTTTATCAATTACTTCTTTTTCTTCGGCCAATAATTCTCCAGGCTGGTCTGGATTAACCGTAGCAAAACAGGTGTTTTCCAGTGGGTATGTTTTATCATCAATGGTGACTTCCTTGTTTTTATAATCCACTCTCTCCAGCAATAGCCTTCTTTTCATATTAAAATTAGGACGTCTCTTAATAATAGGCATCTCCAATTTAAATTGAATCATTGCAATGGCTTGATGAATTTTAGTAATTTGCAGTGCTTCCTGTTCGGATAGCTCTTTATCTGAATTACGCTTTGGACGAAATGCCGGATTATCTCCATAGTATTTTTCTGCAAGGTTTTGAAGTGGACGAAGATTAATACCATACGCATCTTCAATAATATCCAAATTATCATAACGGGCACATATACGAATGATATTGGCAAGGCAAACCTTTGAACCGGAAAATGCCCCCAGCCAAAGCACATCATGATTCCCCCACTGAATATCAACCGAATGGTAGTTTATGAGTGTATCCATAATTTTATCGGGTTCTGGTCCACGATCATAAATATCCCCCACCACATGAAGATGGTCAACAATTAATCGTTGTGTCGTATACGCAAGTCCGGTAATGAGCTTATCTGCCTGCCCGAGGGAAATAATCTGTTGTACAATCTGACTATAATAGTACTTCTTATTGGTATATTCATTCGTTTTATAAAGCAGTTCTTCAATAACGTAAACAAACTGCTCCGGCAAGGCTTTACGTAACTTTGATCTCGTATATTTAGAGGAAGCGTAAGAAATTAATTTTATGAAATACTCTATCGTTTCCGAATACCAATCATTAAGTTTCTGTTGATCGGCAAAATTATTTTTAATCAATCGCAGCTTTTCTTCCGGATAATAAACCAATGTGGCTAATTCGTTCATCTCTTCTTCTGTCAATTGGTCTACAAAAATATCCCTTATTTTTTCCTTCACTTTTCCTGAACCATTTCTTAGCACATGTTGAAAAGCCTGATATTCTCCATGTAAGTCACTGACAAAGTGCTCTGTACCCTTGGGCAGATGGAGAATCGCTTCCAGGTTAATAATTTCCGTTACTACTTTTTCTTCACAATCGTATTCTTTTGCCAACAAATCTAAAAAATTCTTTTTCAAGTGATTCCCTCCCCATCAAAAGGTTTATGCTTCTTTTGTCTGTATAGATCAACTGATTTAATGTCTGCCCTTTTTACATAATGGCTACTCTTTAATGATAGTTTAAGGGTAGTCTACCAACTCCGCAAGCGTTTCCACGAAAATGAATAATGCAATAATCTGGAGAGGAGCTACTACCGCTCCCCTTTCATCCAAAAAACTATTCCTCTTTATCTACCACTTTCTGAACGAGTGCTTCCGGAATCATCTCAAATCCTTCAATGATCGTGTTTTCCTCCACTTCGATCATAAGGCTGATCTTCCCATTGAAGTGTACTTGGCGAACATATCTTAAGTCTTGCGGACTAACTTTAATATCCGCTACCTTTGTTTTTATTTTAATAGATTTTGATGTGTATTTCGGTACAATACTACTAGCTTTTAATTCATATTTTTCATCGTCAATGACCGTTTTAAAAGCTTCTTCCACCTTCTCTGTTTCAATATCTTTAACTCCACTGCTCCTTAATACCTGCTCAACATCCTTATAGTCAAACTTCGGTATCTCTTCCTCTTCATTTTCTTCAATGGTCCGATGAATTTCATCATACACATTGGAAAGCGTAGATGTATTGATTTGATCACCAGCAACCTTTTTTACGATTTCCTCGAAAACAACCTTATCATCCTCAGCGGTCATTGTTTCTTCGGCATTTAAAACTTCTTCGATGAAATGATAATCCAGCTCATAGGCTTTTCCTGCTGAGTAAAGCACATGATTGACATCTGCTGCGCTATCCGAAAAGCACGGGAATAAGAATCCCGACATAGGTGCCTTCAAATTAATAATTGGGTCTACGACGATATTATATTTGAATTCCTTTTCCACATAGTCAAACAGCAGTTCTTTCTTCGGGTCCTGTGTCTTGTTCATACTTCCCATAATAAAGGAGTGCGAATAAACCGCATCTCTTGCATTCTCTTCGGACTCCTCATTACTGCGCTTCATCGGCTTCATATATTCACCACGAATGAAGGTAATGACAATGTCCATCTCATATTGCTTGTCTTTCAACATTTTCTCTACAAGACGAAGCATTTGGTTATTCCATTCCTCTGTATCATTACTTAATAGACCCTGATGTAAAATAAGCTGGCTACTATCTTCCACATCACGCTGAAACTTCAACTCAAATAGTTTCTCATCCATTTGCCCAGACAATACTTTCTTAAAGTTAGCCAAAAAGAGCTCCTTTTGCTCATCCTCCAGTAACTCAAATGGCACACTTTGATAATGATAAATCTCACTAGATTCCTTCATAACATATACATTAAAAATCTCATGTATTTTTAATAAGTCATTATTCACTTTAAATTGTTTACGAATATTTGCGATATCTTTTTTATTCAATCCTGTTTCACTCCTAAGGCTAATACATATATAACTCTATATCTATTCTATCATTTTTTAGCATGTGTGATTAAATTTAATAGAAAATAAAACGCAATGTGGAAAGGAAAGTTTTGTGCTAGTATTCCTTCATTAGTAATAAATTAAGCGACAGAATCCGTCAAGAATATCTTACATATTCACCAACTACCTAATTCCATTACAAATTAATTTCTAGATTTCTTTCAATTAAGATTCCAAGATTTTTCAAATTCCGTCTTCTTCTTTGCCTGTTATAATAAAGAAGAGATCAATTTCATAGGGGAAGGGACAGAATATGTACCTAACACGTCTCTAAGCTAAACATAAGGGAAAAGACAAGAAAAAAGAACAGCCAGATTCATCTCTTATCAGGACTGTTCTTACTTTTAAAATTAACCTTGCAATTAATATCTAATTAGATTTATTCAAGAATCTCTTATTCAATCCCATAATCTCTAGCAAAGACCATTTGTGTATCGACAAATACATCTTTATCTTTTTCATCCAATGTGAACACTCGAGCTCCACGCAAACGGTTATTTTCCTCGCCACCAAGGCCATACGCCCCAAACCCAGTACTTCCTGCGTAACCAAGCTTAATACCGTAGTAATCACCAACGTATGTATTAATATGGTCATGGCCGGCGAATACACCTTTAACATCCCCGCGTTCTAGCATTGCTGAAAACATACCACTGTTAAATGGACCAGTACAAACACATTCATTTTTCTCTCCGGTTATGTTATGCTTTTTTATTGCTTCTTGATGACTTGCTTGATTAGCCTGGTATGGGCGAGCAAACCACATATACTCAAATTCCGGAAGTGGGATATGCATGAAAGCAAGCGATGGAACTGGATAGCCGTTCTTCTTTTCAAGTTTTTTTGACGTCTCATAATACCACTCGACTTGATCCGTTTTTAGCCAATCATAGGTTTGATAACCTTTAAAATCTTGACCTGCTACTTCATCTGGAGCATACCTTCCACTGTCGAATAACCAGATGTTAAATGCGGCTTTTGCGTTTTTGGAATTCCTGATTTCAATCGAATTATTGCCGGTTCCTGTAACACCTTTTGGGCCAGGCTGGTTCATATTATGTTCATATGACATATAGATATCAAGCATCTTTTCTTCATCTATACCAGTCTTAAATGTATGATCTTCATCGTGATTTCCGAATGTAATTGCCCATTTCACACCACGTTCTTCCATAGGCTGCGCAATATTGTCTATTGCTTTTTTAACTTGTTTTTTGTTTTTTACATCACCTTGTATCATATCACCGTTAATCACAACAAAATCAGGTTTTTCTTCATCTAGAGTTTTCTCCATTAAAGCAACAGTTCGTGGATCAATATCCTCGTCATCCTGCGTGTCGTTAAACTGTACAATCTTAAATTTCCCGTTACTGTTAAATTGCAGTTTTTGATTCTTGTCTGTTTTACCTTCCACAACGTTCATAGAAAAACCAAAAGTGAAAATGAGTGCTAGTCCAAGTGTAATCGTACTAAAAATAGCTTTAAATTTCACACAAAGTTCCTCCTTTAGTAAGTCTTGTCTCAATACTATCAATCATTTATTAACTGACAATAAATTGTGAATTAAGGTTTAGTAAAGATAATTATTTTGTGAGAGACAGGAGTTTAGAAACGAAGAGATGGTTTCCTCGTTTCTTCTATATAAATACGCTTATTACAATTAACAACCTTTTAATTTATCAACTAGAGCTAATGCAATTATTGCCTTTGCGGATGTATGTTTTATGAGTTATTTCTTTGTATATCTCGATTTTTAACCATAAAAAAAAACTCCCCTTCGTTCGTTCAAAGAAAAGCCCCTGTTTACAAATGGACAGGAGACTAGCCACACACATACTGCGTAATATGAACGCAAAAAAGACGACCCTCTAACGAATAAATTTCGCTAAAACGTCGTCGTATTTATATCTATGATACCGGTGGTCGGGGTCGAACCGACACTCCCGTGAAGGAACGGGATTTTGAGTCCCGCGCGTCTGCCAATTCCGCCACACCGGCATGTTCATGGAGGCGGTAACCGGATTTGAACCGGTGATAAAGGTTTTGCAGACCTCTGCCTTACCACTTGGCTATACCGCCATAATATATTGGAGCGGAAGACGGGATTCGAACCCGCGACCCCCACCTTGGCAAGGTGGTGTTCTACCACTGAACTACTTCCGCAATTGGCTGGGCTACTAGGATTCGAACCTAGGATACACGGGATCAAAACCCGATGCCTTACCGCTTGGCTATAGCCCAATATAAGATATTGAATATTAAAAGGGGCGACCGGTGGGGATTGAACCCACGCGTGCCGGAGCCACAATCCGGTGCGTTAACCACTTCGCCACGGCCGCCATATTAAAATGGCAGGGGTAGTAGGAATCGAACCCACATCAAAGGTTTTGGAGACCTTCGTTTTACCATTAAACTATACCCCTACTTATATGTTAAAAAGATAAATGGTGGAGGGGGGCAGATTCGAACTGCCGAACCCTGAGGGAGCGGATTTACAGTCCGCCGCGTTTAGCCACTTCGCTACCCCTCCATATTTATAAAGACAAAAAAATGGTGGCTCGGGACGGAATCGAACCGCCGACACAGGGATTTTCAGTCCCTTGCTCTACCGACTGAGCTACCGAGCCATTTAGTTGTAAAGTACCAACATGGTATTAAATAATAGTGGCGGTCCGGACGGGACTCGAACCCGCGACCTCCTGCGTGACAGGCAGGCATTCTAACCAACTGAACTACCGGACCATATTAATTTGCACTCTTAAGTGCTATTGTCATTCAATGAATTAATTTGGTTGCGGGGGCAGGATTTGAACCTGCGACCTTTGGGTTATGAGCCCAACGAGCTACCGAACTGCTCCACCCCGCGATGTGAATAATTTAAAATTAATGGTGGAGGATGCAGGGCTCGAACCTGCGACCCCCTGCTTGTAAGGCAGGTGCTCTCCCAGCTGAGCTAATCCTCCATGTTGGTGACCCGTACGGGATTCGAACCCGTGTTACCGCCGTGAAAGGGCGGTGTCTTAACCGCTTGACCAACGGGCCATTAATATAAGTAAGGTGGCGGAGAGCGAGGGATTCGAACCCTCGAGGCCGCGGTAACGGCCTACACGATTTCCAATCGTGCTCCTTCGGCCACTCGGACAGCTCTCCATTGGCTCCACAGGTAGGATTCGAACCTACGACCGATCGGTTAACAGCCGATTGCTCTACCACTGAGCTACTGTGGAATAATCCAATATAATGATCAACTTTTTATTGAATATGCCTGGCGGCGTCCTACTCTTGCAGGGACAAAGTCCCAACTACCATCGGCGCTGGAGAGCTTAACTTCTGTGTTCGGCATGAGAACAGGTGTGACCTCTCCGCTATTGCTACCAGACCATTTCAAACTTGATCCGAGTTACTTAGGAATTTTTCATGACAATCATTATTATAATTGTTTCTAGGAAAAAATCAAGTATTTATTGTAAATATGTATGATTTATACCCTAAAAACTAAATAAGAGAAAAACAACGACGATCAAAGAAGAAAATTAGTTAAGTCCTCGATCTATTAGTATCCGTCAGCTCCACGTGTCACCACGCTTCCACCTCGGACCTATCAACCTCATCGTCTCTGAGGGATCTTACTCACTCGAAGTGATGGGAAGTCTCATCTTGAGGGGGGCTTCATGCTTAGATGCTTTCAGCACTTATCCTTGCCACACGTAGCTACCCAGCTATGCTCCTGGCGGAACAACTGGTACACCAGCGGTGTGTCCATCCCGGTCCTCTCGTACTAAGGACAGCTCCTCTCAAACTTCCAACGCCCACGACGGATAGGGACCGAACTGTCTCACGACGTTCTGAACCCAGCTCGCGTACCGCTTTAATGGGCGAACAGCCCAACCCTTGGGACCGACTACAGCCCCAGGATGCGATGAGCCGACATCGAGGTGCCAAACCTCCCCGTCGATGTGAACTCTTGGGGGAGATAAGCCTGTTATCCCCGGGGTAGCTTTTATCCGTTGAGCGATGGCCCTTCCATGCGGAACCACCGGATCACTAAGCCCGACTTTCGTCCCTGCTCGACTTGTAGGTCTCGCAGTCAAGCTCCCTTCTGCCTTTACACTCTACGAATGATTTCCAACCATTCTGAGGGAACCTTTGGGCGCCTCCGTTACCTTTTGGGAGGCGACCGCCCCAGTCAAACTGCCCGCCTGACACTGTCTCCGGACCGGATCACGGCCCTGGGTTAGAATGGTCGTACAGCCAGGGTGGTATCCCACGGATGCCTCCACCGAAGCTGGCGCTCCGGTTTCCAAGGCTCCCACCTATCCTGTACAAGCTGTACAAACATTCAATATCAGGCTACAGTAAAGCTCCACGGGGTCTTTCCGTCCTGTCGCGGGTAATGCGCATCTTCACGCATAGTATAATTTCACCGGGTCTCTCGTTGAGACAGTGCCCAAGTCGTTGCACCTTTCGTGCGGGTCGGAACTTACCCGACAAGGAATTTCGCTACCTTAGGACCGTTATAGTTACGGCCGCCGTTTACTGGGGCTTCGGTTCTGCGCTTCGCGTAAGCTAACGCTTCCCCTTAACCTTCCAGCACCGGGCAGGTGTCAGCCCCTATACTTCGCCTTTCGGCTTCGCAGAGACCTGTGTTTTTGCTAAACAGTCGCTTGGGCCTATTCACTGCGGCTCCTCCTTAAAGGAGCACCCCTTCTCCCGAAGTTACGGGGTCATTTTGCCGAGTTCCTTAACGAGAGTTCTCCCGCTCACCTTAGGATTCTCTCCTCGCCTACCTGTGTCGGTTTGCGGTACGGGCACCTATGAACTCACTAGAGGATTTTCTTGGCAGTGTGAAATCAGGAACTTCGGTACTCTATTTCCCTCCCCATCACAGCTTGAAATTGTTGGACGGATTTGCCTATCCAACTTTCTCACTGCTTGGGCGCACACATCCATCGGTGCGCATTCCTTATCCTACTGCGTCCCCCCATCGTTCAAACGCTCATGAGGTGGTACAGGAATATCTACCTGTTGTCCATCGCCTACGCCTTTCGGCCTCGGCTTAGGTCCCGACTAACCCTGAGAGGACGAGCCTTCCTCAGGAAACCTTAGGCTTTCGGTGAAAGAGATTCTCACTCTTTTTTCGCTACTCATACCGGCATTCTCACTTCCAAGCGCTCCACCAGTCCTCACGGTCTGACTTCACAGCACTTGGAACGCTCTCCTACCATTGTTCGTAAGAACAATCCGCAGCTTCGGTGATACGTTTAGCCCCGGTACATTTTCGGCGCAGAGTCACTCGACCAGTGAGCTATTACGCACTCTTTAAATGGTGGCTGCTTCTAAGCCAACATCCTGGTTGTCTGGGCAACTCCACATCCTTTTCCACTTAACGTATACTTTGGGACCTTAGCTGGCGGTCTGGGCTGTTTCCCTTTCGACTATGAACCTTATCACCCATAGTCTGACTCCCAAGTCTAAGTAGCTGGCATTCGGAGTTTGACTGAATTCGGTAACCCGATGAGGGCCCCTAGTCCAATCAGTGCTCTACCTCCAGTACTCATTCCTTGAGGCTAGCCCTAAAGCTATTTCGGAGAGAACCAGCTATCTCCGTGTTCGATTGGCATTTCACCCCTACCCACACCTCATCCCCGCATTTTTCAACATACGTGGGTTCGGGCCTCCAGTCAGTGTTACCTGACCTTCACCCTGGACATGGGTAGATCACACGGTTTCGGGTCTACGACCACATACTCAAATCGCCCTATTCAGACTCGCTTTCGCTGCGGCTCCGTGTCTTCCACTTAACCTTGCATGGGATCGTAACTCGCCGGTCCATTCTACAAAAGGTACGCCGTCACCCATAAACGGGCTTCGACTACTTGTAGGCACACGGTTTCAGGTTCTCTTTCACTCCCCTCCCGGGGTGCTTTTCACCTTTCCCTCACGGTACTGGTTCACTATCGGTCACTAGGGAGTATTTAGCCTTGGGAGATGGTCCTCCCGGATTCCGACGGAATTTCTCGTGTTCCGCCGTACTCAGGATACACTCCGGAGAGAATTCCTTTTCGATTACAGGGCTCTTACCTGCTGTGGCTGATCGTTCCAGATCGATTCATCTAAAGAATTCCTTTGTAACTCCAAAGGAGTGTCCTACAACCCCAGAAAGCAAGCTTTCTGGTTTGGGCTAATTCCGTTTCGCTCGCCGCTACTTGGGAAATCGCATTTGCTTTCTCTTCCTCCGGGTACTGAGATGTTTCAGTTCCCCGGGTCTGCCTCACATAGCCTATGTATTCAGCTATGCGTACTGTTCCATTACGAACAGTGGGTTCCCCCATTCGGAAATTCTCGGATCGATGTCTACTTACGACTCCCCGAGACATATCGGTGTTAGTCCCGTCCTTCTTCGGCTCCTAGTACCAAGGCATCCACCGTGCGCCCTTATTCACTTAACTATTTTTACAATGAATAAGCGTGCTAATTTCTTAGCCTTGCTTTTATTTAAATCTAGCTTTGGCTCCTAGCGACTAGCGCGACTTCCTTCCCCTTCGTACAATAAGTCAACATCGATTCATTTACATTCATCGTGTTTCCTTTATCTCCTACGGGTCAGTCCAGTCCGTACGTCGCTGAGCAGTCGCCTCAGCTTTTTATTTGATGTCGTTGTTACTCTTATTTAGTTTTCAAGGTACAAAAAGAGAGATTCGCTCTCTCAAAACTGAACCAAACAACCATGTATGTCCTTACCGGAAGACCCGAAGGCCTGGGCCTGCAGGATGCAGGTCATGCCGACGTTGCCACAGGACGTGGCGAACTTAGTCGGTCTTCCGTTTCCTCGTTCTAAATCCTTAGAAAGGAGGTGATCCAGCCGCACCTTCCGATACGGCTACCTTGTTACGACTTCACCCCAATCATTGGTCCCACCTTCGGCGGCTGGCTCCAAAAGGTTACCTCACCGACTTCGGGTGTTACCAACTCTCGTGGTGTGACGGGCGGTGTGTACAAGGCCCGGGAACGTATTCACCGCGGCATGCTGATCCGCGATTACTAGCGATTCCGGCTTCATGCAGGCGAGTTGCAGCCTGCAATCCGAACTGAGAATGGTTTTATGGGATTTGCTTGACCTCGCGGTTTTGCTTCCCTTTGTTCCATCCATTGTAGCACGTGTGTAGCCCAGGTCATAAGGGGCATGATGATTTGACGTCATCCCCACCTTCCTCCGGTTTGTCACCGGCAGTCACCTTAGAGTGCCCAACTAAATGCTGGCAACTAAGATCAAGGGTTGCGCTCGTTGCGGGACTTAACCCAACATCTCACGACACGAGCTGACGACAACCATGCACCACCTGTCACTCTGTCCCCGAAGGGAACTCGGTATCTCTACCGATTGCAGAGGATGTCAAGACCTGGTAAGGTTCTTCGCGTTGCGTCGAATTAAACCACATGCTCCACCGCTTGTGCGGGCCCCCGTCAATTCTTTTGAGTTTCAGCCTTGCGGCCGTACTCCCCAGGCGGAGTGCTTAATGCGTTAACTTCAGCACTAAGGGGCGGAAACCCCCTAACACCTAGCACTCATCGTTTACGGCGTGGACTACCAGGGTATCTAATCCTGTTCGCTCCCCACGCTTTCGCGCCTCAGCGTCAGTTACAGACCAGAGAGTCGCCTTCGCCACTGGTGTTCCTCCACATCTCTACGCATTTCACCGCTACACGTGGAATTCCACTCTCCTCTTCTGTACTCAAGTCCTCCAGTTTCCAATGACCCTCCACGGTTGAGCCGTGGGCTTTCACATCAGACTTAAAGGACCGCCTGCGCGCGCTTTACGCCCAATAATTCCGGACAACGCTTGCCCCCTACGTATTACCGCGGCTGCTGGCACGTAGTTAGCCGGGGCTTTCTGGTTAGGTACCGTCAAGGTGCCGCCCTATTCGAACGGCACTTGTTCTTCCCTAACAACAGAGCTTTACGATCCGAAAACCTTCATCACTCACGCGGCGTTGCTCCGTCAGACTTTCGTCCATTGCGGAAGATTCCCTACTGCTGCCTCCCGTAGGAGTCTGGGCCGTGTCTCAGTCCCAGTGTGGCCGATCACCCTCTCAGGTCGGCTACGCATCGTTGCCTTGGTGAGCCGTTACCTCACCAACTAGCTAATGCGCCGCGGGCCCATCTGTAAGTGGTAGCTAAAAGCCACCTTTCAACTTCTCATCAGGTGATGAAAAGTATTATCCGGTATTAGCCCCGGTTTCCCGGGGTTATCCCAGTCTTACAGGCAGGTTGCCCACGTGTTACTCACCCGTCCGCCGCTCGTTCCACAAGCGTCACCTCCGAAGAGGATCAGCTTGCTTCCCGCGCTCGACTTGCATGTATTAGGCACGCCGCCAGCGTTCGTCCTGAGCCAAGATCAAACTCTCCATAAAAGTTTGAATAAGATCGACACCAATCAATCTTATCTCATGTCTTAGCTGCAGAAGCGTTAACTTCTGGCTTTTTAAAAATTAACGAAAAACGTCATGTTTTTCTTGACATACTGGTTGTTTTGTTCAGTTTTCAAAGAACGAATTTGTTAGTCACTCATTTAAAATAGCGACCTTATTAATATATCATGTTTCAGATATCATGTCAACAACTTTTTTGTTATTTCATAAGCTGTTGTGCCGCTAATCAATTTGGCGACTTTATTAATATATCACACTTACTTGAACTAAGTCAATAAGTAATTTATATATTTTTTTCGCTGTCTGACCAAAAATCCATTCGTTTTTTGCGACGGATTTAACTTTATCATGGTTACATTACAAAGTCAACAAAAACTTTAACAAATTATTACACATTGTGACATACAACGCTATCTAGCCCCTAAATCATTGCAATTAAAGACACTATCTATAATTAATTAGATAGAAATGGATCCTCACCTTAGACGAGAATCCATTCATCTAACTTCATTTAACTCTCTTCGTTGATCATATACTTCCGATGGTATACATCTATACCTTTAGTCTCCTGCTTAACCGTCATTATTATTTCTTTCTCAATTAAGTAAGAAATAATAGCTGTGAGATCAAGAGAAAAATCCTTAATATCAGGATGCTCAATTAATTCTCCGTAAGACCAAGGTGTATCTTTTGTCTTCATTACAGTTAAAAGTTGTTGTGAGGAAGCAAGTGCCCTGCTGCTTAATACAAAATCCATAGCTATAATCATTAGCTGAATTCTTTTCTCTAACTCTTCGTTTCCTTCAATGAATTCTTCATATAACTTATAAACTTCAAGATCTATTTGCTTCACCTGACTCCAAACAGTTACTTCCGGATAATAGCCTTTTTCAATAACCGCCAGTCGAGCTAAATAATGCAGGGAGTACAGAATTTTACTATTTGCATCTTTATAATCGCCTGATTCATACAAGTCCTTTGCCTCATTAAAGCTTTTTACTAGCTTTCCAAACTCTAACATCTTACGAGAGTTTCGCTTTTCATTCGGAAAATCCCTAAGCTGGTCTTTCAAATGGTAAATGTATTCATTCCGGTCAAAAATAACCCGTCCATAAATAATCCACTCGACCGCTCTTCGGTATCCACTTTTATCAATCCATTCCATAAGGACATTTTCTTTAACAACATGCATGGCAGCAGTTTTATCATCAAACTCATAATGTTTTACATGCCAATCCTGTTTTGCTTCCTTCATTATAATAAGCAGGATGACGTCAAAGTTATCAGTAACTGGACTGTTTTGTTTAGTTCTTTCCATAATTAGTATTCCCAAAGTATCAGCATCACTGGCATGTTCTTGATATATAGGTCTCAGGAAATTTTCCATTGCAGATTTCCTCCAATTTATTTCTATTTCTATATATAATAATTCGTTACATTTACGTGAATTCCTTTTTCTTCATCAAACTTTTCTTTAAAATATGCTATACTGACTATTGTATTATTAAGGAGGATAAGCATGGCGCAATTAGTTTATTCAAGTAAAATAAATAAAATAAGATCATTTGCATTGATACTCATTTTTGCAGGGATACTTTTAATGTATGGTGGAATTTTAACAAAGAAGATAGAGTGGTTGATGGTTACCTTTTTCATTCTGGGAGTAATAATGGTTGTGCTTAGTTGTGTTGTTTACCTTTGGATTGGCACATTATCACTAAAAGCTGTCCCTATTGTCTGTCCAAATTGCGAAAAGCCAACAAAAATGCTAGGTCGTGTAGATGCTTGCATGCATTGCAAACAGCCACTTACACTTGATAAGAATTTGGAAGGCAAAGAATTTGATGAGAAGTATAACACGAGGAAATATAAAAAAGAACTAAAGTCACAGCAAAAAAATAAGGATAATTAAACTCCGTCTTCGTGGCGGAGTTTTTTATCGGAAAGAGGACTACAATGATATTTGTTATAGACAATTACGATTCCTTCACTCATAATATCGTACAATATTTGAAACAACTCGATTTAGAGATCAGGATAAAGCGTAATGATGAAATAACTATTAAAGAAATAGAAGAAATGGAACCATCTCATATATTAATTTCTCCTGGACCTGGTTGCCCAGATCAAGCAGGGATTTGTTTAGAAGTAGTAGAACACTTTTATAAGCAACTACCTATTTTCGGAGTATGTTTGGGGCATCAGGTTATTGCCCAAGCCTTTGGAGCAAGCGTTATTAAAGCGGAACAGCCTATGCATGGAAAAGTATCATCCATTCAACATGATGGTAAGGGTATATTCCAGGGCTTAAACAACCCGCTAACTGTGACCAGATATCACTCTCTTGTCGTCGATACAACTACAGTACCTGATTGCCTCCATATAACAGCTAGGACGAATAAAGGAGAAATCATGGCATTAAGACATAGCTTGTATCCGATAGAATCCATCCAATCCCATCCAGAAGCAATTCTAACTGAACAGGGATTAGAGATTTTAAAAAACTTTTTTAAAAAGAAAGAGGTGCCAATGAATGGATCCCCTGCTCTATTTTAATTTCCGTACAAATGATAAAAATGAAGCTCCATTACTTTTTCAACATCCTGATCGTATCATTCAAGCTTCATCTATAACTGAAGTGCTTCCAGCATTAGCAGAAATTCAACACCTTGTAAATAAAGGCTATTACGCTGCAGGCTATCTTTCCTATGAAGCTGCCTCTGCCTTTGACCATGCAGCATTCACTCATTCCAACCCAAATCTCCCTTTACTGTGGTTTGGTATCTTTAATGAGCCTGAGCAAAGAGAGATTAAAAGCTATAAACCATTCCGGACTTCTAAGTGGTCACACCGTAGCTCCAAGGCTGAATATGAGAAGAACTTAAATAAGATAAAAGAACAAATTGAAAGCGGAAATACATACCAAGTGAATTATACTGTACGGATGCATGCAGCCTTCCATGGTGATCCTTTATCGTACTATACCAGCTTGAGTAAAGCTCAATCTGCAAATTACAGTGCCTATTTTGATATTGGTGATTACTCCATTCTATCAGCGTCGCCGGAATTATTCTTCCATTTAAAAGAAGGGAAATTAACCACAAGACCAATGAAAGGGACAGTAGCACGAGGAAATACAACTTTTGAGGATACCAAAAATAAAGAATGGCTTTATCATTCCGAAAAAAATCGAGCGGAAAATGTGATGATTGTTGACTTGTTACGAAATGACTTAGGGGCAATTGCCATTCCTGGAACAGTTAAAGTACCTGAATTATTTTCTATTGAAACATACCCTACTGTCCATCAAATGACTTCAACAGTTACAGCTGAAATAGGAGCGCAACACACAATTACCGATATATTTAAAGCACTTTTTCCATGTGGTTCCATTACAGGCGCACCTAAAATTAGC
Source organism: Virgibacillus halodenitrificans (assembly GCF_001878675.1). NCBI lineage: Bacteria > Bacillati > Bacillota > Bacilli > Caryophanales > Bacillaceae > Virgibacillus > Virgibacillus halodenitrificans. The sequence continues at coordinate 650,391 of NZ_CP017962.1, read as the reverse complement.
ACGATGAGAATTATTAATGAGTTGGAGGATGAGCCGAGAGATGTATATTGTGGAACAATGGGTTACATCACACCGAAAAATGAGGCTGTCTTTAATGTACCAATTCGAACGGTTATTTTAGACAAAGAAAAAGGAAATGTTACTTATGGAGTGGGCGGCGGGATAACTTGGGATTCAAAAACGGATGAGGAATATGAAGAGGTAATCACGAAAGCCAGGGTGTTGGAGGTAAAACATGAACCATTCCAACTATTAGAATCAATTGGGTGTGAGGATGGGGAATTATTCCTATTAGAATTACATCTAGAACGCCTAAGAAAAACTGCCGACTTTTTTAATTTCCAAATAGATACGAAAAAGATCAAACAGGATTTAACTAACTACCTAGAAGGTTTGAATCATGGTCTGTGGAAAGTCCGTTTACTGGTAGACGAGAACGGCGACACGGAAATCGAAGCAAAAGCCGCTTCTCCCTTTACCAATATTCTTTCTGTTGCTCTTGCAACTAAACCGATTGATCGTACCAACCCGTTTCTATATTATAAAACGACGAACCGTTCTATCTACAAGGAACATCTTCCTACAAATACGGGTGTATTCGATGTACTCTTATGGAATGAAAATAGAGAAGTAACGGAATTTACTAACGGCAACATTGTTGTAGAAAAAAACGGAAAGCGGTATACCCCACCGGTTGAATCCGGTCTTTTGGCAGGAACATTTCGAGAGCATCTTCTTGATAAGGGGGAAATAGAAGTAAAGGAAATAATGCTCGATGAGCTCCCTTCGTATTCTCGAGTATGGCTGATAAATAGTGTGAGGAGATGGGTTGAAGTAAAACTGGTTTGATTAGAAAGACGTTGTTTGGACTATTAACGAGCTAGATGAACATAGTTGTGCAGGCTCCGTCGTGCAACCTTCCCCCTAAAACAGCAAGAAAACCCAAATGCGTAACATACGCATTTGGGTTTTTATAGATAAAAAATTTATAAAGCGAAAATAACTTGTTCAGGCTATTGCCATTTGTGGAGTATTAATGCTTTTGTGTGGCGACTTGTTGGCACGCTTCGCACGTTCCATACACTTCCATCCGGTGATGACTCACATCGAAACCAGTAACCTGCTCCGCCAATGATTCTACTTCATCCAATGGAGGGTAGTGGAAATCAACTATTTTTCCGCATGATTCACATATAGCATGATAATGCTCTGAAGTATTACAATCAAATCTGCTTGAAGCATCTCCATAGGTGAGCTCTCTTACCAACCCTATTTCTTTCAGGACACGCAGATTATTATAAACTGTTGCAACACTCATATTCGGAAATTTACCTTCCAGTGCTTTATATATTTCATCGGCTGTTGGATGAACCATGGAATTTAAAAGATATTCCAATACCGCATGGCGTTGTGGTGTGATCCGGACGCCTGATTCTTTTAGTGTATCTATTGCTTGTCGTAAACGTTTTTCAGACACCGTCATCCACCTCTCTTTCAGTATTTTGTCTAATTATAAGGATATTATCAATTTATAATCTTTATAAATAGTGTACTGCTTACCATGGCTCTCTGTCAATAAAAGTATATTATAAATTAAGAATCATTATAACTGATATTTCCACTTAGACTGCATGGATCATTTTAATAAGATTCTTTTAATAACCCCTGCTAACATCAATTTTGTTTACATAATCATCCTTACCTTGAAGGTATATCTTAAGATTTTCTTCAAAAATATCTAATGCCCGGGTTTGGTATAGCTTGGAAATCCCTGACAAATGTGGTGTAACAGTAATATTTTCTTCATCCCAAAAAGGATGGTCATTTGGTAGAGGCTCCTCTTCAAAAACATCTAAAACAGCATGTGCTATTTCTTTATTTCTTATCGCATCTAAGATAACTTCTGTTTTCACTGCATCCCCTCGTCCCATATTTAGAAACACGGCATGCTTTGGAAGCTTTTTGAAATGTTCATATGTATAAAACTCTTTTGTCTCTTTTGTGCTGGGCAGCACAGATACAATGATATCTGTTTCTGGCAATAAGCTCTCCAGTTCAGTCGATTGATAATTTTCATCAAAGTATTCTCTCTGTTCCCCACTTCTTGAAAGACCAATTGTTTTCATTTGAAAAGCTTTTGCAAGTCGAGCTACTTCCTGGCCAATTGCTCCAGCCCCTGCTACAAGTACCGTCTTTCCATTCAATTCTTCCATTCGCACATTACGATCCCATTCATGGGCCTTTTCTTTTTCCATTAGCGTGTTTGCCTGTCGGTATACTTGAAGTAGCATAGATATTGCATACTCTGCCATCGGTGTTTTATGAATGCCTCGCGCATTGGTTACAAGAATTCCTTTAGCCTTAATAGCATCAAATGGCATCCGGTCCATCCCTGCAGATAAAACCATGATCCATTTTAATTGAGCGGCATGTTCGATTAATTCAGGAGTTAAATCTTCTCCATATGTTACTAATATCTCCGCTGCTTTCAAATAAGCGCTCGCTTCATCCATCGAGGAACACATAATGAACTGCTGTTCAGTAAATTCTTCTTTTAATCTGGTCTGATGTTTTTCTGATATTTTTGCCGAAAAAAGGATCAAGATGCATAACCTCCCTTAATATATACTCTATACTAAAGGATTTTATATGCATTGAAAACTAAGAAGGTTATGAATCTTAATTAGTCAATGTTTTTTTCACTGATTTCCAAGCAATTTTTATATCCAACTTAAATGAACAATATTTACAATAGAAGCGTTCTTCTTCACCATACGCTTGGCTATGTTTTTCAATTTCTTCTATTAAATTAAGTCCGGTCAAACCTGGTCTCATAGAAAGGCGGCTTGAATTCGCTAAATTATTTTTGTCTGACTCCTTTGCCAGCGGGCCAACGAAGCTCATTTCCCCTTTTAACACATTCCATAATTGGGGTAATTTATCTAGATTATACTTCTTAAGCCACCTGCCTGTTGGCGTAACAATACTGATGGATTGCTGATAATAATGAATTGGGATCGTTTTTGTTTTTGCTTCCGGAAAAGCATGAATGACACGTGATGGGTTGGTCATTGTACGAAAATAAAGCATTTGAAAGCCTCTGCCATTTTTACCAACACACGACTTCCGACTCAGAATCGGTCTTCCTTCTTTCTTTACTATTTGGTAACTAATGAATGCAAGTAACGGAGACAGTAGAAATAATAGAATGATGCTTATACAAATATCCATGGTCCGCTTTATGAAAAAATACCTCGAGAGTCCCTTTTTTCGTGAACGTACTAATACTTTTTGTTTTTCATGCATCATACAATCACCTAATTTCTAATAGAATTAAAACTCGTTCTCTATTAAAAATCTATTCTTGCGTATTCCTTTATATTACAAAAAGATCCTGTATACTTACTTCAATTCGAAATCCATATGGCGTTATTCAAGAAAAAATTGGTAGTACTCGATAGGGACCAGAAAACATAAAAAAAGCAGCCTGTTAAAGACTGCTTCACACCTTTTATTGATTTGCACGTAGATATTCAAGTGCCGCTTCCACATGCCCTTTCACGCGCACTTTTCGGTATTCTTTAATTAAGTTGCCTTCTTTATCAAGTATAAATGTTGAACGCTCAATTCCATAATATTCTTTACCAAAGTTTTTCTTTAGTTTCCATACATCAAATTCCTCTGCCAACTTATGATTCTCATCTGCAAGCAATAAAAAAGGCAAATCATGTTTATCAATAAACTTCTGATGCCGCTCAATCGGGTCTGGGCTCACACCAATAATTACTGCATCTAACTCACCAAAGCTTTCATATGCATCACGGAAATCACATGCCTCCGTGGTACAGCCTGGTGTCATGTCCTTTGGGTAAAAATAAAGAACTACATTCTTGCCTTTAAAATCAGATAGACGAACTTCATTTCCCTGCTGGTCAGGTAATGTGAAGTCTTTTACTTGTTTACCTACTTCGACAGCCATTATACCCCTCCTGAATGATAGTATGTCTACTATACCATAGTAACCTTTATCCTTCATTCATCTCTACTTCTCCCTCTTAACTCCACTACTCTTAATACAAAAGCGGCAGGCAATATATATCCAATAAGTGCTTCAGCAATTGCGATCAACCTCCCAATTCCGATTGGGGTAATATCGCCATAGCCGATGGTTAAAATGGTTACTCCACTAAAATACATCGAATGGATGAAAGAACCGAGTTTTCCTACCTCTCTTAATTCGCCATTTTCCACTAAGATAGTATTTTGTAAAGAGAGGATAAAATACACTAAACCAAATCCTATAATCACAACAATATACGTAATAAATAGAGTAAAGAATAGCTCAGAGGAAAAGCGGCTATCCTTTAACTCTATCTTGTATTTTCCAATTGGAATAAAATTAATAATGCTTTTAAGGATGATCACGCTAATTAATATTAAGCTAATAACAGGAATTGTATTCATAGGAACCCTCTCTATCCTTTTCTATATAATCAGTCTATGCTTCTTTTTCTTAAGCTTGTCATTTATTTACAAGAGGTTTACGATAATGTAGGGAAACCGTAATGTACTCTAATCGTTTATTTTGTTATATTGTTAATTGATTTGATGCTTAAAGGAGGATAATTTTTAATGGACTTTACTAATTCAGAACGATTACATAAAGAAGCATTGCAACATATTGTGGGAGGAGTTAATTCTCCATCACGTGCCTATAAAGGAGTTGGAGGTGGAACTCCTGTTTATATGGAAAGAGGACAAGGTGCTTACTTTTGGGATGTAGACGGAAATAAATATATTGACTATTTAGGAGCATATGGACCAATTATTACAGGCCATGCCCATCCGCATATAGCTAAAGCAATTGCTCATGCTGCTACAACCGGGGTACTATATGGCACCCCAACAAAATTGGAAAATCAATTTGCTAAAATGATTAAAGAAGCAATTCCTTCACTGGAAAAAGTGCGTTTTGTTAATTCCGGGACAGAAGCAGTAATGACAACTATTCGTGTAGCTAGAGCTTATACTGGTCGCAACAAAGTAATTAAATTTGCTGGTTGCTACCACGGACATTTTGACGCGGTTCTTGTACAAGCTGGTTCTGGTCCTGCTACATTAGGAACACCAGATTCTGCGGGCATTCCTAAAGCTGTTGCTCAAGACGTGATTACTGTACCATTTAATGACTTAGATGCCTTTAACGAAGCAATAACTAAATGGGGGGACGAAATTGCAGCAGTTTTGGTAGAACCAATTGTTGGAAACTTCGGTATTGTTGAACCTCATGAAGGCTTCTTAGAAGCAGTCAATGACATCACACATAGAGCTGGTGCTCTCGTAATTTATGATGAAGTTATTACAGCCTTCCGCTTCACCTATGGAAGTGCCCAGCAAGTTTATGGTATTGAACCAGACATGACAGCGATGGGTAAAATTATTGGCGGCGGACTTCCAATTGGAGCATATGGAGGCAGAATGGATATTATGGAACAGGTGGCACCACTCGGGCCTGCATACCAAGCTGGAACTATGGCAGGTAACCCCGCCTCGATGGCAGCAGGAATTGCTTGTTTAGAGGTTCTTCAAGAAGAGGGCGTTTACGAAAAACTTGATCAATTGGGAGAAAAATTGGAGGCAGGTATCCTTCACCAGGCGAAAAAACACGGCATCCCTGTATCTGTGAATAGATTATGCGGTGCGCTTACTTTATATTTTGGAGACCAAAAAATCACTAATTATGATCAAGCCGAGGCAAGTGATGGAGAGGCATTCGCAAAATTCTTTAAGCTAATGCTAAAGCAAGGGATTAATCTCGCCCCATCTAAATTCGAAGCATGGTTCTTAACAATAGCACATACAGAAACAGATATAGAACAAACGATTGACGCAGTTGATAAAGCATTTGCGGCTATGAGTGAATAGATATAAAAAAGCATCCTTTGAAAGGATGCTTTTTTATTAAATCGTACCATCATCCAAGTGCTGCACTTGGTATAAATTATAATATCCGCCTTGCTTACGCATTAATTCTTCATGTGAACCAACTTCTACAATTTCTCCATTTTCGATAAGCACAATTCTATCTGCATGTGTAATTGTTGCAAGTCGGTGAGCAACAATGAAAGTTGTTCTTTCCGAGGCAAGCTTTTCTAAAGCCTCTTGAATTGTATGTTCACTTTCCAAATCAAGCGCAGACGTAGCTTCATCAAAAATTAAAATTGGCGGGTTTTTTAGAAATACACGTGCGATAGCTATCCGCTGTTTTTGACCACCAGATAACTTAACTCCTCGTTCCCCAACAAATGTATCATAACCGTAAGGAAGACTTTCAATAAACTCGTGAGCATTCGCAGCTTTAGCCGCAGCAACCACTTCTTCATCCGTTGCATCAGGTTTCCCCATTCGGATATTCATAGCAATAGATTCACTAAATAACGTATTATCCTGTAACACCATGCCAATATTATTACGCAACGAACGTGCATTTACATGTTGCACATTATTTCCGTCGACTTTAATCGCTCCTTTGGTAACATCGTAAAAACGAGGGATTAAACTAATTAACGTAGATTTTCCTCCACCACTCATACCAACAAATGCAATTGTTTCTCCTGCCTTCACATGTAATGTAACGTTATTAAGAACTTCCAGCTCTTCCTCATCATACCGAAAGGATACATTTTCAATATCAACATATCCTTCTACATCCATAAGCTGTTTTGCATCTTTTTTATCTACAACATCGTATTTTTCATTAAGTAATTCAAAAACACGATCAATTGAAGCAATAGATTGCACAAGCGTAGTTGATGAATTAATTAGTCGTCGAAGTGGACTGTATACTCTTTCCATGTAACCAACGAAAGCTACCATTGTACCTAACGTCAAGTTACCATGAATGACCTGATACCCCGCGTACGCGATAACAAGTAACGGAGCAAGATCAGTAATGGTATTGGTAACAGCAAATGTTTTTGCATTCCAGCTGGTGTGTTTCAATGCTTTATCCAGGAAGTTCTCATTTCGGTAACTGAATTGCTTCTGCTCGTAATCCTCCAATGCAAAGCTTCTGGTAACCGGTACACCTTGGACGCGTTCATGCAAATGTCCTTGTACCTCGGCAAGAGCCTGTGATCTTTCACGGGTAAGCCTTCTTAATTTGCCATAGAAATACTTAATCGAAAACCCATAGAATGGAAATAGTATTATTGCAACGAGAGTTAAGCCTACATCCATTGTCATCATAATACCTATTGCAATAAGAATTGTTACTAAATCCAGCCATACATTCATTAATCCTGTCATTACAAAAGTTTTTGTTTGTTCGACATCATGTATTACCCGGGAAATAATTTCCCCGGTTTTTGTCTTAGAGTAATATTTCAAACTAAGTTTTTGCAGATGATCAAATAGTCTATCCCTTATGTCATAAAGGATTTTATTACCTACCCATTGCGCCAAATATTGTCGTATGTATTCTACAGGAGGACGTAGCACGAGGAATACTACAAAGGATATACCCATTAACCATAATAAGTTTGTCGTTTTCTCTGGAGAACTCAGTCCTTCTGCATTAATAATATTATCTATTACATATTTAAGTATGAGCGGCATTAATAACGGTATTCCGAATTTAATAATACCAATTAATATAGTAGCTACTATTTTCCATTTATATGGTTTTACAAATTTCATGTATTGCTTTACACTGCTCATGTTTTAAACTTCCTTTACCCGTAATTGAAAGAAAAACCTCGCTACTAAAGTAACAAGGGGAATTTTTTATCAGGTTTAACGATATGTTAAATATCTCTCATACCAGCCATCAACAAAATCTGGAGAAAAAGGACCTTTCTTTTGACGAACCCACCGGAGTAAATAATCCATATTATTATGTAGAATACGATCAAGCACCCGTGGATAATTCATCAATTTACTATGCTCTTCATATTCATCCTCATCGAGAAGATCGTATGTCATGTCTGGATAGATTTTAACATCTAAATCATAGTCAATATACTTTAATGCTTCTTCATCATATACAAAGGGAGAACTTATGTTGCAATAATAGTAAATCCCATCATCACGTAACATTCCAATGATGTTAAACCAATGTTTGGAATGAAAGTAACAAATAGCAGGCTCTCTTGTAATCCAAGTCCTGCCATCGCTTTCCACTACTTTTGTTTTATCATTGGCCAGAATAACAATAGATTCTGTTCCTTTTAAAACAAGGCTGTTTTCCCAAACACGATGAAGTTGTCCATTATGTTTATAGCTTTGTATCTTTATTTTGGTACCTGGCCTCGGCGCAACCATCCTATCTCCCTTTCTCCTAGTTTGTAATCCGTATCTAATCTTGACTACATTATACGGGCTTCAATAGGAAATATAAAGTATAACGCCCACTATAAGAGCAAACAAGGTAGGTTTATCCTCGCAAATTAGCGGGCTAAATGTTTATCGATGTACTTGCTCGCCAACGACAGTTCGATTCTTTTAATTTATAAATAAATTATTATGGAAAAATTAAAAAGAGTCCCTCTGTCACAATCCAACTGCAACAGAGAAACTCTTTTCATATCGGGGGAAGATACTATTTTTTATTTTGTTGTGATTTTTGATTTTGCTTTTTAACTTCCTGAGCGTTTGTTTCAGAAGCAAATTCAGTACCGTATTGCCCTTGTCCTTGAGCAGCTTTTTGGTTTTGTTGCTTTACATGCTGAACGTTTGTACCTGAAGTAGTTTGGTTAGGTTTTTTAGCCATCATTATCACCTCCGCAATAATTAATCTGTCCACCTTCAAATGTTATTATGCTTATCAAATATTGGTAAAATATCCCTTAACGGAATAAATATTTTGGTTAAGTAAATTATAATAATGTACTACTCATTATGGAGGGAATAGGATGGACACAAGCAGAAGAGATTTCACAGAGCTTTCCATGATGTCGAAGACAAAATGGCATGATGATGAACTTTACTATTTTCAACATGCATTATCCCAACTATTACCGTATGTAAACCCTGAAGGGCTATCCATACTACATGAAATAAATAAAGAAATGCAAAGTAGAGATTAAGAAAAACGTCTTGGTTACCCCCTGACAAACTTAATCAAGACTTCGTAGTAGCGATCTCCAAGGTCCAGCACCGATCTGGATATGACCGTGTGTTCTTCTTAAGGCAAATATTTTAAAGTATGGAAACCCGCTCCAGAAAATGTTTCGCTAATTTCAAAAATAAATCCGAACCATGATTCATTAGTAATACAAATCGGGTTCGGATTTTCAATGTATAAAATTTTATCCCAGCCTCTTATAAGTAATCCATCATTTTTTGATGAGAGACGGGGAATGGGTATGCGGACATCTCTTCCTTGGAAACAAAGCGAATATCGTTTCCTAAGAGTCTTTCAACAGTTGTGGATGCTTCATAAATATCCAGTTCCCATATAATATGAGAAAAAACATGTTTCAAATTACCAACTTTACGGTCTAATTCAATCGATATTCCATATTCATTGTAAAACCAATTTCCCAGGTTATCCACTTCTTCTTTCGGGACCATAGGAAATTGCCATAGATTTGCTAACAAACCTTGATCCGGCCGCTTTTCAATCAGATATTGATCGCTAGTATTCTTTATTAAAGGAACAATATATGGAAGTGTCTTTTGTTTTTTTGCTTTTTTCTTTATCGGCAATTCTTCCTGAATACCTTCAGCAAAAGCACTGCATTGTTCTTGAACAGGACAAAATAGACATGCTGGCGCTTTAGGTGTACAAATGAGAGCCCCTAGTTCCATCACGGCTTGGTTAAAAGAGGAAGGATCATCTTTATCAATCATCTCTTTTACATAGATTTCAAAAAGCTTCTTGGTCCGTTGCAGCGTTATATCCTCTTCTATTCGAAGCACACGAGAAAAAACCCGCATCACATTTCCATCGACTGCAGGCTCAGCTTGATTGAATGCAATAGATAGAATAGCCCCTTTTGTATAAGGGCCCACTCCTTTTAATGCCCCAAGATCTTTTGGATCAGAAGGAACTTCTCCCCCATATTCTGCTACTACTTCACGGACGGCGTTTTGCAGGTTCCGTGCTCGGGAATAGTATCCTAAACCCTCCCATGCTTTCAGGACTTCCTGTTCGTCCGCAGCAGCTAAATCTTCCAGCGCGGGGAACTTTTCCATGAAGCGATGGAAATAGGGAATAACTGTGTCTACTTTTGTTTGCTGAAGCATAATTTCAGAAACCCAAACACGGTAAGGATCTTGATTCATTCTCCAGGGCAAATCCCGTTGATTGATCTTATACCAATTAACTAAATTTCTTTGAAAACGCGTAATGTCAATGTTTTGTAAGCTTTTATTAATCATAAAATCACTTCCTATATGGTACAATAAAAATATATATTTTCTACTTGTACTTAATACTGTCTAACTTTCTAAGAAAACAATTTTGAACAAATTTTAAATATTAACCCTACCACTGGAGGAGGACCTTTTTAATGGATACTGGCACACATATCGTAATGGGTGTAGCACTTGGCGGCATTGCTACATTAGATCCTGCCGTTCAAAGTGATCCAGCATTATTTAATGCAGTTCTCGTGGGAACAATTGTAGGTTCTCATGCACCTGATTTTGATACCGTTTTAAAATTAAAAAATAACGCCACTTATATACGTCATCACCGGGGAGTAACTCATTCTCTGCCTGCTGTTATTATGTGGGGCATCCTTATTTCAAGTATTATACATTTGTTTGTGCCACAAGTAGAGTTTTTCAACTTATGGTTATGGACCGCCTTAGCAGTAATACTCCATGTATTCGTAGATATATTCAATGCATATGGGACACAAGCATATCGGCCGTTTACAAATAAATGGGTAGCCCATGGTTTTATTAACACATTTGATCCATATATATTTATCCTGCATATAGCAGGGATTTGCGTATGGGCACTTGGGGCGAACCCTGGATATACGTGGTTAATTATCTACTCGGTAATTTTCCTTTATTATATTAAAAGATATCTAGATAAAAGGGAAATTGTTAAAAAAGTTAAAAGCTATTTTCCTGAAACAGAAAAAATTGCAACCTCGCCAACAATAAAGCAGAACTACTGGCGTGTAGCGATAACGACAAAATCGAAGTTCTATGTTGGTGCAGTAGAAAACGGCCATATCGAAATTGTAGATGAGTTTATTAAGAAACCCCTTCCGGAAACAGAAATAATGAATAAGGCATTAACAGATAAAAACATTTCAGCATTTTTATCCTTTTCCCCTGTTTACCGTTGGGAGATCAACGATTATGATGATTTTACCGAGGTTCGATTTATTGATTTGCGTTACCGTTCTAAAGGCTATTACCCTTTCGTTGCGGTAGTACAAATTAGTGATAATATGAACATCATCAGCTCCTACACAGGATGGATTTTCTCTGAAAAGAAACTACAGAGCAAATTATATGTAGAAGAATCTCCGGTATAAATATAAAAACAGACGCGCCTGTTTAACAACATACAAACTGCGACTCAATAAGCAAGGCGAACCAGGGTTGTCCCACATAGCGATCTTGATTGATCTTCTTTTCACAACTTGATAAAGAAAATCTTAAATATGAAACAGCAGGCAAGCCACCTGCTGTTTTGTTATTTTCAGCTCTAAATTGATTATAACTTACCGGCAACAAGCTTCCACTTCGTAAATCCCTACTTGGATGTATCGTCTCCTCAATAATTGAGATCTTCTATTTCGCTTCTTCCAATAAAGAAATAGGAATTGCTTCTTCTTCTTTGAATTCTTCCTGAAGGAGATTTCTTCTATGCCCCCAAGCAAAGACTCCGTTCACATAATTTATTTTAAATGTATAACCTGGATCATTCTTCAGCCCATAAACCTCTCCCGGGATAAACTCCTCAGGATTTAAAGTGTAGGCTAAGGCAACCTGCATCTTTCGTTCATTTATTGCCACTTCTGAAACATTGCCAAGCTGCTCCGCTTTCTGTGCCTTCTCCTTTAACTTGCCGATCTCTGCTCTTAATTGTTCTATTGTATAATCACTATATCTATAATTATTTGCCATCATTAACACCCCTCTCTACCTATCATTTTACATTTTACCAATTGTTTAAGACAATGGGAATAATGTTTTCTAAATAAGAACTGGTATTTCTATACTACAGGAGGGATATAATGCCAAATGCAGCTATTACAGGTGCAGGTACAGGGTTAGGAAGAGCCTTGGCAATTGAATATGCCGCGAAAGGGTATAAACTATTTTTACTCGGCAGAACAGATACAAAACTACAAATCGTGAAAGAAAAAATAATGCAAGCTGGTGGTCAAGCAGAAGTTATTCTTTGTGATGTTAGAGAACAGGCTTCTGTGAGTGTTGCCTTCCAACAAATTGGTCGGCTTGACCTGTTTATCAATAATGCAGGAACAGGTATTTTTGGCCCTCTAAATAATTATACATTAGAAGAAATTGAGAACATTCTTGATACAAACGTAAAGGGAACGATTTTTACCGTTCAGTCAGCTGCTCCACTTATTAAAGAAAGTAAAGGAAGAATATTGACAGTCATATCTACTGCAGGGTTACGTGGTAAAAAGAATGAATCATTATATTGCGCAAGTAAATTTGCAATTCGGGGATTTACGGAAAGCCTCCAGAAAGAGTGGGAACATGAGGAACATACAATCACATCTGTTTATATGGGCGGAATGAATACACCTTTTTGGAAGGATTCGACCCATGTGAAGGATGCTTCCGGTCTGCAAAGTCCTCAATCTGTAGCGAAAAAAATCATTGAGCAGGATGACGGCAGGAAGGAAATAATTATCGACAAATAGGAATTGCAGTTAAGGATGTACAAAGTCGTGCATCCTTTTTCTTTTAGCAAACTTTCATTCTCCCTCCGCCTTTTCATCCAAAAAGCGATTGATTAATTCCAGGGAAAAGCCTTTGCGGTATAAGCCTTCTTTTACTTTGTTGCGAAGATAATACCCTTCTTCTTTTCTGGAGTGCTTGTGCCACAATTTTTCTCCTTGGTATAAAACAGCCTCCCATTCAGCATCTCCATCTTTAGTCTCTTCCATGTTCGCTATTGCCTCTTGGATCACTTCCTGTGTAAATCCTTTTTGAACCAGGTTAGCCTGTGCTTGCTGTAATTGTTTGCGATAAGAATCCTTTTTCTTTTGATTCATTCTTTTGTTAATCCATTTAAGGACTTTTTCATATTGCTTCTCAAAAGAATAACTTTCTGTCGCTTGGCCAGCAATATCCGCTGCCACTCCCTTTTCTATCAGTTCTTTTTTTATGAGCATGGGACCTTTAGAAGATGTATTGATTCGAGATCGTACAAACATGTCAGCAAATTGACGATCATCAATCAAATTCTCTTTTTCCAGTTTTTCCATAATAACAGGTATGTGTTCCTCATCGACTTCCTTCTTTAGCAAATAATCTCGGATTTCTTTTTTTGTACGCATACGGTAGCTTAAAAAGTTGATCGTTTGGGTATATGATTTATGTATCGTATCTTTTTGGACAAGCATCTCAATCGTAGAAGCATCCAGCCCCATATTTTTACGTAGCTGATACTCAACTAAGATGGCTTCATCCACACTAAATCCATACGTTTCTTTTTGACCATCATCCAAAAAGATATTATACCGATTCTTATTTTTCTTTTGTGTAGTGATTCGGGAAATCTTCATAAACACCTCACCCCCTTTCCCTATAGTAACATGTATAGATTACCCGGACACTACAATAAGAATCGAAAAATAGCATATAATAGAACGAAGATTTAGTATTAATAGCATAGGGCAGGTGACAAAAAATGAACATATTAATAACCGGAGGAACAGGATTTGTTGGAAAGCACCTTACTGCATCACTGCATAAAAAGGATCACCATACGTACATACTTACCAGATCTCCTGAAAATAAAGAGAACACAAATCTCTCCACATTCATTGGCTATGATTATCCTGCGGAGAAGCTCCCTGTTATACATGCGGTAGTGAACTTGGCAGGAGAATCCTTATTCGGATATTGGTCAAAAAAGAAGAAGGATGCCATTCTATCCAGTCGCATTAACACAACTAATCACGTTATAGATTTGCTTCAGAAAATGAAAACAAAGCCGGATGTTCTTATTAGCGGTTCAGCAGTCGGTTATTATGGGACTTCAGAGGACCTCATATTTACTGAAGCTACGAAACAATCGGGTAATGACTTTCTGGCCCATGTTACTACTCAGTGGGAAAAGGCTGCAAAAAAAGCTGAGGACTTTGATATTCGCACTGTCTATACCCGATTTGGGGTAATATTAGGTGAAGAAGGCTCCCTCCCTTATATGCAGCTCCCCGTAAAATTGTTTGCGGGAGGAAAAATCGGCAATGGAGAGCAGTGGCTTTCATGGGTTCATGTTGAGGATGTTGTTAGACTACTTGAGTTTTGTATTTTCAATAAAGAAATGAAAGGACCAATTAATGTAACTTCTCCCCATCCTAAAAGAAACAAAGATTTCATGCGTTCACTTGCCAATGTGTTGCATCGTCCTTACTGGTTGCCAGTACCTTCACCACTCATCAGGCTTGTTGTTGGAGAAATGGCGATTTTAGTCAATAAAGGACAATATGTATTGCCTCAGAAGGCACTCGATAACCAATTCGAATTTAGCTTTCCTTATCTTAAAGAAGCCTTACAACATATTAAGCAAAGACACCAAGACTTTAATAAATAACTTGATAATTATTCATTTATTTTTCCACAAAAAAATATTCATTTTGACAAAAAAAGTTATTCCCTTTTTCAATAATAATGTGTAAAATAAAAGTACCAAATTTAATGCTTAAAGCATAAATTACGAAAGAGATGAAATTTATAAAACATAAAACGTGTAAATTAAATAGGGAAGGCAAATGGTGCGCCACCAGCTTCTGCTGGTTCTAGTGGGTTCGATTCCCACCCCGAATTTTTGTTGAACGTTAACTAAAAATTCGAGGGTGGGCGCTGACTAGATTTCCTTAAAGGATATGTAGCATACCCACCTGGATGTAGGAGGGTATTTTTTATGTTAAAAAAGCGTGATTTGCATGAAGTGCCAGTATTATACCAGTTGATGTCTCACCCGGACGTCTTTCCCTATGTAAGACATAAAGCAGCTTCAAGCGATGAATTTTATTTCGTTACGAAACAAACAATGGAAGCCGAAGAAAATGGTGAGCTTATTTCCCGGACCATTACTGATGAAAACTATCATCCTATTGGCACAATCAATTTATTCGACATACAAAATAATCATGGATTTTTAGCAACATGGATTGGTCAGCCCTATTTCGGAAAGGGTTATAACAAAGTGGCAAAGGAACAATTTTTTGATGAATTATTTTATGTTCACGACATTGAAGGTATCTTTATGAAAGTACGTAAAACGAATAAGCGATCCTTAGGGGCAGTACTTAAATTACCTTATGCTGCACTTGCAAACGCAACTTATCCACATGTGTATAATCAGATTAATAAACAGGCTGATGTGTATGATTTATTTATTATTACTAAAGATCACTATCTTGCATATCAACAATTTGCCAACTCAGAAAGTAACCTAACAGAAGAAGATGCAATGTAATAGTATATTTTTCTTTATATCTACCCATCCTATATAAGAAAGCGCAAGTGGCCTCACCAAAACATGTTAAAGACTTTGCATAGTCAGACATTGGTGCTGGACATTGACCGAACTTTTTATTTTAAAAAGATAGGGTGATTGTATGAAACAAAGTTCAAAGGGAAACCAAAGAGAACGTTTTCTCTCCAAAACCCAAGAAGTGCTTTACCAAAAGGAATTTAAGCAAGCTGACCAAGTATATAGACAGTTATCTAAAAAAGGAAGCCGTGGATAAAAACCAGCTTCCTTTTTTATCCACATTTATACACAGGCTGTGTATAAACGCTAAGAAAGCCTACTGTAATAAGTATAAGTTATCAACATTATTTCATCGCAGAGTTGTGTATATCTGTGGATAACGGGGATAACTTTTATGAATAACTAAGGAGAATTAACTTTGAAGCTGTTATGCCTGTGGATAAACAATCTTTGTTGTTTTCTGTAGAGAAACATTTGCTGCTGCATATGCTTCGTAAATATTCGAACCAAATCCATAACCAACAGAAAGCTGTGAGGAAATAAACTGTAGTACTGTTTGCCAAATAACTGTTTTCTTGACGTTCCATAAATAAATATGTAACGTTTCTTTATCCTGTATTTCAATTTCAAAATCTTCTTCGTAAAAAATAAGTCGCAAAACCTTACATATAGCTAAGCTAGTAATATCCTCATGCTTAATGATTATACAACTGGTCAATTATATCCCCTCCTCAGTTCTTATTTAGTACATTTTACTATATGTTATTATTTAGAACAAATATTTAACAGTGCTCACCCTTTTACATGATACGATTAAAATGAACTACGAGCATATAAACTTTTAAAATAACTGAGTGTGATAACATGAGTGTTGATCAAATATCGTATAATATAAGGTTTTTTAGGGACCAACAGAATTGGACGCAAAAGGAATTAGCTGAAAAGTTATCAACCTCCCGTTCTGTCGTTGCTAAGTGGGAGAGTAATACTGTTACTCCAGATGTGAATGCACTTATTAAGCTGAGCAATTTATTTAGTGTATCACTTGATCATCTTACTGGTAATCATACTTTTCGAGACGATTTATTAAAGGATTTCAAACGAATCTATAGTTCATCCTCAAAGAGTTTTGATGAAGATGTAGTAGAACTTGTTGAATATCTGATGACACATCCTAAGCTAAAAAAAGATATTTATCGTTTAAAAGAATTATCAAATAGAAAACAACAATCCATACATAATCTTCTAAGTGAACTCATTGATCAAATAGAGCAAATTTAAAAGGTCGAGCTGAAAAAAATTTCAGCTCGATCTTTTTTTTGGTATATATGTTGGAATTACCCAATGATTGGTAAAATAGAAAAACTGAACTGACTTGGAAGACCATAAAGAATTACTTAAAAAAATGTATGGCAGATTATCTTGCCCTCCTGCTGATTTATTTCTCCTCCGGCGGATACTTTTGCTCTCCTGCCGATTGTCTCCTTCACTACTTCGCATTATCCAATACCGCCTCCCACCCTTAGGCATGCCTATAAATTCAACCTTTTTATAGAGAATAAATTTCCCTTGACACTCTGTGTTATCTGTTATACATTAAATATAACAGATAACACAACGTAAAGGGTGTGGCATAAGTTGCTTATACAATTGGATTTTGAATCCAAGGAACCAATATATTTACAATTAATCCATCAAATAATTGAAGGGATTGCCAAAGGCCAGTTGAAACCTGGCGAAGACTTACCATCTGTGCGTTCTCTCGCTTCAGATATTGGGGTAAATCTTCATACAGTTAATAAATCGTATCAACAGTTGAAACAGGAAGGATTTATTTTAATTCACCGGCAAAAGGGTGTCGTAGTAAACCCTGAGGGTGTACCTTCAGCAACTACTGCTTATATAAAGCAGCTTTCACATAAGCTACGTCCTCTAATCTCTGAATCAATCTGCAGAGAAATGGATGAGCAAGCCTTTTTAAATGTTTGTAGTGATTTATATAAAGAATTTATGACAGAAAGGCAGGGAAATTAAATGGAAGTGATACCAATCCTTCTTTTGCTAGTTATCCAGATTCCTGTTTATATTTCGATTATTTTTATCCCGTACTGGACCAGAAAGACTGAAAGTTTTGGGGTGTCCATCCCGGAAGAAGTATATTTTAACAATGAGCTAAAGAAAATGCGCAAAAGTTATGCCTGGTGGACTGGGATTCTGAGTATAGTGGTAACAATCGTATTTATTTTATCAGCTACTACTCTCGACACAGAAAAGAAAATCAGCTTATTTTTTAGTGGCCTACTTATCTTGTACATTATTAGTAGTTTTTTCATTTATATTCACTTTCACAAACAAATGAAACAACTAAAAGATCAAAATAATTGGGTGAAAATTAGAACCCAGCAAGTCACGATTAATACAGAATTTCGCCGGCAAAAACTAACCTATTCCAATCTATGGTTTATTGTAGCGTATGTATTAGCTTTTATAATGATTTTAATCACTTTTCAACTTTATGATCGTATACCAGAGCGAATACCTACCAAATATAATTTTTCAGGAGAGGTAACTAACTGGTCGACGAAAACGTATCGATCTGTTCTTATGATACCTATCATGCAAATCTATTTAACATCACTTTTCTTATTCATTAATGTAATGATTGCAAAGGCGAAACAACAGATTCATACAACAAACCCAGAGGATTCCATCAGAAGAAATATCATTTTCCGACGAAGATGGTCTCTCTATACCGTTATTTCCGGAATAGCTATGAGTATTTTATTTTCTGCGATTCAAGTATCCTTCATTTTTCCGATTAACCAGAAATGGTTGGTATTACTATCCATCATTATTTCTATTATGTTGACACTTGGTGCCATTTTGCTCGCGATTACCACTGGGCAAGGAGGAAGTCGTTTAAGTAAACCATCAGAAGGCCAACAATTATCCATAGACAGGGATGATGATAAGTATTGGAAGCTAGGTCAGATTTACTTTAATAAAGATGATCCTACCTTGTTTTTAGAAAAAAGATTTGGTATCGGCTGGACGGCAAACATGGCAAGACCAATGTCTTGGGTTATATTGCTGGCTATTATTCTTTTAGCAATAGGGATACCTTTGTTATTAAATTTATAAATATTAACCTTTTATCGGCTTCGAAGAATGGAAGATAGAACAGAAATTACTATAAAATACCGATTGGAGTGGTAATATGCAAGAAATCTGGAGTTCCATAAACTGGGCAGTCATCGCCCCATTGATTGTTATTCAAGGTATATTATTAATTATTGCACTAATTGACTTGGCAAAAACAGCACAAACTAACGGCCCTAAGTGGTTGTGGTTCCTTATAATTTTTTTCATTAATATCATTGGTCCAATCCTTTATTTCCTGTTTGGCAGGAGGCAAGGATAAATGAATTTGTTAACCGTAAAAAACTTATCAAAAAAATATCGGGATACCTATGCTGTGAAAGATGTTGAATTCGCGTTTCCTAGTCAAACTTGTATTGCTTTACTCGGTCCTAATGGTGCTGGAAAAACAACTATTCTTCGTATACTAGCAGGGCTTTTGAAACCCACTTCCGGTGAGATTATATTTAATGAACATGAGCAGAGGAAGGACTTCCGTTCCGATATTGGTTATTTACCACAACACCCTGTCTTCCATGAGTGGATGACAGGAAACGAATTTCTCATTCACAGTGGAAGGCTTGCTTTATTATCTAAAGAAGAAGCAGCTAAGCGAGCAAATCAGTTATTAGATAAAGTCGGGATTGCTGAGGCTAAGAACCGGCAAATTGCAGGATATTCCGGCGGTATGAAACAACGCCTTGGTATTGCTCAAGCCATTATTCACAAACCAAAATTATTGCTTCTAGATGAACCGGTGTCATCTTTAGACCCGATCGGCAGAAGAGAAATATTAAATTTGATGCAACAATTGAAGAAAGAAATGTGCCTTCTTTTTTCCACTCATATCCTGACAGATGCTGAAGAGATTAGCGATGAACTACTTTTATTAAACAGAGGTAAGCTATTTGAATCAGGTAAACTGAGTGATTTACGGCAAAAATATCAAACTGCTACTATTGACATAGAATTTAAAGACAATTCAACTGCTTACCTTGAAAAGCTTCTTCGTATACCCTCGATCATTAACGGCTACAAGGGGCAAAATACTATCCGTCTCACGGCGGAAGACATTTCTAAGGCACGGAAGGATATTTTAATAAAGGCTGTGCATGAAGAATGGCCCTTGGAATATTTTTCGATCAATAAAGCTTCCTTGGAAGAATTGTTTATAAAGGTGGTGAATGGATAATGCAATGGTCAGCACTTTTTAAAAAAGAAATGCTGGAAAACTGGCGGAATAAAAAGTGGCTCTGGTTTCCGCTAGTAATGATTTTGATTGCTATCATGGATCCTATCTCCAATTATTATTTACCACAAATTATTAAATCGGTAGGCGGTCTACCAGAAGGGGCTGTCCTTGAATTACCTGAATTTACGCCGGTAGAGGCTATCATGATGAGCTTAGGCCAGCTAAGCAGCTTGGGAGTTTTGATAATTGTGCTAATATCCATGGGTTCAATCGCTTCCGAGAAAAAAAGTGGGGTTATTGAATTAATTCTTGTGAAGCCTGTTTCCTACGCAAATTACATTACAGCAAAATGGGCATCCCTGTTCGTGTTAATATGGACAGCACTCTTCCTTTCTTTAGTTTGCAGTTGGTACTATATTAATATTTTATTTGGATCGTTTTCCTTGCTTCAGTTAATACAAGTTACTTTTTTCTATGGAATTTGGCTTACATTAGTAATAACTATCTCTATATTCTATAATTCATTATTTCACACTCCTGGCCTGGTAGCCTTTCTATCCGCTGGAACGGTTATAGCTATGAGTGTGCTCACAAAAGTGTTTCACCATGTTTTGACATGGAGTCCAAATAAAATCTCGGAATATATTCATACAATGCTTCTTACTGGTGAAATTCCTTCCGAGCTTATTGCTACCTCCTCCGTTACAGCTGGATGCATTGGGTTGTTGCTGTTTTTATCAATAATTATCATACAAAAAAAAGAACTGGGCTCCCGTTAGGGCCCAGTTCTACTTGACTTTCCATATAGTTATTCTGCGTATAAAAATATAGGTCAATAGATAAATAACAAATGCAATTCCTATTAGCTGAAGGAAATAGGTGATATCAATTGTTGCATATATCTCTTTAAAGAAATCAAAAACCCATCCTTTGGCTATTCCTAGCAATAGCATAACCATAAGAATTCCAAGTACACTCCCTCCACCAGCTAACCCATACTTATAAAATAAGAGCCCAATCATAAACATGACGGAAAACAGGAAGAACATGATGGATGTATCAATAACAATTCTACTGTACCATGTATCCTCTAAAAAATATGCCAGATGTAAAAAATGAAAATTATCCATCCCAACTATACCATTTATATAACTCACAGCCTCTTGAAGCATACTTGCAATTGTGGAAAACAATAATGAAAGAGAAAGAAAAAAGATACCGAAACTAATAAACAAATTCCTTCTTGTTGCTCCCATTTTAATGGAAAAAGGGATCGCTTCTTTTACAGATAGAAAACCTAAAATTGCACAATAGATATAAATAGGAGCTGTAAGGGAAAAAGCCATCATGCCATTTTCTATAGATAGTAAAAAATAGGCTACTGCCATTGTCAAAACTAAGATGCTTAATAAGATCGTCCAAAAGATGGCCATAGAATAACGAAAGTCTGATACATAGAAATATAATAAGCCCTTAAGTTGTTTTTTCATCGTTAAGCTCCCTTCCTTTTATCTGTTAAATACACCATCAAATCCTGGATAGGTATACTTTCGGCCTGTAATCCTATTTCCGCAGCTTCTTCCCTGTTTCCATAAATATAGGCTGTCATCATACCGGCAATTTGTTTCTTTTCAAGTATTCGCTTATTTTGTATAAAGCTTTCCACTTGTTCTGCATTTCCAGTTACAGCACAAGTATGCTCGCGCAGTACATCGGTCTCCTCTTTAACAATTAAATTCCCTTCCTCCAAAATTAAAATCTCTTCAAACATGAGACTGACCTCGTCAATCAGATGTGTGGAAAAAATGATCATTCGTTTCTCTTCCTCATACTCCCTTAATAACAGTTCATAAAATTTCTTTCTTGCTACGGCATCAAGGCCAATATACGGTTCATCAAAAATGGTGATAGCTGCCTTGCTGGCCAGACCTACAATAATTCCCAATGATGATTCCATGCCTTTAGACAATGTCTTTATTTTTGCGTTTACATTTAACTTGTACTCACGTACCAAATCGTTAGCTAATTGCTGATCCCATTTTGGATAAAAATAAGAAAAAATCTTTAGTACGTTTTTAACTTTCAAATCTCGTTTAAAATTATTTCCTTCTTTTATTAAACAAATGGCTTCATTTAATCGTTGATTATCAAATGGATCTTCACCATCAATACGAATTTTCCCTTCTGTTGCCAGGATATTCCCAGCCAGTATATCCATAAAGGTAGTTTTCCCAGCTCCATTCCTTCCAAGCAATCCATAAATTTTAGGTTCATCTAACGTGAAGGAAACTCCTTTCAAAGCAATGTTGTCCTTGTAGCGCTTCGTTAAGTTACTCACTTCAATTTTCATCATCAGGCTCCTCTCTCTTCATTAATTCCATTAATTGATCAGGAGAAATCTTTAATTTCTTCGCTTCGCTTTTTAATGGGCGGATAAAATTCTTATAAAAAGTTTCTTTACGCTTTTCAATTAAAATAATTTGTGCATCTTTAGTAACAAACATCCCCACACCTCTCCGTTTATAAAGAATTGATTCAGCAACAAGTTCATTAATTCCTTTAGCAGCTGTAGCCGGGTTAATTTGATAGTAAGCTGCAAATTCATTTGTCGATGGGACTCTTTCTTCAGGCTTCATCGTTCCATTAATAATGGAGTCTTCTATTTGCTCTTTAATCTGAAGAAAAATTGGTTTATTTTCATCTAAAGTATTTTTCATTCGCTCACCTTCGTTGTTTGGTTCATTACTTATGTAACTAACCATATAACTTCTTAAGTTAATTGTCAAGTTATTTTCAGAAATTAATGAAAAATAATTGTTAGTTTATAACCATTTATATTTTATTAGGTTCTACTGCAAATGTTGGGGAAACGTATTTAGTAATTTCATAGTTGGAGGAAACTGCGACGTAACTTTATTAATGAAAAGCTCAGTGAAATATTTTGGAGAAGTGCCCCATTGATTTGCGTTTCAGGCGGACGCTTTCACACCTCCGGGTACAAGCGCGACATCTGCTCGTTACCTCACAGTGGCTTCTTTGCCGCCCGGCATGGCTTCAGCCGCTTCCTCCGCTACGCTCCGTGCAGGGTCTTCAGGCTCATGCTTTTCCGGCAGGAGCCGCGGGCCAAAAGGACGTTGGTCATGCAATCGTTGCCACAAATGTTTTCGGTGGGACGAGTTAGCGCAGTCCCAGGACGTGACGTTCTTAGATTGCCGCCCTCCACTCCAATAAATTCTTACACAGCACATTCTGGGTGTTTCCGAACGCAATTTTTCTTCGTAGATATAATAGTAAATAGTAGCGAAGGGGAAATATGAAGACTCCTGTGGGAGGAGAGGCCTCGATGAGATCCCGGAACGCGCAGCGTGAGGAAGCTCATCAGCCGCCCACGGAAAGCGGAATATTTCCCCGTAGCGGTGATTTACGCAGCCTCTATATTCTTAGTTAGTTCGGAGTTTATCTATTTTCCGAATTATTGAATAACCCTAACATATTTATTAGAACCATATTTTAAAACAGCAAAAAAGTATCCCCTACGTATAAGAGGATACTAACTAACTTCTTCGATCATTTTTTGTACTGGATGTTGCTCTGGCTCAACTAAATAATTTATGCCATCTGTACGTATTACTATATTACCAAATGCTGCAGTGGAATAAATAAAAGAATTGACTTTGGTTAAATTTCTAATTACCCTATCAACAGGGTGCCCATAATCATTCTGCTTGCTATACGTTAATATAGCGACTTGAGGACTTACCTCTTTTAAAAAACCTAACGAAGTACTTGTATTCGACCCATGATGTGCAACTTTTAAAATTTCCGCCTGTAAATTATGTTTTTTAATAAATTCCTTTTCTTGCTCTATCTCTACATCACTCATAAGTAGAAAATCCATTTTATTATAAGTTAACTTTAAAACAATAGAAGATTGATTATTTGTTTTCATTTTCTCAAATGCATTTAGAATCTGTATTTTCAGTTCACTGTCCACTTTCAGCTGGTCATCAATTTTGGCTATTTGTACAGGGATTTCTTGCTTCCGAATTTGACGAACATATTTACCATATGTCCGGGTAGTGTGAAGCTTGCCCGAATCCACTATCTTTTTTATGGGTATCTGACCCATAACATGTGGAAGCCCCCCGATATGATCAACATCGGGATGTGTTACTACAAGCAGATCTATACTCTTGATGCCCTCCTTTTTTAAATATGAAACGATTCTCTCACCAGCATCTGGGGGGCCACCATCAATTAAAATGTTTTTATTCTGAGGGGTTTGGATTAATATACTATCACCCTGGCCTACATCTATAAAATGAACCTCCATATCCATTTGTCTTTCTTTAGCATAAGAAGAAGCCGGAAAAAGAGTAATTACTGTGAAGAAAACGATAAATAGGAAAAAGGTGTTTTTCACCATATCATTCCATCCTTCATAATAGGTTAGCTATAGTTTCACACAATGCTATCCATATTATGAGTAGAAGAGATTTATTTCATTCCTGTAATTGAATTGAATCCTTATTATAAATGATCCAACTTTCTTAGGTATTCAAACCATAGCTATAGTTAATCTGCAGTAAAACCACAGATATGTTACCTAGCAGTATAATTCTACTTTGCGAAACATTGATTAACCCAAACAAATATTTTGACCAGAAATAAAAAAACGCCACATGAGGATGGATTTTCCTCATATGGCGCTTTAACTTACCGATTAAGCTTTTTTTACAATAATATCTTCTTCAATAAAGTCTACATGAACATTTTTTACAGTTTCTTCTTCCAGAATTAAATCAGTTAACTGATCTTCAATCTTATCTTGGATTACTCTTCGTAAAGGTCTTGCGCCAAAGCGGCGGTCGTAGCCAATTCGTACAAGCTCATGCTTTGCTTCCGGTGTAATGGTAATGGAAATATTACTTTCTTCCATATTTTTCTGTAAATCCTCAAGCATAAGATCGACAATTTCCATTAAGTTTTCTTCTGTTAGTTCATTGAAGTTAATAATGGCATCAAATCGGTTTAGAAATTCCGGCTTAAAATAAGCTCCCAAATTCTCTAGAGTAGATACTGATTCGTGTGCTGCTTTATTAAAGCCGACACTAATTTCTTTCACCCCAGTACCTGCATTACTAGTCATTATAATGACAGTTTCTTTAAAGCTGACTGTTCTACCTTGTGAGTCTGTTAGATGTCCGTCTTCCATAATTTGTAGGAACATATTCTGTACATCGGGATGCGCCTTTTCAATTTCATCTAATAATAAGATAGAGTATGGGTTACGACGTACTTTCTCTGTTAATTGGCCTGCTTCCTCATGACCTACATAGCCTGGAGGTGAACCAATAATTTTAGATACTGCATGTTTTTCCATATATTCACTCATATCAAGGCGAATCAAGGCGTCCCTCGTGCCAAATAGTTCTTCTGCTAGTGCTTTTGTCAATTCAGTTTTACCTACACCAGTCGGTCCTACAAATAAGAAGGAACCAATTGGACGATATTTGGACTTCAGTCCTGCACGACTACGTCTAATAGCTTTCGCTACTTTTTCCACCGCATCTTCTTGTCCGATTACTTTAGCACCTAAATTTGCTGATATATTGTTAAGCTTTTCTCGATTTTCTGCTTGTAGCTTAGTTACAGGTATTCCCGTTTTCTCTTCAATAATCAATTCAATATCAGAAATATCTACATCAATAACCTGTGCTTCGTCTTTTGCTTTTTCATACTGCTTTTGTAGTTGGATCTCCTGATAGCGAAGATTTGCTGCACGTTCGTAATCCTCTTTTTCTGCAGCCTGTTCTTTTTCCTTAATGATCTCATTTAATCGATGTTCAATGGAATCAGAATCTTTTTCTGCATTTTTCAGATTCAGCCGAGATCCTACTTCATCCATTAAATCAATCGCTTTGTCTGGTAGGAACCGGTCTTGTATATAGCGTTGCGATAATGTTACGAACGACTGTATAGCCTCGTCTGAATAGCGCACTTCATGGAAGCTTTCATAACGATCTTTTATTCCGTTTAGTATTTGTACTGCTTCTTCCACGGAAGGTTCTTTTACAATAATTGGTTGGAAACGACGTTCTAATGCAGCATCTTTTTCAATTTGACGATACTCTTTTAATGTAGTTGCCCCAATTAATTGCAATTCTCCTCTTGCTAACGCAGGCTTTAAAATATTCCCGGCGTCCATTTGAGAACTTTCAGCAGTCCCGGCACCTACTAATAGATGAATCTCATCCACGAAAAGGATGATGTCCTGTCGAGATTGCAGCTCCTGAATTAGTTGCTTCATCCGCTCTTCGAATTGCCCACGTACTCCTGTATTCGCAACCAAGGAAGCTACATCCAATAAATATATTTCCTTGTTCATTAGTTTAGCAGGAACATTGCCTTCAGAAATTTTTAAAGCCAATCCTTCCGCAATAGCTGTTTTACCTACACCTGGTTCACCAATAAGAACAGGGTTGTTTTTATTTCTTCTATTCAATGTTTCAATGACACGTTTTACTTCAATGTCTCGACCGATAACAGGATCAATAAGCCCTGCATTGGCCGCACGGGAAAGATTTTTTCCTAATTGGTCAATAAGACCATTATTATTACCTTGTTTTTGTTTCGTTGTTGTTCCCATTTTTGAAGAACCGTTACCTTGGAAAAATTGATTAGAAAATGCATCGTGTGCATTTCCACTAAATGATGAATCAGAGAGGTTCATCATTTTACCTTGGATCTCCCGGAAACAAGTATTACATACATGCATTTGCATCTGCTCGCTATTAATTTGCATTGTAACATTAATGCTTGCTGGATTTATTCCACATTGTTGACATTGCATTTTCCATTCCTCCTATTAGTTATAATTCATTTATCTAAAATTGTTGTTAAGCATGTTTACTAAGGTCAATAAAATAAGTTTGACTTTGACTATATTTGACCTTTGATTCATATTATACTCTGACCTTTTTTGACTTTCAAGTACTTTGATCAAAATTCTTTTTGGGTTTTTAAAAAATTTTATTAGGTTTGTTCCCACTACTATCTATTCCACAATTTCCTAAATAAAAAACAGGTGAATCTATTTAGATCCGACCTGTTTTCTGCTCTATTAATTTTTCACTTTTTCTTTATTACGCAATTCGACTCTTCTTATTTTACCGGAAGTAGTTTTAGGTAATTCCCTCAAAAACTCAATCTTTCTTGGATACTTATATGGAGCAGTCCATTCCTTCACATGATTTTGCAGTTCTTTGACTAAAGCTGAATCCTCCTGCACGCCTTCTCGTACAACTACAAACGCTTTAACAACACTACCTCGGATCTTATCAGGGCTTGCTACAACAGCACATTCTTGAACAGAGGGGTGTTTTACAAGCGCATCTTCTACCTCGAATGGCCCGATTGTATATCCAGAGCTAATGATAATATCATCACTTCTTCCCTCAAACCAGAAGTAACCATCCTTATCCTTGGAAGCCTGATCTCCAGTTAAATAGTAATCACCACGACGGGACATTTTCGTTTTCTCATCATCCTTATAATATTCTTTGAATAATGCTGGACAGTTGAGCTTAACTGCAATATCTCCAACTTCGCCAATTTCAGCCGGCTCCCCCTTCTCATTAATAATCTCAACCTCATTTCCTGGAGTAGGTTTTCCCATTGAGCCAGGTCTTACTTCCATATCTTTCATAATACCAAGTAATAATGTATTTTCTGTTTGTCCATAACCATCCCGTACGGTAATATTAAAATACTTTCTGAAGATATCAATAACCTCTACATTTAATGGTTCACCTGCAGATACTGCACTATGAAGAGCCGGTAATTGGTATTCATCCAGGTTTTCCACTTTTGCCATTATACGATATTCCGTAGGTGTACAGCACAGTACATTAATCTCTTTATCCTGCAATAGCTGTAAATATTTTTTTGCATCAAATTTTCCGTTATACACAAATCCGGTCGCACCAGAACCAAGGACAGATAAAAACGGACTCCATATCCATTTTTGCCAGCCAGGGCCCGCTGTTGCCCATACTTTATCTCCTTCATTAATACATAACCAATTTTCTGCTGCTGTTTTGAAGTGAGCATACCCCCAACCGTGTGTATGTACGACGCCTTTTGGGTTGCCGGTAGTCCCTGATGTATATGGAAGAAAAGCAATATCATCTCTTGTGGTTGCTGCGATATCTAATTCGTCAGATGCTTCTTCTTTTAACACATCCAAATTCAACCAACCATCTTGGTCATTCCCAACGACGAACTTCTTCAATTGTTCATATTCATTAATCCCATTATATTGATTCACAAACGGATAATAGCTTACAACACCACTCACTTCTCCATGTCTTACTCTATACTGTAAATCCTTTGTTTTAAGCATTTCTGAACTCGGGATAATTATAATTCCAGTTTTTAATGCTGCCAAATAAACTTCGTATGCCTCTATTAACCTTGGTATCATAACAAGTATTTTATCACCTTTACTTAATCCTGAATCAAGGAAAGCGTTACCAATTTTGTTCGTATTTTTAATTAATTGCGTGTAAGTGATAGATTTTTCATTTCCAAGCTCATCTTCCCATAGTAGTGCTGTCTTACTTGGATCCTTTGCGTATTTTTCCATTTCCATCACAATATTATAATCTTTTGGTGCGATTAGCTCTTCTCTGTTCACTATGACTCATCTCCCCAACAAAGTTTCTATATAATTATATCAAAACTTTCGAAAATTTTAAACAGATGAACTTTTTAACGCTAGCATTTCTTTCTATATTTAAAGTTAAAACAATTCGATATAAATGTTACAATTGAACTATTGATGAAGGAGGCTCTATACATGAGATATAGAAGAAATGCACCCTTTCGATATGCATTTGAACACCCACTTACTGCACATTTTTATATTTCAAAGGTTAATAATGAAATAGTAAAGTCTTCTAATGGCGAAGCTACCATCATTGATATAAGCCCGGATGGAGCTCGGCTAAATACTTCTCTGCATTTACATCCTTCAGCTGACAATTTGATCCAGCTTATTCTTACCTTTAAGTTAAACAATCAAGAATTTGATATTAGAACCGAGGTCATATGGGAAAAACCAAAAGCGAAATCATATGACTATGGAGTTCAATTTATAACGGATGATGTGACCAAAAAACAACTCACAGAGCAGTTAAAAATATATGCAAGGAACCATGTGACAGATAGTATTTGATAGGAGGCGGCCAAATGAGACTAGAATCAATAAAACACGATCAACAAATGATTATGAATGGTATTCAAGATATGGTATTTATTATAGATGTAAAACCAGGCCCCTCCTTTCATTATAGTTTTCTTAACATTGCTGCTATGAAAGGTACTGGTTTATCTGAAATAGTAATAGGAAAATCTTTTCATGAGGTGAATGCAGAATCAAAAGCAAATCTGCTCGAAAAAAAATATAGTCTTACCTGCAGAGAGAAAAAAGTTACTACCTATGAGGATTCTTTTCTTTCTGCTAGTAATGAGACATTATACTCCAAGACTACATTAACCCCTCTTTTCAGCAAGAATAATGAATGCACTACGATAGTTGCTGTTGTAAAAGATATAACAACGGAAAAAAAAGCAAAGCAAGAAGCAGACAAATCCAGAAAAAAATTGCTTGAAAGCAATCAGCGATACCAATCTCTTTATGCCTATAATTTAGATGCAATTGTGTCTGTTGATTTTAATGGTAAAATTTTAAACGGAAATGCAGCTGCAAGTTCCATCACGGGTTATGATATTGAAGAAATACAGGGAAAGAGCTATTATGAATTTGTTATCCAAGAAGATATCCCTAAAGTGGAGGAACATTTTAATGAAGCTCTTAATGGGAACTTCCAGGAACTCCATTTAGCAATAAAGAGTAAATCCGGGAAAGAAATAAAGCTTATGTTGAAGTTTAATCCAATTATTATAAACACAGAGGTAACTGGTGTTTACAGTATCTTTAAAGACATTACGGAACAGGAGCAAACACTGGATAAATTAAGACAAAGCGATGAGCGTTTTCGTATTATATCGGAACATGGACATATACTGATTACGTTATTAGATAAAAACGGAATAATTAAATATGTATCTCCTTCCTATCAAGACATTTTAGGATATAATTTTGAAGAATATAAAGAGAAGCTGTTTTTGCATAATACCCATCCTGAAGATCGCCCGAAGCTAAATGAACAAATTTTGCAATCCATTAAACAAGGAAAATCATGTACATTAAAATTTAGACAACAGCATCGTACAAGAGGATGGATCTGGACAGAGATATCTGCTGATCCTATCTTTAATGATGAAGGAAGTTTTGTTCAAATGATGGTTTTAACAAGAGACATTACGATGCAGCGAGAATATGAAAAGCGACTGGAATATTTAGCAATGTATGATTCTCTAACAGAGCTTCCAAATCGGCGCTACTTCAATGAGCATTTAGAAAAAATGGTGAAGGATTTCAATCAAGGTGAGTCATCCGCAATGATCAGTCTCTTTGTGTTGGATATTGACCGTTTTAAAGACATTAACGATAACCTTGGCCATGATACAGGTGATGCAATCATTAAAAAATTTGCTCAAAAGGTTCATGCTTGTCTTCAACAAGATCAAGTGATTACTCGGCTTGGTGGAGATGAATTTGCAATTATAATATCTGATTGCAAAGAAAGGAATGAAGTGGTTATGCTAGCAAAGCGAATTGTAGAAACACTTCAAGAACCTTTGGAGATATTTGATACATCTCTTCGGATAACGACTAGTATTGGAATTGCCACAGCAAAAACCCCTACTATTACGGAGTATTGCTTATATAAACAAGCCGACTTAGCATTATATGAGGCTAAAAGAGCCGGAAAAAACACATATAAAATAAAGGAAGTTACTGAAATGAAAGAAGGTTGACGCTGATTCCGGCGTCAACCTTCTCCTTTTATTCGAGCCCATAAATTACTTTAGGTATGTGGTCTTTCATCACTAATTCATCTAGACTTTTAAAGCTGTATCCTTGCTTTTTTAATTCTGTAATCATATGCTGCAATGCTTCCGCATTATCAGAAGAAACAGTATGCAAAAGTACGATCGCACCCGGGTGAATTTGATCCATTACCTGTTCATACGCATACTTCCAGCCTTTTTGCTTCTTGGTATGCCAATCAATAAATGCCAAGGACCAAAAAATATGTGTATAGCCCAAATCATATGTCCATTTTAACGTGTTTTCGCTAAAGGTACCTCTTGGTGGCCTGACATATCTCAAGCTTTTTTGGTCAGACACTTCTGCTACAGCCTTCTCTAATGTCTGTAATTCTTTTTTAATTTTGTCTTTATCCATAATAGTAAAGTCAGGGTGATGATAGGAATGGTTTCCAATAATATGCCCTTCATCCACCATTCGTTTAACCAATTCAGGCTGATCTTTTACATAATGGCCTGTAACGAAAAATGTAGCTGGTACCTTTTCCTTTTTTAATACATCAAGAATATTATCCGTATAACCTTCTTCATACCCGTTATCAAACGTTAAATAAATATTTTTTTCACCTGAGAAATCAGCATAATATGCTCCGTACTTATCAAGCATGTCTTTATATTTGCCTACATCAGGTATTTCATGATTATTATTTTTCTTGTATCCCCAACCATATCCTCCTGCTAAGGCAGTATGAGGTAAAGAAATAGAAAGGAAAAGCAAGATCGAGATTAGGATTTTCACTTGGTTTCGCATAACAACCCACCTGTTTTTATCTTACCTTATCCATTTCTATATTTATTTATACAATTATAAAACGATGGAAGCAATCCAACCAAATAAGAATAAAGGAATATTATAATGAATAAACGTTGGAACTACTGTGTCCCATATATGATGGTGCTTTCCGTCTGCATTCAATCCAGAAGTTGGCCCAAGTGTACTGTCTGAAGCTGGTGAACCTGCATCACCAAGTGCCCCTGCTGTACCGATAAGTGCAGCAGTAGCTAATGGAGAAAATCCTGCTGCTATACATATTGGTACATAGAGTGCAGCTATAATCGGTATCGTTCCAAATGAAGAACCAATGCCTATCGTAACAAGTAGGCCAACAAGTAACAGTACAAACGATATTACGACTTTGTTATCACCTAAAAAACCAGATGATACTTCAACTAAAGCATTAACTGCACCTGTTTCTTTTAGCACGTTACCGAAACCGGATGCAACTAACATAACAAACGCGATGAATCCCATCATTTTGATGCCGTCTGAAACGATTTTATCTCCCAATTTAAAAGGTACGACAAGAAATAGGAACATAAGAAATAATCCAGTTAGTGCTCCAAAAATTAAATTCTCAAATATGATTTGGATAATTAATGCACCAATGATTGCTAAGATTGTTAGTGCATGAGTTTTGTTGAAGGAAACCTTCTCCACATCAGTTGTAATAGTGGCGTCTGTTCCACCTGCCCCCTCAATCGCAACACGATCTTTACGATAAGAAATAAATACAGCAAACAACAAGCCGACAATCATTCCTGAACCGGGAATAAGCATTGATAATGCTACTTCGCTCATAGATATGGTTGCACCGTTTTGATTCATCCCATCTGCAATTGTTTGGTGAAATATAAGACCAAATCCGGCTGGGATCATAATATAAGGTGCTTTTAATCCAAACGTTAGTGCAGTTGCCACTGCACGACGATCAAGACGCATTTGATCAAAGAGCTTTAGTAATGGTGGTATTAAAATTGGAATAAAGGCAATGTGCACTGGCACTAAGTTCTGTGATAAAGATGCTACACCTGCTATTGCCAAGACCATCATAGTTTTCTTTCCTGACAGCACTCTAATAAGATAATTTACAAGTATGGACGTTATCCCTGTATAACTAATCGCTACTGCAAAAGCACCGAGCAATATATAACTAAGTGCGGTATTTGCTTGACCACCCATGCCATTTACGAGCATATCAATGGAGTCTACAATTGATAAGCCGGACATTAATCCTGCTACAAGCCCTGCTGTGATAATAGCGATAATAACATTTACTCTCAATAAACTAAGTATTGTCATAACAAGTACAGATACTACAACAACCCATTCCATTATTCTTCCCCCTACATTCATTCCAGTAAAATTTATAAGTTATTTTATACTTCACTATGATAAAGCATTAAAGCGTTAAAAGCAACCCTTTTTCTCAAATGGATGTATTTGTAAATTTTAAATGTGTGCGTATTTTGAGTTTCTGTTCATGAGAGAAATGCGAAGTAACTTGTGGTGTACGCAGTATTTCATTTTACAGAGGAAGCACCCATTGATTTGCGTTTCAGGCGGACGCTTTCCGCCGGCATGGCCTTAGCCGCTTCCTCCGCTACGCTCCGTCCAGGGTCTTCGGCTCATGCTATTACGGCAGGAGTCGCCGCCCTACACTCCAATCAATTCGTACACAGCATATTCTGGATCTATGGGAACGCAATTTTTCTTCGTAGAATTAATAGGAAATAGTAGCGAAGGGGAAATATGGAGACTCCTCGAAAATGAAAATACACATTTTCTTCGTGCGATGCCTTGCTTACGAAGCTTTCCTTGTCCTGCGGGAGGAGAGGCCTAGATGAGACCCCGAAACGCGTAGCGTGAGGAGGCTCATCAGCCGCCCGCGGAAAGCGGAATATTTCCCCGTAGCGGTGATTTACGCAGCCTCTATATTCTTAGTTACTGCGCAGTATATCTATATTGCGAAATATTATTATTTAAGAACTTAATCTATATCTAGCAACAAAAAACCCCAGGGAGTCCTGGGGATTTATTTGAGACTATAGGAAAATGAGACGTGATCCTGAATGGGTATCCATGCACCGATTCCTTGTTTTGTTACATTTTTAATAACGAGTGCTTTTTTGGAGCCTTTTAATTCCAAATAGACCTCACCAAAAGTTACTTGTCCTTTTTCGTTAACAGCTGGCGCAAAACTCTCCAATTTACCTAGCTTTTTTACTGGTACATTATAGGAATTGCTCTTTTTTGTGTTCTTCCCAATAATGGTTTCATAGGAAAGTGGAAGCTTTGTTTTGTCTTTAGATGTAAGTAACATCATTTTTTTTACATCATCAGGGTTAGCAATTTTATTTGTCAACGCACCTTTTATTTCTTTTTGCTCTTGTTGTACGTAGTTTAATGTTTGGTTTGTATCCCCGCCAAGATTGTTTAACTCGTTCTCATTTATTGGCTGATACTCCCAATTTATTGTTGTTTCTGAAGAATGATAGTTCAAAGGCCAGCGACCAAGATAAATCATACCTCGATAACCAATTGCAATTGGTGAAGGCTTAAGCGCACTTTCGTTAAGCATTTTAATCAAGTCTGGATTTTTTATTGGTACCTTTACGTTATCCATTAATTCCTTAGCCAATTCACTCGGCTCAATAACTTCTTGATCTTCCGTGGAATTGGGAAAGGTATTCTCTTTTGAAATATTTAATACGTGACTGGGAATTTCAAATTCTTCTTTTAACTTTTCCTTCTTTTCAGCAGCAAATGCGGATACAGGGAAAAGCAATGTAAGAGTTAACAAAAGCAAGACTAGTTTATTATTCCATTTCATATGTCCATGTCCCTTCCTTTTTCCTATAGTTTTTTCGGACATATGAATTTTATACGTTTAAATACAACTTAATTGCTTAATTCGATTGTTTCTATCTTTTCTTCAATTTGAATACTTCCTTCTACTGAACGAACCATTGAGCAATTTTTACGGGAGATTTCCAGGTTTTTTTGCAATTTTGCTGGATCTAAATTCTTCCCCTGGACCTTAAAGTTCAATGTAATCTTCTCAATACGATTTGCTTCTTCTGGATTTCTTTCCACTTCAGCGGTTATTTGCATGTCATCTATTTCGGTGCGTTGTTTTTCTAAAATTTTACGAAAAACAGAACCACTGCAGCCAGCTATGGAAGCAACCATTAGCTGATATGGGCGAAATCCATATTCCTCATTCCCGGATATGTCTAACACACCATACTCTAATTCCGTTCTCAATCCATTTTCCTTCATTACTAATTTCATATTTTACACCCTCCTAAGGTAAATCTTATCTTATATATTCTTTGTACCATAATAACCTATTATTTTACGAATTACTTGTTTGGTAATTGACTTGCTGAAAAAAACCAATTAGATTAGAGGACAGACAAAGGTGGGGAACATAAACATGGTATCTGCAAAAACACGATTTTGGATATTAATAGCACTTGTTACAATTTCCGGTTTTTCTCAAGGAATGCTTCTGCCTCTTCTAGCTATTATTCTTGAGCATGGTGGAATATCATCTTCTGTAAATGGATTGCATGCTACCGGCTTGTATATTGGTGTCATTCTGGCTTCCCCTTTCATGGAAAAGCCAATGAGAAGATTGGGTTTTAAACCAATCATCCTTATTGGCGGTATGCTTGTATTTTTATCTTTAGCTCTTTTTCCATTATGGGAAGCCTTATGGTTTTGGTTTATATTACGCATGCTGATCGGTGTTGGAGACCAGATGCTTCATTTTGGAACTCAAACCTGGATTACTACTACAGCTACGAAGGAAACACGAGGCAGAAGTATCGCTTATTATGGGCTTTTTTTCGGTCTTGGTTTTGCTTTGGGTCCATTAATGACAAGGATGTTATCTGTAAATGAAGCATTACCTTTCCTAGCTTCAGCTGTACTAAGTTTGCTGGTTTGGTCTATGATGTTTTTCGTAAAAAACATGTGGCCGGAGAATGACTTAGAAACAGCTACTACTACAAGCTCTGTCGGAAGGTTTATTCAGACAGGAAAAATCGCCTGGATTGCTTTATTACCGGGCTTTGGTTATGGTTTCCTGGAAGCATCTTTACATGGAATCTTTCCTATATATGGATTACGAATTGGCCATGATGTAAACATGCTTTCTTTAATTATTCCCTGTTTTGCTTTTGGAAGTCTTATCACACAACTTCCTTTAGGTATACTTAGTGACCGACTAGGGAGAAAACCAGTTTTATTATTCGTTTTAGCCGGGGGAGTTATTACTTTTGGTTTAGCAGCATTATTAGAATCATCTGTGGTAGGACTGTTCATATTATTTACCTTGTCAGGAATGTTTGTTGGCTCGTTGTTCTCCTTAGGAATTTCCTATATGACAGATTTACTTCCAGGAGAATTACTTCCCGCTGGTAACCTAATGGTAGGTGTAACCTTTAGTCTTGGAAGTATCAGTGGGCCATTCTTGGGAGGATTATATGTTGAACTTTTTCCTGACCTATCCTTCTTCTATTTAATTATGACCATCTTGCTTCTGATTATGGGAGCCATTCATTTTAAAAAGACAAATTTATCTACACCAGATGATCAAACCGGTTAGGCATTGCGCTAACCGGTTTTTTGATGTTCGAAACTTTTCCACATCCTCCCTTGCTATTTATTTTTAAAAATGGCCATTTCTATCTTGACTTTTCACCTTCCCATGATAATATAATAATAAATATTAATTTATAATAATTATAAATAATAATCATTCTCAACGTAATTATCATACAAATATTAAAATGGAGGTGCTGAAATGGCTACAGAGGTAGATTCGATTTACAAATTAAAACGAAACCAGTTTAAAAGAAATATATTGAATAGAAAATCTTTGATAAAGATAAAGGAACATAAAGAGTTGATCGCCGCACTAATCAGCGGGATCACGATTCTTTTTGCTTGGATGTTTGAGTCTCATTTAACCAGTACTACTTTCGTATTTCTTCACCTACTTGCTTTTATTATTGGTGGTTATGCCAAGGCAAAGGAAGGCATAACAGAAACAATCACTAATAAAGAACTAAATGTTGAAATGTTAATGATTTTTGCAGCAATTGGCTCCGCCATTATTGGCTATTGGACAGAGGGAGCTATCCTTATTTTTATATTTGCATTATCTGGTGCGTTAGAAACTTATACGCTTAACAAAAGCAACAAAGAAATCTCCTCTCTTATGAATTTACAACCAGAGGAAGCAATTATCGTAAAGAATGGAGTAGAAAAGAAAGTTCCTGTTGACACATTACAGGTTAAGGACACTGTTCTTATACGTGCGGGAGAGCGCATACCTGCTGACGGAAAAATAAGCAAAGGAACAACATCCGTAGATGAAAGTGCCATTACCGGTGAATCGCTGCCTGTTGAAAAAACCCATAGTGAAGAAGTGTACGCAGGCACAGTTGCACTTAATGGAACAATTACAATAGAGATTACAAAGCCTGCAAACGAAACGTTATTCCAAAAAATAATTGAGCTTGTACAACAGGCAAAGGACGAAAAGTCACCTTCTCAGCTATTTATTGAAAGATTTGAAGGAACATATGTGAAAATTGTATTAGCTGTTGTTTTTCTTATGATGTTCTTACCTTATCTATTATTTAATTGGACATTATCGGAAAGCATATATAGAGCAATGATTCTGCTCGTTGTAGCATCTCCGTGTGCATTAGTTGCTTCTATTATGCCGGCAACACTTTCAGCAATCTCTTCTAGTGCAAAAAAGGGTGTTTTATTTAAGGGCGGGGTGCATGTTGAAAATTTGAGTCATATAAAAGCAGTGGCATTTGACAAAACGGGGACTTTGACAAACGGGAAGCCCGTTGTCACAGAAGCTTTTTATAAAGAAAAGGATAATCAAAACCAGACATTAAAAATTGTTGCTGCAATTGAAAAATATTCTACGCATCCATTAGCACAGTCCATCGTACAATTCACGAAAGAAAAAGGCCTAGATGAGTTAGCTTCTGAAGTCTTGGATATGAAAACAATCAGCGGAAATGGAATATCTGCGGTAGTAGACGGTGATCATTGGAAGATTGGCAAGGCAGATTTTGTCGGAAAGGAAGATGCAATGAGCTTCCTTCATGGAGTAGCAAATAATCTGGCGAAAGAAGGTAAGACTATTGTATTTGCTAAGAAAAACAATGAAATTACCGCCGTTTTTGCATTAAAGGATACGATAAGAAAGGATGCAAAAAATGCGATAGCTTTATTAAAAAAGCATGGTATTACTACTGTGATGCTAACTGGTGACAATGAACTTACAGCAAAAATAATTGCTAAAGAAGCTGGTATAGATAGTTATATAGCTAACTGTCTACCTGAAGAAAAAGTCACTCACGTAAAGCAACTACGAGAGAAATATAAAAATGTCTCTATGGTGGGAGACGGGATTAACGACGCTCCAGCCTTAGCAAGCGCAAACGTCGGTATTGCAATGGGAGAAGGAACTGACGTTGCAATGGAGACTGCTGATGTTGTACTAATGAAAAATGATCTTACGAAGATTACAGAAGCAATGGCTATTTCTACTAAGATGAATAAAATTATTAAGCAAAACGTCTTTTTCTCCCTGAGCATA
Organism: Virgibacillus halodenitrificans; assembly: GCF_001878675.1. Taxonomy (NCBI): domain Bacteria; kingdom Bacillati; phylum Bacillota; class Bacilli; order Caryophanales; family Bacillaceae; genus Virgibacillus; species Virgibacillus halodenitrificans. The sequence goes on along the minus strand of NZ_CP017962.1, from coordinate 611,954 downwards.
ATTCTAATATTAATTCTCTCTAACTTTTTTCAATTACTCGACCTGCCACTGGGCGTAATTGGTCATGAAGGTAGTACTATTTTGGTTATATTGAATGGATTACGTTTATTAAAATAGTTGCCTGCTTACGGCAGCTATTTTAATTTTTCTGTTCTCAATACAGCATTAATTACTCCGCCCATCATGAGGATAATCCCAGAGAGATAGAACCAGATCATTAGAACAATTACTGTACCAAGACTTCCATATGTAGCAGAATAATTACCAATACTGCTGACATAGTAAGAAAAACCAAGGGAAGTCAGTTGCCAGAATACAGTAGCAAAGATAGCTCCCCAAATGGCATTTTTGAAATAAATTCGCGTGTTAGGAGCCAATTTATATAGTGCTAGAAATACGATGAAGAATACAACAGAGGATACTATCCAACGCATAGCCTGCCAAACAGTAATGAACCCATCCGACATACCAATAAATGAGAAAAGATATACACCTATCATTTTTCCAAAGATAGGCAGTAAAAATGCGGTAAGTATGATAACCACCATGGCAACAGTGAGGATAATTGCAATTATTCTTGATATAATAAATGAGCGATCTTCATCCACTTCATATGCTCGGTTAAAACCACGCATAATAGCATTAACACCATTCGATGCGGACCATAACGTACCAATAATACTGAAAGACAACAGGCTGCCATTTCGTTCGTTTACAAGCTGGGTAATATTTGTATTAATTAATTCATTAATTTGAGGAGGGGCATATGTCCCAACAAATTCAATAATGGATATTTCACCTATAGGAAGATAACCCACAAGTGTGAGGACAAATAAAAGGAAAGGGAAGAGTGAAAGTAAGAAAAAATAGGCCAATTGTGCAGCTAGTCCAAAGACATCCGTTTCTTCCATCTTTGAATATAATTGCTTTCCAAATGTTACTACTTCATTCATTTCTATCACACTCCCAGCATCTCACTCCTTCTATTCTATTCGTGAGGACTCCTCTTTATTTGTATATTTTTCTAAAGTTGATTCTACTTGTTCCAATGCATTTATTGCGCTCTCTGAACTACTGGAAATTTTTGTATTAAATTCATCAAATGCTACACGGACTTTATGTACAGCATCTGAAGGATTTTTAATAAGATAACTGGAGCCTGCTTTTACATTTTTAAGCTTTCCTTTTGTATACTCTCTCGTTTCTCTATCGAATAATGCTGCTAAACCACCTGCTACTGCTCCCACTAACATTCCAGTAAATAATCTGCGTTTTGCCATCCTTTTTCTCTCCTTTATGTATGTATAAAATTATAAAACGTTAACTTACTTTCTACCTCTATTATAATCATCTACTTACAAGATAAGCAAAAGATTTCGTCCTGTTTTTCAGTATGCGCCCCTTTTTCAACAATACTCAACTATCTCGGATTAATTTTTAAACTTTTTTTCAAAATCACTTGACATTTGAACTAAATTTTCGGAATATTTACTATAGATACAAAAAATAAAACGAAAGCAAAGGGGGAAAAAACATGAATGAAATTCTTGATGCAATCAGTGGCTTTGTATGGGGCCCGCCTACGTTAATTTTGATTGTGGGAACGGGCTTATATTTAACCTTTCGATTGGGCTTTTTGCAATTCAGAGTATTGCCTTATGCACTTAAGCTCGCTTTCAGTCCTTCCAAACAGGACAAAAAGTCAAAAGGGGACATCAGTCACTATCAGGCATTAACAACCGCAATGGCCGCAACAATAGGTACAGGTAATATTGTTGGTGTGGCAACAGCTGTTGTTTTAGGGGGGCCTGGGGCCGTATTTTGGATGTGGCTTTCTGCTTTATTTGGGATGGCAACAAAGTATGCAGAAGCAATTTTAGCTGTTAAATACAGAGTGACAAACAGTAAAGGTGAAATGTCTGGTGGTCCGATGTATTACTTGGAAAGAGGCTTGAAAGCTAAGTGGCTAGGCGTATTATTTGCTATATTTGGTGCATGTGCTGCCTTCGGTATAGGAAATATGGTTCAATCAAATTCCGTGTCTGATGCTTTAGAACGTTCTTTTAATATACCTGGATGGGCAACTGGTATTATTCTTACTGTCTTAGTTGGTTTAGTTATTCTTGGGGGTATTAAAAGTATCGGACGTGTAACAGCCTTCTTCGTTCCGATTATGGCTGCACTATACGTGCTTGGTGGATTAATTATTATCATTATGAATTTGGATATTGTACCAGCAGCGATTGGTTTAATCTTTTCTGATGCATTTACAGGTAGTGCACTTGGTGGCGGGATCTTAGGTACAGTTATTCGATACGGGGTTGCACGTGGTGTATTCTCCAATGAAGCTGGTTTAGGATCTGCTCCAATTGCCGCGGCTGCCGCAAAAACGGACTATCCTGGACGTCAGGCACTTGTTTCCATGACTCAGGTATTTATTGATACAATCATCGTTTGCTCTATTACTGGTATTACCATTGTTATGGCAAACATGTACGGTGGGGATCTTTCCGGCGGGGATTTAACTGCTGCCTCATTCGGTAAATTCCTCGGTGATTTCGGTGGCATGATTGTAACAATTGGAATTGTATTATTCGCATTCTCTACATTAGTTGGTTGGTCTTATTATGGAGAGAAATGCTTCGGTTACCTATTTAGCGAAAAAGCTATTCCTTATTATCGAATTGTATTTGTTGCAGCTGTATTCTACGGTGCAGTCGAAAAGCTAAGCGTGGTATGGGCAATCTCCGATATTATGAATGCGCTCATGGCCGCACCAAACTTAATTGGTCTACTTGGTCTTTCCGGTGTCGTTGTATACGAAACAAAGAAGTTCTTGAAAGTAGCCAAAGAAGAAAAAGAACAAGAGAAGGCGCAAAAAGCTGGAAGAAGTGCCTAGTTTTACTAAGAGATAAAGTACTGAAGTGTACTGGGGCTTTTCCCAGATCATAATAAAGCCACAAATTTCATATGTACTGACATTAAAAAAGTTGACCTGTTTTCATCTGGGTCAACTTTTTTATAAAAGTGGTTCAATACATACCGCATCATTATTTTTTGCTGAGTTAACGTGTGTTCCAACATCATATGCCGTAAGCTTCTCTGTAGACAGTGAAGCTAGAAATTGATGCGCCTCCGTCGGTGACTGCTTTTCAGGTTTTATCCATAAATCTTCTTTATCTTTTGGTAAAATAATTGGCATTCGATCATGAATATCCCTCATAAAATTGTCGGCATCCTTTGTTAAGATTGTACATGTATAAACCTCTTTATCTTGTGATTCCCATTTATCCCATAATCCTGCAAAAGAAAACAGCTGTCGATTGCTTGTACGAATGCGCTTAGGTTGTTTTTCCCCATTTGCCTTTTTCCATTCATAAAAACTGTCTGCAATAATCAAACATCTTTTTCTAGACATTAATCTTTTAAAGCTTGGTTTCTGATGTGCCGTCTCACTTCTTGCATTTATCATTTTATAACCAATTTTTTCATCCTCTGCCCAGGATGGAATAAGACCCCAACGAAGATAACCTGCCCGCTTTCTTCTCCCATCATGGATAATTGCCAGCACTTGTTGGCCTGGGGCAATATTATAGCTGGATTGATAGGATTCTATCCTGTCTTGCTCCAATTGGTATTCATTTAGTATTTGTACTTCCTCTGCAAGTAATGTGTAGCGACCACACATGGCAAACTCTCCTTAAATGAATTTTAAAAAATACTCAAATCCCATTGTTTGGCAATGTGACGTAATAGCTTTATGCCTGCATAGCTATTTCCTTTATCATCAAGAGCAGGGCCGTATACTCCAATGCCACAGCCATTTATAAACGGCAAATCTTCATCACGTACCCTTGGTGGTGCAAGGGCAACGATCCCCCCTGACACCCCACTTTTTGCTGGTATACCAACATATGCAGCAAATTTCCCTGAGGCATCATACATCCCACAAGTTAACATTAATGCCTTTGCCAGACGTGTTATTTTTCTTGGGATAAGTTCTTCACCAGTTTTCGGATCCTCTCCGTCATTCGCAAGCACCACGCCTATTTTAGCCAGATCATCTACCGTCACTTCAATAGAGCATTGTTTGAAATACGTTTCCAGAGTAATATTAAGATCCGATTCAAGAAACCCCGTTTCAAGCAAATAATAGCCTATTGCACGGTTCCGCATAGATGAATCTCTTTCTGATTCATACACCTCTACATTAAGGGCAGGTCTATAACCAAGGATTGTTTCCATTAAATCCAGAATAGGTTTTAATTTTTCATCTGATGTATTTCCCTCTAAAGTAGATGTCACTGTAATAGCTCCTGCATTAATTAAAGGATTAAATGGTTTTTGAACCTTCCTCATTTCAAGGTGCATAATAGAGTTAAATGCCTCTCCAGTAGGTTCTACATCAACTCGATCCAACATATAGGCAAGTCCCTTTTCCATACATGCGACAATAAAACTTAGTACTTTCGAGATACTTTGAATTGTAAAAGGAATTTCAGTATCTCCGGAGCGTACTTTCATTCCATCCTTACCAATAATAGATATTCCAAGATGATCCGGATTTGCTTCCTGCAAAATTGGTATATACGAAGCAACTTCTCCTTCGTCTGTTTGCTTACGGTAAAATGAAACCCAATCATCTACATAATTTTGCAACCATTCCTGGGTTTGTTCTGTATTCCAATTTGCTGCACCTTGCACCATTTAATCACCCCTTTATTATTATGTATGATCTCCATGAAACCTTTTTTGATTAGGAATAATGCTATTTGTCCTCTTCTATACAGTATTCAAATAAGAGGATGATTGTCAAACAACTCAGGCTGAGCAGTACTGTACTTTTCTTTTTATCCCTGTGCTTTGAAATATTTCCCTAAAATAGTCTACTTTAGTCCTTCGTCTTAGATATTCCCATTTCATTGTCTTATTTTATGCCAAAGATTATAACAAAACCTCTTTATAAAAAAGGTTCTACCGCAAATGTTGGGGTACAAACGTATTTTGTTCATTCATATTTGGAGGAAAATGCGAACTAAAGTAGTCACATTTTAAGGAAGTGGATGGACCCATTGATTTCTGCTGCAGGGGGACGCTTTCACACCTCCGGGTACAAGTGCGACATCTGTTCGTAACCTCACAGTGTCTTCTTTGCCGCCCGGCATGGATTCAGCCGCCCGCGGAAAGCGGAATATTTCCCCGTAGCGGTGATTTACGCAGCCTCTATATTCTTAGTTACGTCGCAGTTTATCTATTTTCCGAATCATTGAATAACCCCAATATATATTAGAACCATAAAAAAGAAGACTAGCAATTCCATGCCAGCCTTCTTTCTCAATTATTATTTACCAATAAATTGTTGTGTCCAGTGATTTCCTTGTTCTACATAACCGATACCAATGTGAGTATATTTGCTGCTTAGAATATTCGCACGGTGTCCTTCACTGTTCATCCAAGCATTTACAACTTCCTCAGGGGTACGTTGTCCTTTAGCAATATTCTCACCTGCTGCACGGTACGTAATACCGAATTGTTTCATCATATCAAATGGAGAACCATAGGTTGGGCTATTATGAGAAAAGTAGTTGTTTGCTGCCATGTCACGAGACTTTTCACGCGCTACCTTACTCAATTCAACATCCACTTTTAGTGGTGCCAAACCATTTTTTTCTCTTTCTTGATTTGTTAATTCAAATACTTCTTGCTCAAACTGACTCAATTGCTGTGATTGCGTTTGATTCGTTTGTTCTTCCTTCTTATCTGGTTGTGCTGGTTGTTTTACAGGCGCTTCTGGTTGCTTTGCTGGTTTTTCTTCTTTTTGAACTGGCTTGTCCTCTTTTACAGGAGCTTGTTCCTGCTTGGCAGGCTTTTCTTCTTTAACTGTATCTTCTTTATTTGATTCTTCTTTATTTGGTTTGTCTTCTTTTTGTACCGGTTTTTCCTCTTTCACTGGTTTTTCAGTGTTTCCTTCTGTTTCTGGTGCCTTTTCTTCTTTGTTTCCATTCATATTCCAATCAAAGTTCAACAAATTAATATTATAATTTTTAAGATACTTATCTAGAATACTATTCACTTGGTCTTTTGACATATTGTCCAAATTACCATTTATAGAATAGTAGATTTTATATGATGGAATCTGTGTTTGCTGCTCATTTGCTGAAGCATCCACAGTTTGTTGAAATGTCCCTCCGAATAATAATGCAGTAGATAATGCTGTTACTACGCCAAGTTTCTTAAACATGAAATGCACTCTCCTTTTGAGTTGTTTTGTTTGACAAAAACATCATACCATGCATTTTTTGTAATATTTGTGGTAGCTTTTCCCACAATCATTGTTTTGGGTCACTAGATTGAAAGATAACTAGCATAATCCTTGTAAAATAAGAAAGTAACCAAGAAATACAATTTGGTGATTGAGGAAGATTCTATGTAACCTGCCAAATATTTCAGCAAAAAGAATATTGACAGGCCTCTAAACAGACCTGTTATATTACAATAGGAAGGTTTTTGTAAACAAAATGTCACTTGATTTTTGGGGTAATATTAATATACGTTTATCTGTAATACTATTATTTTCATAAGTAATTACTAAACTATGACACTTCTGTTTCCACCCCCAAAAATTGAAATGATTTGTAGAATCATTATAGAAGAAAATTGTCAGCAATGGAGGACTTTATTATGTTATCAACTGCAGAAATAGGAATTGACCTTGGTACTGCTAATATACTTATATATTCAAAAACAAAAGGAATCGTTTTAAATGAGCCATCTGTAGTAGCTATTGATGTAAACACAAAACAAGTTGTGGCTGTAGGAGCAGAAGCAAAGGAAATGGTCGGCAAAACTCCTAAGAACATCATCCCAATACGTCCACTAAAAGATGGGGTAATAGCTGATTATGATGTAACTGCTCAAATGTTAAAAGAATTTTTGAAAAAAGTCAGCAAGAAAATGGGTATGTCTATGAGAAAACCTACCGTAGTTGTATGTACACCTTCTGGCAGTACTACTGTGGAACGTCGTGCTATTCATAATGCTGTATCAAGCTATGGCGCCAAACAGGTACACCTTATTGAGGAACCGGTCGCTGCTGCAATTGGGGCAGATTTACCTGTTGATGAACCAATCGCAAATGTAATCGTTGATATTGGGGGAGGTACTTCCGAAGTAGGGATTATATCTTTCGGTGGTGTCGTCTCTTGTAACTCTGTTCGAACCGGTGGAGATAAAATGGATGAAGAAATTATTCACCACATTCGAAAAAATTACAATATATTAATCGGCGAGCGTACTGCCGAAAATATAAAAATGGAAATCGGCCATGCCCATCCTAATCACCAAGAGGAAACAATGGAGATTCGCGGACGAGATATGGTTTCAGGACTTCCAAAAACAGTGACAATTACCTCGACAGAAATCTATACTGCATTAAAAGAATCATTGGAACAAATTTTGGAGACAGTACGTGCGACGTTGGAAAACTGTCCTCCTGAGCTAAGCGGAGATATTGTAGACCATGGGATCGTACTCACTGGAGGCGGATCCTTGTTAAATGGCATGCAGGAATGGCTTGCGAACGAAATAATCGTCCCTGTACATTTAGCACCTAACCCACTTGAATCCGTGGCGATCGGAACCGGCAGAGCACTCAAAATGATTACTAAACTGCAAAAAGCAACAAAATAGTAAAACCAGTAAAACCCCCTATCCCTTTAGTGATAGGGGTTTTACTTATGGCTCATTGAGTTCTTTCAATGGATCCCCAAAATAGATAATTTCTGTCTATTCAAACGTCGCTATGGCAATTTTATATATAATCGAGCATTAAGATTATCTCGCTCCGCTAAAAATACTTTACAGAGTTTGGAAAAAATGTTTATTTTTTAATTTTTCATTTACATATTATTCAGAATAAAGTATAATATATTTAAATCATGCCCCATAACGATTTACTCGTTTAAATCGCATGATACCATGACTTCTATTAACATTCTACTGCCTAATCTGTTCACAGTTCTACCCCAGAACTGCATCAACAGATAAAAGCCAGTTCAAATTGATTTACAGGTAAAACTGTAGTCTATTTGGATTGGCTTTTTTATTTTTCAAGGAAAGGAGTGAAAGTATGGCTGGCGCATTAAAACATATAAAGATTCTTGATTTATCTCGTGTCCTTGCAGGTCCCTATTGCACCATGATCCTCGGAGACATGGGAGCTGACGTTATAAAAGTAGAGGCTCCTGGCGGAAGTGATGAGACACGTAAATGGGGGCCTCCCTTCAAGAGTAATGTAAGCGCTTATTACTTATGTGCCAATCGAAATAAAAAGAGTATTACGTTGAATTTAAAAACTGAAGAAGGGGTTGCTGCTATTAAGGAACTAATAAAAGAGAGCGATGTAGTAATTAACAATTTTAAAACTGGTACTATGAAGCGATTAGGGCTTGACTATGACACACTTGCCAAAGTTAACCCGGCTATCGTATTTTGCTCCATAACTGGCTTTGGTGAAACAGGACCTTATAAAGATATGCCTGGCTATGATTTCATTATTCAAGCGATGAGCGGATTAATGAGTATAACTGGAGATAAGGAATCAGGTCCGCAAAAAATGGGGATAGCCATTACAGATATATTAACAGGCTTATATGCTTGTATTGGTATTCAAGGCGCCCTACTTGAAAGAACTGTATCTGGAAAAGGGCAAAAGCTCGATATCTCTCTTTACGATTCCGCTGTTAGCTCATTGGTAAATATCGGTAGTAATTATTTGATGTCCGAAGAAGTTCCTCAACCTTTAGGAAATCACCACGCAAACATTGTTCCATACCAAACGTTTAAAACATTGGACGGCGAAATGGTAATTGCTATTGGAAATGATACTCAATTTAAAGCATTCTGTTCTATTCTAAAAAAAGACGAATACAGTATGGATGACCGATTTCAAACAAACCCGGATCGCGTTGCCAATCGCGAGGTCCTAGTACCTTTACTACAGGAGGTACTCTTAACAAATACAACAGCACACTGGAAGCAGGAATGCCAGAAAAACAATATTCCATGTGGTCCTATCCAAAATTTAAAGGAAGTGGTAAAAGATCCACAACTCCAAGCAAGAAATATGTTCATAGATTGTAACCATCCCACCGCAGGGAAAGTCAAGATGATTGGAAGTCCGCTGAAATTCTCCAGGACTCCTGTATCAGTTAGGCATTATCCGCCAGATGCAGGCGAACATAATGAAGCTATTGTCGATAATCTTAAAGCCAAAAACCAATAAAAAGTAAGGAGAGATTTACATGGATTTTAATTTTTCCGAAGAACAAGTGATGTTAAGAAAAACAGTGAGAGATTTTACAGATAAAGAAATTATGCCATATATTGGCCATTGGGACAGGGAAGGTAAATTTGATCCTGCCATATTAACAAAGCTAGCCAACCTTGGTTTAATGGGTGTTTGTATTCCAGAAGAATATGGCGGCAGTGGAATGGATTATAATTCCCTGGCTATTGTTTGTGAGGAGTTGGAACGAGGAGATACCGCTTTTCGTACCGCCGTCTCTGTACACACTGGTTTAAACAGCATGACTTTATTGCAATGGGGCACGGAGGAACAGAAGCAAAAATATCTCGTTTCACAAGCAAAAGGCGAGAAAATTGGTGCATTTGGTTTAACAGAACCAGCTGCTGGATCAGACGTTTCGGCATTACAATCAACAGCACAAAAGCAAGGAGATTATTATATTTTAAATGGACAAAAAACCTGGATCTCTCTTTGTGATACCGCAGATCATTTTTTAGTTTTTGCCTATACCGGAGATCGAACAGAGAAGCATAAAGCGATTTCTGCATTTATTGTTGAACGTACATGGGATGGATTTTCCTCCAAAGCAACTAAAGGTAAATTGGGCATCCGAGCCGGAAATACAGGAGAATTATTTTTTGAAAATGTAAGAGTCCCTAAAGAAAATCTCCTTGGTAAAGAAGGAGAAGGTTTTAAAATAGCAATGGCCGCTCTTGATAACGGTCGTTTCACAGTAGCAGCCGGCGCTGTCGGACAAATCATGGCATGTTTGGAAGCCAGTGTGAAGTATTGCCAAGAAAGAGAGACTTTTGGAAAATCAATTGGAAAACACCAATTGGTCCAACAAATGATTGCTAATATGGAAGCAGGTCTGCAAATGAGCAGACTACTTGTTTATCGAGCAGGAGAACTCAAGAATGACGGAAAGCGAAATACGAGAGAGACTTCACTAGCAAAGTGGCAGGCATGTGATTTCGCCAATAAAGCTGCAGATGATGCTGTTCAGATTCATGGAGCTTACGGGTTTTCTGATGAATACCCTGTGGAACGATATTTGCGTAATTCCAAGGCCCCTGTTATTTATGAAGGGACACGAGAAATTCATACTGTAATGCAAGCAGAGTATGTGTTAGGTTATCGAAAAGATAAAGAGCTTAATCGAATGCTTCCTGCATGGGACCAATCCCAATTAATCAAATAAAAATTGTGCGTGCGACTAGTTTCTTAAAAGGGAGGCAGATTCATGATTACTAATTTCACAAAAAGTATTTTTATTAATGGAGAGTGGAGAGAAACAGGTTCTAAGGGAACAAATGAGATTTACAATCCAGCCACAATCGAACGCCTGACAGAGGTTGCAAATGGGGGAAAAGCTGAAACGGTAGAAGCAATCACATCCGCTTCCGAAGCGTTTCCTGACTGGAGTGAAAGAACAGGACGCGAGAGATCCCGGATACTCTATAAAGCATACCAGCTCATGATGGAGGATGCTGATCGTTTGGGGGAAATTTTAACACGTGAACAAGGAAAACCATTAAATGAGGCTGTAGGAGAAGTAAAAGGTGCTGCTAACTTTCTATTATGGTATGCGGAAGAAGCAAGCCGGGGATACGGTGAATGGATCCCCTCTTCTTCAAAAGAAAAACGATTGCTTGTCATTCCCCAGGCAGTTGGCGTGGTAGGTGCTATTACTCCATGGAATTTCCCATCTTCAATGATAACAAGAAAACTTGCACCTGCATTGGCTGCGGGTTGCACGGTAGTCCTGAAGCCCGCCCCGGAAACACCATTATCCGCTATCGAGATAATAAAAATATTCGAACGAGCAGGAATGCCTCCGGGTGTTGTTAATCTCGTGACTGGAGATGCAGAAGAAATCGGCAATGCATTACTTGTTGATAAGCGTGTCCGATTAATTACTTTCACAGGTTCTACAGAAATAGGTAAATATTTAATGAGAGAAAGTGCAGCAAATGTGAAGAAACTGTCCTTAGAGCTTGGCGGCCATGCTCCAAGCATTGTATTTGAAGACGCAGATATTGATAAAGCAACCACCCTTGTACTTGGGAGCAAATTCAGAAATAACGGGCAAACCTGTATTTGTACAAATCGATTATATGTCCATGAGTCGATTAAAACGTCTTTCACCAATTTGTTGAAGGAAAAAGCTTTAAAAATGAAAATTGGCTACGGAATGGAAAACGGGGTAGAACTGGGTCCACTAATTAATAGGGCAGCATTAGAGAAAGTAGGTTCACATGTGGAGGACGCTATTTTAAAAGGCAGTGAGATTATATGTGGGGGTAAGGCGTGGAATAGCAATTTAAATGGGCATTTCTATGAACCTACCATTCTTTCTAACGTGGAAGATGACATGAAAGTGATGAATGAAGAAACTTTTGGTCCAGTCATTCCTATTCAGTTCTTTACAGATGAGGCAGAAGTTCTTCAGAAGGCGAATAACACCGATTACGGCTTAGCTGCCTACATTTTCACAGAAAACACAAACCGTGCTATCCGGGTTTCCGAGAAATTAGACTATGGCATCGTTGGTGTAAATGACGTATTTCCTGCAGTCCCAGAAGCTCCATTTGGTGGGATAAAGCAATCTGGAATTGGCAAAGAAGGCGGGCACCATGGCATGGATGAATTTTTGGAGAAAAAATTTATCTCAATTGGAATGTCTTAAATAGAAAAAGCACAAGTGTCTGTTTAGCAAACTTACTAAATTTTAGCAGCGCCCCTATAATGGGTGTGCTGCTATTTTAAAAAATTATACCTGGCTTTCTTATTTGATATGTGGTGTCTCTCATTTGAATGGCCGTGTCTCTCATTTGGGACGCGGTTCTCTCATTTGAATGGCTGTGTCTCTCATACGGGACGCGGTTCTCTCATTTGAATGGCTGTGTCTCTCATACGGGACGCGGTTCTCTCATTTGAATGGCTGTGTCTCTCATATGGAACGCGGTTCTCTCATTTGAATGGCTGTGTCTCTCATTTGGGACGTGGTTCTCTCATTTGGATGGCTCTGGCTCTCATACGGGACGCGGTTCTCTCATTTGGCTAGCTCTGTCTCTCATATAGAAATTCACTCGTCGATCTGCTTATAGCTTTTATATTGCTTATACAAATCCTTTAAAGCGGAAGCTAATGCATTTCCAGCTTTTCCAAGGTAGCGAGCTTTAATTTCATCAACAGGCTTCTCGATTCCATCCTGTAGACTATATCCTCTGAGCAGGTGTTGAATAAAGTTTTTTCCATGTTCTGTTGCGAGTGTACAGTTTGCAGCTACAATTACTCCATATTTTTGATCTATTTCTGCTGTAATTGTCAGTGTTTCATAAATGCTTTTGGCTGCCATTCCTGATGGCAGGCGGGCATGCCCTGCAATAAAAACTGTATTCATATCCGCTCCTCCTTATCCTTTCCGGTAACCCAATTCCTCTGATATATATACAGCTGTTTGCGATGCTTTTTCTTTTAATTTATTTAAATTCTCACCTTCAAAATGGCTGGATAATCCACTAACCGCTAATGCGGCAATTACCTTATTGCTATAATCATAAATAGGATAGGAAATTCCAGTCGTATCTGCATCCTGTTCACCAATGCTATAAGAATAGCCCGTGTTCCTTATTGTTCTCAATTCTTCTCTAAGTTTTTCTACTGAAATTGGTTTATTTGTAATTGAACCAAGCTCTGATTTGCTTAGAATTTCGTCTTGTTTCTCTTTAGGTAAAAACGCCAATAAAAGCTTCGGACCAGATCCAGTATGTAATGGTGAACTTTTTCCAATCCGTGTGTATAATCGAAGTGCTCGGGTGCTTTCCACCTTTTCAATATAGGTAGCTTCCGAGCCATTTACAATAACTAAATGGATTACCTCATTAATTTCTTCAGCAAGCTGTTTCATAAATGGGAGAGCAATTCCTCTAACCTCTAAATTGTCAGAAACGAGTTGTCCTAATTCCAACAACTTCAAGCCTAAACGATATTTACTATCATGTTCTGTTTCCTTTGTCTTGTAGAGAAATCCGCTCACTTCCAATGCTGTTAACATTCGATAGGCAGTTGGTTTAGGTAATCGTGAGCGATCAGCTATGTCCTTTAATGTTAATTCCGGGTTTTCCTCTGTAAACAAGTCCAATAGTTTTAGTGCTTTGATTACACTTTGATTCATTATTAATCTCCTTGCTGTCATAATTAAATCGTAGAATAAAAGAAAAGGTCCCCCTACCTTTCGTAGTAGAGGGTTAACTATTTAATATATAATTATAAAATAATTTTTCTTTACATGCTAACTCTCGTCTTTTCCAGTTGTTCTGTTTCTATAATATTTACGCCCCGTTTAGCCATTTCTTTAATATATACTGCACCCGGCACGCATTTTTCCGGAGGGAAGACACCTTTTTTTGCGATCGTTCCATTTCCTATCATCTGTGCCACAACTGAAATCGTATTGGCAGTTGCGCGAGCCATTGCTGTAACCTGTGTATTACGATCTTTATATGTTGTCATTTCATATTGATATGTTGCCGGCATGCCCGTCTTTTCTCCTGAAATAACAGTGCGAAGCAATACAGCGTCATCTTTCTCGCCAAGTTCCACAATCGGATCAAGTACTTTTAATAATACTTCCCGTGGGTTTACCCTCTGACCTTTTACATCTACTTCATAATCCATACGAGTCAGATTCAAGTCGACAAGGAGCTTAAATTTCTGTGCATGGCCGGGATAGCGTATCGTTTTATATTCCAATGTTTCCAACTCCGGATAAGATATAGAAAGTGTTGATGTACCGCCGGAAGTATGAAAGGCTTCAAGAGGTCCAAACTTTTCAAAATGGATGGCCTCCACTTCACTCAATGAAGGTATTTCCTGTTTTATCCCATTTCGAATAATAAGAGAGGGATCTGTATAATGGTCAAACACACCTTCCATGGAGAATACATGATTATACTCTAATGGGGGTTCCGGGCGAACGGGAATACCTCCCACAAATAACTTAATGGAATCCAATTTTTCCAGTTTGCTTGCCCCATATCCTGATAAAATATTTATCATACCAGGCGCAACTCCGAGATCTGGGATTAAAGTTACCCCTGCTGTCTCAGCATCTTCCTTCATTGCAAGCACTTTGTCTGTCATATGACCAATATGCCCCCCCAGATCCACAGAGTTAACACCTACCTGTATAGCTGTCCGTGCAACAATTTCATTAAATGAATAAAACAGTGCATTGATAATCACGTCAAACTGACGCATATAATTGGCTAGCTCCTGCTCACTACTCGCATTCACTTGATATGCAGTTAACTTAGAAGAATTCAGTTGGTCACATACTTGTTGGGCCCTTGATAAATCAATATCTGCCAGACCTACTGCTGCCACACCTTCACTTGCTGCTAGATCCCGTGCTGCTTCCTTTCCCATTAAACCAGATCCTAATACACCTATTTTCATCCAACCACTCCCTGCAAAGAATAATATTTATAGAAATATATCTTTCAACAGCTTTTTTAACTCGTCGCCTCGTTATTATTCCACGTCAATTTGAGCACGTTGCAGCTTTCCACTGTAATCGACATAGACTGCTTTCCATTCCGTGAACACATCCAGCGCCTGTACTCCAGAATCACGATGTCCATTTCCAGTACCTTTTGTGCCACCAAATGGAAGGTGAATTTCCGCTCCAGTTGTTCCCGCATTAACGTAAACAATTCCCGTATCTAAATCACGTTGTGCTTTAAACACTCTATTTACATCCCCTGTGAAAATAGAACTGGATAGACCGTACGTAACCCCATTATTCACTTCTATTGCTTCTTCAAAGCTTTTAACCGGAATAAGAGATACGACAGGACCAAAGATCTCCTCTTGTGCTATTCTCATATCTGCGGTAGCATCCGTAAATAACGTAGGAGCAAAATAATTCCCTGCACGTTGCTCACCGTCGGTTATTTCATAGCCACCTGCCAACAATTTGGCCCCTTCATTCTTACCGATTTCAATATAGCTTTTTATCTTATCCAAGCCAGCTTTATTAATAATCGGGCCAACCTTATTGGATTCATCTAAGCCATTCCCAATAGTTAATTTTTCCATGGAAGCAAGCAATCGTTCTTCCAACGTTTCTTTTACTTTTTCATGTACGATAACTCGGCTGCATGCTGTACAACGTTGGCCACTTGTGCCAAATGCGCTCCATAGAATTCCTTCTACAGCCAAATCGATATCAGCGTCGTCCATTACAATTACCGCGTTTTTTCCACCCATTTCAAGAGATACCTTCTTTAACTGCTTCCCACATTCACCTGCTATATTACGACCTGTATCATTTGACCCTGTGAAGGATATAACACGTATGTCGTCATGATGCACCATTGCATCTCCTACGGTCGACCCTTTGCCAAAGACAACGTTAATAATACCTTTAGGTAGCCCAGCCTCTTCAAAAATCTTAGCCAATTCATATGCCATAATCGGAGTCTCCGTTGCAGGCTTCCAAACTACTGCATTCCCCGCAACAATTGCCGGGAATGACTTCCATGTAGCAATCGCAATTGGAAAATTCCATGGGGTGATAATACCTACAACACCTACTGGACAACGCTGGCTCATCGCAAATTTATCTTTTAACTCTGCTGGTGTTGTTTGACCGAATAAGCGGCGTCCTTCTCCTGCCATGTAAAAAGCCATATCGATTCCCTCTTGAACTTCGCCACGTGCTTCTTCGATTACTTTTCCATTTTCCATCGTTAAAAGCTGGGAAAGTCTTTCTTTACGCTCCTTCATAATATATCCAACCTGGTAAAGTACCTCTGCTCGCTGTGGTGCCGGAACCAATGCCCATTCCTTCTGCGCTTTTTTCGCTGCAGCTACTGCTTGTTCCACACTATCAGCTTCGGAAAGAGGAACCTGAACAACTTCTTCTCCTGTTGCCGGATTGATAACAGAAGTAGATTCATTTACTTCCACCCATTCACCATTAATGTAATTTGCTAGTTTTTCTGTTTGTAGTGATACTGTCTCCATGCTTATACCTCCTATAAATACTATTAAATTTAACTATTTCATTGCACGTTTACGTAGTTCAGTAATCGTGGATGAAACAGATATTTGCTCTTTTTCTGTTACAATTTCTATAAGTACCGGATTGAATCCTTGTAAAGCTTGCTCAAAAGCTGTTTCAAATTCTTCCAGCGTTGTTACTTTGAAGCCGCTCACACCCAAACTTTGAGCAAAGTCTACAAAGGAAACTTCCCCTAAATCTGTTGCCATTACCTTTCCCGGATAATGCATTTCCTGATGCATACGGATCGTACCATACATTTTATTATTAAATACGAGACATATGACAGGTATCTTGTATCTGACTGCTGTTTCCAGCTCCTGGCCAGTCATCATAAAACCTCCATCTCCAGACAGAGAAACAACCGTTTTCTCCGGGAAAGCAAGCTGTGCTCCAAGAGCTGCTGGCATCCCATAACCCATGGCTCCGGAGGTCGGACCTACATACGTATGTGCCTTTCGAAAAGGATAAAAGGCATGCAACCAGCCTGCAAAATTCCCTGCATCATTTGTCAATAATGCATCTTCAGGCAGTTTTTCTTTTAGTACGGCGATTATATTTTTATTAAGCACTTCTTCGGGTTTTTTTTCTAAATAACTAACTTCTTGGAATGCATTTCTTCGATGTTCCGCCCACTTTTTCCATTTCGTTTTGATCTCTATTATCATAAGTGCTTGTAATGCCTCATTAAGATCCGCCACCACCCCTATTTCCGGTGGATACACTTTTCCGAGAGTTTGAAAATCTATATCTATGTGTATAAGCTTTTTCTCGCTAGTTATAATGGAATAATCTTGGGTAGTTACTTCGGACAGCCTTGTTCCCAAAGCAATAATGACGTCAGCTTCAGCCACTGTATCAATTACTTCTTTTCCTGTACCCAGTCCCAGGTGACCTACATACAGGCTATGGTCATTTGGAAATACATCCTGCCTGCGAAAAGCAGCAATGACAGGTAGGGAGTATTTCTCAGCAAATTCTATTAATTTATTTTCCGCACGCGCCCCCTTTACTCCCCCTCCTGCGATAATAATTGGTTTCTCTGCAGCTTGTAATTCGCTCTCTATTTGTTTTATTTCAATCTGGGACGGAGCTGGCTTTGGAACTGGAGCAACTGGGCCAAATTGCATTTCAGCTTCTTTAACTAATACGTCTTCAGGCAGGGAAACGATCACCGGCCCGGGTCTTCCTGAATGAGCTATTCGAAATGCACGCTGGATAATTTCAGGAGTTCTTTCTGCATCAGTCAATTCTACCGACCACTTAGCAATCTCTTGAAAGTAGTTTTCCAGATTAACCTCCTGAAAACCTTCCCTCCCCCTGAATTTACTATGCACCTGCCCAAGAAAAACAACCATTGGTGTTGAGTCTTGGTATGCTGTGTGCACTCCAATAGATAGATTTGCTGCACCGACTCCTCTTGTGGCAAAGACAACTCCAGCCTTTAGTTTGGATTTAGCATACCCCTCTGCCATAAAGGAAGCTCCCCCCTCATGCCTTGCAGAGATAACTTGAATGGAAGGTTGGTCATACAATGCATCAAGCACAGGTAAATAACTTTCTCCTGGGACACAAAACACATTTTCTACCTCATGTCTTTTCAGGCATTCTACAATTGCTTGTGCTGCATTCATTCTCTTTATTTCTTTCAAGCCTTGCTCGCCCCCTTTTCCTTCCATTCCTTTAACCGAAGAATAACCTCTTCCAACCTTGATTCATCCACAGTTAAAGCAATTCGCACAAATCCTTCTCCTGATGGGCCAAAGGCCGTACCAGGTGTCAGGATAATCCCCAATTCTTCCAGCATTTGATCTGCAAACTTCATAGAAGTGTAGCCTTCGGGTACTTGCGCCCAAAGAAAGATCGTACCCTTAGGCTTTTCTGTATGAAGTCCTAATTCATTTAAGACAGGTTGCAGTTTTTCCATCCTTTTCTCATACACATTGTTATTAGCAGCAACAGTAGAAAAGTCACTTCGTAAAGCTTCTACTGCTGCCTTTTGAATGGGGATAAATTGGCATGTATCAATATTGCTCTTTAACGTGGCAAGCGCCTGAATAACTTCCTTATTCCCAACCACATAGCCAATCCTCCAACCAGTCATATTGAAGCTTTTGGAGAGAGAGCCAAATTCCACGGCAAAATTTTTCGCATTTGGAGCTTGCAGGATGCTGGGCGAACGGTAATTACCAAATGTAATGAGATCATAGGCGGCATCATTGACTACTAATAGGTTATACTTTTCAGCAAATGTAATCGCTTCCAAAAATACCGATGGATTTGCTGTAGCAGTTGTCGGATTACTTGGGTAATTTAAGAAAAGCAGTTTAGATTTTTCCGCGTCCTTTGATGATATTTTTTCAAACTGAGGTAAAAATCCATTTTCTTTTTTCAAAGGAAAGTGGATAACTTCTCCCCCTGCCAAATGAACAGCGTTACGATAGACCGGGTAACCAGGATCGGGAATTAGTACAGAGTCTCCAGGATTTATAACAGCTTGAACCAAATTAGCAATCCCTTCCTTTGACCCTATTAGCGCAAGCACTTCCGTTTCGGGATTTAGCCTCACATTGTATTGTTTTTTATAAAATGAGGCAACCGCTTCTTTAAATTCATCACATCCACTATAAGTGGAGTACCTATGGTTTGCGGGATATTTTGCTTCCTCAATTAACTTTTCATAAACAAATGGTGGTGCAGCTAAGTCAGGTGCTCCTATTCCAAGATCAATTACGTCCATACCTTCTTCTTGAAGCTTTTTCTTTTTTGCCTGAAACTCTGAGAACAAGTACGGAGGTAAACTCATTACCTTCTCTGAAACAAAGCTCATTTCCCATCCCCCTGCATTTCATTTATTAAAACGTTGTTTCATATATTTAACATTAGTATAGCTTATTATTTAAAAATTTACAATATACTGATCTAAACTCGTGCAAATGGCCTAGTTATTTTGCTATTGGCTCTTCTGCTATCTCATCTTTAATCACAGGTTTCTTTAAAGTAACAAAGAAGATTGTCAGGCCAGCCAGCACTGTAATTAAACCTACAACTACACTTCCAGTAAATCCAAGCGCCAGATATCCAGCCCCCGTAATTACTGCTGCAACAATTGCGTAAGGCATTTGTGTAGTAACATGGTCAATGTGATGACAACTGGAACCTGTAGAAGAAAGAATTGTTGTATCAGAAATCGGTGAACAATGGTCTCCAAATACCGCACCAGCAAGAACCGCAGCCATCATTGGCATAATTAATGCAGGGTCTGTTACAGCGGCAATTTGTCCAGCAATCGGTAATAATATTCCAAATGCTCCCCAGGAAGTACCTGTTGAGAATGCAATGAATCCTGCCATAACAAAAACAATTAAGGGAAGCAGAGCCAAATTAAGATTAGCCTCTTCAACAATGCCTGCCAAGTAAGTCCCTGTGCCGAGCTGATCAATTAAAGCAACAATTGCCCACGCAAAAATTAAAATAGTAAAGCCTGGGAGCATTGACTTTGCGCCTTCTTTTACACCTTCACCGAATTGCTTTCCTGTCAGCTTCTTTGCACGATAGTGACGACTAAACAATAGAAAAGTAGCTGCTAGACCTATAAGCCCACCGTAAAAGAGGGCAACAGACACATCCGCACTTCCAAAAATGTTGATAAGGGTCGCTTCACCCTCAACCGCACCAAGGCCATTTATATATATGGAACCAAGTGTTGCTACAAATAAAATTGCAATTGGTAATAATAAGTCGCTAACTCTTCCTATCTCACTTTCAGGTAGTTTAGATTCAGCATCCAACTTTTCTTTATTTGATGGATCGAGTACTTCACCTGTCTCCATAGCACGTTGCTCATGAATTTTCATTGGTCCGAAATCTGCTTGTTTCAAGGCGATTACCAGCACGACACCCAAAGCTGCCCATACATAAAAATTCATTGGAATCATTTGTAGGAAAGCGCCAAAAGCTGTATGCTCTGTAATCTGTTGTGTTGTAAAAATGGTACCAATAATGCCAATAATATATGCTCCCCAGCTTGAAATTGGGGCAACAACACAAATTGGTGCTGCAGTAGAATCTACAATATACGCAAGCTTCGCACGAGAAACGCGATGTTTATCCGTCACCGGCTTAGCTATTTGTCCTACTGTTAAGCTGTTGAAATAATCATCCACAAATATAATAATTCCCAACACCATTGTCATAATTTGCGCACCAGCGCGTGTCTTTACCCGTGAAATCATCCAATTCGCAAAAGCCTGTGTTCCACCCATCATACTTACAAATGCAGTAAGTATTCCAAGCATTAGTACGAATAGCAAAATATAAATGTTCCATGTGTTTAGAGCTCCGTCTGCGATAAACACCCCTTTAAATGACTCCCATACAAGCAATAGTGATTCCATAATATTAAAACTTCCTATAAAGAAAGCTGCAGCAACTATACCTACTCCAAGTGACAGTAAAACTCTTTTTGTGAGTAAAACCATGACAATTGCCAATAACGGGGGTACCAAGGACCATATAGTGTTTTCCATAAAAAAACCCTCCTTTACAATTTATCAATCCTTACTAAATCGCTAAGCTACTGTGTTTCAGTTATAACGAATGATGTTCCAAGTTTACCGGAAAGAAATCACCCCCCTTTATTTGTAATCGCTTTCATAATTGGATTATTTATACTATTCTACTTTATTTCAAAAAAACCTTTTTTATACGAAAATATACGTAAACGCGCTCGTAAATAACTGATTTATTTACCAGAAACACAATACAGCATAAACGTGATATACTAGAAAGAAATTTTCATCACTAGATATACTTGGAGAGGAAGACGCATTATGCAAGAGAAGAAACAAGATCAATGGGCTTCTAAGCTGGGCTTTATTCTATCTTCAGCTGGAGCCGCTATCGGACTCGGAGCAATTTGGAAATTCCCATACATGACAGGGATGAATGGTGGCGGAGCATTTTTCCTTTTATTTATTGCTTTTACAGTTATCATTGGTCTTCCCATTTTAATCGCCGAATTCATTATCGGCCGTGGTGCACAAAAGGAAGCTGTCACTGCATACAAAGTACTGTCACCGAAGTCAAACTGGAGCTTCATCGGGAAGTGGGGAGTTGCAGGAGCGTTTCTGCTCATGTCCTTTTACTGTGTTGTAGGTGGTTGGGTGCTCACCTATAGCGTTTTATCCATCCCAGGATTAATTATTAAAGAAGGGGCAGATTATCCAGCCTTATTTGAAACAATTACTGGCAGTCCATTAATAACTCTTATTGGGTTTGCATTGTTTTTACTTATTAACGTTGTAGTGGTATCTTTCGGTATCAAAGACGGGATTGAAAAATCGAGTAAAATTCTCATGCCGTTACTATTTATCTTTTTTATCATTTTGGTTATCCGTTCACTAACGTTCGAAGGTGCAATGGAAGGCTTATGTTTCTTCCTTCAGCCTGATTTTTCCAAGCTAAATGCTTCTAACGTACTTTATGCATTGGGGCAGTCCTTCTTTTCATTGGCAGTAGGTATTTCCGTTATGGTAACTTACAGCTCTTATTTACGAAAAGATGTTAGTTTACCTATGTCTGCAGCTTCGGTATCGGTAATGAATATTTTTGTATCCCTACTTGCAGGGTTGGCCATCTTTCCCGTTGTTTTTGCCTTCGGTTTAGAACCTGCTGAAGGGCCTGGTCTACTATTCATTGTGTTACCGGAAGCATTTGCACAAATGCCCTTTGGGGAAGTGTTTTTAAGTTTATTTCTATTGTTATTTTTATTCGCTGTACTAACTTCTTCCTTTAGCATGCTTGAGATTATCACTTCAGCGTTTACCGAAAATAAAAATCGGTCTCGAAAAAAGGTAGCTGCATTTGCAGGAATACTCGTATTTATCGCAGGTATCCCTGCAGCTTTATCATCCAGCAATTTAGCTGATTTTAAAATTTTCGGTCTTACTGTTTTTGACGCTTCTGATTTCCTTGTCAGTAACATCATGTTGCCTGGAGGATGCTTATTTATTGCTATTTTTATTGGATACAAAATGGAGCATGCTGTCATGCAAAAAGAGTTCTCCTATGGAAACCACTTATCTCCATCGGTATATAAAGTTTGGTTTCAATTAATGCGCTGGTTAGTACCTGTTACAATTATTGTCGTATTTCTTGGGTCACTTGGGCTTTTTTAGGGAAGTCTAAAAGTAAATAGTGTTGGAGGTGTTTGTTTGACCAGAAAAATTGTTATTATTGGCGGAGTTGGCGGGGGCGCTACCGTCGCCGCCCAGCTTCGCAGAGAGGATGCAGAATCAGAGATTATCGTACTCGACAAAGGAAGTCACATTGCTTTTTCCAACTGCGGAATGCCTTACCATATCGGTGGTCTGGTGAAAAATCGGGATGACATTCTCTACTCAACAGAACAGTTCCGTAAAAAATACAAAGTTACCGTACATACGAATACAGAAGTTAAAGCTATTAATCGAAGTACACAGCGTATTTATTATCAAGCCGCTTTGGATGCTGGTGAGTTAGGCTATGATAAACTTATTTTGGCTCCAGGAGCTTCTGCAATCATTCCTAATATAGAGGGATTAAATCCGCAGCGCACCTTTCCGTTACACACTATATCCGATATGGATAACATTTCTGATTTTATAGAAACAAAAAAACCTCAATCTGTTGCAATTGTCGGAGCCGGGTTCGTAGGATTAGAAATGGTGGAAAATCTAAGTGAACGAGGTTTGAAATGTACGATTATTGACCGGTCTTCGCAAGCCATAAAAATTATTGATGAGAATCTTGCTGCAATCGTAGAAAATCATTTAAATGATAAAGGAGTTCAAATCTTACTTGATGATGGCCTTGCTTCTTGTTCCAATGAGGGTAAAACATTGCATCTAAACAGCGGCAGAAAAGTGGAAGCAGATCTCATCATAATGGCAGTGGGAATTAAACCAAACACTGAATTGGCAATTGACGCTGATCTAAAAATAGGTACCACGGGTGCTATAGCAGTGAATGAATATATGCAGACATCTGACCCAAACATATATGCTTTAGGAGATGTGGTTGAAGCTCCTGATACAGTAACAGGTACCCCTAGACATGTCGCATTAGCATGGCCTGCACACAGACAGGCATATATTATCGCCATGCATTTGACCGGTGCAACTGCTTCATTTAACGGTACTCAAGGCTCCGCTATTCTAAAGGTATTTGATTTAACGGTTGGAGCAACAGGGCTTAATAGCCATAAACTAAAAGAACTTGGTATGTATTTTCAAACCGCTTCATTGGAGACAATGTCTAATGCTAGCTATTATCCTGGTGCTGAAAAATTATGGATTAAAGTATTATTTGATGAAGCGCATGGACGTATTTACGGGGCTCAAGCGATAGGTTATGCAGGTGTAGATAAACGACTTGCCGTGTTGGCAACTGCACTAAAAGCAGGTCTAACCGTAGCTGATCTACCAGAATTGGAGCTTGCTTATGCTCCTCCCTATTCCAGTCCAAAAGATCCAATTAATATATTGGGATACAAGGCAGCAGCAATGTTAAAAAGCCTCTAACACTAAAATTGAAACACACCTCCACTAGTTTAGTCGTAAGTTAAACTAATGGAGGTGTGTTTTACAGTAGATATATACTATAAAGAGGATTTTACTGTGCCGTTATCCAATAATGATTCTGCAGGGGATTATTTCGCTCTACTGCCGATTAATTTCACCTGCAGCAGATACATAATTAATATAATGCTATCTTTTTAAACGGACTATTTCCTACTATTAGTTGCTGTTTGAAGCCATGCTTTTATTCTTGAAATTTCTTCTTTAAAATAGACTGTCTCTTCTTCTGTTGCATATTTATTTCCATATCTGACATTTTGATAGATTTTTAATTGGGAGGTGTTAAGTTCAAGACGCTCCAGCCATTCTTCAATTGTTTCATATTTCAACCTTCCATAGCCTTTTTCAAATGCCAGTTCTTCCAGTTCCATTACTTGCTTACGTATTTCGTTATCAACCTTCCATCCTTTTTTGGAATTACTTCGGGTCAGTCTGTTTTTGGTCTCCCTCTTTTCTACAGGAGATTGGCTAACAGAACCTTCTGCTTCTACTACTTCCAGATTTTTTGACATATGCTTCTTTTTTAAAAAGAAAAAAAGTAGAATAAGTAGGCTTGCAACAAACACGCTTAACAACCACCAACTAGAGAAGGAATCGGTTATCGCTTGGTCAACCTTATCCTCGTTATCTGATCTTGGGATTTCATCAGGCATTTCCATTTTTACATTATTGGTATTGTTAGAAGTGATCATCTCTCTGATTCCTTCTATCTCCAATGGGCTTACATCAATTAAATAAGCAATTCCTTTAGAAAAAATCATTAATAATTGAGCCACACTACTCCAAAGGAAGCCTGTGGCGGGTTGAATCACATCATATAAGAGATAAAGTAATATACCACCAATAAGCATGCTTGCTATCGTAAAGCCAATAAATTTCAATTGATGGTAACCATTCCTGCCATGAGAAATATTACTGACCATATACCCCGCAATCAAGACAATGAGAAACGTGAGAGCTATCCAAATTAATTGTTCATCATACATCCAATAAATATCAAAAATAAAGATAGAGAGCATAACAACTATCAATACTTTTTGATTTTTTGCATCAGCTTCTTCATCATGCACAATCTGCCGCCAAACGAGAAATATAGTTAGTAGAATCACCAAAAATATTGATATCCCGTAGACCAACAAAAGTATAATAAGTAGGGAAATAAACATGATTGCATATAAACTGAAATTTCTAACCCATCTTTGAACCACAGCATGCAAGAGCAAGGATATAATAATGATAGATATATAAACCCCATAGGAAATGGATGTATTTGTTGCAATAAGAATAGGGTGAAGGAATAGGTAAAAAAGCAAATACTCTGAAATCAATTGATAATACAGTACTATAAGTTCATTTTGCTTTATCATATTTCTCTCCACCTTTTTGTAAAGGCCCGATATGAGCCCCAGCCTTTCCATTATTCACATGAAATACTTGCTTTTGACCTTTTGCCCATTTCTCGTAAAAATAATTAGTGTATTCTTCTGCTTCCCCAATTAATATAAGCAGGCGAGATCCACTGGTTTGTGAATCCAATATACGATAAATTCTGTTCATCGTTAATAGTGGCCCATTATCCTCAAATCTTGCTAAAAATTCCAGAATGCTTTTTAAATGCTCTCGTCCTTCGCCCAATGGTAAATGATATGGACGATGGTTCAAAACTGCAGAATTAATATAGATCTCCACGGGAAATCCCTGTTGAATAAGGTAACGACTAATGTACGCAGCTTGAGATAGAAAACGCTCTAATTGTTCATTATTGTATAAATTACCTAATGGACTTATTTTTGCTATATTAATTATAATCGACCAGGAGAAGTTTTTGACCGGCTCTAACTCCTTTGTCTGCAGTTCTTGTTTTCTTGCTGTAGCTTTCCAGTGAATCTTATTAAACGGATCTGAAGAAATATAATCCCTTGTTCCCCTTGTTAAAACCATATCTTCAAATGGCGAAAAACGGCTTTGCTGCTCCCCAAGTATGGAAGAAGAAATTTCTTTTAATCCGCCTACTGTTTCCAATTTCGGATATACAATAATTTCAGTTTGGTATCTCTCACAGTATTTTAAATAGATTAATCTGAAATCAAATATGTGGGGAAATCTAACCTGTATATTTTCCAATCGCGCTATCCCGCGTTGCACGGTGTGAAATGAAAAAATGAACTTTTTTTCTTTTTTCCCTCCTAGAGAAAATGAATACTTATACTGATTTTTCCCCAGCTGCTTACGAAATAAATTTTTATTGTTTCTAATATTTTCGTCTGAAGCGAATGTAAGTTGGCTATTAAAATATGGAATAAAAAAGTGATTAGTAAATTTAATCTCCAGTTCTGCTTCTTCTCCTTCGAATAGCCGAATCGTGTGTTTTTGGTTTGTAAGCTCCAGACCTTGACCAATCCGCTTAGAATATTGCCATAATAACATAATATATATACCAATAAACCCTGCAAGAATAAATGTTAAAGGATTGTCCCAAATCATACCGCCAATCATTATGGCTATCATTAAAGTGAATAAAATTTCAACTGTATTAGTAGATTCTCCCGTATTCTCTATCTTCCATTTCATAAATTTGCTCCTTTACAAGCTGTTATTTTCCATTATCAGTCAATTTATTTGCAGTTTCAATTGTTTTTAGATATTTTGTGTTTAACCTATATAATTTTCTGTGGAGCAGGGAGGAAAATTAACATTTCGTGTTGTGAGGTTACGAACAGATGTCGCGCTTGTACTCGGAGTGTGAAAGCGTTCATCTGTAATGAAAATCAATGGCGGGAGATGATCTGCTAAAGGTGTTTAGCCCATATAACCCTGTTACAATTTGAATACTTTCGCACCTTTGAGCACAAGAGATAAGTGTATTTTCCAAAACGGGAGTTTGTAGCCCTACCAAGTTAGTTCGGAGTTTATATATTTTCCGAACATGGTATCACCCCAATATATATAAGCACTTTTATTTTAAAAGCAAAAATACCACAGCAACGGTCACTGTGGTATTTTCTAAAAGAAATCTTTATAATAGTTCTCCTTCAAACTGGTAAATAAGCTTGAAGTTACTTTCATCGAGAAGCTCTGCAACATGGACACGAACACCATGCCCAAATACAACTTCATCCTCTGTCATAGCAACAATCATTGCTTTCGTATTATTTTTCACATCCATATAGATATCTCCAACAACTGGTTGAAGAGAATCATCTGACTCTGCTAAATAACTGATGGATTCATCCTCAATTTGTTGAGCTTCGGGAACCAGACTTTTGTCATAATATGCAATTTCTTGGCTCGCATCATTTTTCCCTGGTACAAGTACAACATACTCACTATGTTTTACCCCATTATCTCGTGTTGTTACGACATTACCATCCTCAACGCTTTCTACTTTTTCGATCTCGTTTAGAGAATAATGATCGAGAAAATCCGGTGCTGGCTTAACAATTAAAATATAATCACCAGGCTCAGGTCGTTTATCTTTATCAATGGTATATCGTTTTCCATAAAAAATAAACGTGTCATTATGTTGTGGTCTATACAGATCAATCTCACTTGCACTAGTAAGTATTTGCTGCATGTCCTTTAACCGATATAAATGAACTGACTTTTTAAACATTGGCTTAACCGAATAAACTTTATGCAATTCATTTTTATAAAAAACGAATTGTCCTTTTCTAACCTGAAAGAGCTTCATCACGTTACCTCCTATAATGCATTTGTGTCTATTATAACTACAATTTCAAAAAAAGAAACCTATAGTATTAGTTTCCCTTTCTAACTTTTCTTTTAAACCTAAATTAATTGATTAACGAACTTGATCCTCCATATGAACAAATGGGAGTTCTGTATTGACCTCACCTAGAATCCGCTTAATCCCTATTTCCTTACCCTGTAACCAATCCTGAAAATTAATAACAACTGGCTCTCGGTCACCACCAAGTGCAAACCATGCTTTCATTTCTTTAGGAAAATATGCCGAAGTATGAATGGTACCAGACCAATTTTTATATTGATCAGAAAACACACCTTTATCTGTATCATTCAGCATACGGAAGGCTTTATAAGCATCTGTCACCTGCCCCTTCTGTTTTTCCATAGCTGTCATCCTTTTATAGGAGTCATTCAAATGGTAGCGGTTTTCATCTTTCAATATTTCAAAATGATTTGTACACACATTTGAGGTACGTACTTCAACTCCACGAGGGGTTGCTTCAACCACAAATGTTTCCCCTTCTCGATCAAGTAGAATATAGCTAAAAGAGTGTCGATGCGGGATTTCCTTTAAAAAGTGAATAGCTTCTCCGACATCTGCACAAATCTCCAATGTCATTCTGCCAATCATATTACAAATAAAACCTTCTCCCGGTTTTTTTCGATGCATAAAATTATAACCAAGTGCCAGGCCTTTTTCATTCATACCATCCATTCTGCCAGTGATCCGCTGGGAAGGCCCAATCACTGCGTAACCTTGATCAGTTGGCTGATACAATGTATAACGACCTTCATATGTCTTCGGATGGTAATCATAGTTTCGAATCATATAGTTTGTATCCGTAAAAATAGAACATCCACTTTTTACGTAGTCAAGTCGATAACCGCCAAATTCCATCAATACTTTATTCATATTCCATCCAAGCGCGTCCCTTAATCCCGTTAATTCATCCCATACACCTGGTGCCAATGGAATAATAGCAGCCTTAACCTCTGCCTCAGATATAGAAAAACGCGGCCTTCTAATCTTCCATTGTTTATCTCTATTCTTTAAA
This sequence comes from Virgibacillus halodenitrificans, assembly GCF_001878675.1. Taxonomy (NCBI): domain Bacteria; kingdom Bacillati; phylum Bacillota; class Bacilli; order Caryophanales; family Bacillaceae; genus Virgibacillus; species Virgibacillus halodenitrificans. Next base: position 583,193 of record NZ_CP017962.1, on the reverse strand, counting down.
GTAAAAGAGTCTTTTAATAAAAGGCCCTGATGGTATCCGAATTCATAATGACTTCCTCGGAACTGAAAAATATCACTATATATTCTTTTCACCGTACATCCCTCATTTATTTGAAAACTATTTATTTTCCAGTTCTTCAACGAGTAAGGATAGTTCTTCCCAGCGTTCCATCTTTGTCTCTAGCTCTTCCTCTACAGCCTGCTGCTCTGCAAACAGCCGTTGTACTTTTTCAGAGTCACTACCAGCCGTGGTGATTTCTTCCTTTAATAATTCTATCTTACTCTCCAAATCAGAAATTATATCTTCAATTTCATTCCACTCTTTTTGTTCCATATAGGAAAGCTTTTTCTTTTGCTTTTTTGGCTGCTCCTTCAATGGCTTTGGTTTTGATTTAGTAGAATCTAGTACGTGTTGATCTAAGTATTCACTGTAGTTTCCATAATAGAGCTCAACTTTACCGTTTCCTTTGAAAATTAGCAAGCGATCAACAACCCGGTCAAGAAAGTAGCGATCATGGGAAACGGTAATAACAACTCCAGGGAAATGTTCTAAATAATCCTCCAGAACGCCCAACGTTTGTGTATCCAAATCATTTGTTGGCTCATCAAGAAAGAGAACGTTTGGCTCCGTCATAAGAACCTTCAACAAATAGAGGCGACGTTTCTCCCCACCGGATAGCTTACGGATATATGTCCATTGCTCAGCTCTTGAAAATAAAAATCTTTCAAGCATTTGTTCTGCTGTAATCTCATCTCCATCTTTTGTATAAATAACTTCGGCTATATCTTTAATATAATCGATGATACGGACACTGCCATCCAGTTCTTCATCACCTTGTGTATAATAACCAATTTTGACTGTTTCACCAATATCAAGGCTGCCGCTGTCAGGAGAAATTCGGTTAGCCATTATATTTAATAACGTCGTTTTTCCTGTACCATTTGGTCCGATAATCCCCATTCTTTCTCCAGGCACCATGATGTGACTAAAATTATCGATTAATTTTTTATCGCCATATGACTTATGGATGTTTTCAAGCTCAATTACTTTTTTCCCAAGTCGGGCAGACCCTACTTGGAATTCCGCTTCCTGCTTTTTGGTATCAAAGGTTTTATGCTTCATTTCCTCGACACGTTCTATTCTGGCCTTTTGCTTGGTAGAACGCGCTTTTGCTCCACGACGAAGCCATGCAAGCTCTCTAGTAAGAGTATTTTTATGCTTCGCTTCCAGACTTTTTTCTAAAGCTTCACGCTCTGCCTTCTTCTCAAGAAAAAGCTCATAATTACCTTCATATACATATAAATTCCCTTTATCCAACTCAAATATGCGGTTGGTCACACGGTTAAGAAAATATCTGTCATGTGTTACGAGCAATAATGCACCTTTATATGTCTGTAAATATTTCTCAAGCCATTCAACAGAATCATTATCAAGATGGTTTGTAGGCTCATCCAAAATAAGTAAATCTGCGGGCTGGATGAGAGACTTCGCTATAGCAACACGCTTTTTTTGGCCGCCAGATAATGTGGTAATCTTTTCATTAAAAGAAGTAATACCTAATTTTGTTAGAATCGTTTTCGCGGTAGTATTTGCCTCCCAAGCAGCTTCCTCATCCATTTTTTGTTGACAATAAAGAAGGTTTTCCTGTGCTTTTTGACTGGAAGGCTTAAGCTGCAGCTCCAATAATGCTTGTTCATATGCACGCATCACTCTCATGATGGTGGAGTCCCCGTAATAGATTTGTTCAATTACCGTCAGCTCAGGATTGAGCTCAGGCTCCTGGGCAGCATATTCAATATGATACTCCTTAGGGTGTTTAATAACTCCTTTTTCAGGTGACTCTATTCCGGCAATTGTCTTTAAAAAGGTGGACTTCCCTGTTCCGTTCACCCCAATAAGTCCTATTTTTTCACGCTCTGTTATGGTGATGGAAATATCATCAAACAAGACCTTCTCACCAAATGATTTATATAAATGTTCAATAGTTAGCATAACAAGAAACCTTCCCTTGACTTGTAGTCATTCATTTGCTCTTTCTTTTCCCAAGTAATGTTCTTAAAATAATTACGATCAAAAATAATAACCAAGATGTAACAAGATAGAAAATAGCTTTACTTTGTGCATTCATGTCTGAAAAGAAGAAAGCCATTCCCGTCCAAATCACCGCTGTGATAAGAAGCTGTGTCACTAAAAGTTTAATGATAATCTCCCCCGATAATGTTTCATACTATATGCTAGTTTACCACAAAGAGACCAAGGAAATCAGCATTTACAATTGCTGTACCTTGGTCGTCGGAAAGGTTACATTATTTCATTTTTTCAAACTCACTTACCATTTGTTCATAGGTCATAGCTCCATATGCCTTAAATCTAATTTTACCTTGGGAATCGATCATATAGGTAGTCGGGATTGGTTGAATGCGATATTTATTGCTTACTTCAGAAGCCTCATCCAGCAGGACGGGAAAGGTGACTCGATGCATTTCCATAAAATCTACTACATCTTGCTTTTTAGCTTCCGTTTGGGTCAAGTTAACCGCAAGAATAACGATTTCTTTTTCTTCATAGAAGTTTTGCATAGCTGGTATTTCTTCTCTGCACGGCGGACACCATGTAGCCCAGAAATTTAGCATTACTTTCTTTCCCCGATAATCAGATAACTTTACTTTTTCTTCATTTGTTGAGACCAATTCAAAATCTGGAGCTGTATCGCCAATTTCGGTACCTTCCAATGCTTTCTCTGTCTGTGAGGTATTTACCATGGCTGTATTCTTTTCCATCTGTAAGGTATCAGACGAATTTGGAGCTGCATTTATAATTCCATAACTGTAGTATCCGACCCAGAAGAGGCCTGATAACACGACTAGCCAAAACACTTTTTTCATGCCCATCCTCCTGCTTCTCCATTACATTTAACGATAGCCTTCCACAAAAAAGGACATAACATACTTTTTTACCAGGGATATGGAATTATTTTTGACAATTTTAACGTTAATTTATAAACCTCTTGTAAAGTTTTGTAATACCTTTTTACTAAATTGCTTGGTTATACCCTTCCTGGATTGCCTTCCATCAGTCTCTTCTTCTAAAAATATACCTTTTCTACCATTTAGTTCTCCTATCTTTTCAACTATGATAATAGTAAGACTAGTCTTATTATTAATTGAAGGAGGAGAAGGATGAGAAAAAAGCTCTGGATTATCGCCACGATTTTTGTATTGGCAATTGGAAGCTTGTTAGCTATGAATGGGGAAGCAACTGGTGCAAAAAAGGGAAAAGATAACAATACGTCCCAGAATAACGGTAAAGTAAAGAATGTGATCGTTATGATTGGAGACGGAATGGGGCCATCCTATCCTACAGCCTATCGTTATATGAAAGATGACCCTTCAACACCACAGATGGAAAAAACAGTATTCGACAAGCATTTAGTAGGAATGGCAACAACTTATGCAGACGACCCAGAAGAAAATATTACTGATTCAGCAGCTGCAGCAACCTCCATGTCGGCAGGTATAAAAACATATAATGGAGCAATTGCAGTGGATACAGAAAGAAGCGAAGTGGAAACCGTACTTGAGGCTGCCAAGAAAAAAGGCAAATCTACAGGTCTTGTTGCCACATCACAAATTAACCATGCCACTCCAGCAGCTTTTGGAGCACATGATGAATCCAGAAGGAATTATAATGAAATTGCTGATGATTACTTCGATGAAATGATTAATGGAGAACATAAAGTAGATATTATGCTCGGCGGGGGTACAGACTATTTCGACCGAGAAGATAGAGATTTAATAGAAGAATTTGAAGAAGATGGCTATAATTATGTAGATGATAGAGAAGAAATGCTTGAGAATGAGAATGATAAATTACTAGGTTTATTTGCTCCAGTCGGTCTTCCGAAAGCAATTGATGGGGAGGATAGTCCGTCCCTTGAAGAAATGACGACGACAGCTCTTGAGCAGCTAAGCAAGAATAAAGATGGGTTCTTCCTTATGGTAGAAGGAAGTCAAATAGACTGGGCTGGGCATGCAAATGATTCTGTCAGTGCCATGAGTGAGATGGAGGATTTTGCTAAAGCATTTGAAACCGTTATTGAATTTGCTAAGAAGGATAAACATACACAGGTTGTTTTAACAGCAGACCATTCTACAGGCGGTTTTTCCATTGGCCGTGATGGTGAGTACAACATGTATCCGGAAGTGATCAAAGCAGCTGAACGCACACCTGAGTTTATGGCAGAAGAGATAATGGATGGTGAAGAAGTTGAAGAGGTTTTAGATGAATACGCTGATCTCGACTTTACTGAAGAAGAAATCTCAGCTATCCAACAAGCAGCAGAAACTGAAGATTTCGATACAGTGTATGCAGCGGTTTCTGAAGTATTCAATGTTCGAGCAGGCATCGGATTTACCACAAGCGGACATACAGGTGTAGATGTTCCCGTGTACGCATATGGACCGAAGAGTGAGGTCTTCTCCGGATTAGTTGATAATACAGACATCGCCAATGAAGTATTTAACTTTCTTAAATAAGCATTAAAGCAGACTGTGTATGCAGTCTGCTTTTTGTTATTACAAAATTAAATCCCTGAAAACCATATGTTGGAGAAGAGACTTTTTATGGCAGGATTTGTGCGCTTTTTGTTGAATGAGAAAATATATAGTTTAATTTTTGTTATAATTCTTATAATAAATATAAATTGGAAGGTAGTGGATTTTTTGCATTTACAAAAAGGGAAAGCAAACTGCATTACAGATGTACCTGGCGTAAAAGTCGGTCATACCACATTATATGAAAAGCTAACCGAGGAAAAAACAATCTGTACAGGAGTAACAGCGATATTACCACATGAAGGGAATCTCTTTCGTAAAAAAGTTAGAACTGGAAGTGCTGTCATTAATGGCTATGGCAAAACAACCGGCCTCGTACAAATAGAAGAACTGGGATTATTGGAATCTCCAATTATGCTGACAAATACATTTAGTGTCGGAGCTGTTTGGCAAGGGACATTAAAATATATGCTCGATCGCACGCAAGAAATTGGTGATACAACCAGCTCAATTAATATTGTAGTCGGCGAATGTAATGATAGCTATCTAAATTCGATCCGCGAACAAGCAATCAAACCTACACATGCAATCAGCGCATTAGAAAATGCTACGAATCATCCAGTGGAGGAAGGAGATGTCGGAGCAGGTAAGGGAATGGTTTGCTTTGGTTATAAAGGTGGTATAGGAACAGCTTCACGAACAATTACAGATAATTTAAATACATACACTGTCGGTTGTCTTGTTGTAAGTAACTTTGGTAGAAGAGAACATGCATTATTTGCAAATCTGGAAACCACGCAAATACCTACACCGGATGGCTCTATCATGATGATTATTGCAACTGATGCCCCCTTATATGACAGGCAGCTAAAAAGACTCGCCAAGCGTTGTGCAGCGGGACTTGGGAGAACAGGAAGCCGCATTGATAATGGCAGCGGGGATATTGCCATTGCTTTTTCAACTGCCAATGTATACGATCATAAAAGTGATTCCGCTAAAGAAACAGCTTCATTTCTTCGTGATGATCACCCTGTTATGAATGATTTGTTCCAAGCAGTTATCGAAACAACAGAGGAAGCAGTAATTCGTTCCTTAATGCAAGCAAAAACGACAGAAGGAAGAAATGGCAGGGTAGTAGAAAAAGCTCCTATTTAATTTAGCTACAATTTTAGAATGTAGGAGTAAAAAACTATCAGCCATGGAGAGTACTATTCAACAGTCGATCTGATTTATCCGCCGCAGGATGAGTAAGCAGCAGTAGGTGGAAACAACTTCCGCACATTCTAAGAAATAGAGAGCACTTATTTACAATAAAAAGTTTGCAATAGCACTTGAGTAAATAAACTCAATATTTCAGTGTTCTTGTAATTAAATTGTAATTCCAACACCTAGTTACTTTGCTGTTTATCTTTTTTGTGAAATTTAACTATAATATAAAACTTATATCAATAAGAGGCTGAGGCAATAATCTTTAGTTAATAAAAAATCCGAACTGATTTATATTGTATTTAAATCATAGTTCGGATTTTTTATGGAAAATTAGCGAAGGGAAAACGCGCAGACTCCTGTGGGAGAAAAAGCCTAGGTAAGACCCCGGAGTGCATAGCACGAGGAGGCTTAACAGCGCCCACGGAAAGCGAAGCGTTTTCCCGTAGCGGTATATCTGTCACTTTCAATGTTCATCTCTAGTTTTGTTCTATTTAGTTATGTCCCAGACTGTTTACTCATTTAGATTTTGCATAAAATGACTTTGGTACCTCGGCTTTAAAAAGTAATAGTTGCCCAGTACTCGGATGATTAAAAGAAAGGATCTTCGCATGCAACCCCAGTCTTCTGATCACATTTTGTTTAGACCCGTATTTTTTATCCCCTACAACGGGATGTCCAAGGTCTTGCATGTGCACCCGGATTTGATTTTTCCGCCCCGTTTCCAATTGAACCTCTAATAAAGAAAAATCATTATTAGACTGGACGACCTTATAATGTGTTATTGCATGCTGTCCGTCATTTTTAACAGGACTGGAATACATCATATGGGTTTTGCTCTCTTTTAACCAGGAAGAAATATATCCTTTTTGCTTCTCTACCTTCCCCTCTACAAGCGCAGCATAGGTGCGTTCCTTTACGCTTTTTTTCCACGTATCTTGAAGCTTTCTCTTCGCAGCTTCATTTTTAGCGAAGAGCATAACTCCAGAAGTATCTTTATCTAATCGGTGGACGACAAAAACCCGGTTTAATGGATCTTCTTTCCGGACATGTTCCATAAGCTGATGATGAGCGGTCTGCTTTTTTTCTTTCTGTGTCGCAATGGACAACAATCCCGCCTCTTTATTAATCACTATTATATCTTCATCTTCATATAGAATCGTCATACCAATCAATGCACTTTCTTTTACTGCTGCTTTGTTTTTTAAAATCTTGATCGTTTGACCACTATATAAAGGATAATTATGCTTCGTTTCAATATGATCATCTACGGTCACCTGGCCACGCGTCAGAATGGATTTCACGGAATTCCGGCTACGATTGGGCATAGCTTCCAGTAAAAAAGGGAGCAGCTCCATTTGCTTTTCCACGGTAAAATGTAAATTATTCTTATCTCTTGATGGCTGTTTTTTTGGCAATAATAAAACTCCTTTATCTTTAAAGAACGTATTTCTTATATATAAGAGTAATCTTTCTTTGATCGTTACGCAAATCCCAGAGTCTCCTATATCCTTATCGCAGACTTCAAGATAAACATAGAAGCACAAAACTTCCTATATCTGAACTTTCCACGTATTATCTTTTATCAGGAGGGGAATTTTTATGACAAATCAAACATCTACAATTAAAGAGAAAGTGATGGAGGCATACCACTTTCGTCATGCCACCAAATTGTACGATCCAAACAGAAAAATATCGGATAACGACTTTAAATTTATTTTGGAAGCGGGAAGATTATCACCCAGTTCATTAGGTTCTGAACCTTGGAAGTTTTTAATAGTTCAAAGTCCAGAATTACGGAATAAGTTAATGGAAGTAGCCCCAGGCGCTGTAGAAAAATTAAAGTCAGCAAGCCATTTTGTTATTCTTTTAGCAAGGAAAAATGTCCGGTATGACTCGAATTATCTGTTCAGTCAAATGAAAGACGTACAACAAATGCCTGAAACAGTGGTTACAGAGGTCTCCGGTCATTATAAACGCTTCCAAGAACAAAAACAGATATTAGATAATGAGCGAACTCTTTTTGATTGGGCATCAAAGCAAACATATATTGCCTTAGGAAATATGCTGACGGCTGCAGCACTCCTAGGAATTGACTCCACTCCAATGGAGGGATTCAACCAAGAAAAACTTGATGCATTACTAGAAGAAGAAGGGCTACTGGAAAACGGTCAATTCGGCGCATCTGTACTCGCCGCATTCGGCTATAGAAAAGAAGACCCAAAACGAGGAAAAACACGAAGAAATATTGAAGAAGTAGCACAGTGGGTTTAATGTTGAAACATAGGGAAGCCTGATAAGCTGATATCTACATTAATCTCATAGTTAATTTCCACCCAAAAAGAAGCCTACTCCTGGGCTTCTTTTATTTTATTAACTTTGAATACATTGCTTAGATGAAAAGCCTGATGTAGACCTTGACTTACAAGGAAAAGACACTTCCATCTCAGACGTACTGACCATGGCCTGCCCCCATTTCCTATCATTTTTTTATAAACAGATTTTACCATTCTAGTAGATTTGATCTTATTATTATTACTATACTTTTTTAACCAGATTAACTGAATCTTTTAAATCTGAAAATCCATTTTTATGATAGAATCCATATGCCGGAACATTCTTTTCTGTAGTTAATGTTATATGCTTAATCTCCTTTTCGTTTAATATTTCATTCATTAGTTGAAGAAAAGAACTACCTAGTCCTTGATTTTGCCTTTTTCTAGAAATAAAAAACTCTCTAATAAAATATTCCCGACCTTCCCACCAATTAAAAATATAACCTAATGCACAGCCGATAAGCTCATCCTCCTCACTATATAGAGCTAATGTTAGTGAGTTATTATTTTCGGTTAGTTCTGTTAAATATGCATGTAATTGTTCTTCATTGTTCCATTTATCAAACCAAGGTTCATTAGTAAATACATCCAAAAATAGATCCTTCATTTTCTCAAAATCATTTTTCTTTAATATGCTAACCTTCATCTCGTTCTGCCTCCTGCTATATAATTTATAAATAATATACTAATAACTCTTGTTGCTTTTTATGCTCAATCTATATAATAACCTAAATAAAAACGAGTAAAAATCCTTTTGGGTTTTCTACTCGTTTTCTAGAGATTTTTTGTGAATTTGCTTTTAGATAATAGTAATTAACCGTGCTTTAGCAGTTCTATTAATCTTCATCCTTTACGTCAATATCTTCAGGAATCGGTTCATTTAAGTATTCCTGAATCTTTTGTCTATATTTCTCTACATCTTCAAAGTGTGTTTTAAATTGGGCTTGATTTATTAAGTATTGGTTACCATCATGAATGGCACGAATTCTTCCTTCCAATACGAGTGCTCTCACTTTTGCTATGTCCATTGATAAATACTCAGCAGTCTCCTGTATGGTTTTGTACATATCCTTGGTCCTTTCCCGAATAGCCCAGACTGTTCCTATCTAATACATAGTTTATCTCATCAAAATTTTCCAGGTACGTATCAATCAATTCCTCAAGCAGATTTACAGTGACCATCTCACTTTCCTAGTACATCCTGATATTCCGGTGTATTTTCAAGCTTCTTTTGTGCATAAGAGCATTGAGGGATGATTTTCAATCCTTCCTCTCTGGCATACTGTACCAGTCTATCTACTAACTTTCCTGCAACACCTTGCCCTTGCAACTCAGCTGATACGACTGTATGATCTACAATAATCGAGTTTCTCTCACCTGGAATAAATGATATCTCTGCTAATGGTTCGTCTTGATTTTCACCGATAAAAAAAGAATGATTTCCTTGCTTAATGTCCACAAAAATTCCTCCTTATTTATTGAAATGCTGGCAGAGTTACTACAACAGCAAGAACAAAAATAATCGTAATATAATTAACGGAATATAAGAATATCCAATGTGCCCATTTTTGATCGTCTTTCGTAAAAAATCCTCTTAAGGCAATAATCAACCAACCAACGTTCAAAATTGTTGCAACTGTAATAAAAAAGGTCCCTAATTGAATCAAGTAAAAAGGTAACGGTAGCAGACAGGCAATATAAATTACTATTTGGCGTTTTGTAATCGAAAACCCATGCACTACTGGTAGCATTGCTACATCTGCCGCCTTGTATTCTTCATATTTTTTAATAGCAATTGCAAAAGTATGCGGCATTTGAAAGATAAATAAAATAGCAAAAAGCATAATTGGGACAATATGAAAAGCAGATTCTATTGCGGCCCAGCCAATTAAAGGAGAAACTGCACCCGATATACTACCGATCACCGTATTTAAAGTGTATTTTCGCTTTGTCCACATTGTATAAAGAACCACATAGGTAAACCAGCCGATGAAGGCATATAATGTGGCTTCCCATGTCGTAAACCATAACAAGATGAAACCTGCCAGTGATAAGACAATCCCTGTCCATAACACAATCTTGAGTGATATCTTCCCCGTTACAGTAGGTCGATTCTGCGTCCTGGCCATAATCTCATCGATATCCACATCATACCAATTATTAATTACTAATGCTCCAGCCATAACCAGTGTACTTCCGAGCATGATAAGTATAAGGAGTGGCCATTGTTCTGTTATTAAGGATCCAGAAAAATAAAGGGCGAGCCAAAAACCTGAGAAAACAGGTAATACATTTGCAATTAAAACTGGTCCTTTTATAAGTGATTTTATATCCGAAAACGTCGCTCGTTTCGAATCGTTTTGTATAGTTGGTGATGCACTTCCCATTCCCATATCATATATCCTCCCTGATTCGGGCAATTTTAAACTTTGTTTATACTTTTATCATATCACGGAATGTCATGAGAGACTATTACTCTATATTACTACAGAATTTTCACTATACAGCATGAAAACTTTTGACGGAGGAGGCAAGTAGCTAATCCAGCTTTACGATTTAATGTTGGTAAACTATTAATTTAAGAGAAATATTTGACTGGAGCGTGCTATAGAATAGTAATTTCTAGTATGATAGACATTCGGGGTTGTTTTTTCGTACTCAATGTCCGTCAATCAATCCATGATAGACATTACGACCCGATTTCTCATTCCCAATGTCCGTCATTCACTCTATAATAGACATTCACACTCGATTTCTCGATCCCAATGTCTGTCATACGCCCTATGATAGACATTCACACTCGATTTCTCGATCCCAATGTCCGTCATCACCTCTATGATAGACATTATGACCCGATTTCGTGCTCTCAATGTCCGTCATCCACTCTATGATAGACATTCACACTCAATTTCTCGCTCCCAATGTCCGTCATCACCCCTATGATAGACATTACGACCCGATTTCGTACTCTCAATCTCCGTCATTCACTCTATGATAGACATTACGACCCGATTTCTCGCTCCCAATGTCCGTCATACGCTCTATGATAGACATTCACACTCGATTTCTCGTTCCCAATGTCCGTCATTCACTCTATGATAGACATTTAGACCCGATTTCTCATTCCCAATGTCCGTCATCACCCCTATGATAGACATCCACACTCGATTTCCCGCTCTCAATGTCCGTCACATCCGCCATCTTTAATAGAAATCTATTTTATATCTTTAAGTAATTTCCCTAATTCATATATTCCCTTTCTTATTTCTTCCATAGAGGCGCATCCATAAGAGATTCTTATAAATTGCCCGGAGGTTTCTGCGTAAATGCTGCCTGGATTTAATACAATTCCCTTGGATAATGCTTTTTCAAATAATTTAGTTTTTTTGAATTCGGGTTTTACTTTTAGCCATATAAACAATCCTCCTCGGGGGATTTCCCATGTAGCATAATCAGAAACGTAACTATCCAACGCGTCTAATGCCGCAGTTCTACGAATTCTTAATTGTTCTCTTACGGTTTTGATATGAGCTTCATAAAGGTCACTTGTAAGCCATTCTGCTGCCACAAGTTGGGAAAGAGTACTAGAACCATAATCAGATTGCATTTTAAGATCTGCCAAACGTGAGATGACCGATTCTGTACCAGCAATCCAGCCAATTCGTAAGCCTGGGCTTAACGTTTTGGAGAGGCTTCCCAAGTAGAGTACATTCCCGTTCAAATCCTTTGATTTTAATGAAGCTGGCGGGGGGCCATCCAACCATAAATCTCTGTACACATCATCCTCAATAATTGGAAGTTGGTGTTCTTTGCAGACATCCAACAGTTCCTCTCTCCTTCTATCTGACATTAGCTTTCCAGTGGGATTTTGGAAAGTAGGATTTGTATAAACTATACTGTTATCTGTGTGTTTCGCTTGATAGAGAGTATGCAGCATTGGTCCCTCTTGATCCATTGATAGCCCCTTCAGCTGCATACCTGCAGATTGGAATACAGATAGAGAATAGAGATAGGAAGGTTTCTCAAGAAATACGGTGGAACCTTTTTTTAATAAACCAATTGAGATAAGATGCAAGGCTTGAAGCGCACCAGATACAATTAAAATTGCTTCAGGTGATACGTCCATCCCTCTCTTATTTAAATACTGGCTTATTGCGTAACGGAGTCGAATATTCCCCTTTGGCTTTTCATAACCTAATGCTATTTCTTGTTCTGCGACTCTTTTGACCACTGATTTCATTTTATCGCCAGGAAACAAATCTTTTGCCAATTCACCTTTACTCAATTGGATAAACGCTTCATTTGCTTCCGCCTCATTAATTGCTTGTACAGTTGCTACACTTGCCTTATGTGTCCCTAATGAAACATTTTCATTCCAATTTGCTGTGGGATTATTCCCCATTAATGTCCACGTATTATTAGTAACAATTGTACCTTTGCCAGCTACACCTTTAATAAGTCCGTCTGCCATCAATTCTTCCAAGGCAGTAATTACAGTACTCCTATTAACATTAAATGTCGCTGCTAGAGTTCGCTGGCTGGGAATCCGACTACCTATTACCCATTCACCTTTGGCAATTTTTTCTTTTATGTATTCTATAATTTCCATATATTTAGGCTTACTCATCTAACCCCTCATTTCAAACAACTGGTTGGCTTTTAATTAATAAACTGGTTGGAGACATTTTACCAAAATGCCGTTATGATTGGAAACACAAAAATAAATTGGTTGGATAAAGAGACGGGGGGATTAATTATGAGGGTTAAATTACAACCAAAAATAGTTATTGCTCAATTATTAACCATTATCCTATGGGCCTCAGCATTCCCTGGTATCCGAATAGCATTAACAGCATACTCTCCAGAGCATCTTTCACTTTTACGGCTAGTCATTGGCTCTGCTCTGTTACTAATTATTGCTTTCTTTTTAAATATACCTTTGCCTGAATTGAAGGATATACCAGTCATTCTCTTATTGGGGTTTTTGGCATTTGCCGTATATCATGTAGCCTTAAATTATGGGGAACGCACCGTGAGTGCAGGTGTAGCAAGTTTACTCGTTTCTACTACGCCAATATTTACAGCGCTCATAGCTTTTCTTTATTCTGGTGAGCGACTGAAAGTCCAAGGTTGGATGGGTGCATTGATCGCCTTGATCGGAGTCGTATTTATTACGATAGGAGGCTCTTCTACTAATTTTTCATTTACTATTGGAATATTTTTAGTTTTACTGGCAGCATTATCTGAAAGCTTTTACTTTGTTTTCCAACATACCTATTTAAAGAAATATGGATTCTTTCCTTTTACCATGTATACGATTTGGGCTGGAACCATCAGCATGCTGTTTTTTACTCCTGGTTTGGGTCAGGAGATATTACAAGCGCCTATGGAGGTTACGCTAGTAGTTATTTATCTGGGAATATTCCCGACAGTTATACCTTATTTTGCAATAGCATATGTAACCTCAAAAAATGGAGCAGCCGAAGCCACAAGTTCCCTATACCTTACACCTGCATTCTCTTTCCTGATTGCTTGGATTTGGTTGGGCGAAACACATACGATTCATGCGATTTTTGGTGGGATCCTCACATTACTAGGTGTTTCAATTTCCAATCTAAAAAACAAAGCAGAAGAAAATGATGTATCTTGGGAGGGCCACTCTAAGAAATTGCATAATTCCACTTAAATAAAAGTGTAATTTCTTTATATATAAAGGCTGAATATCATTGAGCCTGCTTTTTTGCATCTCAACTTAAAATCTTAGGGATGTTTCTAGAGGAAAATAAAAAAGGACTCTGTAATAGAGTCCTTTTTTTATAAGTTACGCCTTAACAACGTTAGTTGCTTGAGGTCCGCGTTGTCCTTCTTCGATATCAAAAGAAACTTTTTGACCTTCTTCTAAAGTTTTGAATCCTTCACCTTGGATAGCTGAGAAATGTACGAATACATCGTCTCCACCTTCAACTTCGATGAAACCGAAACCTTTTTCTGCGTTAAACCATTTTACTGAACCTTCTTGCATGTTTGTTTCCTCCTACGTGGCATAGCCACATTATATTACTATTGTTGCTCAATTAGAAATCGAAGGTGAAAATTAAATCCTTCTTACACACCGAACAAGAATAATTACTCTTAATTATAATGGAAAAAAAATAAAATGCAAGGGATTATACAAAATTAGTAAAAAATTTTTACATAGTGGATTTTTTCACTGAAAATTCACAGGAAGGATCAGCCCCCAGTATCTTTTTCCGTTGAGCTGGAATCCTTCTTCTGTGCATCCGTTGAATCCTCTGTTTTATTTGGGCTGTTACTTTGACTAGTTACATCTTCCTTTCTACCACCATCCGATTGTTCATCTGTTTTATTTCCCGAGGAGCTCTCGTCTTCTTTATCTTCTTTATTAGATCCATCCCCTGTACTACCTTCCTCTTTTTTCTCATTATCCTGTTGGTCGTCTTTATTCTCTTGATCTTGCTCCTGATCTTTACCTTGATCATCTTTTTGCTCTTGATCTTTGTTCTTTTCTTCCTTCTTGTCTTTCTTATCTTCTTCATCTTTTTTATCTTTCTTTTCCTGTTCTTTCTCTTTCTGTTCTTGCTCTTTCTTTTCCTGCTCTTGTTCTTTTTTATCTTTTTCTTTCTCTTTATCTTCCTTATCCTTCTCTTTATCCTTTTCCTTCTTATCTTCTTTCTCTTTCGGCTCAGGCTTATCTGGTACTGGAATTGGCTTTGTTTCAGGAACAGTACCTTTTACGAATAATTCGGTCACAGTATTTTCTTCTGGTGTATATTTATTTGCTTTAAGGCCGGTTTCTTTATCAATTTCCACTTCTACAACCGAAGAAGGTTTTTCAAAGTCAGCTGTCTCTTTTTCTTTTGATACTTCTTCCATAATATACTTGAAAATCAATTTAGAAATATCATCATCTTCTTTTTTAATATAGGTTTCCTGGGTTGTTTTATCATATCCGGTCCAAACTGCTGCAGTATAGTCAGTTGTATAGCCTGCAAACCATGCATCCGATACGCCTTCTCCCTGAATATGCTCCGGGAGCATTTTTGTACCAGTTTTCCCTGCTAATGGAAGACCAGGAATATTCGCCATTGTTCCAGTTCCTTCTTTAACCACTGTTTTCAACATGTCTGTAACCATATATGCTGTATAGTCACTCATTGCTTTTACTGATTTCGGTTGAAAGTTTTCTTCCTTACCTTCAGGATAGACTACTTTTCGAATGGTATGTGGTTTATTATATTCTCCTTTATTACCAAAAGCAGCATACGCTCCCGCCATGTGCAGTGGTGAGGTCCCGTGTTCAAATCCACCAATTGCATATGATGGATATACATTCTCCAAGTTGATCCCTAATTTCCCTGCAAATTCCTTAGCATTCTCCGGGCCGACCTCTTGCATGGTCTTAATTGCCGGAATGTTATAAGACCATTGCAATGCGGTCCGCATAGAAATCTCACCATGGAACCTTCTATCCCAGTTGCGGAAAGTCTTTCCATTTATTTCTACCTCTTCATCTTTAATCTGCTTATACGTAGACCATTTTAATTTTTCAATTGCCGGGCCATATGCCATAATCGGCTTTGCAGTAGAACCAGGCTGCCGTCTTAATTGTGTTGCATAGTTATATCCTTTCTTAATATCTTCCTCACCCGGACTTCTATCCCCGCCAATTGCACGAATAGCTCCTGACTTTGTATCAAGTAGGACGACACCAGCTTTCAGCTTATCGTCAGGATAGGAGATATATTCATCTGTCGTTAATACTTTGTCAGTGAATTTCTGAGCCTTTGGATCAAGGGTAGTGTAAATTTTCAAGCCAGAAGTATAAAGATCTTTTTCAGAAATTCCATTTTTCTTTAGCTCATAAATAACTTGATCGATATAGCTATCGTATGATGTATTGTCTTTTTGCTCTGTTAGCATATCTTTTACTGCAGTTGATTGAGCTTTTTCGCTCTCCTCTGCGGAAATAAAACCATGCTTTTCCATTAATGAAATAACTGTATCTCTTCGTTTCTTAGCAAGCTCCGGATGTTTGTATGGATTATAACCACTCGGCCGTTGTGGCAGGCCTGCAAGTAGAGCTGCTTCGCTGGTGGTCAACTCGTCTACTGATTTTCCAAAGTAAACTTCCGCTGCTGTAGAAACTCCATAGGCTCCTTCACCAAAATAAATTTTATTCAGATACATTTCCAATATTTCTTTTTTGGTGTACTTTTCCTCCATTTTTACTGCCAAATAAGCTTCCTGTACTTTTCTTTCTATTGTTTTCTCCGGACTCAGAAAAGATTTTTTCACTAACTGTTGTGTAATGGTACTGGCACCTTCCGCACCAAACCCATTCTTTAAATTCGCAAGCACAGCCCCACCAATACGTTTAATATCAACGCCTCCATGCTCCCAAAATCGGACATCTTCTACGGCGATGAAAGCATTTTGCACATGCTTCGGTATTTTATTAAGTGGGACAATTTCTCTATATTCTTTCCCAGCTACATCTGTCACTTCCTGGTCATTCATATCATAGATAGTAGATGACTGGGGATTTTCCAACTGGGCAGGAGTAATTTCCGGTGCATCACTTATGTATGCTATTACTGTATAACCACCTAAACCGATAGCCAATACAGCTATTAAAACAAATGCTAAGAAGGTACGAAATAGAATTTTTCTAGATTTACTTTTTTCTTTCTTCCCCTTCTTTTTTTCTTTTTTATATTGTTGACGAGACTGGAGATCTTCACTCATGCCTCTCCCCTCCTTAAGACGCTTCATTCCTTATGAGAAAATACCCAATTCCACTTCATCTGAAACATAAAGAAAATAGTGATTCTTTTTTATTTATCCAATGAAGTATTTCTTACACCTAATTCAGTATAGTAAATCTTTATTGAAAAGAAGTAACATTCAAAGAAATATATGGCTTATTTTCTTTAATTTAGGGAAAACAACAGATAAATTCCTTTCGTTTGTCGACAATTTGTGACAAAAATTTTACTATAAATTGAAAGTTACATGACACTTTCAAAAACACGTAAAAAAACTTATTCAAATTTGGTATACTCGGGAAATCCAATAATGAATAAATTTTTTAAAATAATGGATAGACAGGAGGGGCAATCCCATGAAATCTAAACTTCTGCGGTCAAAATGGATTGTTTTAGCATCACTTGTTTTACTCGTATTTTTGAGTGGCTGTGAAGGCATATCAGTACTTGATCCAAAAGGGCCAGTTGCGGAAAAGCAATATGATCTGATTATATACTCCCTATGGTTTATGCTTGGAATTATTGTAGTAGTATTCGCTTTGTTTACGTACATGATCATCAAATATAGGGAAAATCGCCCGAATCGTAAAGAAAGTGACTATGCTCCAAACCTACATGGTAATAAAGCAATTGAAGTAGTATGGACAGTTATCCCTATTATCATAGTGATAATGTTATCTATTCCAACAGTTACTACCCTATTTGATTTGGAGAAAGCACCCGAGCCTGTAGAAGCAGAGCCGGCGAAAGAACCATTGGTTATTCATGCAACAACAGCTGATTGGAAGTGGTTCTTCAGCTACCCAGAACAAAATATTGAGACGGTCAATTATTTACACATACCAAAGGACCGCCCAATTGAGTTTAAACTTACCTCAGCAGATGCGATGACAGCACTTTGGATTCCATCTCTCGGAGGACAAAAATACAACATGGCTGGTATGCAAACGACATTATTCCTTCAGGCAGATGAAGAAGGTGTCTATGATGGACGTAATTCCAATTTTAATGGAGAGGGCTTTGCAGCTCAGACCTTTAAGGTACATGCAGAAAGCGAGTCAGCCTTTAATGAGTGGGTAAGCAACATACAAAATGAATCTCCAAAATTAACACAAAAAAAGTATGATGAATTACTTAAACCTGGTCTAACAGATATAGATTCATTTTCTTCCACTCATTTAGAATATGTGAATCATGCCACAAGAGAAGGCATGGATTATTCAGTTAAACGTTATCGGGAGCTCTTTGAGCAAAAACTTCATTTAGACAAAATCAAAGAAGAGGAAACTTTTCAGTAAAGGATTAGGAAAGCAGGTGAAACCATGAATATAAAAGCCCTTTTAGTTGATGGCGACCCGCTCATTTATGGAGCAATGGTCTCTATTGGTCTTGTAACAATAGCAATCCTCTTTCTATTAACCTATTTTAAGAAATGGGGATGGCTATGGAGGGAATGGTTAACTACGGTTGATCATAAAAAAATTGGGATCATGTATATCCTGAGTGCCCTTGTCATGTTATTCCGTGGTGGAATGGACGCCATGATGATGCGTGTGCAGTTGGCATTTCCGGATTTAGGTTTTTTAGATTCCCAACATTATAATGAAATTTTTACAACACACGGTACAATTATGATTATATTTATGGCAATGCCATTTTTAATCGGATTAATGAATATTATTGTTCCATTACAAATAGGAGCACGAGACTTCGCATTTCCTTATTTAAATGCATTAAGTTTCTGGGCGTTCTTCATGGGGGCAATGTTATTCAACATTTCCTTCGTTATTGGAGGCTCTCCAGATGCTGGGTGGACAAGCTATACACCACTATCTGGTGCTGCTATGAGTCCTGGACCAGGGCAGAACTTTTACTTAATGGGACTGCAGCTTTCAGGGATAGGTACTTTAGCAACCGGGATTAACTTAATGGTAACAATCCTAAAAATGCGTGCACCTGGAATGAAGCTTTTCCATATGCCGATATTCACATGGTCAACACTAGTGACTTCATTTATAATCGTGTTTGCTTTTCCAATACTAACGATCGCACTAGCATTACTAACGATCGACCGTATATTTGGCTCACAGTTCTTTACATTAACAGGTGAAGGCTTACCAATGATGTGGGCAAACCTGTTTTGGATGTGGGGACACCCGGAAGTTTATATTGTAATCTTACCGGCGTTCGGAATATTTTCCGAAGTTATCGCCACATTTGCAAAGAAACGCCTATTTGGCTATAGTGCCATGGTGTGGTCAATGATTATCATTGCATTACTCAGCTTTTTAGTTTGGGTGCATCACTTCTTTACAATGGGTGCAGGCGCCTTTGTCAACTCTGTATTTTCCGTATCTACGATGTTAATTGCAGTTCCGACAGGGGTTAAAATATTTAACTGGCTTGCCACCTTGTATAAGTCAAAAATCGAATTCTCTGTCGCCATGTTGTGGGCATTAGCCTTCATCCCAAGCTTTATACTTGGCGGTGTTACAGGTGTTATGCTAGGAATGGCAGCAGCAGACTTCCAATTCCATAATTCTTATTTCCTTATTGCACATTTTCACTATGTGTTAATTGCAGGAACTGTATTTGCATGCTTCGCAGGTCTTGTATATTGGTATCCGAAAATGTTCGGTCACAAAATGAACGAGCGTATCGGAAAATGGGCATTCTGGTTTTTCGTAATTGGTTTCCATGTTTGTTTCTTCCCACAATACTTCCTGGGATTAGACGGCATGCCTAGAAGATTGTTTATAACAAATGTGGTAGAGTGGTTGCCACTAAACGTTATTTCAACTGTAGGTGCTTTTGGAATGGGCATCGGCTTCGCTATCTTCGTTTATAACGTTTACTATAGCTACCGTCACAGCGAACGTGAAGCAACAGGAGATTCTTGGAATGGCAATGGACGTACACTGGAGTGGGCTACAACTACACCAGTTCCTTATTACAACTTCGCCACTGTGCCATATGTGGATGAAATTGACCCATACGTAAGAATGAAGAAAGAAGGAAAAACAACCTTTGATGAACCTAATGTAAAACCGATCCACATGCCAAGCTATACCGGACGACCATTTATTATGATGGCTTTCCTTGGATTAGCAAGCTTTGGTCTCGTATTTGAATGGATTTGGCTGGCTATTGTTGGGTTAATTGGTGGAATTATTTTCATGATCCTTCGTACTTATGATTATGATGAAGGTTATTATGTAAGTGTTGAAGAAATTAAACGCACTGAGCGGAAAGCAAGGGGGTTATGATATGTCGGAAGAAGTAAAAACTACCGGTCCATTAGAATACAGAACGAATGAAGGTCAAATGACTATTCTCGGTTTCTGGATTTTTCTTGGAGCTGAGGTCGTCTTGTTTTCTACCTTATTTGCAACCTATGCAGTACTATTTGGCCGTACTGCGGATGCTCCGACACCTGCCGAACTGTTTGAGCCGGGCACCGTTTTAATCATGACCTTTTTATTGCTTACAAGTAGCTTTACATGTGGTTTAGCTGTCCATGAAATGCGAAGAGGCTCTGTGAAAGGTCTAACTAGATGGATGTTAGTTACACTTGTGCTTGGGTTAGGATTTCTTGGTTTTGAAATCTATGAATTTATTCATTATGCACATGAAGGTGCTACAATACAGTCCAGTGCCTACTGGTCAGGCTTCTTTATTTTAGCCGGTACCCATGGTTTACACGTTACACTTGGTATTGGCTGGGCATTCGCGTTACTGCATCAAATTTCAAAACGAGGTATAACAAACGTAACAAGCCGTAAATTCTTTATCATCAGTTTATATTGGCACTTCTTGGATGTTATTTGGATCTTCATTTTTACAAGTGTCTATTTAATAGGGATGGTGTTATAGTATGGCAAACAGTAAGAAACGAATACCAACCAACCATATTGTCGGTTTCCTTTTATCACTAGTTATGACCATTGTCGCTGCATGGGCAGCATTGCAGTCCGACTTACCAGTAATGTGGATTATAATTGGAATTATGGCACTTGCGGTTCTCCAAGCCGGTGTCCAATTATTCATGTTTATGCATGTTACCGAATCAGCAAGCGGGAATGGCCATGTACCATGGAATATGATGTTCCACGGCTTTGCACTTGCAGCAATTGTCGTAGCAGGTTCCCTATTCACGATGTCATTTGGGTTTAGTCATGACCATGGGGATAACGGGGGCAATGAGCAACATCATGAACAACATCAAGAGGAATCAGGATATTAGTATAAAGACGAAGGAGAAGGAAGTAATGAAAACAGAACTCGAAAGCGTACAAAAAAATACGTGGAAGCCAATGTTTTTATTTATTGCCTGTATCATTCTTACAGCCTTTTCCCTGGGTGGCTTTCTTTATTCCTCTTATGAGCCAAAGTTTATACTTTTAATAATTACTGTGCTTGCATTTATTCAAGCAATGTTTCAGCTATTTAAAATGCAACCAAGTCATGAATAAAAAAACGCGCTTGCTTCAACCTGATTACAGGTTCGGCAAGCGCGTTATATTTATTAGATTAATTTTCCTGTAGTGTAGCAGGTTTTTCTTCCACCAAAGCGATAATGAACATGATCCAAGCAACATGAGCACCAATAAGACTTCCGTAGAACATCATCCAAGAAATTGAAAAAACTCCAGGTGCGGTAAAAAACATAATTTGAAAACTGTACAACCACATACCGACGAGCAGCACGGATTGAACTACCGCAAATACCGGCCTCTTTAGTTGAATTAATAGAAATGGCGTAATTGTTGCCAATAACAAGAACATTGCAGTAACACCCATTTATCTCAGCTCCTTTGGTTGTTTTTTGAAAACGATTTCTCTTATAAAACTATTGTAACAAATAATTCCTATTTTGGACACAAAATGTACACATTTATTTTAAATTTATTTATTATTTCCCCTCTGATAAAATTACAAAACATATAGTGGTAGAAAAAGCTGTTAATTATTGAAAAACTGTCACATGATAAAATCCCCGACTTGTCTTATAATAGTACAAGGAGACATATTGTTACCAGTTGGTTTTAGCCAACGATTAACCTGTTAAGGAAAAGGAAGATAGATATAATGAACAAAAAAATGGGAGCAAAGCATAAATCAGTTGATATTTTATCAAAGACTGTAAAAACGGGAATTATACGATCCAATTTAATACCCATGTTTGCCGGTCTTACTTTAGCGATGTATACGTACCAATTCGGCATCATGGAAAAGCTCCCTGATATACTATTTGCGATAGTAGGCTCTGCGTTTGTCATCGCAGCAGCTGGAGCATTCAATAATCTGTATGACAGAGATATTGACGCTGTTATGGAAAGAACGAAAACCCGTCCAACCGTCACTGGTGATATTAACTTCCATACTGTCCTGTGGCTGGCTATCATATTAAGTATTACGGGGATCGGTTTATTAAGCTTAACTACTTGGCTTGCTGCATTACTCGGGTTTTTGGGGCTGTTCTTTTATGTTGTACCATATACGATGTGGACGAAAAGGAGAACAGTGTATAACACAGAGGTAGGGAGTATCTCCGGAGCCATGCCTCCACTAATTGGCTGGGCAGCAATATATCCTGATATTAGTCATCCAGCCGTCCTGGGATTGTTTGTTGTTATGATTATTTGGCAAATGCCGCATTTTTACGCGATCGCTATTCGAAACCATAAACAATATGAGGCAGCAAAGGTTCCCATGCTACCTGTAGTAAAAGGAATTAGAAGAACATATCTGCAAACAAATGTTTACTTGATCATCATGATTGCGATAAGTTTCCTTTTTGGTACATTGAGCTTGGGCTTAATGCTTGTTGCCCTATTGTTAAGTTCAGGATGGCTCATTTTAAGCATTACCCAATACCACAGAGCAAGCTCTGAAAAGTGGGCGATCTCTCTGTTTGTATATTCGCTTATTCATATGACAGTATTATTTTCAACTGTCATTATTTATTCGCTGATGGGGATTATTTTTAACTTATAGTTGGTGCATGAAAGCTGGTATTACAAAAGAGGCTCGGTTGGTGAGCCTCTTTTGTATTGTTCTAATATGAAGCTTGATTCAGGCATTTGTATTAAGCATCGCATATGTATTATAATGAGCAAATAGAACAGTGCCATAATCCCCTGTGTAGGAAGGAGAAATCACAATGCTAAATTGCTCCTGGTGCAATAAGAAGATCGGTGAAAATGACCCATTAAGCGCAATCGATATTAAATTCCATAAAGGAATGGATTTTTCTGATCGAGAAGGAGAAATTATTCCTGTATATCTAAAATCAGCAGATAAAAATGTTTCAATGATTGTAACCACATCAGATTCTCTTGCAAAGAAAAAAGGACAAGATGGCTTATTTCCTGTATGTAGTGATATTTGTGGAATAAATCTAAAAGAAGCTTTGAATGCGGATTTGGGAAAGTAATTATAAGATAGGATATTCAGGATAAGAAAGTAATGGATTATTATCGGGCTTGTTTGAATAACAGGATGTCTATTAATAGAAGTATGATCTAAAATAAAAGAACCTTATCCTATTCAGATAAGGTTCTTTTATTTTTAATATTTATTTTAAAAGATTATACAATTAGTTATTAGTGGCCTCTTTCAACCACTTTGCTGTTGGTGTGTTTGCTTCCAGCATATGTGTCGGCGTCCCTTCGAACAGAACATATCCACCTTCCTTGCCTCCTGCTGGCCCCATTTCAATAAGCCAATCACTTGCCGCAAGAAAATCCAAATTATGCTCAATAATGATAACAGAATTCCCTTTGTGCACAAGATTATGAAAAACATCTAAAAGCTTGTCATTATCTTGAGTGTGAAGTCCTAATGACGGTTCGTCCAGCAAATAGATCTGCCCCTCTTTTTTTAGTTGGCTGGCCAATTTAAGTCGCTGGACTTCTCCACCACTTAGAGAGCTTGTTGTCTGACCTAGTGTCAAATACTCTAACCCTACATCTTTTAATGTATTTACCTTTTTTACGATCTTTGGCAATGTAAAATAGTTATTTGTTTCATCTATCGTAAGATCCAAGACCTCTACTATATTCTTCCCTTGGTATTGATAAGATAATGCTTCTTCCGAATACCTTGTGCCTCCACAAGCTTCACAAGTAACAGTTACCGGGTCTGCAAAAGCAACGTCCGGGGTGGTTACTCCCTTTCCATCACAATAAGGGCATGCTCCTTTGGAATTAAAGCTAAATAATCCAGCTGGCTGTCCTGTTTCCTTCGCAAAAATCGAACGGATATCATCCATAATTCCCATATAAGTAGCAAGTGTCGAACGGCTGGAGGTTCCGATACTGCCTTGACTTACCGCTATGGTGTCCGGGTACTTTTCTTTGAAGGCCTGAAACATTAAGGAGCTTTTTCCTGAACCAGAAACTCCACATACAGAGACTAAGACATTTTTAGGTATCTCCACACTAATATCTTTCAAGTTATTATCAGTCGCTTTTGTTATAGTAAAATGCGCTTCCGCTTCTCTTGGATTTTTATTTACCACTGGTTTATGAGACAGGTCCGTAATAGCAGAAGCTTTATTTAATCCTTCCAGTTCACCTTGATATACTATTTCCCCGCCATGCACCCCCGCTCCCGGGCCCATCTCGATTATTTCATCTGCTGCGTTTATGACAGTGAGATTATGTTCGATAATAACTACGGTATTATGATTATCACGCAGTGTTTTAAGCACGTAAATCAATTTATCTATTTCTTCTGGATGAAGACCAGCACTAGGTTCGTCGAAAATGTACGTCATATTGTTTAGACTGCTACCCAGATGACGAGCAATTTTTACCCGTTGTGCTTCCCCACCTGAAAGAGTCCCCATCTTTCTAGCCAGACTTAAATACCCTAATCCTAATTTCACAAGTTGCTGTACACTGGGAATTGCCTGCTGTGCGATCGAGCTGCCAATCGGGTCTTTTATTTTTCCCAATTCCACAAGTAATTCTGTCAATTCCAATTGATCATATTCTGCGATATTTAATCCATTTATTTTGCATTCCAGAACTTTAGGGTTTAGGCCCGACCCTTCACAAACGGGACATAATGTATGTGTAGATACAGCTAAAACATCATCCTGAGATGTTTGTTTTAACTTTGATACATCCCTGTTAATGTAAAGACGCGTAAACCGTGGTAGTAATCCATCCCACTCATGATCATGAGGACCATCTTTCGTATGGAAAGGCGCAAATACCCGTTCGCCTTCTGGTGGTCCATAAATGAATAAGTCAAACGTTTCTTTTGGATAATCCTTTATCGGTATGTCAGGATTAAATAGTCCGCCAGTGATCATCCATCTGCCTTGCCATCCAGAAGGAGATAGTGGTTTAAATCTTACTGCATACTCTCGAAGTGACTTATTTAAATCGACAAGCTTATTTAAATCAGGTGCAATAACCTCGCCATACCCATTACATTCAGGACATTTGCCAAAAGAACTCTGGCTCGAAAAGTCGGTAGCTGTACCTATAGGCGGACTGCCAATTCGAGAGAACAATAGCCGAATCAATGGATGGATGTCCATATAGGTCCCAACTGTCGAGCGAGAATTACTTCCAACAGCTTTTTGTTCTACTACTACGACTGGACTCAAATGCTGCATCAGATCAGCATGAGGTCTTTCATATCTCGGCATCTGGTTTCTGACATAGAGAGGATAATTCAACGTCATTTGTCTTCTGCTTTCCGTCGCCAATGTATCAAAAACAACCGAGCTTTTTCCTGAACCTGAAATACCAGTAAATACATTTATTTTCTCTTTAGGTATATTGATGTCTATGTTTTTTAAATTATTTTCTTGAAGTCCTTTTAAAATAATTTCATCCTTATTTTTCGCCACTTTTTATCCTCCGTTTTCTAGGTAGATGCTTCACTAAAGAGTAGTTCCCTGTTTTGTGGAGATGTACACTGGATGCTGTAGGTAGTTTTTTGTTATGTGATTTACTAAATATTTTTTATGGATTTTCTTATTGCTTAATAGATCGTTGTTTGAAATAGGTAGACCCAATTCTTCTATAATAGTGTTCGAGCCTATATAATAGTTCCCGCTACTCCCAGGTGTTGTCACATACAACCCTCACATGTGGAGTGGGTGACGAGTTTTTTAGTATGAATCTAATATAAAAAGCCTATCCTTAAATGGAAATAGGCTTTTTAAACATTCTTAAGCGTTATTTAAACTAAATTTCACTCATACCCCTTACCAGAACATCCTTGTAAACCAACAAGTTTCAACCTTAAAGCCTCAAATATTGGAACGTCAGGAATATACAATGAACATCAAATTTTACAATTTATTTTAAGTATTCTTTATAAATTGCTTTGTAAGTGTCAATCATTTCTAAATAGTTTTCAATTGATACGTATTCGTCTATTTGGTGGGGTAAATTTGGAACACCAGGACCATAGATTACAAGGTCGAATTCATTTTCTGCTTTAGTAAATGCAGCTGCATCTGTCGTTGGTGAAATACCTGTTATAGGCAATTCTTGTTTTAAAACAAATTGGATTGATTTAATTAGTTCAGAATCAGGTTTTGATTGTACAGGGTAAATATCATAATCAACGATTAATTCTAGGTTAAAACCATCCTTTTTATTCAAGTCATCAATAATATTTTTTAACAATGTTTTAATTTTGCTATTATCAAACTCAGGAATAGTACGAATATTACCTTGTAATGTTGTAATAGCAGGAATACTGTTAACTTGATCCCCTCCATTGATAATTGTAATTGAATGTGCAGTTTCACCCAATACCTCATTCTTGTATTCGTTAGTGACTTCTTGCATTTCTGCATTAGCACGCATCACAAATTCATTAATATTTGCGATAGAATTAATACCTTCTTTAGGCATTGAGCTATGGGCCGATTTACCACGAGAAACAACTGTATAGTTCATTGAACCTTTGTGTGTGTAAATCAATGCTTGGCCAGTTGGTTCACCGATAATTAGTCCATCAAGATCATCTGCATATCCTTCTTTAGTTAATTGTTCAGAACCTAATTCACCGACTTCTTCACCAACAGTTCCCATGAACTTTAATGTTCCATTGATTTCTACGTTTTCTTCTTTGATTTCAATCATAGCGATAGCTAAAGCTACTAGACCTGATTTCATATCCGTTGAACCACGGCCGTATAATTTGTCACCATCAATCACAGCTGAGAATGGTGGGAATATCCACTCACTTTCATCACCAGCTGCCACAACATCTTCGTGTCCGCTGATACCTAAAACTTTACCGTCCCCCTTTTTGTATGTGGCGACTAAGCTTTCACGACCTTCACAATATTTAACTTTTTGGGATTCGATGCCATATTTTTTGAATAGATTTGCTAAATAATCAGCTACTTTCGATTCATAATCGTTTACCGATTTTATTTTGATTACATCTTGTAAAACTTTAATTCGTTCCTCTTTATTCAATGTATTGATCTCCTTTCGTAGAGGATCAGGATCAGTATCAAACCACTCTTTTGCCAGAAAGTCTAAATTTATGAGAATATTAGTCATAAGATACCCTTATAAGGAAAAAAGTAATCGAAAAGTGTAATTGATTCCCGAGTTATGCCGTTATATAATCACGGTTTTTATTAAATTACCAAAAAAGCCTTATTCTAATAAGAATAGGACTTTTAAAATGATACTTTACTTCAACTCCAACCTCACTACACACTCCACATGATTCGTCTGTGGAAACATATCAACAGGCTGCACCTCTTTCGTTTCATACCCGCCTTCATCCAGGATTTTGAGATCTCTTGCCAATGTAGATGGGTTGCATGATACGTAAACAATTTTCTTTGGTTTCATATCGATCATTGCCTGCAGAAAATCAACTTCACAACCCTTCCGTGGTGGGTCCACAACGATCACGTCTGGCCTCAAGCCCTGCGCCTTCCACCATGGCATTACTTTTTCTGCTTCTCCTACTACGAATTCTGCATTCGTAATCCCATTTAACTTGGCATTCATTTTAGCATCACTGATTGCTTCTGGAACAACTTCCACACCATATACCTTTTTGGCTTTCTGTGCTAAGAACAAAGAAATCGTTCCAATACCGCAATACGCATCAATTACAATGTCATTAGGTTCAATTTCAGCATATTCCAGGGCTTTATCATAGAGTTTCTTCGTCTGTGGAGGATTCACCTGATAAAACGACTTTGCAGATATGGCGAAACGGATATCTCCGATCGTGTCGTAAATATATTCTTCTCCCCAGATTACTTTCGTTTTTCTCCCTAAAATTACGTTTGTTTGCTTATTATTGATGTTATGCACGATGGATTTCACATGTGGATAGGTTTCCGTTAATTCCTTAATTAACTGCTCCTGATGTGGCAGCTTGTCCGTTCTGGTAACGAGTACAATCATCGTATCATTGGTAGCTCTCCCCGTACGTACCATGATATGCCTTAACACTCCACGGTCTTTCTTTTCGTCATATGCCCGGATTCCAAGGCGATCTGCAATACGGCGAACAGCCTCTACCATCCGATCGTTCACTTCATCCTGAATCACACATGTGTCCATATCCTCGATAATATGGTGGCTTCGTTTCTGATAAAATCCTGTAATCAGTTCTCCATCTCGTTCACCAACAGGAATGGAAATTTTATTACGATAACGCCACGGGTCCTCCATCCCTATTGTCGAGTGAACTGGTACGTGTTCCATATGGGCAATCTTCCGCATGACATTCTTTACTTGGTTCTGCTTCATTTCCAGCTGCATGACATAGCTCATATGCTGTAATTGACAGCCACCACATTTGTAATATACATCGCAAGGTGGTTCAACACGCTGCGGACTCGATTTTATCACTTTTAATAGCTTCCCGAATCCAAAATTTTTATTAACTTTTACTACCTTAACTTCTGCTTCTTCACCAGGAAGACCATGAGGTACAAATAATGGATACCCGTCAATTTTGCCTACACCATTTCCTTCATGTGTAAGATCTTCAAAGCTTATTGTCACTGTTTCATTCTTTTTAACCGGTGCTGCTTGTTTTCCCATTTATATCTTCCTTTACGTGCTAGTATGTGATGCTATCTTATCATATTTTGCTAGGTAAAATCATTTTCATACGTTTTTAAAAGGGAGGTGGGTTGTGATTTGAAACGAAAAAAAGAACTCCCTATGACGGAAGCTCCCTGTCCATTTCTTTTTCCATAAATGCTTTCGGTACGAAAAATTCGATATGTTCCTGTAAATTAATAAATTCACCTGGAAGCAGTCCGCCGAATTCTCCATCAATATTTAACTGCATCTTTTCATCTGTGGTTACTTTTATTTTTTTGGCTTTTGCATAAATTACATTTTTATCTTCCAAATGTGCACCACGTAATGCTAAAGAAGCAATGCGAATAAATTCCGCGAGGTTTGTTTTACGTAAAATTAACAAGTCAAAATAGCCATCATGCATATTCGCTTCTGGTGCAAGCTTCTCAAATCCCCCAACTGAATTCGTGTTGGAGACTAAGAACAGCATAATATCCTCATCGATGATGTTATCATCATATTCTATTTTGGCGCGGATCGGCTTTAACGAAGGAAGCATCTCCATTCCCTTCATATAATAAGCCAACTGTCCAAGCATTGTCTTAAGCTTACTTGGTACCTCATAGGTCAATTCTGTCAGCTTACCGCCACCTGCGATATTCATAAAATAGTGATCGTTTACTCTTCCTATATCTAAAAACATGGATTGATCTTCTAAAATTACATCAACCGCTTTTTTTATGTCACGAGGGATACTTAATGCTCTGGCAAAGTCGTTTGTTGTGCCGACTGGTATAATACCCAATTTTGGCCTATTCTCCTGCTCTGCCAAGCCATTTATGACTTCATTAATCGTACCATCTCCACCAGCTGCAACAACTAAATCAAAGCCTCTCTCTACAGCTATTCTTGCTGCATGGATGGCATCACCTTCACAAGTAGTTGCGTGTGCAGATGTTTCATATCCTGCGACTTCAAAACGCTCTAAAACGGTCGCCAGTTCTTTTTTAAAAGCTTCCCGTCCAGATGTCGGGTTATAAATGATTCGGGCCTTCTTCATTGTTTTCCCTCCCCATTCCTTCAATTTTGCAAGGGCAAATGATATGTTTGTTTGTCCATTGCTTATCATAGCCCTTTTCATTGAATTTGAAAAGGGGTAAGGACTAAAAGAACAGTCTGTTGCCTAAAACAGAACAACAGACCGCCACATTTCTCTTACTTCTTATCAAGCTCTTCCACAAGAATCTTATTCACCATTGGAGGGTTTGCCTGTCCTTTGGTTGCTTTCATTACTTGTCCTACTAAGTACTTTTGTGCTTTATCTTTTCCATTTTTATAATCAATTATGGATTGTTCATTTTCAGCAAGAACTTGAGCAATAATTTCTCTTAGCTGACCTTCATCGGAAATCTGTACAAGACCTTTGTCCTTCACGATCTGCTCTGGATCTCCGCCATTTTCTACTAACTCTGCAAATACCTTTTTGGCAATTTTAGATGATATAGTACCATCCTCTATTAGCTTAATCATTTTTGCAAGAGCTGGTGGAGTTATAGCAAGGTCATGCAGTTCTTTATAATGCTTGTTCATATAAGCAGATACTTCGCCCATTAACCAGTTCGATACTTGCTTCATATCCGCACCATCTTGTAATGCAGCTTCAAAGAAGTCAGCCATTTCCTTCGAGCTTGTTAGAACTGCTGCGTCATATGCAGGTAACCCCAGCTCTTCAATATAGCGCTTTTTGCGAGCATCAGGAAGCTCAGGGATTTCCTTACGAATACGTTCCTTCCAAGCATCATCAATATATAATGGAACCAGATCCGGTTCAGGGAAGTAACGGTAATCGTCTGACCCTTCCTTAATACGCATAAGTATAGTTTCTTTTGTCTTTTCATCATAACGGCGGGTTTCCTGTAAAATCTCCCCACCAGTCAAAAGAACTTTCTCTTGGCGCTTTTCTTCAAATTCAAGGCCTTTTTGTACAAAGCTAAAGCTGTTCAAGTTCTTCAATTCTGCTTTTGTACCAAACTCTTCCTGTCCAACTGGGCGTAAAGAGATATTGGCATCACAACGAAGGGAGCCTTCTTCCATCTTTACATCGGACACGCCTGTATATTGGATAATATTTTTCAATTTTTCAAGATAAGCATAGGCCTCTTCCGGTGAACGCATATCCGGCTCGGAAACAATTTCAATGAGTGGAGTTCCCTGACGGTTAAAATCCACTAATGAGTAACCATCATTTCCATGGGTCAGCTTCCCTGCATCTTCCTCTAAGTGAAGACGAGTAATTCCGATTCGCTTCTTTTCCCCATTTACTTCGATTTCAATCCAGCCATTCTCACCAATTGGTTTATCAAACTGAGAAATTTGATATGCCTTTGGATTGTCCGGATAAAAATAGTTCTTACGGTCAAATTTAGTATCTGTTGCTATTTCACAATTTAATGCCATAGCAGCCTTCATTGCAAAATTAACCGCTTCTTCATTTAGCACCGGTAACGTCCCGGGATATCCTAAATCGATTGGGTTTACATTCGTGTTTGCGTCCGTTCCAAACGCGTTCACACTAGGACTGAAAATTTTTGAGTTTGTTTTTAATTCCACGTGCACTTCTAATCCGATAATTGTTTCGAAATTCATTAGTTGGCACCTCCTAGTTGAGGTCGTTTTTTATGGTGGTCTGTTGCCTGTTCATAGGCGTGTGCTGCACGATAAACCGTACTCTCATCAAAATGCTTTCCGATAATTTGCAATCCGAATGGTAAGCCTTCTTCAGAGAAACCACATGGTAAAGAAATTCCTGGTACGCCTGCAAGGTTAACCGGAATAGTAAGGATGTCATTCGCATACATGGTTAGCGGATCATCTATTTTCTCTCCTACCTTAAATGCCGGAGTTGGTGTTGTTGGTCCGATAACTACATCATAGTCTTCGAAAATCTTATCAAAGTCATTTTTGATTAATGTACGAACTTTTTGTGCTTTTTTATAGTAAGCATCATAGTAGCCCGAGCTTAATGCAAAGGTTCCAAGCATAATACGACGCTTCACTTCTTCACCAAAGCCTTCACTACGGGATTTTTTGAACATATCGATCATATTATCTGCATTTTCGCTGCGCACACCGTATCTTACCCCATCAAAACGAGCAAGGTTTGCTGATGCCTCAGATGATGAAAGCAGATAGTAGGTTGCTACCGCATATTTAGAATGTGGTAAGGAAACCTCTTCCCATGTGGCACCAAGTGATTCATATACTTTCAATGCTTGAAGTACAGATTCCTTTACCTCAGGCGCAACACCTTCAGCAAGATATTCCTTTGGTACTGCGATCTTTAATCCTTTGACATCTCCTGTTAGTGCTTCCGTATACTTTGGTACTTCTACATTGGCACTAGTAGAATCCATCGGGTCGATTCCAGCGATTACTTCTAGCACGCGAGCATTATCTTCCACATTACGGGTAATCGGTCCAATTTGATCCAAGGAGGATGCAAATGCTACAAGACCAAAACGAGATACACGGCCATATGTCGGCTTCAAGCCAACCACACCACAGAATGCTGCAGGCTGACGAATCGATCCACCTGTATCAGAGCCTAGGGAGAATAACACTTCTCCTGCCGCTACAGAAGCTGCAGAGCCACCACTGGAGCCCCCTGGAACATAATCGGTATTCCATGGATTACGTGTTGGTGTATAGCTTGAATTTTCATTAGATGAACCCATAGCAAACTCATCCATGTTTAATTTCCCAATTGTAACTGCTTGTTGGCTTGCCAGCTTATCAACAACCGTTGCATTATATAATGGATCATCAAAGTTATCCAAGAATTGGCTGGCACAGGTTGTGCGCAACGCTTTCGTTACAATATTATCCTTAATCCCTGCTGGCATACCGAAAAGACTTGCAGTTTGATCAGCTGCAGCATCTAATTTCTTTGCTTCTTCTCTAGCACTTTCTTCATTTAATGTTAAGAAAGCATGAACCTGTCCGTCCACTTCTTTAATACGTTTATAAGAAGTGTCTACGAGGTCCTGGACCGTAACTTCTTTATTATGTATTTTTTCTTCCAATTCTTTTATCGTGTAATCAAATAATGACATCTATTTTCCCTCCCTATTCCAAAATGGATGGCACACGGTAATGTCCATCTTTTTTATCAGGAGCATTTTTCAGTGCTTCCTCTTGTGTAATCCATTCCTTCGGCTCATCCTTGCGTAATACGTTCTTTAAATCTAATACATGTGTAGTTGGTTCTACACCTTCTGTATCCAATTCATTTAATTGCTCCGCAAAGGAAATTATGGAATTCAACTGTCCCTGAAACATTTCTGCTTCTTCTTCTGTAATTGCAAGTCTTGCCAAATTCGCAACATGTTTAACCTGTTCTTTGGTGATATCAGCCATTTATTACCCTCCAGTCTTTATCTATCTTTGGTTTATTTTAGTTATTATTGTCTAATTATACTATTATAACACTATAGATGATAGCAGAATTGACTGCTATTAAGCAAATAAGACAGAGATGAAAGATCACTCCAACAAAAGCGCAAGCGCCTTGCAAGTAAGGAAGACAGGCTAAAACCGCCCCGTCCTGGGACTGCGATTACTCGTCCCATCGAAGACCGTTTGGGGCAACGCCTGTCTGACCTACCTCCTGCAGGCCCCCGACAAGCTTAAGCAAGAAATCCTAATGGCGGTCTTTGCCATGTAGAGTTATTGCTTAAGACCTCGAGGGGGTAGGCGCTGGAGCTGGACGCAACCGTTCATGCAAAAGAACTTAATGGAGTCAAAAATTTTATTCTTTAACTTCTAAAAAAATGGCCCACTTCCTAAAGAAGCAGACCATTTCTTATGCTTATTCTTTTAATTTCGTCAACGTTTCGGTAAACTCTGCTTCTATTTCCGGTGCTGGCTTACCAAACATACTGATGAGGATAGTAACAAGAAGATTCAACAAGAACCCTGGAACGATTTCATATAAATCAAAAATTCCACCTGATAGGAATTCGCCCCATATAATAACGGTGACCGCACCAACAACAATCCCTGCCAGCGCTCCATTTCGAGTAATTCCTCTCCAAAATAAGGATAAGAGAATGATTGGCCCAAAAGCTGCACCAAAGCCTGCCCACGCGTAACTGACGAGCTCAAGCACAGAGCTTTCTGGGTTCATTGCAATAATTGCGGCAATCAATGCAATACCTAACGTAGCGATTCGTCCAACCCATACTAATTCTTTTCCAGAAGCCTTCTTGCGGAAAATAGCCTTATAGAAATCCTCTGCAACTGCAGATGACGATACTAGTAATTGAGAATCAATCGTACTCATAATGGCAGATAAAATAGCTGCAAGCAATATTCCTGCAATTACCGGATGAAATAGAATTTGCGAAAAAGCGATAAAGATTTTCTCCGGATCTGCCAGCATTTGCAGGCCACCCTCGTTTACTACATCAATTCCAAACTTTCCAAGAATGGGCACTTCCTGGGTACTAATAAAGGCAAGCCCAATAAAGCCTGTAAAGATAGCCCCGTATAGCCCTAAAATCATCCAAGCAGTACCAATGAATTTTGCTTTTGGCACATCTTTAGCCGATCTTAATGCCATAAAACGCACAATAATATGTGGTTGGCCAAAATAGCCCAGTCCCCACGCCAAGGAGGAAATAATCGCCATGATTCCTACTCCTTTGACCATATTCAAATGACTTGGTTCTATTTCACCAACAGCCTGTACTGCCGCTGACCAGCCTCCCATTTCATTTAAGGCTACAATTGGTACAGCAATCAATGCTAAGAACATTAGTATTCCTTGAATAAAATCGGTCCAGGCTACTGCCAAAAATCCTCCTAACAATGTATAGGAAACTACCACGATGGTTCCAATCCAAAGCGCAGATTGATAGGATAATCCAAACGAAGCTTCAAACAGTTTTGCTCCGGCAACCATTCCCGATGAAGTATAAAAAGTGAAGAACAGTAAAATTACTAAAGCAGAAATGACACGTAGAATATGCGATTTGTCTTTAAAGCGGTTCTCCAGAAAATCTGGAATGGTAATTGCATTATTTGATACTTCAGTATAAATGCGTAATCGTTTGGCGACGAACTGCCAATTTAAATATGCACCTGTAGCAAGTCCGATTGCCATCCAGGCTTCCGACATTCCTGAAGCATAAATAGCACCTGGCAGACCAAGCAATAACCACCCGCTCATGTCCGATGCGCCTGCACTCAGTGCCGCTACCCCAGGGCCCAGGTTCCGTCCACCAAGCACGTAGTCAGATAAATTATTTGTCATGCGGTACATGATGACACCAATGACAAGCATTCCAATTAAATAAACAATAAAAGTAATCAAGGTTGTGAGACCCACGCTTTATTTTCTCCTCTCCGTAAATAGTGTAATGATAGATAATAAAAGTACGATTGGCATTGGTACAAATAGCCAAAACCATGTTGCTCCTCTAATTGCGTATTCCAATTTGCTTCTCCTTTCGCTGTTTTTCTCTGTTTATCTGCTTAATAGCACAAAGACTATGGTTTCACATCCAGAAAAATATTTCAACCGAAGTAAGAACAGAGACGCAAATTTTCAAGGGTATTATAGTGGAAGCAACTTGGCTGAGATTCGAAATAAACGGTTTAACTATCATATAACGTCTTAAGAGAAAAATGGATAATCATACGTATAAAATTGTAGCGTATAATCTCATTACCTCGTAAATCCTCTGAATTTATGAGCCTAAAAAATTTTTATATTTTTTCCTGAAAAACAAAAAAATCCTGAAATAGGTTCCACGCTATTTCAGGCAAGTATATATCATATAATAATAGGGTAAAAACAAATGTTAACTACTTATTAAATCATCTTAAAAATATACTGTAGGTTGTTTGATTGAGAAAATGCTAGGCTCTCTATCCATGGATAAATCTACTGGATCATTTTGCTGTGCAAAAGCAAAGCCTGATACTAGAAGTGCCCCTAAAGACAATCCTGCTATAAACTTTTTCATTTCATTTCCCCCCCTTATCAAAATAAACTCTAAATATTTGCAATTTGCTCATAGGCAAAATTAGCCACTTTATAATATTTTGTTGCGTCTTTGTATTTGTATTGCTTTTCAAAATGTCTTGCTAATAATTCTGCATAAATAATTACATTAGCAAAGTCCTTGTGTTTCTCCAAGAACGGGATAAAATCTTTAATAACCAATTCCTCGAATTTTTCATATTCTTCTTTCATTAAATAGCTATAAGTATTTAAAACATAATCAAATATTTTATATTGCTGAATATTCTTCAATTGATTTAATAATTCAAAACCATACTTTATAGCTTCTTTCGTTTCTTCAAAGTTATATACATTATAATATTCTCTAACTAAAGAAGATACAGAAGCTAATCTCTCAACTAAATGGACCTCTTCATCGTTAATTACTTCCTTAAAATGCTTAATTGCTTCTTTAGCTTCCCCTTTGGAAGAGTATAGGTGACCAAGATTTTGATTAGTCAATTGTATTAATTGTTTGTTATTATTCAATTTCCCTAAGTGCAACGCCAAGTTAAAGTTCTTAATAGCTTTATCATACATTCTAATTCTTCTATATGAAATACCAAGCACATTATGACATTGAGCACATCTCAAAAAGTTGTAATTTTTCATAAAGACATTTAAAGCTTTATTAGTATAATCTATAGCTTCTAAAGTATTTCTAAGTTTACTATGGGTAATTGCCATAACATATTGTAAATCAGCTACTTCATTCTCATCTATCTTAAGACGAGCAGATTTTTCCTCAGCAAGTCTATAAAGATACATTGCTTGATTATATTCTGCGTTAGCTGAATTATAATTCCCTCTAAACTTATACCAATAATATAGATGTAAATTATCAAAGGTACCTGATATCTCATTTAGCTCATTGATTTTATTTAATGCTTTATCAAATTCACCTAAAATTAGGTAGTATCTAATTTTATGAATCTCAAATAACAGTAAGCTTTCAGTCAAGTTTGAATCCATTAAACTCTGAATTTCTTTAAACTTTGAAGTAATCTCTTCTTTATCGTTTACTTCAAACAACATCCCATACCATTCTTTGCATTTCTCTTGAATGGTAGATTCAAGTGAATTATCGATTTGGATTCCGAGGCGGGTGCAAAGAGCTTGAATGATCTCTGGACTTGCTTCTGTTTTGAGATTTTCAATTTTTGATAAATAGGATAGGGACACAATTCCATGTGCTAATTCCCCTTGTGTCATCTCTTGTTTTGTACGTTGCAGCTTAATATAAGATCCTAACTCTATCAATATACCCACCTTCTTTCCAATTTGAAGGAAATGTTTTCTTATAGTAATAGTATATCATACTTTCAGATAATTCATATTGGGAAAATTAGTAGCATTTACCTGCTATAAACACCCAAAAAACTTTCCGACTTTCCTCGAACAGGAAAATCAGCCCCTACTTTTGATCTATTATCAAGAAA
Organism: Virgibacillus halodenitrificans; assembly: GCF_001878675.1. Taxonomy (NCBI): domain Bacteria; kingdom Bacillati; phylum Bacillota; class Bacilli; order Caryophanales; family Bacillaceae; genus Virgibacillus; species Virgibacillus halodenitrificans. The sequence goes on along the minus strand of NZ_CP017962.1, from coordinate 545,763 downwards.
GGGCTGATTTTAATATTGTTACTTTAGTCTTATTTTTAAAATTAAAACATTTCCGATGTGGTCTTTCCTTGCATATGATGGATTAAATAATCTGGACCGCCTGCTTTGGAATCTGTTCCAGACATATTAAATCCGCCAAATGGCTGGTAGCCAACAATTGCTGCTGTGCATCCACGATTAAAGTATAGATTTCCTACGTGGAAGTCACGACGAGCTTGTTCTTGGTGTGCACGGTTATTTGTAATAACAGCGCCTGTTAAGCCATATTCCGTATTGTTAGCAATCTTAATTGCTTCTGTGAAATCCTTGGCTTTTGTTAATCCAACAACTGGACCAAATATCTCTTCCTGCATAATTCGAGCTTCGGGATCTAAATCTGCGAAAACTGTAGGATTTATGAACCATCCCTTACTATCATCGCCATCTCCACCAACAAGCAATTCTCCTTCTTTTTTCCCGATTTCTACATACTCCATAATTTTATCGTATGCACCTTGATCAATTACTGGTCCCATGAAATGTGAATTATCATGTGGATTACCTGCTGATAATTCTTTTGTTAATTCAGCAACACGAGCTTTTACCTGATCATAAACATCCTCGTGAATAACAGCTCGTGAACATGCGGAGCATTTTTGACCGGAAAATCCAAAGGCTGATTGCACGATAGACTGTGCAGCAAGCTCCAGATCAGCTTCATTATCTACTACAATTGTATCTTTTCCACCCATTTCAATGATTGTACGTTTCAACCATTTTTGGCCTTCATGTACTTTCGCAGCACGCTCGAATATCCGAGTTCCAACTTCACGAGATCCTGTAAAGCTTACAAAACGGGTGCGCGGATGATCAACGAGATAATCCCCAACTTCTCCACCAGGACCTGGTATATAGTTAATAACTCCTGCCGGCAGTCCAGCCTCTTCCAGCACCTCCATTAATTTATATGCGATAACTGGTGTAGCACTGGCTGGTTTCAGCAATACGGTATTACCTGTTACCATTGCTGCAACAGTTGTTCCTGCCATGATCGCAAATAAGAAGTTCCACGGAGATATGACTACACCGACACCAAGCGGTATGTAATGATATTGATTATATTCAATCGGACGGCTTTCCACTTTTACTCCATCCTTTAATGCAAGCATCTGGCGGCCATAATACTCCAAAAAGTCGATAGCTTCGGCTGTATCTGCATCCGCTTCCTTCCACGGCTTTCCGCCTTCTTTTACAAGATGTGCACTGAATTCATGTTTTCTACGGCGGATAATGGCTGCAGCTCTGAATAAGATATCTGCACGAAATTTCGGATCGGAAGTTCTCCATGTTTCAAAAATGCTGTCAGCAACCTGCATGGCTTTTTCAGCTAAATCTTTATTTGCCTTGGATACATACCCAATTACTTCTTCTTTGTTTGCAGGATTCACAGATACGATTTTTTCTTCTGTCGTTATCCGCTCGCCGCCAATAATTAGTGGATACTCTTTACCTAGATCTGCTTCCACTTTTTTCAAAGCATTCAGCATTTCTTGCCTGTTTTCCTCTAAAGTAAAGTCTGTAAAAGGTTCATGTTTGTAAGGTACTACCATAAAAAAACCCCTCTCCTATTCCTTTTTACCCCGTATGATTACGCTTTCATTAGAAAGCAAAAAAAAGGACGGGACATTCCCATCCTTCATTTTAACTGAAATATTCTTAAAGTTCAATGTATGCATTAGATTAATGGAAAAAATGTATGGTAGGCTTATCCGAGCCAGCTTTTCGGTAAATGACACTTTCCATTCTGTCACTTGAAGTAACCTTTACCTCTAAATCATAGTAATCCGAAAACATTTCTTTAACTAGCCCGTAAGCAAATTGAGTAAAACCAATTACTTCCCCTTTTCCATAAAACTCAATTGGAATTTCAAGCGTTAGCTTTTGCAATTCCTCATTAATATAGAAGCCTTTACCAATAACACCTACATAATTAGGGAAGTAACTAGCAATTTCGTTCCCAAAGCTAGTCACAATTTCGTGATCATCAAAATACTTTTTCTTACCCTCATCAGAAGGGAAGAGAATATTTTCTTCCTTAATGGACTCCCAATCCCCAATCTTTTCTTTTCCAGCATCCACTACTGTCTTAGCTACAAAATTTCCTGGTACAGGAGAGGATTGGTCTTCTTCTCTATAGATGGCGATCATAATTGGGATATTTTTTGCACCCTCCATACCACGGATTCTCTCTAAAATAGTTTGTGCTACTTCATTACCTTTTTCCAGCATTTCCTTCTTAGGTATATCTCTGTAATAATAAGCTCCTCCTGTTTCGGTTTGATACCGATAAACAGATTTCATAGCAATACCTATCGACATCCCAGCAACTTCCACTGATTTATCTTCTTTCTTTTTCAGGAAGTTTTGTTCAAGTACATGTGTCACATATTTAGGACTATTAATTTGCAATTCTTTTTTCTCTTTAGTTTTCATTTCATCGGTCATGTCTTTTATAGGCGGGTTTAGGCCACGACGTAGTTCTTCTTTTGTATTTGCGAGCCATTGATCAGAGACGGGTTGCTTGTCTTTTTTGCGTTTATCAATCGCTGCTTCTAAAGCTTCATCAAACTGTTTCTTAGTTAAATCCCTGCTAAGCCAATCATACAATAAATCTTTTTCTAAAAATTGTCCTTCTTGAAATAGATAGTCCTTCGGTGAGAACACTTCCTTGGAATGTCTCCTCAAACCTTCTTCCATTTCATCAATATCAAGGCGATTACCAACTTGGTTTGTAATAACACCTCGTGCTTGACTTGGTTCATATGGAAGGATCATTTTATAATTCTCATCAGAAAGCTGATAGCTTGGGACAATTGAGGTTTGCTCTTCTTGTTTATCTTCCTGCACGACCTCTTCCTCTGTATTATTCTGTGCACAGCTAGTTATAAGTAAAAGGCTGCTTAATAAAAGCAAGCTTATTTTTTTCATTTTATTAAAACTCCTTAATCCTCCATTGCTTCTTTCAGCTGTTGTTCATTCCAAATTGTTATTCCGAGTTTTTCGGCTTTATCATATTTGGATCCAGCATCTTCCCCAGCAATAAGAAAATCTGTTTTTTTACTGACACTGCCTGTTACAGTACCACCTTGTGCTTCAATTAACTCCTTGGCTTCTGAACGGGTGAATTGCTCCATTTTGCCTGTAAGTACAATGGTCTTTCCTGCAAAAATACCTTCTCCTGATTGTGTTGCTTGTTTCGGCCCTTTGTACTCCATATTCACACCAAGTGAACGAAGATCCTTCAATAAATCAATAACCTTTTGCTCTTCAAAATATTGCACAATGGAATCAGCCATTTTATCCCCAATCTCATCAATAGCAACGAGATCTTCAAAGGAAGCATTCTGAAGCTTTTCCATTGTACCAAATTCTGCTGCAAGTGTCTTGGCAGCCTTTGCGCCAATAAATCGAATCCCTAAGCCAAATAACAGTCTTTCCAGCGAATTACTTTTGGATGTCTCAATTGCGTTCAATAGGTTAGAAACGGATTTCTCACCCATTCGCTCCAATTGCAGTAAATCCTCTTCCTTTAATCGGTAAAGGTCTGCCATCGTATGGATTAGTTTTTCCTGGAAAAGCTGTATAATTACCTTTTCTCCCAAGCCATCAATATTCATGGCATTACGGGAAACGAAATGGATCAGCCCTTCTTTCAGCTGTGCCGGGCAATTAGGATTAATACAACGAAGTGCTACTTCTTCTTCCAACCGCACTAGCTCACTTCCACAAGCTGGGCAAGCCTCCGGCATATAAAATTCTTTTTCATCTCCAGTTCTTTTCTCTTCCACAATACGTACTACTTCCGGGATGATGTCGCCAGCCTTTTTAATTACTACCATATCCCCAATGCGAATATCCTTCGCTCGAATTAAATCTTCATTGTGCAAGGATGCGCGCTGAACAGTAGTACCGGCAACCTTTACCGGTTCCAGTAAAGCAGTCGGTGTAACTACACCAGTACGCCCTACACTTAATTCAATATCGACAAGCTTTGTCATCACTTCTTCGGCAGGAAATTTGTATGCAATAGCCCATCTTGGACTCTTTGCTGTATACCCAAGTTCCTCCTGCTGTTCCAGATTATCTACTTTAATAACGATTCCATCAATTTCATAATTTAAATTAGGTCGCTCATTTGTCCAATAGTCGACATATTCAAGCACTTCCTCTATGCTTTCACATCGACGCCACTCAGGATTTGTTTTAAAACCGAGCTCTTTCAATTTATCCAGCCGCTCACTATGTGTTTGAAGGGAACTTGTCGCCCATTCTCCGACTCCGTATAGGAAGATATCCAAATTCCGTTTTGCGGCAATTTTAGGATCAAGCTGTCTTAAAGATCCTGCCGCAGCATTACGAGGATTAGCAAATGGCTCCTCCTCATTTTCCTCTTTTGCCTTGTTCAAAGCGAGGAAGGACTTATGTGGCATAAATGCTTCCCCACGAACCTCAATCGTTTCTTTTTCTTTTATCGTAAGAGGGATACTCCGAATTGTACGCAGATTACTCGTTATATCTTCTCCGATCGTTCCGTCACCACGTGTTGCTCCTCTGACAAACTTTCCGTTCTCATATGTTAAAGATACAGCAAGTCCATCAATTTTTAATTCACAGACAAAGGTTACCGGCTCCTCCATGTGCTGTGTTGCGCGTCTTGCAAAGTCACGGAGATCCGTTTCGTTAAACGCATTGCCAAGGCTCAACATAGGAATACGGTGCTCTACCTTTTGAAAGCCTTCCAAAGGGTCTCCTCCCACACGTTGGGTTGGGGAGTCAGGTGTAACTAGCTGTGGATGCGCCTCCTCTAGCTTGATAAGCTCCTGAAGCTTCTGGTCGTATTCTGAATCTGGTACAGATGGTTTATCCAACACATGATATTCATAGCTATATTGATTTAATATTTCCCGTAGTGCTTCAATTTGTTTTTGCGCTTGTTGTTCCTCCATGTGCGAAGGGCCTCCTTATTCTTTCGTAATTGGAGCGAACTTTGCCAATACCCGTTTGATTCCTGTTGGGGCAGGAAATGCTATATCAAGCTCCATTCCTTCTCCTTCCCCTTGAACTTTAACGACAGTACCGACACCCCATTTTTTATGGTTTGCCTTGTCACCAGGTCCCCATGTTTTACTTTCTGCTCCTGTTGTTTGCTGCATTTTTTGAGCCTTTCTTTTCACTGGGGCAGGCTTTTCTTTTGGCTGACCGAAGATACTGCCACCAAACAAGGCAGCATTTGCCTCTTCCATTCCATCAATAAGTTCATCTGGTATTTCATTTATAAACCGACTAACAGGGTTCATATTCGTTCTACCAAATAATGTTCGCATTTTAGCATGAGTAAGATATAGTTGCTGTTCTGCTCTCGTTATTCCTACGTAAGCAAGTCTGCGCTCTTCTTCCATTTCCTCCTCTTCCATAAGGGAGCGGCTATGTGGAAAGACATTCTCCTCCATCCCGATCAGGAAAACAACTGGGAACTCCAAACCTTTAGCAGCATGCAATGTCATTAAGGTGATTTTCTCTTCATTTGTAGGATCTTCCTCGTCCACCTTATCAATATCAGCGACCAATGCCAGGTCAGTCAGGAAGGCAACGAGCGTCTTATCCTCTGCAGATGCTTCAAATTCCTTGGTAACAGTCATAAACTCTTCCAAGTTCTCCAGACGGCTTTGTGCTTCAATAGTCCGCTCACTCTTTAGCATCTCTTCATAGCCTGTCCGTTGCAGTACTGCCTCAACCATATCCGTTGCAGTTAAAAATTCCTGTTGCTGTGAAAGTGTCTTAATCAGGTTACCAAATTCCGCAAGTGCATTTGCTGCTTTTTTGGATACACCGGTAAAATCGACTTCTTTTACGGCTTCAAAAAAGGATATATCATGCAATGTCGCATGCTCTCTCAGCTTCTCTATAGATGTTTTACCTATTCCACGTTTTGGTACATTCACTACACGTTCAAAACTAATATCATCATCAGGGTTTGTAATTAATCGCAGGTATGCAGTTAAATCCTTAATCTCTTTTCGCTCATAGAACTTGTGCCCGCCTACCATTTGATACACAATATTGGATTTCATAAATGTTGCCTCAATCGCTCGTGACTGCGCATTTGTCCGATAAAGAATGGCAATATCACTTGGAGAAAATCCATCTCGGGTAAGTTCTTGGATTTTATTCGTTACGAAAAGAGCTTCCTCTTGTTCTGTCGCCCCTTGATAGTAGTGTATATTCTTTCCGTCCGGGTTCTCTGTCCATAGATTTTTCGGTTTCCGTCCTGGATTATTTGCAATGACTTTATTCGCTGCTTCCAGAATAGACTTGGTGGACCGATAATTTTGTTCCAAAAATACAGTTCTTGAACTTGGATAATCTTTTTCAAAAGTGAGGATATTCGTAATATCTGCTCCACGCCAACGATAGATGGACTGATCCGAATCCCCTACGACACATAGATTCTGATATCGATTAGCAAGCTGCTTAACCAATGAATACTGAGCGTGGTTTGTATCCTGATACTCATCTACATGGATATATTGAAATCTACGCTGATAATATTCCAGTACTTCCGGTACTCGGTTAAATAGATGTATTGTTTGCATGATTAGATCATCAAAATCTAAAGATTGATTTTTTGTAAGCATTTTTTGATAGCCTTCATACACTTGGGAAACCTGGCGCTCATAAAAATTCCCCACCTTATTGCTGAATTCCTCTGGGGTAATCAATTCATTTTTCGCTGCACTAATTTGCCCAAGCATAGCCCGCGGGTCAAACTTTTTAGGATCAATATCCAGGTTTTTTAGAACTTGTTTAATAACGGACAGTTGATCACTGCTGTCCAAGATGGTGAAATTTTGATTGTAACCGATTCGGTCAATATCTCTTCTGAGAATACGAACACACATGGAGTGAAATGTCGAAACCCACATATATTCACTTTCCGGACCTACCAGCTTTCTCACTCGTTCCTTCATTTCTCTAGCTGCTTTATTTGTGAAGGTAATTGCAAGGACGTTCCGTGCTGCTACATCCTTCTCACCTAGTAAATAAGCTATTCGATGTGTTAGCACACGTGTCTTACCACTACCTGCGCCTGCCATAATAAGAAGTGGTCCTTCTGTATGTTTTACTGCTTCCTGCTGTTCTTTATTCAATCCAGATAATAAGTCACCCATTGTCTGACTCATTATTACACCGCCCTTGCCTTTTAATTATCTTTTATTGCTTTTACCGTTTTTAATGCTTTCTTTATATCTGTATAAATAATATTCCCTACAATAATAACATCTGCATGTTCTTTCATTTCTCTTGCCTGGAATGTGTTTTCAATTCCACCACCATAGAAAAGCATTGTATCTTCCAGTTGTTCCTTTACCTTTCCAACAAGCTCCGGATCTCCGTACTTCCCACTGTATTCCATATAAAAAATAGGTAAATGGAAGACTTTTTCAGCCATATACGCATAAGCAATTACGTCTTTTTCATCTGGTAAATAGCTATTCGTATGACTAAATGCCTTTGCATCCTCGTTTAAGATACAATACCCTTCAAATAGCACTTCACTAAATTCCATCATATCAACAAATTCTTTTATTGCTTGATGTTGAATGTCCATCATCCACTTTTTCTCTGTTGAGTTTAATACCATCGGGATGTAATAATAATCAAAGCCAGGTGTAATTGCCTCCATATTGGAAACTTCCAAAATACAAGGAACGGTATAACGACGTACTCTTGATAATAGATCAAGTACGCCGTCCAATGTGATATCATCTGTACCACCTACGATCACTGCATCGGTACCAGACTCACAAATTGCTTCCAAATCCTCCTCAGAAATTTCTTTGGCTGGATCTAATTTAAATATATGTTTCCACTCTTTTATGTTATACAAAGTGATAATCCTCCAATTTATATTAAATTCTACCGTCTATTTATAAAATGTCAGTTCGCTCATTCGTTTATTATACCAAAAAAAGCAGTGGTAATTTAGGGATATGAGCAGGATTTTTTAGGTTGAAAAATTTTTAATGTGAGTTAGATGCTACAAAGGGAAAATTGTTCCCGGTAACAAACGCTTTGAAGCCTATTGAGGGTGAGGGTAGAAAGATTTCGGAAAAATTCTTTAGGGAAGGATCATTTACACAAAATGTAATGGTAAATCAGTTTCCTCTTCTATCCATTTCGATCTTGAGCGACAACTCTCCCACCTCTTTTTCAGAAGTGATGCTTTTTGGGGAAAGCGGAGGTTATTAGAGAAGTAAACGATAAAACTTTACTGTGTTTGCATATAGTTTATCATATACTTGTCCTAAATCCCGTCCCTTTAACTTAGCAATTTCCGCAATAGATGCATGTATCATTTCAGGGTGTGTCAATTGATGTTGAAAAGGTCCTTTGAAAGGCCACGGTCCATCCGTTTCTACCATCATTTGCTCCAATGGGTAAGTATGTACTAATTCCCTGATTTCTTGTTCATATAAGCAATCAGGAGTAATAGAGATATAATATCCATTTGAAACCATTCTTTCGACTGTTTTTGTATCTCCTTTAAACCAATGAAAATGCGCTGCCTGTGTACGATGCTTTTCCAAAAGGTCACATACAAGAGGGGCATCCTCATAAATAGCATGAAGAACGATCGGTTTATCTAAGTCTGCAGCTATTTTAACGAAATCTTCGAGTAGCTCTATGTATGGAGTGAGTGAAACTTCAGGATTCTTTTTTCGCGTATAATATGGGAGGCCAACTTCACCGATGGCAGTTATCTTCTTATGGTGTTTGTTTATATAATGGAACAATGCTTCTTTTTCCATATCAGTAGGTAGTTCCTGTTCAGGATGATAGCCAACTCCAGGCTTAATACGTCTATCTTGCTTCGCCAATTTGCATATTTTTTTAGCAGATTCATAGTTATTGGACACACAAATAAGTGCTTCTGTGCTGGTCTTATCTAATCCCTGCAGAAGACTGCTTCTTTCTTCGGCACTATATAAATCCAGATGTATATGTGCATCAATAATTGACTTCACACAAACTCCCTCCTTAAAATAATCTAAGCAACTTTAATAAAGGACTTTAGGAACTACCAAGTTTAGCATTCTTGCTTATAATAGTTTGGACATAAGTAGAAGAAAGCAGTAGGCAGGAGTCGCCCCCTTCCGCTTCAATCAATTTGTAGCAACTTAAAACTCTAGGACACAGACTAGTATTGCCTGATTTCTTTCAAGTTTATCTCCCGTAGGCTACAATCCACCAAACCTGTACTTAAAATGTAAAAGTGACTACATTTCAGCCTTAAATAATAATCTAATCTTTCTAAAAAGCAACTCTAAGCGGAGGAAAATACGAAGACTTCTGGGGGAGATGAGGCATAGGTGAGACCCCGGAATGCGGTAGCATGAGGAGGCTCATCAGCCGCCCCCGAAAAGCGCAGTATTTTCCGTAGCGGTATCAATATTGCAGCAAGCAAGTTCCTATTTGAATCACTAATAGTTACTCCTGAGTTTCTCTATTATGTGTAATAGTATAGCTGAGCTTCTTGTAAAAAAAGAGATGCGTTAGTTGAAACGGCATCTCTTCTTATTATTCCTCATCCATAATTCTGTCTAGTACCATCTTGTATCCATCACTACCATAGTTCATGCATCTTCTCACACGTGAAATAGTAGCTGTTGATGCATTTGTTTCCTGCTCAATGGCATTATATGTTCTGCCTTCACTTAACATTTTTGCTACTTGCAGCCGCTGAGACATTGCATGAATCTCGGACATTGTAGCCATATCATCAAAAAAACGATAGCATTCCTCTCGATCCTTTAATGAAAGAATAGCATCAAACATTTGATCTAATTGTTTACCACGCAATTTATCTATTTGCAAAACGAACACCTCCTGCTCCTTAACTAGTTCATTATTGTAACCATTTGTTGCAGACCAGGACTTGACGGTATTACATTAATCCAAGTTTTACCGGGAACAAAGCCAACAGCATTGCCATCTTTAACTGGAATAATTCTACCATCCCGATTTTCCCACTGGAGTTTCTGTACTTGTCCATTTTGAAGCAAGTATGCATCACCGCCTGATGTCATATCAACTGAACGACGTCCTGCTTTATCAATTATTTTGTGATCTGTTTCTACGATAAGTACATTTTCAACTTGAATCGCTTCTTCTGTATTGAGCTCCACCGTTTGCTCTCCGTCATTAAACCGTTTATATGCCCCATCTCCATTATACTCATATTCCACTATTTCCATTGGGTTTTCTGAGTAAGTGATTTTGGCATGCTTTGCCGGTTCGCCAGAAAGCTCTTTTACTTCTTTTTTTGATAAAAACGGCAATGGTTCGTATTCATGTGTAGTTTTATAACCTTTTTCTGAAGCAACATCATATACAGCATCTACCTGTAAATACGAGTTATGAGGTGCTTTTCTAAAAGACTCCCGTTTAAACAAATTACCATCATTATCATACATTGCGCCATCCAAATGCTCAATGCCTCTATCCTTAATCATATCATTAACAAACCCGGCTGCACCATGATAAATATACAGCGCTCCATATCCCTTTGCCAATTCAAAGTAATATTCACGAGCACTCCGCACAGGGCCTACTACTTCTGGCAGTTCACTTTGAAACAAAGCCAGGAACCGGGTGATTTGCCCTTCAGCTAAAATTTCAAAAACCATATCTGCCTGTGACAGTCCTGTTTGAGGTCTTGCTTTTGTATGATTGTTTACCATTACACCAATCATACGTTGATTTATATTATCAGTGGCTTCCTTTCCGGTTAAAGGATAAACCTTCTCCTGTTTGTCTGGTATTTGTGACTTTTCCTGTACACTATTTTCTTTTGATTCACTGTTTTCTGCTTTTCGTTCCTCTTTTGAACAGCCTGCCAAAATAAGCATTAAAATGAGCAGACTGAATAGTAACTTCCTCATGACCCCACACCTTTTTACTAAATTCTTATAATCTATTATACGCTAGCACATGTTGGCTGGAAAGAGTACTTCTTTCTTTATAACATCGACAATTCCTTGCTGTGTAATACGTATATATGGTAAGTGAGTTGACGATAAGAAGAAGATGGTATAAATCGGATCATTATAAGGGTAACCAAAATCTTTCAAGATCTGTTTGAACTTATTTTCTTTTACAATAAGCTCTTCCATTGTACCATTGTGCATAATACCACTTAAATTCAAAGGTATTTCAAGGAGCACTTCTCCCTCATGTACAAGGACAATGCCCCCACCGATTGCTTTTAATCTTTTCCACGCAAGTAAAATATCCGGTTTACTTTTCCCAATAAAAACAAGGTCACCAGTAGTAGAATAAGAACTTGCAATTGCACCGAGGCCTTCAGTAAATCCTCTTATTGTCGTATTGACTCGCCATTTACCTTCACGATCAATTAACAATAAGAAAGCCTCATTTTTATCAGAGGGGATTTCCTCCAGCGTGATATCTGTTTCAATTGCATACGGCTTAATAATTACATCATTAACCAAGTCAAGACCTACCGGAACAGAAAATTGCAATTCGTTCTCATCCATTTCCCAGTCAAGTTCTAAGCTCTTCAGTCCGTATTTTCCCCAGTCTATCAACTGTTTTTGTTCCTGTGCAACTCCATCTTTCACAACCCACTTCCCTTTTGCTAACACCCCTGTCGGATGTGGATTATCTTTTTCTTGTAAGATATTTATATGTGCGATGCGACCAGGGGAAATACTCCCAAGCTGTTCTTCCATATTATAATGAATTGCTGCATTATAACTGGCCATTCGATAAGCATCTTCCACAGGAATCCCATGTTCGATAGCTATTTCAATACAAATATTAATCAACCCATGTTCATAGAAACCAGGCGTAGCTCCATCTGTTGTAAAGGTCAGATTATCATAGGTTGGTAGCTTTAACTTTACAATCTCATCTATTAATTTAGGAAGATCCGGTCTAATGGAAGAATGTCTTAATCCCACACGATAACCTAGCTGCAAGCGCTGGATTACCTCTTCTCCAGTCATTGACTCATGATCCGCACTTACTCCTAACAATTTCATTTTAGTCAAAGTCTTTTCCGAGGCTCCAGGAAAATGCCCTTCCACAGGCTTACCAAGTCGTTTAGCTTCCTGAATCCAGTATAAAAGGCGATCATCTCCTGCAAGCAATTTTGGCCATGATGTTAATTCTCCTCCTTGGACAACTGCCGGATGTGATAACCAGGAGAGTACATCAGGAGTGTTAAACATTTCCTCCTCATCCTGTAGTTCTGTTTGAGCATCAAAACGAGCCCACCAATACATTGAAGATGGTAACTTACTAAACTCCTCCAATAAAGTAAACGCTTTCTTCTGTTCTAATAAAAAAAGCCACAACATATTGTCATTAATTAATGTGGTCGTGCCAAATCTGGCTGCATAATTCGCCAATTCCTCTGGATTGTATAGTTGAAAAGGATGGGCATGTGGCTCTATATAACCGGGAACCAAGTATTTTCCTTCACAATCTTTTATTTCCGTCCCACTTGTGTTCCTTGGTAGTTTACTTCCAACATACACAATACGATCATCAACGATCCAAATATGGCCTTCCTGCCACTGCTTTGTAAATGTATTTAAATACGTACTATTTTTTAAAACCAAGGTAGGGGCTTCTAATCCATCCAATACCCTGACATGTCGTCTTAATTCTCTATTTCTCCAAAAGTATCCCTTATCAAGCATGAACAACTCTCCAACAAATTATTTTTTTCTAGTTTAACACATTTTCCACTTTAACGCAGTAAAGTTACTGTAAATTATACATGACTATTTTGTGACAAAAATTTCAAATCATTGAGCCTTAGAACTAGCTAAAATAAAGTAATCCCCTTACGAACGATTCACATTACTTATGTTTCAGACTTGCTCCTTCACAGGTTCTGTTTGTCGGTTTCTGGGAATAAAAAAATCCACTCTCATTACAATATGAGAGTGGATGGGATCACATGCCAATATCTTTACGATAGAAAAAGCCTTCCTTCACCTTCAGTGAATCAAGCATTTCGTATACGGTACGTTGTGCTGCTTCTTGGTTAACTTCTTTAGCGCCTGCTAATAGCACTCTGCCTCCATCCGAGACGATTGTTTCCCCGTCCCACTTTGTGCCAGCATGTATGGCAAAGAAATTTGGGGCATGTTTCCATTCTGGCAATTTTATCCCCTTTTTATATGTACCCGGATACCCTTCCGAAGCGATAACAACACCGACACATGAAGCTTTCTCCCATTCAAGTTGTGGATCCTCTCCTTGAAGAACATCCTTTATTACCTGTACGAGATCATTTTTTAGTAATGGTAATACAACTTGGGTTTCCGGATCACCAAAGCGTGTATTAAATTCGATGACCTTTGGCCCTTCTTTAGTCATAATGAGTCCTGCATAAAGTATTCCAGTAAATGAACGTCCTTCCTCTATTAACCCGTCAGCCGTTTTTTGCAGAATCTCTGAATAAGCAAAGTCAAGATGCTCCTTGCTTATGTCTGCAACCGGAGCAAAAGCACCCATTCCTCCAGTATTTGGTCCTTGGTCGTTATCAAAAGCACGTTTATGATCTCGAGCAGTTACCATTGGAAAAACCTTATTACCATGAACAAAGGCCATTAATGAGAACTCTTTTCCTTCAAGGAATTCCTCTATAACAATCGTTGCTCCAGCTTCCGCGAACGCCTTATTAACCATCATTTGGTCTACAGCTTCCAATGCTTGTTCTTTAGTAAATGCAACCACTACGCCTTTGCCGGCAGCTAGCCCGTCTGCTTTAATAACAATGGGCGCACCCTTTGCTTTAATATAATCTTTCGCCTTTTCCACCGAGGTAAAAGTCGCATAAGCGGCTGTTGGAATGTTATGTTTTTCCATAAAATCTTTAGCAAAGCTTTTACTTCCTTCTAACAAAGCAGCTTCTTTTGAAGGTGCGAATACGGTTAACCCCGCTTCTATAAAATGATTGGCAATACCTTCATTTAATGGATTTTCCGGTCCGACAATAGTAAGGTCAATAGAATTAGTTTTAGCAAATTCAATCAAACCCTGTATATCCATTTCATCAATTGCTACACATACTGCTTCTTCCCTAATACCTCCATTCCCTGGTGCTGCATAGAGGTTATCCACCTGCGGACTTTTAGTCAATTTCTTAATAATACTATGCTCACGACCACCCCGGCCAACAACTAATACGTTCATTTTCAGTCCCCTTTCAAGCGTGCTGGGTTGTTTTATTTAATGTTTAAAATGACGCATTCCTGTATACACCATAGCGATGTTATGTGCATCGCAAACCTTAATGGAATCTTCATCACGCTTAGATCCACCCGGCTGAATTATTGCTGTTACACCAGCCTTGACTGCTGCTTCAACTGTATCCGGCATTGGAAAGAAAGCATCCGAAGCAAGCACCGATTCTAAAGCCTTGTCTCCTGCTTGTTCAATTGCGATTTGGGCTGCACCTATTCTATTCATCTGGCCAGCTCCGATACCAACGGTCTGATTTCCTTTTGCAAGTACAATTGCATTAGACTTCACATGCTTAACAGCTTTCCATGCAAAAAGTAGATCGGTTAACTCTTGTTCTGTTGGTTGGCGCTTCGTGACAACAGTTAGCTCGTCAGGCTTTGCCATCCCATCATCCTGTGTTTGAATTAACACACCTCCACCTACACTCGTTACCTTGTGGGTGGTTTCCTTTTTCGTATCCATATCTAACTTCAGCAGACGGATATTTTTCTTTTGTGTTAGAATATCCAAGGCTTCTTCTGTAAATCCAGGTGCAAGTATAATCTCTAAGAATATTTTGCTAAGCTCCTTTGCAGTTTCCTCATCAATTTCTCTATTGGAGGCAACAATCCCACCAAAAATGGAAATAGGATCTGCTTCATATGCCCGATCAAAAGCTTTACTGATCGTTTCAGCAACTCCAATCCCACAAGGATTCATATGCTTAACAGCTACGACTGCTGGTGATTCCAAGTATTCTGCAATAATTTCCAGGGCAGCATTTGCATCCTGAATATTATTATAGGATAGCTCTTTTCCATGTAATTGTTGCGCTGTGGCAAGATTCATCCCCCCACTAAGCGGTTTTCTATAAAAAGCTGCTTCTTGATGAGGGTTTTCTCCATAACGTAAATTCTGAGCTTTTTCATATGTAATCGTATAGGTTTCAGGAAATCTTTCTTCCGTTTGCTCTGTGAAATAATTTGCGATTAATGCATCATAGTTTGCCGTATGACGAAATACCTTTGCAGCAAGCTGTTGACGTTTATTCATATCGAGTGAGTTATTTCGTACATTTTCAATAACCGAAGAGTAATCTGCTGGATCAACAACTACCGTAATATCTGCGTAATTCTTCGCTGCTGCACGTAGCATTGTTGGTCCACCAATATCAATGTTTTCAATCACTTCTTCATGGGAAACTCCCTCTTGTTCAAGCGTTTGTTTAAACGGATAAAGGTTCACAATGACAAAGTCAATTGGTGTAATTTGATTTGCTTCCAATTGTTCCATATGCGCTGCCTCTGAGCGTTTTGCGAGTAAGCCACCATGTATAAGCGGATGCAGGGTCTTCACACGACCATCAAGAATCTCAGGAAAGCCAGTCACTTCATCTACTGGAAAGGCTGGTATTCCAGCTTCCTTCAAGACACGTAATGTCCCACCAGTAGAAATGATTTCCACCCCTAGTTCAGTAAGATTGTTTGCGAAATCAATGATATTTTCTTTGTTAGATACACTGATCAGTGCGCGTTTTTTCATATCAATCCCTCACTTTGCTGTAAAAGTTGGTTAATTACTTTTGGGTACAATTGATGCTCGACTTGCTGTATTTTTTCCTTCAATGAGCGTTCTGTATCTTCATTTAAAACTTCTATAGACTCCTGAGCAATTATTGGCCCTGTATCCATTCCTTCATCCACATAATGAATCGTTACTCCCGTTTTCCTTACGCCTGAATGATACGCCTGGCCAATCGCATCTTTGCCGGGAAATTCAGGCAGTAGAGATGGGTGGATATTTATCATTTTATTATTAAAAGCCTCCAATAGCGTGGGACCCACGAGTCGCATATAGCCCGCTAAGAAAATCCAGCTTATCCCAGCCTTCTGTAGTCGTTCAACTATCCTTTCTTCAAAAGCTGCTTTGGAGGAAAAGCTTTTCGGGTTAAAAGCGAACACAGGAATTTTATAGGCAGATGCTTTATCTATTACGGCTGCATGAGGGTTATCACATACTAAAAGAGCAATTTCACATTGTAAGTTATCCGTCTCCAGTAATGCTTGAAAATTACTTCCAGTTCCAGATGCAAATACCGCCGCTTTTACTTTACTCATTTGTAAAATGGACTCCTTCACCAGTAATTACTTCACCAATGTGGTAAGCCTTTTCCCCATTTTCCTGCAATATGTTTAACACGTGCTCAGCATTTTCCTTTTCCGTTACGATAGCCATACCGATCCCCATATTAAAAACACCAAACATTTCTTCATCGGTAATGGAACCCTTCTTTTGGAGGAATGGAAAGATTTCTGGAATATCCCATGAAGTCGGGTTTATTTTCACACCAAGTTCTTTCGGCAGCATGCGTGGAAAATTCTCATAAAATCCTCCACCGGTAATATGAGAGATTCCTTTCACTTTTACCTTAGCCATGACTTCCTTTATAGCCTTCGCATAAATCTTTGTTGGTGTTAATAAGACCTCACCAAGCGTACTATTTAACCCGTGGTTTTCTTCCAAAGACAAACCATCTACAATTTTGCGGACTAAAGAATAGCCATTGGAGTGAATACCACTAGAGGCTAGACCAATCACTGCATCTCCTGCCTGAATGGATTCTCCTGTCACTAAGTTTGACTTCTCCGCAATCCCCACAACAAATCCCGCTAAATCATAATCTTGATCCTGGTACATTCCTGGCATTTCTGCAGTTTCACCACCGATTAATGCTGCTCCTGCATCTACACAGCCCTCAGAAATTCCAGCAACAAGCTGCTCAATCATGGAAGGTTCATTTTTTCCACAGGCAATATAATCAAGAAAAAATAATGGCTGGGCACCCTGTGCTACAATATCGTTTACACACATTGCAACAAGATCTTTTCCTACTGTGTCATGCTTCTGTAATTGGATAGCTAACTTTAACTTTGTACCAACTCCGTCTGTTCCGGAAACTAATACTGGTTCTTTGTAGTTAAAGGATGTCAGTTCAAATAATCCGGCAAAGGCCCCAATTCCACCCAATACTTCTGGGCGAGTTGTCTTTTCTATATGTTTCTTCATTCGTTCAACAGCCTCATAGCCTTTTTCTACATCTACACCTGCTTCTTTATAAACATTCGCCATCATTCATCCACCCTTTAGCTTGTAGTGTTAACATTTCACATAAGAAATGGTCTCTCGGCCTTCTTCTGTAACTGGATATTTCCCTGTAAAGCATGCATTACAAATTCCTTGATGTATTGTCTTATCCTTTACAATGGCTCTTTCCAGTCCATCTGCAGATAAATACGCAATGCTATCTGCGCCGATGATTTCGCATATTTCCTCTAATGAGTTGTTTGCAGCAATTAATTCTTCTCTTGTTGACATATCAATCCCGTAATAACATGGATTTTCTATTGACGGGGAAGCGATCCGGACATGTACTTCTTTTGCTCCTGCTTCTTTTAGCATCCGAACGATTCTTTTACTTGTAGTACCTCTAACAATTGAATCATCAATTAGGACAATCCGTTGCCCTTCAACAATACCGCGAACAGGCGAAAGCTTCATTTTCACACCTTGTTCCCGTAATTCCTGAGATGGTTGAATAAAAGTACGGCCAACATACCGATTTTTAATGATTCCCATTTCATAAGGTAAGCCAGTTTCTTCAGCATATCCAATTGCTGATGAAATACTTGAATCAGGAACCCCAATCACACAATCAGCTTCCACTGCTGCTTCTTTCGCAAGCTCCATACCCATTCTTTTTCTGGAAGCATGGACGTTAACGTGGTTTAAATTGCTATCTGGTCTGGATAGATAGACATATTCCATTGCACACATCTTCCGTTGCTCTCTTAAAGCGAAACGGGTGAACTCCATTCCTTCATCACTGATCGTAATCAATTCACCAGGAAGAACCTCTCTCTCAAAGGTTGCCCCAATCAAATCAAATGCGCAGGTTTCAGAAGCTACAACATAGGCACTACCCAATCTTCCAATGGAAAGTGGGCGAATACCTCTTGGATCAAGTGCCACATACATTTTATCTTCCTTTAAAATCGCATATGCATAGGCACCAACTACTTGTTGAAGTGCTTCTGATATGGAAAGCTCATTTGTCTCCCTGCCATTTTTTCTAATTAAATGTGCAAGTACTTCTGTATCTGATGTGGTTTGGAAAATACTTCCTTCTGCTTCCAATTCTCCCCGAAGCTTATATGCGTTCATGATATTTCCATTATGTGCTAAAGCCATACTCCCATTTTGAGAACGAAACAGTAGTGGTTGAACATTGTCAGAGCCACCTTCTCCCTGGGTTCCGTAACGCACATGACCAATTGCAGCTTGGCCTGACAATCTGTTAAAATCAGCATCTTTAAATACATCATTCACTAGACCAACATCCTTATGAACCTTCAGCTTATCTCCGTCACTGACAACTACTCCAGCACCTTCCTGCCCGCGATGTTGCAAGGCATGTAAGCCGTAATAGGTTAGTTCTGCCGCTTTATCATGACCCCATATTCCAAATATGCCGCATTCTTCATTTATGCCTTTGAGTTCAGCAAGCATGGGATAGCTCCTTTCCATAACTTCTGTAGTTCTTGCACATTTTCTTGAATGATAGTTTCATTATTTACCTTAACCGTATACTTGTGATCATCTGTAACAATTCCAATTTGATTGGCATTATCGACAATAGATTCAAATTTTTCTTTATTTTCAGCTTGTACGGATACAACAAAACGTGACTGTGTCTCACTAAATAATTGGACAGTATCGTCCCCTGTCAAGGAAACCTCAAGGCCAAGCCCCTTATCATGGAACAGGCTTTCCGCCAACGCTACTGCTAATCCCCCTTCGGAAAGATCATGGACAGATACTATAATACCTTCTTTAATAGCAGATAAAATTTCCTGTTGTCTTTTAGCCTCAACTTGCAAATCGATGGTCGGCGCTTTACCTTCGTACACTCCATTATTCACTATATTCTGGAGCTCACTGCCACCGAACTCAGCCTTTGCCTCTCCTATTACATAAATAAGATGACCAGCTTGCTGAAAATGACTAGGCGTAATATGATCAAGGGATTCATGAAGCCCGACCATACCTACAATTGGAGTAGGAAAAATGGACTTTCCTTTTGATTGATTATATAAAGAAACGTTTCCGCTGATAACTGGAGCACCGAGTGCCTCACATGCCGCACTCATACCTTCAACACTTTTTTCCATTTGCCAGAAAATCTCCGGGTTTGTTGGATTCCCATAGTTCAAACCATCAGTAAGACCAAGTGGACGGGCTCCAGAACAAATAATATTCCTTGCCGCTTCAGCAACAGCAATTTTCCCACCAGTTTCCGGATCAAGATAAATATAACGGGAGTTACAATCTGTAGTAATTGCTAATGCTTTGTCTGTACCTTTCACACGAATAACAGCAGCATCCGAGCCTGGTGTAACAACTGTATTTGTTTGTACCATGGAATCATACTGATCATAGACCCATTCCTTACTCGCAATTGTTGGTTGTTGAAGCAGCTTTTTTAGCATTTTTGAATGATTAGTAACCGTTGGAGTTTCCATTTCCATTTCTTGAAATTCCTTATAATATACAGCTTCTTTTGATGGCATGTGGAACACTGGAGCATCATCTGCAAGAGAATCTACAGGAATGTCAGCCATTATTTCTCCATGCTGTTTTATACGAAATACTTTTTCACTAATTACTTCACCAACTGCAACAGCTTGAAGACCATATTTTTCAAACACTTCAATGATTTCTTGTTCTCTTCCTTGTTTAACAACAAGAAGCATTCTTTCCTGTGATTCTGATAACATTAATTCATATGCGTTCATATTTTGTTCGCGCTGTGGAACAAGGTCCAAATTCATTTCCATTCCTGTTCCGGCTTTACTCGCCATTTCACTGGCTGAGGAAGTAAGGCCTGCTGCTCCCATATCCTGCATTCCTACAAGTGCATCCGAGTGGATAACTTCCAAGCATGCTTCAATAAGCAGCTTTTCCATAAACGGATCACCAACCTGTACGGCAGGGCGATCTTTATCAGCATCTTCGCCTAGATCATCAGAGGCAAATGTTGCCCCATGTATTCCGTCACGTCCAGTCGGAGCTCCTGCATAGAGAACCGTATTACCAACACCAGCAGCAATACCTTTTTGGATTTCATCATGGTTGATAAGACCAATACACATGGCATTTACAAGCGGATTATCTTCATAGCTTTCATCAAATTGAACTTCTCCACCAACAGTAGGTACACCAACACAGTTTCCGTATCCTGCAATCCCATTGACTACTTCAGAAAACAGATATTTCACCCGATCTGTAGTTAAATTACCGAACCTCAGTGAGTTCATGAGTGCTACCGGACGAGCACCCATAGAGAATACATCGCGAATAATTCCACCAACACCTGTGGCTGCACCCTGATATGGCTCTACTGCGGAAGGATGGTTATGGCTTTCGATTTTAAAAACCACAGCTTGATTATCCCCAATATCAATAATCCCCGCTCCTTCACCAGGTCCTTGCAGAACATGCGGAGCCTTTGTTGGAAATTTACTCAACAGGGGCTTAGATGTTTTATAACTGCAATGCTCTGACCACATTACCGAGAAAATTCCAGTCTCTGTAAAATTCGGTAATCGATGAAGTATCTTCTTTACCATGTTAAATTCTTCATCACTTAGCCCCATATCACGGTAAATCTTTTCGCTTTCAATTTGCTCTGGGCTGATATCATGCATTTGTAACATAGGATTCCCTCCAATTTTTAATCATTGACTGGAATAACTTCATCCCGTCATTACTGCCTAATAACGCTTCTACCGCCCGCTCCGGATGTGGCATCATACCAAGCACATTTCCTTCCTTATTAACAATCCCGGCAATATTATCAATCGAACCATTCGGATTGTTTTTATATGTGAAGACAATTTGATCATTATTTTTTAATTCCAGTAATGTAGCTTCATCACAAAAATAATTTCCTTCACCATGGGCGATTGGCAGATGTATCACTTCCTCCTGATCATAGCCAGTTGTAAACGGTGTTTTGTTATTCATCACGACTAAAGGCTCCTGATGACACATAAAGGAAAGATTCTTATTGCGCATGAGAGCTCCCGGAAGCAATCCAGCCTCTGTCAGCACTTGGAATCCATTACAAACACCTAGCACAGGCTTTCCTTTGGTGGCATGTTCCTTTACCTGCTTCATTACTTCAGAAGTAGCCGCAACCGCTCCTGATCGAAGGTAGTCTCCATACGAAAATCCACCAGGTAATAGAATCCCATCATAGTTTTCAAGATTACTATTTTCATACCAAACCAGATCTGCTTCGGTCTTCATTACATCTTTAATAGCATTGTACATATCACGATCACAATTTGATCCCGGAAATACGATCACTGCAAATTTCACGACCGAACAGCCTCCTCCACATCGAAACGATAATCCTCAATAACCGGATTCGCTAAAAGCTTGTCACACATTTCCTTCACTCTTGCTTCCAGTTCAGGTCCTTCTTCCACCTGCAGTTCAATGTACTTCCCCACCCGGGCTTCCTGTATTTCTTTATACCCTAAAGAGTTCAAAGATTCCTGTATAGCCTTGCCTTGCGGATCAAGCACACCTTGCTTCAATGTAATGAAAACAGTAACTTTTCTCATGATATTGCCTCCAGTCGTTGTCGTATTTCTTCATATACTTCTATTAAATTTCCAGTCCCTTGCCGAAAAACATCCTTATCCAGTTTTTCATGTGTTGTTACATCCCATAGCCTGCACGTATCTGGTGAAATCTCGTCTGCCAACACAATATCACCACTGGCAAGTCTGCCAAATTCCATCTTGAAATCTACTAAAGTAATTCCTATTGCAGCAAATATTTCTATTAACTGTGTGTTAATTTCTAGAGCTTTTGCCTTTATTTCTCTTAATTCTGAAAAAGTAACATTACATAAAAACAGTGCATGTTCATCATTCATTAACGGGTCTCCAAGGGAATCTTCCTTGTAAAACAACTCAATAAGAGGCTGCGAAAATATGGTTCTTTCTTCAATACCAAGCCTTTTCGTAATACTCCCTGCGGCCATATTCCTTATGACCACTTCCATCGGAATGATTTTGGTTTGATGTACCAGCTGCTCTGTTTCATTCAACTGTTCAATAAAATGGGTTTCAATCCCTTTTTGGTGAAGGATTTGAAAAATACGTGATGAAATTTCATTATTCAATCGTCCTTTACCTTCAAATAAAGCTTTCTTTTGGCCATTAAAAGCTGTCGCATCGTTTTTATAAGCTAAAATAAGCTGACCTTTTTTATTTGGCGTTTGATAAACCTTCTTAGCTTTTCCTTCATATAAAAGAGATTGACTCATTTTACTCCCCTTCCGTTAATCCGATTCGTTCGAAAATAAAATCTACATTTTTCAAATGATACGTATAATCAAAGCAAGCATTAATTTCCTCTGGTGTTAGGCGAGTAGTTATTTCCTCCTCGGCTTCCACTAGGTCCTTAAAATGAGTTGCTGTTTCCCATGCCTGCATTGCCTTTGGTTGAACAATGTCATAGGCTGCTTCTCTTGCCATTCCCTTATCAATTAACGATAGGAGAACACGTTGGGAGAAAATAACGCCATATGTCTTATCAATATTTCGCTTCATATTTTCAGGGAAGACAGTTAAATTCTTAACAATGTTGGAAAAACGATTCAGCATATAATTCAAAGCAATCGTAGCATCAGGCAAAATAACCCGTTCTGCAGAGGAATGGGAAATGTCCCGTTCATGCCATAAAGAAACATTTTCATATGCGGTCATCATGTAACCACGAATAACCCTTGCCATCCCCGTCATATTTTCGGAACCGATGGGGTTACGTTTATGTGGCATTGCCGAAGAACCTTTTTGCCCTTTCGCAAATAATTCTTCTACTTCTCTTGTTTCGGTTTTTTGCAAGCCACGGATTTCTGTTGCGAATTTTTCTATGGAGGTTGCAATTAATGCCAATGCAGAAACATAAGCCGCGTGTCGATCCCTTTGAAGGGTTTGAGTCGATACAGGCGCAGGGCTTAAGCCCAATTTCTCACAAACATACTTCTCCACAAATGGATCAATGTTAGCGTAGGTACCAACAGCACCTGATAATTTACCAAACTCGATATTTTTAGCAGCAAGTTCAAAGCGCTCTAAGTTTCGCTTCATTTCTTCATACCAAAGGGCGAGCTTTAAACCGAATGTTGTCGGCTCTGCATGTACACCGTGCGTCCGTCCCATCATGACAGTGTGCTTATGCTCAATCGCTTTATTCTTTAAAATTTCTATAAAAGCAGTTACGTCTTTACGGATAATTTCATTTGCTTGTTTAATCACATAGGAGAGTGCCGTATCGACAACGTCAGTGGAGGTTAATCCGTAATGCACCCACTTTCTTTCCTCTCCTAATGTTTCGGAAACTGCCCGGGTGAATGCAACCACATCGTGTCTTGTTTCCTGTTCAATTTCATAAATCCGATTGATATCAAAGGAGGCATTGGCGCGAAGTTTCTCCACGTCTTCCTTAGGGATAACTCCAAGCTCACTCCATGCTTCACATGCTAAAATTTCTACCTCTAGCCATGCCTTGAATTTATTTTCTTCCGTCCAAATGGAGCCCATTTCTTCTCTGGTGTAACGACTAATCATTGCATTGCCTCCTCAAAATGTTGTAGCTGTGTTTTCATTGTTTTATCAGATGGTGCAATAAATGTAATATGCCCCATTTTTCGTTTTGCTTTCGCTTCGTCTTTTCCATAAAGGTGAACAAAACCTGATTTACTATGGTTTAGTGCATGTAAAACAGGCTCTAAATCTTCACCAAGCACATTTATCATTACTGCCTGCTGGAGCAGTTGAATGTCTATTAAAGGCAACCCGCAGATTGATCGAATATGCTGGCCAAATTGAGATATATTGCATGCCTCAATCGTGTAATGTCCGGAATTATGAGGTCGTGGAGCCATTTCATTTAAATAAATGTCATCTCCATCAACAAACATTTCAATTGCAAATGTCCCGACAATGTTCATTTCCTCAGCTAGTATTTCTGCAGCAGCACAAGCCTTTTCCGTTACTTGATGGCTAATGTTAGCTGGGACAGTTGTTTTATACAGGATATGATCTTTATGATCGTTTTCGGAGATAGGAAAAAAGCTAATTTCTCCATTTCTACTTCTTGTAAATAGAACCGAAATCTCCCTTTCAAATGCTATCCATTGCTCTATAATGCAATGCTTGTTTTTCTCTGCAAATGCAATCGCCTCTTTAATGTCCGCTTCAGAAGTTAGTTTTAATTGCCCTTTTCCATCGTAACCCCCGCGGCACGTTTTAATAACACATGGATAGGTAAAGTTTTGTAACGCCTTCTCACAAGCCTCACCACTTGTCACAATAGTGAAATCAGGAATTGGCAGACCAGCATCCTTCATTAGTTGCTTCTCTTTCTCTCTGTTTTGTGTAACCTCCAAGGCGTAGGCCCCTTGTGGCAATTTACCTTGTTTTTCTATGTATGCAGCAGCATGAAGGTCTACGTTTTCAAATTCGTAGGTAACGACATCACTTTGATCACACAGCTGTTTAATTGCCTCCATATCATCATAGGCAGCAACCACATGATGATCTGCTACCTGTGCGGTAGGACAATCCGGAGTAGGATCCAGTACTGTGATTTTATACCCCATATATTTAGCAGCGATTGCCATCATGCGTCCCAGTTGTCCTCCTCCAATAATGCCAATCGTTTGTGGTGGAAGAATCGGTTTATTTTTTTGCAAGGTCATCCCTCATTTCCGCTACTTTTTCCTTCATTTTATTTCGATAGTTTTCGAGCTTTACAGCAACCTCAGGATCAAATGCCCCTATGATTTGTGCAGCAAGGATTCCAGCATTGGTTGCTCCAGCTTTTCCAATCGCAACCGTTGCTGTCGGCACGCCTCCTGGCATTTGGACAATGGAGAGTAAAGAATCCAACCCATTTAATGCCTTACTCTGTACAGGAATGCCTATTACAGGTAAGGTAGTTTGCGATGCTACCATCCCCGGCAGGTGTGCAGCTCCTCCGGCACCAGCGATAATCACTTTTAAACCTCTATCACGCGCCGTTTTAGCATAGTCAAACATCTCATCAGGTGTACGATGTGCAGATATCACATCTTTTTCATAGGAGATTTCTAATTCATCTAACACGTTACATGTATGCTTAATCGTTTCCCAATCGGAAATACTTCCCATAATGACTCCAACTGCTGTCATGCTATCCCTCTTTTCGCTTCATTTAATAAGATGGCACTTTTTAAACTTTATCATTTTATATAAAACAAAAAAGTCTATTCGTCTCCCTCATTTGCATGAGAGAAGATGAACAGACTTCATTCTAACAGTAAAGAAAATGCAGGTTCCGCAAATAAACAATGGGTGCCAAAGCTTACACGTAGGCTATACCTATATGCTTATCCTGCTGCCATTGCAAATCTTTACTATATAAAACACATTAAACGGATCATCGCCAGTGCAATGATTCATCTCCCCTCATAGTCCAGCATTTACGGTGCTGGGTAGAAACTTCGAGCCATATTCTCATGAAATATATGAGGTACCGTATTCATTTGTTGTTTTCAGCATACCAAAATCCTTCATCGCATGTCAATAAAAATCGAACAATAATTTACAATTCATTATTAATGTTCGCTTTTTGCTTGAGTTGTAAAAACTCACTTCTAGTTTACGTTGTTTCTATTTATATGATTTAAAACGCACATACTGTTTCGGGCGTTAATTCGCAGGTGTTTCCTCAGGAGATAAGACTATTACTCTCCACCACTAATATGGTATAGCACATGTTTATATAATGGGCTGTTCTTATCCACTTTCGGGTGATTAAATGTTTCCACAAAATCCATGCCGATCTTTGCCATGACGTTTTTTGACAATGTATTTATATCAGCTGTAAAACTGTAAATATCTCTAAAACCTAATTCAGTGAATCCATATCGCAAACAAGCTGCTGCTCCCTCTGTTGCATATCCTTTTCCCCAGGCCTCTCTTTTCAATCGCCAACCAATTTCTATACAGGGTGTGAAATCAGCTTCAAATGTCGCTCTATGAAATCCTGTAAATCCGATAAATTCGTTGTTTTCTTTTCGTTCCACCGCATATAACCCAAATCCACATTCGTGGAACTTGGATAAAATCAACTGATAAAACAAATTCGTCTCTTCCCTTGATAAAGGAGCAGGGAAATACTTCATAACCCTTTCATCTGCGTTCATTTGACGAAAGGGTTCTAGATCGCTTGCTTCCCAATCACGTAATCGTAATCTCGACGTTTCAAAATAGATCATATTACACCACCTCCTACCTAATCAGCATACATTAAACGAATCTGCTTCAAAACACGAAACGAGTATAAAATAGTCGCTATTTCATACTCGTTTTTACATATACATTCAATTGTATCTTCTCTGCTTCACTACTCCAACTTATTCCTGTTTGGGCGTGTTGTATGTTGTTGTATCATTTTCTTCTCTTGTTGCTTCCGGTGGCGTAAATGAATTGGGTTCAGGTGCAGCTTGCTGTTTTTTTCTTGGATTCATTAATCTACCCTTACGTACCTGCTTAACCCAGAAGCCACCATGAATTTGTTTTGGTTCATAAGAAATAATAAACGCTTTTTCATCAATCTCCTTAATTGTTTCATATAACTTAAGTTCATATTTTCGTGGTGTAAGTATTTGCATCGACAAACGATCTCCATCCATACCATATGCAAACCAACTGGTCACCCCGTATCCTTTATCCCTCAGCTTACGAGTGAATTCTATATCCGGATTAGAGGAAATAACGTTTACCGTAATATAGCCTAAAGCTAATTTTTCTTCAATTTTTGTACCTACAATGACACCTGTCCCAAAACCGACCGCATATGCAATTAAATTTTGGATTTGGTCAAGGTTATCTAATACAAGACCTAACCCCACTACGTAAATTACAATCTCAAACATACTAACTATAGCAGCAATATATCTTCTACCCTTTAACGTTAAAATCATACGAACCGTAGACAAGGAAACATATACAATGTTAATTACGAGGATGATCGCAACCATCACAAAAGCATTACTAAGCAAAATAAAACCTCCCAAGCCTCTATCTTATTAGAATACATTATTTTCTATTTATATGAAAATGATTTATTTGTTATGAGCTGGGATTATTCTCTAGCATGGTATACACTTTACGTCATTCACAAAAAGAAACCACTGATTGTTACATATCTTAGCTTATTTAAATCTGACACCCTCCGCCCAGTTTGGGCATATGTTAATACAAAATAACAATATAAGGAGGGGATCTCTTTGGATCCGTTTCAGCAAATGGGAGATTGGAAGAAAAATATGGATCACTTTTTTGGTGATCAATTTTGGAATGAATTTGAAGGAATTATTAAACCAACAATTCCCCACGTAAATGTATATAAGACAGACCATGAAATCTTCTGTGTAGTGAGTATACCTGGACTAGAGGATCTCCATAAGGTAGATATTTTCGTTGATTATTCTACTTTGGAGCTGAAAGGAACAATAGATATTGAACCCATCTCGGGCATCACAGTCGTTAAAGAGGAGATCCTTCAAGGAGTTTTTGAGAGAAAAGTCACTCTACCCTTTCCAGTGAGGGCAGACAAAATGAGAGCAACATATAGAAATGGACTGATTTACATTCAATTACATCGCTTAATCTCAGATTCCAGTCGCAAAAATAAAGTTAATATCGAACTCTTGGATGAAGACTGAGAACAAAAGCACAACCCACTTTTTCTGAGTAATAGAAAAAGACACCGAACGGACTCCTGTCCGAGATGGTGTCTTTCTTCCTTTACGCTTCTTTATTTGGTCCAAATACCCGTTTAGCAACATTTGCACTTTGTCCTCTTAATCTCTTTTTTAATGTTTTTCTCCAATTTATTGCTAGAAGATCACATGAGGCAAGTTCCTCCGCGGTTCGCAAATCATCTTTATAAATATGCATAACTTCATTACATGCAGCAATGGACCATTGTGGATATGGACGTTCTATCAATTTCAGATCCGTACCGGGAGTAACATAGCCTTCTTTTACTACTCGGAAATACCAACCCGTTCGCCCACTATTCTGAATACGTAAAGCAAGATCAACGATCCCAAACCGTCTTGCTGGCTTCCAGCATGGCTGTCTAGGCTGTGAAACTTGAATAACAGCATCCCCAAGCTCATAAGTGTCTCCAATACAAACGCTAAACTCATCCATTTCTAAAACTGCCATATTTTCACCCATAGCGCTCATGTCAATCGACTCCAAGTCCAACTCTTCTTTCCAGCTCGTATAGTGCTTAATCGGATATGCGAACACAGCTTTTTCCGGGCCACCGTGATTCTTTGTATCTGCAACTTCATCACCGGTAAATCCTGTTTTTGTTAACCACACCTTGTCGTCTACTGCTTGCTTGAACATCCCGCTTTCCCAAGGCCTTTCCATTGGATTACTGGCATTTTCTGTGCCAATCCTCTTCACTTTACCTGTAAAAATTTTATGTACATGCGGTTCCTCCACTGTGTCACCAACTTTCAAATTATGATATAGTTACCTTAATTCTTAATTCTACTATAAAATGAGGGAAAAGAAATGACTATATATAAAAAAGCAACTTTTGCCGGTGGATGTTTCTGGTGTATGGTTAAGCCTTTTGATCAATGGGACGGGGTGGAGCAAGTTGTGTCCGGGTATACGGGCGGGCATATAGAAAACCCAACATATGAGCAAGTAAAAACTGGAGATTCGGGACATTTTGAGGCCGTAGAAATTACATATAATCCTGAAATCATTTCTTATGATAAGATTCTTGAAGTCTATTGGCAACAAATCGATCCAACCGATGATGGCGGACAGTTCCATGATCGCGGCGATTCCTATCGTACAGCCATTTTTTATCATACGGAAGACCAATTAACTGCTGCTGAAAGATCCAAACAGCAGTTACAGAATAGTGGCAAATTCTCCAAGCCGATTGTTACACAAATACTTCCAGCAGAGAGATTTTATCCTGCTGAAGAATATCATCAGGATTATTATAAAAAGAATGAAGATGAATATAAAGAAGATCGAGAAAAATCAGGTAGAGATGAATTCATCAAGCTCACCTGGGCAGATTGATTTGTAAAAAACTCCCTACCATTGTTGGGAGTTTTTTATCATGAAGAGTTGTTTTCAACTGAAAGAGTAGTATAATAACGATTTAGACATATAAAGATAGGGGAGACGACTTTGACAAATAGCAATTCATTAACACCTTTGAAAATGCTTCTTTTTTGCTTTCATGCTACCAATACAATAATACTTAGCTATCTGCCATTATATCTGAAATACAAAGGGCTTAATGGTACGGAAATTGGCTGGGTACTAGCAATTGGTCCATTGGCATCCATATTTGCGCAGCCTTTTTGGGGATATTTAAGTGATAAATATAAAACAGTAAAACGAATCATCCAACTATGTATTTGTGGCCTTTTAGTTTTTAGTGTTATATTTTTCCAAATGGAAACATTAGTTGGAATATTACTGATGGGTGCTGTTTTCTACTTTTTTGTTACACCAATCGGTGCATTGGGTGACAGCCTTGCACAACGTCGTGCAGATGATATGAAGATATCATTCGGCACTATTCGCATGTGGGGATCTGTTGGTTTTGCCGTATCCTCTTTAGTAATTGGCGAAGTGCTGACAAGAGTTGGTATTCAATATATGATCATTCCGTTTCTGTGTTTCGGATTTCTCGCCTTTCTTGTTACCTTCCGTCTTACGGACGTCAAGGTGGAATCAGATCCCATTCGCATTCAAGATGTAATGGTTTTGGTAAAAAATAAACCTTTTATCATCTTTTTATTTTGTATGATCTTCATTACTATTTCACACAGAGCGAATGATAGCTTTATTGGACTTTACATTGCTCAGCTGGGTGGTAGCGAAGGATTGGTTGGTGTTGCCTGGTTTGTTGGTGTACTAACTGAGGCACTGGTATTCGCTACAGCTGGTTTCTGGTTTAGAAAATATCATTCTCTGATATTTGTTATTATCGCGGGTATTCTCTACACCATCCGTTGGTTCTTCTATGCTGCGGCTACTGATCCTGCATATATTATCGCGTTACAATTTCTGCATGGTTTGACATTTGGGATTTTCTACACAGCAGCCTTTGATTATGTGACAAGGCTAATTCCACGTTTGCTTCAGTCAACAGGACATCTTGTTTTCTTTGCTACCTTTTTCGGCGTATCAGGAATCGTCGGTTCGTTAGTTGGCGGTGTTGTAATGGACTCATTTGGCGGAAACACGCTCTATTATGGACTCGGATTTATGGCATTAGCAGGCACGATCTCCTTATCCATCTATCATATTTTTTCTTACAACAAAGTTAACGCCCAACGAGCACAGTAAGGAAAAAGTTCTATTGCAAATGTTTGGCTTACAGAAGTTATCTCGTACATTCACAGGAGGAGGAAAAGAGTGGAGTAAAGGCTGGAACTTCCTAAGAATAATCACTAAAATTTACTTAAATATGCTAAGAAGGTTCTCTATCGCCATTGATTTCCATTACAGATGAACGCTTTCACACCTCCGGGTACAAGTGCGACATCTTCCATTCCAATCAATTGGTATAGGCTTTTATCTAAGTTTAGTGTTTAATTAATTACTTTTTCCTACCAAATATATCAACATCACGATATTACTAACGCATACTAGCGAAGGGAAAATATGGAGACTCCTCGAAAATGAAAATACACATTTTCTTCGTGCGATGTCTTGCTGACGAAGCTTTCCTTGTCCTGCGGGAAAAGCGAGACTAGCGAGACCCCACAGAACGGAACGTTAGTGAAGTTCGAGGAGGCTCGCAGGCCGCCCGCGGAAAGCGTAATATTTTCCAGTAGCGAGATTTGGAGCCGTTAACAGTCCCACCAAGTTAGTTGAGAGTTTATCTATCTATATTACGAATCATTGGGTAACCCAACATAGATATTAGAACTGAAAAAGGGAACTTCTCCATTCAGAGAAAGTTCCCTTTTTTATAAGGTATAGCATCATAAGCACATTTAGCTTAAGAAGATAAAATACAATACGAAGATAACAAACAATACATACATAACTGGATTAATTTCCTTTGCCCTGCCTTTTAATAGCATGGTGATTGGATAGAAAATAAAGCCAATGGCAATACCTGTAGCTATACTATAGGTTAGCGGCATTGTAATGATAGTGAAAAATGCTGGTACCGCAATTTCAAATTCATCCCACTCAATGGATTTTAAAGCAGAAGACATTAACACACCAACAATAATTAATGCCGGAGCAGTAACCTCTGCTGTTACCACACTTAATAATGGTGAGAAAAACAGTGATAAGAGGAAGAATCCTGCAATAACTACTGCCGTAAATCCTGAACGTCCTCCTGCTCCAACTCCAGCTGTAGATTCAACATAAGAAGTGGTAGTAGAAGTTCCCACCGTAGCACCAACGACAGTTGCTGCTGAATCAGCGAATAATGCCTTTCCTGCACGTGGCAGCTTATTATCTTTCATTAATCCAGCTTGGGTAGCAACAGCAACAAGTGTACCAGCCGTATCAAAGAAATCTACAAATAGAAATGTTAAAATAACCACAAGCATTTCAATAGTAAAAATATCTCCAAAATGAAGGAATGCTTGACCAAAAGTAGGTGCAAGGCTTGGTACCTCTCCTACAATACCACCTATTCCTGTTGGCGGATCGATTAATCCAACAACCATCCCCGCAACGGCAGTAAGCACCATCCCATAAAAGATACCACCCTTAATGCCAAGCGTTAGTAATATAACAGAAATAATAATTCCAAAAATAGCTAGTAAAACAGTTGGTGAGGTTAAATCTCCGATCCCAACTAATGTGGCATCATTGCCGATAATAATTCCGGCATTCTGAAAACCAAGGAACGCAATAAATAGTCCAATTCCTGCTCCAACAGCTAACTTTAAGTTACCTGGAATAGCATTTATAATTTTTTCACGAAGCCCTGTTAAAGTTAAAATAATAAAAATAAGTCCAGAAGCTAATACACCTGATAAAGCCGTTTCCCATGGAATCCCGTAACCAAGAACTACGGTATAAGCAAAGAAAGCATTTAAGCCCATTCCCGGTGCTAAACCGATTGGATATTTCGCAATAACTCCCATGAATAATGAACCGACAGCACCTGCAATTGCTGTTGCAGCAAACACGGCACCCTGGTCAATTCGGGTAACTCCTTCAGGTAATTCCTCCACCCCAACTAGTGCTAACGTAGCCGGGTTTACAAATAGAATATATGCCATAGCCAGGAAAGTAGTCATCCCTGCCATAAATTCTGTTCGGTAATTTGTACCTAACTCTTCAAAACGAAAATACTTCTTCACTGTTTTCCCCTCTTTCTGTATCAATTCTGCGTATATGGAAAACAAAAAAGCACTCTTGCCCGTTCTGGACCAAGAGTGCCGTCTAACTACGTGAGGATAGAGTGAAATGAGTTTCCAGAAAAAACTACAATTCCCCAAATCAGCTTACATCCTCAGCGTAGTCAGACTATTTACGGCAGTCCGGTAGAAACTTTGGGCCATATCCCCTAAATTATACGCATATTTAATTGAATGTAAGTTAATATTACTATCCATCTATTAAATTGTCAATAAAACACGAACAAAGCCTCATTTTTTTTAGTAGTTGTTCGTATTTTAATTGTTATTCCCACTCAATCGTTGCTGGTGGCTTAGACGTAATGTCATACACTACGCGGTTGATGTGCTGAACATCATTTACGATTTTTGTTGAGATTGTTTCCAAAACGTCCCATGGGATTCTCGCCCAGTCTGATGTCATCCCATCAATAGAAGTAACAGCACGAATACCGATTGTATAATCGTACGTACGTGCATCACCCATAACACCTACACTTTTGATATTAGGAAGTACAGTGAAATACTGCCAGATGTCACGATCAAGTCCTGCTTTAGCAATTTCTTCACGTAGGATGGCATCTGATTCACGAACGATTGTTAGCTTTTCTTCTGTTACTTCACCCAATACGCGGATAGCAAGGCCTGGTCCTGGGAATGGCTGGCGCCAGACAATGTGATCTGGAATACCAAGCTGTGATCCAAGCTCACGTACTTCATCCTTGAAAAGTGTGTTAAGTGGCTCGATTAATTCAAATTGCATATTTTCCGGAAGTCCACCAACATTGTGATGTGATTTAATTGTTTGCGCAGTTTCCGTACCACTTTCGATAATATCTGTATAAAGGGTTCCCTGTGCAAGGAAGTCAATATCCTTCAGCTTTTCAGCCTCATCATCGAAAACATAGATAAATTCATTTCCAATAATTTTACGTTTCTTCTCTGGATCATCGACACCTTGTAATTTAGATAAAAAGCGATCCTTTGCATCTACTTTAATAATATTCATATGGAAATCATCTGCAAAAACCTTCATAACATCGTCTGCTTCGTTTTTACGTAACAAACCATGATCAACAAAAATACAAGTTAACTGATCTCCAATTGCTTTATGAATCAATGCAGCTACAACGGAAGAATCAACTCCACCGCTAAGCGCACAGAGTACTTTACGCTCTCCGACTTTCTGTTGAATCTTTTCAACTTCCATATCAATAAAGTTCTCAATCGTCCAATCTCCATCACATTTACATACATCATAAACAAAATGCTTCAAAAGATCATTACCATATTCAGAATGACGTACTTCCGGATGGTATTGCACACCATATAGTTGCTTATCCGGATTACTCATTGCTGCAATTGGTGTAGATGGACTTGTAGCATCGATTTGGAAATCATCCGGCTCAGCCATTACTTTATCACCATGACTCATCCATACTGTCTGTTTTTTCGGTGTATCTTTAAATAGAGTCGGTTCACCGTTTAGGTCAATAAGCGCTTTACCATATTCACGGTTTTTGGCTTTTTCAACTTGTCCGCCAAAATGCAATGCCATTAACTGCATACCATAGCAAATCCCCAAAATAGGAATATCTAAATCAAAGATTTCCTTATCGCAACGGAAACTGTTTTCATCATACACACTATGAGGGCCACCTGAAAGGATAATCCCCTTCGGATTCATCCGTTTGATTGCCTCAGCAGTTAACTTATGTGAGTGAAGCTCACTGTATACTCCTTGCTCTCTAATACGTCTTGTGATCAATTGGTTATATTGGCTACCAAAATCCAATACAAGAATCATTTCATTGTTTTCCATCTATTACGCTCCTATCTGTAGCTCGATTATATATCAGCATATACTGTTGTTCCCTCGTTTAAAGACCGTACCTGCCACAGCATCAAAATGAGTATGCAGCATATAATTTGCTGGTAATTAGTATACTTTTATTATGCCCATTTATTAGCAACAGGTCAGATCAATCCGTAAATAAAAAATGGATCTCCAACTTTTTGCAGTAAAAAACTACAAAAAGGCAGAGATCCAGGTCTATGAAACAAATAACAACCTTTATAGAAATCTGCCTTCATAGTCAGAACATTTACGGTGTCCCGGTAGAAACTTTCGATCCATATTATCGAGGATATACGACGGCATATATAACTTCAATATTAGCATGAACATGCTTGCTCAAGTATGTTCTTATTCTACTAACCTTCATCAAACAGGTCAAGCCATTATCCGTTTGATTAAATTTTTCCATAATTGTGTTACTTCTAATGGAACAGATTTATTTTGCTGCTGATGATATAGGATATTTTCAAATTGAGAGGTTAGCCTCCACATTTCATCAGTAGTATATCTTACATCAATCTTTCGCGCATACTCTCTCAACGTTTCGTCTGTCTTCTTTCCTAACCCTTTATGCTCTAAAACCCTCATTAAGTGGTGATATGCCTCTTGATAATTTTTACTGTCCGGATGCTTTCTAAACTTCATGAGAATGAAATGTGTCTTCCAACGAAAACGAGTCTTATAAATAAGATAGCCAAGAAGACTGATGATAAGCAGGAGAATAGTAATACTTTGCCAAGAAAAATCCCATGATGACTGGTCAGAAGCACTTGCTAAGTCTTCATCCACATCCTTCGGCAATTCGTCTGGTTTAGGTGCCTCATCTTCTTCCTTATCCGGTGTTTCCATCATCTCTTCTTCCTGTTGCGCAACATCATTATTTATCTCTGTACGGAAGTCTGCCAAATTCGAAAATCCCTGTGTTGGTTCAAAAGGCACCCATCCGTTTTCCGGAAAATAAACTTCCACCCAGGAATGTGCATTTGCATTTGTTACTTCATATATATCAAATGTCTCTTCATTGGCTCCTCCTACTTCACCTTGGATCATCTCTCCGCTCGTAAAACCTTTCGTCCAGCGTGCTGGTATTCCCAACGAACGCAGCATAACAACCATTGATGTAGAGTAGTTATCACAATAACCCATCTTGGAATCAAATAAAAATTGATCTACATAATCCTGGTTTGCTTTCGGAACAGGTACATCTGTTGTTTGGTATTCAAAACCATTCGTGCTGAAATATCGCTCTATTGCCTTTGCTTTATCATAGCGGTTATCATAAGAAGCTGTAATTTCCTCTGCCAAGTCGTAAACACGCTCAGGTAATGTGTCAGGTAATTGGGTGTATTGCGGATTTTCTATGTCCTCATTAGTTGTTTGATCCGCTTTTCTCAATTCATTGATAGCAAAAGAAGGATTATCATAGGATATAGTATAATTATCCAAAACCACAGCTTCGTTTTCAATTCTTGGTTCAATAGAAGAAGTAAATGGATCTAGAAAATAATCCACACCTGCGGCAAAAACCTGTGATGTTCCATACGGATAAATCAATTTCTTTATAGACGTATTTCCTTGGAACTCAATCATTGCTTCCATTTTCTCCGTCTCTACGTTTTCAAACTCGAACATAGAACGAAAGGACGTCCCTTGGTTAGCAATCTGTTGGTAATCAGGACCATCTGATGCTTCCCACCCTTTTCCTGTATAGGTATCCTTTGTTTCAATCCGCCAATAATGCTCATCTGTAACAGCAGCTTGAAATACAGGGGTGTAATCCTGGACAAAAGACCCTCCCAGCCGGGAGTCATCCTCCCCATACCCTACTTTTTGAATACTACTGCCTCTATCTGACATGCCAGCATTTTCTGCTTTGCTTTTAATAAAAGGAACCGGATCTGCCCACTGAGACTCAAATTTCGGTGCGGCATAACCGATAATAGTCGAAAGAAATACGATAACAATTAACGGAACAAGCCAAACTGTAGTTTTTTTCAGCCATGAGAAATGAATAGCTTCTTTTCTCAATTCTTTCATAAAATTAGCAATTCCCAATGCCAAAAAACCTAAGATAAATGTACGTATAATTGGAAGTGTAGCATCATAAACAGTAAATGTATCTAATACAGCTATATAAATAAATGTCAGTAAAATAAATAAAAATATCCGTTTCATGATTACAAACCAATAATAGAGAAGATAGCTCATTAACCAAATTAACAGCAAAAAGAGAACACTTCTAAATAAAGGAGTAAACTGAAAAAATTGCTGGCTAAATAATGCTTCGACATTAGTAAATAAGTCACCAAACAATACGGAAAACCACTTCACACCTAAAAATTTCGCCTCTATAAATAAGGCATTTACAACAATAAATAAGCCCATGCCTTTTAGTAAAAAAGAAATCCACCACTTTATTTGTATCATGGATATAGCAAAACAAAATAAAGCGTATAAGATAAAAATAGTTAAACTGCCCGTATCCGTAATATCTTCCACGGGATACAACCATTCCAAAAACAAAAGAAAACCCAGGGTATATAGGAGAGAAGAATATATAATTGATCTGTCTCCATTTGCTGTGCTCATTACAAGCTCACCTCCACAGGGTTATTAACTAGTTCTTTTTCCGTGAGAACTTCTACATTTATTCCGAATAACTCCAATTGTTGAATTTGCTTCTTAAGCATTGTTGTTATTTCTACAGTAGATTTAATTAGGATAATGCTAATATTTGGTGTTTGTTGTCTCCACTTTTTAACCTTATCACTAATTAAATGATCTAAATTGACCGTGATAATGATTAAGCTGGATTTATTTTTCAAGTGGAGCAGCATTTCGGAAAAACTGGAAGTGAATTCAGCATCTCCACTTGGCTGAATCTTTGTTAAATGTTGTCTAACTGATTCATTGGCGGTAATTTCACTCTGTAATGAAAAAGATTTACTTTTTCTACCTATCGTTATCAGTTCTGCAGGCGTTGCACGCTGTTGGAAAACCTTAACTAATGAATAGGAAAGCTCTACCGCTGCCTCAAATGCCAGATAATTCATATTTCCATGTTCACATGCATCAAGAACAAGCAGCAATTCTGAACTTTTTTCTTGCTCGAATTCCTTAGTCATTAATGTGTTCGTCCTTGCTGATTGTTTCCAATCAATCCATGAAAATTTATCACCTGGCATATATTCACGTATACCTGCAGCTATATTTGTTTGTTGCAAATGAAGAAACGAGCTAGATGTCGAGCCTTGTTCATAACTCGATACTTGTTCCTTTAATTCAATTGGCCGTTCATTTGGATACACCAATAGCTGGTCTCTTACCGAATACATGTGGTCTTTTTTAACAAAACCAAATACATCCCCTGTACGTATTCGAATTCCATAAAAAACATGTTCTCCTCTTGGTACATCCTTAAGATTATAACTAAATGAGAATGTCCGCTTAAAAGAAGGAAAGATAACTTTTTTCCTCTCCCTGTTCACTTTTAACTTTTCACTGTCATTAAAATGTTGATATTTATTTTGCCGATTGTCTATTAATCCCAAGGTATCAGAGAAGACGTCTTCACAGATACAATAATATAAAGGAAACGGAAATGCCCGTTTTATATTTACTGTAATTGTTACGTCACTTCCCGCTTGAGCCATATATCGAGATACTGTGCGAGTAACCTTCCAACCTTTTATCGGATAAAGAAGTAAACCAACATGATATAAAAAGATTGGTTGAAAACTAAAAAATAAGAACCAGCTTACAAATCCCCCCTGAAACATTGCATACGAAAATAGGACGAGGAAGAGTGCAATAATAAAAACAAAGTTACCGATTGATCGAAGCTTCTTTTTCATCAACCAAATTCCTTTCGGATTGGTATATGCGTGTTTTTAATAATAGAGTGGATAACCTCTTCGTTCGTTACACCGTCATACCTTGCTTCTGAGTGCAGAATAATTCGGTGGGACAGTACATATGGAGCAAGAAATTTAATATCATCAGGCAGCACATAATCTCTATTATTTATATAAGCAAAAGCTTTAGCGGCTTTCATTAACGAAATGGACCCTCTTGGACTAACCCCAAGATAGATTAATGGATTATTTCTTGAAGCAGTTGCCAGATTAATAATATATTGTTGGATTGATTTATCTATATATATTTCTTTTACTTCCTGTTGAAGTTCAATCAGTTCATCTCTGGACATTACTGCATGTATCGTTTCCAGCGGGTGTTGCTTTGACGTACGTTGAAGCATTTCCAATTCTTCCGCCATACTTGGGTATCCCATTTTTAGCTTTAAAATAAAGCGGTCAAGCTGAGCCTCAGGAAGTGGATATGTACCTTCATATTCAATTGGGTTTTGGGTTGCCATGACAAAGAAAGGTTGCTTTAACGGAATAGTTTTGCCATCAACTGTAACACTTTTTTCTTCCATGCCTTCAAGTAAGGATGACTGGGTCTTTGGTGAGGTACGATTAATTTCATCTGCTAGAATGATATTTCCTAGAATAGGCCCTCCACGAAATTCAAATTCTAGTTCTTTGGGATTATAAATAGAAATGCCGGTAACATCTGAAGGTAGGAGATCTGGGGTGAATTGAATTCTTCTGAAGTCACAATCCAAAGATTTAGCAATCGTTTTGACTAACATGGTTTTCCCTACACCAGGAACATCTTCTAAGAGGACATGTCCTTCAGCCAAAAGAGCTACAAGGCTTAGAGTTGCCACCTCTTCTTTTCCACTCATTACTTTGTTTATATTGTCAATTATTTTTCCGACTTTTTCATTATATACGGTTAATTCCTGCATCATATAAAGACCCCTCTCTGGATGAAGACAATTGTTCCTTTTATACTATAACTATACTAAAAATGGTTATGAAACGAAAGAGAACTTTCAAGTTACTTTTCTATGAAATTTCTTCTTTGACCAAACACCTCTTAACGCTTCGTTTATTCTTAAGTATGTTCCTCTAAGTATATATTTATACGTACTTTAAAACTATTAGTTATACGAGAGGAAGGGGGTTGAAAGTAATGGATAAAACTCTCTGCCGTAGTGGGTTTTAATTAATAGAGAACAAAAAAGAGAAGGAGCTATGCATGCTCCTTCTCTTTTTTCATTTATTTAATTAGGAATTTCCATTATTTTTTCTTTGGCGGCTTCTAGCTTCTCCGCCTTTTTGGCCGATGTCTTCATAGAATTCCTGGTCGTGATTCTTTGCTGTTGTCTTTCCGCCTTTTTGGCCAATATCTTCATAAAATTCCTGATCATGATTCTTTGCTGTTGTTTCTCCGCCTTTTTGGCCGATATCTTCATAGAATTCCTGATCGTGATTCTTTGCTGTTGTTTCTCCGCCTTTTTGACCGATGTCTTCATAGAATTCCTGATCATGATTTCTTGCTGTTGTTTTTCCGCCTTTTTTACCTGCTTCTTCTAGAGACATTTTGTTGTTCTTTTTATTATTATTAGCCATGCTTAACATCTCCTTCCAAGTATTTTTAACGGTTTTACTGTAAACATTTTCAGCTACGACATATTTATTTTAAATTAAATTATTTTTAATCATTTTTTCTTTGCTGGGCTCGTTTTTCGCCACCCTTTTGTCCAATATCTTCATAGAATTCTTGGTCATGATTTTTGGCGGTAGTTTCTCCACCCTTTTTACCAATATCCTGGAAAAATTCTTTATCATGTTCTTTAGCTGTAGTTTGTCCGCCTTTTTGACCGATCTCTTCATAGAATTCTTGGTCATGTTTCTTTGCTGTAGTTTTTCCGCCTTTTTTACCTGCTTCTTCTAGAGACATTTTGTTGTTCTTTTCATTATTTTTAGCCATACTTAACATCTCCTTTTGAATAGTTTAATAAGCTTCTACAGTATTTTGGGTTCCACATATAAATACTTTTAAACTACATTTTGACTTGAAATTTCGTAGCAACTATTAACCCGGGTTGTAATTTAATGCGCTACACTACATGGAATTCCACGATATCCCATTTGTTAAACGTTATTTTTTTTAACTTTTTTATTCTTTTCGTCTAACTTTTTATATACCTTATCAATGACTTCAGCTTTTTCATTTTGTGATTGATCCTCTAAATCCAGTTCCAATCGATCCTGCTCGGATAAATTAAACAATGCTTGATTATATGGTTTTTCCTTTTTAACCATATTCAACCGCCTCTCCATATACTTTTATTAAAAAGCATTAATTTCGGAATTCACGTAGTTTTTCCGTTTCATCCAAATAAATCCATCTCCTTTGGTTATCACCGCAACATCAATAGGTGGTCCTACTGATTCTGTAGCTCTTGTTACCCTTCTTTTAAAGGAAGTCAAGTTAACAAGAGCTTCAGCCATCTCAGCCAATTCTTCTTTTGGTAGCGAGCGCACCACACCAAGCAATGGTTCAATATAGTTGGACTGTTGATATTCATTGACAGAAGACTGGATAGACTCATACATTTCATTACCCAATCTCATAGTTTCCTTAACCTGTTCGTCTGTTAAGTCGATATTCAAATGCTTTTTAATTTGTTCATGGTAATTTGTTAGAACCTCTTCTACAATACCGAAAATGGTATCCTCCATCGTTGGTTCAATACCGTACATAAATGAATCTACCATTTCCCTCTGCGCAAATGGCAGGATCGCTGCTGTCCCTGCCTTTTTATCTGAAGTATAACTTATTTCCTTGTCTTTTAATTTTTTATATTTTAATTGTCCATTCACAAATCCTTCTAACCGGTAGTTCAGTAGATGAGGAAAAATTTCTTTCTCTCCATAACCACAAAATACGATACCCGTACTACCGAGACTAAAATAGTCAGATTTGGTTACTTCAAATGCCAACTCACTCAAAAGCGCATTTAATTCTCCCGGCGTTTCATATACAATTAACTCCTCCCTAACTTCTGTAACTACCGTGTTAAACGATTTTTGAAAAGTTGTATAATCCAGCTCTAACCAATCTTCTTTTTGCTTATACTCATTTAGTTGTTTTTTCACTGTTTCCGTTAGAATAGTGGTGATTTCACTGGTATCATCTAATGAAGAGACTTCCTCTTCCACTCCCCTTACTAGCCGTTTAAGAATATCAGAAAAAGTCCGGTATACAATAATATGTTCAATATCTTCCCTGCCAAAACGGTTGTCTTGTCGTAAAAAATCGAGAAAATCTTCAAAGTAATAGGAGAGATTATCAAATTTCTTATCTCCCAGGTATTCTCTGTATGATTTAATAATGATATCCCAAGGCACCTCCATAAAGGAGGCTGCTCCATATACCATTATTCCTACTGGATGTTGTTTGGATAAAGAAAAAAGTTTGTTTGCTGAATTGTATACTTTTTGGACACCATCTCTGCCACTTGTAATTGCACTATCTGCTGCAAGTGCCATACCCAACTTATTCATTATCGCTACTTCTGCTGTCATTTTGATACCGCCCTCCTTACCAAATATGTATCCCTTCCCTATTACTTTGAAACAAAGATGGAAAATTTAGAAGTCGCAGTAGGAGGAAATTGCGACGTAGTGAATACTTATTTCCCAATTAATATAAAATAGCTAAATAACACCGCTACGGAAAAATACTGCGCTACTATTTACTATTATACCTAGGAAGAAAAATTGCGTCTGCACACCCCAGAATATGCTGTGTACGAATTGATTGGAGCGGAAGGGGGCGACTCCTGCCGGAATAGCATGAGCAGAAGACCCTGCACGAAGCGTAGCGGAGGAAGCGGCTGAAGCCATGCCGGTGGAAAGCGTCCCCCTGCAGCGGAAATCAATGGGGTCCATTCATCTCCTTAAAATGAGATAAACTACTACCAAGTTACGTCGTAGTTTATCTAAATTAAGATATACATCTTTACTCACCAGTTAAGTAGAAAAAATGAACGAAAAAAGCACCACTCTGTGATAGAGTGATGCTTTTGATTTAGCTATTATATAGAATAGGTGAACCTGGTCCAAGATCGATGCCGAAAAGCATCCAGACAATCAATACGATGGTCCATCCAATCAAGAAATATAGAGAGTATGGTAGCATAACAGAAATTAATGTTCCAATTCCCATTTTCTTATCATACTTCTGTGCAAATGCAATAATAATCGCAAAGTACGTCATTAATGGTGTGATAATATTTGTTGTTGAATCAGCAACCCGGTAAGCCATTTGGGTTAGTTCTGGTGAGTAACCCAGCTGCATCATGATTGGTACAAAAATCGGAGCCATCATCGCCCATTTTGCTGAAGCACTACCAATGAACAGATTAATAAAGGCAGTAATTACAACGAAGGCGAGAATAAGTGGAATTCCAGACAAATTAATACTATCAAGGAATTCGGCACCGTATACACCAAGCACCAAGCCCATATGTGATTCATTAAAGAAAGCAACAAATTGACCTGCAGTAAACGCTAGTACAATAAACATTCCCATGGAAGCCATTGTATCTGATAATTGAGTTGCTACATCCTTATCATTCCGAATAACTTTTGTTATTTTTCCATATACCAGACCTGGTACGAAAAATAGAATTGCAATGATAGGTACAAGTGAGCTCATAAATGGAGATTGAATAATTTCTCCGTTATCTCCACGCATTGGAGCGTTCTCAGGTACAATTAAGAAAGACATGATAATCAGTGCAACAATAAGCGATAATGTTGCCCAAACTAAACCTTTTTTCTCGATTGGTTGGAGACCTTCTAATTCTTCTTTTTGATCTCCTTTATACTTTCCTAATCTAGGTTCTACTACTCGCTCTGTTACCCATGCACCAATAAAAGTAAGAATGAATACAGACACAATAATAAAGTAATAGTTCATTGCTATATTCATACCCTCAGCATAGGCAGGGTCAATAATAGAGGCAGCAGCTATCGTTAGTTCCCCTAGTAAAGCATCCGTAGCTGATAGAAATAAGTTGGCACTAAATCCGGCAGAAACCCCAGCGAATGCTGCTGCCAAACCTGCTAATGGGTGACGGCCAAGTGCTACGAAGATTAAAGCTCCTAGTGGAGGTAATACAACATATCCCGCATCGGAAGCGACACTGGACATAATACCTGCGAATACCAAGCCAGCCGTAATAAAGCGTTTTGGAACTGATAATACGAATCCTCGTAATAACGCGCTTATAAGCCCAGTTCTTTCAGCTACACCAATTCCAAGCATTGTTACTAGAACTACACCAAGCGGCGCAAATCCAATAAAGTTATCTGTCATACTCGTAAATATGTATTGAATACCTTCCGAACTTAAGAGGTTGTTTATTTCAACCATTTCTCCCTCTTTACCTGGATGTTCTACACTAATTCCAAGTGGAGAAAGCAATGCTGATAATAGAACAACAAGTAATGCCAAAATGGCAAACAACGTAATTGGATGTGGTAGCTTATTACCTAAAGTTTCAATCATATCCAGGAAACGTTGAAAAAGACCCTTCTTTTGTTTCACCATAAAGAAACCCCTTCCTATATTATGGATAATATTCTGATAATTATCTCGATGTATATCCACACTTCATTATATAGGGGTTTCTTATTTATTTAAATGGTTAAACGAGAAGTGTTACTAGTGAAAGTATTCATAAGATTGCCCATAGGAAAAATAGTTAATAGTCTATAAGTTTAATATTCTTTATACAAAATAAGGGTTACCCTTCATTCCTTTCCATAATTTATCCTGCTCCAGCATGTATGCCAATTTTAAGAGCATGTCTTCTTTTCCTTTTGAAGCCATTACTTGAACCCCTATAGGAAGTCCATCAAAGGTTTGATGTAATGGAACCGACATAGCCGGCTGCCCGGTCAAATTAGCTAATTGTGTAAATGGTGTGTAGGTAAGACTTGGGAGGAACATGTCATAAATCAGCTCCTGCTCCCCATTTTTATCCCTCCGTTGGATATCTTCTCTTAATTGTGCCTGGCTTTCTTGTGTATGAGTTAATTCTCCAACCTTTGGTGCAGCATAGGCTGTTGCAGGGGTGATATAAAAATCATATGTGCGATGGAAATCTGCCATCAGAGCAGCAGCTTCATCCCAGGCTGCCAGACTTGCAGCGTATTCTGCTGCCGTAACTGATTTTCCCGCTTCATTTAATAACCATGTTTCAATTTCTACATCTTCTGGCTTCAACGTTCTGCCTGTAGCCTTCTCAAGCTGTGTAGCAAGAGAAGCAATTTCTCCACTATTCATTAAATAATAGTTTCTCATT
Source organism: Virgibacillus halodenitrificans (assembly GCF_001878675.1). Classification (NCBI taxonomy): domain Bacteria; kingdom Bacillati; phylum Bacillota; class Bacilli; order Caryophanales; family Bacillaceae; genus Virgibacillus; species Virgibacillus halodenitrificans. The sequence continues at coordinate 500,823 of NZ_CP017962.1, read as the reverse complement.
AATTCAATTCCATCTACATCATTGGCTTTTTCTTCTACAAAGTGCCCTTGCTCCTCCAACCATTTCACCGTCTTCCTAACCGCTTCTTTAGCCTCGTCAGATACAGGCGTACCTACAGGTGATTCTGTAGTAAATGCAATACGCAATGGAGAAGAAAACGATTCTGTGATCGCTTGCTGATATCTTCCTTCAAAAAGTGGTGTATGGAAGGCTGCCTCTGGCTGAACGATCTGAAGCAAATCAAGCATAGCTGCACTGTCTCTAACTGTTTTACTTAAAACAAAATCAATGGAAGCCCCTTGCCACTGTCTGCCAGTTCCTGGCCCAACTGGAGTACGTCCACGAGTTGGCTTTAAACCAAACAAACCAGTAAAAGAGGCTGGAATGCGGATGGACCCACCGCCATCACTAGCACCTGCTAATGGGACAACTCCTGCAGCGATAGCAGCTGCTGAACCGCCACTGGAACCGCCTGGAGAATGTTCTGTATTCCACGGGTTTCTACTTGGTCCATAAAGTTCCGGTTCTGAAATATTCTTTAAGCCAAACTCTGGTGTATTGGTGTGACCTATAAATAGAAATCCGGCTTCTCTCATTTTTCCAACTAAATTGGAATCATGCTTGGAAATGGACTGTTGCAATAATTTTGACCCTGAAGTTAATGGTTCACCCTTTACGTGCTGGGAAATGTTTTTTAACAATAACGGAACACCGGCGAACGGCCCCTGATTCAATTGAATTTTCTCTGCCTCTTTCAGTGCCTTCGCTTTTCGCTCATGTACAACGGCATTCAAGACAGGATTTACTTTTTCTAGCTGTTGAAAGCTTGCATTCACTATTTCTGCTGGTTTTATTTCTTTGCTTTGTATTAATTCAGCTAAGTCTGTTGCATCTAACTGCTTATATGTCTCAACCTTCATTTCTGCACTCCTTTGGCTTGTACTTTATCCATATAGTATCATGGCACACGTACCAAGCCAAAAAAAAGACAGAGTAAGTTAACTACAACTAAGGCCTTTTTTTCTTCCATGGAGGGTCTCCGTACTTATGTAGACGAAGATTCACTTTTTGAATAAGATATGGAACAATGAAAGCCATTACCGTACAAAACCATACAATTGGGGGTGGAAGTCTATTCAATAAGATATCCAGCATGAGCTATTTTTCCCCCTCCTTTTCTGTTCGGTTTGTAACCCCTGCATTTTTAATTTCTGTTTGAACCTTTACTTCAATCTCACTTTTCGAGAAAATATTCTCTCCTCGATCCCAATCCTCTTCTATTTCCTCCCAAAATGGGTAATGCTTCTGATAAAGCTCACTGGAAAGTCGGAATGCATCAACTTTTAAATCGTCCTTAACCTTAACTATAGCTTGATTTACAATTTTGTGGACTTTTTCTTTTAAAGCTTTCTCTATGATTTTAAGTGTTCGTTTTTTAGTAAAGTCCTCTGAGCCAAATGTTTCTGCTATGGAGGCAGCTATTTTTATATCAACTGAAAATACCACCTTTTCTTTACTCTTACTTTTTACTTTTATTTTTCGTGATGCATCCAATATTTCTAACGTCATTAACTTACCTTCTACCTCTGCTTCAATACTTCCTTCTTTAACTTTACCCGTTACAAGATTTAAGCCAACAAGATCATCTCCTACTAAACTCCCAACCATTCTATCCTCTTCCCCTTGAAATACAGCAACCCCCTTGTAAGCAATTTTATTCCCTTCCATCGTTATTAGAGGAATGATATAACTTTTTGTGTCTAATAAATATAGGTGTATATCATTAACGTGAATCTCTTCTATTATCTCAGCATTTTTATAACTATTTTTTAGCATGGATTCAATATAAAGCATTGGAAGTTTTTCTTTCATAGGTTCTATATCCAGGATCTTTCTCGCCTCTCCCTCTGCAATGACAACGTGCACACCCCGACGCATTTCCTGATCGCGAATAAATAGATCCATTACATCCTCAAGTAAATAGGGTTTCATCACCAATTCCTCTGCTAAAACGATTATCTTTAAGTGTTGATAGAATGGCGTTCTGTTGGTGAGTTTTGCCATTTTACGATTAATATCAAAAACACTATTTCCACTTGCAGATAGATTCGTAAATGCTTTTTGCTCTGCTCCTCCACCTTCCGAGGGGGTACCTAACCCAGCAGGTATTACAAATTGGTTCGTTAATGTTACCTGCGTATGGTCCCCTCCCTGCTCTTCTGCCAAATCAATTCCTGATCCAATCACAAAACCTCGTTCCTCTATTTCGACTCTGTCCCAGCAACCTGACAAAAAAATAAGTATAAAAAGTACTATTATTCGTGTGCAAACGTACTTACGTTGAACCACTATTTTTCACACCTCTCACTTTCATCATGATTAACAACAACACCAGCACACTTAATGAGAGCGCAACACTATAGGTACCCATTATTTCTCCCATTACCTCCAGCTCGGTAATATTATTAGGTAGCTCACTGATAAAATAAGTTGCTGGGCAAAGAAATAATAGTAATTTAAATTTATTTATAGAGGGAAAGATGGAAGTAATTGCAAGTACAGCGATATCCAGAGCGATAACAGCCGTATTAAATATGGCCATAATCCAAATCATAAAAAAGATAGATTCAAACCTTTCCAAAATCCCTCCAGGTATTTCAATGGTCTTGGCAAGTTCAACCGTAGGGCTCATTAAGTTGGCAGTAGTCACATTACCAAACACAGCGATACACGTTAGAAAGATAAGAATATATAATACGACAGCTATGGTCATTCCAGCAGCAGCCATTTTAGGTGCCTGCTTAGAATTCCTCACAAAGGCTATATAAAAAAATAATATGCCATATCCTGTATATGCCATCGTACTCTCTCTTAACCCCCAAAAATAACCTTTAAGATCAGTTTGAAACACAGGTAAAATATTCTCAGAACGTATGAAAACAAGCGAAAATAATATTAAAATAATCGTAACGAATATAATGATAGGTAAAAACATGACATTCAGGCGAAATACTCCAGCTCTTGTTCCAGCAACTGCATACACAACGAGCAAGAGAAACGATAAACTAATAATTTCCATTGGGGTTCGATCAAAGAGATACTGCTGTGATGTATAAGAAACCTGTTTTATTTCATAAGCTGTTAAGATAATTCCTTGAATCGCAAATAGAAATGTAAGAATAACGGCTATCGGTCTTTTTACTAAGGTAGTTGCATATGTTATAAAGTTCTGTGAGGGAAATGCGGCAGCGACTTTTGCTGTAACCCAAGTAACAAATATTGCCAAAATCCCTCCTATAAGTAATGCGACCCACCCATCAGAGGAAACTGTCACACTAGCCAAGCTTCGAGGTAAGATCAAGATACCAACCGCAATAACTATAGAAGGGACAGCAATTAGAATTTCAAATGGACTAATTTGTTCATCGGCATATTTAAAATTCTTCATTTCAGCTGTTCTCCTTTTTAATCCTAACTTTATCTCTTGTTTGTGTTGTTACTGGTCTGTTCTTTAATAAGGTAATAGGGGCTCTTATCACTAGGTCTTTCCAGTCATCAATAAATGTTGGAGAGAATGGAGCAGAATATGGGACCCCAATACTCTTTAAATTGGCAATATGAATCATAATTGCTATATACAAGAGAATAATCCCGTACAGTCCTAATAGTGCTGCAGCAATCATAAAAGCAAAACGAAGCATGCGGAAGGCGATTGCTATACTATAAGCCGGGTATGTGAAAGAAGAAATAGCCGTTAAGGCCACCACAATTACCATAATGGGACTTACAATTCCTGCCCTAACAGCAGCATCTCCAATTACCAAGCCTCCTACAATACCAATTGTTTGACCGATTGACTGCGGAAGCCTGGCCCCCGCCTCTCTTAATAATTCCATAGTAATTCCCATTAATACAGCTTCTACGAAAGAGGGAAATGGAACCCCTTCTCTCGTAGCTGCAATAGAAAATGCTAGCTTAGTTGGAATCATTCCTTGGTGATAGGAGACCAAGGCAATATAGAAAGCTGGTAGAAACATAGAAATAAAAACACCTAAATATCGGAGAATACGAATTAATGAACTAACTGACCAACGTTCATAATAATCCTCTGGCGATTGCAACGTATCTCCTAAAGTAGTAGGTGCAGTCAACACAAAGGGAGTTCCATTTAATAAAATAGCTATTTTTCCCTGCATAAGTGCTGCGGATACTTTGTCAGGTCTTTCCGTATTCATAAATTGAGGAAATGGGGATAAAAAACTATCTTCAATCCACTGTTCCACAAAACCACTTTCAGGCGCAAAATCAATATCGATGGTCTCCAACCTACGATTAACTTCCTTCACAAGGTCTTGATCCGTAATACCATCCATAAAAGCAACAACAAGCTTTTGCTTCGACCTTCTCCCTATTTCATGTGATTTAAATCGAAGGTTCGGATCACGAATGTACCTTCGCAGCAAGGAAATATTCGTTTGAATATCTTCCACAAAGCCATCACGAGGCCCACGAATTAACGATTCGGAGACGGGCTCCTGAATTTCTCGGGTTTTACCGCCACTCGTGCCCAAAATTAAAACTTGATCTATGCCATTTAAATAAAGAACAGTATTCCCTGATAGTAGCCCATAAGAAATATCATCAAGGCTCTGGGCATACTTAATAGAAGTTAGGGAGATCATTTTCTGAAAAAAAACATCCAAGGTTTGGGCAGGATCAGATAAATCATCATTCGTTTCCTGTAAGTTTCGAATAACGTGCGTCTGGACGAACTCTTTATCAACCAAACCTTCTAAGCACACAATAGCAAGCTTGTGCGATCCACTAGTGAAATGGCGAATGATGAGATCTTCTGCATCATCCAGCATATTTTTTACATTTGAAAGATTCTTTTCCAAATCATTTCCTATTTTAATAGTAAAATTTTCTTTTTGATTTGAAGAAGGATTTTTTTTATTTCTTCTAAAAAAAGAACGGCGTACCATTTTATCTCCTCGTTCCTTCATTAATTCCCTTCTTCCTTTCTTTTCCATAATGAAGGTATTTTATACGTTGCATGCTGCAGAGTATGCAAATATAAAAGTAATTGGATAAAAAGCTTTATCCCATAACTCTTTTGTCTTTAATGAAAAGTAATAAGATAATTAAATTTTAAAGAAGACCATTCTAAAGTATTGGTGCCCCGATCTAGAAAAGGTTTAATTAATTTTTCACAAAAAACAAATCCGAACCATGATTCATTATTACCTTGAATCAGTTCGGATTTTGTTTTCTGGGTCAACCTCTATTCCCATTCAATCAGTATAATATTTATCTTGATAAAAATAATTTGGTTTCTTTACTGTGTTATTAAACGGACGATGAAATACATGTGTAGTCGCAGGTGACATTGGAGGAATTAACCAGGACCACTTCCCGGTTACCTGCCGTTGACATTTTTCTTCCTTCTGTTCAAATAAACGAAATTGATTTGCGGCAGTATGATGATCCACAATCGTGACACCACGTTTTTTAAACGAGTCCAGAACGGCTGAATTAAGCTCAACTAAGGCACGATCCTTCCATAACGTGCCTAGCCGCTTCATATCTAATTCCATTTGCTTTGCAATGGTTGGTAATAGATTGTATCGTTCGGTGTCCGCCAGATTTCTCGCTCCAATCTCCGTTCCCATATACCATCCGTTAAAAGGAGCCGCTGTGTAATGAACGCCTCCTATCTCTAATCGCATATCGGAGATGATAGGTACCGCATACCATTTTATCTCCTCCCCGCCAAATAAGTCATACTCCGCATGCTGAATAGGAACCTCCATAATAAGCTCTTTAGGTATTTCCATATATTCAGGTTTACCGTTATCTATTTGAATAACAAGCGGAAGAACATCAAACATCGTTCCTTCTCCCTGCCATCCAAGCTCCATGCACTTCTCGGTAAACTGAAGGGAGTCTGGATCACCAATGATTCCATCTTCTGTTTTATATCCTGCATAACGCACTAGTTGGTGGTTCCATATTTTTATAGGAGAATGTCCATTTTTTTGAGGTTGAAAAATAGTAATCAATGGCTGGATTTTTCCTTCGTTGGTTGCTTTATCAATATGATTAAGGAGACACCCAAAGACTTCCTTACTTGTATGCATTCCTCTTGCATCCACTACATTCAAATTCTCCCAAAAAAACCGCCCGATGCAGCGATTAGAATTTCTCCAAGCTACTTTCGCACCATAAGATAATTCTTCCAATGTATGCTCATAAAAATTAGTTAATTCAATAGAATGGCGGACCGACTTCAAACGACTTTCGATCTCTTCCGTAGATTTACCAAGTTCTGTATAGGCTTGTTGTATAAACAATTCAGCTTCTTGAATAAGCGTTTGGTTGTTCATCCTGTTGCTCCTAACTTTGCATATTATATTAATCCAGTTTAACAGATACAACGAAGGCGTATTTGATTCTTTTCAACAAAATACTGACATCTATTTTTTAGCGCCTTCACATACTCCATACAACATAAAAAGAGCTGATTGCCCCTATTAAGGGATAATCAGCTACTTTCCGTTTAGTTATCTTTTTGTATAAGAACATGATGTGGAAATGGAATATCAATATTCGCTTCATCAAAGGCTTCTTTGATTCGTTTACGCATATCTCTTTCACATGCCCACTGTAAACCATTTTCTGTCTGCCCAACAACTCGAAGGACAATATCAGAGGAACCGATACTCTGAACACCTATTGCGTTTGGACCATCCTTAAAACGTTCATCCAGCTGGAATTCAGCACAGACCTTTTCTAATACTGTAATTGCTCCATCAATATTATCATCATAGCTTATTCCAATATCAACCAAGGCACGCATATTTCCCCTCGAATGATTTGCTACACCTTCTATATAACGGTTTGGTACATAATTTAAGGTTCCATCAAAGCTACGAATTTTTGTTGTACGCAATCCAATCTCTTCAACAATTCCATCATAGCCTGCAGTTGTTACATAATCATCAATTTCAAGCTGTTGTTCTAATAGAATGAAAAATCCTGTCACGATATCACTAACAAGTCCTTGTGCACCAAAAGCGACTGCCAGTCCAATTACTCCAGCTCCGGCAATTAGTGGACCAATCTCCACGCCTAAAGTGGCAAAAAACATAACTATAAAGATAAAAATCATTATATAGGAAAACACATTAGCTAGTAATTTTTCCAGTGTTTTCATTCGGCCCGGCGAAGCCTTTCTGCTTTGGGCCGCTCTTTGTAATGTTTTTTCGATAATTTTCTTGCCGATTGGTACTACAATTAAAAATGCAATGATCAGTATGCCAATTTGTATAAGTATGCCTACTATTTTTGCTACATCTATTTCCATCCCTAAAATTTCCATGTTTGTACTCCCTCCTTGTGCTTATTTTTATATAGTATCGTATCCCCTACCTGCATACAAATAAAACAAATATAAGTTCGGGTAAAGTGCTAGAATGGGCTGACTTATAGAAAAACAGTCAATATCCCGCGAAAAACGCATTCAGGATATTAACTGTTTTAACATCAAAGATGGCTACTACATACTAATCAAGTGAAGTTTCTAGGTATTTCTTCTTTCCATGTCTTCTGAAAAATTTCTTCCTCATTTTCCAAAGCAGTCATTGTATTTGTTAAATAAAAGGTTGTTTCATCACTAGTCATTTTGCTATGAGTAAGTAACTTGGTTTGCCACTCCTCTCGTCCCACAGTAAGTTCCCATTCACATTCCACACTTGCAGAAAGCGGATCATTAGATTTAATTGTAAAGGTGTTTCTGTTAATACTTCCATGCCTAATATCATTGTGGAGAAGTAATCTCTCACCTTCATCCGAAAAATCTTCCAGCTTCCACACATTTTGAATCGTATCATGTGATACTGTTCTGGTACGATTTTCTTCTCGAAGAATTTCTTTGTCAATAACCTGTGCGGTTTCGGGATTTTCAAAATGAATGCTATTATCTATTTCTGGCTGTGGCGTCCGCACTGGTAGAGTCATTTTAGTGTTTTCCCTAGATAAAATTTTCAATGTAACCGGTTTTGGGGAAGGCCATGCTTGCGGCCAATACGTTGGAGCAATAGCGACTTCCAAACGATGACCTTCTGGAATTTGCTGTCCCAATACATCCAATTTAATGGAAGCATGGTAGACTTTCCCTGGTATCAGCGCCTCTGGATGTTCATGTGAATGTAGATGGTTCAAATTCAACATGCCCCAGCTGATTAACGTAGATTCCCCACTTGGTGCTTTGTCACAGAGTCTGACAGCTACCAATGCATCTTTTTGGTCAGAAGAAAATTCCATATGAAATACTGGATGACCTAACAAGTCCACTGAGTCTGTCAATGGATCTGAAGTAAAGACAACTGCCTTGCCGTTTTCCAATCGTTGATCAGAAGGCAAATCACCTGGCTGGCCAAACGGGCAAAATACTCCCGCATAATATCCATGCTCCTGTACGCTTGGGATAGTAAATTCCTTTCCGGATGTAACTTGCTCCTCAAGCTTTCCTTCACTAAGCCAAAAATGTTTTTCATTAATATTCTCCGATGGCCATGAGTTATCTGCTACCCATTTACCAGGCCGGACATCATAATTTACTTCTGGTAATTCGCTATTCTGAATCCATGATACTAGTTTTGGGTCATCTTTCACACCAGTATCAATGCCTTTCAACCACTGATCCCACCATCTTAGACATTCCTGTAAAAAACCGATAGCCGGGTCAGGAGTAGCAACCTCTGGAAACTCATGCGCCCATGGTCCGATCAAGCCTTTGGAATGTGGTAAATTCTCTACCATACGGAACACGGCATCTGTATAACCATCTTGCCAACCACTTACGGTAAATACAGGAATCTGGATATCAGAGTAATCCTCGCAAATAGACCCATGTTTCCAATAATCATCCCTTACCTGATGACGTACCCACTCCTGTACATATGGAGGTGTATTTTCCAAGCGATCCAGCCAATTTTCCTTCCAGCTTGCACCAACAACTTCTGGATCCTGTGGTCGTGCACTATATGCAAACATAGTAGATGCCCACCAAAGCATGTCCGAAGCCAGAAGATTACCGCCTCGATAATGTACATCGTCTGCATAGCGATCATCGGTTGAACATAATGTAATAATAGTTTTTAACGCTGGGTGCTTCCTTGCTGCTATTTGTAAACCATTGAAGCCGCCCCATGATTTACCTATCATACCGACAGACCCAGTCGCCCATGGCTGCTCGGCAATCCAGTCAAACACTTCTAAAGCATCATCTTGTTCCTGCTTTAAGTATTCATCAAGCAGGATCCCATCGGAATTACCAGTACCACGAATATCTATTCGAATACTTGCATATCCATGACCTGCAAAATACGGGTGACGCACCGAGTCACGAATGGAAGTGAAATCATCCTTCCGATACGGCAAATACTCTAAAATAGCTGGCACAGGATTTTCTTCAGCGTCCTTTGGTAACCAAATTGTTGCGGCGAGTTTTGCGCCATCAGACATTGGTATCCAGACATGTTCCATTTTTTTTATTTCCTTAGGGTAATCCGTTTTAACTGTTCTGTTACTTGAGTCTTTAATATTAAAAACCAATTCATTCAACCTTTCTTTGAGTTGATAATATTTTTCTATTTACAGTTCTGGATGAAACGTAATTTTTTCTCTTTTATCTATTGGGATCATTTTCAAAGCACTTTCGTAAACAAAATGAAGCGTTATTCTGGCTGCTTCTTCCTTCGTATAATTTCTGCGCCGATTGAGGAACGTGTTCATCATGCCTTTCCATATCATTAATGTCGTATCTGCAATTAAATCAATATCTTCTTCCTTAATGAGTTGCTCCTCAACAGCACTTTTAATATACAATGCACTTCGTTTGGCAAAGTCGTGCTCCATAATGATGGATTTTATCTCATCAGATAAACCGATTAATTCATGGCGATAGATTTGGTAATAACCGGAAAGAAATTCCTCTGGCACAGACCCTAGGTTTTCCATGAAAATAACCGCATATATTTCCGGTTGATTAAATGTGTGTTTACAAAAACATTCCCATGAATAAAGCCATTTTTCGATTCTATTCTCGCCTTTTTCCAAATAAGCTGGAAGTTCCTCAATATATTCTGTTGTAAAACGCATTGCTGCAAAGAATTTCAAATGGGAAAGATCCGTAAAATAATTATAAGCTGTAGAGCTTGTATAACCTGCACGAGCTGCTATCTTTCGTATAGTAACCTTCTCAATACCTTCTTCTTTAATTACTTCCGTTGCTGCATCTAAAAAGTATTGCCACATACGCGCTTTTTGAATTTCTTTCCGATTCATATCCACTACTTTATTCCTCCACTATTTCTTTTTCTTCACATATACATGTAAGTGTTCATTGTGATGTAACCATTTTATCAATGACATGGCCATTAAGATATACATAAGCAATACTGGTACAGCTACTAGCACAGAAGAAGTCTGTACCACGTTTAACCCTCCAGCGATTGTTAAGCTGATTGCCAACGCAGATAATAGAATCCCCCACATGAGGCGGTGCCAACGAGCTGGCTCAGAATTAACTCCCAGTTCTTTCGTCGCAACACTTGCAATAACATAACTTGCTGAGTCTAACGAAGTAGCAAGAAAGATAAATCCAAGAATAACAAAAAAAGCAGATACGATAACAGGAAGCGGTAATGAATTAAGTACTGCAACAATAACCGCCGGTCCTCCTTGTTCGGATAATATTTCCGTCAACGGAACTTGCCCGGTTAATTCTAAATTCATTCCATAGCCGCCAAAAACGCCGAAATAAATCCAGCTTCCCAATGATCCCCATAGCAAAATATTAGAAACCATTTCGCGGATACTTCTACCTTTCGAAATACGCGCTACAAAAATTCCGATAAAAGGTGCAGTTGCAGCGAACCATGCCCAGTAAAACACTGTCCATGCCTGTGGAAATCCACCTTTAGTAATCGGGTCAGTATAAAGACTCATCTTCATAAAGTTATCCAACATGAGTCCTAAACTATTGGTAAAATACGAAAGAATAAATAATGTTGGACCCACAATGATTACGAACAATGCAAGTCCCAGCGCCATATACACATTCCAGTCACTTAGCTTACGAATTCCCTTATATAAACCCAAATAAGCACTGGAGCTAAAAATAAAGGTCCAAATTATGATGATGACAATGTTCAACCATAACGAAGGTTGAATACCAAATAAATCGCCTAACACGGCCGCAACCATCGGTACGCCAAGACCTAAAGAGGTTCCAAGCCCTCCTATCATACTCCAGATTACCAGGATATCAATTGCTTTCCCTAAGAAACCGTCCGCATGCTTACCAAGAACGCCTCTACATGCTGCACTTATTTTAAGAGAGTGATCACGTCTGACGAAAAAACTATAAGCCATCACTACAGCAGGCAATGCATATAACGCCCAGGCTGAAATCCCCCAATGGAATAGCCCATAACTAACAGCGAATTCTGCTGCTTCTGTTGTTTTCCCATCGATTCCAAAAGGCGGACCAGTATAGTAATATAGTGGCTCTACAATGGACCAAAACATAATACTTGTCCCCATGCTGGCACAGAAAAGCATACCTCCCCAACTAAAACGGGAGAATTCCGGCTTATCGTCAGCCCCTCCTAATTTAACTCTTCCATAGCGACCGAACATTAACCATATGAGGATGATAAACAATCCAATCGTCAAAAACTCAAACGCCCAGTCAAGACGAAAGGTGATTGCGGTCATCCAAGATTCTACTACTGGCCCCACTGATTCACGGAAAACAACTAATAATACGGTGGCTGCCACAACTAAAATTAATGATGGCCAAAAAATTGATTTTTCTATTTTTGCATTCTTCATATCTGATTGCATACCCCATCTCTAACATTAAATTTTATCCTGAAATTTTTTTGAAATCATTGAAGTAAATCTTTTTAACTATCCATTTAATAGAACATGCTCATTCTTAAAAGCACATTAATCTTCGTTTATATTTAATATAACCACTTTGTTTACTCTTGAAATATTTCTGTTTGTTAATTTAACTATCCCCCTTTTAAATGAACTTGTTATTTTAATGAACATGTTCATATTAACATAAAAATCTCTCTTGTCAAAAAAGCACCTAAGTAATAAAAGTCTATAATACCTGCTACTTTGGATTCTATAATTGATTTATTGTTTTTATTTATAGTGTTTTTACGTAAAAAAAAGCACTAAATCAAAATGTGATTTAGTGCTTTTAATTTAAAGCGCAGATTTAATTTGCTTTATATAAAGAAAGCGTACAAGGATAAAATACACTATTTGGATGAGCAGAAAACCGCCCAATACCATGCTGGATTCTTTCACCAAATTGTAGTCAAAGAGATGGGAAAGTGCAGTAAGTGCTACAGCTCCGTGAAGCAAGGCAACAATGATCGGTGCAAAGAAAAGCAAACCTGTCTGTCTATTGATAACTTTCCCAAGCTCCTTTTCTGTCAGACCAAGCTTTGCAATGGATTTAAATTTGACCTTATCTTCATCAAGATCAGAGTATAAGCGGAAGTACAGGAAGCTTCCTGCTGACACGAAGAAGACAATTCCAATAAATAATCCAATAAATAATATCGGTCCATAGCTTTTATTAATAGTGTAAATACTTGCATCGATTGCCTGAAACTTATACGGAGGAATCTGCTCACTTAGCGTCAAACCAGCCTGAATTACAGCATCTTCCTGGCCAGGAGCAGCCTTCCAAAAAATTTGTTCTGTTTCATAGAGAGGCTTTGGCAACTGCTTATAATCCTCATTAGAGACAACATAATATGCCTGCATTTCTGGTAATACAATAGAATTCATCTCTCTTGTTGGCTGTACTTCTTCTCCATTCTTTAACTTAAGTGGCTTATCTATTAGGTCCACTTGCATGGAAGGATCAGATATCATAGCAAAGTTTTCTTTGACTACCATGGCTTTTCCTTCTTCTATTTGCACTTGCTTTTTGTCCAGAAGATCAGCAAACGTATTATACATGGACTCACTTGCGATTAGAACCTCTCTATCTCTCCCTATATCATAGTATTTCAGGTGAGCAGTTGCTCGACTCGCATCAATCTTGTTCTCTTCTAAAACACGCTCGATTGCCTCAACATCTTCAGGCTTCTTACTCTTCCCATCATCATCGTTTGGCGTATAAGAAAAAGTATAAGGATTAGCTTCCTTCACGCCGCCTGTTAAATATGTTTGAAAACCAAACAATGTACCAATAGCACTAAAAGCGACGGTCGATATAATTGCCACCATAAAAAAAGTACGAGCATTATCCTTCATACGAAACGACAAATCTGAAAGTAGCAGCATATTTGTTTTTCTCCAAAAAATTTGCTTCCGCTTTTTTAACCGGCCAATGATAAATACACTTAATTGGGTAAAGAGCAAATACGTACCTATCGTTACTACCACAATTACCGGTAACATAGCATAAACGACAAATACACCTTTTACATATAAGGCAGTTACATAGCCAACGAGCAAAAATAATCCTGCAATGAAAGTAAGTAACAAAGACGCTTTTGGCTCTGTCTTAGGCTTTGTGCTTCCTTTAATAAGCTCCGTTAATTTCTTGGAACGGAGGAAAAAGGTTACGAAAAAAGATATAAACAAGAACAATAGTAAAAAGGAGACGAATGTAATTAAAATAGCCAATAGTGGAAAATAAAAATGTAAGGCTTGCTCTATAATCAATATATTCTCAGCAATTAACAGGATAGCTTTGGCAAATAACAGCCCTAAAAGTATTCCGACAACTGTTGCGAGAACTCCTATCAGCATATTTTCCAAAAATACCATCATTCGAATTTGCCGCATCGACATCCCTTGCAGCATAAGAAGTCCAAATTCCTTCTTCCTTGATTGGAGAAAGGAACTCATGGAATAGAGTACAAAAAATAGAGAAAACAGATAGATAATACCACCTGCCACGCCCATACCATAAATAGCTTTTGGATTGATCCCATCTCCATTCAGTGCTGGATGGAAAGCAAACACAGCAAAGGTGAAAAAGATCAATACAGTAAACATACTGCTAAGAAAATAAGCGGCATACAATCGTTTATTCCGGAGGACATTATTAACTACGAATTGACGAAAAGTCATTGTCATTCCCTCCTAACAAGGAAAGCGTGTCAATAATTTTTTGGAAGAAAGTCTGCCTGCTATCTCCCTGATGAATCTCCGAATAAAATTGCCCATCACGTATAAACACCACACGGTCACAATAACTGGCAGCCTGTGGATCATGTGTTACCAGCATCATGGTGGTCTTTTCCTGCTCATTTAATGATACAAGCATTTCCATTACATCCTTCGAAGACTTTGAATCAAGGTTCCCAGTTGGTTCATCCGCCAACAGTAGTTTTGGTGTATGGATCATCGCCCTGGCAATGGCTGCCCGCTGAGCCTGGCCTCCTGAGATTTCATATGTCCGTTTATTCATAATAGATTGGATGCCAAGCTTTTCCGCAATTACTTCTGCTTTTTCTTCCATTTCTTTGACACGTTTCCCATCAAGGGTAAGAGGAAGCACAATATTTTCTTTAATGGTAAGGGTCTGCAGCAAATTAAAATCCTGAAATACAAAACCAAGCTCTCTTCTGCGAAATTGTGCTAATTGATTTCGATTGAGTTTAAGAGGATTATTTCCTTCGATTAATATATTACCAGTTGTCGGTTCATCAATAGTAGCAATCAAATTTAGAAGGGTCGTTTTCCCACTTCCTGATGGTCCCATAATACCAACAAATTCCCCTGTATCTATCTCAAGATTAATATCTCGTAAAGCACGATAGGCGACTTTTCCTTCATAGATCTTGCTCACTTGTTTTACTTCAAGCATTCAATTCATTCTCCTTTGATTAAAGGAAGAATACAGCTCCTTCTTCCTTTTTATTAGAAATGTAGATTGTTTACTCACTTGAACAACCTTATCTATTTACATTGTAAGGAATTTCCCCTCCCGCAACGATCGAACACTCTTTCATTTAGCTTACATTCTTGTAAGGAATAAATGCTAAGTTATCGTTTGTGTAGGGGTGAAAAGAATGCGAAAAGTAGTCCCAGAACCTTCCGTAGATTCCATTTCAATCTGATGTTCCAAATAATCTGCAACCTCTTTTGTTAAGTAAAGTCCCATCCCCGTAGATTCCCGAAATGTCCGTCCGTTATCACCAGTAAAAAACGCTTGAAAAACTCGCTTCTTATCCTGACTCGGGATACCGACCCCATAATCAGTAATTTCCATCACGGCTCGCTTTCCTAGCTTCTTCAGAGAAATATCGATACGATTACTTTTCTTCGCTGAATATTTAACCGCATTTTGTATAATTTGATTAACTATAAAGAAAAGCCATTTTTCATCTGTTTCTACGGTAAGTTTGGGTGTTTCTATATGCAGATGTGGATAAACCTGATTACGTATATAGAAGCGCTTATTCTCATGATTGACCTCATGTAAGAGATCTGCTAGTACCACGGGCTTTATGTGAAAGTCCTCCTGTATAGTACGTAATCTTGCCATATTTAACACGGTGTGCAATCCATTTTTCATTCTTTCTGTTTCTTCGCGAATACTGGATGATTCAGGCTCATCAAGATTTTGGGCAGTTAGCTCGATAACAGATAAAGGGGTCTTCATCTGATGCACCCACCGGTTCATAAAAGTAAGATGTTGCTTTTGTGCGTCTTCTGCTTGCTTTAGCTGTTCCATAAATAATTGATATTGGGTTCTTGTAAGCTGATCTAATGCAACACCTATTGGAGCTTGGTCTGTCGTTTCCAATAACTCCTTAAGATTGGTTGCTTTACTGGATAATCTTTTATAAACATGCCTGCGTGTATAATACTGAAATACCAGATAGGCAGCTAGTAACACTATATTTACAAGGAGCCCGTAAAGAAGGAGTAAATAATTACGAAAATCACTTAAATACAGAAGTAGAAATAAAAAGGAAAACTGCATACATTGGAGAATGATTAACAGAATATGTTCTTTTATAAAAAGCTTCATTCCGCTTCGTCCCTCCAAGTAATTAGCAGTCGATAACCAGCACCTCTTACTGTTTCTACAACCCCTTGCAAATCTAATTCCTGAAATTTCTTCCTTACTCTTGCAATGTTAACATTTAATGTGTTTTCATCCACATATGTCTGATCATCCCAAAGCTTCTCCAGTAAATCCTCTCTCCCGGCAACCCGAGGATAACGATCCATTAATGTTGCAACAATATCACTCTCATTTTTCGTCAAAAGAACTGTCTTGTTCCCAAAATGGAGTTCAAAACGCTCTGGATAGAGTTTCAGATTTTCTATTTCCAATATCCTCTCTTTTTGACTGCCTGCATATTCACCGTACGCCCTGCGCAGCTGGCTACGAATTTTCGCCATTACGATATCTGGATGAAAAGGCTTGGTAATGTAATCATCTCCCCCATTCTCCAAGGCCATTACCTGATCCATTTCTCCTGTTCGTGCTGAGATAAATATAACTGGGCAAATGGATTCCTTTCTTATTTGTCTGCACCAATAATAACCATCGAAATATGGCAGGTTAATATCTAAAAGAACGAGCTGTGGTTGAAATTCGTGAAAGGATTGCATAATATTTTCAAAGTTAACGACGGATTTTACAATAAAACCATATTTATTTATGTAAGATTCCAAATAGGAAGCAATTTTAGGATCATCCTCGATAATCAAGATTTTTTCCATTCATTTCCGCTCCTTTAACTCTATTTTTATGACCTCATTATAACACGCAAGCGTTTTGGTAAGATATTCTCTCCTTACTGCTTATTCTTTCCTGCGACTAATCGCAGCATCCACTGCCGTTACTTCAGCAGTTACAGTTCACAATCGAATAATCTATGACTCTGCTGGTTACAATAAGTTATGGAGGTGTTGAGCGTGAAAGATAAATATAGGCTTAAGCCAAAAAACATCAATATCGAATTCGGTGGTATGGGTATGTATGGTACCGCAGATGATGAAGATTTTGCTAGATTCAATATGAGCGCTGATTATAATGAGGCGGAGAAGCTGGCTAGGCGAAAAGATGACGATAAGGGTTCCCCCTGATTATCCACCTTCTCTAATTAAACTTTCTGTGTTTCATGTATGAATCACAGAAAGTTTTTTTTGCTAAAATTAGCCCATCCTCTCTTATTCACAGTCTGAATTTTAAGTTGAACAGGAAGATGCATGATACAATGACAGTAAAAATCCTGAGACATGTAAGGAAGTGAGCAGATGACCAAAGCAGCTATAGAATTCAAAGATGTAGATTATACAGCAAATGGAATACATATTTTAAAACGAATTACCGGCTTTTTTCCAAAGGGGAAAATCACGACATTAGTTGGACCCTCAGGAGCAGGGAAATCATCATTGTTCAAATTATGCAATGGCTTGCAAACGGCAAATTCCGGGCAAATATATATTAACAATAAATTAATTGAGCAGTATGCACCTACTGTATTACGAAGAACGGTAGGAATTGCCCTGCAAGAGGCGACCATGATTAATGGAAGTGTTGAAAAAAACTTAGCGCTCCCCCTTACCCTGAAAGGTGAAAAGTTACATAAAGAATTGGCAATCGAATTACTAAAAGTGGTGGGCTTGAAGGAGAGCTACATGAGTAGAAATACACAAGAGCTATCTGGAGGACAGCGTCAAAAATTATCCATTGCGAGAACACTCGTGAATAAACCCCAAGTACTACTGCTTGATGAAATCACATCTTCACTTGACCGTGTATCCCAGCAGGACATCGAAAAACTAATCCTAAGAATTAACAAAAAATACAATACGACCATCATTTGGATTACTCATAACCTCCAGCAAGCCTTATCCCTTGGCGATTATACCTGGGTCATGATAGAAGGGGAAGTAGTGGAAACAGGCGAAAGCGATCTACTAACTAATCCAAAAAATGAAAGAGTAAAACAATTTATAAAGGGTGGAATGGAATGAGTTATTTAACCTTAAGCATCACCCTCATATTTGTTATCATCCCTCTTATCTTATCGAAAACGTTTAAGCTCGGCTTGGAAAGAGATACCATTATTGCAGCAGTTCGTTCCATTATTCAATTACTCGCTGTAGGTTATGTTCTTCAATTCGTTTTTAATGCTGAAAATGTTGTATATATAGTTCTGATGCTGTTATTAATGGTTGGGGCAGCTACACAAAATGCCAGAAAAAAGGGGGCTTCCATTAAAGGGATTACTTGGAAGCTGATCGTAACCTTTTTGTTTATCGAAATATTAACCCAAAGTATATTATTAGGTCTGGATATAACTCCACCTACCGCCCAATACGTCATACCAATTAGCGGGATGGTTATCGGAAATTCAATGGTACTAGGAATTCTTTTCCTTAACCGATTTACCTCGGAAATGGAAACGAGACAAAATCAAACGGAGCTAATTTTATCACTTGGTGGTACACCCAAGCAAGCCGTCCATACACAGTTAATTACCTCGATTAAAGCAAGTACCATTCCAACTATTGAGAGTCAGAAAACAATCGGATTGGTACAATTACCAGGAATGATGAGTGGGCAAATCATTGCAGGGGCTGATCCAGTACAAGCAGTATTATTTCAATTGCTCATTCTATTCTTGTTGCTGACTACTGCAGTGACTACAAGTATCATGCTCGGTTATCTTTCTTATCCAACACTGTTTAACCAGCGAATGCAGTTTTTAAGGGAAAGCCTAATAAGAGAGTAAGCTTCCTAACTGTTGAAAGAGGTGTAGGAGAGATGGTACATAAATAGGATGTTATCTTTAGTACGCAACAAAGAGGTTGGGCCAAATGAAATTTTATACAGTGAAAATCCGAACCGATTCATACTAATAATGAATTATGGTTCGGATTTCTTTTTGTAACAAATTAGCGGAGGAAAAACGCGCAGACTCCTGTGGGAGGAAAAGCCTAGCTAAGACCCCGGAGTGCTTAGCACGAGGAGGCTTAGCAGCGCCCACGGAAAGCGAAGCGTTATTCCGGAGCGGTGCTCCCAAACTTTATTTCGTTCGTCTTTAGAATACGTTATTTAGTTATGTCCCAGCCTCTTTGTTTATTTTACATTATTCTTATTTGTCTTTTCATCTGGTTTTTGGAATGTACGTCTGGCGTCTTCCTTTAATGCTTTCAGTAAGGAATAAATCATTACCAGCAAAATAATCGCAAACGGAAATGCTGATAAGATAGATGCTGTTTGCAATGCTTCTAGTCCACCTGAAGCAAGTAAAACGGAAGCAGTTGCCGCCTGAATAATTCCCCAGCTAAGTTTCACAGTGTTAGGTGGGTTTAAACTTCCATTTGTTGTCTGCATACCAAGTACAAATGTTGCGGAGTCAGCTGAGGTAATGAAGAATGTACTAATTAAAACTACAGCTACTACTGTCATAATAACTCCAAACGGCATTGACTCAAACATTCCAAACAATGCTTGCTCTGTTGCTAGATCAGTAAGACCTGTATTTACGCCATCAAGCTCCTGCTTTAAACTTGTTCCTCCAAATACAGCAAACCAGAACATACTAAATAAACTAGGAATAATTAGAACACCAAGAACAAACTCTCTTACTGTTCTTCCTTTAGAAACACGAGCGATAAAGGTCCCTACAAATGGAGACCATGCAATGAACCATGCCCAATAAAAGACTGTCCATCCTTCGATCCACTCATTATGCTTAGCATCAAAAGGAGCCATCTCAAAGCTTTGAGAAGGGATATTTTGTAAATATTCACCTAAAGTAGAAGAGAATAAATTCATAATATAGACACCAGGTCCGATAATAATAGTTAGCAAAATTAATATAACGGCGAGAACGATGTTTGTATTACTTAGATATTTAATCCCTTTACTAATGCCTGTCCATGCAGAGAACATAAATAGTACGGTAACAATTAGAATAATAATAAATTGCGTTAAGAAATCATTATCTATATCGGTTAGGAAAGCGAGTCCTCCACCAATCTGGGAAGCGCCTAAGCCAAGAGATGTAGCCACACCAAATATGGTTGCAAATACGGCAATAACATCAATTGTCTTACCAATTAGCCCATTCACTCTGTTTCCTAGAATCGGCTCGAAGGTTGCACTGATCAAACCAGGTGCTTCTCTGCGGAATTTAAAGTAGGCAATGGCCAATCCAATAACCGTGTAAATCGCCCATGTATGGAAACCCCAATGAAAGAATGTATAGCGCAAAGAATTTCTGGCTGCCTCAATTGTTTCAGGTTCTGCGTTTGGTGGAGCCGCAAAATGGGCAAGCGGTTCAGCTGAGCCCCAGAAAATTAACCCAATTCCCATACCAGCACTAAATAACATAGCAAACCATGTAATTTTGTTATACTCTGGTCGGTCACTTTGCTTACCAAGACGAATTTTTCCATAAGGACTGAAAATCAAATAAATAGAAAATAAAAGAAATATAGTAACAGATAATAAATAAAACCATCCAAAGTTCTTAGTTAGAAATCCTTGTATATCTCCTGTTACGGTGCCTAAATTTTCAGGAGCCAGGGAACCCCATAAAACAAAGGCTATACAAATAACAATAGATACCCAAAATACACTTGTAACTTGCTTCATATAAACTCTACTCCTTAATTAGTTAATATTGCTCGTTAATTTGCGGGCGATAGCTAAAGAATGTTCTGTTGCTTTAGCTGCACCCACTACAGCAGTCAATGACGTCGCTCCCTCTATCAAAAGAGTGAACTGGTATGCCATTTCATCCGCATCTCCATCCACGCTCTGTCTTGCCAATTCTTGAAAGTATTGTAATAACCTTTCTTTATGTGTTCTTACAATAGTTACAATTTCGCTGTTAAAGCCCGCATAATCAACCATAGCACGAAGAAACATATCCCCTTTGTAGGATTGATGCTTCAACCACTCTCCATGTGCTTCCAATGCAAGTAAAATTGGCAAATCTGAATTCTTCTCAATGTGTGAATCTAAGTAACTCCAATATCGCTGCTCTCTTTGTTTAAGAACCTCTTGCACAAGGCTTTCTTTCGAGGAAAAGTGGTTATAAAGCGTCATTGTAGCTACATCAGCTTCACGAATAATCTGTTTTAAACCTACTCCGCGAAAGCCGTGCTCATAAAATAGACGTTCAGCTACTTCAAGTATTTTTTCTTTTTTCATTGATCTCCCCACTGCTTTACCTCCTTCATAAAATTAAACCAGGGGAAGATGCAACCTGGTTGTTATTTTTTCAGCGATTAGAGTTTTTGTGTCCTCTTGGACTGTTTTCCTAAGTAAAATAGATAGAACGCTCTTTCTACCTTGGCCATAGTATCAGTGGATGCGTTTCCACGTCAACCCACTCATTAAAATTTTATCCAGAGGATCTTTTTATATGCTTATTTTTAATCATATAAAAAGACTGCGATTATCTCATCGCAGTCTCTAGCTTCATTATTTTTTCTCCGTTTATATCTCTTTCATCAATAAATTTGAAACCAAATTTTTCATACAAATAAATGGCTTGCAGATTATTTTCATATACACTCAAATAAATGGCTTGGGCTGGATATTCTTTTTTCAAGGTATCCAGCATTGCTTGAAGGAAAATGGTTCCCATTCCCTTTCCTTGGAAGTGTTCATCTATTAAGAACCGATCCAGCCAAAGCCGCTGCTCTCTCGGAAAATATCCATACATACTAAATCCAACAGGCTCTCCATCTGCATAAAGCCCTACTGGTTTGTACTGTGTGCATTCTCTCGCTTCCTCCAAGCACTGTCTGGTTGATTCAACAAAATTTTCCTGCGAAGCAGCAACATGAAGTTGAAGTATTTCCTGTAAATTGTTCTTACTCACGTCATGAATTTCTATTTCCACGACTAATCCTTCCTCTCTCTAATTCCATGCCTTAAGATAATTACTTATGCTATAGTTATAGCTAAATACTAAGGTATCCGGTTACCATATAGTCAAGGAGAGAAATTCATTATGAGCACATCTTCAAAAAAATTATTTACTTCAGGAGAATTCGCTGCATTATGTAATGTAAAGAAGCAAACTCTATTTCATTATGATGAGATTGGTCTTCTTAGCCCAGAAGTAAAGAAGGAGAATGGCTACAGATATTATTCTTACTACCAGTATGGCTTATTTTCAGTAATTGAGATGTTAAAGCAGCTAAAAATGCCTTTACAGGAAATTAAAGATTATTTGCAAACTAAATCGCCACAGCAGTTAATGGAGCTATTAACGGTTAAATCCCTGGAAATTAATCAACAAATTGAAGAATTGCAACGCCTCCAAACGATGATACAAACAAAGCATAAACAAACGAGAGATGCGCTCCAAACAGATTATTCGCAAATTACTATCGAGTATATGCAGCAAGAGCGCTTACTAATAAGTAAAAATATTTTCCATTGCAGAGATCCTGCATTCTTAGAAGCTATTTCAGAATTCCAGTCTTGTTTGAAAGAAATGAAAGTAGATAGCGGTCACCCTATTGGTGGAATGATTAGAAGAAAAGAAGTGCTAGAGGGCGATTTTGATAATTATTATTATTTGTATAATCGATTAGAAACGATTCCGACTCAGACAATTACCTATGTAAAGGCAGCAGGCCTATATGTTATTGGGTATCATATCGGAAGAGAAACTACTATTGATCAAACCTATGCCAAGCTTCTTAACTATATCCAAAAAGAAGATCTGAAATTGGGAAATTGGACATATGAAGAATATATATTAGATGAAATATCTGTTAACGGGATAGACCATTACGTAACAAAAATTATGATAGAAGTGAGAGAGAAATAGCATTATATAGCAAAGCTTATTCCTCTTCTCCTTCTATCACTAAATTGTTAAAACAATATGTGACTGTTTCTTCATCTGACTTGCTATCAAGATAGAAATTTTGCTGGTATTCCTCATTCCCTTTTCCTGTAATGACAATCCAGTCACCCGGGGCAGCATGTTCTATCGCATTCATTATCGCTATAGTTCGATCCGGGATAATAGTTCCATTACTCATGCCATATTCGCTCTGTAATTTATTTAAATCAGAGATCATTTTCTCTTGGGCAACCCCATTCAAATCATCCAAGGTTAACGTATAGTTGTCAGAAATCTCTGCAGAAATGGAGAGCATTTCGCTCCGTTTTGTCTCATCCCTGCCTCCGCGCCAACCAAAGATATGATTAAGCCGCCCAGCACCTGCTTGTCTTACTGCTTGCAAACAATGAAAGACAGCATCTGGCGTATGTGCATAATCAATAACACATGTTACGCCCCCGCTTTTTATCTGCTGAAAACGACCTGGAAGACCAGTAAAACTAGCTAGTGCTGCAGCAATTGTCTCCGGAGGAACTCCCACTATTTTTGCTGTAATATACGCCATCGCCATATTATAAAAGTTGTGCGTTCCTGGCATTTTTGTATCTACCTCAAAGAAATTTCCTCCATCATATAGCTTCATCCTTTGTTGCGACTCATTCAGGGACGTAAATCTAATATCACTACGCTTTGTTTTCCCAACAGTAAAAGAAGCCACTCCTTTTTCAAACAGGATCTCCAGCAACTGTTCTCCATAGCTATCATCGCTGTTCACCACAGCTTTTCCGTCTGTTTTTAGTTTATCAAATAAAAGCTTCTTCACATTAAAATATTCTTCCATGGAAGCATGATAATCCAAATGATCATGACTTAAATTAGTGAATAAGGCGACATCAAAAAGGATACCATCTACCCTACATTGTTTTAATGCGTGAGAACTGACCTCCATAATTACTACTTCATCCCTGCTTTCGTACAGTAGCTGATTCAGTTCCAAAGGGCCGGGAGTAGTATTCATTGAAGGATAGACTTTTCCATTTACACTGTTTTGAATGGAACCTATCATTGTACAAGAGACATCTGCCTGCTCGAGCACATGTTTTAATAAATAGCTTGTCGTTGTTTTACCATTTGTCCCCGTAATCCCAATGATAAATTTATTCATAGATGGGGAATGATAAAAACGATCACTTAAAATAGCAAGAGCTCTTCTTGCATTTTCTACTTTTATATATGGAATATCAGCAAGGGAGATGTCATTTTCACCAATAATTACTGTAGCTCCCTGTCTAATAGCTTCATCTATAAAACGATGTCCATCAGCTTGCACACCTTTAATCGCAATAAACAGATAGCCTTCTCTTACTTTCCGTGAGTCATAGGCAATCCCTTTAATTTGTATATCTCTATATTTTGTTTCTGTGAATGTTTTCATCTCTTTTGCAAGTTCTTTAACGATGGTGTTGAAATCCATTCTTTTCTCCTCTCACTTAGCAGGTTCTTATGTGTTGTTGAAATTTTAAGTGAAATCATCATAACATTTATTTAATATGTGATGAAACATATAATTCAATACTTAGACATGGGGATATGCAGAATTAAATGCTAAAATTGCATGAGGAACCAAACAGATTACTTGCACTGCCAACGTAGATTTGATAAAAATATACTGATCACTCAACAATCAACCAGAACAAAATCGGAGGAATCAACGTGAAAATAGTTGCAATGGTAGGAAGTAACCGTAAAGATTCATATAACATGAAACTCACATCTTTTATGCAGGAAAGATATAAGGATAAGCTGGACATTGAGATCTTACCAATTGGGCAGCTTCCATTTTATAACCAGGATGATGAACTAGATCCATCTGATATCGTAGAGGATATTAGAGAAAAAATCAGAAACAGTGATGGCATCCTATTTGCGACACCTGAATATAATGCGTCCATCTCAGGTGTATTAAAAAATGCTATTGACTGGTTTTCTCGTGTAGATAAAGTAATGGTAAACAAACCCGCAATGATCGTTGGCGCATCAATGGGACGCTTAGGAACAGTAAAAGCGCAAATGCATCTTCGCCAAATTTTAAATGCACCTGGCGTTGGAACTATTACACTACCCGGAAATGAAGTTTATGTAGGTGCCGTCCATGAGAAAATAGATGAAAACGGCAATCTAACCGATGAGCAAACAGCACAGTTTATTGATTCTGTGATGGATAACTTTGTTCACTGGATAGAAAAAATGAGTGTAAAGCAATAGAATGAATCACCTGCGTTCACAAACGAACGCAGGTGATTTTTTTATTACAACTTTAAATAATTTCATAATTTTTATGAGCCACAACCGTTTTATTTCCTTCAAAAACATGTTCTGTATTATTTTTGGTAACTTGCACTATTACAGAATTATCGTTAATTTTCTCAACAATTCCTTGTATACCAGACATAAAGGATATTTTGTCGCCTACTTCTACATTCTTATTTGAACTCATATATTCTCCACCCCATCGTTTATTGTTAACTATTATTTCTTTCTATTATATGTAATACCCGTTTAACAGTAAAATTAAAATGGTTATTTTGTGAAATTTTTATTACAGAATATTACAGTGAGGGTGTTTTGTTGTCTCCACATAAAAAACGAGACCTACCCTTAGGTAGACCTCGTTATATCAATGGGTTAAAAAGGGGGCTTACATCATGCCGCCCATTCCACCCATGCCGCCCATGTCAGGCATTCCGCCGCCAGCTGCGCCATCTTCTTCTGGAAGGTCAGCGACTACTGCTTCGGTAGTTAGGAACATAGCTGCTACAGATGCTGCGTTTTGTAATGCAGAACGAGTTACTTTCGTTGGGTCAACAATACCTGCTTCAATCATGTTTACCCATTCGCCAGTAGCTGCATTGTAACCAACGCCTACTTTTTCACCTTTTAGACGTTCAACAATGATAGATCCTTCTTGACCAGCATTGTGAGCGATTTGACGAACTGGTTCTTCCATTGCACGACGTACAATACTTGCTCCAGTTCCTTCGTCACCTTCAAGGTTTAGCTCGCTTACTTTATTGTAGATATTAACAAATGCAGTACCACCACCAGCAACAATACCTTCTTCTACTGCTGCACGAGTTGAGTTCAATGCATCCTCAATACGTAGTTTACGTTCTTTAAGTTCTGTTTCAGTTGCAGCACCAACTTTAATTACTGCTACACCGCCAGCTAATTTAGCAAGACGCTCTTGTAATTTTTCTTTATCAAAATCAGAAGTAGTTTCTTCTGCTTGTGCGCGGATTTGTGCTACACGTGCAGAGATTGCTTCAGGGTTACCTGAACCTTCTACTACTGTTGTGTTTTCTTTTGTAACAACTACTTTAGAAGCGCGACCTAATTGGTCAATTGTAGCGCTCTTCAGATCTAAACCAAGATCTTCAGTAATTACTTCTGCACCAGTTAATGTAGCGATATCTTCAAGCATTGCTTTACGACGGTCACCAAATCCTGGAGCTTTTACAGCTACAGCATTGAATGTTCCGCGAAGCTTGTTAACAACAAGTGTTGCTAGTGCTTCACCTTCTACATCTTCTGCAATTAATAGAAGTGGTTTACCTTGTTGAACAACTTGCTCAAGTACTGGTAATACTTCTTGGATGTTACCAATTTTCTTATCTGTGATTAGGATATACGGATCTTCAAGAACTGCTTCCATTTTATCCTGGTCAGTAACCATGTATGGAGAAGCATATCCACGATCGAATTGCATACCTTCAACTACTTCAAGCTCTGTATTGAAGCCTTTAGATTCTTCAATTGTAATAACACCGTCATTACCAACGCGCTCCATAGCTTCAGCAATCAGGTTACCTACTTCTTCATCACCAGAAGAGATTGCTGCAACCTGTGCAATAGATTCTTTACTTTCAATTGGGTTTGTAATTGATTTTAGTTCGTTAACAGCTACTTCAACTGCTTTTTCAATTCCACGACGTACGCCAACAGGGTTTGCACCTGATGCTACGTTTTTAAGACCTTCACGGATCATTGCTTGTGCAAGTACAGTTGCAGTTGTTGTACCGTCACCAGCTACATCATTTGTTTTGGAAGCAACTTCAGATACAAGCTGTGCACCCATGTTCTCGAAATGATCTTCAAGTTCAATTTCTTTTGCAATGGTAACACCATCATTTGTAATGAGTGGGGAACCAAATTTTTTATCTAAAACAACGTTACGACCTTTTGGCCCTAAAGTTACTTTAACTGCATTTGCTAATGTATCTACACCACGTAGCATCGCGCGACGAGCGTCTTCACTGAATTTAATTTCTTTAGCCATGTAAATGCCCTCCTTGAAATCTTTGATAAGTATATTTATTCTTTATTCATTGATTTTTAGCTAACTACTGCTAAGATATCATTTTCACGAAGAATTAAGTATTCAGTGCCTTCGTATTTAACTTCTGTGCCAGCAAATTTAGAGAAAATGATGCGGTCACCTTCTGAAACTTCAAGTGCAATTTTCTCACCATTTTCAGTAACACGTCCTGAACCTACTGCAATTACTTTACCTTCTTGTGGTTTTTCCTTTGCAGAGTCTGGAAGTACAATTCCGCTTGCAGTTTTTTCTTCTTGCTCAACAAGCTCAATTACTACACGATCTCCTAGTGGTTTAATCATGTGGAAAGCCTCCTTAATTCTATTCTCATTTTTGATTTGTTAGCACTCTAATATGCCGAGTGCTAATCCCAATTATTATGATAAATAATTCCATAACAAAATGCAAGTAGGAGATATATTAATTTTTTAGTTTTTTTACTCTTTTCTCCTCCGAAACCATTCTATTATAAGCAAAATCTATTTTATGCTAAAATATTTAGATACAGGTTGTTTATTTCTACAACTTGTTTTCTAACATACACTAAACAAAACCTTTTTTACCAACAAAAGGCATTCCAACACATGAAGGGATCGTTGCGATTTGACGAAAAGATATTGGTGGGTAATTATTTCTTATATAATCATGCAGTTTTCAGGGCTCTTATTTGCCCCACTGCTTTACATTTTATTACCACTAACAGAACATCAAGCTGTTGTTTACTGGTCGATCATAAGCTTTATCCTCGGCTTGGTTGTTGTTTTATTTTTAATGAAGCCTGAAATGAAAAAAGGAAGTCAGCGAGATGCTTCTACTGGGGGAGAAATAGTTGCATGGTCCATTATCGGTCTCATCATGGCCTTTTTGGCTCAGGGTATTTCAGCAACAATCGAAATGAAAGTATTCGGTATTACGCAGAGTTCTGAAAACACTAAGTTAATCATGGATGTAACAAGGGCAACTCCCTTATTTATGGTCATCCCTGCACTTATTGCACCAATATTGGAAGAGATTATTTTCCGAAAGATCATTTTTGGTCAGCTGTATCTAAGGACAAATTTTATTATTGCTGCATTACTTTCAGCCCTTATATTCGGGATCATTCATGGAGAGCCACAACATCTTCTTGTGTATGCTTCCATGGGATTTGTATTTGCTTTCCTATATGTAAAAACAAAGCGGATCATTGTTCCGATTATTGTTCACATGGCGATGAATACAACAGTAGTGCTTGCCCAGTTTAATATAGATCCAAAAGAACTGGAGCAGCAATTGGAGCAATTGCAAGCAATTATTTTTGGAGGCTAAATTCATGAAAATTTCACCAAGGACAATGGCAGTTATCTACTTCGCTATGGGAATATTTTTCACCTATATTGCCATTATCAGCGCGGGAGATACGATATGGAATGTTACAACAATGGTGCTTGCTCTATTTGCGACATTAGAAATTGGGGTAGGTATTCGACTAATCAGATTGCATTATCGAATGAAAAATAAAAAGAAGAAGTAGCTTCTCACACGCTACTTCTTCTTTTTATTTTATTTCTGAAGACCTACTTATCCGCCTGGTCGACTTGTAATGGATAATGCTTTAAGAAGTAAACAAGTGCCTGTAGCTCCACGGCCAGGTCAATATGATGGACCCGAATATGATTAGGTACGGTAATACGTGCAGGTGTGAAGTTAAGTATTCCATCAATACCTTGCTCCACCAGTCTGTCGGTAACCCGATCCGTTTCATGTGCTGGTATGGTCAAGATCGCCACTTTGATTCCGTTTAACTTCTCCTCTAACTCATCAATATGGTAAATAGGTACATCACCTATATCTGTACCTACTTTTTCCGGGTCTGCATCAAAGGCCATTTGAATTTGGATGTTATTATTCTTCATAAAATTATAATGCAAAAATGCTGTACCCAAATTCCCTACACCAATCAATGCAACTTCTGTCGTCTCATCCTGATCAAGTGTTTTCCGGAAAAAACCAAGTAAATATTCCACATTGTACCCATATCCTTTTTTTCCTAGAGCTCCGAAATAAGAGAAATCCCTTCTGATCGTCGCAGAGTCCACCTTTACTGCTTCACTTAATTCCTTGGAAGATACTCTTTTCTTCCCTTGTTGATTAAGATTATTCAAAAAACGATAATATAATGGTAAACGCTTTGCTGTTGCCTGAGGTATTTTATTTTGATCCATTGTTATTCCTTCTTTCATCCAAACGATAATCACCAGATTTACCGCCCTTTTTCTCCAGTAAATATGTTTGGCCAATAATCATTCCTTTATCCACGGCTTTACACATATCATATATGGTAAGTGCACTGGCAGATGCTGCAGTTAGTGCCTCCATCTCTACTCCAGTGCTGCCTTTTGTTTTAACAAACACTTCAATCTGCAACTCATAGTAATTTTCTCCAACCTGCCAATTAAAGGAAATATCCACTCCTTTAAGCTGTAATGGATGACACATTGGAATCCAATCCGAGGTTTTCTTAGCTGCCATAATCCCGGCAACCTGGGCCACAGCTAGTACATCACCTTTTTTTATCTCGTTCTGAGTGATTTTTTTATAAACTTCTTCGGACATTTGCACACTTGATCTTGCGACAGCTGTGCGTTCTGTCTCTTTCTTTTCACTAATGTCCACCATTCTTGCTCTGCCTTGTTCATTAAAATGCGTGAATTCAGACATAAGCTCATCTCCAATACATTGAACTTCTTCTCTATTCTAGCAGAAATAAGGCTGGAAGTCGTGACTAAATTCACAATAATATTGCCTCGCCAATTCATTTTGAGATACACTAAAAGGGATGAGGTGAAAATAATGATATTAATGCAGTTAAATGGGATCTCTAAGTCATTTGGCGCAGAAGAGATTTTGTCGAATATAAAAATGGAAGTAAAAGATAATGATAGAATAGCTATTGTTGGAAGAAACGGGGCTGGCAAATCTACCCTGTTAAAAATTATGGCAGGAGAGTTCTCTCATGATGGTGGGGAGCTTTTAAAACCAAAGGATCTAACGATGGGATATCTATCTCAACATATGACACTTGAATCTGGCAAAACGATATGGGCTGAAATGTTAGATGTATTTGAACACCTTCTCAGCCTTGAGAAGCAGATTCGTTCGGTGGAACAGCAGATGGAACAGGCTGCGAAGTTAAGCCATGGAGAATATGAAAGAGTACTACAGCAGTATGATGAGCTACAGCAAGCATTTCAGCGTGATGGCGGCTATACATATGAAGCAGACATTAAAGCTGTTCTAAATGGCTTGCATTTTCACGATAAAGATTATGAAACACCCATAAGTGACTTAAGTGGTGGTCAGAAAACAAGATTGGCATTAGGTAAATTATTATTAAAAAAACCACAGTTGCTAATTCTGGATGAACCGACAAACCATTTGGATATTGATACACTCAGCTGGCTGGAAGGCTATCTCGTTAGTTATCCGGGAGCCATTGTTATTGTTTCCCATGACAGGTACTTTTTAGATAAGACTGTATCGATT
This sequence comes from Virgibacillus halodenitrificans, assembly GCF_001878675.1. Lineage (NCBI taxonomy): Bacteria > Bacillati > Bacillota > Bacilli > Caryophanales > Bacillaceae > Virgibacillus > Virgibacillus halodenitrificans. The sequence continues at coordinate 470,028 of NZ_CP017962.1, read as the reverse complement.
GTTTATGAAATATCTCGCCATAAAACTAAGAAATATCATGGTTCATATAGCAAGTTTCTCGAACAAAAAGCAATCGATTACGATAAGGAACTTAAAGAGTTTGAAAAGCAACAAACAGAAATTAAAAAGATGGAAGATTTTATCCAACGCAACATTGTACGTGCTTCTACAACCAAACGAGCACAAAGTAGAAGAAAACAATTGGAGAAAATGGAAAAAATGGATAGACCACTTGGTGATGAGGCTTCCGCTTCTTTTTCATTTCAGGTTACGACAAGAAGTGGGAATGATGTGTTAAAAGCAGATGGGTTATCTTTTCGTTATCCGGAAGAAGAAAAGTATTTATTTACCAATGTAAAGCTCCACGTTAACCGTGGGGAACGCGTAGCATTGGTGGGTCCTAATGGTATAGGAAAGACTACTTTATTAAAAATTATTTTAGGAAAATATAAACAAGAGAATGGCACGATCCAGCTTGGGACGAATGTTCAGATTGGCTATTATGATCAGGAACAAGCGAACTTATCCTCTTCCAAAACCGTACTCATGGAACTATGGGACGACTATCCGACTGTAAACGAGAAAGACATTCGTACCGTTCTTGGTAACTTCCTCTTCTCAGGTGATGATGTATTAAAGCTGGTCTCTTCATTAAGTGGTGGTGAGAAAGCAAGACTTGCTCTAGCAAAATTAATGATGCAAAAGGCAAACCTTCTTATTTTTGATGAGCCTACCAACCATTTGGACATTGATAGTAAAGAGGTACTGGAAGCAGCGTTAAACGACTTCCCTGGTACGATTATTTTTGTATCCCATGATAGATACTTTATAAACAAGATTACAGATCAAGTTGCGGAAATGCATCGTGATGGAATTACTACTTATCTTGGCGACTATGACTATTATATTGAGAAAAAAGAAGAACAAGCAGAATTGGAAAGACTTCAGCAAACAGAGGAAACGGTGAACACAACCGATCAAAGAAAAAGAACGTTTAAAGAAGATAAGCAGCTGCAAAGCGAAAGAAGAAAGATGCAGCGGCGAATTAATGAACTGGAAGAGTTAATTGAAAACCAGGAGCTTGAGATTGAGAAATTAGAAGAAAAAATGACACAACCGGAAGTATATCAAGATCACGAAAAAGCACTTGAATTAACACAGCAAACGAGTGAACTAAAACAACAAGTAGACAATTGGATGGAAGAATGGACAGCATTACAAGAGGAAATTTAATTAACAAAGGTTCTATTGCAAATGTTGGGGTGCAAACGTTAACTCGTATATTCATAGTAGGAGGAAACTCCGAAGTAGAGTGGGAATAATCAGCAGCAGAGCGGAGAGTATCCGCCGGAAAGCAATTTAATCGGCAGCAGAGCTAAACTATCGGCCGGAGAACAAATTAATCGGCAGCAGAGCTAAACTATCAGCCGGAGAGCAAACTAATCGGCAGCAGAGCTAAACTATCAGCCGAAGAACAATTTAATCGGCAGCAGAGCGAAATAATCGGCCGGAGAATGAATTAATCAGCAGCAGAGCAAGATTATCCGCCGCAGAATGAATTAATCAGCTGCAGAGCAAGATAATCTGCCGCAGAATGAATTAATCAGCTGCAGAGCAAAACTATCAGCCGGAGAATGAATTATTGGCTGGAGAGCAAAGAAGTTTGCCTTAAATATTTAGAATTAGCTATATTGGATTTTTTTAAAACGGGAGTTTGTAGCCCTACCAAGTTACTTCGCAATATATCTATTTTGTGAATCATTTGGATAATCCCTATTAAAGTCAATAGAAAATGGCCCCTGCCTTTATAGAAGGCGGGGCCATTTTTATTTAAATAAATAATCATTATGAATGGTGTGCTCTACTGCTACCCTGTATATAATCCCAAAACCGATCATTGTGGATAACACAGAACTACCTCCATAACTTATCAACAAGAGCGGTATTCCTGTAATCGGCATAATACCCAAAGACATACCGATATTCTGAAAAATGTGGATAAGTAGAATGCTTAAAAATCCAAAACATAAATAGGAACCGAATGGGCTATGCTTATAAACACTTAATCCCAATGTCACCAGCTTGTATAATAGTAGAAAATACAAAAAGATGACCAGTGCACTGCCAATAAAACCAAAGCTTTCTCCGACAACCGCAAAAATGAAATCAGTGTGTGCTTCAGGAAAAGACACCTGCAGGTTATCCATTCCCTTCCCAAATAACTGACCGGAACCTAAAGCCATATACGCTCTATCGAAGTGGAAAGTCGCATCACTGGATTGCTGAGATGGATCAAACCATGTCATAATTCGATCAATTTGGTATGCTTCTACACCCATTTGTTGGGCCAGATCCGGAAATTTAATTATAAATCCAAGAGCAGCGGTAACAAATAGAGCACCTGCTAAAATCAAGGTCATAATAATTTTCCAATCAATCCCTGACAGAATAATAATCATCCCTGCAATAAATAGATAAACCATTGCGGTACCAAAGTCAGGTTGCCCCATGATCAACAGTACTGGTAAGGCAATGATGATCAAAAGTTTAACCAATAGGAGCGTGTCAGTTTTTAAAGATTGCATTCCATACTTCGTTTTATGTTTATCAATCGTAGCAGCTAGAAATAAAATAGTAGCCATTTTTGTAAACTCAGCTGGCTGTAGTGACAAGCCAGGAAATGTAAACCAGCTTTTAGCTCCATTTATTTCTCGTGCAATACTCTCCGGACTTACGAGTAAAATAGCTAGTATTAATAGACCGAACCCATAAATATAAATACTAGCTTTGTATAATTGATCTAAATCAAGAAATTGAATTGCAGCAACGATGCATACTCCGATTGTAAACCAGATAATTTGCTTTAATACAAAGTTCTCTCCACCATATTGTTCAAGTTGTTGCGCGTTATAGATAGATAATAAGCTCACGCACACAAACAGGAAAAAGATAAAGATTAAGTCGTTCTGTATATAATAAGATTGTTTTTTTGACACCAAATCACCAAATTTCTTTTGCTTAATCAAACGATTGTTTAATACAAGTTATCCACAGATAAAAGGAGCTACAAAATAAACAAAGATAGGTTGTTAACAAAGTTATACACACTATCCACAGATAATTGTATACTTATCCACTTTTATTGTCCACAACTCTTTTCCTAATTTAATAACTAATAAGTAATATTATCCCCATACCTGTGCATAACTTTTCTTATTTCATTAACAGGGATGCATTTGCGTTCAGATCCATTCCTGACCGTCTACCCTGTTCATAAGCAATCGTTCCTGCTGCGGCAATCATAGCAGCATTATCTGTGCATAGGTGGAGAGGAGGGATTAATAATGGTATATTCAACTGATTAAATTGTTCTTCTAAAGCTGAGCGCAGACCCTGATTTGCAGCAACGCCTCCGGCTACAATTACCTGCTTTACTTGAAATTCTTTGGCTGCATTTACTGTTTTCGTTGTTAAAACATCAATAACGCTCTCCTGAAAGCTTGCAGCAATATCCTCGTTGCTGAGCAGCTCACCTCGTTGCTTGGCATTATGAATGGTATTAATTACAGATGATTTCAGACCACTGAAGCTGAAATCATAACTTCCCTGCTCCAGCCAAGCTCGTGGAAAGTCAATAGTCACCTCGCCTGATTTGGCTAAACGATCAATTTGCGGACCACCAGGATATGGTAGTTCTAACATACGTGCAACCTTATCATACGCTTCTCCCGCAGCATCATCTCTTGTCTCACCTAACAACTCATACTTCCCATGTTCATTCATGAGTACAAGTTCTGTATGACCACCGGAAACAATTAAAGCCAGTAAAGGAAATTCAAATTCATTCTGAAGTCGATTGGCGTATATATGTCCTGCAATATGATGGACACCAATAAGTGGTTTTTGTTTTGCAAAGGCTAAGGCTTTTGCAGCATTAACACCAACTAATAATGCTCCGACAAGTCCTGGTCCTTCTGTAACCGCTATGGCGTCAATGGAATCCCAAGTTAGCTCAGCATCTGTAAATGCTTCTTCCAGAACGACAGTAATTTGCTCCACATGATGCCGGGAAGCAATCTCAGGCACAACTCCCCCAAATCGCTTATGACTCTCTATCTGTGAAGCAACTACGTTAGAAATAATCTCTTTTCCATTCTTGACGATAGCTACAGCAGTTTCATCACAGCTTGTTTCAATACCTAATATAAACGTGTCTTTTTTCATAATAAATTCACCCACATGACAATAGCATCTTCTTGGTTATCTGTATAATAATTTTTTCGAATGCCTCCAGGAACAAGACCAAATTTACGATACATCCTTTGTGCTATTGTATTTGATTTTCGTACTTCCAGGGAGAGACGTGTCCCACCGAGCAAGAGTATCTGTTGAATAGTAAACCCAAATAGTTTCTCTCCAAGTTTATTACCACGATAACCTGGCATAATGGCGATATTTGTAATTTGCGCATCATCTATCACAAGCCACAGACCAACATAACCAATAATTTTCTTATCTGCTTCCATCACAAAATAATGAGCATAATCATTATCGACGAGCTCCTGATAAAATATGTCTGTGGTCCAGGGAGTGGAAAAGGTGGCGTTCTCTACTTCCATAACAGCATCTACATCAATAATATGCATCTTACGAATAACGATTTCAGCCATTTTCTTCTTTTTCCTTCTGCTGATTTAACCATTTTGCCTCCGCTTCTGCCAAACGCAGATAATTTGGAGTCAAAGCATGTGTAGACTGCGGGGTTTCATTTAACCCTGCAAGTGCTATGTGGGAGGCACGTGAAATATGATAAGCCATCTCTGGGATAACTGCACGACCTCCTACTAAAGAAATAATATTTTCCCGATGGATTTCGATATCTGGACTTAAAAACAGAATTTCTTTATTCTCATCAGCAAGCTTAGATAACAAATCAGTTATAGGTATATTTACTTCATCCCACACTTGTTGGATCTCGCCATTTTTCCATTGATATAATCCTGCATAGACCAATCCACGTCGAGCATCGAAAAAAGGACAAATATACCCTTGAAAAAAGCGTCCTTGATGGGCTAGTACTTTAAGACTTGATACCCCTACAACTGGTATATCCAATGCCCAAGCCATTGTTTTTGCTGTAGCTAAACCTATCCGTACACCTGTATAAGAACCCGGCCCTTTAGCCACAATTATCTTTTCCAACGACTGAGGCTCCACATTAACCTCTTTCATCAACTGTTCAATTGCTGGCATTAATCTTAATGAATGGTTTTTAGCAATATTTGTAGTAAACTCACCTATAATTTTTTCTTCATTTAAAATAGCAACACCCAATGCTTGATTGGATGTATCTATAGCCAATATACTCATACATGTAACTCCTCATTGAAGTTCAGTTCATCCTCTAACTTCAAACAATTTCTTTTTACCTTTTTAACTCATTCAACACCCATTCAAAATGCGTACCGACTGCTTGGAATTTTAATTCTCTACTTTGCTCGTCAATATAAGAAATATTAATATTCAAACGTTCATCAGGAAGATAGTCCTCAATAAAAGTCGCCCATTCAACAACGGAAATACCATTACCATTAAAATACTCATCAAACCCTATATCTTCATCAGAATACTCCAATCGGTAGACATCCATGTGATAAAGTGGAAGCTCTCCTTCATATTCTTTAATTATAGTAAAAGTAGGACTGCTGACACTTCTTTTTACTCCAAGACCTTCAGCCAGCCCTTTCGTAAAGGTTGTTTTCCCTGCACCAAGATCACCTTCCAAAGTAATAACGTCTCCTGGCTTAAGTAAAACTGCCAACTTTTCAGCAAGATGCTTTGTTTCTTCCTCTGTACTTGCCTTAATGATATGTGTACTCAATAGCTTCACCTACCTAAAGTGGGTGTATCCACATTTATTTAAACCCTGCTTTATATTATCTTTCATTATAAAGACGTTACTATTTTTATTCTTTTCAGTAACAATTCCTATTTCAGATAAATTTGTATTTGTCTTTTCTGCAGCCAGCTTAACAGAAGGCCAATCCTGTCTCGATACAGTACCCATTAATTCAAAATCTTCTCCACCGAAGTACTTCCACTCATGTTGTTGCTTCATAGAAAATTGGGTGAAAAATGAGCTTGTTGGAATACTTTCATCATACAGCAGCATTCCAACATTAGAGGCTTCTGCAATTTCCGCTGCTTCATTAGCAATTCCGTCGCTGATATCATTTAATGCGATGCGAGATATATTGATTAAGCTTTTAGCAAATTCTACTCTTGGAGTAGGAGTGCGATGGCGCTGAATAAAAAACTCAGTATGTTCATATAAATCATTTTCTGTTAACAGATGAAGACCAGCACGCGAATCGCCTAATGTACCAGTTACAAAAACAATATCATCTTTTTGAGCAACACTACGATAACGAGCCCTTCCACCTGGTACATATCCTATTACAGTAATAGATATAGTCAATTCTTTACCTGATACGGTGTCACCACCTATTAAATCCATTCCGTATGAATTCGCTAGCTCCTTCATACCAATAAATACCTCTTCCACTTCTTGTACATGCCAACTCTCCGGTTTAACGATAGATGTTAAAAAGAAAGCTGGAGTAGCACCCATTGCTGCTAAATCACTAATATTGGCAGCAAGCGCACGATATCCAATGTGAAATGGTTGCATTGTATCTCTGGAAAAGTGGACTCCTTCTACAAATGTATCCACTGCAGTGACAATATCTTCAGAAGTTTGACGAAACACTGCAGCATCATCCCCAATCCCCTTCAAAAGAGAGGATTGTTTATAAGAGCGTTGTTTAATTGAATCGATAAACGCAAATTCATCCATATAACTATCACCATTTTCTCAGTAACTATACTTATGATAGCAAAAAAAACACTAAAATGAAAAAGGTATCATTATTTCTTTATAACTAAGTAGATAGTTTACCCCCTAAAATGTACAAGATGTAACTTGATAGGGATTCCTATACATTAAAAAACACATGATATTCTTTAAAAGAATTCATGTGTGGTTAGTTATATTCTATGTATTTTTTTAAAAAGTGGCGGTCCGGACGGGACTCGAACCCGCGACCTCCTGCGTGACAGGCAGGCATTCTAACCAACTGAACTACCGGACCATTATTAATAATTTACCAACTAGCCTAGTAATCAGTTAACGTAGTTAGTTGAAATAATTTGGTTGCGGGGGCAGGATTTGAACCTGCGACCTTTGGGTTATGAGCCCAACGAGCTACCGAACTGCTCCACCCCGCGATGTAAGGGATATAATAAATTTGTCTTACGGCCTGGCGGCGTCCTACTCTTGCAGGGACAAAGTCCCAACTACCATCGGCGCTGGAGAGCTTAACTTCTGTGTTCGGCATGAGAACAGGTGTGACCTCTCCGCTATTGCTACCAGACCATCCTTAAAAACAAGGACAAGACATATTATATGCATTTTCGTGAAAAAATGCAAGGGTTTTTTTAAATTTATACCCTAAAAACTAAATAAGAGAAAAACAACGACGATCAAAGAAGAAAATTAGTTAAGTCCTCGATCTATTAGTATCCGTCAGCTCCACGTGTCACCACGCTTCCACCTCGGACCTATCAACCTCATCGTCTCTGAGGGATCTTACTCACTCGAAGTGATGGGAAGTCTCATCTTGAGGGGGGCTTCATGCTTAGATGCTTTCAGCACTTATCCTTGCCACACGTAGCTACCCAGCTATGCTCCTGGCGGAACAACTGGTACACCAGCGGTGTGTCCATCCCGGTCCTCTCGTACTAAGGACAGCTCCTCTCAAACTTCCAACGCCCACGACGGATAGGGACCGAACTGTCTCACGACGTTCTGAACCCAGCTCGCGTACCGCTTTAATGGGCGAACAGCCCAACCCTTGGGACCGACTACAGCCCCAGGATGCGATGAGCCGACATCGAGGTGCCAAACCTCCCCGTCGATGTGAACTCTTGGGGGAGATAAGCCTGTTATCCCCGGGGTAGCTTTTATCCGTTGAGCGATGGCCCTTCCATGCGGAACCACCGGATCACTAAGCCCGACTTTCGTCCCTGCTCGACTTGTAGGTCTCGCAGTCAAGCTCCCTTCTGCCTTTACACTCTACGAATGATTTCCAACCATTCTGAGGGAACCTTTGGGCGCCTCCGTTACCTTTTGGGAGGCGACCGCCCCAGTCAAACTGCCCGCCTGACACTGTCTCCGGACCGGATCACGGCCCTGGGTTAGAATGGTCGTACAGCCAGGGTGGTATCCCACGGATGCCTCCACCGAAGCTGGCGCTCCGGTTTCCAAGGCTCCCACCTATCCTGTACAAGCTGTACAAACATTCAATATCAGGCTACAGTAAAGCTCCACGGGGTCTTTCCGTCCTGTCGCGGGTAATGCGCATCTTCACGCATAGTATAATTTCACCGGGTCTCTCGTTGAGACAGTGCCCAAGTCGTTGCACCTTTCGTGCGGGTCGGAACTTACCCGACAAGGAATTTCGCTACCTTAGGACCGTTATAGTTACGGCCGCCGTTTACTGGGGCTTCGGTTCTGCGCTTCGCGTAAGCTAACGCTTCCCCTTAACCTTCCAGCACCGGGCAGGTGTCAGCCCCTATACTTCGCCTTTCGGCTTCGCAGAGACCTGTGTTTTTGCTAAACAGTCGCTTGGGCCTATTCACTGCGGCTCCTCCTTAAAGGAGCACCCCTTCTCCCGAAGTTACGGGGTCATTTTGCCGAGTTCCTTAACGAGAGTTCTCCCGCTCACCTTAGGATTCTCTCCTCGCCTACCTGTGTCGGTTTGCGGTACGGGCACCTATGAACTCACTAGAGGATTTTCTTGGCAGTGTGAAATCAGGAACTTCGGTACTCTATTTCCCTCCCCGTCACAGCTTGAAATTGTTGGACGGATTTGCCTATCCAACTTTCTCACTGCTTGGGCGCACACATCCATCGGTGCGCATTCCTTATCCTACTGCGTCCCCCCATCGTTCAAACGCTCATGAGGTGGTACAGGAATATCTACCTGTTGTCCATCGCCTACGCCTTTCGGCCTCGGCTTAGGTCCCGACTAACCCTGAGAGGACGAGCCTTCCTCAGGAAACCTTAGGCTTTCGGTGAAAGAGATTCTCACTCTTTTTTCGCTACTCATACCGGCATTCTCACTTCCAAGCGCTCCACCAGTCCTCACGGTCTGACTTCACAGCACTTGGAACGCTCTCCTACCATTGTTCGTAAGAACAATCCGCAGCTTCGGTGATACGTTTAGCCCCGGTACATTTTCGGCGCAGAGTCACTCGACCAGTGAGCTATTACGCACTCTTTAAATGGTGGCTGCTTCTAAGCCAACATCCTGGTTGTCTGGGCAACTCCACATCCTTTTCCACTTAACGTATACTTTGGGACCTTAGCTGGCGGTCTGGGCTGTTTCCCTTTCGACTATGAACCTTATCACCCATAGTCTGACTCCCAAGTCTAAGTAGCTGGCATTCGGAGTTTGACTGAATTCGGTAACCCGATGAGGGCCCCTAGTCCAATCAGTGCTCTACCTCCAGTACTCATTCCTTGAGGCTAGCCCTAAAGCTATTTCGGAGAGAACCAGCTATCTCCGTGTTCGATTGGCATTTCACCCCTACCCACACCTCATCCCCGCATTTTTCAACATACGTGGGTTCGGGCCTCCAGTCAGTGTTACCTGACCTTCACCCTGGACATGGGTAGATCACACGGTTTCGGGTCTACGACCACATACTCAAATCGCCCTATTCAGACTCGCTTTCGCTGCGGCTCCGTGTCTTCCACTTAACCTTGCATGGGATCGTAACTCGCCGGTCCATTCTACAAAAGGTACGCCGTCACCCATTAACGGGCTTCGACTACTTGTAGGCACACGGTTTCAGGTTCTCTTTCACTCCCCTCCCGGGGTGCTTTTCACCTTTCCCTCACGGTACTGGTTCACTATCGGTCACTAGGGAGTATTTAGCCTTGGGAGATGGTCCTCCCGGATTCCGACGGAATTTCTCGTGTTCCGCCGTACTCAGGATACACTCCGGAGAGAATTCCTTTTCGATTACAGGGCTCTTACCTGCTGTGGCTGATCGTTCCAGATCGATTCATCTAAAGAATTCCTTTGTAACTCCAAAGGAGTGTCCTACAACCCCAGAAAGCAAGCTTTCTGGTTTGGGCTAATTCCGTTTCGCTCGCCGCTACTTGGGAAATCGCATTTGCTTTCTCTTCCTCCGGGTACTGAGATGTTTCAGTTCCCCGGGTCTGCCTCACATAGCCTATGTATTCAGCTATGCGTACTGTTCCATTACGAACAGTGGGTTCCCCCATTCGGAAATTCTCGGATCGATGTCTACTTACGACTCCCCGAGACATATCGGTGTTAGTCCCGTCCTTCTTCGGCTCCTAGTACCAAGGCATCCACCGTGCGCCCTTATTCACTTAACTATTTTTACAATGAATAAGCGTGCTAATTTCTTAGCCTTGCTTTTATATCTAAAATTGATGTCGTTGTTACTCTTATTTAGTTTTCAAGGTACAAAAAGAGAGATTCGCTCTCTCAAAACTGAACCAAACAACCATGTATGTCCTTACCGGAAGACCCGAAGGTCCTCGGCGTTCCGTTCTAAATCCTTAGAAAGGAGGTGATCCAGCCGCACCTTCCGATACGGCTACCTTGTTACGACTTCACCCCAATCATTGGTCCCACCTTCGGCGGCTGGCTCCAAAAGGTTACCTCACCGACTTCGGGTGTTACCAACTCTCGTGGTGTGACGGGCGGTGTGTACAAGGCCCGGGAACGTATTCACCGCGGCATGCTGATCCGCGATTACTAGCGATTCCGGCTTCATGCAGGCGAGTTGCAGCCTGCAATCCGAACTGAGAATGGTTTTATGGGATTTGCTTGACCTCGCGGTTTTGCTTCCCTTTGTTCCATCCATTGTAGCACGTGTGTAGCCCAGGTCATAAGGGGCATGATGATTTGACGTCATCCCCACCTTCCTCCGGTTTGTCACCGGCAGTCACCTTAGAGTGCCCAACTAAATGCTGGCAACTAAGATCAAGGGTTGCGCTCGTTGCGGGACTTAACCCAACATCTCACGACACGAGCTGACGACAACCATGCACCACCTGTCACTCTGTCCCCGAAGGGAACTCGGTATCTCTACCGATTGCAGAGGATGTCAAGACCTGGTAAGGTTCTTCGCGTTGCGTCGAATTAAACCACATGCTCCACCGCTTGTGCGGGCCCCCGTCAATTCTTTTGAGTTTCAGCCTTGCGGCCGTACTCCCCAGGCGGAGTGCTTAATGCGTTAACTTCAGCACTAAGGGGCGGAAACCCCCTAACACCTAGCACTCATCGTTTACGGCGTGGACTACCAGGGTATCTAATCCTGTTCGCTCCCCACGCTTTCGCGCCTCAGCGTCAGTTACAGACCAGAGAGTCGCCTTCGCCACTGGTGTTCCTCCACATCTCTACGCATTTCACCGCTACACGTGGAATTCCACTCTCCTCTTCTGTACTCAAGTCCTCCAGTTTCCAATGACCCTCCACGGTTGAGCCGTGGGCTTTCACATCAGACTTAAAGGACCGCCTGCGCGCGCTTTACGCCCAATAATTCCGGACAACGCTTGCCCCCTACGTATTACCGCGGCTGCTGGCACGTAGTTAGCCGGGGCTTTCTGGTTAGGTACCGTCAAGGTGCCGCCCTATTCGAACGGCACTTGTTCTTCCCTAACAACAGAGCTTTACGATCCGAAAACCTTCATCACTCACGCGGCGTTGCTCCGTCAGACTTTCGTCCATTGCGGAAGATTCCCTACTGCTGCCTCCCGTAGGAGTCTGGGCCGTGTCTCAGTCCCAGTGTGGCCGATCACCCTCTCAGGTCGGCTACGCATCGTTGCCTTGGTGAGCCGTTACCTCACCAACTAGCTAATGCGCCGCGGGCCCATCTGTAAGTGGTAGCTAAAAGCCACCTTTCAACTTCTCATCAGGTGATGAAAAGTATTATCCGGTATTAGCCCCGGTTTCCCGGGGTTATCCCAGTCTTACAGGCAGGTTGCCCACGTGTTACTCACCCGTCCGCCGCTCGTTCCACAAGCGTCACCTCCGAAGAGGATCAGCTTGCTTCCCGCGCTCGACTTGCATGTATTAGGCACGCCGCCAGCGTTCGTCCTGAGCCAAGATCAAACTCTCCATAAAAGTTTGAATAAGATCGACACCAATCAATCTTATCTCATGTCTTAGCTGCAGAAGCAATAACTTCTGGCTTTTTAAAAATTAACGAAAAACGTCATGTTTTTCTTGACATACTGGTTGTTTTGTTCAGTTTTCAAAGAACGAATGTTTTGTTAACTTCTTTCCGAAGCAACTTTTAAATCATATCATACCCTAAATGGGATGTCAACACTTTTTTAAAAGTGTGATGGGCCTGAGTGGACTCGAACCACCGACCTCACGCTTATCAGGCGTGCGCTCTAACCAGCTGAGCTACAGGCCCATGCTTGGAGCGGGTGAAGGGAATCGAACCCTCATCATCAGCTTGGAAGGCTGAGGTTTTACCACTAAACTACACCCGCATACTAATAAGAAGAACTTTAATAAATCTCGATGGTCGGGAAGACAGGATTTGAACCTGCGACCCCATGGTCCCAAACCATGTGCTCTACCAAGCTGAGCTACTTCCCGTATAATGGCGCGCCCGAGAGGAGTCGAACCCCTAACCTCTTGATCCGTAGTCAAACGCTCTATCCAATTGAGCTACGGGCGCAAAATAACAACAGTTACTATAATATATTACTTTTTCTGCAATCAACATTATCATCAAGTGCGGCCGAGAGGACTTGAACCTCCACGGGGTCGCCCCCACTAGGCCCTCAACCTAGCGCGTCTGCCATTCCGCCACGACCGCATAGATTTAATAGACAATTAAGGTTGATTGTAGATGCGGGTGGAGGGAGTTGAACCCCCACGTCCGAAGACACTAGATCCTAAGTCTAGCGCGTCTGCCAATTCCGCCACACCCGCATACTTTAAAAATAAAATGGTGAGCCATGAAGGATTCGAACCTTCGACCCTCTGATTAAAAGTCAGATGCTCTACCAACTGAGCTAATGGCTCTTGCTTATCAAATAAAAAAATACTATCTACTAATAGTATATATAACTTCAATTCATTATATAAACTCATCGCATTAATAAAAGGAAGCTTTCACTTCTTCTATGACCTTTTCATGAAAATAAAATGGCTGGGCTACTAGGATTCGAACCTAGGATACACGGGATCAAAACCCGATGCCTTACCGCTTGGCTATAGCCCAACATCTGGCGGTCCGGACGGGACTCGAACCCGCGACCTCCTGCGTGACAGGCAGGCATTCTAACCAACTGAACTACCGGACCCAACCTATTTATTTTTAAGAAAGATGACCCGTACGGGATTCGAACCCGTGTTACCGCCGTGAAAGGGCGGTGTCTTAACCGCTTGACCAACGGGCCATATAAATGGCGGAGAAGGAGGGATTTGAACCCTCGCGCCGCTTACACGACCTACACCCTTAGCAGGGGCGCCTCTTCAGCCACTTGAGTACTTCTCCACTTGGCTCCACAGGTAGGATTCGAACCTACGACCGATCGGTTAACAGCCGATAGCTCTACCACTGAGCTACTGTGGAATATTATTAAATGTTGTATTGGACAACGAAATATATAATACAATATCTATCAGTAATTGTCAATAACTTTTTCACTTAAAAATTTATGACTGTGTTGCTGTATTTAACAGCTTATTTAATTTAACACGGATGACACATTTCGTCAATAAATAATGGTGATTTTTTTATATTTTTTATTCCTTTACTTCCTTAAGTTTCCCCCTGCATCTACCACAACTATACTTTTGGGTGTTAACTCTTCTTCTTCTATTATAGATGAAACTACATTTTTTACATATGTATTTATGCTTGTATTCTATTTTATGTGAAGGAAGAGGTTGGCAATGTCTTGGAGACCGAGTCGCCGCCAATAGCTCTTTGAATTCTTTATCGCCATGCTTATACCCCTTACCTTCTATATGAAGATGATAATGGCACAGTTCGTGTTTTATTATCCCAACAAACTCTTCCTTATCACCCTCAATAAAATACTTAGGATTTAACTCAACAACTCTTTTATTTGGTATGTATCTTCCTCCTGTGGTACGGAGTCTATGGTTGAATTCCACTTTATCTATGAAAGGTTTATGAAAATACGCTAAAGAAAGCTCATTAACAAGAGAGAAAAGTTCTTTTTCATTTAATAACTGCATAATTATCCCCCTTCCTCCTTGTGTTCTCTCCTTCATATTATCACGAGACTACCTGACCAGCAAAATATATTATTTATAATTAATATAAATAAATATTGATTTTTATCCTGTTTGTATTATAATTAATTTACAACTTATTTTGTGTGCTTATTTTCAACTACACATATTAATTGATAAAATAAGCAACTATTTTCAACCTATTATGTATATTATAACTCACGTGTTCGCTTGTCATATTTTAGTTATAAATAGAATATATATACTTTATAATAGATTTTTTATAATTAATATGATATTGTAATTATTATAAATAACTATGGAGGTGCTTTTATAATGAGTGATAAAAATAACAATAATAATAAGGTAACTACTGCGGCAGGTGCTCCGGTACCGGACTATCAGAATTCCATGACAGCTGGTCCAAGAGGGCCTTTACTTTTACAAGATGTCTGGTTCCTAGAAAAGCTTGCTCACTTTGATAGAGAAGTTATACCAGAACGCAGAATGCACGCGAAAGGTTCTGGTGCTTATGGGACTTTTACCGTTACGAAAGATATTACAAAATATACAAAAGCAAAGATTTTCTCAGAGATAGGGAAAAAAACAGATATGTTCGTACGTTTTTCTACTGTAGCAGGTGAACGAGGTGGAGCTGACGCTGAACGTGATATTCGTGGTTTTTCTATGAGATTTTATACCGAGGAAGGCAACTGGGACATCGTTGGGAACAATACGCCTGTATTCTTCTTTAGAGATCCACTACTATTCCCGGATTTAAACCATGCTGTTAAGCGTGATCCCCGCACAAATATGAGAAGCGCGAACAACAACTGGGATTTCTGGACGAACCTTCCTGAAGCACTTCATCAGGTTACGATTGTAATGAGTGACAGAGGAATACCTAAATCTTACCGACAAATGCATGGCTTTGGCAGTCACACTTTCAGTATGATTAACGATAAAAATGAACGAGTATGGGTGAAATTCCACATGCGTTCCCAACAAGGGATTGAAAATCTAACTGATCAGGAAGCGCAAGACCTTGTTGGCGCCGACCGTGAAAGTCATCAACGTGACCTTTATGAAAACATAGAAAATGGAAACTTCCCTAAATGGAAGATGTACATTCAAGTAATGACAGAAGAACAGGCAAATAATATGCCATACAATCCATTTGATCTTACTAAAGTTTGGTATAAAAAGGACTTTCCTTTAATTGAGGTTGGAGAATGGGAGCTTAACCGTAATCCTGATAACTACTTTGCTGAAGTAGAGCAGGCTGCTTTCACGCCTGCTAACGTAGTACCTGGTATAGGATTTTCTCCGGACAAAATGCTACAAGGCAGATTATTCTCATACGGTGATGCTCAGCGCTATCGTCTTGGTGTGAACCACCACCAAATTCCGGTTAACCAACCTAAATGCCCATTCCACAGTTTCCACCGAGATGGAGCAATGAGGGTTGATGGTAATAAAGGCAGCCAATTACATTATGCTCCGAACAGTTATGGTCAGTGGAAAGACCAACCAGAATACAAAGAACCAAGCCTTGCAATACACGGAGATGCTGACAGATGGGACTTCCGAGAAGATGATGACAACTACTTTGAGCAACCAGGACGTCTATTCAATTTAATGGACGCTGAACAAAAACAACTATTGTTCGAAAACACCGCTCGTAACATGCGCGGAGTAGATAAACACATCAAACTACGTCATATTAATCATTGTTATAAAGCAGACCCTGCTTATGGCGAAGGCGTAGCTAATGCTTTAGGAATTTCACTAAGTGAAGTAGAAGCCGCAAGTGAAAAAGAATAGTTTGTAAAAAGAAAGAGGATGTTCTTAGCGTAGAACATCCTCTTTCTATTACTTTTCGTTTTTAATCATTGATAGAGCTATTCTACCTTTATTTGCATCAATTTGTTCTACCCATACAGTCACTACATCGCCAACTGACGCTATATCCATAGGGTGTTTCACAAAGGAGTTAGACATCTTGGAGATATGCACAAGCCCATCCTGTTTAACTCCAATATCAACAAACACACCAAAATCCACTACATTTCTTACTGTTCCTTGCATTTCCATACCTGGCTTTAAATCTTCCAAGCTCAGAACATTTTGCTTTAGAAGAGGCTGCGGAAAATCATCACGGGGGTCACGCTCTGGTCGGCCGAGAGCTCCGATAATATCCAATAAGGTTGGTTCTCCTATTTCCAATTCTTTTGCAAGTTCCTTTTTATCTACTGTTTTTACTTTTTCTCTTAACTTTTCAGAACCGATATCATTTAACTCACAATCAAGTAATTTTAACAGTTGTTCTGTTTGCTTATAACTTTCGGGGTGAATTGGCGTACGATCCAATGGGTGATCTCCATCAATAATACGCAAAAATCCAATTCCTTGCTCATAAGTTTTGGCACCTAAACGAGGGATCTTTTTTAACTGTTTTCGATTAGTAAACTTCCCTTCTTCGTTCCGCTGTTTTACAATATTATTAGCGACAGCCTTACTCAAGCCAGATACATATTGCAATAGAGAGGAAGAAGCTGTATTAACATTTACTCCAACCTGGTTAACCGCAGTTTCAACCACAAAGGTTAAAGACTCATTTAACGCTTTTTGCCCGACATCATGCTGATATTGTCCTACACCAATTGATTTTGGGTCAATTTTAACTAGTTCAGCTAGTGGATCTTGAACTCTTCGCGCAATGGAGGCAGCACTTCTTTCTTCTACCTGTAAATCCGGAAATTCCTCACGTGCTAGTTTAGAAGCTGAATAAACACTTGCTCCCGCTTCATTAACAATAATGTAGGGGATTTCTAGTTTATTATTACTTATAACATCTGAAATAAATTGTTCAGTTTCTCTTGAAGCAGTACCATTTCCAATTGCTATCAGTTCAACCTGATGCTTTCTTATCAATCCCATCGCTATCTTTTCGGCGCCAGCTATATCATGCTTTGGAGCTGTTGGGTACATAACACCAACATCAAGTACTTTCCCTGTCTCATCTACTATCGCCAGCTTACAACCGGTTCGAAATGCAGGATCGACCCCTAAGATGGTTTTTCCTTTCAATGGAGGTTGTAATAATAAATTATTAAGATTTTTGGAGAATACTTCTATTGCCTGTTGTTCTGCTTTTTCAGTTAACCCGCTCCGTATTTCTCTCTCTACCGATGGCTGAATTAATCTTTTGTAACTATCATTGATTGCTTCTTTTAACAATGCAACAATCTGCTCATTCGCATCCCGTTTAATTACTTTTTTAACAAGATAGTCATGGATTTTTTCAGCAGGTGGTTCTACTGTAACCTTCAGCACTTCTTCTTTTTCTCCACGATTCAATGCCAAGATGCGATGAGATACCATTGAACGAATTGCTTCATTAAATTCATAATACATTTCGTATACACTTTTTTCATCTTTTTCAGCAGCTTTTAATTCCGAATTGATACTGCCACGCTTAAAGGTTTCTTCTCTAATATACTCACGGTATTCCGGGTCATCAGAAATCCATTCGGCAATTATATCGTTTACGCCTGCTAACACATCTTCCATGGACTGAAGTTCATGCTCCTCTGATATGAACTTCTCGACTTCGGTAGTCAAATCGACCAGTTGCTGATCCCAAACTTGTTGTGCCAGGGATTCTAGGCCTTTTTCTTTGGCAATGGTAGCCTTTGTCCTCCGTTTTTGTTTATACGGACGATACAGATCCTCTACCCTTTGCAATTGAGTAGCCTCATTAATCTCTTTCTCAAGTTCTTCCGTAAGCTTACCTTGTTCATCAATAATTCTTATTACTTCTTGTTTTCTATCTGAGAGATTTACCGCATATGTCCATTTATCTTGTACAGATTTAATTTGAACTTCGTCAAGCCCACCTGTAATTTCTTTTCTGTAACGTGCAATAAATGGTACCGTATTTCCTTCATCCAATAAATCGATAACTTTATGTACAATTGAGGTATTAACCTTGGTCTCTTTAGAAACCCATTGCATCAACTGCATGTTTAACTCATTATCCACATGTCTTCCTCCTTTTTCTATACCATTATTTTATCACTTAAAAAGAGAAGACTCCATTAGAAACGAACCCCCCAAAGTCTTAGATATGGTACATAATCCAATTTAGTTGATAGCAAGTACTGACTTAACAAACACTAAGGTGTGAAAGCGTCCGCCTAAGAAAACAAAAAAAGACCGACACTGTCAGCCTTTTAAATTTTTTACTTATATCTAATTGCAATTAACGTTGTATCATCTTCCCTGATTCCCTCGCTTGTATACTCAAAAACATTTGTGATCATTTCCACATCTGTATTCAGTAAAAATTTCTGCGAAAGATCTTTATCTGAGATTCCATCAGAGAACATAATAAAATTCGTTTCAGGCTCCAGTTTTTCCTGAACCACTTTAAACGGACGGTGATACCCAGCTAAATAGCCAGCATTAGGTATATTGCGCACCTTTTTTTTACCCTTAGGGATGGTCATTACCCCTATGTTTCCAATTGAAGAAAAGGAATACGTTTTTGTCTTAAAGTCGAGCTTTAAGATACCAACGACCACACCTCGTTTTCCGGTTAGTTGCTGATTACATTTCTTTATAATGTGTTCAATGGAAGAGTGGATATTACTTTTTATTATATCAATAACGATTTGAGAGGATTCCTTAGCAAATTCACCGCTTCCCAAACCGTCTGCAATAGCGCAGACGAACTCATTTTCTGTTTCCGTATAAAAGTAACTGTCTCCACAGTAGTAATTACCTTTTTTTGCCTTCTGGAACACAGATACATCTACTCTATTATAACTCAATCAAATACCTCCGTGCTTTCAGCTTGTATGGCTTCCCTCAATTTATGTAGAGAACGGCGCTGTAGCCTGGAGACGTGCATTTGAGAGATCCCTAATAATTCACCAGTTTCTTTCTGGCTCATATTCTCAAAATACGTGCACTGTAAAATTTGCTGTTCCCTTTCTGATAAGATAGGTAAAATTTTCTCCAGCATCATTTTTTGGTCCACATTATTATATCCACTTTCATCATTTCCTACCAAATCCAGAATGGCAACAGTACTACCATCGGAATCTGCTTCAATCTTTCGATCCACAGATAAAGCCTTATAACTTTTACCCATTTCCATTGTTTCCAGAACATCTTCTTCAGTGACTTCCAAATAATCCGCAATTTCTTTAATTGATGGGGATACTTGATTAGCAGTTGTTAATTCATCTACCGCTTTTTTAATTTTTGGACCAAGTTCTTTGATTCTTCTGGGAACATGCACACTCCATGTTTTATCTCTTATGAATCGCTTTATCTCTCCTATTATTGTCGGAATAGCAAAAGATTCAAAGGATTTACCAAATGATGCATCATACCTTCTCACTGCTGCTAATAATCCAATCATACCTACCTGTACAAGATCCTCGTGAATGGCGCTATTTTTGGAGTATTTTCTAGCAATGGACTCTACAAGATCCTTGTATGTTAGCACAATCTTTTCTTGCACCACTTCATCGGTTGGCTCATCTTGCAAGTACTCAATCCATTGGTAAACCTCATCTCTTCCGCTATTGTGTGGTTGAGATTTGGTCGTCATCAAAGCCCACCTCTGCTTCACTAAGATACTTGGTCATTAAAACAATAACCCCATAATTGTTGCTGATTTCTACTTTATCCATTAGAGCATTGATAAGGAATAAGCCAAACCCACCTTCTCGCAAACTCTCTACAGATTCTGTGTTTTTATATGGTCCGATATCATCTTTTATTTTATTCAAATCGAAGCTTCCGCCATGATCAGCAACCATAATTTCCAAGCGGTCTTCATAAATTCCAAATCCGATTGTTACTTCTCCCTCATCCTTTTCGTTATAAGCATGAGTTACCGTATTCGTAATGGCCTCAGAAATAGCAACCTTCAAATCTTCAATATCCTCATAAGAAAAACCCATTCGATTGGCAATTCCTGAAATGCTTAGCCGTATAACCCCAACATATTCCGCTTTTGCAGGCACCTTCATTTCTACAAAATCAAATTTTTCCATTATTCACTTCCACCCCGAATCGCTGAATTTATGTCCATAATCTCATCTAAACCTGTAATTTTGAATAAACGCAAAACCCGATCCTGAATGTTAACTAGCTTCATTTTGCTACCATGCTCTTTCGTTGACTTTAAGGCACTTATAAATACACCAAGTCCCGTGCTATCCATATAATTCACATTTTCCAAATCAATTTCCACTGTATGCTCTGGTGTCTTCGTTAATGGTAAAACGGCATCTTTTAACTGGGGAGCTGTATATGCATCAATTTCACCTGAAAGGTTTACAATCGATTTCTCTGATTCATTGGTTATATCAACTGATAAATTCATATTTTATATCCTCCTAAATAGACACAATATATGTAGTAGTAACATTATATATATTGTATAAACTCTCTACTATCCTTTAACCTTGTACCCAATTTAGTATAATGCTAAACCTCTCTGCGCAAAATTAACAGGGTGAAGTCATCTCTTAATTCGAAATCCTGTAGTCTCTCAAAATGCTTATACACCTTGTTGACCATTTCTTGAGCGGGTAAATCTTCATACGATTTTATTACTTCAAGAATTTCTTCGCTTTCAATAAACCGATCTCCATCTCTACATTCTGTAACACCATCTGTTAAAAGGATAACCATATCTCCTTTATTCACCTTCAGCTCATACTGTTCATATTCAGCATCTGAGGAAACACCAAGCACGAGACCTTTTGTTTCAATTTCAGTAAATGTGCCTTTTTCTGCATCATAATAAAAACCTGGCTCATGCCCTGCTGATGCATAGTGGAGCTTATGTTCACATGGAAGATACTGAGCATAAAGCATGGTAATAAACATGCTTGCATCCACGTTTCTCTCTACTACCCGATTTAAATTTTTAAGAATAGATTTTGGCTCCATAGAATCTTCAGGATAACTATCCATTGCGTATTTAATCATGGACATACATAAAGCAGCCGGGATCCCTTTTCCGATAACATCTGCTATTGCTATTCCTAATGAACCGTCCTTTCCCTTCACAAAATGATGATAATCTCCATTCATCTGATGGGCAGGAACACTAACAATACCTATATCTAACCCTTCAATTTCAGGCTTCGTCGTCCCCAATAATGTATTTTGCATACTTGCAGCAACCGAGATCTCAGACTTAATTTCATATTGTTTTTCTCTTAGCATTTGGAATTCTTGATGTGCAAGCCCGTAGGATATCATGGCTTCCAGTAAAAAATCCATGGAGTGTTGGAATTTCTCTGACATCTCTGGATATAGTTCAGCAAGTGCTTGAATATGCAAGTTCACAATTTCCTCAGGAAGTATATGGTTTTTAATAAAGGACTTACTGACCTGTTCAACTCCGTACAGAGATTTCTCGTCTTGTGTGTCAATGTAATGTTTTAATAAATCTTTATAATTTGCAGCATCTAATTTTATTACGTCATCCATCCTAAATCTCCCACCCTTATCCTCATCAAATTCCTGTCCTATACAAAGATGTGCACAACCTTTTAAGAGGGTGTGCACACTTTTTTAAACGCAGGCCGAAAAGAAGTTATCTGGCCCACTTAATTGCTTTAATTTTCGTGCCTACTCCTACCTCAGATTGAACATCAAATTCATCCATTAGCCTTTTGACACCTGGAAGTCCTGCTCCTAAACCGCCTGAAGTGGAGTAGCCATCTTCCATTACCCGGCCAATATCGTCAATCCCTGGTCCGTTGTCTGTTGATAGTATTACTAAACCTTTTCGGTTCATATTTTCAACTACTTCAAAACAAATTTGGCCGTTTTCAGTGTATAAATAAATATTACGAGCTAATTCCGATATCGCTGTTGCTATTCGAGCCTGGTCAACCGTACCAAAACCCATTTTCTTGGCAATATCTCGCCCTAATTGCCTTGCTCCAACAATATCCCACTCTTTTTGAATTGTTACACAAGATTGTGGGGTCATAATCATTCCCCCAATTCCTGGTACAGTTTAATTAGACCTTGCTCTAAGTCAAGCGCAGTTGGGACATTCTTTAGATGAATACCCAAATCTATTAAGGTCATGGCCACTGCAGGTTGAATACCAGTCAATACTACTTTCGCCCCCATTAAATCTGACATTGTAACAACATCCCCTAGAACTTTTGCAATGAATGAGTCAATTATGTCTACGGATGTTAGGTCAATGACAACTCCTGATGAACCACTTTGATGAATTTTATTTAATAGATCCTCTTGAAATTGTATTGCTGTATTATCATCAATCTCGGTTTGTATGGAAATCAAGAGATAATTATGAAGCTTTAAAATTGGTATTCGCATTCAGATCACTCTCCTCGTAAAGACTCGATCATTTTTTCAATACTTTCTTCATTGTCTTCAAGGTCAATAACTTTTCGGTTTGTAATTTCCAAAGCTCTAGTAAATCCTTTTCTTAGAGAGCTTTTTGTTGGAAATTTACCTAAGTCAATACCTAGATTTACAATTGTTTGTGCTATTTCAGGGCGAATACCAACTAAGATACAGGTAGAACCGATGAGTCTTACCGCCTCAGCGGCCTGTATAATATGATGGGCAACCATCGTATCTACCACAGGTACACCTGTGATATCAATCAATACTACTTCAGAATTATGTTTAATTACACCTTCGAGCAGGTTTTCCATAATTAGTTTCGCACGTTCTGTATCTATAGTTCCTATCAAAGGCATAACAGTAATTCGATCCATGACAGGGATGAGCGGGGCTGATAACTCTTGCAAAGCAACTCGTTGGAGGGATACAATATGCTCCCAGCTACCTGAGTACTCATTTACAAGCTGTCTGATAAGTGGTTCCACCCAAACATCTACACTTTTCATTACGTCTGAGATATGTGCGGAATCTACTTTTACAGACTGACCTAGAATATAATCAACGGAAACTCTTCTAAAAACCTGGAGTCCATCGGTGATATAACTTAGCGGCCAGCCTAGATTTATAATTTTTTCAGAAAAATCCTCTACGACTTTTACTGATCCTTGGTTTTTAATACTTGTAAAGATGACATTAACAAACTCTCTATTTGTACTTTCGAATAATTCGTCTGAAATATTCGCTGTATAGTTGTCCTGTTTAAGTGAGTTAATTTCTGACATCCACATTTGTACAATTGAGTCACTGTTTTCAATGACTATCTTTTTAAAATCCTGGCTCATTCTCTTCCCCCCATAATCGAGTCTACTGTCGTTATTACGACTAAATTCGCCAACTGTTTTATTGTATAAAGCACAAGTGCACGAATCGGTAGTTTTATATGGTTTTAATTGTACCATAAAAGGATATTTTTTTAAAAAAATCCCACTCTATACCTTTTAAGAAGAATAGCTTTTAAAAAAATGGCGTTAGAAATAAAGGTATATAAATATTTTTTGTTCAGTTGCTATGTCTTAATTTGTTCATCTCAGAAAGCTGAAGCATACTTATGAGCAGAAACAATGCTAAACAAAATTTTGTAGTTTTTAAGAAACATTAAAAGTGCTATTGCTTACAGCAATAGCACTTTTAATGATCATACATATCTTTCAGCCCCAGACTAATTTCCAGAGCCTGATTTATTTTATTCATCATTTCAGCATCAAGTTTCGTTATTTTATCTGTTAATCTCTGTTTATCCAATGTACGGATTTGTTCCAGCAGAATAACAGAATTCCGGTCGAATCCGTAGCGTTTTGCATTAATTTCAACATGAGTAGGTAACTTAGCCTTTTGAATTTGCGCAGTAATAGCTGCCACAATAACGGTCGGGCTAAACCGATTACCTATATCATTTTGAAGGATCAATACCGGGCGCACGCCTCCCTGCTCCGATCCAACCACAGGGGATAAGTCGGCGAAATATACTTCACCTCTTTGAACGATCAAATTGTTACACCCCGATCACAGAGCGCTCTAAGGTGTTTTCAGCCTCCTCTTCAGCTTGAAAAGCTTCCGAAGCAATTGTTAGATTAATGCGACCCATTTCTTCATAGCCTTTTTGCATTGTCTCACGGAATTGTTGGATATGTTCGTCTTTTTTATGCTGCAAGTAGCTTCTTGTAGCCTGACAAATGAAATCACTTAAGTCACTATTTTCATATCTCATTAATCCATCCACCTCATTCAATAGGTTTTTTGGTATTTTCACTAAGATCTCCTGTAAGCTCTCTGACAAAACCATACACCTCCGCCAACTGTTGAACGAACTATTTAAAAGTCATTATTTATGATAGCATTGAATCCAGTCGTTTGCAAAGGGTTATTGAAAGTTTTTTCTAAAAAAAGCTGTTTTTGTCGTTTAATATTTGAAATTTGTGGAATAAAACATGGTTAGCACCTATTCATTTTTATACAAGCGTGGAACCCGTTGATTGATTATACAAGGAATCTCATAGTTAATAGTTTCTGCATGGGCGGCGATTTCGTCCATCTCAATTTCTGCGCTATTTTGCTTACCTATCAGTGTAACCTTCGTATCAATAGGATATTCCCCATCAAGTCGAATCATGGTTTGATCCATACATATTCTCCCTACAATAGGCATTCTTTTTCCATTAACCAGTACATCTACCCCTTGTAGCTTCCTTATCCATCCGTCTCCATAGCCAATTGGAATCGTTCCAATCCATTCGTCTTTTTCCGCTTTATAGGTTGCGCCATAGCTAACTGTTTCTCCAGCAGCTATCTTCTTGACGTGAGCCAGTCTGCTGTGCAAGGAAAATGCTTGCTTTAATTCGACGTCTCTTTCAGACTTTACCGTACCAGATGGATATAATCCATACATAGCGATTCCGAAACGGATATAATCATACATTTCTTCAGGTAAACGAATCGCACTAGCACTATTACCAATGTGAACATCAACCGGCTTCCCCCATACCTCCGTAAATGTTTTCAGCATCTCTTCAAAACGACTTTTCTGTTCATAGAAATAGGACATATCAGCTTCATCAGCAGTTGCAAAATGTGTGAACACTCCTGTTAAATATATGCTGGGATTTTCATTTAATGCATAAAGGAGTTCTTTCAGTTCAGATTTTGTCCTTACACCAATCCTCCCCATACCTGTATCCCATTTCATATGGACATGTAGCTTATCCTCTAATTGATAAGTACTTACTTCCTGTAGCCATTCTTTTTGAAAAAAAGTTAAAGTAATATTGTTAACTGCAGCTATCGGTGCTGCTTTTGCAGGGACCCAGCCCAGCACTAAAATAGGGACCGTAATTTCTGCCTCCCTAAGTGTTAATGCCTCTTCAAATAGAGCAACAGCCAACGCACTAGCACCTGCTTTAATTGCCTTCTTCGCAACCTGCACACTCCCATGTCCGTAACCATCGGCCTTCACTACTGCAATGATCTTCGTCTTATTGGAAATACGCTTTTTAATTTGTTGAAGATTGTATTCAATCGCTTCCAGATCTACCTCTACCCAGGTATTTCTGTATATGGTGTCCGACATAGGACATGCTCCCTTCTGTAAATAACTAAATTAATTTTAGCAGAAAACAGCACGTGTTCCTATCCCAAAATATTTCTATCCAAAACCAGTAATAAACATTATTCAAAGGTTCTCACTTTTGTAGTTTATTAGGCAAATAAAAAGCAGACCCCCTCTCCATGTAAGAGTCTGCTTGCTATTTTTACCCATATTACTTCACTTCTTTATTTTGCACCGATTGAGCTACCTGAATTAATTCCTCTCTCGTCAATTCCTCGCTTGCAAGAATAAAATCAACCCCATCATACGTCCACTCAATCGTATTTTCTGAGAGTGCTCCTACAGCATTTCCTAAATTGACAATATCACCTGAAACTTCCTTTGGTGCCGACATAGTAGTAATCGCTTCTGACTTTTCTTCCACTAAAGTAAAATTCTTTTCACCTGAAAATGACAGTATAACCCGCTTCCCCTTTTCAAGATCTACTTCTTTTTTCTCCGTTAACTCCGCGCCTGCCAGATAGGAAGGAAACAATACTGTAAGCGTGTCATCCTGTACTTCTGCTGATGCTGTAGTCTCAGATTCTCCTTTCGCCATATTTTTGTCCATAGAGAAGTCATCCTCTGCAAACTTGGCTTCCGTATCAAACGTTGTAAACTTCACTTCAACCAACGTGTTTTTATCTTTATCCTTTACCTTAACGAGTAATGGGGTGTACGTTTTTTTGTCAAAATGAATTTCCTGGTATGGCAAATTGTTATTGCTTTGGTAATTAGTCTTTGTTTTGAAAATATACGCTGATTCAGTAGATTCAAAATCTGCTTCCTTATCCTCTTTAATATCCTTTACTAACGATTGATATAGATATGGCTGACTGCTATTATCCGGCCACTCGGATTGAAATTTAAAGCTTTTATCAAGGGCTGGGGTAAGCACAAACACACCATCTTTATTCTTCAGAATAATTTGGTTGCCCTTTTCGTCCTGGTCATTTTTTAATGCAACTCGATACATGTCACTTTTTTTATGCCAAATACCAATGTTAAAGTTTTGCTCTTCCTGCCCCGTATTCATGTTCATTGTTGCTTCTGCTTTATAACCGTTCATCTTTTCCATTGTATCCTCTAATTTACTTAGTACATCTTCCTGGGATTTCTCTCCGCACGCTGTCAACAAAATGGTTACAACAAGCAAAATCAAAACACTTAAATGTCTTTTCATAGTCATGTCTCCCTTGTCTCAAGTAAAAACAAAGGGAACGTTTATCACGCGAGTAGAAAGTACGTAAGATGAATTTATTGTGAATTGTTAGTTGTTAAGTAAGCTTTTAAACGCTTTAGGAATTCCTGTAATTACATCTGTAGCTAGTAAATCATGAACAGTATGGTTTGTACTTACTGCTAAGTCAGCCGACTTACCATGGAGATAACAACCATTACAAAGACCTTCAAATATGGATTGACCCTGCATGATCATGGCTAAGACCATCCCAGTGAGAACATCTCCACTACCTCCCTTGGCTAGTCCAGGGTTACCTGTAGTATTTACGACTTGTCTGCCTTCAGGAGAGGATATAATGGTGTGAGTGCCTTTTAGGATGACATAAACTCCATGCTCCATAGCAAAATTTCTGGAATAATAAAATGGGTTATGCATTAACTCCTTTACAGACAATCCCATAAGCATCGCCATTTCCCCAGGATGCGGTGTTATAATAACAGGCTCTTGCTTACCTTGAAGAGCGGATAAGTCATCCTTGATATGAAAAAGACCATCTCCGTCAATTATTATTGGACACTCTGCTTGGTGCAGAATGGTTTTGACAAGTAGTTCCGTCTCAGGATCTCTCCCCATTCCTATGCCAATCGCTACAGCATCATACGCATCCAAGTCAATAGACTTTTTATTCGTTAAAGCTCCATTGACTTCCGGTAAAATTTGATATGTCGCTTCAAGGTTTTGACCAGCAATCGCACTTCTCACTTTTTCTGAAGTTGCACCTGTAATAAGCCCGGCCCCCGTACGCAATGCTGCTTGCAATGTCATTGCAAATGCTCCCGGCATTTCAGAACTTCCTCCAATGACTAGCCCTCTACCATGATCACCCTTGTGGTCATTTAACTGACGTGACGGCATTGTTTTCAGAAATTGGACTTCATCCCAGACCTCTCTGTCACTTGCATTAAAGGCCTTCAGTGGCAATCCAATGTCTAAGTTGGTCCATTCTCCATAATAAGCTGCTGTATGTTGCAAAAACGCACTCATTTTCGGTGCGCCCACGGTGAAAGTGTAATCTGCTTGTACAGCTGCAAAATCATGGATCCCTTCATCAGCAGGCAAACCGGATGGTATATCAACAGAAACAACACAGGATGCTTTTTCATTTAGAATAGATACGAGGTTTGCTATCGGCTCTCGAAGCATTCCTTTTACCCCTATTCCCAATATTGCATCAATAAATATTTCAGCATCATTTAAATATGTTGAAATGTTCTCTGTCTCTTTCATTAAGGTAACCTCACCACCACAATTAACGTAAAGATTCTTGTGATAGAGAGCATCCCCAATAATCTTGTCATTTGGCACAACTTGTACAACTTGAACAGAATATGACTTATTCAATAATGTACGGCCAATAACAAAGCCATCTCCCCCATTGCTGCCAGGACCTACAAGAATACAGATGGTTCCTTTAGAGCTGGTTAAGCCTTCCACTTCCTGAGCAATAGCTCGTCCGGCATTTTCCATTAAAAGCTTACCTTCCATGTTCATTTCTTTTATTGACAATTCATCTATATCGTACATTTCGTTCGCGGTGACAATATACACTTTGTTCCCTCCTGCCCGCACTAAAATATATGAGACAAACTAATTAAATATGCATGACCTTATTCTGCTTCAATGATAACTTGGGCTGTTGCATAGGCTTCACTATGTGAGATGGATATAAAAATTTTCTTCATATGATATCCTTTCACCTTCATTTTTGGACCCCCATTATCACTATGAGTGATTTCTATGTCCTTAAAACTTAACTTACCTATACCTGTCCCTGTTGCTTTCGCAAATGCTTCTTTTCCAGCAAATCTCCCTGCAAGATATTCCATTTTCCTTTTCTCCGTGGGAAGTTTGTAAAAATAAAGTTGTTCTTTCTCCGTCAAAATCCGTTGGGCGAACCTCTCATTTCTGCGGAAACTATCTCTAATGCGCTCTATTTCAACTAAATCAATACCTATACCTTCTATCAAAAAATCACCTCTTTGCACAAGTACCATAAAACAATTGCCATTTTACAATGTATTTTAGTACGCTATGATTGGTCATATGAT
Source organism: Virgibacillus halodenitrificans (assembly GCF_001878675.1). NCBI lineage: Bacteria > Bacillati > Bacillota > Bacilli > Caryophanales > Bacillaceae > Virgibacillus > Virgibacillus halodenitrificans. The sequence continues at coordinate 440,847 of NZ_CP017962.1, read as the reverse complement.
ACAATATTTCTTACTATAATACTAATACCCATTTTAATGGATGTAAAAATAACTTTTATTCGGGGGTAATCATGTTTCTACGTAATGAGAGAAGTATAAAAGAATTTATGAGCTATTATCCGGTCGTTTCGGTGTTGGTAATTCTTCATTTAGCTTTATGGTTTATTATAGACTTTCTCCAGCTTCCTATAGGGGAATCCCTCTATCAGTGGGGTGCTGGAAGCAATTATTTGATCAACCAAGGGGAATGGTGGCGTTTAATAACACCCATATTTCTCCATGCCGGTCTAATGCATGCTTTATTTAACTCCTTTTCCCTAGTACTATTTGGCCCAGCCTTGGAACAAATGCTAGGTAAGACAAAATTTGTTCTTGCATATGTTGGAGCTGGATTTATTGGCGATTTAGGAACATACCTTTTAGGTCCTGATTCCTTTTGGTATACACATGTAGGAGCTTCAGGAGCAATATTTGGACTGTTTGGTATTTATATTTTTATGGTAGTATTTCGCAAGCATTTAATCGATCAGGCGAATTCCCAAATTGTAGTTACCATCTTTGTGATTGGACTTGTTATGACATTCGTACGGTCAAATATAAATATTTATGCACATATTTTTGGGTTTATTGGTGGTTTTGCCATCGCTCCTCTGGTCCTCACAAAAGCAAGAGCATATTCACCTTGGCGGAACAGGCGCGATTATGACCCAAATGATACCTCCATCAAATTTGACCCAAACCGCTGGAAGAAACGCCGAATGCCTGCACAGCTTAAGAAAAATATCTTTTGGATTATCTTTGGAGTGCTCGTGGTGCTAGGCTTATTCAGCCGCTTCTTAAGATAAAATATCCCCCTAGTCTATGGAAGACTAGGGGGTTCACTTTATGATAGACATTCACGCTCGATTTCTTCCTCCCAATGTCCGTCATCAACCTCATGATAGACATTCACACTCGATTTCTCTCTCCCAATGTCCGTCATCAACCTCATGATAGACATTCACACTCGATTTCTCTCTCCCAATGTCCGTCAGCACTCTCATGATAGACATTCACGCTCGATTTCTTCCTCCCAATGTCCATCATCACTCTCATGATAGACATTCACGCTCGATTTCTCTCTCCCAATGTCCGTCATCACTCTTATGATAGACATTCACGCTCGATTTCTCCCTCCCAATGTCCGTCATCAACCTCATGATAGACATTCACGCTCGATTTCTCCCTCCCAATGTCCATCATCACTCTCATGATAGACATTCATGCTCCGTTTCTCCCTCTCAATGTCCGTCATTACCCTCATGATAGACATTCACGCTCGATTTCTCACTCCCAATGTCCGTCATCACCTGCTAATCGCAATTCCATACAATTTCCTGCGTGGTTAAAAATGAATTACTTAAAGAAACTCAGTTGCCTAAGTTTTTCTCTTCACGAAAAAAGCTCCCACACGGGGAGCTTTTTAATTAATCATTGTTTCTGCGCTTTTGAAAATTTCCTTTGCGGTTTCTTCCACCTTGGTGACGTCCGCCTTGGTTACGTCCACCTTGCCCACGTTTTCCTTGGAAACGTTTATTATTTGAGCGACGATTGTCTCTTGAGTTTTGTGCTTTTTTCACGCTAATTGGTGCTACAGAGGAAATTTTAACAGGTGTATCCCTGCGTTCCTTTGTAAGTAGTTTTAGCGCAGCAGCTATAACCGTAACAGAATCATTATCCTCCAATAGTTCAGTCGCAGTTTCATGATAGGCTTTTAAATCCTGTTTTTCAATAGTTGACAAAATCTTGTCTACAGTTACTTGCTGTTGACCTTGTTGAGCATCCTTATTGGTAGGAGGCATGAGACGCTTCATTTTGCTTTTAGTCGTCTTTTCAATTAAGTGAAGATGTGCCATTTCTCTAGGTGTAATAAATGAAATAGCTTCACCTGTCTTCCCAGCTCTACCTGTTCGACCAATACGGTGTACGTAGCTCTCAGGGTCTTGAGGGATATCAAAATTATAAACGTGAGTAACGCCTGAGATATCCAAACCACGTGCTGCCACATCAGTCGCTACAAGTACATCAACACGTCCGCCTTTAAATTTATTTAGTACAGACATACGCTTACCTTGTGTTAAATCACCATGAATTCCTTCTGCGCGATATCCTCTTGCCTGTAGTCCTTCTGTAATTTCATCTACGCGCTTCTTTGTTCTACTAAAAACAATCGCAAGTTCTGGTGAATTTATATCCAAATGATTGTTTAGTGTATCGAACTTAAATTTTTCAGGAATTTCAACGAAGAACTGATCAATATTTTCTACAGTCATTTCTTTTGCTTTAACTTTAATCTCTTTCGGATCCTTCATCAAGTTAGTAGCAATATCGCGAATCTCTTTTGGCATTGTTGCTGAAAACAGCAATGTTTGTCTTTCTTCCGGAATTCCTTTTAAAATGTCACGGATATCATCAATGAATCCCATATTAAGCATTTCATCTGCTTCATCCAATATAGCTGTTTGTACCATATCAATTTTTATAGTTCTTCTGCGCATATGGTCAAGTAGTCGACCAGGAGTCGCTACAACTATTTGCGGGCCATCTTTTAATGCGCGAATTTGTCGGTCCATATGTTGACCGCCGTAAACTGCCAATGCTCTGATCCCTTTGAACTTAGCAAGGCGGTTTACTTCTTCTGCAACCTGAATTGCTAATTCGCGAGTCGGCGCTACAACCAAACCTTGAATCTTTCTTTGCTTTGGATCAATTTTTTCAATCATTGGGATACCGAATGCAGCTGTTTTTCCTGTTCCAGTCTGCGCTTGTCCAATCACATCATTCCCTTGCATTGCTAGTGGAATTGTCTCTGATTGGATCGGAGTTGCTTCCTCAAATCCCATTTTTTCCAGTGCTTTCATAATTGGGGCTGATACCCCTAGTTCTTTAAATGCTGTCACCTATTCCTCTACTCCTTTTTAAATATATTTGTTTATTTAGAGGCCTTGGAATTTTCTCATATGATAGGAAAATATAAATTTCGGCTCTTTCGATTCTGTGCAGAAAAGGCCAAATCGTTCAGCTAAAGTACCTGTCTAACAAACAAAGTACCTTTGGCTTCCCATACTTTAGTCTTTAAATATCGTTTCCCACTTTCCCTTTAAATAAAACAAAGGGAATGGACATATATAAAGTAATTTAGATCTCAATATACCTATATTCTCGTTTAAAGTATACTTATTTTTATACTTCCCTAAAGTACAAAAAAGGCTTCACCAATTAGTGGTAAGAGGCCTCCATCAAAAACTCATGCATGTTACATCATATCATACATTTTAGTAGGATACTAATTACAAAAATGATTTTTTACTTTTACCGTGATAGAATAGATAAGATTACAAGAATTTTTTATGAGGAGGTTTATTATGCGTCGCCCTCCATTTAACCCATACGCTGCGGTTGTCATTGGAGTAATTTCTGTCTCCACGTCTGCCGTTTTGGTAAAATTGGCTGACCAAGCACCTGCTGCTATTATAGCTAATTACCGATTATTGTTTGCCGTGTTACTAATGGCTCCAATTATATTAATTAAATACAAAAGTGAATTCAGGCTAATTTCTAAAAAAGATTGGATATCATCCATTTTTGCAGGGGTTTTTTTGGCGTTTCATTTTATTTTGTGGTTTGAATCATTAAACTATACCTCTGTTGCCAGTTCAGTGGTCCTTGTCACTCTACAGCCCATTTTTGCATTTTTAGGGACTTATTTCTTTTTTAAAGAACGTTTTTCTCCAGGGGCTGTTATTAGTATGGTTATCGCCTTACTTGGGAGCGTCATCATAAGCTGGGGAGATTTTAAAATTAGTGGCCTGGCTTTATTCGGTGACATTCTCGCATTATTGGGTGCTATTACAGTTACAGCATACTTTTTACTAGGGCAAAGAGTCAGAAGGAACGTCTCATTAATGACATATACTTTTGTTGTGTATGGAGTTAGTTCTCTGACCCTGATAATTTATAATATCCTATTGCAAAATTCATTTACTGGTTATCCTGTTGATCATTGGTGGATTTTTATTGTCTTAGCCATTTTCCCTACATTTCTTGGGCATACCTTATTTAATTGGGCATTAAAGTGGTTAAGCACTTCGACGATATCTATGGGGATTGTGTTTGAACCTGTAGGAGCTTCTATTTTAGCCTTTTTCATTCTTGGAGAGGTTATAACATGGGCTCAATTCCTTGGTGGATCCATTGTTATTTTCGGCTTGTTCTTATTTATACTTAGCACTTCCCGAAAACCAAAAGTTACAATATCCCAGAAGGAGCAAAATCAATAGAAACAATGGGCAATTCTTAGAATTGTTGGTATACTAAAAATAAATCATAAAAAGAAATGGTGATGGCATGGACGTGCAATTAATGACAGACAGCGGTGCAGATATACCTGAAAAACTGAGTAATGATTTTGATATAAAAGTAGTCCCACTTTATTTGCATTTCAGTGATGGACAATACAAAAGCGGAGTAGATATGGATACTCCAGCATTTTATCAAAAAGTAGCGGAACTAAACGAACTTCCACGCTCAGCTGCACCAAGCCCACATGATTTTTATCATGCATATAAGAATGTGGACCCTACAGTTCCAATTCTGATGTTGAGCCTCACAAAGGGATTAAGTAGCACTTTCGAAAATGCAGTTACGGGTAAAGACATGTTACTTGAAGAAGAACCCGAACGGAAGATTGAAGTAATTAATACAAAAACAGCTTCTTGTGGAATTGCTCTTTTACTTGGTGAAGCTCATGCTAAAATTAATGAAAATTATTCATTTGAACAGCTTGTAGAGCACATGAAAATTCGCTCAGAACAAACTACCACTTTATTCGTATTGAAAACACTTGAGAACCTTGTTATGGGTGGTAGATTGGATAAGGTTAAAGGAACAATAGCCAAGACCTTAAACATTAAGTTACTTATGAAGGCTAATGAAGAAGTTGGAGATATAGAGGTCACGGAAAAAGTGCGTGGTGACAAAAAGTCCATTAGAAGATTTATTGATCAAATTGGTGAATATACTAAAAATGTTGAAGACAAGATTATTTCTATGACGCATTGTAATGCAGAGGATCGGGCAAAAATTGTGCTCGAAGAAATCCGAAAGAAATATCCCTTTAAAGATGCTTATTTAACCGAATGCGGACCATTAATATCTACTTACGGTGGTGAAGGAGCATTAGTAATTTCCTTTTTTAAAGATTAAACAAGGTCTGCCTTACTGTGGCAGACCTTGTTTTGTATTTACACTCTTTATTAAAAATTGATGCACCATCTGATTTAATGTATCTTTATCTTCCCCAAGACAAATTAAATGGCGGGATCGCTCAAAAAACACTACCTCTTTTCGTGATGAAGTAATTTCCTTATCCAAATAATATGCAGTCTTATATGGAACCATTCCATCCTGCTGGCCCTGGGCAATCAAAACAGGTGTCTCTACTTTCTTTAAAAAGCGTCTGGTAAATCTGACGAGCTTTAAGAATTCAATGTTTGCTTTTAAGGGGACAGCCCCAATTTTTTTCTTATAATGCTGATACAGCTTGTTGTTATTTAATTCTCCTTTAAATCCATCTGCAATTACATCCGTTAAATCCAATGTGATTTGTTTGAACGACAAATATTTTCCTGATGTAGCAAGTAGAACCAGTTTTTCCACTTTATACTTAGCCGCGAGATAAGCAGCTATCATTCCCCCCATGGAAAAACCAATAATATAAATTTCATTGTACTTTGCTTGTAATTGGACAAATGAAGCCTCTGCCGCTTTAATCCATTTCTTATGGGAGGCATCTGTTAAATTCAGTTTCTTCCCATGTCCTGGCAGTGTCGGAACTTCTACATGCCAATTTGTATTTTTTTTTAGATAACTTGCTAAAGGTTCAACTTCATATGGTCCACCTGTAAATCCATGAATAATGAGACATCCAATCATACGAATTCTCCTCATAACCTTTATACCTTATCTTATTCCCTTGAACTAACATTCCTATGAGCTATATTACTATTTCCATCACTTTCCTAAAGCTAAATAGGTCACATGTAAATTTTACCTGAAATTCTTAATAAAACTGCCGAATTGTTTCACTATAGGGGAAACCTGATGATAAGTATTTGCCAATTGTCCTACGGTCGAGAGCATTTTATCAAGGTCCATTTGCCCCTCATTATCCTGAAAATAATTCAGTAAACCATTTCCCTGCTGCATACCTGGTGAATTGTTCATATTGGGTGGCGCTCCTGGCATAACTGATGCACTATTCATATTGGGCGTAGATCCCGACATACCTGATGCATTGTTTATATTAGGTGGAGCAGTTGTCATAGGTGATGGCCAATTTGGTGGTTGCTGAGGCTTTGCATACATGTCAAAGGGTGACTGCGGAAATTCCTGACCATAATATGGCGACTGGGGATAAAATTGAGAGTTTTGCGTGTCAGTGTATGGCGGGAACGGGTAGTCATATGGTGATTCAACCCGATGATATGGATTAAAGTTCATCTGATAATTCATACAAACACACCCCTTTACTAATCCTTCTAGTACCAAGATATGCGCAGTAAACAGCTACTGTGATTCTGTTTTTTGCAATTTCAATTATTGACTTGAATATGTTTTACTATGGTTCAAGTCAGTATCCGCAAGGCCTAATGAACTTCTGATTTTCTCCTTTTGAAAGCCTAATATTGCATATGGCTCCTTACCGATATACGTAGCAGGTGTCCCATATACCCCTTTTTCCTGAAGTTCCTTCTTATAATTAGCATTATCTGTAACATTTCTTACTTCGTATGGTACATTCCATTCATCAAGTTGCTTCATTAATTTCTTACAATCTTCATTTTCTTCACTAATGTAAATAAGCACACTTTTCTCTGTCATTGTCGCCACCTCCCACTAGTTACTGATTGTCTAATTTTTAACTACCCCCTTTTTATTCTTTCTAAACTTTTTGTGTTAAATATATTACAATTATATTACAAGCAAAAACTCCAGTTCTCATTAGAGATATACTGGAGTTTTCATTTTTTTAATATGCAAGTACATCAGATAGAGGAGTAGATCCTTCAATTAAATTAAAAATTTTATTTTCTGCTCGTGGAGCTGATAAAAGATAAACAAGAACGGATGCAACATCAGCTCTCGGCACGCTCCCTCTTTCAGGAGAGCCTTCATGAACATTTACCTTCCCTGATGCAGGTTCATCCGTAAGTCGACCTGGGCGCAGGATAGTATAATTTAATCCTGAGGTTTTTAAATGTTCATCTGCACGATGCTTTGCATAAAGATAGTGCTTAATTTGCTCAGCCTGCTTAGGTTGATCTGCTCCCATAGAACTTAGCATAACAAATCTGTTTACTCCATGCTTTTTAGCAAGATCTGCTGCTTCAATAGCGCCTTCTTGATCAATAATAATTGTTTTATCTGCTCCTGTTTTAGGGCCGGAACCAGCAGCAAAAATTACAGCTTCTGTATTATAAAAGGCTTTCTCAAAATCCTTTTCCAAATCCGCCAAAACTGTTTCTACATTTTTCTCTTCAAAATACGGAATCTGATCGGTATCTCTAACCATTGCCACAGGCTGATGGTCTGACTCCTTCAATCTGTCAACGACGTGTTTCCCTACAGCTCCATTTGCTCCAATTACTAATACTCTCACTTTTAATACCTCCTTAAAAGTAACCACTCCTTCATTCTATTTCCTAAAAAAATAGAAGCAAAACATTTATCCTTAAGATAAACATCCTGCTTCCCATGGTCCGCAAGCATACCGACTAGCTTGCGATATATTATAATAGAGCTGAGACATCCCATATCCCACTATTATTTTAACCTACATTATGACCCTCCGCTGTGATATACATCACATCAAGATTATAATTTGCGTATGGATGTACCAAGCCTTTTCAAAAGATCAATTGCAGTTGCTTTTTCTTCTTCATTTAAAACACTCATCAATTCATCAATTCTACCCCAATGCTCAGGAAAAATCCGATCAAGTAAGTTTTTCCCCTTCTCCGCAATAACCGCATAAGTTACACGCCGATCGTTTGGACAAGGCTGTCTATATAAATATTCCTTTCTCTCTAATTTATTTATCACGTAGGTAATGCTTCCACTTGTTAACAGGATTTTCTGTCCTATTTTTTGCAATGGTTGTTCTCCCCGATGGTATAGTAATTCCAATACAGCAAAATCAGTAAGATTTAGTCCTTTGGATTGGATGTCCTGCTCTACTTGTTCCATAATTGCCTGATAGGCTTTAGATAGAACTACAAATAACCTTAAGGAAAGATCCTCCTTTTTTTCTTCCAACGTGCTCTCTGGCTTCAACGTTATAACCTTCTTTCCGTTCATAAAATCCTTAGAATTGTTATCACCTTTTACTTAACTATAGCACCCACAAAGGAAGATTGGAATAGAGGCTTGGAAGAAATTACTGTTCACTTCTTTCTCTAGGAGGCTTTTCCCTTCCACAACAAAAGCAACCACTTATTCCAAAGTTATATGGAGCAGTTCCACATTGAAGATTGGATGCTTTTATGTAGTGTGCTATATTAGCTGCACATAAGGCGCTCATTTTAGTTTCACTTTCATAACAATACTAGCTAGTTTTCAAAGAATATTTCTCCCCTTCATGGTAACATATGTTCGATTAATTAGCACATGTAAGTACATGTGCTCCATGTAGTAAGTTTATTTTGTTGTTCCTTCTGTGTATCTTACACACCTGTAAAATACCTTTCACAGCCATGGAGGAGAGTAGCTTTATCTTATAAGGTTATAAATTGCCAATTATTCTAATATGTCCTGCAAGTGTAGTAATATCCGCAGGTGTAGATGTATATAATTCTCCGTCCATGTCTATTTTTTTCGGTTTATTTGTTTTTATCTTCAACTCATTTACAGCAAAGTGGCTAAGCTCTTGAAAGTCTTCTGCATCCATACGTGGATTATTCATCGCTAACAATTCACGAAAAGATGCAAAATTAGAGTTTTCAATAATTAAGACATTCATCTTTCCATCCATTGGAGATAAAGTACCTACAGGGATTTCTTGTGTTCCAATATAGTTACCGTTTAACACAAAAATTAATACAGCCTCTCCATTAAACTCTCCCTCGTTCGTAGTTATTGTATAGGAAAATGACTCAGCTTGACTGAATGTTTTTACAGTGCTTAAAAAATAGCTAAGTACCCCAAGATTCTTCTTTTGCGTTTCGTCAATATTTTGGGAGGTCTCTGCAACAAGGCCGATTCCCCAAAAATTAAGGAAATAATTATCATTTGATTTTCCAATATCAATATCTATAACGCTTCCATTAACTATAGCATTAGCAGCAGCCTTTAAGTTTTGAGGTATTCCTAATGTTCTGCAAAAATCATTTGAGGTCCCGCCTGGAAGTATCGCGATAATTGGTCTTTTATCTAACGGAGCAATACTATTAATACAGGTGTGGATGGTGCCATCTCCACCTAAAATAATTAACAGATCAATTTTCTCAGCGTATTCTACACACACCCTCCGTGCTTCTTCCAAGGTTTCGGTCTGTAGTATAGTTAACTCTTTAATCGCCTGGCTTAATACAGGTACAGTTAAGGACAGTTTTCGCTCTATATCCTTTTTTCCGGCATTACCATTGTACAAAAATAGAGCTTTGTTATATGTAATCATTTTCTTGTCACCTCAATTTAATTCCTCCTATCCTACTATTCCCCAGCGCTCCCAATTGAAAACACCTAAACAGCCTATTTCATACCTCGAATACTAAATAGTTATGTAATATGACGACCTATATTTTGGGTCCTATTGGAGAGGAAGAGATAGAAATTTTACCCTGTAAAGCAGTAGAGCGAAAGTATCAGCCGATGTATACTAAAGGTTGTATTTTGAAGGCAAAAAATCCGAACTAAATTCATTATTAACTGAATCAGTTCGGATTTATATTAAAAAAAGGGTATTTTAACTCAACAACTTTTTACTTTTTTAGTTATCACGATCTATTGATAGGCCAAGAACTTCACCAGTGTAAGCATCAATATCCACATCGGCTTCATCTTCACCGTTTTCTATTTCAATCTCATAAATCATTCGATCATCATCTTCATCTAGCTCCATGCTAACAATAGTTCCTGCAAATGCATCCAACGCTATTTTTTCAGCTTTTTTCATTCCGATCAGACCATTGGACTGCTTATTTTTTTCTTTTTCTACAGGCTGCTTATCATCATTTTTCTGCTCTTTACTATCATGAGCCTGCTTATTTTCTTGAGCATGCTGTTGCTCCTTCGTGCTTTCTTGTTTTTCCTTATCCCCATCAGAAGCTTCTGTTTTCTTTTCACTTACACTTTCTTTATCCGATGTGTCTTTCTCTCTTATTTTCAACACTTCACCTGTGTTAGCGTCCAGCTTCAGGTCATATTCCCGGTTTTCATTCTCAACTTCCACCTCATAAAAAATCTTATCGAAGTTTTTTTCTAGCTCTATATCTGTAATGGTGCCTGGATATTGATCTGCTACCATTGTTTTAATATCATCAGTTGAAATTTTCGGTTCCGTTTGTGAGGCATCCGAATGATAAATACCTAAACCAAGAAAAGCTGCACCAGTAAGTGCTCCTGCAACAACAGCTATTTTACTTTTCATTTCAATCTCCTCCTTATTGTTACCATCATTATATCCAACTGAAATGAAAGTCTTATGTGAAATAAATTAGAAATTGATGAGAGTGTTCATTTTAACTAATTGGTAGCTGTATTGTAAAAACAGTTCCCCTGCCTAGAATACTTTCTACAGTTAAATTCCCTCTATGTGCTGTAATTATCGCTTTTGCTATTGGCAAACCGAGTCCTGTTCCTCCTGTTTCTCTGCTTCTGGCTTTATCAATTCTATAAAAACGATCAAACACCCGTTTTTGATCGTTTTCTGATATACCCTGGCCAAAGTCTTCCACTTGAAGAAGAATGTTTTCATCTTTTTCACAAACCTTAACATGAATCGTGCTATCACTATATTTTATAGCATTATCAATTAAAATATAAATGACCTGCTTCAGTTGATCAACATTTCCATACACTGTTAATGCCTCGCCATCCTGTGAAAACTGGATATCACGGTCGTATGCTCCTTGGAAGGTTTGAATAACTGAAGAGGTTAAAGCAGCCAGTTCTACTTGTTCATAGTTAACCTCACTCTTGTTTTTAGCTAAAAATAACATTTGCTCCACAAGACGCTGCATACGATCAACCTCTGAATCAATTGCTTCAATCGATTCTTTCCATAGGTCAGGATTATCCTTGCCCCGCCGCTCCAACAACTGTGCGTAACTTTTCACAATAGAAATTGGTGTTTTTAATTCATGTGAGGCATCAGAAACAAAGACTTCCTGTTTATCAAAGTTTTCTTTTAAGTGGTCGATCATATCATTAAACGTTTGCTCCATCTCATATAGCTCATCTTTACTTCTATTTTCAGTGTCAATTTTTTTCCACTCTTCTTCCCGCATATTTTCCTTCATTGTCTCAATAAGATCTTTAATCGGATTTAATAAAAATCTGCCAAGAACATTTCCAGCAAAAATCGTTGGGATAAGAATGATTAAAGAAGCAATGGCTAATACAAAAAATAAAACCTGCATGGTCTCATGAAGAGAAACCAACCGATTAGAAACTTGAAGGGTAACAATATCTCCATTTTTCCAAATAATAGGTTTGGAAACAATCGCAGTTTTTACACCATTTTTTTGTGAAACAATTTGATGTTTTTCTTTAATCGTATAGATTGGTTCAAAATTTGCATACTTCTCATCTTTTGTATGCTCGCCGATTACTTTGTCATCCTTCTTAACTAAACGAATCATTCCATGAGCAGGTAAAAAAGCTCTATAAAACTCATCGGTAACTTCTCCATTACTATTATTTAGCGCTTCTGCAATGGTATTTGTATGTTCAACCAATTGATTTAATTCTTTCTCTGCTGAAATTGTATTGAATAAAAAGTATATCGATGTATTAACGAGAAGAATCAGAAGAAGCATAAAAATACTCGAAAACAACTGGATCTTTATTCGAAGCTTCATGCTACCGTATCCTTAATACTATATCCAACACCACGTATCGTTTGAATGTAGGTAGTCTCATGTCCTTTATCTATTTTTTGTCTTAAATACCGAATATAAACATCAACTACGTTTGTATCACCAAAATAATCGAATCCCCATACATGCTCAATCAGCTGCTCTCTAGTAAGAACGATATTTTTATTTTTCACTAAGCATACAAGCAGATCAAACTCTCTTGGTGTTAGATCAATATTTCTACCCCCTCTAGTTACTTCATGTGCCTCAATATCTATTTTTAAGTCTCCTATATCTAAACTTTGGTTTTTTACTTTTTCATTCGATGGCTTACGAAGGTTTGCACGTATTCGGGCAAGTAATTCTTCAATCTGAAAAGGCTTGGTAATATAATCGTTTGCTCCAAGGTCCAATCCACTTACTTTGTCATGCACTTCATCACGTGCGGTTAGTAAAATAATTGGGGTACAGTCGTCTGTTCTTCTAACCCTTCTTAAAACCTCAAGTCCGCTTAATTCCGGAAGCATAATATCCAGTAATACCAAATCCCATTCTTGTTCTTCCATTCTTTGAAGTGCATCTTTCCCACTATCGGCAATTTCTGTATTATAATTCTCGTAGGATAACTCCACCTCAAGAACTCTGCTTAATTTGCGTTCATCTTCCACAATTAAAATCTTTGGCTTCCCCATTTTATCCACCTGCTTTTTATGTCTTCTTATCTGTACTATATCAAACTTTATATAAAAGGTATTAGCGTTTCTTTTTTCTTATTACTATAATAGAGGAAAATGAAAGGGAGTTGGAAGGATATGCTTGGAATTGATCATATCGTCATTGCTGCAAAGGATCCTGCTCAATCGGCTCAATTATTTGGGGAAACTTATAATTGCAAGATCGTTAAGGGTGGAAGACACGAAAACTGGGGAACCTTTAACTACCTAGCGTATTTCCGAAATGATTGCTATATAGAATGGCTGGGTATCTTTAATGAGGAGATTGCGGATCAATCAGACAATCCCTTAATTAAACAACTCGTTGTGGCTTTTGAGGAAAACAGAGAAGGGCCAATTCAATATGCTCTCCGTACAGAACAGATGGATCCACTTATTGAGAGGTTAACTAAGTTGGACTATTCCTTCGCTGGTCCTATTGCTGGCGAACGCGAGAAGCCGGACGGTACCAATTTGCAGTGGCGCATGTTGTTTCCGGAATCAGAGAGCGTCTTTCCCTTTATAATTGAATGGGGAAAGCAGAAAAATATACCGAACGACCGTGAATATATTAACAATACTACTATACAAGAAATACAAGATGGCTTAATTGATTTGGAGGAGTTTGAGAAAATCACTGACATATCTGTAGAAGGGAACAATATCCCCTTACGTAATGGCAAACTAACGATTACCTCCAATAATAAACTTGACTTCACTTTACAAGACTAGAATAATACCTTGGAACAATCATTATTCCATATAACTTATTGGCTGCACAGTTGGAGAGAACTGCGTACTAGTATTGGGACAATCAGCAGCGGAGCGGAGGTTATCCGCCGGAGAGCAATTTAATCGGCAGCAGAGCGAAATTATCAGCCGGAGAGCAATTTAATCGGCAGCAGAGCGAAACTATCAGCCGGAGAACAATTTAATCGGCAGCAGAGCGAGATAACCCGCCGGAGAACAAACTAATCGGCAGCAGAGCGAGATAATCCGCCGGAAAATGAATTATGGCTGGAAAGCAAAGAAGTTTGCCCTAAATATTCAGGGATTAGCTATATTGGATTTTTTTAAAACGGGAATTTGTATCCCTACCAAATTACTTCGCAGCTTATCCATTTTGAGAACTAGTGTGTCCACCCTTAGGTTATCTTTTTGCATAAAAATAGCGGCTCCTCCTTCTAGGGGGAGGGCCGCTATTTTGTTTATTAACCTAATTGCTGATGCAAGAATTCTGTTACAGATTCAGGTGTTTTAGTATAGGCACTATGTTGATGTGCCTTCTTTTCACCATTTTGGAAGATTAAAATACTTGGAATCCCCATTACCTCATACTTTTGAGCAATTCCCTCAACTTCATCACTGTTAATCTGATACCATTTATAATTTTGAAACTCTTCCATTACTTCCCCAATAAACATGTCCATTCGTTTGCAGTCAGGACACCAATCTGCAAAAAACTTAATAATTACAGGTTCTTCACTCTTTATAATTTCATTAAAATTTTCTGCTGTTTTTATATGCTCCATTCTTTACACTCCTTACTCATCTATTACTTTTATTTTAAACATTTTCACACGGTTTGTCTTTTTCTATGCTTCATCCTTATATTCGACCTTACCGAGAATGTAGGCTGCAAAAAGGCCTGCACCGAAAGCAACAATACTTAATAAAAGCAAATTAGTCGTTGATGGCCATCCAGGAAATACAACAACAATGGAACCAATAACTAAACCGATAATTAAAGCAAACGTTCCTGTTCTGTAATTAGTCAGGAAATAGTTTATAATTTTACTCATTACAACAATACCAAGTAAAATCCCTGCACCTGTTACAGCAATAATATCTAAATGCATATTGCTTATAGCACCGATCACTGTTGGATACACCCCAAGAATTAAAAGCATGAACGATCCACTAATCCCGGGAAGAATCATTGCACTACTTGCAACAAATCCGGAAAAGAAAAGTAAAATATAATCAGAAGGCTGTAGTTTTGTCATGACTCCAACCTCACCAGCATTTAAAAACACCATGGAGCCCACTATAACAGCGCCAATTACAAGTAAAATCACATGATTCATCTTAAAGGAGTGCTTTGCATCTGCCTTATGAAACAAATAAGGTAATACCCCAATAATCAACCCCAAAAAGAAGAATTGTGTAGGGCCCGGAAAGTGTTCAAATAACCATTCGATTAATTTACTTAAAAGTAAGATTGCTGTCCCAACACCAATTGCTAAAGGAACCAAAAAGCCTAACTGTTTTTTCCAGTTTTTACTTAACACCCCATTAACTGAAGCAATCAACCTGTCGTAAATTCCAAGCAATACTGCTATCGTTCCTCCACTAACTCCTGGAATTACATCACTTGCTCCCATTAACATGCCACGATAAATATTTTTCCATTCCATTCTATTTCCTCCTGATTTGACTAGTATGCTCACTGTTCCGGAAATTGAAGCTCTTCCATCCACCGTGTCATATGATCCTTAATCTCGTTATAATGCTTTTTCGCATCAGGTAAATCCGTTTCCTTAAGCTGATACATTGGGACTACCTTGTAGTCTGATTCATTCGTAAACGTTACAAATGTCGGTAGAAATTGTGGGTTACTAATTTTCACTTTAGCCTCTTCACCCTTCTTCTCTTCCTTTGTAAGAGTTAACGTTAGTACTCCACCAATTCTTCGGTAAAATTCGTCCTGACCAGATAAAAAGTTTCCTAAGGAATAAATAACAAAACTCCTTTTCCCACCTTTCCCCTCCACCCACTCAACAGGTTGTAAAACATGGGGATGATGGCCTAGAATGATGTCTGCCCCTTGATCGGCAGCAAATTGAACTAAATCTTTTTGTCTCTCATTAGGTAACCTTTCATACTCATCTCCAAAATGAAGGCTCAGCACAACGACATCTGCTTGCTTTTCTGCTTCAGCTATTTCTGTTGCTATTTGTTGCTCGTCTATTTGATTGACTAAATAATCCTTGTTTTTCGGTTCTGTCATCCCGTTTGTACCATAGGTATATGCCAAAAAAGCTAAGGATATATCCTCATTTGTCTCATAGATTCGTAGTTTTTCTTGGTCTGCTTTGCTTTCATATGCCCCTGTATACATCATATCTATTTCTTTCCAATAGTTAATGGCATTGTGGATTGCTTCTTCACCATGGTCAAGAGTATGGTTATTTGCAAGCGAAACGACATCCACGCCTGCTTTCTTCAATGCCTCACCGATTTGGTATGGACTATTAAATCTTGGATAACCCGATAAGCCAATTTCTTCCCCACCAACCATTGTTTCTTGATTAGCAAATGTAACAGACGAAGCTTTTAAATAACTGTCCACACGATCTAACATAGGCATAAAATTAAATGTATCTTTTACTCTCGCATCATCATATACCCGGTCATGAATCAAGATATCTCCAACAGCAGACAACGTAATTTGTTTATTCATCTTATCTTTTTCTGAAAGATAGGTATCTTTCTTTTTGTGATTTTCAACCTGAGTATCTGGATTACTTCCTTGGCATCCTGCTAAAAACAACATCAGCAGTAATACCACTGGAAAATATATTGATTTTTTAATAGCCATCTCTTATGTCCCCACAATTTTTACGTAGTTTTTTCCATGTTACAACATGCTTTAAATTTATCATAGATATGACTTAAGTGATTACGATCCATTTCATGCAAACAATCCCAGTTAATCCCCTCAATAATGTAAAAATGAAAATCCCAAATCTTTCGTTTTATGTTTAAATCACTTACTAATGCCAAATTATATAATACTTCAATCAGACTATAAAGTATAGACACATCGTCTTTACCATAATTCATGATTTGGTAAAAACTTTTATATAGATAGTCTTCAAATTTTTTTGGGGTACGCATAATACGTAATTGACCTTCTTGGTCAGAAAAATAATTGATTTCTTTATAATGTCGTCCTATATCCGCTAGTGCTGTTCCGATACGATTAATACAATTAATTGCCGTGTGGGGATCATTCATTGCTGGTGAAATAGCTTTCAGCGAAATTTCCACGAGTTTTTGTAACGTAAATTCCGCATCCTGGATATCTGTCCTCTCTTGGCCAACGACAAGCAAATGATTGATTTCTTTTTTATTAATCTTCTTATCCACTTGATACACATGCATGATAGGATATCCTTCTGGAAGAAAATCACCCGTATTTACCTGAACCTCAATGACACAATCTTTCTTTATTGCCCATTTTATGAGTTCTGTCCATTCTACATGTTGAACATATCCTGGGTTCATTGCGTATATCGTTTCCATATTGGTTTGCTTTATTTTTTTAATTTCCTCGGAATCCCACTTTTCATTTTCCGGGAAGTGACTTTCCTTAAACGTATCACGAATTACTCTTGTAGCATCTTTTCTTAATTTTCCCACAAGGTTATTCACCTGTAGCCACCTTGCAGAATGGTGAATGAAATAAATAAAGAATGCCAACGAGGTAATCGCAATAAATACCATAAAAATTGGTCCTAAAAAAGTATTTTCTTTTCCAGCCAATACTAAATTTAATAATGCATATATAAAACCAAAACAATAAACGCCAAGCACGTGATGTGTCATTTTGCTCCGCATAAAATCCTGAAGCGTTCTAGGTGAAAACTGTGTGGAGTATGTAGTTAAAACAACCATTATTACAGAAAAACTTATTGTAGTCATTGTTAAAATGGCAGTAACTAACGAACCATACAATTCCTTTGCTATGCCAGAGTTTGTTAACAGTATGGAGGGCAGGCTATCTTTGAAGCTGCCTATAATCCACTTATCAGCAAACATACTTCCTATCACAAGGAGAATAGAGGTAATACCATATAATAATGGAACAAACCAATAACTTCCTCTCACTTTCATCCAAAACTTTTTCTGGTACATGTTTATTTCTCCCTTTATATTTATTTAATTTTATCTATATGTACCCTAAAAGGATTAAAACAACGCAAAAAAAAGCCGTGGAAGGCTTTTTAAAACAGGAAATTTATTATTTGTTTATATAGGTAATGTCCTTATGAGACAACTTGTACGGTCATATATTTATTAAGCTATATCATATTCTACAAAATTTTTTTCGCTTACTTTATTCTTTCAATAATAGTTGCATTTGCCATCCCCATTCCTTCACATATAGCAAGAAGTCCATACCTTCCTTTTATCCTTTCCAATTCATGTAGTAGAGAAACGAGTAATTTGGTGCCAGTTGCGCCAAGTGGATGACCAAGTGCAATTGCGCCACCGTTAACGTTAAGTTTAGAGATATCTGCCTGCATATCCTTAAGCCAAGCAAGTGGGACTGGTGCAAATGCCTCGTTTACTTCATATCGATCGATGTCCTGTATATCAAGCCCTGCTTTATCCAGTGCTTTTTTTGTTGCCGCAATGGGTCCTATTAGCATTAATGTTGGGTCAGATCCTACAACCGTACGTGTAATAATTCTAGCTTTTGGCTTTACGCCTAATTTGTCTGCTTTTTCCTTAGACATTAGTAATACGGCACTGGCACCATCACTCATCTGACTTGCATTTCCAGCAGTAATTTTCCCATCCTCTTTAAACACAGGATTTAAATCAGCCAAGGCTTCTAATGTGGTTCCCTTTCTTGGCCCCTCATCCTGCTCTAAAATCGACTCACCCTCTTCTGTTTGTATCCCAACCGGAACAATTTCTCTACTATAGTATCCACTCTCTATAGCCTGTAAAGCATTTTTATGACTTCGCAAAGCGAATTCATCCAGATCCCTTCTCGATAAATTCCATTGCTCAGCTATTTTTTCCGCTGAAATCCCCTGGTTAACAATTTCATATTTATCCGTAAGCTTTTTACTTGGTTTAATGTTGCCCATATTAGAAAACATGGGGGACCTTGACATACTTTCAATGCCACCAGCGATTACAACATCCATATCTCCTGATGCAATGGCTTGGGCTCCAAAGTGAACCGCCTGCTGACTCGAGCCACATTGACGATCAATGGTTACGCCTGGCACTTGAACAGGGAACCCAGCAATTAAGGATGCGGTACGAGCGACATTGCCTCCCTGTTCGTTAATTTGAGTAACACACCCCAGAATAACATCTTCCACCAATTCCTTACTGACGCCACTACGATGTACCAGTTCTTCCAGAACGATAGCAGCAAGCTCGTCTGAACGGTAGTTAGCAAATAAACCTTTTCTTTTCCCTACACCCGTACGACAGCCCTCTATAATAACAACTTCTCTCATTTCCTCACCTCATAAGTAGTTGACATTTTATTCCCAATTATCTAAATTATACCCTTAATAGCATGTAAGCGAAAGACTTTAATAACAGATGTTTTAATTTAATTTAGACGGGAAAAGACATGTATAGAACAATAATATCCACAAAGAAAGGGTAGTTTATAATGAAGAATACTCAATATCAGCCAACAAAAAATAAACAACTCTCCGATGCACAGGAGGTACACTACGCAAAAGATTTTAAGCAAGCTGATATGGCAGGTGGTTACAGAAAACCTCGTGTAAAACAGGCGAAGAAAGAAAATCCTGATTTAATTAAATAACAATTTAAAGATTGCTTATGGAACATAAATTAATGTTTCATAAGCTTTTTTTAATTCGATTCTAAAATGTATGTTGTGGTTATTGAGTCGAAAAATGGATATACTGCGACGTAATTTGTGGAGAATGAAGTAATTCATTTTACAGAGGAAGCACCCATTGATTTGCGTTTCAGGCGGACGCTTTCACACCTCCGGGTACAAGCGCGACATCTGTTCGTAACCTCACAGTGTCTTCTTTGCCGCCCGGCATGGCCTCAGCCGCTTCCTCCGCTCCAATCAATTGGTATGTGCTATTGATTAATTTGAGGTATTGAATAAGTAGCTCTTATCTTTAATAGCTTTGAGATATACACCTTAGCGAAGGGGAAATATGGAGACTCCTGCGGGAGGAGAGGCCTCGATGAGACCCCGGAATGCGATAGCTGCACTGGACCCATAAAATTGGACAGTCTTTTTTATACAGTTAACTCAAAGGCTTTTCGATATGCCACGGGGCTTTTTCGATTTAACCTTGATTTAATTCGCAAATGATTATAGTAATAAATGTACGCTTCTAATTCCTTTTTAAAGTGCTCAATGCTTTCAAATTCCTCTAAAAACAGGAATTCATATTTCAGTATCCCAAAAAAGTTCTCTATAACGGCATTATCAAAACAATTGCCTTTTCGGGACATACTCTGTGTGATCTTGTTTTGTTCAAGTATTTCTCGATACTGGGGCATACGATAATGCCACCCTTGGTCAGAATGAATCAAGAGGTTGTCATTTTCCTTTTTATGTTCCAGCGCTTGGTTCAGCATCTTTTCTACTAAATCAAATGTTGGTCTCGATTGAAGCGTGAACGTAAGGATTTCCCCATTAAACAGGTCCAATACGGGAGAAAAATAAAACTTTTCCCCAAATAACCTGAACTCTGTTACATCTGTAACCCATTTTTGGTTGGGGGTTTCGGCCCTAAATTTACGGTCAAGAACGTTAGGTGCTGCTTTACCATACGCTCCTTTATAGGATTTATATTTTTTCATTCTGACCACACATTTAATTCCTAACTCCTGCATAATTCGAAGTACTTTTTTAGCGTTAATAATATGTCCCTTCTCTTGCAGGACATCGGTAATACGGCGATATCCAAGACGCCCCTTGTGCTTGTGAAAGATAAAGTTAATTCTGCGCTTCCACTTGCGGTCGGGATCGGGCTCTTGCATTCGTTTTACCTGGTAATAATATGTGTTTCTTTTTATACCTGCTACTTTAACCAGTTTGGCTACGGGGAATTCATGCCTTAGTTCAAACACTACTTGAGCTTTGAGTTTATTGGTGAGTTCTTTTCCTGAACTAAGGCTCTTAGCTTTTTTAAATAAGCATTCTCCATTCGAAGGTACTCCAGCTCATTTTCTAAAGCTTCCTTTGATTGATTTTCAGCTTCTTTGGAAGAACTTTTCTTTTGATTCGATCCCATAATAGAAGGCCCCTTTCGCGATTCAAGGGCATCTTCTCCAGCTTCTTCCCACTTTTTCCTCCACCTGCGCACCATAGAAGGATCAGGTATATGGAAAATGGCGGATGCCTCTCGAATGGAGTAATTTTTTTCGTTAATGAATTCAATTACTTCTAGTTTAAAGGCTGCTGGATAGTTTGTATAGGTGAAATTAAACGCATTCTCTCCATGATGCCGGTATAACAACTCCCAATAGCGGATAACAGATTCATCCACCTCATAATATTTTGCCAGCTCACGGTAACTGAACTTTCCACTCGCATATTCTTTAACTACTTGTAGTTTAATAGCTTCGGTAAACTTGGACATTTCCAGGCTCCTCCTCGTGTTGGATATGGTGTCCAACTTTTGGGGTGCAGCCCATAGCATGAGGAGGCTCATCAGCCGCCCGCGGAAAGCGGAATATTTCCCCGTAGCGGTGATTTAGGCAGCCTCTATATTCTTAGTTAGTTCGCAGTTTCCTCCAACTATGAATGAACAAAATACGTTTGTACCCAAACATTTGCAGCAGAAGCTTTAATAGTAAGTTCCACTCCATTCATTTGAAACTTTTTAAATGACGATATCGTACAAGGTAATAATCAGAAAATGGGAGGGTTACTATATGTCAGAAGCAGCAATGGAATTAATTAATCTGGAAAAAAAGATCGGCAAGAATCATATTATTAAAGACCTGTCTTTTACCATTCATAAAGGAGAAGTATTTGGATTAATTGGACCTAATGGAGCTGGTAAAACGACAACGATACGTATGATGGTCGGATTAATGAAACCAACCGATGGCGACATACATATACTTGGAAATAGTATCAAAAGTAATTTTAAAGAGGCGATCAGAGAAGTAGGCGCCATTGTTGAAAATCCAGAGATGTACCCCTTTATGACTGGATGGCAAAATCTAATGCACTATGCTCGGATGACCCCGGGCATAACAAAAGAACGAATTAAGGAAGTTATTAAACTCGTTGGGCTGGAGAAACCGATAAACGAAAAAGTAAAAAAATACTCTTTAGGTATGCGGCAACGATTAGGTATTGCTCAGGCACTTTTGCATAGTCCATCTATACTCATCTTGGACGAGCCTACAAACGGACTGGATCCGGCTGGAATTAGAGAAATTCGTCAATACATTAGAAATCTTGCAGAGAAAGAAAATGTAGCTGTGATTATTTCAAGTCATTTGCTTTCAGAAATTGAACTGATGTGTGACAAGATAGGCGTTATAAAAAATGGACAGCTCGTAGCAATTCAGGAAGTAAATGAACCTGTTGAAACAGAGCAGGTAAAATTAATAGAAGTAAACCTGGAAGCAGAACCAATTGAAAAAGCAGCAAGCATCCTTAGAAATAAGTACGAATTCAAACCAGAACATAAGGGTAATATCCTCTCCTTTGAAACAGACAGAAAAGATGTACCTTCTATTATAAAAAAATTGGTAGAACAAGATATTTTAATTTATCAGGTAAATGTAACTAAAACAAAGCTGGAAGATAAATTCTTTGATTTGATTGGAGAGAATATCATTGAGTAATTTTTTCAAGTTGGTAAGCAATGAATTAATTAAAACATATATACAAAAATCAACCTGGGTCATGTATATTATTCTGGTGGGCATCATTATCGGCCTGGCTGCACTAACGATGAGTTTTGAAGAGACTGGAGACAAATACGACCAAGATAATTGGCGAGAAATGTTACAACAAGAAAATAAAGACTTACAAAGCGAGATGAAAGAAGAAGAGTTTATGGAAGGTATGAACACATCACTCATTGCCAAAAACAACTATTATCTTGAAAATGACATTCAGCCTGAGGGGTATGGAGCGCTGCAATTTGTAATGGAGAATCAGTTGTTACTTTCATTAGTCAGCTTGCTTACAATTATAGTTGCGGCAGGCATTGTGGCAAATGAGTACCGTTGGGGAACAATAAAACTTCTTTTAATTCGCCCTATATCCCGAACGAAGATTTTACTTTCAAAATATATCTCAGTTTTACTTTTTGCTTTCATTACACTATTATTCGTTTTACTATTCTCATGGGTTGTTGGAGCCATCTTCTTTGGTGTTAACGGATTAAACCCACACATCGTACTAGAAAAGAGTAATGGTTTTGCCTATGTTCCTGTTTTAGGAGAAATAGCTTCAGGCTATGGTTATAAACTAATTAACTTGTTTATGATGGCTACATTTGCCTTCATGATATCAACTATTTTTAAAAATAGTGCATTAGCAATAGGTACAGCTATCTTCCTGATGATGGCAGGAAATCAAATTGTATTGTTTTTCGCAGAACGCGAGTGGGCAAAGTACATCCTTTTTGCCAATACAGATTTAAGTCAATATACCAACCAGAATTCGCCTTGGATTGAAGGTATGACGCTCGGTTTTTCGATTACTATGTTACTTATTTATTATGTTATTTTTCTCCTTCTGTCATGGGTCTTTTTTACGAAAAGAGATGTAGCAGGAAGTTAGCCTTTACGCTTTGGGAAAGAAGGTAAAAATTTACGATAAACTTAAAGAGAGACTGCAATATTCGAGTCTCTCTTTCTATTATCATCATATTTTTATTTACTTCAACCGTTGACAGCAGTAAGTTATTTAGGCTGAAATGGGCATTTTCCTTTAATAGGTTCAATGTCATCACCTATAAAATATTGCTTCCACTCCCTGTGCTCCGGATCCCCATAATGACTAATGTTCGGGTGCTTTGGCAAGCCATCCCATTTTTCAACCCTTTCTCTCACCTTCTCCCTGGACATTGCTCCCCCTTTTGAAGTACCCTCCAGCTTTTCAAAGATTCTTCTTGGTTGGAATCCAATAACTAAGCTATTTCCAAGGTCACGCGTCTTCCGCTGCTTATAGGCAGGAGCATTACCAAATGCAAAGTAAGGCTCTCCTGCAAAACTAAATGCCCAAAGTGGGTGATCTGGATCTTTTGGATAGTCTGCCGGCCAATCGTGCTCATCATGGTTATGCAAATACTGCAATACCTTCCAAAAATAGTCCCTATAATATTCAACACTCTTTTCTTCCTTCTCAGGCTCAACGAATAGAAAAAAGCCATGGCGAATTAATCTTTTCTGATTATCAAACAAGCGATTAAACGCTTGGAGTGCTTTTGGTAATGCGGACCAATCATTATGTGTGATATAGCCATATCTAAGCTCACCGCGCTTTTGTCCAGACATACCAAAATAGCAGGGAAAAGTAGGATCTGTAACGACTTCCTCAAAATTCCTATATTCCTCCAGTAGCCAACCGGGTAGGCTATTCTCTGTATTGAAATCCTCTTTTGTTAATAAATGATTGGTATTTGTATTTTCCATTGTGCACGTTCCTCCTTGTTATTCTCTCTCCGTTTCCCTTTAGAGTTTGTAAATAAACAAAGGGAGGGGTTTGTAATTTATATTTAAGGGAAAAGCTAAATAGAATATATGATGGAGGATAGAATATGAAGAACTTAATTGATAAAAAGAATACACCACAGAAGTTAAATTGTGATACAGAGTATGAACGGTTATATAGTGTCATCGTTGCACCTCCAGCGTATATGGAAATTAAGCATGCTATAAATAAAACTCAAGAGCATTATTTACAAGATAATATAGATAAGAAAAAAGCCATGGAACAGCATGACAGGTTTGTAGAAATTCTCAGTGACAATGGTTGTGAAGTCATCCAACTTGAACCCCAAAAAGGTTTAAATGAGCAGGTTTTCACTCGAGATATCGGCTTTGTTATTGGAGAAACCTTTGTTGTTTCTAATATGAAGGAAAAGATAAGAAAACGTGAGACCAATGTACTTACAGATCGGTTAGAAAAATTAGGTATCACCTATACGAGTATAGATCAAGGCTGCATAGAAGGCGGAGATATACTCGTGGATAAAAATACAATCTGGGTTGGTAAAAGTGGAAGAACAAACGAAAAAGCTATAGATCAATTAAGTCAAAAGTTACCTAATTACGTTGTAAACACTGTCTCTCTACGTGATGATATTTTGCATTTGGATTGTGTATTTACCATACTGAATGATGATTATGCCCTTGTATATTCAGAAGCTATTGACGAGAATTCATATAAAATCTTGAAAAATAAGTTCACTCTTATTGAGACTACTACTAAAGAACAATTTAATATGGGCCCGAATGTGCTTCCGATTGGACAAAATAAAATCATTAGTCTTCCTGAAAATAAACGCTTAAACAGAAAAATGAAACAAGCAGGATTCCAGGTTATTGAGGTTGAGTTTTCTGAGATAATCAAATCTGGAGGATCATTTCGCTGTTGTACCCTCCCAGTTAAGAGAGGTTAATAACTCTGGCCCTAATTAAATTCAATATCATTTTGTCTTCATAAAAAAGGATTAGCCTAAAATAACGGCTAATCCTTACTTGATTTTTGACTATAGGTATCAATTTTCCCCTTTTATTCTTCTTGCAAAATCAACAAAGCGAAATTTATCGGGTCGATGGCGAGATTCGGTATATTGAAAAAGAGTAGCATCCTCGAGATAGACAGAGCTGCGAATTACTACAACATTGGAGAAACCCTCCAAATCCAGTAATTCTTGATCTTCTTTTGTAGGTTCCTCCACCACAATTTCTTTATGAGCAAAACTAATAGAGAGGTTACAATCATTTTCCAAATAACTATAGATCGAATCCTCACAGATATCTTTTGTTAATGTCGGGACCCATGCATCATTAAAATAATCCTTATCTAAAATAACTTTTTCATCTGCTATTTCTCTTGTTCGTACTACTTCCCAAACTTTTTGTTTAGAAGGTATGGAAAGTTTTTCTCGAACCATAAGATCTGGATAACTATGATTTAAGGCAATTACATAGGTTTTAGCATGAAGCTCCAGTTGGTTAGCCAGTTCCCTGAAACTAACAATGCCTGAAACAGGAAAGTCCAGTTTATTGATACCAATTACAACGGACCCTTTTCCACGCACTTTTTGAATATAACCGTTCTGGGCCAATAAGTTTAATGATTTTCTTATTGTTTCTCGAGAAGTATTATACATACTTCGTAATTCATTCTCCGAAGGGAGCATCGTAGAAGTTGGCCAAACGTTCGTTTGAATCTTCTTAACTAAGTCATGGTAAATTATTAGATATTTCTTCTGCATTTCTGTACCTCTTTATTTTATATAATAGACAATGGATTCATAAGGCCTTAACCTTATTCTATCAGGTTTTTGCAAGGAGTCTTCATAATTGGATAGTAAAATCTCTACGTTTTTTCCTGTAGATATCTCCAATTCCCATTCTACTTCTTTTTTATAGAAATTGTTTATTACTAACAATGTCTCCCCGTTCCACTTTCTAGTATAAGCAAATACATCAGGATCACTCGGTTTAAGTATTTGAAAGTCTCCATACGTAATAATATCATATTTTTTTCGCAGTTCAATTAAACGCTGATAATGATAAAATACAGAGTCTTTATCTTCCAATGCCTCTTCCTGATTAACTTTCTTGTGATTATCAGCAATGGGTATCCAAGGTTCACCTGAAGTGAAACCAGCGTTTGGAGCAGAAGACCATTGCATAGGTGTCCGTGCGTTATCACGTGATTTTCGTTGCAATATAGCCATTATTTCCTGCTCTGATTTACCTTCCTCCTTCATTAGGTTATAGGCGTTATGAGATTCTACATCTCTATACTGTCTGATTGATGAAAAACCCGGATTGGTCATCCCTATTTCTTCACCCTGATAAATATACGGCGTACCCTGCATCATATGCAAAGTAGTTGCCAGCATTTTTGCAGAGGTGACCCGGTACTCATGGTCATCACCAAACCGAGAAACTGCTCTAGGCTGGTCATGATTACACCAGAATAAGGCATTCCATCCTCCGCCTTCATACATACCCACCTGCCACTTTGACAATATCTCTTTTAATTGCAGAAAATCAAATGGGGCAATTGTCCATTTTTCACCATTAGGATAATCTACCTTTAAATGATGGAATTGGAAAGTCATATCCAATTCTTGACGTTCGGGTTTGGTATATAAAATACAATTATCAAGTGTGGTGGAAGACATTTCTCCAACTGTCATCATATTATAAGGCCCGAGGACTTCCTGATGCATCTCATGCAAATATTCATGAATACGAGGTCCATCTGTGTAAAACTTTCTTCCATCGCCCACCGAATCGTTTGGGAAATCCTGATTTTTGGAAACAAGATTTATGACATCAAGACGGAAACCATCAATTCCCTTCTCTGCCCAGAATTGAATCATTTTATATATTTTTTCTCGCAGCTCTTTATTCTCCCAGTTCAAATCTGCTTGTGTTACATCAAATAAATGGAGATAGTATTGATTTGTCGTTTCATCATATTGCCATGCTGGCCCTCCAAATTTGGATTGCCAATTATTTGGCGGACCACCATTAACAGGATCTTGCCAGATATAAAAGTCACGATATGAATTTTCTTTTGACTTTGCAGCTTGTTTAAACCAATTATGTTCTGTTGAAGTATGATTAATTACCAAGTCCATAATCAGCTTTATATTTCGCTTGTGTGCTTCATTTAACAGCTCTTCAAAATCCTCCATTGTTCCATACGTGGGGTCAATGGAAAAATAGTCACTAATATCATATCCATTATCTTTTTGGGGAGATTGGTAAACTGGTGTTAACCAAATCACATCAATGCCCAGTGTTTGTAAGTAATCAAGGCGCTTGATAATTCCTTGAAGATCGCCAATTCCATTTCCTGTTGTATCCTGGAAGCTCTTTGGATAGATTTGATAAACAACTGCTCTCTTCCACCAAGCTTCGTTCATAATAACACCTCATTCTTATCATTTAACACTTTGTTATACAAGCAAAATCTAATTTTAATGTGTGTTTAGTTTGCGCTTTGCAATTATATACGTAATTGTAAACGGTACGATAAACACTATCGCCATTCCTATGGCAAAGCTGAGCCATCCACTTGGTACGATGGAAAATATACCAGGAACTCCTCCAACGCCTATGGAGGTCGCTAAGACATGATTCATCGTAATATATGCACCAGCAATAGATGAACCAATTACTGCTGCTATAAATGGATACTTGAATCGAAGGTTTACCCCAAACATAGCAGGCTCTGTAATACCAAGCCATGCAGAGATACCAGAAGTGCCAGCCAGGCCTCTTAGTTTTTCATCTTTCGCCACTAACATTACAGCAAAAGCAGCTGCACCTTGGGCAATATTAGATAAAGCTAGGATTGGCCATAGAAAGGTTGTATCCGTACTGCCAATAAGCTGCAGATCGACTGCAAGAAATGTGTGATGCATCCCAGTAATTACAAGTGGTGCATAAAGCGCTCCATATACTAGTCCACCAAGTATTGCGTAGTTGTCAAAGATAGCGACAAGACCATCTGTGATCCAATTACCTATCGTAAACGTAATAGGGCCAATAATTAAAAACGTTAAAAATCCTGTTATCAACAATGCTACCGGAGCTACAATAAGTAACTGCAGAGAATCCATTACCCTTTTTCTTAAGAATATCTCTATCTTAGCAAGAAGCCATGAGGCAAATAACACTGGCAGCACTTGCCCTTGATAACCAATTTTATCAATCTCAAGTCCAAATAAATTCCAGGTTGGTACACCGCCTTCTTTTAGTGCATCACCGTATGCCCAAGCATTTAATAAATCAGGATGTACTAATATTAATCCAAGTACAATACCTAATAGTTCATTACCCCCAAAACGTTTAACTGCTGACCAACCAATTAATCCGGGCAAAAACACAAAGGCCGTATTGGCAATAATGTTAATCATGTTAGCTAAGTCAGCCCACTGTGGGTACATCTCAATTAAAGGAGGAGCTTCTTGACCAAATATACCTGGGTTAACAAGTATATTATTTATCCCCATCAGCAAACCAGCGGTAACAATTGCTGGCAATATAGGTATGAATATATCTGCTAATACTTTAATTCCGCGTTGAAGCGGATTTTGCTTCTGTCCTCCAGCTGCTTTTACTTCTTCTTTGGAGGCTTCACTAATACCAGTAGCCTCTACCATTGCTGCATAAACTTTATCTACCGTTCCTTGACCAATTACTACTTGGAATTGACCATTAGTAGAGAATTTCCCTTTGACAATGTCCATATTATCCAGGGACTTATGATCAATCTTGCTTTCATCCTTCAAAGCGAAGCGTAAACGGGTAACACAATGTGTGGCTGCATGGATATTTTCTAAACCACCTACTGCTGCTACGATCTCTTCCGCTTCTTTCCCGTAAGGCATCGATTTTGTTGGCCCTTCTGGTTCTACATGCTTCTCTTTATTTGTGTTTTTCATACTAATTTTAAATAACACTGTTTCGCCTGCTTTTGCCATTTGTTCGTTGTTTACTTCGAATTGATCAAGTTCAGAAGAATTAGTAATGATCACAGGTGTAATAGCACTCGCAGCTTTTTCTTTAATAAAGCTTAAATCAAAGGTAAGAAGCTTGTCCCCTACTTTTACCTTGTCCCCCTGTTGAACATGTGCTTCAAAACCCTCGCCATTCAAAGCCACTGTTTCTAAACCAATATGAATTAAAATCTCTACCCCTGTATGGCTTAAAATACCTATTGCATGCTTGGTAGGAAATACTTGAATGATTTCACCTTCAACAGGAGAAACTACTTCCCCGGCCTCGGGTAATATCGCCAATCCTTCTCCCATCATTTTTTCTGAAAAGGTAGGATCTGGAACTTCTTCTAATGCTACAACTCTACCACTCAGTGGTGCAATAATATAATTACCCTCTTGACTCATTTAAACGACCTCCTTTGTATAAAAAGTGATTCAACTTGTATATACAAGTAACTCGAATTCATTATAACTTGTATATACAAGTTATGCAAGTGCTTACATTTAAATTTATTTTTCAGGTTCTATGCACAGAGGGGATACAAACGTTATCTCGTACATTCAAAGCAAGAGATAAATGCGAACTAGTGGAGGAAACAATCTTCTCCAGAAAAAGCTAATCAGCAGCAGCAAAAGTATTGTACGCCAAAACAGAAAAAAGCCGGTAGCACACCTCATGTGCTACCGGCTAAAAATAAAAGCTCAGTTTTAGCTTGTTTTTGATTTTTTAGAAGCTTTTTCTCTTTCACTTTTATTAAGGATTTTTTTCCTCAAACGAACAGACTCAGGTGTAACTTCACAGTATTCATCATCATTCAGGTATTCAATCGCTTCTTCCAATGACATAGAACGCGTCTTCTTAATCGTAGCTGTTTGATCCTTTGTTGATGAACGAACGTTGGTTAAATGTTTTTCTTTCGTAATATTAACCGTCAAATCATTCTCGCGGTTATGTTCCCCAACAATCATACCAGCGTATATTTCAGTACCTGGTTCAATAAAGATTACTCCCCGGTCCTCCAGCTGCATGATACCATATGTTGATGCCTTTCCATTTTCCAACCCTACTAGAACACCTTGGCGACGACCGCCAACCTGACCTTTAATTAAAGGCTCGTAGGCTTCAAATGAATGGTTGATAATTCCATACCCACGTGTCTGAGACATAAACTCGGTAGAATAACCGATCAAACCACGTGAAGGTACTTTAAATTCAAGACGAACTTGGCCATTTCCTTGGTTAACCATATCGAGCATTTCGCCTTTACGCGCTCCAAGGGACTCCATAATTGGGCCAGTATACTCTTCAGGTACGTCAACCTGTACACGTTCAACGGGTTCGCATTTTATTCCATCAATTTCTTTAATGATTACTTGAGGCTTTGATAATTGAAGCTCGTAACCTTCTCGTCTCATGTTTTCAATCAAAATAGACAGGTGGAGTTCTCCGCGCCCTGAGACAATCCATGCATCTGGTGATTCTGTCGGTTCTACACGCAGACTGACATCTGTCTCTAATTGCTTTAATAATCTTTCTTCTATTTTACGCGAAGTAATGTATTTACCTTCACGTCCAGCAAACGGACTGTTATTCACAACAAAGGTCATCTGTAATGTAGGCTCATCAATCCGCAACCATGGTAAAGCTTCCGGATGATTTTGCGGACAAATAGTTTCTCCGATATTAATATCATCCATACCAGCAATTGCCACAATATCTCCAGCTTTTGCTTCTTGAATTTCAATTCGTTTTAAGCCTATAAAGCCAAACAACTTACTTATACGGAAAGACTTTTGGGTGCCATCCTCTTTCATTACAACTACTTGTTGACCAACACTGATTTTCCCTCGGAATACCCTTCCTACCCCAATTCGACCTAAATAATCATTATAGTCCAATAATGTAATTTGGAATTGCAGTGGTTCATCCTGATTATCTACAGGAGCAGGAATGTGTTCCATAATTGTAGTAAATACAGGATCCATCGTCTCTTCCTGTTCATCTGGTTCAAATCCAGAAGTTCCATTTAAAGCAGAAGCATAAACAACAGGGAATTCCAACTGTTCATCATCTGCACCAAGCTCAATAAATAAATCCAAAACCTCATCTATTACTTCATTCGGCCGAGCATTTGGTCTGTCAATTTTATTCAAGACTACCATCGGAGTTAATTTCTGTTCCAGGGCCTTCTTTAATACAAAACGGGTTTGGGGCATAGTGCCTTCATAAGCATCAACAACTAATGCTACACCGTCCACCATTTTCATAATCCGTTCCACTTCACCACCAAAGTCAGCATGGCCTGGTGTATCTAGTATATTAATAGCTGTATCTTTATATTTTATAGCTGTATTTTTAGCTAAAATGGTAATTCCACGTTCTCTTTCAATATCACCCGAGTCCATCGCTCGTTCATTTACTTGTTCATTCTCACGAAATGTCCCAGAGTATTTTAACAATTGATCCACAAGTGTTGTTTTACCATGGTCTACGTGTGCGATAATAGCGATATTACGAATATCTTCTCTTAATTGCATAAAAAGTACGCTCCTCTTGTATAACGGGATGTGTAACTATAAAATTATACCACAATTTTTATAAATTAAAAGCAATTTGTCGTTACTTATCTAATTCCCGGGAAAAGTAATAATAAACTTCGCTCCTCCAAGGGTAGATTTATCAACTGTGATCTTACCACCTGATCGTTCTATAATTGCCCTTGAAATCGCAAGACCCAGCCCGGTTTCTCCATTCTTACCTTTTACAAAACGATGAAATATATGTGGCATCATTTCATCTGAAATCCCTTCCCCGTCATCTTCTACAGTTATATAAGTAGTTCCATTCCGTTTAAATATCTGAAGGGAAATCTTAGTTTTGGCATGACGAATACCATTAACAATTAAATTTAATATGGCGCGAAGTAATTTTTCTTCGTCAGCAATGAAATGGCAGTTATCTTCCGCTTGATGAGTAAAATGAATACCTCTTTCATTGACCAAAGGTAAAGCACGATCTACAATTTGCTTCAAGAATGTCTCTCCAGTTATTTTTTCTGGTTGATAAACATCCGGTTCGCTATCCAACTTTGCCAATAGTATCATCTCATTTATAATCAGCTTCAGTCTTTTCACCTCTGTAACCATTACTTCAAGGCCATTTTCTTTGTCTTCCTCATCAAATATCCCATCCTTAATCCCTTCCGCATAACCTTGAATTGTCATAAGGGGTGTTTTCAACTCATGACTCGCATTCTGAAAAAAGGTTTGTTGTGACTTCATATAATTTTTCAGTTCTTCAGCCATTTCAAAGACACTTTCTTCCACTTCTTTAATTTCACCGCTCGCCTCTACTCTTTCAAGATCATCAAATTTTCTTTTTTCTACTTTCTTCAGTTGTACTTTCAACATTGTCAGAGGAGTAACCAGCTTTTTGGTTAAAAAGTAACTAAGAAGCACGGCAGCAATTCCACCGATCATAAATACAATGAACAGCCGGAAAACAAAGTTTTGCTGCACAGCCTGTAAATCATTCATCGGAGTCAATAGAATAAGCTCCAAGCCACTATTTGCCGGGTAAACTACTATTCTGGAGGTTACATATTTATTATTTTCAAACTCCCATAATGCTTCCTTGTTATCCGCGAAATTATTATTATTAAAAAAGCCCTGGGCTACGCTATTTGGCATGGTGGAGTAAAAAACAGCATTATTTTTCCGATCATATAGAAATAGTTGGAGATCTTGATCGTCCAAGAACCGACTAAATTTCTCAAGACTCTCTCTATCCCCGTAATTTTCTTCATTCAGAACCTCTATCAAAATTTCCCCTTTTTGTTTTAACTGCCTTTGTTCGTCCTGAATTAAAATATCGAGAATAAGTGAATAAATGAAATAACCTGTAACAGCCATAATTACGAGAAGTAACGCTGTAAATGCAGCATTAAGTTGATATTGAAGTTTCATTTATGTTTCCTCTCCATACCTTAGTCGGTAGCCAAATCCCCACACTGTTTCCAGAGGTAGATCAGGTAATTTTTTTCTAAGCCTTTTCACTAAATCATCCACTGCCCGATCACTTCCAAAATAATCATCACCCCAAATTTTTATTAATAACTCCTCACGGGAAAAAGCACGGTTAACATTTTCCACTAGTAATAGAAGCATATCAAATTCTTTTGTAGTCACTTCATATTCCTCGCCCTTATAAAAAATCCTTCGTTCTTCCTTATTTATTAATAATTGGTCAATCTTTACCTTTTCCTGTGTGGGCTCTTCATTATTGTTTTTCAAAAATGCTCGTTTAAATAATCTTTTCACTCTTGCCACCAATTCTCTTGGACTGAATGGCTTAGTTAAATAATCATCTCCACCTAATTCCAAGCCTAAAATTTTGTCGATCTCTTCATCTTTGGCAGAAATAATAATAATAGGAACTTCACTTTCATTCCTTATTTTCTTACAAAATTCATACCCATCCATTCCAGGCAGCATAATATCTAGTATCCACATATCTGGTGGATACGTCTCCCATATTTCCCAAGCAGCTTCTGCAGTATCGGAAATAATTACATCATAACCTTCTTTTTTTAAATAGGCGGATACGATATTTTGAATGTTTACATCATCTTCCACAACACCAATACGATTTCCCATAGTTTTGTCACCTTTTCCCACGTGTTTAGTTAATTTCATTTTACATAAGATAAAAAGAGGATGCCACTGAACACCAATTATAATTTACATATTTATTCCACATTTCAGCCAAATAATTTCCAAACGGAACAGGTAAGATAAAAATACAAATTATTTAACAAAGGGTGATTTAGATGGATTACAATAATAATCATTTTTCGGATGAAAATAAAGAAACACCTGCAGAACCAACTCCCGAAGTGCATGAATCTGAACAGCAGGAAGAAGAGTTTTCAACGGACAAGCCTAAAAAAGAAAAGAAGTCAGGATCCAAAACAGGCTTGCATTTCTTTCTTGGCGGTTTAGCCGGAGGATTAATTGCTGTAGTTTTAATTGCAGTACTGCTGTTCTCAAATATTCTCCCCCTAGCTAGTACAGCAGACGAAAATACTTCTTCTGACAGTAGTACAGCCAACGTTGTCAAAACAATGGCATCTGATGATGCTGAGGTGTCTTCTAACATTGATGAAACGTCTAAAGCAGTGGTTGGTGTTGCTAACCTGCAACAGCAAAGTGTTTGGGCAGGAAGCCAAGAAGCTGGAACTGGGTCAGGCATTGTTTATAAGAAGGAAGATGGGAAGGCTTATGTTGTAACAAATCATCATGTTGTAGAGGGTGCAGAGCAAGTAGATATTATTTTAAATGATGATGAAAGGTTAAATGCTAAAGTTTTAGGATCGGATGCTTTAACTGATTTAGCCATTTTACAAGTTGATGGGGATAAAGTCACCACGGTAGCGGATCTTGGTACCTCCAAAAATTTAAAAGTTGGTGAGACCGTATTAGCAATTGGTAATCCTCTTGGTATGGAATTCGCAAATACACTTACAAAAGGAATTATTAGTGGGTTAGATCGATCTGTCAGTATGGACACAAATGGTGATCAGCAACCAGATTGGGTAACAGAAGTTATTCAGACAGATGCCGCGATTAATCCAGGCAATAGTGGAGGCGCACTTGTGAATGCAAAGGGACAAGTAATTGGAATTAATTCTATGAAGATTGCTCAAAATGCAGTGGAAGGAATAGGGTTTGCTATCCCTATCGATGCCGCACTACCAGTCATGGAACAACTGGAGGAAAACGGTGAAATAGAACGTCCTTTAATAGGGATAAGCACTGCTTCCCTAAATCAAGTACCTCCACAATACAGAAGTGAAATTAAGCTTCCAGAAGATGTGGAAGGTGGCATGGTTGTAGCAAATGTTCAGGAAGGTTCTCCAGCAGCTAAAGCAGGTTTACAACAATTTGATGTTATAACCGAAATTAATGGTAATAAAATTACTACTCTTCTTGAGTTACGAAAGTTTCTCTATTCAGATGCTTCCATAGGTGAAGAAGTACAGGTGAAATTCTACCGAGATGGGAAGTTGGAAAAGACCGAAGTTACGTTAACTGCGAAAGAATAAATACCTGGATGAGTAAAATAAATTAAAAGCTGAGCCTGCAAAGAAATTTGCAGGCTCAGCTTTTTTAACTTTACAATAATCATCAATATAGAAAACTGTATAGCCATTTAAACCTTCTTTAACCAAAGAATAAATCCAAAATATTGCTTCCTGTTGAGCTGTTTTTGTTATAGAACTCCGAATATCCACAGTTCTTGCAAAACACTACCGTAAACTGATTATGCTGCACATCAAACATTTTTGATAAACCTGTTCCGGACATGGAGACGTCTTTTGTATCAGCTTCTGTGCTTCCACATTTAATACATCCTTTATTCTCACTCATATCGCTCACCTCATTAAGTAATACGGGCAGAATGGAGACAGGTTTCAATTAATATTCACTTTCATACTCATCTTCATACTTATTATGGTTAGGTGTTACTCCTGTAAATTTGCCATCAATGTCTGAAGAGAGAAAGTTCTCCAAGTCTTCTACAGCACCTTTATTTTCTTCGTTATTCGGATACATATCATCATAATCATCTTGATTGCCATAAAAATCTGAAGGTGTTTCTGATGTACCATATTGACTTACTTCCTGCCAGCTATCCTCAGCGTCATAGCCTACCTGTTCTTCATTAGAAACCTCATTTGGGTTAATATTTGGGCTGAATACTTCTTCTTCAACCGTCCTGTGTGATTCAAAAATATTATTGCTCGCATGTTCTATACATTTATCCGCTGTAGGAACTGCCTGTAAACGTTCATACGGAATATCTGCACCACATGTTGCACAAATTCCGTATGTTCCATCTTCAATAGCATGTAAAGCAGCGTTAATTTCCTCTAATTCCGTTTCGGCATGCTCATTAAGCGCTGTATCTTTCTCTCTCTCATACAACTCGGTACCCATATCTGCGGGATGGTTATCATAATTTGAAAGCTCACCAACCGACTCCTTAGATAACTCCAACGTTTTCCCAAAATGATCCTGTACATGTTTTATAAGTTCATTTTGTCTAATCAATAAAGCCTTTTTGCATTGAACTAATTGCTCATTGGTGATCATCATGATCATCCTCCAATTTTAAATTAATTATGTACACATACTATGTGCAAAAACGCTTGGAGCAATTCGATTTTACCCCTCCCAAATCATGTCAATGTGTGGAATGTTGTCATCCAAATATACTTCGGATATTTTCTTAAAACCAAGTTGATTATAAAAATTTTCCAAATGAGCTTGAGCCTGAATTTTTATCTTTCTCTCCTGCCATTCATTATTAATATAGTCTATTGCTTTTTGCATTATTTGTGTTGCATAACCTTTACCTCTAAATTCTTTCACTACGAGCACTCTCCCTATGGAAACTTCCTTGTACTTTGTATTTGCAGGGAGGATTCTTACATAAGCTGCAATTTGCTCATTTATTTTCAGAAAGCAATGCATGGACTGCTGATCATAATCATCCAATTCTGGATACGCACACTCCTGCTCTACTACAAATATATCTACTCTCGCTTTCATCAATTCATATAATTCTTCATTAGTTAAGTCACTATACCCTTTCAAACACCATTCCATCGTAACCCTCCATTACTTTTATTATGTGATAAAAGGATTAAGAACCCTTTTGTAGAAATAATAGTATAAGTTGGCTGAAAAGGGGAGGATAATATGACTTTAACAGAAAATAAGATCGGTTTTATCGGCACGGGAGTTATGGGGAAAAGTATGGCATTAAATTTGCAACGAGCGGGTTATTTGATAAATATCTATACACGCACAAAAGAGAAGGCAAATGACCTAATTGATCACGGAGCAGTTTGGAAAGAATCCATAAAAGATCTAACAGTTGCCAGTGATATTATTATAACAATGGTTGGATATCCTTCTGATGTGGAGGAGGTCTACTTTGGTGAAAACGGGATTCTCGAACACGCAAAAGCTGGATCCTGTTTAATTGATATGACAACCTCTAAACCTTCGCTGGCAATAAATATTTTTCAACAAGCAAAGGCTAAAAGTATACACGCACTAGATGCACCTGTGTCTGGAGGAGATATAGGCGCTCAGAAAGGGACGCTTGCCATCATGGTAGGTGGTGAGGAAGATGCATATGAAGCGCTATTACCTCTTTTCAAAACCCTAGGGGAAAATATTATTCTTCAAGGTCCCGCTGGGGCTGGGCAACACACAAAACTAGCTAACCAAATCACCATCGCCTCTAATATGATCGGCGTATGTGAAGCAATTATCTTTGCTAAAAAAGCAGGGCTTGACCCTTCACGTGTCCTTGAGAGCATTACAACTGGGGCAGCAGGAAGCTGGTCTTTGTCTAATTTAGGCCCAAGAATGATACGTGGTGACTTTGATCCCGGCTTTTACGTCAAACATTTTATTAAGGATATGACAATAGCATTGGAGTCAGCAAAGGAAATGGATTTGGATACTCCTGGCCTCTCCCTATCCCTACAACTGTACAAGGAACTCGCAGAAAATGGTGATGGTGACAGCGGGACTCAAGCCCTCATTAAAATTTTTGAAAAGCAAAACTTGTGATCTTAACGCAAGAGCCGCATCTTTATCTATTACGCGGCTCTTGTTTTTCAATCTTTTCTATTTCCCTTTGGACAATAAAAGCCAGGTCATTGTTTCCAAACAATTGAAGTACATTCATTAACATATCTGAGGAAATCTCATCTGATTCCGCTTTGGTAACAGTTAATTCAATAGCTTCCGCTAATGCATTATTATTTTCTTGGTATGGATATGCTTCCATATATAAAGATATAGGATCCAGTTCATGGTTTATACACCATTGTGCATAAATAAGAATCATCATTTTTTCGTCATTCTGGTAGTTATTGATTATCTGTTGCTCTTTTTCATTTCCGTTCATTATTAATCACCTGCTTTTCGTAAGATGAAAACCCACATAAAGGTTAGCGTTTGCTTTAATTCAAGTGAAAGATTTGCATAATTTTGTTCTTTCACCCCTTCTTTATAAACGCCAAAACCATCGATATACTCCAAGCCCTTATCTTGCGCAATCCTCAGAAACTCCCATGGCATCATTGTATTACAAATAGCATTCTCTCCATATAGACGAGGAAAGCTATTTTCTCTGGGGCCAGCTGTCGGGCCTAAAATTCCAACACATAAATAACCATCTCTTTTGACGACTCTCATCATTTCATTTAAAGCACTTACTGGGTTTTCTGTCCACTCCAACACATTAATACCAATTGCACCCTGAAAGGTATTAGCTGCAAAGGGTAATTGATTTATATCTGCCTGATAAAAGTCTGCTCTATTCTTATTGTTTTGTTTTGCTAATTCAATCATCTCTTTTGATATATCTGCACCCGTTACTTCATATCCGGCTTGTGTTAATTTAAATGATCCATAACCATCCCCACAGCCAACATCAAGCAAAGTATGCTCTTTAGGTATGTATTTCTTAATAAAACCAATAATATCTTTTCTGCTCCCACTGTCCCACATTTTCTTGCTTCTTGCATTCCAGAAAGCAGCTCGCTGATTCCATTGCATTTCAGCTTCTTTTTCCCAATCAAATGACTTCATATTGGTTTCCCTCTCCTTTCATCCGCTCGTTCATTTTAAAATGTAAAAGTATTAAGTAGTAATAATTCCTTATTCCTGGCTTGTCTAATCTTTGAGGTTCTATCGCAAATGTTGGGGTAAGACCATTATCTCGTACATTCATAGTTGGAGTAAACAGCGGACTAGTGTGTGAACAAATTAATCGGCTGCAGAACAAGATTATCCGCCGGAGAGCAATTTAATCGGCTGCAGAGCAAGATTATCCGCTGGAGAACAAATTAATCGGCTGCAGAGCAAATTAATCCGCTGCAGACATTAACAAATTAGCTATAGTGTGTTCATTATAAATTATTTTCCGAAATGGGGGTTTGTAGCCATATCAAGTTAGTCCGCATTCATCTAACCTGCGAATCATTGGATAATCCAAGCATATATAATAAAAAAGGTTTATCTCATGAATGAGATAAACCTTTTGATAATCATCTATTATAGACGAACAACGTTAGCTGCTTGTGGTCCGCGGTTACCTTCTACGATTTCAAATTCAACGTCTTGACCTTCTTCAAGCGTTTTGAAGCCGTCAGCTTGGATAGCTGAGAAATGTACGAATACATCGTCTCCGTCTTCGCGCTCGATGAAACCAAAGCCTTTTTCTGCGTTAAACCATTTTACTTTACCAGTCATTAAAATGACCTCCTTATACAAATATCGTGCAAAGTAATTGAATCATAAATACTTTTACAACGCTTTGTTAAAGAGATCGTAAAGTATTATTCAAACTTCAATTTCCTTTTGCTTTCTTAACTTTAACCTTTTTACAGAAAAAATGCAAGTAATTTAGAATTTATTTTCTCTTTGTATTTTCACATTTTATTCACCGAAAAAACAAAAGGCTGATCCATACAAAAAATTAAAGAAAACTAGTCATTTTTCGGTTCAACTTCCTTATATCTTCTTTTTTGCCGATATCCATAAGTAATATCCCTAACCAGTTCCTCATTTTCCAGGCCAGCACCTATTGCACCAGCTATGGTTGATATGGAGGTACCTAGCCAGGCCAGCCTTATATATTGTAACATGGTAAAATCACCTTCCCTATTAACAGCAGAGTTATATGCTTCAGGTGGCACAATTACAATTACAGCAGCCAGGAACAATAAAAATAAAAATGCATAATACGTTAAGACAGAAAGGAGCAGTGTTATCAATGTTGTCTGATTATATAAATGCCTGAGGTGTGGTTGACGTTGACTCGATGGCCTCTCCCACAAATGATGTGCATTAATAATCCAAATGACCATTAAGCTGATTGCA
Source organism: Virgibacillus halodenitrificans (assembly GCF_001878675.1). Lineage (NCBI taxonomy): Bacteria > Bacillati > Bacillota > Bacilli > Caryophanales > Bacillaceae > Virgibacillus > Virgibacillus halodenitrificans. The sequence continues at coordinate 400,572 of NZ_CP017962.1, read as the reverse complement.
GCAAAAGATAAGACAGTTAATCTGAGGGTACTTAGAATATCACTTAAATTCCAGAGCGTTGTGAAAATCAACCCGAATGCACCTGTTGAGAAAGCAATAGCAATTACTTTTTTAAACGATGACATAATACTCCATGGTCGGTTTGCTTGTGTCATACCCATCAGTAAACGTAACTGTCCATTTATTCTTGGAATTACTATATAACGAACTTCTATATCCTTGTGCTCATTTTTAGGAGAGATTCGTTTCACTTTTGTAAGTGGAAATTGACGTTGGAGCATATCGCCAGTAAACAGCTTTTTCACTTTATGGTCATTATTTTCCAATCGAGAGCCGTTATACAATTCATTCATAATTTGAATAACGGCTTTTCTCATTCTCTTTTTCATGGGCAACCATCCAAATGAAGGAACAGATATTTGAGCAATATAATGCTTTTTACTTATGTCCGCTGCTACGATATTCTTGCCCTCAAATATCGGTAAATCAGTCAAACAAATAGCATATCCCCAATCCTTTCCATTCCGCAGTTCTGCAGCCTTTTCAATAATTTCATCAACATTTTCAGCTGATCCTGTAAGAGGATCTACTACCATTTCCACTTCCCATGTAACACTATCGTCAATTTGCCTTTCAAAGGCTTCAGGTAATTTTTCTACATAGCGATTCGCTATTTCAGCAGGTAGCTCGGGAGCTGCAATTAGGCCTACCTTAACTTTTTCTTTATCCATTCAACCCCTCCTCTCTTCCTTATGTTAAGATTGCTCAGCTTCTTCTTTATTATCGTATTCCTGTCCTACTTCATAATAACGTTGCTGTTGTCGAAAGGAATACGTTATATTTCTGATTTTGTCCTCTTTCTCTAAACCGGCACCAATTGCACCAGCAAGCGTTCCAAGTGAAGTAACTAACCAAACTAAGTTTAAATAATATTTAAATGTAGGTTCCTCATCCAGTCCCGTCCATGCTTGAAACAATTCTGGCGGAACAAAAATAGAGATGGCAATGGAAAACATCATAAATAATACAATGTAATTGATAATAACAATAGAGCTTAATGTACTGAAGGTTGTCCAATTGTATAGATCTCGCCATCGTTTCTTACCACGATCTGATGGTTTCTCCCACAAATTTTGAGAAAAAATAACCCACATAACCATACCCATGATAGCTATAATAGTTAAAATGATTAATCTTATTGGGGTATATACAATGCTCAGCTGCCATGGTGTAGGAAAAATGGAAATATAAGAACCTGTAGCAAAAGATAAAGTTATCATTTTATTAAAAGAAAACAATGCCTTCCATGGTCGATTTGCAAATGTCATACCTAATAACACTCGCAAATAACCAGTAAATCTCGATTTTATGAAGTAACGAAGATCTACAACGTCATCTTTTGATGTTGCTTTCATCCTGCCTATTTGAGAGAGAGAAAACTGATGTGTTAATTTATTTTTGTTTTTATTTTTACTTTTTGAAGGTTGCTCTTTCACTGCCAGCTTGGCTTGTGGCGATTCCGTTTGAGATTCTTCTACATACAATTCTTGCATCATCTGCATGAGGGTTTTTCGAATTCTTCTTCTCATGGGCATCAATCCAAATGTAGGAACAGAGATTTGTGCTACCCGATCCTTTAAACTCGCATTAGCAACAACTAAGTATTTCCCAAAAAAGATAGGGAGATCAGTCAGACAAATAGCGTAGTCCCACTCATTCTCTTCTTTTATATTGTCTGCTTTCTCTAAGACTTCTTGTGTATTTTCAGCGACTCCAACCAAAGAATCGATGGTCATTTCAACCTTCCAGGATACATCTTTATCAATTTTCTCGGAAAGTAGTTCCGGTAGCTCTTTTATAAGGTCACTAGCAATTTCAGCTGGTAGATCAGGTGCTGAAATAAGCCCTAGCTTAATTGTATTAATTTTTCTCACCTCCACCCTCTATATATATTAAATCCCTATAGGGTTCTTTGCTTTGGTATTTTACCCGTTTTGAGTGAACAAAAACATGTCTGCCTTTTAAATGAGTAGTAGTGGCGTATTTAGATCAGCTTGAAAATTAGCTTATTCCTTGGTAAAATAGTTTCTTGCAAGATTATAATTTAATAGTGACTACCAAACATTTATATCTTGCAAATATGAATGACAGGTGGTAAATAAAATGGAAAAAACGAATTATCGGGTTTTGTTGTACTATAACTATGTGCATATTGAGGATCCAGAGGCCTATGCCGCAGAGCATCTTCAATTTTGCAAGGACTTGGAACTAAAAGGAAGAATCCTTGTTGCTCAAGAAGGAATAAATGGTACAGTTTCCGGGACAATTGAGCAAACAAATAAATACATGGAAGCAATGAAAAACGATCCACGTTTTGCTGACATGGTATTTAAAATTGATGAGCATGAAGGGCATGCATTTAAGAAAATGCATGTGCGTCCTCGAAAGGAATTAGTAACACTTCGTCTGGAAGATGATATTAACCCATTGCAAACAACTGGGAATTACCTTTCTCCAAAGGAATTCTATGAGGCAATGCAAGATGAAGATACTGTAGTGATTGATGCTCGAAATGATTATGAATATGAACTAGGGCATTTTCGCGGAGCAATTAAGCCAGATATTAAAACTTTCCGTGAGTTACCGGATTGGATTAAAGAAAATAAAGAAAAAATTGAAGGCAAAAAAGTGCTTACCTATTGTACTGGCGGCATCCGTTGTGAAAAATTCTCCGGGTGGTTAAAAGAAGAGGGTTTTGAAGATGTAAACCAATTACATGGTGGAATTGTAACATATGGTAAAGACCCTGAAGTACAAGGAGAGTTATGGGATGGAAAGTGCTACGTCTTTGATGAACGAATCTCTGTTCCAGTAAATCAAAAAGAACATGTTGTAGTCGGCATGGACTATTTTGATGGAAAACCTTGTGAGCGCTATGTAAACTGTGCAAACCCTGATTGTAATAAACAAATTCTCTGCTCTGAAGAAAACGAGCATAAATATATGAGAGGTTGTACACATGAATGTCGTGTCAGCCCACGCAATATGTACGTAAAAGAATACAACTTGTCAGAAGAAGATATTGACCATAGACTTCAGATGCTGGGTGAATCCAGGAAACAAGAAGCATAATAAGATACGAAAAGAGCTCCAGGATAACTCCTGGAGCTCTTTTTCATGGATAAAATGTTACAACATTTAACCATAACTATTGATTATTTAATTCTAATTCAGCCACTTATTAAAGTGCTGCATCTACGTCTGTATAGTCGTAACCAAATTCATCAGCAACTGCTTTAAATGTTACTTTTCCATTAACCACGTTCACTCCTGTTTTAATTGGAGCATTCTCTCTTATTGCTTTTTCTGCACCTTTAGAGGCTATTTGGATGGCATATGGAATAGTTACGTTTGTCAGAGCAATTGTTGACGTACGTGGCACGGCACCAGGCATGTTTGCAACAGCATAGTGAAGAACACCATGTTTTTCATAAATTGGATCATCATGTGTTGTAATATGATCGACTGTTTCAAAATTACCACCTTGGTCAATTGCCACATCTACAATTACAGATCCAGGTTGCATTGCTTTAACCATATCTTCTGTTACTAATTTTGGTGCTTTAGCTCCTGGAATTAGCACAGATCCGATTACAAGGTCAGATTTCTTTACTGCTTCTGCAATATTATATGGATTCGACATTAATGTTTGTACACTTGAACCAAAGATATCTTCCAATTGACGTAAACGATTTGGGTTTAAATCAATAATTGTAACATTGGCTCCTAAGCCATTAGCTACTTTAGCAGCATTGGTACCAACCATACCGCCACCGATTACTGTAACATTGGCTCTGCTAACACCCGGCACCCCACTTAATAGAATTCCTTTACCGCCCTTTGACTTTTCAAGGAATTGAGCACCAATCTGAGCAGCCATTCTGCCAGCTACTTCACTCATTGGAGAAAGAAGTGGCAATGTATTATTAACAGTAATTGTCTCATAGGCAATTGCTGTTACTTCATTCTCTACTAATGCTTTTGTTAATGATTCTTCTGCTGCTAAATGTAAATAAGTAAATAGAATTAGACCTTTACGGAAATAACCGTATTCAGACTCTAAAGGTTCTTTTACTTTCATTATCATATCAGCTTTAGCCCAGACATCTGAAGCGTTTTCAATAATCTCAGCCCCAGCTTCCTTGTACTCTTCATTAGTAAAGTTACTACCCTCTCCAGCATTAGTTTCAATGATGACCTGATGGCCTGCTTTTACAATAGCTACTACCCCTGCTGGTGTCATGGCAACTCGGTTTTCGTTGTTCTTTATTTCTTTAGGAACCCCTATAATCATGTTTGTTTCCTCCCTATTTTCCATTTAGATTTATTATATAACTTGATTTATTAAAACGCTTTAGTCAGTATACAAAATATAACCAATAGTATTTGTGTAATTCCACATATAATTACACTCACATTTCCAATAGCTTCAAATCCAAAAATAACGTAACTTTTTGATTAGGATCCTTCAAATCTATATCCGTTAGTTCAGTAATTCGCTTTAGACGATAATTTAACGTGTTTGTATGAACATGAATCTCGTTGGCTGCTTTATACACATTACTATCACAATTTAAAAAGGCTTTCAAGGTTTTAAGTAATTCAGTATTATGGTTTTCATCATATTGTTTTAATGTTCTAATCACATCATTTTTATAATTTGTCTGCTTCCGAATTTCTTTTAATTCATCTATGAATTGGTATACTCCCAGTTCGTTATATCCGAATACTTTTTCCAACTGGTTTGGGAATTGACTTTTAGCGTTAAGTACTCTTTCTGCCTGATTATAGCTGTCCTTAATATATTTTGGCGAATCAAATATGAGCCCAAAGGCAGCTGAAATATTATGATGTAGCTTTAACCGTTCTTCTATTTTGGCAGTAAAATTACTGACATATTCTTTTAAAATTTTGTTAGAATCTTTGATGGTCGGAAATCTTACTAATAGGATAAACTGATTTTGGTCGAAAACTTTACATACCACCTCAACCCCTCGAAGAGTTTCTGTTAGATAGAAGGAATGTTTTTCAATTTCCTCTGTCACTTCCTCCTCAAACTCAATCATCGCTATAGCAACATACCCATTGAGGTAAAGACCATATTTTTGCGCTTGCTGTTCAATTTCTGCGGAATCCTTAAGATGGCCTGTAAGCAATTGCCAAAAGAATTCCTTATAGCTTTCCTCCATCCGCTGTTTCTTGATCTGCAGCTTGAGTAATTTTTTCTGAACAGCTTTAGCAGCCTCCGTGAGCATCATGTAATTCTCTTCTGTTATTTCTCTTCCGTTGGTATGTGCCCATATAAAGCCTAATATCTCATTATTTTTGCTGACAGAGATTGCTATACGATCGCCTAGGCCAACTTCTGGTATTGCAGGTATTTTAACTGGTTTATCATCTTTAAATAGTTTTGACATAAACCCTTTTTTCCATAAACTATTTATCACCTTTTCAGGTACTTTTCTTTGAATAATCGTATTCACACGAACATTGTCTACGCTATCTTCATGTGAACTATACGAGATAATATGATGATTCGAATCTTCAATCGTTATGGGACAGTTCATTATTTCTGCAATTCGATCCGCCAGCCCTTCCAAGGAATCAAAATTCAATTGAAAAAGCCCCGAATGATTAACCGCGTGTGACATCTTGCTTCCTCCGATCTTGTACTTTAGGAAGAGTATTTTTTAATATTTATTACCCTTCAAGAATACCACATAATTAGTATGTTTTAGTGACATTAAACAAACTTTCTTCCTTTATTTTTACAAAATGAACAAATAAAATTGATTGATTATTTGTTAAAATAAATGTAATCGTCACCATTTTTCAACGAATTTCGACATTTTAAACTCTTTTGTTCTACATCTGTTTAATATTTTGGTATGATCAGTTACAGACTTGTATTTGGGGGAAAGTAGTATGAAGAAAATATTAAAAATTGGTAGCGCTTTTATTGGAATAATCGTTGGGGCTGGCTTTGCTTCTGGGCAGGAAGTTTTGCAGTACTTTACGAGTTTTGGCTTAATTGGCACCTTAGGAGCCATTGTCGCCACCGCATTATTTGCCTATCTTGGTATGACACTTACTAGATTAGGTAGTCGTTTACAAACAACTTCCCATAAAGATGCGATTTATGAGGTCAGTTTCCATCCATGGTTAGCACTTATTGTTGACTACATTATTATTTTCACTTTATTTGGAGTGGGAGTTGTGATGGTTGCTGGCGCTGGTTCCATTTTTGACCAACAGTTTGGCTTGCCTGCATTTATAGGTACCTTGCTGATGACTATTTTAGTTTTATTAACGGCGATGTTAAATGTGGATCGGGTAGTCAATGTTATTGGAAGTATTACACCTTTTTTAATTATCAGTGTTATCATCGTCTCTGTTTATAGCCTTCTTACGATGGATTCCACCTTTGCTGAATTAAATCCAATTGCAAAGGAACAGGCTTCTACCTTGCCGAATTGGTTTATTGCCGGAGTCAACTATGTGTCCTTTAATATTGCAGTTGGTGCATCTATGTCTCTTGTTATGGGAGGTGCAGAAAAAGATGAACGAGCTGCCAAACTCGGTGGATTAGTTGGTGGCCTCGGTCTGGGACTTCTTATTGTGCTAAGTCATCTTGCCATCTTTTCAAAGGTCGATGTTGTTGCAGAATATGACATGCCTATGCTACAAATCGTCAATGAACTATCTCCGTTTCTTGGTACGTTTTATTCAGTGATTTTATTCGGAATGATTTTTAATACTGGGATTAGTATGTTTTTTGCATTCGGTGCGAGATTCACAGAAATTGGCACAAGCAAATTCAAGTTATTTATTACGATAACATTGATTATTGGCTTTATTGCCAGCTTTGCCGGTTTTACAGATCTTGTTGCCTTCTTCTATCCGCTAATTGGCTATTTAGGTCTTTTCTTAATTTTAGCACTCGTCACCGCTTCCTTTAAGATGCCAACAGGGAAGAAGAACAGGCTAACAGATCATGAATAGTTTTCCTTTTTTGACGGGAGAGATCCTTATTGCTATTCTTTGAGTAAAGGAGGCCGCTTGATATGAATGTTTATGACTTTTCAGCTAAGACTTTGCTAGGTGAAGAAAAATCCCTGTCAGATTATAAGGGAAAAGTACTTTTGATTGTCAATACAGCAAGTGAATGTGGCTTTACGCCCCAATTTGAAGGGCTGCAACAATTATACGGCAAATACAAAGAACAAGGTTTAGAAATTCTGGGTTTTCCTTGTAATCAATTTAATAACCAGGACCCAGGTTCAAACGAAGAGATTTCAGAGTTTTGTCAGCGGAACTATGGAGTCACCTTTCAAATGTTTAGTAAAGTCGATGTAAAAGGAGAGCAAGCCCATCCTTTATTTTCATACTTAACAGAAGAAGCAAAGGGTATGCTGACGAAGCAAATTAAATGGAACTTCACAAAGTTTCTTATTGATAGAAATGGAAATGTCATTAAACGATTTGCACCTCAAACCAAGCCAGAAAGCTTGGAACAGGACATTGAAGAGCTACTATAACTGATAGAAATCCATCAGGCAGCACATAACGTCTCCCTGATGGATTTTTTCTATTTTAAAAATTTCATCTTGCTAATCACACTATTATTTGTGCTAATATTAAAATAACACCTGCACTAGGAAGGGAGCCCTAACTTTGGAAGCATTACATAAAATCAAAAAAGCAAAAGAAGCATTAAACAACGTGATTTTAGGACAGGAAGAGGCTGTAGATCTAGTATTTATTACACTCCTTAGCGGTGGTCATATTTTATTAGAGAGTGTCCCAGGCTCTGGAAAGACAAAACTAGCAAATGCTTTAGCTAAGTTAATCAAAGGTAATTTTAGACGTATTCAATTTACACCAGATGTTCTTCCAAGCGATGTCACTGGCATTCAATTTTTCAATCCAAAAACACAGGAATTTGAAATGCGAATGGGGCCTGTTGACACAAATATTTTATTAGCAGATGAGATAAACCGTGCTCCCCCTCGAACTCAATCCAGCCTTTTGGAGGTCATGGAAGAAAATCAGACAACAATTGATGGGGAGACAATTCAGCTTACACCGCCTTTTTTCGTTATTGCCAGTCAGAATCCAATTGAATCAAATCAAGGAACCTTTCCGCTACCAGAGGCTCAGTTGGATCGCTTTATGATGATAGTTAAAATGGATTACCCTTCCTACAACAATGAGAAACAGATTCTAAAAAATCAGCGTTTAACTGATCCGATAAACGATCTGTCACCTCACGTGACAAAGGAAGACATTATTACACTACAAAAAGAAGTCCGTAAAATAGAAATAACAGATATAGTTATGGATTATTTATTAGAGCTAGTCAGAAAAACCCGTGAACATGAGGACATCGAAATTGGCGTAAGTACCAGGGCCGCCTTAGCCTTAATGCGTGCTTCTCAAAGTAAGGCATTACTGGAAGGAAAAGATTATGTCACCCCTCAGGATATTAAATTGCTCGCCCCTCATTTATTTGAACATCGAATTAATCTTAGTATGGAAGGTTCTCTTCGCTACAACAAGGAAGACATTATCCAACAGCTAATTGAATCAGTCCCTGTTCCTGTAGAAATGGGGCATATGAAATAAATCTATTTTTTGCATGCAAAAAACACATCGGGAACGTACTATTCCCGATGTGTTTTTATAATATTTTTTCGAGGAAATTTTGTGCCCGCACTGTTTGTGGCTTTGCAAAAAACGATTCTGGTTTGCCCTCTTCCACAAGCATACCATTATCAAGAAATAACACTCGATCCGCTACTTCCTTTGCAAAATTCATTTCATGTGTAACAATGACCATCGTCATTCCACTATCTGCCAGATCCTTCATCACATCCAATACTTCTTTTACCATTTCAGGATCAAGTGCGGAGGTAGGTTCATCAAACAGCATGATGTCCGGCTCCATTGCTAATGCTCTTGCAATAGCAACACGCTGCTTTTGTCCTCCTGACAAACGATTTGGATAAGCAGTCTCTTTATCAGTTAAACCGACCTTAGCAATTAAGCTTTTTCCGATTTCATCCGCTTCTGTTTTTTTCATGTTTTTTACTTTTTTTGGCGCATAACTAACATTCTCCAATACTGTCATATGAGGAAATAGATGAAAGTGCTGAAATACCATTCCTATATTCTTTCTAATCTCCAGCTTGTTTACTTTTGATGATGTAATCATCTTTTCATTAATACAAATATCTCCTGCTGTTGGCTGTTCCAAAAGGTTTAAACATCTTAAAAAGGTTGACTTACCAGATCCAGAAGGCCCGATGACTGCTACTACTTCGCCCTGTTTTATAGTTGTTGATATATTTTTTAATACTGCATTTTCTCCAAATGATTTAGAAACATTATCTACCTTAATCACTGTATCTCATCCTCCGTTCTACTACTTTGCCGAGTTGTGTAAGCACATAGACCATTAGCCAGTAGATCACACCTGCAAACAACAGAGGTTCAAAATTACGATAAATATCAGCACCTACAATTTGCGCACGGCGCATGATATCAAGGTAGCCAATAACCGATACAATGGCAGATTCCTTTGTTAATGTGATAAATTCATTCATTAACGCTGGTAAAATATTTTTAATTGCCTGGGGTAAAATGATGTTTGCCATCATTGATTTATATGGTACTCCCAGCGCTTGTGCTGCCTCTGTTTGTCCTTTATCTACTGCCATAATACCTGCACGTATAATTTCTGAAACATATGCAGCTGAGTTTAGTCCAAACGCCAGGATGGCTGATGAAAATGGTTCAATATCATATCCTGTCAATTGAGGTACAGCAAAATAAAAAATCATTAATTGTAGAATTAATGGTGTCCCCCGGAAGATTGATGTATAAATATCAGCAATAACCTTTAATACTGGTATCTTAGTAATCTTGCATAATGCCAATAATGTACCTATAATAAATCCAATCACAATTGAAGCACTAACAAATTTTAATGTAACCCATATTCCCTCTAGCATAAACGGAATATAAGGCACGATCTGGCTAAAGTCCAAATTCATGCCTTACCACCTCTTTCTCTCTATGTTGTTTTTATTGTTCGTTCAACCATTTATCTTTCAGCTTTTGCAGTTCTCCGTTTTCTTCAAACTTCTTTAACGCCTTGTTCACATCTTCTACAAGATCACTGTCTTTTGGAAATGCGATACCCATCCCAGGAGAACTCGTTGTTGGATCATCAAAGCCTTGTAGATCCTGCTCCTTGATATACCCTTTTGCAACAGATTTATCCATATAAGCTACATCAATACGATTGGAGTTAAGTTCCTGGATCATTGTGCCAGCGTCATCTACTTTCTTAACTGTAAAGCCATATTCTTCACTTAATGCATCGGCACCTTCTTCTTGTATGGTCCCAAGCTGCACTCCTATCGTTTTTCCCTTCAAGCTCTCAAGATCTTTAAAAGCGTTTGTTGGTTTAAATATAAACATTTCACCTGACCGGTTGTATTCCGTAGAGAATTCAACATTCTGTCTTCGCTTTTCAGTTGCACTCATTCCAGCCATAACCATGTCCACTCTTCCAGATTGTAAAGCACCGACTAATCCATCAAATTTCATATCTTCAATCTCTAGCTCATACCCTAATTCCTTTGCTACCATATGGGCTAAATCAATATCAAAACCTTCGTAATTGCCCGCTGTATCACGTGACTCAAATGGGGGGAAATCTGCTGAAGTTGCCATCTTTAGTATTTTTTTATCTTCTGTATTTTGATTATTCCCTTCAGAATTTGCTTCACTTTTCCCACATGCTGCCAATAAAGTGATAACTAAAACTAATAAAGTGAGTGTACCTATTATTTTTTTCAATTTATATTCTCCTCTTTTCTCTTTACACAAGTTGATGAATCTTATTAAATTCGTGTTGAATTTCCTCAAATAACGATGGATCTGTCAATACATCATATCCTGTCTCAGCCAGAGCCAATACACCTTCTGCCAATGTTTGATGTCCGTCTGCTGTAATCGTTTGATCAGCAAATTCTACTGTATGTCCTACTAATCCAGGCTTATTTAAACTAATATATGGATGAATTGCAGGAACGACTTGGCTTACATTTCCCATATCAATCGAACCATAGCTCATCTTTGCAGACTGAATTGGCTGCTCACTTATATTTTTTAAATTAGCTGTAAAAGCTTTTGATAAAGTTTGGTTTGTTTTCATATTGTCATAGCTTAATTCATAATTCGAAATATCTAGTGTAGCTCCTGTCATTAATGCTGCTCCATTTGCTATATTAATTACTTTCGCAACAATTTCATCCAAGCAGCTTCGTTCCTTAGATCGCACATAAAATTGTGCAACTGCTTTGTCAGGAACTACATTAGCAGCTTGTCCGCCTTCAGAGATAATACCGTGTATACGTACATCTTCGGGTAAGTGCTCCCTTAGTGCGTTAATGCCGTTGAACAATTGAATAACACTGTCTAAAGCATTAATTCCCTTTTCAGGTGACGCGGCAGCATGAGACGTTTTACCCTTGTAGGCAAATTGTATAGCATCCATAGCCAGTGAATCGCCACTTTCATAGGATTGATCGGAAGGATGTACCATCATCGCCACATCGATAGAGTCAAAAATTCCTTTTTCACTCATCGGCACTTTAGCTCCGTTTGTTTCCTCAGCAGGGGTGCCTAATACCACAATGCTACCTCCTATTTCATTTAATAGTTTACTTAAAATAATACCCGCGCCTACACTCATCGTCCCTATTAGATTATGACCACATCCATGTCCCACTTCAGGCAATGCATCATATTCAGCTAAATATGCAATAACAGGGCCAGGTTTACCACTGTTAAATTCAGCTTTAAATGCAGTTTTTCTATCTACTATATTTTTCTCAATATGAAAGTTATGTTGTTCAAGATATTCCGTTAAAAGCTTCATTGAATTGTATTCCTGATCACCGATCTCAGGGTTTTTATAGAGTTGATCACTCATATTACATAACTCGCCTATAATATTACTCAATTCCTTCTTTAACTGGCTCTTCATGATGTATCCTCCAATATGTATAATTATTAATGAACATGTATATTTATACCACGAATATTATATTTATGCAATAGTTTTTTTATAAGCTGTATGGAAAAACGTTATAGGATAAAGAGGAATGATGAAAAGTTAAAAATTTACTAACAAAAATTGCAGTGGTCATAAATTAATTCAGATTATAGATATACTGCGAAGTAATTTGCTACTTGGTAAGACTGCAAACTCCCATTTTAAAAAAATTCAATATAGCTAATCCCTAACTATCTAAGGCAATTTTATTTACTCTCCGGTGGATTAATTCACTCTACTGCCGATTAATTTGCTCTCCGGCGGATTAATTCATTCTACTGCTGATTAATTTTGTTCTCCGGAAGATTATCTCGCTCTGCTGCAGCCCTAACTTTATGTGTGTGCACAAAAAAACAAGCACGTCTTATGTGCTTGTTTTTCCATTTTTTCGTTATACGTATTAGTATGCTTTTGCCCAATATACTAATTCTTTTGCTTCCTTACCACAACATACACAGGTATCTGAAACTTTCTCCTGTTCGAATGGGATACAACGGGAAGTTGCTGTCGTTTCCTCTTTTATCTTTTCTTCACATGCTGTATCTCCACACCACATAGCTTTAATAAAGCCTGGGTTTTCTTCCAATGCTGCTTTGAACTCGTCCATGTTTTTTGCTACAGAAGTCTTTTCTTCTCGGTGTGCTTTTGCTTTTTCATATAAGTTTTGCTGAATCTCTTCTAGCAATACAGGAAGGCGGTCTTGTAATTCAGCTAGTGCAATAAATTCTTTTTCCCCTGTATCCCTACGCACAAGTACTACTTGGTTCTTTTCAATATCTTTTGGTCCCATCTCAATACGAACAGGGAATCCCTTCATTTCTGTTTCATTGAACTTCCATCCAGGAGTTTTATCACTCGCATCTATATCTACACGTACAAGATTCTTCAGTTGATCACGTAGTTCATATGCTTTATCCAATACGCCTTCTTTATGCTGGGCAATTGGTACAATCATAGCCTGGGTTGGTGCTATTCTTGGAGGAATAACTAAACCACGGTTATCACCATGCACCATAATTAGTGCACCCATTATGCGAGTAGACAGACCCCATGAAGTTTGATGCACATATTGACTTTTCCCATTTTCATCAAGATACGTAATATCAAATGCTTCTGCAAAGCCAGAACCAAAGTGATGGGATGTACCAGATTGCAATGCCTTACCGTCATGCATCATACTCTCGATTGTTAAGGTATACTTTGCGCCTGCAAATTTTTCTTTATCTGTTTTCCGCCCCTTCAGCACAGGAATAGCCAAGTACTTCTCTACAAGGTCAGCATAAATACCAAGCATTCTGTCTGTTTCTTCTGCAGCATCTTGATCAGTAGCATGCGCTGTATGACCTTCCTGCCAATGGAACTCAGAAGAGCGAAGGAATGGGCGAGTTGTTTTTTCCCAACGGACTACATTACCCCACTGATTATACAATTTCGGCAAGTCACGATAGGAATGGATATTATTTGAATAATAATCACAGAAAAGAACTTCTGAGGTTGGACGTACAGCAATTCTCTCTGTCAGCTCCTCTTCTCCCCCATGCGTTACCCAAGCAACTTCAGGTGCAAACCCTTCTACATGGTCTTTTTCCTTTTGTAAAAGGCTCTCTGGGATAAATAATGGAAAGGCTACATTAGAATGACCAGTTTCTTTAAATTTTTTATCTAATTCATCCTTAATATTTTCCCAAATTGCATATCCATATGGTTTAATAATCATTGTTCCACGAACTTGACCATACTCCACTAATTCCGCTTGTTTCACTACATCTGTGTACCACTGTGCGAAATCTTCCTCCATCGCTGTCACTTTTTCAACAAACTGCTTATTTTTTTTACCCAAGCTGAACACCTCTTTATATAAATTTATAATTTAATTAACAAATCGGAACACAAAAAATCCTCCATCCGAAAAGGGACCGAGGTCTGGTGGTACCACCCTTGTTTACAGGAAATACTGTACACTTAAATTGGTAACGGTCATAGACCGCGCACATCTTACAGCAACAAGGCTTTAACGATGGCGAACTCAGAGGCAGGTTCCCACTTATGTCTTTAGAAATTTCCAGCAGCCATTTCCTCTCTTGAAAAGACAATAAATTATACTAATCCTCTTCTACGTTTCATATATATTTCTAAATATAAAGCTATGCACATGGAAAGTCAAGCACTCTTAATAAAAGGCTTTTTCGTAAAGAGAGAACTGATCTCCCGCTTCCCCCACATGGCCCATAAACTGAAATCCAGCTCGCTGATAGAATTTATTTAATACAGGGTTATTTCCTATACAATCTAATCGTATATAGCTATTATTCACTTGGTATGAATTAATCATCCATTCAAGCGTTCGTTTACCAATTTGCTTATGATGATGTTCTTGATGTACAGCAAAACGATGCAAATAAAAGGCCTTATCTTCACGCTTTCCCCACATTTCAATATCCCACGGATTTTGATTAGGAGAAAAATTGAATACAGCTACTATATCAGTATTCTTATTTTCTACTATATAAGTGATATCCTCCACAATGTCTTCCATAATTTCGTTAATTTCAACATCATTATGCAGGTGCTCCCATTGATTTATATTCTTCTCATTCAACCAACTGGCAGCATTTCGTAAAATTTGAAATACTTCCTTAGCATCATCTTTTATTGCCTTTCTTACAGTATATTGATCAAAAGTATAAGAGCTGAATATTGAACTCAGTTTTCTCCCCCCCTTTAGCGTATTTGCACACCGAGCGTGTTTTCAAAATGGCTAAGAGCCCATTCGTGTCCAGCTTGATTAAAGCTTGCTACTGCATCTTTATGAATAACAATTTGAAAGCCTTTATTATAAGCATCTACAGCAGTATGAAGAATACAAATATCTGTACAAACACCTACAAGGTGAACTTCCTCGATGCCTCTTTCTCTTAACCTGATTTCAAGATCCGTTCCAGCAAATGCACTATACCTGGTTTTATCAAAATAATAAATATTATCTTTTTCTTTATGGGTTTCAAAGACCTCCGCTAAGGCCCCGAAAAGATTCCGACCGGAAGTACCGATAATATTATGTGGTGGAAATAGATGTGCTTCTGGATGCAAAACATCTCCTTCAACATGTGCATCTATCGCAAATACTACATACTCGCCTCTCTCAATAAATTGTTTAGTTAGAGAAACTATTGTATTCTCAATTTCCTGTCCAGGCAATCCACAAGTAAGTTTTCCTTCATCCGCAACAAAATCTACCGTATAATCCACATTTATTAAAGCTTGCTTTCCCATCTTGGCTTCCTCCAGTCTATTTTCATCTCCGCTTTATAGAATAGGTGCATATCAGCTATAAAATTATTTACTTTACCTATTTATTTCGTAACTCAAACATAAGTTACTTTAATTTTATGAGCTTGCTTGTATTTCCTCTCTGCAGCATGATAAGTCGGCCCAACAAGTTCTGTATATGAAAAACCATGTTCAATCGCTGTAGTAACAAAGCTTTTCGCCAACTCAACTGCATCTGAAACCTGCTTTCCCTTTGCCATATGTGCAGCAATGGCAGCAGAATATGTACAACCTGCACCGCTGGTATTCACCGTATCAATTCGCGGGGCTTCGTAAACAATCAGCTCTTCACCATTGAACAGCACATCCACCGCCGGACCAGAAAGCCTTCCACCTTTAACTAACACATATTCAGAGCCCAATGCATGTAAATCGATCGCCGCCTGCTTTAAATCTTCTACTGTAGTAATTTCTCTATTTTGAAGTAAAATAGAAGCTTCCGGTATATTTGGTGTAATAATTGTTGCCATCGGAATTAGCTTTTCTTTTAATGCATCAATCGCATCATCTTCCAATAATTTGGAGTCCAGCTTCCCTACCATAACTGGATCTACAATGATATTTTCAATTCGAGAGTGCTTTATCAATTCTACCGTTTTTTCAATTACTGCTTTGGAAAACAGCATACCTGTCTTTAGCCCGTCAGCTCCCACTTGATGCATAGCCGTAGCAAATTGAGCTTCAATTGCTTCAATTGTTTGTGGGTGCACATTTTTATTCGTTTCCGGATGTTTGCCGACAATTGCTGTTATGACACTCATCCCATACACGTCTAATTCCTGAAATGTTTTTAGATCCGCTTGAATCCCTGCACTTCCTCCTGCAGCTGATCCAGCAATCGTTAACACTCGCGCTGGATAATTCATTATGTAAAACCCTTTCTATATATTACTAGTTACAACAATACTACGATAAAAAACCAGATTATCATAATCATTTGAATAACTATTTTGGCTAATGCTCCCCCCAAAAATCCCAACAAGGAACCGATAGAGGCACGAATCGCCTCGCCGACTGTTTTACTTTGCAGTATTTCAATAAAAAATACGACTAAAAAAGGCAAAATGATGATTCCAAAAGGAGGAATAATAAAAGAGCCAAAAATTACCGCGACTGCTGCTCCTCGTTCTCCCCATTTACTACCACCGAAACGCTTCACAAAATAGCTGTTAGCAATAATATCCGCTAAAATCAATACAACTGTAAAAATACTCATCCCAATCCAAAATGCCGCATTCAACTGTTCTGAATTAATTAAGAATTGGTATAATAAAAATCCTCCCCAGAGAACCAATACAGACGGGATGATTGGGAAAACAATCCCTATAAAACTTAA
Organism: Virgibacillus halodenitrificans; assembly: GCF_001878675.1. NCBI lineage: Bacteria > Bacillati > Bacillota > Bacilli > Caryophanales > Bacillaceae > Virgibacillus > Virgibacillus halodenitrificans. Next base: position 383,719 of record NZ_CP017962.1, on the reverse strand, counting down.
AATAAATAATGCAATTATTAAAACCCAAATGATAATATCCAGTGTCCCTACCCCCAAAGTTACTTTTTACCAAACATACTTGATAGTTTGGTTTCTTCTTTTCTTATTATACGTTTGTAGTTTTCCATATGTTTCATAATACTTAAAAGAGTTAAGAGGATAACAATCATTGTAGGTTCTACGCCAAAGAAAATAAAGGTTGTAGTTAAGAAAGATAGATACATAAATAGAACACCTATAACAAGGTAATCTGTAGCAAAGGTAAAAATAAGTAAGATTCCAATACCTATCAGAGCGATTTTCCAATCAATCGCTAACAAAACACCTACAACGGATGCCGTACCCTTTCCCCCACTAAACTTCATAGTTATCGGGTAATTATGACCCACTACAACAAAAAAAGCTGTAAGATAGATTAAAAGCGTCTGCCTTTCTCCTGTAACACCATATTCATTAAGGATAAATAACATAAGTAAAATGGCTAATGTAGCTTTAAAAATATCAATAATTGCAACAAGTATTCCATACTTCCACCCAAGTAATATGGTTGTATTAGAAGCGCCAGAATTCTTTACACCGGAATTCTTAATATCTACCTTTTTAAGTTTGCTAACGATCTGGGAACCATGTAGACACCCAAAAAAGTAGCCAATGAACCCAGCTATAAGCATATACATCTCAACACCCCTTTTCACCTATTATATCGCAATTAACTTTCTATAAGAATATGCTATAAAAATTTGTTAGAATAAGATTATATTAAACAACAAGAGGAGTACCTTATGAATGAAAAGTCTACTTCGAATTTTGCTGACATGGTTAGTAATTATTTTATTTATAGTCACTGTATTTATTATATATAACACAAAGGAAGAGAAATATATAAATAATGGTGAAGATGCCCCTATTCCCGAATCCCTTCACCCCACAGTAGATAAACAGCTGAATAAACTTCTAGAGCAATCAAAAGGAAAGAATATTGATATCGTCATTACAGCAGGACTGCGATCTAAAGAGGAGCAAAACCAGCTCTATAAAAAAGGGCGCTCAAAAGAAGGAAATATTGTAACACATGCCAAAGCTGGGGAGTCATATCACAATTATGGATTGGCTGTAGATTATGCCGTACGCAACAAAAAAGGGGAAATTATATGGGATATGAACTACGATGGCAACGGAAATGGAAGATCTGATTGGATAGAAGTAGCAGAGCTTGCGAAAGATCTTGGTTTTGAATGGGGTGGAGATTGGAGCGGTTTTAAGGACTATCCTCACTTACAGATGACATTCGGCCTGAGCATAGCACAGTTGCAAGAAGGACTTCGACCAAAAACGGAAGAGGAACAGCAAGATTAATTAATGGGAATCTTCCTTATGCTTATAGCTATTCCATCTATTCCAGTAATGAAAATGATCCAAGGTTTACCAAAAAATTGGTTCTACTGCAAATATTGAGGTACAAACGTATTTTGTTCCTTCATAGTTGGAGGAAACTGCGACGTAGTGCAAAATAATCCGCTGGAGAGAAAATTAATCAGCTGCAGAGCGGAGTAATCCGCCGGAGAGAAAACTAATCGGCAGCAGAGCGAAGCAATCCGCCGGAGAGAAAACTAATCGGCTGCAGAGCGAAGCAATCCGCCGGAGAGAAAACTAATCGGCTGCAGAGCGAAGCAATCCGCCGGAGAGAAAACTAATCGGCTGCAGAGCGAAGTAATCACCCGGAGAGAAAATTAATCGGCAGAAGAGCGAAGCAATCCGCCGGAGAACAAATTAATCAGCTGCAGAGCGAAGTAATCACCCGGAGAGAAAACTAATCGGCTGCAGAGCGAAGCAATCCGCCGGAGAACAAATTAATCGGCTGCAGAGCGAAGCAATCCGCCGGAGAGAAAACTAATCGGCTGCAGAGCGAAGCAATCCGCCGGGGACATTCGCAAACTAGCTATAATTTTTTTCACTATACATTATTTTCTAAAACGGCCATTTGCAAACAATCAAGTTACGTCGCAGTTTATCTATTTTGCGAATCATTGAACAACCCAACTTATATATAAGGACCAAAATTTTCAGTTTCCTAAGCTATGAAAAAAGTTGCACGACCGAGGTTGTGCAACTTTTTTTTATTCCCCAGGAAAAAGGATACCTTGCTTCTTTCTAGCAATTTCCGTCCACTTGGCAACCTGCCTGCTCCGCTCCATCCATAATTCATAAGAAGCTTTATCTTTTTGGTTTATCATATTAATAAAAGCATTGAGTTCATAAATCATGTCTACATCTTCTTGCTCTTCTGCAAACTCATTTGTATTCTTGGTCTTTCTGTCATAGAAAGTTAACTTATCAATAGGAGAGATATGGTCCATCGTCCACGTACCATCTTCACCTTGAATTTCTGAAGGTATTGTTGCTTGGGCAATTTTCGAACACAGAATGGTTACATTAAATTCGCCGTATTCCAAAATGAGTGTACCGCTCCCATCAATCCCATTCGATAAATGTACTGGAAAGTAATGAATTTCTTGTGGCTCACCAAACAAATCGATTGTCATACTAAGTGGGTACACACCTAAATCCATTAATGCTCCACCAGCAAATTCCTTTGTAAATACATTGGGTTCCTCTCCATTTTTAAATCGATCATATTTAGAAGAGTATTGAATGTATTGAAACATCGCACTGCGAACTTTACCGACCTTCTTCAATTCTGATTTAAGTGTATGATAATTTGGTGAGAACAGGTGCCTATAACCCTCGAAAACATAGAGACCGAGCTCATCTGCTTTATGTTTAACTTTTCCCCACTGTTTTTCCGTAAATACAAGGGGCTTCTCACAAAATACATGTTTCCCACTCTCCAGGCATTTCATAGTATGCTCAAAATGAAAGCTATTAGGAGAAGCTATATAAACAAAATTTGTTTCATTATCAGCTAACATATCAGCCATGTCAGTAAACCAATGCATAGCTCCGTGTTTCTGTGCAAATTCTCTTGCTGACTTTTCTTTCCTTGAGTAAACAGAATGCAATGTGGTCAATCCTGTCTGCTGAGTGGCTTTTATAAATAATTCTGTAATCCAACTTGTACCAATGATAGAAAACTTCACTCTTTATCGTCTCCTTCCTTGTCTTTCTCTTTCTTTTCATCTGGATGAGGGTCGATAGAATGCTTATAACCATATCCTTTTGATATCGTAACAAGCGACAAAATTAACACAATAGCTACTACTAGAATAGAAACTATGCTTACAATCGTTGTTGTTGACATGTCTATATAATTCCTCTCTTTTTATTCTGTCGGGTGTTCATATGGTTTTATTGTTCCATAAATTGCTTCTATATATGGAAGAGATAGCTCTTTTTTCTCAGCTAAACGAAGAGCTCCACCATGTAAATGCTCCACCTCAAGAGTCAATCCTTTTCGGCGATCTTGATGCATGGATGAGGTTGCTTCTTTATCGAGATGAAGCAGATTATTTATTGCCTTCTCAGCATCCGTATCAGCAAGCTCAGCTCCATAACTGTTGGCGAGTAATTTCATTTCATGCACAATCATTTCTGCAAGATGAAAGGTTGACTTTTGATCTCTTACCGGTCCAATTGGCAAATTAACTGCTGTTGTTATTCCGGAAAAGGCATTTATAAACATATATTTTTTCCATAGTTCTTGTGAAATAGATATGCTGTTTTTGGCATCCATATTTGCTTTAGCTGCAAGCTCATCCAGTTGTTCACACACTTGTTCTTGTTTCGGATCTAAAGCTCCAAAAACCAAATCATGAAAATCACTTGAATGAACGACATGTCCATTTTCATCCAGAGTGGCAATAATAAATGCAAGACCACCTAACACGCGGTCATGGCCATATCGCTCCTGCAAAACATCAATATGCTCTATCCCGTTTAGAACTGGCAGGATAAATGCTCCTCTTTTCACCAATACATCCAGCTGCGCAAGGGTACCTTCTAAGTGATATCCTTTCACACCAACAACTACGACATCAGCTGATGGGATATTTTCAGCAGTTGTCTTAATTTTTAAATCGTTAACTTCATAATCTCCTTGTTTACTATGGATCTTTAACCCTTTTTCTCTAAGCTGCTTTGCTCTTTTTTCTCTTACTAAAAATGTAACATCTGCATTTGCCTCGTGAAAACGCAATCCAAAATAAGCTCCTAAAGCCCCTGCTCCCAGTATAACTAATCTCACGCCATCCCCTCCAAGCTTTATTTTACTATCTTCATGGTACTTTTTTTATATTGTTTTGTCTATTTACTTTTCATTCAAGTTTATTTCCCAACCAAATAACGAGTATCCAATAGCTAAAATGATGATAACAGAGCATATATCTATATACTTCCATTAAATTCATTTAAATCAATAATTTGGAGGTTAATTAAGAATTATCTAAAAATATAGAGATTGAACCAAATACGCAATACCTATACCATTAAAATATAATGCTTTTACCCCCCCTATAACTCCGACCATACTATTTTTTTGCATCAATTGGGGTGATTTATACCTAGGATAAAAGACACCTCACCACTACTTAGTATCTATGTTTAAAAATTTAAAGGAGGTCATTAGTTAAGATGAAGAAAATATTACTTACATCTATTTTATTATTATCATTAATCGCTTTAGCTGCATGCGGTTCGGATAGCAGTGAAGACGCTAGCGGAGAAGGAAACAGCAGTGATGGAGAAAGCGGTAAATTAGCAGAACTACAGGATGCGGGGAAGGTCACGATTGGATTTGCCAATGAGAAGCCGTATGCTTACGAAGAAGATGGAGAGTTAAAAGGTGCTGCGGTTGATATTGCAGCTGCAGTATTTAAAGAGCTGGGTATAGAAGAAATGGATTCACAGCTAGCAGACTTTGGCCAGTTGATCCCTGGTCTTAAAGCAGGAAAATTTGATGTAATTACTGCTGGTATGGCTATTAACCCGGACCGTTGTAAAAATGTTGCATTTGGAGAGCCAGAAATGAAGTATGGGGAAGGTCTGATTGTACAAAAAGGCAATCCATTAGGGTTGAAGAGCTACAAAGACATTGCTGATAACCCGGATGTGACTGTTTCTGTAATGGCGGGGGCGACAGAAAATGAATTTCTTAAATCCGAGGGTGTAGGCGAAAAACAAATTCAAAGCGCACCTGATATTCCAGCTACATTCTCTGCTGTTGAATCAGGAAGAGCCGACGCTACGACCGGAACAGAGATGACGATTAAAATGGCATTGGAGTCTGCAGGTTCAGACAAGTTAGAATTTGTGGAAGGATTTGAGCAGCCGGATATTGACGGGGTACCTAGTTACGGAGCAGCTGCATTTCACAAAGATAATACTGAACTGCGTGATGCGTATAATGAAAAGCTTGCAGAGTTAAAAGAAGATGGAACAGTTGCAGAACTATTAGAGAAAAACAGTTTTAGTGAAGAGAATAATATGGTGGAAGCTGAGGTTACTACTGAAAAAGTTTGTAATGGTGAATATTAATTTATAGCTAAGCTGAACGATAAATAGATTGATTACTCCATAGGGTCCGGCTCCCTCGCCCAGGGAGTCAGACCCTATGTTTTTTCGGAATACTTACTAAAATTATAAAAGGGAGTGATTACCATTAGTGCAATTGAGGAAATATTCCCCGCTCTTATGAAGGGGATAAACATAACAATCACGGTTCTTATCGCCTCAGCCTTTTTCGGCTATTTGTTTGCGTTTATTGCTGGACTATGTCGTCTCTCAAATAATATCGTACTCCGAAAATTTACTGGCTTCTATGTAGAAATATTCCGTGGTACCTCACTTATAGTTCAATTATTTTGGCTTTATTACGCAATTCCAATTTTGTTCGGCATTGATTTAGGTAGTGACTGGTGGGCTGGTGTTATTGCTATTGCATTAAATTACGGAGCATATATGTCAGAAATCGTACGTGGTTCTATTCTATCCGTCGCCAAAGGACAGTCAGAAGCTGCTACTGCTTTAAACATGTCTCGATTTCAACGCATGCGGCTCGTTATATTTCCACAAGCAGTGCGAATGATGCTTCCAGAATTCGGAAACTATCTCATTCAGATGCTTAAAGCAACTTCTCTCGTCTCCTTAATTGGATTACATGATATTTTGTATTACGGAGATATTTTACGAAGTTCAAATTTATCACAGGCACCAATCGTATATTTACTCGTACTTGTATTCTATTTCATTCTTGCACTTCCGTTAATATTTTTAACGCGGAAAATGGAGAGCATTTCTAAGAAAGGGGTTGCTAGCTAATGGAAAATTGGAGCTGGGATGTCTTTTTAGATGCCTTCCCTATTGTTCTACAAGGCTTGGGTATAACAATTGGATTAACACTTACTTGTTATCTGTTTGCTCTTATATTTGGGTTTGTTTGGATTTTCCTACGAAGGGTCCCTTTTAAACCGCTAAACTGGATTGTCACTTGGATTATGGAATTTATCCGATCCACCCCACCACTTGTTCAGTTATTTTTTATTTATTACGCATGGCCAATGGTTCCTGGAATTGGCATGACCTTAAGTCCATTTACCAGCGCTGTACTTGGACTAGGAATTCACTTTAGTACGTATATTGGTGAAGTATATCGTTCCGGGATCGATGGTGTAGACAAAGGCCAGTGGGAAGCTGCTCGAGCATTAAATTATCCTACTGGAAAGAAGTGGACGAAAATAATTTTACCGCAAGCAATTCCACCAACTATTCCTATGCTGGGAAATTACTTGATTATCATGTTCAAGGAAGTACCTTTAGCATCTACAATTGGGGTTGTGGGTATCTTGCATATGGCTAACAGCTATGGTTCTCAATACTGGACATATTTAGAACCGCTAACAATAGTAGCTATATTGTTCTTAGTATTAAGCTATCCTTCTGCTATCCTGATTAACAAGCTGGAAAGAAAAATGAATCGACGATTTGATAAAAAAGAAGCGTTAAAAAGTAGTGAAGGAGCGATCACATAATGACAGAACCTATTGTTACATTTAAGGATGTTCATAAATCATTTGGAGATGTAGATGTATTAAAAGGAATTGATTTAGAAATAAAGCCGGCAGAAAAGGTGGCAGTAATTGGCCCGAGTGGTTCCGGAAAAACGACCATTATTCGAATGCTGATGACATTGGAACAGCCTACTTCAGGAGATATATTCGTAGGCGACCAAAATCTATGGAAAATGGAAAAGAATGGTGAGTTTGTTGCGGCAAATGAAAAGCATCTTCGTGAGGTACGAGGAGATATTGGTATGGTCTTTCAGCATTTCAATCTATTTCCTCATATGACCATTTTGGAGAATTGTATGACGGCACCTATTCATGTAAAGAAAGAAGCAAAAAAGGTAGCTCGGCAACGATCCATAGAAATGCTTGAAAAAGTTGGGCTTGGAGATAAACTGGATAACTATCCAAGTCAGCTCTCAGGTGGGCAAAAACAACGTGTAGCTATGGCAAGAGCACTGGTCATGCGCCCAAAGGTCATGCTGTTCGATGAAGTGACCTCTGCTTTGGATCCCGAATTGGTTGGAGAGGTGTTAGAGGTAATTCGCGACATTGCTAAAGAAGGAGAAATGGCAATGATCTTAGTAACTCATGAAATGGACTTTGCTTTGGATGTGGCAGATAAAGTGCTATTCCTTGATGAAGGCGTGATAGCTGAGCAAGGTTCCGCAAGCGAAGTCATCGAGCATTCTAAAAACGAAAGACTTCAAAGCTTCCTGCACAGATTCAGAAGCTAGACATAAGGCAGTACCTCCTTTTGAGAGGTACTGCCTTTATCTGTAACTGGATAGATTACAGGGAGCCTTCTTTGAAAAGAAGAACGCCCCACCATATATATGGAAGCTAAATTTTATAGTCCCCTAAGAACTAAAAAACTGTGTCCGCATATCCATACGCACACAGTTTCTATTTCTATTAATTTAAATCTTCTCCAATAATTTTCACTTCACGTTCTAAAGTCACGCCAAACTTATCTTTCACTGTGGCCTGTACGTGGTGGATTAAATCAATGTATTCACTAGCAGTGGCTTCACTTTTATTTACGATAAAGCCGGCATGCTTCTCGGAAACTTGTGCCCCTCCTATTTGTTGTCCTTGAAGGTCACTATCCTGTATTAGTTTTCCGGCAAAATATCCAGGTGGCCTCTTAAATACACTTCCACAGGAAGGATACTCCAATGGCTGCTTTGATTCTCTTTTAAAGGTCAAGTCATCCATAATTGCCTTAATCGCTTTGTACTCTCCTTTTTCCAAAGAGAAGGTAGCTTCTAAAACAATATAACCATTATCAGGAATATTACTGGTACGATAATCCAAATCCAGTTCTTCCGCTGTTAAGGTTAAAAGCTCCCCATCTCGATCGACAACCTTTGTACTAACTAAAACATCCTTTATTTCCCCACCATATGCACCAGCATTCATGAACAAAGCTCCTCCAACAGAACCAGGGATTCCACAAGCAAATTCCAAACCACTTAGTTCCTCTTTTAGAGCCTCTCTGGATACATCTATAATCCTTGCTCCACTCTGGGCAACGATGGATGTTTCATCTATTCGAATTGCAGTTAATTTTTTCAGATTCATTACAATACCGCGAATCCCGCCATCTTTTACAATTAAATTAGATCCATTTCCAAGAAGCGTAAACTTTACTTCCTGATGGTTGGCAAGCTTCACAATTTCCTGTACTTGTTCATATGTCTCTGGTGTAACAAGAAAATCAGCTTTTCCACCAAGACGTGTATACGTATGATTTCTTAAAGGTTCATCTACCATAACGTTCTTTGGTGGCGTAACCTCCGTTAGTTTCTCATACAAATGACGATATTCTGCCACTCTTATCATTCCCTTAAAATTATTCCTAACTGTAATTAATCATCTTCTACATTGTAAGTTATTGCTCTCGATCTTGCCACAAAAAAGAGTGAATTAATTGATCGATTTGAACGTTTTCGTGAAGAGCACTATGACCAAGTTCCGGGTCTTCAATAACTACTTCTTCTAATTGATTACTTGGTATAATACTTCGTAATGCGTGTACACTTTCTGGGACTGCCACGGTATCGCCTGTACTGGCAATACTTAGAACATTTATGCCTTTAGGAAACTCACCTTCTCTTAATCTCTTGAGCGCGTTTGATTGAGGCTTTAAATCTTCTGCAGCAGGATCATGGTGTATCCGAAAATAAGCATCACTGTAAATACCATCATATGGACTTCCAATGGTAACAAAATTAGCAACCGATGGGTATGCTTTTTCATTATATTCCTTGATATACTTTAACGAGACAATTCCTCCCATCGAATGTCCCACAAGATTAACCTTTTCTACTTCATATTTTTCTTTTAATTGCTGTAAAACAGAGGCTAACCAAAACGATGTCGTAGCAAAGCTTGCTCGGTTATTTTGAAAAACCACTTGAATAAAGGTTGGTTCTTTTCTACCTTTATTTAAATTATGTTCCTCCACTTTTCCTGAGGCTGATACATAATAGACAATGGCCTTGTTTCCCCAATTATATTTATTTTCGAATCGGTTTAACATAAAGTCAAAGGAATTAGCTGTCCCCTTATATCCGTGTACAAAAACGGTGGGGATTCCAGGTTCATATTCGGATTGCGTATTATCTGGAACATATAATAGGAAAACAACTCCTACTACGGCAAGGCTTATGAATGTAATTCCTGTTAGTTGCTTTTTCTTCAAAGACATTCCTTTTTTACACACCTTTTTGCAATGTTTTCTGTTTTAAAATAAACCATGTAAAATAACCAGCTACGGCTAATAAAAGTAACTTCACTGCTAGCAAAGGAATGACGAATATTACTGTATAAGACATAGATATCCATATTAAAAGGATACTAATAATTTTTGCTTTTAGGGGAATTCCTTTTCCTGAACGGTAATTCTCGATATATGATCCAAAATATTTATTAGTTATCAGCCAATTATATAATTTTTTAGAGCTTCTAATATAGCATGCCGCCGCTAACAAGAGTAACGGTGTAGTTGGAATGAGCGGCAAGACGATTCCAATAATCCCGATTGCCAAGGAAAGAGACCCAACGATAACCAATAACGTCTTTTTAAAATAATCCATTTGCATCACCAGCTCTAAAATGTAATCCCCTTTAGTATATCATTTTAAACGTGCCTCCACCTAAGTGAAACGACAAATATCCGAACATTTTCCCACGTAGGCTGTTTTAATTCCTTGAGAGAAGTCGATGACGGACATTACACATGAATAAACTTGTTCCAATGTCCTTCATGATCTCATTACAGTCGTTAAATAATTTTGTTCTAAAATTTATAAATCAAGCTATATTAGTTCGTCAATACGATGAAACTCAGGCTCTTGGTTGGTAAATGTTACTACATATTTAAAACCTACAGACTCTAAAAGCTGCAATCCTTCCTTTAATTCATAGCCTACTGTGCTTTCTACATGAGAATCCGAACCTATGGTTATGATTTCTCCCCCACAATCTTTATATAACTTTAAAATATCTGGACTGGGCATTCCACTTTCAAGCCCGTATCGAATTCCTGAGCTGTTTAATTCGATTCCTTTTCCTTCTGAAACAATAATGCGAAAAATCTCGCGAATAATTTCATGAAAATTTCGTTTGCTCTTTTCTTTTGTATAACGCTTCACCAAATCAAGGTGACCAAGTACACTATAATGCGAATAATTTTGCACACAATAAAGCAGTTCCTCATAATACAGCTGATAGGCTTCCTCAATTGTTTTGCCACTAAAAAATGCTCCGGAATGTAGATCTTTCTTATCGGCAGTGTGCATGGAACAAATCATGAAGTCATAACTGTTTCTACTAATTAGTTCATTATACTTTTCAAGTAAATGAGGCTGTACTCCAATCTCTATACCCTTCTTTATTTTAATTTTGTCTGCATATATTATCTGCATCTCTTTTATTTTTTTATCATACGCTTCCTGGTTAAAATCAAAAACAATGGACGGATCTGGATATTCATAATCAATATGTTCTGTAAATGCGATTTCTTTAATACCTGATTTAATTGCCTGCTCAATTGTTTTTTCCATTGGTGTCACACAATCTGCTGAAAAATTACTATGAATATGAAAATCAAACATTATATTTCTCTCCCCCTAGGTTGACATTTTAGTTATTAATTATTAGAATACTATATAACTTTACTTAGATAAAGTAATAAAGCGATAAAGTAATGAAGTGGAGGAAGCTGCAAATATGAAATCTTATGTTTACCCTGCCAGCGTCAGAAATAGTATGGAAGACTTTCTGGTTCGAGAAGAGCTTGTAACAAAACTTAAAAATCGCTTTACTACCTATGGATATAATCAAGTACGTACCCCAGCATTTGAGGATTATGATATGTATTCCCTCGTAAGTGGGACGGTTAAAACAGATGATATGATCAAAGTTATTGATTCTACAGGACAAGTGCTTGTACTGCGACCAGATGTTACTACTCCTATCGCTCGGATGGCTGCATTGGAAGAAAACACAGTTGGTGGCAATCTCCGGTATTTCTATGTTTTGGATGTCTTTCGTCAAGCAAATGATGAAAGCAGGCAGAAGGAGCATACACAAGCTGGGGTCGAATGTCTTGGCGAAAATCCTCCAGAAGTGGATGCGGAAGTAATTATGCTGGCTATTCATACCCTGAAAGATCTTAAATTTCCAAACTTTAAAATAGAAATTGGTCATGCTGGTTATTTTAAGGAATTAATGGAACAAGCTGCATTTTCAAAACAAGAAACAGAGCAACTGCAGACACTTATCCAATCCAAAAATTTGGCAGAGATCGAACCTTTTCTGAATCGATTTTCTCTTAATGAGGAGATTAAAAGAGCCATAATGGCCATCCCGTTATTACACGGGGACCCTAATCAGATTATGAAGCAGGCTAAAAAGTATGTGATAAACGAGGACATGCAAGCTACCTTGGAAAACCTTAGTGAAGTAATTAAATTACTAGATATGTATGGAGCTAGAGAATCTGTATCTTTAAATTTGGGTTTAATAAACCATATGAATTACTATACAGGGGTAATTTTTCAAGGATTCATAGATAAAGTGGGAAAACCTATACTCATGGGAGGCAGGTACGACCATCTTGGAGAACAATTTGGAAAAACACTTCCTGCAATTGGTTTTGCATTTCATTTTGATCTCCTTTTGCAAGCATATGAACAGAATAAGTTGGATGCAACAAACATGGAAGAAGATGTTTTTCAACTTTACTATGATGATAACCATCAAGAAAACGCTCTATCTGCAGCATGTATTTTACGGAACAAAGGTTATCGGATTCTAACGTTCCCCCTCAGTAAATGGAAGAATGATCACCAACCAACCTCAAAAATAATTATGATGACAATAGAGAAAAAACAAGCGCAAACAAAAGCAGGCGAGTTTGAATTCAAGAATATAGATGAGCTTATTTCCTTTTTGAGCTCTGGAAAGGCGGGTGTGTAAGTGGAATCAATAACGTTAGCCTTGGCTAAAGGACGAACTGCCAAAAGCACAATTGCATTACTGGAAAAAATGAATATTGAATTTGAGGATTTCCACGAAGATAGCAGGAAACTAATTTTTTATAATAACGATAAATCAATCAAACTATTATTTGTTAAAGCAGTGGATGTTCCAACTTACGTAGAAAAAGGAGCAGCTGACATAGGCATTGTTGGAAAAGACAATATTTTGGAAGCACAAGCAGATGTATATGAAATGTTAGATTTACAAATAGGAAAGTGCCAATTTGTAGTTGCTGGCAAACAAAACACAGAGCTTGGGACAAATCAAACACTTACCATTGCTTCAAAATACCCTAATATCACAAAAAAGCATTTTCAAAAAAAGAGGCAAACAGTGGAAACCGTTAAATTAAATGGTTCCGTGGAATTAGCGCCCCTTATCGGTCTAGCTGACTTCATCGTAGATATTGTTGAAACTGGTACGACATTAAAGGAAAACGGCTTAGTTATATTAGAAGAGGTAGAAGCCATTAGTACGAGACTAATTGTTAATAAAGCGAGCTTTGCTACAAAATCTGCTTCTATTCAGCTATTTATTGAGAAGCTGAAAGAAGCCTTGGAGTGAACTTATATGGAAGTGATTACTACAGAAACATTCTTACAACAAAAAAATACACGTTCTACGCAGCTTGATGTCCAGCTCGATGACGTAGTTCAAGAAATCATCCGAGAGGTCAGAGAGAAAGGTGATCGTGCATTGTACGACTACACAGAAGCCTTCGACAGTGTCAATCTGGAAAATCTGATTGTTTCGGAGAGGGAATTTAAAGAAGCAAATGACTTGGTCACTGATGACTTTCTGTCTGCTTTAATACAGGCTAAAAGCAACATTAAGGATTTTCATGAAGCCCAAAAGGAAAAATCATGGTTTTATACGAAACCGGATGGCATTATGCTCGGACAAAAGGTCACCCCTCTGGAAAGGGTCGGCGTTTATATTCCAGGCGGAAAAGCCGCTTACCCATCGACCGCATTAATGAATATTATCCCTGCGCAACTGGCTGGCGTAGAGGAAATAGTTATCACTACCCCTCCTCAGCCTAATGGTAAGGTAAATCCATATGTACTGGCAGCTGCCAATGAACTGGGGATACAAACAGTGTATAAAATAGGTGGTGCTCAGGCAATAGCAGCTTTGGCTTATGGAACGGAAACAATTAAAAAGGTAGCAAAAATTGTAGGTCCGGGTAATGCCTATGTAGCACGTGCAAAAAAATGGGTGTACGGTGATGTTGCGATTGATATGATCGCTGGCCCCAGTGAAATATGTATTTTTGCCGATAAAAGTGCTCCGCCAAGTTATATTGCCGCTGATTTGCTTTCACAGGCAGAGCATGATGAATCCGCAACATCTATATGCATAACTTCAGATCGGGAAGTAGCTAATAAGGTTAACTCCGAGATAGAAAAACAAGTACAACAGTTAGAAAGAAAGGATATTATACAGAAATCCTTAGAGTTAAATGGACGGATTATACTTGTAAATGATCTAAGTGAAGGCTTTGAATTAATTAATTCCATTGCGCCAGAACATCTTCAATTAATGATTGAGAATCCAATGGATAACCTTCATGCAATTAAACATGCCGGGGCTATTTTCCTTGGTAATTATTCTCCTGAACCACTTGGTGATTACTTTGCAGGACCAAATCATACACTTCCAACAAATGGAACTGCAAAGTTTTCTTCTCCATTAGGAGTTTATGATTTTGTAAAACGCTCTAGCATTATAAATTACTCTTCATCGGCATTAGACAAAGCTACGAATTCTATTATTAAGTTAGCCAATACCGAAGGATTAACAGCACATGCTAATTCGATTGAAATAAGAAAGGGGAAACGTTAATGCGTACGTATAAAATTGATCGAAAAACAACAGAGACGAATATCTCCCTGGAGCTTCAGTTAGATGGAACAGGGGACTCCAAAATACAAACAGGCATTGGTTTCCTTGATCATATGCTCACTCTCTTTACTAAGCATGGATTGTTCGATCTTCAATTAAAATGTGATGGCGACTTAGAAGTGGATCAACACCATACAGTTGAAGATATTGGAATAGCATTAGGGCAGGCGTTCACCAACTCCCTCGGTAATAAAGAAGGAATTACCCGATATGCTGCAGTTACCTCACCTATGGATGAAGCATTGGCGACTATCTCCTTAGATATAAGTGGGCGCTCCTTTCTCGTTTACCATGTTGATGGACTAAAAGATAAAGTTGGTAACTTTGATACAGAGTTAGTGGAAGAGTTTTTTCAAGCTTTTGCAAGTAACGCAAAACTAACACTCCATATAAACCTCGAATACGGGAAAAACTCCCATCATATTATTGAAGCTATTTTCAAGGGGTTTGGACGTGCTCTTGATCAGGCAAGTCAAATTAATCCTAGAATTAACGGGATACCATCAACAAAAGGCATACTTTAACAGGAAGGATTTGATCATAATGATTGCAATCGTCGATTATGGAGCTGGCAACATTAAGAGTTTGCAGTTTGCTTTAAAGAAGCTAAATATGCATTCATGTGTTACTACGGACGCAACACAAATAAGAAACAGTGACGCTATTATCCTCCCTGGGGTAGGAGCATTTAAGGATGCTATTAATGAACTGCAACAGTCCGGTTTAGCAACAACCTTAAAAGAAGAGGTCTCTAACGGAAAGAAGCTTTTAGGTATTTGCCTTGGTATGCAATTATTCTATGAAAATAGCTATGAGGATGGAGTTTGGGAAGGACTGGGTCTGCTTAAAGGTAACGTAAAAAAAATGAATGATACGGTCAAAGTTCCACATATGGGATGGAACACACTAACAAAACATCGTAACAGTCCCTTGTTAAAGGATACAGTAGAGGAAGAATATGTTTATTTTGTCCACTCTTATGCTGTTCAGGATTATCAGCAGAATACACTCGTATCCAGTACCAATTATGGAGGAATTGTACCAGCAATTGTCCAGCAGGATAATGTAATAGGAATGCAATTTCACCCGGAAAAAAGCGGCGAAGCAGGGATACAGCTATTAAGAAATTTCAAGGAGTTGATTGGATGATTTTATTTCCGGCAATTGATATAAAAGATGGAAAATGTGTGCGACTTACCCAAGGTGACTATAACAAAGAGAAGATCTACAGTGATTCCCCTGTTTCGATAGCTGAACAGTGGCAACAGTCAGGAGGAGAATTCATACACATCGTGGACCTTGATGGAGCTAAAACCGGAGAATCTATAAATAAACCGATTATTGAAGAAATTGCAAAGACGATTACGGCACCAGTTCAAGTTGGAGGAGGGATTCGTTCATTAAACACTATCGAAACCTATATTAATGCTGGTGTAAAGCGTGTAATCATTGGTACTGCCGCTATTCATGATAAAGATTTTTTACGGAAAGCTGTTACTGAATACGGGAATAAAGTAGCCGTTTCCATTGATGCAAGAAATGGTTATGTTGCAACTGATGGCTGGACAAAAACCAGTAAAGTCAAGGCAGTTGATCTGATAAGAGAGTTAGAGGAAATCGGTATTCAAACTATTATTTATACGGACATTTTAAAAGATGGTATGCTGCAGGGCCCAAACTTTGAAGAACTTGAAACAATCAATAAGGCAACCTCTACTAATATAATTGCTTCAGGCGGAGTAACTACAAAAGAGGATATTAACAAGTTAAATAATCTGCAGCTCTATGGTGCCATTATTGGTAAAGCGTTGTATGATGGCAGCCTATCATTAGAAGATTTAGTTGGTGATCCATATGCTCGCTAAACGAATTATCCCATGCTTGGATGTAGATAAAGGAAGAGTAGTTAAAGGGAAAAAGTTCCAAGATATTCAAGATGTTGCAGATCCTGTATCTTTAGCTAAAAAATACAACGAGGATGGGGCAGATGAGCTTGTATTTTATGACATTACGGCTTCCAATGAAACCAGGGATATTTTCATTGATGTGGTAGAAAAGGTAGCAGCTGAAGTTGCTATTCCATTTACAGTCGGCGGTGGTATCCGTGCAATAGACGATTTCCATAAGGTTCTTCGTGCAGGTGCTGATAAGGTTTCTATAAATAGTGCTGCTGTAGACAATCCCAGACTCATACAAGAAGCAGCTTGGAAGTTTGGTAGCCAGTGTGTGGTTTTGTCTATTGATGCAAAAGAAAATAAGGATGGAAATTGGACTGTGTATACAAATGGCGGGAGAATAGATACTGGTTTAGACGCACTGGAATGGGCAAAACGTGGAGAAGAACTTGGTGCAGGCGAAATTGTAATAAATGCCATTGACACAGATGGAGAGAAAAATGGATACAACCTCTCCCTAACACAGGCAATTGCTCAATCAGTCAATATCCCAATTGTAGCCAGTGGTGGCGCAGGTAAGTTAGAGCACTTTCAAGACGTATTGCAGCCCGACGTGGCAGATGCTGCACTTGCTGCATCGGTATTTCACTATAATGAGATTTCAGTATCCCAATTAAAACAGTTTTTAGTTGAAAATGGAGTTCCTGTTAGGAAAAGGAGAGTGACACCATGGAAATAAACACTAGCCAACTAAATTTTGATGATAATGATTTAATAGCAGCTATTGTCCAGAATGCAGAGACTGGTAAGGTGCTGACACTTGCCTACATGAATAAAGAGGCATTACAACGAACAATAGAAACAAAGGAGACATGGTTTTACAGTAGAAAAAGACAGCAATTGTGGAACAAGGGAGAAACATCCGGAAATAAGCAACAAGTAAAAAAAATTACTTTTGACTGTGATGCAGATGCTTTATTAGTACAGGTAGAGCCTTTGGGACCAGCTTGTCATACTGGTAGCGAAAGCTGTTTTACAAACGCATTGTATCAGCAGGAGGAAGTAAATCACAACGTAATACCTGACTTAGTTTCACGCATTCAAAAGCGCAGGAATAATCCAAAAGACGGCTCCTATACTACTTATTTATTTAACGAAGGGATAGATAAGATCCTAAAGAAGGTCGGCGAGGAAGCGAGCGAAGTAATCATTGGAGCAAAAAATAATGATAAACAAGAGGTCACATGGGAAATTGCTGATCTTACTTATCACTCACTTGTATTAATGGAATTACTTGGTGTATCCATCTCAGATATAAAAAAGGAATTACGCAAAAGGCATATTCAAAAAGAAGGTGGCAAGGATGAGTAAGTTTTGGAGTGAAGCAGTAAAAAGAAGTTCTCCCTATGTACCTGGAGAACAGATGAACGTATCCAATTTAATTAAACTCAATACAAACGAAAACCCTTATCCGCCCTCTCAACAAGTAAAGGAAGCAATACAGTCAGAAATAGACACTAACCTTCAGCTTTATCCTTCCCCAACTGTAGATGATCTTAGGGAGGAGCTTGCTACCACTTATCAATTGAATAAAGATCAGGTATTTGTCGGAAACGGGTCAGATGAAGTGCTAGCCTTCTCATATATGGCTTTTTTTGACCCAGGTAGAATTATACGATTTCCCGCTGTCTCCTACAGCTTCTATCCTGTCTATGCAAAGCTTTTTGATATTCCATATGAAAAGGTTGCATTAAACCGAGATTTCACCTTGCCTGTCGGGAAATTTTTCCAAGCGGATGGTGGGGTTATTTTCCCAAATCCGAATGCTCCTACAAGTATTTATTTAGATCTCCAAGCTATTCGGGAAATTTTAGATAATAATCCCGACTGTGTCGTCATTATTGACGAAGCATATATTGATTTTGCTTCGGCATCCGCAGTATCACTTATTAATACGTATGAAAATCTGCTTGTTATCCAAACCTTTTCTAAATCTCGCTCACTTGCTGGATTAAGAGTAGGTTTTGCGTTAGGAAACAAGCAACTAATTGAAGGCCTAAACAGAATAAAGGATTCTTTTAATTCTTATACAATAGATCGTCTGGCAATTGCAGGGGCAAAAGCTGCATTAAAAGACACTACTTATTTCGATTATACAATAACAAAGATAAAGCAAACTCGTGAATGGGTAACTTCGGAAATGAAAAAAAGAGGGTTTTGTGTCCTTCCCTCTTCTGCCAATTTTATTTTCGTCACACATTATAAAGAAGCTGCGGAAGATCTATATAAATGGTTTAAGGAAAATGGAATTCTGATTAGATATTTTCAAAGTCCAGGTATTGATAATTACTTACGTATTACAATTGGAACAGATGAACAAATGAGGGCCTTCTTTGAGAAGCTGGATTATATATTAGAAAAGAAAAATTCAAAAGAAGCATCAGCCAATAATTAGCTGATGCTTCTTTTAGTATTAAATCATTTTTTCAACTTCTGCATCTTCTTTTAGTTTTTTCACTTTCTCTTGTAGCTTCTTAGATGTTTTGTCCTTTTTTAATTGAGATTTAATAGGTTCTTTTACTTCTTTAAGTTTACCTATTTCTTCGTTTTGTTCCTTGATCTTATTGTAGTATTCTTCGATTTCTTTGTCTGTTACCTTAACATCGATCTCAGAATCTATATACTTTTGGGTTACAAGATCATTTGCTAACTGATTTTTAAAGTCTTCTTCCGACATCTTGAACTGTTTTAATACTTTTTTCAGTTGGTCGCCATTCTGCTCTTTAATTGTGTCAAATTCTTTTTGAACTTCTTTATCTGTTACTTCTAACCCTTTATCCTTTGCATCATTACGAATCAGCTTTTGCTCAACAATCATATTAAGTGTCTGGTCTTTCACTGCAGTTACATCACTTACATCTTGA
Source organism: Virgibacillus halodenitrificans (assembly GCF_001878675.1). Lineage (NCBI taxonomy): Bacteria > Bacillati > Bacillota > Bacilli > Caryophanales > Bacillaceae > Virgibacillus > Virgibacillus halodenitrificans. The sequence goes on along the minus strand of NZ_CP017962.1, from coordinate 364,429 downwards.
CCGAATTGAGCCATTTGCATTTTTATTTGCATATATAATGGATTATAAGTTTCCCCTTTAATTTCTTCCCCATTAATGCTGACAACCGGAGTCTTTTCATCTACTTTTTCTTTTTCAGTTACTTCAACATTTTGCTCTTGTGGTTGAGCTTGTTCTTCCGTTTTATTCGCAGATTGTTGTTCATCTTTTTTTGCATTTTCTTCTTCATTATCTCCACATGCTGCCAATACTATCGTAAACGTTAGGGCCACTAACACCATTATAATTTTCTTCATCTAATTCCCTCTTTTCTTTAGTAGGTAGTTACATTCAAACATATATCATGTCCACATTTCAAGTAGGTAAAACAGCCAATTCTCTCTGGACATAAGGCGGTGACTGGTTTCAATAGGGTTAATAACATTTCGGTAACAAAACATGAGCCCCATTCCGTATCTTTGCCACAAAATGCTTGGTTCTAAGCTTTTATCACTTATACAGAGGTATACACCTTTTATTCCTTGCGTATTTGGAAGAAACTGCGAACTAACTAAGAATATAGAGACTGCGTAAATCACCGCTACGGGGAAATATTCCGCTTTCCGCGGGCGGCTGATGAGCCTCCTCACGCTACGCGTTCCGGGGTCTCATCGAGGCCTCTCCTCCCGCAGGAGTCTCCATATTTCCCCTTCGCTACTATTTACTATAATATCTAAGAAGAAAAGTTAAGTTCGCATACACCCAGAATGAGCTGTGTACGAATTGATTGGAGTGTAGGGTGGCGACTCCTGCCGGAATAGCATGAGGCGAAGACCCTGGACGTAGCGTAGCGGAGGAAGCGGCTGAGGCCATGCCGGCGGAAAGCGTCCGCCTGAAACGCAAATCAATGGGTGCTTCCTCTGTAAAATGAATTACTCCATTCTCCACAAGTTACTTCGCATTTCATCTATAATATGAATTAATCCTTCGTTTACATTTCAGAGTGATGTATATAGAAAAAGAGCAGCTCTGTTTTAGAGCCACTCTTCATACTATTATTTTTCCAGGCTTGCTTCCACTTCTTTAATCATTTCTTTAACAGAAATTAGGCCGCCCCCAGATAGATACCATAGTTCTGGATCTAAATAATAGATATCATCATTTTTATATGCAGTTGTATTTTCTACCAATTCGTTTTCAACCATTTGCTTAGCAGATGAACCTTCTGCGCCGATAGCAGCACTACGATCGATAACATATAACAATTCAGGGTTTTGCTCCACAACATATTCAAATGAAACGTTCATTCCATGTGTAGATGCCTCAATATTTTCATCAGCTGCCGGTAAGCCTAATACATCATGAATTAATCCGAAGCGGGAATTAGGACCGTAAGCACTGATTTTATCGTCATTTGCTAATAATAGTAATGCTTTTTTATCTAACTTCTCTGCTTTTTCATTTACAGAGCTGATTAAACCTTCAATATCTTCTAATTCAGTTTTAACTTCTTCTTCTTTACCAAAAATTTCTCCAACAGTAGTTACATTTTCTTTAAATGAATCCATGTAGCGCGTAGCGTCCAAACCAAGGTATACAGTAGGTGCAAGCTCTTTCAGCTGCTCATATACATCAGATTGGCGACCAGAAATGATAATTAGATCAGGGTCAATTTCAGCAATTTTTTCAAAATCAGGTTCTTTTAAACTACCTACGTTTTCATATTTTTCATCATTGTATTCACTTAAGTATTCAGGGATGATTTTCTTCGGTAGTGCTGTAACCTCAATCCCTAATTTATTCATTGTATCAAGCATTCCAAAATCAAATACAACTACTTTCTCAGGATTTTTAGGAACTTCCGTCTCACCAAGTTCGTGCTTAACTGTAATTGTTTCTGATTGTTCACTGCTTTCTTCTTTTTTACTTCCTTCATCTGAACCAGAAGTTTTATTTTCCTCTTCACTTGTACCACAAGCTACTGTAAATAGAGCAATAAATGCTATAACTGCTAATAATAAAAATTTCTTCATGTCTCTAACTCCTTATGTTTTTTATATATTTTTATACTAATAATCGGTAATGAAGCGTAGCAGAGCGATTGAATCTATCAACATGAGCGAGAAATATAAGGTTGGCAAATATGGGCTTGCCATTCCTATTTTATTTTTATACAGACTCCAAGCGTGTTTTTTTGTTTACCAAAGCATGGAGTTAAGGTATGATAATAGTTAGTAGGGTCCTTTTTTATGAATTTGGTCTGCACACCGTTTTCATGGAAAGGGCTTTTTTTAATTGCTCACATGATAGGAAAACTCCTTCTATAGCCTCTTCACCTTTTATTAGAAATAAACACAGATTCGTTTGTCATCAATATTCTTAATATCTATATCCATATCATAAATATCTTTTAATACACATTCATCGATGACATCACAGGTTTTGCCATGCTTAACAACCTTGCCATCTTTGAGTGCTACAATATTGTCTGAATAACAGGATGCAAAATTAATATCATGGATGACAATTACAATTGTTTTATTTAATTCATCCACCAGCCTGCGCAATGTTTTCATAATTTGCACGGAGTGACGCATATCCAAGTTATTTAACGGTTCATCAAGTAAAATGTATTCCGTATCCTGTGCAATAACCATTGCAATATGAGCACGTTGACGTTGCCCGCCACTTAGCTCATCAAGAAATTTATCCTGCATTTCTCTTAATTCCATGTAATCAATCGCCTCATCAACTTTCTGCCAGTCCTCTTCTTTTAACCTGCCTTGAGAATACGGAAAGCGGCCAAAGGAAACAAGCTCCCTAACAGTTAATTTTAGGTTAATGGAGTTGGACTGTTTGAGGATAGAAATCTTCTTTGCCATCTCATTGTTCTTTGTTTTAAGAACATCTTTTCCATCAATAGTGATCTCTCCGCCATCCTTTGTTATAAGTCGGCTAACCATAGAGATTAGCGTACTTTTACCAGCTCCATTAGGCCCGATAAAGGAAGTGATTTTCCCTTTTTCAATATGAACAGAAACATCTTCAATCACTTTTTTCTGGTTATACGCTTTAAAAACATTTTTAATATCTACCATGATTTATTCTCCTTTAACAAAAGATATATGAAGTAAACTCCACCTACGAAATTGATAATGACACTTATTGTAGTTTGAAATGTAAATATCTTTTCTACAATAAATTGCCCGCCAAGTAGTGCAATTATGCTAATTAACATGGAACCTGTCAGCAAATATGAATGTCGAAATGTCTTCAGGAATTCGTAAGCAACATTGACAACCAACAATCCTAAAAAGGTAATTGGTCCTACGAGAGCAGTAGATATGGCTATTAATACTGCCACGATAATAAGTAATCGTTTTACTACATGGTCATAAGGAACACCTAAGTTTATTGCCTCATCTTTGCCTAGTGCCAATACATCAAGATATTTGAAATAGCGCATAAAATACAAGGCAACGAGGACTATCAATCCAACTGACAGGTATACGAGATCAGTATTTACATTGTTAATACTTGCAAACATTTTGTCCTGCGCTATCATAAACTCATTTGGATCAATCAGTACCTGCATGAAAGATGTCAGACTGCCAAAGAAGGTACCGAGAATCATACCAATTAACAAAAGAAAGTAAATATTGTTCTTTTCCCCTTTGAAGAGGATTCGGTAAAGTATGAGTGAAAACACCACCATACAACCAATAGATACTAGATAATTGACTTTACTGTTCATCATGACAAGCGATTGAGAACCGAATACAAATACAATCATTGTTTGGATCAATAAATATAAAGAATCCAGACCCATTACACTCGGTGTTAAAATACGGTTATTAGTAATTGTCATAAATATGGTTGTTGCAAAAGCTATTGCACCGCCAGTGAGAATAATCGCAACCACTTTAATAATCCTTCTCGGCAGAATATAATCAATATTTCCAGTGAGATTATAAAATATATATAGACAAGCCAGCAAAGCTGCTACAATAGCTAAAATAATTGTTTTTTTCTTATAATCCATATTTCTTTCTCCTTAATAATAGGTAGATGAACACGCCACTACCTATCACCCCGACCGTTAAACTGATTGGGATTTCATATGGATAAATGATTACCCTGCCGATAATATCACATGCCATTACAAATATTGCCCCCAGCAGTGCTGTATGTATCAGACTTTTCTTCAAGTGGTCGCCCTGGTATATTGTGACAATGTTCGGGATAATTAATCCTAAAAATGGAATCATACCAACCGCCAATACAACTGATGCGGTTACAAGTGCTACGATAACTAAACCTAAATTCACTACCTGCCGATAATTCAAACCAAGGTTTTTGGAAAAATCTTCCCCCATCCCGGCAATGGTAAATTTGTTCGCATAAAAAAACGCGAGACCTAAAATCGGTATACTTACGAACATCAATTCATAATTCCCACTCATAATCATTGAAAAATCGCCTTGCATCCATGATGACAAATTTTGAATCAAGTCATTCTTATATGCAAAAAAAGTAGAAATAGAACTTATGATATTACCAAACATCAGCCCGATTAATGGGATGAAAATAGCATCCTTGAATTTAACCTTTTCAAGTATTTTCATAAAAATAAACGTACCAAGTAAAGCGAAGATAAAGGATACGAACATTTTTTGGAAGGGACTTGCGGATGTAAAGATCATCATCGAAACAAGTATCCCCAGCCTCGCAGAATCCAATGTTCCAGACGTTGTAGGTGAAACAAACTTGTTCTTACTAAGCTGCTGCATAATCAATCCACAGATACTCATGCTCATTCCAGCAATTAGAATGCTTACTAGTCTGGGAAGTCTACTTACTGTTAATATTTGTATTTGATCTTCGGTTAAAGAAAAAATATCTAATATAGACACACTGGAGACACCAGTAAAAACGGATATAATTGATAAGATAATAAGTACTGTAACTAAGTAACGGATTTTCATAGACGAACCTTCCCAAATCTTACTTTTTATTGCAGGTTTTGAGCGTGATATCCCTTTTGCTGTTCAACCTATTTAATAATTATTATTACTTTTTACTGAGTTTAATTAATAATGAGATTCATTATCAATTAGTTCTCAGTTACCAGTATAGCAGAATTTAAGTAACCGTCAACACAAAATGAGAATTATTTATTCTTTTTTGGTATGCATTTAATCCTCTACTTTACGCACAGTGCACTTTCCCAAATAGAGATATATGTATAAAGATAGTATTTGTACAGGAGTAACCTCTCCATATTAAATTAAAAAACAACCAGGCGAGAAAAGTTTCTCACTTGGTTGCTTCTAGTTACTTAATCAATTATTTTTAACAATTTATTCTTCCGTTTCACAGCCTTCATCCGTACAGTAGGTTGTTTTAGACTTCGTCGGATTTAATGACTGTAGTGTTGGTCCTTGATTTTCCTCTAACCAAACTTTTTCAAGAACTTCAGCAAATACAGAAGCAGGTTGTGCCCCTGACACAGCATATTTCTCATTGAAAACAAAGAACGGGACACCTTGCACCCCAATTTGGCGTGCTTGTTCTTCATCTGCGCGAACATGGATAGCGTAATCATCTACTTTCAATAATTCTGTTACAGCTTCCTCTTGCAATCCAACCTCTTTAGCAAGGTCAATTAGTGTGACATGGTCACTAATCAGCTTACCTTCAGTAAAGTAGGCTTGAAGCAATCGTTCTGTCATTTCTTTTCCTTTTCCTTGTTCCGCTGCGAATTTCGCAACACGATGGGCATCAAAGGTGTTGGTATGTTGCATCTTGTCAAAGTGATAAGTTAGTCCAACTTCTTCTGCCTGCTTTGCCAAATCTTCATTCATACTCTTTGCTTTCTCCACTGTCATGTTATACTTACCTGCCAGCAATTCGTGAAAGCTTTTACCAGGCTGTTGCTTTGCATTTGGATCTAATTCATAACTTTTATATTCTAATTCTACTTCTTTATTATGTTTGAAATCAGTTAATGCATTTTCCAGCCTTCGTTTACCTATATAACAAAAAGGGCAAACAAAATCTGACCAAATCTCTATTTTCAATACATACACCTCATTTCTGTAAATTATTGTAGCACAGCTTTTGTTTTTGAATGAAGCATTGTGCTTATTTTTTTGAAAGAAGTGTGGGTTAATGAGAATTAGGACTTTCACCGTCTACAAATTTCCCATACTCTGGAACGGCCATTTCATCGAAATTATTCACTAATTTCTCCAGACCAACAGCCAGTTTTTTTCCCTTCATAACTGTTCCGTGCCCAGGAATTACAGTTTCAGGTTTTAATTCAGCCAGTTTTTCAACAGAAGCTTTAGCTGCTTGCCAGTCTGTTGTCAAATATCGGGGCGGACCGTTTACTTCTTCCTGCTGCATTAACACTTTGTAAAATGAATCTTGCCTTACCGTAATTAATGCATCCCCTGATAGTAGGAGGGAATCACTTTCTCTATAAAAGGAAACATGTCCAGGTGAATGACCAGGAGTATGAATCCAAGTCCAGTCATTCAACCCAGGAACACGGTGATCGTTTGGTAACGGCTGTACTGCATCACCTAAATCAATAGCTTCATTTGGGTAAACAGAAGATATTTTTGCTAACAATCCTCCCTCTACGGATGTATCAGGTTCCGGATAATTTTTCTGTCCTTGTAAATACGGCAGCTCTAATGGATGTGCATATACAGGTACTTCCCATTCATCAATTAAGTCGGCTAACCCGCCTACATGGTCAAAATGGCCGTGTGTCAAGATAATAGCAGATGGCTTACTCCCTCTTCCAAAACGATCTACTACTACGGATTTTATCTCTGGTGCTGCATTTGGCAGCCCAGCGTCTACAAGCACCCAATCTCCTTTCTCGGGATATCCAATAAAACAGAAATTTGCAATTTGATCTGTATAATAATAGACATCGCTTTTAACTTGAATACCTCCACCACTCGTAATAGAAGTCATTGGTATAAAATTTTTATGTTCACGTATATTGCTTTCTTGGTCCATAAATATCCTCCTTGTTGGTATGATTGTAAAATTAGTATCTGGAGAAACAAAAAAAATAACCACCCATAGAAGAGTAGTTATTTTAATCAGCTATTAAGATTTATAGGACTGTTGTTTTTGAATAGAGCCTTCTTTATTAAATATAGTGATTGAGGTTCCTTTGTTTTCGGCAATTTCCTTCGCTCGTTCGATAGCTTCGTCTTTATTTTTATACACTTTACTTGGTTTTTTAGCATTTGTTGATTGTACTGCCCAACCATCTTCATGAGATATTACTTGTTCTCCTTCTTCCAGTCTTTCCGGGTTGTTATCGTACTCTTTACCTTCTTCGGAGCGCTGGGTTGGCTTTCCCTTTTTCTTATAATCTTTTACATCCTGCTTATCATGGTTTCTTCTCCATTCCTTTGCTTGTTCAATCGCAATGGGTATAGCCCGACCTTCATCATAATCATCATCTATCATTGAATTCGCAATATCTATTGCCTTCTTCTTAGTTGCATCATCTAAATTTTTCATTGAAGATGGGTAATCATTCATTGTCCAAGGCATAAGTATTCCTCCTTTAGAAGTAATTCCTTATTAATTTCATACCCTGTTCAGCAAAAAAAGAAACAGCTAAGGCATCCACCTTAACTGTTTTCCTCTAATAATGATCTTCCCATTACTGTTACTCTTTGGGTATTCTTTAATTCATCTAAATTCTTAACACCGATGCCAAACATGGTCATCTTAAGCTCTAGCTCAATCTGCTGCATTGTTTGTTCAACGAATTCTGGAGATTCAGTGGCAGCCTGCAATAACTGTCGTGCATAACCTACTACATCTGCTCCAATGGTAATTGCTTTGGCTGCATCGACACCAGTTTTCATTCCCCCACTTGCCACAAGCGGGATATCCGGCAGTTTGCTTTTCACTGAGACCAAACAATCTTTTGTCGGCAAGCCCCAGTCGTTAAATGCTTCAGCAGCCGCCTTTTTTAAAGGATCCTGTGAACGAAGCTTTTCGACCTGACTCCAGGAAGTTCCCCCGGCACCAGCCACATCAATATAGGAAATACCAGCATTGTAAAGTTCTTCAGCGACAAAACCATCGATTCCAAAGCCAACTTCCTTGGCTCCAACTGGCACATCAAGTGTATTACAAATTTCTTTAATTTTAGGCAGCAAATCTTTAAAGTTTAAATCTCCGCCATCCTGTACCGCTTCCTGTAAGCTATTAAGATGCAGCACAAGCGAATCAGCATCTGTCATATCTACAATGCGTTGAGCCTCTTCTGCTCCATACCCGTAATTAAGCTGAACAGCGCCGAGGTTAGCAATGAGGGGAACAGTAGGCGCATATTTTCGAATTTGGAAAGACTCTTTGTGTGCATCACTTTCCAAAAGTGCTCTTGTCGAACCTAATGCCACTGCCCAGCCCCTTTTTTCAGCCGCAACTGCCAGATTCTGATTGATTGTCGCCGCAAGCTCAGACCCACCCGTCATGGAGCTTACTAAGAAAGGTGCTTGTATCGACTTATTAAGAAAGCTCGTGCTCAAGCTTATATCATCGAAATTAATTTCAGGCAGTGCATTATGTATAAATGAAATTCCTTCCAGTCCTGTTGATTTGTCAACACCTTCTACATTCTCTGTCAAACAAAGACGTATGTGTTCCGTTTTTCGCTTATTTATTCCTTCCTCCATCTTAAGAGCCTCCTTCGTTACATGTATATTTTCTTATTTATATCTGTTGCTTTATTTGTTTTAGTTTCGGGTACAATGGTATAAAAAAGTAAACATCGATATATTTATCATCATCATACCAATAAATTAAAGAAATGTAACGGGATAGGTATTATACGAAGTACCAACTATCAGATAGATTACCATCCCTTAATAGAAGAAGCATCTGGAAACATATTTTTTTACTGTCAAATTAATATAATATGACTTAAAATAGCTGATAAATCCACCAATAATTAAAGGAGGGAAACTATGAAAGAGCGTGCGAAGGCTTTTGCTATAAAAGCACATGAAGGACAAGTACGGAAAAACTCAAAAGCTGCATATGTTACCCATCCAATACGAGTAGCTGAACGATTAGAAAAGGCAGGATTTAGTGATGAGCTGGTTAGTGCTGCTTATTTGCATGATGTAGTAGAGGACACCCCTTATGTAATTGAGGATATTGAAAGGGAATTCGGACCCCAGGTTGCTCAATTTGTTGCAGCACATACGGAGGATAAGTCCAAGTCTTGGAAGGAACGTAAGCAGCATACGATAAATACGGTCCTGCATGCAGATAGAGAGATAAAATGTTTAATTATTGCTGACAAGCTTGATAATATTCTTGGTTTAGAAGAGGATATGGAAGTAATGGGAAATAAAGTTTGGGAGAACTTTAATGCAGGGAGAGAAGACCAAAAATGGTATAACTCTTCCATAGTTGCGGCAATGTATCATGGTTTAAACGAAGAAGAAACACCTGCATATTTTAATGAATATGAACAAGCTGTAAAGCGAGTATTTGATTGATCAGAAAAAGAAACGACATCCCTTCCTCTCTGGAAGGGATGTCGTTTACCTCATATTCTTATATTTATGGCGTTGCTCTTTACTTATTTGCTTCCAACGATGTTTCTCATCGAGCATCGACTTTTTATTCTGCTTTCTTTTTTCGTATGCTAGTTCACGCTGCAATTTTCTATAGCTCTCGAAGCGTTCTGTTGACAACTCCCCCGAATCCAATGCTTCTTTTATCCGGCAGCCCGGCTCGGTACGATGACTGCAATCCGCAAAACGACATTCTTCTTCCAAAGTTTCAATATCTTGAAAAGCAGTATCCAAAACCGCTTCTCCTTCCCAAAGCTGCAGTTCTCTCATACCTGGCGTATCAATGAGCAAGGCGCCGTTAGGTAAGAAAAATATCTCTCTGTGAGTTGTTGTATGCCGACCTTTACTATCTGCTTCCCGAATCGATTTTGTCTCTTGCACTTCAGCATTCATTAACTTGTTTACTAACGTAGATTTCCCAACTCCAGATGAACCAAGCAATGCTCCAGTTTTGCCTGATGGAAGGTAGTTGTCGAGAAGTTCAGATATCCCGTCACCAGTTAAACTGCTTATAGTAAGGATTGGAATGCCAAAAGCTATTCCTTCCACTACCGCTACGTTCTCTCTGATCTCTTCTTCTGTACATTCATCTTTCTTCGTTAAGATTATCACTGGAGATGCTCCACTATCATATGCAGACAAAATATATCGCTCCATACGTCGTAAATTAAGGTCTTGATTCAACGAATTCACAATAAATACAGTATCTATATTTGCTCCGACGACTTGAGCCTCCGTTTTGCCTCCAGCTGCTTGACGAATAAATTGACTTTTCCTTGGAAGAATTTCCAGAATGACTGCTTTCTGTTCCTGCGGTAATTTATCAACAATAACCCAGTCACCTACAGACGGGAAATCCAATGATTGACTTGCATTCATTCGAAACTTCCCACTAACATGAGCCAAGAAGTCATTTTCTCCATCAGTGACCCGATACCTATTCTTCTGCACGGTAACTACGCGGGCAATTCTTTCCTCATCAACATCATGAGAAGAAAACTCCCAACCTATCTTATTCAGTTTGCTCAAACTTTTTCCTCCTTCATTGGAGGAAAACCTATCGTTCCGACAGTTCCTCCATTATATCCGATGTTTTGCCGTGAATTATGCATACATGTAAAATCATAAAACATCACTCCTTTCAAATGGTTGAACTAAACTTATCTTAGTTTACTATAAATACGCGTAATTAACCATAATTTTTAGATAATTATTTTTATCTTAAAACCTAATTCTTGCGTATTCGTTTCAGAAACTTATTTGTGATTATACAAAAAGAAACAGTCCGTCAATCGGACTGTTTCTTTAAAAATACACTTTACTGTAATGATTATTTTAATTACCGTACGTTCATTTCACTTGGTTCCGGGCCTTTGCGCTCGTTACGGTTTAATTCTTTCAATTTATTCATTTCCTCTGTACTTAACTCAAAGTCGAATACATTAAAATTTTCTTCAATTCGTGATGGAGTCACTGATTTAGGGATAACAATGTTTTCATACTGTAAATGCCAGCGAATAATTACCTGTGCAGCTGTTTTCTTATGCTTCTCTGCAATCTGTTTTACAGTAGCATTTTCTAACACTTCTCCCCCTTGCATTAGCGGGCTCCATGCTTCCAAGTAGATATTATGCTTCGCACAAAATTCTTTTAACTCTGGTTGCTGAAGATATGGATGACATTCCACTTGGTTAACTGCTGGTGTTACCTCACACTCATCCAATAATCGTTGTAAGTGTTCGATATTAAAATTACATACTCCGATGGCTTTTGCGCGACCATCATTATATATTTTTTCCAATGCTTTATAAGTTTCTACATAATCATCAAATTCAGGTGTTGGCCAATGAATAAGGTACAAATCAACATAGTCAATCCCTAACCTTTCAAGGCTTGCATCAAATGCTTGGAGTGTTTTTTCATATCCTTGATCACTATTCCAAACCTTTGTAGTAATGAAAAGATCTTCACGAGCCACATTTGAATTGGCCAGCGCTTTTCCTACACCTTCTTCATTCTCATATACTTTCGCTGTATCAATGGAACGATAACCAACCTCAATTGCTTTTTCAACTGCTTTTGTTACCTCATCATTTGGTACCTGCCAGACTCCAAAACCAAGTTGCGGCATCTGCAGATTATTATTTAATGTGATATATTCCATGATCAAGCTCCCTTTCCACATCTAATTTGAATTATAGTTTACCATACCCAAAAGAGAATGTTTACTAACAGGCTTTACTAGATGAGAACTCTCCTATCTATTCTGCTTATTTAAGATTATTCGTCTGATAAATTTGCTCTATTTTTTCGAGACCTCTAAGTGACCAATATTTTCATTTTTCTATATTGTAAGACAGACTTTTCCATAGGATCAAGTTATAATGAAATCAAGTAACTTAACAGGAGGAAGATTATGTCTAAACCAACTTTTAACATTTTGGAATCCACAATAACTGAAATCCAATATGCTATACAACAAGAGAGCTTAACTTCAAAAGAACTTACCCTGCTTTACATGGAACAAATAGCAAATTTTAATCATGCAGGACCAAATATTAATGCCGTTTTGGAAATTAACCCTGAGGCATTGCACATTGCTGAAGCACTCGATATGGAGCGAAAACAAAAAGGAGTCAGGAGTCCGCTACATGGAATCCCGATCTTACTTAAAGATAATATCGACACAGGCGATAAAATGCATACTACTGCTGGTTCCATTGCATTATCTAATCATTACGCGAAAGAGGATGCCTTTTTGGTAAAGAAGCTTCGGGAGGCAGGCGTTGTAATTCTAGGAAAAACCAATCTTACAGAATGGGCTAATTTTATGACTGAAGATATGCCGAATGGATATAGTTCACATGGTGGCCAAGTATTAAATCCTTATGGACCAGGTAAAATCGATGTAGGTGGATCCAGTTCAGGCTCAGGGGCTGCTATTGCTGCTAATTTTGCATTAGGTGCTATTGGTACAGAGACTAGTGGCTCGATACTTAGTCCTGCGAGCCTGAATTCCATTGTTGGTATTAAGCCTACGGTAGGCCTTATTAGCAGAACTGGTATTATTCCTATCTCTAATAGCCAGGATACTGCGGGCCCTATGACTCGTACAGTGGAGGATGCCGCATTACTGCTTGGTGCTATCATGGGAACAGATGCGGCTGATCCTTCTACAGGGATGGCGGAAGGACAAACTACTAATTATACTTCCTTCTTAAATTTGGATGGTTTGGCAAATAAAAGGATTGGGTTGCCAATCAACTATTTCAATAAAATGGATAAGGAAGAAAAGCAATTATGTCAGCATGCCATTCATGTCATGAAGGATTTAGGAGCAATTATTATTGAAGTGGAAGAATTACCTCTGGAGCTGCCGGAATCTACAGTAATGTTTCACGAGTTTAAGAATGGAGTTAATGCTTATTTAGCAAGAAGTTCATCCGTCTCCTCAGTAAGCTCTCTTACAGATATCATCCACTATAATCAAGTTCATAAAAAAGAAGCTTTAAAGTATGGGCAAACTGTCTTGCTTGAAGCTGATATGAAAAGTGGTTTAATGACAGAAAAAGAGTATTTACAGCACAGAATAAATGATATCCGACTATCTCAAAAAGAAGGGATAGATAAAGTGCTGGAAAGTAACCAACTGGATGCATTATTATTTATGAATACAGATGGTTGCCAAATCGCTGCAAAGGCAGGATACCCTTCTATTACGGTTCCGGCTGGTTACACAACAAAAGGGATGCCTTCTGGTATTACATTTACAGGTACGGCTTTTAGTGAAGCAAATTTAATTCAACTTGCTTATGCCTATGAACAAGCTACACTTCACCGAAGAACTCCACACCTGGAAGCAGAGTAGACGGAGAACATTCAAAAAAAAATATTTACCTTCTCATGATAGGCTGGCTATTTTATAAAAAGTGGCAAGCCTATTCCATTTTTTAATATTTACCTATCATTCCAGATAATTTCTCCACATTGCTCCTGATGGTCAATTTTCACATCGAAATGATGTTTACTGTAAAAATGCTTTAAACGATCGACATGATCAAAATCCCTCTCCACAATATCACCGGTTATATATTGGAAATTATCTTCCCGAGCAACTTCTTTCAAATGATGCATTAAAACAGAACCATAGCCCTTATTTTCTTCTCCCTTAATATCCGCTATATGAAGCGTACTACCTTCTCTGTATTCCACTTGAATTGCTGAATCCCATTTCCCTCGAAATGGCTTGGTGCAGTCATGAAGCATAAGCTGACACACTTCTTCGTCTCTATCTGCATAAATGACAACCCATTGTTCATCACATGCTTGATCGATACTAATCACTTCTGACTTTTTAGCAATTTCTTTTATATTATTTTGCATTCGAAACAGCTGGATTTCCAATGTATCCAACTCTTCCTTTAATTCCTCTTTATTCTTTTCCTTTTCTAAAAAAGCAGTATAAACCATATATAATCACCTAACTACATATAACTATTTTTTCGCATACAGTTTGCTATTCTACAAGAAACACCAACCATCATGCAAGTGTTTGAAAATTCTATTTCTAAAAATTATAAATAGTACTTAATACTTAGACAATAATGACCGATAATAAATAAAAAGATCTATTAACGGGGGATAATTATGAAGAAAAAAGGAAAGAACAAGCCAGTTAGACAAAAGGGTCGACCAAAGAGAAGAGAAACTCTTTTCAAATGGCAGAATATCAGGATAGGCTATAAATATGGTATTATTTTTGTTCTTATCGCCTGTCTGTTTATTACTGCGGGAGTCATAGTATATTTACAATTAAACCAGGGACAGAAAGATATGAAAGCAATAAATAATCAGAGCAGCCGTGTTAATGAAATGGCTCAATTAGCATCCATTATTCAAGGAAAAGATGTGCAAATTGCAGATTATCTTCTCACGGAAGACTACAAATATGTAAATACATATAAAGAATACGAGGAAAGGTTTAATAGTCTGATAGATGATCTGAAGCCAACTATGAAAACAGAGAAACAAACGCAGTTGCTTAATGGGATTGTGGAAAATGACCAGAGCATGAACGAGAGTTTTTATAATGAAATGGTTGCGTCTGTACAAAGTGGACAGGAAACAATGGCAAATTCTCTAAGAGCCTATTCTACTAAATTACGAACACAAACAATTGAAGATGTAAACAATTTGATGCAAATCGTTAAAGAGGAACAGGTTCAATCAGTACAATCAGCTAATGAACGAATGAATAGCAGTATTGCTATATTGGCCCTATCTAACCTTGCAGCCATTATTATAGGTACTATTTTAGTTATCATTATCAGCAGGAGAATTTCAGGTAACTTACATAGAGTTGTAAATACAACATTTGAGGTAGCAAAAGGTAATCTTCGCGTACCATCAGTTAACTATCAAGGAAGAGATGAAATTGGAAAACTGGCGGAAGCAGTAAATCATATGAAAGATAATATAAGCAGTATTTTGCTTAACGTTAATAGTGCAGCAGAGGATGTACTTTCAAAAAGCAGTTCACTAACTCATGCTGCTAATGAAGTTAAACACGGCAATGAACAGGTTGCTATAACGATGGAAGAGCTCTCTAACGGAGCAGAAACACAAGCAAATAGTGCCTCAGAACTTTCTGGAAGCATGCATGGCTTTGTTCAAAAAGTCCTCCATTCTGAGAAGGGCGGGCAAGAGATCGCATTGAGCTCAACAAACGTTCTGGAGCTAACTAATAAAGGAACAACTCTCATGCATCAGTCTGTCAGCCAAATGAAGCAAATTGATCGCATTGTATCTGATGCAGTCCAAAAAGTGCAAGGATTGGATAAACAATCAAATGAAATTTCTAAACTTGTACTCGTTATTAAAAGCATTGCTGACCAAACAAATCTACTTTCATTAAATGCTGCCATTGAAGCAGCACGGGCTGGAGAACATGGTAGAGGGTTTGCTGTAGTTGCTGATGAAGTAAGGAAGCTTTCAGAACAAGTCACTTCTTCAGTTAGCGAAATTACTGCTATTGTTCAAAATATCCAATCAGAAACAGATGTAGTAGTCGAATCATTAAATAAAGGCTATGCAGAAGTAAAGGAAGGAACCAGTCAAATTAAAAAAACTGGGGAAAGCTTTGAAGATATTAATTCTTCTGTTTCCAATATGGCAAATAAAATAAATTTAATTTCTAACAACTTAAAAGAAATCGCCAACAATAGCTCAGATATGAATAATTTAATAGAAGAGATTGCATCTGTATCAGAGGAATCAGCTGCCGGAGTAGAACAAGCTGCCGCTTCAGCACAGCAAACGTCCAGTTCCATGGAGGAAGTATCTCACAGTGCAGATGAATTGGCAGAACTGGCAAATCAGTTAAATGAACAAATAAAAACATTTAAATTGTAAAAGCAGTAATCTAGTACATCCAATTAAATTACGTTATTTCATAAAAGGTCGAGCATTATTCGAATTAATAAACCTATAAGTCGAACATGTTCGACTTTTTTTCTATCCTTATTTATTTGTTTGTGCTAAAAGCATAGATTACAATCACGACTAACATTATAAAAAAAATGTACAAACCTTTTTGGCATATGATATATTTATTGTAAACCATAAATAAAATAGGTTAACAATAAAGGTGGGAACTGGAATGAATAATACCAAATGGACATCATTGAACTTAACTTTTGGGGCTTTATTTGTAGCTTTAACAGCTATCGGAGCAAACATAACATCCATTGCTCCATTTCTTGTTGTTGGCGGAGTACCTATCACACTCCAAACATTTTTTGCAGTTTTGGCAGGCTTAGTTTTAGGTAGCAGACTGGGGGCATTTTCCATGCTTGTATACATGGTCCTCGGATTAGCAGGCGCACCTGTTTTCGCCCATTTTAAAGGAGGAATTTCAACTATTCTATCACCTACCTTCGGATTTATTATATCGTTCATTTTAGTTGCTTACATTGCCGGCAAAATTATTGAGCAAAAACGCTCTTATAAAATGTACATCGTAGCTGGTTTGATTGGTATGACAATTAATTATATTTTGGGTACCAATTGGATGTATGCAGCTTACCTGTTTTGGTTTGAAGCACCGGCTGACCTTACCTACTCAATGGTATGGATGTGGATGATTGCGCCTTTGCCAAAGGATATAATTCTCTCTATTCTAGCCGGAATGTTCGCCTTTCGCTTAAGTAAACATGGGATTACAAGTAATAAGTTTATAAGTAATAGAAGAATTGTCTAACAGTACATACAGGAGGGATTAAATTGGATTGGGATGAATTAGCGAGCTCAGTGCTGGCGGGGAAAAAAATTACCGAACAAGAAGCAATGAACATATTGAATTGTCCTGACATAGAAATATTAGCACTATTGAATGCTGCTTATACGATTAGACATCATTATTACGGAAATAAAGTAAAGCTTAATATGATCATTAATACAAAATCAGGTTTCTGCTCGGAGAACTGTGGTTACTGCTCTCAGTCGAGAGATTCTAGTGCTCCTATCCAAAAGTATCGAATGATGGACAAAGATTCCATCATTGAAGGAGCAGAAAGAGCGCATAAATTAAACTCAGGGACATATTGTATTGTGGCAAGCGGACGAGGGCCTACTACAAGAGAGCTAAATGAAGTGACTAGCGCAGTACTAGAAATTAAAAACAAGTATAATTTGACGGTCTGTGCATGTTTGGGAATCTTAAAGCCTGGACAAGCCGAGCAATTAAAAGATGCTGGTGTAGACCGTTACAACCATAACATTAATACATCCGAAAACCATCACGAACAAATAACTACCAGCCACACATATCAAGACAGAGTGAATACAGTCAATGAGGCAAAACGCGTTGGGATCTCCCCATGCTCAGGTGTTATTGTCGGTATGAAAGAAAGTAAGTTAGATGTAATTCAGATGGCAAACGCTTTAAGAGAGTTAGATGCCGATTCCATCCCGGTTAATTTTCTTCATGCGATCGATGGAACAGCTTTAGAGGGGACAGATGAACTTACTCCATTATATTGCTTAAAGGTTCTTGCATTATTTCGTTTTATTAACCCAACTAAAGAAATCCGCATCTCCGGCGGCCGAGAAGTAAACCTTCGGAGCCTTCAGCCTTTTGGTTTATTCGCTGCCAATTCGATATTCATTGGAGACTACTTAACTACAGATGGACAGGAAGGAACCAAGGACCATCAAATGTTAAAAGATCTAGGTTTTGAAGTAGATTATGAGACAAGTGAAATGCCCATCTAGCGAAGAATAATTATCTATTTTGGTAAAGGAATAGCCGCTTCGGGTGAAGCTGCTATTCCTTTTGATATAGAAAACAATCTACAGTATGGTCATTTACCATACCCGTTGCCTGCATAAATGCATAGCAGATTGTCGGACCAACGAATTTAAAACCTCTTTTCTTTAGATCCTTGCTCATTCGTTCTGATTCTTCTGTATAAGCAGGCACATCTTCATGCTTTTGCCAATTATTTTTTATTGGCTCTCCCCCAACGAAGCTCCATATATATTTATCAAAACTGCCGAACTCCCTCTGTACCTCTAAAAAGGCTTTTGCATTCTCAATAAAAGCTCGCACTTTAAGTTTGTTGCGTATAATTCCTTTATTTTGCAGCAGTCTTTCTACCTTCTCTTCCGAAAATCGACTTACCTCTTCTGGATCAAAACAAGCAAAAGCTTGCCGGTAATTTTCCCTTCGGCGCAAGATAGTAATCCAGCTTAAACCAGCTTGGGCCCCTTCTAAACAAAGCATCTCAAATAATTCTCGTTCATCATGTGTGGGCCTTCCCCACTCTTCATCATGATATCGAATATATAAAGGGTCCTCTGTCACCCATTTACATCTATTCATTGTCATTTTACTCATCCTTCGTCTCCACAGGATTTTCTTCATAAGAAATCCAGTCACTAAAGCTTCCCGGATACAGTTTTACATTGCTGTAGCCTGCTGACTTTAATGCTAAAATATTTGGGCATGCTGACACACCGGAACCACATGATACAATAATTTCTTTATTTTTAGGAAGGGATTTGAAATGCTCTGCCAGCTCCTCCCCTTTCTTCCAGGTTTGATTGTCTTTTATCAGTTCTTTCCAAAAGAAATTCTTAGCTCCTGGGATATGACCAGCCTTTGCATACATAGGCTCAGTCTTACCTAAATAACGTTCCTTCGCTCTTGAGTCGATTACTATCGTGTTTTCATTTGTTAATTTCTGTTTTACCGTTTCTATATTTACTTTCTCATCTTCACGTACGGAAGGAAAAAAATGCTTTTTTTGTAGCTGTGGAATTTCTGAAGTTGTTTCATTCCCCTCTTTTTTCCAACAATCATATCCACCTTCAAGTACATAAACCTTTTTGTGCCCCATATAATGGAGAAGCCACCAGAACCGTGCGGCGAACATATCATTTTCCTTGTCATAAACTACAACTGTTGTATCATGATCGATTCCAATATTACTAATCTTTGCGGCCAACATATCAATATCAGGAAGCGGATGACTACCCCCGTGTTTCTCCTTTTTTCCTGATAAATCTTTTTCCAAGTCCATATAAACTGCTCCCGGAATATGTTCTTCTAAATAAGCCTTCCTACCAGCCTGGGGATCACCTAACTGGAACCTCACATCAACAAGCACCGTATTATCCTGATTATTTTCCAAGCGACTCTTTAATCTGTTGACACTGATTAAATATGACATGTTATCCCTCCAATAATAATGGTTGTTACTTTTCTGTGCTTTTACACTTGATGAATTATTTTCGTATAACTTTCTATTTACTGTATAATTATACTAATATTCAACTAATATGAACAGGAGATGAATGGAGATGAAACAAGAATTAGTGGAACGTTTTACTACATACGTAAAAATTGATACACAATCGAATGAACAAAATGAAGCTACACCATCAACAGATGGGCAATTTATATTAGCTGATTTACTTGTTAACGAATTAAAAGAAATCGGCATGGAAGATGTCTCTGTCGATGAGCATGCTTATGTCATGGCAACATTGCCAGCCAATACAGATAAGGATATCCCCACCATCGGATTTCTTGCCCACATGGACACAGCCACTGACTTTACTGGCAGAAATGTAAATCCTCAACTTATTGAGAATTATAATGGTAAAGATATTACTCTTAATGAAGAATTAAACATTACTTTATCAACGGAGAAATTCCCTGAACTATCTGCATACAAGGGACACACATTAATTACCACAGACGGCACTACATTGCTTGGAGCAGACAATAAAGCAGGGATTACGGAAATTATGACAGCGATGGCTTATTTAATTAATCATCCGGAAATTCAGCATGGGGAAATTCGGATTGCTTTTACACCGGATGAGGAAATAGGCCGTGGACCACATAAATTTGATGTCGACCGTTTTAATGCTGAATATGCTTATACGGTGGATGGGGGACCACTAGGTGAATTGCAATATGAAAGCTTTAATGCCGCGGACGCACGCATTACTTTTACCGGGAACAGCGTTCATCCTGGCACGGCGAAAAATAAGCTGGTAAACGCTGCAAGAATAGCTGCAGCATTTATTAATAAATTCCCCGAACAAGAAACGCCAGAGCATACGGAACAACTGGAAGGATTCTACCATCTGATTTCTATGGAAGGTGATGTTGAAAGAGCAGAAGTAAATTACATTATAAGAGATTTTGATAGAGATAAATTTGCTGAAAGAAAGTCTATGGTTGAAAAGTTAGTAGATCAGATTAGAAAAGAGTATAAAGCTGTGCAAGTTGAATTAAAAATAACAGATGAATATTATAATATGCGCGAGAAGATTGAACCGGTGAAAGAAGTCGTGGACATCGCCTATCAGGCTATGGAGAATCTTAATATTAAACCTATCGTACAGCCTATCCGCGGAGGAACGGATGGATCACAGTTATCTTACATGGGATTACCTACGCCAAATATCTTTACCGGAGGAGAAAACTTCCATGGCAAATATGAGTACGTCTCCGTTGATAATATGGAAAAAGCAACTCAGGTCATCGTTGAAATCTGTGAACTCTTTGCAAAGCAAAGCGACCAATAACACAGTGGAAAAAATCACGCATTTCGCCTGAATGACAGGTTCTGTATTTTATAAAAGCGTCTCTTCGTAAGGTGTTTTTGTCCATTAGAGCGGCTCTATTAGACAGTTTCCTCACTTCTTAGGCTGCTTTTGTCCATTAGAGCGGTTCTATTAGACAGTTCCCTCGCTTCTTGAGGTGCCTTTGTCCATTAGAGCGGCTCTATTAGACAGTTTCCACGCTTCTTGGGCTGCTTTTGTCCATTAGAGCGGCTCTATTAGACAGTCTCTTACTTCTTGAGGGGATTTTGTCCATTAGAGCGGTTCTATTAGACAGTTTCCTCGCTTCTTGGGGGGCTTTTGTCCATTAGAGCGGCTCTATTAGACAGTTTCCTCACTTCTTAGGCTGCTTTTGTCCATTAGAGCGGTTCTATTAGACAGTTCCCTCGCTTCTTGAGGTGCCTTTGTCCATTAGAGCGGCTCTATTAGACAGTTTCCACGCTTCTTGGGCTGCTTTTGTCCATTAGAGCGGCTCTATTAGACAGTCTCTTACTTCTTGAGGGGATTTTGTCCATTAGAGCGGTTCTATTAGACAGTTTCCTCGCTTCTTGGGGGGCTTTTGTCCATTAGAGCGGCTCTATTAGACAGTTTCCACGCTTCTTGGGCGGCTTTTGTCCATTAGAGCCTCTCTATTAGACAGTTTCCTCGCTTCTTGGGCGGCTTTTGTCCATTAGAGTGATCCTATTAGACAGTTTCTTCGCTTCTTGTGCGACTTTTGTCCATTAGAACCTCTCTGTAAGAAATACAAGTCCATCTTTCAGCAAATATGTTTATTTTATTTATAATAAACCCAACGCTTCACTCCTACTTTCACGAAATGCTTATCCAGTATCCTACTGATTCTTTTTTTAGATTCTATTACACCACACCACTCGTGAATAAGACGTGTTGTTATTTTGCATTCTGGAAACAGAAGACGAAACTCTTCAACACTACGCAGAACAGATGTAATAATTGCTTCACGCTGTTGGCAGGTGATACAGACGACCTCTTTACCTTCTACATGTAGTGTAAATGAACTACACTTACAGCAGATCATTCCTTTTCTCAACGTTTCATAAGTGTAGGATGGCAACTGTGAAAAAGGAGATTCTTCTAAGTGAAGGGAAACTAACTTATTAGCAAGGTTCTTATGCTGCTTGGTTAGTTTGGAGGAGGATGCATTTAATTGTTTAATGAGACGGTTAAGTTGAGTGGGAAGAATAATTCTGTTATCTTGAGGTACTTGATACAAGGTGAACTCGGGGTTAATAAAAACAACGAAGGCTTTAATTTGAAGGCTGATTCCATGTTTGAAGAGTAGCTGTCGGAGTAATGATTCACTCCTCCCTATCTGGTGAAGTGGGTTACTAATTTCATACTGAGGCTTCTTAAAGAATTTCTCATGTTCATAATAATAGTCATCTTCATAATTCTTTACTTCAAAGATATATAGTTGATTACCCGTTATGAGTAAAGAATCTATTTGAAAAGTGGTATTATTAGTTTGAAGTAAGAGGTCTTGAAGTAAATAACAATCACAATTCAATTTTTCAGTTAAGGCATCAAATTGCACTTCCCCCTCATACCCTCTTGTTAAATTTGAATAATATTGTTTATCATTCGGATGGAGCTTCATTCTTTTAAGCAAGGAGTTCCATATACATAACTCAGCAGGCACAGACCTGATCTTATATACCATTTTCCACATCCTTTCTTTATTTCCATCTATTATAATGGAACAAGAAGGAAACTGCCAACTTACCAGACTATCAACTATTTCACTCTCCACCGTGGCGGTTTACTTTTCCGCCTTTCCGGCTCCTTTTCTAATGTAGAAGAGCAATTTGGGCAAATAGAAGCCTTTATAGGGATTGGCATACAACAGTACGGACATTCTTTCTTCATCATAGAGTCTATCGGATGCTGATGTGGTTTTTTCCAACGATTAATTTGTCTGATGACAACAAACACAGCAAATAAAATAATAATAAATCGCACAACAGCTGTAATAAATAATCCATAGTTAATCGTAACAGCACCAGCTTCCTTTGCTGCTAACAAGGATGGATAGCTGCTTCCATCCAGACTGACATACAAATTCTCAAAGTTCATCTTTGAATATAGCAATCCAATAGGTGGTAGCAGAATATCAGTAACAAGCGAATCGATAAACCCACTAAACGCTGCTCCCAACACCATCCCGACTCCCATATCTATGGCACTGCCCCTCATTGTAAATTGTCGAAACTCTTTAAATAATCCCATGCCTGTCCCTCCTATACTATTCTATGAATGGACATTGAAATTATGTGTAATACCTTTCTATTTTCTCAGATAAATATCTACCACCTTTAAATGGGAACTTGATCAAAAAACAACGGAAACTTGAAAACCATAAACTCGGCTCATGCAACAAAAAAAATCACCTCTTTCTTTTTTTGAAAGAGGTGATCCCATCGTACTATTCTTCAATATCCATCCATTTATAATTATCAGCACTGACTTGATAAGTAATAAAATCCTTCACTTTATCGTTTTGCAAATATGCAGTGCCATTTTGATATAGCGGAATTAGTACGGCACTTTCTTCAATTAATAATTGTTCTGCCTTCAAAAGCGCATCCCAGCGTTCCTTTGGCTTTGTTGCTAATTCTGATTTAGAGCCTAGCACCAATTTATCATATGTTTCATCAGAATAACCTGTATGGTTTCCAGGGCTATTTGTAATAAATAAATTTAAATACGTAAGCGGATCCTGATAGTCTCCACCCCAACCTGTAATAATCATTTCATAATCCTGACCCACGTTCGCAGCAATGCTTGCCTTAGGAGTTAGTGGGCGCAGATTGACTGTTAATCCTGACAATGTATTCTCCAACTGATATTTCAAGTTTTCCGATAGACTTTTCGCAAAGTCGGAATCAGAGCTCGTTAATGTAAATTCTAATTTCTCTTTCCCCAGCTCTTCTAATCCCTTTTTCCAATGTTCCTTTGCCTTCTCTACATTGTATTCTACAAGATCGCCATTTTGCTCTCTAAAGTCTTCACCTGTTACTGGGTCTTCAGCCAAGCCCTTCGGGACATTCCCATGTGCTACCACAGAGCCATTACCTAAAAGTTCTTCAACAATAACCTCTTTATTAATTGCCATGTTCATTGCCTTACGAATATGAAGGTTAGCTAAATCAGTTGTTTCGCCATCCTTACCCTGATTCATTTTAATATAGCTGGTAGATCCAGTTAAAAACGTATGGAATTCATCTTCTCCCTGAAAATGCTCCACATTATCGCTTGTTAAGTTAACACGATCCAGCTGTTCATTTTGATAAAGATTGACAGCCGTTTCTGCATCCTTAACAACATTTACTTCAATACGGTCAACATTAACAGCTTCTTTATCCCAGTACTTTTCATTCTTTTTATACACCCAAGACATTCCAGTGCCTGTCCAATCATCTAACACAAAAGGTCCGTTGTAGAGGGCATGGTCACTGTCTGTTGCATACTTCTCTCCCTGCTCCTCAATATATTCTTGAGGCTGAGGGAAAAAGGTTGCCGTCGTGAGTAGTTCTTTAAAAAACGGTACACCATTTTCCAAAGTTACTTTCAGTGTATGATCATCCAAAGCTTCAATACCAAGATCATCGACGGGTTTATCGCCTTTTAATATCTCTGTTGCATTTAACACGATCTCTTCCAACTGTGGGCCATATGCTGCTCCGGTTTTTGGATCCACTACCTTCTTCCAGGCGTATTCAAAGTCATGGGCGGTTACCGGCGACCCATCTGACCATAGCGCATCCTCACGTAATTTAAATGTATAAACTTTTTTATCTTCACTTACTTCCGGCTCCTTTGCAGCGATAGCCAACTGTGGTTTCCCTTCCTTGTCTAATCGGTACAAGCCTTCATTTATCTGATTAATAACATTAAAACTGAAATCATTATCGGCCATTACCGGATCAATTCCTGGTATTTCACCTGGAGCACTTATTTTAACAACTTTCTCATCCTTGTTAGAGGAACTGCTTTCTTTTTCTTGTTTATCCTCTGTATCACCACACGCTGTCATGAATAAAATGAGACCAAGGACAAATAGTAAAAACCCCTTATTCCACTGCATTTCTCTACCCCCTATGTTTTAATCAACAAGTCCTATTATAAGACTATTCTACAATAAAAGACAACTAGGAATAGGAGGCATTTTCATATTTAATAAAAAACGAAGCGGGTATGCCAATAGCCAGAAGAAAAGAAAGCACAGTAAAAGTAATCATATAATTACCTAGGCTCATTAGAATAACAGCAATAAGTGGACCGGCAGTCGCTCCGATGAATAGGATAAAAGCATATAAAGAGGAAGCCAACGCCCTTTGCTCTCCTCCAAACTCTCCTATTAGAAGCATAATGACCGGAAAGAGTAAAGAGATACCACCAACAAACAATATGCTTGTTATAATAATAAGAAGAAGGCTGGAAGATAGCCCCATTAATACTAAACAGATTGATGATAATGATAAACCAAACTTTAACATAGCTATTAGTCCGAATGTATTTACAAGCCGCCCTGCTAATGGAGAAAGCAACATTCCAATGAAACCAAATGCTCTGATATATAAGATTTCTGTTTCTGTTAACTGGAATGGCTCGTTTCCTAAATAATTCCCCAAAACTGTATACATTCCTACAAATGTAAGCAGCAATGTGATTGTAATAAGGTAGCAGAGCACAAGATTTCTATATTTAAAAAGTGTAGTAATTTGATATAGATATCTTTTTAAACCACTGTATTTGAATCGCTTATAATCACGGGGTAAAAATAGTAGTACCACAGCAAATGTAATGAGATAAAATAACCCAAAAACCACAAATACAGATTGCCAACCCAAGTAGTTACTTATCCCGCCGGCAAGCACCTGACCAAAGATTCCAGCTGTTACATAACCAAAACTCAAAAAGCCAATAACCGTCACTAATTTTTGTTTTGGAAACATTTCAAAAGCATATGCTAAAGCGGTTGGTGCAAAGGTTGCGGCAAAGAATCCCTGTATTCCTCGAAGTGCAACAACCCATTCCAATTGATCTGTCATTCCAATCAGAGGTGTAAGGATCCCAAGCGCAAGTAACCCGGTTAGTATAATATTTTTCCGGCCAAATCTGTCAGATAAGGGCCCAAAGAATAAAAATCCAATGGCATAAAACAATGAAAATGAACTGCTGGTCCAGGCTGCATGTGTGCGGGTTGTTGAAAAGTAATCTGAAAATACATCAATTAATGGAGTGGTTGTATATACACTGGACACGACAATTAGCGCACACCAAAAGAGTATTGAAGTAACCAATTTATCCTTCTTTTTTATAGAAGCGACTTCTCCAGCCATTATACTTCCCCCACCCTTCTTATTATAGATATGAAGAGCAGTTGCCTATTGTGCAGCTGTTAGTTTGCCATTTCCACTCATTTATTTGTTGCCGTTCTACCCCGACATATGAGAAAATAAATGATGTCAATCAGAAGAAAAAATTTAACATTATCCAAGGAGAGTAAACATCATGCTTAAAAGAAAAGGCAGGGTTATTACCATTTTGATGGTATTGCTACTATTATTTACAGGTTGTAGCATGCAAACATCAAAAGAAGCCCAGCAAGAAAATACATCAGAAGAATCTTCTCCTGCAAATACAGATATCAACACAGATTCGGAGAAAAACGAAAAGGAAGTAAAAGCCCCTTCTGAAGAACTACAGAAGAAGGATAAAGGAGAACCAGTACGCCGTTTGCAACTTGCCCTTCAATCAATTGGTTATGATGTAAAGGAAGATGGTATCTATAACACGGACACTACATTAGCCGTGACGGACCTTCAATTGCAATTTAAAGAGTTAAAAGCCACAGGTTTATATGATAAAGAAACAAGCAAGACGCTTCAAAAGCTACTTACAACAGATAAAGGTGATTTCAAAGCTTATAAAATTCTTGCAAAAAATAAGGATGTACAAAAAGCTAATGGCGGGGCAACCGTTTTGCAGAACCCTTACGATCAATTAGCACTGGTAAATAAGCAACATGCATTACCAGCTGATTACATTCCTAAGGATCTAGTAACACCTAAGGTTCGCTTTCCATTTACTGAAGATTTACCTAAAAAACAAATGAGGCAGGTTGCTGCTACTGCCCTCGAAAAAATGTTTGCTGCAGCAGATAAGGCAGGATTAGATTTATTTGCACAATCAGGTTATCGTTCCTATGAGCGGCAGGACTCTATTTTTGCCTCAAACGTCAATGAACACGGAGAAGAAGCTGCCAATAAATTCAGTGCTCGTCCAGGCGAAAGTGAGCATCAAACCGGCTTAACTATGGATGTAACAAGCCCTGATATAAATTACGGTCTAACAATAGAATTTGGTAAAACAGATGAAGGAAAATGGATTAAAAAACATGCAGCTGAATACGGTTTTATCATTCGTTATCCGAAAGGGAAGGAAAATATTACAAAATACCAGTATGAGCCTTGGCATTTGCGTTTTGTAGGTAAAGAAGCTGCAAAAGAGATCATGACAAAAGGGATTACTTTAGAAGAATACGTAAAGGGAAAATAGGAGAAATCTGCTCATCTAAGAGCAGGTTTTTTCATTTAGAAAGTTAGCCAATGTGTGCTGATGTATGAGATTTTTCTTCTTTTTCTACTAATTGATCAAGCGCACGAATCCGTTCCAGAGCTCTATGGTCTTCAATTTCTTTGTAGTGGTGCTTTCCTCCCGCCTCTTCATCTGCTTCATCTGCCATATGCACGACTTTTTGCAAAGGGTTCAATTTGAGTTCTCCTCCCGGCAAATAAGAATCCGTATGCAATAAAATAGCTACTGCAATCTCTTTAGCGGCATGACGTTCCTCCCCAACGCGGATAAGCAATTTATGTGCACGGCTAGCTCCCTTAATTGCATGTATGTCATTTTCTTTATACAGGTCATAATCCCATTCCCCGTTGCGGTACCACGTATAGTGACCGACATCATGAAGTAGTGCCGCTTTCGTTGCAAGGTCAGGGTCGACGCCAAGTTTTTCTGCATAGACAAATGCATATTCAGCCACGGCAATTGCATGAGCAATACCTGATCTTTTTAAATACTTTTGTGTAATGGGATGGGTGAAAATTTGTTCCAATGATACATTTCTCATTGTAGCACTCCTTTCTTTAAATAAATTTTATAGACTATAACATGAATAAAGGATTCTTGCAATCTGTTATAGCCTTTTCTTTGGAAAAATAAACATTTACATCAATAATAGTCTACAGTGCCACCCAGTTACTTCAGAGTATATCTAAAAACACCACCATACATTGCAAAATCTTGGATTAGATAAAAAAACAGTATATGAATTTCTTCATATACTGTAGCTCAAAATGGCTTTAAAATCATGAGGACGATAATGATTAAAAAGATTGTATTTTCCATACGTTCATAGAAAAACAACTTCTTCGAAAGCGTGAAGTAACTATCGGGAATTTCTTCTCCTTCTGTTTCTTTTAACAAAGCTTTAATCGGCTTGGATCTCGGCGAGAGCACCCCGGGGCCAAATCCTAAAGCGATAATAAATAAGATCAGACTGACTACATACCATCCTTGAGAAAATAAATAAGGATGTAGTAACCCCATCCAAATCCCGGTAACTAATAGAAGTGTCCCTCCGACCATAACAAAAATATGTAGTCTATTTCGGATAAAGTAGGCATGTCTTAATTCCGTCATTGTTGATGATTTTGTAACCACATAAATCATTATAAACCCAGGCCCCATACCTAAAATCGCCGATATAATATGAATAAAAACAAGGATTTCGTAGAATGTCATGCTACAGCCCCTCACTATCTCTTCATTTTTCCCTTATATCATACATCATTTCAATAGAGTGAGGGCTGTGACATATCACACTATCCAGCAATTATTTTCAACAATTTCGTGGCATTTAATCTATTAGCTTTTCTCTTTATATAACTCCATAGGGTTTATTTGTTTTTCCTGTAATGGAATTTGTATCATTTGTAGCGTTCGTTCTTCTTTTGGTTTTTGAAGATCTTCATAGATCTCTTTTGATTTAGATAAACCTGCACCTTCCGCATCCTTTACCGATTGACAATAATACACATCTTTAATACCAGCAAACTGCATTGCCGTTAAACACATGGGGCAAGGCTCTCCACTAGCATACATTGTGAACTCGGAAAGGTCATTCGTTTCAAAATCCTCTTGTGCTCTTCTTATTGCTATCAATTCAGCATGACCACTGACATCATATTTCATGTGCAATTCATTTACGCCTTCCGCTACCGGTATATCATTCTTAACCAAAACGGCACCAAATGGCTGACCTCCGTCTTTTACATTTTGTGCAGCTAAATCAACAGCTCGTCTCATAAATTTATTCATTATTTAACCTCCCACAGTATCTTAATACTATTTTAGGAAAAGTACTTGAGGAACTCAACCTATCGGCTTACTGTTATTCGTACGTAATCTTCATGTCTCCAGGCTTAATCCAACCCTTTTTACGTAGAAGTTCAGCAAAAAGAAAAGCAATAATAGCTGGTGCTACTATATGAAGAATTACTACGCTCCATACCACATTCATAGAAAACCCCATGGACTCAAATGTCATGATCTGACCTACAAAGCCACTTGTTCCCATGCCAGCGCCAGACGCATTATTTGTTAACTTTAACCAGACGGTTGCAAACGGAGCTAATATGGCCCCTGCAATAGTTGGCGGAAGAAGAATGATTGGTTTCCTTAAAATATTAGCTACCTGCAGCATCGATGTTCCGATACCCAAAGCTAAAAACCCTCCAAAGCCATTATCACGATAGCTTGCAACAGCAAACCCTATCATTTGTGCTGAACAACCTACCGCCGCTGCACCGGCTGCTAGACCATCTAAGGAGAGCATAATAGCAATAGCTGCAGAGGAAATGGGTGCCGTAAGAGCCAGGCCCATTAAAATCGCTACCAAAACACCCATAATAAATGGCTGCTGTTCTGTTGACCAATTAACAATTTCACCAAAGCCCAGCATAAATGAATTGATTGGAGGACCAATAAATGTCCCTACCATAAAGCCAATAACAATAGTCACTAGAGGAGTAATAATAATATCTACTTTAGTTTCCTTATAAACGAGTTTACCAAATTCAGTTGCAAATAAGGCTGACACATAGCTGCCGGCAGGACCACCAAGTTCAGCTCCAAATGCTCCTGCAAATAAAGCAGAAAGTAAAACCAATGGAGGTGCCTTCAATCCATAAGCAATCGCTACCCCTATTGCTCCTCCCATTATCTTTGTGTCCATAGCAAAACTTCCCATTTCAATTAAAACAGATGCTAATTCAGGAGAAAAATTCACCACAATTTGTTCTCCGGCTGTTTTAATGATAAGACCAATAATTAGGGAGGAAAAAAGCCCAAGTGCCATGAAACTCAAGGCAGTAATGATATATTCATTCGCTGATAAAGAAATACCTTTCCTATTTAAAAACGCTTTCAATTATTTACCTCCATCCTGTGAACTTATTCACATAAAAGTAAGAAATATTCCATGTTTTCTATTATACGGTATCGTTTTAACAAGGCAAGGCTTTTCTACTTATTCCTCGACCAGAGTTGTTGTTGCTTTTCATGTAGTTATTCGCTACAATTTAAATGATAATCATTATCAATTTTGTGATTGCATATAATGAGCGGAGATATAGAGGGAGGAAGGGACAATGGAACATACTGATAATAAGACAGACTTGGCAAAGATTATTCGCGAAAGACGTGCAGTAAAAAAAGGCTATAATAACAAGGAAGTAAAAGAAGAAACCATTCGCGAATTGTTGGAGGATGCTGTGTACGCACCTACCCACGGCATGCGCCAACCTTGGCGATTTATTTTCGTAGGGGCTGATAAGAAGAACGATTTTGCGAAAAAGGTGGCTGCAACGTATCCAGAGGAAAGACAGCAAAATCGGGAAGATTACCTAAATGAACCGAATGCGCATCTTATCGTAATAATGGAAGAACCGGAAATTCAAAAACAGTGGGAAGAAAATTACGGCGCTGTAGCTTCTATGGTTCAAAACTTTTGGTTATTGGCTTGGGAAAAAAATCTTGGGGTTGTATGGAAAACAAACCCTCATATTTACGACCCACAAGTAAAAGAGCTATTAAATGTAAAAGAAAATGAAAAAATAGTAGGATTTATTCATCTTGGCTATTTTGATGAGAAACCAATGCCAAAAGATAGAATATCTGTAGAAGAAAAGTTTAGTAGATATAAATAAGAAGACACCCTATCTCCTATTAAATTGAGATAGGGTATTTTCTTTTGCTCAATTTATTTGCTGAGCTTTCTAAATCGAGAAAAATAATCGTTTGTCTCACCGATGATTACCTTATACAGAAAGAGAAGTCCAATTAAGTTGGGAATCATCATAAGCGCATTAGCCATATCAGCAAATGCCCAAACAGTTGTTAGACTTGCAACTGTACCAATAAATGTAGCACCAACATAGATAAACCGGTAGATCCCTAAATATTTTAGACCAAATAGATACTCAAAACATTTTGTACCATAGACATACCAGCCAAGAATTGTTGAGAATCCAAAGAAAACAACAGAAATCGATACAATATATTCTCCAATATTTCCAAGAGAAGAACCGAATGCTGCACTTGTTAACGCACCTGCATCAAGGGTTGGATCATGGGATACGCCTGAAAGAAGACCTCCTGTAGTGTCCCAGAAGCCTGTTACCAGTAAAACAAGTCCAGTCATTGTACAAACAATTATTGTGACAATAAATGTTCCAGTCATTGCAACTAATGCTTGTTTCACAGGATGAGAGGTTTTTGCATTACCTGCGATTAAAGCAACCGTACCAAGACCGGCTTCATTTGAGAAGATCCCTTTAGAGACACCATTCCGAACTGCCTCCATTACCACAATACCTGAAAATCCACCTACTGCTGATACCGGATTAAAAGCATATGTAAAAATCATAGAAAAAGCAGGTCCAATTTGATCATAGTTAAGACCTAAAATAAGTAAAGAGGCACCGATATAAAACACAGCCATTACAGGAACAAATACACCCGCAACAGAACTTATTCGCTTTAAACCACCAAAGATAATAAGCGATGTTAAAACAACAAGAATAACTCCTGTTATTACACCTTTTACATTAAAACTATTTTGCATAACGTCAGCAATTGTATTTGATTGGACGCTGTTCCCAATACCAAGTGCTGCAAACGCTCCAAAAAAGGCAAACGCTACTGCTAATGGCTTCCACTTTTTACCTAACCCTCGTTCAATATAATACATAGGCCCACTTGAATATTCTCCGCTTTCATTCTTCACACGATACTTCATTGCAAGTAGTGCTTCTGCATATTTTGTTGCCATTCCCAGTAAACCAACAACCCACATCCAGAAAATAGCTCCTGGCCCTCCAAGAGTTACAGCTGTAGCTACACCTGCAATATTTCCATTTCCAATCATTCCTGCCAGTGATGTCATTAATGCTTTAAAATTACTGACATCCCCTTCTGTCTCGCTGTCTTCCTTGTCTTTAGAGAATGCTAATTTAAGTGCATAGAAAAGTTTTGAGAATTGTAAGCCCTTTAAGATAAAGGTTAAGAATAAACCAGTTCCAACTAATAGTATAAGACTGGGAGCTCCCCATAAAATATCGTTGATTTGTTTCAATCCTGTTAGCATAATAGTCCTCCTGTTAATACTCTTGTTGTCAGCTGTTTCTTGTCATTAAAATGGTGTTGTCTATGCCTCCTTTGTTGGTAAACGATTTCATTTATTTCGTTTAAGACCACTAAATAATCGTAATATATTTTTTAAATCTTGTATAGGAAAAATAGATTTCAGTCTTTTAGCTGGGTGTAATTTACGAGGTGGAGGGTGTATCAAATTAATATCTATCTACCTTTGAAAATATCAGTTTGTGCATAGTTGGAGGGGAATGCGAAGTAGATCGGGGACTATCAGCAGCAGAGCGGAACTATTCGCCGGAGAATAGATTAATCGGCAGCAGAGCAGAACTATCCGCCGGAGAATAGATTAATCGGCAGCAGAGCGGAACTATCCGCCGGAGAATAGATTATTCAGCAGCAGAGCGGAACTATCCGCCGGAAAATAGATTATTCAGCAGCAGAGCGGAACTATCCGCCGGAGAATAGATTAATCGGCAGCAGAGCGAAGCAATCCGCCGAAGAGCAAATTAATCAGCAGCAGACTGAAATAATCCGCCGGAGAGCAAACTAATCAGCAGCAGACTGAAATAATCCGCCGGAGAGCAAATTAATCGGCAGCAGAGCGAAGCAATCCGCCGAAGAGCAAATTAATCAGCAGCAGAGCAGAACTATCCGCCGAAGACATTCGCAAACTACCTATATTTTGTTCACTATACGTTATTTTCCGAAACGGCCGTTTAAACTACTACCAAGTTACTTCGCATTTTATCTATTTTATGAACTATTTTAAAATCCCGGTTAAAGCAAAAAATGGCCTCCATTTTTTAATGGAGACCATTCTTATTCGCTTACTCCCAAAAGGAACTTTTTAAAGAAGCTTCGTCCTCATGACGTTTTATGGCAAGTTCAATTAACTCATTAATTAAGTCAGGATAGGATACCCCGCTAATTTCCCAAAGCTTTGGATACATACTAATCTTTGTAAAACCTGGTAATGTGTTTATTTCATTCACATAAATCTCGTTATCTTCTGTCAGAAAGAAGTCCACACGGGCCATGCCTTCACATTGTAGTGCTTGGAAAGCTTTTATTGCTACTTTCTGAATTTCCTTAGCGACTTCTTCTGGTAAATTGGCAGGGATGGATAACTCAGCGCCCTTCTCGTCAATATACTTAGATTCATAGGAATAAAATTCAGTATGTGGAAGGATTTCACCAATTTTAGAAGCTTTTGGTTCTTCATTTCCTAAGACTGCACATTCAACCTCTCGTCCTTTTAGTGTCTCTTCAATAATAATTTTTTTATCAAAATGAAAGGCTTCAGCTACGCCTTTATTAAATTCTTCCTCGTTCGTTACTTTACTGACACCTACTGAGGAGCCTTGATTTGCTGGTTTGATAAACAACGGTGTACCAAGTGAAGCAGCTATTTCCTGATAATTAATTTGATCTTTTTTATTTTTGGTAAACGAAACACCTTTTGCTACCTTTACTCCGGCATCTTTCAAAAGTCGCTTCGCAATGTCTTTATCCATGCATAAAGCCGAACTTAACACATTCGGTCCTACAAACGGGAGGTTTGCTATACGAAGCATTCCTTGTAGACTACCATCTTCACCAAGTGTGCCATGGACAATAGGAAACACAGCATCCAGCTGGTCCAGCTTCACTTTATTGTCTGCATGAATGATTTGGCTCTTCTCCTCCCCTGGCACAATGGCAACATGTTCATTTGACTGATTTAGTTGAATCAGTTTCGGATTTTCTTCATTCAATAGATAAGAGGACTGATCATTTAAATGCCACTTTCCTTGTTTATCAATTCCAATTAAAACAACTTCATATTTATCTTTATTAATCGCATCAACTATATTTTTTGCTGACTGAAGAGAAACTTCATGCTCAGCTGACTTTCCACCAAAAATGACGCCAACTTTTTTCTTCGCCATCCCAAACATCCTTTCATGTTTATGAATATAATAAACATAGCATAAATAAGGTTGACTCTAACAGTGTAAAGTCAAAAAATAATTGCTTTTTTATACCAACTATTGCCGTTGCTCCATTCCGTGAAGATAATATTCTTTTTATAGCATACGAACAAGGTAATTATATAAATTGAATTGCTCATGTATTATCTTTTTTCAAAAAAATCCTTGACATTCGATTGCTTATCTTATAGTATTATTTTCAATAACTTAATGATTAAAGCAATGACGAAGAAGAGTAATCTATTTAAACACTTTAGAGAGCTGATGGTTGGTGGGAATCAGTGTGATTTGGTAGATGAATGGGCTTCTGAGCTTCCAAACCGAAAATATAAAACAGTAGGCTTTGGCGACTATGTTCCTCCGTTACCAGGAACAGATAGGAAACAATGTTGTTTTCTATTGCTAAAGTGAACTGTATTTGCAGTTAATAAAGGTGGTACCACGGTCCCTCGTCCTTTTTCGGATGAGGGGCCTTTTTGTTTTTTAATGAAGTAATATTTTTAATAAACATATGAATAGCTATAAATAAATAATTAAAATCGTCGAGTAAGAGGAGTAAGTATATAAAAAGCGTTTGTAGAGAGCTGGTGATGGTGGGATTCCAGCACGTGGTTATATGCTGAATGGACTTACGAGAGGTTTCCGGAAAGAGAAAAAGTGAAGTGCCTTAGAGTAATACTGGCAAAAGCTTTTTAGACAAAAGTATGGAAACCCGGAGTTCCGCCGTTATACGGATAGAATATCGAGTTAGTCTCTTCACATGGAGATTTCTTCCGTATTCGAACAAGATGAGAAGATTAAATTCTTCTCAAATGAGGTGGCACCGCGGTCACAATCGTCCTCTATAGACACATATTTCGATATGCGTCTATAGAGGTTTTTTTATGCATTAACATATAAGGAGATGAACAAATGAAGAAAATTGTAACTCATAAACTAGTAAAGCTAAATGCAGATACATTGACACCTATTCGTATTTTCCATCAGTTATCCGGCCAAAAGAAATTTTTATTAGAAAGCTCAGTTAAACATGAACAGAAAGGAAATTATTCATTTATCGGAGCAGATCCATACGAGGAACTGATTGGGATGGGAAACACGTCCATGATTATCAACCATGAGTCTGGCAAAAAAAGCACAGTTGAACAGCATGTACTAGATTATCTTAAGGAAAGCTTCCATCACATTGAGTTAGACATCCCCCTTCCCTTTTATGGCGGGGCCGTTGGCTATATAGGATATGAGACCATTCGAACGTTTGAGGACATTGGTGAAGAAAAAACAGATGATCTATCTATGCCTGACATTCACTTGATGATTTATAGAAACATTTTCGTATTTGACCACAAGGAAGAAGTGATTTACCTGATTGCAATAAATCAGGATGAACAATCGGAAGAGGTGCTACTTAAACGATTAAACAGCATGCAGGAAACACTGCAGCGAAATGTGCCATATCAAGAAGAAAAAGAAACAACTTTTTCTTTTCAGCCAGAGGTAAGTGAAGAAAGCTTTAAGGAAAAAGTTCGAACTGCTAAACATCATATTTTAAGAGGGGATATTTATCAGGTAGTGCTATCTCAAAGGATGAAGGCAGATATGAAGGGGTCGCCCTTCCAGTTTTATCGGCAGTTACGGAAGGCCAATCCCTCTCCCTATATGTTCTATATTGATTTCGATGAATATCTCGTATTGGGAGCATCACCTGAAAGTCTGATTCAAACGAGTGGAAAAACAATACTAACAAACCCAATTGCAGGCACACGCCCTAGAGGTGAAACAAAAGAGGAGGATGAACAACTTATCCAAGACTTGCTCTCGGATGAAAAGGAGATTGCGGAGCATCGAATGCTTGTAGATTTAAGCAGGAATGATCTTGGAAGTGTGTGTGAGATTGGATCAATTACTATCCCGACTTACATGCAAATTGAAAAGTACCAGCATGTAATGCATATTGTTTCGGAAGTCAAAGGGAGACTGAAAGTAAATTGCTCCAGTATAGATGCACTTATCTCTTGTTTACCAGCAGGTACTGTTTCTGGAGCACCCAAAATCCGGGCTATGCAAATTATAAACGATCTGGAAGAGAAGAAGCGTGGTGTCTATGCTGGGGGAATAGGTTATATCAATTTCAACAATGATTTAAACATAGCACTCGCCATCCGTTCACTTGTAGTGAAAGACAATCAAGCATATCTGCAGGCTGGTGCCGGAATTGTACATGATTCAGATCCTGGAAAGGAATTTCAAGAGACGTTGCATAAAGCAAAATCCCTAATGGAGGTTAGCCAATATGATGCTGTTAATCGATAACTTTGATTCATTTACCTATAACATATATCAATATTTCTCAGAGGAAAAAAAAGAGATAAACGTAGTTCGTAATAACAAAATAACGCTTGCTGAAATAGAGAGGTTGCAGCCAGAGGCGATTATTATCTCACCAGGGCCTGGTCTTCCCGGAGAAGCAGGAATTTGTATGGAGGTTGTGCAGCACTTTTATAAGAAAACACCTATTATCGGTATATGTTTGGGCCACCAAATCATAGCTGAAGCGCTGGGTGCGGAATTAAAACCTGCAAAAACAATTAAACATGGGAAAACCTCCCTCGTTACTCATAATGGGTTAGGTCTCTTTAGCTATATGTCTCAGCCTTTGGAAGTAATGCGATACCACTCCTTTGTAGTTGATAAAGCAACCGTCCCTCCTCATTTAGAGGTGGTTGCGACATCCCTTGAAGACAATGAAATTATGGCAATTAAACATCGGTCATTTCCGGTGTTCGGTGTTCAGTTTCACCCCGAATCCATCGGAACTGCTACCGGAAAAAAGATGATAAGCAATGTATTGAATGAAATTGGAAAGGAGCTTAAGCATGAAACATTATCTTGAAAAATTGATTAATCTGGAAAGCTTATCTGTAGAAGAAATGAAAGAAGCCACCACCGCCTGCTTTTCAAATGAAATTAGTCGTTCAGAAATTGCTTCTTTTTTAACAGCCTTACGAATGAAG
Organism: Virgibacillus halodenitrificans; assembly: GCF_001878675.1. Classification (NCBI taxonomy): domain Bacteria; kingdom Bacillati; phylum Bacillota; class Bacilli; order Caryophanales; family Bacillaceae; genus Virgibacillus; species Virgibacillus halodenitrificans. Next base: position 326,974 of record NZ_CP017962.1, on the reverse strand, counting down.
GGGGAAACAGCTGACGAAATTACTGGCATGGTCGACGTTATCCGTTCCCAATCCGCTTATCAAACAGGCATTCTTCCCCATGTCATGGATAATTGCGGTACAGGTGGCGACAGATCCTACAGCTTCAATATAAGTACAACATCTGCATTCGTTATTGCAGGTGCTGGTGTAACGATTGCGAAACATGGCAACAGAAGTATTTCAAGCAAAACGGGCAGCGCCGACGTATTAGAGTATTTAGGTATATCCCTATCCTTCTCTAAAGAACATACGGAAGAAATCCTTAAAGAAAATAAAATCGCATTTTTATTTGCGCCACATGTTCATCAAGCTCTAAAACCGTTTAGTCATGTTCGAAAAGAACTGGGAATGCCAACCATTTTTAATGCTATTGGTCCTTTAACCAATCCGATAAATCTTGACTCTCAATTTATTGGTGTCTACAGACGTAACATGCTGGAAACAATGGCGGAGTCCCTACAAAAGCTGGGTAGACGGAGGGCAATTGTAGTTAACGGTGCTGGATTTATGGATGAAGCTTCGTTATCAGGCACAAATCACCTTGTCATCCTAGACGAGGGAAAAATATCCCCTTTCACCCTTCACCCGGAGGAAGTGGGATTGCCTGTATATACGAACGATTTGATCCGCGGTGGAGATGCAAAGGAAAATGCAGCTATTACCAAACAAGTATTATGTGGAAAGCCAGGCCCTTATCTTGATACAGTCGTTCTAAATGCTGGACTTGGCCTATTTGCGAATGGAAAAGCCACTTCCGTCAAGTCAGGAATCGAATTGGCAAAAGAGAGTATCCACTCCGGTGCAGCACTCGAAAGGCTAGAGAGGTTAATTGAATTCAGTAAGAAAACTAAGAGTGAGGTGGTCTAAATGACAATATTAGAAAAAATCCTGAAACAGAAGGAAAAAGAAGTCGCTCAACTAGTAAAACAAACGTTTGAACAACCAGCAGCGAAGAAAGTTCCACTGCTTAAGGACACAATACGAAAGGCGAGCAATTTAAAAGTAATTGCCGAAATCAAACGCTCTTCCCCTTCCAAGGGAGCTATCCATATGGAGGTAGACCCAATAGAACAAGCAATCCAATATGAAAAGCAAGGTGCAGCTGCTATATCCGTTCTAACAGACACTACATTTTTTAATGGGTCAATCAAGGATCTCCAAGCAATACGTAAAGCAGTCAATCTGCCCATTTTATGTAAGGATTTTATTATTGATCGTATTCAAATTGATCAAGCTAGAGCAGCTGGTGCAAATATTATCCTATTGATTGCAGCTGCTTTATCGGATAAAGAGCTTCATTCCTTATATCAATATGCCAGAAAGCAGGACTTGGAGGTTTTATGTGAAGTTCACAATGAAATGGAAATGGAGAGGGTCCTTAAGCTTAAACCAGAAATAATAGGCATTAACAATCGAAACCTTAAAACATTTGAAGTGGATCTTCAAACTACTGCCAGGCTTGCATCCATGGTAACAGATGAGAATACGGTTTTAATTAGTGAAAGTGGAATGCAAACAAAACAGGATGCCCTCTTTGTAAGTGAAGCCGGAGCAGAGGCTATCCTGGTTGGTGAAACACTCATGCGTTCGAAGCATTTACCGGATACCTTTAACCAATTACAGGTACCAAAACAAACAGGGGCAGAAGAAAATGCTCGTTAAAATATGTGGGATTACTACGGTAGAAGCGGCACAAGCTGCCGTAAATGCGGGCGCTGATTTCATCGGATTTGTTTTCGCTCCAAGCAGCAGGGAAGTCACTGTCGAAAAAGCTAAAAGGATTTCAGCTTTCATACCGCAAACTGTTCATAAAGTTGGCGTATTTGTAAACGAAGCGCCAGAAGATATAACTTCTATTGCTGAGGCTGTAAACCTGGACTATATCCAGCTTCATGGAGATGAGTCTCCAAGTATCGCTGAGCAACTCCCTTATAAAATTATTAAAGCTTTTTCAGCAAAAGACAGTAGGAGAACGCACATAACGAATTATCCATGTGATTATTATTTAGTTGATAGTCCCAAAGCTGGCAGTGGAGAAACCTTTGATTGGAAGCTTCTCCACAGTCTTTCCTTGGATCACAGGAAGCTGATTCTAGCTGGAGGCCTTTCTTCCAAGAATATAAATCATGCCGTAAAACAGGTTAATCCTGCCGGGGCAGACGTATCAAGTGGTGTTGAAACAAATGGGAAAAAGGACAATAAGAAGATAAAAGAGTTTATCCATCTATGCAAAAATAAACAAGGAAAGGATGATATCGATGGCAATATATACGATGCCTGATGCTACTGGGAAATATGGAGAATTTGGGGGCAAGTTTGTTCCCGAATTATTAATGCCTGCTTTAATCGAACTGGAGAAATTATATGAGGAAGCAATTCAGGATCCTGAGTTTATAGAGGAGTTAAATAAGTATTTGGCAGAATACGTTGGAAGAGAAACTCCTCTATACCTTGCAGAAAATCTCACGAAAAAATTAAAAGGTGCCCAAATTTACCTTAAGCGGGAGGATTTGAACCATACAGGAGCACATAAAATCAACAATACAGTCGGCCAAGCACTTTTAACAAAACGCATGGGAAAGAAAAAAGTAGTAGCGGAAACCGGTGCTGGACAGCACGGTGTCGCAACAGCTACCGTATGCGCCCTCCTTGACTTAGAATGTGTAGTATTTATGGGCGAAGAAGATATTAGAAGACAACGATTAAATGTGTTCCGCATGGAATTATTAGGTGCTGAAGTGCGAAGTGTTTCCCACGGTAGCGGCACATTGAAAGATGCAGTAAATGAGGCTCTTCGCTATTGGGTCAGCAATGTAGATGACACACATTATATTTTAGGCTCCGTCGTAGGGCCACACCCTTTCCCAAAAATTGTTCGGGACTTTCAATCCGTTATTGGAAACGAAACAAAAGAGCAATTCAAGCAAAAAACAGGAAAACTTCCGAATGCAGTAATCGCTTGTGTTGGTGGCGGCAGTAATGCGATGGGTATGTTTTATCCTTTTATCCAAGAAGAGTCAGTAACTATGTATGGTGTAGAAGCCGGTGGTCAAGGATTAGAAACATCCAAACATGCCGCTACGTTGACGAGTGGATCAGTAGGAATTCTCCACGGAACAATGACTCATTTACTTCAAGATGCACACGGACAAATCGAAGAGGCTTTTTCTATATCTGCTGGTTTAGACTACCCTGGCGTTGGGCCTGAGCATAGTCATTTGCATGAAACAAAAAGGGTCATCTATGATTCTATAACAGATAAAGAAGCATTAGATGCCTTTCAATTTTTATCAAAGACAGAGGGAATAATCCCTGCATTGGAGAGCGCGCATGCGATAGCATATGCGATGAAAATTGCTCCAAAAATGAGCGCAGATGAGAGTATTGTCGTTTGCCTATCAGGGCGTGGGGATAAAGACGTGGAACAAGTAAAATCGGCATTGGAGGGTAAATAATATGGGAAAAGATTTAATTCAGCAATCATTTTTGAAAAAACAAGAAGCAGGAGAAAAGCTATTTATCCCCTATATTATGGCGGGAGATGGCGGGTTAGACATTTTAGAAGAACGTATCGATTATTTACATCAATGTGGAGCTGCTGCAATTGAACTTGGCATTCCATTTTCTGATCCTGTTGCTGATGGCCCTACTATTCAGGATGCTGGCTTGCGAGCATTAAATAACGGTACTTCCCTAGGCTCTGTGTTGAATGTATTGAAAGAAAGCAGTGAAAGGCGGTCTGTTCCAATTATATTAATGACCTATTTAAACCCTATTTTTGTTTATGGGATAGAAAAATTTGCTTCCGATTGCAAACAAGCAGGAGTGGATGGCGTGATCATACCTGATTTACCATTAGAAGAGGAAGCAATAATAGATAAACTACTATACAAAAACTCCATAGCATTTATTCGTCTTGCAGCAATGACCAGTACGAAAGAACGTGTATTAGAATTAGCAAAACGGTCAGAAGGTTTCCTTTATGCAGTATCTGTAACCGGAACTACTGGGGCCCGAGCTACACATGAACAGGAAGTAAAAGATTATTTACGTATGCTGAAGCAAAAAAGTGCTGTACCCGTACTGGCTGGATTCGGAGTATCTAATGAGGTGCAAGCAAGGGAATTAAGCTCTTACTGTGACGGAGTAATTGTTGGTAGTAAGATTGTTGATCTGTTTCATAAAGGGCAACTAGAGGAGATAAAAGGTTTAATTCAAAACAGTGTGAAATATGAAGTAAACAGTTAACCCCTCCCCTTTTGTATAAAAAATAGTGACGTTGTATAAAAACGGTGGTATACTTAATCTGCGATGAGCTGATTTGCATAAGACGAGGAACAAAGAAATACATGTGAATGTGAACACATGGTTCTCTCGCCGCAAATTTCGAAAAGGCACCTGTGCATTCTATGCATAGGTGCCTTATTATTTACCTCGACGTTTACGCGCTTCCTCATACTCCTCCTGCGTTATTTCGCCCTTAGCTAACTTTTCCTTTATTATTTCTAATGAATCAGGTCTTCTTTGTTTATCACCTTTAAATCTCTTTACAATATAAAGGATAATTAGAAGAAGTAAAATTCCCAGTATGAGCCGGATGTATGGCTCTGTAAAAAGGCTCCCTAACATCATAATCACCTCTTTTGATATATTTCCCCCTCCCCCCGTTTTTAAGCTTATAGAAGTGTGTAGGAAATAATTACTATTTTAAATTAAACTAACCAAAAACCTTTACTTTAAAGTTAAGAATGTTAAGATATATCTAGAAAAACTACATAGATAAAACACAACTACTACATGGCGTAAGACACTAGGGGTGCTGCATAAGCGGCTGAGAGAAACAGATTTGTTTTAACCCTTTGAACTCGAACTAGATAATCCTAGCGTGGGGAATGAGGTCACCTTTGTAAATTGGATGGAACGCTAATTTATAACCGACTGCATTTTCTCTTAAATGCAGTCTTTTTATTTTGAAAAATTACCACACAAGCAGGATTAATACCAGAAATTATTTAGAACTCAAAATTCCCTTTTAAAAGGAGGTACCAGAATGAGCGAAGAATGGAACCTGTTAGATTCAGGTTGTAATGATGCTGCTATTAATATGGCCTTGGATGAAGCCCTTCTAAACTGGCATAGTAAAGGTGAAATCCCCCCCACCATACGCTTTTATGGCTGGTCAACACCAAGTCTTTCATTAGGTCATTTCCAAAAAGTAGAGAGATCCATTCATTTACAAGCTATAAAAAAGCACCAATGTCAATTAGTGCGGAGATTAACTGGTGGAAGCGCAGTCTTGCATGATAATGAGCTAACCTACAGTGTAGTAGTTACGGAAAACCATCCTGCCATACCCAAATCAGTTCGTGACGCTTACTATGTATTATCAAAAGGTGTTCTTGCAGGTTATCAAGAATTGGGAATACAAGCGGATTATGCCGTACCGGACAAAACGGCCACTAAGGATAGAACAGCTGTCTGCTTTGAAAAAACGGCGTACTATGAACTAGTCGTGAATGGAAAGAAAATATCCGGCAATGCTCAAACAAGAAAACAAGGTGTCCTCTTACAGCATGGCTCCATTCCTTTGGAAATCAACGACCATATGCTTTTTGACTTGTTTGTATTTCCAAATGAGGAGATACGTGAACGTAAAAGAAAGCAATTTTCTAAAAAGGCGAGCACGATAAATGAATTAACGAAGAAGCAATATACATATAATGAAGTAAAAACAGCGTTTATTGCTGGTTTTAAAAAAGGATTGAATATTAATTTAAACCCTGTTGTCCTTTCCTCCCAGGAATGGGATGAAGTCTACGAATTGGCAGAAAGGAAATATCAAGACATAAATAAAAAAGTGGTTAGGAGCTGAAGAAATGGCAAAACAACAGGAATACATACGCAAACCCGAATGGTTAAAAACGAAAATTAATACAAATAAAAGCTACACTGGGCTAAAAAAGCTCATGAGGGACAAAAAATTAAATACTGTCTGTGAAGAAGCCAGATGCCCAAATATTCACGAATGCTGGAGTGAAAGAAAAACTGCAACATTTATGATCCTGGGTGATACTTGTACACGTGGTTGCCGATTCTGTGCAGTTAAAACGGGTCTTCCTAATGAATTAGACTGGGGAGAGCCTGAAAGAGTGGCAGAATCTGTTGAAATTATGGGGTTAAAACACGTGGTAGTAACAGCAGTTGCCCGAGATGATTTAAACGACGGTGGGGCTGCTGTTTTTGCTGAAACAGTACGAGCCATTCGTAAATTGAACCCTGGATGTACGGTGGAAATCTTACCATCTGATATGAAAGGTGACTATGAAAGCTTATCAACATTAATGAACAGCAAACCAGATATCTTCAATCATAATATTGAAACAGTACGCAGATTAACAAAACGTGTTCGTGCAAGAGCCATGTACGATCGTTCTCTACAGCTCCTCCAGAGAGTAAAGTTAATTGCCCCTACAACACCTACAAAGTCCAGCATTATGGTAGGGCTTGGTGAAACAAAGGAAGAAATTATACAAGCAATGGATGATTTACTGGCACATGGCGTTGATATTATGACAATTGGGCAATACCTGCAACCAACGAAGAAGCATTTACTTGTGGAAAGATATTATCATCCAGATGAATTTCAGGAATTAAAGGAAATTGCTCTTGAGAAAGGATTCAGACATTGTGAATCAGGGCCTATGGTCCGCTCATCCTATCATGCTGATGAACAAGTAAGCCAAGCCTCTGCACAACGGAGAATTAACTATATGCAAGGATATGAAAAGCAAGAAGATAAAGAAGTGGATTTTAAGTTATAATAGGTTAAACCTTTAAAAAATAGTTACAAAAAATAAACTGGGAGGTTTCATTGCCTCCCAGTTAAACATTTATGAGTTGTGGATCTTACTTTAATTCTATAATCTTTATTAATCTGTGTTAAGACCTATGCCGCTGTTGTATCCCTACCAGCGAACAGTAGAGCAACCGCTACCGCCACAGCTACTGCAGTAACATCATTTTTAATATACACTTTTGGTTTATATTTATTGTTACCTATATTATTATTATCAAATGACGTATGGTCTGAGTCTATTTGATTTTGATCATTATCCTGAGCTTGTGCTTGATTTTGGTTTTGGCGCTGTCTTTGTAGTTGCTTTTCAAGCTGCACCATAATATCTTCTAACTTCACTTCTAAATCTCTGAAGTCATTTTTACTCATGTTTCTCCCTCCTATTAACTTTATTTTCACAAGAAAGTTCTATTCTTCCATTACGGTTGGAGTTTCTTCTTTAAACATAGTAACCAGTTCACGAATAGTATCCATGTCTAAAGCTCCTCCAGTGCCACTGTGCCCGCCACCAACAAGTACTGCTACTGCTACCGCTACTGCTACCACATTGATGTCATTTTTAATATAAATTTTTGGTTCGAATTTATTGTTACCAATGTTGTTATCATCAAAACTATTTCTATCAAAATCCAACTGACTTTGATCGTTATCCTGTGCTTGAGCTTGTGCCTGATCCTGACGTTGTCTTTGAAGCTGCTTCTGTAGCTGAACTAAAATTTCCTCCAAACTTACTTCAGTATCTCTTTTACTACGAGAAGACCCACAACCATGATGCTTACTTCCATGTCCGCCGCACGTATCATAAAAACTTTTTCTCATTATATTTCCTCCTTCTTATTTTTGTAATGAAAGCTTCTACAATTTGCCTATTAGACAATCTGTAGTAAACTTCCTTACGCTACTATATATATGTAAAGGTTCTTAAAGTGAATAGATAGATGACAGCGGACAAGCGCATATTTTCTATCATTACTAGGTTAGTAGACTAGAAATGTAAAATAAAATTCATAAAAAAAAAAGAAAGCCTATCAACGGCTTTCTCTAGTAGTAATTATGGGGGGTGCGGCTTACATTATATATATGCAAAGGTTGCTCTTCAGACCCGTCACATCCCCTGTACAGATAGCACATTTATGTTTCCAAAGATTTTTTTTGCGACTTGAAAGAGATCTAATACTTCTTTTCACTCTCAGATGAATTTTTGCTTTTATGCTTTTTCTTTTCATCCTTCATATCTTTATCTAATTCCTCCATAGGAATGTCGTCTACTAATTTTTGTTCGTCATGTTTATCAATTTCGTATTGCTTATCTTCTTTCTTATGCTGATTGGCTTTTTCGTTCTTGTTCATATAATCACCTCTTCTCCGCTTTTCTACTGTTTTCCTTTTCATTAATAGGTATAAACATAAGTTGTGTTAAAAGTATCAAAAGTTGGTATGATAATAGCGAGGAGGCAAGCACATGCGAGAATTCGATCATATAAAAAGTTTAGAAGAAACCGAGCAATTCATTACTCAGCATCCCTTTACTTTTATTTATATCTCAAGTCCCAATTGTAGCGTCTGTCATGGTTTGAAACCACAAGTACAGGAGCTAATGAACAAGTATCCCGAGATAAAAATAGCACATATAGATACACAAGAAGTCCCAGAAATAGCGGGGAGATTTTCCATATTTACTGTTCCAGTCCTTTTACTATTAATAGAAGGAAAAGAATATTTACGGGAAGCAAGAATAGTTCACATGGATTTATTGGAAGAAAAATTGGATAAGATATATAAAAACATGGTTGACCCTCAATAAGGGCCAACCATGTTTTTCATTCATTTACATAGAAATCGTTAATATAAAGTTCATAGTTCCCAGCATCATTGGTTACCTTTTCAGAAACCAATTTCCCTTCAACTATCGTTTGTTGTTTTTTTAAATCAATGACATAAACATCTGCTGGTGCTTTTTGGCTTTGTACCTGTATAACGATATATAATTTGTTATTTTCTGCTTTAACTTGTCTACGCATAACAGGTGCACTATCCGATTCAGGCAGCTGTGTAATTGGTTTTTTGGTTAAAGCAGCTTTCTCTAAGTCATATTCCAGTACTTCATAACCTTTACCATCCGCTTGAAGAAAATAAAGCTTTGACCCGGAAACTGCAAATGTTGAACCATCTCGCATAAGATCAAGTTCCGGTGGCGGAGTAAATGTGGTTACCTTCCCAGTTTGCATATTTACAGCTATAAGCTCACTTTTACCTATTTCTTCATAATAATTACCATACTCATCTTTCATTTCTTTAAAAGTATCCTTCATAAACACAGTGTAATCATTAAAAGAAGTCGTATTGCCACTCTCTACTCTATAAAGGCTACTATTTTGTTGTTTTTGTACTGTATTCGAATAAATAACTTTGTCTTCAATCACCTTCTGTTTTTTCAAGTCGATCTGATATAGGTAGATCTCATCCTGCGTTTGATCTTGATTACTTAAATAATTTAACGTAACCAATTTTACCTTCCCATCTATCAGGTTTACGTTTTCTACATTCACATAGTTATATTTCTCATGATGTGGTATGTCCACTGTAAATGTCGTTTTGTTGTTTGTTTTCTTATTCAGCAATTCAATTTCAAATTCCTTCGCTTTATTGGTAAAATCATTTCCTTTTACATTTGCATAAACAACCTGCTCTTCATCTTGGCTAATAGTAGCTGTGTGCCATGTTTTGCCGCGCATAAAACCGCGGTAATCCTTTTGGAGTTGCTGAATAGCTGGTTCAGTATAAAAGGAGTTATTCAGCTGGCTAAAATATGATAATTCACTTGAATATACCGTATCATCCGAAGTGATCGCTACCCCTTCCCCATTCATCCCATGTAAATAATCACCTACTAATTTCAAGTTTTGTATATCCTTTATATCTCCCTTTTCCAATTTAAATTTAAAATCCGGAGAGGAGTTCCCAGCAATAGCGGTTGTTATATAAAATGTACCAACACTGAGCACAATTACAACCAAAATTGTTAATAGTTTCCAATATTTTCCCATGGTGATCCCTCCTATACTGTTATCTTTCGTTTAATTAGAAAATGACTGACATAAATGGAAGCCGCAACAATAATTAGACCTAAAGCCAATTCAATCAAAAATAACTCATTGGGATAAAAATAATTAGCACCTACACCTATTAACTCCGTAATTAGTATTGGAGATAGGAATAATAACGTGCAACTAACTCCATAAACGATTCCAAGAAACATGCCTTTGAATCGGAAACTGCGTTCAAATAAGATAGCTGTAAACAAGACAACGACAACCATAAAACCAATTCCATAATTAATAAAGAAATCCATTATTTGTGTTGGTATAAATACACCCATATAGCCTGATTGATCAATTATTTGAATGATTGATAAATCCATGCGGAAATCCTTTGAGACGATCATTCTTAGAAATAGATTTTCTAATGGTAAAAGAAGAAGCTGTACTGCGACCAATCCCAAAACCATTAAAAATATTGTAGTGATTTTTGACCAAAACAGGTTCAATCTGGCTGTCGGGAGCATAAGGAGACGATAGATAAATGTATTCTTCCCAAACCAATCCCTGTACCAAATAAGAAATAGGTAAAATAAAAGAGCTGCAATACATAGTGCAATTGGGCCGGTGAACCACATACTTCTGGTTAACATCCCCATACTAATCTGCCCATACATCTCTAAAAACTCTGCTTTTGGTGTAAGTTCTTCATAAATAGCCTGGTTTACATCACCTACATATTGGTTAGCTTTTACAATAACACCAGCAATCTGAGAAACCATTGTTATACCAAGTAAGACAATATATATTTTAATAAAACGATTCACTTCAAAATTAACAAGCTTCAGATAGTTCATTGTCTATACACCTCTCTCATTACATCAACAACAGATTTTCCTTCCTGTGCCCGCAATTCTTCTGTATGGAAATCTTTAATTACTATACCATCATCTAAGAGAACTACTTTATCAATCAAATGCTCTATATCATTTATCTCATGTGTAGTAATTATGACACCACGGCCTTCAATTAAATGGCTTGTAAACACCTCGGCAATCTGTTCTCTGCTGAAAATATCAATTCCTGAGAAAGGTTCATCCATGAGAAGAAATTCCACATCCAAAGCTAATCCAAGCAATAAATTCATCTTGGCTGTATTTCCTTTGGATAAACTCGAGATTCTTTCCTCCGGTTTCAACCGAAAGAACGAAAGCAGTTCATCTGCACGTTTTTGGTTCCATTTTTTATAAAAATCCTTCATGAATTCCATTGCCTCAGCAATGGTCATCTGTGGCAGCATTGTAATAGCATCAGGAATAAATGCTACTCTTTCATATGTCTCTTTTTGAAGCTTTTCTCCGTTGATCAATATTTCCCCACCCGAAATAGGTGTCAGTGCCATAATCGCATTTAATATTGTCGTTTTACCAGCTCCGTTTATGCCAATAAGACAGGTGATTTCTCCTTTATTAGCCGTAAATGATACTCCATTTAGTACCTTCTTACGTCCGAATTTCTTTTTAATGTCTCTTACTTCTATCATAGCTATCCCTCCCCACTAAACTTCTTCTTTGTATTTTTTTTCAATCATTCCAATCACTTCATTAAGTGGTACATTAATCGGGCGAACCGCTGTTACAAAGGAATTTACTGCTTCAGCAATTAACTCTTCACGAACATCTCTTAACACAGCTTCATCCTTGGTAATTCGGCTTGGGTTATTTCTTTCCGTAAAAATCAATTTCTGTTCCTCCATCTCCTTATATGCTCGTTGAGCCGTATTTGGATTAATCTTTAATTGGTTGGCCAATTCTCTTCTTGAAGGGATTTCTTGACCTGGCTCCAACATTCCAGCAGCTATTTTTTCCTTGAACTGACGAATAACTTGAATATAAACAGGGTCTCGATTATTAAAATTAGCCCTCATAGCAACAGCTCCCATATTCTGATTCTTAGATGTCTTTTATTATGTGTATTAATACCTTAGTACACTAATTCTGAAAAAGTGTATTAACCACGTAATACATTCTCTTTCTGTATTATATGGTTAATACACTGAAATAGTCAATACATTTTTAATTTATTTGAAAAACCAAATAAGACACCCCTTATTTATTCTGTGTTAAACTGTACTAGATAAAGGGAAAAGGGGGTTAATTTTAAATCAATGAAAATTGTATCTTGGAATGTAAACGGAATTCGAGCATGTGTACGAAAGGGTTTTATAGAATACTTTCATGAAATAGATGCAGACATTTTTTGTCTTCAGGAAACCAAATTACAAGAAGGACAAATTAAATTAGATTTGCCTGGATATTATCAATACTGGAACTATGCTGAGAGAAAAGGATACTCCGGAACAGCCGTTTTCACTAAAGAGAAGCCCCAACAGGTCACCTATGGTTTGAGTGATGAAGAAAACGAAATTGAAGGTCGTATTATTACGTTAGAGTATGCCAATTTTTATTTGGTAAATGTATACACTCCAAACTCTAAGCGTGATTTAACAAGGTTGGAAGAAAGGTTGGAGTGGGAGGATAAGCTGTATGAATACCTAAAACAGATTGATGCCAATAAACCTGTGATCTACTGTGGAGACTTAAATGTCGCTCATCAGGAAATTGATTTAAGGAATTATAAAACGAATCACGGAAACTCAGGTTTCACTTTAGAAGAAAGAGGTAAGATGACCCGTTTATTAGATGAAGGTGGCTTCATTGATACATTGCGTTACTTTTATAAGGATACCGAAGGACTCTATACATGGTGGTCTTATATGAAAACAATCCGCGAGAGAAATATTGGCTGGCGCATTGATTATCTGATTGTTTCCGAAAGATTAGCAGGGCTACTAATCGATTCCCAAATACATGCCGAAGTAATGGGCAGTGACCATTGCCCGATTATGCTAAAAATAAAACAACCAACCTGATTACGGAAAATGAGAGTAAAATCAGGGATGTAATCATAAGTTCATCTTCTGTTCATATAACTAGTATATCCTGTAATTATTGATTAATTATACGAAGGAGCGATTCTTTTCATGAATAAATACAGTAAAACATTACTTCGTTTCTCGGCTATTTTTGCTATGATTGGAGCATTTTTAGGCTCCCATATGGCCGGAGCTGGAGGTTATGAATTTAAAACAGTGCACGCCCATATCCTTGTAGTAGGTTGGCTTACCTTGTTTGCTTGGGCAGTGTATTATAAGATCTTCACTCCTGCCAGCACTAAGGTAGCCACAGCTCATGTTTGGACAGCTATTATTGGTGCTATCGGTCTAACTGCGGGCATGTGGTTGTATTATTTAAGACCATTTAACTTACCTGATGGATTAGTTACCGTATTGTTTATTGTTGGTGGCTCAATCTTACTACTCAGTTTTTTACTATTTTTAATTTTAACGTTTATGAAGACAGAAGAAGAAGTAAAATAATCTAACATAGATGTAAAAAGCCGAACAATCCTTCGAAGATACTTAAGTAAATTCGAATATGTTCGGCTTATTTATATGTTGTCTTACGCATTTTTATATTTTGCTCAATTAACTATATTTTTTACTATTGTTTTAATTTCTTAAAGTAATCAATGATACCCAATGCACTGACCTGCATGTCTAAATTAATGAGTATATAAACCTCATGATTGTCATCTACGCCTTCTCTACGCAGATGGTCCCTTACCCTTGCAAGCATTCGTCGCGATAGCTCATCATATCCTTTTTCTTCATCAACTACTTGCTCTGCCTCTTCCATAAAAATTTCAAGCCATTCAGATACCTGCCGCAATGCTTTATCAGGGCTTTCAGTCATACCAAAATGCCCGAAGTAAATGCGGCTGAGATTTCTTTCCTGCATTCGTTCTATAGAACTTTTCATATCAAGCGGGCTGAATTGGTTTGGTGAAGTAGAAGGAAGGAAAAGTCCGACTCCCTCATTAATTAACTGTTGATAACGTATTCCAACCGTATCACCTGTAAACATCCCATTACTTATTGGATCATAAATACTAAAATGATGTTTTGCATGCCCGGGTGTATCAAGAAATTCCAAGTTACAGTTGGGACCTATTTGTAATGTATCTCCATCCTCTTTTACGAGTAATTTTTCCTCAGCAATGGGAACAATAGGGTCAAATAACTCTGAAAAGCTTTCTCCATATATTGCTCTTGCTCCTGCGGCCAGTTTTTTCGGATTTATCAGATGCTTTTTTCCTTTTAGATGAACAACCACCTTTGCATGAGGGCATTCCTTTACTAACAAACCTGCTCCTCCTGCATGATCAAGGTGTATATGTGTCACAATAATATATTTCACTTGAGCTAAAGAAAACCCAAGTTGTTCCAAGCCTTTTTTCACATATTTAACAGATGGGCTTGGCCCTGTCTCAATCAATGTTAATTCTTCCTCATCAATTACATATGTGCCTGTTCGGTCTGGTACATCAAGGTCAAAACCATCTATGAGATGTATCCGTTGACCAAGTCTTATCGGATTTTTCTTATGCATGATAATTCCCCACCCTTTATGGAAAATTTATTACTTTCATAGTAGCATATTTCAACATAGTACGTAGATAATTTATGGCCATCAACGAACAAACGAATAATTTCAATACAACAGCTAAAAATAAACCTGTTCCCATTACAGTTTTATTATAAAAGGAGGAAACAATATGCAACATCAGCAAAACACTCAAAATTTTAAAGAATCAACACAAATGCCTACACAGCAAAGCCATGGTGGCCATGAAATGTTTGACGCCCACGAGGCCATTTCCGGCCTAATTGGAGGAATGGAGCAAAGCTTATTTTATGAACAGCATATCCAGGACCCAGAGTTAAAGACAATGATGCAAAAGCACAAAACTTTCTTAACTCAACTGTACAATACCATTGTGGAAACATTAAAAACTGGACAAGAGCCTTCAGTAAAAACACAAACATATGAAATGGCTCTAAGTAATAATGTAGTTTATGGCATGCAGCCTTCCCAGCCGAAAACACCCGCACAGTCAGTAAGTGAAATAAATGACCAATGTATTTCCGGCTTTATGATGGGAGCCTTGAAACAAAATGCATCTACTTTTACAATGACGGCATTGGAAATGACAAATCCAGTTTTAAGAAGAGTGTTTGCAGATAGTGTACCAAACATGATTGAAATGGCTTACGAGGTATTTTTATACCAAAATAAAAATCAGTATTATCAAACACCACAATTACAACCACAGGATATGCAAAACTATAGAA
This sequence comes from Virgibacillus halodenitrificans, assembly GCF_001878675.1. NCBI lineage: Bacteria > Bacillati > Bacillota > Bacilli > Caryophanales > Bacillaceae > Virgibacillus > Virgibacillus halodenitrificans. The sequence continues at coordinate 311,805 of NZ_CP017962.1, read as the reverse complement.
ACAGTTTCGCTCCTGTACAAGGAACTATGCCACATTAATACAAATAGAATTTTAGATAATAAGGTGACTTGCATTATAATTGCAAGTCACCTTATTCGGGAGCTTCTATTTAGACCCTTACGTCAGCAATTTTGCATTGTATAACTATAGAATAAAATAGTACGGATGTAATTATTTTTGAAACTTTCAGAAATACCCAGCGTATTATCTATTATACGAATAGATAAGGGGCTGGAAAGATGAATAATCACGAAATTGATTACCAATTACATGGAGATGATATGCAGTTTGTAGAAGTGGAACTTGATCCAGAGGAAACAGTTATTGCGGAAGCAGGTAGTTTAATGATGATGGATGATCAGATCCGAATGGAAACCATTTTTGGTGATGGTTCTTCTTCTAATCAAGGTGGACTTATGGGAAAACTGATTGGTGCAGGAAAACGCGTACTTACAGGCGAAAGTTTGTTTATGACTGCATTCACAAACGAAGGAGTCGGAAAAAAGCATGTATCCTTTGCTTCCCCATACCCTGGAAAAATTATTCCAATGGACTTAAGTGAAATAAGTGGAAAGTTAATTTGCCAAAAGGATGCTTTTTTAGCAGCAGCCAAAGGAGTTGCTGTTGGGATCGAATTTCAACGAAAACTTGGCACCGGTTTTTTTGGTGGTGAAGGATTTATTATGCAGAAGCTGGAAGGAGACGGTATGGCTTTTGTACATGCTGGTGGAACGATATATAAAAAAGAACTTGGGGTTGGCGAATCCATTCGAGTAGATACAGGGTGCCTTGTGGCTATGACAGGTGATATTGACTACAACATCGAATATGTTGGTGGGATAAAAACAGCTTTGTTTGGTGGCGAAGGTTTATTCTTTGCTACTCTAAGAGGGCCGGGAACAGTATGGGTTCAATCCTTACCATTCAGCAGACTTGCAAGCAGAATTTTTGCTGCCGCACCAGAACGTAGAGGCTCAAAAGGAGAAGGTAGTATAGCCGGAGGATTATTTGATATTCTTGGGGGCGACCGTAAGTAATTTTAAAAATTACCATGTAGATTTCTTAACCTTTCACACATACTAAAGAGGAACCATTAATAACTGAAAGGGTGGTCTTTATGGGAAGAGATGAGCACAGAAAGTCCAAAAACAGTTTTCTTGCACAAACACCCAAAAATCAATTATCTGATGGAATTGATGTAGAGTTTTCTGAAGAATTTGCAGACCAAAATGATAAAGAGGCACAAGCAAGAAGCAGAGCTGCAAACAAACGCGCTAAAAGGAAATAAATCGTTTAAAGCAATTCACTAAAAAGTGAATTGCTTTTTTGCCTTCAAGCTAGACTATTTGTATACTTAGCATAGAAGATCATTTTACTTAGTGGAAGTGAGGTTTTATTATGGCCCCAAAAGATGTGGATGATTATTTAACAGAAGGTATATATGGTGCCCGCAGACCAAAAGAAGCAGAAAGAAAGCAATACCTTGGCACTCTAAGAGAAAGAATTGTACTCGCTCTTACAAAAGGACAGGTGATGTCTGACAAGGGACTTAAAAAACTGGAAGAAGCAATGAAAGAGAATAAAGATGCACAACTCTTAATAAACGGGCATGTATCCCATCGCTTTTTAAAGGAAGAAAAAGCCTTGGCAGAAAAATACAACATTTCCTATACTACCGTGACGAACGAGGAAGAAGATACAAATATTGGCGCTGTACTTGCCTATGATTATGCAGTAGAAAAGGAAAACATTTTTATTGAAGAAGAAGAAAGTGTTAAAGAAAAAAAAGAGAACGAAACCGCTAAGCCTTCTTTCATCAAAAAAATAAGCCGTCTATTTAAGACAGATTAACGATTTTACTTGTCTTGTTAAAAGCTAATATAACTAAAAAAGGCAGGGAGCTTGTTCGCAATAATACGTAGCAGCTCCCTGCCCTTTTAAACGTTTTCTGTACAGTTCGTTAAAAATTTATTTCCTGTGAGGGCCGGCTTCCTCTCTAACTGCCTTAAAGAAGGAAGCCCCCATGAGCAACATAACAATGGAGAAAGGCAATGCTGCAATAATGAGCATGTTTTGCAGTCCCTGTGTTCCACCAAAATAAACAATAATAGCTGCTACAGCAGACTGGGCAAGTCCCCACATAATTTTAACTGAGTTTGCCGGGTTAAGCAGACCATCCGTACTCAGCATACCTAGTACGAATGTCGCTGAATCAGCTGAAGTTACAAAGAAAATAGCAACGACAACGATGGTAATTAAGGACATAATAAAACCTAACGGATATTCAGCCAGAACACCAAACGTAGATGTTTCCAATGTTAGTTCGGAAATTTTTGCTATTCCATTTTGTTCAAGATTCAACGCAGACACGCCGAATACAGAGAAGAAGATAAAGCAAATGATACTTGGAACTAGCAGTACCCCAATTAAAAATTCCTTTACTGTTCTTCCCCTCGATATTCTTGCAATAAATACCCCCACAAATGGAGCCCAAGATATCCACCATGCCCAATAAAATATCGTCCAGCTATTAATCCAGCCTCTATTTTCATTATTCAGTGGAGCCAAACGTAAGCTCATGTCAAAAAAGTCTGATACATAGCTTCCAAGCGTTGTTGTAAACATATTTAAGATATAAAGCGTTGGGCCAGCGATAAATAGCATAATCAATAAAATAATCGCAATTACCATATTAGTATTACTTAAATATCTGATTCCTCTTCCGATACCAGACCATGCAGAAATAATAAACAAAATAGTAGCAATTACAATAATTAACAATTGTACGGAGAAAGTTTCAGGCGTACCAAACAAGAAAGCAAAACCACCAGATATTTGGGCAGAACCAAACCCAAGTGTAGCTGCTACCCCAATTACAGTTGCCACTACAGCAAGTGTATCAATGATCTTTCCTGCAGCTCCCCGCATGCTCTTTTCACCAAATAAGGGAACTAGCGTGGCACTAATTAATCCAGGAGAGTCACGATGGAACTTAAAATAAGCAAGGACTAATGCCACAAGTCCATATACCGCCCATGCATGCAAACCCCAATGAAAAAAGGAATACTTTAATCCTTCTTTTATTGCGGCATCCGAACCCGCCTCTGCCCCCGGTGTGCTCGTAAATGCATGGGAAATCGGCTCTGCTGTTGTCCAAAAAACCAATCCAATACCCATTCCTGCACTAAATAACATAGCAAACCAAGATGGCAAACTGAATTCAGGCTTCTCCCCTTCTTTTCCTAATCGAATATTTCCATATCGAGAAAAAACTAAGTAAATACAAAAAATTAGCATGAGCATTACAATAAGTAAATAATACCATCCAAAATTAACAGAAATACTCGTAGTAACTTCACTCGTAAAGGCTTCCAATTGCTTCGGTGCTATTGAACCATATACGACAATGGCAGCACAGATCAAAATGGAATACCAAAATACCCTGCTTACATTCTTCATCCCTTCACCTCTATAATTTTTTATGTACAAATACCTACACTAGCAATTTATATACCCAAAATACAAGTAGTTAAAACCAAAATTTACTTCTGTATACATCTTTTTTCTGTTTCTTCACAAAATAAGTATTATCTATGGAGGTGTTTTTTATGAATGAACCGTATCGTTGTCCTAATTGCAAAACAAACAGTTCAAGATTTAACATTATTGAACAAACCGCAAAGCCTGTTAAGTTGGATCCGCAAACTGGTGAAGTGCTAAAAGAGTATACAAATGAAAATGTGGAGGTTTTTCATATGAGCTATAATGGTCCCTCCTATCGAGTTCAATGTGGATCCTGTGGGCTTATTGAAGACGAAAATACATTTTTAAAGTTCGCACAATATCAAAAGCGATCGAACGGATAATTCTTTTTTAGAACTCTTCTATTTTGAAGAGTTCTACTTTTCTTCCCTTGTCACCCCACTTTCTTTTCTTTACACGCAGAAAACGGTTTCATATAATAGTGTTAATACATTCGGGAGGGATATGATGAAACACGTAGAGGAAGGAACATTGCTATGGGAGCCAACAGAGGGCCGAATAAAAAATTCCAATATATACGCCTATATGGATTGGTTAAAACAAAACAATGAAAAGCAATTTAACGATTATTCCTCTCTTTGGCAATGGTCTGTTGCAGAAGTAGAAGAATTTTGGAAATCACAGTGGGAATATTTCCAAATACAATCACAGACTCCCTATCAAAAAATACTATCAACACATCAAATGCCAGGGGCAAAGTGGTTCCCTGAAGCCAATATAAATTATACAGAGCATATTTTTAGAAATAGAAAAAACAATAAAGCTGCTATTATACACCGTTCGGAGATTAGAGAGACAGCAGAAATTACGTGGCAGCAGCTCTATCAGCAAACCGCTTCCATACAAAAAAAGCTAATGGAACTAGGGGTGAAAAAGGGTGACCGAGTGGTTGCCTATGTATCAAATATCTATGAAACTGTTATTGCTTTTCTTGCTACAGCGAGTCTTGGAGCAATCTGGTCCAGTGCCTCTCCTGACTTTGGCACACAGAGTGTTATTGACCGGTTTAAACAAATCGAACCTAAAGTAATGTTCACTGTAGATGGATATAGTTATGGTGGAAAGCGATTTGACCGAAGTAAGGTAGTAGAACAAATTCAAGCAGAACTACCTACTTTAGAAGCAACCATTGGGATTCCATACCTAAACGCAAATGCGGATTTTTCAAAACTAAAAAATGTTACGTTATGGGAGACGGCTCTCCAAGACCAAGAAAATCAAAAATTAGACTATGTGCATGTGCCCTTCAATGATCCTTTATGGATTTTATTTTCTTCCGGCACAACCGGCAAGCCAAAACCAATTGTTCAGAGTCAAGGCGGGATTTTGCTTGAACATTTAAAAGCATTGACTTTCCATGCCGATCTTGGAGAAAACGATCGTTTCTTTTGGTTTACTACCACAGGATGGATGATGTGGAATTTTCTAGTTGGAGGTTTGTTAACCGGAAGTACTATCTTATTATATGATGGGAATCCAGCTTTCCCCGACAAGAACATGCTTTGGGAATTTGCCGAAGAAACAAAAATGACAGTCTTCGGTACAAGCGCCAGCTACATTACCGCCTGCATGAAGGACGAAATACACCCTGGTGCTGATTATGATTTAAGTAATTTGAAGTGTATTAGTTCCACTGGATCACCGCTTCCACCTGAAGGCTTCCAATGGTGCTATGAAAATATTAAAAGTGATATATGGATCGCCTCGGCAAGTGGCGGGACGGACGTGTGCACTGCTTTCATTCTTGGTGCACCTATATTGCCTGTCTATGCTGGCGAGCTACAGTGTCGGGGACTTGGTGCAAAAATTGAAAGCTATGATGACAAAGGAGAACCACTAATTAACGAAGTCGGAGAGCTAGTCTTAACCGAACCCTTCCCTTCTATGCCAATATATTTTTGGGGAGACAAAAATGGCGAACGTCTAAAAGATAGTTATTTTGATATGTATTCCGGTATCTGGTGTCATGGAGATTATTTAAAAATTACTGATCGGGAAACCTGTGTTATTTATGGTCGTTCAGATGCTACCATTAACCGAGGCGGAATCCGCATCGGTACAAGTGAAATCTATCGTGCTGTAGATCAGGTTGAAGAAGTTGCCGATAGTTTAATTGTAGATATTCCTAACGAAAATGGTGATTCATTTACACCTTTATTCGTTGTTATGAAAAAAGGATATACACTTACGGAGGAAACGATTAAGAAATTAAAGAATCACATTCGTACACAATGCTCCCCACGTCATGTTCCCACCGATTTTTTTGAAGTGTATGATTTACCTAAAACTCTAAATGGGAAAAAATTAGAAGTTCCTGTTAAAAAAATACTAATGGGAAAAAGAGTTGATGAAGTAGTAAATAAAGGCGCACTTAGTAATGAAGCCTCCTTAAACTATTTTATCGAATTTGCGGAAGACAAATTAGCAATGGATAAAGATTCATAGATTTTTGCAGAGCCCTTAGTAGCTGCCTTTATATATAATTCACAAATAATAAGACACGAACCCTTCTATAGGCTCGTGTCTTATTTATATTTCATAAATGTACACATCTCCTGATCTTGCTTTCATTTGGTACACGGTTCGTGCTTGTCCTATTTTTCCTTCTAAACAATTGCTTTCTTGTTTCTCTATATCCATCACTAAATTAGTTTTGATTTCTCCGCTACCTGTTTCAACTCTAATCTTCCCGTCCAAAATAGAACTGAGAAAACCAATGCTTATATCCCCACTGCTTGTCCCAATTTCTAACGGTGCCTGTTCTACAATTGTTACTTTAACATCACCGGAACTAGTCGATCCTTGCAGTTGTCCAGAAACCTCTTTGATCAAAAAGTTCCCGGAGGATGAAGTGAAAAGCAACTTTTCCAAACAAATATCTTCCCCGGTCATATCTCCGGAGGAACTGTGTAAGGTAGCCTCATGCATTAAGAGATTATGGAGGTGAATATCTCCAGATGATGTTTTAATTCTTAACTTTCTTCCTTTAATCTTTTCTATCTTAACGTCTCCTGAACTAGTAGATAAATACGTATCACCAGAAGGAGCACCAGAATTCTCTACATTGTTCTGATCTTCCAATACGGAGAAAGTGATATCTCCGGAAGAAGTTTTTAGATGTGTTTCTTTTGTTGTTAATTGCTGACATAGGATCTCCCCTGAGCTAGTCCTACATTTCAGTATATTTGTTACAAGTTGAGTAAGATGCACATCACCTGAGCTTGTAAGAAGCTCCCAATTGTCTGCAATAGAGGATGAGACGAAAAGTATAAGCCGGCAATTATGTTTTTTGCGCAAAAAAGTTTGCTTAGTAGAAAGTGCTTTTATTTCGAGTTCATCCTTCGTCAGGTTAGTAGATAACTCAGGCCCACCCTCGTATGTTTCTAAGACAACTTCTATTCCAGGGGTGTCTTGAATTATAACTGCTATCTTCGCCTCCTCTGTTTCTACTCTTATTTTACTTAGTTTATCTATATTAATCGTCCACTGTTCTGTAGTACTACCATATTCCACATGATTTTTTACCGTTTTTATAAAATTAGCCACTCTTACCCCTCCATCTCGATTTATCGTTAGTCCTACCTTACACTAGTTACATTCAAGCAATAAAGTAGCTACCGACGTATTCTATCTCCGACCAAAGACTGATTTTATTCTCTATAAGTTAGCAGATAATCTTCGGTCTGTCATTATACTTACCACTACATAAAATACAAACGAGATGAATACAGGTAATACGACGGAGTGCATTCCAAATGGCTGAGGGAAAAACTGATCTGACAATATGTATAATGCTACACCAGAAACCATCGATGCTAAAGCACCATATTTATTCCCCTTCTTCCAGTATAAGCCCATTACAATTGGCCAGATAAATGCAGCCTCCAAGCCACCAAACGCAAACAGGTTTAACCAAATAATTAAATTTGGAGGATCTAAAGCCATAATGAAGACGAAGATTCCTAAAAGAGCAGTAATTCCAAAGCTTAATCGCTTTACTCGTTCATTTGATGCATTTGGTTGAACATAATTGAGATAAATATCCTTCACTAAGGTAGAACTCACCAGTAATAAGAGTGAATCTACAGTGGACATAATAGCAGCCATCGGAGCCGCTAAAACGATACCTGCAAGCCAAGCGGGCATTACCTCTAATGCAATTAAAGGCATTACTTTATCCCCTACCTCTATTCCTGGCAAAATCGGTCTGGCAAAAACACCAATTAAATGCATATTCAGCATAATCACACCAACCACTACTGTGCCTATTATAATGGCACGATGCATGGAACGGGAATTTTTGTATGACATTGCCCGCACAGCTATTTGAGGCAATGCGACCACCCCCACTCCTACCAATAGCCAAAAGGAAGAAACATATGCAGGGGTTAGTGTACCCTCAGCGCCAAAAGGAGTAATCAGATTTGGATTTTCTACCCTTAAATCTGTAATGATGGAGGTAATCCCTCCGCCTGCTATAATGACGGCTATAAGTAAGATTAAGGTTCCAACAAACATAATACTCCCTTGAATTGCATCCGTTAAAGCGACAGCACGAAACCCTCCTACGGTTACATAGATCAACACAGATAAAGCAAAAATAAACAGTGCACTTGTATAACTAATTCCAGTCAGTGATTCAATTAACCTTGCTCCACCAATCCATTGGGCTGCCATCGCAGAAAATAAAAAGATAATAATGCTAATAGCAGAAAGTAAAACTACCCACTTGGACTGATACCTTTCTTTTAAAAAGTCAACCAATGTTAAAGCATTATATTGCCGGGTGACAATAGCAAACTTCTTACCAAGAATCATAAGTACAAAATATCCTGTTGCCACTTGAGTCATTGCTAATAAAACCCAACCTAAACCTTGGGTATAGGCAGTTCCAGGCCCACCGATAAAGCTGCTGGCACTTCCATAAGTAGCAGTCATCGTCATAGCAAGTAGAAAGCCGCCCATACTTCTGCCTCCAAGAAAGTAATCCTGCAGAAAGGAAGTCGAGGAACGGAGGGATTTACCAGCCCAAACCCCAACAGCAAAAATAATTAATAGAATTCCGATTAACGGTACGAGTGCTTGCCAATTCATTTCTCCGGCTCCTCTTCAAATGGGATCTCTACAAAGAACTTCTTCACAACTACCGTGACTAATATAGCCATGACAATAAACCCAAGGACACAGCTGTAAAAAAACCAGGCAGGTAACCCAAATACATAGGTATATTCTTCTGGCTTCTTACTTCCCATTCCATAGGCAAAACCATACCACCAAATAAAGTTAAAAATAACCAAGCCAACGCCAATTAATGCTTCTCTATGCGCAACCTTAAATTGCTCTTCTTTTTCCCGCATGGCTAACTCTCCTTATATAATAAATAAATTAATATAAATATAACGTAAATAAGGCAAAGAAAAAAGAGAACCAGCATGGCTCTCCTTCTATTTTATAAAATGAATGGTCAGTGGAAACCTATACTTTTCTCCCTGGTAGGCTTTTACAGCTGCAACGATAGTTAGGATAAACACAATTATCCCAAGTATAATTAACATTAGGATACCAATTAGAATCAAAACTAATATTCCACTTATAATGCCATAAATAGTAAAAGAGACTAGGAAGTTAAAATATTCCTTCCCATGATAATCCACAAATTCTGATTCTTCTCTCTTGAACAACCAAATAAGCAAAGGGCCCAACACGGGGAATGGAAAGCTTAAAACATAAATAAGCATGGAAAATAAGCGGTCATCTTCTGTAGGCATATTGTCTTACCTCCTTTCTTGCAATTATAATACATAACTATAGAATATTAGAAGAAGTTAAAATTGTTATTTATACTTGAAAACTAATTCAAATACGTATATAATCTTTTATGTACTCGGGGCATTAGCTCAGCTGGGAGAGCGCTTGTCTGGCAGACAAGAGGTCAGCGGTTCGAGCCCGCTATGCTCCATCTTATAAAAAGAAGCCATATATGGCTTCTTTTTTTGTCGTTTTAATGTCTCTAATATATATGTTGCGGTTATTCAAACAAAGTAACTTTTGATGTGATTATAATCGGCCAATTTGGACAAATATATACTCAAGCAAACTAGTTCCTAAATATCTCCGTGGATTCTCCTGCTCTGCTGGCGATTTATTTCTTCTACGGAGAATTCCCCTGCTCTGCTGCTGATTAATTCCTGCCCCGGCAGATTCCCCTGCTTTCCTGCTGATTAATGCCTTTTCCCTTCAGGGGTCTTACGTACTTTCCCTATAGCATGGTGTTTTAGTTTTCAAAAATGCGGTTATAGTCTGTATATAATTATAAAAGGATGTGACAGCATGAAGGCAGTTACTTTTCAAGGTAAAAAATCCATGATAGCAAAGGATGTGAAAGCTCCAGACGTTCAAGAACCAACGGATATGATTGTACGAATTACTGCAAGTGGTATTTGTGGTTCAGATCTTCACCTATATCATGGTGGAATTGTCCCGGAAAATGATTATGTAGTTGGACATGAGCCAATGGGTATTGTAGAGGAAGTAGGCTCCCAAGTTAGTAACCTCAAAAAAGGAGACCGAGTAGTCATCCCTTTTAATATAGGTTGCGGCGAATGCTTTTTCTGTAAAAACCAAATGGAAAGCCAATGTGATAACTCTAACCCTCATGGTGAAGTTGGCGGCCTTTTCGGTTTTGCCGAACCAAATGGGAATTTCCCAGGAGGACAAGCAGAATATCTAAGAGTACCCTATGCTGATTTCACCTCATTTAAGGTACCTGATTCCAGTGAGCTAGACGATGAGCAGGTAATGTTTTTATCTGACGTCCTACCAACCGCTTATTGGAGTGTAGAGCATAGTGGCTTGAAAAAAGGAGATACAGCAGTTATCCTCGGCGCAGGACCAATTGGTTTAATGGCGCAGAAATTTGCTTGGCTAAAAGGGGCAAAAAGAGTAATTGCTGTCGATCAAGTAGATTACCGACTTAAGCATGCAGAAAAAACAAATAGTGTCGAAACATACAATTTTAAAAATCATAAAGAAATCGGCAAGCTCCTCCATGAAGAAACGAAAGGTGGAGCTGAAGTCGTTATCGATTGTGTTGGCATGGATGGTACAGTCCCACCAGAAACGGAATTTGGATCGGAAATGGACAATCAGTTTGGTACCATCAGTCCAATTATCACTGCTTCCCAGGCTGTACGTAAGTTTGGTACAGTTCAATTGACTGGTGTATATGCTACGGACGGAAATAATTTTCCATTGGGTGACTTCTTCACACGCAATGTCTCCTTGAAAATGGGACAAGCACCTGTCATTCATCTTATGCCAAAACTATATGAAATGATTGAAAATAACAAGTTCGATCCAACAGACATCATCACACACAAAATGAAACTGGATGATGCTGAAAAAGCATATGATATTTTTGATAGAAAAGAAGATAATAGTATTAAAGTTATTTTCAAACCATAGAATATCACGGATGGAATGACAAAATATAAATATCCTGTTATACTATGAATTGTCAAACAATTTAATAAAACTTGTACTACTAGGGGTGCCCGACTGGGCTGAGAGGAAAGTTCCGACCCTTATGGACCTGATCTGGTTAATACCAGCGGAGGGAAGTAGTGGATAATTTATCTATAGTCCAATCTTCCGAAGCCAGGTCCATCTTATGGGTCTGGCTTTTTTATATCCTTTTTACCATTAAAGAAGGGAGGTTGTATAAATGAATAAAACTCGTACATTAACTACCATGGCCGTATTTGTAGCCATTGGTACAATAGGTTCTCAACTACTCTGGTTTCCTGCCGGTGTGGCAAAGGCCTATCCTGTACAGCACGCGGTTAATGTGATGGCAGCCGTATTACTTGGCCCCGGTCCAGCTGTTGGTATTGCATTTATGATTGGGCTTCTACGAAATATGCTTGGACTTGGTACATTGCTCGCTTTTCCTGGGGGAATGATCGGCGCCTTTTTAGCCGGATATCTTTATCGTAAATTTGGAAAAAAAGCATGGGCCGCAGTGGGAGAAGCAATTGGTACTGGGATTATCGGCTCTTTATTTGCCGTTCCTTTCTCAAAAGTATTGCTAGGAACTTCGGTCGGAGCATTCTTTTTTATGCCACCATTTCTTGTAAGTAGTGTCACGGGTGCCCTTATAGGATGGTTTATCGTCATCCGTGTGAAGCAAAGACATGTGCTTCAGGTATAAGCATACATATTTTGCTGCGATCTAACTCTTATTAAATTTTCCTTTTAAAAATGTATGGGGCCAACTTGAAGACTATCATTTTTAATAATTACAGTTACACGTACAGAATGCCCTTTATTAAATCATCTGTGCTTCCATTATGCGTAATTATTTACAAAACGATTATAAGAACCAGTCCTTAAAAATTTAGAAAAGATGGTGATATTTTATGAGTAAAGTAGCATGTGCACTTACAATCGCAGGCACAGATCCTTCAGGTGGAGCTGGCATCCAAGCTGATCTGAAAACATTTCAGGAACTGCAAATATATGGCATGTCAGTACTTACTTCAATCGTAGCCCAGAATACGACAGGCGTACAGGACATTCATCATTTACCTCTCAGCATGATTGAACAGCAATTGGATTCTGTGTTATCGGATATGCCCGTTCATGCTTTTAAAACGGGAATGATTGCAAATATAGACATGATGCAAGTCATAGAAAAGAAGGTCTCACACTTGAACGTACCCTATGTAATGGACCCGGTGATGGTAGCAACTAGTGGAGATGCACTTATAAATCAAGAAGCACGTATATTTCTTAAAGAACATTTATTACCACTAACTGCAGTCGTTACACCTAACATACCAGAGACTGAGTTTATTACCGGAAAAAAAATAACCTCTACTGAGGACATGAAACAAGCTGGGGAATATATTGTGAAGGAGCTTGGTGCTGGCGCAGCCTTGATAAAAGGTGGCCACATGAAAGGGGAAGCAATTGATTTTCTCTATGACGGCAACAAATTCCACACGTTTACGGCAGAACGTATTAATACAAAAAATACACATGGTACCGGTTGTACGTATTCTGCGGCGATTACGGCATATTTAAGCGAAGGAGATTCTTTAATAGAAGCAGTAAGAAAATCAAAAGAGTTTGTTACTGCAGCAATTAAACACTCTTTATCCCTAGGTTCTGGTAGTGGACCTACAAAGCATTGGGCTATACGAGAAGAAGCCCACATAAAGCATAGTTAGCAGACTTAGCGCTAAAGTGAGGGCATAATTTATAACTTTAGGAAGCTTTTATATCCAACTTTTTATAATTACTTTAAACATGAGAAAGGAAGATAGAATGAAACTCTCTATTATTAATGAGGTTCGGGAAAAGAAACCACTAATTCATCATTTAACAAATAACGTGGTTATTAACTTTACAGCAAATGGTTTGCTCTCATTTGGTGGTTCACCAATTATGGCTAAGGCACCAGAAGATGCTGGTACAATTGCTTCAGTTGCAGATGGAGTGCTTCTCAATATAGGCACAATAAAACAAGAAGAGGTCACTGCAATGATCGAAGCAGGAAGAGCTGCAAACAAAAAAGGATCACCTGTGGTTCTTGACCCAGTAGGTGTTGGAGCGAGTTCTTTTAGATCTTCCATTGTAAAACAAATACTAAAAGTAGTTCATGTAACAGCAATTAAGGGAAATGCCGGAGAGCTTGCCTATCTCGTAAATATCCCTTGGGATAGAAAGGGAGTGGAATCTATAGGTAGTGGTAACGCTGAAGAGGTTGCATTAAAGGTTGCGAACACCTTCAATACGACTGCTATCATCACAGGTGAAACAGATATCGTCTGTAATGGTGAGGAGTTACTATATAACAAAACAGGACATTCTATTCTAACAAAAGTCACCGGGGCTGGATGCCTTCTCGGTTCTATAGTAACAACTTGTCTTACTACAGAAGAGCGACCAGAAGTACAAGCTTTAACTGCCGTATCATTCTATGGTCTTGCTGCTGAATATGCTTACTCAAAAAAAGAAGTAAAGGGCCCGGGCACTTTTTTACCACATTTCATTGATGCGCTCGGCTATGATATAGAAGAATTAAGGAGGGAAAGGTAATGACTTCTATCCATAAAATTCTGCGTAAATACTTTATAATGGGAAGTCAAAATTGCTCCATGCCTCCTGGTGAAATTTTGAAAGAAGCTATTGCTGGAGGAATCACGGCATTTCAATTTCGAGAAAAAGGTCTCGGTTCCTTATCTGGTGAAGCTAAGCTTGAACTTGGAAAAGAACTTAGAAATATATGTAAAGAAAATCAAATTCCTTTTTTCGTTAATGATGATATAGAGTTGGCAGAATCGCTTCAAGCAGACGGCATTCATGTTGGGCAGGATGATTTAGATGTCGAGGAAATTCGTTTGCGTTATCCTGATTTCATTCTTGGTTTATCTGTATCTAATTCTGCAGAGGTAAACGCAAGCCCGCTTCATCTTGTAGACTATATTGGAGCTGGACCCATTTTTGCTACTACAACAAAAGATGATGCAAAAAAAGCGGTTGGAACCGATTGGATAGCATCATTAAGACAAGACTTCCCTGAACTCCCTATCGTTGGTATTGGGGGAATAAATACAGAAAACGCTAATAAAGTTATAAAAGCTGGCGCAGACGGTGTGGCTGTTATTTCTGTCATTACATCTGCAAAGGATATTAAAAAAACCGTAAAAAGTTTATAAGTGACAAGACATTTGCTCACTGACTATTAATCTATAGAAATATGGGATGAAAGAGATTTACCCCCCTTCATCCCATACGTTCATTTATTTCGATCAGCAAACACTTCCATGGCAGCACACATGAATTCTGCCAACCCCTCGCCAAATTGGTCAATATTCTTAGTGAACCTTTCATCCTCAACATACATTTGGCCTAGACCCTTAAAAACAGTTGGTGGGTAATTCCCTATTTTATTCAAATAATCATACCACTTTTTTATTTCTTTTTGAGCCATTTCAGATGCGGGATCTATATGGCGGATCTCAGCTAATTCTCTGTATATATCGTTAAATTGGTCTTGAAATGCTTTTTTATCCTGTGCATTCATACGCTCTAATTTCTCATTTGTTTGATCTACGGTACTATCGCCCCAACGTTTACGTGCCTCTGCCTCGTAAGGATTTTTACTGAAATCAAACCCTGCAAATTTTTCCTTCTTACTCATAGTAACCTCCCCCTTCCTATATCTGATTGATTTGTTAATTGTTTTAATAACTTGATCCAATCTATTTCGTTTTTCTAAAAGTAAATTCCGCTGCATTTCTAATGCCTCGTTTTGGTCATAATCAGGATCATTCATTATTTCTTTTATTTTCTTTAGCGGAAAATCAAGCTGTTTGAAAAACAATATTTGCTGTAGCTTCTCCAGATCCTGATCCGAGTAAACACGATATCCAGTTAAGTCTGTGTACGCTGGGGTTAAGAGACCAATCTGATCATAATAGTGTAACGTCCGCACGCTGATCCCTACTAAATCAGCTACTTCACTTACTTTCACTCTAACTTTCCTCCCTTCTTAACAAAAAATATAAGCTATAACGCAACGTTAGAGTCAAGATGTTTTTACGATTTTTTTATAAAGTCATTAGCAATTTATTTTTACGCAAAATAGACAAAAACACCTCGAGTGCCTTTGTTTGAAATCGCGAATTAGTTACGATGGAAAATTTCCGTTGTAATGGCAAACCGGCAACATCCAAAATTTTTAAATCGTCATTTTTCAGCTCCTTTTGGATGGTCCATTGGGAAAGCAAACTAATACCTAATCCAACCTCTACTGATTCTTTTATAAGTTGTGTACTGCTAAAATTCATAAGCTTTTCCGGTGACAAATGAAATTGCCTAAATACTTTCTCCGTTGCTTCTCTTGTTCCAGAACCCTCTTCCCTGACCACCCATGTCTCCCTCTGCAGATCTGCTCTTACAATTTCCCCTTTTTTCTTCGCTAATGGATGGTTAACCGAAGCAACGACAACCATTGCATCTTCTGCCAATTCTTCAGCAATTAATTTTTTATCAATAAATTGGCCTTCTACAATCCCCACATCTAATTGATTCGTAGCTACCAAATCTGAAATTTTCGTAGTATTTCCAATCGTAATCTCAGGATGAATATCTGGATAGATGTCCTGAAGATTGGAGATAATACGCGGAAGTACATATTCACCAAAAGTATAACTGGCACCAATATATAATCGACCACTTGCTTTATTTGTAAGATCATCAACTAAATTTTGCATTTTTGTATATAAACCCAGTATCTCTTTTCCATGATGATATACAATTTCACCTGCTTTATTTAAGCGTACGTATTTATTATTTCGTTCTAGCAATCTTGTGCCGATCATTTCTTCAAATGTACGAATATATTGGCTAACTGCTGGCTGTGTCATATGATGCTCTTCAGCCGCCCGGGAGAAATTCTGCATTTCCGCTACGGTTAAAAAGATTTTTAAGTGTTGATCCATATAGCTTCTCCTTTCGTATAAACGAATTATAGTTTTAATTATAACATTTTACTTATCGTATTTATTATTATAATTTATTTTACTTATAGTTGTGGGAGTTATATTCTAATAACAGGAGGTGTTGTTATGGCAACGGAAGCACAACAGATTAATACAAAAAAAGATCCCAATTCACTTCCTATGTGGATTGCTGGGGTAGCATTTACTTTTTTTATTGCATTTTTAGGATTTTTATTAGCAAAAGTGCCAGGTTTTAATCAGGTAGGACAACTGGCATCTGCCATTATTATCGCGGTGGCTTATCGGCAGATATTCGGCTACCCGGAAATGATTCGTCCTGGAATTACATTTTCAACTAAGAAGTTGCTCAGACTGGCAATAATCTTATATGGTCTTAAATTAAATATTGATACTGTATTTCAAGATGGTCTAGGTCTGCTTGCACGAGATGCTTTAATTATCGCATTCGCAATTGGAGTTACAGTTTGGTTGGCTCGTGTATTCAAAGCAGATAAAAATATTTCCTTACTATTAGGTGTTGGCACAGGCGTGTGTGGAGCAGCTGCAATTGCTGCAGTAGCACCAATTGTAAAAGCGAAGGATGAAGATACCGCCATTGGTGTGGGTATTATTGCTTTAATGGGTACAGTTTTCGCCATTCTTTATACGGTTTTAAGACCAATTCTGCCATTAGATGCAATTGACTATGGAATCTGGTCAGGAACCAGTCTACATGAACTTGCCCATGTGGCTATCGCTGCAGAACCAGCAGGTGACAGTGCGCTAGCCATTGCATTATTAGCAAAGCTTGGTCGTGTATTTTTACTCGTACCACTTTGTTTCATCTTCATTTATTTCATGAAGAGAAAAAGTAAAGGAAATGGAGAAGAACAGAATAAAGTTGCTTTTCCTTATTTTTTAATTGGATTTATTGTAATGAGTATTTTAGGAAGCTATGTTTTTGGCGAGGGGCAAGCTTTACCAGTATCTGAAGGGGTTATGGAAGGTGTCTATACATTAACTGCTTGGTTACTAACAGCCGCTATGGTCGGGCTCGGGCTTAATGTTAGTCTGCAGGATCTACGTACAAGGGCTTTGAAGCCACTTATAGCAATGACAATTACATCCATTTTCGTTTCTCTTTTAGCCTTTTTCATTATTTAAATTAAAGAGGAGGAAGTAAGATGAACAGAATTCTCTTGGCTACAGATGGCTCAACATATTCGGAACATGCAACTGAAATGGCGAAAACCTACTTGAAGGCTTGGCCAGAAGCAAGACTAGTTGTTTTATATGTGACAGCAAAAGATCATTATGCTTATGACTTCATCCCTGATGTGGTCGATGAAGCTGAAAAGGAAATTACTGAACGTATTAAAACTACTACAGAGGAGCAATTCGCTGGTTTCCAAAATAATGTTCACTTCCTTCATAAAAGCGGGCATCCAAGCAAGACTATCTGCGATGTCGCGAAGGATCAGGATGTGGATCTTATTATTTTAGGAAGCCACGGGAGAGGTATTATTGACCGGGCATTACTTGGAAGTGTTGCACATGGTGTGCTTCAGCGTGCAGAGCGACCTGTGCTCGTTGTTAAAAAGTAGCATATTTATATCTTATTAAAGCCATACCCGAACACTAATTTTATTCGGATATGGCTTTTTAGGTGCAAAAATATATGTTGGTGGTTATTCAGTGATTCGTAAAATAGATAAACTACGAAATAACTTGGTTGTTTGAAAGGCCGTTTCGGAAAATAACGTATAGTGAACAAAATATAGCTAGTTTACGAATGTACCCGGCGGATTATTTTTCTCTGCTGCCGATTACTTTGTTCTTCGGAAGATTATCTTGCTCTATTGCCGATTAGTTCGCTCTCCGGAGGATTATTCTGCTCTGCTGCCGATTAGTTCGCTCTCCGGAGGATTATCTTGCTCTACTGCTGATTAATTTGTTCTCCGGAGGATTATCTTGCTCTGCTGCCGATTAGTTCGCTCTCAGGAAGATTATCTTGCTCTATTGCCGATTAGTTCGCTCTCCGGAGGATTATTCTGCTCTGCTGCCGATTAGTTCGCTCTCCGGAGGATTATCTCCGCTCCGCCGCTGATTGTCCCCTCCTACTATGAATGTAAATAAACAACCCAGCAAAGTTTCGGCGCTCCCCCATTTAAAATTTTCAACAATAGCAGTAACAGGGCATTTTTCAAATTGCACATTATTTAGGATAATCGCCCATACATATATAGACTTCTATCCATACAGTAAAGAGAAGGGTTTATTGAAGGAGGATATATGAATGAATTATCAATATGAACCGGAAAATAACTATTATGAGGATGATAGACAATTTAATCTTCCTGGGTATATGCTTAATCAAATTTTCGGAGGAGGTCAACAACAATACCCAGGTCAGCCTGGAGGATTTCCAGGAAACCCACCACCTGGTTTCCCAGGGCAACCCGGTGGATCATTCCCCGGCTATCCTGGTGGCGGTTTCCCAGGACAGCCCGGAGGATCATTTCCTGGCTACCCTGGCGGCGGTTTCCCTGGGCAGCCTGGAGGATTCCCAGGAGGAGGATCTCCAGGACAGCAGCCTTCAGAAGGGCCGCCTAGTTCGCCACCTCCATCCTTCCAGCCTACCCAGCCACAAGTACAGTTGTATGCTGTAGATCCGGGAGGAATTCGGGGATGTTTTTATCGCTACACGTATATTTGGTTACGTAGAGATTCTTTCTGGTTCTACCCAACCTATGTAGGAAGAAGGTCAATCGCTGGATACAGATGGCAAGGATACAGATGGGTTTATTATGGAATAGATCTTGATAAAATTGAATCATATCAATGTTACTAACTCATAAATTTTAAAATTATTTGTTATATGACCACACAGTCACCTTTTCTTACTTTTTCATAAGGTAGTAAGGAAAGGAGGTTACTATTTATGTATCAATTAGCCGTTTTATTTTTAACAGCTGTTTTGGCAGGGTTTGCTTTAATCCTCGTAACTGAAGTCGCTGCAGCGTTTCTTACCTCTGCAACGATTGTTAATATACTTGTAGCTATTGGGGCTATCGCTGTCATTGTGTTTGCATTTGCCATTCTGGTTATTGCTACAAAAACTTTATTAAATAAATGGGTGAGGTAACTCAATAAAGGGTGAAGTCATAAAAAGTGACTTCACCCTTTTCTCATTGGTTTCTAATCTATTTATCATTCATTTCTCATTCTGCTAATCTATCATACGGGTTAAGGAGGTAGAAAAAAATGGCAATTGAAATATTTAGAAGAAAGGAACAAAAGTATCTTATATCTATAGACCAGTATAATGAATTAGTGCACCAAATATCGCCTTATATGCGAGCTGACAAGTTCGGTTCAGATGGGAGATATACGGTTAGCAGCTTGTATTTTGAAAGTAATGACAACAAAATTTACTTTGAAACAAAAAATAAATTACGTTACCGGCAAAAACTACGCCTCCGTGTTTATAATGACACAGATATAAATGGTACTGCCTTTTTTGAAGTAAAGCAAAAGCATAAAAAGGTTGTTAATAAGCGACGCATGGTTCTACCCTTATTCGAAGCATACCGTTATCTGGAGAATGTACAGGGAGAGTCGTTGGAATTAATTCATACTTCTAATGTACAAGTTTTAAGAGAAATTGATTATTTCCGTCATCTTTACCAACTGGAACCGGGAATGATTGTTAGCTATGACCGACATGCATTGCATGGCATATATGATGAAAATCTACGAATTACCTTTGACATAAATTTACGCTGTAGGGACACTGATTTATATCTGGAGCATGGTTCGTACGGGGAATACTTTATTAATGAGGATAGTGTTGTGCTAGAAGTTAAAGTAGATGATAGTGTTCCTTTATGGCTTACTAGAATATTACAGCAACTGAATTGTGAGCAGAGAAGTGCTTCAAAGTACTGCACCAGCATGGAGCTATTAAAAAGAGACTCCTTGCCTAACGGAGTTTCAAAAGAATTAATAGAAATTGGAGGAAAGTAAAATGGAGATTTTTGATCAGTTAGCTAACGGATTTAACGGCACAAATTCATCTATCTTAATGAGTTTAGTTGCAATGGCTGTTTCTGCAGTACTAAGTTTAGTCATCACAAAAATTTATCAAATAACGTTTACAGGAGAAAGATATTCCCAAGCATTTGTCCATACAATTATTATAATGAGTGTAGTTGTTTCAGTTGTCATGAATGTAGTAAGTGGTAATGCGGGAGTTGCGTTCGGACTGTTTGCTGTATTCTCTCTCATCCGTTTTAGAAGTGCTGTAACGGACGCCAAGGATATTGCTTATATCTTCTTTGGCCTATGTGTTGGTATGACAAGTGGTTTATTTCAATTTGATTTAGCAGTTATTTTGACTATTTTTGCAAGCTTATTATTTTATCTACTCTATAAATTCGAATATGGAAAGGGCAAGGATACACAAATCTTAAAAGTTACTGTACCTGAGAATCTCAACCATGAAAACCTGCTTGATGATATATTTACTGAATATACAATCAGTCATGATCTACGACAAGTAGAAACAACGAACTTAGGTACCATGATATTATACACATACTCTATTAGAAGTAAAAACGCTACTAAAGATAAAGAATTGCTTGATAGAATTCGTGAAAAAAACGCGAATTTAAAAGTTTCACTAACTTATCTCTGAACTCTATGTGTTTTTTACTTTGAAGTACTTATTCAAATAACAATGTTACCCTCTGCAAGAGATAACTCCAGAAAAAACCCTAATGCCATGGCATTAGGGTTTAAAATTATTTCTCTACTTTATCTACTTTTTTTCTCATTTCGCGTTCCCAGATTAACCCTTGATCCAATGCCATTTTTCTGGCAATCTTAGGTGCACTCCACAGTGGAGACAGCAGGAGCAAGGATACAGGTACTGCTGTAATTACAATTGAATTTTGGATAGATGCTATACTATCTTCTCCGATAGATAAGATCATTACTGTTGTAGCACCGAATATTAATGCCCAAAAAACACGCAACCAACGTTTCGGACTATCATTTCCTGTTAACGTCGCAGCAACTGTGTATGACATGGTATCGACGGTAGTCGCTACAAAAATAACAGAAACTAATAAGAATCCAAGACCTATCCACATTCCTAAAGGTAATTGATCTGTAATTGCCAACACGGCTGCAGGCATGCCGCCCTCATTGAGCGCAGTTGAAATTGAACCAGGATGTTCTTTTTCAAAAAATACTCCGGTTCCACCAACAACAGAAAACCAAAAGTTATTGACAATTGGTGCGACAATGGAAACAGCAATAATCAAATCTCTAATTGTTCTGCCTCTTGAAATTCGAGTAATGAATACAATTAGCATTGGAGCATATCCGATAAACCATCCCCAGAAGAATATAGTCCAAGATCCAAGCCATGCATGATCTCCACGATATAGACTCATTGTTAAGAAGTTCTGTAGTTGGAACCCTGTTCCTCCAATAAACGAGTCAATTATAAACATGGTTGGCCCAATGATAAGGACAAGGACCGCAAGTACGATGGTTAGCCCAACATTATATCTGCTTAATGTAAGAATCCCGCGATCTACTCCAGTAGCTGCTGATATTGCAGCAATTCCCGCTAAACTCAAAACAATTATTATACTTACTGTTAACGTATTCGGAACATTAAAAAGGCTGTTTAGGCCATAAGAAATTTGCAAACCAAGAAATCCTAATGGTCCTAATGTACCAGCAACTGTAGAAATTACTGAAAAGACATCTGCTGTAGTTCCTAAAGCACTATTTTTATATATTTTTTCACCAAATATAGGGTATAATAATCCTCTTGGACGCAGTGGAAGTCCCTTGTTATAATGAACATACATCATTACAATAGTAGCAAGTGTACCGAGAATGGCCCAAGCAAGGAAACCCCAATGCAAAAAGGACTGCCCAAATGCTGCTGCTATATTGTTAAACTCCCCACCGCCAAATAACGGTGGTGTGCTCATATAGTGATACATAGGCTCCGAAGCTGCCCAAAAGACACCTCCGCTTGCCAGTAGGGTAACCAGAATCATGGCTATCCAACGAAAATAACTGTACTTAGGCTTACTTTGTTTTCCTAAACGCACCTTTCCATACTTGGAAAATGCCAAATATAATCCAATAAGAAAATTACCAAGTAATAATAACTGCCAATAACCTCCAAAAATCTCTGCTGCATATCCAAATAATGTTCCAATTGCACTATCCACCATCTCACTATTTAATAAAGACAGTAGGATAAATAAAATTAGAAAACCTCCGCTAAATATAAAAACGGGCCAATCTAATTTGTTCCTCTTAAAAAAATCCACGATTTTCCTCCTAATTAATTTAGGAGCAAGTGCCAAAATACGACCATTGGATGGAACGAAATATGAATTCTCTCTCTATTACCATAAATGCTCAGCCATCAGCTTGCTCTTTTTTTAAAATACAATGTTTAATTATAGGTAAATCTATTACTGCCGTCAAATTTTCTAATTTCTTCTTTCATTTTACGTTTATTCTGTGTAATATAACCGAATTCTAAACTTAAAAATCTTCTTCAGCACTTCATCTGCAAATATGAGAGATATTTACTACCGTTTTTCTAAATTCTTTGTCCATCATACCCTCAATGGCATACTTCATTATTTCTTGTAAACAAAATAGACCGCCTCCTTATAAGACGGTCTTTCCATATCATTTCTTGTTAATTATATCCTCTACGGTATCTTCCACTTCATTACGGGACATTTTTTCCTTCCCATTTTCCATTGCCTTTAATGTTTTCTTCGCCAACGCGAGAGGAATTCGGCAAAATAGAAGGATATTACGTGTTTTAATTACTTTGATATATTCATCCGCTTGCTTTAAGTTGCGTTTCGCATATGTAAACATGTCTTCTCTTGTCCATCCGTCTGGGATAAATTGGACACCACGTTCAGCATCTTCCTTTTGGTTTCTGATCATATTCACTGCCTGCAATCCTCTGCCATAGCCAATTGCAAGTTCACGATCTGTTTTCGTGCCGTCATACCACTCCCAAATATCAGACAACATAACTCCAACAAGACCAGCCACATAATACGTATAGTCATCCAGATCTTCCTCTGTATGGATGATCCAGTTTTTCTCCGTCCATTTTGCCATACCCTCCGCCATAATGGCAGTAGATTCCGTTACTTTATCGGTTATTCCTTGTGGACACACTTCAATCCAATCACCGAGTCTGAGAGTAACTTCAGGCAAAACAGTTTCATAGGGCTTCACAAGTTTTAAATAAGCCTCTTGATCAAAATCGGTCTTCAATAGTTTAGCCGTCTCTCTGAGTAACTGTTGTTTCGTATCCGAAGAAAGCTGCTCATGGTCCTCTATTTCATCAATTGCTCGCATGCAAAGGTACGCTGAAGCAACCGTTTTCTTTAAAGTAGGCTTTAGTAAGTTAATTGGAATATTAAATGTTCTGCTTGTCTGTTTTAAAACACGCATGGCATCTTTTTGTACATCTTGGTTATTCAAACCTGTTTCCTCCCTCAACCGATTAATACCTTAATTTCATTAAAACATTCCGTATCTCCGTATCTTTTACCACAATATCTTTATATTTTCTGGTTATTTCCGTCAAAGCAACATCATGATAAAAGAATTCTGTAAAAAACTTAACAAGTGGACGCGATTGCGTTCGAATTGCTTGCCATTCTCTATCTTCTATTCCGGCAAAAAGCATTTCTCGCTCGTCAATAATTATGGTCCGACTCTGTTCTAAACTATCATGGTAATCATCAGGAATAAGGACGGAAACATCAGGAATCTTTGTTTCTAACTGACCAATCACATGCATCGTAACTTGGAGTCCGTGTGCATACTTGTTTTCAAGTAAAGGCAATACTTTTTGTAAATCTCCGGCCCATCCTGAAATAAAGATAGAAACAGTTGCTTCCTGGATTAACTCTTTTAAGACAACCTGTATGGACTGGTCATCTTTTAATGTCCAGACACGATCATCTGTAGGGATATCTGTCGCTTCCATCTTTTTTAACTTTTCTATCTTATAGTTAAAGTCACCTTTTAATTTTTCAACTAACATTTCAATAGGCAAAGCGGCATATACTCTTTTCTTTTCCGTTGTCGACTCAAGAATTACACCCTTATCACCCAAACGATCAAGTACCTCATAAACTTTCGCGCGGGGCACGCCAGAGCGTTTAACAACCCTAGATGGATCCAGAGGTTCATTGCTTGTAGCCAAGGCTTGATAAACTTGGCTTTCATATTGAGTAAAACCAAATTGTTGCAGCATAATTATAATCTCCCTGAAACTTCCTTTATATAACCTATAATAGCATAATTCACTTATTTGTTCACAAGAGAACTTGCTCTTGTTTTTTTTCGTTATACAAGTTACTATTATAGTGGTAACTTAAGAGAGAGGGAAATGAATAATGGATAAACGTGTTTATTTACTGACAATCGTCTCATTTGTAGTAGGGATGGTCGAATTAATTATAGGTGGTATCCTTGATTTAGTGGCAACAGATTTGGGAATTAGCCTTGGAAAGGCCGGTATGCTTATTACCGTATTCTCACTCGTTTTTGCAATTGCTGCTCCAATCCTATTGGCTGCGACCAACAAAATAGAAAGAAAGAAGCTTACGCTGATTTCACTTGTTGTCTTCTTAGCAGGTAATATGCTAGCAGTAGTAAGTCCAACATATATTATACTATTTGCAGCTCGAATCATCTCTGCAGCGAGTGGCTCTTTACTTGTAGTTTTATGTATTACCATTGCTTCTAATATTGTTCAACCAAATTATCGGGGAAGAGCTATAGGAGTTGTGATGATGGGAGTTAGTGGCTCTCTTGTTCTCGGAGTACCACTTGGACTAATGCTAGGTAATGCATTCGGTTGGCGTGCTCCATTTATGCTTATATCTGTGTTAACTGTATTCTCATTTCTCGGGGTCTACTTTTTCATGGGTAAAATTGATCCAAAGCCATCGATTTCCTTAATTAAGCAGTTAGCTACTTTAAAAAACCGTAAAATATTCTTTGCTCAATTGACTACGTTTTTATTTTTGGCTGGGCATTTAACGCTTTATGCGTATTTGACTCCTTTCTTAAAAACAACAATGGGCTTAGACGGAACTTGGGTAAGTATCGTTTACTTACTATTCGGAGTGGCAGCAGTATTGGGTGGTGGTATTGGAGGCACATTCGCTGATAAATTCGGTGCCAAGCCTACTATTATTGGCGTAATTATAATTTTTGGCTTAGCTATTTTTAGCATTCCATATACAACCTTTGCAGTACCAGTATTTTTAATTGTTATGATTATTTGGAGCATGATGAGCTGGGCAATTACTCCCGCATTACAGAGTTATTTGATCGAAGCAGCACCAGAAACATCAGATATACAACAAAGCTTAAATAATTCTGCACTTCATTTTGGAATTGCCTTTGGTTCTTTTCTCGGAGGACTTGTTATTGAGCAATCAGGTGTAGAGCATAATGCAACAGTGGGCGGATTTTTCGTTATAATTGCGTTAGCTACTGCAACAATTTCCATGGTAAAAATGAGAAGCAAGGCATTGGCTTAAATTCAAAATGTTTTAGAAAAGAACCCTACTTCAAACTCTGAAGTAGGGTTTTTTTGCTTTATCGTACTATATGTATAATTTTGTTGCTTTCTAATAAGACTATACTATGCAATCTAAAACAACGGTGAATTGGAGTGAGTACAATGGAAGAAAATTATGAGGAAATGGAAAATTATTTTGATCAATCTATTATGGATTATAAACAAGGAAGCAGCAGATTTGAAAAAAGCTTCCCTAAAGTCACCAAAGCATATTTTGATTTTACAGACGCTTGTTTTCAAGAAGGATCTATCGGTAAGAAAGAAAAGCAATTAATTGCCCTTGGTATTAGCGTTTACGCACAAGATGAATACTGCATTATCTATCACACCAAGGGAGCAGTAGATAACGGAGCAACAGAAGAGGAATTTATGGAGGCTATTTCGGTTAGTGCAGCGCTAGGTGGGGGAGCAGCCTTTGCTCAAGGAGTAACGTTAGCAATGGATACCTATGATCACTACAAAATGAAACACTAAACTTCTATTTGATAACTGAATATTTCCGCTGAAGCATAAACCTGAAATAAATAAAAATAGAGAAAAAGAATAGCGAAAGGCCATCTCTTTTTCTCTATCGATTTTAGTACATTTCTATTTAATAACTAAATCTTGAAATGCCAGCTTTTAATCGTCATCCTCATCTTCTTCATGTTCTCTTTCAGCTTTCTCTTCGGCTCTTTCACGTTCCCTTTCTGCTTTTTCTTCTGCCCGTTCACGTTCTTTTTCTGCTTTTTCCTCTGCACGCTCTCGCTCTTTTTCTGCCTTCTCTTCAGCTCTTTCTGCTGCTTCCTCTGCTTTTTCACGATCCCTTTCTGCTTTCTCCTCTGCACGCTCTCGCTCTTTTTCTGCCTTCTCTTCAGCTCTTTCCGCTGCTTCTTCAGCTTTTTCACGATCTTTTTCTGTTTTTTCCTCTGCGCGTTCACGTTCTTTTTCTGCCTTGTCTTCGGCTTTTTCTGTTGCTTCTTCGGCTTTTTCGCGTTCCTTCTCTGCCTTGTCTTCAGCTTCTTCTGCTTTTTCCTCTGCTTCGTCTTCAGCATCGTCATCTACGTCTTCTTGATCATCTAAATGCAATCTTTTTTCTGCAAAAGCCTTATGAATTTTCTCTACTACTTTTTCTTGATTATTAATTGCTCTTTGAATTCCTTTCTTAGCGTCTTCAGGAATATCATCTCGAATCAAAAGTGATTTTAGTATCTCGGTTCGCTTTGCAATATAGGAAAGAACTTCTTTTTCCAGTGCATCTATTTCCTCTATCTCATCATCAGTTTTATTGACTTCAGCTAAATTTTCCTCCATTAATTCTCCGTGTATGTCAGCTTCTTGAATCAGTTTTTTTGCTGCAGCTGGATCACCCTGTTCAATTGCGAGCTGTGCTTCCCTTAATCGTTTTTCTGCAAATTGTTCTTGTAATAACACTTTATCACTAAAATCGGTAGTTATATCATAGGTTGCCTCTTCCAAATATCGGGTTGTGTCATATAAATCAGATTGTGGGTCTACCACCTTTAACGATTCTTCAGCAAAAGCTTGTCCACCTAAGATTAAGCTAAAGCCTATGGTTAAGCCTGTTAAACGTTTAATCATTTTTACAGCCCCTTTATTAATTCACTAGTATATTTTGTCTTAGTTTATTAATTTCATTATTTACTTCTTTATAGTCAGCTACCGGAGTAACAAAGGTAAAAATGTAGGTATAATCGCCTTGTTTTTCCAAATAAATGTCTGTACGGATTTTTGTTTTCATAGTTGATTCAAACGATATGTAATTTTCTTTTTCCTCTAAAATTTCCACTTTTCCGGCACCAGTTACCAATTCATTCTTAATTATTTTAAATGATTTTTTAGTAGTTAGGGAAGATATAATTGCGTTAATTGTATCTTTTTCAAACTTAGCATTTAATTTGTTTCCATTCATATTAGCTTTAGCTAATTTCCAACCATCGGTTTCTTTTACTTTCACATTAAATTCTTCATTTTCATACAACATTTTGAGATCTGCGGTTCCTGTACTCCCAGTCCCTTTTGCTTCCTTTGTGCCCCCACATCCTGCCAACAGAATTAAAACAAGAAGAAGTAGAAGCAAAGCACTTTTTTTCATTTTTTAGTTCCCCCTTTCAACAAAAAAACACATCGGCAATCGGATGTGTTGCATTCCTGTAACCGGTAGCTGGCAAGCGTTGGATCCCCTCCTTTAGCCCCTATAGCTTTGCGTCATTGGCTTTCACCAATTTTGCCATGATCAAATTACTTTAGTGTTAAACTATTTAAACTATACCACCCTATTAAATAGAAGTCAGCATATTATTTATAAATATCAAAATAAATTCTCTAAACGTATAATCTTGTCCGATTCCTAACGTTAATTATAGTTATAGCCACTTCCTTTAAATACTTCCATTAAATGATTTTACTATCCTTTTACTATTTACTTTTACGAAATATGGCTGTGAATAAGATTCCAGCGCCTAACCCGATCGCCCCTCCAGCTTCCAGTGCCCCAAAGAGAAGTCCAACCCCAGACCCTACAGACAAACAAGAAATAAAAATGAGTCCTACTCCCGAATAGTTCATTATATTAAACCCCCTGTGATTATCTTCCTTTTATTTAACTTATTACAATTGCTTCTTTTTTGTTACCTAAATGAAAGCGCTTAATTAATAATTCTAAAAATTCTCTATTGCCATACGTTTCCTTTCATGTTTAAATATCTATTAAATGAAAAAACTATGAGGTGATTTTGTGGGAAGCAATGTTTCAGTTGGTCTATTAGGTTTAGGAGTAGTCGGTTCAGGTGTGATTAAGCTTATTGAAAACCACCAGGAAGAGCTTGCACACCAACTCGGCTGTGGAGTAAATGTAAAGAGTGTACTAGTTCGGGATACGGAAAAAACACGTGATGTGCAAATAGATCGAACGTTTCTTACCACTAATCCAGAAGATATTTTAAACGATCCGGAAATCGATATCATAGTAGAGGTTATGGGTGGAGTTGAAGAATCATACCATCATATTTTAAAAGCATTCTCATCCAAAAAACATGTGGTAACAGCAAATAAAGATTTAGTTGCATTACATGGGCCAGAGCTTCAGGAAGCAGCAACCAAAAACCAATGTGATTTTTACTACGAAGCGAGTGTAGCAGGAGGAATTCCTATTTTAAGAGGGATTGCTGAGGGCTTGTCCTCTGATCGGATTCAGCAGGTAATGGGTATTGTTAATGGTACAACCAACTACATACTTACGAAAATGAATAATGAAGGCATGCCATATGAAGATGCACTAAAACAGGCTCAAGAGTTAGGTTTTGCAGAAGCAGATCCAACAGCAGACGTGGATGGATTAGACGCTGCTCGTAAAATGGCCATTCTGGGAAGACTCGCATTCTCTACAGATATTGCCTTAGAGGAAGTAGAAGTTACCGGCATTAAGGATCTAGATTTAGAGGATTTAAAATATGGAGATAAGTTAGGCTACACAATGAAACTCATTGGATTTGCGAACTGCAAGGATAAAAAGGTAGAAGTCAACGTTCAACCGACTTTTTTAGCAAAAAGCCATCCTTTAGCAGATGTTAAAAATGAATATAATGCCGTCTATGTTTACGGGGAGGCTGTAGGAGAAACAATGTTCTATGGCCCAGGTGCCGGTAGTCTGCCAACAGCTACGGCAGTAGTGTCCGATATTGTAGCTGTTATTAAAAATATTCGTTTAGGTGTAAATGGCAGACAATCTGTTGCACCAAGATTTAAGAAACAATTAAAAGCGCCTGACCAACGATTTGGACAATATTATTTACGTCTACAAGTAAAGGATGAGGTAGGAACTTTTTCCAAAATTTCTTCCTTGTTTAATGAGCTAAACATTAGTTTTAAGCGAATCCTTCAAACACCTGTTCAAAAACATCAACAGGCAGAGATAATTTTGGTTACTCATCAGACTTCTTTAAGCAATTTTACTACAGCTTTAGAAAGACTTAATCGTCTGGATGCAGTTATTAAAGTAAAGAGTTATTATAAAGTGGAAGGAGATGCTAAGAATGAAATGGCACGGTCTGATCAGTCATTATAAGTCATTTTTACCAGTAACAGAACATACGCCATCACTAACTTTACATGAAGGTAACACACCATTAATCCACTTTCCTGCTCTCTCAAGTCAACTAGGCATTGATCTGTATGGAAAGGTAGAAGGAATAAATCCCACAGGCTCGTTTAAGGATCGGGGAATGGTGATGGCTGTAGCAAAAGCTGTCGAAGAAGGTAGCACCTCTATTATTTGTGCTTCCACAGGTAACACCTCTGCTTCAGCAGCTGCTTATGCTGCAAGAGCAGGGTTAAAAGCAATCATTGTTATACCTAAGGGTAAAGTAGCCCTCGGAAAGCTGGCACAGGCTATTATGTATGGTGCAGAAATTGTAGAAATCGATGGTAACTTTGACGATGCATTGAAGATGGTTCGAAAACTTAGTGAAACATCTCCTGTGACGCTCGTTAATTCTGTCAATCCATATCGGCTTGAAGGGCAAAAAACAGCAGCTTTTGAGATATGTGATGAGCTTGGTGCTGCTCCAGATATACTTGCGATCCCTGTTGGTAATGCAGGTAATATTAGCGCATATTGGAAAGGGTTTAAAGAGTATAATGAATCCAAACAAACAGGACTTCCTAAAATGTTCGGATTCGAAGCAGAAGGTGCTGCAGCCATTGTTAATAATAAAGTGATAGAAAATCCGGAAACCATAGCAACAGCTATTCGAATTGGTAACCCTGCAAGCTGGGATCTTGCTGTAGCAGCAAGAGATGAGTCCCATGGGGCCATCCATTCTGTTTCAGATGAAGAGATTAGTAATGCATTTAAACTGTTACCACAAGTAGAAGGTGTTTTTGCAGAGCCTGGATCATGTGCCTCCATAGCCGGGGTTATTCAGCAATGTAAAGCTGGAACAATTCAAAAAGGAAGTAAAGTGGTAGCTGTGCTAACAGGGAACGGTTTGAAGGATCCACAAACAGCTATTGATCAGTTGGAAGTAGAAACTGTTTCCTTGCCTAATGACGAAGCTACTGTAACAGATTATATAAATAAATTGGTGAAAGCATGATGAATTTTAAGCTTTCCGTTCCAGCAAGCACAGCCAACTTAGGCCCTGCTTTTGATTCGGCAGGCCTGGCAGTACAGCTTTATCTTCATTTAAATGTAGAACAGTCAGATAGGTGGGAGTTTGTCCATACAACCAAGCTATTACCTGACTGCTTAACATATGAAGAGCATTTTATTTACCAAATTGCACAAAGAACTGCAGAACGTTATCAACAAAACCTTCCTCCAGCTAAAGTGACCATATCAAGTGATATCCCTTTAGCCAGAGGGCTTGGAAGCAGCGCTTCTGCCGTTGTTGCAGGTATTGAGCTTGCGAACCAGCTATGCAAACTCTCCTTGTCCCAAAAAGATAAATTACAAATCGGCACAGAAATCGAAGGGCATCCCGATAATATAGCTGCAGCTTTACTCGGAGGCTTAGTAATTACTGCCAAATTAACAGAGGATGACCTTGAATATGTCCATTTATCCGATATCGATTTGGATACCGTTGTATATATTCCTCATGTAGAACTAAAGACAGAGGCAGCTAGAAAAGTAATTCCAGATCATTTTTCCAAAAATCAAGCTACTACTGCCAGTAGTATCAGTAATGTAATGGTAGCGGCTTTGATAAATGGTGACTATGAACAGGCTGGGAAACTAATGGAGAGGGACGGTTTCCATGAACCATTTCGGGCAGAACTTATTCCAAATTACCAGCAAATAAAGCTACTAGCCAAAGAGCATGGCGCTTTTGGAACAGTCATCAGTGGAGCAGGTCCTACTATGATTTCATTTGCGTCTAAGGAACGAGGGGATCAACTTGCTAAAAAAATGGGACCCCTTCTTCCAGAACATCAAGTACGTATGGTAGAAATTGATAGAGTGGGACTACAAGTCTATTGATTAATGAAAGAAAAGCGATGAGCTGTGTTTTCTACACAGCTCATCGCTTTCTATTTATCTCCCATTAAGGCAGTCATTAACGCTTTTTGTGCGTGCAGGCGATTCTCAGCTTGATGGAATACAACTGAATGCTCTCCATCAATAACTTCTGTAGAAACTTCTTCTCCCCGATGTGCAGGTAGACAATGCATGAATATTACATCCGATTTAGCCATAGCTAGTAATGTACTATTTACCTGGTAATCTTTGAAGGCACTCAGTCGTTTTTCCTGTTCCATCTCTTGCCCCATGCTTGCCCAAACATCTGTATAAATAATATCCGCTCCATCTGTCGCCATCTCCACATTGTCTGTGACAATGATACCGCCACCATGTTCCTTAGCAAGTTTCTCGGCCTTTATAGTAATTGCTTTATTTGGTTGGTACTCTTCAGGGGCAGCTATAGAGATTTCCATTCCCATCAGCGCTCCACCAATCATTAAGGAATGTGCCATGTTATTTCCATCGCCGATATAACACATTTTCATCCCTTTTAGTTTCCCTTTTAATTCCTTAATCGTCAGAAGATCTGCTAATACCTGGCAAGGATGATACTTGTCTGTTAATCCATTAATGACAGGAATAGTAGAATGATGAGCCAATTCTTCAATCCCTTCCTGGGAAAAAGTACGAATCATTATTCCATCCAAATATCCTGACAGGACCTTTGCTGTGTCTGAAATTGATTCTCCTCTACCAAGTTGCAGGTCTCCTGAACTCAAGAATATCCCTGTCCCTCCTAATTGATAAACACCAGCTTCAAAAGATACACGGGTGCGAGTGGAAGACTTTTCAAATATCATCCCAAGCGTCTTGCCTTTTAAGGGCTCTACAACATTTCCTTTCTTTTTTTGTTCTTTTAGATATTCCGCCAAATCGAGTAAGTAGTAAATTTCCTCTGGTGTATAATCAACTAATGATAAAAAGTCCCGTCCATGTAAATTCAGTTGTTTATTAGTGATTTCTGCTAATTCAATACCCATGATTCACAACCCTCATTTCAGTTAGTATATGAATTATTATGCAATAAAAAGAATAATTATACAATAATAATTTGCTTATTTCTTTAAAAATATTTAATTTACATGAAACAAGCTGAAAAATATTCCATTATAAGAACGATGACTTGTGCTATTGGTCTCACTTTTTAGTAATTTGCTCTATTAATTTAATATCCGCGGGCTCGTGTTCAAGAGATATCATTTCATAAAAAAAGTACGATCAACAACAACCATTGATCGCACTCCTGTTTACTTTTAAACATTTGCTTGTATCCATTTAATTCTTTTTTTGTATAACCAATACTTTGAGATAATTGCCTTGAGGGAAATCTTTGTGGACCATAAAATCTCCTGGCAGGCGAAATTCCTCCAAAATTGAATAACCGACTTTCATTTCTTTAAATGCCTTTTCAACAAATCCTTTAAACTTTTTCATTCCAAATGTAGCATTATTAGTAGATGCAACAATCACACCATTCTTATCCGTAATTTCAATTGTATCTTTTAAAAGTGCCGGATAATCCTTCGCTGTACTAAATGTATGTTTTTTTGAACGCGCAAAGCTTGGTGGATCCAGGATAATCAGATCAAATTTCAGATTTTTGCGCTTAGCATATTTAAAATAATCAAATACATCCATTACACGAATGTCCTGGGCCTCATAATCAATGCCATTGACACTAAATTGCTCTATCGTTTTGCTTTTACTTCTTTTAGCCAAATCCACGCTAGTCGTCTTCTCTGCTCCCCCTAACGCAGCAGCCACGGAGAAGGCTCCTGTATAAGAGAAGGTATTTAATACATGCTTCCCTTTTGCATAGCGATCGCGTATCGCTTTTCGTACATCATGCTGATCCAGGAAAATACCAGTCATGGCACCGTCGTTTAGATAGGCTGCATAGCGAATACCATTCTCTGTAACAATAATTGGAAACTCTCCCCGTTCTCCTTTTACAAAATCATCGTCATCTAAATATTGACCTTTTGTATCAAACCGTTTCTTTTCATAAATTGCTTTATAATCTCCCAGTTCATCCAACACACGAATAACCTGTTCTTTGTAGACATAAATCCCTTCACTATACCAATTGATAACGTAATAGCCATCATAATAGTCAATCGTAAATCCGCCTACGCCATCACCTTCCCCATTAAATATGCGAAACGCATTGGTTTGAAGGTCATCATAATAAGATTGTCTCTTGTTAATGGCAATTAGAATTTTGTTCTTAAAAAAGGAATAATCAATTTTAGTATTTTTATTGCGGGTGAGTATCCAACCAATTCCTTTATTTTGCTTACCGTAATAACCCTTGGCAATAAATTGATTCGAGTCATCGGTGAGATGAACAATATTGCCTTCTTCTTTAAGCACTTCAACATTTTTTATTGTGTCTTTTGTAATCAATGGACACCCATTTTGATAGTTTCTTATAGCATTTGCTTTTACTTTTAATTCAACTACAGACTTCATATTTTCATCCTATCTGGTTTTTTTCCATTATCGCATGAGAAGCGAAAAAGGAAAAGATAAACACTGGTTTAGTACAAGCTAAATTCAGCTTGGAACTTAACCTTCTGCAGTTAGGTTCCATTTACTTTATGATAGACATTCGAGATCAATTTCACGCTCCCAATGTTCGTCATCCTCTTCATGATAGACATTCACGACCAATTTCACACTCCCAATGTCCGTCATCTCCTTCACGATGGACATTCACGCACGATTTCACGCTCCCAATGTCCGTCATCCTCTTCATGATAGACATTCGAGATCAATTTCACGCTCCCAATGTCCGTCATCTCCTTCATGATGGACATTCACGCCCAATTCCCCGCTCCCAATGTCTGTCATCCGCCTTATGATGGACATTCACGCCCAATTCCCCGCTCCCAATGTCTGTCATCCAATCTATGATAGACATTCACGCCCAATTTCACGCTCTCAATGTCCGTCATCCGCCTTATGATAGACATTCACACTCCATTTCCTGCTCTCAATGTCCGTCTTCTCCTTCATGATAGACATTCACGACCAATTTCACGCTCTCAATGTCCGTCATCCTCTTCATGCTCACTACAACAAAAACCAGGCCACTGTATTGATAGCCTGGTTTTAAAAATCTTCTTCTCTTTTATTAACTTATACCTTCTTCACATGAGTCAGCTTTATTCCACTCTTAGGAATGCTTGGCATAGATACCATGCTAAAACTTAAATCTTGTGTAGGTACCTGATAATCCAGCCTATTAACAAAATAATCGAGCACCACTTTCATTACTCGAACGGTAATCCATTCCCCCGCACAGCGATGTCCGAGGTAGTGATCTCCTCCACCTTGTGGAATAAAATCAAATGGACTTCCTTCCCATGTCTTGAAGCGTTCTGGCTCAAATCTATCTGGATTATCCCATAATCTATGATCATGATTGGTACCATATAAATCCAGCAGTGTTAATGTTCCTTTTTTAAAGGTGAACCCTTCCCATGTAAAATTCTCCTTCACACGAGCTCCGGCAAATGGGAAAAATGGATAGTAACGTCTTACTTCCTGCACAAACATTTGATAGTAGTCGCTACCATTTTCTTTTAGTTTTCTTGCTTGCTCAGGGAACTGCTGAACTGCCAGTGTTGTGAAGCTAATATAAATAGCGATTGCGACAATTGGTCTTAAAATGTTAAGTAATTCAACAGCTGCTACATCTGGCTCTAATAAATCACCCTGGAGATCTCTATGCCATGCGATAGTATACAATGCTGTACCTTCTTCTGGCATTCGCTCCTCGTTTCTTACTTGAGCAATTAAATCCTTCATCCAGTTTTCTGACCGGTTACGAGCTTGCTTCCCTTTGCGATAATTAACCCCCATAGAAACAGAGGATTCAATAATTGTACTTAAATCATCTGCTCGTTTGTTCACTTCCTTTGCCCAAAGTGGAACACCTGCCCACTCACAAGCAACCCGTGTCATTAACTTTTTTGCCTCTTCATAAAGAATTATCTGCCCCTTCTTTTCCCAGTCCGTTGCCATCGCATCCAAATGTTTATACGTAATGTTGTTTAGATGTTCCAATCGTTCCGAGGACATGAGCGACATAAACATTTGCTTCCGATGCTTATGCTCCTCCCCATCCAAAGTTTGTACGCCATTCTCTCCAAACAATGTCTTTTGAACGTGCTTGGGGGCTGCACCGCTTCTTTTAAATTTGGTATTATCATAAAAAATTTCCGCAGCCTCCTTACCCCCCATGCAAATAGCTTTTTGTCCAAGCAAGCGAGTTTCAAACAAATCACTTTGAAAGCTGTGTCGTCTATTTGGGATGTACATATATCCTTCTCGCAACAAACCTATACTCTGATCGAAGCCTGATTCTTTTGGAATTCCTCTTTGCCCCATCATTAATTCACACCTTTCACCATACATTCATCTTATTGTAAGCTCTATATATACTTCTAACCTTTTCCATTTGTTTTAAACATATTCGCTCACATGAATCCTAAAAACAATTTCTAATTCGCTGAAATTATATATTCTCCCTTGACAAAAAATCACTTCCGACTTATTATCACAATCAATTAAGCTAATTTCTAAGGAGATTTTCCGATGAAAATTTATGTAGATGCAGATGCCTGCCCAGTAAAAAAAATAGTTATTGAAGAAGCCACAAAAGCAGCTATACCTGTTACTCTTGTAACCAGTTTTTCACATTATTCTAATGAAGAGCAACCAGCTGGGGTTGAAACAGTGTACGTAGATACTGGGGCAGAAGCTGCTGACTATCGAATTATGAAACTTGCTAATAAAGGAGACCTTATCGTTACACAGGATTATGGTCTCGCTTCTCTTGGATTAGCAAAAGGATGTACCGTTTTACATCATAAAGGTTTTGCCTATACGAACAACAATATTGATCAACTTTTACAGACAAGGTATCTGAGCGCTATGGAAAGAAAAAGTGGAAAGCGTACAAAAGGGCCCAAAGCTTTAACAGAGGAAGATAGAAATAAATTTAGACACCTATTCTTAAAAAGCATCGAAAATTAAAAGACCAGCCTGATCATTCAGACTGGTCTTCCTCATTTTAATGCTGCGCGTCTTTCTCGATTCTCTTTTCGTTTAGGTGCAGCTGTGTGCAATCTTATTTCTTCTTCCGTTTCCGGGAAAACTTTCGGAACCGGCTGTGGTTTGCCAAATTCATTTACTGCCACCATTGTCAAAAAGGACTCGGTGGTTAGTTTTTCTTCATTTTTAATTAAGTCATGAGCGGTTACCTTCACAAACACTTCCATGGAACTGGTCCCTGTATATGTAACGAATGCTTCCAAAGTTAAAGAATCCCCAACTTTTGCGGAAGATAAAAAATCCACTGAATCAATCGATGCGGTCACCACCGCACTATTCGCATGTTTCATAGCCGTCAATGCCGCTATTTCATCTATATACGCTAAAACCTTTCCACCAAAAATAGTATCTAAATGATTTGTGTCTGGTGGTAACACTAATCGTGTTTGAATTGTTTTTGAATGCTTCATTGCTACTTGCTCCATAAACTTTCCTCCTCCATTAAAAAAAGCACCCTCTACATTAGAAGATGCTAATAATATACAAATCAAAAAAATCTATTTGCATAAGAATCCGCAACACCTTCCCATCTCCCGTAGGACTTAAATGTTCTTCCATATGGCAGGTCTCCTGGCTTAGAATCATTAAACCATCCACCTTCCCATTTTTATAATAGAAATAGTGGCTTTGGATGGTTCTCCTCATTACAGTGGCGGGACCGCGTTGGACTTTCACCAATCTTCCCTTTTCAACTTTACAGTCACCATAGGCAATGTATGTAATTCTCTTTATTATATCATTAAGTTATCTTTTTATCCTAAAAAATCATCTACCTCCTTCGCTAGTAAAATCAAGCCAATGGATATCAGCTTTCTTCTTTGATAAAATCATGGATAATACATATAAAAGGAGGAACATAAGCTTGAAAATAGTATCGATAGAGCCTACCCCAAGTCCGTATTCAATGAAAATTAATATAGATGAGCCACTTAAAGAAAATCAAACAGAAAATTATAAGCAGGATGATGACCTTTCCCACGCACCAGAATATGTTAAGCAATTATTTACTATTCATGGAGTTAAAGGTCTTTATCGTGTTGTTGATTTCATTGCATTGGAAAGGAATCCAAGAGTGCCATGGGAAGAAATCCTCCCTCAAGTAAGACAGACACTTGGTTCCGCAGAAGATCATGAAGAGCAATCTCTCCCTCAAAGTGAAACTAAGGAAGACGCTTTTGGTGAGATAAAAGTTTATATACAGATGTTTAGAGGAATTCCTATGCAAATTAAATTGCAGGAGGCTGAACAAGAGGAGCGTATTGGTTTACCTGAACGATTTGCAGCTGCAGCTATGGAAGCATCCAAGGATGCCGATAATTACCTAATGGAAAGAAAATGGATTGAACAAAGTCCTCGCTATGGTGATATAAAAGAAATAGGAGTAGAAGTTAAAGAAGAATTAGCTGCAACGTATGATACCGCACGATTAACACAACTTGTAGAAAAGGCATCCTCGGAAACTTCAGAAGATGTTCCACAACAAGCAAGGAAGACAGTCACATTAGAAATGTTGGATCAATCTGACTGGAAAGCAAGGTATGCTGCACTGGATCAGATGGACCCAACGCTAGAGGACCTGACGGTGTTAGATAAAGCGTTAGATGATGAAAAGGCTTCGATTCGCAGACTTGCGACAGCTTATCTTGGTATGATTGAGGAAAAGGAGGTTCTTCCATACCTCTATAAAGCTTTAGAGGATAAGGCTGTAAATGTTAGAAGAACTGCTGGTGACTGTTTATCAGATCTTGGATTTAAAGAAGCAACACCTGCCATGATAAAAGCTCTATCTGATAAAAACAGACTGGTTCGTTGGCGTGCTGCTATGTTTTTATATGAGGTTGGAGATGAGACTGCCATTCCCGCACTTCAAAAGGCCATGGATGATCAGGAATTCGAAGTTAGAATGCAGGTAAAAATGGCCCTTGCCCGAATTGAAGGCGGCGAAGAAGCAAAGGGTTCCATTTGGAGTCAAATGACTGAAGCTGCTAAACGGTAAGGAAGACAGGCTAGCCCCGTCATCGGACTTGGACTACGATAGCCTCCCATTAATGACGTTCGCGGCAACGTAAGTGAGAATGTAATGCTTAGTTTTTTAAGCGATTAGCTTAAGGGAGCTTTGGAGACAGATTTACTATTTTTCAAAAAGAGCTACGTGCTCCGGGACGCTGCTAACAGATTTAGCTTCGATCTCCATAATGTCATAGTTAAATCCAAAATTAAAGCCGAACCCCTAGTATTTCCTTACGTGATAACTAAAGGGTTCGGCTTTTCTTATTATTTAATTTCTAAAAATGATATACGCTAAGTAAACAACGTAAATGATTACTAAAACACTTCCTTCCACTTTTCCAATTTTATAACTGGTCCGTGAAAATAATAACAGAAGTAATGTTAGCACAATCATTACAGTAATATCTATAAAAACTTTGTTATTGACTGGTAATGGCGTTATAGCGGAGGAAGCACCTAATACAAATAAAATATTAAAAATGTTACTTCCAACAATATTACCTAATGCAATCTCGCTTTCCTTTTTCATTGCCGCTGTAATTGAAGTTACCAGCTCTGGCAAGGAGGTTCCGACTGCAATAATCGTTAAACCTACTAATGTCTCGCTCATTCCCAGCGAATAAGCAATCGTAGTCCCATTCGATACAACCATATCCCCGCCAATAATTATGCCGACAATTCCTAGTACTGTAAACAAAATATTTCTTGGCCACTTAACGTCAGGCGAGACTTCCTTTTCCGAATTATCCCGATTTCTTAAGCCGACTTCAATAACATAGTACATAAAGATAGACAGAAATAGAAGAAAGATGATCCCATCGCTGCGAGTAAGAAAATTGGCACTAACCCCTTCAAGGAAAATATCACTAATTAGTACAAGTAAGGCAATACTAGCAAGTAAAGTAAATGGAATTTCTTTTCGTACCGTCTCACTCTCAACCTTCAAAGGGTATAATATCGCGGCGATACCTACTACGAGGGTAAGATTAAAAATATTACTCCCGATTACATTTCCTAAAGAAACTTCAGAACTACCTTCCAATGCTGCTATAATACTTACTGTTGCTTCAGGAGAGCTCGTCCCTAAAGCCACAATTGTTAATCCTATTAACATTGGAGAGACTCGCAGCAATCTAGCTATATTAGATGAGCCATCAACAAATAAGTCAGCTCCTTTTATTAATAGTACAAAACCAATCAGTAATAAAAAATATGCCATGCATCTTTCTCCTTTTTTATAGATTGAAGCATTTATATAAAAGTCTATCCTACTTCTTGCTATATTGTAACTTAAGTCTTCTTATTATGTCACAAATATCCTCTTTGTGTATTCTTCCCTTAGGAAGGGTATAAAATAGTAAAAATTAAATGCTGAATGAGGTGGTACTCAATGATTGTACGAGAACATGAAAGGGAATTCACAATGATCGAACAACATCACCATGCAGATACATCTTTTCAAATAATGGGGAACTGGAGAGAAGACTTATTCAAGAAGAATGCTTTACGTAAATCGGTGGAGTATGCTATTGCTAAGCACGACTGTGGGTGGCAACCCTTTGATATCGAACCCTTCTGGAATGAGAAGGATCAAGCTCCATATACTTTTATGAACTTTCCGGAACCCGCTAAGATTGTTCTATATAAAAATGGAATAGATGAAGTAGAAGCTTCTGACCCTTATGCTGCAGCATTGTGCAGTGAACATTACTCGCGTTTTCTAGTTAATAATAAGGATCACGCCTCCAGAAAATTTATTCAACACGAAAAAGAAAGACGTGAACGAATTTTCTCAAGCATTTCTAGCTTCGACCAGGATGCTTTTGATTTCCATTATGCATTACTACAGCTTGGAGATAATCTTTCCTTATATCTTTGTTTAAATGAACCCGAACCTACAGCAGAGAGTATCCATCCTTTTTTTAAAAAGGGCGTAGCTGTATCCGAACCTCTGAAATCTTTTTTAGATGGAACTATCCAGCCAAATTGGAAGAGAGAAAATCATATTCATTTAGATCCATTTCCATTCAAGAACCCATTTACAGTCACCTTAATACAAAAAACAGTAAAGAAAACGGCCATTTCCGAACAGGGTTTGATAGATAGCTATATCAGCACACCTTACGAAGAATTAACCTACCATTTCACCGAAAAATAAGGATGAAGGAAATAGTTGTTTTGGTCATAGATCTTTGTAAAACTGAACTTTGATACAAGATTCTATTGCAAATGCATTTCTTTTATGTGTGTGGCACCAAAGACCAAGATAGGTTAAAACTCCGTAAACTTAGACTCGAGATATAAAAGTGCGTACATTCCAGCTTCTAATGATAATATAATATTTTTAAAAGTAACACTGAGCGGAGGAAAAATACGAAGACTTCTGGGGGAGATGAGGCATAGGTGAGACCCCGGAATGCTTTAGCATGAGGAGGCTCATCAGCCGCCCCCGAAAAGCGCAGTGTTTTTCCGTAGCGGTGGTCTAAACGACTTAAATATACAGTGTTCTTACAAAAAACCGTTTTTGTTTCTACCTTAGAATTTCAAAGTTACTTTGTAGTTTGTCCTTCTTGTAAATTATTGGATAACCTCAACATATCTATTAGAATCATAAAAAAGTGAGAACTAGCAAATAGCTAAGTTCTCACTTCTTGTTTTCGTTCTATTGCTATTGGGTTTATATAAGCACTTTCTTCCATAACTAGCTTTCTGGTTGGCAACGCAAGGGTTACTTGCTCCATTTCAAGTAAATCAAGGATGAAAAGATTGATTTCTTCCTTTACCTTGAGATATTTCCCCCAATCCGTTGTCTTTGTAAAGAAATATAAGAAAAGTTCAACCCCATTTTCTTTATATGCATCCACATTTACAAAAATGGTCTCCTGATGAATATCCCGATGACTTCGAAGCAGCTCCTCTACTTCGCTTATCACTTTTTCAATTTTTTCCCGTGGTGTATCGTAGGTTACTCGAAGTGTAAACGTAATCTGCCGCTTCCCCATCTTACTCCAGTTGGTGATGGCTTCGTTTGATAATGTCGCATTAGGAACTGTCACCACCGCTTGGGCAAATGTCCGTATTTTTGTACTTCGAAAAGAAATATCTTCTACCGTACCTTCTACGCTCGGAGTGAGAATCCAGTCACCTATTGTAAATGGTTTTTCTGTAATAATGATAATACCTCCAAACATATTCGCAAGCGCATCCTTTGCAGCTAACGCAAACGCCAGACCACCAATCCCCAAACCTGCTACAAAACCATTAATGTCGTATCCGAATTCCTGGGCAATGACACTAATACTAATAGCTACAATGATAAAGCGTAAGGCCCTTGAAAAGAGCGGAATAAGGATATTATCTATTTTCATATTGTATTTTTCGTTTATTTTTGAGAAAAGAGTTGATGAAGAAGAGGATAAATTAAACAACCCCCAACCAATCATAAGGATCACGCTTGATCTTATCACGTGCAAAAAGAAGGGATTAGATTGTGAAAAATAAGGAAAGTATCTTATAGCGATGTAAACCCCGGTAATAAAAATAAGTACTTGTACCGGTCTTTCAAATGATAGTCTCAACTGGGCGAAAAAGCCATTTAACCTCCCTCGCCCCAATTTTAATAAACCCAGAAACACATACTTAGCTAAATACTTTTTAAGTAAAAAAGACAAAAGTAATATAGTTGCTGATATGGATAATTGAATGATGTTGTCATATGAATAGAAGGACTCCCAAGACATGTATTTGATAACCCCCGTCTCAATAAATAACTTCCACCAGTATATTCATAGATGGGGGAAATATGACCTTGGCCGAGTAGATTCCTATTTGATGCTAGTGAGGAAGAGTTAAATCTTTTTGTCTTTTCACCGACAACTAGTATATTTCTATTATCTTGCCATTAGGTTAACAAATCCTTCTAGAAGTCTCCCATCGATCGCCTTCCATTTAAAGTTATGTTCCATCCTCACTTCCGCTATGCTCTTATACAGATCAAAGTTTATATTAATCATCACACGTGCTCCCTCCGTTATTTTGTTACTACTTAGTTTATCTTTTCCAGTTACAAATTTCGTCCATTTGGGGGCTGATCTTTGCCAATAATTCAGACCTACCGTTGATGGGAAATTTATCAGACCACAGACTGACCTACTCCTTGGAATTCGGGATAAAAGTTACCCTTTAGTTAACAATAAAAAAAGGTTAGCACATCAAAAATAGCGGAGGGATATAAATCATGCATAACCAACAGGATGAAAATCAGACACACATAGAGGATGAGGATTCCTTAACAACAAGACAAGGACATCCCGTGACGAACAATCAGAACATACGCACAGTCGGAAATCGAGGCCCAGCTACATTGGAGAATTATGATTTCATTGAAAAGATAAGTCACTTCGATCGAGAGAAAGTTCCCGAACGCATTGTACATGCACGTGGCGCAGGTGCTCATGGTTACTTTGAAACATATGGCAAGGTTGGTGAGGAACCTGTTTCGAAGTATACAAGAGCAAAAGTATTCCAGGAAAAAGGAAAGCAGACACCTGTCTTTGTACGTTTTTCAACAGTTGTTCATGGAAACCATTCACCGGAGACAGTTCGTGACCCTCGAGGTTTTGCAGTTAAATTTTATACAGAAGATGGCAATTGGGATCTTGTCGGTAACAATCTAAAAATCTTTTTTATCCGTGATGCTATGAAATTTCCTGATATGATTCATGCTTTTAGACCAGACCCTGTAACCAATATTCAAGATAGCCAGCGATTCTTCGATTTTTGTGCAAATTCTCCTGAAACTTTCCATATGGTAACTTTTGTTTACTCACCATGGGGAATTCCTGCAAATTATCGAATGATGCAAGGTTCCGGGGTAAATACGTATAAGTGGGTTAATAAAGAAGGTAAAGCTGTACTGGTGAAATATCACTGGGAGCCGAAACAGGGAATTAAGAACTTAACCGTTGAGGAAGCAAGTGAAATTCAGGCAACTAACTTTAATCATGCGACACAGGATTTATATGACGCGATTGAGCA
This sequence comes from Virgibacillus halodenitrificans, assembly GCF_001878675.1. Lineage (NCBI taxonomy): Bacteria > Bacillati > Bacillota > Bacilli > Caryophanales > Bacillaceae > Virgibacillus > Virgibacillus halodenitrificans. Next base: position 267,893 of record NZ_CP017962.1, on the reverse strand, counting down.
GGGAGATTTTCCGGAGTGGGAGTTATTTGTCCAAATAATGAGTGATGATGAGCACCCAGAATTGGATTTTGATCCATTAGATGATACAAAACTATGGCCCGAGGACCAATTTCCTTGGCTGCCTGTTGGAAAAATGGTCTTAAACAAGAACCCGGAAAATTACTTTACAGAAGTAGAGCAAGCAGCATTTGGTACAGGGGTTTTAGTTGATGGGCTCGACTTCTCCGATGATAAAATGCTTCAAGGCAGGACATTTTCCTATTCGGATACACAACGCTATCGTGTAGGGGCCAACTATCTTCAGGTACCAATTAACGCTTCCAAAAAACGTGTCGCGACAAACCAGGAAGGCGGACAACTACGCTACCAAAACGATAAAGCACCAGGTCAAAATCCGCATGTAAACTATGAGCCTTCCTCGTTAGGCGGTTTAAAAGAAGCAGAGCAGTTTGGCACTGAATATCGCCCTATGATCAAAGGCAATTTAGTTAGGGAGTCTATTGACAGACAAAGCAATACAAAGCAAGCAGGTGAAACATACCGTAGATTTGAGGATTGGGAGAAGGACGAGCTGCTGCGAAACCTAATTGGTGATCTTTCCCAGTGTAAACAAGAAATACAGGACAAAATGATTAAGCTTGCAGAAGAAGCAGACGAACAATATGGGCGTCGGCTTAGAGAAGGATTAGCAGAAGCAACAAAAGATGGAACAAGTAAGAATCCACTCGGCGTTAAAGATGCAGAAAAGGCACCAGAACAAGCAATTAAGAAAGGCCATGACGCTGAACCTTACTAAATAATATCCGCTCACTACCCCAAGTAGTGAGCGATCTTTTTTTTACTTCATTTTCCAACTTCATTTCTTTATATAGAAAAAGTTGAATGAACCTCATATAGCAACTAATATATCAAATATCCCTATTTTATTGTATACTAAATACTATATACCTACATATAATGAGAGGATGACACTTCATGCCAATTCCTTCTGATCATTCTAAACCCATTCGCCAATCCGCCAAGGAAGGCGCTTACAATCAAATTCAACAATGGATTATTGATGGTACTTTACAGCCAGGTGAAAAATTAAACGATAACGAACTTGCAAAGGCTTTAGGCGTAAGCAGGACTCCTATTCGTGAATCCTTACAACTATTAGAAGTTCAAGGATTTGTAAAAATGTATCCTGGTAAAGCTACACAGGTTACCGAAGTAGAAGGAGAGGAGATTAAAGACCTTCTGCCTCCTCTTGCAGCCCTCCAGGTTTTATCTGCAGAGCTGGCGATTTCACATCTAACAGATGAAATAATTAATTTACTGGAAGCAACAAATAAAAGATTTGCAGAAGCTATTCGTTCAGGAAATTATTATAATGCACTCAGAATAGATGAAGAGTTTCATCAAATTATTGTTGATACGGCAAATAACCCATATATTCTGTCCATGGTCGCTTCTCTGCAAGCACATGTCAGAAGATTATTCTTTCATAACTCTATTATTCTTACTGAAAAATCCATACAAGAACATACCGAAATAATTGAAATTATGAAAGAAGGCTCTCCAGAAAAACTAGCACCAATCATGAAAGAAAACTGGCTGCGCACCATAAAAGAATTTCAGTTGTTAAATAAAGAATAAAAAAACAGATACTCCTGTCAGAGTATCTGTTTTTTTAAGCTTGAACGGTATTTAACTTTTGAAAACGTGCTACGATGCCTGTAACCAGGATAACTATAATAGCAGGAAGCAGCCATCCAAGTCCTTGTTCATATAACGGGAGAACATTTTCGTAAAAGGAAATAATCGGAACCATCCAGCTAAAGTAGTCGATGCCCAATGTTCCACATAATGTTTTTAACCCATCAATAGCACTTACCAAAAATGTAACTATAGTTGCAGAAACATAGACTAATCTTTTATCTTTAAAAATAGGTGATAAAAAAGCTAGTAGCATTAACACAATTGCTAAAGGATATAAGAACATGAGTACAGGTATAGAATAATTAATAATATTCGTCAAACCAAAGTTAGCAATCCCAAATGTCAAAACAGAGAAAAAAACAACGAACTGTTTATAGCTGAACTTCGGGAATAACTGCTGAAAATACTCTGCACATGCTGTGGTTAACCCAATACTTGTTGTCAGACAAGCAAGTGTAATAATAATAGCAAGTAAAACCGTGCCTAACATCCCAAAATAATGAGATGCAGCACTACTTAGCACAGGTCCGCCGGTACTAAATATACCATAAGTGGAAACACTGGTGGCTCCCAAATAAGCAATACCTACGTATATAACACCCAATAACGTAATCGCTACAAGCCCGGACTTTGCAGAGGCTATAAGAATCCCTCTCTTAGAGGTTACCCCCATAGCTCGAATTGCCTTAATGACAATAATTCCAAAAACCAATGATGCTAATGCATCCATCGTATTATAGCCCTCAAGGAAGCCTTGAATAAAGGCACCACTTCTATATCCTTCCTCAGGCGGCTCTGTTACGCCCATTGGCTTTATAACAACCATTGCCAATAAAACCACAATTAGAATAACAATGCCTGGTGCCAAAATTTTCCCTACATTATCTACAATCTTTGCTGGATTCAACGAAAACCAAAGGGTAATCGCAAAAAATAGCAAAGTAAAAATTAGTAAGCCAACTTGTTGATAACTTTCTCCTACAAATGGTGATATACCAACATCATAAGCAACCGTACCTGTACGAGGCGCTGCAAAGAACGGCCCAATGGTTAAATAAAGCATAGAAGTAAAAATGGTCGCATATAAAGGATGGATCCTACTGGCAAGCTCTTGAAGATTATTGCTTCCTGAAATACTCATAGCCAGAATTCCTAACAGTGGAAGGCCGACACCAGTAATTAAAAACCCTATAATAGCCGGCCACATATTTGTACCTGCATTTTGACCAAGTTGTGCCGGAAAAATTAAATTACCTGCCCCAAAGAACAGTGCAAATAGCATAACCCCTATAACCGTATAAGATGAGAATGATAGCTTTTCCTTCATATGCTTATTCCTCCCAGTTGCATTTCATATGTTGTATGCAATATATTGCAGGTGTTTATCATACTACCATTTCTATATAAATGCAACATACTTCGACAAAATAATTACACCCGGTAAAAATTGCCGTTCTATCTTATAATATTGTTATACGTTTTGTTTTGTAATAGTGTTTGTAATTCTAATAATAACTCCTAAAAAATAGTAGGTACCAGTCCACCGTCCATACGGAGCGGAGACCCTTTAAATGCTGATGAGAAAGGACTACAGACAAACGTAGTTAGCCGGCCTATTTCAGTAGGTCTAATAAATCGCTGTAATTCAGAGTGAGGCAGATTTTCGCTCATAAATGCTTTCTCTTTTTCCGAAAAAGTCATATCTTTATTAGCGTACATATCCTCAATGATTTGATGCACGTTTTCAGAGAGTGTTGGACCTGGCATGATTGTATTAACTGTAACGTCTTTTCCAGTTGTTAATTTAGATAAGCTTTTAGACAATGATAATAACATTGATTTTGTCATACAATACTGTGGCATTTGCCCTGAAGGCATAACTGCTTCTTCACTCGCAATAAAGATTATCCGGCCAAACTCATTATTTAACATTTTAGGTAAATAAAATTTAGATAATCCATTGGCAGCCAGAACGTTAGTCCGAAAGTATTTTTCCCATACTTCATCCTCAACGTCCTCATAATTCATAATTTCATAAATACCCATATTGTTAACTAAAATATCTATATTGGGATATTTTTGGAACAAAACTTCTCGTTGATGACTATCCACAATATCTCCAGTTGCATTTTGAGGAGAGGTAGTCGGAAAATCTGATTTTACTTCATTTACAATTCGTTCAACTTCTTCATAATCTCTTCCATTAATAAGGACATTAACACCTTCTTTGGCAATTTCTATTGCAATTGCTTTACCAATTCCTTTCGTTGAACCTGTAACTAAAGCTGTTTTATTGGTTAATCCCATATCCATTATATATTTCTCCTTTGCAAATATAGTTAAAAGCAAGATCAGTTTATTGAGTTTGTATCTAAATGTTTTGTGCGCCAACTTGATGGAGTGTTGCCTTCCCAATGTCGAAAGGCCCGATAGAATGAGTTTTGGTCTTCATATCCAACAAGGAAAGCCACTTCACCAATATCAAGTGAGGGATCTGCTAAGTATCCTCGAGCCTGCTCTTGCCGGACTTGTGCCAATAGATGATTAAAGTTTATTCCTTCGTCATGGAGACGGCGCTGCAAGGTGCGTTTACTTACTCCTAATTCTCCTGCAATCAGATGAAGGTTAGAGTCACCTCCGGCAAGGCTGCGTTTCATCATCCACTTAACCATTTCCGTAATAGATTTATTATTTTGATACCCGTTTAACGATTGATCTAATGAAGGCGTCAGGATTTCAAGCAATTCTGCATTATACGAGACAAAGAGGCGATCAAGGTCACTTTTGTGGAGCGTTAATTTGTTAAAATTTCCACCTATTTGGACATGGCACCCGAAATAAGCTTCGAGCGACTTGACATCGCCCATTAAATCGGATAGTTCTACGGATTTCGCCATTAATGGTTGGCCAGTTCCCCTGCGTCCTAACTCCAATAGAAATGCAAGCGTAATACCAGTTAACATCGGCGGACCTGGTTGATCGTTATGCAGCCAATCTAGTTTAATAGTACAATTCTCGCCTTCCTCTGTTATTTGTAAGCCTTCAGGGGGACATAGACGCTTATACCGAGCCATGCGTGTTAGTGCATCACGGTAGTTACGAGCATGGTAAGCCGCTAGAACAGTTGGAGGAAAATGAACTGTTTCAAAACCAGTCGTTAACTTGATAATAGCCTCAGCAGTGTCACCCATGATATCGGAATAAGCCTGCCAAATAGAGAAATATTGGGGGGCGGTGACAACTGGTTCATTAATAATAGTTAATGGAAGTCCAGCTTTTCGAACTACCTCATGTGAGGAAATCCCTAATTGATGCAAGCCTGTCCAAAATCCTGCTGGGAATTTAATACGAGCATAAGATGTCATTTATGAAGCCCCTCCCTTAGCTATTAATAACTTCACACGTTTATATTGCATCTTTCTTTTTCCAGGACAAGTATAATATTACCAATCCAATGTTGCTTTGTAACTAGCAAAAAGCGTCTCTCTACTAACTTATCACGTCAAATAAACCCTTTCTTATACGACCAAATCAAAAAAGGTACGTTAATTAAATAAACGTGTCCGATTAATATATTAGAGCCTCTTGGCATATTAAAACACTAAAAAGAGAGATGAAACCAATTCATCTCTCTTTTTTTACACCGGTACCTCCAGGATGACAGTTGTGCCCTGTTCTTTCTGCGACTTAACATAGAGCTGGCCATTTACCGATCGGGCTCTTTCCTCCATACTGATCAATCCGACCCCTTCAGATAGCGCCTCTGGATTAAAACCTTCCCCCTTATCCTCAATAACTACACGTATTCTTTTTTCATCTTCTCGAATAACAACAGAGGCTTGGTCCGTATTGGCATACTTACGCACATTTGTTAATGCCTCTTGAATGATTCGATATACAGTAATTTCTACATTATTATCCAGTCGATAAGGTAAAGAGCAATCAAAAAAGACATCCACCCCATAGTTTTCAGAGTATCTATTCAGGAAAGATCGAATGGCCGGTATTAACCCTAAATCGTCAAGTACAGATGGACGAAGCGCCCAGGAAAAGTCTCTCACTTCCTGAATTAGCTGTGTAGCTTCCTCTGTCATTTGTTCTACAAGTGGATGGTTAACCGCTGTACTTAGTCGATTAATTGTAATTAAATGACTGTACAAATTCTGTCCAATCCCGTCGTGAATTTCTCTGGATAGTCTCTTTCGCTCTTCCTCTTGAACGGTAATTATTTTACTCATTGTCTCTTGCAATTCTTCTTCAATTCTCTTTCTATCTGTGACTTCCGAGCGAATAGCTAAATACTGATATGGTTTCCCTTGGGAGTTAAGAAATGGCACAATCGTTGTGTCCACCCAGTAATAACTGCCGTCCTTTGCTTGATTTTTTATCTCTCCTGTCCAGACCTTCCCATTAGCAATTGTTCTCCAAAGCTCTCGCATAAACTCTTTTGGATGGTACCCGGAGTTAATAATGCGGTGATCTTTACCGAGTAATTCATCACTTGTATACTTAGAAATTTCGCAAAATTTATCATTTACATATTTAATTTGACCCTTTTGGTCTGTAATCGCAACAATAGTGGAAGCATCGAGTGCGTATTTCATATCCATCAATTCATCGACTACTTTTTGTGGCTCCATACCGGATAAAGTCTGATCATTATTTTGATGAAAAACAAGTAAGATTAACTCTTTTCCGTTCAATGGAAATTTATTTTTCCTCACGTAAAGGGGAAATCTAGTGCCATCTCCCTTCACCCCAAATTGCTGTGCAACTGTACCATGTTTAAGTGAAGCAATATTAATTCCGGGCAATAAGGAAGTAATATGTTTAATAGCTATATTTGTAAGTTCAAATAGTTGAGCAGCTTGTTCGTTTATAGAATGAACGGTTCCAGAAGCATCAATTACTATTGTTGCTTCTTCCTGATCATTTCTGCGAATTTCCCTTTGTTTCTGTTTATTTTTCATAAGACATCATCCCTCTTACTTAAAATAGTACGGTAATAATTTCTCTATTTCAGTAGTCATTTGCTTCACTTGCTTTATGTTTGTATCACTCCACACTATAGGGGAACGCATTCCCGCCAATAGAGCTCCTTTTGGCATGCCTTTAAAGTTTATTGGTACCGCATACACAGCAAAGAGTCGCTCTGCAAGCATAATCGGGTATTCAGTTGGTTTTCCGGAGATCCCATCCGGGAAGCTATCTATTGATAAAGCTGCTCCCGTAGAAATAACTTTTCCTGCTATTCCCTTTCCGTACCGGACAGTTATATACTTATACTTATTCGTTGTATTTCCACTAACAAAAGGCCATGTGATATTTAATCCCTCGGTTTGCTGTAGTGCTATACCAACAAAATCAATTTGCATATTCTCTCTTAGCATGTTGCACTCAGCTAAAAATTTCTCTTTTATTTCTGTCGACTTCTCTCTTTGATTATTAAATGCCATAGCCTAACAACCCTTTTTTCAATGCGTATGAAACGAGCTCCGGTCTTGTTTTCATCTGTAGTTTTTCCATTAAATTACTTTTGTGCGCTTCCACAGTCTTAACACTGATAACTAATTTTTCACCAATCTCTTTATTCGAGTAGCCTTTCGCAATTAGGGTTAAAACTTCTTTTTCTCTATCAGATAACAATTGATAGTTTTCCTGTCCATCCTGTTTCAGATTCCCTATATATTCATCCATAAGCCGCTTTGTAGCAGATGGATGCAGATAAGCATTTCCTGCACATACGGATTTAATTGCTTCAATTAGTTCTTGATGTGGAGCGCTTTTTAAGACACATCCAGAAGCGCCTGCCTGAATAGCCCGAAACAGATACTCTTCATCATCATGCATGGTAAGAATTAATATGGCTGTATCAGGAAGTTGCTTTTTCAGCTCAGAGGTAGCTGACAAGCCATCCTTTCCATGTGGCATACTTAAATCCATCAGCACAATATCAGGCTTTTCTTCCAACGCTTTCTCTATGCCTTCGTTTCCCTCGGAAGCCTCGCCTACAACTTCCATTTCAGGCACATCATTTAACATAACTTTAAGCCCCATTCTAACTACAGCATGATCATCAACCAATAGTATTCGAATCATCGTTCCATTCCTCCCTCTTGAATCGGCAGGAGCAGGGTAACGGTAGTTCCTTGTGCAAGTTCAGAGGTAATGCTAAATTCCCCTCCAACCTGCTTCATCCGTTGCTCCATAGCAGCCACTCCCTTCAAACGATGGTTAGCGATAGCCGCTTCTTTATCAAATCCTTTGCCTTTATCTCTAATATCTATTTTCAATGATTTCTTTTCCCATGTAAAATAAACATCGGCTTCATCCACCTCTGCATATGCTGCAATGTTAATCAAGGCTTCCTGGCAACATCGAAAAATAGCCAGACTAAGATTCTCCGATAATTCTATTCTTTCACCCGAACGATTCATATGAACAACCACTCCAAACGTGGACGTATACAAAGTAAAAAAACTTCTCAAAGCAGCTTCAAGTCCCAATTTCCCTAATGTAATCGGATATAGCTCTGCGGAAATAAACCTGATTTCTTCTATGGTACGCCTTAATAATTGATTTAGCTCCTTTGCATACTCACGCATACCAGGTTCTTGTATGCTTGATTGCAGAAACTCTAAACCTGTCGCTACACTGAAAAGCTGCTGCCCTGGCCCCTCATGTAATTCATTAGCAATCCGCTTCATCTCTTCTTCCTGTACTTGATTCATATAATTAGTAACATGAAAATCTTCTCTCAACTCAATCATCCCCATTCTCCCCAATATAAAAAGGTAGCCTTGGGACGTAAGCATTCGTTTCTGCTTTTACTCCAAGGCTAATGATATTCATATCGTAAGTAGCTATTAAACAACTTATCCTTTATCCGTTATATCACTAAACACACCTGCATATTGTGTAACCTCTCCTGCATCATCCCGAAGAGCATTTATAGTTAAGAACTCTAAATAGAGCTCTCCATTTTTGCGTTTGTTCCAAATTTCCCCTTGCCAAAATCCATGCCTGTTTAAATTATCCCACATGTTATCATAGAAGTCATTTGTATGCTTATCGGAACTAAGCATATTTGGATTGTTGCCAATTGCCTCTTCTTCACTGTAGCCTGTAAGCTCCGTAAAAGCAGGGTTAATTTTAATTATTTTTCCTTTTTTATTTGTTACCATCATTCCAAGTGGCGTAGTATTTAAAATTTCATCTGATAAGGCTAATCTTTTATTAAAGTACATCCAAATAACGAGAATCAGACTAGCAAGCGCTACCTGAGATAAAGCCATAAAGCCAATGGCGTAATGGCCGGTTACACTATACAAAGTGGTTAGCATTAATGGAGGGAAAAAGCCTCCAAGCCCTCCCATTGCTGCAACAATACCATTAGCAATTCCTGCTTGTTTATTAAAATACATTGGAACGAGTTTGAAGATGACCCCATTACCTATTCCACCAGCAATGGCGATAGCTAGTGTTCCAACTGTATATAATCCAATGGATGGAGCAAAGGATAGAATTAAGGCTGCTATTGTAAAGATCCCAAACACGTACATTAAAATAACAAATGGCTTAAAGCGATCTGCTAGCCAACCTCCCAATGGACGGAGAAAAGTAGTTAAGGCAATAAACCCAGCTGTACGAACTCCTGCGTCTACCGAATCCAAACCAAAATTATTAACTAAGAAGTTTGGTAAATAAACAGTGAAAGCAACAAACGATCCAAATGTGATGAAATAGAACAAACTGAACAACCATAGCTTTTCATCACGGTAAACCCCCTTAATCTGCTCTATAAGGGAAGCCTTTACTTTCATTTCTTCTTTTTTATCCCCGAGAAAGAAGTTTGCAACAACAAAGATTGCCAAAAGAACCATATAAAGCTGCACAGTTAATGACCAGCCAATTTGCCCTGCAATAACTGGTGCTGCGAAGGCTGTTATAGCTGTACCAATATTCCCAGCACCATAGATACCATTTACAAATCCGTGCTTTTCTTTGGCATAATACTTTGGTAGGGAGGTTACTCCGACAGAAAACACCGCTCCTCCAATACCTATAAATAAGCCTCCAATAATTAGATCCATGAAACTATTTGCGATACTAATGTAATAAACCGGGAATAAGAGTAAAATAAAACTGATCATGAACAGTTTTCTTGCTCCAAATACGTTAGTAAGATATCCCATTGGAACACGGAGAACAGAACCAAGAATTACAGGGACCGCCGTCACCCAAGAGGCCTGCTGTGGTGTAATATTAATATCCTCCATAATAAATGTTAACAAAGAGGATAATATAACCCACACCATAAAACCGACAATCAGGTTGGTTGTTTGTAATGGAAGCTGGACCTTTTTAAACATGTACTTTCACCTCTTTTTTAATTGCATAGTGTAATCTAGTCGTTTCGTCATAAGCTGTCCAAGCATGATCAGACATGTCTACTTTGCTGGACAATGGAACTGCAAAAAAGAAATGCTTATCAAAGTATATTCGCAGATGAGTGCTATCCGGGCAAAGTGTTGTTTTAAGTATATTTCTGCGAACCCATGGTGCCTGGTCTTCATTTTGATCACCATAAATACAAACGAAGACAGGATGATTTTTAAATTTATCTACGTCTATTGCTTTAACGTCCATTCGGGATACACCCTTTCGACACAGGATAAACCTTAAATTGATAGCCTTGTAGAGTCTTCCAGAATTGATCTTCTGCATGAGCTTCCAGGAATTCTACTATGTCTTCAGAGGACGCCCACCTGCTCATGCCTTTCACTTCCGCTACAACAATTTCAGCTCCATGTTCCATTTTCTCTTCCAAATGCCAATGCAAACGCCGTTCAAATTTAAATAATTCCTGAAAGTTACGATTCACAAATTCGGTTAGCGTACCTGTTGGCTCCTGAATAAAGCAAAAGTCTAAATATGTTTCACTTGCCACTTGCACCGCCTCCTTTGTGTTTTTCTTTCTTGTAAATAATGAAAGCTACCGGAAACAGAATTATCATAATTATCATATATAATAACACATTCCCATAATTTTCATAAAAAAACTGGTGAACAAGTAATTGCATACATATAATATCTAAAAATAAAATGATAGCCAGAGTGATAACTCCTATATAGCTACGCTTCATAACGTTTCACCCTTACTGCAAAAACAGAGCCTTGTTTAGTTTTAACAATGATTTCCGGAAGCGGACGTCTTGGAGGTCCAGCAGTTGGAGCACCAGTTTTCACATCAAATTTACCATGATGACACGGGCACACCATTTCTTGCTGATCTTTCACCCAATAAACAGGACATCTGAGGTGGGTACAAGCATTTTGATATGCGACAAATTCATTTTCACCCAACCGAATAAGCACAGCACTATCATGCTCGCTCGGATAGTGAAATTCTACTGAATCGCCTACTTTGACATCTTTTATATCAGCAATTTTATGCTCTGGATATTCTTTGTCAGCTAATCCCATTAATTCTTTTGCTGCAATCGTTCCCCACGGCAGGGAGGAAACAGCAAAAACTCCTGCCGCTCCGACCAATGTCTTCATAAAACCTCTTCTATCCAAAGCTCTCTCATTATTTCTGTCTATATTATGCGTATAATTATCGTCTTCTACTCGCACTGTATTCTTCTTTTCAGCCATAGTTTCTCCCCCCTAAAAGAGTTTTGTTGTTCCTTGCAAAATACCTGGCAAATTAACCTTTACGTTTGTTTCTCCTTCAAGATAAGGCATGCTTGTTACCCACTTATCATTACCAAGATCATGTTGACGTTGCTTTTGTTCAATCTCTTCTTCTGTCAGCCATTGCAACGTATTGGAAGGACATACACTTGCACACATTGGCGGGATTCCGTCCTTTGTCCGATCAATACATAAATCACATTTATACATTAGATTTTCTTCTTCATCAAACTTAGGAATTCCGTACGGACAAGCAATGGTGCAGTTCTGACAACCAATACATTTTTCTACAAGCGCTGATAGCACAGCTCCTGTTTCATGGATTTGGATGGCCTGTGCCGGACAGCTCCTCGCACAGGCAGGATCAACACAGTGCAGGCACATCAGAGGCATTGTCTGACGATTCACCAATGGGTTTACATCATACACATAGTTTCTGTTTCGTTGCTCATGTCCACCACATTGCGTACATGCAGCCAAACAAGATCGACAACCAATACAATTCTCCAGTTCGATATATAACCTCTTTTTCGTCTTATCTGCTGTCATTTACTGCACCTTCTTTGCTTCTAGTTTTTCTATTTGCGCAGCACATGCTTTGAATTCAGGCATTTTAGAGATAGGATCAAGTGCTGCTATTGTTAACAGATTAATAGATTGATCATGTCCAAAGTGGTACGGAACAAAGACTGTATCCTCACGAATGGCTTCGGTAATTTTCACTTTGTATTCAGCCTTTCCTCTTCTGGTAAAGAGAAGAACATGCTCATCATGCTTAATATTATATTTCGCAGCAGTTTCAGGATGTACCTCTACATACGGCTCCGGGCACATATCTTTTAAAAACTGAATTCTTCTTGTCTGGTTTCCTGATAAGTAATGATATACAACCCGGCCTGTTGTTAAACGTAATGGGTAGTTTTCACAAGGCTCTTCTGCTGCTGGTCTGTAAGGGAGAGCACATATTTTTGCTTTTTCATCTGGATGGTAGAACTTTTTATCAAGGAACATATGTGGTGTTCCTTGATCATCCCCATCCTTACATGGCCAAAATACCCCGTCCTGCTTGTCAATCTTATCCCATGTTGCTCCATAGTAATCTGCATTACCGCCTTTAGATGCCAAACGGAATTCGTCCGCCACATCTCTGGCTGTTTTTAAATGAGAAAAATGTTTACCTTTTCCTAAACGCTCTGCAAGCTCTACTTGTATTTGCCAATCAGGCTTAGACTCGCCAATTGGTTCCTGTGCTTTATTAATCTTAATAATTCTACCTTCCAGGTTCGTTACAGTGCCTTCATCTTCTGACCATGTAACAGATGGCAGGATCACGTCAGCAAACTCGGCAGACTCTGATAAAAAGAAATCAGAGCATACCATGAAGTCCAAGTTCTTTAGACCTGCACGGACAACATTCAAATTGGGAGCAGAAACTGCTGGATTTGAACAAAGCAAGTATAGTCCACGTATTTCTTTTTCATTCATTAACTCAAACATCTCATATGCTGATACTCCTGGCTTAGGCATATCACATGGCTCAATGCCCCAAACTTTAGATACTTCTTCCACGTGCTTTGGATTTGTTATTTTACGATAACCTGGCAAAAGATCAGACTTCTGACCATGTTCTCTTCCACCCTGGCCATTTCCCTGCCCGGTGAATGTAGCTACACCGGATTTCGGCCGGCCGATTTTACCAGTGATTAATGCCATATTGCAATAAGCAGATACATTGTCTACACCTTTATGCTGCTGCTCAATCCCTCTTGCAAACATGACGATAGCATTCGGTGCTTTACCGTATATTTCTGCTGCTCTCTCAATTTTTTCTACGGATACACCAGTAATTAGACTTGTTGCTTCTGGTGTAAATTCAGCAACCAATTCTTTTGTTTCTTCATAACCATTTGTATGGTTATCAATAAATTCACGATCTGTATAATTATTTTTAATTAATAAATGGAGAATTCCGTTAGCTAATGCAAGGTCCGTCCCTGGACGAAGGTCTAAATGCACATCTGCTCTTCTCGCGATAGGTGTTTCTCTTGGATCAGCTACGATCAGATAGCCGCCTCTTTCTTGCACTGCCCAAATACGGAACATAGAAGTTGGATGACATTCAGCTGTATTGCTTCCCGCTATAAATAAGCAATCTGTTTCGTGAATATCTGTCCAAGGTAGTGTTGATCCCCGATCTACTCCAAAAGTTCTTAGGAATCCACCTGCTGCACTGGACATACAGAAACGTCCATTGTAGTCAATGTATCTTGTTCCAAGTGCTACCCTTGCAAATTTCCCTGTCAAATAACATTTTTCATTTGTCATGGACACACCGCTAAATACAGATAGACTATCTTTTCCATAATCATTTTGAAGCTGACCGAACTTTTCAGCAATGAGGTCATATGCTTCTTCCCAGCTTGCTTCTCTAAAGCCTTTGTCAGTTCCTTTTAAGGAAGCATCATCACGAATTAATGGTTTTAAAATCCGATCCTTATGATTTGTCTGCTGATATGCAGTTACTCCCTTTGGACACATCTTCCCAACCGTAACCGGCCAGTCATAGCGTGGTTCCACGCCAATAATTGTATTTGTTGATTTATCTACTCGTAAGTTCATCCCACATTGCATCCCACAGTAACTGCAATGAGTTTTTACCAATGTTTCATTTGGATGTGTAACATTATCTATTTCACGGAAAAATTTATCCCTTTGCATTTTGATTTGCCTCCTTCACTGGCACTTCATGTGTAGCGACACCGGAAAAGCGTGCTATCCTATATTTTCTTCGACATGGCAGACAAAGCTCCGCCAAATTAAATCCGTCCTTCATATTAAATTCCAGTTGATTTTGATCCAGTACGTCAATAACATCCTTGGACTGTTCCGTAGATACGAACTCCGTACCACAGACCTTACATTGCTTCATGGATTTCTCCCCGTAATGCTCTCGATAGTTTTTAGCAAATACGCTCATTGGTCGGAACGGGATATGTGCAAGCTTTCCAAATGGAAGGTAGATAAGTGTAAGAATAACGGAGTACTGATGGATAAGTGACATAACGTAATGTCCTGCTCCGTGTAAAAATATATTTATAAAGGTTAATAGCAATCCAGTAATACTGATAAATAATAATAGATATAATGGCACAAAATCATAGAGGAATTTCTGCTCTGCTCTCGCCTGCATATTTTTCAATCTGCGATACAAGGCCATACACACTCCAGTGATTACCATAACGGCACTGAAATTCAACGCATTATAAGACATAAAAGCAATTAGTCCATCTGCAGGAACGGTCATGATGTTCATTCCCATCAGCACAATCGTATACATGCCGCCCTCTTCCATCGTGAAATACATCCAGCTGAAGACGAGGGGAAATGTTACAAAGCAAGAAATAATAACTCCCCAACCAATAAGTAAATGTTGGGTCCATCGGTAAATTCCCCTATTCCAGATAAACTTATATGTTGCTAAGTGGTTTGTAGCTGTTTTCGGAGTAGATTTTCGAAATAGTAGTTTTATCCCTTTTTTAATAATAATCTTGGTTGGAGGTCTCTCTCCCCAGGCAATAAAGCGATAAAAGAATCCTCCTAAGAACACCAGTGTACCAACCATGTATCCATATAAATTCATATCCACATGGGTAAACATCCTTGTTCCGATAAACATTAATATTAAAATTCCGAGCACTGTCAAAAACATGGATTTAGCGTAATGAGAGGCAAATGCATTATTTATTGAATTCTTCTTTTGTTTTTTGGGAGCATGGTGCTGATCTTGCACCGTTTCTTTTAAATTAGTAGCTTCCATTGGAATTCCCTCCATCTGTTTTTCTCTTACTTTCAGTATAGATGGATAGGTAATTATCGGTAATTAGGGAACTTCCCGATATTGGGAGGGGAATCCCCCTATTTTACTTTTGGTATGGTGGAAGAAGAGATAAGCATGAAAAGTTCCATAAGTATGAGCAGAGTGGTGTAAAGGAGTATTGGATTGTCGAGCCTCAGGAAAAACTGGTTAATGTGTTTCATCTTCAGGAAAATAACCAATTTGGAAGACGGGAAGTATACTCGGAGGAAAACAGAGTGCATGTAGCAGTCTTAGAAGGATTAGTTGTTAATTTGGAAATGGTTTTTGTTGAATAGCTGAATATTGAACTTATACATGTAAAAGCGATCCAACACGTTTTCGGTAATTGGATCGCTTTTTTTATACGTTTATTTAAATTTGGTTGTCGGGAGCTTCACCTAGGATAAGGACAAGTCCTTTATATAACGCATGCGGTATGCATTCATTGCTGTTTCCCCCAGCTTATCTAACAGGCTATGGTTGGCGTATGCACCTATAATAGCACCAAATCCCGGGACTAATTGAAGTAATTTTACTAAATCGATATGGTCACGGTACTCCTGTTGAAAGACTCTCCAATCCATATCAGCAAGACGGTCCTTCTCTCTTTCCCAATTTTCCAGTACATTAAATGTTTCTTTACGCATTTCATCACTTGAAAAGGCAAGCTGGAAAATATGAAGAAGAAATAAGCGCTCCTCATAAACTTTAGTATCGTATCCATAAATGGCGGCCGCTTCGAATAAAAACTTCATTTTAATAGATAATAGTAACGGAAAATCGGCCAGCCCCAGAAAAATACCACCTGCTCCTGTTCCAGCTCCTTCCACCACTGCTGTTTTACGATAGGATGCCAATTTTTCTTTTAAAAGTTTATCTCTGGCATAAAGGCTTACATCGTAAGGCTGCCGCTTTTTTGTTGTAATATCGGAACCAACCAAAATTGCTTTTATCATCTTTTTAATACTATCTGATATTACTGTATGCGCCTTCTCCGGAATATAGCTATTTACCTTGGTTTGAGCTTTCTTCGATAATTGATTAAACAGGCCGGAGCGCTTCAGTACCTTGCTTCTCCACTCCTGTATTTCTTTGTATACCTGTCTTTCATATGCACCCACTTGTATCACCCTTTACCTATACCCCATTATATCCATATATGAAAGAATTTTTTTCAAGACCGTTTATCCTATATCTCTTTTGTTGTAACCAATAAATCCTACAACCATTAAAATAATAGCAGTTAGCAGCAGCAGGCTAACAGGCAGCCACTCCATTTCTTCTACTGGCAATTGCAGGATATATCCAAATGGAGAGAGTTTGCCAACCCATTCAGGCAAATCAAATAATCCACCTAAATAAAGCACGAAAAAAGAATAAACGATATATATCCATATTATGCTTGCGAGCTTATGAAGTACTCCAATTAGAAAAACCACTACCCCAATCATGACGAGCATGGCCGGATAATATACTATTGCTGCTGAATATATAGACCAAAACGAAAAGGCATCATCCATCACAGCTGTTCCAGCAGCCCAAAGGCCAATAGCAGCTAAGGAAAGCATGATAACGCCGTTTATAATTGCAATTATCAAGTAACTGCCAAGTAACCTTGAGCGGGAAACTGCTTTACTTAACAAATGATCCACTCGATTTTTCTTTTCCTCACCCAGCAATTTATTTATCGCCATTATTGGTGGGACTGTCGCCAGAATGGCTATTACCATCATGAGCATTGGGATGAATTGCTCTGTCATTGAATAGCCTGCCTTATCCACCAGCATATTTTCAAGCATTTCATTACCTTCAAAAAACGTTTCTAAATCTCCTAACACAGATCCATAGGAAACTCCAATGACAAATAAACCAAGTGCCCATGCAATCGTCCCTGTACGCTGCAGCTTTAGAGCCAGCCCAATCGGATGTTGTAAAACAAGGGAAGCTGTTTCCTTCCCAGGTCTTGAAGGTAAAAATCCTGCCTCCAGATCTCTTATGATATTTAAAAAGGCTGCGATCAAAAATAGCACAATTGAAACTCCTACCATTAGTATAACGAGCCACCAGTTATTCGTTGCATACACTTCTGCCTGAGTAATCCATCCTAAAGGGGAAAACCATGACAATGCCTTATTGCTTACATCACCTACAGCTCTAACCAAATAAGCGATGATTAGCAGTGCAATAGAATATCCGATTACACTTCGGGAGTTCTCGGAAAGCTGGGAAAATAGGGCTGTCACTCCAGCAAAAATAATCCCCGTTCCTCCTAGAATAGCTCCATACAACAAAGAGCCCTCTAAATTCATAGTTTTTATCCCTAAAGCGTATAATCCAAATCCTGTAATGAGAGCAAGCAACACGTTTGTGCCTATTACTACAATACATGCCGCCATAAGATTCGCAAGTCTTCCTACAGGTAAGGAATGGATTAATTCACTTCGGCCTTCTTCCTCATCTCCGCGCGTATGCCTGGTAAGCAGGAGAATGCTCATCAATCCTACAACTAATGCTGTCAAGAGTAACATTTGATGTGCAGTCATAGCACCAATCGTGTAATTATCCAGATTTCCAGTGCCGACCATTGCAGTCATAGCAGGATTTTCCATGGTTATAGCCATGACATCCCTTTCCTGCTGTGTCGGATACATATCTTTAAAAGCCACAGGAACTACAAGAGTAAAGAAAGAGATGCCTAAAAGCCATAAAGGAATGCGGATTCGATTTTGTCTTCCTATAAACCGAAGCAAGAACCCCGTATTTTTTGAAAGAGATCGTTCCATCAGGAAGCACCTCCCGCCTTTATATTATCGTTGTTTTCATAGTGTCGCATAAACAAATCTTCCAATGTTGGTGGGGCACTTTCCAACTTCAACACACCGAACTTACTAATATGTTTCATTACCTCATCCAGATGCTCTGTATCAACCTGGAAGGAAAGTGCCTGTTCCATTTCTTCCAATGCATGAACTCCACTCAACTCCTCCAGCCCTTTCATAGGTTGCTTCGTCTCCACAAGCAAATGTGTGCGCGTTAAATGACGCAGTTCATTTAATGTCCCTGTTTCAATCATCTTACCTTGACGGATGATGCCAATACGATCACAAAGCTTCTCCACTTCGGATAAAATATGGCTGGAAAGCAAAACACTCTTCCCTTCTTCCTTCACCATCCCTACGCACTTCTGAAAAACCTGTTCCATTAGCGGATCCAGTCCTGATGTAGGCTCATCGAGAATATACAAATCCGCATCCGAAGAAAAAGCAGCTACAAGCGCAACTTTTTGCCTGTTCCCCTTTGAATACGTACGGCACTTTTTGGAAGGATCTAAGTCAAACATCTCAATCAATTCATCCCTTTTATTTTTGTTATTGCCACCTCTTAAACGGAGAAACAGATCAATAACTTCTCTACCGGTTAAATTCGGCCATAAGTTTACATCACCAGGCACATAAGCAATACGCTTATGTATTTCCACAGCATCCTTCCATGCATCTTTTCCGAATATCTCCACTTGGCCTGCAGTAGCTTTTATGATACCAAGAAGTACCCGAATAGTTGTTGATTTTCCAGCACCATTAGGACCTATAAAACCAAACACTTCCCCTTCATTTACTGTTAAGTCAACACCATCCAAGGCAGTAAACTTCCCAAATTGCTTTGTCAAATCAGTTACATCAAGGATACCCATCTTCATTCCCCCTGTTTTTTATAAAAACTGGTTTTCAATACTTCAAGATAGTCATAAAACTCTTCCCAATATGGCTCCATATCCAATTCACTTAATTTCTTTCCGGACAATTGTGTTATTAGCTCATTCTGATAACCTTCAATAGACCAGCGAAGGAGTTTAAATGCTTTGTCAACATCAACATCCTCTCGAAAAAATGTAAGATCAATTCCCTCATATATAATTTTGTTTCCAAGCTCTTGTAATTCTTGCATTCTTCTTTCAAGTTTCTGAGACAAATGGGCCTCTTTTGCTAATAAGATGGTACCTAGAAAGTTAAATACATGGGGATTCTCAGTAAAGGCCCGCATTTTAACTTGAACAGCCTGCTTCATTCGCTCAATGAAGTCAGATTGTGTTTGATCGATTTGCTGTAAGTATTCTTCCATAACGAGATCAAGTGAGTAATCTGCCAAGTATTGGTAAAGCTCCTGTTTATTTGTAAAATAATAGAAAAGCATCCCTTTACCGATTTGCGCATGCTTCACAATTTGATTGGTAGATGCCTGCTCAAAACCCTTTTTAGCAAATTCCTGAAGCGCTGCATGAATAATACGATTTTGTTTAGCTTTATCCAATTTTTTAAATTTCTCCGTAATGAGGTTCTCCCCCTTTTTTTAGTTTATGTTAATTGCAAAGTTTCAGACCAGTGTGGTCGATTTTATTGTAACTTAATTAGACCATAGTGGTCAATGTGGGTAGAGTGGTATACGGAACTTTTATTAAAGGGGCAATGGTGTTCTTCTCATTTATCGGAGGTTGCTCTCATTCTTGGCTGGTATCTCTCATTTGGCATGCCGGTTCTCTCATTCTACGGCGGTGTCTTTCATTTGGCATGTGGGTTCTCTCATTTATATTCCCATTAAAAAAAAGACAAGAGACTAACCCTTGTCTTTTTTCAATTATAAAATTAAATGCAGCACGAGCAGAAAGAAAAGCGTCATGCCAGAATATATGTGAACTTTTCGCTTTTTGATAGTGGGCCTATATAATCGCATCCATCCGGTGGCTACTTGGAGTGTTAAGATACTCGCTGTTAGGAGCCCGACTAGCATTTTTGGATAATCCCAATGAAATCCATAGCGTTCTATAACGAGTGTGCCATGAACCAAGACAAATATAAGCGCCAAAGATCCTACCCATTTATGATAAGGCAGAATTTTCTTTGAAAGTGTTGCAAGACGAACTTTCCTCTTGCGAATTGTTGAATCGCGTATGGTTGAAAAAACAGCATGCCTTGTCCAATTAAATATAATAAGTAAAGCCCCTACATAACCAAACCACACATATACAGAAATGGGAGCCTGATTAAACACAGACCAGATAACTACTAGTACGCCTGAAAAGTTTATATAAAACCATTTACTCATAAGTCACTCACCAAACTACATTATTTTCTACTTACATAACTATTAAATCATACATGTAGCAGGATAAGGTATAACTATTCTCACGTTAAAGCAAATTTTTCTCTATTTCTTTCATTTCATAGAAGTAACCTCTCATGTGCATGAGTTCTTCATACGTGCCACTTTCTACAATTTTGCCGTGATCCATTACAATTATTTGATCCATATTTTCCATTCCTGTTAATCGGTGGCTAATAAGCACAAGCGTATCATCCTTAGCTTGCTGAAAAATATGATCGTAAATCTTTTTCTCTGTTATTGCGTCAATGGAAGATGTAGGTTCATCGAGGAACCACAATTTTTTATTTTTCAATAAAGCTCTTGCTATTGCTAAACGTTGTTTCTCTCCGCCTGACAGGTTTTCACCTCTTTCATATACAGGATCATCTAGGTCAAACGAGTCGAGGTGAACCTTTTCCAGTGCTGCCTTAAGAGCTTCATCGGCCAGAGTAATATTCGCCAGTAACAGATTATCCCGGATCGTTCCATAGAAAAAGTGGTTTGATTGTAGTACCACATTCGCTTTGTCCCAAATTGACTCTTGCTCTACTTGAGTTAAAGGGATATTGTCAAAGCATATTTCTCCCTTATCTACAGCGTATATGTTCAACAATAACTGCATCACAGTCGATTTACCTGAACCGCTTGCCCCAACAATAGCTGTTTTAGAACCCGCTGGGAGATGCAAACTAATATTATCTAATGTTTTCCGCATGTCCCCTGGAAAAGCAAATTGGACATCTCGCATCTCTATATCAGGGATCTCTTTTAAATTCATTTGTTGTAAGTCATTATTATTTTGTCCTTTTTCAGTATCACTTACTACGGAAAACAAACGATTTGCAGCACGTTTAGTATCATTAAAATAGATAGGAAATATAGCCATTGGTGAAGCATCTTCAAATACAGTAATTGAAATCATAACAAGCATCGCCAGAAAGATTCCATCCAATTCACCCATCCCAATGAAATAAGCTCCCATAGCGAGAATAGACCAAGTTATAAATAGAGTAACAAATATATTCACTGATTGGCTAAAAAGAATTGCTTTATTTTCCATCTCCTGCTGTTCAATATACAGATCGGATGATTTTTCCAGCATTTCCTCTTTTCCTTGCAATTTCTGATAAATTTTCAAATCACGAAATCCATGGAGGAATTCTGCTACCTCTGTCGAAAGACTACCTCGATGTGTTCTGACATGAGAATCTATTTTTCGTTGTTTTAGAGCAAACAGGCCAGGGATGACGAATGTTGTCAAAATCAACCCGACAAATAACAGGATTGCCGCAAATAAGGAGAAAAAGGATGTAAACAGAATGGTACATAAAAACACCAAAACAAGCACAATTGGTGGATAAAACACGCGTAAAAAGTAATTCTGCAAACTTTCGACATCACCCACTATTCTCGAAAGGAGGTCGCCACTTCGATATTTTTGAAAAATACCAGGTGCTAGTGGTTCCAATTTTTCAAAGAAAGAAACCCGCAAATTACTTAAAACAGTGAAGGTTGCCCGATGTGAAAAGTATCTCTCCCCATATTTACTGAAGGCACGGATAAAGCTAAGCATTTTTACGGAAGCAATCAACAAAGCAAGTGCATAGATAGGGGCAGCCAAAGCCGCTTTTGAAATTAAATAGCCACTTGCAGCAAAAAGAAAGACAGTTGCTAAGCCTGCAACAAATCCAAAAAAGATTGATAAAACAATATCCCTTTTTTCCTTAAACATCAGCTTAGTAACAATGGCTAAATCATTCATCATGCTTCACCTTCCTGTTGTAAAGATACCATTCTGCGATAGTCCGGGACGGTTTGAAGTAAGTTGTCATGCTTGCCAGAGGCTTTTAATCTCCCGTTTTCCAAGTAGAGAATAATGTCCGCCTTTTTAATGGTATGGAGTCGATGTGCAACTGTAATTACCGTTGCACGCTCTGATAGCTTTTCCATAGAAGTCTGTAATACCTTTTCTGTATGCACATCCAAGCCTGTTGTCGGCTCATCAAAAAAGATAACAGATGGACGTTTTAAGAATGCACGTGCTAAAGCAACCCGTTGCATTTCTCCCCCTGATAGACCTCTGCCACCTTCCCCGATCCGGGTGTCATAGCCGTCTTTCAACATATTAATCATTTCTGCAATACCTGCTTGTTCGGCAGCTTGCTTAATTTCTGTCCTGGTAACAGATTTATTTGCTCCAATAGCTATGTTATCTGAAATAGTACCTGCAAATATATACGGATGCTGGGATATATAACTTAATTGATTAAACCATTCTTCTTCTTTGTAAGCAGGAAGTTCTTTCCCATTCACATAAATCTTTCCCTCAGAGACAGGAAGAAGCCCTGCTAAAAGATGTAATAAAGTAGTTTTTCCTGAACCACTCTTACCAACAATGGCTACATTTGCTCTTGGCTCTATTTCAGCTTGAATTCCATGCAGTGAGAATTGTTCGTCTCCATAGCTGAATCCTGCTTGTTGTATAGATATTTGTGGAGGTTGATGATTTGCGAGATCTTCCGTGCCCCATTCTACTGCCTGTTCCTCTTGCTGAAGCTCTTGCATCACCTTTTTGGCTGCGCCTATACTTGTTTGTCCATTATGAAAAGCGCTCCCTAAATCTTTCAAACCTGTATAATATTCAGGTGTAAGAATAAGTACCAAAAATGCAGTATAAAAGGTGATGCCATCAAAAATAATCAACTGAAGCGCAACTTCCAACGCTACAATACCAATGCTCAGCATGGATATTAGCTCCAGCATAAAGGAAGATGTAAAAGCTATTTTCAGAATTTCCATCGTGGCATCACGAAAGCCTAAGCTGCTCTCCTTAATCAGTTCCACCTGACGCTTAGCTTGTCCAAAAATTTTAAGTGTAACAAGACCCTGTAATGTATCCAAAAACCTGCCAGAAAACTCTCCAAGCTTATACATTTGCTCTTCAGACTTTTTCTTTGTTTGCAATCCGATAATAATCATAAAAATTGGTATGAATGGAGAAGTAATTAACATAATCAACCCTGTATTTACATTCTCCATAAATACAATCACTAAAATTAGTATGGGAATAAAGGCAGAACGAATCACTTGAGGAATGTAACTGCTGAAGTAACTATCCATTTCATCAACAGCATCCATCATCATACTAACCTTTTGCCCCGATTGTCCCTGCAAGGAAGCCTGCAGCGGATTTCTAGAATACTTTTTCAACAGAGCTTTCCGAAAGAAGCTCTTTGCCTGAGCACCTAGCTTAACTCCGGTTCGTCCACTCAGATAACTAAATAAGGTTCTTAAGAAAAATACGAAAAGCAGCCCTCCCAGTAACGGAAGGACTTCACTAAATGATTGCTTTTGTAAAAAAACGCCATCTATTATAGTAACTAACAGATAAGCCTGTGCTACAATCATCACGCCAATTAATATAGATAAAAGAAGCATAATTGTAAGGCTTTTTTTCTTTGTTAACATATAAGCTTTTAAACTAGTCATGAGCTCTATCCCCAATCTGGATAGTGTTTATTTCTTCCCTTTGACGTAATCTGCATTAAACAAGAAGAGCTTCATTAATAGAATTAAAGAAGGTACTAGTAGAAATAGACCAGCAATAAATACAATTATTAGCGCAATCCCTGTTGATTGATGGGTTGCATTCTCATAGATTGTAATATATGGATCCAGAATATACGGCAAATGACTTGCACCATAGCCGAAGAAAGCAAAGAAGAATTGCAGCATAACACTAATAAATGCCAAACCATAATACTTCCCAATATAAATTAATCCAAGTGATATCATGAAGAATCCCATAGACAAACCGAAAACCCACCATAGATCAAGCATACGATCATAATGTCTTTGGTTATGTTGTCCTAAAGCAATAAAAGTAGTCAATGCGGCAATTATTGTTGGGGTCCCCCAAAATAACGCATATTTTCGAACAAGCTTTAACGCCTCTGTATCATTTGCTCTAGATGCATAAAATGTTAAAAAGGTAGCACTTATATACAACACAGATACAATTGCAAGAAACACGACACTCCAAGAATATGGGCTCGTAAACAGCTTGAGATAATTCATCGTTATCTCTCCGTTTGTTTCCGTAATAAAACCACCTTCGGAGAGTGTTAATGCAGTGGAAAGGGACGCAGGGATTAATAACCCTGTTGCCCCATACAAGAACATATACACATTACTTTGTTTTGAACCATAGCTTTCAAACGCATAAAAGGAACCTCTGATTGCTAATAAAATTATCGCGATGCTCCCAGGCACGAGCAATGCTGTACCATAATAGAAAGCTGTATCCGGGAAGAACCCTACAATCCCTACAAAGAAAAACACAAAAAATACATTTGTTACTTCCCACACAGGAGAAAGATAACGGGAAATCAATTGATTAATAATATGATCTTTTTTTGTTTTCTTTGCATAGTAGGAAAAGAAGCCTGCTCCAAAATCAATCGAAGCAACAATCACATACCCATATAAGAATAACCACAATACAGTAATACCAATTATTTCATATGTCATTACGAATCACCTTTTTCAATTGAAGGATACTTTTTCTCCAATTCCACTTCTACTGGATTATTACGGAACAATTTACGTAAAACAATAATTCCTACCGTCGCCAGTGTTGCATATAAGAGGAAAAAGAAGATAAACATTAAATCTACATATGGAGAAGTTGTTGCAGCTTCTTCCACCTTCATAAAGCCTCTTAAAATCCATGGCTGACGACCTTCTTCAGCATAAATCCAACCGAATTCAATCGAAAGCATTGCCAGTGGACCACCTAATACAATCAGGCGAAGCATCCATTTATGATGCTCATTCCACTTTTTCGTCTTCATTAAAATTAAATAAAGTAATGGAATTAGCACAAGTGCCATCCCAATAGATACCATCAAGTCAAACATATAATGAATCCATAATGGCGGGCGTTCATCCTCTGGTATTTCCTCAAGTCCGGTCACTTCACTACTGAAGTCCCCGTGGGCAAGAAAACTTAATAACCCTGGTAATCGTATAGCACCTACAGGCATATCTTGCTCATTTAACCATCCAAACAGAATTAGATCTGCACCTTCCTCTGTTTGAAAGTGCCACTCAGCTGCAGCAAGCTTTTCAGGTTGTTCTTTTGCGAGAAACTTCGCAGACATATCCCCTGCTATTGCAGTAAGAATGGCAAAAATAAATGTAGCCATCATGGTTAATTTCAATGCTTTTTTATGGTATTCAGATGACTTCTTTTTTAACAGGCTAAATGCAGCAATTGTTGCAAGGATAGCCGCTACAGTTACATAAGAAGATGCCAACACATGAAATACCTTTGTTGGTGTAGCAGGATTTAACATTGCTTGAATAGGATTAATGGTCACAAAACCATCTTGTCCAGTAGTAAATCCTTCTGGTGTATTCATAAAGGCATTAACCGTGGTGATAAACACGGCAGACATTCCTCCACCAATAACAACCGGCAAAGAAAAAGCCCAGTGGATCATCTGGTTTTTAAAACGGTCCCATGTATATAGGTAAATACCTAGGAAAATTGCTTCAAAGAAGAAGGCAAAAACTTCCATAAATAATGGCAAGCTAATTACATTTCCTGCTACCTGCATAAAATTCGGCCATAATAAAGAAAGTTGTAAGCCGATTGCAGTACCTGTAACTACTCCAATAGCAACTGTAATAACAAATCCTCTTGCCCATCTTCTAGCCATCATCAGATAATGTGGGTCTTTCTTTCTGATTCCTATAAATTCCGCGATGGATATAAACAAAGGAACCCCTACACCCAGTGTTGCAAAAATAATGTGAAATAAAAGTGTCATGGTGGTGAGCAAACGACTCATTAACACCGGATCCATATCAAACACCCTAAAAAACCTCCCTGAAGTTAAAAATTATTTACAGCTGTTATTTTAATATTAGATTGCTCAGTACTGATCAAGCACGCATACTTCACAGTCATTAATTATTACTATACCCATAGTATAAACCATTATTTATACTAATTGTGTAGAAGTTAATGACGAATCTATGACATTAATTCGAACGAAATAAATTAGTTCAATTATATTTATATACCCATAGTTTTCCCTCTTCACACAATATTTAGTCAAAATCATATGCACCAATTTATTAATAAGACACTATCAAAAAAGCAACTATGACGAGAAAATCGCCTAGTTGCTTTTTAAGCTTAACATTTTTGTGCTTCATATTGAAAACCAAGACAATTATAATTTTGTCTTCGATACATTTCCCTTGGTGTGTCTTCACCATCTGCCACCAAAATGACGGTTTTATCCTTGTACACATCCATGACATACTTCTGTAGCTTACTGCCAATCCCTTGTTTTTGAAATTGCTCACGGACATTAAAACCATCTATTTCTACTGTTGTATCTGTGAGTATAAGATCAAGGGATCCTGCTGGCTCTTTTTGATAATAAGCAAGGATTTGCTTCACATTTTCTGATAGAAAATTATCTTGATGTACCTGTCTCTTCTGCTTAGCAAAGTCAACGCCGTTAACTGCTTCCTGCTCATATTGCAGTTCCATATATATTTCTAGATCTTCTTCTGTTACTTCTTTAATTTCAATCATGGAAGCCAGTCCATTTACTTTTGTAAATTGTTGTGGATGAATAGCATATAATTCCATGAAGCCTACTTCATATCCCTGCTCCTTAAGATGATGGGCAAGTTCTCCTGATATCTCCTCATTTTCAGGGAAGTAAAACTTCATATGATGTTGGTTTCGCATAAGATGATATTCCCTTAAATAAGCAGCCGCTTGATCAAACTCCGCTAATGTAGGCATATGTTTAAATTCGATATAATTACTATCATACCTTAGGGTCAATTTCGAATCGTGAACGTGAATATAACGTTCATTTTCGTATACAGTCTCCCCAATTTTTTGTATATTTTTAAATGAAATTTGATCCAATCCTAACCCTCCTTATATATTGTCACACGATTTCTGCCATTTTTCTTTGATTGATATAAAGCCTTATCAGCCTCTTCAATAATTGCTTCCATACTCTTCTCAGGTTTGGAAAAGCTCACGCCAATAGAGATAGTCAGAAATCCTCCCGGTTGTGTTTCTTCTCCTTCAAAAATATATACTTCCACAGATTTGCGTAAACGCTCTGTTATATCAGACACCTGTTGGAGAGAATTTTTCTGAAAGCACATAATAAATTCTTCTCCGCCATACCTTGCAACGAAGTCGCCAGCACCACAACTATCTGAAAGGATATTTCCAATTGTTCTCAGCACAACATCACCTTTGGGATGACCGTTGGCGTCATTATACTTTTTAAAATAATCCACATCGATCATCGCAATAGCAAATGGATCTTTCTGTTCTGCCATTTTTTGTAGTTTTTCTTTAAAATACCTTATATTCGGAAGCAGTGTCATTGCATCCTGATAGGATAACATTTCCAATTGATTGATCATATTTAAACTACGATGTACATCATTGAAGATGAGCCCCATCGACCATGCAGCGATACAAGCGAAAATGAACACCAATACTGTAATCAAAACAGTAGCTTCTGTCGAGAAGTACATCCAAACAGATTGAATGATCTCGAAAATGATAAAATAAAACATCATCTTGCTGAGGTTTAATATAGGATGATGGGTATCTTTTTGTTTATGTTTAAAAAATGCTCCAAAGCATATCGGCAGAATAATCGTTTGTATTATTCCAATTAATACCGTAGGACCACCTAAATATACCCTAAATATTAGTGGTATAATGCCTGAAAGGATACCAAGTCTCCATCCGCCAGCATAAGCAACAAAGAATAAAGGAACTGCCCGTAAATCTATTTTCATCCCTTCATATCCCAAAGGATTATACATTACTATTAAGGTTAAAATGGTAACAAAAAGGGGGTATACCCAAAAAGAACTGAATAATTTTTCGAATTTCTGTAAAAGTACTTCCTTTGCTTTTAACCCCAAAAACATTAATGCAATAATTAAAGCCATATTTTCCAAAAAATAAAAAAACAATTTTTCCATCATATGAATCTCCTATTTTCTTATGTTCCATACTAGTTTACCAATGTTAGTATTAAAGTCCATAGGGAAATCCTTGAATTATCATATTTAAAACCGAACAGTTTATCTATGCTTCTCTTCTGCCAATTTGCTTGAAATCTTTCTTTGAAAAGGCTGGCGTTTGTATGCTTGCTTTACCATTTTTCTTCTTCCTTGCTTTTTTAACCTTATAGATAACTCCAACCTTTACTTGTTGGACTTCCTTGACTCCCTGAATAATCAGTTGCATTGCAAAAATAGATAACACAAACGCAACCAGTGTCCATAAGTACCAATAATGTCCGGAAGAAATAGAGCCTCTGGCGACAGCTCCGATCATACCAGACCACTCATAACTAAGCGAACTGGGGGGATCACCCATCATTGGATCGAAGGACAACTTTGTACCTCCAAAGAAAAGATTAAATACCCCAAGGTGAATAAACACTAACAATACCTGGATAAATTGTTGTCCAAACAAAATGGTTAATCGCGGGCCTATATGTGGAAGGATGTGCCTCCAAAACAAATGAAAACTTCCTCCTCCTAAGACCTTCGCACTCGCAATAAATTCATACTGCAGAACACGGTTCATCTCTTTACCTATTAACACCATCGTCAACGGAATAACTAATACTGTTAAAATCGTTATTTCCAATATAATTCGTTCCGTAAAAGTGTACGCAAAACCTGATTGTGTTGGCATTAAAATTGGGCGGAGTAAGATGTACGCAATTAAACTTAATGGTAAAAAATGAATGGAATCTGTTAGTTTCTCAATTGCCTTTTGAAGCCGATAAGGCAGGGAAAAAGCAAATACAATTCCAAAAAATAACCCTCCAAGCACTCGGAGCAATGCAATCAGCAGCCCAAAAATAAGTGTATATTTCGCACCAATAATAAGCTGGTCTGCAATACTGAATCCAAGCTCTGTAGACCCAAACAGAAAAGCTTCCGAGGGCGGATGTGGAGGTGTGCTTCGTATCGTTACACCATCTTCTTCATACAACAACGTCGCCTGCTCCACAAGATTATCTGTCATCACAGAATAAAGGAAGCTATATCCAATAAGTACAATAAAAAAAGAGATACCCAGAGCAAACTTCCAATTTTTAATATGAGCGGTTACAAGACGAAATACTTGCTTGCTCATTTTTTTAAAGGAACTACCCATATTTTTCAGTTTATATAAGAAACGATGCCCAACGTATTCCATCCATCCGGCAAAACTTCCTCGCCTTGTTTGCTTATCACCTTTTAAGAAATTAAATTCCTTTGAAGTGACTTTCTCGCCCCCAATCCATAGATCTATGAACTGGAAAAAGAAGTAGAATGGTGTAAAGATAAGGATAAGAGAAAAGGCAATGGTCATTGGAGTAAAGCTTTCCAAGAGAAAGAATGTTAATCCATGCACATTAAATACACGCTCGATAATGAATTGACTCGATAGCGTCCCCCAAATTACTAACTTCAAATGGTAAAAAGAGCTTGGCATAATATTTCTCAGTATATGTTTTATTAATATACCTATACTGGAAATCCCCTTACTCTTCAAAAAAACAACATATTCCTTAATAAACTCTTCTTCTATTAATAATAAAAACAGCTTGAACAAGGTCACCATTGGAAGTATAGACAAAGTCAAAATTGGCGCAAGATAAACCTTATCTTCCATATAACCAGCAACAGCAAACAGGTGGACACCACTTGCTTTATAAACATAGATCACTAAGACCTGCAAAAGCGTAGCAAATACAAGGTCTGGAACGGATTCCAAGAAATCCAGGACACGCTTTATTGGTTGCAATATATGCTTCGGCAGGAAATTTGCAGAAAATGCAAGAATAAATGCCAGTCCAACTCCTAAAAGCAGGGCTCCAAGCAGGATTTTCGCTGAATACAAAAATGGTTCCCAAAGGACATCAAGCACAGAAAATTTACCAGGTGATCCTTCTACGGCATACAGCCAGCTATCGGGGTTTACAAATGCGACTAGGAAATCAGTTACTTGTTTAAGAAAACCCGGCGCTTCGGGGAACCCTAGACTAGAAAAATAATTTGGTAGTACACTAATAATTAAAATAGAAATAATACCAAGGATATAGAAAAAAACCATTCGAAAATATTTCATAAAAGGCCCCCAAAAATTTAAAATTGTTAAAATAATAATAACATTATTTTCTGATATATTAGTCTTTATTAACCAAATTTATCGAGAAAATGTTATCATCAGCCTATAATGGATATAGTTTTTTATAGAAAAAGCGCAAGGGATCATCTAGCATATTTCATGCGTAAGGATAATCGATTCACTCCCGGAAAGGGGATTCTCTATGCCTAGTATTACTTTTTACAATGGAACTAGCCTACTAAAAAAGATCGAAGCAACTAAAGGAAGAACTATACTTGCAATAGCCAAGCAAGGCAGGGTAGCTTTACGTCATAAATGCGGCGGTAAAGCCTCCTGTCTAACATGCAAAGTTACCATCCCCAATCAATCTGCAGTATCAGCACCTGAACCAAAAGAAGCACGGAAATTAGGGGAGAGCAACCTTGAAAAAGGCATCCGTTTAAGCTGCCAAACCCGTGTGTATGGCGACATAGAAGCAGTCATTCCCGAAGATCCATATAAAGCAAGAATCCGTGCATTGCTTGAACAAGCGAGACAGGAATGATTACCTTGGAGAGAGCTTTGTTATTGGACTGGTCTTCTTAGGATGCGGCTGCTTTTGTCCATTAGCGGCGCTCTATCGGGTGGGTCTTCTCAAGATACTGCTGCTTTTGTCCATTAGGGCCGTTCTATTGGACAGTTCTTCTCGGGATGCAGATGCTTTTGTCCATTAGACGCGCTCTATCGGACAGTTCTTCTCGGGATGCAGATGCTTTTGTCCATTAGACGCGCTCTATCAGACACTTCTTCTCCAGATGCAGATGCTTTTGTCCATTAGATGCGCTCTATTGGACAATTCTTCTCCAGATGCAGATGCTTTTGTCCATTAGCGACGCTCTATTGGACACTTCTTCTCGAGATGCTGCTGCTTTTGTCCATTAGGGCCGTTCTATTGGACACTTCTTCTCGAGATGCTGCTGCTTTTGTCCATTAGGGCCGTTCTATTGGACACTTCTTCTCAAGTTGCTGCTGCTTTTGTCCATTAGGGCCGTTCTATTGGACAATTCTTCTCCACATGCAGCTGCTTTTGTCCATTAGCGACGCTCTATTGGACACTTCTTCTCGAGATGCTGCTGCTTTTGTCCATTAGCGACGCTCTATCGGACAATTCTTCTCAAGTTGCAGATGCTTTTGTCCATTAGCGACGCTCTATTAGACACTTCTTCTCGAGATGCAGATGCTTTTGTCCATTAGACGCGCTCTATTGGACACTTCTTATCGTGATACTGCTGATTTTGTCCATTAGCGACGCTCTATTAGACACTTCTTATCCAGATACAGATGCTTTTGTCCATTAGGGCCGTTCTATCGGACAATTCTTCTCGAGATGCAGCTGCTTTTGTCCATTAGACGCTCTCTATTGGACACTTCTTCTCAAGTTGCTGCTGCTTTTGTCCATTAACTACACTCCTCCTCCGCATATGCACCTGTCCAGTTCGCCCATAGTCATGCCACTCTCCCATGCTGTTCTCTCCTATTCTAAAAATCTGTTACGTTCCTCTTGAGTTGGCAACCTGCAGCTTTCTTTCTTACCGAACCATGTATATCGGTTTCTCGCAACAACTTGATATACTGCATCCCTCCACGGTTTTGGTACAATTAATAAAACTACACCGAGCTTCCAAATTCCTTTCAGATGCTTGCTAATTCGAAGAGCTGCGGAGGATTGGATATACCAGTTGGAATCATCAATATAGACCAGACTATCTACATCTTCAGGAATCTTACATTCCTTTACCAGCCTAATCCCTGCTTCACTTTGTAATGAAGCAAATTTAAACTTCTGCTTAGGATCACGCTTCATAATAAATTGAACACTCTGATCACAAAAATTACAATCTCCATCAAACAATATAATTTTAGACAAGGAGACAACACCTCCTTAATGAATTTTTACAGTTAAAAGACTTCCTCTAATCTAGCGCTTCCATTAGTTGCTCATATACTTTCTCAAGTTTGAATTCTAATTTCTGTTTCTGCCCAAACAACGATTGCATTTCTTCCAAATCGCCGGTTTCTTCCAACTTTATGTCCAATTCGTTTATCTCTTGTTCCAGCTTCTCCACTTCTTTTTCATAAGTTGCTACAATGTCGCTTTCTTTTACTGTATGATCTTCTGATGGCTGAACTGGACTAGCTTTCTTTCTGTTATCTTCCTTTGGCTTTCCGCTCGACCTCTTCTCTTCCAACTTCTCCCTTGCCCAGGTATAATTGCCTGCGAATGCATGGACTTTCTTCGATTCAATCCAATATATTTTTTGAAACAGTTTGTTAAGAAAATAACGATCATGAGATACAGCCACAATTGTACCATTAAAGTCTTCCAATGCTTCCTCCAGCACTTCCCTTGATTCAATGTCCAGGTGATTAGTGGGTTCGTCAAGTATGAGCAGATTTACATCTTGATACATGAGCTGTGCCAAACGAAGCCTCATCCGTTCACCACCACTAAGCTGGGATACCTTTCGAAACACCGTATGTCCGTAAAATAAAAACCTCGCCAGAATGCGCCTTGCTTCCCCCTCCGTAACTGCAATTTCTTCTCTAAATTTGTCAATTACTGTTTCATTCTCAATATCCTGATAGACATTTTGTGACAGGTAGCCAACCTTCACATTACTCCCTATTTTGACAATACCTTCATCTGGATCATGGTCCCCAAGAATTAAATGAATTAATGTCGATTTCCCTGTTCCATTTTCTCCAACGATCGCCACATGATCTTGATATGTCACATGTATATGAACGTTTTGAAAAAGGACGCGATCTCCAAATTGCTTGGAAACCTCCTCAAATATAATCACATCTTTTCCACTCCTGCCGCCTGCCTCCATCTCCAAATTCATTTTCTTTCGCTGTAGTACCGGGCGGGCTAGTTTTTCCATACGCTCCAACGCTCTTTCCATATTTCTTGCCCGTTTATGAAGCCCTTCATTTGGGGGATTAGCTCTGTTCGCCCAATCTCTGAGTCGCTTTATGGCTTCCTTCATCTTCTTCATTTTCTTTTGTTGCTCCTGATATGCTTGAAACTCGTTTAATAAACGCGCTTCTTTTTCTTTTACAAATCCGGAAAAATCTGTATGATAACAATTTATTTCACCGTCCTCCAAGTCCAATACCTTTGTGATCACTTCATCAAGAAAATAGCGATCATGCGAAATTACTACGGTGGTACCCGGATACTCTTGTAAAAATTCTCCCAGCCATTCTACAGCCATGAGATCCAAATGGTTTGTTGGTTCATCCAGTAACAGTAAATCAGGCTGCTTAAGGAGAATCAGCGCTAAACCTACCTTTGTCTTTTCACCTCCACTTAGAGAAGCAAACGATCTGTCCAGCAATTGATTTATGTTTAAGCCATTCACTATTTTTTCTATAGCTGCCTCTATTTCGTACCCTCCACCTCGTGTGAATTGCTCCTGCAAATCTCCGTAACGTTTTATAAAGATGTTTAACTTCAACTCATCTATTTCCTCGCTCATTGCTTCTTCGCATACCCTCATACTTTCTGCTATTTCCAAGAGCTGTGAAAAAGCAGTCAGAAGCACTTCCTTCGTAGTATCTTCCTTTTCAAAATCAGGAATTTGCTTTAAATAGCCAATTTGTATGCCTTTCTTCCAGTGAATATGCCCTTCATCAGGTGTCTCTTCACCAGACAGTAACCGAAACAATGTGGACTTCCCACTCCCGTTACGACCGACCAAACCTATACGATCCTTCTCTTTAATTTCAAATGAAATATTTTCAAATATGGAATTTCCACCATACATCTTATTTACTTTATTTACACTGCATATTGTCATCTTTACTTCCTCCTAAAATAAAAAAAGCCATGAGGAAGACACACTTCCCCATGGCACTAAAAAATAATATAAAAAAGAGGAGCATGAAAAAGCTCCTCTTTTTTATACATAGACAGGCATAAGCTACGATTCATTTGACTCTCGCCTAATCCTTTATATGTGGGTATAGAGATGTTTTCACTGTTTTTGTATTGCTATTCAGTTGCTAAAAAAGGGCATACGTATCCCGTCAGCAACTGCAACAGCAAATTTTGCACGGACAAAATAGAGGAATTCATTCCAATATCCGCGCATAAAAACAGTAGTATTCAACATCCTAAACCCACCTCCGTTCTAAATAGTTACTATTATTCTATCCGTAATTCGAACAATTTTCAAGTATTTCAGTTAATTTAATTATAAGAGAGACTATTAAAGCACAAGCGCTCGCTTAGCACTGGTACAAACAACGCCTCAATTATAAGAGGTGGAGCGCTTTGATTGCACATTAAAATAAGTCCAATTGCCTTGGTGCAAGGCCCTCATACTGAATGTCCATCAGCCCCTGAAATTCCTTTGCATTCCCTGCAGCATCTCCACCTGAGTTATTGTTAAAAAGGACAATTATATCTTCGGATTCCTGTGTGAGCTTCTCTATCCTCTGCTTCCATTCCAAGAGCTCCTCCTGATTGTACTTATATAAATAACGCACATCGCGCCAGTTAGTATCTGCATTCTTTGGCTTATTCCACCCATGAACATTCCTGCCATGCATACGAACCAATGTTTTATTTGAATTGGTCACGACAGGAACGATTGGAATGGATCTGTCACCAGCCTGAGGTTCATCTGCAATGGAATGTATCCAGCCTTCCTTTTCCATAAAGTCCAGGGTGGATTGACGAAATTCATCCGAAAACCATGATTGATTTCTAAATTCCAAGGCAATAGGAATGTCTCCCATCCGCTGTTTACAATAACGGAGATAATTCACATTTTCTTTTCTGCAATCAAACCATGGGGGAAATTGAAATAATACCATCGCTAGTTTACCAGCATTCTGATACGGCACCAAGGATTCAAGATAAGCCTTAAACATATCCTCCTTTGTTTCAAAAGGGATATCTCCTCGTTGGTGTCCTGTCATTCCTTGATATGCCTTAACCACAAAGCGGAAATTTTCCGGTGTTTGCTTCACCCATTTCTCTGCATTACGTATTGGCTGGATAGCATAAAAGGATGTATCTACCTCTACTACTGGAAAATGGCTGCTATATTCGGCCAGTTTATCTTTTGATTTCAGGTCAGGTGGATATAAAGAGTGATGATCGCCCCACCCGGTTACACCTATATATATCACCCATGCTACCTCCTTTTTAGTAAGCTACTTTCCACAACATATTTATTATTATTATATTACAGGAAAGGAGTAACATTTTCGAATGAGAGAAGAAGGGATATAAAACTTGAACTTGCTGGTAAGAATTAATGCTTAATTGCCTCCTTACTTTCATCCCGATTTTCTTGTACAATACCTACAATCATCTAATAATAAATTTCCCAATACAAAATATTTATACATAAAATACCGGCAGACATAATCGTCATCACAGAAATACGTTTATTATAATTTACCAATCTATTTCTTTTTAGTTTTATAATTAAAAAACCACTAATTACTAGTACAATAACAACATAAATAAGGTTTAAAGTTAAGAATGGTTTAAGAAATGAATAACTCACCATCGATAAAGTCTTAAAAACGATCCAAAGGACATTTGTAAACATAAGGATATTTAGAAGATGCTGTGTAAAATGAAATATTTGCAAATTCTTTTTACTCCATATCCTTTTACATAGAGTAACGATCACATAGATAACAGAAAACATGAAAGCTAGTAACCCCAGAATAATTATTGCCCACTCCAGAAAATGTTTATAGGAAGGAATGTAAAGTAAATCTGAATATGTACTAGATAAAATCTTCTTATTTTGCGGGTTTTCTGAATAAACGTCAACACTATACATACTAAAATCATCGTCTGTTTTATAAATGCCAGGCTCCAGCTGAGAGTAATATAAGTCATTAATCCTAATAGCATCTGACCCTTGCTGTTTTGTATGGCTTCTTAGAAATAAACCATATAACTTGCTGAAACCATGTCGGGGCAACCGAGCTGGCTCATAAATACCTTTCCATTGAGATGAATTTTCCAGATGTAAGTCACTTTCAACATGTTCATACTTACCAAAAACGAGTTCAGGTATACCATGAGTGAATGTACTTTCATCCTTCATGTTCGTCAAAACTAAAACTCCCATACGATTTATTCTATCTACGTAAAAAGAAGAGCTAAAAGCCTTCGAATTTCCTCCATGCCCAAAAACACCCGGACTCTTTGATGGTAAATAAAATAAGCCATTTGCAATTCTGGGGATATTTGTTTTCGGATAAAATAAAGTTGGTTCAAACAGCTGAGTAATCGTTCTGTTATTCTTAAATAAAGGTGCCCCATCCTCAGCTAATAATGCTTGCAACAGCTTTTGCATGTCGCCAGCAGTTCCCATAACGCTACCTGCTGGAAACATGGGGATTGAGAAATTGTTGGATTGAATTAAACGTAATGCATTCGAATATCCATGCACCTTTTTTCTTTGTTCTTTTACCCATTTATTATCATCTTGGTGGGGATCTATTGCCGTTTTCGTCATATGAAGTGGTTCAAAGATATTTTTTCTTACATATTCCCGGTAGTCTATACCGCTAACTTCTTCCACAATATAAGCAGCAAGACCACTTCCATAATTTGAATAAGCAACAACATCTCCAGGCGAAAATACTTGCTTAATATCTGCGCTTTCAAGTACTTCTCTTAAGGAAGTCTTCTTAGTAGTTTGATGAATCATTAAATCTGTGTAACTATCGTCAAAACCAGCCGAATGATGCATTAAGTCATACATCGTGATAGGTTCTTCAAAATTCTTTGGGTAATGAAAATCATTGGGTAAATATATTTCAATATTTGTTTCTAAATCAAGCTTTCCTGCTTCTACTAATTGTAAAACACTAATCCAAATTAGAACCTTAGAAACCGATGCCCATTCGAACACAGTATTTTCATTAACTGGAACTTCTTTTTCTATGTTCGAATATCCCTTCATTTTATAGGTTATTTTATCATCAACTACCATTATTGTTGCTAAACCGGCAATATTCTCTTCATGTTTAACAATGTAATTCTCTAATTTATTTTCCAGAAATGCATGCTCATTAGCAGAAGACGTTATTTGAGGGTTATATCCAAATAACATCCAAAGAAGCAGAAAACAAATGAACGCCATAAAAATATTATTATTATATTTACGCATTGGATTCCCCTCCATGGTTGAATGGTTTTTATAATTTAAATAATTTTCTTAAAATTAATTGCAAAAGTACCCTTTAATTTTCTTTTGCAACACCTCGAAAATAAAAACATCCGTTCGTTTACTTGATTATAAACGAACGGATGACAATCTTCCATATTTAATAGCATTATTATTTTTAGACAGGGGTAATTTCAAATTCTCTTATATTTACTCCACAGTCACGCTCTTTGCCAAATTCCTTGGCTTATCTACATCACAATCCCGATGTAATGCAGCATAGTATGCAAGCAGTTGTAACGGTACCACACTTACAAGTGGAGTGAGCAATTCATGGACATGTGGGATAACAAATGCGTCTGTATCCTGTTCCAAGCCTCTCATACTGATCACTAAAGCATTCGCTCCACGGGCAACTACTTCCTGCACGTTACCGCGAATGGAGTAGTTCACATTGTTCTGTGTTGCCAGTGCAATAACTGGTGTACCTTCTTCAATTAGAGCAATGGTACCGTGCTTTAATTCTCCACCGGCAAACCCTTCTGCTTGAATATAAGAAATCTCCTTTAGTTTCAAGGCCCCCTCCATACATACATGGTAGTCAGTGCTTCTACCAATAAAGAATGCATTACGGGAGGTCGGCAAATATTCACGTACCAGTTCTTCAATTCCTTCTTTTTGATCTGTTAATATTTCCATGGCATTTGCCACAATGGCTAGCTCCTGCATCGGATCGAAGTCCAATGTAATGCCTTGGGCTTTTGCGGTATCTACTGCCAGTATGGCAAGCACGGCAATTTGAGCTGTGTATGCTTTTGTTGAAGCAACAGCAATTTCCGGACCTGCATAAAGATTTAGCGTATAATCGGCTTCACGAGAAAGGGTGGATCCCGGCACATTGGTAATCGTTAGTGACGGATATCCTAATTCTTTAATTTTTACTAATACAGCACGACTGTCTGCTGTTTCACCACTTTGCGAAATAAATACGAACAGTGGCTTTTCTGATAATAAAGGCATGTTATAAGAAAACTCACTGGCTACATGTACTTCAACTGGAATTTTTGCCAGCTTTTCAATAAATTCTTTTCCAACCAATCCAGCATGATAACTGGTTCCCGCTGCAATAATATAAATTCGATCACATGCTTTCATAGCAGCACGGATATCTTCATCGAGTTTCAGTTCATTGTCTTCTGTTTGGTATTCGTTAATGATTTTACGCATAACGAAAGGTTGTTCATCAATTTCCTTCAGCATAAAGTGCGGATAGGTTCCTTTTTCAATATCACTCACATCAAGCTGAGCAGTGTACGCTTCACGTGTGATGACTTCCCCATCGAGTGTTTGAATTTCCACGGAATCACGTTGAACAAGTACAATTTCCTGGTCATGAATTTCCACATATTGATCCGTTTCTTTTAGTGTTGCCATTGCATCACTTGCTACAAGGTTGAAACCTTCTCCGATACCTACTAATAAAGGGCTCTTATTTTTTGCAACATATAGTGTATCTTGATCCTCGTGGTCAATGAGTCCAATTGCATAGGACCCTTTTAGCAATTTCAATGCTTGACGGAACGACTCCTTCGTATCCTGGTATTCATCATGTAGTTTTTCAACTAGCTGAACGATAACCTCTGTATCTGTTTCACTCACAAAATTTGTACTTTGCAGATGGTCTTTTTTTATATCATGGTAATTTTCAATAACACCATTATGAACAAGTGTAAATCTGCCAGACGCGCTTTGATGCGGATGTGCGTTCTCTTCACTTGGCACACCGTGT
This sequence comes from Virgibacillus halodenitrificans, assembly GCF_001878675.1. Classification (NCBI taxonomy): domain Bacteria; kingdom Bacillati; phylum Bacillota; class Bacilli; order Caryophanales; family Bacillaceae; genus Virgibacillus; species Virgibacillus halodenitrificans. The sequence continues at coordinate 228,327 of NZ_CP017962.1, read as the reverse complement.
GTTGCCCAGCGGGTATGGCCGATCCCCATTGTTGCATGAATAGAAGGCTCTACTCGGTCGCGAAGTACTGCAATACGACCTTTTACCTTTGTAACATGGACTCCTTCGTTGTTTAACATAGCTATTCCAGCCGAATCATAGCCACGGTATTCCAATTTCTCCAGCCCATTTAATAAAACTTCTTTTGTATCATTTTGTCCGATATATCCTACAATTCCACACATCGTTTGATGGCCTCCTTCGTAAAGGGGCAGAAAACGACCTCATATCTAACAAATCGTGTTCAAAAGGAGGATAAAAAGAACTAATAAATTCCATGTAACATTTTTACCGGTCCTTTTGAACATCCTCTAACAGGGGCCGCTAAACTGCCCCTTTCTCGTGTTCGTATTGGACATCTTACTTCTTCCCTTTGTGCAATGAGTCACCCCACTGTTTTGAGAAAAAAGCCTGACGACTGAGATGTGCAATCGGGAGGTACCCGCCGAAAAAATTCGATAACCCCCACCTCGTCAACTATTTTCCATTGCGGACGGAAAATAGTTCTGGCGCTTTAAAAACTTACTTAAACTTTAATGCCCCTTTCTATGTTTGAATAAACCTTCTTTTTCCAAAAGGCTACATCACATTTTAACCGATTTATCCTGTTTCGGTCAATTGTTTTTTTGTGATGTTATTGTTTAGTTTATGTTAGCGGACATCTTACGTGAGTGAAAATGGTGTAATGGCCATACTCCTATGACTTAAACGCCCTACCGAAATGGCAGGGCGCTAAATTTTCATTTAACTATTTACTTGCTTGATGCTTTTCCATGAAATCAAGCATCCGCTTATAAACATTAATTTCGTTTTCTTTTTTGGAGAAGCCATGTCCTTCATCTTCCAACACAAGATATTCGACATCTCTGCTTTTTTCTTTTAACTTAGCAACAATTTGATCTGATTCTTCTTTTACTACCCGAGGATCTTTTGCACCTTGAATGACGAGCATCGGTCTGGTCATCCCCTCCAAATACGTAATTGGAGAGTCCTTGATAAATCGTTCTTTATCACGTTCCGGATCACCTATCCAACGGTCCATGATTGGTTTCCAATGAGGCGGTACCGAATTTACGAAGGTGAACAAATCGGACGGTCCAAAAATATCTACCACTGCCTTAAAATAATCTGCGTGACGGCCATGTAGCAATAATGCCATATAGCCACCATAGCTTCCTCCCACGAGGAATAATTTTTCCCGGTCAGTGATCTTTTGGTCAAATAACCATTCGATTCCTGCTACACAATCTAATCGTGGTCCTTCTCCCCAATCCTGTTCCACTAATTTTACAAAATTGGAGCCATAGCCCGTACTGCCTCGGAAGTTAGGTGCAAAAATGGTATAGCCCTGGTTGAGAAAGCTTTGGAACATCGCACGATATGTCTTTCTTTCTGCGGCCTGTGGACCACCGTGTGGCCAGAAAATGGTGTGGCCATTGTCATTTTCCGGTAAGGCTTTGAATAAGAGTGCTTCAATTTTCTTTCCGTCAAAGGAAGGGTAGGAAACTACTTCCGGATCCACCATATGTTCTTTGCTTACACCCAATACGGTATTATTCGTAAGCTGCTCCCACTCTATGCCATCCATAGAATAAAAGATGTTAATTGGCTGAATACCACTTGTACCAAGAAGATAAATTGCCCCGGACTGCCCAATACTTAATTGTCCAACTACTTCTGCAGGAGCTTCTAATTTCAAGCACTTTTCTGAATGAAGGTCATAACGATACAACAGGTCAGAAACGCCCTTTTCAGTAACAATGTAAAACGCATCATTTGTCTGATCCCACTTCAGGGAAGTAACACTTTCCTCTTCAAATTTTTGTACAGTTGAAAATTCCTTTTTAGTTATATCAAATTTAGCTATATAACTATACTCACTTTCATAATCAGTTACAAAATATACCGTCTTTTCATCTGTGAATACAGGATCAAAAACGACATGAACTTTCTCGGGGTCTGGTGTTAAAGAAAATTTTTCTGCTCCAATGCTTACAAATCCAGTTACATAGGTATTCGCATATGATTGAAGATATACAAACGAAGACTCCTTCTCTGAAACAGCGGCCAGCTCTGTTAAAGCATCTTTTCCTGTATGGATAAGCTCATCTGAGTTATCCTTAAGGTTGCGGACACGCGTATTTAAAAAAGAAGGGTTTTCCTCTGATGTCATATAATATAATCTTTCACCATCTTTACTCAAATGGGAAAAGAAAAACTTATCCGAGGCTTCCCCGGTAATTAATTTTTGAGAAAGACCGCCTGTAACAGGCAAGCTATAGATATGATGATTTTCGTCACCATCTTTATCAAACCCAGCAAGTACATATCTGTTTTCAGGATCAAACTTAATAAAACTGCACGATTCATCAACATGTGCAAAAAGATATGGAAAGTTTCCTGGCAAATCCATTGCCCATAAGTTCATCTTGCCATTTAAATTTGTACTAAATACGAGTTGTTTCTCATCCTTACTTACTGCAAAATTAGTAATCGCATAGCTACGGAAAAATTGCTCGACAGTTGGTTTTGGAAATGTAATCATGTGTACGCCTCCTGATTTTTTTAGACTTTCATATGTATTTTTCCATGTTGTGGAAAATTACTCCCTTTAAATTATATAATACTTTTGTATGTTCTGAAAATGATAAGAATAGTGTAAGTATAGCAAGCCTTCCCATCAAAGGAAACAGACTCCAGTCGGTTTTCAACTCCGACTTAAGCCGGAAGAATATTTTATATATAGATAAAGTAGAGAGGGGTATCCTGCATGCGATTAATAGCATTACTTTTATCCTGGTCACATATTTACATTTTGTATCTATGGCTTGCTAACTCTCCATTATTGTTTTCCCAATATGGAATCTCAATTTGGATATTTACAGTTGTTCTCAGTATGATTATCATTTACAAAATGAGAAAAGCATCTGCTTTTAAGACGATTCTGCTTGTATCAACTGGTGTCATGCTATTTCTTGTTGCTGTAACTATTGCTATCCATTTCATTACTACTTCCATGCCTTAGGGATACATAATTCCATGTTTGTTGTGCAAACTATAATCATTATCTAATAAAAATGGGGGTTCTATTTATGCCAAATCAAAACCTGCATGAGCAATTACAATCTGCAAGCAGACAAATTAAAGAAGCGCAGGATGCTATTTTACAGGCGCAAGGTAGAGACGCTGAATTATTACAACAGGCACATGATCAATTACAACAAGCAGAGCGAGAATTGCAGCATGCGCAGCAGCATTCAGGGAAAACAGCAACCGAAAACCCACAATTTCAACAAGCTTATGAAAGCTTGCATGATACACGCCAGCAAGTACAGGAAGCACAGCAAAATAATAGTGATGTCCTATAGATTTGGAAAAGCGAAACACCAGCTATCTGGCAATAGCTGGTGTTTCGCTTATTAACTCATTGCTTCTCTATTTTCCCATCCCGAATAGATATGACCCTATCACATACATCAAGCACGCGTTCATCATGTGTGACCATTATTCCAGATTTACCTCGGTTCTTTATTTCATCTGCCAATAATTCCACAACTTCACGACCCCGTTTTGAATCCAGACTTGCTGTTGGTTCATCAGCAAGGATTAACTGTGGATCATTAATTAATGCTCTTGCGATAGCGACACGCTGTCTTTCTCCTCCAGATAGTTCATTTGGATACTTATTAATACGATGTGCTAAACCAAAATGCTCTAATAGTTCAATTGATCTTTTTTCTCTCTTATGTTTTGATAAAACATCAATGAGGTTCAATTGATCCTTTACCTTTAAATAAGGAATTAAATTAGCCGCCTGAAATACAAAACCAATTTCGTCACGCCTTTTTTCTGTTATTTTCTTTGTAGAAAGGTTTGTAATATCTTCACCATGCAGAAAAACTTTTCCTTCACTTGGGGATAAAAGAGCTCCTGCAATAGATAGCATCGTACTTTTACCCGAACCGGACGGACCGATAATTGCTACAAATTCTCCCTGCTTTACTTCTAATGATACATCATCAACTGCTCTAAATTCTTTTGGACCATCACGATATATTTTTGAAACATTTTCCAATACTAAACTCATTTTCCTGCCCCCTCAATCGCTTCAATTGGGTCAATCTTAATTACTTGAACTAAGGAAATAAGTGCACCCACCAGTGATACTGCTAATATTAATAACGAAGATTGCAGCATCCCAATAGAACTTAACTTAAATGGCATATCGGCAGGAAAAGCTGCTCCGATTCCATACGTTAAACCAACACCTACACCGATACACAGAACAGAAATAATGAGCACTTGACCAATTACACTTCGAATTAAATATGTGGTCTTTGCTCCAAGTGCTTTAAGCACACCAAATTGGTCTCTTTTTTGTAATGTAATCACATAGAAAAAAGCTGCCAGCACAAAGGCTGCAATGACGTATAAGAAAGCAATCATCATATTGAGAGATGCTTGTTCCTGTGAATAACTTGGTATCCCCTTAAGCAATTCACCGTTTGTGGCTACTTCATAACTACTTCCGATTTCATCTTGTATTGCAGTTACGCTTGCTCCGTTGGAATTCACAACAAATGCATTCATCTTCTCCGGGTTCTTACTTGTCATAAATACAACCGGTGTATGACTATAGCGCTGTTCATCCGTAAAACCAACAACCTTAACTTCTTTCTCTTCGCCAAAAGTTAATGTATCACCCAGCTGAATCCCTTCTCTTTTAAGTGACTGATCAACAATTACCTCGTTAGCATCATTGATTGCATTGCCTTCTGTTATGGTCGGCAGTAACATACTTTCGGGTTCTGTAACGAAGATAGAAACATCTTCATTTTTATCTGTACCATTTACAGTAGCGTTTCTCATTTGAATGGATAATGAATTAACTTCCTTGATACCATCTGCTTGCTCCATTTGCTTCATATTCGACCGGGATACAAATGACTTGGTCATATCCATTTCCGCATCCGAATTTAATATCACATAATCTGCTTGTAATTCCTGAATTGCTGAAGCATTATCTGCTGATAGCCCCTTTGCCAAGCCAGAAATTATAAAGATAAGACTGGCAACTAAAACCATAATTAAACCAATCAATATATATCGTAGTTTTGAATAAAATAATTCTCTTATTGCAAGAAACAATTTCCTCACTCCTCTTCTTTCAATATATATAGCATACATAGATACTATGAACAGAAGATGAACAAACGGTTACTATGAAAAACAAAAGCAGAAGCACCTGCCAAGGATGAACAACTAAAAAGAGGACTCTTGTTGCTGTTATACAACTCAAAAGCCCTCTCACGCCTAGTTATCTATTGGTAATGTTACAATAAATCGTGATCCTTCTCCCAGTGTACTTTCTACCATAATTGTACCATCATGTAATTCAATAATTTTCTTAACAATAGCAAGCCCCAAACCAGTACTATCTTCTGTACGTGTTCTTGCTTTATCTACTTTATAGAATCGATCAAACAGGAAAGGTATGTTTTCCTCTGTAATACCAATACCAGTGTCCTCTACAACAACATCTATCTCTTTCTTTTTCTCATGCGTTCGTAGTGTTATTTTCCCATTATTATCTGTATAACGAATCGCATTCGATACCAAATTCACCCACACTTGCTGCAATAAACGTGGGTCCCCTTTTAAATAAACGGAGGAAATATCCAATTCAATAGAAATATTTTTCTCTCGCCATTGCCATTCCGTTGTTTGAATGGTTTCTCTTAATTGAGCAGCAACATCAAATTTCTGCCCTTCATTTATATCTTTCTCACTGTCCAAAAATGAGAGGGTTAGCAGCTGCTTACTTAATAATGACAACCTCTTACTTTCCTTTTCGATAATAGTTAAATAATGAATACGTTCCTCTTTCGAAAGCTCTTCCTCTTTTATTAATTTAGAAAAACCCTGTATAGATGTAAGTGGGGATTGAATTTCATGAGAAACACTGGAGACGAATTCCTGCCTTTTCTCTTCTATCTGTTCCAGATTTCTACTCATTTTAGAAAAGTCATTGGCAAGTCTGCCAATTTCATCTTTTCGTTTTACTTTTAACTTCAGATGATAATTTCCTGCAGCAATTTTCTTGGTGGCTATCGTTAAATTTTTAATTGGATTTACAATGTAGCGTGTACTGACTAACACCAGAAGAAAACTGAATAACAAGGTTAATATTAATAATACGGCAAGGAAAAAACGCATCTCACCAAATTGTTGCGAAGAGTTTGGTCGGACAAACAGAGCTTGTCTTTCTCCATCCACCATGACTGGAACCCCGATGGTATTAACCAGCTCATTATCGAAAAATCCAGTAACAAAAGGTTTCCAAGGATAATTTTTTATACCGTGATATACCTGTCCATCGAGTATTTTCTCAATATAGCGCTCATTCATAGCTGTTGAGGAAAATGGATCACCAAACGTTTTTTCAGTTCCTTCCTGATCAATCAAGTAAAATTTATAGCCTAAATCTGTCATGGCATTTAAAAAATCATCAATGGATTGATTATTATTATGGTTATAAATTTCAACAATATTATTTGCTATGTGGGTAATCTTCTCGTCATTTTGGGGCTTCAAATAGTATTGATAATAAATATTTGTAACAGCAAAAGCGATGACAGCACTTGCAATCATAATAGCCATTGTTGTGATAATAATCCGCACATAAAGGGTACGCATAACTAAATTCCTCCAAATGAATGTTCCGTTTAGAATATCACCTATTTATGAATAGATGATGAACAGCATGTATCCATTTTGTTTATTGCTTCATTTCGAGCTTATATCCCAACCCGCGTACTGTCTGAATGGAGAAATCTTGTTCTTCTTCTGCAAACCGCTCTCTTAAACGCTTAATATGCACATCTACTGTGCGGTCATTTCCTTCATAGTCACTTCCCCATACGAGTTCAATTAATTGCTCCCTGGAAAAAATGCGGTTTGGGTAGCTTGCTAGCTGTGCCAATAACTCAAATTCCTTTAAAGGTAGAATTAAGTTTTTATTATGATATGTAACTTCATAACTCCTTCGATTAATTACCGTGTTGCCAAGATGGATAACCTCCTCGTTCACCATTTGGAACCGACGCAGTAATGCTTTAATTCGATACAATACTTCTTTTGGCTCAAAGGGTTTTACAATATAATCATCCGTGCCAGCGAGGAATGCCTTTTCTTTATCGGTAATTTCCCCCTTAGCTGTAAGCATCATTACAGGGATGTCATAATAGTCTCGTATTTCCTTGCATAATTCATATCCATCCATATTAGGCATCATGATGTCCACAAGGGCAAGATGAATTCTTTTAAGTTCTAATATCTTCAATGCTTCATTTCCATCAGTTGCTTGCTCTGTTTGATATCCTTCCTTCTGTAGATAAAATCGAAGCAGCTCCCGAATATGCGGATCATCATCAACAATTAAAATGGTAATCATGAAGGGCTCTCCTAACTTTGGTTGTTTTACATCAGCTTATCATACGCCATTTAAAATGGAAATATTCTTGGGTCTTGGAGGGGGTGATCGTCGAGAAAGGAACTGGTAATAAGTTAGTGTTTTTAGGATTCATTGCAATTTTAGGAGTGCAAATCTTATCTTGTATATTCATAGTAGGAAAGTATAGAACAAGAGGGAATTTGATTCTCCGTAATCTCAAAAAGCTAAACAACATCGCTACGGAAAAATATATTATTAAAATAAATGTGCAATACCAATTGATTGAATGGAAAATCGCAATCTAAGAACGCCACGTCCCGGGACTGCGCTAACTCGCCCCACCAACCACTCTGTGGCAACGATTGCATGACCAACATCCTCGAAAAAGTTCAAGAAAGTTAGCTCAGATTTTTTTCTCCGAATCATTGAATAACCCAACATATATATTAAAACCAAGAAATAAGATAAGAAAAACCTGCTCCGCATAAGGGGGCAGGTTTTCCATTCTGTTACTCTTTCATTCCTAAGAGTTGATCAATCACGTTAGCTACTTGATCAACATATTTCTCACATTCTTCTTTGGTAGGTGCTTCTACCATAACTCTTACAAGAGGCTCTGTTCCAGATGGACGTACAAGGACACGGCCTTGGTCACCAAGCTCTTTTTCGACTGCTTCAATTTCTTCATTAATTCTTGAATTACTTAGTGCTTCGTTTTTATCAATTACTTTTACATTCTTTAATACTTGAGGGAAGATTGCCATCTCGCCTGCCAACTCAGAAAGTGGCTTACCCGTTTCCCTCATTACATTAACTAATTGGATAGCTGACAGCATGCCATCCCCTGTCGTGTTGTAATCTAAGAAAATGATATGACCAGATTGCTCGCCGCCAAGGTTATATCCACCCTTGCGCATTTCTTCCATCACATAGCGATCACCAACTGCAGTTTTATCACTGCGCATTCCGTTTTTCTCAATCGCTTTGTAAAACCCAATGTTACTCATTACTGTAGAAACAACTGTATTCTTACGAAGAAATCCTTTTTCATTCATATACTTTGCACAGATAAACATAATTTGATCGCCATCTACAATATTTCCTTTTTCGTCTACTGCGATTAAACGGTCTCCGTCCCCGTCAAACGCCAAACCAATATCTGCATTCTTTTCTTCTACAAAAGCTTGAAGCGTTTCAGGGTGTGTTGAACCAACCCCATCATTAATGTTTAATCCATCTGGTGATGACCCAATGGAGAAGATGTCTGCTTCCAGGTCAGCAAACAGATGTGTTGCCAGACTGGAAGTAGCACCATGAGCACAATCCAACGCTATCCGTATGCCTTCAAAGTCATTATCAATTGTATCCTTTAAGAAGGAAAGATATTTCTGACCACCTTCAAAATAATCATTTACTGTTCCTACATCTCCACCTGTTGGACGAGGCAGATTATCTTCTTCTTCCATCAGCTGCTCGATTTCATTTTCCTGAGCATCTGAAAGTTTAAAGCCATCCGGTCCAAAGAATTTAATACCATTATCCTCTACAGGGTTATGTGAAGCTGAAATCATTACCCCGGCTTGCGAGCTTGTAGCTTTAGTAAGATAAGCGACACCCGGTGTGGAAATCACCCCTAGACGCATTACTTCTGCACCTATGGAAAGCAAACCGGCAACCAATGCCCCTTCAAGCATATGCCCGGAAATTCTAGTATCACGACCGACGATAACCTTAGGACGCTGGGTTTCTTTTGTTAAAACATAACCGCCAAAGCGACCTAATTTAAATGCTAGTTCTGGTGTAAGTCCCTTATTTGCAATTCCTCTCACACCATCTGTTCCAAAATATTTTCCCATGTAGTATCTCTCCTTCATTTCCATTTCAACCGTTAACACACAAGTGCTATTCTTTTATATTGATTTTTACTTTTTCAAATTCACCTGTTGTTTTTAACCCATCTGGTCCTTCTAGTTTAACTGGTACTTCATGCTCTCCAGGTTCTAGATCTGCGGCACTGATCGTTACTTGAAAATCTTCGGCTGAAAGTTCTTTAACATCTGTTTCTTTTCCTACAACGGAGATATCCATTTTTGCATCATCAGGTTCTATAAAAGATATTTCCAATCCCTCTTCTAAATCTTCAACATCGATGGGTACATTGGTAATCGTTGTTGGTTTTTCAACTTCAACGGATACTTCAATTTTATTATTCGGCACCATCGTTCCCTCTGGCAAAGACAGCTCTGCTTCTACCTTTCCGGATTCTTCGATGTCCGATAAATCTATTTCATTTGTGCTGATTTCCTTAATATCTTTTAAGACATTGCTTGTCCCAAATACTTCAACTTCCTCTACACTTGGAGAAATAGAAGTTAGTGAGTAACCTTCAGGCAATTCACCAGTTGTTTCAACACTTACAGGAACTTTCTTACTTGGATTATCTATATCCACAGAAACTACTGCATTTTCTGGTTGAACATTGACATTCAATTCATTCCCTTGTGTGTCGTAAACATTTATAGGCACTTCTCTGTTATTTATAGACTTATCAATGTCTTTTACATCTACATATACTTTCACAATTCCGATTTGATCAATTACACTTTGAGAGCTTGTGATCGATACCGTTGACGGTTCGATTTCATACTTCCCAAGCTCATACCCTTCTGTTAATTGATCCGTATTAATAAAATCAACATTAATTGGGAATTCAGCAGTTGCCTTCTTCTCTATCGTTACTTCTACTGTTTTCGGTTCAATATAAACATTTAAATCTGCTGATATATTATGCTCCACTTCCACTATATGTTCACCAGCGTCCAACCCTCGCAAATCCACAAAGGCAGAAAAGTTACGCTGCTTAATAAGCGGTGTCAGTACCCCTAAAGAACCTTCTAAAGAGACATTTACATATTCCGGCACACCACTTACTACATAATCATCCTCATCTATTTTAATTTCTACAGGGACATCGTTTAATGTTTGCATTTCTTGTGTCTTCCCTGGGAACGTCGAATCAGAGTTTGTGGAATTATTTGCATCAACATATACAAATACATAGAATAAGATGGCGAATGCCAAGGAGATCACCCGAACAAACCATTTACTTCTAAACCAATTATCCATCATTGCTCCCCCTCCGTTTTTTTGTCTTCTTCTCAGAGGATTTCACGTTTAAAGATAGGTTTTCTCGCAATAGCTCACTTAGACTGTTCTGGTCCAGTTCTCTATGTAACTCGCCATTTTTTGTACAAGAAATATTACCTGTTTCTTCTGATACGACAATTGTCAGGGCGTCTGTTACTTCACTAATTCCCATAGCAGCTCTGTGCCTTGTCCCCAACTCTTTAGAGATAAAAGGACTCTCCGATAATGGCAAATAACACGCAGCTGCTACAATCGTTTCCCCCTTTAAAATAACCGCTCCATCATGTAAAGGGGTGTTTGGTGTGAAGATATTCGTCAAAAGCTGATGTGTTAGTTTTCCGTTAATTGGTATACCTGTTTCAGCATAGTCACCTATTCCCGTTTCCCGTTCAATAGAAATCAGCGCACCTATTCTACGCTTTGCCATATAGTTACAGGACTGAATAATCGCTTCGATATTCTGTTGTATAATTTCTTCTTCTGATCTTGCACTTCTTCCAAAGATGTTCCCTCTTCCAAGCTGTTCCAAAGCCCTTCGCAACTCAGGCTGGAATAGTATAATAATAACAATTAATCCCCAGCCAATAGCTTGACTGGTAATCCATTGTACCGTCTGTAAATTAAATGCTATACTTAAAAGCCATACCGCAAGCACTACTGCGATCCCCTTCAAGAGCTGGATGGCCTTTGTACCTCTAATCAGCATGATTAGCTTATATAACACATACCAGACGAGAGCAATATCTACGCCTACTCTTAGAAGCTCTAAAATATCCAATCCCCCACCAAGCATGTCTACACACCCTTTTTACACATAGATTCGTATCACCATATTTTAAATAGTCACGTTAGTTATTATAACATATTTTTTGAGGGAAGACTTCCAGAGCGTTAAACTTATCCGGAGAAAAATCACATTTAACTTTCTATATAAAGGTGATTTCTATTACAAAAACACATCCATTTGGATGTAATCTGCATGTCGATTCCTAAACTTGGCTAATAAAATATATCCTCATTCTTTACTATGGATGAATGCAGAGTTACACGTGGAGGTTTATTATATTATTTCTTTAGAAAAAGGAACATGTAGGCCATGTTCCTTTAGAAATCGAATATATTTTTAATGAAAGACTTTATGTGAAACCACATCCATTCAAAAATCTGATCAATGTGCTCCAACTCTCCATTTACTTCACCAACAGATGCCATCAAGCCTTCTCCCTGAATAGGCTCCTCAATGAGCTTACCATTTACCAATGTCACATTTCCATCAATCGTTCCACGTACAACCAGGTTACCATTTTTAACAATCAGGTCACCTTCCACCGTGACATCCTCCGGTACAATAACAGTGTCGCCTTTTATTACTAAGTTATCCTGCTTGGATACTACCAGCTCACTACCTTGGTTCCATGCAGAAAAGATTCCACTCATCATAAACACAAAAAATATTGCAGCTGCCGTTAACATAGGGTGTGCTCTGAACCAACGTTTATACTTCACCGACTTCTTTTCGGCAGGTAGATTATTCATAACATTGGCAGTAAAATTTGCAGGAGCGCTCACATGCTCTGTGCTTCGTATTAAAGTTAATGTGCGCTTTAACTCATGAAAATGCTGCTGACACTTCTCGCACTCTTCCAAATGAAGGCGTAAAGCTGTCTCATTTTCCTTTGTTAAATCACCATCTAAATAATTATGCATAAGCTCAACAGCTTCTTTATCACAATTCAAGCGAATTCACTCCTTTACACGTGACGAAGTCTTTTTCGTAATGCTTCCCTTGCCCTGTGGATTCTTGTCTTCACAGTACCCAACGGGATGTCCAGGATTTCACTAATTTCCTGAAGTGAGAACTCCTCCAAATATCGTAATGTAATAACACTGCGATATTTCGGGGGAAGCTCAGAAATCTCATGATGTATATAGCGCTTCAGCTCCAGGCTTTCCACTTCTTCTCCTGGCAGCTTACCCTGATCTGGCAATTGGGAATACATATCCAACCCTTCTGTCCCTTTTATCTTACTATCAAGATAAAAATCGGGCTTACGCTTCCTTATCCGATCAATGGTCAAATTTGTAGCAATTCTGTACAACCATGTCGAAAATTTCCGCTGCTCATCAAAGGATTCGATATTGATATAAGCTCGGATAAACGCTTCCTGTGCTATATCTTCCGCCTCGTGTGCATTACCAAGCATTCGTAAACAATGCTGATAAATTTTGTGTTGAAAATAGTTGACCACATCTTCAAATGCAGATTGGTCTCCTTTTTTAACTTCTATTATTTTGTCTCTAATAAATTGATCCATACGGTTACCTCCGCCGGTGTGCGGTAATCATAATACGAGCATCTATGTGAAAAGGTTTCACTTTAATTTATATTTTTATTAAAATGGGCAAATTAATGTTTATCAGGGTTAACATCTGGGTATCTTCTTTACTATAGTATACTTGATTGGAGGACAGTTTTGTGAGTGATTTTAATTTAAAGAAAGAAATTGAAAAATGTCGCGAAGAGATGATAATGCTTAGTTACAACAATGCGCTTACATCAGAAGTTGTCGTCTCCACGAGTATGAAATTGGATAAGCTAATAAATGAGTACTTAAAGAAGGCATGTTAATGGCCTCATATACAACCAGAGATACATAGAGAAAGACATTAGAGATTAAGTTCACCTAATGTCTTTTTAGTTTTCTTAATTTAACTTTTCTCCAAACAATGAGCCCATTAATGCAACTGCTACTGTAGCAGTTTTATTCTTTTCATCCAGAATTGGATTTACTTCTACAAACTCAGCTGATGTAATCATACCTGACTCTTCCAGCATTTCCATTGCCAAGTGGCTTTCTCTGTACGTAATTCCACCGAGCACTGGTGTGCCTACACCTGGAGCTTCAGATGGATCCAGTCCATCTAAATCTAAACTTAAGTGGACGCCATCTGTACGATCCTTTAAGTATTTTATGGCTTCCGACATAACATTTGGCATACCCAGACGATCAATCTCATGCATGGTAAAAACTTTTATTCCTTTTTCTTTAATAAGCTCCTTTTCACCCGGATCCAGAGATCTTGCTCCGATAATAACAATATTTTCGGGTTGAATTTTTGGAACGAAACCTGAAATATTTACTAACTTCTCATGTCCGATGCCCAGACTAACAGCTAGAGGCATCCCATGAATATTACCTGAGGGAGAAGTTTCACTAGAATTCAAATCGCCATGTGCATCATACCAAATAACCCCAAGGTTTTTATAATGCTTTGCTATACCTGCAAGGCTACCGATAGCTATGCTATGATCTCCCCCCAAAATTAATGGAAAGTTGTATTTTTGTATTTCTTCATCGACCATATCTGCTAATTGTTGATTGGCCTCTATCACTTGATGTAAGTTCTTTAAATTAGTTCCATCTGTCGATTCATTGTTAACTGGTCGATTAATTGGGATATCTCCCAAGTCTTTTACGATATATTTTAGTGTAGTTAACTTTTCAATAGCACCTGCATATCTCATCGCGCTTGGTCCCATATCTACCCCACGACGACTTTGCCCCAAATCCATCGGTACGCCAATTACAGAAATATTTTTGTTCATATGTAAGCGCCTCCTTTTATACTATTGTATATAAAAGAATGAGGATGACTCAACCAAGCATTTTTTTGAATATTTATGCAGTATTAAAAAAATGAATAATCCCTTATAACAAATTCGTAGGCTTTGTTAATTTCTAGCAGCAGTAGATTATACTCATGTCAGTAGGAAATTTCCCGAACAAATATTAAAAAGCTTGTAGAATATGATTTTCTACAAGCATTTGATCTTAAGATGTTTAAGATACAATATGAGCCCCAGTAGGGAATGGTTGAATTGTAAGTGGCTTAATTCCTGCAGCTTCCCAAGCATGTACTATTTCTTCTGCCTGCTTTTTTGAGGGCATAAAGGCAATTCCACAATCTCCACCACCAGCGCCAGAAGGCTTACCAGCACCCCCCATATTTTCTGCAATATCACATAACGTACGTAATAATGGAGTTTCTATTTCTACACCAGCGTTTTCTCCTACAGTCGCCAATGCTTTTCTATTTTGTTTAATCCCTTGCAGTAAAAGGGGAAGATCTCCCTCTGTCATACCTTGTAAGAAGTTACTTACAGCGGTCTCACTATCATCTAGAAATTGTTTAAATTGGCTTTGGTTAGCCGTTTTTAATTTAAGTATATCATCCACTAGTCTTGAAGTAGACGCAGGCTTTCCCGTCCAACCTATACACACATAGACATTTGAAGGAATTTTTACTGGTTTAATCGATAAATATGGCCAATCTTTTTCCAGCAGTTCTGTGATTGTAGGTGTATTTTCATATTGCTCCTGGAGCCATTCAGCCTGAAAAGAGGCGTATTGTAGAAAACCGCCATAGGAAGAGGCAGCTACATCTGCTCCTGAACCATTTCCTTGTGTACGGACATGCGAAATAGCAGCCAGTTTAAATGTTAATAGGGCTGTAGGTTCCTTATCATCATATTTATTTAAGATCGCTGATATGACGCTTGTAACTACTGCAGCACTTGAGCCGAGCCCGTATTTAATCCCGGAGACATCATCAAGTTCACTTTTAATTGCAAGCCGGAATGGAGTTGGATGGATGTTCTTTTCCTTTAAGTATGTTAACGCAGTTGCCATAGCGGCCCCAACAAAACGTGTGCGTTGATCGTCTGTAGAAAAAGTCAGCCGATTATCAGCATACGTCCATCCAATGTCATATAAACCAAAATCATTTAATGTTATTCTATTTGCATCATGGTCTTCAATCGTTGCATATACAAAACGATCAACAGCCATTACAACGAGTTCATGATGTGGTTGTAAAACAGCAAATTCCCCTGCAATCATTAATTTTCCAGGTACTTTTATTGTCATTGGTGCATTAGGCAACATATCCAACCCCTATATATAGGTTACTCCTTGACCAGATTTGCTTAAACGTACATCTGTGACACCAGGAATTTCACGGAGTACTTTCTCCACTGTCTTTTCATTTTCAGGTAAATACAATACTTTTACGTTCGGGCCTGCATCAATAGTGAAATAAGCAGGAACTCCTTGTTCTCTTAACTGCTTTACTGTTTGCATAACAGTCAGTGTAGTATCATGCCAATACGTAAAAGGAGGGTTAGCCCCCAACGTGGTGGCATGCATTCTCAAACAATTTGCTTCTGCTATGCTTCCAACCTTTTCCATGTCTCGTGCTTTAATGCCCTCTTTTATTTCTTCTAAATCCTTGGGTATACTATTCACCCATCCATCAAAAAATGGAGAGGACTCAACCGTCCGCTTCATCCCTTCTCGACTGGATACCTTTTTCATAGTAGAAGAAAGAATCACTGCAGCTACCCGCAAATCCCAATGTTCTACAGGTGCAATTGGCACAGCGTAGGAATCAGAACCGTCATTTTCCTTCCCCATTCTCCACTCGGCAAATCCACCATATATGGATCGACATGCAGATCCTGAACCTTGGCGTGTCAATCGGGAAAGTTCTTGCTCACTTAGATGTATCCCCATTGCTTTTGTTCCAGCTGCGGCTAAAGCTGCGAAGCCCGAAGCTGAAGAAGCGAACCCTGCTGCAGTAGGAACATTATTAATAGAACGAACATCGGCATATATATTTTTACCTGCCAGCTTACGTATAAGGTCTAAAAACGTTGTTACACGTTTATATTGCTCCCCTACTACTGGTTGGCCATCAAGAATAAAGTGATCTTCCGTATAATCCTCATGAAGGGCTACAGTAGTTTCTGTATAAAAGCCATCCAATGTGAGGGAAAGACTATTATTTGTAGGCAGAATAATTTCTTCATTCCGCTTCCCCCAGTATTTGATTAAAGCAATATTTGTATGTGCTTTAGCTGTAGCCTTCATCTTTACTCCCCTTTAATAATTCCTATTGTTTTCCTGTTTTAATGTAAATGGCCACACAGCGTGTGCTCCAAGTTTTCTCAATTTTTCAGCAAGCTGTCTTGAATGTACTTCATTCTGGGCCAAAGCAATAATACAACCGCCATTACCGCCGCCTGTTAGCTTAGCTCCAAGGGCGCCTTCTTTTCTGGCAAATTGGATTAGTTTATTAAGGCCAGTATCACTAACACCCAGAGACTCCAACTCTTTTTGCGCTTCATTTAGAAGGTGTCCAAGAATGTGCTTCCCTCTTTTTTCCAAAGCATGTTTAGCCTGATGTGTTAGATCTCCAATACGATCTAACTTTTTCTGTATCCGTTTCGGTGCTGTTTTCAATAGCTCGGCTACAGATTCCACCGCTAATCTAGTATCACCAATTCTCCCAGAATCGGCTACTACAAAGTGAAAATCATCACTTAAATTTATAAAATCAATTAAATGTTGTTTCTCATACCAAACAGGTGACCCAGAGGTGATTGTTAACGTATCAATTCCACTTGGCGCACCATGGGCATACGTCTCCGCAATGTTAGCAAGATCTAGTAATTCTTGCTCTGTATACTCTTCTCCAAAATAAGCGAAGAGAGATCTAACTAATGAAATAGCTACCGAAGCACTTGACCCAAGGCCTTTACCTGGTGGGATCGATGATTTAATTCGTATCATTAGATCACCATAAGGTTGCTCCAAATATTCTAATGTACCTCTAATACAATTAGCAATACCTTGTAAAGACTCCGGAGCTAAATCAAGTGGTCCATGGTAGAAGGTACTATCTATCTGAATCGAACCTGGTACATGCTCTACCACAGATTCAACACCAACTAATGGGAAAGGAATAGCAATGGCAGGTTGCCCGTGTACAACTGCATGCTCTCCTATCAAAATCAATTTACTATGAGCTACACCGATAGCTGTTTGTTCTGTTGTAGTTACTTTTTCTGCACTCATTTTGTATACATTTCCACCAATTCTTTAGCTTTTCCGACACGGATTTCTTTTTCTTCTACTAACTTTTCTGCAATGATATCAATCATCTCCCCAGAGGCCCCTGCTGCTATTGCAACAGAGCGAGAATGTAATGCCATATGACCTTTCTGAATACCATCTGTTACTAGAGCTTTTAATGCACCGAGGTTCTGCGCTAGTCCAACAGAAACGATAACTTGAGCTAGTTCTTGAGCTGATTCCACATCTAATATACTCAGTGAGGTCTTAGCAATCGGATGGACTCGGATAGATCCACCTACCGTTCCAACAGACATAGGTAATTCAAGCTCACCAACCAGATTGCCTTGTTCATCTACAGACCATGTGGTCATTGATCTATACTTTCCACTGCGAGAAGCATACGCATGCGCGCCCGCTTCTACTGCTCGCCAGTCATTACCTGTCGCAATAACTATCGGATCGATCCCGTTCATAATTCCCTTGTTATGGGTCACAGCTCTATAAGGATCTGAGTCAGCAAATTCAAAGGCATGAATCACACCATCACGAACCTCTTCTCCCGAAAACCCATCGGTCTCTAAAAGGTTTGGAGGTATTACACACTTTGCACGTGCCAGACATTTATCTGCATAATTTGACAAAATCCGCAGATAAACCTTTCCTTTAGTTATACTTTCAATTGTTGGAGCCAAAGACTCTACCATTGTATTTATTATATTCGCACCCATGGCATCACACGTATTCACATATACATGTACAACAAGCATTTTGCTATATGGGGAATCACCATCTTCATTCAGTACCCTTACTTCCAGATCATCTGCGCCTCCGCCCCTTGCTACCATGCTTGGGTAGGCTGCATTGGCACTTTCAATTAACGCTTCCTTCTCTTTTAAGAGGCTTTCCTTTGCAATTTCAAAATCTGGACAACCAACTACTTGAATTTGCCCGATCATAACCCGATCGGTAGCTTCGGCGGTAAAACCACCAGCATTTCTCACAATTTTAGCAATATAACTTGCTGAAGCTACAACGGATGGTTCTTCTATAGCCATCGGTACTACATATTCTTTCCCATTTATTAAGAAATTCAATCCTAAACCTAATGGAAGAGGAAAAGTACCAATTGTATTTTCAATCATCTTGTCTGCTGTTTCAGCAGGTAGAGGCTCCTTAGAAAACAAGTTAGCTATTTCTTCCTCTGTAAAGGAATGCAACTTCTTTAATAAATCTCTACGTTCCTCAACCGTCATATTGTAAAAACCAGGAATCCTGGAAGTTTCCATACCTACTCATCCTTTTGTCCAGCATGCTATAAACACATACACATGGCGCATAAAATTTATTTAGCATCTAAATTATATTTAAAGTATAACACGAGATTGCTATCTATTCACAAAAAAATGACTGTATCTATTATGTAAAAATTTACTCTAAAATGCAAATAAACAAGGCTGTTCATTTTTTAAACGACCTTGTTTATCTTATTTGCTATATATGACGTATTTAACCTCATTTTTTAAGTGGTGAGCCATGAAGGATTCGAACCTTCGACCCTCTGATTAAAAGTCAGATGCTCTACCTACTGAGCTAATGGCTCATATTATTTTTGTGTTCTCTTGCTTAAGACTGCGTTCATCTTGTGGACCCCTGCTTCTTCCAGCTTTTTCAGTGATGTTAGGTACATCGGGGTTACTCGCAGCTTATTCGGTAGAAGGATTGCTCGTTGCTCTACCTACTGAGCTAATGGCTCATATTATTTTTGTGTTCTCTTGCTTAAGACTGCGTTCATCTTGTGGACCCCTGCTTCTTCCAGCTTTTTCAATGATGCCAGGTACATCGGGGTTACTCGCAGCTTATTCGGTAGAAGGATTGCTCGTTGCTCTACCTACTGAGTGTTTATACCTAGTTTTATGTATTACCCTGTTCTCAACAAAAATAATCCTATAAATAAAAAAAGTGGCTGGGCTACTAGGATTCGAACCTAGGATACACGGGATCAAAACCCGATGCCTTACCGCTTGGCTATAGCCCAACAATACAAAAATGGTGGAGGGGGGCAGATTCGAACTGCCGAACCCTGAGGGAGCGGATTTACAGTCCGCCGCGTTTAGCCACTTCGCTACCCCTCCATATTGTTAACTATTATATAAGAATTATACATAAAAATAAATGGTGCCGGCCAGAGGACTTGAACCCCCAACCTACTGATTACAAGTCAGTTGCTCTACCAATTGAGCTAGGCCGGCAGATGGTGGAGGATGCAGGGCTCGAACCTGCGACCCCCTGCTTGTAAGGCAGGTGCTCTCCCAGCTGAGCTAATCCTCCGTATATTGGTGACCCGTACGGGATTCGAACCCGTGTTACCGCCGTGAAAGGGCGGTGTCTTAACCGCTTGACCAACGGGCCAGTGCAATGTAAATAATTTAAAATAGAAGTGGCTTTGAAGATTTCTACTATGCTCTTCTCAAACCAACGAATTTTATTATACCCAGATATTTTATATTTGTAAAGGGTAAAATGAATTTTTTTTATAAAAATGTCGAAACACCGTTTAAACCCTGTCATAATAACCTGTACACAAATATATTTTTCTCAAAGGTTTCTTTCATAAAGGCTGTTAGTTATAATATACAAAAGAAACATATTATGGAGGTACATTTATGGCAAATTTATTAGAAGGTAAAAAGATTGTGGTTATGGGAGTTGCAAGTGAACGTAGTATTGCGTGGGGAATCACAAAATCATTACATAACGCAGGAGCAAACTTAATTTTCACCTATAGACAGGAACGATCCTATCAAAAATTAACTAAGTTACTTGAAAAATATGACATTCAGGCAGAATTAGTTGTATCATGTGATGTTGCTAGTGACGAAAGTGTACAACAAGCGTTTAAAGAAATCAAAGAAAAAATAGGAGTCATTCATGGAGTTATTCATTCTGTAGCCTTTGCTAAACGTGAAGAACTAAAAGGTGAATATGCTGACACCTCTCGTGACGGTTTCTTACTTGCACAGGAAATTAGTGCGTATTCTCTAGTATCAGTAACAAAAGCTGCTAAAGAATTGATGACTGAAGGCGGAAGTATTGTAACTCAAACATATTTAGGGGCGGAACGAGTAATCCAAAACTATAATGTAATGGGTGTTGCAAAAGCTTCTTTAGAGGCCAGCATGAGATATTTAGCAGAAGATATGGGTAAATACAATATACGTGTAAATGCCGTCTCAGCAGGTCCGATTCGTACGTTATCCGCAAAAGGTGTATCCGGATTTAATGAGAAGATGAGTATAATAGAAGAAAAAGCCCCTTTACGTAGAAATGTGGACCAAGACCAGGTTGGGGATGCTACCTTATTCTTCATGAGCGAATTATCCAGAGGAATAACTGGAGAAGTATTACATGTAGACTCTGGTTACCATATTATCGGAGGGTAGAGTATTTCATCTAAAAGACACTTATTCGCAATAAGTGTCTTTTTACTATTAATTAAACAAGGTGGTTTTCATGCGAAAAAAATTAGCATTAATTTATGAAATTTTTTTGATCATACTCATTCTCTTATCAGTAATTTTGATATGGCATGAAGAGGACAACTTAATATACTTGGATAAAATCATCTGGTTCGTATTATTTACAGATGTTCTCATTCGGTTTCTAATCAGCAAAAATAAATGGCACTATATAAAAGAAAACCCCTTTGATATTATTTCTGTGATTCCCTTAGATAGCATCTTTCAGACCGCTAGGGTGGTTAGGCTGTTTCGAGTGCTGCGAATTATATCATTAGGTAAAAAGTATATTACACCATTTAGAAATATACTAAAAACCAATAATTTTCATAAAGTCTTTGCTGTATCTGTGCTCTTAATAGGCTTATCTACTTTCTTGGTCAAGCATTTCGAACCATCAATTAATACATATGAAGATGGTCTTTGGTGGTCCATCGTTACCGCCACGACCGTAGGCTATGGGGATATATCACCTGATACAGGTATGGGACGTTTAATTGCAATTATATTAATGCTTATCGGTATAGGTTTAATAGGTATGTTGACTAGTTCGATTACAACGTATTTTGTCGGTAGCAAAAAACAACAAAACCCAACAATAGAATTTATTAAAAGCGAACTTGATCGATATGAGGAATTACATACTAGCGAGAAAAGACGTTTAGTTTTACTGTTGAAGGACTTAAATGAGACTGAGAATGAATAAAATAAAAGTTTAAAACCAGAGTACAAATGTACAATTTAACACACATGTCCATTTTTAGCTTAAATATATTTGAAAAAGAAATGGTGAGTACAAATTGACGAAAACGAAGTGCTATAGAGGCGGTTAATTTGATGATGCAAGAAGTAAATTTAGTATTATAAGGCTAGACCACACAAAAACTTCTACCATTAGTAGAAGTTTTTTATTAAGAGTGTGTAACAGGATTTGAAGCTATGACTCTCTTTTTCGACCTTTGACCTGGCAAGGAATAAAGGGCCATTCCAACTATCGTGCTATTGTTAAATTCAATTACTGTTTGATCGATAGATTAGTTGAACTACGCCGGAGGAATAGGTTTTTGTATTAATCAAGTTTAGATTCATTCTTTGTTTTAAATCAATAAATAATGGTCTTCCTTCTCCCAATACCACAGGGTGGACAGATAATCTGTACTCATCCACTAGTCCCAAATTAATAAAAGTCGTGATAAGGCTCGCTCCACCATATAACCATATATCTTTACCACTATTACCCTTTAATTTATTTATTTCCTCGGGGATATTTTCATTTATACATATTGCTTTATTATCAAACCCCTTTTGCGTTCTGGAAAACACATATTTTTCCTTACTGTGTATCAACTCCCACATTTCCTTCTCGTCATCAGGAGCCTTGGTTGTTGGAATATATTGCCCCCACAATTCGTAACTTTTTCTTCCATATAAAATTGTATCGATTTGATTAAGAAATTTAGCAAACTTCATTTCAGGGTCCATTATGCACCAATCAATTTCTCCATTTTTCCCTTCAATAAAACCATCTAGAGTAACTGCTAAATCTAAGATAATTTTTCTTGTTCCTACTTCGTTGGACATTATATTCCCTCCTATGGGTTATTTAAGAACTGGCACGTTTGAATCGCAAAGATTATTCAAGAATTGCTCTTAACTTTGGGGGAGAATCTGGTTTTAATTTGAAATAAAAAAATTTCAATATGAATTATTTTTTACTTTTTTTGCCTCATTTAGAAAACAAGAAACCAACGAAACTAGCAACCCTACAAATGAAATGACCAATCCAATTACGTTTGGTAAACCCCTTGAAGTTAGTATTAGGGCTATTCCAAATAATGATATTGAAATGCCTAAAAGTGATAAATGCATAATTATCCTCTCCTAATCTTCTTCCACGATTTGACCCGTTTCAGGCACAGTGTTTGTTACTCCTACTGCGCCCGATGATTGAAAGTCATTACTCAACTAAAGACAATGTATCCTTCCCAGCTTTTATTGGGTATGTCTTATGTATAAATATTTAAATACTGTTTGATTAAGTATAAGTGATGTTCATGAAAAAGATACTTTTCTAAATAACTGAAATCAACCCAACACATTGGCTCTTTTTCAACTGGCTCTGCTATCCTTTCCAATAGCTCACAAGCGTATAATATTCCGATATTATGTTGAGAATCACGAGGGTATTTTGCTGAAACCCAATGTCTTTCGGCTTTCCCTATGGTCTCAACTATTTGAATTTTATGCCCTGTTTCCTCAATACTCTCTCTTAATAATGCATTTTCAGGATCTTCATCTGCTTCAACCCCTCCACCGACTAAAAATAAATTCCCGTCTAAGTCTTCCACACATAAAAATTGTTGTTGATGATTCTGAATGACAGCGTACGCTCCTGTTCTTTTCCAATAATTTAAATCATAGTTGCGTTCACCAAAAATTTTCATTGTCCACCTCCTAATTAAAAATTCAGGTAAAACTTATAACATTAAAATTCGTCCCCAAGCATCGCTTGATAACTTTTCGTGGAAAATCACTCCATTATTTGGCTCAATAAAGCAATAGAGGACGCTTTTCTTTATTCATTGAAAGCACTCTTTAATTGAATAATTACCAAACATTTATTCACATAATATTAATCGATTGAATTGCTCTATAGTTTCAAGGTAATATTTTGACTCCCTTTTCATCTGTTCCTTTATTTCAGGAATACTGTGCGACCACCCAGCAGCGGCGAAGTCTACATTACTGTTTCTTGCCATCTCTAACCCTGGCTTTAGATCATCCAACATTAGTGCTTCAGTTTCTAGAAGATTAAAGCGTCTTAAAATTTCCTTAATTGGATATGTATGTGGTTTCCTCTGATGTTCTGGAAGTTCCCACCCAAAGATTGCGTCCGGCACGAATCCACAATGAATAGAATAATCTCTTTCAATCCGGTTCCTCTCGGAATGAGAAACCACTGTCACAATTCCACCTTGGCGTTTAAACTCTTGAATGGTCTCTACAAACAATTCATAGAAGTCAGGTACAATTGATTCCGTATACCTTTTCCAAACTAGTTGCTGATGTTTTTGTTCTTCCTCTGTGAATTTCATAATGTCTTTACATAAAGAGGAAAAGCCTGGATTGAAACAGTATTTAACAAAATCTTCAAGCGTGATAGGTTGCTCATTTGGTCTTAGGTCTATAAGTGCCTCCACAAATGATGGATAGTGTATATCTGGAGTACTTTTCACCCCTGTATCATCATGGTCTAAAATTAAACACTTATATTTTAGAGTCATAGTAACCTCCCATAATTCATTATAAAAAATTCATTCTTCCATTTAGTTGTGCTCAACAATATGGCCTGTTTGTTCTATTAGCATACTCCTTTCTTCTAATCAATTTTATCAGATATTATTTTAAATAATTACTTTTAATTTTGAACTACCCACCACTTATCGACCTTACGGGGTGATTGAAGTGGGAGATTCCTAAGAACACCAACCTAACGGTTAGTTATGGATTAGGCTATCCCCGCAGTTCCTGCGGTTAATCGTAATGCTTCGTTACGAAGATTGATACTTGCGTTAATATCTCTTTGGTGATGAGTTTTGCACATAGGACACTCCCATTCACGCAAAGCAAGATTTTTAACGTCTTTATGCTTGTGACCACAATTGGAACACAGCTGACTTGAAGCAAAATTTTTAGCTGCAGTCACAACTTGTTTTCCGTACCATTTCGCTTTATATTCAAGCATCTTTCTGAACTCGGACCATGAGACTTCACTAATCGCCTTTGCAAGATGTTGATTCTTTAACATATTCTTAATAGACAAATCTTCAATCCCAATGATGTCGTGGTTTTTGACAATATCAGTAGAGATTTTATCCAACATATCTTTTCTAGCATTTGCTATCTTTTCGTGAAGTCGAGCCACTTTTGTTTTTTGTTTTTTCCAATTCGAAGAACCAACTTTTCGCCTTGAAAGCACACGCTGAGCTCTTACTAACTTTCCTTCTAACGAACGGAAAAACTTTGGATTTGCATATACGGTTCCATCTGAAAGCGTAGCAAAATCTTTCAACCCGACATCAACACCGATTGCCGAACCGGTCTTTTCAAAGACTTCAACTTCTGTTTCAGCTAAAATCGAAATGAAATATTTGCCCGAAGGATTACGTCTAATTGTTGCGTTCATAATTCTGCCTTCCACTTCACGACTTTTAGCAAAACGAACAAGACCTAATTTCGGCAATTTAACATGCTTATCCAAAACAGCAATATTTCCATTCACCCATTTCGTTGTATAGGATTGAACAGGATTTTTTTTGGATTTGAAACGAGGTTCACCGTTTTGCTTTTTATAATATCTTGTGTACGAATCGTTAACGATTTCCACCGATTTTTGAAGGGCAATACTATCCACTTCTTTTAAAAATGAATAGTGCTTCTTTAGTTCGCGAACAGCTTTAATGGATTGGTTTTTATTGAAAAACCCCCCCTTTCCAATTGTTTTCAGTGAGTTGACCGTTCTGCACCATTTCATTGGCGATATGCCAATAAGCGTCTTTGGATTTTTGCTTCCCAACAAAATAGTTGTATACAAAGCGGGAACATCCAATTGTTTTGTTAATCAGTTCCATTTGTTTTTTGGTTGGATAGATGCGGAATTTGTACGCTTTTTTTGCTAACATTGATTTTCACCTTCCTTTCATGTATTATTTTAATATACAATAAGTATACTATATATTATTTTAATAACAACATAGGAGGTTTAAAGTGTCACAGGTTTTAAATATGCGTTATCCAAAACGAATTGATGATTTTAAAGAAAAAAAGGGGGTTACGACTCGTACCCAAACGATTATCTACCTCATCCAATACGCTCTCGAACAGTCGGACAATCGAGATAGCTGAAGCTATCCCTTGTCCGAAGGCGATTCATCCCCCACCTACTCATTGGGTTTTGCCCTTCACATTCCTTGAAGATGGGGGTTTTCTCGCCTATTTTAAATAAATTAATAAAAGTCAAAACGCCTAAAATACAAGACCTAAATTGTAAGCGTTAATACTTTATTAGAACGATAAAAAAGACTTTTGCCCAAAAATGGACAAAAGCCTTATATATCAAGAGCTTCCAACAGGATTTGAACCTGCGACCCCTTCCTTACCATGGAAGTGCTCTACCTGCTGAGCTATGGAAGCAAAAATGGCTCCACAGGTAGGATTCGAACCTACGACCGATCGGTTAACAGCCGATAGCTCTACCACTGAGCTACTGTGGAATAGTTTAAATTAATTTAAATGTTATCAAGGTTTTTAATTCTTTACCTATCATACCATATTCAGCAAACAATTATTCGTAAATAGATGAAAAAAAGCAGCCTAGCGGCGTCCTACTCTTGCAGGGACAAAGTCCCAACTACCATCGGCGCTGGAGAGCTTAACTTCTGTGTTCGGCATGGGAACAGGTGTGGCCTCTCCGCTATTGCTACTAGACAACTTTTTAGCGGTATCTATCATAAAATGAATTTATACCCTAAAAACTAAATAAGAGAAAAACAACGACAATCAAAGAAGAAAATTAGTTAAGTCCTCGATCTATTAGTATCCGTCAGCTCCACGTGTCACCACGCTTCCACCTCGGACCTATCAACCTCATCGTCTCTGAGGGATCTTACTCACTCGAAGTGATGGGAAGTCTCATCTTGAGGGGGGCTTCATGCTTAGATGCTTTCAGCACTTATCCTTGCCACACGTAGCTACCCAGCTATGCTCCTGGCGGAACAACTGGTACACCAGCGGTGTGTCCATCCCGGTCCTCTCGTACTAAGGACAGCTCCTCTCAAACTTCCAACGCCCACGACGGATAGGGACCGAACTGTCTCACGACGTTCTGAACCCAGCTCGCGTACCGCTTTAATGGGCGAACAGCCCAACCCTTGGGACCGACTACAGCCCCAGGATGCGATGAGCCGACATCGAGGTGCCAAACCTCCCCGTCGATGTGAACTCTTGGGGGAGATAAGCCTGTTATCCCCGGGGTAGCTTTTATCCGTTGAGCGATGGCCCTTCCATGCGGAACCACCGGATCACTAAGCCCGACTTTCGTCCCTGCTCGACTTGTAGGTCTCGCAGTCAAGCTCCCTTCTGCCTTTACACTCTACGAATGATTTCCAACCATTCTGAGGGAACCTTTGGGCGCCTCCGTTACCTTTTGGGAGGCGACCGCCCCAGTCAAACTGCCCGCCTGACACTGTCTCCGGACCGGATCACGGCCCTGGGTTAGAATGGTCGTACAGCCAGGGTGGTATCCCACGGATGCCTCCACCGAAGCTGGCGCTCCGGTTTCCAAGGCTCCCACCTATCCTGTACAAGCTGTACAAACATTCAATATCAGGCTACAGTAAAGCTCCACGGGGTCTTTCCGTCCTGTCGCGGGTAATGCGCATCTTCACGCATAGTATAATTTCACCGGGTCTCTCGTTGAGACAGTGCCCAAGTCGTTGCACCTTTCGTGCGGGTCGGAACTTACCCGACAAGGAATTTCGCTACCTTAGGACCGTTATAGTTACGGCCGCCGTTTACTGGGGCTTCGGTTCTGCGCTTCGCGTAAGCTAACGCTTCCCCTTAACCTTCCAGCACCGGGCAGGTGTCAGCCCCTATACTTCGCCTTTCGGCTTCGCAGAGACCTGTGTTTTTGCTAAACAGTCGCTTGGGCCTATTCACTGCGGCTCCTCCTTAAAGGAGCACCCCTTCTCCCGAAGTTACGGGGTCATTTTGCCGAGTTCCTTAACGAGAGTTCTCCCGCTCACCTTAGGATTCTCTCCTCGCCTACCTGTGTCGGTTTGCGGTACGGGCACCTATGAACTCACTAGAGGATTTTCTTGGCAGTGTGAAATCAGGAACTTCGGTACTCTATTTCCCTCCCCATCACAGCTTGAAATTGTTGGACGGATTTGCCTATCCAACTTTCTCACTGCTTGGGCGCACACATCCATCGGTGCGCATTCCTTATCCTACTGCGTCCCCCCATCGCTCAAACGCTCATGAGGTGGTACAGGAATATCTACCTGTTGTCCATCGCCTACGCCTTTCGGCCTCGGCTTAGGTCCCGACTAACCCTGAGAGGACGAGCCTTCCTCAGGAAACCTTAGGCTTTCGGTGAAAGAGATTCTCACTCTTTTTTCGCTACTCATACCGGCATTCTCACTTCCAAGCGCTCCACCAGTCCTCACGGTCTGACTTCACAGCACTTGGAACGCTCTCCTACCATTGTTCGAAGAACAATCCGCAGCTTCGGTGATACGTTTAGCCCCGGTACATTTTCGGCGCAGAGTCACTCGACCAGTGAGCTATTACGCACTCTTTAAATGGTGGCTGCTTCTAAGCCAACATCCTGGTTGTCTGGGCAACTCCACATCCTTTTCCACTTAACGTATACTTTGGGACCTTAGCTGGCGGTCTGGGCTGTTTCCCTTTCGACTATGAACCTTATCACCCATAGTCTGACTCCCAAGTCTAAGTAGCTGGCATTCGGAGTTTGACTGAATTCGGTAACCCGATGAGGGCCCCTAGTCCAATCAGTGCTCTACCTCCAGTACTCATTCCTTGAGGCTAGCCCTAAAGCTATTTCGGAGAGAACCAGCTATCTCCGTGTTCGATTGGCATTTCACCCCTACCCACACCTCATCCCCGCATTTTTCAACATACGTGGGTTCGGGCCTCCAGTCAGTGTTACCTGACCTTCACCCTGGACATGGGTAGATCACACGGTTTCGGGTCTACGACCACATACTCAAATCGCCCTATTCAGACTCGCTTTCGCTGCGGCTCCGTGTCTTCCACTTAACCTTGCATGGGATCGTAACTCGCCGGTCCATTCTACAAAAGGTACGCCGTCACCCATAAACGGGCTTCGACTACTTGTAGGCACACGGTTTCAGGTTCTCTTTCACTCCCCTCCCGGGGTGCTTTTCACCTTTCCCTCACGGTACTGGTTCACTATCGGTCACTAGGGAGTATTTAGCCTTGGGAGATGGTCCTCCCGGATTCCGACGGAATTTCTCGTGTTCCGCCGTACTCAGGATACACTCCGGAGAGAATTCCTTTTCGATTACAGGGCTCTTACCTGCTGTGGCTGATCGTTCCAGATCGATTCATCTAAAGAATTCCTTTGTAACTCCAAAGGAGTGTCCTACAACCCCAGAAAGCAAGCTTTCTGGTTTGGGCTAATTCCGTTTCGCTCGCCGCTACTTGGGAAATCGCATTTGCTTTCTCTTCCTCCGGGTACTGAGATGTTTCAGTTCCCCGGGTCTGCCTCACATAGCCTATGTATTCAGCTATGCGTACTGTTCCATTACGAACAGTGGGTTCCCCCATTCGGAAATTCTCGGATCGATGTCTACTTACGACTCCCCGAGACATATCGGTGTTAGTCCCGTCCTTCTTCGGCTCCTAGTACCAAGGCATCCACCGTGCGCCCTTATTCACTTAACTATTTTTACAATGAATAAGCGTGCTAATTTCTTAGCCTTGCTTTTATATTTAAAATTGATGTCGTTGTTACTCTTATTTAGTTTTCAAGGTACAAAAATGGAGCCTAGCGGGATCGAACCGCTGACCTCCTGCGTGCAAGGCAGGCGCTCTCCCAGCTGAGCTAAGGCCCCGTGTTTTATATAGATGGTGGGCCTGAGTGGACTCGAACCACCGACCTCACGCTTATCAGGCGTGCGCTCTAACCAGCTGAGCTACAGGCCCATCTATTATTGTAATAGAGAATTTACTCTCTCAAAACTGAACCAAACAACCATGTATGTCCTTACCGGAAGACCCGAAGGTCTTCGGCGTTCCGTTCTAAATCCTTAGAAAGGAGGTGATCCAGCCGCACCTTCCGATACGGCTACCTTGTTACGACTTCACCCCAATCATTGGTCCCACCTTCGGCGGCTGGCTCCAAAAGGTTACCTCACCGACTTCGGGTGTTACCAACTCTCGTGGTGTGACGGGCGGTGTGTACAAGGCCCGGGAACGTATTCACCGCGGCATGCTGATCCGCGATTACTAGCGATTCCGGCTTCATGCAGGCGAGTTGCAGCCTGCAATCCGAACTGAGAATGGTTTTATGGGATTTGCTTGACCTCGCGGTTTCGCTTCCCTTTGTTCCATCCATTGTAGCACGTGTGTAGCCCAGGTCATAAGGGGCATGATGATTTGACGTCATCCCCACCTTCCTCCGGTTTGTCACCGGCAGTCACCTTAGAGTGCCCAACTAAATGCTGGCAACTAAGATCAAGGGTTGCGCTCGTTGCGGGACTTAACCCAACATCTCACGACACGA
Organism: Virgibacillus halodenitrificans; assembly: GCF_001878675.1. NCBI lineage: Bacteria > Bacillati > Bacillota > Bacilli > Caryophanales > Bacillaceae > Virgibacillus > Virgibacillus halodenitrificans. Next base: position 197,928 of record NZ_CP017962.1, on the reverse strand, counting down.
GCTGACGACAACCATGCACCACCTGTCACTCTGTCCCCGAAGGGAACTCGGTATCTCTACCGATTGCAGAGGATGTCAAGACCTGGTAAGGTTCTTCGCGTTGCGTCGAATTAAACCACATGCTCCACCGCTTGTGCGGGCCCCCGTCAATTCTTTTGAGTTTCAGCCTTGCGGCCGTACTCCCCAGGCGGAGTGCTTAATGCGTTAACTTCAGCACTAAGGGGCGGAAACCCCCTAACACCTAGCACTCATCGTTTACGGCGTGGACTACCAGGGTATCTAATCCTGTTCGCTCCCCACGCTTTCGCGCCTCAGCGTCAGTTACAGACCAGAGAGTCGCCTTCGCCACTGGTGTTCCTCCACATCTCTACGCATTTCACCGCTACACGTGGAATTCCACTCTCCTCTTCTGTACTCAAGTCCTCCAGTTTCCAATGACCCTCCACGGTTGAGCCGTGGGCTTTCACATCAGACTTAAAGGACCGCCTGCGCGCGCTTTACGCCCAATAATTCCGGACAACGCTTGCCCCCTACGTATTACCGCGGCTGCTGGCACGTAGTTAGCCGGGGCTTTCTGGTTAGGTACCGTCAAGGTGCCGCCCTATTCGAACGGCACTTGTTCTTCCCTAACAACAGAGCTTTACGATCCGAAAACCTTCATCACTCACGCGGCGTTGCTCCGTCAGACTTTCGTCCATTGCGGAAGATTCCCTACTGCTGCCTCCCGTAGGAGTCTGGGCCGTGCCTCAGTCCCAGTGTGGCCGATCACCCTCTCAGGTCGGCTACGCATCGTTGCCTTGGTGAGCCGTTACCTCACCAACTAGCTAATGCGCCGCGGGCCCATCTGTAAGTGGTAGCTAAAAGCCACCTTTCAACTTTCCATCAGGTGACGAAAAGTATTATCCGGTATTAGCCCCGGTTTCCCGGGGTTATCCCAGTCTTACAGGCAGGTTGCCCACGTGTTACTCACCCGTCCGCCGCTCGTTCCACAAGCGTCACCTCCGAAGAGAATCAGCTTGCTTCCCGCGCTCGACTTGCATGTATTAGGCACGCCGCCAGCGTTCGTCCTGAGCCAAGATCAAACTCTCCATAAAAGTTTGAATAAGATCGACACCAATCAATCTTATCTCATGTCTTAGCTGCAGAAGCGTTAACTTCTGGCTTTTTAAAAATTAACGAAAAACGTCATGTTTTTCTTGACATACTGGTTGTTTTGTTCAGTTTTCAAAGAGCAAATTTATCTGTGTCGTTTTTTGCGACGATATATAATTTAACATGGTTTCAAACTGTTGTCAATATGTTTTCTGCAAAAAGTTTTTTCTTTGTTTCTGCAATGTTTGTCTTTGTTTGACAACAAAAAATAATATATCACATATATTTCACCTTTGCAATACATTTATTAAAAAACTATTTATTTCTTCAATTAAGAAGTCTCCACCGTGCTAGTAAGCTTGATGAAGACTTCCTATCTTTACTTTTCTATTTGACTCGGGATGTACTTCATACATTCCTTCTCACTGGCAACTCTGCGATATAGCTGAAACAATATCCGATATCTTTCCTTCATAGCCCGTTTCACCATATGATCAATTCGGTGATCTTCCAAATCTAATAGTAATTCATCGAGCTCTCTTCTAATTAAGTATTCCATTTCTTTTTGCTCTATCTCACTTATTAATAATCCTAACACTACGCCACCTCTAATCTCTTCATCTCTAATAAAAATTATTACTTTCACTTTTTGCAAAAAAACGAAAAACATTTCCGCATGTAGTAATTGATTGCACTTCTATACAACGACCTATTTCTCGCTATTCTTATTTAAATTTTCCCTCGAATTTACTGAAATACTGTCTATATGTTTATAATTTATATTCTCTTTAATTCGACAGTCTATCCAATTATTACCCTATTTTCGATCTGAGAAACTGGTTTTTTTACTTTTTGTTTATTTGTAATCTTTTATCGAAATTTGTTATTAGTATGTAATTTAAATTTCTGCGAGTTCTATCTAATAGTAGGTTACATAGAATATTTATAGGACAAGTTAAAGAAAGGAGAATTACTAATGCAGCATTTTTATGTGTGGCGATTCAATAAATGGAAACGGTGGTTGGTTATTGGCTTATTTGCTCTTTTTACAGCTACTTTTCTTTGGTTTGAAAGGGATGGAACTTTTTCTGTTTTTTTAAATGATGAACCTTCTGTGTTAACAAAGGGAAATGCTGAAGAACCAAATATCGCGCTAACATTTAACATCAGTTGGGGTGAAGAGAAAGTACATGATATCTTAGCACAGCTTAAAAAAGAAAATGTAAAAGCAACCTTTTTTGTCAGCGGGGAATGGGCAGAACGTCACCCTGATATTTTGGAGAAGATTACGGACGATCAACACGAGCTAGGAATGCTTGGTTATCGTTATAAAAGTTATCTTGAACAGGAAATAGATCAAGTCAGAAAAGATCTCACTTATGCCAAAGAAATTTTCAACAAACTTGGCTACAAAGAGGTGGAGCTGCTTCGCCCACCTAATGGACATTTTAACAAAGAAATTATAAAGCTTGCTGAAAGCTTGAATTATAAAGTGATTCATTGGAATGTAAATCCAAACGACTGGAAGAATCCAGGAACCGAACAAATTACTGATTCCGTAGTAAAGCAAACAAGCAACGGAGATATTTTGTTAATGCATGCCTCCGATTCAGCAAAACAAACAGCTGGTGCATTGGAAAAAATTATTCCTATCTTAAAGAACAAGGGATTTTCTTTTGTCTCTCTTTCAGAATTAATTAACCAGGCACATGCAGAGTCAAAGCTTGTTGAATAAAAAAACTGCCCCAAATTGTGTATTGGAACAGTTTTTTAAGAAATACTATTTTTTTAATTCCTTATTATTTAATCGATGCAATGCAAGCAACTGATATGTATTGCATACCAATAGCGTAATAATCATTAACCAGGCATAATCTGTGCCCTCGGTACGCAGAGCCGGGACCCATTCGATCGATGTCATGACAATCATTAAAAATAATGCAGGTATAAATGCTGTCTGATTTGTTTCTTTTGCTTTTATCTTTGCTACAATCCATCCATATGCAAGAATACCCAGTGACATAAGAATAAACCAATACAATGCTATATTGCCATCTGTCGCTTTATATGGAAAGTAAACCAAGTCAAATAATACGAATGCTATTAATAAAACCTGCACTGTTGGCCAAAAGGAACGGAACATGCCGAGTCCAAAACGATTGATAAATAAATATGCAAAGAACCCCGTTTGGCTGACAACACTAAATACAAAGCCCATCCCAATAAAGAACACTACTAAGCCAAATAATTCACCTAAATCAAATGGATTCAGATTTTTGCTATATTCTCCAGATTTTACAAAAAAACTGGTAATGAGTCCTGCTAAACCACCTAAAAATAAAGTTGTAAAAAAGAAATGCACTAGTTTGCGACTATTCAATCTTATGTCCTCCTACTTCGTTAGCAACAATTTATTTGTTAATTCATTCACCATGTATTCTACCATGTTGGAAGAGTTTTTTCCTTAAGAAAACGCATATTTCCGATTCTCTTTAGACATATTAAGTACATATAGGGAGGAGGATTTCCTAATGAACCGTTCCATATATGTACTTTTTTTCGCCTTTCTTGTCCTTTTTTTAAGCGGATGTAATGGGGGAAATGCCGCTCCTGAAGAAGGCGATTACGATAAAACAAAGAAAATGGTAGTGGATATATTACAGACCGAGGATGGAAAAAAAGCGCTTCAAGAAATGTTAGCAGATGAAAAAATGAAACAAGAGCTTGTCATTCAATCTGATGTGGTAAAGAAATCCATTAATGAAACGCTTGTCTCTGACAAAGGAAAAGAAATGTGGGAAATGTTGTTTAAGGACCCTAAATTTGTCGAGGGATACGCAAAATCGATGGAAAAAGAGCAGGAAAAGCTTTTAAAAAAAATGATGAATGATGCCGATTACCAAAAGCAAATGCTCGAATTATTAAAGGATCCTAAAATGACAGAACAATTATTAACCGTTTTAAAAAGCCAGGAATTTCGTGCTCATTTGGAAGAGACAATTCAGCAAACATTAGAAACCCCTGTTTTCCAAGCTAAAATTCAAGAGATTCTTTTAAAGGCTGCTGAAAAACAAGCACAAGAAAAAGGTGGTAATGATGGCGGAAAGTCTCAACAAGGTGGGGGAGAAAGTGGCGGAGGCGGACCTGATAAGCAAGAAAGCTCATAAAGAAACAGCGGACGTACTTTTCGCCCGCTGTTTTTTACATTTACTCTTCTATTTTTGCAACAATTTTTGCCGCAATTTTATGGTATTCCTTCCCAATCGGGTGGTCTTCTTGATAAATGGAAGGTGCAAATACATCTTCATCTTCATATGGCTGTTGCAATGGCAACTGTCCAAGCACTTTAGTATTTAAGGCTTCAGCTAGCTTTTGCCCCCCACCTTGGCCAAAGACGTATTCTTTTTCTCCAGTTAATTTGCTTTCAAAATAAGCCATATTTTCAACAATACCTAAAATTTCATGCTCTGTTTTTAATGCCATTTGTCCTGCACGTGCCGCTACAAAGGCTGCTGTTGGATGTGGTGTTGTTACAATTACTTCCTTACAGCTAGGTAAAAGCTCGTGAACATCCATTGCAATATCCCCTGTGCCTGGTGGCAGATCGAGTAATAAATAATCCAGATCTCCCCACTCTACTTCTTTAAAGAAGCTGTTAATCATCTTACCAAGCATAGGACCACGCCAAATAATAGGGGAATTATCTTCGACGAAGAAGCCCATGGAAATAACTTTTACTCCAAACCTTTCTACAGGGATAATCTTCTCCCCACGGACTGCTGGACGTTCTTCTACACCCATCATATCCGGCACACTAAATCCGTAAATATCAGCATCAATGATACCAACCTTTTTGCCTAAACGCATAAGCGACATAGCCAGATTTACTGTAACAGTTGATTTACCTACACCGCCTTTACCACTGGCGACTGCAATAAACTTCGTATTGGAGCTTCCTCCCATCAAAGAGGATTCCTTTTCTTGTTCTGCAGTTGGCTGATACTTTTGTATTACCTCATCAGGCAGCTGTTCAAAACGTAAGCCGACTGTTGATGCTCCATTCTTTTTCAAAATACCAACGATTTCTTGCTGTAACTGCATTTGTTCCGCTGTATTGGTTTTTCCAATGCCTATTTTTACACTAACATGCTTCTTCTCTTCTTTAATGGTTACTTCAATTACGCCGCCTGTTTCTTCAAGCGTTCTATGTAAAAATGGATCTTTTACAGGATTTAATAATTGTACAATCTCGTCTTTAGTTAACAAAATATGACACCATCCTTTACTAGCGTTTAATTTCATCCAACGCTAGTATAACATAATTCAGCTAAAATCTAAGTGATATGAATCATGGGAAGGACAATGCACATATTTAATCCAAATAGAAATTAATCTTGAGCTTTCTCGGTGATAAATCGTAAAATTCCATTATAAATACTTGCTGACATTTTCTGCTGGTAATCCTCTTGCTTTAACATTTCTCTCTCCTGTTCGTTAGACAAAAATCCTATTTCTACTAAAGCACCTGGGATGTCTGCATGCTTCAGTAAATATATTCCGTCAATAGCCAGCGCCTGTCTTGTCGTATTCTCCAAATTTCGAGTGATTTCTGCTTGAATCATTTTTGCCAAATGCTTACTTTCATCAAACTTCGAATAATAAAAAGTCTGTGCACCGCTCCACCGAGTAGATGGTAATGCATTAAGATGGATGGTTATAAAAAAATCCGCATCTTTCTCTTTCATTAATTTCAGTCTGTTACGAATATCCTCTGCTTTGCGACGGGCAAGACCTTTTGTCTCTTCATCTGCCAGGTCTTTATCCTCTTCTCTTGTTAAATAGACAATTGCTCCAGACTGCTGTAAATAGCTTTGAAGCTTTTTGGAGACTTGAAGAGAAATATCCTTTTCCAAGGTTTGATCCTTTCCAACTGCTCCCCCATCTGCCCCGCCATGGCCCGGATCAATTACAATCGTTTTTCCGGAAAGTGGTAACGTCCATGAGACAGGCTGTGTCATCTCTTTTTTATTAACTGGGTATACTACTAATGTTACCAGTACAAAGAATCCCAATCCCCACAAGAACCATTTATACTTTTTATTCATTATTTTCTCGTCCCCTCTATAACATATGTATAACTATTTTATGGGACAGGCAAATAGAATATGATTAGTTTACTACTCGTTTAATTTCTTCAATTTGTGGTATTATTATTTAAAGGAACTTCAAGCGGAAGGAGATTTTATTATATGGATTGGCTAGGTATTGGGGTGCTCGTAATAGGTGTTGCCCTATTGGGACTTGTTTTCGTACTTATAAAACCACTTAATAAGCTAGCAGGGGTTTTTAATGGCCTGCAAAAAACAGTTGATCAGCTCCCTGAACAAGTAGATGATGTGATGACACAAGCGAAAGATACGTTAGAGACCGGAAACAGTACACTTCATCAAGTAAATGACCAAGTAAAGCAATTAAGCCCTATATTTTACATTGTAGGTGATGCTGGAAGAGCTACTCAGCATGTATCTTCAACAATGGTTGATCGTGTAATGAGTGTAAAAGAAGGCACATCAGAAGGTAATGATTTCATACAACGAAATCACTTAGAAGGATGGTATGGATTAGCAACATTGGGTTATTTTATTTATCAAAAAAGAAAAGGCTTGAGCAACAACAGAATTAATATAAATTAAAAAATCCCCATCTACAGGGGATTTTTTAATTTATATTTTTTTATCGACATCTAGCTTTATCTGGTTTATTTTCTCTGCTCGTGCCCTTCCGTCCTCATAAATCCTCTGGTCTATTCTCCTAATTTTATCAAGAAAGCCAGCTTGGCGGGATGCCAGAGACTTTGCCGCCCAGCCAAGTGTAACACCAGATATTGCTCCAAGGAGTACTGATTTATTCGTTTCTCTGCTCATGAGAGGATACTCCTTCGGTAACGTCCTTTTTCAATTGTCTGCGTTTTTTCAACCAATAATAGCCAAGCGCAAAAGAACCATATAGCCCGCCGACATTATTTTTCTTAGTAATTTCTTCTGTATCACTTGTTTTACTCTTCATCGATTCTGTTATGTCTACAAGGGAAGAGGAAAATTTTCTTGTTACATTTCCCGCATCACCTAAAATATAAAACAATGGACTTAATTGCTCCATTTTATCGTTTACATCCGCTAATGTGCGATTACTTTCTTGCATAAGATTACCTGTTTCTTTAAAAATCTCATCTAATTGATTAGGCAGTCTTTCTACCGTTTTCTCAACTCCATGAAGCACGCCAGCCAAGTTATTAAGCACATGAGCAACAAAAAAAGCTAAAATTAAAAAGGCTACACCGATAAGTAATACCCCAATTCCTGACAACATACCTATCCCTCTTTCCCTGTTTTATTTAATGGTACGAGCGAGTGGCTCTGGTTTTGAACCATCAATTCATTTTTTGATTTCTTTTTCCATTTGGAATATAAAGTGAAAGCAACCTCGCTCCATTTAATTCCCTCTACAAACGGCTTTGTTTTTCTTTCCATTTCTGTTTTTGACAGCTTATCACTACTGTTATGGATCGTTTGATTAACTGCGTTCATAGAAGATCCTACGTTTTCTACAGTGTCAAAAAGATTATCCGTTGATTTTAGTTTTATTCCTATGTCATCAACTATCTTATCTGTCTCATAAATAGTTTCTTTCAACCGTGGGGTAAGTGCTTCAACTTCCTTTTCCACTTCATTTACCGTTTTTGCCATCGTCTTCATTGTTTTGGAAATACGATACAATAAAAAGGATGTATAGGCTACGATAATTGCAAATGCGATTGAAATAAGTAACAGTGCTACATATATTATTCCTTCCATTGGAAAAACCCCCTCCTTTAAGTGCATTATACCACTAGAAGCTCGAAATAAAACGTATAAGAACTTTGTGGTGATACTGATATATCTATGGTATTTTTCGAATTTTCTTTCGGATTCATTTCCTCGCTAACAGGGTATACGGAATACAAATAACTGTTGGAGGAATGTATATGCCTAAAATGAAAACATATGGCAAATCGTTTATAGCTAGATTTCAAGAAGACAATGTACCTTTATTAGCAGCCGCACAGGCATATTATTATTTATTAGCAATTGTGCCATTATTAATCGTATGTTTTACTATAATCCCCTATTTTAATATAGACCCTAACACGGCGGTGAGCTTTTTGGAAAAAAACTTACCAAGTGAAATCAGCTCCATTTTGCAGGAAAACATCATTAGTATTGTAAACACCCCGCGTGGTGGTCTATTAACTTTTGGTATCATTGGAGCACTATGGTCTTCTTCAGCTGGAATTAATGCTTTTATTAAAGCAACAAATGAAGCTTATGAAGTAGAGGAAACTCGTAATTTTATTGTAGTCCGCCTCTTAGCTCTAGGGTTAACGCTTGGAATGATCCTAGCATTGGGGGTAGCTATTCTTCTCCCTGTATTCGGAAGTGTTATATTAAATTTCCTTGAGTCTATTCTTGGCCTATCGGCAGCAATGAGTTTATTATTTCAAGTACTTCGCTGGGCTGTCAGTATCATTGTAATCACATTAATACTAGCGATGCTATACAGATTCGCTCCTAATAAAAAGCTTCCATTTAAACATGTTATGCCAGGTGCGATGACTGCAAGTATACTATGGTTACTTGTATCTCTTGGTTTTTCATTTTATGTAAGTAACTTTGGCAGTTATTCTGCGACATATGGCAGTTTAGGCGGTATCATTATTTTAATGATCTGGTTCTTCTTAACTGGTTTAATCTTAATGGTTGGTGCTATTGTCAATGTCTTATATCATCAACAGCGTACGAGCAAACATGTAAGCAGAACGGAAAGAGCTTCCAACTTATAAAGAATGAGGGGATATGGCATAATCCTATTCTAAAGTGTGGGAAAAACCGCTCCGGAAAAACGCTTCGCTTTCCGTGGGCGCTGCTAAGCCTCCTCGTGCTACGCACTGCGGGGTCTTACCTAGGCTTTTTCTCCCACAGGACAAGGAAGGCTGCGACAGCTTAGCATCGCACGAAGGAAATGTGTACTTCATTTCCGAGGAGTCTGCGCATTTTCCTCCGCTAATTTGAAACATTAATAAATCCGAGCCATGTGTTAGTATTAGTGTGATTTGGTTCGGATTATTAGTGTGTAAAATTCTCTTGACCCCAGTCTTCTTTTGTTCTTACCTTGATAATAATCCTGTTACAAAATATTTACCCCAATCCTCGTATTTGCTCGAAACGACTTCTTTAACCTTAAATTTATACCACTGTAATGGAGTAATAAATGTCGCTTGATGGCGAAACTGACTTTCCCGTTCGGTAGCGGCCCATTCGCCTGCTTTCATGCCCTTCGTGATTTCCACCATGGATGCCATATACAAACCTGTTTCTACCTTTTGCTTCATTAGCTTTCCATTATCGTTCATTTTCCATACGGCACCTGCATACAGATTTTTTTCAAAGAGAACCGTTGCATCCTTGCTTTCTTCTGTAATAATAGAAAGATTCACATGATAGCCAGGTAATAATTCTTCTGCCTCTTCGTGACTCTCCTCGGCGCTCTCTTCCTGCTCTACCATGTTTTCCTGATTTTCTTGCTGTTCTTCTTCGTCTTCCTTTATCGCCACCGAAAACGGATAAATACTTTTTCCTTTGATACTAACATTTTCTGGTGTTTTCTGGATTTTTTCAAGTGTTCCTTCCAGTGCCATCACCTTTGCATCTACTTGGATATGCACAGGAAGTCCTTCGGCGATCCTGATTCTCTCCTGCTCCGTAAATTCGCCTTCTGCCTGTAATTCCTTGCCGGCAATCGTAAGCAGAGGTGCATCAAGGGTGGTAGAAACCTCCGTTACCAACCCTTCATAGGGACTCTCGACGGTTATCGTATCACCTGTAGCTTCCAACTCATTTAATTGTGCTTCGATGCTGGACAACTCCGCTTCCTTCGCTGCAAGCTCCTTCTTTTTTTCAATAAGATATTGGTCCTTCATCATAGCTGCTTCGACAGGGTTTTCCGGTAATTCGATTTGAATGGTAGGCTGCTCTGTATCTGCAGTTGCCGTTCCTTGCGTTGAACGCGGAATTTGATAGCGATTCATATCCGAGATAGCTCCTTCAACGGCTTGAACCTCTCCAGTCAGCTTCCTTTGTTGTTGTTCCAATTCAGCGACGGTTTCATAGTAATTTGTCACACGGTAGGTATACAATGGATCACCAACCTGGACTTCCACCCCTCCCTCCATCAAAAATTCCTGAAATTCACCTGTTTCCTCACTGAAATAAAGGTGGTTTTCCTGCATAGGAGAAAGTACACCTGGCTTATTTATCTCTTCCTTCATATCCGTTTGAAATGCTGGCAGCCATTCACTCACATAAGCGAGCCGGTCGACCTTCTGTTCTTTATCCAAAAAAAGAAGCAAATAATTTACCCCAATAAAAATAATTATTCCAGCTAAGATAAATCTTCTTCGCCTCATCCGAACCACCCACTTAAAATGTATGTATCAATAAATGCAAGCAAGGCTGTAATAACCCAATAGATCAGATGCAGAAAGATGACATTCACCCAAATCCAGACTTTTCTTATTGCTTGGGAAAGTGTCGTCAGGTACTTCACCTGAAATCTAATTATCCAAAATTGGAACAATGTTATTGCACCAAAGAAAAAAATAATCCAGCTCTTGTCCGTTATATAAGAGGCAATAATACCAAGAGAAAGTGGTGACACATACCAATCGAGTCCATTAACTGTAGCAAGTGGTATCCATAAAAGCCGCTCAATTAATAGTACGAACAAAACTACTTGCTGCATAATCATTAATTTTTTAAAGGGGATATCTGTTAATAAATAGAATAAGAGAGAAGGGATAAATAGGACAAGCATCGCAAATAAAACGGAAAATAATGCACGGCCTACCAAAAACCAAAATTTACTCTGTTCATATGTTAAGGCATTCATTTCCGTTGCATTTGTTGATATATAGTTAGACCCAATCCCCAAATAAGCCATCCAACAATAAATAAGTATACTTAAAAGAACAAGAAGGCCGGTTGCTTTCCATAGTTTATGTATTTTCTCTGCTTTTCCAATCCGAAACAAATGATCGTCCGTGGAAAATAATAGTTTAATAACGTTAGTATGATAACTCATCCTGTCCATCCTTTTCTATGTCCACTTACTTGTATTACTCTCCATTTTATCGCAATGTTCGCTAAAATTCTATCGATTTTGTAAATAATTAAAAAACCAGGAAATTCAACCCAGAAAAAGAACAAAAGTGTATGCGCTCACTATTAAGCATAACAGGATTAATATCCGCCTTAAAAAGGGTACTGCCATTACACGTCAGATAACAGAACAAAAAAACCAGCAGATTTCTCTACTGGTCAATGGCTTTAAAACAATTCATTAAAAAATATGCTTAAAAGAAATCGGTTAAAAAGGTTTGCTTTGCTGGGATGAGCCGCTCTAGAATTTCTATCTCACAGTCAGCAGCAGTTAATAATCCAGCTTTAAAATAATCGCTTGGTCGCTTAAACCCTAACAGCATTCCTGTAAGCATTTGAATGGAACAATTAGCAGACTGCGCCAGATTTTGATCTTCAACCCTAGTAACAGATGTTTTTCCATTCACACACTTAATCTCATATGTTCCTGTGTTTTCAGGAAAGAAGCTATCGTCCACTGTAATCGTTATTTCTCCTTCTCCAGTAAAAGGATATGTTTTTAAAAAAGCAGCAACATCGACAATCCTTGCCATAAAATAAGGGGCTGTTTTTTGTTCAAAACGTGGCTCATCAAGTAGTAAAGGTAGATGATTATCTTCAGGAACAATCATCGTAACCTTTTCAGCCATGGAATCATGATTACCAATAAAGTGAAGTAACAGTTTCTGAGCGTTTAAGCTATTATGTACAAGCTCTTTCACCTTCACTGTATTTTCCTTAACCTCATACATAATATATCCGGAAGCCAGTCCGTTTTCTTCATAAGCTACTGCAATGTGAACATCGTCTTTTAACACACGTTGCTCCCACCACTTTTCATCACGTGCAAGCATACCATTCCACTGTATCGCATATTTGGAATACAACTCATGTAATAAAGAAATATCTGGTTTAATTCTACGTACGTAACCTGACGTCTCCCATTTTTTCTTTAGTTTCTCAATCGGAATGGAGTAATGCTGTTCTGTGAAGGCATGCTCCCAGCCGAACCTCCGATAAAAGGCAAATGAAAAGGGATGAAGATAAGAAATTATTTGTCCGTTCCGCTTCATTTCCGTCAAAGCATGATGCAGCAAGTGCTTCACCATGCCTTTTCTTCGATATTCCGGCCATGTTGCTACAGAGCTGATCCCACCCATGGGGAACTCTTTTCCGTTAATATAACAAGATAAAGGAATGAGATGAAGTTTTGCTGCAATCTTATCTTCATCCATCCACCCCCAGATTGTATGACGGTCCGCTTCTGCCTTCTTCTTCTCCATTTCCTCCGGTGAAAGTTTATACTGAAAAGCGAACTGGGATAAAGCAAAAATTTCCTCATAATTCTTCCTGCTTAATGTTTGAATTGGCTGCTGCAAATAAACTCCTCCCTTATATATATCAATACTATATTACTTTTAGCAGAAGGCTTTTTAATAATGGGGCAAAATGTTCCGGTAGTTCTGAGACGGATGGAACAATTACCCGCTCTTTCCCATAAATATTCTCCATCATGGTGTGCTCTCTTTCCTCTACTTCTCCGTCTGATAAAAATAAACCGATAACTTCCAAACCGCGTTTCCGGGCCTCCGATACAGCCAGATTTGTATCAATAATACCATTTTGTTCATAATTGGCTGCTGCCGGCTCGCCATCAGAGAAAACAAGCAGGAATTTATTTTTTTCCGGCTGTCTTTCCAATTCTTCAGCTGCAACGCGAATACTAAACCCATCTCGATTATCTTCTCTGGGCTCTAATTGCATAATTTTTACCCCATTAGACTCGTAAAGGGAGTCAGAAAAGGAATGGATTCTATGAAAATAGTTTGGCTGATAATCCGCTTCTACCTCCATCGCATCCTCCCAAAAACCAATAATCGAATGTGGAATATGAAAGGATTTTAACACTTCATGGAATAAGATAATTCCTCGTTTTGTTTCCTCCATTTTCCCCTGCATTGAAGCAGAACAATCAACAAGTAATGTAAACGCTGCATCCATTTCCTTCGACTCTTGGTTCTTCTTGTAAAACACTCTTGGCTTCTCATCAAGGATAAGAGGTAATAATTTTTTAGAAAGCCTGCCTGCCATTAAATCTCTTCTCGGTGCATTCTTCTTATGCTCAATTGTTTTCTTTATAATATTGGAAAGCTTTCGTTCATATGGCTCCACATCCTGCAGATATTCCTTGTACAGTTCTCTATCGTCATTCGTTGGTTTATCTGCGCCAAGTTCATGTTTTACTGCAGCTTTATTGGCTTCCCCATACTGATTATCTTTCGTTTTTCCCTGGTCGCTCTCTTCTTTATCTAATGTATCAAGGTCAGAGTAATCATTGTTCTTACTTTGCCCGGAGGCTCCCTGAACTGTGGCCATTGCCTGGTCGCCATCTTCCGTCTCTCGAGCTCCTCCACCTTTTATACTGGTTTTCGTCCCGACATCCAATTCAAATTGAAGGAAGGTTTGCTTTCGGTCACTATTTTCATTTTCTCTATGCCAGGTAGAAAACTCCTCATCAATATACTCATTTTTGTCTTCATCTACTTCTTCCACATCTTCATTAGCAAGCTCATCTGTTCTAGTGAGTTCATCAAATAGCGTATTTTTTGTGTAGGATTCCAGATGACCAATTGGTAAAACAAAATACTCATCCACTGTGTCTTTGTAATCACTTTGCAGACCGAAAACAATACGTTCGGCCAGCTTGGTTATATCATCAGTACTCCTCGCTTCATACACAGCATACAGCTCCGGTTTGAGCATTTCCAATCGATCGAGCTGCTTTTGATTCGCTCTTGGAAAAGTTGGATCTGGTGTGTCTGCTTGCAGTAATAAATAAATCAGACAAAATAGTTCATCAAGAGCAAACCCGCGCGTTACATGTGATGCTAATTCATTCTCAAATTTATGTTTATAATACTTTGTTCGTATATTAAAAACAGAAATCGTGCCAGGTCTTTCTTTTTTAATCTTTTCTTCCAGTCGGATATCCTCCATAAGTGTAGCAAGCTGTCCTGCAAACTTAGGGATAGATGACTCTCTAAGAGCAGATATATAACGCTTCATTGCAGGAAGGTCCGTATACCGAAGGGTGCCAATGGCGCGTAAATAGACATCTGATTTTAACCCCGCTGTCTGAAACTCCGTTGTGGCCGTGTCCCAAGTTCTACTGACTGTCAGCTTATCATCAACTAAGTCAATATAGGATCCATAGCTATGTTCAAAGGACAGATCTGGATGACCTGAAAGCACTATAGACATATCTTGTAACAGCCGAAAAAGGTTTGTATCCACACTGGAATGATGAAAACGATACATAGTCTATTCTCCTATCTAAATAGCGTCTCAGCTATACTAGCTACAAATTCCCTCTCTCTTGCTTCATCCAATTTATCTGTAATTGCACGTTGAATTGCCCTCTTTGGCGGAATTAAAGCACTTAAGTCACAGGCATCCAACAGGGCACGAATTGATGCAGCATCTTCCGCTATTTTCCCTTGGGAAACCGCAAAAATCAGATCTTCGGATAATTTTACAAATAAGTCGATTAACGTTTCATCGGAAAGCTTTGTCGAGTTGTGAATCAGTTGTTTTAATTGTTTTCCCTGTATATAGGAAACCTCAATCACTACAAATCGATTCTTCAATGCTTCATTCAATGGAACGGTGCCAACATATCCTTCATTAATTGCTGCAATGACACCAAAACCTTCATTGGCAGAAACAATTTCATTCGTAAACGGATTAGTAAGTGTTCTTCTGTAATCCAACACCCCATTTATAAGTGGAAGTGTCTCAGGCTTAGCCATATTTATTTCATCAATATATAAAAACGTGCCGTAGTTCATAGCATTAATAACAGGTCCAGGGACAAACTCAATTTGCTGTTTTCCATCCGTGTATTCCAATGTCTTAAAGCCTAGCAGACTTTCTGCATCCAAATCGACAGATGAATTCACACTAAACATGGGCTGATTAAATAGATAGGACAGTGTCTCGGCAAATTTTGTCTTTCCTGATCCAGTCGGTCCCTTTAGGAGTACATTTTTACCCATACTCAATGCTGTAATGGCATCGATAAGTACATCTGGTGTTTCCGGCATATAATTTCCTTTACGGACAAGCTCCGTAAAATGGTCTGTTTGTCTTCTATTTGAAGTTAATAGTTGGTTGATTTGATCTGGTAAGGAATATTCGTTCATTATTGTCAAACTCCTTTCAGGAACAGTTTACCTTGTTTGGGGAGATTTTTAAAAGGATATGGCTAGTTGTAATAACTATAAGATGCAGCCAATTCAAGAAGAAGGTTCTACAACAAAATGCCGAAGTACCAACTTATCTCGTAACAATCATAGTTGGAGGAAACTTCGAACTAGAGTATATCTCATTTTAAGGAAATGGATGGACCCATTGATTTCCACTGCAGGGGGACGCTTTCCACCGGCATGGCTTCAGCCGCTTCCTCCGCTCCGCTACGTCCAGGGTCTTCAGCTCATGCTATTCCGGTAGGAGTCGTCCCCTTCCGCTCCAATCAATTTGTAGCAGCTTTAAAATTTAAATGTGGAGTGGGCTTTCCACTTAATACTAAACTTATTCATTGCTAAAAAAACAACTCAAAGCGAAGGGAAATACGTACACTTCTGGGTGAGATGAGGCATCGGTGAGACCCCGGAATGCATAGCAAAGGCTGGAAGGCTAAAGTCGCAACGCCTTCATGGCCAACATCGTGTTGGCCCGAGGCTCATCAGCCGCCCCCGAAAAGCGCAGTATTTCCCGTAGCGATAGTGGAACTAGACTCCATATTTAGGCGAGCTTTGCAGCATAAAATAACCAAGTTAGTTCGCAATTTGTCTATTTCCTAAATCATTGAATAACCCAACATATATTAGAGCCAATATTAAAAAGAAGTCAGGTTCATCCTCTTCCAATTGATGACTCCTGACTTCTTCTTAATATAATTATTTACTTCGTCACCCTACGCAAGTAACATCTAGCTGCTTACTTCCTTTTCATACTCTATTTTCTTCCATAGCTTTCCTGGCCAAAATGCATATCTGCCCAGAACGGTCGTTAATGCAGGTACAAGTAGCGGCCGAACAACAAACGTATCTAGAAGTACACCAATTGCTGTCACTGTACCAAAATGAACCAAAACCTGGAGAGGTAAAATGGCAAGGACGGAGAAGGTACCTGCCAGAATTAAACCTGCAGAACCAATAACACTACTTGTTTCGCTAACTCCTTCACTAATCGCCTGTTTTAGTGGCTTATGCTTACTATTTTTCCAAATACTAGAGGCCATAAAGATGTTATAATCTTCACCTAACGCTACGAGGAAAACGAAACTATAAACAGGAATTAACCCTTGCATTGCAGTAGCTCCAAGCCCGTAATGAATAATAATCCAACCAAGTCCAAGGGCTGCTAAATACGATAACAGTACCGTTGCAAGCAAGTAAACCATTGCTACTATGGAACGAAGGTAAACGAGAAGTAACAATGCAATGATGATTAATACAGCTGGAATGATAATGGATTGGTCTCGACTTGTTACTTCCTCTGTATCAGATAATGTTGCTGTCTCACCACCAAGCCAAACCGTTTCATCTGCAGCTAAACCTTCTCCTTGCATATATTCCTCAATATTATTTTTTAGCTTAGGAATATATTCAATTGCTTTATTTGAGTATGGATCAATGGATAAAGTGATTTCATATTGCTGGTAGTTTTTATTTTTGGAACCTGTAGCTGGTTCGCTTACTGTTTCTACCCATTTCATCTCTTCCAGTTCCTCTTTTAAGGAAACCTCTTTACCTTGACTATCCACAATCACCTGGATAGGAGCAATTTCCCCTGGTGGATAGTGTTCTGCAATTACTTCAAAACCCTCTCTTGATGGCATATCTTCCGGAAAGGAATCAAGTAATCCGTACGTGTATTTAGCTTGTGGAACAAAGGCAGCCAATCCTCCTAATACAATGACACAGCTAATTATTATGAGCCATGGCTTTTCCGTAGACCAACGCCCTAAAGCTCTGCCAAATGGGCCAGTAGCCTGTGGTCTGCGAAGCTTTTTCCCTTTCTTCTGCTCTACTTTCTGGATCATTTCCTCCGTTCTTGGAATAAACGGGATAAATGCAAATCGTCCCAGAATAGCTAAAATTGCAGGTAATAGAGTTAAAGCAGCAATTCCCATAATGAAAATAGACAAACTAAATGGAACAGCAAAACGGTCATAAGAACCATAATAAGCTAGTGCTAATGTCAAAAGACCAGTAACGGTTGTTAAAGCACTAATCATGATGGCACCACCTGTGCCTGTCACTGCCTTATGCAATGCTGTGTATTTATTTGACTCCAGCCGTAACTCTTCACGATAGCGAGAGATTAAGAACAAGCAATAATCAGTACCTGCTCCAAACAATAGAACCGTCATAATCGAAATTGCCTGTGCATCTACCTCAATCCAATTTTGCTTAGCCATGAAACCAAGCAAGGGACTTATTAATCCATATGCAACACCTACTGCTACAAGTGGCACAATGGCAAGAATCGGAGATCGATAAAGGATAATGAGTAATATAAGTACAAGCAATACTGTAGCAATTAAAAGTGTCACATCCGCACTGCTAAATAAAGAAGTAGCGTCTGTTTGTATTCCCACTGGACCTGTTAAGCGGAGGTGTAATCCGTTCTCTTTTAAATCTGATTCGAGAACGCTGTCCCCTATCACGGATTCTACCCTTTTTTGTAAATCATCAAGCGATTGTTGCAGTTCTTCTGTTGAGGCGCTCTCTTTAAAGATCACTGGCGTAGTTAATGCCTTTCCATCATCAGATGCAGCTTCCTTTAAAGCTTGCGGTGGCATGTTCGCAAACGGCGGAATCGTTTTTTGATGATCAAGAGGCTGGTCTTCCAATTTCCCGTAAAGCTCTTGAATTTGTTTATAATCTTCTTCACTTAAGCCATCATTTGCGTACCAGGCTAAGAGTAATGGTACACCTGCATCCTCTGAAAATTGTTCATCGGCAATTTTAGAAGCCTCCACAGACATGGTATCTTCAGGCAAAAGTTGATTAGATTTCGTTTCCTGACTGTTTACCTGTGGCCATACTACCGAAACAACTCCAACTAATAGTACCCACAGAATGATTGTCAGCCAACGTGTTTTCGGGCCTATACTTTTTCCCCAATTTGCAAGTAAATTTTTCAAAAACTCACCCTTTCTCGTCATGATGCATGCGTTGTGAATCTTTATTTGCTATAATTATATATACTAGTTAGTTAATTATCAATATAAAAGATTGTGAAGGAGTCATCACCGATGGATAAAAAGCCTAGCCGCCCACTTGGCCGCCCTAAATCAACCCAACAGAAGCAACCTACGAATGAGCTGATTCTCCAAGCTGCTTCCACGCTCTTTATGGAAAATAGCTTTGCAGATGTTTCCATGGATGACGTTGCTTCAGCTTCGAATGTGACGAAGGCTACTGTTTATTATTACTATAAAACAAAATCGGACCTCTACACAGATGCTATGGTTAAGCTCATGTACCGGGTTCGAAAACAGATTATTGAACTGCTCCGTCAACCAATAGAATTAAAAACAAAATTGCAACAGGTGGCTGAAGTATACTTACAGATAGCAGTACATCTGGATATGGATTTTTTTATTCAGAATGCGAAAAGTATGCTTGACCATGACCAAATAAAAGCAATTCATACTGCCGAAGATTACATGTACGAGGGAATGGAAGAAATTTTTGAGGAAGCAATAGCTAACGGGGAAATTAGACAGGTTAATCCTGCATTTACCGTACATTCCTATATATCTCTTCTTAATGCGGGCAATTATCAAAATGCAAATGGAGACACATTATTTACCAATTCTCAAGAAGCTGCTAAGGAAATTGTAGACTTCTTCTGGAGAAGCGTCATGATAGATAAATCATAACTTTTCAAAACAGCTCTTCACTAAACTACCGGAGAGCTGTTTCTTTCTATATTCAACAGAAAATACATGTTAGGATGTACTACTTCTGTGTTTCCATATAGGACTCATTATCAAAAAGTAGAAGATCTAGAATGGTCCAATCAGCAAATTTATTTAGCAAGGCGCTAGTAATACTTTATTCAGCGCGAAATAATACAGCAATCCTGCTGCATGTACTAATTATAGCTGATCCTAAGCAGGTAAAGATCTATGCTATGCTATTATCCACATTTTTCCTGATGGGCTTTTTTCAGCTTAAGATAGTCTTCATCTTCCCGTACTTTTTTCCATTTCACTTCAAAAATAGCAGCTGATTTTGCCTTTTCTGAATCCATATGTCTATCATTCACTTCACCGTGCTTGTCATATTTTTTTCCACCTTTATAGTTTGCATAGCGACGAGACCTGGTATAACCCATTTGAAGAAATTTCTAGCCATATCCATGCCAATAAAGTCATCGTTTTCTTTATACTCCAGATATTTTTGATAGATTTTATCAGCAGAGTCCTTTGCTATCTCAGGAGTTTTAAACCGCCAGCATGGAAGGATCTCGCTTTTATAAGGCTCCACCATCAAGACTCCTTGTTCACCTCTGCCTACTCTATACAGCTCAGGTTGCTCACGGAAATTGATGTTATCAAAATCCAGATCATAGTCAAAAGCCATTTTGATTCCCCCTTATCTATTGCTTTTCGTCCGCTTATGTCCGTAATATTTCCAGCCAATTTGATACCTACTATGTTACCTTTTTATACCACTTGCAAACGTTTATTGGATGATGTATCAAAGGGGAAAATCCTGTACTATTCTATCATCAGCTTAAAAATTAACAGTTTAAAAGTTGGCATATTACTTTATATTTTTATTTTTTATAACCATGCAATGATTCCATGTACCAGCATGGGCGGTCTTTTGATCCATATATGTTTATTTATTGGTGAAATTAAGGTATGCTGTATATAGAAACACATACAATGTTATTTTTTGTTCGGTTTGGTCATAGCGTAAAGACGCATCAAAATTTTTTCCTTTTTTACTTGTAAATCCTTTAATTAAATTGGTTTTTTCGCCACCCAATAACTTTTTAATGTTTATCTGACTTATGGATTTGCCAAGGAATTTCTTTGGTAACGTAAATGTACACCCTTCACGATAACGACTGCATCCATAAAATTTTCCTTTATCTTGAATCTTTCCGTCTTCATGATTACAACGGGGACATTTGCCTATAAAAAATTTTTCATTCACCTGTTGCAAGAACTGTTCCATGCTTCCAATTTTCTTAGGGGCTTCTTGCATTAAAAACTCAATCATTTGTTTGATTTTATTGAAAAACATTTCTTGAGATCCTTCATTCTTTCCGATTTTCTTTAGATACGTTTCCCATTTTGCTGTCATCTCCGGACTAGCAAGTAACGTTCCTTCTACGGCTTGACAAAGTATCTTTCCTTTATCTAATACAGTTACTTGATTCTTTCTAATTCCAATATACAATTGGTGTTTTAATGTTTCTATGATGCTTGCTCTTGTTGCCTCTGTCCCAATCCCTTCACTTTCTTTTAAAGTGTGTTGCAATGCTTCGTCATCTACCTCTTTTCCAGCGTATTTCATCACATTAATCAGTTGCCCCTCGGTATAATACTTAGGGGCTTTTGTCTGTCCTTTCGCTATTTCTACATTAACTTGGCAAGCTTGATCTTTTTCCATTGCTGGTAAGACAATTTCCTTTTTCTTAGCTTGTTGTTGATTTTTGAATAATGATTTCCAGCCTAATTGTTTCTCAACCTTTCCAGTCGCTTCAAAGTTAATCCCTTTCACATCAATCGCTACCTTTATTTCTTCATATTCATAGTCTGGAGCGAACATTGCTAAAGTATTTGCAACCACTTCTTAATAAATATTCTTTTCTTTTTCGTTTAAGGCACTAAAATTTGGCGTTTGTTTTGTTGGAACGAGGGCATAGTGATCGGATTATCAATACCTATATATTAAAAAGTATGAATTAGTCAATGTTATTTCATTGTATCCATGTATTCAATGAATAAATGTAGACCCCCCCGTTTCTGCTTATTTAGGGCGATTGTAATTTCATCATATTACAATCGACTGTTTATGGAATTATGAGTATTACTTGGCAAACAAGTTACGTCCACAAATATTTCATCAGTTGAAGCCAAAGTTGCCTAATAGATCATTTTGTTACGCTTATTCATCAAGGACTTCCCCAATAACATCGGTTGAATACTCTAATTGTAACCCAAGGCTTCACTAATCGCTAAATCACTATCGTATCACCAGAGTGTAAAATTGGAAGTCTCCTAGCGCCACTAATTTAGATGACCTAAATTATAGGGATTTACCATGCCATTCATAACCTGTTTACTTTATGATAATATCTTCATTAAGCATCTGAAACACAGGAGGAATAATATGGATATACAACACATGGTCTATTTTGTTGAAGTTGTAAAACAAGGAAGTATGACTAAAGCATCGGAAAAACTATTTATCGCCCAACCTACTATCAGTAAAACGATTAAAAACTTAGAGGATGAATTACAATTAATTTTATTTGATCGAAGCAAAAAAAGTTTAAAACTAACAGATGCAGGTAAAATCTTTTTTGAACAATGTAATGAAATTGTAAATTTATACAAAGACTTACCAGTTGTGATGGATAATTTACTTGGGGTTAAAACTGGACATCTCAAAATTGGTCTTTCTCCAATTATGAATGTTAAGAAACTCATAAAAATTTTAGCCAATTTTCATAATTGCTATCCCAATATCACTTATGAACTTATCGAAAATGGTGGAAAAACAATAGAGCAAAGTATTCAAATTGATGAACTCGATGTTGGAATTACTGCTTTACCTGTTGATGATCGTCTTTTTCAATCCTTTCCATTTTACGAAGAAGAATTAAAACTTGTTGTAAATAAAAATCACCCTTTAGCAGATAAAGAAAAAGTGTCTTTAATACAACTAGAAAATGAAGGCTTTATATTATTTAACGAAAATTTTTATCTGAACGACATAATAACTGACTCTTGTAAACGCGCGGGCTTTATACCTCATATTGTTTCGAAAATTTCTCAGTGGAATTCTATTGAACAAATGATTATTGCACAAATTGGTATTGGTATCCTTCCTAAAAGTATTATTGAAATGCTAAGTGACGATGTTCGAAGCGTTAGTATCGAGTCGCCATCTATTGTATGGCAACTTGGTGTGATATGGAAAAACAATAAATACATGAATTTTGTCACTAAAGAATGGCTTCACTTTATGCAAAAACAGCTGGATTCAAAATAGAAGATATCGCTTACATAGATAAACGTAATATCTATTATGACAAACCACTATTTTTGTAATAACATGTTCCGTCTTATAATGAGTATGTAAACAAAACGAGGGAGGAAGAATTAAGGATTTTTTAGAACCAAAAGACAATAAGGAATGAAGCCGAATGTTATTAAAGTTTTTTAGAATTCTGTCACAGATTTCCATAATATTTTTAATCACCGCGTTAGGTAATAAGATACAAAGTGTGTTACACATACCAATTGTCGGAAGTATTGTAGGGTTAGCGACTTTCTTTTTATTACTTCAATTCAAAGTGATACCTGAAAGATGGGTTCAAGAAGGGGCTAATATATTATTAGGTACAATGGTTCTCTTTTTTATTCCCTCTATAGTTGGAGGTATGAACATCATTGAACAAATCAACCTTAATTACTTAATATTTATCGCTTTAATCATATTAGGTACATGTATTGTTGCGTTAGCATCTGGTTATTTGGCCGAAAAAATGGTGCAATGGACACCTAACGAAAAGCATGATTCACCATGATTTTAACGGGCTTTATGATGGTTATTTTAACAATATGTATGTATGTCATTGCACGCTATATCCAGAACAAATTCAACTATTCCATACTGAACCCGGCACTGATTGCATCACTGGCAATCATCTTCATTTTAATTATATGCGGCCTTGATTATAAAGATTATATGATTGGCGGCCAATGGATTTCCAAATTTTTAGACTGTACCGTTGTATGTCTAGCTTACCCATTATATAAATATAGACATATGATAATGCGTAATCTTAAAGTCATAATGACCAGTGTGGTATCTGGTATTTTACTTAATTTTATCATTATCTATTTCGTTATGAATTTATTTGGATTTTCAAAACAAATGATTGTTACATTGCTGCCGCGTTCCATTACGACAGCAGTTGGAATTCAAGTATCCCACCAAATGGGAGGATTAGAAACACTTAGCATTATCTTTATCATAGCAACCGGGTTAATAGGGAGCATATTAGGCTCTTCTTTAATAAAGATAGGTAACTTCCAAAGCTCAATTGCCAAAGGATTAACTTATGGTAATGCATCCCACGCCTTTGGTACCGCAAAAGCACTTGAACTGGATTTAGAGTCTGGTGCTTTTAGTTCAATTGGTATGATACTCACTGCCGTTTTAAGCTCAATATTTTTGCCTTTTATCATCACATTATTCTATTAATTCCTTGTTGAAGTAATTTTAAATAACGGTAGTGCACGTTAATCCCTTGATGCATAATTGAATACGCAAATTGGCATACTAAATCAAGAAAAATAAAGGAGTAAATGTATGTATGCCTAAAAAAATCAAAGCAAATCACGCATTAATCTCAGCCTTGAAAGCATGGGATATTGATCATGTATACGGAATTCCAGGAGATTCCATTGATGCGGTCGTTGATGGATTAAAAGTTGTAGAAGATGAAATTGATTTTTATCATGTTAGACATGAAGAAGTAGCAAGTCTGGCCGCCTCCAGTTTCACAAAACTGACTGGTAAAATCGGTGTGGCATTAAGTATCGTTGCCCTGGGGCTATCCGCTTAATAAATGGAATGTATGATGCAAAACTGGACAACATCCCTCAATTAATATTAGCTGGTCAATCTGACAGTGATGTTCTCGGTCCAAAAGCATTTCAAGAAACAAATCTTACGGAATGGTTCAAAGATGTTGCTGTCTATAATAAACAGATTAAGGAACCGGAAACTATCTTTGAAACAGTAAATGAAGAAATTCGTACTGCATATGCCAAAAAGGGTGTAGCTGTGCTTGTATTACCAAATGATTTATTAACTCAAAAAATTGACGACCATACAGATAAAAAAATAGATAAGGAGCCACCTGCACCAAAGAAACCATCAGTTGAGTCTATTCAAGATGCAGCAAAACTGATTGAAAATAGTAAAAAACCTGTTATGTTAATTGGTTTAGGTACCAAACATGCAAAAAAAGAATTACGCATATTTATTGAAAAAGCAAATATCCCATCGATTATTACCTTGCCTTCGAAGGGAATTTTACCGGATGATCATCCTTATAATCTAGGAAACCTTGGTAAGATAGGCACAAAACCTTCCTATCAAGCCATGCAAGATGCTGACTTGCTCATTCTTGCAGGAACCAATTAACAAATTACAATTGTAATTTGCAGCTTTCTAGTTGCAGTTGAATCTGTTAACTGATGATTCGTTTTCTTCATTTCATTTACCTTCTTTATAATTTTCCCTATATACTTTACTGCTACAAAAAATAAGGGGAGATGATACCTTTCGCTAAATAAAACAATAATCTATTTCAATTTATCATTTTTTCTTATGTTTTAACATGAGACCCTAGTTCAATTTTCATATAAGTCTTGAGGCTTAACTTTCACGTTAAAAAAATCGTTCCTCCGTATTAGCCAATCTCTCTCTTAAATGGAACAAAGGGTGTAATTCAATTTTCTTGAATTACACCCTATAACAGAATAAACCATGTTTTTAAACCAAGTCTCACAGTAACTTACTGACACACTGTAAATAATCTTTATTCAAGTGTAAGAACAAATTCTTCGACATCTTCACCACGAGCGTTAGAAAACCCACTGTCTTCACCAGAGATTGTAAAACCACATTTCTCCAGTACCTTGAGTGACCCTATATTGTCCTTTGTAACACGAGCATAAAGTGGACGAATGGTAACTTGTTTTAAAAATCCCCTTAAAGCATTGGTAGCAATTCCTTTGCCCCAGTATTCTTTTCCTATCCAGTAGCTAACCCCCGGTACGCCGAACTGCTCAAAACATAGAATATTTCCAGCAACATTATTTTGAACAATAATGGTTTGCTTGATGATGTCTTTATCCTTCAGAATTTTATTCCAGTGAGTTAAGAAGTTGTTCCAATCCCCCGGGTCCTTACTTGTAAATGCTGCCATATGATTGGCATCCCAATCCTGTTGGTGTTTGAAGAAAATCGGAAGATCATCTTCAATTACGTTTCGAAGCATTATATTACCCATCAAAATCACCCCTTTGTAGATTACTAGTGTTATGTACAGTCGAATGTGAAAAATGATGATTTGTAACACCCGAACAGAAAAAGAGGAATCCTTACTAGATTCCAAAAGAAAGTATCTTACTGCCATCCCACACACTGTCTTTTAAATTTGACTTAGTGCGCAGACTGCTCCTTCTGGATACTCAATGACGGCAAAGCTGCCGCACCCCGAGCCTTCCGGTTTTCTCAGCACCTTGCCACCAAGCTCTCGGCACATCTTTAAACTATGGTCCAGATCTTTCACTTGAAAATAAGTCAGCCATACGGGAGGCAACCCGGCATTGCTTCCGGATCGATGACAAATGCCGGCAACAGGAGTCCCCTCTTTGGTTGTCATCATGTAATCACTGTAATTTCCCATATTGACTTCACTGTTCTCCCAACCGATCACCTTTTTATAAAAGTCGCGCACCTGCTCTGCATTCTCGACAGTTAAATCAGCGGATATAATCTTCCCTTCCTTTTCCATGTAACTTATTCTCCTTCCTTAATAGATTTCGGTTTAATTGTAACGAATTTCATTCACGCTCATTTCTCCTGAATTGTGCTGTTGAATGTATTTTTTTATCAATAATGATAGAGAGACCAATACCGGCGGGTCTGTATTTCGTCCCGGCCGCAATGCCAGGTCAATTCCTTCCCTGATATGAACGCCTTGGTCGAAGTTGAAGGGCTCTTCCCACCTTGCGTATAAAGAATTGTGAAAAATTTCCCTGTTCGTCGTATGCTTGGACTTTGCCATTGATACTGCAATCAAATAATATGTTCCGGGACAAATATTGGCCAAACGATAAAAACCATCTTTTTTTAACAATTGAAGATAGGAGGGCAACCCCACTGGTACAGGCTTTTTAAATAACCCGACTATCACGACCCCTTTACCAAGCTGCTCCACCCCATCTACCCATCCGCAAACGACGGAACCAATGCTGCCGAATGGAATACGTGTTTTTGCACAGGGGACTTTCATGGAATAATGGTATTCCTGCAATTGCCTTGGCTGGGCACGATATTGAGCCGGGGTAATGCCGACTTTCTGCATAAAGGAAGAAGTGAAGGAGCCCAGGCTCTCGTAAACGACTTCCAAACAAATATCCCGGATCGTCAAATTGGTGTTTAACAATAGCGTCTTGGCGTTTGAATTCGGACTGCGAAAATATAGTAAAATGGGGATATACCTGTTACTTTATTAAAAATTTTGGTTAAATGGTACGGACTGTAGGAAGCGATGGCGGCCAGATCGGACAAGGCTATCGGACTATCTAAATGGTGATGAATATAATCCAGCACCTTCTCCACGGCTGCCTCCCACTCCGTACTCGCCTGATCTTTCGACATGCTCTCCCTCCTCGTCCGTACATAAAAAACTTGAACAGCCATGCTTTTACTTGCTTTTTGCATTACTAGGATTACGTTGCCTTTTGAAACTATAAAACACAGCTAATAGCCCAAAAAGAATGCCGCCCATTAAAAACAAATATCATGGTCAATAATGGGATGTCACATATGGCACCAACAGGTTCTTCGTTTAAATCTACCGCAATATAGGCTATATCTCCATGTCTTCCACAATCATCTGAATATTTTGATATACCTGTTTGACTTAAAATCTTCCGTGATGGTCTTGACTCTCCTTCTGGAACAAAAAGGGCTTGATAAAGCATTTTCCATAGAAAGTCATCATCTCCGTCCGTTCCCGATCTAGATCTTGTAATGTGTCAATTTAACATCTCTATCCATTAAACTAAATGCCTATTCTTATCCTTAGTTTAGGGCATCAAGTAAACATTTTGTTCGAATAATCATTCTCTTACAAACGCACTTTCTTTTATTCAATTAACAGGCCCAATTCATTAAGAAGTGTGGATCTCTTGCTCCAGAAATACGCCCGATTGTTTAAATCAAACAACTATAAACTGCTATACCTATTACTCCCAATAATATCAATGCAATACTTGTTACAAAACTTACTTTTTTCCTTTTCCTACTTACGATACTTGTAGTAAACCAACTAGTCACTACCATAATTGCACCTATATGCTGAGGCAATTTCAGAGACGAAATGTAACCAGAAGAGAATAATAATAAACCTATAACAACAAACCCGACTCCAAACAGAGCAAAAGGGTTTTTAAACTCATTTTTTAATTCTTGCTGTTCTTTTTTGTCCATTTCACAATAAGTGTTTATAGAAAGAATTGCTGGTAAAACCCAAATTACAATTAAAAATAAAATCTGCAATGTTCCCATATACTCCCCATCCCACTGTTCGGCTGGCCCGATCGTTTAAAAAAGTCTAGATCGTTCTTCCGTGTACGCGCCCGATTGCTTACATTCATTTCTCGATATTGTTTATTTTTTTAAGACCAAAAATAAACAAACCTAACAACAATACAAATGAGCCACCAGCTAATAATCTAGGAGCTAATTCTACTTTTGTCATGAATAAATAAATATCAAAAATCATAAACAATCCAATTATGAGTTCGCCAACCACTAATCCCATTTTTTTATTTGAATTATTTACATTACTATATTCCATTACTATTCACCCTCACTTTAAATCATTTCAACGGTCGGAAATAGTTCTTAATTTTAGGTTACCACACAGACCACTAGTTAAACAAAATGGTCCTATAATGCGATATTGCCGCGAATTCTTATTAGTGAATCGCGCCCGATTGCTTTATAAGGTATAAACTCCAACAAAAAGACTAAACCCAGCCGCAAGAAACATTGTAAAGGCAGATGGTTTTCGTTTTTGAAATTCAGTTATCCCCATAAGAAGACACAATAGTCCTATTAACAGCAAAACATAAGGCATTATTATTCCAGTTATACCAGTTATCAAACTATAACTAGATAGGACTACTACAACAATCGCTAAAGTTATTCTAAGTATTTTCACTAGCTCTTCCCCCTCAAAAGTAAAATTTGAATCTCAACAAAACGGCCCGACAATGGCAAGTTGGGCGCTAGTCTTATTCCTGATTAGCGCCCTTTTGTTTAACTTTAAAAATCAGTTGAGCAGTTTATTCTTATGTCTATCTTTTCTAAATAAGTGATAAAAACTAATTTCAAATATAAGAAATGCAACGATAAGACTAGCAATGAATGGGGATGAAGAATCGATTGTTAAGAATAACACTAACCCTAAAACAAAAGCTATGATACCGATAACTATTGAGTATTTAACATATTTTTTACTCAAATCATAAACCTCCCTTTATCTTAAAATGTACGATTTAATAATTGTTTAAGTTTCAAAATACACAGTACGTTATTCAAATAATGGCCCTACAATGGCAAATGGGGCGCTATCCCTTATTCCAGATGTGCGCCCGATTGTTTAAGTGCATTACTTTACGAACTTTAATTTGTATTCAATCCCAATAGTTGAAGACAATATCTCCTACGGTTTTAGATTTCCAATATTTAATGTTATATACTTCAGCATCATTAAGTTCATTCTCGTTTTCTACAGTAATTTTTCCCTTACTCTCCTTTATCACTAGTGGTTC
Organism: Virgibacillus halodenitrificans; assembly: GCF_001878675.1. Classification (NCBI taxonomy): domain Bacteria; kingdom Bacillati; phylum Bacillota; class Bacilli; order Caryophanales; family Bacillaceae; genus Virgibacillus; species Virgibacillus halodenitrificans. The sequence goes on along the minus strand of NZ_CP017962.1, from coordinate 168,699 downwards.
ATTTAACTCATTTGAACATAGAACGCGATAGTAAGGACTAAATCCATTTAACAACAGCTCGTTATCAACAAACTCACTATAGCCATAGTCAACTGATGAAGCAAAAGCGATAAATGGATATACATTATTGAGTAGGATAGACAAATTCTCCTCAAGAACATTCACTTTCACTTCATAATAATGTCGAGCAACTTTTGGTTCGCTAAAAGATAATACATTCCCATTTAGTGTGTGAATTAACGAGTAACATATTTTTTTGAAGTAATCTCCATCGGTTACTTGATCAGGTCCATTAAATCCGCTTACTCCATTTAAAAGTATCATTTCTAACTTTCCCTTCCGCATATTCAATCGAATGATAGGCCTAGTAATTGTACCTTATTGAACTAAACTAGACCTTGTCTTAAGGAATGGACGCTATCCCTTGTGCCAGAAAAGCACCTGTTTGTTGAAGAAGGGAAAGTTTTATACTTTTTCTATAAATTGTTCAACGTCTTTTGGCGGTTTTAAAATAATTACTTGTTTTTCTTTAGGCAATTGTTCGAGCCTCTTTAAAATTTCAGGTCTTATAGTTTTTGGATAATTCCATATCCATCTAAGAAAATCTGGATCAAATCTTTCTTCGCATCCCACTCCCATATCTGGTCTTGTTCTATTTCGATATTTTAACATTCGTGTGAAAGCACGATAAAGACAGGTTGTTCTTTGAATATCAAGGAAAATTATTGTATCTGCTGCATTAAGTCTTATTTCCATTGTAACGCCATAGTTTTCATCAATGATCCAATCTTCTTTCTTCACTAATTCATTTTTAATTTTCCTTTGTTCATCTTTTGGAACACCAACCCAATTTGGTTTCCAAAATTTTATTACTCTAAAGAAACTTCAAATTTACTTTGTAACAATTTCTAACTTCTAATACTTGTTGTCCGATATAAACGAATAACTGAGGATTGAAATCCTTTGGCACTAACTGTTTAGTTAACAGCGGTACCCTCTGTTTAGCGAATAACATTTATGTAAAACATTCTACGTAGCGGATGCGAAAAGGAATAGATTCATTCCAAATCAGACACAACAAAAGTAAGCGTGACATCTTCACCAACTAATTGGCTAATACCACGCTATCATTTCAAAGAGGTCTCCGGAGTTCCTCTATTATACTTTTATTCTATCTAATTTCAGGCTTTAATTGCACAGCTCACATATTGGGCAGTTAAAGAACCAGCAATCCCCCAAGCGCTTCCTTTAGCACCATATTTAATCATCAATTTTGCTGCTTTTATAAAGCTACCACTTTCTAAGTATGCATAGAACTGGCCAGCAGCAGCGCCACCAAGAATCATTCCCCAATCTGAAAGAACATTTTCTCTCATACATTTTCTTATACTATCCGCTTTACCGCCTGGATCTGACGGATTAATCATAGGAACAATCACTTGTTCACCCGTATTGTTAGCGATGCCAATTTCATTCTCCAAAACTTTCAATTCTTCAGGAACTTCGCCGTATCTAGCTTCAATTTTTTCGTAATCAAGGCCCACTGGATTCCCTTCCGCATCTTTGACCATCGCTTCATCAAACATAAATTCTAGTTCTTCAGCCAACTCTAACTCTTCCTCAGTATATTCCGTAGCGGCTAGCGCATTTATAGGCATAGCACAAAACAAGAGTGTGAAAGATAATAGTACCATCAAGCTCTTTTTCAAAATAAACCCTCCCCATTTTTTGGTAAATTTACCCAATTCGTATATATTTAATTCCAATCCTAACATTAAGAAATTCAAACTGTAACCCTATAAATAAAAAAAGTTTTGATTTACAATTTAGATTAGACCAAACAAAAAAACATAATTGGAGTTGAAAATTAATGTCAATTTCTAGAGTCATCTTGAGAGAGGTTGTATTTTTTATAGTTGTGACTTTGTTTATGTTCGGGATAACAACTCTTATAGATAATATAAGGGGCCACGCGTTTGAATGGGAAAGCAATCTACTCATATGTATACTGACTGTATTTTTTATCCGTGTATTTATGTTGATTACTAAAACTGGAAGCAGAAAAAAAGACAATAGTTAAGTTCCTAATAGTAATCTGACTCGCACTATTCAACTATAAACCTAATAACATAGACTCAAAGGAAAATTAGCTTGTTGTTGATTACTCTTGGACTATCACAAAGACAACCTTACATTTTTTTAAAGCACCGCATATACAGTAAAATCCCCCAACCACATGTGGTTGGGGGATTTGCAAGTGTTGATTTATTAACGTTTTGAGAACTGTGGTGCACGACGAGCGCCTTTAAGACCGTATTTCTTACGTTCTTTCATGCGGGCATCACGAGTTAGATATCCTTCTGGTTTTAGAGAAGCACGGTATTCTGGATCAGCTTCTAGAAGTGCACGGGCGATACCGTGACGGATAGCTCCAGCTTGTCCTGTGAATCCTCCACCATGAACGTTAACTAAAACATCATAAGTTCCTTCAGTTTCAGTTGCTGCAAGTGGTTGGTTAAGAATTAAAAGTTGTGTTTCATATGGGAAATAGTCTCTAGCATCACGACCATTGATTGTAATGTTTCCTGTACCAGGTACTAAACGTACACGTGCAGTTGACTTCTTACGACGGCCTGTGCCATAGTATTGTACTTGTGCCAATTGATTAACCTCCTCTTTAATTATCCGCGAAGTTCGTAAACTTCTGGTTTTTGTGCTTGATGATTGTGTTCAGATCCTCTGAATACATGTAATTTCTTGCTCATTTTACGACCAAGTGGTCCTTTAGGAAGCATGCCTTTAACTGCAGTCTCAAGCATTTCTTCTGTATATTTTGAACGCATTTCGTTTGCATTACGCTCTCTTAAGCCACCAGTGTAACCTGAATGACGATAGTACATTTTGTCTTGTAATTTGTTTCCTGTTAATTCGATCTTCTCCGCATTAATGATGATCACGTGATCACCTGTGTCTGCGTGTGGAGTGTAAGTTGGCTTGTGCTTTCCACGAAGGATTGCGGCAACCTCACTTGCTAAACGACCAAGACGTTGACCTTCAGCATCCACAACGAGCCATTTGCGTTCAATATTATTTTCATTCGCCATGAAAGTTGTGCGCATGATTGATTCCCTCCATCAATAAAATCTTTAATATTCGTTTCGTTATTCCTATATTTCAACATAATTAGTTCCGGGGCTAATCATGGTTTAGAAATAAAATGCCATAAATCATAATATACCAAACTGAGGCTATTTGTCAAGGGCTGAGACAGATTATTTACTGTTATTATAGGTTACCTGCCATAAATATAAACCTTGGGGTGGAACGGTTTCTCCCACAAGCTGTCTATCCTTCTTTTCTAACAATTTTTCAATATCTTCCGGACTTCTTCTACCTTGGCCAATATCCAATAATACACCTACGATAATTCGCACCATATTGTATAAAAATCCGCTTCCCCGAAAAATAAATTCGATTTCATTTCCTCGTTTTTCACAACTTACCTGAAACATCATTCGTTCTTTACTTCCCTTTGTAGTAGCCTTAGCTGAGGAAAAGGTAGTAAAGTCATGAAACCCTTCTAAATATTCACAGGCTCGCTGCATTTCCACAACATCTAACTTATATGGGAAGTGATAGGCATAGTTTCGCTTAAATACATCTGGTTCCTTTATGTTTAATACATAATAATGATATTCCTTCTCCGTTACATCATAACGAGCGTGAAACGTATCTGGAACCATTTCTACTTCTTTAACATACAAATCATCTGGTAATAAGGTGTTTAATGCCTTTTGCCAGTTAACTGTTGGGATATCGTAGTCTGAGTCAAAGTGAATCACTTGACCTTTCGCATGAACACCTGTATCCGTTCTTCCTGAAGCCTGAATACGGATAGGTAATCCTTTATGCATTTTAGTTAAAGCCTTCTCCAATTCACCTTGAATCGTTCTCTTCCTCGGCTGGATCTGAAAACCCGCAAATTGGGAACCATCGTAAGTAATTTTGCATTTCAATCTAGCCATTTGCTTCCAGCCTTTCTGTTAACTTCTTACCAGCTTCTAAAATAGAATAAACCGGCAATTACAAACACAAATAAAACAAAAATCAACATATCTCTTTTTTCTATCTTTAACTCACGTAATTTCGTCCTGCCCTCTCCCCCTTGATAGCCTCTTGCTTCCATAGCCATCGCAAGCTCCTCTGCGCGTTTGAAGGCACTGATGAACAAAGGTATCAATAAGGGCACGATTGCTTTTATTCTTTCCTTAATAGGCCCTGTCTTAAAATCCACACCACGCGATGCCTGGGCCTTGGAGATTTTCTCTGTTTCCTGCATGAGTGTAGGTATAAATCTTAAAGAAATAGACATCATTAAAGCGAGCTCATGTACAGGAAATTTTAATTTTTTTAATGGATGTAGCATTTCTTCTATTGCATCTGTTATTTCTATAGGTGTTGTTGTCAATGTTAATAAAGATGTCACCAGAATTAATAGAAAGAAACGCATGGAAATTGCAAAACCCTGAATGACCCCTCCAGAATAAATTTTAAATCGGAAAATCTCTAATAAAACAGTACCTTCTTTTGTAACAATCAAATGCAAAATAAACGTGAAAATAATCAGGAACCATACTGGCGTTAACCCTTTCGCAATAAATCGGATTGGCACTTTGGAAGTGACTATACATGTGATCGCGAATAAGGTAAGAATGGAATAACTTACTACATTATTTGCAAAAAAGACAATAAAGACAAAGAAAAAAATAACTGTTATTTTCGTACGCGGATCTAACCGGTGTATAAGAGAATTACCGGGAACATATTGCCCGATAATTAAGGAATTATTCATTACTATCACCATCCTTAACGATGGAATGAATCGTCTCCGCTATCTCCCGTACGGTTTGCCCATGAAATGGAATAGATATTGAAAACTTGGCTTCAAACGCATGGAGTAGTTGAATTACTTCCGGCACATCCAGCTGTACTTCTTTTAGTGCATCTTTTTGTGTAAATACCTCTTCTGGAGAACCTTCCATATATTTTGTTCCCTTGTTTAAGATAATTACGTGATCCGCATACTTTAGTGCATCCTCCATACTGTGGGTAACAAGAATTGTTGTAAGGCTTTGTTCTTTATGCATGGAATAAAACATTTCCATTATTTCTTTTTGCCCCCGTGGATCTAAACCTGCAGTAGGTTCATCAAGCACTAATACATCTGGGTTAATGGCCAATACTCCAGCAATAGCTACTCTGCGCATCTGCCCTCCACTAAGATCGAAGGGCGACCGCTCGAGCATATCTTCCGAAAGACCAACTGCGGGGATAACCCTTTTTATACGCTCATTTATCGTTTCTTTTGGTACACCAAAATTCTCAGGTCCAAAAGCGATGTCCTTTGCCACGGTTTCTTCAAATAGCTGATGTTCTGGATATTGAAATACCACTCCAACCCGGCTTCGAAGTTCTTTGAGATTATTTGGTTTTTCCTTAGGAGTTAGTTTGTATTCTCCTATTTTCACTTCTCCCTCGCTTGGGGTTACCAGGCCATTCAAATGTTGTAGTAACGTAGATTTACCTGAACCCGTATGCCCTACTATTGCTACAAAGGATCCAGAGGGAATATGAAAATTAAGATCTTTGATTGCTTGATGAGCAAAAGGAGTATTGCGTTGGTATATATAGCTTACGTTTGTGAATGTAATATCCATAAGTCCTCCAGCAATTCTTCGTGATTTAATGGTTCTTTTGTAAGGTTAATTCCTGTCTCCTTCAATTCATCAGCCAAAATAGCAACGAATGGAACATCTAGGCCTATCTCTCTTAAAGAATCTTTCTTGGAAAATATCTCTCTAGGTGTAGCACGATCCCAAATCTCACCTTTATTCATAACAATAACACGATCAGCTTGTACTACTTCCTGCAGATCATGAGTTATTGTAATTAGCGAAAGGGCTTCTTTGTTTTGAACATTGGAAACCGTCCGCATAATCTCAGTCCTGCCTTTTGGATCAAGCATGGCAGTGGCCTCATCCAAAATGAGGACTTTAGGAGAAATAGCTAGCACGCTGGCGATAGCCACACGTTGCTTTTGTCCACCGGAAAGTCGATGTGGTTCGGTAAACCGATAATCTTCCATTCCTACGGCAGATAGCGTTTCTTCTATACGTGTTACCATCTCTTCACGGGGAGTTCCTCTATTTTCCATTCCAAAGGCTACATCGTCCTGTACAGTCGTACCAACAAACTGATTATCAGGATTTTGAAAGACCATGCCAACCTCTTTGCGAATATCCCAAATTGTTTCCTCATTCACTTGCTGGCCATCTATCAAAATTTCACCTTTTTGCGGGAATAAAAGCCCATTTATTAATTTAGCTATTGTTGACTTGCCGGAACCGTTATGACCAATGATGGCTACCCATTCACCTTCATAAATTTGAAATGAGCAATTTCTCAACACCCAGGGTTGCTCTTCTCCATATCGAAATGATACATCTCTAAACTCAATTAACTTCCTACTCATCGTACTCCCTCTCTCTCCCTGGATCCTGTTGTATAATAAACTCTCATAGTTTTATAATATAGATAGACGTCTAAGATGTATATAGCCTCTAAGTGGGATTATCAGGGGCTCTCAGTTGAATCTGCCGCAGAGCTTTATCAGTCACAGGTGCTGTTTATCCTCCGGAGAGCTGTTTTATCGGCCGCAGGAGCTTTTTATCCGCCGGAGAGCTGTTTTATCACCCGCAGAAGCCTTATATCCGCCGGAGAACCGATTTATCCGCCGCAGGAGCGTTTTATCCTCCGGAGAACCGATTTATCGGCCTCAGAAACGGTTTATCTGTCGGGGGACATCTACCCGCTTCAAAACCGGCTTCGCTCTTCAGAACGCCGCTATACCACCTTAGAGCTGCAATTATCAATATTACTATACAAAAAAAGGGCTTGGATTCACCTCATGGAAGAGATTCAGTCCTGCCCTTGACGTATAACGTTACATTAAACTAGCTCGATAATTGCCATCGGAGCTCCGTCACCTTGACGAGCACCTAGTTTAAGAACACGTGTGTATCCACCTTGACGGTCTTCATAACGTGCAGCAACATCATCAAAAAGTTTTTGAATTACATTTTCGTTTTCATTTGCTTCCTGATTGTATAAAAATGCTGCAGCCTGACGACGTGCATGAAGATCACCACGTTTACCAAGCGTAATCATTTTTTCTACTACAGATTTAAGTTCTTTCGCTTTTGCTTCTGTTGTTTCAATCCGTTCATGAATAATCAAATCAGAGGCAAGGTTGCGAAGTAATGCCATACGAGTGTCTGTTGTACGACCAAGTTTTCTAGCCATGGACTATCCCTCCCTTTCCTGTTGTATAAGGAACTGTCATTAATCTCGGGTTATTTAAACAGCAACACACAGATTTTTATAAATCTGAGATGAAGCTGAAATGAACTTACAGTATTGTTCTAAAGGAGTTGTAAATGATCAGTCATCATTACGTAAACCAAGTCCAAGATCAGTTAATTTTACTTTAACTTCTTCTAGAGACTTACGGCCTAAGTTCCGAACCTTCATCATGTCTTCTTCAGATTTGTTTGCAAGCTCTTGAACGGTATTAATTCCAGCACGTTTCAAACAATTATAAGATCTAACAGATAAATCAAGTTCTTCAATCGTCATTTCCATGACTTTTTCTTTTTGGTCTTCTTCTTTCTCGACCATGATCTCTGCTTTTTGCGCTTCATCTGTTAAACCTACAAAGATGTTTAGATGTTCTGAAAAGACTTTGGCTCCTAAAGAAACTGCTTCTTCAGGACGAATGCTGCCATCTGTCCAAACATCAAAAGTTAATTTATCGTAGTTAGCATCCTGTCCTACACGCGTATTTTCAACTTGATAGGTCACACGTGAAACTGGTGTGAAAATAGAATCAACTGGGATTACACCGATAGGTTGCTCATCCCTTTTATTAGCTTCAGCTGAACGGTAACCACGGCCACGTTCTGCTGTTATTTTCATTTGTAAGTTTCCTTTGCTGTTCAACGTAGCAATAGGTAATTCCGGATTCAATACTTCTACATCACTATCAAAAGTTAGATCTGCAGCCGTAACTTTTCCTTCTCCCTGTACATCGATCTCCAAGGTCTTCTCTTCATCAGAGTAAATCTTAAGAGCAAGCTTTTTCAAACTTAAAATAATCGTGGTCACATCTTCAACAACACCATCAATTGTAGAGAATTCATGTAGTGCTCCATCAATTTGGACTGATGTAACAGCAGCACCTGGAAGTGAGGATAGTAGGATACGACGCAAGGAGTTTCCTAGAGTGGTACCATATCCACGTTCGAGCGGTTCGACTACGAATTTTCCAAATGTAGCATCATCGCTGATTTCTACCGTTTCAATTTTTGGTTTTTCAATTTCAATCATTCCATAAAACCCTCCTTTAAAACGTCGAAACCCCGGTTAGACAATAGGTCTAACCGAAATTCCTCAAATAGGCAGTTGGCGTTTCTGCACTATTGTCTATTTTGCCTTACTTGTCTCTTGGATGCTTGAATGATAAAGGAATTTAGCCTTTACACTTTTAAGCCATCATAACCCATTATAGACAGGGTGACAAATTCTATACGGTATAATTATACACGACGACGTTTTGGTGGGCGACAACCATTATGAGGAACTGGTGTTACGTCAACAATTGCTGTAACTTCCAGACCTGCTGCTTGAAGTGAACGAATAGCTGCTTCACGTCCAGCTCCTGGTCCTTTAACAGTAACTTCTAGAGTTTTCATACCATTATCAACCGCTGTTTTTGCAGCAGTTTCAGCTGCCATCTGTGCAGCAAATGGAGTTGATTTACGAGATCCTTTAAAGCCAAGTGCACCAGCTGAGCTCCAGCCAATAGCATTGCCTTGTGTGTCCGTAATAGTAACAATAGTGTTGTTAAAAGTAGAACGAATATGTGCTACACCTGTATCAATATTCTTTTTCACACGACGCTTACGTGTGTTTGTTTTAGTACGTGCCATTGATTAGCTTACCTCCTTCACGTTATTTTTTCTTTCCTGCAACTGCTCGACGAGGTCCTTTACGAGTACGTGAATTGTTTTTTGTCTTTTGACCACGAACTGGTAAACCGCGGCGGTGACGAAGCCCTCTGTATGAGCCGATTTCGATTAGACGCTTAATGTTAAGTGAAACTTCACGACGAAGGTCACCTTCCACTGTATATTCGTCCAATGCTTTACGGATTTTACCTAATTCATCTTCTGTTAGATCGCGTACACGTGTGTCTTCAGAAACGCCTGCTTCTTTAAGGACTTTCTTAGCTGTAGTACTACCAACTCCATAAATATAAGTTAATGAAATAACTACACGCTTATCACGTGGAATATCTATACCTGCAATACGTGCCATATAACGTTAGCACCTCCTTGGTTATTAGCCTTGTTTTTGCTTGTGTTTAGGGTTTTCGCAAATCACCATTACTTTACCCTTACGCTTGATTACTTTGCATTTTTCGCAAATTGGTTTTACAGATGCTCTTACTTTCATCATCTTTACCTCCTTTTATATCGGAGCTCGCTTATTTATAACGGTACGTAATTCGTCCTCTAGTTAAATCATACGGAGAAAGTTCAACCGTTACTTTATCGCCTGGTAGAATGCGAATGAAATGCATACGGATTTTACCAGAAACATGTGCTAAGACCGTATGGCCATTCTCAAGCTCAACATTAAACATCGCATTCGGCAACGTTTCCGTTACGGTACCTTCTACTTCAATTACATCGTCTTTCGCCATCGTGTTGATCTCCCTTCTTCAAATCAGTCACAACCTCATTGACAAATTTAGCTATGGCAAATCGAATTTTGCCATTTGTGACACGACCAGTTTCTAGAAGGCTGTTTTGGACCTCTGGAGAAATGTATCCCATACATTCAATATGCTGTAAATTCTTTTTCTTTGGTCGATCATATTTACGTTTTTCGCCATCTGCAAGCATAACATACCTGTCATCCACTGCTTCAATGATGATTGCATATTGTCCAGCTTCGCGTCCCTGCATAATACGAACAACTTGACCTATTAGCGGAATCGAATCATCTTCGTTCAACAACGATCACCTTCACTTAGGCTATAGTTTATACTGCTACACCTTTTATGAAAAAGGCTCTACATTTCATTTTGTGTCACTTTATATGAAGTACTATAAAATTTATAATCACTCAATTGCAATTATAACTATTTATAGCCGGAATTGCATTTATTTTGCGCTACCAAAGCAGCTCAACCACTTATTTATCAATACGTGATTGAATGTCCTGGAAGACCTGATTGATTTCCTGGTCGCCATTCACTGTAACAAGGTAACCTTTGTTCTGATAGAAGTCCAGTAACGGTTTCGCCTGCTCCATATTTACTGACAAACGATTTTTAACCGTTTCGGCTGTATCATCATCACGCTGAATTAACTGGGAACCATCCTTATCACATATTCCTTCCACTTTTGGCGGGTTGTATATGACATGATAAGTTGCTCCACATGTAGGACAGATTCTACGACCAGTTAGTCGCTCCACTAATTTTTCTTCTGGAACATCTACATGGATCACGTAATCAATGGATGTATCCAGTTCCTTTAAAAGCTCCTGTAAAGCCTCTGCTTGTGCGATTGTTCTTGGAAAACCATCCAGTAGAAAACCGTTTTTGCAGTCAGATTTACTAAGTCTTTCTTTAACGATCCCAATAGTTACTTCATCCGGAACAAGGGCACCTTGGTCCATATATTCCTTGGCCTGTTTACCGAGGTCTGTACCCTCTTTAATGGCCAAACGGAACATATCTCCAGTAGAAATATGAGGAATGTTATACTTATCGTTTATTTTCTCTGCCTGTGTACCTTTACCAGCACCAGGTAGACCCATCAATATTAAGTTCAACAAATTTCCCCTCGCTCTCACTGACAGCAAGATATTACTTTATAAAACCTTTATAGTGACGCTTTACTAACTGGCTTTCCAGTTGTTTCATTGTCTGTAAAGCAACCCCTACAACGATTAGTAAGCTAGTGCCGCCGATTTGTACTGCGGTAGGTAGATTTGCAAGACCACCTAGAACAATAGGTAGCACAGAAACAGCAGCTAAAAAGATTGAGCCAACAAATGTTAAGCGGTACATAACACGTGTCAAATATGTTTCTGTATTTTTACCAGGTCGTATACCTGGAATATATCCACCTTGTTTTTGTAAATTCTCAGCCATTTGTTCAGGGTTAACTTGAACAAATGTGTAGAAGTAAGTGAAAGCAATAATTAAAGCAACATAGATAACCATCCCGATTGGGTGAGTGTAATCAAACACTGTTTGGATCACTGAAGCCACTTTATTGCCCTCAAAGAAATTTGCTACCGTACTTGGTGCAACCATAAATGCGATCGCAAAGATTACCGGTATAACACCTGCAGCATTTACTTTAAGTGGTAAATGCGTAGAATGTCCACCAACCGGAGAACGATTCACAAGTTTTTTAGCATATTGAATTGGTATTTTACGTAAAGCTTGCTGAATGAAGATTACTCCAACAGTTACTGCTATTACTACCAATGCAATTAGGGCAACAATAACAATATTAATAAACAATTCATCACCAGGATTTACAAAGTACTGGCTGTATAATTGTTTAACACCATTAGGTACAGCGGCAACGATACCGGCAAAAATGATAATTGAAATACCATTTCCAACTCCGTTGGCTGTAATTTGTTCACCTAACCACATTAAAAATGCTGTACCACTTGTTAACGTAAGTGCGATAACAAGGAATTTTAATACGCTTGGATCAGAGATCAGCATACCACCAGCCATTGCGTTGAAACCAATTGACATTGCAATTGCTTGAATGAATGCAAGAACGATCGTTCCGTAACGAGTGACTTGTGCAAGCTTCTTACGGCCCATATCCCCTTGCTTTTTCCATTCAGCAAACTTAGGTACAACGTCCATTTGTAACAACTGCATAATAATTGAGGCAGTAATGTATGGCATGATTCCCATAGCAAAAATGGAGAAGTTTTGTAGGGCTCCTCCACCAAACGTGTTCAGAAACCCAAAAACATTTTGTGAGCTGTTCATCCAATCAATTGCTTGTTTATCTGTATATGGCACTGGAATAAATGTGCCTAGACGGAAGACAACTAACATGAGTAATGTAAAGATTATTTTCCGCCTAATGTCACCTACGCGCATAAAATTGGAGATTGTACGGAACATTAAATCACCTCAGTTTTACCGCCCGCTGCTTCAATAGCTTCAACAGCTGAAGCAGAGAACTTATGAGCTTTTACTGTAAGTTTCTTTTCGATAGCACCTTTGCCGAGTACCTTAATACCAGCCTTAAGCTTGCTTACGACACCTTCTTCAAGTAATAGCTCAGGTGTAACTTCTGTGCCGTCTTCAAAACGATTTAGAGCATCCAAGTTAACAATTGCAAACTCTTTGCGGTGGATGTTCGTAAATCCTCGTTTCGGTAAACGTTGGAATAAAGGCATTTGACCACCTTCAAAGCCCGGACGAGTACCGCCGCCTGAACGTGCTTTTTGTCCTTTATGTCCACGGCCGGAAGTTTTTCCGTTACCTGATGACATTCCGCGACCTACACGATTACGATTTTTGCGAGTTCCTTCTGATGCCTTCAATTCATGAAGTTTCATGCGAGCACCTCCCTTTACGCTAATGTTTATTAAACTTCTTTAACCGAAATTAAATGAGATACTTTATTTACCATACCACGTACAGCTGCTGTATCTTCACGAACAACGGATTGTCGAATTTTTTTAAGTCCTAATGCTTGAACAGTTTTACGTTGAATATCTGTTCCACCGATAACACTGCGCGTGAGGGTGATTTCTAATTTTTTAGACATAACATTTCCCTCCTTATCCTAACAGTTCTTCTACAGACTTTCCACGTAGTTTTGCTACGTCTTCTGCGCGCTTTAAGTTTGTTAAGCCGTTTAATGTTGCACGAATCATATTGATCGGTGTGTTTGAACCAAGTGACTTCGTTAAGATATCACCAACACCAGCAAGTTCAAGAATCGCACGAACAGGTCCACCTGAGATAACTCCAGTACCCTCAGTAGCTGGTTTCATTAATACGTTACCTGAACCAAATCTACCGTGAATTTCATGTGGAATTGTTGTTCCAACGATAGGTACTGTAATCAAGTTTTTCTTTGCGTCATCAACTGCTTTTTTAATTGCTTCAGGTACTTCTTGTGCTTTACCAGTACCAAAACCTACATGACCATTTTTATCTCCGACAACAACCAAAGCTGCAAAGCGGAAACGACGTCCACCTTTTACTACTTTCGCAACACGGTTGATCGTAACAACACGCTCTTCAAGATCTAGTTTGTTCGGATCAATGCTTGTATTCATGTATGTCCCTCCTTTATCGATTAAAATTCAAGACCTGCCTCGCGGGCAGCATCTGCTAATGCTTTTACACGTCCATGATAAAGGTAGCCTCCGCGATCGAATACAATCGATTTGTAACCTTTATCCTGGGCACGTTTAGCGATCAATTCTCCGACTTGCTTAGCTGCTTCTACATTGCCGGTAGCTTCTACTTTAAGCTCGTTGTCTTTTGTAGAGGCACTTGCAACTGTTTTGCCATTAATATCATCGATTAATTGTACATAGATGTGTTTATTTGAACGGTACACATTCAAACGAGGACGTTCCTGTGTTCCAAAAAGATTTTTACGAACACGTGCATGTCTTCTTTTACGTGTAACATTTTTGTCAGGTTTTGTGATCATCTAGGTCACTCCTTTCTGCTCCCTAACTAATCTTACTTAGCAGTTTTACCTTCTTTGCGGCGTACAAATTCACCTTCGTAGCGAATACCTTTCCCTTTATAAGGTTCAGGAGGTCTGATTGCTCTAATATTTGAAGCAATTGCTCCAACTAGTTCCTTATCAATACCTTTTACAACTACTTGTGTGTTTTTAGGAATTTCAATTTCAATACCCTCAATTGGGTCGATTTCTACAGGATGTGAGTAACCAGCGTTAATCACAACTTTGTTACCTTGCTTTTGTGCACGATAACCAACCCCAATAATTTCAAGGGATTTTTCAAAGCCTTTACTTACGCCAACAACCATGTTATTGATCAAACTACGAGTAGTTCCGTGTAACGCACGGTGATCTTTATGATCGCTTGGACGCTCAATTGTAATGACGTTGTCTTCCATGTTGATTTTCATGTCCTGAGGTAGATCTCTGGATAATTCACCTTTTGGACCTTTTACTGTTACAGAATTACGGTCACCAATTTTAACCTCTACACCTTCTGGAATTTCAATTGGTTTAAGTCCTATACGAGACATTCCATGCACCTCCTTATCAAAAAATGTTAATTACCATACGTAGGCAAGAACTTCGCCACCAACAGCTTGAGAACGGGCTTCTTTATCAGAAAGCACACCTTTAGATGTTGATACGATAGCAATACCTAAACCATTAAGTACGCGAGGTACTTCGTTAGCTTTAGCGTAGACACGTAGTCCCGGCTTACTAATTCTTTTAATACCTGTAATTACTCGTTCGTTATTAGCACCGTATTTAAGGAAAATACGCAGAACGCCTTGTTTGTTATCTTCAACAAATTCATAATCTGAAACAAAACCCTCACGTTTAAGGATATCAGCGATCTCTTTTTTCATAGTAGAAGCAGGAAGCTCCAACTTTTCATGGCGTACCATGTTAGCATTACGAATACGAGTAAGCATATCTGCGATTGGATCTGTCATAACCATTACTAATTACCTCCTTCCCGAATCGGGGTTTACCAGCTTGCTTTTTTGACACCAGGAATTTGACCTTTATAGGCAAGTTCACGGAAACAAATACGGCAAAGTTTAAATTTACGGATTACAGAATGTGGTCGGCCACAACGTTCGCAACGTGTATATTCACGTACTTGATACTTTTGTGGACGTTTTTGTTTCGCAATCATTGATTTTTTAGCCACAATTTTCCCTCCTTGTATTAGCTCTTAGCTTATTTTTGGAAAGGCATGCCTAGCTGAGCTAAAAGTTCACGAGCTTCTTCGTCAGTATTGGAAGTTGTTACAATAACGATATCCATACCACGGACCTTGTTCACTTTATCGTAGTTAATTTCTGGGAAAATTAGCTGTTCTTTAACACCTAATGTATAGTTTCCTCGACCATCAAAAGCTTTTTTAGAGATACCACGGAAGTCACGTACACGTGGAAGTGATACTGCAATAAGCTTTTGTAGGAAATCGTACATGCGCTCACCGCGAAGAGTTACTTTCGCACCGATTGGCATTCCTTCACGAAGACGGAAACCAGCGATTGATTTCTTAGCACGAGTTACCATTGGCTTCTGACCAGAAATTAATGCAAGCTCTTCTACAGCACTATCCAATGCTTTTGAATTTTGAACTGCATCACCAACACCCATGTTGATAACAATTTTTTCAACTGTTGGTACTTGCATAACAGATTCATAATTAAATTTATTCATCAAAGATGGTAATACTTCATCTTGGTATTTTTGTTTTAGTTGATTCATCATGTCGCCCTCCTTTCGTCGCTAAACTATTTATCTAATGCTTCACCGGATTTTTTAGCGATGCGGACTTTCTTTCCGTCACGTACTTCATGCCCAACACGAGTTGGTTCACCGGATTTAGGATCTATTGGCATTACGTTAGAAACATGGATTGGTGCTTCTTGATTAAGGATTCCGCCTTGCGGATTCTCCTGAGAAGGCTTCGCGTGTTTTTTAATCATGTTAATACCTTCTACAAGAACACGTTCCTTTTTAGGGTATGCTTCTAAAATAGTGCCTTGTTTACCACGGTCTTTACCGGATATTACTTTGACTTTATCACCTTTTTTTACATGCATGCTTTACGCACCTCCTTACAAGGCAAAAATTTAAGCTTATAAAACTTCTGGAGCTAGAGATACGATTTTCATGAATTTAGCTTCACGTAATTCACGTGCGACTGGTCCGAAGATACGAGTTCCTCTTGGACTTTTATCATCACGGATAATTACTGCTGCATTTTCATCAAAACGAATGTATGATCCATCTTTACGACGCGCGCCAGATTTTGAACGTACGATTACGGCTTTAACAACCTCACCTTTTTTGACAACGCCTCCTGGTGTTGCTTGTTTTACAGTACAAACAATTACATCACCAATATTAGCAGTCTTACGTCCGGAACCACCAAGTACTTTAATTGCAAGCACTTCACGTGCACCAGAGTTATCTGCAACTTTTAAACGAGTTTCTTGTTGAATCATATCGCTGTGACCTCCCTTCGGATACCTTTCCGAGCGAACTTATATTATATAATTACCGCTTCTTCAACGATTTCAACTAAGCGAAAACGTTTTGTAGCTGAAAGCGGACGAGTTTCCATGATGCGCACAACATCGCCGATTTTTGCTTGATTGTTCTCATCATGTGTTTTGAATTTCTTAGAGTACTTAACACGTTTACCGTATAGTTTATGAAACTTGTAAGTCTCAACCAAAACAGTAATTGTTTTATCCATTTTATCCGATACGACACGGCCTGTATATACTTTACGATTATTACGTTCAGTCATTTTGAGGCTAACCTCCTCTCGAATTATCAGTTACTTACACTTAGTTCACGTTGACGTACAACAGTTTTCAAGCGAGCAATTGACTTTCTTACTTCGCGAATGCGAGCAGTGTTTTCCAATTGACCTGTTGCAAGCTGGAAGCGTAAATTAAATAGTTCTTCTTTTAAAGATTTAACTTTTTGTTCAATTTCGGCAGTGGTTAGTTCTCTGATTTCATTAGCCTTCATTGCTTTCACCACCAATTTCTTCACGTTTTACAAACTTAGTTTTAATCGGCAGTTTATGAGAAGCAAGACGCAACGCTTCACGAGCAACTTCTTCTGATACACCTGCGATTTCAAACATAATTTTTCCTGGTTTTACTACTGCTACCCAGCCCTCTGGAGCACCTTTACCGGAACCCATTCGAACTTCTAGGGGCTTTGCAGTGTATGGTTTGTCAGGAAAGATTTTAATCCAAACTTTACCGCCACGTTTCATGTAACGAGTCATTGCAATACGAGCTGCCTCTATTTGACGGCTTGTGATCCAAGATGCTTCTGTTGCTTGTAGGCCATACTCACCAAAAGCTACAGTAGTTCCACCTTTTGCTTGACCTCTCATTTTACCACGATGTTGTCTACGATATTTAACACGTTTAGGCATTAACATAGAAAGTGCCCCCTTCCTTATTTGTTTGATTTAGTTGGAAGGACTTCTCCACGATAGATCCACACTTTAACGCCTAGCTTACCGTAAGTAGTATCAGCTTCAGCTGTACCATAATCGATATCAGCACGTAATGTGTGTAGTGGTACTGTTCCTTCACTATAATGTTCCGCACGAGCGATGTCTGCTCCACCAAGACGTCCAGAAACCTGAGTCTTAATACCTTTAGCTCCTCCGCGAATTGCACGTTGGATAGCTTGCTTTTGAGCACGACGGAATGAAATACGATTTTCTAACTGACGAGCAATATTTTCAGCAACTAGTGTTGCATCAAGATCAACTTTTTTGATTTCCACAATATTAATGTGTACACGTTTGCCAGTCAGGCTATTCAATGATTTACGTAGAGCTTCTACTTCGGAACCGCCTTTACCAATTACCATACCTGGCTTACCAGTATGAATAGTAATGTTCACACGGTTTGCTGCACGTTCGATATCAATAGAAGAAACAGCAGCAATACGCAAGCGGTTTTCAAGATATTCTCTGATTTTAATATCTTCATGTAGTAAGTCTGCATAGTCTTTACCAGCATACCATTTAGACTCCCAGTCTTTGATAATGCCGACACGAAGACCCGTTGGATTTACTTTTTGACCCACTGACTATCCCTCCTTCTTTTCTGTTACAACCACAGTAATGTGGCTTGTGCGTTTATTAATTTTACTTGCACGTCCTTGAGCACGTGGACGGAAGCGTTTCAGTGTTGCACCTTCATTTACAAATGCTTCAGAAATCACTAGATTATCTGGATCCATTTCGTAGTTATGTTCCGCGTTTGCAATAGCAGACTTAAGAACCTTTTCTACGACTGGAGAAGCACCACGTTGTGTATGACGTAAAATTGCAACTGCTTCACCAACGTTTTTTCCTCGAATTAGATCAACAACTAAACGAACTTTACGAGGAGCAATACGAACCGATTTCGCAATGGCTTTTGCTTGCATGTTGAGTGCCTCCTCTCATTAGCGTTTTGTTTTCTTATCATCGCCGGCATGCCCTTTATACGTACGGGTTGGGGCGAATTCACCTAATTTATGGCCAACCATATCTTCTGTTACATAAACTGGAACGTGTTTACGTCCATCATATACCGCAATGGTATGACCAACAAATGTAGGGAATATAGTAGAACGACGTGACCAAGTTTTAACTACTTGCTTTTTGTCACTTTCGTTTAATGTTTCAATCTTTGACAGTAGATGGTCATCTGCAAAAGGTCCTTTTTTCAAGCTACGACCCATGGATAAACCTCCTTTCGCAATTGAGAGACGGGGGTTATATCCCGTCCGCTATTCCGTTTATTTTTTACGCTTACGAACGATATATTTATCAGTCGACTTGTTACGGTGACGTGTTTTGTAACCAAGTGTAGGTTTACCCCATGGTGACATTGGTGATTTACGTCCGATTGGTGCACGTCCTTCACCACCACCGTGTGGGTGATCGTTAGGGTTCATTACAGAACCACGTACTGTAGGGCGCTTGCCTAACCAGCGAGAACGTCCTGCTTTACCAACACGAATAAGTTCATGTTCAATGTTACCTACCTGGCCAACTGTAGCACGACAAGTAGAAAGGATTAAGCGAACTTCACCAGAAGCTAAACGAACTAGTGTGTACTTATCTTCACGGCCAAGAACCTGAGCTTCGGCACCTGCTGAACGAGCAAGCTGTCCACCGCGTCCTGGTTTCAACTCAACATTATGAATGATTGTACCAACTGGAATGTTAGCCAATGGAAGTGCGTTACCTAACTTGATATCCGCATCTACACCTGATTCAATTGTTTGATCCACTTTAAGACCTTTTGGAGCTAGAATATAACGTTTTTCTCCATCAACATAATTGATTAGAGCTATATTAGCTGAACGGTTCGGATCATATTCAATTGTAGCAACGCGTCCTGGTATACCATCTTTATCACGCTTGAAGTCGATGATACGGTATTGACGCTTATGACCGCCACCTTGATGACGAACAGTTAGTTTCCCTTGGTTATTACGACCGCCACGTTTGTATAGCGGGCTTAAAAGGGACTTTTCTGGAGTATCTGTAGTGATTTCAGCAAAATCAGATACAGACATATTACGTCTACCATTTGACGTTGGTTTGAATTTTTTAATCGCCATCTTGTTTTCCCTCCTTCACAATTTCCTTGTTCTTAACCTTCAAAGAAGTCCAGTTCTTTACTGTCTTCAGAAAGTTGTACGATAGCTTTTTTGCGATCTGAGCGATACCCACCGTATCTTCCCATTCGCTTGAACTTACCTTTAAGATTCATTGTATTTACTTTTTCTACTTTGACACCAAATACTAGTTCTACAGCAGATTTGATCTCTGTTTTGTTAGCTTTTGGGTTTACTTCAAACGTATATTTCTTCTCTGCCATTAGGTCAGCAGAGTTTTCCGTAATTACCGGGCGCTTAATAATATCGCGTGGGTCTTTCATTATGAAAGCACCTCCCCTGCTTTTTCAGCTGCATCTTTAGTTACGATCAGCTTGTCATGCGAAAGCAAGTCCAGTACGTTCATTTCCTCTACAGTCAATACTTTTACAGACTGAAGATTGTTTGCTGAACGCATAACTGTCTCATCTTTTTCAGCAGTAACAATTAATACTTTTGTATCAACGTTAAGTGCTTCAAGCATCTTAACTACTTCTTTAGTTTTAGGAGCATCAATTGCAATGCTTTCTAATACTACAATATTATCTTCTTTTACTTTGGAAGATAAAGCAGATCTTAATGCTAGACGACGTACTTTCTTTGGTAGTTTATAGCTATAGCTTCTAGGAGTCGGTCCGAATACAGTTCCGCCACCTACCCATTGTGGTGAACGAATGGAACCTTGACGCGCACGTCCTGTTCCTTTTTGACGCCATGGTTTACGACCACCACCGCGTACTTCCGAACGGTTTTTTACAGCGTGCGTTCCTTGACGCATAGATGCACGTTGCATTACTACAGCTTCATGTAAAACATGTGTGTTTGGTTCAATACCGAATACGGAATCGTTTAACTCCATATCGCCAGCTTGTGAACCGTCTTGTTTTAATAGTGCTACTTTAGGCATGACATATCCTCCCTTCGTCTATATGATTAGTTAGCCTTTATTGCACTCGTGATTTTTACGAATGATTTTTTTGCTCCAGGCACGTTCCCTTTAACTAAAATAAGGTTACGCTCAGCATCCACATTAACAATTTCAAGGTTTTGAATTGTAACTTGGTTGCCACCCATTTGTCCTGGAAGTGGTCTTCCTTTAAATACACGCATTGGATCAACAGCACCTAGTGAACCAGGTCCTCTATGATAGTGGGAACCGTGGGACATTGGGCCACGTTGTTGATTATGTCGTTTGATGGAACCTTGGAAACCTTTACCCTTGGTTGTTCCAGTAACATCAATTTTATCTCCTGCTTGAAAAACATCAACGCTTATTTCCTGACCAACTTCATAGTCGTCAAGATTAGCGTCACGGAATTCACGAACGCAGCGCTTAGGGGCTGTTTCAGCTCTAGCAGCATGACCTTTTTTCGCTTTATTCGTACGTGATTCTTTCTCATCAGCAAAACCGATTTGTAATGCTTCATAGCCATCATTTTCTAGCGTTCTCTTTTGCAATACAACGTTTGGCTCTGCCTGAATTACTGTTACAGGCACTAACTCGCCAGTTTCAGAGAAAAGCTGAGTCATGCCGATTTTACGACCTAAGATTCCTTTCGTCATCCGTTACACCTCCTATAGTAAATCCATTATTTTATAGTTTGATTTCAATATCCACACCAGATGGTAAGTCAAGACGCATTAACGAGTCAACAGTTTGTGGTGTTGGATTAACAATATCGATCAAGCGTTTATGTGTACGCATTTCGAATTGCTCGCGTGAATCCTTGTACTTATGCACCGCACGTAAAACAGTATATACAGATCTTTCTGTAGGTAATGGAATTGGTCCAGAAACATTTGCTCCAGAACGCTTCGCAGTATCTACAATCTTCTCAGCAGACTGATCTAAGATACGATGATCATATGCTTTCAAACGGATTCTGATCTTTTCTTTTGCCATTATTTTCCCTCCTTCTCGCCCATATTATTATAGACATTCTCCACGAAAATTCCTTAGCACCCCGCCATGGCAAAGGGGCCGGGTGTGCCAACAACCTTCCGCTTCATCGCCTTCGATGACCAACATTCTTATTATATAGAATTCCGCCGGTCAATGCAACCCCTTTTTAATAAATGTTGTAAGGATATTGCACATCTATGTATTATACTTACTATTTTCAATGAATGCAAGGGGTACAAGGAAATTCCTTATCTAAACAAGAATATTTTCTAGCTTAAGTGAAAAGGTGTTCGAATGCGTTTAAACTTTAAGGAATTTAATTACCTTCTAGTTTGTTGGGAAATTCGAGTTATAGATGGGAAAATTCTATCTGCCATAGGGTGGACTCATTAGTAGTAAGTGGTGGATATTCGCGGATTGAAGATTTAATCTAGTGTAGAGTTACTTTATCAGCAGAAGGGAGTGGGTATCCGCTGGAAAATAATTTATTCGGCTGGAGAGTGAGATAATCAGCCGCAGAATAGGTTTATCAGCAGCAGAGCGAAACTATCCGCCGGAGAGCAATTTAATCAGCAGTAGAGCAACATTATCTGCCGCAGAATAGATTTATCAGCAGTAGAGCGAAACTATCCGCCGGAGAGCAATTTAATCAGCAGTAGAGCAATATTATCCGCCGCAGAATAGATTTATCAGTAGTAGAGCGAAACTATCCGCCGGAGAGCAATTTAATCAGCAGTAGAGCAATATTATCCGCCGCAAAATAGTTTTATCAGCAGCAGAGTAATCTTATCCGCCGCAGAATAGGTTTATCTGCAGCACAGCATAACTATCCCCCGGAGATATTCAGGAAATAGCTATAGTTTAGTTATCATACATTACCCTTTAAAACAGCCATACATAATACACCCAAGTTAGTTAAGAGTTCATCTATCCCACAAGTCATTGGATACCCCAACATATATATTAGAATTCAAACAAACAAAAAAGCAGGTAGCGTCGTCACGCTACCTGCTTTTGATAAAGTTTATTACTTTTGAATTGATGATACTACACCAGATCCAACAGTACGTCCGCCTTCACGGATAGAGAAACGAGTACCGTCTTCAATAGCGATTGGAGAAATAAGCTCAACGCTCATTTCGATGTTATCGCCAGGCATTACCATTTCAGTACCTTCTGGCAACTGAATAACACCAGTTACGTCAGTAGTACGGAAATAGAACTGTGGACGATAGTTAGCGAAGAATGGAGTATGACGTCCACCTTCTTCTTTTGACAATACATAAACTTCAGCTTTGAAGTTTGTGTGTGGAGTAATTGAACCAGGCTTTGCTAGTACTTGACCACGGTTGATGTCTTCACGTGCAACACCACGTAGAAGTGCACCAATGTTGTCTCCAGCTTCAGCATAGTCAAGAAGCTTACGGAACATTTCCACACCAGTTACAGTAGTTTTAGAAGCATCTTCAGCAAGTCCGATGATTTCAACTTCGTCTCCTACTTTAACTTCTCCACGCTCAACACGTCCAGTAGCAACTGTACCACGACCAGTGATTGAGAATACGTCCTCAACTGGCATCATGAATGGCTTGTCTTTGTCACGGTCTGGAGTTGGGATGTACTCATCAACTGCAGCCATTAGTTCAACGATTTTTTCTTCGTAGTCTGCATCGCCTTCTAGAGCTTTAAGAGCAGAACCTTTGATTACAGGTACATCGTCACCTGGGAAGTCGTATTCAGTTAATAGATCACGTACTTCCATTTCTACTAATTCAAGTAGTTCTTCATCGTCTACCATATCTGTTTTGTTAAGGAATACTACGATAGAAGGTACCCCAACGTTACGAGATAATAGGATATGCTCACGAGTTTGTGGCATTGGACCATCAGCAGCAGATACTACTAGGATAGCGCCGTCCATTTGAGCAGCACCAGTGATCATGTTTTTAACATAGTCAGCGTGACCTGGGCAGTCAACGTGTGCATAGTGACGAGTGTCAGTTTCATATTCTACGTGAGATGTTGCAATTGTGATTCCACGTTCTTTTTCTTCTGGTGCACCGTCAATTTGGTCATAAGCCATTGCAGACCCTTTACCAGATTTCTTATGCATAACTGTTGTGATAGCAGCAGTTAGAGTAGTTTTACCATGGTCAACGTGTCCAATTGTACCAATGTTTACGTGACTTTTTGAGCGATCAAATTTTTCTTTAGCCATTTATAGTTCCTCCTTTAGTTAAATAAAAGTTTTTTATTTTTTATATTAAGCAGAGAAATAATTTTAAACTATAACTCAGCCTTCAATAAAAGTTATACTTGATGATGATCAAAAAATCAATTATTGACCAGCATTTTTCTTAATAATTTCTTCTGAGATACTCTTTGGCACTTCTTCATAATGGTCAAAGTGCATAGTGAATGTTCCACGACCTTGCGTATTTGAACGTAATGCAGTAGCATAACCAAACATTTCAGCAAGTGGTACAAAACCTTTTACTAGCTGAGCAGTTCCGCGTGCTTCCATACCTTCAACGCGTCCACGGCGTGATGTAACATCACCCATAATGTCTCCCATGTATTCTTCCGGAATAACGATTTCAACTTTCATCATTGGTTCAAGAAGTACTGGGTTACACTTGTTTTTAGCAGCCTTTAGGGCCATTGATGCAGCTATTTTAAATGCCATCTCGTTTGAGTCAACATCATGGTAGCTACCATCATATAGTGAAGCTTTAATATCAATTAATGGATATCCTGCAAGTACACCATTCTCCATTGATTCAGCAATACCTGCTTCAACAGAAGGAATGTATTCACGAGGAACAACCCCACCAACGATTTTGTTTTCAAATTCAAAGCCAGCGCCTTCTTCATTTGGTTCAAATTTAACCCAAACGTGACCATATTGTCCACGACCACCTGACTGACGTACAAACTTACCTTCAACCTCTGCAGCAGAACGGAAAGTTTCTCTGTAAGCAACCTGTGGTGCACCAACATTAGCTTCAACTTTGAATTCGCGCTTCAAACGGTCAACAATAATGTCTAAGTGAAGTTCACCCATACCAGAAATAATTGTTTGACCAGTTTCTACGTTTGTTTCTGTACGGAAAGTTGGATCTTCTTCAGCAAGTTTTGCTAAAGCAATACCCATTTTATCTTGGTCCGCTTTTGTTTTTGGTTCGATTGCAACACCGATAACCGGTTCTGGGAATTCCATTGATTCAAGGATAACTAAGTCCTTTTCATCACATAGTGTGTCCCCAGTTGAAGTATCCTTCAAGCCTACTGCTGCTGCAATTTCACCAGAGTAAACACGTGAAATTTCTTCACGGGAGTTGGCGTGCATTTGTAGGATACGACCTACACGTTCACGCTTATCTTTAACAGAGTTCTTTACATAAGAACCGGAATCTAGTGTCCCAGAATATACACGGAAGAATGTAAGCTTTCCAACGTATGGATCTGTCATAACTTTAAATGCCAAAGCAGAGAAAGGAGCTTTATCATCTGATGGACGAGTTACTTTCTCTTCTGTTCCAGGAATAATACCTTCAATTGCCGCAACATCTGTTGGTGCAGGCAAGAAGTCAATTACACCATCAAGCATTAGTTGAACACCTTTGTTTTTAAATGCAGAACCACAATATACAGGATAGAATTCTACATCCAATGTTGCTTGACGAATTGCATTCTTAAGTTCTTCATTGGAGATTTCTTCCCCTTCTAGGAACTTCATCATTAACTCTTCATCAAGTTCTGATACTGCTTCAATAAGACCTGCTCTTAACTCTTCTGCCTTATCTTTATATTCTGCAGGGATCTCACGGGATTCTGCTTTTGTACCAAGGTCATCAAGATAGAAGTGTGCTTCCATATTGATCAGATCAATAATACCTTCAAATTGATCTTCAGCACCAATTGGTAACTGTACTGGATGTGCATTTGCACCCAGACGATCCTTTAGTGTGCCTGTAGAATACAAGAAGTCAGCACCTACTTTATCCATTTTGTTAATGAATACGATTCTAGGTACTCCGTATGTTGTCGCTTGACGCCATACAGTTTCTGTCTGTGGTTCAACACCAGACTGTGCATCAAGTACAGTTACAGCACCATCCAGCACACGTAGGGAACGTTCAACTTCTACTGTGAAGTCCACGTGTCCAGGTGTATCTATAATGTTAATACGATGTTCCTTCCAAGCAGCAGTTGTTGCAGCAGATGTGATTGTAATACCACGCTCTTGCTCTTGCTCCATCCAGTCCATCTGTGAAGCACCTTCGTGTGTTTCACCAATTTTATGAATACGTCCTGTGTAGAAAAGAATACGCTCAGTAGTAGTGGTCTTACCTGCATCGATGTGTGCCATAATACCAATATTACGCGTCTTTTCCAAGGAGAACTCTCTAGCCATGTATTCTTCTCCTTCCTATTTGAAAACTTTATTGTCTTGTTCTTACCAACGGTAGTGAGCGAATGCTTTATTCGCTTCTGCCATTTTATGCATTTCTTCGCGCTTCTTAACGGAAGCACCTGTGTTGTTAGATGCATCAAGAATTTCATTAGCAAGACGTTCTTCCATTGTTTTCTCTCCGCGTAGGCGAGAGTAGTTAACAATATAACGTAGTCCTAATGCCTGACGACGTTCAGGGCGAACTTCCATCGGTACCTGGTAGTTAGAACCCCCAACACGGCGAGCACGAACCTCAAGTACTGGCATTACGTTTTTCATTGCCTGTTCAAAAACTTCCATTGCATTTTGGCCGCTTCTTTCAGAAACAAGTTCGAATGCATTATAAAGAATTTTTTGTGCCTTACCTCTTTTACCATCAACCATAATTTGATTGATTAAACGAGTCACTAATTTTGATTTATAAAGTGGATCTGGCAAGACATCGCGTTTAGGTACTGGTCCTTTACGTGGCATATGTCCTCCTCCTCTCTCAATAGTTATTATTTTACATTACTTTTTCTTAGGGCGTTTTGTTCCGTATTTAGAACGTCCTTGTGCACGGCCTTCTACTCCAGCTGTGTCAAGTGCTCCACGTACAATGTGGTAACGTACCCCTGGTAAGTCTTTTACACGTCCACCACGTAGTAATACTACGCTGTGCTCTTGTAGGTTGTGACCAATTCCAGGGATGTATGCAGTTACTTCCATGTTATTTGACAAGCGAACACGCGCATATTTACGAAGTGCTGAGTTCGGCTTCTTTGGAGTCAATGTACCAACACGTGTACAAACACCACGTTTTTGTGGAGAGTTTTGGTCAGTAAGTTTCTTTTTGAAACTGTTATAACCTTTATTTAGTGCCGGTGAATCAGATTTCTTCGGCTTGTTCACGCGACCTTTACGTACTAATTGATTAATTGTAGGCATTGAAATGTCCTCCCTTCCAATTTTATAAATTTAAAATCTGTAACCAGCTGTTTTAAGCGAGTTATAAACCCACACATCCAGGTGGTTCATCTTTTGGCAAAAAACAAAGTCTCGACAGCTAATTTCCTGTCAAAACCATTAATGCTTTATTGCAACTGTAGATGCACCAACCTCAATACCACAAGCCGCACCTAGTTTTTCCATCGAATCTACATAGCGGCAAGGGATGCCAAGATCTTCTGCTAAACCAGCTACTTTTTGTGTCAATCGGTGATCAGCATCATCAGCAATAAACACTTCACTTATTTCACCATTATTCATGGCCTTAAGCGTCTGTTTCGTTCCAATAATTATTCGTGATCGAACTTGAGTCACTTTTTCATAAGACATTTCATATCCTCCAAAGTAACAAGCATTATCGGAAGCACCTTGAATATTCTATCACCCATATTTTTCAATGTCAATATATATCGGGAATATTTTTGGTGCTTCCGATGGTTTATCACTTGTTCTTAAACTCTTCTCTATTTTTTAAACCTATGCTCATTATTAGCAAGTTCTATTGAACAGTCTCTGTTTCTTCCTCGTTAGCTGTTTCAGGTTCATCCAAGTCTGCTTGCACCTGACGATATCGCTGCATCCCAGTCCCAGCAGGAACCAGCTTACCAATGATTACATTTTCTTTCAGTCCTAGTAACTCATCTCGCTTACCTTTAATTGCAGCATCTGTAAGTACACGTGTAGTTTCTTGGAAAGAAGCTGCAGATAAGAATGAATCTGTTTCTAAGGACGCTTTGGTAATACCTAATAATACAGGTTTTCCAGTTGCTGGTTGTTGCCCATCATTCAATACTTTATGGTTAGCAACCTTGAACTGATGGATTTCAAGTAATGAGCCTGGCAATACATCCGTATCTCCAGAATCAATAACACGAATCTTACGAAGCATTTGACGAACCATAACTTCGACGTGTTTATCACCAATTTCTACACCCTGCATACGGTAAACGCGCTGCACTTCACGCAATAAATAATCTTGTACTCCTTCAACACCCTGAACGCGCAAGAGATCTTTCGGGTCTACAGAACCTTCTGTAAGCTCCTGCCCTGCGATAACTGTATCTCCAACTGTCACCTTCATACGAGCATTATAAGGCACAGCGTAGGCACGTTGTTCTACTTCACCTTGAACAATAATTTCTTGTTTGTCCTTCACTTCTTTAACTTCGTGAATGGTTCCGTAGATTTCACTAATCACAGCCTGCCCTTTTGGATTCCGAGCTTCAAATAGCTCCTGAATACGAGGCAAACCTTGTGTAATATCGTCCCCTGCAACACCACCTGTGTGGAATGTACGCATGGTTAACTGTGTACCTGGCTCACCAATGGATTGTGCAGCAATTATACCGACTGCCTCTCCAACTTCTACATCTGCTCCAGTTGCTAGGTTACGGCCATAACATTTTTGACATACACCGTGCTTCGTATTACATGTGAAGGCTGTGCGAATGGTTACTTCTTCAATACCAGCCTCAACAATTTGTTTTGCTTGGTCTTCGGTAATAATTGTATCTTCTTTCGCAAGAACCTCGTTTGTTTCTGGGTGCTTTACAGAACGGAAGGCTGTTCGCCCAATTAACCTGTCGATTAACGGCTCTATTAACTCAGTACCATCAGTTAAGGCAGAAACTGTAAGTCCTCGGTCAGTTCCACAGTCTGCTTCACGTACAATAACATCCTGAGCCACATCAACAAGACGACGAGTCAGATAACCCGAGTCGGCTGTCTTCAAGGCTGTATCAGCAAGTCCTTTACGGGCACCGTGCGTAGAAATAAAGTACTCAAGCACTGTTAAACCTTCACGGAAACTGGACTTAATCGGCAATTCAATAATTTTACCAGCCGGGTTGGCCATTAGACCACGCATACCTGCGAGCTGTGTAAAGTTAGAGGCATTACCCCTCGCTCCTGAATCACTCATCATAAAGATCGGGTTTCTCTCACTTAGGGATTGCATCAGCTTATCCTGAATTGTATCCTTCGATTGAGACCATATAGCAATAACCCTGTCATAGCGCTCTTCATCTGTGATTAAACCACGACGGAATTGTTTAGATACGTTATCCACTTTCTTTTGAGCTTCTACAAGGATTTCTTCTTTTTCTTTTAGAACAACGATATCAGAAATACCAACAGTCATACCTGCTTTTGTGGAATAACTGAAACCAAGATCCTTCATGCGGTCAAGCATTTTCGATGTTTCACTGATTTTGAACCGTTTAAAGACTTCCGCAATAATATCTCCCAGGAAACCTTTTTTAAATGGTTTTATAATATCTCTCGATTTGACTTCTTCTTTTATGTTCGTTCCACTCTCTACAAAATAGTGTCCCGGAGTTTCAATCTCCAAATTTAATTTTGTAGGTTCATTTATATAAGGGAACGACTCGGGTAAGATTTCATTGAAAATAATTTTCCCTACAGTGGTGATCAATAATTGGCCTTGTTGCTTGTCAGTGAATGTTTTGTTGTTTAGACTCGATGCTTGGATTGCTACTCTTGTATGCAAATGTACATACCCATTCTGATAAGAGAGCAATGCTTCATTTATATCATTAAACACAGCACCTTCACCGATGGCGTCTTCTCGTTCCAACGTAAGATAATAGTTTCCTAAAACCATATCCTGAGATGGTGTAACAACTGGTTTACCATCTTTTGGATTTAAGATGTTTTGGGCCGCAAGCATAAGAATACGTGCTTCTGCCTGTGCTTCAGCTGATAAAGGAACATGGACTGCCATTTGGTCACCATCAAAGTCAGCATTGTATGCTGTACATACTAATGGATGCAGGCGAATTGCACGTCCTTCAACTAACGTAGGCTCAAATGCTTGAATACCCAGTCTGTGCAATGTAGGTGCACGGTTAAGTAATACAGGATGCTCCTTAATTACTTCTTCCAGTACATCCCATACATCTGGATGCACACGTTCAATTTTACGTTTTGCTGATTTAATATTATGTGCGATTCCTTTTTCCACAAGTTCTTTCATAATAAATGGCTTAAAGAGCTCCAGTGCCATCTCTTTCGGTAAACCACACTGATACATTTTCAAGTGAGGTCCTACAACGATAACAGAACGTCCGGAATAATCTACACGTTTTCCTAATAGGTTTTGACGGAAACGACCTTGCTTCCCTTTCAGCATATGTGATAAGGACTTTAATGGTCGGTTACCTGGTCCAGTGACTGGACGGCCACGACGGCCGTTATCTATCAAGGCATCTACTGCCTCTTGTAGCATACGCTTTTCATTTTGCACAATAATACTTGGTGCTCCGAGATCCAACAAACGCTTTAGACGGTTGTTTCGATTGATTACACGGCGATATAAATCATTCAGATCAGATGTCGCAAATCTTCCACCGTCCAACTGAACCATCGGGCGTATTTCCGGTGGGATTACAGGTAAAACATCCAACACCATCCAAGAGGTATCATTGCCGGAATTACGAAATGACTCCAGTACTTCCAAGCGTTTAATTGCTCTTGTTCTACGTTGTCCCTGTGCTGTTTTCAATTCTTCTTTTAAAGCATCCACTTCTTTTTCAATATCAATGTCTTGCAAAAGTTTACGGATTGCTTCTGCACCCATTTGGGCTTTAAAAGATTTACCATACTTGTCATAATATGCACGGTATTCTTTTTCAGATAAAAGTTGTTTTTTCTCTAAAGGTGTGTCGCCAGTTTCCGTTACAATATATGCAGCGAAATAGATTACTTCCTCAAGAGCTCTTGGAGACATATCCAAGACAAGGCCCATACGGCTTGGTATACCTTTAAAATACCAAATATGGGATACCGGAGCTGCTAATTCAATGTGGCCCATGCGCTCACGACGCACCTTAGCTTTTGTTACTTCTACACCACAACGGTCACATACAACACCTTTATAGCGTACTCGTTTATACTTTCCACAATGGCATTCCCAATCTTTTTGCGGCCCAAAAATCCGCTCACAGAACAAGCCATCTTTCTCCGGCTTCAATGTACGGTAATTAATTGTTTCTGGCTTCTTCACCTCACCATAAGACCATGATCGAATCTTTTCTGGTGAAGCTAACCCAATCTTCATATACTCAAAATTATTTACATCTAGCAAGGGGCCTACCTCCCTTTTAATGTCCGATTTTACCTAAGCTTATAACAGTTATATAAGATAAAGCTGGAGGTTGATCCAACAGTTGAACCAACCTTTCACTTTGGATATTTGGATATTATGCGTCTTTTAATCATTTACCCTATTGATATAATACTTAACTTTCTTCTACTTCAAGGTTTAATTTACTAGCTTGTTGTGTATCTTCTTCTTCCAGTTCACGCATATCGATCTCTTCTTCGTTACTGGAAAGCATTTTAACGTCCATTCCCAGACTTTGAAGTTCTTTAATTAATACCTTGAACGACTCCGGCACTCCCGGCTCAGGTACATTATCCCCTTTTACAATGGATTCATATGTTTTTACCCTGCCGACAATATCGTCAGATTTCACAGTAAGGATTTCCTGCAACGTATATGCTGCACCATATGCTTCAAGTGCCCACACTTCCATCTCACCAAAACGCTGACCACCGAACTGGGCTTTACCACCAAGCGGTTGCTGTGTAACAAGTGAGTAAGGACCTGTTGAACGAGCATGTAACTTATCATCAACCATATGCGCAAGCTTGATCATATACATTACCCCAACGGAAACACGATTATCAAAAGGCTCACCTGATCTTCCGTCATAAAGGACTGTTTTCGCATCCCTTGGCATACCAGCCTCTTCTAGAGTTTCCCAAACATCCTCTTCGGTAGCTCCATCAAAAACAGGTGATGCAACATGGATTCCAAGCTGTCTGGCAGCCATTCCAAGATGTAACTCAAACACCTGTCCAATATTCATACGGGATGGTACACCCAATGGATTAAGCATAATATCAATTGGTGTTCCATCAGGTAAGAATGGCATATCCTCTTCTGGTAAGATTTTGGAGATTACACCTTTGTTCCCGTGGCGACCTGCCATTTTATCTCCTTCATGAATCTTACGCTTTTGCACGATATATGCACGAACAAGTTGATTAACACCTGGAGGTAGCTCGTCGCCATCCTCACGATTAAAGATCTTCACATCTAAGACAATTCCGCCTGCTCCGTGAGGTACACGTAGGGATGTATCGCGAACTTCCCTTGCCTTCTCTCCAAAGATTGCATGAAGAAGTCGTTCTTCAGCAGATAGCTCTGTAACACCTTTAGGCGTAACCTTACCAACAAGGATGTCCCCATCAGTAACTTCAGCACCAACTCGGATAATCCCATGTTCATTCAGGTTTTTAAGTGCTTCTTCCCCAACGTTAGGAATGTCTCTTGTGATTTCTTCTGGTCCAAGTTTTGTATCACGTGCTTCAGACTCGTATTCTTCTATATGGATGGAAGTATACACATCATCCTTAACAAGTCGTTCACTCATAATGATAGCATCCTCGTAGTTATAACCTTCCCAGGTCATAAAACCAACAAGCACGTTTCTTCCAAGGGCTAGTTCCCCATCTTCCATAGAAGGTCCGTCTGCAAGGATTTCTCCTTTAGTAACACGGTTGCCTTCACTTACAATAGGTCGCTGGTTGTAGCATGTTCCCTGGTTGGAACGAATATATTTTTGTAATTTGTAACGATCCAAATCGCCTTTTACTTCTTTTCCATCCACTTCTGATATGCGACGAACAAGAACCTCTTTGGCTTCTACTTTTTCTACAATGCCTTCGTGACGGCAAATGATAGCTGCACCAGAGTCTTTCCCGTCTACATACTCCATTCCTGTACCAACAATAGGAGCTTCCGGATTCATAAGCGGCACTGCTTGACGTTGCATGTTCGCTCCCATTAGTGCACGGTTGGAGTCATCATTTTCCAAGAAAGGAATACATGCGGTCGCAGCGGAAACAACTTGCTTTGGTGATACATCCATATAATCAATTTGTTCACGTGGAACTGCTGTATTCTCCCCGCGGAAACGAGCGATTACTTCTTCATCTGTGAAAGTACCGTCATCATCTAATTTAGCATTAGCCTGTGCAACAACATAGTTGTCTTCCTCATCGGCAGTTAAATAATCAATTTGAGCAGTTACCTTACCAGTTTCTGGGTCGACCCGGCGATAAGGTGTTTCAATGAAACCAAATTTATTAACTTTTGCATAACTTGATAATGAGTTAATAAGACCAATGTTCGGTCCCTCTGGCGTCTCAATCGGACACATACGACCGTAGTGGGAATAATGCACGTCACGTACTTCGAAGCCAGCACGTTCACGCGTCAAACCACCAGGTCCTAATGCTGACAGACGACGTTTATGTGTTAATTCAGCCAACGGATTGGTCTGATCCATAAACTGTGACAGCTGAGAACTACCAAAGAATTCTTTAATCGATGCAATTACAGGTCGAATATTGATTAACTGTTGTGGTGTGATACTTGATGTATCTTGAATAGACATCCGTTCACGCACAACACGCTCCATTCGGGACAAACCGATTCTGAATTGATTCTGTAAAAGCTCCCCTACAGAACGCAAACGACGGTTCCCTAAATGATCAATATCATCTGTATTACCTACACGATGTAGCAGGTTAAAGAAGTAACTGATAGCTGATAAAATATCTGCAGGTGTAATATTTTTGATGCTGGTATCTACATTCGCATTCCCAATTACGGTTAGTTCCTTCTCACCACTAGGGTCAGTAGGATCTACGATTTTAATTGATTGAAGCGTAATTTGATCATCCAGTACACCTTCGTGAGGTTCAACAGTCCTCTCACCAAGCTTGTCTTCTTCTTTTTCCAAATATGGAATAATCTTATTTAATAACTTACGTTCGAGCTTATCACCTTTTTGTGCCAGTACCTCTCCTGTTTCAGGATCTACAATAGGTTCAGCAACAACTTGGTTGAAAAGTCGGTTCTTTATGTGTAATTTTTTATTCATTTTATAGCGACCAACATGCGCTAAATCATAACGCTTTGGATCGAAAAATCTGGAAACAAGTAAGCTTTTTGCATTTTCAACGGTTGGCGGCTCGCCAGGACGTAAACGCTCATAAATCTCCAATAAAGCTTTTTCAGTTGTTTCTGTGTTATCTTTTTCTAATGTATTTTTAAGGTATTCATTATCACCCAGCAAATCGATAATTTCTTGATCCGAACCAAAACCAAGAGCACGTAATAATACCGTAATCGGCAATTTACGTGTACGATCAATACGAACATAGGCCACGTCTTTCGCATCAGTTTCAAACTCTAACCATGCACCACGGTTAGGAATAACTGTTGCTGCAACGCCCCTTTTTCCGTTTTTATCAATTTTTTCATTATAGTAAACACTAGGTGAGCGCACAAGCTGTGAAACGATAACACGCTCTGCACCATTAATGACAAATGTACCTGTGTCTGTCATAAGCGGGAAATCACCCATGAATACTTCTTGTTCTTTTACTTCGCCTGTTTCATTGTTAATCAAGCGAACCTTTACTCGAAGTGGAGCATTATAAGTGACATCTCTTTCCTTAGATTCATCCACAGGGTATTTTGGTTCACCCAAGCTGTAATCGACAAATTCAAGTGAAAGGTTACCTGTAAAATCTTCAATAGGAGAAATATCCTTAAACATTTCTCTAATGCCTTCTTCCAGGAACCACTCATAAGAAGCTGTTTGAATCTCGATAAGATTCGGCAATTCTAATACTTCACTAATACGCGCATAGCTTCTGCGTTGGCGGTGCCGTCCATACTGAACTAGTTGACCTGTCAACTGCTTCACCCCTTAAATCATGCATTTTCAAGTAGTATTTTTCTACTTTAAATGATTAATATATTTTAAAAACTCCCTGATTTCTCAGGTTGTTTTTTGAATCCTCATTTTAAACACGCTAACAAACTTGCAATCCGAATATATACAAGTTATGGATCTATTTTATACCAAGCCGAAAATAACAATATAAATAGAAAATAAGGGAAAATCTCCCTTTCAATCTTACCATTATTTCCCTAGCACGGAGAAATATACGTCATTTTTATAAAATACCCTATTGACATAAGAATCGCCATGTTAGCATTTATTAAGCATAACATACACGTATACCTTGGTCAAACATTTATAGCCCGAAGAATAAAGTAACCTTTATCCTTTGTTACGACTTCTACATTCCCAAATAATTCTTCTAATTTACCCTTCGCGGAAGGAGCTCCCTGCTTTTTCTGTATTACAACCCATATTTCTCCCATCTTCATCAATGCCTTCTTTGACTTTTCGAACATTTGATGAACCGTCTGTTTCCCTGCTCTGATTGGCGGATTCGTCAAGATCGCAGCAAACATCCGACCATCCAGTTGAGAGAACTGGTCGCTTTGGATAAACTCCGCATTATTAATTTGATTTTTAGCAGCATTTTTTTCAGCTAAAAGGACAGCTCTTTCATTTACATCTGCCATAACTACATGGCGGTCGGGGTAAGAATCAGAAATCGCAATACCAATCGGTCCATACCCACACCCCAAATCCAAGATATCTCCTTGTATTTCAGGTGGGCGGAATTGTTCTATTAGTAATTTTGATCCGAAGTCGACTTCATTCTTCGAAAACACACCCAGATCACTTGTAAATGTATATTGCCTTTCTTTCAACCGATAACTCCATGTCTTTGGTGAACTTTTAGATTGAGGTTTTTTTGAAAAGTAATGCTCTGACATTTGGCACCTACTTTTTAATAAAATAGATTGAGAAGATAGGAGAGGCACAAATCAATAAACAACATCAGCTTTTCCTTTGGTTGTTCATACTTTGTGCCTCCTCATCATATTTTATATATAGAGAGCCCGTCGTTAGCTTGTACGACGAGCCCCATTATTGAAATTACTTAACTTCTACAGTTGCGCCAGCTTCTTCTAGCTTGCCTTTAACTTCTTCAGCTTCTTCTTTAGATACAGCTTCTTTGATTGCTTTTGGTGCGTTATCAACCAAGTCTTTTGCGTCTTTAAGACCAAGACCAGTGATTTCACGAACTGCTTTAACAACTTTAATTTTTGAAGCTCCAGCACTTTCAAGTACTACGTCAAATTCAGTTTGTTCTTCAGCAGCTTCTCCAGCGCCAGCTCCACCTGCTACTGCAACTGGTGCTGCAGCTGTTACACCAAATTCTTCTTCAATTGCTTTTACTAAATCGTTTAAGTCTAATACAGACATTTCTTTAATCGCATCAATGATTTGTTCTTTAGTCATGATATTATTTCCTCCTAATTATTATTAATTTTTTATAAAACGAAACAGATTGATCTGCTTATTATCCAATTATGCGCCTTGTTCTTCTTTTTGCTCTGCAATTGCTTTTGTAGCATATGCAAAGTTGCGAACAGGAGCTTGAAGTACGCTAAGCAACATAGAAACCATGCCTTCGTAATTTGGTAGATCTGCAAGTTCCTTGATTTGATCAAGTGTTGCGACTTTACCTTCAATTACGCCACCTTTGATTTCCAATGCCTCATGCTTTTTAGCGAAGTCATTTAAAATTCTTGCTGGTGCTACTACATCTTCTGTACTGAAAGCAACCGCGTTAGGTCCTACCAATACATCAGAAAGGTCATTTAACTCTGCAGCTTCTACAGCACGTCTAGTCATTGTATTCTTATATACCTTGAAGTCAATTCCTGCTTCACGAAGTTGTTTACGTAATTCAGTAACTTCAGCTACGTCAAGGCCACGATAGTCTACAACTACAGCAGTTTGACTCGCACGGAATTTTTCAGCAATCTCTTCAACGATTTGCTTTTTCTTCTCGATAATGCTGGACATTGTTCCACCTCCTATTGTCATTGTTTATTATACCGTATAGAAATAGCGCAAGCGCCTGTTTATTAACAGAAGAAAAGCTCCCATGCAGACATGGGAGCTTAATATAACAATTAACCTATTACAGGCTAATCTGCTTTTAAACACCTCGGCAGGATATTAAGCGAAGTATCGCCCCTACTGTCTACGGTACAACATATTCATTTATATAACGCATATTAGTATAACGAATATTTAACTAAAAGTCAACATGTTATTAACGATATGATGAAACGTCTACTCTTACACCAGGGCCCATTGTGGAAGTTAATGAAACATTTTTCATGTAAGTTCCTTTAGCAGCCTGTGGTTTAACTTTAACTAAAGTTTCAGTGATCGCTTCAAAGTTCTCAATTAGTTTCTCATTATCAAATGAAAGCTTACCAATTGGAACATGGATGTTAGCAGATTTATCTACACGATATTCTACTTTACCAGCTTTAATATCTTTAACAGCTTTTTCTACTTCGAAAGTAACTGTTCCAGTTTTAGGGTTAGGCATAAGGCCTTTTGGCCCTAACACGCGGCCAAGTTTACCAACTTCAGCCATCATGTCAGGTGTAGCTACGATTACATCAAAATCAAACCAACCTTGGTTAATTTTATTAATATAATCAGACTCACCTACGAAGTCAGCTCCTGCTGCTTCAGCTTCTTTAGCTTTTTCACCTTTTGCAAATACTAGTACACGTTGTGTTTTACCAGTACCATGTGGCAACACCATTGCGCCACGAATTTGTTGGTCTGCTTTTTTAGGGTCTACGCCTAAACGAAAAGCAGCTTCAACAGTTTCATCAAAGTTTGCTTTAGCTGCTTCTTTAACTAAAGCTACAGCTTCTGCTACATCATATGATTTAGAACGATCAACAAGCTTAAGAGCTTCTTGATGTTTTTTACCTTTTTTAGCCATTTTATTTCCTCCTCTTTTGTGGTTATAACGGTAATACCTCCCACTTATAAAAGCAACAGCTTTTATAAAGCATGTGATAAAACTGGTCCATCACATTCACGAAAAAGGTTGCGAGTAATGGCAATCAATCGCAACCTATACCGTATAAATTTGGGTAACCCATCTCTTCTCTCGCTTATAAAAGCAAGCATAAGAATGGATCTCCATTAAAAATTAGTCTTCAATCGTAATACCCATGCTGCGAGCAGTTCCTTCAACCATACGCATGGCTGCTTCTACGTCTGCTGCATTCAAATCAGGCATTTTAGTTTCTGCGATTTCTTTTACTTTGTCGCGTTTAACAGTTGCGACTTTATTACGGTTTGGCTCACCTGATGCAGTTTCAATACCAGCTGCTTTTTTCAATAGAACAGCTGCAGGTGGAGTTTTTGTAATAAATGTAAATGAACGGTCTTCAAATACCGTAATTTCAACAGGGATAATCATACCCGCTTGATCTTGGGTACGTGCGTTGAATTCCTTACAGAATCCCATGATGTTAACACCCGCTTGACCTAGTGCCGGTCCAACTGGTGGTGCCGGATTAGCTTTTCCAGCTGGGATTTGCAGCTTTACTAATTTAATTACTTTTTTAGCCACGAGACACACCTCCTTAAAGTCCGTGATGTGGTAATAGGGGATGTCCCCTCCCACTCCTATTTCCATTTTCTCCAATAAAGTTGAGAACATGAATAACAAAAAAATTTTAGCATGAATAAGAAAATATTGCAAGGCTTTGTCAAAGATTACTATTTCTTTGAGCCAAGAAAGATTAAATATTGACCAAAAATTGCCTTTCGAATAAATGATTTTAAACCATTTATTGGGACATCCATTGATTCACAAAATAGATATACTGCGACGTAACTAAGAATATAGAGGCTGCGTAAATCACCGCTACGGGGAAATATTCCGCTTTCCGCGGGCGGCTGATGAGCCTCCTCACGCTACGCGTTCCGGGGTCTCATCGAGGCCTCTCCTCCCGCAGGACAAGGAAAGCTTCGTCAGCAAGGCATTGCACGAAGAAAATGTGTATTTTCATTTTCGAGGAGTCTCCATATTTCCCCTTCGCTACTATGTACATTTATATCTACGAAGAAAAATTGCGTTCACATAGATCCAGAATATGCTATGGACGAATTGATTGGAGTGGAATGCGGCAATCTAAGAACGCCACGTCCTGGGACTGCGTTTCCTCGTCCCACCGAAAACATTTGTGGCAACGATTGCATGACCAACGTCCTGTTGGCCCGCGACTCCTGCCGGAATAGCATGAGCTGAAGACACTAAACGGAGCGTAGCGGAGGAAGCGGCTGAAGCCATGCCGGCGGAAAGCGTCCGCATGCAACGGAAATCAATGGGGCAATTCTCCTCAAATATTTCACTGAGCTTTTCATCAATAAAGTTACGTCGCAGTTTCCTCCTACTATGAAACAGTAAAATTATTCGAGGTGGCATATGTACCTTAACATTTGCAATAGAACAAAATAATTATTCACTCTAATAATAAAAGCCCCTCTCAAGTTGGGAGGGACTTATCAAAGAATTAGGATAGCTTTTCTATTTGAGAGAAGTCCAACTCCACTGGAGTCTCTCTGCCGAACATATTTACATGAACTTTTACTTTTTGTTTATCAATATCTATGTGTTCAATCGTGCCAGTAAAGTCTGTAAACGGCCCATCTGTCACCTTAACGCTTTCTTTCACTTCAAAGTCTACTTGTACAGCAGCTTCTGTTACGCCCATACGTTTTAACACAGCTTCTGCCTCTTCAGGCCATAACGGTGTCGGCTTTGTTCCACCACCACTTGAACCGATAAAGCCTGTTACTCCAGGCGTGTTCCGCACAACATACCAAGAGTCATCAGTCATAATCATTTCAGTTAATACATAGCCTGGGAAAAACTTCTTTTTAGAGACCTTCTTTTTACCGTTCTTTATTTCTGTCTCTTCATCTTCGGGAACAATCACACGAAAAATTTTATCCTCCATGCCCATCGTCTCTACCCGCTTTTCCAAGTTCATTTTTACCTTATTTTCATATCCGGAATACGTATGAACAACATACCAATTTTTCTCCATTTGTCCAGGACAATTTATTTGCCCTTCCCTCCCTTTATATGGAATAATGCTTTCCAGCAATTTATTATTAATGCTTAGCAATGTTTTTTTGCAATTTAAAAAACCCGTTTACCGGGTTTTCAAATTGAAATATTATTAACCATTATAGCATAAATATAATATTATTATTCAACTAATATCATTAAAGTAAGTTTAATAATTGCGAGATTCCTAAATCAATTAAAAAGAAAAATACTGCAACAAAGGCTACTGTAGCAATAACAGTTATTGTATAGCTTGTTAATTCTTTACCCTTGGGCCAGCTTACCTTTTTCATTTCTCTCGATACATTTTTAAGAAATTTAAACATGCTTGTACCCCCAAACTCTACGTAAAATCCAGTCTCTATTTTGTCTCACGATGCAACGTATGCTTACCACATCTCTTACAATATTTCTGTACTTCCAATCTTGTAGGTTGTGTGGATACATTCTTCGATGTCGTATAGTTTCTATTTGAACATAGCGAACATGCTAATGTTACTTTTTTACTCATCTTTCTCACCCCAAAGCCTGGGAATCTATAATTTATCTAAAACGTGTCGTTTTCAGCCTGCTAGTATAAATGTAGCATGGTTAGAAAAAAGTGTCAACGCTTGCCATTAAGAGTTTTTACTGGCCTCCATCAATTGTTCCAATTTACGCTTAACACGTTGAAGTGCATTGTCTATTGATTTTACATGCCTTTTCAACTCCACTGAGATTTCTTGGTAGGTTTGGCCATCTAAATATAAATGGAGCACCTGCTTTTCCAACTCGCTTAATAATTCAGATAATTTAGTTTCTAAATCTCCAAACTTCTCTCTGTTCACTAGTAATTCCTGTGGGTCAATTGCTTTTGATCCCGCTATTACATCCAGAAGCGTTCGATCAGATTCTTCGTCATATATTGGCTTGTCCAAAGATACATAGGAATTAAGCGGCAGATGTTTTTGACGAGTCGCTGTTTTTATTGCTGTTATAATCTGTCTGGTGACACAAAGCTCTGCAAAACCTTTAAAGGACGATAATTTCTCTCCATCATAATCACGTATCGCTTTATACAGACCGATCATTCCCTCTTGAATAATATCCTCTCTATCTGCACCAATAAGAAAGTACGTTCGCGCTTTTGCACGAACGAAGTTTTTATATTTATTTATAAGAAAATCCAGGGCACGACTGTTACCCTGTTGCACTAAAGCGATTACCTCATTATCATCCAGTATACCTAATTTGCTATCGTCTATGTCCAGCTGATCGACATTCACTCAGAATGACCTCCTGACTAACGTGCAGTCATTATAAAAGTCATTATACAGTAAGCGCTTCACTATAGTCAATATCTGGATAAAAGCTTTCCCCCATTTACAGAGGGGTTTATCTTACTTTTGGGTAGCATTATAAATCCCCTCTGCGCCACTTTTCAAACTTTTCCAGTATCCTATCATCCAAAGGAATCTTTGCCTTTGCTTTAATATTTTTATGCGAGTCAATACTTTCCTCGATTTCTTTTTCGATATTTTTTAACTCAATGTACAGTTCTCTTGCAGATTTCCTTAATGCACCACGCCCAAAAATGGTACGTTGCTCTGCAAAATCGGAAGTGGCAACATATACCTGTGTTTGGACATTTTTTAACTTTTTAACAAGCTTTTCAATACATTCATCTGCGGTCTCTTTCTCTTTAGTGTAGATAATCTCTACTTTATAAGCCTCCTGCTTACTTGCTATTCCCTTAACATAGTAAGCATCGAAGACCACAATTACCCGATAACCTGAATATGCTTGATATTCTGCCATTCGTTCTATCAGTCTGTCTCTGGCTTGTCCAATATCTACTTCTTTTAATCGTTGCAACTCTTCCCATGCTCCGATAATGTTATAGCCATCTACCACTAAAATAAACATTACTTATCACCAATTGCGAACCTTTTTCGATATACTTCATAAAGTAATAGACTGCATGCAACAGAAGCATTTAAGGAAGAAACCTTTCCTCGCATAGGCAGGCTAACTGTCCAGTCACATTTTTTGTGAACAAGTCTACTCATCCCTTTTCCTTCATTTCCTATTACCAAACCAATTGGTAATGCACCATCAAGTTTGCGGTAGTCCTCTGTTGCGTCCGCTTCTGTTCCAACAATCCAAACATTTCTTTCCTTCAATTCATCTATCGTATTTGCAATATTAGTTACACGGGCAACAGGAATATGTTCTATTGCTCCAGCAGATGTCTTTGCCACAGTAGCTGTCAGACCAACCGAACGGTGTTTTGGAATAATCACTCCATGGGCCCCTGTGGCATCCGCTGTACGTAAGATGGAGCCTAAGTTATGTGGATCTTCCAATTCATCCAAAATAATAAAAAACGGTTCTTCTTCTTTATCAGCTGCATTTTGAAATAGATCCTCTAAAGAAGCATATTGATAAGAAGCAACATACGCAATTACTCCCTGATGATTTTCCTTTGAGAGCTGATCCAATCTATTCCGAGGCACTTTCTGTACCACTGTCCCAGCTGATTTGCTTAGACTAATTAATTTCCCTTGCGCACCGGCGTTTAATTGTTCTGAAAGAAGAACCTTATTTACCGAGCGCCCGGACTTCAACGCTTCAATTACCGGATTTTTACCAACAATTATTTCCTGATCCATCTTAATCGTTCCTCCCTTCTAAAAAAAGTACCGCCTTTTCCATCAATTCATTTAACCTGTCTTGATTATTCAAAAGATAATGATACCCAAGCAGCGCTTCAAATGCGGTACTGTAACGATATGTCTGTACACTTATATTCTTAGGTATGGAGCCGGATTTGGCGTTTCTCCCTCTAGCAACTACCCGCTCTTCTTCTTCAGAGAGCGTACCGTTTTCCAACCAGTATAACACCACTTGAGCCTGGGCCTTCCCAGATACAAATTGTATTGCCTGTTTGTGGAGCTGCTGAGGTTTCACCTGGCCCTCTTTAAGAAGATGCTCTCTTATATAAACTTCATAGATAGCATCTCCCATATAGGCAAGTGCCAAACTCTTCATCTGTTTAACATCCTGTTTCATGATTAGCCCCTTCTCCAGCGTACCCCTTGGGCAGTATCTTCCAACATAATTCCTTTTTCCTTCAACATATCTCTTATTTCGTCTGCTCTAGCGAAATCACGAGTTTTTCTCGCTTCATTTCTTTCTGCTATTAATGCTTCAATGTCTTCATCAAGCAAATCCGCTTCTTCTTCGACAGTTACCCCTAATACATTCATCAAATCACGTATGGATTCCTGAAAAGCCTCGATGATTTTAGTAGAGGTTTGACTTTCTTGTAAGTAAACATTAGCTTCTTTCGTAATGTCAAAGATTACAGAAATCGCATTAGCAGTGTTAAAGTCATCATCCATTTCTTCCTCAAATCGCTTCTTCAGCTCCTCGATTTTGTTCAACCAATCTTCCTGTTTCTGGTTACTTACTAAGTCCATACTGGAATTTTTCCTGTGCTCTAAATTGGAATATGCTGTCTTAATTCTTTCCAGGCTATTCTCCGCACTTTCAAGTAACTCCGCTGAAAAGTTAATCGGATGGCGATAATGCACACTTAGCATGAAGAAACGTAACACCTGAGGGTTATACTGATTAATTAGGTCTCTCGTCAACACAAAATTCCCTAGTGACTTAGACATCTTCTCGTTTTCAATATTAATATACCCATTATGCATCCAATATCTTGCAAAGGATTTCCCTGTCATTGCTTCCGACTGAGCAATTT
Organism: Virgibacillus halodenitrificans; assembly: GCF_001878675.1. NCBI lineage: Bacteria > Bacillati > Bacillota > Bacilli > Caryophanales > Bacillaceae > Virgibacillus > Virgibacillus halodenitrificans. The sequence continues at coordinate 125,125 of NZ_CP017962.1, read as the reverse complement.
CGTTCTCATGGTGAGGGAAAGTAAGATCCTGGCCACCTGCATGGATATCAATTGTGTCACCAAGATACTTCTTAACCATTGCCGAGCACTCAATATGCCAACCCGGACGACCTTCTCCCCATGGAGAATCCCATGCTATTTCTCCATCCTTCGCTTTTTTCCACAAAGCAAAATCGAGCGGGTCTTCCTTTTTCTCCCCAACCTGAATTCTCGCTCCTGAACGCAATTCGTCAACAGATTGATGGGACAATTTACCATAACCCTCAAAAGCTCGAGGTTTAAAATAAACGTCGCCTTCGACTGCATAGGCAAAGCCTTTTTGAACCAATGCATCAATGAATTGGATAATATCCTCCATCGTTTCCATTACTCGTGGATTATGTGTTGCTTGCTTCACCCCTAGTGCTCCTACATCTTCCAGGTAAGCATCAATAAATCTTTCTGCAACCGCAGGTACTTCTTCCTCTAATTCTTTTGCTGCTTTAATAATTTTATCGTCTACATCCGTGAAATTTAGCACATAATCAACATGGAACCCTTTATACTCAAAATATCTTCTCACGGTATCAAATACAATAGCAGGTCTGGCATTCCCGATATGAATATAGTTATATACCGTTGGTCCGCACACATACATGCTGACATGCCCTTCTTTTAATGGTTTAAACTCTTCCTTCTGCCTTTTCAATGTATTATAAATTTGTATCGGCATGACGGTTGCCCTCCTTCAATTTGTTTATTTCCTGCTTCAATAAATCAATCTCGTTTTGCAGATTGTTACATCGTTCCTCTACAGGATCCGGCATTTTATGATGATCCAAATCCCTTCTGATTTTTTCTCCGTTTTGTATTACTACCCTTCCTGGGATACCTACTACAGTTGAATGATCCGGTACATCTTTCAACACAACAGAACCGCCACCAACTTTGGAGTTTTCGCCAATGGTGATAGACCCAAGCACCTTAGCTCCTGTGGCAATTAAAGCATTATCCTTCACTGTAGGGTGTCTTTTTCCTTTTTCCTTACCGGTTCCTCCCAAAGTCACCCCTTGGAAAATGGTAACATTATCACCAATCTCGCATGTTTCCCCAATGACAACTCCCATTCCATGATCAATGAACAGCCTTCGCCCTATCTTAGCGCCAGGGTGGATTTCAATCCCGGTAAAAAAACGGCTTATTTGCGAAATAACTCGAGCGATAAAGAATAACTTTCTTTTATAAAAAGCATGAGCAAGACGGTGTGACCAGACCGCATGTAGCCCTGAATAGGTTAGAAAAACTTCTATATATGTTCGCGCAGCTGGATCCTGTTCAAATACTACATCCATATCTTCCTTCATTCGCTTAATAAATCCCATCTTATCAACCTCCCCATAATTAGTTTAAAAAAGCTTAAGGGAATTCCTTACACAAAAATTTATAAGATCTTGTTGGAAAAAGCGCTTTTTTTGGAACAACCATAAATTATAATACCAAGTTTTTCCCAGTATTTATTTTGTGAATTCTATCGTTTTCTATGGACCTAAAAAAGCGCCTCTGTGCATATACACAGAGACGCTTTTGCGCGGTCCCACTCTGTTTGGAGAACTCTCCCAACTCTTACTCTCATAACGGGAGAGCCTGCCGCCGTTATGTACTTTACTTTTCCATAACGGACTCTGAGGAGCACTTCAAAATCGATGCTTAAAATCACTCTCAGCCTAGGTGATTCTCTCTGAATAAGCTATTCGAATTTTACTTTCCCTCATCTTCGTTCCATATTTTATTAATACTATATACTATTTTAGTTTAGGTGTGAATAATTATGCTCCCAATTGTTTTAAAACTTTATCAAGACGGGCCAAAATCACTTTCTTACCTAATAGCTCTATTGCCATCGGCAGCTCCGGACCATGCGTTTGGCCAGTAGTAGCAACCCTGATCGGCATAAATAGTTTCTTTCCGCGATGTCCTGTCTCTTTCTGTGTTGCTTTGATTTGAGACTTAATGGAGGCAGCTGTGAAGTCGTCCAAATGAATAAGTTTATCTGCGAACACCTGCAAGACTTCCGGAACCTGCTCCTCTTGAAGTACATCCATCGCACCTTCATCATAATTTATTTCTTCATTGAAGAATAGCTCTGTTAGTTCGACAATCTCTGCGCCATAACGCAGTTGTTCACGGTATAGAGAAATGACTTTCTCCGCCCATTCTCTTTCCTCATCACTCATATTTTCAGGTAATTTACCTGCTTCAATAAGGTGAGGCATAGCCAGGTCAATAACCGTACTTAAATCAGCAGCTTTTATATATTCATTGTTCATCCACTTCAATTTATGACGGTCAAAGATTGCAGCAGAAGTTGACAAGCGCTCAGGGTCAAAAATCTTGATCAACGTTTCTTTATCAAAGATTTCTTCTTCGCCTACAGGTGACCAGCCTAATAAAGTGATGAAATTGAACAATGCTTCAGGTAAATAACCTAAGTTACGGTATTGCTCAATAAATTGCAGTATATGCTGATCGCGTTTACTTAATTTTTTACGCTCTTCGTTTAGAATTAAAGTCATATGTCCAAAGGTAGGAGCAGTCCAACCAAACGCATCGTAGACCATCATTTGTTTCGGTGTATTGGAAATATGCTCTTCCCCACGTAGAACGTGCGTAATCTTCATTAAATAGTCATCAATTGCTACAGCAAAGTTATATGTTGGAATACCATTTTTCTTTACAATTACCCAATCACCGAAGTCACTGGATTCAAATGTTATATTCCCACGCACCAAATCATGGAAGGTATATGTTTGGTTTGCTGGCACACGCATACGAATGCTTGGCTTTCTTCCTTCTTTTTCAAATTGATCGATTTCTTCAGCTGTAAGATTAGCATGAGCTCCGGAGTACTTAGGGACTTGTCCTTTTGCACGTTGCTCCTCACGCTCTGCCTCCAACTCTTCTTCTGTCATATAACATTTATAAGCTAATCCTCTTTCAAGAAGCTGATCCACATACTTGTTATATAAATCAAGCCTTTCCATTTGGCGATATGGTCCATAATCTCCACCGATATCTGCACCTTCATCCCATTCAATACCAAGCCACTTTAAGAACATAAGCTGGCTTTCTTCACCACCAGCTACGTTGCGCTTATCGTCTGTATCCTCAATTCGAATAATAAATTTACCATCAAAATGCTTAGCATATAGGTAATTGAATAATGCTGTACGAGCATTTCCTATATGCAAATGACCAGTTGGGCTTGGTGCATAGCGTACACGAACTTCCTCTGTCATGATGTTACCCCTTTCCATAATCTGCTTTAATTTTATCTTTAATTAGGTTCTACTTCAACTATCTACATAGTTCCTTCACGTTGCCTGATTTGTTTATCCTTACTACCACAACAGACAGGGTATAACCTTTATTATAATCCTTCATTAAGTATAACAAAAAGTGATAACAATTTCTGTTATCACTTTATTAGTTATACCCTTTTTACTGTGCTTTTTCAAGTAATTTTGGTTTGGCAAAGATCATTCTGCCTGCAGAAGTCTGAAGCACACTTGTAATTAAAACTTCTATAGTTTTGCCAATGTAATCTCTGCCTTCTTCGACAACAATCATTGTTCCATCGTCCAAATAAGCAATACCTTGGTTTTGCTCTTTACCATCTTTAATAACCTGGACAACTAACTCTTCTCCTGGAAGAACTACCGGCTTAACTGCATTAGCAAGATCATTGATATTTAGTACAGCAACACCCTGCAGATCACAGACTTTGTTTAAATTAAAATCATTTGTAACTACAATACCATTCATTACTTTTGCCAGTTTTATCAGCTTACTGTCTACTTCCTGAATTTCCTCAAAATCGCCTTCATAGATTTCTACCTTTACAGGCAATTCTTTTTGAATACGATTCAGAACATCCAGTCCTCTTCTTCCTCTGTTCCGCTTTAAAACATCCGAAGAATCAGCAATATGCTGTAATTCACCTAGTACAAATTGCGGGATTACAATCGTACCTTCCAAGAAATTCGTTTGACATATGTCCGCTACTCGCCCGTCAATAATTACACTTGTATCGAGAATTTTAGGTTTTGGAAGAGATACGTCCTCATTGTCCACTTCTGTGACTTTCTTTTTATCCCGATCCTTTTTATTTATATTCATCAGATTAATAAACTCTTCTCTACGTCTGAAGCCTACCTGGAATCCTAAATAACCTAATAGTATCATGATAAATAGCGGTATAACCTGAGATATGACCTCAATATTTATATCCTGCAGTGGTCGATTAATAAAATAAGCAATAACAAGACCTACAATTAATCCAATACTACCAAAAAATAAATCTCCAGCGGGTAACTTAATCAAAGCATCCTCAACCCACTTCAAGAAACCTACAATATACCCTGCCAGCCAATAGGATACGATAAAAAATATAATTGCACCAACAGCTGTTCCTAAATATGGGGATGTGGCCCATCGTGCGTCTGTAAAATCTAATAAATTAATAATATCCGGTATATATAAATACCCAATGGTACCGCCCAAAATAATAAAGAATAAATGAACAATCTTTCTTAGCACCACTGTCACCTCCTAGCTTATATTATTACCTTTTTCAGTAAAAAATAATCCTACGAAAGAAACAATTATGAAACCTATTGCATTTTCCCGTAAAAAATAATAATTCTCAACGCAAGAAAAAGTCTTACCTAACAACATGCAGCTTCTTTTATAATTTGTTTCATCATAGCATACATGGGCAACATGCTCAATAAATAAAATCTTATATTCTATCACATCTGAATATTCATATCAATAGAAATGCTATCTGCTCACACCTATATCCAGTGCTTCCTGCACCGTACTAACACCAACTACTTCAATATTCTTCGGTATCGTCCAGCCTTCAAGATTATTCTTTGGGCATATCACACGTTTAAATCCTAGTTTTGCAGCTTCTTGAACACGTTGTTCAATTCGGGATACTCTTCTTATTTCACCTGTTAATCCTACTTCACCAACGAATATATCTTCAGGATTCGTAGGTTGATCCCTAAAGCTTGAAGCAATACTCACTGCTACTGCCAAGTCAATAGCCGGCTCATCTAATTTAACTCCGCCAGCTACTTTTATATATGCATCCTGATTTTGCAGCATAAGCCCTACTCTTTTTTCCAGTACAGCCATTAATAAAGGGACGCGATTATTATCAATGCCAGTAGCCATCCTTCTTGGATTACCAAACGCGGAAGGAGAAATTAAAGCCTGAATTTCTACCAACACAGGTCTCGTTCCTTCCATAGAAGCTACAACGGTAGAGCCAGCAGCTCCTTGAGATCTTTCCTCCAGAAAAATTTCAGAAGGATTCATTACTTCACGAAGACCTTCCTCTTTCATTTCAAAAATTCCCATTTCGTTTGTACTTCCGAAACGATTCTTTACTCCCCTCAGGATACGGTAGGTATGGTGCCGCTCTCCTTCAAAATATAGGACTGCATCCACCATATGTTCCAATAAGCGCGGGCCAGCAATTGCGCCCTCCTTTGTAACATGACCGACAATAAAAATTGGTATTCCGTTTGTTTTCGCTATTTTCATCAATTCACTTGTAGATTCTCGAACTTGTGAAACACTTCCTGGCGCGCTTGTTACCTCTTCTCGATAAACTGTTTGGATCGAATCGACAACAACTAGAGAAGGCTTTACTTCTTCAATCTGCTTAGCGATATCAAATAAGTTCGTTTCAGCAAGGACATATAGCTGATCAGCCTTAATTCCTAACCGATCGGCACGTAGCTTTGTTTGTCTTGTAGATTCCTCGCCCGATATATAAAGAACTGGTAATTGCTTCTCTGCCAATTGGGAAGAAATCTGAAGTAGCAAGGTAGATTTCCCAATCCCAGGGTCCCCACCAATTAATACAAGAGAGCCCAGAACAATTCCGCCCCCAAGCACCCGGTTAAATTCCTTCATGGTCGTAGTAATTCTCGGTTCCTTTTGTGATTCAATGGAAGTAATACTTTCTGGTTTCCCTGCAGGTTTTCCACCAACATTGAATGTATGGTTACCTCGCCCGCCAGTTGCTGCAACTTCTTCCACCAACGTATTCCAGTTGTTACATCCCGGACATTTCCCCATCCATTTAGCTGATTCATAACCACATTCTTGACATACATACTTTGTTTTTCTTTTTGCCAACAGACTCTACTCCTTCACTATCTATTGTATACGAAAAATATAACCATAAAGTTACAGCAATCTATCAATTTATAAAAAAAATTCCATACCGCTGCCACATTTAATACTGTTTATCTTCACTCATTCAGATTATCATTACTTTTCATGCTTTACTTTAAAAATCAGGTCCAATCGTAAATGTCCAGGCACAAACGTTACCTTGTACATTTATAGTAGGGGGAAAGTACGAACTAGAGAAAGCTTATTTTCCAGTTAACACAAACTAGCTAAATAACACCGCTACGGAAATCAATGGGGCATTCCTCCTCAAATATTTCACTGAGCTTTCCATCAAAAAAGTTGTTTTTCTTACTCTAAACAACAATAGTTAATTCGGAGTTTATCCGTCTTACGAATTATTGCATAACCCTAACATATATTTTATAGCCCCAAAATAAAACCTATTTAATGAGTAAAAAAGCTAGAAGTATAATACCTCTAGCCTTTTTACAACTATAGTCCATATCCTAGGTTTAGGATAGTATAGTATATTCACCTTTGTTATTTAAGCCTATTTTCACTTTCTGTCCAATAGCAATGTTCTCTTTTAATAGTTCTTCAGATAATAAATCTTCAATGTTCTTCTGAATTGATCTGCGTAACGGACGTGCGCCATACTCTGGATCAAATCCTTCATTGGCAATTTTCTCAATGGTTTTATCTGTTAAAGAAAGCTCGATATCCTGTTCCTTTAACCGATCTTGTAATTGTTTAACCATAAGCGTTACAATATCTTTCATATGTTTTTTCTCAAGAGAATGGAAGACAATCATTTCATCAATACGGTTTAGAAATTCAGGGCGAAAAGCCTTTTTCATTTCTTCCGTAACCTTTGCCTTCATATCTTTATAATCCTGATTTTCTTCTCCTAAGTTAAAACCAACATATTTGTTACGCTTCAACTCACTTGCTCCGACGTTTGAGGTCATGATAAGAACCGTATTACGGAAATCCACTAGTCGTCCCTTTGAATCTGTCAGACGCCCGTCTTCCAATACTTGTAATAGTATATTAAACACTTCAGGATGTGCCTTCTCTACTTCATCAAGAAGAACCACTGAATAAGGCTTTCTGCGCACCTTTTCTGTAAGCTGTCCACCTTCCTCATATCCAACATAACCTGGAGGTGACCCGACTAGTCTGGAGGTAGAATGTTTTTCCATGTACTCAGACATATCGATGCGGATCATGGCGTCCTCATCTGCAAACATTGCTTCGGCCAATGCTCTCGCAAGTTCTGTTTTACCAACACCAGTAGGTCCTAGGAAAATAAATGAACCGATTGGTCGCTTAGGATCTTTTAATCCTGCACGGGCTCTTCGAATTGCCTTAGACACCGCATTAACTGCCTCTTCCTGACCAATAACACGGCTATGCAATGTTTCTTCCAGATTTAGAAGACGATTACTTTCATCCTTTGTAAGTTTAGCAACCGGTACACCTGTCCAGATGGATACAACACTTGCGATATCCTCCATCGTTACTTCCGTGTCTGTCTGGCCTTGTTTTTCTTTCCATTTGTTTTTAGTATCTTCTAGTTCTTCACGAAGTCGTTGCTCGGAATCGCGTAAAGAAGCAGCTTTTTCAAATTCTTGGCTTTGTACAGCTGCATCCTTTTCTTTGCGAACTTCCTCTAGCTTTTTCTCAAGTTCTTTTAAATTAGGTGGAATGGTATAAGAACGTAAACGTACTTTTGAGCCAGCCTCATCAATAAGATCAATTGCTTTATCTGGTAAAAAACGATCTGTTATATAACGGTCCGATAGACTTGCAGCAGCTTCAATTGCTTCATCGGTAATAGTAACCCGATGGTGGGCTTCATATCTGTCACGCAATCCATTAAGTATTTGTACAGTTTCCTCCAATGTTGGTTCATCAACTTGAATTGGCTGAAATCTACGCTCCAACGCAGCGTCCTTTTCAATATATTTCCGATATTCATCCATCGTAGTTGCACCTATACACTGCAACTCACCACGGGCAAGTGAAGGTTTTAATATATTTGATGCATCAATAGCTCCTTCAGCGCCTCCTGCTCCAATTAATGTATGCAGCTCATCAATAAATAGAATAACATTCCCGGCCTGGCGAATTTCTTCCATTACTTTTTTCAAACGATCTTCAAATTCCCCACGGTATTTGGTGCCTGCAACTACAGTTCCCATATCCAATGTCATTACACGTTTATCTCTTAACGTTTCTGGAACCTCGTTATTAATTACCTGATGTGCCAAACCTTCCGCAACAGCAGTTTTACCCACTCCAGGTTCTCCAATTAATACAGGATTATTTTTCGTACGGCGGCTTAGTACTTGAATGACTCTCTCGATCTCTTTGCTACGTCCAATTACAGGATCAATTTTGCCTTCCTTGGCGCTTTCTGTTAAGTCTCTAGCCAAAGAATCTAATGTAGGCGTACTGGCATTAGACTGCTGGCCACGTCCCTGTCTTCCTGCTTGAGACTCATTACTTCCTAATAACTGTAGCACCTGCTGTCTCGCTTTATTCAAGCTTACACCCAAATTGTTTAGCACTCTGGCAGCAACGCCTTCTCCCTCACGAATTAATCCTAAGAGAATATGCTCTGTGCCAACATAAGAATGCCCCAACTTTCTTGCTTCATCCTGAGATAGTTCTACTACCTTTTTTGCTCTCGGTGTATAGTGAATGGATTGCATTGGCTGTTTGCCAACACCAATTAATTTTTCCACTTCTTCTTGAATCTGTGACACTTCCAGCCCCAAAGATTGAAGCGCCTTTGCAGCAATGCCATCCCCTTCTCTTACAAGCCCTAAAAGGATATGCTCTGTTCCTATATTATTGTGGTGAAGCCTGACAGCTTCTTCCTGTGATAAAGCTAATACTTTTTGAGCTCGTTCAGTAAAACGTCCAAACATCATATAACTATTCCTCCTATCTATTTTTCCAACTGTAATCGTTCCCGTATAAGTGAGGCTCTTAAAATGTCACGTTCATCAGGGTTTAACGTCTTACTAGCATATTGTTGTAAAAATCCAGGCTGTGTTAATATCATTAATTCATTTAAAATGTTTTTAGACACATTAGTAATAATACCCATATCTATACCTAATCGAACATCGGAAAGACATTTTGCTGCTTCCTTAGATTCTATTATCCGACTATATTCTAAAACACCATAGGAACGATAAATACGGTCCTCAAGTCTTTTACTCGATTGTTCCATAATTTGCTTCCGTGCTTTTCGTTCATGATCAATGAGTTGTTCAACAACACTTTGTAAGTCTTCAACAATATCCCCTTCTGATTTCCCAAGTGTAATTTGATTGGAGATCTGATAAATATTTCCTACAGCTTCACTACCCTCACCATAGATCCCCCTTACCACAAGGCCTAATTGGTTAATAGCAGGAATCATTCTGTTAATCTGCTTGGTAAGTGTTAAAGCAGGCAAATGCATCATTACAGAAGCGCGCATTCCTGTTCCAACATTTGTTGGACAACTGGTCAAATAACCTCTTGTTTCATCAAATGCATAGTTAATTTTTTCTTCAAGCCAATCATCAAATTCAAAGGATTTTTCTAATGCTTTATTTAACTGAAACCCAGGTAAATAAAACTGAATTCGAATATGATCCTCTTCGTTAATCATGACAGATACCTGCTCGTTTTCTGAAATCAGCGCAGCTGCAGTATCCGCATGCTTGACTAAATGAGGACTTATTAAATGTTTCTCAACTAAAACCTGACGCTCTACTGCTGATAAATTCTGGATTGGTAAAAACGAAAAATCTTTATATTCCTGGAAAGATTTTTTTTCATAATTATCCTTAAAGAAGTCCCGGATCTCTTCCAACTGGTTTGGGTCAGCTAAAATGGGGTAAGTTGTATTCGCAAAGTTACGAGCTAAACGAATACGACTACTTAGCACAATGTCATTGTCTGGTCCCTCTTCTCGCATCCATGGACTAATTGCTTCATTCATAAAATTTTGCAATGTCATGAGTTATCACCTGCTTCCGAGTTACCCGTGTCATTTTCAAGTGCTTTAATTTTATCTCTTATTTTTGCCGCATCTTCAAAGGCTTCACTTTCAATTAAATGCCTTAACTGAGTTTTGTAGTTACTAATTTGTTTCTTTTTATGAAGGTCTCCGCCCTGGCGTTTAGGAATCTTTCCATGATGTTGTGTGTTTCCTGCATGTACGCGTTTAAATATTGGGTCCAATCGATCAGCAAATGTTTCATAACAAACTGCACACCCAAATTTACCTACACGCTTAAATTGCGAATAACTCATTTCACACTTGGGGCATTGTAATTCTTTAACTTGGTTAAATATACCTTCACTGTTGGATTCTTGTTTCAAGGAATCAAAGTTAAATAACCCTGAAAGCAGATTGTGCAAGGAGTAACCATCCTCTGGATACGACATATAACCTTTTTCCTTGGCACACACTTCACACACATGCACTTCTGTTTTATTTCCATTGATTACCTGAGTAAAATGAAGTGTTGCAGGTCTTTCATGACATTCCTGACATTCCACCACAGATACCTCCTTACTCATTTAAATATTTTAAAGTTGATAGCATTGCTGTTAGTAATCGAGCACGTACTTCATCTCTTAACGGCAGCTGAAAGGCCAATGTATTTCGTCCAATTGCACTTAGAATGAGCTTTGCCTCCCGAGTAGTAATCAAATCTTCCTCTAAAAGACGTTCAAGCACATCTACAGCAGCCTGCTGTGTAACAGTTGGATTAATCATTTCAATAATTTCATCAATTAATTCTGATTTGTCTTGGTGCTTCACCCGCATAATACGGATATAGCCACCGCCTCCACGTTTACTCTCTACTATATAACCCTTTTCCACAGTAAACCTTGTGTTAATCACATAATTTATTTGCGAGGGGACACATTGAAACTGATCTGCAACCTCACTTCTTTTTATTTCAATTACATCTTGACCTTTAGCTTGCAAGATTTTCTTTAAATGCTGTTCAATAATATCGGAAATATTACTCATATGCCCACCCCCTTATCACATATGTTTTGACTTTGACTATCTTTGACATTACCTATATTATACGATAATCAAACAAAGATGCAAATAGTATGTTCACTATTAATCTTTGACAAAAACGGGGGAAACAAAACCTGTAGATCACAAAGCAAACGTTTTCTTTTTTACAAGAGGGAAAAAAGAAGTGAAAAGAGTGCTACTTTAATTCATTCACACTCTTCACCTCATCAATTGATGCAATACGATCAAACACCAGAACAGGATCTGTCTGCTTATTCGGTTCAATTCTAATAAAAATATTTATCATATTACTTTCCAATTTAATAATTTCCACTTTTTTAATTTGCAAATTGACGCTTTCAAAAATGGAAACTACCTGACCAATTTCTAACTGAGGGTGAGCTACAATTTCAATTAATGAAGTTTTACTTCCTTTTGTGAAAAGCTTCTCGAGATTATTTAAAAATATAAGACTCAGCAAGATTACAAAAGTAGTAAATATGGCTGGCGCATACATTCCAGCACCAACTACCAAACCAAGTCCGGCAACGGTCCATATAGAGGCCGCAGTCGTTAACCCTCGAATGGTACCTCCGTAAACAATGATGGTACCTGCTCCTAAAAATCCGATTCCACTAATTACATATGATGGGATCCTTGCAGGGTCGAACCTTATATTTTCATATTTATTAATCCATTCCTCAAAACCATAGAGGGATAGAAGCATCATTAGACATGCTCCAACTCCTACTAATATGTGTGTACGGAAACCAGCTGAGTGATTTTTCAACTCTCGCTCAAAGCCAATTAGACCAGATAACACAAGTGCTACTATAATTCTTGTCATCATTAGGAAAAAATCATCATCAGCTATATGCTCTAAGATGTCCTCCAGTGTCTGTCCCCCCTAACTAACTTAATTTTCTTATATTTTACCTTATGTAAAGCTGTATGCACAACAATAGCAATCGTCACCTCTTAATATATATGCTATGGTCGACATCAATATTATCCAGAGCTTTCAAGTAATGTTTCTATTATTTTTGAGAGAGTCTAAAAGTGAGTACCACATTTAGTATAGAGCCCTTTAGTTAACAATATTAATTGTAAATACAAAAAAAGCATTGAGATACGTTATGTATCACAATGCTTTTTGCTTTGCCTGGCGGCGTCCTACTCTTGCAGGGACAAAGTCCCAACTACCATCGGCGCTGGAGAGCTTAACTTCTGTGTTCGGCATGAGAACAGGTGTGACCTCTCCGCTATTGCTACCAGACCATCCTTAAAAACAAGGACAAGACATATTATATGCATTTTCGTGAAAAAATGCAAGGGTTTTTTTAAATTTATACCCTAAAAACTAAATAAGAGAAAAACAACGACGATCAAAGAAGAAAATTAGTTAAGTCCTCGATCTATTAGTATCCGTCAGCTCCACGTGTCACCACGCTTCCACCTCGGACCTATCAACCTCATCGTCTCTGAGGGATCTTACTCACTCGAAGTGATGGGAAGTCTCATCTTGAGGGGGGCTTCATGCTTAGATGCTTTCAGCACTTATCCTTGCCACACGTAGCTACCCAGCTATGCTCCTGGCGGAACAACTGGTACACCAGCGGTGTGTCCATCCCGGTCCTCTCGTACTAAGGACAGCTCCTCTCAAACTTCCAACGCCCACGACGGATAGGGACCGAACTGTCTCACGACGTTCTGAACCCAGCTCGCGTACCGCTTTAATGGGCGAACAGCCCAACCCTTGGGACCGACTACAGCCCCAGGATGCGATGAGCCGACATCGAGGTGCCAAACCTCCCCGTCGATGTGAACTCTTGGGGGAGATAAGCCTGTTATCCCCGGGGTAGCTTTTATCCGTTGAGCGATGGCCCTTCCATGCGGAACCACCGGATCACTAAGCCCGACTTTCGTCCCTGCTCGACTTGTAGGTCTCGCAGTCAAGCTCCCTTCTGCCTTTACACTCTACGAATGATTTCCAACCATTCTGAGGGAACCTTTGGGCGCCTCCGTTACCTTTTGGGAGGCGACCGCCCCAGTCAAACTGCCCGCCTGACACTGTCTCCGGACCGGATCACGGCCCTGGGTTAGAATGGTCGTACAGCCAGGGTGGTATCCCACGGATGCCTCCACCGAAGCTGGCGCTCCGGTTTCCAAGGCTCCCACCTATCCTGTACAAGCTGTACAAACATTCAATATCAGGCTACAGTAAAGCTCCACGGGGTCTTTCCGTCCTGTCGCGGGTAATGCGCATCTTCACGCATAGTATAATTTCACCGGGTCTCTCGTTGAGACAGTGCCCAAGTCGTTGCACCTTTCGTGCGGGTCGGAACTTACCCGACAAGGAATTTCGCTACCTTAGGACCGTTATAGTTACGGCCGCCGTTTACTGGGGCTTCGGTTCTGCGCTTCGCGTAAGCTAACGCTTCCCCTTAACCTTCCAGCACCGGGCAGGTGTCAGCCCCTATACTTCGCCTTTCGGCTTCGCAGAGACCTGTGTTTTTGCTAAACAGTCGCTTGGGCCTATTCACTGCGGCTCCTCCTTAAAGGAGCACCCCTTCTCCCGAAGTTACGGGGTCATTTTGCCGAGTTCCTTAACGAGAGTTCTCCCGCTCACCTTAGGATTCTCTCCTCGCCTACCTGTGTCGGTTTGCGGTACGGGCACCTATGAACTCACTAGAGGATTTTCTTGGCAGTGTGAAATCAGGAACTTCGGTACTCTATTTCCCTCCCCATCACAGCTTGAAATTGTTGGACGGATTTGCCTATCCAACTTTCTCACTGCTTGGGCGCACACATCCATCGGTGCGCATTCCTTATCCTACTGCGTCCCCCCATCGTTCAAACGCTCATGAGGTGGTACAGGAATATCTACCTGTTGTCCATCGCCTACGCCTTTCGGCCTCGGCTTAGGTCCCGACTAACCCTGAGAGGACGAGCCTTCCTCAGGAAACCTTAGGCTTTCGGTGAAAGAGATTCTCACTCTTTTTTCGCTACTCATACCGGCATTCTCACTTCCAAGCGCTCCACCAGTCCTCACGGTCTGACTTCACAGCACTTGGAACGCTCTCCTACCATTGTTCGTAAGAACAATCCGCAGCTTCGGTGATACGTTTAGCCCCGGTACATTTTCGGCGCAGAGTCACTCGACCAGTGAGCTATTACGCACTCTTTAAATGGTGGCTGCTTCTAAGCCAACATCCTGGTTGTCTGGGCAACTCCACATCCTTTTCCACTTAACGTATACTTTGGGACCTTAGCTGGCGGTCTGGGCTGTTTCCCTTTCGACTATGAACCTTATCACCCATAGTCTGACTCCCAAGTCTAAGTAGCTGGCATTCGGAGTTTGACTGAATTCGGTAACCCGATGAGGGCCCCTAGTCCAATCAGTGCTCTACCTCCAGTACTCATTCCTTGAGGCTAGCCCTAAAGCTATTTCGGAGAGAACCAGCTATCTCCGTGTTCGATTGGCATTTCACCCCTACCCACACCTCATCCCCGCATTTTTCAACATACGTGGGTTCGGGCCTCCAGTCAGTGTTACCTGACCTTCACCCTGGACATGGGTAGATCACACGGTTTCGGGTCTACGACCACATACTCAAATCGCCCTATTCAGACTCGCTTTCGCTGCGGCTCCGTGTCTTCCACTTAACCTTGCATGGGATCGTAACTCGCCGGTCCATTCTACAAAAGGTACGCCGTCACCCATAAACGGGCTTCGACTACTTGTAGGCACACGGTTTCAGGTTCTCTTTCACTCCCCTCCCGGGGTGCTTTTCACCTTTCCCTCACGGTACTGGTTCACTATCGGTCACTAGGGAGTATTTAGCCTTGGGAGATGGTCCTCCCGGATTCCGACGGAATTTCTCGTGTTCCGCCGTACTCAGGATACACTCCGGAGAGAATTCCTTTTCGATTACAGGGCTCTTACCTGCTGTGGCTGATCGTTCCAGATCGATTCATCTAAAGAATTCCTTTGTAACTCCAAAGGAGTGTCCTACAACCCCAGAAAGCAAGCTTTCTGGTTTGGGCTAATTCCGTTTCGCTCGCCGCTACTTGGGAAATCGCATTTGCTTTCTCTTCCTCCGGGTACTGAGATGTTTCAGTTCCCCGGGTCTGCCTCACATAGCCTATGTATTCAGCTATGCGTACTGTTCCATTACGAACAGTGGGTTCCCCCATTCGGAAATTCTCGGATCGATGTCTACTTACGACTCCCCGAGACATATCGGTGTTAGTCCCGTCCTTCTTCGGCTCCTAGTACCAAGGCATCCACCGTGCGCCCTTATTCACTTAACTATTTTTACAATGAATAAGCGTGCTAATTTCTTAGCCTTGCTTTTATTTAAATCTAGCTTTGGCTCCTAGCGACTAGCGCGACTTCCTTCCCCTTCGTACAATAAGTCAACATCGATTCATTTACATTCATCGTGTTTCCTTTATCTCCTACGGGTCAGTCCAGTCCGTACGTCGCTGAGCAGTCGCCTCAGCTTTTTATTTGATGTCGTTGTTACTCTTATTTAGTTTTCAAGGTACAAAAAGAGAGATTCGCTCTCTCAAAACTGAACCAAACAACCATGTATGTCCTTACCGGAAGACCCGAAGGTCCTCGGCGTTCCGTTCTAAATCCTTAGAAAGGAGGTGATCCAGCCGCACCTTCCGATACGGCTACCTTGTTACGACTTCACCCCAATCATTGGTCCCACCTTCGGCGGCTGGCTCCAAAAGGTTACCTCACCGACTTCGGGTGTTACCAACTCTCGTGGTGTGACGGGCGGTGTGTACAAGGCCCGGGAACGTATTCACCGCGGCATGCTGATCCGCGATTACTAGCGATTCCGGCTTCATGCAGGCGAGTTGCAGCCTGCAATCCGAACTGAGAATGGTTTTATGGGATTTGCTTGACCTCGCGGTTTTGCTTCCCTTTGTTCCATCCATTGTAGCACGTGTGTAGCCCAGGTCATAAGGGGCATGATGATTTGACGTCATCCCCACCTTCCTCCGGTTTGTCACCGGCAGTCACCTTAGAGTGCCCAACTAAATGCTGGCAACTAAGATCAAGGGTTGCGCTCGTTGCGGGACTTAACCCAACATCTCACGACACGAGCTGACGACAACCATGCACCACCTGTCACTCTGTCCCCGAAGGGAACTCGGTATCTCTACCGATTGCAGAGGATGTCAAGACCTGGTAAGGTTCTTCGCGTTGCGTCGAATTAAACCACATGCTCCACCGCTTGTGCGGGCCCCCGTCAATTCTTTTGAGTTTCAGCCTTGCGGCCGTACTCCCCAGGCGGAGTGCTTAATGCGTTAACTTCAGCACTAAGGGGCGGAAACCCCCTAACACCTAGCACTCATCGTTTACGGCGTGGACTACCAGGGTATCTAATCCTGTTCGCTCCCCACGCTTTCGCGCCTCAGCGTCAGTTACAGACCAGAGAGTCGCCTTCGCCACTGGTGTTCCTCCACATCTCTACGCATTTCACCGCTACACGTGGAATTCCACTCTCCTCTTCTGTACTCAAGTCCTCCAGTTTCCAATGACCCTCCACGGTTGAGCCGTGGGCTTTCACATCAGACTTAAAGGACCGCCTGCGCGCGCTTTACGCCCAATAATTCCGGACAACGCTTGCCCCCTACGTATTACCGCGGCTGCTGGCACGTAGTTAGCCGGGGCTTTCTGGTTAGGTACCGTCAAGGTGCCGCCCTATTCGAACGGCACTTGTTCTTCCCTAACAACAGAGCTTTACGATCCGAAAACCTTCATCACTCACGCGGCGTTGCTCCGTCAGACTTTCGTCCATTGCGGAAGATTCCCTACTGCTGCCTCCCGTAGGAGTCTGGGCCGTGTCTCAGTCCCAGTGTGGCCGATCACCCTCTCAGGTCGGCTACGCATCGTTGCCTTGGTGAGCCGTTACCTCACCAACTAGCTAATGCGCCGCGGGCCCATCTGTAAGTGGTAGCTAAAAGCCACCTTTCAACTTTCCATCAGGTGATGAAAAGTATTATCCGGTATTAGCCCCGGTTTCCCGGGGTTATCCCAGTCTTACAGGCAGGTTGCCCACGTGTTACTCACCCGTCCGCCGCTCGTTCCACAAGCGTCACCTCCGAAGAGGATCAGCTTGCTTCCCGCGCTCGACTTGCATGTATTAGGCACGCCGCCAGCGTTCGTCCTGAGCCAAGATCAAACTCTCCATAAAAGTTTGAATAAGATCGACACCAATCAATCTTATCTCATGTCTTAGCTGCAGAAGCGTTAACTTCTGGCTTTTTAAAAATTAACGAAAAACGTCATGTTTTTCTTGACATACTGGTTGTTTTGTTCAGTTTTCAAAGAACGAATGTAATAATTGGTGGAGCCTAGCGGGATCGAACCGCTGACCTCCTGCGTGCAAGGCAGGCGCTCTCCCAGCTGAGCTAAGGCCCCTTATTTAAATGGTCGGGAAGACAGGATTTGAACCTGCGACCCCATGGTCCCAAACCATGTGCTCTACCAAGCTGAGCTACTTCCCGTATAATGGCGCGCCCGAGAGGAGTCGAACCCCTAACCTCTTGATCCGTAGTCAAACGCTCTATCCAATTGAGCTACGGGCGCTAAATGGTGCCGAGGGCCGGACTCGAACCGGCACGGTAGAACCTACCGCAGGATTTTAAGTCCTGTGCGTCTGCCAATTCCGCCACCCCGGCTATGGCTTGGAGCGGAAGACGGGATTCGAACCCGCGACCCCCACCTTGGCAAGGTGGTGTTCTACCACTGAACTACTTCCGCATATACAATTAAATGGTGCGGGTGGAGGGAGTTGAACCCCCACGTCCGAAGACACTAGATCCTAAGTCTAGCGCGTCTGCCAATTCCGCCACACCCGCAAATGGTGAGCCATGAAGGATTCGAACCTTCGACCCTCTGATTAAAAGTCAGATGCTCTACCAACTGAGCTAATGGCTCGTACTAGATGTAATTATAACATCATATTAATTGTATATAGTATATAAGATAATGGTGCCGGCCAGAGGACTTGAACCCCCAACCTACTGATTACAAGTCAGTTGCTCTACCAATTGAGCTAGGCCGGCATAAATGGTGGAGGATGCAGGGCTCGAACCTGCGACCCCCTGCTTGTAAGGCAGGTGCTCTCCCAGCTGAGCTAATCCTCCAATACATTTTTCACTTCTTAAATAATAACATGTCCGCCTGGCGGCGTCCTACTCTTGCAGGGACAAAGTCCCAACTACCATCGGCGCTGGAGAGCTTAACTTCTGTGTTCGGCATGAGAACAGGTGTGACCTCTCCGCTATTGCTACCAGACCATCCTTAAAAACAAGGACAAGACATATTATATGCATTTTCGTGAAAAAATGCAAGGGTTTTTTTAAATTTATACCCTAAAAACTAAATAAGAGAAAAACAACGACGATCAAAGAAGAAAATTAGTTAAGTCCTCGATCTATTAGTATCCGTCAGCTCCACGTGTCACCACGCTTCCACCTCGGACCTATCAACCTCATCGTCTCTGAGGGATCTTACTCACTCGAAGTGATGGGAAGTCTCATCTTGAGGGGGGCTTCATGCTTAGATGCTTTCAGCACTTATCCTTGCCACACGTAGCTACCCAGCTATGCTCCTGGCGGAACAACTGGTACACCAGCGGTGTGTCCATCCCGGTCCTCTCGTACTAAGGACAGCTCCTCTCAAACTTCCAACGCCCACGACGGATAGGGACCGAACTGTCTCACGACGTTCTGAACCCAGCTCGCGTACCGCTTTAATGGGCGAACAGCCCAACCCTTGGGACCGACTACAGCCCCAGGATGCGATGAGCCGACATCGAGGTGCCAAACCTCCCCGTCGATGTGAACTCTTGGGGGAGATAAGCCTGTTATCCCCGGGGTAGCTTTTATCCGTTGAGCGATGGCCCTTCCATGCGGAACCACCGGATCACTAAGCCCGACTTTCGTCCCTGCTCGACTTGTAGGTCTCGCAGTCAAGCTCCCTTCTGCCTTTACACTCTACGAATGATTTCCAACCATTCTGAGGGAACCTTTGGGCGCCTCCGTTACCTTTTGGGAGGCGACCGCCCCAGTCAAACTGCCCGCCTGACACTGTCTCCGGACCGGATCACGGCCCTGGGTTAGAATGGTCGTACAGCCAGGGTGGTATCCCACGGATGCCTCCACCGAAGCTGGCGCTCCGGTTTCCAAGGCTCCCACCTATCCTGTACAAGCTGTACAAACATTCAATATCAGGCTACAGTAAAGCTCCACGGGGTCTTTCCGTCCTGTCGCGGGTAATGCGCATCTTCACGCATAGTATAATTTCACCGGGTCTCTCGTTGAGACAGTGCCCAAGTCGTTGCACCTTTCGTGCGGGTCGGAACTTACCCGACAAGGAATTTCGCTACCTTAGGACCGTTATAGTTACGGCCGCCGTTTACTGGGGCTTCGGTTCTGCGCTTCGCGTAAGCTAACGCTTCCCCTTAACCTTCCAGCACCGGGCAGGTGTCAGCCCCTATACTTCGCCTTTCGGCTTCGCAGAGACCTGTGTTTTTGCTAAACAGTCGCTTGGGCCTATTCACTGCGGCTCCTCCTTAAAGGAGCACCCCTTCTCCCGAAGTTACGGGGTCATTTTGCCGAGTTCCTTAACGAGAGTTCTCCCGCTCACCTTAGGATTCTCTCCTCGCCTACCTGTGTCGGTTTGCGGTACGGGCACCTATGAACTCACTAGAGGATTTTCTTGGCAGTGTGAAATCAGGAACTTCGGTACTCTATTTCCCTCCCCATCACAGCTTGAAATTGTTGGACGGATTTGCCTATCCAACTTTCTCACTGCTTGGGCGCACACATCCATCGGTGCGCATTCCTTATCCTACTGCGTCCCCCCATCGTTCAAACGCTCATGAGGTGGTACAGGAATATCTACCTGTTGTCCATCGCCTACGCCTTTCGGCCTCGGCTTAGGTCCCGACTAACCCTGAGAGGACGAGCCTTCCTCAGGAAACCTTAGGCTTTCGGTGAAAGAGATTCTCACTCTTTTTTCGCTACTCATACCGGCATTCTCACTTCCAAGCGCTCCACCAGTCCTCACGGTCTGACTTCACAGCACTTGGAACGCTCTCCTACCATTGTTCGTAAGAACAATCCGCAGCTTCGGTGATACGTTTAGCCCCGGTACATTTTCGGCGCAGAGTCACTCGACCAGTGAGCTATTACGCACTCTTTAAATGGTGGCTGCTTCTAAGCCAACATCCTGGTTGTCTGGGCAACTCCACATCCTTTTCCACTTAACGTATACTTTGGGACCTTAGCTGGCGGTCTGGGCTGTTTCCCTTTCGACTATGAACCTTATCACCCATAGTCTGACTCCCAAGTCTAAGTAGCTGGCATTCGGAGTTTGACTGAATTCGGTAACCCGATGAGGGCCCCTAGTCCAATCAGTGCTCTACCTCCAGTACTCATTCCTTGAGGCTAGCCCTAAAGCTATTTCGGAGAGAACCAGCTATCTCCGTGTTCGATTGGCATTTCACCCCTACCCACACCTCATCCCCGCATTTTTCAACATACGTGGGTTCGGGCCTCCAGTCAGTGTTACCTGACCTTCACCCTGGACATGGGTAGATCACACGGTTTCGGGTCTACGACCACATACTCAAATCGCCCTATTCAGACTCGCTTTCGCTGCGGCTCCGTGTCTTCCACTTAACCTTGCATGGGATCGTAACTCGCCGGTCCATTCTACAAAAGGTACGCCGTCACCCATAAACGGGCTTCGACTACTTGTAGGCACACGGTTTCAGGTTCTCTTTCACTCCCCTCCCGGGGTGCTTTTCACCTTTCCCTCACGGTACTGGTTCACTATCGGTCACTAGGGAGTATTTAGCCTTGGGAGATGGTCCTCCCGGATTCCGACGGAATTTCTCGTGTTCCGCCGTACTCAGGATACACTCCGGAGAGAATTCCTTTTCGATTACAGGGCTCTTACCTGCTGTGGCTGATCGTTCCAGATCGATTCATCTAAAGAATTCCTTTGTAACTCCAAAGGAGTGTCCTACAACCCCAGAAAGCAAGCTTTCTGGTTTGGGCTAATTCCGTTTCGCTCGCCGCTACTTGGGAAATCGCATTTGCTTTCTCTTCCTCCGGGTACTGAGATGTTTCAGTTCCCCGGGTCTGCCTCACATAGCCTATGTATTCAGCTATGCGTACTGTTCCATTACGAACAGTGGGTTCCCCCATTCGGAAATTCTCGGATCGATGTCTACTTACGACTCCCCGAGACATATCGGTGTTAGTCCCGTCCTTCTTCGGCTCCTAGTACCAAGGCATCCACCGTGCGCCCTTATTCACTTAACTATTTTTACAATGAATAAGCGTGCTAATTTCTTAGCCTTGCTTTTATTTAAATCTAGCTTTGGCTCCTAGCGACTAGCGCGACTTCCTTCCCCTTCGTACAATAAGTCAACATCGATTCATTTACATTCATCGTGTTTCCTTTATCTCCTACGGGTCAGTCCAGTCCGTACGTCGCTGAGCAGTCGCCTCAGCTTTTTATTTGATGTCGTTGTTACTCTTATTTAGTTTTCAAGGTACAAAAAGAGAGATTCGCTCTCTCAAAACTGAACCAAACAACCATGTATGTCCTTACCGGAAGACCCGAAGGTCCTCGGCGTTCCGTTCTAAATCCTTAGAAAGGAGGTGATCCAGCCGCACCTTCCGATACGGCTACCTTGTTACGACTTCACCCCAATCATTGGTCCCACCTTCGGCGGCTGGCTCCAAAAGGTTACCTCACCGACTTCGGGTGTTACCAACTCTCGTGGTGTGACGGGCGGTGTGTACAAGGCCCGGGAACGTATTCACCGCGGCATGCTGATCCGCGATTACTAGCGATTCCGGCTTCATGCAGGCGAGTTGCAGCCTGCAATCCGAACTGAGAATGGTTTTATGGGATTTGCTTGACCTCGCGGTTTTGCTTCCCTTTGTTCCATCCATTGTAGCACGTGTGTAGCCCAGGTCATAAGGGGCATGATGATTTGACGTCATCCCCACCTTCCTCCGGTTTGTCACCGGCAGTCACCTTAGAGTGCCCAACTAAATGCTGGCAACTAAGATCAAGGGTTGCGCTCGTTGCGGGACTTAACCCAACATCTCACGACACGAGCTGACGACAACCATGCACCACCTGTCACTCTGTCCCCGAAGGGAACTCGGTATCTCTACCGATTGCAGAGGATGTCAAGACCTGGTAAGGTTCTTCGCGTTGCGTCGAATTAAACCACATGCTCCACCGCTTGTGCGGGCCCCCGTCAATTCTTTTGAGTTTCAGCCTTGCGGCCGTACTCCCCAGGCGGAGTGCTTAATGCGTTAACTTCAGCACTAAGGGGCGGAAACCCCCTAACACCTAGCACTCATCGTTTACGGCGTGGACTACCAGGGTATCTAATCCTGTTCGCTCCCCACGCTTTCGCGCCTCAGCGTCAGTTACAGACCAGAGAGTCGCCTTCGCCACTGGTGTTCCTCCACATCTCTACGCATTTCACCGCTACACGTGGAATTCCACTCTCCTCTTCTGTACTCAAGTCCTCCAGTTTCCAATGACCCTCCACGGTTGAGCCGTGGGCTTTCACATCAGACTTAAAGGACCGCCTGCGCGCGCTTTACGCCCAATAATTCCGGACAACGCTTGCCCCCTACGTATTACCGCGGCTGCTGGCACGTAGTTAGCCGGGGCTTTCTGGTTAGGTACCGTCAAGGTGCCGCCCTATTCGAACGGCACTTGTTCTTCCCTAACAACAGAGCTTTACGATCCGAAAACCTTCATCACTCACGCGGCGTTGCTCCGTCAGACTTTCGTCCATTGCGGAAGATTCCCTACTGCTGCCTCCCGTAGGAGTCTGGGCCGTGTCTCAGTCCCAGTGTGGCCGATCACCCTCTCAGGTCGGCTACGCATCGTTGCCTTGGTGAGCCGTTACCTCACCAACTAGCTAATGCGCCGCGGGCCCATCTGTAAGTGGTAGCTAAAAGCCACCTTTCAACTTTCCATCAGGTGATGAAAAGTATTATCCGGTATTAGCCCCGGTTTCCCGGGGTTATCCCAGTCTTACAGGCAGGTTGCCCACGTGTTACTCACCCGTCCGCCGCTCGTTCCACAAGCGTCACCTCCGAAGAGGATCAGCTTGCTTCCCGCGCTCGACTTGCATGTATTAGGCACGCCGCCAGCGTTCGTCCTGAGCCAAGATCAAACTCTCCATAAAAGTTTGAATAAGATCGACACCAATCAATCTTATCTCATGTCTTAGCTGCAGAAGCGTTAACTTCTGGCTTTTTAAAAATTAACGAAAAACGTCATGTTTTTCTTGACATACTGGTTGTTTTGTTCAGTTTTCAAAGAACGAATGTTTTGTTCGCTTCTTATCGAAGCAACTTTTATATTATATCAGGTCACTTAAACTTTGTCAACAACTTTTTAAAATAACTTTTATCTTTAGAAGTTGTTTCGCAATTTAGCGACTTTATTAATATAACATAATTTCAAGTTACAATCAATAGATTTTTGAAATTTTATTTCAGCAATTCGTTAAAGTACTTGTTATAGTTGCTTGAGCAACGATATTAAATTTACCATGTTTGTTTTTCAAAAGCAAGTGTTTTTATTAAGAAATATAATTCAAATTATTTGATATATTAATCTTCCCATGCACTTGTAAAATCCTATAAAAAGAACACTCCTATTTAAGAAGTGTTCTTTTACTGTCTTACTTATTTCTCATTTGCGGGAATAGCAATACATCTCTAATTGACGGTGAGTTTGTTAATAGCATAACCAGACGGTCTATCCCAATTCCTAAGCCGCCAGTTGGAGGCATACCATACTCCAATGCTTCAAGGAAGTCATCATCCATTAGATGCGCTTCGTCATTCCCTTCCGCTCTTTCTTTCACTTGTGCTTCGAACCGTTCACGTTGATCAATCGGATCGTTTAGCTCACTAAAGGCATTGGCATGCTCCCGCCCAACGATGAATAGTTCAAATCTGTCTGTAAAGCGTTGATCCTCTTTATTCTTCTTGGCCAATGGGGAAATTTCCACAGGGTGGCCGTAAATGAAAGTAGGTTGAATTAGAGTTTCTTCTACTTTTTGCTCAAAAAACTCATTAACAACATGTCCAAATGTCATTGTTTCTTGTACATCTACTCCATGCTCTTTAGCTAAATCACGTGCTTGTTCGTCGCTCATCTGCTGCCAGAAATCAACACCTGTTTGTTCTTTTACTGCATCTACCATGTGAAGTCTGGTCCATTCTGGTTCCAGGTTTACTTCTTTATCGTCATATATAATAGTAGTAGATCCAAGTACTTCTTTAGCAATATGGGCTACCATATTTTCTGTTAATGACATTATATCGTGATAATCATCATATGCAGCATATAGTTCCATCATAGTGAATTCCGGGTTATGTCTGGTGGATACACCTTCATTTCGGAACACCCGTCCAATTTCATAAACTTTTTCAAGTCCTCCGACGATTAGTCGTTTTAAGTGCAATTCAATAGCAATACGCATATATAATGGAATATCTAAAGCATTATGGTGTGTTTCAAACGGACGAGCAGACGCCCCTCCTGGAATTCCGTGCATCATCGGTGTTTCAACTTCAAGGTACCCTTGTCCATCTAAATAACGTCTCATGGATTGGATAATCTTACTCCGTAAAACAAACGTCTCTCTGCTATCCATGTTTGTTATTAAGTCAAGATAGCGCTGACGGTAACGTTGCTCGATATCTTTTAAACCATGATACTTTTCTGGTAAAGGGCGTAATGATTTGGTCAATAGATGGAATTCTGTTGCTTTAACGGATAGCTCCCCGACCTTTGTTTTAAACATAATCCCTGTTACGCCAATAATATCTCCCATATCAGTAGATTTAAATATCTCATAGGCCTGTTCACCAATATCATCTTTTCGTACGTAGATTTGAATCTGACCACTCAAATCTTGGAGATGAGCGAAACCAGCTTTCCCTTTTCCACGCTTGGTCATCATTCTTCCAGCGATTGTAACAATCTCTTGCTTTTCCTCCAATTCTTCCTTTGAAAAAGAATCATAGGTTGCTTGCAATTCATTTGCAAGATGTGACCTGGAGAATTTACCACCGAAAGGATCCAATCCCTGCTCCTTATAAGCACCTAATTTTTCTCTTCTAACTCGCATATGTTCATTTAATTCTTCTGACACCATTCATCACTCCAGTCCATATTATAAAATAGTATACCTAAAAAAACTAAATCTTTCACGATATTTGGAATTGTACAAAGCATGAGTTAAGATTTTCTATAAAAATCACTGAAATTACAGTTTGCTTCTCTTCTATTCTCAAAGCAATTTCGCTCATAAAAAGGTGTTATTTATGCAAAAACATAAAAAACCGCCAGTCTATAACTGACAGGTAGCTTTATCGACATGATGAAGGTCTCTGATCATCTTCTAACAAAGAGGTATATGTATATAAATATACAAAAGATCCTTCCCGTAGCCCTGCCTCTACTATTCATTACTTTCCTTTTCTGTGTACATATAACCATTTTAAGTGTGAAATCGGCTGTTAAAGCAATTCCATAATTACTATCTTTACTCTATCCTTTGAATCAACCAATCCATGTGACATACAAACAACCATTTGTCCCATCTCTACATAAAAGTATATTTTATATTGTAGAAAACCATTTTTAACTTTCCCTATAACTATTATCTTCCTTTAAAACGATTTCGTTCTCTTCAATAGATAAAACAGCAGCAATTTCCTGAATTAATTTCTCTGAAGCTTGTTTCGTCCCTCGTTCAACCGCTCCTATAGTGGAAATAGGTATATCTAACTTTTCCGCTAAATCTATTTGAGTATACCCTTTTAGTTTACGAAAGGCTTTTATTCTTCTCCCCAGTCTTTTCCTGTCCATTTCACTACATCCTTCATGTCTTTTCTTGGAAGTTGATTTATCAAATCAGCAACACATTTATCCTGTGTTGGAACTATTACCTTTGGAGCAATTTCTTCTAATGGTATAAGCACAAACGCACGTTCATGCAATCTTGGGTGTGGAATAATTAATCGTTCCATCTTCCTATTTTCTTGATTATATAGCAATATGTCAAGGTCTATCGTTCGCGGTCCAAAACGTATTTCCCTTTTTCTTCCCAGTTCTTGTTCAATCCCCTGACAAACATCAAGTAATTCAATTGGAGAGAGGGAGGTGTGTGCTTCTAATACCATATTTAAAAAATCATTCTGATCTGTATAACCTACAGGCGCTGTTTCGTAAATAGATGACTTCTTATAAACCGTAATGGATGAATGCTTAGACAGCAGTTCAATAGCCTTATTTAGATGCACTTCCCTTGGTTCGATATTTGTACCTAAAGCAATAAATACTTCATTCATATTGATCTCTCCCTATAAATTTCCACAGCAACAGAGTGATAATGCCCAGGAATAGGAGGATCTGGCTTAATCACTTTAATCGTACACGCGGATAAAAGAGTAAAAGAACGTAACAGCTCATTAGCAATTTTCTCAGCAACTGCTTCAATTAAATTGTATGGCTCTCCCTCCACAATTTGCTGAATTAACTCGTACGCATGCCCGTAATGAATAGAATCACTCATCGCATCCGTTTCACCTGGCTTTTTTAAATCCGCATACAGGTCTACATCCACTTGGAATCTTTGGCCAAGCTTGTTCTCTTCAGGCAATAAACCATGATATCCATAAAACTGCAAATTCTTAAGTACAATCTTATCCATTCCTACTACCTCCTGCGTTCGCATGCTGCATGGCATCCATCATTTTTGCCAGCTCTACATTCACTTTTACATTATGAACACGTACCATTTGTACACCTTTTGTTATTCCCAGACAGGTAGTTGCACCAGTACCAATATCTCTTTCCTCAGCAGGGAGATCTAATACTCCTCCTATAAACCTTTTTCTCGACGTGGCGAGAAGAACGGGATAACCCATCCTAACAAATTGCTCCAATTGATTCATTACGATAAGGTTGTCTTCCGCTGTTTTAGCAAATCCAACACCGGGATCCAATACAATCTTATCCTCTTGCACTCCTGCATCTAATGCTATATCAATACTTTCCTTTAGATCTATTTTCATATCATGTATTAAATCAGTATAATTCTTATTGTTGCGATTATGCATAAGGATAATGGGTACATTGTATTGTGCTGCAACTCTGGCTATTTCCGGTTCTCTTTTTGCACCCCAAATATCATTAATTATATCCGCACCTGCTTCAATTGCCTGTTTGGCAGTTTCTGCTTTATAGGTGTCGATGGAAATTGGTAAATTTGTATATTCCCGTATCGCTTTTATAATAGGGATAACTCGGTCAATTTCATCTTCTAAGGAGACTGGCTGGTGATTTGGCCGGGTGGATTCCCCTCCAATATCAATGATATCTGCGCCATCCTCTTCCATTTTTATTGCTTGTTGTATTGCTTTTTCTTTTGAATCATAGCTGCCTCCATCTGAAAACGAATCTGGAGTCACGTTTAGTATCCCCATAATATGTGTCCGTGCAGATAGATCCAATTCTTTTCGTTTCATCTTTAAGATCATTAGGCAACATACCTTCTTTCACTACTATTTCCTGTTCTATCCTATCATAGAACAAACGTGCAAGCGACATAAATTCTCACAGTCGGTATTCATGATAAACCGGCTACGTTTAGATTCACCTTTATACCTATATTTCAGTAAGAGGTCAGACAGCACAATAATTTAACATCTTTGAAGCATAAAAAAGACTGACATCAGTTGCTGTGTGTCAGTCTTTTTACGGAAATGGTTATTGCTCTTCATCAAATTGATATAGAGGTGTAGATAAATATCTTTCTCCATTATCAGGGAATATAGCTAGAACCTTTTTACCTTTGCCCAATTGCTTAGCAACTTTTTTAGCCGCTGCAACTGCAGCTCCTGCAGATATACCTCCAAGAATGCCATTTGTTCTGGCAACCTGACGCGACGTTTCGAAGGCCTCTTCATTTTCTATTCGAATTACTTCATCATAGATGTCCGTATTAAGAATGCCAGGAACGAATCCTGCTCCTAATCCCTGGATTTTATGAGGACCAGGAGATCCACCTGATAACACATCTGAATCTGCCGGTTCAACGGCATAAACTTTAATATCTTTAAAGCTTTCTTTTAATACTCGACCTGCACCAGTAATTGTTCCACCTGTTCCAATACCTGAAACAAAAGCATCCAGACCATCACTCATCTGTTCCACGATCTCTTTACCTGTTGTTTCTGCGTGAACTTTAGGGTTTGCCTCATTGTTAAATTGCTGTGGCATGAAATACCCATGCTTTTCATTAAGTTCTTCAGCTTTCTTTATAGCACCCTTCATTCCCTCTGCACCAGGGGTTAAAATTAACTCAGCTCCATATGCACGAAGAAGATTGCGCCGTTCCTTACTCATTGTATCAGGCATAACCAATACAGCCTTATAGCCCTTTGCAACAGCAACCATTGCTAGACCAATACCAGTGTTTCCACTAGTAGGTTCAATAATAGTATCACCATCTTTTAAAGAACCGTCCTGTTCTGCCGCCTCAATCATTGCTAAAGCAATACGATCTTTTACCGAGCTTCCAGGGTTCATAAATTCTAATTTCAAATATATATCTGCACTATCTTCATCTGTCATCCGATTTAATTTAACTACAGGGGTTTCACCAATTAATTTGGTAATATTGTCAGCCACTCTCATGTTCATCTGCCTCCCAATTCCTAGTTAATTTGTATGATTTAATTATAATGTACGTTTTACCTATACAAAAGTCAACTAAAAACACAAAAAATGGGCACTCTTATTACTCATACAACCAATGAATCTCTGCTTCTTTCCACAGTGGATCAGCAGACAACGTTTGATTTGTTTCTTGCATAGCAATTTCACTTTTCATATACTTTTTTATTTCTTCATACGTGAATGTTATTTCTGGTAAGTAACGGTGCAGATAAATAATTGCTACACCTTCCTCTGTTGCAAACGGCTCACTATAGGAATGATCATCCATTTGCAAAGCAATTTCTTTATATCCTTCAGGGAAAAATTGACTGTTTGTATAAATGTAACCGAGGTATCCCTTTTTATCCCTTGTTTCTTTGTCAAGAGAATACTCCCGTGCAAGCAAACCAAAGTCAGCATCTGCCTCTAAATCTCTAATCACTTTCTTCGCAGTTGAAAGATCCTCTACAATAATATGGGACAGTTGCATAGATGCAGAGAAATTATATTGATCCCCATACTCTTCATAGTAACGTTGTAATTGATCCTCCGGAATCTTGACACCTTCAGTTAAAAGTAATTGCAATTGATACCGATAGACTAATTTTTCCCTCCATAGCTTCTCCGCTCTTTGCAATTCTTCCTTTTTCATTATACCTTCTGCAGCTGTCAGCATGGATATTTCCTTTTGAATAACTTTTTCTGAAATATCCAGATCTTTTTCTTCAGCCAGTTGGCGGATAAGTTCCTGATCCACCATTGACTTTAGTTGACTTTCCCCATTATTCAAGCGTAATTGCCGCATCCAATCCTCATAAAATATATCCTGACCATTAACAGAAGCAACTGGCTTTTTTTTATTTATAACAGGTCCATTCTCTTTGTTATCTATAATTGTACTTTCACTCTTATTCCAGTAAATTAACGTAGCAATATTAGTAATAACAAGGACAATAACTATTCCTAGTAAAAGGCGTTTGGACATATACTCAACTTCCCCCTGTAGACAAACTCAGACCTACGAATCCAACAATTTTTCCAAATCTGTTTCGGTAAATTCATATGTTTCATTACAGAAATGACAATTTGCTTCAGCACCATGATCTTCCTCAATCATTTGCTTTATTTCTTCTTTTCCTAAGCCGATTATTGCTTGCTCTACACGCTCTTTAGAGCATTTACAACGAAATTCTATTGGCATGGTTTCATGAACTTTTACGTTCTCCTTACCGAATAGCCTTTCTAAAATTTGCTCAGGTGTATTGCCGTGTTGGATTAAGGCTGAAATAGCAGGAAGGGATTGTATTTCTTCTTCCAACTGGGAAATCACTTCTTCCTCTGCACCTGGCATGACCTGAATTATAAATCCACCTGCAGCAAGTACGGAATGATCAGGATTAATTAATACTCCTGCACCTACTGCGGATGGTACCTGCTCTGAATTAGCAAAGTAATAAGTAAAATCCTCACTAATTTCCCCGGAAATAATCGGAACCTCTCCTGTAAAGTAATCTTTTAAGCCCAAATCCTTAATTACACTTATATTTCCATCAGTCCCTACAGCACGTGCGACATCTAATTTCCCTTTATCATTTAACTCAAAATCTACGTGTGGATTACTTACATAGCCACGCACTTCTCCATTAGCATTTGCGTCTGCAAGGATAGCACCTATAGGCCCTCTGCCTTCCACTTTTACTGTTAGCGAATCTTCCCCTTTTAACATCGCGCCCATCATGGCTGAAATTGTAATCGTCCTTCCCAAGGCAGCAGAGGCAGTAGCCCATGTATCATGACGTCTACGAGCTTCTTCTATTGTCTCTGTCGTGGTCGAAGCATATGCTCTTACCATTCCATTATGTGCAGTTGCTTTAATTAGATAATCCTTCATTGTATAAACCCTCTCTTTATAAACTGTTTCTTTTATATATTAGATAAAGACCTTTTAATGTTAAATATGGATCGACATGATTAATTGTAGCTGATGCATCAGCAATTAACGGTGCTAACCCGCCAGTAGCAATAACTGTAGGTTGCTTTCCTGTCTCTTCTTTAATACGCGTAACAATTCCATCTACCTGAGCCACATAGCCGTAAAAAGCCCCAGCTTGCATTGCTTCAACAGTCGAGGACCCTATTACACTAGATGGTGGTTGGATTTCAATTTTTGGTAGCTTAGATGCTTTACTGTACAATGCTTCCATCGAGATGTTAACACCAGGGGAAATAACACCTCCAACATATTCTTCCTTTTCATTAATAAAGCAATACGTTGTGGCTGTTCCAAAATCTATAATAATTAGAGGAGCTCCATATTCTTTTATGGCCCCCACTGCATTTACAATACGATCAGCGCCTAGCTCATGTGGGGATGGATATGTCATTTTAAGGCTGGATTGAATCGTTTCTTTTCCAATAACCAATGGTTCTATATTCAAATAATCTCGACACATTTTTTCCATTGCAAACATAATTGGAGGTACGACTGAAGAGATAATTACACCTGTAATATCCGTTAAGGTCAATCCTTTATGTTCGAATAAGGATTTTACTAGGATTCCGAATTCATCTTCTGTTTTATACCGATCTGTTTTTATGCGCCATTCATATTTTAATTGTTCTCCTTCAAAGACACCCAGCACCGTATTGGTGTTACCCACATCAAGTACAAATAACATCTATTGACCAGACCCTTCTTACATGAATAACATGTGATTTTCATTAGTAATTTCTTTTTTTAATATACCATAAAAATGGTAATAACGTTAAAAGCCCTGTTTCCTGAAAGTTTTCAGACTGCCAACTCGACTTGGGGGGCCGAAGTCAAATGATAGTTGTTACTGTGTGTTGTACAGTTGGAGGAAACTGCGACGTAGTGGATATGATTTTCTAATCTCGCTACGGGAAAATATTACGCTTTCCGCGGGCGGCCTGCGAGCCTCCTCGAACTCCACTAACGTTCCGTTCTGTGGGGTCTCGCTAGTCTCGCTTTTCCCGCAGGAGTCTTCATATTTTCCCTTCGCTAGAGTGTATTTCTCAAAGATTAAAGATAAGAGCTACTTATTCAATTCTTAAATACCTCAAATTAATCAATAGCACATACCAATTGATTGGAATGGAAGATGACGACTCCTGCCGGAATAGCGTGAGCTGAAGACCCTGCACGGAGCGTAGCGAAGGAAGCGGCTGAAGCCATGCCGGCGGAAAGCGTTTATCTGTAATGGAAATCAATGGCGGTAGATGATCATCAAAACTTATTAAAATATATTTTAGTAGTGTATCTTTTAGAAACAGTAATTTACAATACTTACAGTTACGTCGCAGTTTATCTATTTTGCGCTTTAGATACACAAGCCTTAACACCACTTAATAACTGTACATATAAAAAAGCAGCCACTTAGTAGTGTGGCTGCTTTTTGGATAGTTACTCTTTTTTATCTTCATTTGTGTCTTCACCGGAAGAAGGTTTATTATCAGTCATAATTGAATCCTCAATGGATTTCTTTTCCTCTTCCCGCTTCGTGCTTGCCTCTTCTTTTGCTTCTTCAAAAGATTCTGGTTCGTTATCCTGATCCTTAGATTGAATGTTTACCTTCACAGAATCATTCTCTTCTATGCCATAATCCTCTGCTTCTGGCAATACACCATCCTCAAATAAGGATTTAATTTGCTTAGCATCAAGTGTTTCTACATCTAGTAGGGTCTTGGCTACAAGTTCAAGCTTATCTCTATTTTCCGTTAGAATCGTTTTAGCGCGATCATAACAATAGTTAATAAAGTTTTGCATTTCTTGGTCGATATCGTGTGCAATTGCATCACTATAGTTTTGCTCATTTCCTAAGTCGCGACCAAGGAAGACGTCACCGCCGCCTCCACTTGTGAACTGTAGAGGACCGATCTTATCACTCATACCGTACTCAGTAATCATCTTACGGGCAATACCTGTAGCACGCTGGAAGTCATTATGAGCTCCTGTACTTACTTCCCCAAAGATAATTTCTTCAGCAACACGGCCTCCTAAAAGACCAGTTATCTTATCAAACAGCTCTGGTTTTGTCATAAAGTAGCGATCTTCCCTAGGCAACATGACAGCATATCCACCAGCTTGCCCTCGTGGTACAATCGTAACTTTATGTACCATATCAGCGTCATCAAGAACCATACCAATAATTGTATGTCCACTTTCATGATATGCTACAATATTTCTTTCCTTTTGAGAAATAACCCTGCTCTTCTTAGCTGGACCAGCGATTACCCGATCAATCGCCTCATCCACATCAAGCATATTTATTTCTTTGCGGTCAGACCTTGCTGCCACAAGTGCTGCCTCGTTTAATAAGTTTTCCAAGTCAGCTCCGGAAAATCCAGGGGTACGCATAGCAATAATCTTAAGATCTACTGTGCTATCCAACGGTTTGTTTCTTGCATGAACTTGCAATACTTCCTGACGTCCTTTAACATCCGGGCGATCAACGGTAATCTGTCTGTCAAAACGACCTGGACGTAATAATGCAGGGTCAAGAATATCTGCACGGTTAGTTGCTGCGATAATAATGATACCTTCATTAACACCGAAACCATCCATTTCTACAAGCAACTGGTTCAACGTTTGTTCACGCTCATCATGACCGCCGCCAAGACCTGCGCCACGCTGTCTTCCCACTGCGTCAATCTCATCTATAAATATAATACAAGGAGCATTTTTCTTCGCATTTTCAAATAAATCACGTACACGAGATGCACCAACACCGACGAACATCTCCACAAAGTCAGAACCACTTATGGAGAAAAATGGTGTACCGGCTTCTCCAGCTACCGCACGAGCAAGTAATGTTTTACCTGTTCCAGGCGGTCCTACAAGAAGAACACCTTTAGGAATCCTAGCTCCAACAGCAGAGAATTTACGAGGGTCTTTTAAGAACTCTACAACTTCAACAAGTTCTTGCTTTTCCTCATCAGCACCTGCCACATCCTTAAAGCGTACTTTCTTTTTATCCTCACTGTACATCTTAGCTTTACTCTTACCAAAGTTCATGACACGGCCACCGCCGCCTCCACCTTGGGCTTGACTAAGTATAAACAAGAAGAATAAACCTATAATTAAGAACGGAATCATTGTAGTTAAAAATGTTACCCATGCACTTGGTTGTTCCTCTTCTTCGACATGGAGCACACTTTGTTTATTTGCTTGCTCTGTAATAGACGCTATAATTTCTGTATTATCTGGTACTTGGGCAATAAAATTCTTATCATCATCTGTTAACGTACCAGTATACCGCACAATTCCGTTTGCGGGTTGCATCGTCATTTCTTCAATTTCGCCATTATTCAAAGCATCCATAAATTGTTGCACATTAAATTGTTTTGCTTCTTCGTTCTGTCCATTGAATACTCCTATTACACCGACTACGACGAAGAATATGAGTACCCAAAAGAAAACGTTCCGAAATATCCGATTCATTACTTACCTCCTCCCAAGCGGGGAAAAACTATATAACATCGTACCATATGAAAAAGCTGGAATACAACTAATTTCACTTCATTTGGAGTGCTTTATGCACCCTAAGTTAATATCCACTTGTTCCTATTTTTTAAACAAACGATGACAGCATTGCTTCACTATTTTTATCTATTCCAAATTAATTATTCTCCACCGTAAATCTCTGGTTTTAATACACCAATGTATGGCAGGTTACGGTATTTTTCCTGGTAATCGAGCCCGTATCCAACTACAAATTCGTTAGGAACCTCAAAGCCGACTAAGTCTGCTTTAATAACAGCTGTCCTTCCGGAAGGCTTATCGAGCAATGTAACAATTTTTATTGATTTGGCTTTACGGTATTTAAATAAATCAACCAAGTAACTTAATGTTAGGCCACTGTCTATAATATCTTCAATAATTAAAAGATCCCGGCCTTCTACTTTCGTATCCAGATCCTTCACGATCTTTACCTCACCTGAAGAACGCATTTCATTTCCATAACTGGACACATCCATGAAATCCATTTCCAAGTGAATATCCATCTGTCTTAAAACATCAGACATAAAGGGCATAGCTCCTTTTAGAACACCAATTGCCAAAGGAAACTTCCCTTCATATTCCTTGCTGAGCTGCTGTCCAAGCGCTTTGCACTTCTCCTTTATGTCTTCTTCAGAGATAAGGACCTCTTTTATATCGTTATGCATGTATGCTCCTCCTACTTTTAGCCTCTTTCGTAATATATATGGATATACGGGGCATTATTAGCTTGATGTTTAGGTTGTCCTTTTTTCAATCCGATAAGCCATAAAATTTCACCTTGATCATCTACCAGAATTGGCCAGGAAGCCCGTTCTAATTTTGGAATTTTAGCATCTATAAAAATGTCTTTCACTTTTTTACTACCTGCTAAACCCTTCCAACGCATTCTATCTCCCGGTTTGCGAGTACGAATATGTAGAGGGAGCTGAATTTCTTCCAGTTTGCAAACATAGCTATCCCTTTCCCCTAATGGAAGCTGCTCAATCATTTCAGCATGGATCACGGTTCCATCAGGTAACATTGTAGTTCCTGGGATATTTAAAGTTTTGCAATAAGAGGAATCGTGGGGTCCTTGATCAGAGAAATAAAAAGATAAATTATTATATGACTTTTCCAGAGTTAAATCGAACGGAAAATCAATCTGTACATTCCCTTTTCCACCTTCTAATAAAGAAAAAAAATACGCTTCATGGGTGTATGATAAATCTTTGGGTAAACGCTTATACAGATAGTTTAATATTAGATGATAGGCCCGTCTTTGTAAAGCAATTGGATGTTTTTTGAAAAGAGTAATTTCAAATGATGCTCTCTCATAATTCGTAGTGAAATCTACCAGTCTGTTTACCAGCTTTTCAGCTTCATTTCTTAAATAGGCTTCATCTTCAGCAAGTGTTTCACTCAAATGCTGGATTGTATTATGTATATTACTGTTTTTCTCTTTTATTAATGGCAACACAGTATTTCTAAAATAATTCCGTGTATATGTTAATTCCTTATTAGAAGGGTCATATCTTGGTGTAATCCCATTTATCTTGCAATAAGTCTCTATGTCTGACCTTGTAGCAGCTAACAAAGGCCTTATCACCCAACCTGTAGCAAACTCCCTTTTTGCGGGTATTCCACTTAGCGCACTTGAATTGGCTGTTCTTACTAAGCTCATTAACATCGTTTCCAGCTGATCATCGCTATGGTGGCCTAATGCTAGGTAACTTGCCTGATGAGCATGCATTTGTTCCTCAAAAAAGCGATAACGCATTTCCCTCGCAGCAACCTGCGTACCAACATGAAGTTCGTTCTTGTAGGATTTCACATCTACTGAGGTGCTTTTAAAAGGGATCTCCCACTGTCTGCATACCTCTTCCACATATTTAACATCAGCTATGGATTCTTCCCCCCGTAATTGGTGATCCACTGATATCGCAATTAAATTTAGGTCCCACTCCTCTCGAATAGAGCGAAGAAAATGAAGAAGTGCCATCGAATCGGGGCCACCTGAGACTCCAACCAAAACCGTGGCGTTCTTTTCCAGTAATCGTTGTTTATTTATAAAAGCTATTACGGCCTTATTCATCTGTGTCCCATCTCCAACCTCTTAAGCTGTTTCAAGAATACCATACTTTCCCACCCTATAAAAGCAAGGATAACAAGTAATACATGGTTGCCAACAGTGTAATCCCACCGGCTTCTGCCAGCATCGGTAAAGATGTTGATTTCTGTACATTCTTATTGGTATTTAACCGTGACCTCTTCTGCATGTGGTACATACAGTTAATAACCTCTACACGCATTTCTGCACTCGTTTGATACTTACCTTCCACAGCCTTCCTCAGGACAGTACGATATGGGGTTAATTCCTTTACTGCATTGATCTTATTAATTAAAAAAACCTGTGAGGAGGATTGCTTTTTTTCAAACCGCTTTGGATAAAACACATGTAAAAACACCATAACTAATGCGAATAAATCATAGCTTGGTTCAGCTCTTCTTGTACCCAGCCCCCAGTAGCCCCGATCATAAAACTCTGTATACTCCTTAATTGCTCTTCCTATTTTCGTAGTACCACCAACATCGATCCACCGGACTCTGGGCGGGGAATGAAGTACTAAAATGTTATCTGTTTTTAAGTCACCGAAAATCCACCCCGATTGATGAAGCCGCTCCAAATCTTCAAGTAACTGTAGCATAAAAACACCTATCCATTCCTTGCCTTGTTGCCTGATAAACGATGCTAAGGATTGCCCTTGCAAATATTCCATTACATAAAATGTATATTGGTTACCAAGTGGAGAAGTCCAATCATCTATATCTACTAAAGAAGGTCCAAGCGGATTACCTTGGACCTTTTCTAATGACTTTAAGACATTTACTTCCACGGTCATGGATGTACTTGTATCGCTTACTTTCAATGCAGCAGTTCGTCCATTCCATTCACATAAATAGACGGTACCAATTGCCCCTGACCCAAGCTCCTTTTTAATAAGGTAGCTATTCTTATGCCACTTACCTGTAATATGAATGCCTGGTCTAATTTCTTTGTTATGCTTCTTCCACGCCTGGTTCGTTCCCATTTCTAAAGCTCCTTCGTAAGCTCTTTCTGCCAAACTGGTACATTGCTTCACGAATAGCCGGCCCTGTTGGCGTAATCCCTCCACTAGTCAGCTTAGGAAACACGGTAGAAATAGCATCTAACTGAGGCGACCAATCAAACACTTTTTGAATATCCTTCTTTTTACCTGGAAAGCTATAAATACAAAAACGGTTCCTTCCAATACGGGAATTTAAACTAATGGATAAATCTATTAAGGCTTCTTTCACAGTAGGAAGCTTGTCATGCATACTTGCGCTTGTATCAATAAGGACTAAAACTTCCAAATCACATGTTTCTCCCATATCTTCTACAACTTCCATAATTTCGCCTCGCTTTTCAGGCGCGAGATCCTCCATAGATTGGCCAGAACCTAGAATCTGTTGTAACTCCTTATTAACAAACCCTTGCAGTGTTTGTGTCATGGCCTGTTTTGTGACTGCTTGCACGGTCTGCGACAATACCTGTTTATAGACAAGTTGACTGACTCCACCTCCGGATAAGGCAATTTCTTCTACTTCCTGTAAGCCCTCTGGTTGCTCAGTTTGATCATCCAAAATCCCAATTACATTAACAGTGATGCCCTGCTGGTTTGCTAGCGCGGCCGTAGCAGCAGGATCCTCTCCTTTATTGGAACAACCATCCGTGATTAACAATATTTGCTTTAATGTCCCTTTTTTCACTCTATATACCTCCCATCATTTTCCACTACCATCATCACCAAAAAACACGGGAAATATACTAGTAATTGAGTGATTGGATTCGTATGAGGTAACGCAGCATATGTATCAGTAATTTAAAAACTGAACCGCCTTGAAAAGCTAAGGCGATTCAGCTAACTGGACTACATGTGTTTTAATTATTGTGCTTTTTCACCATAGACAGGGACATTTGCCCATTTCGGACTGTTTTTCACCACCTTTGTTACCAGAACAGTCATATCATCTACAATTTCACCAGATCTTGTTCGAATAACCTCCTCTAGAAGCAGGTCCGCCATTTCTTGTGGATCTTCTGTCTTCATCTCCCTTATTTTCCTTTTCAACCATACATCCGTGTTTTCCACATCTTTTGGTCCGTCAAATATTCCGTCACTCATCATGATTAATAAATCACCAGACATCAGTTGATCACTGACAATATCTACATCAAACTCCTGGACAATACCCATTGGAAGATTACTTGCTTCTACTTTTATAAGTTGGTCGCCTCGTTTAATAAAGCTAGGGGTTGAGCCTATTTTTAAAAAGCGCACAAATGCATTATGCAAATCAATCACAGCTAAGTCCAAGGTAGCAAAGATCTCATCCGTACTGCGAAGGGACAAGATAGAGTTTATGGACTTTATTGCTACTTTTTCCGGAATCCCTGTTTGTAAGATTTGTTGCAATAAGCGGAGAGTTTCCATACTTTCTTCTCTAGCGCGTTTTCCGTTCCCCATCCCATCACTAATCGCCATTGCAAATTTACCAGCACCGAGCTCAATCGTTGTATAACTATCGCCTGATATCAATCCTCCACCTTTCGCGGCATTTGCAGCACCTGTTTCCACAACAAATTCTTTTGCCGAGCCAAACGCTAAATAACTATATCCATTCGGAAATGGAGAAATCTCCTCCTGCTTTACGATTACCATTTCATTTAAAATTTCGGATAACACAGGTGCAATTAACTTGGAGCCCTCCCCGTGATAATCATAAAACGTCATTGTCATTTCTATATCTACATTTCCTTTTTCCAAACCATATACATCCAGCTTTTCTAATTGAATTCCTAATTGCTTAAGCGCATGTACAATTTGCAGTTCCTGTTGTTCATGCATTTGCCTTTCTTTAAGAATCTCTTTCGCAAAATCCTCCATCACCTCTGAGACCCCTTGCAATTGATCAGCAACTAATCTCTTACTTTCCATTACTTGTTGTTTTAATTTTTGATTAGCATTAAAGTAAGAAATCTCTTCCTTCATGGCATCGACTACTTTTTTTGATTTAACACAGTAATTTTCAAACTCACGGGAAACCCTTCGATTTGGTTCATTCCCATCCGCTATATCATCTTTCATTTCTTCCATAAGTGAATAGGTAGTATCAAACTGTTTCTGCCAGCAACGTTCCTTCATAAAACAAGTTTGGCACGTCTTTTCTGTTACTTGGCTAAGGAAAAAGTCTGTCTCTCTTTTTAGCTCATCATTGTCTGGGGAAGCTATTTCTGTTGTAGCAAAGCTTTTGGAGAGCGCTTCAAAAACATCAGAAAATTGCTCCACTCTTTTTGCAGTTACATTTCGTACCTTTTGCAAATATTGTTCCTGTTCATTGGTATATTCTTCGGTGCCCGGTATATATCTGGATATCCTTTTGAACCAGCTCCCCGGGGTAATTAAAAAGAAACCGATTGCAAAACTTGATTCTATTATAGAAGGAATTAAGGTGGCCGAATCACCATATATTCCAATTAAAAATGTACCCACAAAAAGTCCCACAGCGACACCCGGTTTTTTACCTTCTTTAAGCAAACCGCCAAGTAAACCGGAGAAAGCTAATAAACTCATTTGGTATAAATTTGCAACGTTTGCCAATGATAAAATTAATCCGGCAACAACGCCTACTGTTGATCCAATCGCAGCCCCACCAACATATGCAAGAATTAACACAAAATAACGAGAAAAAATCTGTTCCATTGAGGCATCATAGATCGTCCATCCGATTGTACCAGTAAGTATAGAAGCAATGAGAATAATCATACAGACAACTTCTTCATTTTTTAGGGCTGGTCTGTACCGTTTTGGTGATAATAAAGGAATACTCTGCATAAATATTAGTACTAGAACCGTTCCTAGAACACCTTCAACTACTACCAGCATCCATTCATAGGAGGATAGCTGGTTAGTAAATGAATAGATACATATCCTGGCAGCAGCAGTTGATGAAAACACAATAATCGGTAAAACCAACTGCTGATTTTTAACCTTTTTAAATAAACCAGCTAATAATATAAATACAATCATTGCAAGAGTTATAAACAAACTATGGACAACCGAGTAACTTAATGCTCCAGCAATTACAGCGAACATGGATTTGACCGTTTTCTCCCTATGTATAAACCACATAGTCGCCAAAAATGCTACAGCAAAAGGAGATACAACAGAGAGAATAACAGCCCGTCCCAATAAAAAGCCTACAAAAAAGTAAAGCCATCCCTTGTTTAGTAACATGCTTTTTATTGCT
The DNA here is from genome assembly GCF_001878675.1 of Virgibacillus halodenitrificans. Classification (NCBI taxonomy): domain Bacteria; kingdom Bacillati; phylum Bacillota; class Bacilli; order Caryophanales; family Bacillaceae; genus Virgibacillus; species Virgibacillus halodenitrificans. The sequence goes on along the minus strand of NZ_CP017962.1, from coordinate 84,244 downwards.
GCAGATCCTTTATGCCGAAGTTTTTGTAATTGGCTTATATTCTCCGTCCCCAATACCTTTGGTTCCACCCTCGGAATTGAATTCATCATACATAACCACTCCCTCTTTGTGATATTAAACCACAATATGCCTTCTTTTTTTGTCAAAAGAGCAGGGGGCTTTGCAAGAATCGTTCGACTTGTTTCTAAAAAACAGGCATGATTCAACACGAACATATGGACGTGACTATTGATATATAAGGAAAGGGATTAACGACATACTCTTTTATTTTGTTGAAAATTCTAAGGTCATGGCGAATAAAGCAAAGCAGAGTGTTTTATCACAACTTGGTTTTGTCTCCGGAATATCTATTACTCTTCTAGTTACTTTTCACTTTTCTATTGACATCAGAGAGAGGCTGTTGTATTATATTTTTTGTTGACTTATTTGGCGGCGTAGCTCAGCTGGCGAGAGCGTACGGTTCATACCCGTGAGGTCGTGGGTTCGATCCCCTCCGCCGCTATCAAATAAAAAACCTGCTGGAACAATAGTTCCTGCAGGTTTTTTTATTGCTTGATGTACATTTATTTGATTAACTAATCAGCTGTAGAAGAGATTTAGTGCAATGTTAGATACAACCGCTAGCTCATACATTCATAGTAGGAGTTAAAATGCGAACTAGTGATGGAGCACCAAATCTCGCTGCGGAAAAATATTACGCTTTCCGCGGGCGGCCTGCGAGCCTCCTCGAACTACACTAACATTCCGTTCTGTGGGGTCTCGCTAGTCTCGCTTTTCCCGCAGGACAAGAAAAGCTACGTCAGCAAGGCATCGCACGAAGAAAATGTGTATTTCCATTTTCGAGGAGTCTTCATATTTTTCCTTCGCTCATGACTGCATTCTAAGTATCCAAAATACAAGTTCAATACAAATTGATTGGAGTGGAGGGCGGCGACTCCTGCCGGAATAGCATGAAGTCACTGAAAAAGTCCGGTAAATTCTTGAGAAGGCTACTTCCAAAAAATTACATCCCCACTTTTTAGTCTATGAGTGGAATAAACTGGTTCTGGCTCTCCATTTATGCATATTAACAAAACAAAATCTTGGAATAGCGTCTTTTAAAAAACTTCTATTTTAGTAGAAAATGACTTTTTCAGTGGCCTCGAATAGCATGAGGCGAAGACCCTGGACGGAGCGTAGCGGAGGAAGCGGCTGAGGCCATGCCGGGCGGCAAAGAAGACACTGCGAGATAACGAGCAGATGTCGCACTTGTACCCGGAGGTGTGAAAGCGTCCGCCTGAAACGCAAATCAATGGAGGCTTCCTCTGTAAAATGAATTACTCCATTCTCCACACGTTACTTCGCAGTATATCTATTTTCCGAATCATTAGACCACCCAGCATATTTTAGAATCTGAAAATTATTATGTAGAATCAAAAAAACCAGCTTCCAATAGGAATCTGGTTTTTATATATATAGAGCATTGTCTATAGACAGCAACTGCTATCCTCTTTTAGCACCTCGACCCCCGCGTTTGGATTCCGTGTGCTTCTTTAAAGAGGCCAAACGGTCTTCTGAATCTTTGAGGAAACGGTTCATTTTGGATTCAAATGATTCCGTACGCTCACGTGGATCACGCTGTGGACGTTTTGGTTTGTCTTTTGCTTTTTTAATAGACAGACCAATCTTACCGTCCTTTTCAACATTAATAACTTTAACCTTTACTTCTTCACCAACACTAAGGTGTTCATTAATGTCTTTAACATAGTTATCGGCAACCTCACTAATGTGAACCAAGCCTGTTTTCCCTTCCTCAAGCTCCACAAAAGCTCCAAAATTAGTGATACCAGTTACCTTTCCCTGCAGCTTGCTGCCTACTTCGATTGACATAAAAAAAATGCTCCTCCTTAAAATTTTTAGAAAAAATGAAAAATCCATCTTTTCTGGATCCTGATACACTTAGGATCAGAATATCATGTCTTCTCTATTATATTATAGCTAAGCTTATAAATGTGTGTCAATATGACGGCTTTTCTTGAGGTATATTAAAGATTAATTCCCCTTCTTTGGAGAAGAAATAGTTTGTTCTTGCAATTTCCAAGACATACTCTTCATCATTAAGTAAGGTAATTTCCTCTTTCATATTCTTTTCATCTTTCTTTAATGTGGCTAATTCATCCTGCAGCTGTTCATACTCTTCCATTTTTTCCGCCCGGAGATCCCGTTGTTTAAAATGATAGGTTGTTAAGCTTCCGATAGCCAAGAGAGCTATTAAAGAAAATAACACAAGACGCCGAATCAAACGTTGTTTTTTTCTCTTTTGTCTCTCTATGTACACATCATATTGGTGCATGTAATTCGAATCCAGTCTTGTAACTGTTTTTTCTCTCGCTGACAAACCCTTACCTCCTCTTTGACCATATAAAATGTATCCATTTAGTAGTTATATTCTTCATTGTACTACAAAATCCTGCTATGTTGAGTAAAAAACTTTGAATCTTTTTCGGTAACAAGGAGTAGATCGTTTTTAACAAACCTCTAATTGGAAAAAACACTACTTTTAAACTAAAAAGAAGAATGATGCCTATTAAATGAATAAGCCAAAGCACTAAAGCGATTAACATACTTATGATCCATTTTATTGGATTAATGAGAAGCAACTGGATAAGCCGCTCAAAAAAGTGATATATAGCAGCAATCACTCGTATAATGTATTCTAATAATTTTTTATATAGTTTAGCGGCCACAACCTGATAAATAGCAAAACCAAGCAGACATGCAGCAATAATGTAAAATCGCAGCTCCCCACCATTAACCCTGAACAGCACATAAAATAGGATGACAGTTTGAGAAGTCCAAAAAAGGACCTCCATGAAATAGGAGAGGAATACATTCTTTTTCCAAAATGGCTTGAACCGATAGAAAGTTTCTAGAGCTATACCCAGATAAAAACCACTTAAAACCATAACAAACATGGTCATAAATTGTGTATCTAACGTCATCTGAAGAGCTTGCTAAAGAATCCTTTAGCTTTCTCCTGCTGCTCATCCACATAAGATAGCTCGTACACTTTTCCTTTAATAGTTACATTTCCTTCTCCTACATCAAGGTTTTTTAATTGGAGATTTTGCCCACGTATAATTAAGTAACCCATAACTGTTTCTAGTAGAAATTCTTCGTTATCAAAACTGTCGACTTCCTTTACGCCCGTTATTTCCAGATTTCTTCGATTATTCATTTTTACATAATGGTCTGTTTGCCCACGTGTATCCGTTGTCGTTGGTTTATTTTCATAATAGTTCATTGTAAGAGACCCTCCTTATCCCTATTACTATATGAGCGGATGGACAAGTATAGAACCTATTACCAACTTAATACGAGAGTGTTTCTTGACACCTGCTGATGGATATGATATTTATTTTATGGGATTATCACTCACAAGTAATGAGTGCTAATATGATATCATCAATTTGAAGGGAGTTTTTACGATGGTTAAAAAGCAATTTCAGGCTGAATCCAAGAGATTATTAGAAATGATGATTAACTCGATTTACTCACAAAAAGAAGTATTTCTAAGAGAATTAATATCCAACTCCAGTGATGCCATTGACAAAATATACTACAAAGCACTTACAGACGAGTCCTTGGATTTTGATATGGGTAATTACTACATAAAAATAAGTGCGGATAAAGAAAATCGCTTATTGAAAATCAAGGATACAGGAATCGGAATGACCAAAGAGGAATTGGAAAACAATCTTGGTGTCATCGCTCAAAGTGGTTCATTAGCATTTAAAAAAGAAAATGAAGCCAAAGATGGTCATGATATTATTGGGCAATTCGGTGTAGGCTTCTATGCTGCATTCATGGTGGCAGAAGAAGTAAAAGTAATTAGTCGCGCGCTTGGCAATAAGGAAGCCTATGTATGGGAATCCAAAGGTGCTGATGGATATACGATAGAAACAGCTAATAAAGAAGATGTAGGAACAGAGATTATCCTTAAGATCATGGAAAATACCGAAGAAGAAAACTATGATGAATATCTTGAAGAATACCGCTTAAAGCAAATTATTAAAAAATACTCTGACTTCACTCGCTACCCAATTAAGATGGACATTACAAAAAAAGAACCAAAAGAAGAGGGTAGCGAAGATTATACAGAGTATACAGAAGAAGAAACTATAAACAGCATGGTGCCGATCTGGAAAAAGAACAAGAGTGAATTAACAGATGAAGACTATGAAAACTTTTACCAAGAAAAAAGGTATGGCTTTGATAAACCTTTAAAACATATCCATATCCATGTTGATGGAACGATTCGTTATAACTCTATTTTGTATATCCCTGAATCTACACCATATAACTATTACACAGCCGAATATGAAAAAGGATTGGAATTATATTCTAATGGTGTGTTGATTATGGAAAAATGCGCAGAGCTCTTGCCAGATTACTTTAGCTTTGTGAAGGGATTGGTCGACTCTGAAGACTTATCCTTAAATATCTCTCGGGAGATGCTCCAGCATGACCGTCAATTGAAGTTAATATCGAAAAATATCACAAAGAAAATTAAGCAACAGCTTCTACAGCTGTTAAGAGAAGACCGGGAAGGATATGAGAAATTCTTCGAGTCATTTGGGCGCCAATTAAAATACGGTGTGTACAGCGACTTCGGTGCAAACAAGGATACACTGCAAGATTTGCTCCTTTTCTATTCTTCAAAGGAAAAGAAATTAGTATCACTGGATGAGTATGTTTCCAGAATGCCAGAGGATCAAAAATATATCTATTATGCAACTGGAGAATCTATTGATCGGATTGATAAACTACCGCAAACAGAGCTAGTTGCAGATAAGGGATACGAAATTCTCTACTTTACCGATGAAGTAGATGAGTTCGCTATAAAGATGCTCATGCAATACAAGGACAAGGAATTCCGCTCTGTATCCAGTGGGGATCTTGGATTAGATATGACAGAGGAAAATAATAAAGCAGAGGAAGAAGCAGCTTCCAACAAAGATTTGTTCACAGAAATGAAAAAGCAGCTGGAAGGCAAGGTAAAGGATGTAAAGGTCTCTAACCGACTTAAGTCACACCCTGTTTGCTTATCAACAGACGGAGAGATCTCTGTAGAAATGGAAAAAGTGCTTAGCGCAATGCCTAACAATCAACAAATAAAGGCAGAGAAGGTCCTTGAAATTAACCCGGACCACGAAGTATATCAATCACTAAAGACAGCTTACGAAAGTGATAAAGAAAAATTCGCGTTATATACGAATTTACTTTACAACCAGGCATTACTTATCGAAGGTCTCCCAGTTGGAGATCCAGTAGAATTTACAAATGACATCTGTAAAGTGATGGTCTAAAGCTCAAAAGCACAAGCGAGGCTAGGACATAACTAAATAACGCTGTTATAAAGACGAACATTCTAAAAGTGTGGGAGCCCCGCTCCGGAAAAACGCTTCGCTTTCCGTGGGCGCTGCTAAGCCTCCTCGTGCTAAGCACTCCGAGGTCTTACCTAGGCTTTTTCTCCCACAATGGTTTTCGGTGGGACGAGTAACCGCAGTCCCAGGAGTCTGCGCGTTTTTCCTCCGCTAATTTATTGAAAAAGAAATCCGAACCACGATTCATTAGTAGTACGAATCGGTTCGGATTTTCAATGTATAAAATTCTTTTGTCCCAAGCCTCGCTCTTTTTTATTCGTCCTTTTTTTCCTCTTTTATTACCTTATACAAAGTCTCAGCTTCATCCTTTTTTACAGTTTCTCGAAGAGCTGTAACTTCAATGGTAACCAACTTCTGACCGAATTTTATCATTAGCTCATCCCCTACAGCAACAGTGGAAGAAGCTTTTGCTTGATTCCCATTAATGGTAATTCTACCTTGATCTGCAACTTCCTTTGCCAATGTACGACGTTTAATCAGTCTGGAAATCTTTAAAAATTTATCTAATCTCATATTTTCCTACTCCCTCTCTTTAGCCAAATTCCAAAAATAATCCATCTTTTCTAATGACACCTGATTAATATCAAGGTTCTTCTCTTGAATCTGTCTTTCAATAAATTGAAAACGAGAATAAAACTTTTGGTTAGACCGATTCAAAGCAATTTCCGGGTTAAGCTTATAATACCGTGTTAAATTTGCCAGAACAAACAGGACATCTCCAAACTCTTTTTCCATTTCTTCCTCGTTTCCGGATTGAATGGCCTCTTTTACTTCGTCTATTTCTTCATTTAACTTGTCCCAAATATCGTCTGCATTGTCCCAGTTAAACCCTACTTTGGCAGCCTTCTTTTGTAATTTATATGCTTTTGCCAAGGATGGAAGATGATTAGGTACTCCATCTAACAAGGAGGTTCGCGCCTCCCCTTTTTCCTCTCGTTTTAATTCATCCCAATTTTTATAAACTTGATCAACTGAATCTACAGAGACGTCTGCAAAGACATGTGGATGCCGATGGATCATTTTTGTTGTAATCGAACGAATTACATCATCTACAGTAAAGAATCCTTCATCCTCACCAATTTGACTATGAAGCATCACTTGCAGCAACATATCACCAAGCTCTTCAACGATATTCTCATCATCTTGTTTATCAATTGCTTCTATTAGTTCATAAACCTCTTCCACGGCGTATTCCCGCAAGGATTCATGTGTTTGTTCTCTATCCCATGGACAACCTTCAGGCCCCCTCAATATGGCTATAACCTCTTTTAGTCGGGAAAATGTATGTTGAAGCAGAGTTTCTGGAGCTGGTGGTATATATATGCTTGTTAAATTGCTTATTTCCATGGAATGATCCAATTCCTCTAATAGCATTGTACGGATAGATTCCTGTTCACTTCCAGCAGCATCTACTACTTTTATTTCAAATTCTGGTGGTAAATCTTCTAATAAAGCAAGCTTTACCTCAGAAGCAATAAATCGATCATACACCTGGCAAAATATAATATGATTGTGATAATTCAGCTGATTGCGTTTAAAGGATGTCCCATCTACAAATTGGAAGCCTTCGATGGGATCAATTTGTAATGTAGTAAATAAATCATCAAGATAACTTTGTCCCCCAAGGATGTCTACTTCAACCTCTTTTTGATCTAACAATAGCTGAACTGTCTTTTCGGCAAGCATTGGATGCCCTGGGACGGCGTATATAATTGATTCCTTTCTTGCCTTCTCAATTAAGCTTTCGACAATACGCTCATATACATCACCAAAATTAGCTTCTTCTTCATACATCGAGTCAAAAGAGGTAAACAGAACTCCTTCCTCTTCAAGAGATCGAATCACAGGGTGGTCTTTTGTACGGGTATATACCATGTTTTTTTGATTAACTAATTTCTTATAGAGCCCGAGAGGTAACTGATCGATATCTCCAGCTCCTAATCCAATAATTTCAATCTTACTCATATTTATTTCACTCCTTATAAATCCTCGTAAATATGCCTGATGCTGGTAGCATGCGTAATTCTTTTAAAGTAAATGCCTTCCATCTTATCATGCAAAAAATATATAGGGCTCCGCCTGTAAAAGAGATGAACAATACGTAAACCAGCAGCTGCCACCGCGATATATCATCAATGAAAGATATAACAAAATTCCCTATCACTAAATAAATAATCATTATACCGGCTGCACCAATAAGCGTCTTCCATTTAATATGTTGATAAAAATGTAATCCAGGGACCTTCCTTCGTAATTCCATTGATACAATAATACTCAGGGTTATCAAGCTGATAATAGTAGCTACTGCTGCACCCGATATTCCTACCAACGGCACGAGAATTTGATTAGCGATCCACTTTATGAAGAAAGCAATTAAAATAAATCCAGCTGTGCGCTTTACATAACCGAGGCCTTGAAGTATAGAAGATGCGGTAATAGCAATAGATGCAAAAACAATAGCAGAAACAAGGATTTGCAGATAACCTGTACCTTGCGTGTTCTGAAATAGCAGTTCATTCACTTCTTTAAAAATAATAATTAATCCAAGAGAAGCTCCTACAGCTAAATAAAAACTGAATTTTAAAGCCCCTCGTATATAAAAATAAAAAGTTTGCGGGTCTTCCTCCAGCCGCTTTCGGGAGATAGATGGGAGTAAAGCCAAAGCAAAGGAGGAACCTAGTACGATACCGAGCTGAATTAGTGGCTGTCCTCGATCAAATACACCCTTTGCTTCCATTGCGGTTTGCTTGTCGAGGCCATATCCAATTAAGCTGGGAAGTAATGTAAACGTGTCAGCAAATTGAATAACTAGTAATACCATGTGATTTAATGTTGCAGCCAACCCCAAAATCAGTAATGTGCTTACATAATAATTCCATGGAATAGCAAATGTATCTTCTTGTCTTTTTATTTGTTTATCAGAATACAAAATTAAAATAAACAGTGCAGTAATGGAACCCAATATAGCTGCCCAAACAGCTGCCTGTCCGATGTTATACAAATCGTTCTGCTGAGTTGATATGATGACAGCTGCTCCTACAATAATACATACCCTAACCAGCTGTTCTCCTATTTGAGAGAAGGCAACCGGTTTCATGGAATGATTACTCTGAAACATGCCACGAAGCAAAGCAGTAAAAGGAATAACTAAAAAGGTAAAGGCACCAAAACGATAGATGCCTGCAAGCCGTTCATCACCCACCCAAGCCGCCAGCAAATCAGCGTTAAGTAATAAAAATAAAAACATTGAGCCATTTATACATAATAGGATGAATAGGATGGGCAAATGAAAGGTTTTAAAAGTTAACTTCTTTCCTGTTTGCTTCCATTCCACTGCCATTTTGGAAATTGCTGAAGGGAAGCCATATAAAGAAAGCATAAGAGCAATTCCTAAAATAGGATAAATTTGTTGATAGATATAAAAACCGATATCGCCAGTCAGATTTTGTAATGGAATGCGATAGCCAGCACTTAGCACCTTACTAATAAGTCCTCCCGCCGTTAGTAACAAAGCACTTTTGACGAGTTTATTTGTTTCATTCACGCCCATAAATAACGTCCTTTTTAAAATTACAATGTGGAATTATTATAGCATAGTTGTCCAGCCCACGTGATGCCGAGTACGAACATTACTCTGTTTCTTTTCTATTGTAAATGATGGGAGGATAAACAACTCACCTTCTACATAGCCTTTGTTCTATACAACAAGTTACTACAGAGCTTACTCATTTTGCGATTCATTGAATAACCCCAACATATATATTAGAACTTTTTTTTAGCAAAAAAAAGAAGCAAAAAACAGCTCGTACTGTTTTTTGCTTCTTATATAAGTATTATTCCATTTGTCTTGCCAAGAATCCCGCAGCAGTTTCAATTGATTTTTGCTCTACATTTGTTATTTTATCGCCATCTTTTGAAACAATCATTACACATCCAATTGGGTCTCCATTAGCAATGATAGGACTAATACAATAAGAGTTCACTTCTTCCTCATTACCTTCGACAAGTTCAAGAGTGCTAGCATCTGTAACAAAAGTCTGATTCCTATCTTCAATAATCTTGGTAAGTTGTTTACTAATATTCTTGTTCAAATAGTCCTTTTTTGATTCACCTGCTACTGCAATTATTTCATCACGATCACAGATAAACACAGGAGATTGCAAAGAATCAAATAAAGCCTCTGCATATTCTTTTGCAAAATTACCTAGCTCATTAATCGGAGAATACTTCTTTAAAATAACTTCTCCTTCTCTGTCTACAAATATTTCCAAAGGATCTCCTTCACGGATACGTAAAGTTCTTCTAATCTCTTTTGGGACCACTACTCTCCCTAAATCATCAATACGTCGAACAATTCCTGTTGCTTTCATTCGTTAGCTGCCTCGCTTTCTTTGATGCATTTCTTAGTGATTTTTTGCTTATTTAGATCTTCCATAAATTATCTTGATATTTAAAAATCACCAGCTGTTTTTTTAGTATGGATTAACTTAAGATAACTATACATTTCATTCCATTTTTTTGAATTAAATGATTCTGCAAGTTACCGATATTTCAATTTGTAAGCACGCCGCTATAATCACAGAAGCTTATTCATCTCTATTCACCGTACTTAGTTTTTGTATAAAATCGCCAATTAATTCATATCGATTATGTTTCGTGTCCTTCGTCCATTGATAAACAAATTTCAGCTTTTTATCCTCTGTCCCAAGCTGTATACCACGTCCAAATGTATTAGCAAGTTCAAATAATTTAGACCCATCAATCTCCTGGCTGCGATTTTCATCCATAATAATTTCTAATTTGTTTTTCTTTTCGCTGATCGATTCTGCCTTTTCTTTTTTGGCATACATCTTTAGAGAAGAAACGGTAAATAGATTTCCCACCTCTTCAGGATAATCACCAAAACGATCAATTAATTCATCTTTTAATTCATCCGTATCTTGTGAAGATGAAATGGTTTGAAATTGCTTGTAAATCTCAATTTTTTGTTTTTCATCCCGTATATACGTATCTGGAATATATGCATCAATACTTAGTAATAACTCAGGTTCAAATGGTTTAATATCTTCCACATCTTTACCTGCCTTGCGAGCATCAATGGCATCCTTAAGCATTTGAGAATACATATCAAAACCAACAGAGTCAATAAATCCGTGTTGCTGGGAGCCTAAAAGATTCCCTGTACCACGTATAGAAAGATCACGCATGGCAATTTTGAATCCGGAACCAAGCTCTGTAAATTCTTTAATCGCTTGTAGACGTTTTTCGGCTACTTCAGTAAGAACCTTATCTTTTTGATACGTAAAATAGGCGTAAGCTACTCGATTAGATCTACCTACTCTTCCTCTTAATTGATACAATTGGCTTAATCCCATGCGATCAGCATCATTTACTATTAGCGTGTTTACATTTGGAATATCTACTCCGGTTTCAATTATTGTTGTACTTACTAATACATCATATTCACCAGCTAAGAAGGCAAATATAATACTTTCCAGCTCTGTTTCATTCATTTGGCCATGTGCCACAGCAATTCTCGCATCCTCAACCAAAACACCAAGGTCTCGAGCAACCTTATCAATATTCTCTACACGATTATAAAGGAAGAAAACTTGCCCTCCTCTTGCCATTTCTCTTTCAATGGATTCCCGAATTAAAATAGGATTGTACTCCATTACATATGTTTGGATAGGAAAGCGATTTTCTGGGGGTGTTTCAATAACTGATAAATCTCTTACCCCTAGCATGGACATATGTAAGGTTCTCGGAATTGGTGTAGCTGTAAGGGTCAATACATCTACATTTGTCTTTAACTGTTTTATTTTTTCTTTATGCTTTACTCCAAAACGCTGCTCTTCGTCCACGATAAGTAAACCAAGATCACGATATTCTACATCTTTAGAAAGGATCCGATGGGTACCAACAATTACATCCACAGTCCCCTTGCCCAATCCCTTTATCGTCTCTGTTTGTTGCTTTCTTGTTCTAAATCTGCTTAGGAGACCAACATTAATTGCATGGTCCTGAAACCGTTCGAGCATTGTTTCGTAATGCTGTTGAGCCAAAATGGTAGTAGGAACTAAAATGGCAACCTGCTTCCCATCTGCTATTGCTTTAAAGGCTGCACGAATAGCAACTTCGGTTTTACCATAGCCAACATCTCCACATAACAAACGGTCCATCGGCCGCTCTCTTTCCATATCCTGCTTAATTTCTTCAATACACCGAAGCTGATCCTCTGTCTCCTGATATGGAAAGGAAGCCTCAAACTCCCGTTGCATTTCCGTGTCCTCAGAAAAGGCGTATCCTTTCTTCGCTTCTCTTTCTGCATATAGCTTAATTAAATCATCAGCAATGTCCTCTACGGAAGACTGGACTTTACGCTTTACTTTTGTCCATTCACTACCGCCAAGTTTATAAAGCTTTGGTTCTTTGCCTTCTGAACCAACAAATTTTTGTACCTGATCTATTTGATCAATAGGAACAAATAGCTTGTCATCCCCGGAATACTTGATCAACATATAATCCTTATGCAAATCGCTTACTTCCAATGTTTCGATGCCAAGGTATTTACCTATCCCATGGTTGGCATGAACAACATAATCACCAACTTTTAATTCCTGATAACTCTTAATACGCTCTGCATTAGAGATTTTTTGTTGTTTTCGCTTTCGTTTTGTCCTTTTTTTGAACAATTCATTTTCTGTAATTACCGCCAATTTATGCATAGGGAATTCAATACCATTAGAAATATTCCCAACAGCAATCGTTGGTTTATCAACAGGTAGCTCAAGCTCTTTCGTAACCACTGCTTCCATATCATAATCCGCAAAAATAGATTGGATTTTTTCAGCACGCTTTTCATTTGGCGCCAATACTACTACTGAAAAATCACCTTTCTCCCAACGGTGTAATTCATTTTTCAATAAAGGCATCTGCCCATGAAACTCCTGCATCACGCGCGTGGATAGATTAATTATATTTTGTGGCTGTGTATTTGGAATATGCCTTAAAAAGATAGACATATACAGACGTTGATGATAAATTTGTCCCCAAACATGTTGCCAATCAAATGAAAAATAACTGTTTTTCACCATTTGGTTGGATTCCAGCAGACTGCTATACCATTCTGCTTCCTCTGTATCAAGGTTTGTAGCAGTCTCTTGAATTCTGCTCATCTCATCAAAAATGATCAGCCCGTTCTTTGGTAAATAATCTAGTAAGCTAGCAGGCTTTTCATAGAAATAGCCAATATATTTATACATTTCTTGAAAATGTTCCAAATTTTTCAGTCGCTCTGTATCATGCTCGATCACTTCCACTAATGTTTCTTTTGCATGAGGGGAAGTCATCTTTTTTAATGTCTCTGCTAAAGCTTCCTCCACTCTTTCGCCACCGGCTAACATGTCACTTTGTGTTAGCAAAAGCTCAGTAGCAGGACCGACCATTACCTGGTTTAATTTATCAAGTGAACGCTGTGTCTCGGCATCAAAATAGCGTATAGAATCTATTTCTTCATCAAATAATTCTATACGTATTGGATGTTCCTCTGTTATTGGATATATATCAATAATGCCACCCCGCCGACTGAATTCTCCTGGGCTGGTTACCATGGAAGCACGTTCATAGCCCATGTCAACTAGAGAAAATAGGTATTGTTCTATATCAATTTCTTCGCCAAACATAAAGTTCAATTGATACTTTTCCCAATACTCAGGTGGCGGCAAGATTCTTTTTAGTGCTGCTACAGGTGCTATTAAAATACCCGATTTCTTTGCTGCCCAAGCTGTCAGTGACTCAATCCGCTGACTTCTTAGCTCTGGACTAGCGATGGCAATTTCTGATGCAATTAATTCATTTACAGGGTAAAGATGTACGTGATCCTCACTGACAAATTCAGCTAAGTCATCATAGAGCTGCTGAGCTTGTACCAATTGATGTGTAACAAGAAGAATTGGTTTATCAAGCGAATCGTTAATTGATGAAACCAGTAAGCTTCTTGCAGAACCGGACAACCCGGCAATAAGCTGTTCTTCCATTCCACTAGTTATTCCATCGAGAATGGACTTTATATCTTCTTTTGATTCTAAATATGAATTTATACCCTTCATTCCTAAACCCCCACCTACACTGTTGCAAATAAGCGCAAAAACGCCTTGGTGCAATACCAAAGCTGTTCCTGCCTATGCTTTATTGAATAAAAAAATCCAATTCATGATAACTCGGGTGACGTCCCAATGTCTCCTCACAATCTTCGCAAATTGCTTGGATTAATATATCCCCATTATCCTGATAATGTATCATTTCTTCTTTTTCCTTCACTGTTAGTTGATCAAATCCTAACATGGATGTATCGACAACATGCTGATGTAATTCACCAATTTTATGACCACAGTGCCTGCACTTATAGACAACCGCCATATAAAAACCTCCTATGGATATGTCTTGATGTCATCATCAGTTTAACCGAAAGAGATTTTATTTATACTTTGGTTGTTCCATGCATTCAATTAAAATTAGTCTATGTAACCATCAATTATTGTATTCATTCATTACTTCTAAAAACGGACTTTTCAGCCAAGCTTCGCATGCGTCTGCTGATTTTGTGATACTAGCTGCAACATCGTCCTGTTCCTCTTTTGGAAACTTACCCAAGACATAGTCTACTACGGGTATTGGCTTAACAGGCCTTCCCACTCCGATTCGGATCCGCTTAAACTCTTTCGTACCTAAATGATCAATAAGCGATCTAATCCCATTGTGGCCACCATGTCCGCCCTTTTGTCTTAAACGGATTTTCCCTGTTGGTAAGTCCAAGTCGTCATAAATAACCAATATATCTTCCACATCAATCTGGTAAAAATCCATTAATGGCCGAAGTGACTCTCCTGAAAGATTCATAAACGTTTGTGGCTGGAGCAAGATGATTTTCTCTCCGTCCACTCTTTCCATCGCGTATTTCCCATTAAACTTTGATTTATCAAGTTCCCAATTATTGCGTTTTACTAATTCATCAATTACCATGAACCCGATGTTATGACGTGTTTCCTTATACTTTCTTCCGGGATTACCCAGACCTACAATACATTTCATTGTTCTTCTTCCTTTATATGAAAGTCAATACAACAATCCCTCCTGATGAAAGGAGGGATTGTTGTAGATATCCTTTTATTCTTTATCTTCTGCGTCAGCATCTACCAATTCAGGCTCATTATTTTCATCTGGAGCCTCTTCAACATCATCTAATGTATCTGGTGGCAGCACCGTTGCAATTGTTGTATCTTCATCTTCAAGGAACTCGTAGTTGGATGCTTTCGGCAAGTCAGCTATAGCAATCGTATCACCAATAGCTAATTCGGAAATATCCACCACAATTTCTTCCGGAATATCACCTGGTTTAGCGCGAACTTGTAATTCATACAATGGTTGCTGTAATACTCCTCCATCTTTAGAGCCTTGTGCTTCTCCTTCTAAACGAAGAGGCACTTCCACATCCATTTCTTCAGACATATTAACAATGTAAAAATCTGCATGTACAAGCTCATCACGAAGTGGATCGATTTGATACTCATGTAACATCACATCTACTGGCTTATCATTCTCAATATTTAATGAAATGATCGCGTTTCTTCCTTCGTCTCTCACTGTCTTAACCAGTTCGACACTATCAACGGAAATGGATTGTGCATCCTTAGCTTTGCCATAAATTACTGCAGGTACTCTTCCTTCATTTCTAATTTGCTTAGTTGTTGATTTTGTAAGATCTTCTCGTTTTGTAGCCTTTAACTTAACTGCCATCTGTATCACCCTCCAAAATTTTAAAAAAACTAATATAAGTTTTCTCTCTTTATTGATTATGTGCGATCATGCAGTAATTCAAAAAACAATCCATTTAGAGATTACCCATAAAATCTACTTTCTAAACATCTAGTCAAAAAGAATGCTTACTGACTGAAGTTCATGTACACGGATAATTGCCTCACCAATCAATGGCGCAACAGAAAGCTCCGTAATTTTATCACTCTGTCTATCTTCTGTTTGAGGAATAGAGTTTGTAATCACAAGCTCCTTAATCTCAGATTGATCAATTCTCTCTAAAGCAGGTCCGGATAAAACAGGGTGTGTACAACAAGCATACACTTCTTTAGCTCCATTCTCCACTAAAGCGTTCGCAGCAAGTGTAATTGTTCCAGCTGTATCAATAATATCATCAATAAGGATTGCTGTTTTCCCTTCAATATTTCCAATAATATTCATAATTTCGGCTACATTTGGACGTGGACGGCGTTTATCGATAATTCCAATTGGAGCCTTTAGACGATCAGCCATTTTCCGGGCACGCGTAACTCCTCCATGATCTGGTGAAACAACGATAATATCATCTAGTTTTTTTGCTTCAAAGTAATCCGACAAAATAGGCACACCCTGTAAATGGTCAATTGGCACATTAAAGAACCCTTGAATTTGCGGGGCATGCAAGTCCAACGTGATAACACGGCTCGCTCCAGCTGTTTCTAATAAATCCGCCACAAGTTTAGCAGTAATAGGCTCCCTTGAACGGGCCTTTCTATCCTGACGGGCATATCCATAATAAGGCATAACAATATTTATGGATCTTGCAGAAGCACGCTTCAACGCATCAATCATGATGAGTAGTTCCATAATATGCTCATTTACTGGAGCACATGTTGATTGAACAACATAAACATCACAACCACGAATGCTTTCTTCAATATTAATTTGTACTTCTCCATCGCTGAATCGTTTAACGGAACATTTACCTAAGCGAGTTCCTATATGATCTGCAATCTGTTCTGCTAATTTAACGTTTGAATTTAAAGAGAACACCTTTAATGATGCGTCTTTATATGTTGATGCCATTGTATTACCCTCCGTTAGTCTTTTTGTCGGTTCTTTATTCTTGAAGCATATCCTTCTTTATTCGTCTGTCTGGCTCTTGCTATTGATAAGGAATCTCCTGGTACATCTTTTGTAATGGTGGAGCCTGCAGCAACATAAGAACCTTTGCCAATGGTTACTGGTGCTATTAAATTGGAATTACAACCAATAAATGCATCATCTTCAATAGTGGTCAAATATTTATTTTTTCCATCATAGTTCACTGTAATTGTACCACAACCGATGTTCACATTGCTTCCTACCTCTGCATCTCCAATGTAGCTTAAATGGGATACTTTACTTTGGTTATCCAGCTTTGTTTTCTTGATTTCTACAAAGTTACCAATTTTCGCTTCATCACCAATTTCAGAAGCTGGTCTAATGTGAGCAAATGGCCCTATATTTACACGTGACCCAATCTTACTATCTGTAGCGACACTTTGCTTTATAACTGTACTTTCTCCAATTTCACAGTTATTTATTTCACTATGTGGGCCTATCTCTGCATCAGTTTTAATTATCGTATTTCCCTTAATTACACAACCGGGGTGAATAATTGCATCCTGTTCAATAACAACATCTGGTTGAATATAGGTGTTGTCTGGATCAATAATGGAGACCCCATTACGCATGTGTTTTTCATTCACACGTTTTTTCATAACCTTCTCTGCCTGTGCAAGTGCAACACGATCGTTTACACCTAATGTTTCTTCAAACACCGGCGTTAGGAAGGCAGTAACCTTTTCAGATTGATTGCGCAGAATTTCAATTACATCCGGCAGATAATATTCTCCTTGGGAATTATCATTTGATACGTGTTGAAGCGCTTGAAATAATGCTTTATTATCAAAACAATATGTACCTGTGTTTATTTCAGTTACGCTTAGCTCTTTTTCTGACGCATCTTTATGTTCTACGATTCGCTCGACTTCATTTCTATCATTACGTATAACTCTTCCATACCCAGTTGGGTCTGAAGCATCCGCCGTTAAAATGGTTGCTTTGGCACCCGTCTGTTCATGGTGATTAAATAGCGCCTGGTAAGTTTCGCTTGTAATTAATGGTGTATCACCACATACAACGATGGTCGTTCCTTCTTTATCTCTTAGAAGATCTTCTGCCTGCAACACAGCATGACCCGTTCCCAATTGTTCTTCCTGGATAACGAGTTCACTGTCCTTACCGATATATTCTGCTACCTTCTCTGCACCAAATCCAACAATTGTAACCAATTTATCTAATTCTACTGTTTTTATTTGATCAATTACATGCTGTACCATGGGGCGTCCCATTACAGGATGTAACACTTTATAAAGCTTGGATTTCATTCTAGTTCCTTGTCCGGCTGCGAGAATCACAGCATAGCGGTTAGTCATTAGGAAACCTCCATCCTTCCTTTTTATCCATTATGAATATATCTTAAAAAACGTCGAATTTCAATAGATAATAGCAGATAAGGGGGAAGTTTTGACAATAAGTAATTTTTACCAATTATTAGCCTCTTGTTAGAACAAAAAAAAGAAGGCTAACCTTATGTAGATTAGACCTCTTGTTGAATTACAGGTAAAATTTAGGAAGCACCAGCTTCTTCATATTGTGCCTCAGCTTCAGCTTCTTCTTCTCCTGCACGGCGGTATTCTTCTAATACAGCATCCTGAATCTTGGAACGAGTCCCTGAATTAATAGGATGAGCAATATCCCTAAATTCTCCATCTGGGGTACGCTTTGATGGCATGGCCACAAATAAACCATTATTCCCATCAATTACACGAATGTCATGTACCACAAATTCCTGATCCAATGTAATAGATGCAATTGCTCGCATTCTTCCCTCTGTATTAACGCGGCGTAATCTTACGTCAGTTACTTCCATGATGTTTCACCACCTTTTCCCTTTTGAACTTATTTAAATAGTTCAACAAAAGAAAAGAAATTCCTGCTTAATTATTAAAAAAAATAAAATATTTATAAAATAATTTTAAAGCGAAAGAAAAAAGAGCTTATAAATACTTTTTCCTAAGGTGAAAGTACTATGAAAATCGCAAGCGCAACCTTTAAATAAAACTATAAAAAATACCACGCAACTATTTCTAACATATCGGAATCACTCAATGAATCGAAAAATAAATAAACTGCGACGTAACTTGGTAGTACTGTAAACAGCCGTTTCGGAAAATAACGTATAATGAACAAAATATGGCTAGTTTGCGAATGTCATCGGCGGATTATCTTGCTCTCCTGCCGATTTATTTGCTCTCCGGAGGATTATCTTGCTCTCCTGCCGATTTACTTGCTCTTCGGCGGATTATCACCGCTCCGTTGTTCATTGTTGCCGCACTACGTCGCAGTTCCCTCCTACTACGAATGTACGCGATAACGTTTTATCCCAACATTTGCAGTAGGGCCTATTTAATCAGATTACCTGCATGGACTTCTATACTTTTCTCTTTAATATTTACATTGGATATCTTAACAAGAGATGTATAATCTTCAACGACACGCTCTTCTTCCTCATCATCAGCTTCTGCTAACACACCAATAGAGGTAACATTAGCATTAAATTCATCTAAAAGATTTACAATCCCATTAATTGTGCCTCCGGCTTTCATAAAATCATCAATGATACATACATTAGCACCTTCCCAAAGGCTTCTTTTCGGCAAGACCATTGTTTGAATCTTTCTTGATGATCCAGATACATAATTAATACTTACAGAAGAGCCTTCTGTAACCTTAGGATCGCGTCGTACAATAACTACAGGTACATCAAGGAAGGAAGCAACGGCGTATGCAAGAGGAATTCCCTTTGTAGCTACGGTAACAACGACATCAATATTTAAATGTGAAAAAGCAGATGCAAAAATCCTGCCTATTTCTCTCACCATTTTAGGGTCACCAAGCAGATCACTCATATAAAGATACCCACCTGGCAGAATACGTATTGGGTCCTCCAATTCCTTACACAATGTATCAATAAATTGCATGTTCTTTTGCTTAGAGGATTCAGGGATAAACATTACTCCTCCAGCAGCGCCTGTTGTTCGCTTAAGAAACCCGAGCCCTTCACTTTGGAACACACTGTCAATGATATCCATATCCTCACTGATTGAAGCTTTTGTTGTATTTAAAAGGTCCACAAAATAAGGAAATTGTGTATGTTTTCTTGGATTTTCAACGAAAAAATTCGTCAATGCAACCAACCGATTACTTCTTTTCATTTCTACACCTCAAAACCGAATATTTACCAATTAATATATCATTATTATATGTTTTTTAGCAATAGCTAGCCTAGCAGTCGTACAAGGTATACCTCGTCACAAAAACCACACATACTATTATAAATCCTTCTGGCTTTACTGTGATGCTCCACTAAGCCGTACACGGTGGGGCCACTGCCACTCATTAGAACACCAGACGCTCCCGCCTGTACCATTGCTTTTTTTATGCGTAGAACCTCTGGATGTAAATTCATTGTTATGGCTTCCAATGAATTGCCAATATAGTCACACATCAATTGAAAATCTCCACTGTTTAAAGCTCTAAGTATTTGACTTGTATTCGGATGGGAGATTTCCTTCATGTCAATACGCTGAAAAATTGTTCGCGAAGATACTCCAATGTCCGGCTTTGCTAAAACAACCCAGCCAGGTGGGGGCGAAGGAAGTCTTTCTATCTTTTCTCCCCTACCTGTAGCAATCGCTGTTTTACCTTGAACACAAAAGGGCACATCCGTACCAATCATGTCACCCATTTCCTGCAATTTCTCTGTCGGGATATTTAATGACCAAAGCCGATTTAGCCCTCTTAATACAGCTGCCGCATCTGTACTTCCTCCACCAAGACCAGCTGATACAGGAATCGATTTTTCAATATTAATCCGAACTCCCTTACGAATACGATATGTATCCTTGAAGACTTTTGCAGCCTTATATGCTAAATTTCGTTCATCACTCGGTACATATCTGCTCTCCAATGCAACCTCAATCCGGTCTTCAGCGATTTCAGACAACATCACCCTATCTGACAAGTCGATCGTTGTCATAATCATTTCCACATTATGATAACCATCTTCTCTTTTACTTAATACATCAAGGGATAAGTTTATTTTTGCAGGGGCATTTTCAAAAAGTGCCATCACCGTCACCTTCTTGTATATAGATATTCAAATTGTAACATATTAATAAACATGAAAGCGACTGCTTAATGATAGGCGAAACAGATGTATTTCTATCTTCACTCCTAGCACACTTCATCACTTAACTTAATTAAAAGTACATATATTTCTCTTCTTTAAAAAGAGCAAACCCTATTCGGATTTGCCCTTCTGCTGCATATTTTGCTCAGCCATTTCAATAGCCCTCTTTACCATGTTACCGGCATCCCTTGCCCTAATGCCTCCCCAACCTTCCTGCTGTACCGTGTCGTAAAATCCTAACTCTTTAGCAATTTCTTCTTTCAAGTGGTCTGACATAATCCCTCTTCGTCTAGCCATGAAAGAACAACCCCCTTTAATTAATGAGTTACCTTACGACACTTATAGTTTATGTGTTTATGGAGAATTAACTCAGGCAGATACTTGTAAAAAAGGAAATAAATAAAAAAGACTCAGCGCCTTGCAAGGAAGGGGACAGGCTAAACTCGCTCCGTCCTTCGACACTGGAACGCCCTGTGCGTCGGATCTGGCCGTTCCTCGATAAGAACAAAAACCAGAATTTCTCACATTTTATACGTTAAAAAGTCATACAAAAAGCAGTAAACAAAATTGTTCACTGCTCAAGGATTGTTGCTATTGTTCTTTCATCTAAAAAACTTAACTCTACGGTTTCCGTTAGAACATCTGCGTAGCTGTATGAAACACGCTCGAATGCATTTTCTTCTTGGTCCAGTTCAACAATAAATACTGAAGGGTAGGTTTCAGCAAGTACACCCGATCGCTCGATCGTTTTTCTGCGACCACCGTTCGCTTTAAGTGTTAAACGCTTTCCAACGTGACCTTCAAGACCTTGCTTAATTTCGATTAATGTTTTAGCCAATACAATCCACCTCACTGATTTAATTATAGCACAGGCATGTATTATAGTCAAATAAAACTTTATATTATAACAAGATACCTTTTTTCTTGTCAACAATAATATTTGTCTATTTCTAATATTATTTGTAAATGTTAACAAATTATGTATCCTTTTTTGTCAAAATTATAAAATGCAGACAAAGAGGTCGTTCTTTCCTCCCTTTTTGTCTGCATAAAAGTTAGTAATTTTCCAGATTGTCGTCTATATATGGAAGCCCAGTTCGAAGGATACCTCTTGTTTCCACCCCGCCCATTCCTTTTGTGCCAGTTAATGTATTACGCAAGGTTTCCCATACATTGACCTTCTCCATAAATGGTGTATACGCTATTCTGGCTGCTACATATACTGGGTCCAAGGCATGAATATTCACCCTTAATGGTGAACTGGCAAAATTGGCACCCGCACGAATAAGCGATTCGAAGTGTGATTGGCAAGCCCCTGCAAAAATTATTAATTGGTCCATGTGTGGATTAATATTCCTCGCTTCCCTTACAGCTTCTGTAAAGTACTTGGAGTGCCTATATGCATGGAGGTCTCTTTTTGCTCCTTTATTCTCCGAATACGAATCATGTCCTGTTATAACAATTATATCTGGTTGTATTTTTTTAACTAAATCCCCAATTTGATGAGGCATATCCTTTTCATGAACATGGACACCATGAATATGCAGTCCCATACGTTGGTATAGCTCAATACACTTTTTCAGATAGGTTTGGTCCCCATCCAAGTGAAGTACCTTTGCAGGCAGTTGAAAATAGCTTTCCTCGTATTTATAACCGTCTGTTGACTGGTAATCGCGTTTTTCCTTCATTAGCTTGTAATCCTGGCGAAATAACCGATAGGAGAACTCTTCTTTTTCTATTTCTTTTTTTCGTCTTTTTTCAAGTTCTCTTCCCTCAACCTTTACCAAATCTTTTGCTGGAGCATCTGCTTCCAGGCGAAAATCCTCTCCGTGTAATTTCACCTTCTCCTGGTGTATAGAAGCAACACGAAATAAAAGATCATGCTTATAAGATATTCGTGTTACTAATTCTCCTTTTGAAAAGCTCATACATTCACCCCACAGCCCTTCAAGACAAAATATTACTTCTATAGGCTATGAAAGCAATTAGCTATCTGTGCCATTAGGGAACCTGGATATTGTGCTAAAAAAGAATATTTTTACGAAGCTGCAGAAAGGCAAAAAAGCTAAAACGCCTATATGGATGTGGATTTATGATTGTTTACTATATTAAAAAAGCTATTGTGGCAGGCACAATAGCTCTCTTACTATTTTCTATTCCGATAAAACGCATTTGCCATTCGAGCAAATTCCTCCATGCTGAGGGATTCCCCTCTTCTCGTGCCGTCAATCGCTATTTCTTCAAGAAGGAGTGAGATTTCCTCTTTATTATAATCATGTTTAAAATGACTTAGTAAATTATTTCTTAATGTCTTTCTTCTTTGTGCAAAACAAGCTTGAACAAGGGTAAAAAAGAAATCTTCATCATCTACCTCTACTGGTGGTTCTTCCCTTGTAACTAAACGCAGAATTGCGGAATCAACGTTTGGCTGAGGCATAAATACTTGTTTTGGGACATTCATTACCACTTTTGCATTTGTATAATATTGAATAGCAATCGTTAAGGATCCATAACTTTTACTATTCGGCTGTGCAGCCATCCGTTCTGCTACTTCTTTTTGGATCATAACTGTAAAGCTTGCTACAGGAAGTTTTTCCATTAGTAGCTTCATAAGTATCGGTGTTGTTATATAGTATGGTAAATTTGCTACGAGATGCACAGGCTGATCGGGATGAAAGTACTCTTCTATTGAAGTTCTTACATCTGCTTTAAGAATATCTTGATGTATAATTGTTACATTATTATAATCACTTAGGGTGCTATTTAGAATGGGTAATAAACGCTGATCAATTTCAAATGCGAGCACTTTATCAGCATGTATGGCTAACTGCTCTGTTAATGCACCAATACCTGGGCCGATCTCTATTGCTCCTGCTCCCTTATCAATTCCTGCTTGCTTCAAGATATTTTCCAGAATATTAGCATCCACAAGAAAGTTCTGTCCCAAGCTTTTTTTAAAGTGAAAAGAGTAGGTGGATAAAATTTCCTTTGTACGAGAAGGGGTCGCGATAAACTTTTTAGACATCCTTATTTTCCTCCTGCTGTATCTGATTTATAGCTTGTTCGAACTGTTGCTTTGTTATCTCAAACATGGTAAGCCGCTTAAGTAGTTGTTTTCCATTTGTGTGACCGATATGAAGCAGTTCTCCAATTTTTTCTCTACGCTTGCTCGCTTTATTGCCGCCAAGTAGGCCATAATAAACGAGATCTTCTTTTGTTATCTCACTCGTTTTCTCTTCCGCCAATTCATAAACGCCAAGCAAAGCATTTTGAATTGCTTCATTGGTTGCGTGCTCGATACCAAGGCTTTTATTTTGTGGATGTTTTGCTCGTGCATTATCTTGTGTCAGAAAAGCATGCTTGCATCCTGGAACTGCTTGATCAATAATATGGCGAATACGTTCACCAGGATAATCCGGATCTGTAAAGATAATAATACCTCTTTTATCTTTTGCATGCTTAATCCTTTTTATAATTTCTTTGTTAATAGCTGATCCATTGGTTTCAATTGTATCAGCATGAACAGCTTGTTGGATTCTTGTTGTATCATCTCTTCCTTCTACAACAATTACTTCTTTTATCTTCAATCTTTTTCCTCTTTCTCTATTAAATTAAATTTATGATTGCTTTACCTTTACACAGCTGGAGTAAAATGCGAACTGGAGAAATCTTTTATAAGTATTAAGCCATGGTAGAAGCGGATAACCCCATTGATTTCCACTTCAGGGGGGACGCTTTCCACCGGCATGGCTTCAGCCGCTTCCTCCGCTACGCTCCGTCCAGGGTCTTCAGCTCATGCTATTCCGGTAGGAGTCGCCCCCCTTCCGCTCCAATCAATTTGTACAAAGCACATTCCGGGTGTAGGTGAACGCAATTTTTATTCCTAGATATAATAGTAAATAGTAGCGAAGGGGAAATATGGAGACTCCTCGAAAATGAAAATACACATTTTCTTCGTGCGATGCCCTGCTGACGAAGCTTTCCTTGTCCTGTGGGAGGAGAGGCCTCGATGAGACCCCGCAACGCGTATAGGGGCTGGAAGGCTAAAGACGCGACGTCCTGGGACTTCGTAAACTCGTCCCACCGAAAACATTTGGGGCTGCGCATACTCGCCCCACCAAACCCCATTGTCGCAACGCTTTCATGACCAACATCATGTTGGCCCGAGGTTCATCAGCCGCCCCCGAAAAGCGCAGTGTTTTTCCGTAGCGGTGTTATTAAGTTAATTTTAGTGATTTATTTTTCGAAACGGCCGTTTAAAGAACTACCAAGTTAGTTCGCAGCTTATCTATATTATGAATTTCTTTAACATTTAAATTACCGTTTAATCATAGTAGAATAAAGAATACTCTTATCATGATATCATGATAAGAGTATTTTTTCCTTTATTTTATGAACTTATAATTAATGCATTGTTAATCAAGAACCTTTACCTGAACTGTTCTTCGTCCCCAGCTGTAGGCGGCGCTTTTCGTTGGTACATGGATATCAATACGATTTCCTACAATATGTCCACCTGTATCACCTGCAATTGCTTCTCCATATCCCTCTACCCATACTCGGGAGCCTAACGGGATAACACTTGGGTCTACAGCAATTACTTTTTTGTTTGGATTGGCATTTAAATTAATCCCTGTAGTTGTATAACCAGAACAACCAGAGCAGCTTGCTGTATAAGCACTTGCACTCATTGTGTAAACTTTTCCACCAGATTTTTTTTCTGATGGCTCAGACTTCTTACTAGACTTAGGCTTTTC
This sequence comes from Virgibacillus halodenitrificans, assembly GCF_001878675.1. Classification (NCBI taxonomy): domain Bacteria; kingdom Bacillati; phylum Bacillota; class Bacilli; order Caryophanales; family Bacillaceae; genus Virgibacillus; species Virgibacillus halodenitrificans. The sequence goes on along the minus strand of NZ_CP017962.1, from coordinate 58,967 downwards.
ACTGGATAGAGTAACTACATTTGCCTTCTCCTTCGCCTGTGCTTTAGGCTGAGGGGCTTTTGTACCAACCGCAACAATATGCTTTTGACTCTCTTTTGTTACTTTTTCATCAATTAATTCACGTTTTACTTCTTTTCCGTTTTCCTTGATCACTTTGTATTTCTTAACTACCGCTCCATTCTCCCCTTGAGAAATAACTTTTTCCTTGCCCTTAGCCAATGAACTGTCATTTTTTTTCTCTGTTTCAAAAGCAATTGACTCTGTTACCTCATCGGTTACTTTCTCTACATCAATAACTTTAATAGTCATATCTTTATCTACTTGTTTATCAAGACCTGGTTCAATTTTATCATCATCATCATAATCTATATTTGCTTCTGCTAGCAGATCCTTTACCGATCCGCCTGTAGTCCAGCTCTTTTTGTCTTTTTTTCCATCTTTGATTGTAATTTGGTAGGCTTTTTTCACATCAATATGTAGTCCATCTTGAATTGCTTCACTGCTTTTATGTGAGATTGCATCATGATCTGTAAATTCAAGATTATTCTCTGCGAGGAATTCTTTGATAGTAGATTTTGTAGTGTAATATTCCTTTTCTTCTCCATCAATGCTTATAATAACCTTGTTTGCTGTCTTATAATCGATTTCCATACCAGCTTCGATAGGTGTATCCTGTTCATGTGATAATTCATCATGTTCTCCTACACTTATTCCAGCCTCTGCCAGTAACCCTTTTACTGTATCCGCATGTGTTTTTACTGTTTGCTTTTCTCCGTTATCTATTACTATTACTTCTGCCTTCGATGCTTCAAATAGTACGAAACCTGAAAAAACGACAAGTGCCAAAACACCAATACTTGAAATTACCAGCTTCATTTTAGACGCCGGCATCAGCTTTGAAAAGATTCGCATGCTCCTGCCTCCCTTTAACGCATTTTGATTATATTAACAGTTATATGCAAAGTCAAAGCTTTTCCGTTTACGGTTGGTTTACATTTAAATTACATCAGGTTGTCTATATTACATTTATGTAACAAAAGTGTGGGAAAACATTGGCAGGACAATATCCCATGATTTTCCTCCTTTGTAACAAAAAAGACCAGATTATTCATCTGATCTCTAAAAAAAATAGTCCTTTTTTCATAATTTGTTAAAAAGGGAAGGATTTTCTCCTTGTGAATTTTGCAATCCTTATGAATTGATCTTAAAAAGATTCCTTGCATTTTCTGTCGTTATTTTACCAACTTCCTCGAAAGATATCCCCCTAATTTCAGCAATTTTTTCTGCCACAAGTTTTACATAAGCTGGCTCGTTTCTCTTTCCACGATTTGGATGTGGTGCTAAAAATGGGGCATCTGTTTCGATTAACAACCGATCTAACGGCACCTGTGCCGCAACTTCCTTTGGTAGAGGGGCATTTTTAAATGTTACCGGGCCACCTAATGAAATGTAGAAGTTCATATCCAAGCAGGCTTGTACATAATCAACGGAATCATTATAACAATGCATGATTCCTCCCACTTCTTTTGCATTTTCCTCTTGCAATATTTTTACTATATCCTCCGTAGCTTCCCTGTTATGAATAATAATTGGCATATTTACTTTTTTGGCTAATTGGATTTGCTTACGGAATACATCCTTTTGGATATTAGCAGGTGATTTATCCCAATGATAATCCAATCCCATTTCCCCAATAGCTACTACTTTAGGGTGAGAGGATAATTCTTCAATCCATTGTAAATCTTCATCCGTCATGTCAATTGCATCTACCGGATGCCAGCCTACAGCTGCATATATGGTGTCATAATCCTCTGCTATTTCAATAGCTAAGGGTATCGTCTCTCTATCAAAACCTACCACAACCATGTGCTGTACCCCTGCATCAAACGCCCGCTGAATCGTATCTGTCCGGTCCTCTTCAAATTGCCTCGCATTTAAATGAACATGTGTATCAAATAGCATGAAATTCCTCCTTGTATATAACCTGCGTAAAATGGAAAAGGCCAATCATTGATTGACCTTCCCCTCATTATATTTCTTTTATTTAATTACAGATCCATTAGGTAAAGTTTCATCAACTGCTGTCAGAACAAGCCCTCCATCTGCGTCTTCTCCACAAAGGATCATTCCTTCTGACATCTCGCCACGCAGTTTAACTGGTTTAAGGTTTGTTATACAAATTACCTTTTTTCCGATTATATCCTCAGGCTCATAATATTTAGCGATTCCAGAAACTACTTGACGTTTTTCCGTTCCTACATCCAGCTGTAGCTTTAATAGTTTATCTGCTTTTTTAACTTTATCTGCCTGAATTATTTCAGCAACACGCATATCTACTTTCATAAAGTCATCAAACTCGATAAGCTCTTTGCTTCCACTTTCTTCTTTTACAGGTTTCTTCTCTTCCTGCACTGGTGGTTTTTGCATCATTTGCTTAATTATTTGTACTTCCTTTTCCACTTCTAACCTTGGGAAGATTGGCTCACCTTTTTGAACACGTGTGCCTGCTTTAATTTGGCCATCTGTATAGACACTATCCCATTCTTTTAAGGCTTCTTCTGTAATATTCAACTGTCTGAAGATCTCTGTAGGTGACTCTGTTAAAAATGGCTGAAGCATAACTGCTGCTTTTCTTAGTGACTCGGCTAAATGTGCCATTACGTTACCAAGTCTCTCCTTATTGGACTCATCTTTTGCCAAAACCCATGGCTCTGTTTCATCAATATATTTATTGGTCCGGCTAATCATTTGCCATAAGGAGGATAATGCAACAGAGAATTGCATATTTTCCATTGCTTCCTCTACTTTTTCAACGGATTCCTTTGTAAAAGCTTCTAGAGCTTCATCAACAGCTGTTTCAGAAGCCTTATATGCAGGTATTTGTCCATCAAAATACTTCTCAATCATCGCAATTGTACGATTTAGAAGATTTCCAAGATCATTTGCCAAATCATAATTCGTACGTTCTACGAATCCTTCTGGTGTAAATACACCATCAGATCCAAATGGAACTTCTCGTAATAAATAATAACGTAAAGCATCAAGGCCATAGCGATCAGTTAGTTTTACCGGATCCACTACATTTCCTTTTGATTTAGACATTTTACCGTCCTTCATCAAAATCCAACCATGAGCAAATACCTTTTTAGGTAAAGGTAAATCCAATGCCATTAACATAATCGGCCAGTAAATTGTATGGAAGCGTACAATTTCTTTACTCATTAAATGTACGTCTGCAGGCCAGAATTTCTTATACTTTGATTCATCCTCCGAACCGTAGCCTAATGCAGTGATGTAATTCGTTAAAGCGTCGATCCATACATAAATGACATGCTTTGGATCACCTGGCACTTTTATTCCCCAATCAAAGGTAGTTCTTGATACGGCCAAATCCTCCAAGCCTGGTTTTATGAAGTTGTTCAGCATTTCATTTTTACGACTTTCCGGTTGAATAAACTCTGGATGCTCATCATAAAACTGAACAAGACGATCAACATATTTACTCATCTTAAAGAAATAAGATTCTTCTTTCACCTTATCCACCGGGCCACCACAATCCGGGCAATGACCGTCATTTAACTGGCGTTCCGTAAAAAAGGATTCACATGAAGTACAGTACCATCCTTCATACTGGTCAAGGTAAATATCTCCTTGTTTAAGAAGCTGATCAAATATTTTTGCAACAACTTTTTTATGTCTTTCTTCCGTGGTTCGAATAAAATCATCATTGGATATTTTTAATTTCTTCCAGAGGTCTTGAATGCCACTTACAATATCATCCACATATTCCTGTGGCGTCATGCCTTTTTCTTCTGCCTTTTGCTGGATCTTCTGACCATGTTCATCTGTACCTGTCAGATACATGACTTCATATCCGCGCATCCTTTTATAACGAGCAATTGCATCACCTGCAACTGTTGAATAAGCATGTCCAATGTGTAAATTGCCACTTGGATAGTAAATTGGAGTAGTTATATAAAATGTCTTTCCGTTTTTTTCCATGAATCTACGTTACCTCCTCAATCCATTCCCAACATAAATTTAAAACTATTTCTATTGTAGCTTTTATCACGGATTTTGCCAAATACCGTGCAAGTATAGTATTAACCTAAAAGTGTAATCAATTAACAAATTTTCTACTATATTTGTATTTTTTAGAAAACCATATTGACATAAAAAGGATTACTTGATATTCTATTGCGTAGATATATGTCGAAAAATGACGATTTTTTTATATCATATAATAATAAGGGGATTGAATGCTTACATAAAGTAAAATTATTCAGAGCACTCTTTCTACCTAATAAGGGGGACAAATGTTGAAATCTACAGGAATAGTACGTAAAGTTGATGAACTTGGGCGTGTGGTAATACCAATTGAACTGCGTCGTACACTGGATATCCATGAAAAAGACGCTATGGAAATTTACGTGGATAATGATAAAATCATCCTAAAAAAATACCAATCTAATATGAGTTGTCACCTTACTGGGGAAGTATCTGAAGATAATCTTTCTTTAGCAAATGGTAAACTTATAGTTAGCCCTGAAAGTGCTAAACAATTGGTTGACGAAATCCAATCCAGTCTCAACAAAGAATAAAGAGAAACGTTGAGCTGGTCTTGGGGGTCGCTAAAAAGCTTGATATCCATTAAAAGAACAAGAGCTGTCAAATGACAGCTCTTGTTCTTTTATTTATAACTATTAATGAGATTAAAGTAATTCGTAAAATAGATAAACTACGACGTAACTGTAAGTATTGTAAATTACTGTTTCTAAAAGATACACTACTAAAATATATTTTAATACGTTTTGATGATCATCTACCGCCATTGATTTCCATTACAGATGAACGCTTTCCGCCGGCATGGCTTCAGCCGCTTCCTCCGCTACGCTCCGTGCAGGGTCTTCAGCTCATGCTATTCCGGCAGGAGTCGTGGGCCAACAGGACGTTGGTCATGCAATCGTTGCCACAGGACGTGGCGTTTTTAGATTGCCATCTTCCATTCCAATCAATTGGTATGTGCTATTGATTAATTTGAGGTATTTAAGAATTGAATAATTAGCTCTTATCTTTAATCTTTGAGATATACACCTTAGCGAAGGAAAAATATGAAGACTCCTCGAAAATGAAAATACACATTTTCTTCGTGCGATGCCTTGCTGACGTAGCTTTCCTTGTCCTGCGGGAAAAGCGAGACTAGCGAGACCCCGCAGAACGTAACGCTAGTGGAGTTCGAGGAGGCTTGCAGGCCGCCCGCGGAAAGCGTAATATTTTTCCGCAGCGAGATTTGGTGCTCCACCACTAGTTCGCATTTCCCTCCAACTACGTATTAATACATGATTTAACTAAAGCCTGTTTATTCCTCTTCTATATGATATGCCTGATAAATTTCCCTTTTTGGCACATTGCGATCAACTGCTGTTTGCTTAATTGCCTGTTTACTTGATAATTGCTTTGAATCAATATAATAGTTTACATGTTCCATAACAGATAATTCTTCCCACCATACAGTTTGTTCTGATTCCTCTTCTTCGGAGTCATTACCTTCAACAACTAAACAAAACTCTCCCTTCAGTTCCCCATTCTCTGACCAGGAGATTAGCTCTTCTATGGAACCACGAGCATATTCTTCAAACCGCTTCGTAAGTTCACGTGCAATTACTAAGCGTCGATTCCCAAACACTTCCATCATTGCTTTTAACGTATCCTTTAAACGATATGGCGATTCATAAAATAATAAGGTTGCTTGCAGCTTTGCCAACCTATTTAGCTCAGTTATTTTGTCCTTCTTTTTACGAGGTAAAAATCCGTAAAAATAAAAAGCATCTGTAGGAAGACCAGAGCCAACCAGTGCACAGAGAGCAGCATTCGCGCCAGGAAGTACAACAACCTTTTGATCCTGTTCAATTGCGTGCTTTACCAATTCATAACCTGGATCCGATATTGCAGGCATACCGGCATCACTTACAATAGCAACCTGCTCCCCTTTTCCCAGCCTAGTTATTAATTGATCTTCCCTACTCATTTTATTATGCTCATGATAACTAATTAACTTTGTTTTAATTTCAAAGTGATTTAATAGCTTTCTTGTGTTCCTCGTATCCTCAGCCGCAATAATATGTGCATTTTTAAGGGTTTGTAAGGCACGATAAGTAATGTCTTCTAAATTACCAATGGGAGTGGGTACAACATAAAGCGTGCCCGATTCTTCTTTTTCAAAGCTTTTTTGAATTCTCATATTCAATCACTTCTTTCAACCTGTCCCGGATTAATTGAAATTTTTCCGTCCGTGACAATTGTTTAATCTGATATTCCTTTTGCATAGCTGCTTGCTTCGTAGGGAATTTTTCAATATACATTACTTGAAACGGGCCTCGCCCTCTTGTATATTTTGCCCCTTTTCCTTCTTCATGCATATTTAACCTATGCTCCATGTCATTTGTATAACCAGTATACAATGTGTCATCACTACATTTTAATATATATACAGTATGTTCATATTCTGTCATAAATAATATCCTCAGCCTCTTTTGTATAAGTTCCATCATCTTCATAAATATATAATGGTGGTAAAACTTTTAGATCAGGCTTCCCATCTCGAATGCCTTCAATTAAAAGCATATTTGCTTCCTTATTTCTCTTTGGATAAACGAATTGAATTCGTTTTGGTTCCAGCTTATATTGTCGGTAAAGATTGATAATGTCAACCAGCCTCCCCGGGCGATGTACCATTGCTACTTTACCGCCTGGGCGTACATGAAGCTTACATGCCTTGACTACATCTTCCAAGGTACAGTAAACCTCATGCCTGGCAATCGTTAAATATTCATTTTGATTATGTTCTGTTTTAGAAGGTGTAGGAAAATAAGGAGGATTGCATGTCACTACATCAAACGTGCTTTGACCTAAAACGGACTGCATTTCTTTCAAATCACCATGAAGAACCTGAAGCTGTTCACCCAGTTCATTTAAATCTATATTCCGTTCAGCCATGTGGAAGATTCGCTTTTGGATCTCTACACCTGTAATTTTTGCTTTCGTTTTACCAGATAATAATAATGGAATGACCCCATTGCCTGTACATAAATCCAAAATATTTCCTTTTTTCCTTGGTATAGATGCAAAATAAGCGAGTAAAACTGCATCAAGGGAAAACGAAAATGCGGAAGGGCTTTGGATAATTTTCATACTCTCATCTGCCAGCAAATAATCCAAGCGTTCATCATCATATAATTGTACCATTTCTTTTTCCTTTCTTAGCTGCTTACAACAGGCCGCTTAAAAGAAAGGCTGTCCCAAAACGGAGACAGCCTTTCTTTTATTTCGTTTTATTTAAAAAATCCAGGCAAAACATACAATCCTCATTACGCCTTGGGCTACCAAATTCAAGATTACATATATGGAATCCTTCTTCATATAATCTCGCTAAATTATCATAGCCTTCACCAGGGAAGCTCTTTGATTTTTGTTTGTTTTTAACTTTTGCCTCTTGTTCTTTATTTGTATGTTCCAAGTGGTTTCGCAAATTGTGGTTTTCCATAGCTAATCGGTGATTTTCCTCTAACAAATCACTTAATCGGCCTTTCAAATCACCTAATTGTTCATATAGTTCACCTATTTGCTTTTCCATATCAGAAACCTGATCAAAAATTTGCCTGTTTTTCACGCCTACTCACCCCATTATTCTGTGGCTTGCGCTAGAATTCCTTCTTCTATTAGTTCATCCATAGTATATTCGATTACTCGTTCTAATTCTGGAATTTCGATTTGGATGAGTCGTTCTAGGATGTTTAGACCAACTACTTTTCCTTTACCTAATGGTGTTCGAATAGTCTGTCCAATATCAGGTAACACACGTTTTGCTTCCTCGTATTCGTCATTTTCATACTTGAGGCAGCACATTAACCGACCACATAAACCGGAAATCTTTGCTGGATTAAGAGATAAGTTTTGATCCTTGGCCATTTTAATTGAAACAGGTTCAAAATCCCCCAAAAATGTGGAACAGCAAAGCATTCTTCCACACGGACCAATACCTCCAAGCATTTTTGCCTCATCACGGACACCTATTTGCCGTAATTCAATCCGTGTTTTAAACATCGCTGCCAAGTCCTTAACAAGATTACGAAAATCAATTCGTCCATCTGCTGTAAAATAAAAGATAATCTTATTCCGATCAAATGTATATTCTACTTCTACTAGATTCATATCCAGTTTATGTTCTATAATCTTTTGGGTACATGTATCAAAAGCTTTTTTTGCATGTTCCTGATTTTCAACTATAGTAAGCTTGTCTTTTTCATCTGCTAAGCGTAGTACCTTTTTCAATGGAAGTACGACATCTTCTTCGTCAACCTGCTTACTCGCAAGGACAACCTTCCCGAATTCCACGCCACGAACTGTTTCTACAATAACATAACTGTCCAATTCTATTGCATGATCTCCTGGATCAAAATAATATATCTTACCCGCTTTTTTAAAGCGGACACCAATCACTTCTATCAAATCACTCACCTCTGTATCTGAAGTGCTAACTGCTCTATTACTAATGTTGGCTGCACATTTTGCTTCAGCTTTCTTTTTGCTTGTAACACAGCATCCAATGTCTCTATTAACATATGTTGTGAAAAAGACATTGCCGCTTTTTGAAGCAACTCATCATCCAAAGTAAAGAATACGAGCGAGCTTTCATTACCTATTTGGTAGTAAAGAATATCTTTAAATGCTAAAAGCAGCAAATCCATGCCTTGTTCTTGTTCCGTCTTATCTTTAAAATGATTTATCCAATGGTTATGAACAAAAAGAAAGACATCTTTCGGATTCGTTACAAACATTTCTACTAATTGTACCACTATCTTTCTTGCTGACGCAAACCACTCATCATTGCTCATTTCAAAGGCTTCATTTAAATTATTAGTTAATGCACTCATCAGGGCAGCATTTTTGTTTGTCATGCCCTGCTCTAATAATTGCTGTTGAAAATCTCTGGTGTTTAGTGGCTTTAAATCAATAATTTGACATCTGGAGCGGATCGTCGGAAGAATGGACTGGCTATTTTCAGTAAGCATGATTGCTGTTGTTTGTTTGCTTGGCTCTTCCAGAAACTTAAGAATTCGGTTCGCCGCATTTGTTGTTAACGTTTCGGCTCCCTGAATAATATATACTTTTTGATTTGACTCCAATCCGGAATACGTAAACTCCTTTTGGAGATTTCTTATTTGTTCTATTTTAATTGATTGTCCTTCTGGAATTACCCAATGCACATCAGGGTGATTTCCTGAATCAATTCGTTTACACTCGGTGCATGAATGACACGGCTCTACCCCATTTTTCTCTTTACAAAAAAGCCCTTTTGCAAGTAAGCGTGCAATATCTTCTTTTCCAGTTCCTCTTTTTCCCTGTAGTAAATAAGCATGGGAAATGCGATTTTTTTTCATACTGTTCATCAATATTTTTCCAGCTAACGGTTGAATATCTGCTACTTCTGCCCATGTCTTCATCTCTATCCGTCCTTATAAAAAACTTCTCACGTATATATATTAATAAGTAGTCCTTTAATTTCTCCAATCAGGCCTAAAATATCTACAGACTTCTTTTCTTGATTCATAATTTCTTCTGTCAATTCAACAAGCTTTTCATCCACTTCCTGAACGATAGATAATTGGCGGCTGCCCCCATCCATACTGAAGCTATGCGATGTGTGCAGCCCAAAACCTTTTGAAACCGTCTCCTGCAAGAAGCCTTTCACCATTCGTTTAAACTTGGCCAGTTCACGGAAAGTACGGTAACGAGCCAGTTTATCCCCCTGCAAGGAAATATCCTTAATCAATTGTTGCAAGCCTTGTTCACCTAAACGATGTACCTGGGATTGCAGTTGTTGATTAAAAGCCTTAGCATCAGCCTGTGTAGGACGAGAATAGGTTGTTTCGGTTTTTGCCTTCATTTCTGAATTAATTTTCATATAATCAGTTCCTTTTAACCAGTGCTAACAAGCTTTAGCAATGATTTATTAAAATTGAAAGAAGGATTCAATAGGCAGGATGAAACAGGTTGCCCCTCCAACCTCTACTTTTACTGGTTTTGGAATATAAGAATCCGCATTACCACCCATAGGTGAAATTGGAGCAACCATCTGCTCCCGATGAGAGCAATTTGCTTTAATGATTTCCAAAGCCTCATCTACATACGCATCCTCACAACCGATCATAAGGGTAGTATTTCCTTCCTTCAGAAACCCTCCAGTAGTGGCTAGCTTGGTTGTCTTAAAATTTTCACTACCTAACGCATCAACGAGCCGATTAGAATCTTTATCTTGGATAACCGCAATAATTAACTTCATTTCTTCATCTCCCTTTTTGCTAAATTAGTAGTAATACAATCAAATGCTTCACTCTCAACAGCATCTACCGTTTGGTCTGCATTAATTGTGTGAATACGCTCAGGGAATTTCTTAATTAATAGCTGATAAGCTTCATAAACCTGTTCATGAAAATGAAGCTTTTCCAAGTCCAAACGGTTTCTTTCTCTATTTTTATTCGCCGAAATACGTTCTAATCCTTTTTTTGGTGAAATATCAAAAAAAAGTGTTAAATCAGGCATGCAATCCTGTATGGCAAATTGGTTAATTGAAAATACCTCATCCATCCCTATTCCTCGTGCAAAACCTTGGTAAGCCAAGCTGCTATCTATAAAACGATCACATAGGACGATCTTTCCGTTTTCTAATGCCGGCAATACCTTTTCCACTAAATGTTGGCGCCTTGCTGCAGCATACAATAACGCTTCCGTTCTTTTTTCCATTTTAATGTTTAATGGATCAAGAATTACCTTTCTGATTTGCTCAGCAATTTCAATACCACCAGGCTCTCGTGTAGCTAGTACATCATAGCCGCGGGCTGTTAACTGTTGTGTCAACGATTCAAGAACAGTGCTTTTCCCTGCTCCTTCGCCACCTTCAATTGTTATAAAATATCCGCTCACGTCGTTTCTTCTCCTTCATCAATCCCTGTAAAAATCCGAATCCCACTTTGATCCCGTAATTGGATTTTTACACCTTGCTTTGCCAACTTTTCTATAGCACTTATCTGATTTCCAGTAATCCTCTGCCCTTTTAATATCAGCGGGATTCCAGGCGGGTAAGGGATTACTGCTTCTGCCGCTATATATCCTAATGCCTTTTTATAAGACACTTTTTTAGAACTATACTGCTTCATTTCACTATATGACAATGCTAATTCCTCTATTTTTTCCGGAAATAGCGTTGTTAATTCTATTGTATCATGCTTATGACTATTTTTTAATTGATCATTTATTCTTTTCACTGCTTTTTTTAACCTATTAATAGGTTCGAAGGGTTTTAATCCAAGTACAAGTAATAGTTGGTTATGGGTTACGAGCTCTGGGTATATTCCTTCTGATTCAAAAAGCTTAGCTATTTCATTTGCAGAAGCAAATTGTTTCACGTGTAACGTTAATTTTAGTGGATCTTGTCCCCTTCTTACCAACCAATAATCTGATTCATTTAATAATTGCTCTACTTCTGCTGATTTTTCAATAATCATTACTTTATCCTCTGTAGTTACTGTCGCCAAAAAGAAGCGTGCAAGATCAAGTGAAGCCATCATTGGATAAGATGGACTGCTGGATTGCAGTGCTTGCAAATAGTGAGCAATACTTTGTTCAGAAACTCTTTCTGTTCGCATATGTAAATAAGAAGACATTGTCATCGCTGGAGCCATTTTGTGTGCCGATTGCACAACCACATCTGCTCCTAACTCCAAAGCGGACGGCGGAAATGGTCGGCCGATTGAAAAATGCACCCCATGTGCCTCATCCACTAAAACAGGTATATTATATGCATGTGCTTCTTCTATCATAGCCTGGAGATCATATGTATTACCATAATAGTCAGGATATGTTAATAGTACTGCTTTGGCATCTGGATATGTGTGAATTGCCTTCTGTAATGTTGCCACACTTGGATGAGTATATCTTTCTAATTCCTCATCATATTCAGGATTTATAAAAATGGGACAGGCGCCACTAAGCTCCACCCCGTTCATAATAGACTTATGACTATTGCGCTGAACAATGACTCGCTCTCCAGACGAACATGTTGCCAGTATCATCGCAAGATTGCCGACAGTACTTCCTCCAACCAAGAAAAACGTATTGTTCGCTTGAAAAAAGTTGGCTGCCAATTCCTCTGCCTCTGCGATTATTCCATTTGGAGCATGTAGATCATCCAATCCACTTAACTCTGTCAGATCCATATGTAAAAGTGGATGAAAATAATCTTTCGCAAACTCGGGAAAGATTTCTCCATTTTTATGACCTGGTACGTGGAAAGATAATGGTCTTTGTTTTGCATGGTTAATTAGTGCTTGATATATTGGTGTCTTTCTATGATCCATTTCTATTTCCTCCACCAGCTTTTTCTATAAGTGTAAATCACTTTAGTATAAAACCCCAAATAAAAAAGCGTAGGCGCTGGAGCTGGACATGGCTCATCCAGTAATAAAAAGCAGCCAGAGATTCTAAATTTAATAGTTTCCTAAGCAAACAAAAAAAGCCTTTGCGAGCAAAGACTTGTATCTATTTACGAATATAGCTTTGGTTTAGTTATATTTTTTAATTTTTGTAGGTAGTATGCATATTTTTCTTCTCTTGGTTCAGTGTGTATCATGTTATGCTCACACTCACAGCAGATAAACATGGTATATAGATGAATACCCTTCTCCTTCGGTTCTTCACAAATACCGCAACGTTCATTGTAAGTTGATTTATTCATTTCCCCACCTCCGTTAGAAATTAGTATCTCCTAATCTAACGGAAAATATTCATAGAATATTAGTTTATATTATAAATAAATGAATTGCTGCAAGAGAGGCTACTCCAAAAAGACCCAAAAATCCGGATATGCTCGCTGTAAATAGATTAATAGGAATATGCAGACCAAAGGCTCCGCCAAATACATTTACGAAAAATAAAAACAGAATGCCAATACCTAACTTTACTGTAGCCTGTCCAATAAAGCGCATCGGTTTTATTGGCGCGCCTACAAACAATAAGAGCACAATTAAACCAATCATAATAGAAATGATGATGGTCGAACTCATTATATTACCACTTCCTTCCCTCTTCCCCTTTCTAGTATATATGTGGGAGAGAAGAAAAAAAGAACCCCACTTCATGAAGGTAGTTTCGTAGGTGAGGATGGAGATATCAGCAGGAGAGCGAATTTATCCGCCGGAGAATTAATTAATCAGCAGGAGATAATTTTGTTTAAACTTAGTGGGTCTCCTATCACTCAAGCTACTTTTTGGTATTTAGACAACAAGAAAGGCAGGATAATTATCCTGCCTTTCTTGTATACTTATTTATACCATTTCGCACTGACGTTTCGATGCCTTGCTTCTCTTAGCAAAAATAAGTATTTGGCTCGGGCTAATGCTTCCTGTTGCCTGCCTGCTTGATTTGCTTCGAAGCTTCTACCCATGAAAGATTCTATCTGCTTCCACTCATTCTCTATTTCATAAAAGGCGTCAAGCAATTGCCTATCTACATCATACTTCTTTATTTTTCTCCCCATGAGAAATCACACCTAATCCTATACATCTCTTCTGCCTTCCAATGCTTTTGAAAGGGTTACTTCATCCGCATATTCAAGATCTCCGCCTACTGGTAACCCGTGTGCAATTCGGGTTGTTCGAATACCTGATGGTCTAACAAGTCTGGATATATACATTGCGGTAGCTTCCCCTTCAATATTCGGGTTTGTCGCTAATATTAACTCTTTTACCTCTTCATCCTTCAGACGATTTATTAAATCAGGTACGTTAATATCTTCAGGACCGATACCATCCATCGGAGAGATTGCGCCATGAAGCACGTGATATTTCCCGTGGTATTCTTTCATTTTTTCCATTGCGATAACATCCTTAGGATCCTGCACAACACAAATAATGGACTGATCTCTCGTCGTATCCTGACAGATAGAACAGGGGTCCTGATCCGTAATATGACCACAAATGGAGCAATGTGTTAACTCTCTCTTTGCGTTCACCAATGCATTCGCAAAGTCAAGAACATCATCATCCTTCATATTTAAAACGAAAAATGCCAGTCGGACTGCGGTTTTCGGCCCAATGCCTGGCAATTTTGTAAAGCTGTCAATTAATTTTGAAATTGGCTCTGGATAATACATGCAGTGTGCCTCCTAAAAACAAAAGCGCAAGCACCTTGGTCACCCCTGACAAGCTTAAGCAAGAAATCGTAATGGCGAAGCAGCTAATTTCAATAACTTCTTGAAGTACTGCTTGAATATGCCTCATGCAGCTTTGCGATGAGCGTAGCGCAAGAGCATATCTCTTTTTTGCCATGTAGAGTTATTGCTTAAGACCTCGGGGGGGGGGGTAGGTGCTGGAGCTGGACATGGCTAATTCAGTAATATTAATTAATCACAGGTCCTAAAATTTATAGTTTCCTAAGCAAGAACAAAAGCGCAAGCGCCTATAAAAAGGACAGATCTAAACTGCCCTGCCCTGAACAATAGCGACTTATAGCTTTCAAATACTTGAATTTATAAGTCGCTAAAGCAATTTAGAACATTCCTGGCATGTTCATTCCTTTTGTAAACTGTCCCATTGTATCATTTGTTTTATCATCAATTTGCTTCAATACATCATTGGTTGCAGCAAGAATAAGGTCTTGTAGCATATCAACATCATCAGGATCTACTACTTCTTCTTTAATCTGAACATCAGTAATTTCTTTTTTACCATTTGCTACTACGGTAACCATTCCGCCCCCAGCAGATGCTTCAAACGTCATTTCGTGAAGCTCATCCTGTGCTTTCATCATTTTCTTTTGCATTTTTTGCATCTGCTTCATCATGTTACCCATATTTCCCATACCTTTCATGGAAAAACGCCTCCTTTATATTCAGCTCATTTTTATTTTTTATTAATCATGTATTTCTAACAAATCATCACCAACGAGCTTACGTGCTTCCTCAATTAATGGATCTGCTTGCTCCTGTTCAGAATCTGCTGGTTTTTCTTGTTTATTAATATATTCAGCTCTTAGTTCTGTCCAAGCTTTTTCAGGAATAGGTATAATCGTTAAGTTTTTACCCATCACTGTTTCCAACACAGATTCTACAGTCTCCCTGTTATCCATAAATAACGAACAATGAATTTCGTATTTAAATGCGACAATTAATATTTCATCCGAAGCTGCTGCTGGCTTACTATCCTGTATTGTAGCATGTGCAGGTGCATTTGTCGTTTTTAATTTACTTAGAAAATCAGCCCAGTGTGATTGCACACTTTTTAATGCTGGTTTTCCAGCCTGTTTTAAAGCTTCCCGTATGCGATCATATGGAATCTTAAAACCATTTTTTGAAGAGCGCGCTGGTGCTCTTCTTGTTTCCCTCTGTGGTACAGGTTGAGATTGAACAACCGGATTTTCCTTTAACATGGTCAATTCTTTCTCAAGTGTAGCTAATCTCGAAGTAAGCTTTGTGACCATCTCTGTGTCACCGGACGCTGAAGGTGTTTCTTCTTGTTGAACTCTATTTGTAAGACTTAAAATAGTTATTTCTATAAATACTTTCGGACTGTTGGTCCATTTTATTTCCTGTTGACACTGGTTTAATTGCATAATAGCATGTTGAACCCAATCAATGGAAATCATGTCAGCCAGCTGAGTAAATTCCTCTTCCACCCGGGCGCGTTCAAGTAGCCCTTCAAGGTCTGGTGCACTCTTGAAAAGTAGTAAATCACGCATAAAGTAAATCATGTCATAAACAAACCGACCCGGGTCTTTGCCATTTTGAATCAGTTCATCAAGTAACCGTAATGCATCTTCTACATTTCTTTCGTACATTGCCTTTACAATGCGATTAAGGATTTGTTGTGAAACTCCACCAGTAACAGCCAACACATCCTCCAATTCGACCGATTCCTCACTATAAGAGATGGCTTGATCTAGAATGCTTAAGGCATCTCTCATCCCACCTTCAGCAGCCAAAGCTACTGTCTCTAAGGCTTCAGAGGAAACAGAAATATTTTCTGTGCCAATAATTGTTTGCATGCGCTCGACGATTGCCTGATTGGAAATCGGCTTAAAGTCAAAACGCTGGCATCTGGAAAGAATGGTTAATGGTATCTTGTGCGGCTCCGTTGTAGCAAGAATAAATACTACATGCTTTGGTGGTTCTTCCAAGGTTTTCAGTAATGCATTAAATGCATTAACAGAAATCATATGCACTTCGTCAATAATATATACTTTGTACGGAACAACACTTGATGCATATTTCACCTTGTCCCTAATTTCACGAATATCATCAACACTGGTATTGGAAGCTGCGTCAATTTCGATTACATCAGAAATAGAACCATCCTGAATCCCACGACATGCGGCACATTCATTGCATGGTTCTTTTACCGGCGCGTGTTCACAATTAATCGTCTTTGCAAAAATTTTTGCAGCACTTGTTTTCCCCGTCCCTCTTGGACCGGAGAATAAATAAGCATGTGAAAATTTTTCCTGAATAATTGCGTTCTGCAATGTTCGGGTAATATGTGTTTGTCCAACAACATCCTGGAATTTCCTAGGACGCCAAACGCGGTATAAAGCTTGATAGCTCATAATATGATTCCCCTCTACAATCTCTTTTTATTATACTCTATTTAAGGGGTAAATGTGAACCTTAGGTGATTGAATTTATTCCTTAAGGAAGGGTGACTTTTTATGTTGAAACGAGGTGACTTACATTGTCATGAAGCAGGCTTCTTGGTGTGTCATTTCCGAATGTTTATTTAACAGGTCATCAAGTTGTTGACTACACTCTACGGTTCGTTCATCGTTCAAACCATATTGCATTCCTAACATAATCATCTCCTGTTTCACCATAATGATATCAGTTATTAGTTTGTTTAAGGCTGGATCTTTTTGTACCATTTCGTCATTTCCTCCATATTTTTTATCCATTATTGTTCCTAGTACATTAGTACTTAAACACACGAGAGCAATTATGCCATTTTACTAAAAAAAAGCAAGGCTTTCTACAAAAAAAGTCAAAAAAAGCTAGTAATAGACAGTGCTTTGGCTGAATGAAGTTGAACACAAATAGTATAAATGGCCCTCATCTGGAAAATAATGTTTATCTTTGGAGTAGATTGCTGTCTAAATATAGAGCAGGGTGGAAGATTAATCAGCAGGAGGGAATTTTATTCCGCCTAGAACCATATTAACCGGATCGGAGGGAATTCTTCCTCATAGATGGTGTTCTCTGCAAATGGTAGAGAGTGACAATTTCTCACAAAACAATAAAAAATCTCCTGTCACTGACAGAAGATTTTCATTCTATGTATACCGTGCACCCATCGTTGATGGAAAGTCCCTATGCGTTACTTAAGTTCATGGCTCGGCTTAGGCGATCCCGCGGCACACAGAAATGTCCACTTACTGCTGCTTCCTTCCGGACCTGACAGGATTCATGGGTTTCTGTTGCGCAGGACCTAAGCGTCAACACCACTCCCTTAAGGCAGACCATAAAGACATTCCACCTCGGATGGGAATTCGACCTCGCTATAGCGGATTGCGAGTACAGGGCACCGCTACCTCCCCGCTTAGCACGGCATTAATTATTATAACTATTAATGGAGAGAAATGCAATGGAAAATAATTGAACCACTACTTTTTTCTGTTTCTTAATTGCTTAAAAAAATCTTTCAGGAGCATACTGCACTCTTTTTCCATTACTCCGCTTGTCAGTTCTACTTGGTGGTTAAAGCGAGTATCTTGCAACAAATTCATTAAGGAGCCTGCACATCCTGCCTTCGGGTCTGCCGCACCGTATACTACCCGCTTTATTCTTGATTGAACAATTGCCCCTGCACACATTGGGCATGGTTCCAAGGTTACGAAGAGCGTACAATCCTCTAAACGCCAACTGCCAATGGTTTGGTTTGCCTGTTCAATTGCAATAAGCTCCGCATGGGAAAGCGTAGTTTGAGAGCTCTCTCGCACATTATGTCCTGTTGCAATGATTTCGTTTTTAAATACAATAACTGCACCAATCGGGACTTCATTTATTTTATGAGCCTTTTTAGCTTCTTCTATTGCTTTTAACATAAATATTTCATCAAACATTAAAAACCTCTCCTTTCTTTAAGAAATTTGTTTTAAAAACTACAAAAAGGAAATAAATGAATATGGAATACCTAAGCTTTTACTTAGTCCAGTCCAAAAAAGGAGAATTTAAATGGAGAATACCCAAAACAATACTGCAGTTTTATTTGTTGATATTATAAATCATTTTGACTTCGAAGGTGGAGAGAAGCTATATGAACATACAAAGGAAATTCTTCCACACTTAAAAAAGCTTAAAAACTATGCGAGAGAAAATAACTTACCTATTATTTATGTAAACGACCACTATGGGTTATGGCAAGCAGACTTCCGAAAAATTATCGACCATTGCCATAATGATCGAAGTCAAGAAATCATTGAAGAGCTTAAACCAGATGATCATGATTACTTTCTTATTAAACCACAGCATTCTGCATTTTTCCAAACACCACTTCAATCATTACTAAATGAATTAGGCAAGACACATTTAATTATGGCAGGTATAGCAGGAGATATATGTATCCTATTTACAGCAAAAGACGCCTACATGTATCAATTTGATATGCATATCCCAAAAAATTGTATGGCGTCAGAGGAAACTGATAATAACAATTATGCTTTGTATCTAATGAGATCAGTCATGAAGGCAAATATAGATTCCTTTTAATCATGCAGGTATATAAAACCCCTTCCTCTCATAGTATGTAAGTAGCACATACGGAGAAGGAAGGTGACTTACTTGCAAATTCATGTCGTCCGGCAGGGAGATACAGTGTTCAGAATTGCTAATTTATATAATACATCAAGTCAGCAAATTATTAATGCCAATGAATTGGATGCACCAAACAACCTGGTGGTAGGTCAGGCACTTGTTATCCCGATCATTGGTCAATTTTACTTTGTAAAGCAAGGAGATACTTTGTACAGCATTGGACAACAATTTGGAATATCACCACAGGAACTAATTCAAATAAATAATTTACCTGCAAATTTTGTTCTTCCTGTGGGTTTTCGTCTATATATTCCACCACAACCCAAAAGAGTGATAACCTCTGTTGCGTATATTGAGCCTTCAGGGGATTCTGTGTCCCCTACATTAGAGAATGCAGCAGAAAAGACATCACCCTATCTAACTTATCTTGCAATATTCAGCTATAATGTAAACAGAGACGGCACATTGTCTCCCCCACCCTTAGGTAATTTGAAGCAAATAGCCGAGGGAGATAATACCAGTCTTATGCTCGTCGTAAGTAATTTAGAAGAGGGTTCTTTCAGTGCAGAGCTTGGCCACATCATTTTGACAGTGCAAGCTGTGCAAAATACATTATTGGATAATATTATCAATGTTGCTAAAGAAGTTGGCTTTAAGGATGTGCATTTTGATTTTGAATTTCTCAAGGCAGAGGACCGGGAAGCATATAATCGATTTTTACGGAAAGCGAAAGAACGTTTGTCCCAAGAAGGCTTAATGCTTTCCACTGCACTAGCACCTAAGACAAGTGCCACGCAGACCGGACAGTGGTATCAGGCGCATGATTATGCCGCACATGGCGAAATTGTAGACATGGTTGTTTTAATGACCTATGAATGGGGATATAGTTATGGGCCTCCTATGGCTGTCTCACCGATTAATGAGGTTAGAAAAGTAGTAGAGTATGCAATAACAGAGATACCTCCTGAAAAGATTTTGCTTGGTCAAAATCTATACGGGTATGATTGGACATTACCGTTTGTACAAGGTGGTCCTGCTGCCCGCGCGCTCAGTCCCCAGCAGGCAATTACTCTGGCGCGAAAAGAACAAGCTGAAATTCAATATGATACGACAGCACAGGCTCCCTTTTTTACGTATTGGGATGAAGCGGGAAAACAACACGAGGTATGGTTTGAAGATGCAAGATCCATTCAAGCCAAATTTAATTTAATTAAAGAATTAGGCTTACGTGGTATTGCATATTGGAAGCTTGGTTTAGCCTTTCCGCAAAATTGGCTATTATTAAATGATCAATTTACTATCACAAAACTTGAATAACAGTTCCCATTTAATAAGGATAATTTATCCGCAAAAATGAGTAGGTAAATAGATTACTTACATTCAGATCTACAAGCTAATAAGCCCCTCTGCTCATTGCAGAGGGGCTTAGTTATCTATGAGTTTATCTAAACTTAGGGGGTTAAGTTTATTTTAATAAATTTAATGCTTCACGGTTGAAGGCTGGAATATCATCCGGCTGACGACTGGTTACTAGCTGATCCTGGCAAACAACTACTTCTTTGTCTTCCACAGTAGCACCTGCATATTCCATATCTACTTGAATAGAAGTAAATCCTGTTGCTTTTCTTCCTTCAAGTGTCTTTGCTGTTATTAATAACTGTGGGCCGTGACAAATGGCAAAGACTGGTTTCTTTTCGTCCATGAAATGCTTAGCAAATTTCACAAAGCGCTCATCTGCACGTAATTGATCTGGTGAAAAACCACCCGGAATAAATAATGCGTCAAAATCAGTCGGTTTTACATCATCGATCGATGCATCAATTTTCACCGTTGCTTCTTTATTCTTACCAGTAACTTCTTTTCCCTTTTCCTTTTCAATTGTTACAACCTCATGACCAGCCTCTTTAAAAGCCTTTGCCGGATCTGTATATTCAACATCTTCAAACATATCTGTTAGTACAGTTGCTATTTTTTTACCCATTATCGATACGCTCCTTTAGTTGAGTTATTACATAACTATATCTTCCCACTCCCACAAATTTAAAACATAGTTATTTTAATCCCATTAATTGACGGAGCTCTTCTTCATTATGAATTAAATCTGCAATTGTATATTCATCCAACACCTTAAAAAAGGCTTGAAGTGCTTTATTTAATGCATGCTTTAATGTACAGCCAGGAGAAATAACACAATGATTTGTTTCTTTATCAAAACATTCCAAAATAGTAAAGTCGCTCTCCAACATTCGCACAATCCTGCCTACATTCATTTCATCTGCAGGTTTTGCCAATCGGATTCCGCCATTTCTCCCACGAATAGATTCTACTAATTCCAGCTTGGTTAATTGATGTACGATCTTTCCTAAATGATGTGTAGAAATATTGTAAACAGAAGAAATCTCTTTAATACTAGCAAGCTCTCCTTCTTTCTTCATGCCTGTAAAGATGAGGACACGCAATCCATAATCCGTATATTTTTTTAAATTCATTATAATCTGCTCCTTGTTACTATCTTCACATAATTGTAACATAAATCGGCGTTTTCACTGTTGTCATAGTGTTTACTTCATTATACAATAAACATGTATTCAAAATACATCTTTTAATTTTCAAAGGGAGTGCTTTGTTATGACTACTCAAACAGTTGGATTAGATAAGGGAACAAAGGATATTATTAAAGCTACTGTACCGGTTCTACAAGAACATGGTGCTGAAATTACAAAACGTTTTTATGAATTAATGCTGGGAAATCATCCAGAACTAAAGAATATTTTTAATCAGACAAACCAACGAAAAGGCGATCAGCCAAAAGCGCTGGCAAATACGGTTTATGCAGCAGCTGCCAATATTGATCATTTAGAGGTAATTCTACCCCATGTAAAGCAGATTGCACATAAGCACAGAAGCCTGAATATTAAGCCTGAGCAATATCCGATTGTTGGAAAGCATTTATTATTAGCCATCAAAGATGTGTTGGGGGACGCAGCTACTGATGATATTATTAATGCATGGGAAAAAGCATATGGTGTAATCGCTGATATATTCATCAGTGTGGAGAAGGAAATGTATGAGGAAACACTTAATAAGACCGGCGGATGGGTTGATTTTAGAGATTTTAAAGTGTTCAAAAAGGTGAAAGAAAGTGATGTTATTACATCTTTCTATTTGGAACCAGTAGATGGCATGCCATTTCCTATTTATCAACCAGGGCAATACATTACAGTAAAAGCAGAAATAGAGGGAGAAAAGTATAATCATCTTCGTCAATACAGCTTATCTTGTGCCCCTGGTGAAGGATATTATCGAATAAGCGTAAAACGTGAGGACTCTATTGGCGATTTGCCTGCAGGTGTTGTATCTACTTATTTACATGAACAAGTAGAAGAAGGCTCTATTTTACCAATTAGTGCTCCATCTGGAGATTTCTACTTGGAAAAGAATGATACTCGTCCATTAATACTAATGAGCGGAGGCGTAGGTCTCACTCCAATGGTTAGTATGTTGGAAACGGTAATTAAAGAGCAACCAGATAGAAAAGTAGTATTCATTCATGCAGCTCAATCAAGTAAAGTTCATGCAATGAAGGATAGAATAACAGAAATTAGTAAGCAACATATCAATGTAGAAAGTTATATCGTGTATGATAAACCATGTGAAGGTGATGCATGTGATAAAGTTGGATATATTGATGCGGAATGGCTAAAAGAAATTTTACCAACTAACGACGCAGCATTTTACTTCTGTGGACCAAAAGGATTTATGCGTGCAGCTTATCAGAACTTGAAAAAGTATCAGGTAGAGGATCAGGATATTCATTTTGAAATATTCGGACCAGCAGAAGATATCACAGCTTAAAGAAAAAAGCGCAAGTAACCAGTAATGGTTGCTTGCGCTTTTATGTTGGTTCTAATATATATGTTGGGGTTACTCAATGATTCGTAGAAGATATACTACGAACTAACTTGGAAGGGCTTGTAAACTACCGATTAGTTTGCTCGACTGCCGATTATCTCGATCTCCTGCCGATTAGTTTGTTCTCCGGCTGATAGTTTCGCTCTCCTACCGATTGTTCCCACACTAGTTCACATTTCCCTCCGACTACGTTTTCACCCCAAACATTTGCAGGAGAACCTTCATACATTTAGTCTAATTTATTTATATATTGTCGCTTATTGTCAGTGATTCCAGCTAAACAGATAGGTGCCGGGTCCTGCTTTACATCCAACTCTATCGTAGAGCCATCAGTTGGTAATGTGTTGGAAAAAATCTCTTCATACTGCTCTACTGATAATTCTTCTCTGGATGAGAACAATTTAGCATGTTGCTCCGTATTTAAGTGAGCTCGGTAATTCGGCTGTAAAACTCCTGTAAAAAACTCACCTACAGCACCGGAACCATAACTAAAGAAGCCGATTCGAGCACCTGCTTTTAAGCTCTCCTGTTGTTCAATAAGTGATAAGAAACTTAAATAGAGCGAACCGGTATAGATATTACCAACTCTGCGGTTATATTGCGTACTTGTTTTATAATTCTCCAATAAGCGCTCTTTGTCTTGCTCTTCAGCCTCATCAATTACCGTGCGTAAAGCTTTCAATCCCATTTTTGTATATGGAAGGTGATAACAAATCGCCTCAAAATCAGCTAATTGAAGTCCTGTTTTCTCTTTATACTGCTCCCATACTTTTTGGAAAAATAGAATATATTGCTCATTAGAGAACTTACCATCTACAAATGCCTGTTCTGAATATATAGGTCTCCAAAAATCCATAATGTCATTTGTTAAATAAACATCTTCATTTTCAAGTGCAAGAATTCCGGGATTAGCACCGATTAATAAGGCAACAGCACCTGCTCCCTGTGTCGCTTCTCCAGAAGTGTTTAAACCGTAACGAGCGATGTCAGATCCTAATACCAATACCTTACTTTCAGGATGTAAAGCGACATGTCCTTTGGCCATTTGAATAGCAGCAGTGGCGCCATAGCACGCTTGCTTCACTTCTATTGCACGCGCTTGGGGCTTCAAACCAAGCAATTTATGTACATAAACTGCTCCTGATTTAGAATGGTCAATACCTGATTCTGTACCAAAGATAACAAAATCTATTGCTTTTTTGTCCTCTTCGCTAATAATTTGTAGTGCTGCATTTGCAGCTAAGGTAACAGAATCCTGGGTGATGGGTGCAAGTGCCATCTCTTCTTGCCCAATTCCAATTGTAAACTTTTCCGGTTCGACATTTCTTGCTACAGCCAAATTATTCATATCAACATATTGATGTGGTGTATAAAATCCTATTTTATCTATCCCAATTTCCATACTATTTACTCCCTTATAAAAAATATTCTGGACACTCATTTATAATTAAACAAAATTCTTCTTTGTTAGACATTAATATACAATTAGCTTACTCCAATACACTCTATAATAATACGATTAGAGATGAAAAACAATTAATGGAACGCTAGAAAGAGAATTAATTAATCTTGTTTCTCTCCCTATGCATTAGCGTTTAGAAGTTACAACAAGGGATAGATGCCGAGTATAATTATTACGCTCAGCAGGAGGGAAGTATGTTCACCTTAGTGACTCTGGGTTAGGAGGGGAAAATTTTTTGCCGTTATATAAAAGCAGTGCCCGTATGTTAGCACTAACTAAGACTTCACTAAATCACACAGAAAAAAACGCTGGTATAATACCAACGTTTTCTTCATTCTTTTTATTCTTATTACTCCTCTAATGTTGACGTGTCACCTGTTGGTAAGCCGAGTTCCCAAGACTTCAGAAGACGACGCATAATCTTACCACTTCTGGTTTTTGGAATGGAATCTCTTATTTCCATTTCCCTTGGTGCGGCATGTGCACTTAAACCTGTTTTAACAAATTGTCTTATTTCTTCCAACAGATCATCTGATTCCTCGTAGCCATCATTTAGCGTAATAAATGCCTTAATAATTTCGCCACGTTCCGGATGTGGCTTACCAATTACCCCAGCTTCCGCCACTGCAGGATGTTCAATTAATTTACTCTCTACTTCAAATGGCCCAACACGCTCACCAGATGTATTGATAACATCATCCAAACGTCCCTGGAACCAGAAATAGCCATCTTCATCTTTGTATGCACTGTCTCCGGATACGTACCATCCATTAATAAAGTAGCTCTCGAATTTTTCAGGTCTCTTCCAAACAGCACGCATCATGGCTGGCCATCCTTCTTTAATAGCCAAGTTACCCATTTGATTTGGTGGCAGTTCATTTCCTTCATTATCCACAATGGATGCTTCTACACCCGGAATAGGTTTACCCATTGAGCCAGGTCTTATTTCCATGGAAGGTAAATTAACGATTAGCTGGGCTCCCGTTTCTGTCATCCACCACGTATCATGGATACGTAAATCAAATGCTTTTAATCCCCATGTTACGACTTCTGGATTTAATGGTTCCCCAACACTCATAATGTGTCTTAAAGAAGAAAGATCATGCCGCTTCACAGCTTCCTCACCAGCACTTACCAGCTTTCTTAACGCGGTTGGTGCGGTATACCATACTGTCACTTTAAATTTTTCAATTGTGCCATACCAGTCATCTGGTGTAAATCTGCCACCACGCACTACATTTGTGACTCCATGCAGCCAAGGAGCAAATATACCGTAACTTGTTCCTGTTACCCAGCCTGGATCTGCTGTACACCAATACACATCATCCTCTTCCAAGTCCAGCACCCATTCACCAGTAGCGTAATGCTGAATCATGGCATTATGAACATGGTAAACACCTTTTGGTTTGCCAGTAGATCCTGACGTGTAGTGTAATAACATTCCATCTTCCAAATCGAGCCATTCGATAGCAAAATCCTTTGATGCTGATTTCATTTCCTCATGGTAATCAATGTATTGTTCGCCACTTTCATTATTTTCACCAACTAGAATAATTTTTTCTAGTGATGGGAGATCTTCTTGTGGCACTCGATATAATAGATCTGGTGTAGTAATAAGTACAGTTGCTTCACTATCCTGCAAACGATCACGTACCGCTTGCTCCATAAATGCTTCAAATAATGGGCCTGCAATTGCACCTGTTTTTAAAATACCAAAGAAAGCAGCGTAAAATTCAGGGCTTCTTGGCATGAATAAAAACACTCTATCACCTTTTTTTACATCATACTTTTTTAATACATTTGCAAACTGATTACTTTGCTTACTTAAATCTGAGAAAGTAAGCTTTTCCTCTCGATCAGGAGAAGAATATAACAATGCCGTCTTATCCTTTTTCTCTGGATTCTCTGCATGGCGGTCTATTGCTTCATAAGCCATGTTTACTTTCCCTGTTTCATTCCAGGAGAAATTCTTTTTCATATCTTCCCAAGAAAATTGTTCACGCATTTTTTCATAGTTTTTTAGATTATGATTTCCTTCTCTTGCCGGTATTTTCTGCACATCCATCTAATCACCTCATCCTTAATTATGAAACCGATTCCAACAAACGGTTAATTATAAATAGTTAAAACATTTTGGTAACTAATTTCTATTTTAGAATATTTTGTGACAATTTTAAAGTAATATAATCCATTAAATGAAATTTCCCTGTAAGAAAGTCAATAAACCTTGTTTATTTCTATATTGCATATGTTAGGGTTCAAACGCTACCTCGTCCATTCATAGTAGGAGGAAACTGCGACGTAACTTTATTGATGAAAAGCTCAATGAAATATTTGAGGAGAAGTGCCCCATTGATTTCCGTTTCAGGCGGACGCTTTCCGCCGGCATGGCCTCAGCCGCTTCCTCCGCTACGCTCCGTCCAGGGTCTTCGCCTCATGCTATTCCGGCAGGAGTCACCGACCTCCACTCCAATCAATTTGTATCTGCTTTAAACCATAAATAGCGGGTTAATATCTAACCACTTTTCCAGTGTAGGAAAAACACGAAGACTCCTGTGGGAAAAGCAACAGGGCTTTTTGATGGGGCGAGTAATCGCAGCCCCAGCTGAAGATCCCGCAGGAAGTGGTTTTCTTCCGAGGAAGCTGAAGCGTTGCCCCATAGCCGTCAAGTTAAGCAGAATATTTTAAAACCCAAAAAGTTATTCGTTATTCTGACATTATAAATGGAATAATTTGGAGGGATTACGTATGGCTAAGCAATATTATTTTGACTCGTTTGTAAAAAGTGTGCTCGATATTTTATCTATTTCTGAACTTCGCAATATTGCTCGAGAATCAGGTTTTGTACAACGATTGAAGAAGATAATGCCGGAAGATTTCTTAAGTATATGTGCCTTCTTACATGAAAAAGTTGGTACGGAGGGGTTAGGACAGCTATGTGCTTCCCTTTCTCGTGAATCAGAAATATCCATATCAAAACAAGCCTTACATCAACGATTAGATGAGAAAGGAGTAGCCTTTTTAAAGCAGGTTTTTATGCAGTTAGTGGAGAAACAACAAATGTTGTCGTTACCTTCTCCATCCGATTATCCTTTTTCTCGGATCCGCATCTTAGATGGCACCTCCTTTCAAGTAAAGAAGAAAACCCCGAGTTATTATGATGGAGTGAAAATCCAATTAGAGTATGAAGTGTATCAAGGGAAATTTTTGCATACGTTGTTCTATGGTCCAAGAGACAGTGATCACGATGCGGCTGAAGAATTGGCAGATACAATAGAAGAAGGGGATCTTATCTTGCGTGACCTCGGCTATTTCTCAGGAGATCACTTTAAAAAAATAGATCGAGCAGGAGCCTATTATATTACTCGCGTTCCTGCCAATATGACCTATTGGACTTTGGATGACAAGCAACGACGAATCCAAATAAAGCCCGAAGAGGATGCCATGCATCTAGCTCCAGGAGAGATACAGGATTATGGGTTCATTCAATTAGGTGTTAAGGGAAAAAATACATTCCATGCCCGTGTAGTCGTACAACGGTTAACCGAGGAGCAACAAAAACAAAGAGATACCTATTTAAAAGAAAGAAGACGGAAAGGGGGGCATACCCAATCCGCCAACAAGAAGAATCATATCCAAATTCTTGCCACCAATATAACACAAGAAGAAATGGATGAGCAAACCTTGTATCCTATCTATTCCTTGCGTTGGCAAGTGGAGATTCTCTTTAAGACATGGAAATCGTTATTTGAAATTAATGATGTGCAGGAAATGAATACCGCCCGCTTTTACTGTCATTTATATGGGACTTTAATTCATATTCTTCTTTCTTCGATGATTGCTTTTCAGTGCCGTTACTGCCTTTACGAAAGGTATCAACTAGAAGGGAGTGAGTACAAATGTATCAACCATGCGAGAAACGCAATAATAGAGACGAGGGGGTATTCACTCTATCACCTTTCTTCTTTGAAAGCGCTCATCGATAATATTTACCAGAACATATACCGGCATGGAAGGAAAGATCACCGTTGTCGGCATAAAAGTCCTTTTGATGTCTTAAACATTGCGTATAAAGTACATTTCCGTGCCGCGTAGTAAAAGTGTAAAAACGAAAACAAATGGCCATAAAAGAATATGGATTAAACTGGAAAAATATGTTTGTATTTTCATTGCACCATACAACTTTTTTCTTAGCTTGACGGCTATGAGCGTTGCCCACGGAAAGCGGAGTGTGTTTTCCGCAACGACCGCTTAGAGTACTATTAAGTTACGTCGCAATATATCTATTTTGCGAATTAATGAGTAATCCAAACATATATAGTAGAACATTAAAAGAGCCATGCTCCTTAGAGAAGCATGGCTCTTGATTTATATTTTTGATTTACTCTTTTTACTTTCTATTCGCTTATCATGCTCTGAGATAATATAAGCACAGGTTGCGTCCCCGGTTATATTCAAGGAAGTTCGCAGCATGTCCAATAATCGGTCAACACCAATAATTAGAGCAATACCTTCTACAGGAAGACCAATTTGCTTTAATACCATTGAAAGCATAATTAAACCAACCCCTGGTACACCAGCAGTTCCGATACTTGCTAGTGTTGCAGTTAGAATGATCATAAGAATATCATTGAAGCCCAAGGAAATGGCATATACTTGCGCAATAAACACCGTAGCTACTGCCTGCATAATTGCAGTGCCATCCATATTAATTGTCGCTCCAAGTGGCTGAACAAAGCTACTAATGGACTTTTTTACACCAAGTCGTTCTTGGGCCATCTTCATGGATACAGGCAATGTAGCACTGGAACTCGATGTACTAAAGGCAACAGACATTGCCGGGAAAAATTCCTTATAAAACTTTAGTGGACTAGCCTTACCAATTCCCTTGATTGCCAGGCTGTATGTAACTGCACCGTGAATGATCAAGGACAAAATTACTGCAACCATATACATAAACATGGAACCTAGTGCATCTAATCCTGCATCACCAATTGCTGATGCAATAAGCGCAAACGCACCATATGGAGCCGTTCTCATAATACCATTAACAAGGAAAATCAAAATATCATTTGCTTGCTCAAATAAACGATAAATGCCTGCCGTTTTTTCTCCCAGCACAGCAAGGGCAACCCCAATGAATATGGCAAATGCAATAATTTGCAGCATATCTCCAGATGTCATCGCTTCTAGTGGATTCGATGGAATAATATTAACCAAGGTCTCCATAATTGGCGGCGGGGATTCTGCTGAATAATCCGCATTACTTGTGTCAAAAACACCTGCTTTTCCTGGTTCCAGCAAATAACCTACTCCTAAGCCAATACTTAAGGCAATAGCAGTGGTAACAAGGTAGAATACAATTGTTTGCATACCTATTCTTCCTAGCTTTGCAGGATCACCAAGCCCTGCAGTACCTAAAACAATAGACACAAATACGATAGGTACAACAATCATCATGATGAGGTTTAAGAATATCTGGCCAACAGGCTCAAGTGCATATTTATTTACTCCGTGAAATAGATCTGGAGAAGAAAAGCTTAGACCGATCCCTACAATTACCCCTAAAGCGAGAGCAATTAGTATCTTTTTAGTTAGACTCATAGCTGCAATCCTTTCTATTTGTAGATTAGTAGATTAAAAAAAACGAAAGGTAAATCTTTTGTATTGGGTAGGATGGTTGGGTAACTGGTTGGAAGTACGTATTGGAATTGGCGCCCCCGGCAGGATTCGAACCTGCGACACACGGTTTAGGAAACCGATGCTCTATCCCCTGAGCTACGGGGGCTTATATGAGATGGTCCATTAAACAAGAGAAGGATGCTGCAATTTTATCAGCACTATTCATTATACAAAAAGGTGACATAAAAGAAAAGAGTAATCTTTACCAAATGGTATCTAGGACTTTTATATGTTAAAATAATTTACATCTGTTTTTAATTTTGGATTGGATTGGAGGAGTCTGTATGACAGGAGTTCCCTTTATGGCAATCGAAGGGCCGATAGGTATTGGGAAAACCTCCCTTGCAAAAAAACTTTCTGTTCATTATGATGTCCATTTATTAAGAGAAATTGTCGAGGAAAACCCATTTCTCGGTAAATTCTATGAAGATATAGATGAGTGGAGCTTTCAAACGGAAATGTTCTTTTTATGCAATAGATTTAAACAATTGGAAGATATAGAGAAAAAGTATCTCAAAGAGAATAAGGCAGTTATTGCTGACTACCATATATCAAAAAATATGATATTTGCAAAACGAACGCTTCAAGCTGATAAAATTGATAAATACGAACAAATTTATCATATTCTTACGGATGATATGCCTGTTCCAAATATGATGATTTATTTACATGCAAGTCTTGATACCATTTTGGACCGTATTCATAAGCGTGGTAGGGATATTGAGCAAAATATTAAGCCATCCTATTTAGCACAGTTGGCACAGGATTATGAGGATTATATGAATGAATTTGAAATTCTCCACCCCGACATTCCAGTTATTCGTATTAATGGAGATGAAATAGATTTTGTTCAAAATCAGAATGACCTCGAGGCAATCATCTCACTTGTTGATAAAAATATGAACAAAATGAATACCCAAAAAATGAAATAGTAATAGACGTCCTAATTTTAATTAATCCTATTTTTTAGTAAAAGGAGAACAACAAAATGAATTTGAGAGATAAATACCTCATTCCAAATGACAGCATTATCACCATTGCTGGAACAGTAGGTGTAGGTAAATCAACGATGACTAATGCCTTAGCTGATGCATTGCAATTTAAAACTTCCTTTGAAAAGGTTGAAACTAATCCATATTTGGAGAAGTTTTATGCTGACTTTGAACGTTGGAGTTTTCATCTGCAAATCTATTTCCTTGCAGAACGTTTTAAAGAACAAAAGAAGATATTTGAGTATGGGGGCGGCTTTATCCAGGATCGTTCCATTTATGAGGACACGGGAATCTTTGCTAAGATGCATTATGATAATGGGACAATGTCACAGACAGATTATGAGACCTATACAAATTTATTTGACGCGATGGTTATGACACCCTACTTCCCGCATCCAGACCTGCTTATTTATTTAGAGGGTTCATTTGATGAAGTGATGCAACGCATTCAACTGCGCGGAAGGGAAATGGAAAAGAATACACCTATAGCGTATTGGGAAGAAATGTATACCCGCTACCAAAATTGGATTGACAATTTTAATGCCTGTCCTATTCTTAGAATAAATATATCTGATTATGATTTAATGAAAGAGAAAAATTCCGTAGAACCAATTCTCGAGAAGATTGGCCATTTTATTCAACAATCCAGACGCTGGAAAACACGGGAAAGCATACGATAAAAAATGGGGCATTGGCATGTGATTTTTAGTAGTTGGAGGAAACTGCAAACTAGGGTGGGGAAAATCTGCCGGAGAATAGATTAATCGGCAATAGAGCTGGAATATCCGCTGGAGGATAGTTTAATCAGCAGCAGAGCTGGAATATCCGCCGGAGAACAAATTAATCAGCAGCAGAGCTGGAATATCCGCCGGAGAATAGATTAATCAGCAGCAGAGCTGGAATATCCGCCGGAGAACAAATTAATCAGCAGCAGAGCTGGAATATCCGCCGGAGAATAGATTAATCAGCAGCAGAGCTGGAATATCCGCCGGAGAACAAATTAATCAGCAGCAGAGCTGGAATATCCGCCGGAGAATAGATTAATCAGCAGCAGAGCTGGAATATCCGCCGGAGAACAAATTAATCAGCAGCAGAGCTGGAATATCCGCCGGAGAATAGATTAATCAGCAGCAGAGCTGGAATATCCGCCGGAGAACAAATTAATCAGCAGCAGAGCTGGAATATCCGCCGAAGAACAAGATAATCGGTAGGAGACATTCGCAAACTAGCTACCATACGTTTTTTCCCGAATTACTAAATCACTGAGCAACTCCAATATATATATTAGAACCACTAAGTAAAACTAAAAATCTCTTATAAAAAAGCTGTTTGATGCACAGGGAAAATCCAGTTACATCAAACAGCTATTATTATTTATCATCTTTTGAATTTGAAGTATCGTCTTTAACATCCTTCTTTTCCTTGCTATTCGTCTCGTCATCGCTCATTAAGTCATTGGCTGAATTTTTAAACTCACGCAATGTCTGACCTGCTGCTTTTCCGATCTCTGGTAACTTTTTTGGACCAAAGATGATGAGAGCCAAAACAATAATAAGAATCAAGCCAGGAACACCTATACTGCCTATTCCCATTGCTTTCACCTCCATTAGTAGACCAGTCTTATTAAAACGTATCATTACAAGACCAAAAATTATTAACTAATAAGCATAGTCTATATTTGTATTGTATCATGGTTTAATAGGACTAGCATACCCCAAATAAAGAAAATAAAAGCACTTATTATTCCGTATAACTTACGAATGAGAATACAAATAATTTAATGAAAAACATTTTTATACTGAGATGATTATTTTTTTAGAAGCATATTACCTTTGCACCTTCAGCATCTTATTTTTCTCTAACGTTATTTACTTTTCCCCAGCTCAATGGATCGATCATGTGCGCTTTTCACACATTCCATTACAGCGTGTTGAAAGTCATTCCGTTGTAATGCTTCAATCCCCGCTTGAGTCGTTCCTGCTGGACTCGTAATTTTCTTTCTCAATACTTCCGCTGATTCCCCAGAAGACTTTAACATTTCTCCTGCTCCTAAAACAGTTTGGGTAATTAACGCTTTAGCAGTGGAAGGATCTAATCCCGACTCTACCGCAGCCTTTTCCATTGCTTCAACAAGAAAATAAATATATGCAGGTCCACTTCCTGAAATACCTGTCACAATGTGCATTTCATCCTCTTTTACAATTGCTGTCGTGCCTATCGTTGCAAATAGGGCCTCTGCTTCTTTGACATGACTTTCTGTAGCATGGTTACCCGCAGCAATTGCAGTTGCTGAAAATCCGATAGATGCAGATGTATTCGGCATTGCACGAATTACCGGTGCGTTTTTACCGACCAATTTACTAATATAGTCCGTAGATATGCCGGCAATGACAGAAATAATGACTTGCTCTGGTTGAATATAAGGTCTGATCGACTCTACCGCCGCTTCCAAATCATATGGTTTGGTGGCCAGAATAATGATATCTGTCCCCTCAATTACCCTTTCTTTATCTGCAATACTTTGGATCTGATATTTTTTTTCTAATCGTTCCATGCGTTCTTTATTATTTTTGTTTGTCACGATTACATTCTCTTTATTAAATATATTTGCTTTAACAATACCAGATATAATAGCTTCTGCCATAGACCCGGCTCCGATAAATGCTATTTTTTTCATAATTTGCCCTCCTGATTTTAAAATAAAAAAAATCCCTTCATCCCTCAATATAAGGACGAAAAGATTTCCGCGGTACCACCTATTTTGGCATGCGTAAACATGCCCGACTTTTATTGATAACACAGCTTACTGTGGTTAGGTTTAATCTAACAACTCCCAGGTAGGTTCATACATGTCTATATCGATGGAATCTTTCAGCCGATGAATTCCAATCTCTTTCGATCGAACAATGTATTACTGGTCTGATCATCGTTTGTTTATTTACTTGTATAAGTATGTAATATAAGCGTTGTAATTAAAAATGTCAAGCATGCATGCAAAATTAGATGAAATAAGCTACTATAGAGGAGAAAAGTAACATGGAATGGAAGAGGCGAATACGAATGAGTGATCAAAACCTCCAGCAACTAATAACTGTCAAAAATGAAATGACCCGTTTTATGATGACATATAAGTTTGGCATGGATGAGATGAATACGAAGTTGAATATATTGAAGGAAGAATTTCAGCACTTTCATGAATACAATCCTATTGAACATATAAAAACAAGGCTTAAATCTCCTGAAAGTATTTTGAAAAAAATGTACCGAAAAAACTTAGAGATTACCCTGCCATCTATTAAAAAGAATATCCAAGATATTGTTGGCATACGAATCGTATGCTCATTTATTTCTGATATATATAGAATCAGTGAAATGTTGAAGCAACAAAAAGATATTACGTTTATTAAAATTAAAGATTACATAAAGCATCCGAAGTCAACTGGCTATCAAAGCTTGCATATCATTGTTTCTATTCCTGTCTATATGTCTGATCGAAAAGAAGAAGTTTTTGCAGAGATTCAAATTCGGACAGTGGCCATGGACTTTTGGGCAAGCTTAGAGCATAAAATTTATTATAAATATAATAAGGAAATACCAGAAAGATTAACAAAGGAGCTTGTTGATGCAGCAAGGGTGGCTTCCGAGCTTGATCACAGAATGGAACAGCTGCATAAAGAAGTAAATCATATTAAAGAAGCAGAACAAGAACGTGAGCTGCAAGTACTTCAGGTGAACAACGAAAATTTCCACCTTCCCATGGGATTATTAACATCTTTTATAAAGGAAGAGGAATAGAAGATTGCTATCCTTTTTCTTATTTGGCTAAAAAGGACCTATGGCAAATGTTGAGGTAAAACATATTTTGTTCATTCATAGTTGAAGGTAGAAGATACTTCTCCAATTATTAAATACCTTTAATCAATTAATACCATATACCAATTGATGGGGATGGAAGATGGCAATTTAAGAACGCAACGTCCTGGAGCTGGGGCTGCGCTTACTCGCCCCACCAACCCCCTCTGTGGAACGATTGCATGACCAACGTCCTCGAAAAAGAAAACCACTTTTTCATCGTGCGATGTTTCTCTTAGAAGCTTTCCTTGTCCTGTTAGCCCACGAAATAGCATGAGCTGAAGACACTAAACGGAGCGAAGTGTATTTCCCGAATCACTGAATAACCACAATATATATTTAAACACTAAAAAAACCGTTACAAATGTAACGGTTTTTCATATCTCCAAAATTTATGCGCTTAGTTAAAATGGAGGAGGTAGAGGGATTCGAACCCCCGCGCGGTTTGACCCGCCTGTCGGTTTTCAAGACCGATCCCTTCAGCCAGACTTGGGTATACCTCCGTGACGACAAGATATAATATATCATGCATCATTTTTACTGTCAATTATTTTTGTAGATTTTTTTATTCATAAGTGAAAGTCTTAATTTTCTTTATAGTTAAAGAGATGGAATATGAATACTTCCATCCCTTTATTTGTAAACTAATGCCTAATTTACTTCGTGCGTTTATCAAATTCTTCTTTTATTTTAGGGTAGATTTCCTTATTCGTAAGTAGCTCAAGAATTGTCAGCGCAATTGCTTTTGCACCAGTAATTAAAGCTTGATCACCCTTTTCTGATCGTGCAGCTTCCCTAAATTCCACTGTATGTCCAATTAAGTCACTAGAACCAATTTTAATGTGAGGATGAATTGTCGGAACAACTTGACTTATATTACCTGCATCTGTGGAACCGAGGGCTGTTTTTTTCTCTAATTTAACCTTTTCCCCTAATCCTTCAACCACTTCTTTGAATACCTGATCGAAAGAATCGTTAAGAATAAAGTTGTCTACTTCGTTTTGAAAGGCCGTAACTTTTACAGTCGCACCAGTAGTCAAAGCAGCTCCTTCGGCAATTGCCTTTACCTTTTTAGTTACTTCATCTAATACTGGTCTGGAGGCTGCCCGCAAATAAAATTTTGCTTTCGCATATGCTGGTACAATATTAGGAGCATCCCCTCCATGTGTGATAATGCCATGGATGCGTACATCTGATGGTAAATGCTGGCGCAGTGCATTTATACCGTTAAACAACTGTAATACACCATCCAATGCATTAATCCCTTTTTCCGGGTGGGCAGAAGCATGAGCAGGTTTCCCAAAGAATTCAAAGTCCAATGGATCAACAGCCAGGGTAGGGCCAGTCAGACTTGTATCAGCCCCTGGATGGAGCATAATAGCTGCATCCAGGTCTTTGACTAAACCAGCTTTAACAAAGCTTCCTTTTGCACTTCCATTAGGACCTCCTTCTTCTGCGGGTGTACCAAGTACGACAAGCTCTCCTCCTATTTCATCAATAACCTTACTTAAAGCAACAGCGGCTGCCACACTCGTTGTACCAATAATATTATGGCCGCAAGCATGCCCTATTTCCGGTAAGGCATCATATTCAGCTAGGAAACCAATTGTCAGACCATCGAGTATTCCTTTTTTTCTTGCCAGAAAAGCAGTTTCATGACCAGCTACACCTTTTTCAACCAGAAATCCTTCTTCAACAAGAATGTTAACTAATTGTTCTGAAGCAAAATATTCTTCATTACCTATTTCAGGCCGATCATGAATGGCATGACTTGTTTGAATATAGCGCTCTTTATTTTCCTCAATATTTTCAGAAATACGTTTTTTGATTTCTTCTAAACTCTTAGCTATTACTGTCATTTTTTTCACCTCTACCTTTTCTTTTAAATTAATGTCCGATTTCACTTAATGGAACAAAGGTTGGAATGGAATTACCATCACGTTCTTCAATGATAAAATCTGCTACATCCTCTGTTTGATATATCTCAGCTAGTTTTTTAAGTGTTTTATTATCTTTGTCTTTTTCCTGAACAGCAATAATGTTAATGTATGGTGTCGCTGTCTCATCCTCATGGTAGATGGAATCCTCCAATGGACTATAGCCTGCATCTACAGCAATACCGTTATTTATAATAGAAGCGTCTACATCTGGTAATACTCTCGGTGTTTGCCCTGCAACCAACAATTCAAAATTTAAGTTTTTAGGATTCTCAACTATTTTATCAAGGGAACCATTCCCATCGAAGTCTTCCTCCAACTTAATCAAACCTGCATCCTGTAATAACAGTAATCCACGACCCATGTTCGTTGCTTCATTTGGTAATGCAATCGTTCCTCCCTCAGGAATACTCTCAACACTATCATGCTTTTCGGAATATAATCCCATTGGTGCAATAACCGTAGTGGCTATAGGTGTTAAATCCAATTCATGCTCTTTAATAAATGCATCAAAATAGGAAACGGTCTGGAAAGCATTTGCATCAATTTCTCCTTCAGCTAGTGCCATGTTTGGTTGCACATAATCAGAGAATCGAACAATTTCAACATCTATCCCCTCCTCCTTGGCTTTTTCAGCAACATAATCCCAAATAGTTGTATCTGAACCACTAATACCTACCTTTACTTTTGTAGCAGCCTCGCCGCTTGAGCAAGCACTAATAACAAGGGTTACGAATGAAAGTAATAAAAATAGACCAAATTTCTTCATGTTTGTTCTCTCCTTTTATGTTTATCTTCTTCTTATTCTTTTTGATAAAATGTTTCCTGATGACTGTAATCCTTGAACCATAACGACAAGAATACCAACCGTAATCAGCATGACTGTTGTATCAAATCGCTGATAACCAAACGTTATTGCCAAATCTCCGAGACCGCCACCACCAACAGCTCCAGCCATGGCCGATGCACCTACAAGGCCGATGGTTGCAATGGTGATTCCCAGTAATAGCGAGCTTAAGGCTTCCGGAATGAGAAAGCGTGTGATTATCTGTCTAGGTGTGGCGCCCATTGCCTGTGCTGCTTCCATTACTCCTGGGTCAACCTCCAACAATGAATTTTCAATTAACCTGGCTATATATGGCCCTGCATAAAGCACCATCGGGACAATTGCAGCAGCAGTACCTATGGAAGTGCCTACAACTAAACGGGTAAATGGGATAACAGCTACCATCAGAATAATGAAAGGGATGGATCTAAAAATATTTACGACTGCGTTTAATAGATTAAATAATTGCTTATTTTCCCATAGATGGCCTTTTCGAGTAATAACAAGTAAAATGCCAAGAGGTAAACCAATAACGACAGAGAAAAGTAAAGAAAAACTCACCATTGCTACCGTTTCCCATAATGCTTCTATGATTTGTTGCCAATCAACTAACATTACCCAACACTTCCTTTACAGTTACTTTTTGTTGATGAATATGCATAATCACTCGCTGGATTTCCTTTTCCTCTCCCGCAAACTTAACAATTAAATTTCCAAACGGAGTCCCTTGTAATTCTGTAATACTACCGAATAATACATTTACCTCTACATCATATTGCTTTGCTATTTGTGATAGTAGTGGAGCTCCGGTAGCTTCACCAACGAATACGATCCGATAGATTTGATGGGACTCATCCTGTGCTCGAATAAGCTGATATACGGATTCTGGAATATCATCATGCATAACCGAGCTTACAAAATTGTGAGCTACTTCGGTTTTTGGCTGTGAAAATACCTCAAAGACGGATCCCGCTTCAACTACTTTCCCTCCATCAAGTACAGCTACTTTGTCACAAATCTCTCGAATAACGCCCATTTCATGGGTAATAATTAAAATGGTAATGTTATATTCCTGATTAATTTTCTTTAAAAGCTTTAATATCGAATTCGTCGTTTCCGGATCAAGTGCTGAAGTAGCTTCATCACATAACAGCACGGAAGGCTGAGTTGCTAAGGCTCTTGCAATTCCCACTCTTTGCTTCTGCCCACCAGATAGCTGATCTGGATAACTTTCTGCTTTGTCTTCTAAACCGACAAACTCTAATAATTCACTAACCCGTTTTTTAACCTCTTCTTTCGGTGTATTGGATAAAAGTAACGGCATTGCTACATTGGTAAAAACAGTTTTGGAGTTTAATAGATTAAAATGTTGAAAGATCATCCCAATATTCCGTTTTGCTTCCCTCAGCTCTTTAGGCGAAAGTGAAAGTAAGTCCTGGCCGTTCACAGTTACCTTTCCTGAAGTTGGGCGTTCCAATAAGTTTACACAACGGATCAGCGAGCTCTTTCCAGCACCACTAAAACCAATAACTCCGTAAATTTCTCCCTTTTCAATATGTAAATTGACATCATCTAATGCCTTAATTTCCTGTGCTGTACCATCGTAAATTTTTGTCACATGTTCAAATGTAATCATTTTTTTCCTCCTTCTAAAAATATAAAAATGCCTCTTCTTAGAAAGATAAGAAGAGGCATTTAGGAACATGCTCTTCTTATCTTTCAGGCATACGCCTGCTGGAATTGGCACGGTACTTAATCAGTCCGTTGCCGAGGTATCAAAGGGCCAGTCCCTCCACCTCTCTGGATAAGAAGTATAACTATTTAATTTTTTACTATGCGTACCACACATCGGGCATCCATCACATTACTCTAAAAAAACAAAAATCCCTCCTTATGAAATAAGAAGAGATTTGTATATAACGAACCAAAACTCTTCTTATTTACCAAGCTGTTGCTTGTTGGATTTGGCACAGTACTATAAAAGTCCGCTGCCGAGGCATCAAAGGGCCAATTCCCTCCACCTCTCTGAATAAGAAGTTTTTTTATTATTTAATTTAGTATGATATTGACTTTACTATCAATTTTAAAATTTGTCAAACATTTTTTTATTTAATTATTTCTTTTCCACCCATATAAGCACGTAAAGCGGTAGGTACAATAACAGAACCGTCTTCCTGCTGGTAATTTTCTAAGATCGCTGCAACTGTGCGGCCAATTGCCAGACCAGAACCATTCAATGTATGAACATATTCTGGCTTACCATTTGCGTCTCTTCGAAAACGAATACCTGCGCGTCTGGCCTGGAAATCTTCAAAGTTAGAGCAAGAAGAAATCTCTCTGTACGTATTCTGGCTCGGAATCCATACTTCAATATCGTATTTTTTAGCGGCTGTAAATCCAAGGTCACCTGTACACATACTCATCACGCGATAAGGAAGGTTTAATAGCTGTAACACTTTCTCCGCATTTCCAGTAAGTGTCTCCAAGGTTTCATAAGAATCCTCCGGTTTTGCAAAGTGAACGAGTTCCACTTTATTGAACTGATGCTGACGGATTAATCCACGTGTATCGCGTCCTGCAGATCCCGCTTCAGAACGGAAACAGCTGCTGAAAGCTACATATTTCTTAGGTAGATCTTCTGGTTTAAAAATCTCATCACGATGGAAGTTGGTTACCGGTACCTCTGCAGTTGGTACCATGAAATAATCCCATTCCTCCAGTTTAAATGCATCTTCTTCAAACTTTGGAAGCTGGCCTGTGCCTGTCATGCTTGTACGATTCACAATTTGCGGTGGAAGCATTTCTTCATAGCCGTGCTCATCTGCATGCAAATCCATCATAAAATTTAATAATGCACGTTCCAATCTGGCGCCTAGTCCTTTGTAAAATACGAAACGGCTTCCAGTTACCTTTCCTGCTCTTTCAAAATCAAGTATATCCAAGTTTGTCGCAATATCCCAATGTGCTTGTGCATCAAAGTCAAAATCCTTCACTACACCCCAATTACGCACTTCAATATTGTCCTCTTCGTCTTCTCCAACCGGCACACTTTCATGGGGGATGTTTGGAATAGATAGCATCATATGTTGCAATTGTTCCTCAATTTCTTTCAGCTGTTTATCAAGTTCAGAAATCTCATCCCCAACCTTACGCATTTCTTTAATGGCAGGCTCTGCATCTTTCTTCTCTTTTTTTAATATAGAAATTTGTTTGGTAGCTTCATTCCGCTTGGCCTTTAGTTTTTCTGTTTCGGAGATTAGCTCTCTACGCTTCGTATCAAGCTCTTCAAACTTATCAAGCTCCGTTAAATCCTCTCCACGGTGTGCCAGCTTTTCTTTTACTTGTTGAAAATTATTTCTTAAATACTTCATGTCTAACATAATTAATTCCTCCTTTATTTGTATAGGTATACTATTGAAATATATTCTTATTGGACAAAACTGCTGGGATTCTTGCTCGGTTTGTCCATTAGACTCGCTCTATTGGACACATTTGCTA
Organism: Virgibacillus halodenitrificans; assembly: GCF_001878675.1. Taxonomy (NCBI): domain Bacteria; kingdom Bacillati; phylum Bacillota; class Bacilli; order Caryophanales; family Bacillaceae; genus Virgibacillus; species Virgibacillus halodenitrificans. The sequence continues at coordinate 17,953 of NZ_CP017962.1, read as the reverse complement.
TGATTTCTGCTGATTTTGTCCATTAGACTCGCTCTATTGGACACATTTGCTATGAGTCCTGCTCGGTTTGTCCATTAGACTCGCTCTATTGGACAGAGTTGCTGTGATTTCTGCTAATTTTGTCCATTAGACTCGCTCTATTGGACACATTTGCTGCGAGTCCTGCTCGGTTTGTCCATTAGACTCGCTCTATTGGACACATTTGCTATGATTTCTGCTGATTTTGTCCATTAGACTCGTTCTATTGGACACATTTGCTGCGAGTCCTGCTCGGTTTGTCCATTAGACTCGTTCTATTGGACACATTTGCTGGGATTCCTGCTGGGTTTGTCCATTAGACTCGCTCTATTGGACACATTTGCTGTGATTCCTGCTCGGTTTGTCCATTAGACTCGTTCTATTGGACACATTTGCTGCGAGTCCTGCTGGGTTTGTCCATTAGACTCGCTCTATTGGACACATTTGCTGTGATTCCTGCTGGGTTTGTCCATTAGACTCGCCTCATTACTCAAAATCAAAAACAAAAAACTCCCGTCCCTATAAATAGGGACGAGAGTATAATTCCCGCGTTGCCACCCTTGTTGAAGAGAAAAACTCTTCCGGCTCACAGTTCGTAACGGTACATAGCCGGGTCTACTTACTTACGGACGCGCCGGGTTCCATAGACCAGTTCAAGGATGGATTCATAATACCCTTACATCGATTTTCACCAACCATCGACTCTCTAAAGCAAGCGATATTATTACTACTTCCTGTCATTACTTTTTATATTAACTATCATCATATCCAATTTCATATTAGGATGCAAGTGTTTGTATTGATTGTTCCACCATAGCAACAAAATATGCAATAAATCGGTTATCATCTGTTAGTTCCGGATGAAATGCTGTACAAATATAATGCCCTTGTTGTGCTGCAACAATACGCTCATTATATTTTGCGAGCACATGAACATCTGATCCAGTCTCGACAATATAAGGCGCACGGATAAATACAGCGTTGAAATCTTCAGCTACATTCGTTATGTTCAACTCTGCTTCGAAGCTGGCTACTTGGCGGCCAAATGCATTGCGGGCAACCTTCATATCCATTAGCCCAAGATGTGCTTGGTCCTGGTTTTCTATTTCATTAGCCATTAAGATAAGTCCAGCACACGTGCCGAAAATTGGTTTTCCTTTTTCACCAAATTCCCGAATAGCATCAAAGAAGCCATAGCTGTCAATCAATCGACGCATCGTTGTGCTTTCCCCGCCCGGAAGTATTAAGCCATCAATGGTATCCAGCTGTTCTGTTCGTTTTATTTCCACAGCATGTGCTCCACATGCTTCAATAGAACGAATATGCTCCCGAACGGCTCCTTGTAGTGCAAGTACTCCAATTGTTGCCATCATACATTCCTTCTTTCTATTCGCTGCGATCCTGCATACGATCGTGTGCGGCAATAGTACTCATTTCAAGACCCTTCATAGCAGTTCCTAATCCTTTGGAAAGCTCTGAAATTAATTTATAATCCTGATAATGTGTTGTTGCCTCAACAATAGCTTTTGCAAATTTCTCAGGGTTGTCCGATTTAAAGATACCAGAACCAACAAATACTCCATCTGCACCTAGCTCCATCATTAATGCAGCATCACTAGGAGTGGCAATTCCACCTGCAGCAAAGTTAACTACAGGTAAACGTCCCTCTTCGCGAATTTGAATTAACAATTCAAATGGCGCACCAATTTCCTTAGCAAATGTCATTACTTCATCTCTTGACATAGCAGTTAACTTGCGGATTTCAGATTGCACCTCACGCATATGGCGTACAGCTTCTACAATATTCCCTGTACCTGGTTCCCCTTTTGTACGAAGCATGGAAGCTCCTTCTCCAATGCGTCGTGCAGCTTCACCCAAATTACGGCATCCACAAACAAAAGGAACTGTATAGTCGGATTTATTGAGGTGGAATATGTCATCTGCAGGTGTTAATACTTCACTCTCGTCAATATAATCAACACCCATTGCTTCCAACACACGTGCCTCCACAATATGTCCAATACGGGCTTTAGCCATTACTGGAATGGAGACTGCATTTAATACTTCTTCTGTAATAGTTGGGTCAGCCATTCTGGCAACCCCGCCTGCTGCACGAATATCAGAAGGCACTCTTTCTAAAGCCATAACAGCGACTGCCCCTGCTGCCTCGGCAATTTTTGCTTGCTCGGCATTAACTACGTCCATAATGACGCCGCCTTTTTGCATTTCAGCCATTCCTCGTTTAACTCTCTCTGTACCTGTATTCGTCATGGTAATTCCCCCTGTAAAGTTTTATTTTTTATATTAAAATAACCCTTTAATCCAATCAACGACAGTTGTAAATAAATCAACAAAGAAATCGCCAATTGCACCTAAAGTTAGCATAAACCAGTTTGACTTCTCAACAGCTTCATTTGTAACTAAATCAATGGTATTACCTTTATCTTTAGTAATATAGCCATAGTCTTTATCTCCTTTAAAGACTACTTCAGCAGTACCTATCTTTTCACCTTTCTTAATAGGTGCCAGCAGTTCTCCTTCTTTATTTAACTTATCTTTATCAAGATTATATTTAATGCTATATTGTTTTTCCTGCCCTGATTTCACAGGAATAGTAACAGATTTATTTGTAGAAATATTTACCTTTTCTTCTTTACCTTTTGCAACAGGTAAGGTGGTCTTATCCTTTAGCTGATACCCTTCTGGAAATAGTTCTTTGGTTTCAAATTTAGAAAAACCATAATCAAATAGCTTGGCTGTTTCCTGAAATCGCTCTTCTTCACTTCCAGTTTTCATAACAACAGAGATCAGACGGTTACCGTTTCGTTCTGCTGAACCTGTGAAACAGTATCCAGCTAAATCGGTATAACCGGTTTTCAGCCCGTCCACACCTTCATAGAAAAACTGCTTTAAAAAAGTTGTGTCATGTGGCAACATATGGTTCCAGTTACGTATTTTCTGACCATCAAAATCAGTTACGGGAATACTGGAAATATCCAAAGCCTCCGGATAATCCTTAATAAGCTTGTACGCAAGCAATGCAGCTGATTCAGCTGATAATAAATTGGTTGCATTAGGATCTGTACCTTCTGGATAATTATCACCTAGAGAGGCATTATCCAATCCTGTCGAGTTAACGAATTTAAAATCAGGCAAGCCCATTTCCTTACCTTTTTCATTCATCATTTTAACGAATTCGCCTTCGGAGCCTGCTATTAATTCAGCAAGCGCGATTGTTGTTGCATTGTCCGAATTAATGGCCATCGCTTTATATAAATCTTTCACAGTATAGTCTTGACTCTGCTTTAAGCCCACTCCAGAGAAAGAAGTATTTGCAGAAATACTGTATGGGTAATCACTTATTTGCGTAGTTGTATCCCATGATATGTCGCCTTTTTCAATCGCTTCCCAAACTAAATATTCTGTCATCATTTTCGTCATACTAGCTGGAGGAAGTGCTTGGTCCGCATTTTTTGAATACAAAATTTTACCTGTTTCCACATCAACTAAAATGGCGGAATCTGCTTTGATGTCCAATGTCTCTGCTGCTTTTGTCGAAAATGGCTGAACCATTATTGTTATCAATGCTACCATAACTGCAAGGATGAATGATAACCCTTTTTTAAAATTGTGTTTCAACTTTCTGTACCTCCAACTTGTATTTTATCTATTTTATGTACATCTCAAAGTATGCACTTCATCATTTTACCACATAAAATATTAAAAAAATAGACAGGGAATAGTCCCAGTCTACATTTTTTTCAGTTAAGAAAAATTCCCTATTTATTTAAAAAGCAGTTCCTTTTCTTTCTGAAAGAAGAAGAGGGGGCTGAGACATAACTAAATAATGCTCTTCTAAAGAAGAACCTTCTAAAGTGCGAGATCAGCCCGCTCCGGAAAAACGTGCCGATAATTTGGTGCAAAGGAAATCCGAACCATCATTCATTAGTAGTACGAATCGGTTCGGATTTACAATTTATAAGATTTCTTTTATTTCAGCCTCTAAAAATTAAACAGAATAGTTTGGTGCTTCCTTCGTTATTTGTACATCATGTGGATGACTTTCGCGAAGACCTGCATTTGTAATTCGAATAAATCGTGCATCGTTACGTAATGCATCAATGGTCTCTGTTCCACAATAACCCATACCTGCACGTAAGCCACCTAATAATTGATGAACAGTGTCAGCTAGTGGGCCCTTATAAGCAACTCTTCCTTCAATGCCTTCTGGTACAAGCTTTTTAGCTTCAGAAGATTCCTGGAAGTAACGATCTTTAGAGCCTGCCTTCATAGCTCCAACTGAGCCCATTCCGCGGTACACCTTATATTGTCTGCCTTGGAAAATTTCTGTTTCACCTGGGCTTTCACTCACACCAGCAAACATACTTCCAAGCATTACTGCATGAGCTCCAGCCGCCAATGCTTTTACAATATCTCCAGAATACTTAATTCCTCCATCGGCAATAACCGGTACACCATAAGAGGAGGCTGCTTCTGCACAATCATGAACAGCAGTAATTTGTGGCACACCAACACCTGCCACAACACGTGTTGTACAGATGGAACCAGGTCCAATACCTACTTTTACAATAGAAGCACCAGCTTGAATCAATTCCACTGTTGCCTCCGCAGTAGCTACATTTCCTGCAATAATATCCAAGTCCGGATATGCTTTACGTACAGCTTTTACCTGCTCAATTACTCCTTGGGAATGTCCGTGAGCTGTGTCAATTACAATAACATCTACACCAGCATCTACAAGCTTTTCAATACGTTTCATGGCATCTCCAGTAACACCAACGGCTGCTCCTGCTAATAATCTGCCATGGACATCTTTCGCAGAGTTAGGAAATTCAATGACCTTTTCAATATCCTTAATGGTAATTAACCCTTTAAGTACATTTTGCTCATCCACTAATGGCAATTTTTCAATTTTATATTGTTGGAGGAGTTTTTCTGCTTCCTCTAATGTTGTTCCTACAGGAGCAGTGACAAGCTTTTCACTTGTCATCACTTCGGAAATAGCGATGGAATAATCTTGAATAAAACGAAGATCGCGGTTTGTCAAAATTCCCACCAATTGCTGTTCCTCAAAAGAATTCACTATAGGAACGCCAGAGATACGGAATTTGCCCATTAAGTGTTCTGCATCATAAACTTGATGTTCAGGGGTTAAGAAAAATGGATTCGTAATAACTCCGCTTTCTGAACGTTTTACTCTATCAACTTGTTCTGCCTGTTCCTCAATGGACATATTTTTATGAATAATGCCTAATCCACCCTGGCGTGCCATTGCAATCGCCAATTCAGCTTCCGTTACTGTATCCATTCCTGCACTAAGCAATGGCATGTTAAGTTTAAGGTTTGCAGTTAAACTAGTACTTACCTTTACATCCTTTGGAAGTATTTCTGATTTAGCTGGCATTAGTAAAACATCATCAAATGTTAGACCTTCTTTTGCAAATTTGTCTGCTCTCATAATTATCCTCCTCCATCATAATAATACTGTTTTAAATTTCCCCAAAATGTTGTAGATGTATGCTGTTTATAAACTGGGTAAAACTAAGTCTGTAATGGTATTTTTATATACAATACGCGAACATACTAGCTTTTTCAACAACATAACGTTCAAAAATTAAAGTAAATAGATTCTGAATAATGCAACAAAAAAGTAAGTGTCTTTAAGGACGGCAGGATAGTTTCGCCTTATCCTTGGGATGCCTGACTGACTACACCTTGCAGGCATCCAATAAGCTTATCAGGTAGGTACAACTCATATATTATATTTTCAAGCTGAGAGGGTCTTATAATGAATGAAATAAATACTTTTTTAACTTATTTGCAATCACAGCAGACAGCCCAGAAATACTTACACCAATGTTATCAGCATTTGGAAGATACAGATGCACAGAATAGGAGCTATGAAAACTGTAATACATTTATATATTATTTAGATCATGGCCAGCGATTTTATGAAAATGGACGCAAGGCAGATCCATTATTACAACCCGTTTTGTATTTTTATGGAATGGTCCATTTAGTAAAAGCCTGTTTGTTAACAAAGAGACCCTATTATCCAGAATCTGCTGCCTTATTGGCACATGGGGTGACCGCAAGAAAACGTAAAAAGAAAAATTACTCCTTTTTAAAAGATGAAGTAAAAATACAGCATAATGGCTTGTATCCTTACTTCTCCGAGCATCTCTTCTCTCATAAAAAACATCCGTTTGAGAAAAAGAGCATGGAATCATTACTTGCTTTATTACCGGAAATGATTCCTTTATTTGATTTACAAAAAAAAGTAGAGCTTCTCCCTGTTGGAAAACTCTACTCCAATTTATTGCAATTTCCGACTACCATTTTGGATAGCTATCATTTGACGGAGAAGGCTTTTATAAATAAGATTTCCGGCTATGTACCTGATATGAAATATGTCGATACAGATGATAACTATATTCGTATTGAACTAACCGCTCCTATAAAAGAAGCCAATGGGCCGTTTTATGCCAATAGGGCGGATTCCCAGCTTTTCTTCCCCAGCAGAAGAGAACAATTTCTGCCTATACCAGAAGTAATGATTCATTATCTGATTTTATATAATCTAAGTATGTTATGCAGATATGAAGCGGAGTGGTGGGGTGATTTATTTTCAACAAAACCGGAAATCGATTATCCTTTTATTCGCTGTTTTCTCCAGTTGACAGCAGATAAAATCCCTTTTCTTCTAGGAAAATATCTTTATGCATTACATTAAAAAGCTAAGATATAGTTTGATTACTTAAGATAGCTTGTATATAGAGGAAGGGGTTATTCTGTAATGAAATTAATTCCTCCGTACCATCTATTTTTATGATTGGGCGTGTAGGCTGATTAGGTTCAATAAACACAATTTCACCTGTTCGTAAATCAGATAATTGAACTCTGGATCCATTCGAAAAGTTAGCTATCCCCTCCATAAATGTATGTACTACTCGGGGATCAAGCTTCAAATACTGGTCCTTTTGCAATTGCTCCACAACATGGAAGGAGGATTGGCTATCCTGATATGGACGGGAACAGGTCATTGCATGATATTGATCTGCAACTGCAATAATCCTTGCATACATATGGATTTTCTTTTGCGTCAGGCCAAGCGGATATCCACTTCCATCCATTCGTTCATGATGTTGCAAAATAGCTAATTTCACTTGTTTTGTAAGCATAGAGCTATTCTCAACAAATCGATAGGAGTAAGTAGGGTGCTTCTTGATTGAAGCCATTTCTGCATGTGTTAGTGACCCTTTTTTTACTATGATAGCTGGATCTATCTTTGCCATGCCGCTATCACTTAAAAAACCTGCCAATCCAATTTGCAGATATTCCCCGTGACGGTATCCCATTTTTCTGCCTATATAGGCAGAAATAATCCCGACTGCAACACAATGATGATAGAAATAATCCTTTCTTATCGCCAGATTGCTGAGAGAGAAGACCTCATTGTCCCACTCATCCAAGCGTTCCAACAGTGGAATCATTAATTTACGAACTGCAGGGAGATCAAGGGGTACCCCATTCTGCCAACCTGAAAATAATTTCTTGAATTCTTCTACAGTCTGGTTATAAAGATCTTTAACAGAAAGCTTTGTACTATTTTCTATATTACTTGCTTTTTCTTTTGCTGGTCCTTCTTGTCTTAATATGGAGGATGGCTCAAACATTTCGCCAGTCGCAAGCTTTGCAGCTACTTCTACTGACGGGACAAGGAATTTCTTTAATACGGTAATATGTTCTTCTGTCAATGTTGTTTTTTGTGGTATGAGATCCTTGCTTGTTTTACCTTTTACCCCTTTAATTAAGACACAACCTGGCACCAGCTGAGTTGGTTCTACTCGCATATAATTGCCCCCAATTATAGTAAATATAGGAAAAGCGGAAGCGCCTTGACCGTTCAGGCATACGAACAAAATATGGCCAAAACTTTATCGTTTCCTAAGAGATAAAAACGCCCGCATAGCCACGACTACAGGTGGAATTCTTTTCTCCCCTTCGTACGCTAATTGCGGGCGCTCAAACGGGATGTAACTGGATAAGTCTTTATCTTAGTTGTACATCCTATTTTATATAACCAATGCTCTATTATTCTTCTGTATTCTCATCTGTTTCAGCTGTATTTTCTTCTGTTGTTGCTTCGTCTTGATTCTCTGTATTTACATCTGTTGTCTCTTCCAGATTCTCTACAGACTCTTCTTCCTCTTCATCGGCATCCACTCTTGCTACAGTGGCAACCTCCTCATTTTCCTGTAAACGAATCAGGCGGACTCCCATTGTATTTCTACCTGTTTCAGATATATCTTTTACAGGAATACGAATCAGAACTCCCGCAACCGTAATCATCATCAAATCCTCATCACCAGATACAGCCTTTACAGCAACAACAAGACCCGTTTTTTCTGTTAAATTACAAGTAAATACCCCTTTACCACCTCGATTGGTTCTGCGATATTCACTTTCAGGTGTCTGTTTACCGTATCCTTTATTTGTAACATGTAAGATGTTCGAATCCTCTTGAAGTATTTCCATAGAAACTACTTCATCCCCATCACGTAAAGAAATACCTTTAACACCTGCAGCTGTTCTCCCCATGGAGCGGATTTGTTCCTCTTCAAAGCGGATAAGATATCCATTTTTCGTAGCAATCATAATATCCTGCTTACCATCTGTCAGACGAACAGAGATTAATTCATCTTCATCACGCAACCCAACAGCGATTAAACCACCTTTGCGGATGTTTGCAAATTGTGTAAGTGTTGTACGTTTTGAAATCCCATACTTAGTTGTAAAGAATAGGTAGTTATCATCACTGAATTCATTTACAGAAATAACAGCATTGACCCATTCTCCCTTTTCTATTTGCAGCATGTTAATAATTGGAATTCCTTTTGCAGTTCTGCTGAATTCAGGAACTTCATATCCTTTTGCTTTGTAGACCTTTCCTTTGTTGGTAAAGAAAAGCACTGTGTCATGGGTAGAAGTAGAAACTAAATGTTCCACAAAGTCATCTTCATTTGTCCCCATTCCCTGAATTCCACGACCACCTCGTTTCTGTGTACGGTACGTAGAGGAAGGCAGACGTTTAATATATCCTTGATGTGTCAACGTGATAACAATATTTTCTTCAGGGATAAGGTCTTCATCTTCAAAGAAGTCTGCTCCACCTAATACGATATCCGTCCGGCGTGGATCGTTAAATCGTTCTTTAATTTCAGTAAGCTCTTCACGAATGATTTCCAATACCTTCTCTTCATCCGCTAAAATAGCTTTTAATTCTTCAATTAACTGAAGCAATTCATTATATTCATTTTCAATTTTTTCACGTTCAAGACCAGTCAACCGTTGTAAACGCATGTCCAGAATTGCCTGTGCTTGCTTCTCCGATAATTCGAATTTCTCCATAAGTCCATTACGTGCAACATCAGCTGTTTTAGAATTACGTATTAATGAAATAACCTCATCCAAATGATCAAGTGCAATACGCAGTCCTTCCAGAATATGTGCACGTGCCTCTGCCTTACGAAGTTCAAACGCAGTTCTGCGTTTAATGATAACAACCTGGTGATCAAGATAATGCTCTAAGCATTGTTTAATTGTCAGTACTTTTGGTTGTCCATCAACTAATGCCAATAAATTTATTCCAAAAGAAGTTTGCAGTGCCGTATGTTTATATAGATTATTAAGTACTACATTGGCATTTACATCACGACGTAATTCCATGACAACCCGTAAACCATTTCGATCTGATTCATCTCGTAAATCGGTAATCCCATCAATCCGCTTATCACGAACAAGCTCAGCAATCTTTTCAATCAGTTTTGCCTTATTAACCTGATATGGTAGCTCTGTTGCGATAATAGTAGATTTCCCATTCGGCCTTTCTTCAATATGAACTTTTGCACGAATCGTAATCGAGCCTTTGCCAGTTTCATATGCTTTCCGTATTCCACTGCGGCCAAGGATCTCACCAGATGTTGGAAAATCCGGTCCGTGAATATAATCTTCCATCAATTCATCAATAGTAATCTCCGGATTTCTGCTGACTGCCAATACAGCATCAATCGTTTCGCCTAGGTTATGTGGTGGGATATTTGTCGCCATCCCAACCGCAATCCCAGCAGCTCCGTTCACAAGCAAGTTAGGGAAACGAGCTGGAAAGACAACTGGCTCCCGCTCTGATCCATCATAATTATCCTGATAGCCAATTGTATCTTTATTTATATCTCGTAAAAGCTCCATAGAGATTTTAGACATTCTTGCTTCTGTATAACGCATAGCTGCAGCTGAGTCACCATCTACAGAACCAAAATTACCATGCCCATCCACGAGCATATTCCGGTAACTGAAATCTTGAGCCATACGAACCATTGCTTCATAAACCGCTGAGTCACCATGTGGATGGTATTTACCAATAACCTCTCCGACAATACGGGCAGATTTTTTGTATGCTTTATCTGCATGCATACCTAAATCGTTCATTGCATATAATATTCTACGATGAACGGGTTTTAAACCATCACGTACGTCTGGCAAGGCACGCGATACAATAACACTCATCGCATAGTCCAGAAAAGATGTCCGCATTTCCTGACTAATATTAATTTCTTGTACATTTGGACGCTGTTGATCAGCCATTGACTTACTACCTCCTAACAAAAGCGCAACCCTCTTAAACGGAAGCGCATTTGTTTAATCAAAAAAGAATCGTACTTTGCTTTTTATATATCTAAATTCTTAACATATTGAGCATTGTCTTGAATGAAATTCCTGCGAGGCTCTACCTTGTCCCCCATTAGTACATCAAATACCTGGTCTGCATCAATGGCGTCGGATAAATCAACCTGAAGTAACAGACGGTTCTCAGGATCCATTGTAGTTTCCCAAAGCTGGGAGGCATTCATCTCCCCTAGACCTTTATAGCGCTGTAAGCCAGGCTTTGGAGCTTTTGGCAACTCATCAAGGATACGTTCCATTTCTTTATCATTATATGCGTAATGTACAGCCTTCCCTTGTTGCACCTTATAAAGAGGTGGTTGAGCAATATAAATGTAACCATGCTCAATTAAAGGACGCATATAGCGATAGAAAAAGGTTAATAACAATGTCCGGATATGGGCCCCATCAACGTCAGCATCAGTCATTATTACTATTTTATGGTATCTGGCTTTTGTAATATCAAAGTCTTCTGCTATTCCAGTCCCAAGCGCAGTAATCATTGCTCTTACTTCATTATTGGAGAGGATTTTATCCAATCGGGCTTTCTCCACATTGAGGATTTTACCTTTTAACGGGAGGATCGCCTGAAAATGACGGTCACGCCCCTGCTTAGCAGACCCACCTGCTGAGTCACCCTCAACAATATAAAGTTCACTGATTTTCGCGTCCTTGGAAGAACAATCAGCAAGCTTACCTGGTAGATTGGATATTTCTAAAGCACTTTTCCTCCTTGTTAGTTCCCTGGCTTTTTTAGCAGCCATACGGGCTCTTGAGGCCATCAGCCCTTTTTCCACAATGATCTTTCCAACTGTAGGATTTTCAAAAAGGAATTTAGAAAATGTTTCACTGAATATGGAATCTGTTACAGAACGAACTTCACTGTTACCAAGCTTTGTCTTTGTCTGTCCTTCAAATTGCGGATCCGGGTGTTTGACGGAAACGATCGCAGTTAAACCTTCCCGCACATCTTCACCAGATAAGTTAGGGTCGTTCTCTTTAAATAAATTGTTCTTTCTTGCATAGTCATTGATTACACGGGTAAGTCCTGTACGGAATCCTGACTCATGCGTACCACCTTCATACGTATGAATATTATTGGCAAACGAGTAAAGGTTGCTGGAAAAACCATCGTTATACTGAATGGCTACTTCTACAGCTATCCCTTCTTCCTCACCTTCCGAATAAAACGGTGCATGAAGTACTTCTTTTGTACGGTTTATATACTCTACATACGAACTGATTCCGCCTTCATAATAGTAGCTGACTGGCTCTTCACCCGTACGCTTGTCCTCAATAGTTATCGTAATTCCTTTATTTAAAAATGCCAGCTCTCTCAATCGCTGGGCCAATATATCAAATTGATATTCAGTTGTTTCAGTAAAAATCTCTGGATCAGGTATAAAATGGACGGTTGTGCCAGTTACATCTGTTTCGCCGACAACTTCAATTTCCCCTTGAGGAACTCCTTTTTCAAATGCTAGAAAATGGATTTTGTTATCTAAATGTACGTGTACCTCCATACGAGTCGAAAGTGCATTAACTACAGAGGCACCAACACCATGTAGACCACCAGAAACTTTGTAGCCGCCACCGCCAAATTTACCACCTGCATGAAGTACGGTCATAATAACTTCAAGAGCAGGTCGCCCTGTTTTTTTCTGAATACCAACAGGAATTCCGCGCCCATTATCTTTTACCGTAATACTGTTATCTTCTTCAATGATAACCTGAATATGGTCGCAATAGCCTGCAAGAGCCTCGTCAATACTGTTATCAACAATTTCCCATACGAGATGGTGAAGCCCTTTTTCACTAGTTGAACCGATATACATACCAGGTCTTTTACGTACTGCTTCCAAGCCTTCTAAGACTTGAATTTGATCCGCATCATATGCTTGTTCATTCATAATTTTGTCTTCCATTGACATGATTTCACATCCATTTCTTTTACTAAGACATCTATTGGATAATCTTCCAAAGACATGTTTAAAGGTTTCATCGCTGTATAGGCTAACAATCAAATTACAGACTAAATTGTTTTAAAATCAATCTTCATCTAACTCTAACTCTTTGATTTCATCTGAAAAATCATCAACTTTACTAATTGTTGAGATCATACTTGCTCGTTTTTTTAGTGTAGAGACAGATAGAGAACTATAGTAAATTTTGTTTGTCGTAATCATGACCGATTTTGCCTCTAAAACTGGCCCACTGACTATTTTGTGTTTAGTGGCATGATCCATCATTTCTTCCATAATGGTTGAAGAGGAAATTAGATTAAAATCTATGATTGCTACTACTTCCTCTGATCTAATAACCGTATCATTACCTAAATGTATAAACATGGTATTTCCTCCCAAAATTATGTGTCTACTATACCGTCTCTAACCTTAAATAATTCTGCCTTCTCCAATGTTTGATGGTTAATTCCATCAACACTTGTTGTAGAAACAAAGGTTTGTACCTTACCTTGAATTGTATTCAGTAAATGGGACTGTCGATAATCATCCAATTCACTTAGTACATCATCCAATAGAAGAACGGGGTATTCACCGACCTCGTTGTATATTAATTCAATTTCTGCCAATTTTACAGATAAGGCTGTGGTTCGCTGTTGTCCTTGGGAGCCATATACTTGGACATTTTTCTTATTCACGTAAAAGAGGAGATCGTCACGATGCGGCCCAATTAATGTGGTCCCACGTTCAATCTCTTTTTCTTGTATTTCATAAAACTTCTCGAGATATGCTGTTACTATTTTCTCCCTATCAGCAGCTTCTGATACTTCTATTGTTGGAGAATATCTTAATTCTAACTCCTCCAGTTGTCTGCTAATGCCATGATGGATCGGGCTTGCCCATTTTTGTAATAAATCTATAAAAACAAACCTTCTCTCCAATAGGGTCGCAGCATGTTCTACCAATTGCTCTGTCAACACTTGCAGCATCGTTCTATCTTGTTCCTTCCGTCGCTGCAACTGCTTTAATAAATAGTTTCGTTGCTTCAGGACTTTTTGATACTGCCCTAAATGATAGATATATTTAGGCTGGATTTGGCCTAACTCCATATCGACAAAGCGTCTGCGGATTTGAGGGGCACCTTTGACCAGACTTAAATCTTCCGGAGCAAACATGACTACGTTCAGAGCGCCAATATAGTCACTTAAACGTTTTTGCTCTAAACGATTTAGCTTGGCCTTTTTGCCTTTAGAAGAAATAACAATTTCCAGAGGAAACGAGCGATTTCGTTTTGTAATCCTACCTTCTATTTTAGCATATTCCTGCTCCCATTGGATTAATTCTTTTTCTCTGGGAGTACGATGTGATTTAGTAAAGGCTAACAAATAGATGGCTTCCATTAAATTTGTTTTTCCTTGGGCATTTTCGCCGATGATAACATTTATCTTGTCATCAAATTCGATATCTAATTTATCGTAATTCCGAAAATTCCTTAATTGTAATTGGTCTATATGCATTATTCGCCCTCTTTTACCACGATATAAGAGCCGATCCCTTCAATTTCCACAACATCGTTGGGATAAAGCTTCCTCCCTCGTCTATGTTCCTGCTCGCCGTTTACTAATACACCTTCTTCCTGAAGATATGATTTCACCATTCCGCCTGATTCCAGAATGTTGGCAAGCTTAATAAATTGCCCTAATGCAATATATTCCGTTTTTATTTCAATTTGTTCATGCATATATCTCACCAAATCTCTATATTATTTTTACTATCATCAACAAGTATTACCTTTATTTCATTTATAAACCTATTTTACTAAAGTTTTTGCAATAAGGGAAGGTAAGACCCTTAATTACCTCAAAAAGGCCTATTCGGGCTTAAATTTGGCTTTTTGGATGTCTACAGCACCAAATTACTCCTTGGTTTTCAGGATTTTTGGAATAGCGAAAAGACAATCTAACGAAAATTTATTATTTAAGAGTAAGAAGAATTAAATAATACTAATTTGTACTAGAAAATCTATTTAGCTGTTGATAGGAGAAATTTAAATATCACCGCTACGGAAAAATACTGCGCTTTCCAGGGGCGGCTGATGAGCCTCCTCATGCTACGCATTCCGGGGTCTCATCGATGCCTCATCTCCCCCCAGGAGTCTCCGTATTTTTCCTTCGCTAAAGTATATTTTTTACGTTAAGAAAAAGTATATTATAAAAATAAATTTGTCATATCAATTGATTGGAGCGAAAGGGGGCGACTCCTACCGGAATAGCATGAGCTGAAGACCCTGGACGCAGCGTAGCGGAGGAAGCGGCTGAAGCCATGCCGGTGGAAAGCGTCCCCCTGAAGCGGAAATCAATGGGTCCATCCACTTCCTTAAAAGAGATAAACACTAACCAAGTTACCTCGCAGTTTATATATATTGTGAATTATTATATAACCCAACATCTATTTATAGCTAAGTTCATACTAAAAAAAGCTTATCCACATGTGGATAAGCTTTTTTGTTGGTTAAAGACTAGTTTAACTGATTAAAATGTCCGTACTGGTAAGATAAGTTGTAAAATTGGATCTTCATTTGCAGGTCGAATAATGAATGGGCGCATAGCTCCTGTAAACTCTACTTTTACTTCTTCATATTCAATTGCTTTTAATGCATCAATCATATATTTGGAGCTGAAGGAAATTTTTAATTCTTCGCCTTCCATGGATTGAACCACGATTTCTTCTGAAACAGTACCTACTTCCGGGGAATTCCCTGTAATATTAATTACATTATCCCCTTGAGTGTTTAAACGAACAACATTATTTCTTTCTTCTTTGGCTAAAAGAGATGCACGATCAATCGTGTTTAGTAATTCTTTTGTTTTGGCATACAATACCGTTTTACTTTGCTCCGGAATTAAGCGAGAAGTTTCCGGGTAGTTACCATCTAATAAACGTGAGAGAAAATTAAGGTTCTTTGCACGGAAAAGAATTTGGTTATTTGTCACACTTATTTCTACTGGTTCTTCCGTATCATCGAGAATTTTATTTAATTCATTAAGGCTTTTACCAGGAACAACTACTGAAGGAAATGCTGTGTTCGAATCACTTACTGGTACTTCGCGGGAAGCAAGACGGTGACTGTCTGTAGCAGTAAATGTTAAATTTCCTTCTTCCAGTTTAATATGAACCCCTGTTAAGATGGGCCGTGTTTCCATTGTTGAAACAGCGAATACAGTTTGCTTTATTAAACTTTTAAGTAAATCTGTTGGTAATTCAAAGCTATCATCTGTTTGCAGTTTAGGAAGCTGAGGATATTCCTCTGCATCTTGTCCATTAAGATTAAATTCAGCTTTACCAGAGCGAATAGTGACCTTTAAGTTTTCATCAGCCTCGATCTCAACTGTTTTTTCTGGTAATTTACGAACAATATCAGGGAAATATTTTGCTTGTAAGACAATACTGCCTTCTTCAATTTGCTCTACATTTACATTTCCATCTTCCTCAGCTGGTATATAGGATTCAATGGATATATCAGAATCACTTCCTGTTAGTGTAATTCCATGTTGTTTCACTTCAATTTTCATTCCAGTTAATATCGGTACAACTGTTCTTGAAGATATTGCTTTCATTACATCCTGTATGCTTGCAATTAATTGATCACGTTGAATAATAAATTTCATTAATAAATCCTCCTATTGGAAGTTCTTTATATATATTTTATTTATAAAAATATAGTAATAACAGTAATAAGGCCTGTGTTTATGTGGATAAGTTAAATTTGAGTATGTCACTGCTAGTTATACACATGTGGACAACATGTTCACAAAGCTGCACCGTTTTACACACTATGCACATGTGTATAAACCTTTCATTTCGAATTAAAACTTCTATTATTGCTTAAAAAGATTTTAATTGCTCTTTAAGTTCTTCAATTTCCCTCGTTAAATTTGCATCGTTTTCCATCATTTTAGAGATTTTCTCATGGGCATGAATAACAGTTGTATGGTCACGTCCGCCAAACTCTTCACCAATTTTAGGCAAAGAGGAATCTGTTAATTCTCTTGAAAGGTACATTGCGATTTGTCTTGGAAATGCAATTGATTTGGTACGTTTTTTTGCGATAAAGTCTTCCATCCGCACATTATATTTCTCTCCAACCATCTCTTGAATACTTTGAATGGTTATAAGTCTTGGCTTGCTGCTAGGGATAATATCCTTCAAAGCATCAGCTGCCAATGATGCGTTTATATCCTGATTAACAAGAGAAGAATAGGCTACAACTCGGATTAGTGCACCTTCTAATTCCCGAATGTTTGTATCAATTTGATTTGCAATATAAAGCATTACTTCATTTGGAATATCCAGACCTTCCGCTTTTGCTTTTTTCGACAGGATTGCAATTCTTGTTTCCAGATCTGGGGGAGTAATATCCGTAATCAATCCCCATTCAAAGCGAGAGCGTAATCGATCCTCCAATGTAGGTATTTCCTTTGGTGGCCGATCACTGGAAATAATGATTTGCTTACTTTCTTCATGTAGCGTATTAAATGTATGGAAAAATTCCTCCTGGGTTGATTCTTTTCCAGCGATAAACTGAATATCATCAATTAGAAGAACATCTACATTTCGGTACTTATTTCGAAAGTTTACTGTTTTATTGTCCATAATTGCATTAATAAATTCATTGGTAAACTTCTCAGAGGACAAGTAAACTACTTTTGCATTGGGATCATGCTCTCGAACATAATGGCCAATCGCATGCATTAAATGTGTTTTACCAAGACCTACGCCTCCGTAAATGAATAGGGGATTATAGGCTTCAGCAGGTGCTTCAGCAACAGCTAAGGAAGCTGCATGAGCAAAACGGTTTCCAGCTCCAATGACAAAGGTATCAAACGTATATTTAGAATTGAGCATTGATTTTGGCATGTCATTCGAATTTGCTGCTTTTGGCGCAGGTTTTGGTGTTGCATCTACCTCATTCTCCGCCCCCGCCGTATCTGGAATAATAAATTTTGTATCTAATTTGGACCCGGTAATATCCAGGATAATATCAGAAATTAACTGTGTATATTGATTCTCCAGCCAGTCTCTCGCGAAATCGTTTGGTGCGGAAATAATTAGCGTATTTCCTTCAATAGCAACAGCTTTTGTATTCTTTAACCAAGTATCAAAGCTAGGTTTACTAATTTTTTCTTCAATCTTTTCTAATGTAGCCACCCATAGCTCGTTAATATTTTCCA